>NZ_LR733312.1:2708640-2838138 GCF_902506295.1 Luteimonas sp. 9C | reverse complement strand
GACTTTCTCTCAGCCATTCCCTCGAGTTTCCCCGGTCGATTGCTTTGGCAAATCCGGCGCAAAGAAAAACCCCCGCCGGAATACCGGCGGGGGTTTTGGGTAAAAACCCTGGCGATGACCTACTCTCGCATGCTAGATGCACACTACCATCGGCGCATGTACGTTTCACTTCCGAGTTCGGAATGGGATCGGGTGGTTCCATACAGCTATAGTCACCAGGGAGAGGGTGGAGGGTCGCCGATCGGTCCGAGTTTCGACGCAGGGATGCGATCGAAAGAGGGACTGACAGCGCTCACGCTCTCAGAGGTTGGGAAGTAGCGAACATTTGTTGACGACTCATTCGTGTCGTTGGCCAAGGATGCTTCGGTAGAAGCAACTTGAGGTTATATGGTCAAGCCACACGGATCATTAGTACTGGTTAGCTCAACACATTGCTGTGCTTACACACCCAGCCTATCAACCACCTGGTCTTGATGGTTCCTTCAGGGGAGTCAAGCTCCCGGGAGATCTCATCTTGAGGCGCGCTTCCCGCTTAGATGCTTTCAGCGGTTATCGCTTCCGAACATAGCTACCCGGCAGTGCCACTGGCGTGACAACCGGAACACCAGAGGTTCGTCCACTCCGGTCCTCTCGTACTAGGAGCAGCCCCTCTCAAATCTCCAACGCCCATGGCAGATAGGGACCGAACTGTCTCACGACGTTCTGAACCCAGCTCGCGTACCACTTTAAATGGCGAACAGCCATACCCTTGGGACCGACTACAGCCCCAGGATGTGATGAGCCGACATCGAGGTGCCAAACACCGCCGTCGATATGAACTCTTGGGCGGTATCAGCCTGTTATCCCCGGAGTACCTTTTATCCGTTGAGCGATGGCCCTTCCATACAGAACCACCGGATCACTAAGTCCTAGTTTCCTACCTGCTTGATCCGTCGATCTCGCAGTCAAGCACGCTTATGCCTTTGCACACAGTGCGCGATGTCCGACCGCGCTGAGCGTACCTTCGAGCTCCTCCGTTACTCTTTGGGAGGAGACCGCCCCAGTCAAACTACCCACCATACATGGTCCCCGATCCGGATAACGGACCTAGGTTAGAACGTCAAGCACGACAGGGTGGTATTTCAAGGTTGGCTCCACCACAGCTAGCGCCATGGTTTCAAAGCCTCCCACCTATCCTACACAGACGAACTCAACGTTCAATGTAAAGCTATAGTAAAGGTTCACGGGGTCTTTCCGTCTTGCCACGGGAACGCTGCATCTTCACAGCGATTTCAATTTCACTGAGTCTCGGGTGGAGACAGCGCCGCCATCGTTACGCCATTCGTGCAGGTCGGAACTTACCCGACAAGGAATTTCGCTACCTTAGGACCGTTATAGTTACGGCCGCCGTTTACCGGGGCTTCGATCAAGAGCTTCGCCTTGCGGCTGACCCCATCAATTAACCTTCCGGCACCGGGCAGGCGTCAGACCCTATACGTCCACTTTCGTGTTTGCAGAGTCCTGTGTTTTTGATAAACAGTCGCAGCGGCCTGGTCACTGCGGCCCCCGATCGCTGTAGCCCGCATGGGCCACGATCAAGGGCGCACCTTCTCCCGAAGTTACGGTGCTATGTTGCCTAGTTCCTTCACCCGAGTTCTCTCAAGCGCCTTAGAATTCTCTTCCTACCCACCTGTGTCGGTTTACGGTACGGTCTGCATAAGCTGAAGCTTAGGGGCTTTTCCTGGAAGCGTGGTATCAGTCACTTCGCTCTAATGAGCTCGTCTCGGTGCTCGGAGTTAAAGGGTCCCGGATTTGCCTAAGACCCACTCCTACCGCCTTTCCCCAGGACAACCAACGCCTGGTAGACCTAACCTTCTCCGTCCCCCCATCGCACTTATGCGAGGTGCTGGAATATTAACCAGCTTCCCATCGACTACGCATTTCTGCCTCGCCTTAGGGGCCGACTCACCCTGCGTCGATTAACGTTGCGCAAGGAAACCTTGGGCTTTCGGCGTGGAGGCTTTTCACCCCCATTATCGTTACTCATGTCAGCATTCGCACTTCCGATACCTCCAGCAGACTTCTCAATCTGCCTTCGACGGCTTACGGAACGCTCCTCTACCGCGCACATATAAATATGTGCACCCCAAGCTTCGGTTTATCACTTAGCCCCGTTAAATCTTCCGCGCAGACCGACTCGACCAGTGAGCTATTACGCTTTCTTTAAAGGGTGGCTGCTTCTAAGCCAACCTCCTGGCTGTCTGTGCCTTTCCACATCGTTTCCCACTTAGTGATAATTTGGGACCTTAGCTGTGGGTCTGGGTTGTTTCCCTTTTCACGACGGACGTTAGCACCCGCCGTGTGTCTCCCATGCAGTCTGTCTTGGTATTCGGAGTTTGCAATGGTTTGGTAAGTCGCAATGACCCCCTAGCCATAACAGTGCTCTACCCCCAAGAAGATTCACATGAGGCGCTACCTAAATAGCTTTCGAGGAGAACCAGCTATCTCCGGGTTCGATTAGCTTTTCACTCCTAATCACACCTCATCCCCTACCTTTGCAACGGGAGTGGGTTCGGACCTCCAGTTGATGTTACTCAACCTTCATCCTGGGCATGACTAGATCACCCGGTTTCGGGTCTATTGCCCGCGACTATGCGCCCTTATCAGACTCGGTTTCCCTTCGCCTCCCCTATACGGTTAAGCTTGCCACGAACAATAAGTCGCTGACCCATTATACAAAAGGTACGCAGTCACTCCTTGCGGAGCTCCTACTGCTTGTACGCACACGGTTTCAGGGTCTATTTCACTCCCCTCTCCGGGGTTCTTTTCGCCTTTCCCTCACGGTACTGGTTCACTATCGGTCGGTCAGGAGTATTTAGCCTTGGAGGATGGTCCCCCCATGTTCAGACAGGGTTTCTCGTGCCCCGCCCTACTCATTTTTCATCGATATGGCCCTTTCGCATACAGGGCTATCACCTTCTATGGCCGGTCTTTCCAGGACCGTTTTGCTAAAACCATATCGACTTTTGGGCTGTTCCCCGTTCGCTCGTCACTACTCAGGGAATCTCGGTTGATTTCTTTTCCTACGGTTACTTAGATATTTCAGTTCACCGCGTTCGCCTCGTACAGCTATGTATTCACTGCACGATACCTCTTACGAGGTGGGTTTCCCCATTCGGACATTACCGGATCAAAGCTTGTTGCCAGCTCCCCGATACTTTTCGCAGGCTACCACGTCCTTCATCGCCTCTGACCGCCAAGGCATCCACCGTGTGCGCTTATTCGCTTGACCATATAACCCCAAGTTGCCTCGGAGCCATACTTCTGTCGATGGGTACAAAGCATCGACGCAAATATAACGACTCAATTTACTAGGGACTCGAGGTCCCCGCCTTAGCCACACGACACGTATGAGTTCTTGTCTCAGACGCTCGCTACTTCCCTATTTTTCAAAGAACCGTCGTCAGGCCACAGTGCCCGGCGACATTCAAATCTGATGTGTGCGCAGCGATCGGTGAATCATCAATCAAGAATGGTGGAGCCTGTCGGGATCGAACCGACGACCCCCTGCTTGCAAAGCAGGTGCTCTCCCAGCTGAGCTAAGGCCCCATGTGGTGGGTCTGGGAGGACTCGAACCACCGGCCTCACCCTTATCAGGGGTGCGCTCTAACCACCTGAGCTACAGACCCAGTCTTGCTTGATTACCAATCGTGCAGGTTACTTATGAGGACGCCTGGACAAGCGATGCAGCCTTGTCTCTAAAGGAGGTGATCCAGCCGCACCTTCCGATACGGCTACCTTGTTACGACTTCACCCCAGTCATCGGCCACACCGTGGCAAGCGCCCTCCCGAAGGTTAAGCTACCTGCTTCTGGTGCAACAAACTCCCATGGTGTGACGGGCGGTGTGTACAAGGCCCGGGAACGTATTCACCGCAGCAATGCTGATCTGCGATTACTAGCGATTCCGACTTCACGGAGTCGAGTTGCAGACTCCGATCCGGACTGAGAGAAGGTTTCTGGGATTGGCTTGCCCTCGCGGGTTTGCAGCCCTCTGTCCTTCCCATTGTAGTACGTGTGTAGCCCTGGCCGTAAGGGCCATGATGACTTGACGTCATCCCCACCTTCCTCCGGTTTGTCACCGGCGGTCTCCTTAGAGTTCCCACCATTACGTGCTGGCAACTAAGGACAAGGGTTGCGCTCGTTGCGGGACTTAACCCAACATCTCACGACACGAGCTGACGACAGCCATGCAGCACCTGTGTCACGGTTCCCGAAGGCACCAATCCATCTCTGGAAAGTTCCGTGCATGTCAAGGCCAGGTAAGGTTCTTCGCGTTGCATCGAATTAAACCACATACTCCACCGCTTGTGCGGGCCCCCGTCAATTCCTTTGAGTTTCAGTCTTGCGACCGTACTCCCCAGGCGGCGAACTTAACGCGTTAGCTTCGATACTGAGTTCCTAGTTGAACCCAACATCCAGTTCGCATCGTTTAGGGCGTGGACTACCAGGGTATCTAATCCTGTTTGCTCCCCACGCTTTCGTGCCTCAGTGTCAGTGCTGGTCCAGGTAGTCGCCTTCGCCACGGATGTTCCTCCCGATCTCTACGCATTTCACTGCTACACCGGGAATTCCACTACCCTCTACCGCACTCTAGCCTGCCAGTATCCAATGCAATTCCCAGGTTGAGCCCAGGGCTTTCACATCAGACTTAACAAACCACCTACGCACGCTTTACGCCCAGTAATTCCGAGTAACGCTTGCACCCTTCGTATTACCGCGGCTGCTGGCACGAAGTTAGCCGGTGCTTATTCTTTGGGTACCGTCAGAACAATCGGGTATTAACCGACTGCTTTTCTTTCCCAACAAAAGGGCTTTACAACCCGAAGGCCTTCTTCACCCACGCGGCATGGCTGGATCAGGCTTGCGCCCATTGTCCAATATTCCCCACTGCTGCCTCCCGTAGGAGTCTGGACCGTGTCTCAGTTCCAGTGTGGCTGATCATCCTCTCAGACCAGCTACGGATCGTCGCCTTGGTGGGCCTTTACCCCGCCAACTAGCTAATCCGACATCGGCTCATCTATCTGCGCGAAGCCCGAAGGTCCTCCGCTTTCACCCGTAGGTCGTATGCGGTATTAGCGTAAGTTTCCCTACGTTATCCCCCACAAATAGGCAGATTCCGATGTATTCCTCACCCGTCCGCCACTCGCCACCCAAGGAGCAAGCTCCTCTGTGCTGCCGTTCGACTTGCATGTGTTAGGCCTGCCGCCAGCGTTCACTCTGAGCCAGGATCAAACTCTTCACTTAAATGTTTCGACATCACCGAAGTGAGATCTAATGCTTCGAGTGCAGATGTCTTTTCCAGAACTCGAACTACTCACCAGCATTTGCATGCTTTTGAATCTTTCTTGCTCTTTCTAGAACGTCTGCTAATGGACTAACACCACCAGCCAGACGTCCGCATAAGTATCCTGCGCACACTGTCAAAGATCTGCGGAAGCGGCCTCAGCGCCTGCTTCCCACTGCTTCGTCGTTTCCTCCGAAGCGAGCCGCCCATCTTAGCGCGGTTTTGGCTTTCGTCAACACCTCATAAGTATCCTGCGCACACTGTCAAAGATCTGCGGAAGCGGCCTCAGCGCCTGCTTCCCACTGCTTCGTCGTTTCCTCCGAAGCGAGCCGCCCATCTTAGCGCGGTTTTGGCTTTCGTCAACACCTCATTGAGGGTTGGTTTCCGCCGTCTTCAGCGTCCGGCCCGAAGGCGTTTCATTGAAGCGAGCCGCACATCTTACCGCGACTTTCGAGGCTGTCAACACCGCGTGAAGGCTGTTGTCGTTCTCGCCCCGCCTTGCCTGCTGCCCCGAAGTGCAGCCCGTCAAGCGGGGCGCGAATTATGCATAGATGAAATCGGTTTGCATAGAGGCTGACACGTAATTGTGTAGAAGCCGGTTAAACCGCCATCCGCGTTCAGCCAGTTGCGCGCTGCGGCGCTACTCGACGGTGACGGACTTCGCCAGATTGCGGGGCTTGTCGACATCGGTCCCACGCGAAAGTGCCGTGTGGTAGGCCAGCAACTGCACGGGGATCGTATGCACGATCGGGCTCAGCACGCCGACGTGTCGCGGCGTGCGGATCACATGCACGCCTTCCGATGCGTTGAAGTTGCTGTCGGCATCGGTGAAGACGAAGAGTTCACCGCCACGCGCCCTGACTTCCTGCATGTTCGACTTCACCTTCTCCAGTAACGCGTCCTTTGGCGCGATCACCACGACCGGCATGTCCGCGTCCACCAGCGCGAGCGGGCCGTGCTTGAGCTCGCCAGCCGGATACGCCTCGGCATGGATGTAGGAGATCTCCTTGAGCTTGAGCGCACCCTCCAGCGCGATCGGATAGTGCACGCCGCGCCCCAGGAACAGGGCGTGGTGCCTGGGGGTGAACTTCTCGGCCCAGGAGGTGATCTGCGGCTCCAGGTTCAGCGCGTGCTGCACGCTGCCCGGCAACTGCCGCAGGTCTTCGATATAGCCGGCCTCCTGTTCACCTTCCAGGCGCCCGTTGAGCTTGGCCAGGGTGACGGCGAGCGCGAACAGGCCGACGAGCTGCGTGGTGAACGCCTTGGTCGATGCCACGCCGATCTCGGCGCCGGCGCGGGTGTAGAACACCAGACCGCTGGCGCGGGGGATGGCGCTCTCCGGCACGTTGCAGATCGACAGGGTGCGCGTATGCCCGAGTGATTTGGCGTACTTGAGCGCTTCCATCGTGTCGAGCGTTTCGCCGGACTGCGAGATCGTCACGATCAGATGTTTCGGATTGGCGACGGCAGCGCGGTACCGGTACTCGCTGGCGATCTCGACCGAACAGGGCAGACCACTGATCGCCTCGATCCAGTAGCGCGCCACCGAACCGGCGTAGAAGCTGGTGCCACAGGCGAGGATCTGCACGCCCTCCACTTCGCGCAGGACCGCCTCGGCGTCCTTGCCGAACAGCGTGGGCTCGAATGCAGCCGCATCGATGATCGCTTCGATGGTGTCGGCCAGCGCCCGCGGCTGCTCGTGGATCTCCTTCTGCATGAAATGGCGGTACGGCCCGAGTTCGAGCGAGGCCAGCGAGACGTCCGACAGATGTTCGTCGCGGGCAACGGTGTCACCGTTGCCGTCGTAGACCTGGACCGCGGCACGGGTCAGCACCGCCGTGTCACCTTCCTCGAGGAAGATCACACGGCGTGTGGCCTGCAGGATCGCCGAGACATCGGACGCAACGAAGTTCTCACCCTGGCCCAGGCCGACGAGCAAGGGACAGCCCATGCGGGCGACCACCATGCGGTCCGGCGCCGCCTTGTCGATCACCGCCAGCGCATACGCGCCTTCGAGCTCCCGGACCGACGCCTGCAGCGCGGCCAGCAGATCCAGCCCCTGCGACTGGTGGTGATGGATCAGGTGCGCGATCACCTCGGTATCGGTCTGCGACTCGAACAAGTAGCCGAGCTGCGTGAGTCGCTCACGCTGCGCCTCGTGATTCTCGATGATGCCGTTGTGCACCAGTGCGAGGCTGTCGTGGCTGATATGCGGATGCGCATTGGTCTCGGTCACCCCGCCATGGGTCGCCCAGCGCGTGTGCCCGATCCCTAGCTCGGCCTGCAGCGCGTCCGTTTGCGCCGCCGCTTCCATCTCGGCGACACGCCCGGTACGGCGCACCCGACGGACCACGCCGTCGGTGACCACCGCAATACCGGCCGAATCGTAGCCGCGATACTCCAGCCGCTTGAGGCCCTCCACGAGGACGGGCACCACATCGCGACCCGCGATCGCACCGACGATTCCACACATCCGGCCTGCTCCTGATTGTTTAGGCCCCGCATTCTAGCGGCCGGCACCACGCCGGTCGCGTTGCGACTGCTGACGTGTTCAGCGCCAGTGATCATCCGTGCAACGGGACTGTCTGGTCCCGGACTGGGCCCGCGCCCCTCCGGTATGGACGCGACCGCCGGCCAAGGCCGGCGATGCGCGCGGGGGCGCATGTCCCGGTCGCCTGCGCCCGCACCCAGCGTCCGTCCGGACGTCCGGGCTGTCGGCGGACGCATCCGCCCCACAATATTCCGCCGAATAATCAATGACTTGAATTTGGCACGCGAGTTGCTGTGTAAGGCGTATCCGCACGAGATCGTCCGCATGTCCAGCACCGCGTCCAGTCCACCCCCCCGCCCCACCGGCATCCGCGACACCGCCGCGCAGGACACCGTCCACGCACGCACCGGCAACGGGCGCCGCCGCGCGTGGCTGATCGGCGGCGTGGCGTGCCTGCTGCTGATCGCGGCCGTCGCCTGGCTGCTCACCGGCTGGGCCTCGGGCGCACGATCGATCGATGCGGAGCGGCTGCGCTTTGCCGAGGTCACCCGCGGCGATCTGGTCCGCGACATCGCCGCCGAAGGCCGGGTGATCGCCGCCAACAGTCCCACGCTGTACGCCATCTCGGGCGGCACCCTGACCCTGAAGGTGGTGGCTGGCGATCGCGTCGAGAAGGGCCAGGCGCTGGCCGAGATCGACAGCCCGGAACTGCGCAGCAAGCTGGCGCAGGAAGAAGCCACGCTTGCCGGCTACGAGGCCGAAGCCGGGCGCGCCGCGCTCGATGCACAGTTGCGCCGCGCCGAGGCGCGCAAGGTGCTGGACCAGGCCCAGATCGACCGCACCGCGGCGGCGCGCGATCTGCAGCGCTACCAGCGCGCGTACGAAGGCGGCGCCGTGGCGCAGGTCGATCTCGCGCGCGCACAGGACACGTTGCAGAAGACCGAGATCGGCGTGGCGTCAGCGACCGAGGATCTCGGCCTGCAGGGGCGCGGCGCCGGGCTGGACACGCGCAACAAGCAGCTCGTCGCGGAGCGCCAGCGCAGCGTGGTGATGGAAGTGCGTCGCCAGGTCGACGCGCTCACGCTGCGCGCGCCCTTCGACGGCATCGTCGGCCAGGTGCAGGCGGTGCAGAGCAGCAACGTCGCCGCGAACGCGCCGGTGCTGTCGGTCGTCGATCTGTCGGTGTTCGAGGTCGAGATCAAGGTGCCGGAGAGCTTCGCGCGCGATCTCGAAATCGGGATGCCTGCCGAGCTGCGCAGCGTCGGCACGACGTATCCGGCCAAGGTCTCGGCAGTCTCGCCCGAAGTGGTCAATGGCGAAGTCGTCGCGCGCCTGCGCTTCGACGAGAACAGCCAGCCGCCCGGACTGCGCCAGAGCCAGCGCCTGACCGCGCGCATCCTGCTCGACACCCGCACGGACGTGCTGATGGTCGCGCGCGGTCCCTTCCTCGATCAGGAGGGCGGCAGCGCAGCCTATGTGATGGATGGCAACACCGCGGTACGCCGGCCGATCACCGCCGGCGCCAGCAGCCTGTCGTCGGTCGAGATCGTCGAGGGCCTGCAGCCCGGCGATCGCGTCGTCGTCGCCGGCACCGATCTTTTCGACAACGCGGATCGCATCCGCATCTCCGGACTCTGACCATGCACACCCGCATCGATTGCCCGTTTCCCGTCGCCTGGACCGCCGACGAACTCGCCGGCGCCATGCCTCGTCGCCTGTCGGCCCACTTCGAGGCCGGTATTCCCGCCGGCCCTCCGTCCGCGGCGCGCATGCCGACGTTCGCACGCGCACGCAGGCGCACCGTCGACCACGGTCTGCCGATCCTGTTCCGCGTCCGCTGAGCGCGACGCGTCTTCCTTCTTTGCAGTTCACGTCACAGGACACATTCCCATGCTCGACATGCGCCAGGTCGCCAAGGTCTACCGCACCGAACTCGTCGAAACCCATGCGTTGCGCTCGCTCGACCTGCATGTCGCCGAAGGCGAGTTCGTCGCCGTCACCGGTCCGTCCGGCTCGGGCAAGACGACCTTCCTCAACATCGCAGGCCTGCTGGAGACCTTCACCGGCGGCGAATACCGGATCGACGGGGTCGAGGTGCGCGGCCTCAATGACGATGCGCGCTCGAAGCTGCGCAACGAGAAGATCGGCTTCATCTTCCAGGGCTTCAATCTGATCCCCGATCTGAACCTGTTCGACAATGTCGACGTGCCGCTGCGCTATCGCGGCATGGCGGCGTCCGACCGCCGCCTGCGCATCGAGGAATCGCTGTCGCTGGTGGGCCTGGGCTCGCGCATGAAGCACTACCCGGCCGAGCTGTCGGGCGGCCAGCAGCAGCGCGTCGCGATCGCGCGCGCACTCGCCGGCAGCCCGCGCCTGCTGCTCGCCGACGAACCCACCGGCAACCTCGACTCGCAGATGGCGCGCAGCGTGATGGAGCTGCTCGAGGACATCAACGCGCGCGGCACCACCATCGTGATGGTCACCCACGACCCGGAACTCGCTGCGCGTGCGCACCGCAACGTGCACATCGTCGACGGCATGGCGACCGATCTGCAGGCGATGCACGCCATGCCGTCGTCTTCGGCCGCATCGCGCGTTCCCGCGGACGTCTGAGGAGATCCGGCATGTTCGGTTACTACATGCAGCTCGCGCTGCGCAGCTTCCGCAACAGCAAGGTGCTCACCGCGCTGATGGTGCTGGCGATCGCGCTGGGCATCGGCGCCAGCATGACGACGCTGACCGTGTTCCACGTGTTGTCGGGCGATCCCATCCCCGACAAGAGCGATCGGCTGTTCTACGTGCAGCTCGATGCAGCCAACATGGACAGCTACGTGGCGGGCGAGGAGCCCGACGGCAACATGACGCGCTTCGATGCCGAAACGCTGCTGCGCGAAGCACGCGGCACGCGTCAGGCGATGATGAGCGGCGGATTCGTGGCAGTTGCACCGGACGGCACGCGCGCCCCGTTCTTCACCGACGCGCGCTACACCACGGCGGATTTCTTTCCGATGTTCGACGCGCCGCTGAATTACGGCCGGGCCTGGACTGCAGAGGAAGACGCGTCGCGCGCGCGTGTCGCGGTGATATCGGCGGAGACCAACCGGAAGGTGTTCGGCGGTGGCGACAGCACCGGCAAGACACTCCGGGTCAACGGCGCCGACTTCCGCGTGATCGGTGTGCTCGGCGCGTGGATGCCGACACCCCGGTTCTGGGACCTGAGTCTGCAGAGCTTCAATACGCTCGAATCGGTGTTCGTGCCGTTCTCGACCGCGATGGAGCAGAAGCTCTCGCGCATGGGCAGCATGAACTGCTGGGGCGATTCGGGCAGCGATCCCAATGCGCTCAATGCGCCCTGCAGCTGGGTGCAGTACTGGGTGGAGCTGGGCGATGCTGCCGACGCGCCGGCGTATCGCGATTACCTCGACAGCTATTCCGGCCAGCAGCGCGCCGCGGGTCGTTTCGAGCGTCCGAACAACGTGCGTCTGCGGGACGTGCCGGCCCTGCTCGACCACAGGCAGGTGGTGCCCAGCGATGTGCGCCTGCAACTGTGGCTCGCGATCGGCTTCCTGCTGGTGTGTCTGGTCAACACGGTCGGCCTGCTGCTCGCCAAGAGCCTGCGTCGTGCGTCCGAAATCGGCGTCCGCCGCGCCCTGGGCGCTTCGCGCCGCGCGATCTTCAGCCAGTTCCTGGTCGAGGCCGGTGCGATCGGTGTGGCCGGTGGGGTGGTCGGCCTGGGCCTGGCCCTGCTCGGCCTGTGGGCCGTGCGCCAGAACCCGAGCAGCTACGCCGCACTCGCCAAGCTCGACCTGACGATGCTGCTGACGACTTTTTCCCTGTCGATCCTCGCGAGCCTGCTGGCCGGCCTGCTGCCGGCGTGGCGCGCGATGCAGGTGACGCCCGCGATCCAGCTCAAGTCGCAGTGATCCGAAATTTCCCGAGGACCTCCATGGACATCCGCCCCATCTTCTCGACGCTGCGCCGGCACAAGACCGCGGCCGCCCTGATCGTGATCGAGATCGCACTGGCCTGCGCGATCATCTGCAACGCGATCTATCTGATCGACCGCCGGATCGCGCACATGTCGCGTCCCAGCGGCACGATCGAAACCGAACTGCTGCGCATCCAGATGCCGGGCATCGACGAGAGCGCCGATGTGGACCGCAAGGCCGGCATCCAGCGCGACCTGGCCGCCCTGCGCGCACTTCCGGGTGTACGTCACGTCGCCGCGGTCACGCAGATTCCCTACGGCAACAGCAGTTCGACCAGTGGCGTGCGCCTCAACCCCGACCAGCGCAACAACACGATGCTGGCGTCCCCCTACCTCGGCACGGAGGACCTTCTGGATACGTTCGGCCTGCAGCTGGTAGCGGGACGCCGGTTCAATCCGGACGAGTTCGTCGACATGGGCGCGCTGAGCCGCGAAGGCGGCGGTATCGGCGTGCCGGCCGCCATCATCAACCGGGCGATGGCCGAACGCCTGTTCCCGGGAGAAGACGCGATCGGCAAGCAGTTCTACAGCTGGGGGGACGCGCCCATCCGGGTCGTCGGCGTCGTCGAAACACTGGCGCTGCCCAACGACAGCAGCGGGAATGTGGACGCGACGATGCTGTTCCCGATCCGCGACGACTCCAACGGCATCAACTACGTGATCCGCACCGATCCCGCGCAGCGCCGCCAGGTGCTCGATGCCGCGGTCGCTACGCTCAAGCAGATCGATCCGAACCGCGTCGCCGTCAATGCCGACCTGATGACCGACCTGCGCGAGGCGTACTACCGCGAGGATCGCGCGATGGCGATGCTGCTGGTCGTGGTGTGCATCGCGCTGCTGGTGGTCACCGCGCTCGGCATCGTGGGCCTGGCCAGTTTCTGGGTGCAGCAGCGCAACAAGCAGATCGGCATCCGCCGCGCGCTCGGTGCGACGCGCACGCAGATCCTGCGCTATTTCCAGGTCGAGAACTTCCTGCTCGCCACGATCGGCATCGTGCTCGGCATGCTGCTGGCCTACGGTCTCAACCAGCTGCTGATGTCGCGCTATGAACTCGGTCGGCTGCCGGTGATCTATCTCCCGATCGGCGCGGTGGTGCTGTGGGTGCTCGGACAGATCGCGGTGTACTGGCCGGCCAAGCGCGCGGCATCGGTGCCGCCGGCCGTGGCGACGCGCAGCATCTGACCCCGCGCCACGCCGTCGTCGGTTGCGTCCATCGCGACCGACGACGACCATGCCCCCAGTCCCTGCGTCGCAATCGGATCGCCAGCCGCTGATGCCCACAATTCTCGTCATCGACGACAACCCAGCCGTCGCCACCGCGCTGGAGGTGCTGTTCTCGCTGCACGACATCGCCTGCGAACATGCCGACACCCCCGAGGCCGGCATCGCGCGTCTGCAGGCCGGCGGCATCGATCTCGTCGTGCAGGACATGAACTTCCACGCCGACACCACCTCCGGCGACGAAGGCATCGCCCTGTTCCACGCGATCCGGCGCTTCGATCCCGACCTGCCGGTGGTGCTGCTCACCGCATGGACGCGCCTGGAATCGGCGGTGGAACTGATCCGCTCCGGCGCCGCCGATTACCTCGGCAAACCCTGGGACGACGGCAAGCTGCTGGCCACGGTCAACACGCTGCTGGAATTGTCGACGACGCGCCGGGCGCTCGATGCGCGCACGCGCGACGACCGCCGCCGCCGCGATGCACTGGCGCAGGGTCACGATCTGCGGGGGCTGGTCTGGGACGATCCGGCCAGCGAAACCACGCTGTCTCTGGCCCTGCAGGTCGCGCGATCGAATCTGCCGGTCCTGGTCACCGGCCCCAACGGCACCGGCAAGGAAAAGTACGCGGAAATCCTGCACGCGAACTCCGGCGTCCGCGACGGGCCGTTCGTCGCCGTGAACTGTGGCGCGTTGCCCCACGACCTGATCGAAGCCGAGCTGTTCGGCGCGGAGGCCGGCGCCTATACCGGCGCGACACGGGCGCGCGAAGGCAAGTTCGAAGCGGCCGATGGCGGCACGCTGTTCCTCGACGAAGTGGGCACGCTGCCGCCTGCCGGCCAGATCAAGCTGCTGCGCGTGCTCGAGACCGGACGCTTCGAACGCCTCGGCGGCAACCGCGAGCGCAGCGTGTCGGTGCGCGTGCTCAGCGCGACCAATGCCGACCTGCCGACGATGATCGCCGACGGCCGGTTCCGGGAGGACCTCTACTACCGGCTCAACGGCATCGAACTGCGGTTGGCGCCGCTCGCGCAGCGGCCGCGCGACATCCTGCCGCTGGCGCGGCACTTTCTCGACGGGCGCAAACCGCTGTCGGCGGGCGCGGAGCGCGCCCTGCTGCAACACGGCTGGCCGGGCAATGTGCGCGAACTGCGCAACGTCATCCAGCGTGCGGAACTGCTGGCGCGCGACGCGCAGATCGAGGCACGTGATCTCGCGCTGCCCGTCTCTGCCGCGGCAGCGATCACGCCGGAGGCGGCCGAGCCGGATCGTGCCGAGATCGAAGCTGCGCTCGCGCGCAGTGGCGGCGTGCTGGCGCAGGCCGCGGGCGAACTCGGACTGTCGCGGCAGGCGCTATACCGGCGCCTCGACCGCCTCGGCATCCGTCGCGACTGACATGCGCTGGACGCAACGGCTGTCGCTGACGGGCGTGGTCATCGCGATCGCACTGGCGCATGTCGCGCTGGGCGCCGGTCTGGCGGTCTGGTTGCAACGGTGGTGGTCGCCCGGGACGGCGATCGCCGCAGCGACGTTCGCCGTCCTGCCCTCGCTCGCCTGGTCGCTGCATCGCGCGTTCGCGCCGATGCATGCGCTGTTCCGAGCCCTGGCCGGCACCGTCGCGAGCTACCGCGACAGCGACTACGGGTTCGGCGTGGCGTGGCAGGGACGCGGCGCACTCGGCGAACTGGTGGCTGCGCACAACGAACTGGGCGACACCCTGCGCGCGCAACGGCTGTCGCTGGTGCAGCGCGAGCTGCTGCTCGACACGATGGTGCAGAACACGCCGGTCGCGATGCTGCTGCTCGAGCCCGGAGGCCGCGTGGTGCACGCGAACCTGGCCGCACGTCGCGCCTTCGGTGGCGGCCGCAAGCTCGAAGGCCAGGCGTTCGCCGCCCTGCTCGTCGACGCACCCGCAGCGTTGGCGGAAGCGTTCGCGCGCGGTGGCGACGGACTGTTCACCATCGGCGATGGCGAGACGGAAGAGATCCATCACCTGTCGCGTCGGCATTTCCGCCTCAACGGACGCCGCCACGAGCTGCTGTTGCTGCGGCAGATGACGACCGAACTGCGCCGGCAGGAAGTGCAGACCTGGAAGAAGGTCATCCGCGTCATCAGCCACGAGCTCAACAATTCGCTGGCGCCGATCGCCTCGCTCGCGCACTCTGGCGCGGAACTGCTGCGTCGCGGCCAAACCGCGCGACTGCCGGACGCGCTGCGCACGATCGAAGAGCGCGCGCGGCATCTCGAAGGCTTCATCCGCGGCTATGCGCACTTCGCCAAACTGCCGGCGCCGCGCCGCGCGCCGGTCCGCTGGCGCGCGTTCCTCGACCAGTTGCGTTCGCAGGTGCCGTTCGCGGATGCCGGTCCGCTCGACGATGCATACACCGCCTCCTTCGATGCTGCCCAGGTCGAGCAGGCGCTGTTGAATCTGCTGCGCAACGCGCATGAGGCCGATGGCGCTGCCGACGCGGTGGCGATCGGTCTGCGACGCGCCGTGGACGGCTGGCGGATCGACGTGCTCGATCGCGGGCCCGGCATGAACGAGGCGGTGCTCGCCAACGCGCTGCTGCCGTTCTACTCGACCAAGCGCAACGGCACCGGCCTCGGCCTGGCGCTCGCACGCGAGATCGCGGAAGCGCACGGTGGACGCATCGCCCTGCTCAACCGCGAGGGCGGCGGGCTGTGCGTGTCGCTGGTCCTGCCGGACTGATCCCAAGACCGGTCGCAGATGCAAAGCTCGGGCAGAATCGAAAGCCCGATCCACGGCGATGCCCGATGCGATTCCGACTCCACACGCTCGCGCTGGTTCTTGCGTGTCTGCCGACTGCCCCCGCATTCGCGCAACGCGCGAAAAATCTCGACGCGGTGCCCGGCCTTCTGAAGGGTCCGGAGGCGAAAGCCGTCTGGGCCGAACAGATGGAGGGACGCCCGGCGCCCGATCATCTCGGCACCCGCGACCTCGCCGGCCTCGACGCCGAGATGCTGCGTCAGCTGCTGGTGCCCGATATCGCAGGCGACCGTATTGGCCTGCTCGGCGCGCGCCGCTGGACCCAGCATCCCGGTCATGCCGTCGCGATCGTCTGCTATCGCGAGGACGTCGCACGCAATGCGTCCGCGGCGCCGAGCTGCGAGACCGGGGAGACCGCGCAGGTGCTCGGGGTGTTGCGTGTCAGTGATGCAGGCGATGCGCAACTGGTCGCGCGCCTGCGACTCGACGACGGCATTGCGTGGCCGCTGCTTGCCTGGGAGGGCGCGCAGCCTCTGCTGATGGAAGAAGCCGGCGCGTCTGCGATCCCAGAGCGCTGGGAACGCTTCGATCTCGCCCCCTACCGCCTGTCGGACGGCGCGCCCGCACTGGGCTTGCGTGGCGGCTGGTCTGAAGGCTATGCCGGCGGCGGCGCATTCTTCTCGGCGCTGTATCTGTTCGAGCTGCGCGGCGACACGCTCAAGCAGGTGTTCGGCGCGCAGATGTCGATGTACCGCGACATCGCCGGCAGCTGGAACGACGACGGCACGCGCGAACACGACATCGAGGAATGGGCCGGTGTACTCATCGTCGAACCGCGCGCGCACCATGGCCGCCGGGACCTGCGCCTGCGCGAACGCGGCGGTCGCGGCGGCGAGCTGTATCGCTGGTCGCCGGCTGACGATGGCTATCGCCGCGTGGAATGAGGCTCAGCGCTTCTTAGGACGCTCCCACCCCTCGACCACGCTCTGCCGCCCGCGTGCGACCGCGAGCTTGCCATCCGGCACATCGTTGACGATCACCGAACCGGCCGCCGTCGTCGCGTCGTGACCGATGCGCACCGGCGCGACGAGCGCGGCATTCGACCCGATGAAGGCGCGATCGCCGATCACGGTCTTCGACTTGTTCACGCCGTCGTAGTTGCAGGTGATGGTGCCCGCGCCGATGTTGCTGCCGGCCCCGATCTCGGCGTCGCCTAGATACGTCAGGTGGTTGGCCTTGCTGCCGACCCCGAGCGTGGTGTTCTTGGTCTCGACGAAGTTGCCGATGTGCACGCCATCGGCGAGCACGGTGCCGGGCCGCAGACGTGCGAACGGTCCGATGGTCACGGCGCCTTCGGCGCGCACGCCTTCGAGGTCGCAATGCGCACGCACCTCGGTGCCGCCGCCCAGGCCGACATTCTTGAGGCGACAGAAGGGGCCGACACGCACGTCGTCGCCGAGCGCAACGCGCCCTTCGAAGATCACGTCGACGTCGATCTCGACGTCACTGCCCACGGTCACCTCGCCGCGGATGTCCACGCGCGCGGGATCGGCGAAACGCGCGCCGGCGACGCAGAGCGCGCGCACTGCGCGCAGTTGCCACGCACGCTCGAGCTGCGACAGCTGCCAGGGATCGTTCGCGCCTTCCGCCTCGAGCGGATCGGCGACCAGCACGATCTGCGCGGCGCTGTACTCGTCGGCGGCCATCGCGAACACGTCGGTGAGGTAGTACTCGCCCTGCGCGTTGTCCGACGACAGCCGCGCCAGCCACGCCTTGAGCGCGGTCGCCTCGGCAGCCAGGATGCCGGTGTTGACCAGGTCGATGCGACGCTGCTCGTCACTCGCGTCCTTGTGCTCGACGATCGCACCGACGTGGCCTTCGGGATCACGCACGATGCGACCGTAGCCGGTGGGATCCTCCAGCTGCGCGGCGAGCACCGCGAGCCGGCCTTCGACCGACACCAGGTGGCGCAGTGTCTCGGCACGCAGCAGCGGCACGTCGCCGTAGAGCACCAGCACCTGCGCGCCGTCGGGCACGTCGGGCATCGCCTGGCGCACCGCGTGGCCGGTGCCGAGCTGTTCGCGCTGCTCGGACCAGTGCAGATCCGTCTGCTCGGCGAACGCGGCCTGCACCTGCTCGCCGCGATGGCCGTAGACGACGTGGATGCCGGCCGGCTCGAGCGCACGTGCCGCTTCGATGACGTGCCACAGCATCGGCCGGCCGGCGATCTTCTGCAGCACCTTTGGCAGCGACGATTTCATGCGCTTGCCTTCGCCTGCGGCGAGGATGACGACGTGCAGCGGTGCGGACATTGGGCGAGAATCCTGCGGAGAATCTACGAATTCTAACGGGCGCGCAGCTAGGATGCGGTCGCGCCGGCACTTCCGCCCGCCCTGACCCGAGGAGTCGATACCGCGATGAGCCTGACCCGACAGGGGCGCGACTTCCTGGCGATCGGCCTGTTGCAGTGGCTCATCGACTGGGGCGTGGTCGTTGGCCTGACCCATTTCGGCGTGCCCGTGGCGCCGGCCAATGTCGCCGGACGCATCACCGGCGCGCTGATCGGCTTCTGGCTCAACGGCAAGTTGACGTTCGCGAACGAACGCAACACCGTCGGGACGACGCAGTTCCAGCGTTTCATGGTGATGTGGGTGTCCACGACGCTGTTCAGCACCTGGGCGTTGACCACGATCGATGATGTGCTCGGGCTGCGCTGGGTGTGGGTCGCGAAACCGGCGATCGAGCTGGCGCTGGGCGCGGTGGGCTTCGTGCTGTCTCGGTACTGGATCTACAAGCGCTGAATCGGGCGGTACCCGCGCGTCCGCGCGTGTCCGACGTCCAGAACGCGAAGACCCCGCCGGAGCGGGGTCTTTCGGTTGACGGCACCGGGCCTGCAGCCCGACACCCGTCAGTGCTTGAGGGTCTTGCGCAGGCGCTCGAGCGCCTGCAGCTGGACCACGGCTTCGACCAGCTTCTGCTGCGCCTCGGCGATGTCCATCGCCTCGCCGCGGCCGGCCAGGATGCGCTCGGCCTCTTCCTTGACCGCCTTCACCGCAGCCTCGTCGATGTCGTCGGCGCGGATCGCGGTGTCGGCCAGGATCGTCACGACCTGCGGCTGCACTTCGAGGATGCCGCCGCCGATGGCGAAATCGAGCACTTCGCCGTTGGCCTGGGTCACCACGACCTTGCCCGGCTTCAGACGCGTGATCAGCGGTGCGTGGCGCGGCGCGATGCCGAGCTCGCCGAGCTCGCCGGTGGCGACGACCAGGGTCGCTTCGCCGTGGAAGATCTCGGCTTCTGCGCTGACGATGTCGCAACGGATGGTGGTGGTCATGTGGCCTCGCTTCGCTCGGACACGGGCTTCGTGGGTCGGGATTCGCGATTGGTCGAAGCCGAAGCTTCTCCACCATCGAATCCCGCCACTGCCCGCTCTGCCTGGTTACAAATCACGAACTACGGATCACCGCGTTCAAGCGGCGATCTTCTTCGCCTTCTCGACCGCTTCGTCGATGCCGCCGACCATGTAGAACGCCTGCTCGGGCAGGTGATCGTATTCGCCGTCGACGATGCCCTTGAAGCCGCGAATCGTTTCCTTCAGCGCGACGTACTTGCCCGGCGAACCGGTGAAGACTTCGGCCACGTGGAACGGCTGCGAGAAGAAGCGCTCGATCTTGCGCGCGCGCGACACGGCCTGCTTGTCTTCTTCCGACAGCTCGTCCATGCCCAGGATCGCGATGATGTCCTTGAGCTCCTTGTACTTCTGCAGCGTCGACTGCACGCGCTGGGCGGTGTCGTAGTGCTCGTTGCCGATGACGTTGGGATCCATCTGGCGGCTGGTCGAGTCCAACGGATCGACGGCCGGGTAGATGCCGAGCGAGGCGATGTTGCGGCTCAGCGTCACCGTCGAGTCGAGATGGGCGAAGGTCGTCGCCGGCGACGGGTCGGTCAGGTCGTCCGCGGGCACGTAGACGGCCTGGATCGAGGTGATCGAGCCGGACTTCGTCGAGGTGATGCGCTCCTGCAGCACGCCCATTTCCTCGGCGAGCGTCGGCTGGTAACCCACGGCCGACGGCATGCGGCCGAGCAGCGCCGACACTTCGGTACCGGCCAGGGTGTAGCGGTAGATGTTGTCGACGAACAGCAGCACGTCCTTGCCGCGACCCGATGCGTCCTTCTCGTCGCGGAAGTACTCGGCCATCGTCAGACCGGTCAGCGCGACGCGCAGGCGGTTGCCCGGCGGCTCGTTCATCTGGCCGTAGACCATCGCCACCTTGTCGAGGACGTTGGAGTCCTTCATCTCGTGGTAGAAGTCGTTGCCCTCGCGGGTACGCTCGCCCACGCCGGCGAACACCGACAGGCCTTCGTGCGCCTTGGCGATGTTGTTGATCAGTTCCATCATGTTGACGGTCTTGCCGACGCCGGCGCCGCCGAACAGGCCGACCTTGCCACCCTTGGCGAAGGGACACATCAGGTCGATGACCTTGATGCCGGTTTCCAGCAGCTCCGTGGACGACGACTGGTCTTCGTACGACGGTGCCGAACGATGGATTTCCCAGTGGTCGGTGGCTTCGACCGGACCGGCTTCGTCGATCGGGCGGCCCAGCACGTCCATGATGCGTCCGAGCGTGCCCGGGCCGACCGGCACCGAGATGCCGCGATCGGTGTTGATCGCGACCAGGTTGCGCTTCAGGCCATCGGTGGAACCGAGCGCGATCGCGCGCACGATGCCGTCACCGAGCTGCTGCTGCACTTCCAGCGTGATCTCCGTGCCTTCGACCTTCAGTGCGTCGTAGACCCTCGGTACTTCGTTGCGCGCGAACTCGATGTCGACGACCGCGCCGATGATCTGAACGATCTTGCCCTGACTCATTGCTGCATTCCTCTAGAAGAATTCTGGTGCGCGTACGGATCAGACCGCTGCGGCGCCGCCGACGATCTCGGAGATTTCCTGGGTGATCGCTGCCTGGCGGGCCTTGTTGTAGACCAGCTTGAGCGTATCGATCAGCTTGGTGGCGTTGTCGCTCGCGGACTTCATCGCGACCATGCGCGCGGCATGTTCGGAAGCCACGTTCTCCATCACCGCCTGGTAGACGAGCGATTCGATGTAACGCGTCAGCACGTGGCCGAGCACCGATTCGGCGTCCGGCTCGTAGATGTAGTCCCAGTCGTGCTTGACCACCTGCGTCTCGGCGGCCGGCAGCGGCAGCAGCTGATCGAAGCTGGCCTTCTGGGTCATCGTGTTGACGAAGTGGTTGTAGGCCAGGAACACACGGTCGACGCGGCCGTCGGTGTAGCCGTCGAGCATCACCTTAATGATGCCGACCAGCTGCTCGACTTCCGGCGTGTCGCCGATATGGGTGACGCTGCCGACCATGTCCACCTTCAGGCGGCGGAAGAACACCGTCGCCTTCGTGCCAATGGTCACCACGTCGACCTGCACGCCCTTGTCCTGCCAGGCGCGGATCTCGCCCAGCAGCTTGCGGAACATGTTGTTGTTCAGACCGCCGGCCAGGCCGCGATCCGAGGACGCGACGATGTAGCCGACACGCTTGACCTCACGCTCGACCAGGTACGGATGCTGGAACTCGGAGCTGGCCTGGGCGAGATGCCCGATCAGCTGCTTCATCGCGTTCGCATACGGGCGCGATGCCTTCATCCGATCCTGCGCCTTGCGGATCTTCGACGCGGAGACCATCTCGAGCGCGCGCGTCACCTTGCGGGTGTTCTGCACGCTCTTGATCTTCGTCTTGATTTCTCTGCCGCCGGCCATCTCTTATCCCTGCTTGGGGCGGGTGCGAACCCGCCTTGGCTTACCTGTGCTCACCGCATCGGGCGGACGACACGTCCGCCCCGATGGCTTACCAGCTGCCGGTGGTCTTGAAGTCGGAGATGCCCTGCTTGAAGGCGCCTTCGATCTCGTCGTTCCAGCCGCCGGTCTGGTTGATCTTGCCGACCAGGTCGCCCGCGGTGTTGTCGAAGTGCGCATGCAGGCCTTCTTCGAACGCGAGCAGCTTGGCGACCGGCACGTCGTCGAGATACCCCTCGTTGACGGCGTAGATCGTCAGCGCCTGGTGCGCGATCGACATCGGCTTGTACTGCTTCTGCTTCATCAGCTCGGTGACGCGCTGACCGCGCTCGAGCTGCTTGCGGGTCGCTTCGTCGAGGTCGGACGCGAACTGGGCGAATGCCGCCAGTTCACGGTACTGCGCCAGCGAGATGCGGATGCCGCCCGAGAGCTTCTTGATGATCTTGGTCTGGGCCGAACCACCGACGCGCGACACCGAGATACCGGCGTTCACGGCCGGGCGGATGCCGGCGTTGAACAGGTCGGTTTCCAGGAAGATCTGGCCGTCGGTGATCGAGATCACGTTGGTCGGCACGAACGCCGAGACGTCGCCGGCCTGGGTTTCGATGATCGGCAGCGCGGTCAGCGAACCGGTCTTGCCCTTCACTTCGCCGTTGGTGAACTGCTCGACGTACTCCTCGGACACGCGCGCGGCGCGCTCGAGCAGACGGGAATGCAGATAGAACACGTCGCCCGGATAGGCTTCGCGGCCCGGCGGGCGCTTGAGCAGCAGCGAGATCTGGCGGTAGGCGACGGCCTGCTTGGACAGATCGTCGTACACGATCAACGCGTCTTCGCCGCGGTCCATGAAGTACTCGCCCATGGTGCAACCAGCGTAGGCCGAGATGTACTGCATCGCGGCCGATTCGGACGCGGTGGCGGCGACCACGACGGTGTGGGCGAGCGCGCCGTTCTCTTCGAGCTTGCGCACGATGTTGGCGACGGTCGAGGCCTTCTGGCCGATCGCCACGTAGACGCACTTGATACCGGTGGTCTTCTGGTTGATCACGGCGTCGATCGCCATCGCGGTCTTGCCGGTCTGGCGGTCGCCGATGAGCAGCTCGCGCTGGCCGCGGCCGATCGGGATCATCGCGTCGACCGACTTGTAGCCGGTCTGCACCGGCTGGTCGACCGACTTGCGCCAGATCACGCCGGGTGCGACGCGCTCGACCGGCGCGCTGAGCTTGGCGTCGATCGGACCCTTGCCGTCGATCGGCTCGCCGAGCGCGTTGACCACGCGGCCGAGCATTTCCGGGCCGACCGGCACTTCGAGGATGCGGCCGGTGGTCTTGGCCACGTCGCCTTCGCGCAGGTGCTCGTAGTCACCCAGCACCACGGCGCCGACCGAATCGCGCTCGAGGTTGAGGGCGAGCGCGTACGTGGCGGAACCGTCCGCGGCGAGCGGCAGTTCGATCATTTCGCCCTGCATCACGTCGGCCAGGCCGTGCAGACGCACGATACCGTCGGCGACCGAGGTCACGGTGCCTTCGTTGCGCGATTCAGCGCTCAGCTTGACCTTCTCGATGCGGGACTTGATCAGCTCGCTGATCTCGGAAGGATTGAGTTGCGTGGTAGCCATCGGGGGTTCCCTTGAGCCGGCGTTGCCGCCGACGTTGCAATTGAAAATCGTGTCAGTGCGTCAGCGCGGACTGGAGGCGCGCCAGCTTGCCCTTGAGCGAGCCGTCGATCACCACGTCCCCGGCCGAGATCACCGCGCCGCCGATCAGCGACGCGTCCACGGCCGTCTCGACCTGGACCTCGCGACCGAAACGACGCTGGAGCGCGGCGCGGATCTGTGCCACTTCCGCTTCGGGCAGCGCGGCGGCCGAGGTCACCGTCGCCAGCACGATGTGCTCGGCATCGGCCCGCAGGGCCTCGTACTGGCCGGCGATCTCCGGCAGCTGTGCGAGCCGGCCGTTGCTGGCCAACAGCGTGAGGAAGTCCGCGAACTTCGCGTCGGCACCGTCCGGCGCCAGCAGCGCGACGGCATCGTCGTGCGACAGGGCCGGATGCGCGAGCAGCGCGGCTGCCTGCGGATCGGCGGCGACGCGGGCCGAGAACGCGAGCGCGTCCGACCACGGCGCGAACTGGCCGCCGTCACGCGCGATCGCGAACGCGGCGCGGGCATACGGACGGGCGATCGTCATGGCCTGGCTCATCGGACTCAGATCTCCGCGGCGAGTTCGTCGAGCAGCGCCTTGTGGGCGTTGGCGTCGATCTCACGCTTGAGCAGACGCTCGGCGCCGGTCACCGCCAGGGTGGACACCTGGCGACGCAGTTCTTCGCGCGCACGCGTGGCCGAAGCCTGCATTTCCGCGTCGAACATCGCCTTCTGGCGCAGGCCCTCGGTGACCGCTTCGGCCTTGGCGGCCTCGACGATCTGGGTGCCGCGCTGGTGGGCCTGCTCGATGATCTCGTTGGCCTTCGCACGCGCGGCCTTGAGTTCCTCGTTGGCGGTTTCCTGCGCCTGCGCCAGCGCACGCTGGCTGTTGTCGGCCGCGGCCAGACCTTCGGCGATCTTCTTCTGGCGCTCCTCGATGGCGCTGAGCAGCGGCGGCCAGATCTTGGTCGCGATGATCCAGATCAGACCGGCGAACGCCAGTGCCTGGGCAATTAGGGTCAGACCGATATTCATGGGCTTGTGACTGCCTGTCGTGAAGGGTTGGGCGCGCACGCGCGCCCCCTGTCATCCACCGGTGCGGTCATGCGCGAAGCACGCACCGCACCGGAACGCCGGGCGGCTGGATCAGCCCGCGAGCTGCGCGGCGACCGGACCGATGAACGGCGAAGCGAACGCGAACAGCAGGCCGACGGCGACCGAGATGATGAACGCGGCGTCGATCAGGCCGGCGGTGATGAACATGCGGACCTGCAGCACCGGGATCAGCTCCGGCTGGCGCGCGGCCGACTCGAGGAACTTGCCGGCCATGATGGCCAGGCCCAGACCCGCACCCAGTGCAGCCAGGCCGATCATGATGCCGATGGCCAGAACGGTCGAAGCCTGGATCTGGGCGAACGAGGTCAGTGCGATTTCCATTGTTTTCTCCGGAGCGGATTGCTTGGTAAGGGTGGAACCAGGGATTGGGGTGTTACGAAAGCGGTGTCACGTGATGCCGACGATCAGTGATCGTCCTCGGCCAGGCTGAGGTAGACGATCGACAGCATCATGAAAATGAAGGCCTGCAGCGGAATGACCAGCAGGTGGAACAGCATCCAGCCCAGGCCGAGCACGCCGCCGCCGAAGACGCCCAGCAGGCTCGCGCCGCCGAGGACCCAGATCAGCAGGAACACGATCTCGCCGCCGAACATGTTGCCGAACAGTCGCATCGCCAGCGAAATCGGCTTGCTCAGCCACTCGACGATGTTGAGGATCAGGTTGAACGGGACCATCCACTTGCCGAACGGCGCGAACAGGAATTCCTTGGTCAGCCCACCCAGGCCCTTGGCACGCAGGGCGAAGAAGACGGTCAGGAAGAACACGCTGATCGACAGGCCGAGCGTCGCGTTGACGTCGGCGGTGGGCACCGGCTTCCAGTACGCCACGCCCAGCAGCTCGAGTGGCTTGGCGATGAAGTCCGCCGGAATCATCTTCAGCAGATTCATCAGCAGGATCCAGAAGAACAGCGTGATCGCGATCGGCGTCACGAGCTTGCTGGTGCCGTGATAGGTGTCACGGGCCTGCTTGTCGACGAACTCCAGGCAGATCTCCACGAATGCCTGCCACTTGCCCGGCACGCCGGCAGTCGCCTTGCGGGTCGCCAGCCAGAACATGAAGACCATCAGGCCGCCCATCAGCAGGGCCGTGATCAGCGTGTCCACGTGCAACGTCCAGAACCCGCCCTCGCCGGTCGACGCGGTCAGGTTCTGCAGATGGTGCTGGATGTAGCTGGTTGGGGTCAGTTCCGCATCAGCTGCCATAAGATCGAAAACCCTGCCTGTGATTGGTTCAGTGCCTGGCCAAAGGCCGGGACATTGCGAGCAACTGCGCGAAGAGCGCGACGATGACCCCGGCGAGCATTGGAACCGGCGACAAACCCGCCATTCCCACGCCCAGCAGCAGAACCGCCACCACCACGACCCACTTCAACGCCACCCCTGCCAGCAGCCGCGCGAGCGCGCCTGTCGACGGATTCACCCCACCCCCCAGCGCGATCACCGCCGACAGCCAGCCCCCGAGCGCGATCGCCGCACCGCCGAGACCCGCCGCCAGCGCCCAGTCGGCTCCCTTTGCGAGGAAGGCGAGCGCTGTCACTGCGACGGCCACCGCCTGCCAGGCGATTGCGCGCTGTGCCAGCCGCCGACCTACTGCGACGGACGTCAACACTTCAAAGGATTCCACTGGCTGGAGGACACGGGGGCGTCGAAACGGCCCCGTCGAGCCGCAAAAGTATAGCAGCGCCGCCATTTCCCCCACAACCGGCGGAGGTCCTGTTTCGTCGGATGACGCCGACAGACACTACCCCGGCGCTCAAGATGCCACGCATTCACAATTTTGTTCGCGGGTCGCCGCGTTTTCGAGGAACTTCCCCGCGCGGCGGCAGTCCTACATGCCGTGTCCGATCTGCCGTCCTTCCTCGTCGGTCCCGTCTGCAGATCGTCACCCCGAGCCCCGGCCCGCCGCCGGGGCTCTTTTTTGGGTGCCCGTTTGCGCCGGCGCCCATCGCGCCGCAATGACGGCGGAAGGTGACGCGCCTCCGCACGACGACTTCACGTAGAAAAGACCGGGACTTAACGAACATCGCCCGCCTCCCCACGACGACGCCCCCACGATGTCCCGACCTGCTTCCCGCCTCGCCCTTGCCTTGCTGTCCACCGCCATCCTCGCCTCGCTCGCCACGGCTGCGCAGGCCCAGAGCCGCGACGACCGCTTCGTCCTGCGTCTGAGCGCATTCAACCCCGAAGCCGAACTCGGCTTCTCCGGCAATGGTGTCGTCACCGATGGCACCGACGACGCCACGTTCGGCTTCGACGAAAGTTTCGACACCGGCCGCGAATGGCGCCCGCGCGGCGCGATCGGCTTCCGCATGAGCGAGCGCCAGTCGCTGGTCGGCAACTTCTACGACTACCGTCGTGACGAAACCTGGACCTATGGCGGCAACGTCCTCGATACCGGCACGATCATCCCGGGCGGCGAAGCCATCGAGATTCCGTCGGCGCGCATCGATGGCCGCCTGTCGTTCCGCCTCGCCAACCTCAATTACGAGTACGCCGTCGTCAAGAACGACAGCTTCCAGTGGGGCCTCGGCCTGGGCGTGACCTACGCCAAGCTCGAAGCCACGGCCAACGGCAGCTCCACCGGCACCGATCTTGTCGATCCGCAGTTCGAAACCGTGGGCTGGGAGCGCGACGGTTTCTCGCCGGGCCTGCACACGCGGCTGGTGTGGACGCCGGCCGAGCGCTGGACCGTCGGCCTCGAGGCGCAGTATCTCGACACGACCTGGGGCGACATCGTCGATGAGGACGGTCACTTCGAACGCGGTGGCCTGCTGGTCGAGTACATGGTCAGCGAGCGCGTCGGCCTGCACGTCGGCTACGACTGGTTCCGCCTCAAGCTCAAGGACCAGTACCGCGGCACCGCGCGTGCGCCGTCGGGTATCGACGCGGGCCCGTTCCCGTACTCGGGCGAGGTCACCGGCGACCTGAAGGTCCATGGCCCGATGGCCGGCGTGACGTTCCGCTTCTGATCCACCGCACCGACCCGCGCGTCCGGACACGGGCGCGCGGACATGAAAAAGCCCCGGCATGCCGGGGCTTTTTCGTGGGCGCGGACGTGCTGTTTCGCGCCCTTACTTCTTCTTCGGGATGTACAGGTCGGTGATCGTGCCGTCGAACACTTCCGCCGCCATCGCCACCGATTCGCTGAGCGTGGGATGCGGATGGATGGTGTGGCCGATGTCGGCGACTTCGGCGCCCATCTCGATCGCCAGGCCCGCCTCCGCGATCAGATCGCCCGCATGCACGCCGACGATGCCGGCGCCGACAATGCGGTGCGTGGCCTCGTCGAAGATCAGCTTGGTGAAGCCCTCGGTGCGGCCGATGCCAATCGCGCGACCGCTGGCCGCCCACGGGAACTTTCCGACGCCGACCTTCAGGCCCTTGGCCTTGGCTTCGGTCTCGGTGATGCCGACCCACGCGATTTCCGGATCGGTGTAGGCGACCGACGGAATCACCCGCGCCACCCACTCCTTCTTCTCGCCGGCGGCGACTTCGGCCGCGAGCTTGCCCTCGTGCGTGGCCTTGTGCGCCAGCATCGGCTGACCGACCAGATCGCCGATCGCGAAGATGTGCGGCACGTTAGTGCGCATCTGCGCATCGACGGCGATGAAGCCGCGCTCGGACACGCGCACGCCGGCGTTGCCCGCCGCGATCTTGCCGCCGTTCGGCGTGCGGCCCACGGCCACCAGCACACGATCGAAGGTCTTCGTGTCGGGAATGCTCTCGCCTTCGAACGTCACGTCGATGCCGGACTTCGCGGCCTTCGCCTCGACGACCTTGGTCTTGAGATGCGCGGACACGCCCTGCTTCTTCAGGCGATCGGCGAGCGGCTTCACCAGATCCTTGTCGGCGCCGGGCATCAGCTGGTCGGCGAGCTCGACGACGGTCACCTCCGAGCCGAGCGCGTGGTACACCGTCGCCATCTCGAGCCCGATGATGCCGCCGCCGACGACGAGCAGCTTCTTCGGGGTTTCCGCGAGTTCCAGCGCGTCGGTCGAATCCATGACGCGCGGGTCGTCCCACGGGAACCCGGGCAGCTTCAGCGCCTGCGAACCGGCGGCGATGATGCACTGCTCGAAGCGCACGAGCTGGGTCTTGCCGTCGCTGCCGGTGACTTCGATTTCGTTCGGCGACACGAACAGCCCTTCGCCGGTGACCACGCGCACCTTGCGCTGCTTGGCCATTCCGGTCAGGCCCTTGGTCAGCTGGCCGACCACTTTTTCTTTGTAGCCGCGCAGCTTGTCGAGGGCGATCGTCGGCGCGCCGAAATCCACGCCGTAGTCGCTGGCGTGCTTGGCCTGGTCGATGACCTCGGCCGCGTGCAGCAGCGCCTTCGACGGAATGCAGCCGACGTTGAGGCAGACGCCGCCGAGCGTGTCGTAGCGCTCGATCAGCACGGTATCGAGACCGAGATCGGCAGCGCGGAACGCGGCGGTGTAACCACCAGGCCCGGAGCCGAGCACGACGACGCGACATTCGACATCGGCCTGGCGGCCCGACGACGGCGCGGCCTTGACCGATTCCGGTTCGGCCGGCGCCGCGTGCGAGCGCGCGACCGGCGGATTGCTGCCCGGCGCTTCGCTCTTCTTCGCCGGCGCGTCGGCGTTCTTCTCTGGCGCAGCAGGCTTGGCGTCGGCGGCAGGCGCGTCTGCGCCCTCGCCTTCGGATTCGATCACCGCGACCACGCTGCCTTCCGACAGCGTGTCACCGACCTTGACCTTCAGCTCCTTGATGACGCCAGCCGCGGACGCCGGCACTTCCATCGTCGCCTTGTCCGATTCCAGCGTGACCAGGCTCTGGTCCTTGGCGACGGTGTCGCCGACCGCAACCAGCACCTCGATCACCGGCACGTCGTCGTACCCGCCGATGTCGGGGACTGTCACTTCCAGGGTCTTGGCCATCAGGGATTCTCCAGTGCGTGCAATGTCGTGGGGGTCGCCGGTGCAGGGCGGATCGTGCGGATGCGGGGTTTCATCGGCTGGCGGACGGCGGCGTATCGGGGTCATCGCCGGACGCGGCTGCGTCGACTTCGATGTCCTGGGCGATCTCGCGCTCCGCGTCACCTTGAGCGTCGTTCTTGGCCAGCGCGGCGCGCTCGGCTGCGGACAGCACGACTTCCGGCGCGCTGACGGTGCCGGAGGCCGCCAACGCCGTCGCGGCCTCACCGCGCAGCGCGGCAAAGGCCTGCGCGCCGTCGAGCCCGAACAGGCTGCGGACATGCAGATCGCGCTGCGGGAACGGAATCTCGATGCCGTAGCGCTTGAGCGCCGAATCCAGTTCCCACAGATACGCGGCCTTGATCGCCGCGTTGCGGCGCGCCGCTTCCTCGGTCAGCCAGACCGCCAGCATGAACTCGACGGCGTTGTCGCCGAAGTTCACCAGCCAGACCTGCGGCTTGCGGGTGTCGTCGCCGGTCAGCGTAAAGGGGACATGCTCCGCTGCCTCCAGCGCCGCCTTCTTCACCAGTTCCTTGTCGACGCCGTAGGCCACGCCGAACGGCACGCGAATACGCCGGTTGACGGAGCGGTGCGTCCAGTTGACGACGCGGCCGCTGACGAACTCCGCGTTCGGCACGATCACATCGATGTTGTCGTTGGTGGTGATCAGGGTGGCGCGGATGTTGATGGCCCGCACCGTGCCGCGCAGGTCCGCACCCAGCTCGACGAAATCGCCCACTTTGAGCGACCGGTCGAACAGCAGGATCAGGCCGGACACGAAATTGCTGAAAATCGCCTGCAGGCCGAAGCCCAGGCCCACGCCGAGCGCCCCGGCGAACACCGCAAACTTGCCGACCGGAATTCCGGTCATGTCGAGCGCCAGCAGCACGCCGACGATCAGTACCGTGTAGTGCGCCAGACGCGAGACGGTGTAGAGCGACGCCTGGTTGGCGTTGGGATGCCGGTCGCCGTAGCGGCGGATCACACGTCGTACCAGCACCGACGCCAGCCACGCGAGCAGCAGGGCCACGACCGCCGACAGCACACCCGCCGGGGTGACCGTGACGCCGCTCACCTGGAACAGCGGGTACTGCACGAGGCGCGCCACATCAGCCCCATCGACCAGCGCGGCCGCACTCACGGGCAGGCCGCACGATCGAGGCGACACCAGCCGCACATCGCAGCGGGCATCGACCGTGGATCAGGCACCGGAGGTTCCGCCGGCGGGGCCGCGCGGGCCCGGGCGACGCGCCCAGGTCAGCGCATACAGATCGTGGCGACGATCGTTGAGGTTCTGCACGGTGCCGTCGTTGCGCGCGACGACGAGATCGTTGAGACGCAGATCGGCGAAGGCGACCTGCTCGACGTTCGGCGTGGTGTCGGCGGCAATGCCGTCGCGCGCGAACGGAAAATCGCAAGGTGTCAGGATGCAGCTCTGCGCGTACTGGATGTCGAAGTTGTTGACGCCCGGCAGATTGCCGACGTTGCCCGACAGCACGACGTAGCACTGGTTCTCCACCGCGCGCGCCTGCGAGCAGTAGCGCACGCGCAGATAGCCTTCGCGGGTGTCGGTGCAGAAGGGCACGAACAGGATCATCGCGCCCTGGTCGACCAGGTGCCGGCCGAGCTCCGGGAACTCGCTGTCGTAGCAGATCATGACGCCGATCGGACCGCAGTCGGTCATGATCGCCCGCGCGCTGTCGCCGCCGCCGATACCCCACCAGGTGCGCTCGTTGGGCGTGGGATGCAGCTTGTCGCGCGTGTGCAGCGAACCGTCGCGCAGCGCGACGTAGCAGATGTTACGCACGCGCGGATCGGCCTCGTCGCCGGTGCGCGTGGGATGCGAGCCGCCGATGATGTTGATGTTGTGACGCACCGCGAGCTCGCTGAGCAGCAGCGAGAAGCGTTCGGTGTAACCGGTCAGCGCCAGCAGCGAATCCTGCGGCGACAGGGGCTTGTTCTCGACCGACAGCAGCTGCAGCGTGAACAGTTCGGGGAAGACGACGAAATCGGCGCGGTAGTCGGCGGCGATGTCGACGAAGTATTCGACCTGGGTCGCGAACTCCTCGAACGAGGCCACGCGGCGCTGCTGGTACTGCACGGTCGCCACGCGCACCGAGTCCGGCAGCGGACGCGCCGTGCCGGTGGTGCGCACGTTCGGGTCGATCTTGGGATTGCGCCAGACCAGGTGGGCCGCATACCCGCGCGATTCGCGATCGGCCGGCTGGTAGTTGCGCAGCAGGCCGATGAACTCGAAGCCGTTGCTGAGCTGGAAGCTCAGCGCGCGGTCGCGGATCCGGCCCGCACGCACGTCGGCGACGTAGGCATGCGCATCGTTGCCGTAGGCCTTCGCGCGGCGCGAGAACCCCGGCAGGCGGCCGCCGAACACGATGCCCTTGAGGCCGAGTTCCTGGCACAGCCGTTTGCGCAGTTCGTACAGGCGGCGGCCGATGCGCAGCCCGCGGTACGCGGGGTCCACGCAGACTTCCATGCCGTAGAGCCAGTCGCCGGTGGTCAGGTGCCGCGCACCGTAGCCGCCGCCCGAAATCTCGGTCCAGCGGTGCGGCGCCATCGCGCTCGCCTCGTCGATGCGGAATGTCGCGCAGTAGCCGACTGCCACATCCTCGTAGCAGGCGACGAACACGCCTTGCGGAAACTGCGCAATCTGCCCGGTGAGCATTTCGGCCGTGTAGCCGCCCTCCTCGCCATAGACCGTGTCCGACAACGCGACGATCGCCGGGATGTCGGCGACCGTCGCATGGCGAACGGTCAGCCGCGCTTTCTCACGCGTGGTGTCGCTGGTCACCGGCACGCTTACAGCAGCACGCGACGCATGTCGCCGAGCAACTGCGCCAGCGTCGCGGTGAAGCGCGCGGCCGCGGCGCCGTCGATGACGCGGTGGTCATAGGACAGCGACAGCGGCAGGACCAGACGCGGCTGGAACGCCTTGCCGTCCCAGACCGGCTTCATCGCCGACTTCGACACGCCGAGGATGGCGACTTCCGGCGCATTGACGATCGGGGTAAAGCTGGTGCCGCCGATGCCGCCGAGCGAGCTGATCGAGAAGCAACCGCCCTGCATGTCGGCCGGGCCGAGCTTGCCGTCGCGCGCCTTCTTCGCCAGCGCGGACATCTCCTGCGAGATTTCCATGACGCCCTTCTTGTCGGCGTCGCGGATCACCGGGACGACCAGGCCGTTCGGCGTGTCGGCGGCGAAGCCGATATGGAAGTACTTCTTGAGGGTGAGGTTCTCGCCCGCCGCGTCGAGCGAGCTGTTGAAGCGCGGGTACTGCTTGAGCACCGCGACCGAGGCCTTGATCAGGAACGCGAGCATGGTCAGCTTGACGCCGGCCTTCTCGTTCTCCTTGTTGAGCTGCACGCGCAGCGCTTCGAGATCGGTGATGTCGGCATCGTCGTGCTGGGTGACGTGCGGAATCATCGCCCAGTTGCGCGCGAGGTTGGCCGCCGAGATCTTCTGGATGCGGCCCAGTTCCTGGACTTCGATCTCGCCGAACTTGGCGAAATCGACCTTCGGCCACGGCAGCAGGTTGAGACCGCCGCCCGCTGCCGCAGGCGCGCCGGACGCGGCCTTCGCACCGCCGCCCTGCAACGCACTCTTGACGAAGGACTGCACGTCCTCGCGGAGGATGCGGCCGCCCTTGGCGCTGCCCTTGAGCTGGTTCAGGTCGACACCCAGCTCGCGTGCGAACAGGCGCACCGCGGGGCTGGCATACGGCACCTTGTCGGGGAAGATCGCATCGGCATCGAACCGCACCGGCGGATTGCCGCCGCCGGCGGCACGATGCTCGATCGACGCTTCGGCGATCTTGTCGGGCTTGGCCTGGGTCGCGACCGGCTCGACCTTGTTGTCGTCGGTGCCCTTGGCCGGCGCGGCGGGCTGCTCGGACGCTGCGGCAGGTGCATCGCCCGCGGCCTCGATGATCGCGACCACGGCGCCTTCCGACAGCGTGTCGCCGACCTTGACCTTCAGTTCCTTGATGACGCCGGCGACCGCGGCCGGCACTTCCATCGTGGCCTTGTCCGATTCCAGCGTGATCAGGCCCTGGTCCTTCTCGACCGTGTCGCCGACCGCGACCAGCACTTCGATCACCGGCACGTCGTCGTAGCCGCCGATGTCGGGCACCTTCGATTCCTGCGTCCCGCCACCGCCGGACGGCGCCTTCGGCGTCTCGGTCTTCGTGGCCGGGGCGGCTTTCTCGGCGACCGGCGTGTCGGCGGCCTTCGGGGCTTCGGTCTTCGCGGGCGCTTCGGCCTTCGCGGGCGCCTCGGCCTCGGCGTCGCCGCTCTCGGTTTCGATGATCGCGACCACGCCGCCTTCCGACAGCGCGTCGCCGACCTTGACCTTCAGTTCCTTGATCACGCCCGCGAACGGCGCCGGCACTTCCATCGTGGCCTTGTCCGATTCGAGCGTGACCAGCCCCTGGTCGACCGACACCGTATCGCCGACGGCGACCAGCACCTCGATCACCGGGACATCGTCAAACCCGCCAATGTCGGGAACGCGTGCTTCTTTCAGGTCGGCCATGCGGCCCTCCGGGCATCTCGTGACCGGCTATTGTGCGGCCCAGCAGGGTTCGCGCCAACTGTTGCATCGCGTACGGACGCGCATGGGCGCGCGTGCACATGCGCAGCGCGCGTGCATGCCCGACACCGAATGCGGAACGCTGCGTCGCAGCCGTGACATTCGACGACGGCACATGGATTTTTTGGCGCTTGCGTTGCGTGGATGTCGCATCGGCACGCCCTTGCAGATGAACTGCGCGAACGGGTTCCCGAAGACACGGTGAAGCGTTGCGAACGCTTCAGCTGGCGCAAATCGTCTATTCAGCTTCCGATTGCGAGCATGGCGCCGCCTTCCCGCAGAGGAAGGTCGCAGCGCCGCCCCCGCACGCTGCGACATGTCGCAACGCTGGACCCGCGACACGGTCCGGCCTTCAAGAAGGAGCACACCCCATGCTGAAGTCCAACAAGCGCGTTCTTGCGCTCGCCACCCTGGCCAGCTTCGCTGTTTCGTCGGTTGCCTTCGCCCAGGATGCGGGCGACACCGCGTCCGGCAAGCGCTTTTCGGTCGTCGGCGGCGCCACTCTGCTCGAGCCGACCAACCGCAGCGCCAACGATGGCGTCGAAGTCGACGGTGGCCCCGCACCGACCGCATCGGTCTCCTACAACTTCACCGACAACATCAGCGCCGAACTGTGGGGCGCCCTCGACAAGTTCGACCACCGCGTCCGCAACGACGCCGGCAAGGTCGGCACCGTCGAGCAGCAGCCGATCGCGCTGAGCGGCCAGTATCACTTTGGTCAGGCAGACAACACCTTCCGCCCGTTCGTGGGTCTGGGTTACCACCACTCCAACATCAGTGGTGAAGACCTCAATCCGGGCGGCGAGCACGTCAGCCTGTCGTCGCCGAAGGGCGCGATCGGCACTGTCGGTGTCGACATGAACATCACCCCCACCTGGTTTGCCCGTGCCGATGCGCGTTACCTGCGCAGCCGCGCCGACGTGAACCAGGCCGGCGTCTCCACCGGTCAGGAGCTCAAGCTCGACCCGTGGACCGTGGGCGTTGGTATCGGCGCACGCTTCTGACCTCTCTCCCAGAGTCGTGTGCCATGGAAGACCCGCTTCGGCGGGTCTTTTTTTTTGCGCCCGCCTGGCGACGCTCCGGGCGGGCCCGGGCAATCAGATCAGAGCCAGCGCCCCAGCCGCCATTGCAGCAGCACTGCATACATGGCGTGGTAACCGATGACGAGACCGGCGACCGCGAACAGGCCCGCCGGCTCCCCGAGCGGGCCCCAGGCCGCGAGCGCGGCGTAATCGCCACGCATGCGTTCCCAGGCCTGCCAGATACCCGCGAACACGCGGGCCACGACGACGAGCGTCAGCGCCAGCACCAGCCAGCGGTTCGGCGTGTACCAGACCTGGCCAGGCAGATGTTCGACGCGCGTCACCAGCCAGCCCAGCGCACCGAGCGCCAGGCCGGCGAGCACACCGAGCGCGGCATACGGAAATGCGTGGGCGACGAACCACTGGGCGATGCCCATGCCGCCGAGGAACACCAGCGCCGATGCGGGGATCAGCCAGGCATTGAGGCGCGTCAACCAACGCGGCGGACGTCGGCGCGAGGTGCCGACGCGATAGCGGTTCCACAGCGCCAGCGGCCATAGCAGAAGCAGCAACGCGAAGATGGCGAGCAGGACCACGGCGAGCAGCAGAAGAGGCATGGCGGTGTGGCGGATTCCGGCGAGTCGGAGGCGGCATGATCGGCGAAACAGCGCGCGACCACGATGAAGGTGTGCCGTCGCTTACGGCGGCGGCGTGCCGTCGAGTCGCTTGACGTCGCCGTCGACCTCGCCCGTCCCGGCCAACACCTTTTCGCGGCGGAACATGTAGAGACCGCTGGCGACGATGATGCCGGCGCCCAGCCAGGTCATGCCGTCGGGCAACACCTGCCAGACGAACAGGTCCAGCAGCACGACCCACAGCAGCGCGGTGTACTCGAGCGGCGCGACCTGGCTGGCCTCGCCGAGCCGGAACGCGTGCGTCAACCCGACCTGACCCAGCGCGCCGGTCACGCCGATCAGTGCCAGCACCCACCAATGGTCGCGCCGCAGCGGCTGCCAGTCCGGCCACGCCAGGACGCCGGCGAAGACCGCCATCAGCACCAAAAACCAGAACACCAGCGCCTCGGGGCTGTCGCGCTGCGCGAGCTTGCGCACGGTGATCGAGGCGATCGCGTAGCACAGCGCACCACCGACGACCGCGAGCCCCGCCAGCGTGGCCATGCCCTCGCCGGTCGGCCGCAGCACGACCAGCACACCAACGACGCCGAGCGCGATTGCGGTCCACCGCCGGGGGCCCACCTTCTCGCCAAGCAACGGCACCGCCAGCGCGGTCACCATCAGCGGCGAGACGAACACGATCGCGTACGCGGTCGACAGCGGCATCCGCGCCAGGCCGTAGACGAAGCCGGCGATCATGCCCACGCCCAATACTCCGCGCAGCAGGTGCAGGGGCCAGTGGATGCGCAGCAGGCTGCCCACGCGCCCGCGCAGCAGCAGCCAGCCGACGATCAGCGGCAATGTGGCCAGGCTGCGGAAGGTGGCGACCTGGAACGCCGAATAATCGTTGGCGATCCACTTCATGCCCGCGTCCATGCCGGCGAACGCGAGCACGGCGAACAGCATCCACAGCGCCGCGGCGCGGGCGTCGGTCCGGGGTGCGGCGGCGGGGCGGGACATGGGCGACTCGTCGGACGGGCCGCGCATCGTCGCATGGACGCGCGCGCCGGGCATCCGGCGCGCGGGACGTCGATCAGGCGGCGAGCGTCGCCGTATCGATGACGAAGCGGTAGCGCACGTCGCCCTTGAGCATCCGCTCATAGGCGGCGTTGATGTCGGCGATGCCGATCCGCTCTATGTCGGACACGATGCCGTGCTCGGCGCAGAAGTCGAGCATCTCCTGGGTCTCGCGGATGCCGCCGATCAGCGAACCGGTGAGGCGACGGCGCTGCATGATCAGCGCGCCGGCAGCGACCGGGGCCGGCTGATCGGGCACGCCGAGCAGGATCATCGTGCCGTCGACCTTCAGCAGCGACAGGTAGGCGTTGTAGTCGTGCGGCGCGGACACGCTGTCGACGATGAAGTCGAACGTCTTGGCCAGGGTATTGAACGTCTTCTCGTCACGCGTCGCGGCGAAATCGTGCGCGCCGAGCTTCAGTGCGTCGTCGCGCTTGGAGTCCGACGTGCTCAGCACGGTCACGCGCGCGCCCATCGCCACCGCGAACTTCACCGCCATGTGCCCCAGGCCGCCGAGACCCACGACCGCGACCGCGTCGCCTGCCTTGACGCCGAAATGGCGCAGCGGCGAATACGTGGTGATGCCGGCGCACAGCAGCGGCGCCGCGGCGTCGAGCGGCAGCGACTCCGGCACACGCAGCACGTAGTCCTGGTCGACCGTGATGCGGGTCGAGTAGCCGCCGTAGGTCGGCGCGCTGCCGTCGCGCTCCATCGCGTTGTAGGTGCCGGTCATGCCCTGCTCGCAGAACTGCTCCTCGCCCGCCTCGCATTGCGCGCAGGTGCGGCAGGAGTCGACGAAACAGCCGACACCCACCGCGTCGCCGATCTTGAACCGGGTGACGCCGGCGCCGACCTCGGCGACATGGCCGACGATCTCGTGACCGGGGACCATCGGAAAGATCGAACCGCCCCACTCGTCGCGGACCTGGTGCAGGTCCGAATGGCAGACGCCGCAGAAGGCGATGTCGATCAGGACTTCATTCGCGCGCGGCGCGCGGCGTTGGATGGTGGTCGGTGCCAGCGGGGAACTGGCGTCGGCGGCCGCATAGGCGGGAGTGTCGAGCATGGCGGATGCCTCGTCTTGAGCGATTGGGGGCCGCTCATTCTGCGCCCTGCCGCGCCGCGCCAGCGTGGCAGTGGCGGAACAGCCCATACCGCCCGTGCGGTAATCTGCGCGCTTTCGTCCCACCTGCAGGTGCCCCATGCCTTCCTTCGATATCGTCTCCGAAGTCGACACCCACGAGCTGACCAACGCCGTCGACCAGGCCAACCGCGAGCTGACCACGCGCTTCGACTTCAAGGGCGTCGAGGCGTCCTACGAACTCGACGGATCGACCATCAAGCAGACGGCGCCGAGCGACTTCCAGGTCCAGCAGATGACCGAGATCCTGCGTCAGCGCCTGGCGGCGCGGAAGATCGACGTGAAGTGCCTGGAGTTCGGGGACATTGAGACCAATCTGGCCGGCGCGCGGCAGACGGTGACCGTCAAGCAGGGCATCGAGCGCGATCTGGCCAAGAAGATCCAGAGCACGCTGAAAGAGGCCAAGCTCAAGGTCGACAGCCAGATCAACGGCGACAAGCTGCGCGTCAACGGCAAGAAGCGCGACGACCTGCAGGCGGCGATGGCGTTGCTGCGCGGCGCCGACTTCGAGCTGCCGCTGCAGTTCGACAACTTCCGCGACTGAATCCCATGGTGCGCACCGACGACCCGATCGCCGACACCCGCCTGTGGCTGGAGCGCGCGGTGATCGGACTCAACCTGTGCCCGTTCGCCAAGGCGGTCGTGGTCAAGGATCAGGTGCGTTTCGTGCTGAGCGATGCGGGCACACCCGAAGCGCTGCTCGAAGCGCTCGGCGAGGAGCTGCTGCGTCTGCGCGACACGGCGGCCGGCGAGATCGACACGACGCTGATCGTGCACCCGCAGGTGCTCGGCGATTTCCTCGAGTACAACGATTTTCTCGACGAGGCCGATGGCCTGGTCGAGGCGCTGGAACTCGACGGCGTGCTGCAGGTCGCGAGTTTCCACCCCGACTACCAGTTCGCCGGCACCGCCCCCGACGACATCGGCAACTACACCAATCGCGCCCCGTATCCGACCCTGCACCTGCTGCGCGAAGACAGCGTGGCGCGCGCGGTGGATGCGTATCCCGAGCCGGATCGCATCATCGACCGCAATCTCGCCACGCTGGAAACGCTGGGGCACGCCGGCTGGGCGCGGTTGTTCACCGAAGCGAGCTGACGCTGCGACGCGCCGATGCGTTGCACGCCGGACGTTCGCAAGCGGATCACGTCGTCAGCGCTGCATCAGTGCGGCCTGCTCGTGGGGACACTGCAGGTCCAGCGTTTGCGGGGTCTGCTGGGCTGCCGGTCCGGGCGTCTGCGTGAGCGCGTGATCGCGCGTGGCGAGTCGTGCCTGTCCGTCGGCCAGCCACGCCTGCGCTCCGGACGTTTCCATCAGTGCGGAGGACGCCCGTTTCGCGGCATCGGGATCGCCCGAGCGGACCGCCGAGAACAGGCGCTCCAGCGCGGTGCCAGTGTCGCCTGACAGCAGTGCGGACCGATTCTCCAGCATCGGTGCTTCAACCCGCCGTTCCTGTTCGCGCAGCATCTGCCGCGCGGCTGCTTCCTGTTCGGCGACATGGCGTTCCAGACTCGGCAGCACGGCCGACGCCATGCCGTGGCGCGCCACCGCCTCTGACAGCGCCGGGCCTGCTTCACGCGTCAGTTCGATCGCGCCGGACCAGTGCTGGAGGCCGCGCGGCGTGCGCGGATCGAATGCCAGCGCGCCGCCGACGACCACCCCGTTCAGGGCGCCGAAGCCTGCGCCGACCGTGGGCGCATGCGACGTCATCCGGGTGATCCGCGCGCCGGTGACCTCGAGCCCTGCATCGAGACGTTCGCCGACGTAGACCAGCTGCGTGCGCGCTTGGGTGCCGACCATGCCGGTGCCAGCCTGGACGCCGTCCGCGATGGCACCGGCCGCGTCGCGTCGCCCCTGCGCGACCGCGCGCCCCTGCTCGATCGCGGCAGCCGCCTCGCCGCGGCTGCGTTCCCGTGCGGCATCACCCGCCGCCTCGATGCGGTCCGCGCGCGCGTGCAGACCCTCGCGCCATGTGTTGGAAAACACGCCCGCCGCCTCTCCCGCATTGCGCAGGAGACCGCCACGCGCGCGTGCAACACCCGCGTGTGCCCAGCCTTGCGCCTCATCGATGGCCGCCGCGCCGTGCGCGCCCACCATCCGCGCCTGCGCGGCGAACTCCCCCATCGCGTGTGTGCCCTGTGCCAGCGCGACGCCGGCGCCTTGCCAGGTCCGGTCGACATGGGCGGCGGCAAGCGCCGTTCCGTTGCGTGCCACGTCACCGGCGTGCGCGAGTCCGTCGCCCAGCGCGCGGCCGCCGCTGGCGACCACCTCGCCCGCCTGCGCGCCGGCGTTCGCACCGCGCGCACCCATCGCCAGTACGGTCAGGAGCGGTCCGCCCAGCTGATGCAGCTCGGCCATGGAGTCACGCTCTTCGCGCGCGACGAGGGTCTGTTCCTGTTGCGTCATCGCCGCCAGCGGTGGCATGCGCTTGCCGGCAGCTTCGGGCATGTCCTGGATCATGGACGCGGCTTCGCCGCGCTCGAGCGCTTCGAGCAGGGCGCGCACGGCGGGATGCGACGATTCGGGGATGCTTGGGAGCAGCCGGTGCTCGAGGTAGTCACGGCCCGCCGGCGTGCTTTGCACAGCGGCGACGCCATTGGTGAGGACCGTTGCGAACCGCTCGCGCTGCAGATCACTCATGCCACGCATGTCCTGCTGCACGCCGTCGTTGAGGATTTCGCCTTGCACCTGCCAGGCGGTGACGGTTTCGCTGGTGTCGAAGAGCGACAGCCCGTCCTTTCCTTTCAAGAAAGTGGGCGCCGTTTCGGGATGCAGCCCGGCGGCATTGAAGGTGACCGCTCGCATGCCCGTTACCGCGGACGCCGCGGACGCCATACCGCCGCCCAGACTGTGGCCCGTGATATCGAAATCGAGACCTGCGCGCTCGAGTATTTCTGCCACTGCCATGGATCGGGTGTAGTAATCGGTTTCCAGTCCGATCGACTGCGGGAGGTTGTTGCCGACGAAATCCTCAAGCGAGGTGTCTCGCAGTTCGCCGTTCTCGAGGACATGGCCTCTCGAACCTTTGAAGACGAGCGTCGGCTTGAAGCCGGGCCCGAGTACAGCAGGGCCTGGAACATAGATCTCTGCGCGGAATCCGGATTTATCGGGTTGCAGCAGGTCCAGGATCTGCACGTCGTCCAGATCAAGTCCAGGGAGCATTTCGCGCAGGAGGGCAGGCGTCGCACTAACGCGCATCCAGCCCGCCGGTGGCTCACCGGCACCTTTGGCCGCGTCATAGCCATCATGGGACAGGCCGGCCATCTCCTGCGCGTGGTAAGTCGCCTCGAGCCTGTCCGCTTCGTCAGCTGCGTCGTTCGATCCACTAGACCGCATCGCATCCAGCAGACGCTGCCTTTCCGCATGTTGCGTCGTCATCTCTCACCTCCGTCGTCATCCATGTCGGGAAGGGGAATCTGATCCTCGCTATCAGGAAACCCGAACGTCACCCGCATCTTCCGGAAGTGCTCCGGCATCGGCGGACGCTCAAAGCCATTCGCCATCAACCAGCGCTGGCATTTGCGTTGCCAATCCGGATCACCCGGATTTCCGGGATGCCAGAAGATCGCTTCGATCGCATGTGAGTCGGCACGCTGCACCGGCCTGCTGAAGGAAAACTGCAATGAAGGATCAGCGCCGTGCTCCAAGAGCCAATGCGCCATTCGAAACCCGCCGAGACCGGTATAGGTTGCGAGAATCGTGCTGCCAGGTGAAGCCTGCACATTAATGTCCGCGCCTCGCTCCACAAGCAGTTGCACGTTCTGCCACTGATTGCCTTGCACGAAAGCCTGGAACAGCAGCGCTTCGCGGTTGGAATTGCGCGTGTCCGGATCTCCGCCATGTTCCAGCAGGGTCTGCAGATAGATGGGGTCCTTCTGTCGGGCCGCCCAGACCATCGCGTTGTTGTGGTGCCGGGTGCCGCGATCCTTCGTCTCGTAGGTCTTGAAGGCATTCGGATCCGCGCCGTTTTCCAGCATTGCGCGCAGACCGTCGGGATTGCCGCGATAGATCGGCCACGCGAGCATCGGGGTGCCGCTGTCGCGGCCCCAGAAGACGCCATCGGGATCGACGCCTTCGTCCCGCATCAGTCGGCGGACCGCGGCAGCATCGCCGCTCCCGGCTGCGGCTGCCAGCGCCTGCAGTTTTGGATCGTCGAAGGCGCGCGCGGCCGCGGCACGCTCGCCCGAGGTGTCGGCAGGTGGAACGGCCAGCACGCAGCCGGACAAGGCGACGAGCGACGCCGCCAGGCATAGCGCGATCAGCCATTGCGTGGGCAGGTCGCGCCATGGCGACGTGCGGGCGTGACGACCTGAAGGATCTGTCGTGTCCATTTCGACCTCGGCGCTTCCATACGCGATCGCTTGGAGGGTAACGCAGCCGCGGCAACGGTTCCTGCCCGCGTCGGTACAGGGAATTCCTGACCCGAACGCTGCACCGGCTGGGCCACTGGCCGGCAGACTATCAACACATAAAAATATGTTTATACAATAGCGTTCCGCCCGGCTCGCCCCGCTCCCCATGTCGCACGACCACGATCACACCCACGACCATGGCCACAGCCATGCGCCGTCGGTCTCCGCCGCCAACGAACGCGTGGTGCTGACCGGCTTCGCGTTGACCGCGGGCTTCATGCTGGTCGAGGTCGTCGGGGGCGTGCTGTCGGGCTCGCTGGCGCTGATCGCCGATGCCGGCCACATGCTCACCGATGCCGCCGCGTTGCTGCTGGCCTGGGTGGGGTTCCGCATCGGGCGGCGCGCCTCCGATGCCCGGCGCACCTTCGGCTACATGCGCTTCGAAGTACTGGCCGGTCTGGTCAACGCGGTCACGCTGTTCGCGTTGGTGGTCTGGATCGTCTGGGAAGCGATCCAGCGGCTGCGCAGTCCGGGCGAGGTGCTGGCCGGGCCGATGCTCGCGGTCGCGGTGGTGGGCCTGCTGGTGAACTGCCTGGTGTTCTGGATCCTGCATCGCGGCGACCAGTCGCACGTCAACATCCGGGGCGCGACGGTGCACGTGCTCGGCGATCTGCTCGGCTCGGTCGCGGCGATCATCGCCGCGCTGGTGATCCACTTCACCGGCTGGATGCCGATCGATCCGATCCTGTCGGTGCTGGTGTGTCTGCTGATCCTGCGAAGCGCCTGGGCCCTGCTGCGCAGCGCGTTCGACATCCTGATGGAAGCCGTGCCGCCGGATATCGACATCACGGTGCTGCGGGATCACGTGCGCGGCAGCGTGCCGGGTGTGGCCGAGGTGGATCACGTCCATGTGTGGTCGATCACCTCGGGCAAGGTACTGGCGACGCTGGAACTCACGTTGACCGCGGGCGCGCAGCCGGCGCAGGTGGTGCCCGCGGTCAAGCGCGCCCTCGCGCAACGGTTCGCGATCGGCCATGCCACGGTCGAAGTCGTGCACGCGCCGCAAGCGCAGTGCGCGCTGGAGCAGCCGCGCAGCAGCGGCACGCATGTGCACAATCACGGGCATCACCACGATCACGCTCACGACGGCGCCTACGACCATCCGCACGACACGACACACGCACCGGGACCGGCGCGATGACCGCCGTCGACGATGCGCGGCTGGCGCGCCTGGCCGAGACCTTCAAGCTGCTCGGCGACCCCACACGGCTGCGCGTGCTGCTGACCTGTCTCGACGGACCGGTCGCCGTCGGCGAGATCGCACGCCGCACCGGCGCTTCACAGCCACTGGTGAGCCACCACCTGCGGCTGTTGCGCGGCGCGCGGCTGGTGCGTGGCGCGCGAGAGGCGCGACAGGTGTTGTACGAAGCAGACGACGCCCACGTGCAGGACATGCTGCGCGACATGCTCGACCACACCGGCGAGCACGCCTGACCGGCGAACGAGCGCCTCCGGGTAATCGCTCGGTGGGACGCGGGCATGTGGGGACGTGACAGGCGTTCGCTTCGCGACGCATCCTCCGGTCGGACCGGGTGCGTTTCGTGGGGTGAAGTGCCAGCGACACCCCTCGTGCTGGACCGGTCAGCCTGCCGGCGCTGTCGACAACCACGGGGCGATCAGCGCCTGCGCCGCATCGAGCGATCCCACGATGCGATGCCCGAGTGCACGCACGTCGTCGTCCGGCGCCAGCAGATCCGGCACCTGCACCACGGTCATGCCGGCGGCGAGTGCGGCGCGTACGCCGGTCGGCGAGTCCTCCAGCACCAGGCACCGCGCCGGCGGCACGCCAAGGCGTTCGGCAGCGAGCAGGTAGACATCCGGCGCGGGCTTGGGCTGCGCGACATCGCTGCTGGTGCAGACCTCGTCGAAATACGTGAGCAGACCCGCCGCTGCGAGCTTGCGCTGGGCCAGCGGCGACCGCGTCGAAGTCGCGACCGCACGGGGCATGTCGTGGGCGACGAGCAACTCCAGCAAGGCCACGACGCCCGGCCGGTGCGGCACGCCGGCTTCTGCGACGGCGACGTAGCGCGCGTGGCCATCGGCGAGCAATGCCCCAGCGGCAGCGTGCCCGATGTGCGCACCAAGACGCGCGCGGCAGACGGCTTCGGTGTGTCCGATCAGACACAGCCACCAGTCCGGGTCGATGTCCACGCGATGGTCGAGCGCGGCAGCGCGCAGCGATTCGAGAATCGCGCGCTCGCTGTCGAGCATCAGCCCGTCCATGTCGAAGAGTACCGCCGCGGGCCGGAACGGCAGCGGCGCGACCTCAACCATCGGCGGTCATCAGCCGTGCGATATCGGCGGCATCGAGCGCACGCCATGCGCCTTCCGGCAGCGTATCGAGTGACAGCCCGCCGACGCGGCTGCGATGCAGTGCGATGACGTGGTTGCCGACCGCGGCGAACATGCGCCGCACCTGGTGGTAGCGGCCTTCTGTGATCGTCAGGCGCGCCTGCGTCGGCGACAGCACGTCGAGCACGGCGGGTTTGAGCGGCGTGTTGTCCGCCTCCAGCAGCATCGCGCCGCTGGCGAACAGCACGGCCTCGTTGCCGCGCAACGGCTCGGCGAGCGTGGCCTCGTAGACCTTCGGCAGCGCGGCCTTGGGCGAGATGATCCGGTGCAGCAGCTGGCCGTCGTCGGTGAACAGCAGCAGGCCGCTGGTCTCGCGATCGAGCCGGCCAACGCTCGACAGCACCGGCGATCGCAGCCTGAAACGCGGCGGCAGCAGGTCGTAGACCAGACGCCCGGTGTCCTTGGTCGAACAGGTGTAACCGGACGGCTTGTGCAGCAGCAGGGTCAGGCCCTGCGGCGGATCCAGCGCTTCGCCGTCGACGCGCACATCGGCATGGCCGACCTGATCGTCGGCGTAGAGCACCTCGCCGGCCGCATCGGTGACCCGGCCCTCCCGGAACATCCAGGCGACCTGCTTGCGGCTGCCGTAGCCGAGGTTGGCGAGCAGTTTGACCAGCTTCATGCGCGGTGCCTCGCCGGCGTGGTCCGGGCGCGCACCGCATGGATCACCTTGAACGCACCGCTGGAGGCGACCTCGTCGACCGCGCTGAAACGCCCGTCGAGCACCTGCTCGTAGGGCAGATGCCGGTTGGCCACCAGCCACAGTGCACCACCCGGTTTGAGCGCATCCGCCGCCGCGCCGATGAACGCCCGACCGATGTCGGGCCGGCCCTCGCGGTTGTGCGCATGGAACGGCGGATTGCTGACGATGAAGTCGTAGCCCGCTGGCACGCCGGTGGTGACGTCGTGCCAGTGATAGGCCAGCGTCGCGCCCGCGCCGAGCGCGTCGAGGTTCCGGCGCGCCAGCGTCAGCGCGCGGCCTTCGGCCTCGTACACGTCCAGCGCGGTGATCCCCTTGCACCGCTGCAGCAGTTCGGCGGACAGATAGCCGTAGCCGGCGCCGAGATCGGCGCCGCGCCCGGTCAGCGTCGTGGGCAGGTGCGAGGCCAGCAACGCGGACGCGGGATCGATGCGGTCCCAGGCGAACACGCCGGGGCGACTCTGGAAACGGCCACCGAGCACGGCGCGCGGCCGGTCCAGCCTGGCCCAGGTCTCGACCAGCGCGGTGTCCACGGTGTCGCCGGCCTGCGCCCAGAACACGCGGCACTTGTGCTTCGACAGCGCGCCGATGTTGCCGGCGAGCTTTGCGAGATCGTCCTGCGCGGACTTCGCGCCCTCGTCGTTCGACACGCTCGCCAGCACCCAGCCGCCCGGTGTCACCGTCTGCAGCGCGCGCGCCAGCACCGCGCGCGACTCGTCACGCTGTCGCGGTGGCAGCACCAGCACCAGCGGCCTGGGCGGCAATGCCGCATCGCCGTCGTCGCCGGGCAGCACGTCGAGACCGGCACGCTGCAAGGCGGCGTGCAGCGGCTTGAGGCTCTGTTCGCAAACCAGCCCCGGCCAGCGTACGCCGGTCGTGGGCACACCGGGCCGCGCGCGCAGGAACAGCGCGCCCGCGTCGGGCCACGGGATCTGGCGGCTTTCGAGCGGCAGGAACAGGGCGTCGAGGGCGGGATCGGACATCGGCTGGGACAGGACGGGACGGCCGTGGATTCTACCGGCCCCTCGCGTCACCGACCCCGCGACGGTCGCACACGCGCTGCAAACGCCAGATTGATGAAACCCCAACATCCACATCTGCACGATGGCCGCGCCCCCCACCAAGGAGATGCCCATGCCCATCCACGCCCTGTTCGTCGGCGGCACCATCGACAACAGCGAACTCGATCTCGACGGCACGGAGCCGCCGCATCGCTATCCGCCCGATACCGGTGGCGGCCAGTCGCGGTATCGCCTGCACGCGATCGGCAAGCGCGACGACGAGGTCGTCTACGCGGTCTACGGCGGGCCGGACATCGCACACGACGACGTGCAGCGGGTCAGCGAGGAGCGTGACTACGCGCGGCGCTTCGAGGCGACCGAGACTGTCGTCGGCTGAGTCCGAAGCGCGCCCGGCATCCGCTGCCGGGCGTGCCTGGTCTTCATTCCTGCAGCGCGCGCAGCGTCACCGACGGCGGCGCATCCAGGACCTTGCGCGTCGCCCACAGGCCGGCCAGCAGCGTCATCAGCACGCCGATGCCGCCGCCGACCGCAGCCAGCGTCCAGTTCGGCGTCCACGGCAGGTCGAACACCTGTACCGCGACCACGCCGGCCAGAACCGAGGCCGCGATCGACGCCACCAGTCCCGCCAGCAGACCGATCGCCGCGAACTCGGACGCCTGGGCGAGGCGCAGCTGCGCCCGCTTGCCGCCGAGCACGCGCATCACGCCGCCTTCGAGCAGGCGCTCGTCCTGGCTCGCGCTGACCGCCGCCAGCAGCACCAGCACACCGGCTGCGAGCGAGAACCAGAACACCACCTGCACCACCGTCGACACCTGGTCGGCGGTGCCGCGCACCTGGGTCAGCACTGCGTCGATGTCGACCACCGACAGGTTCGGGAACTGTTGCACCAGATCGGCGGTGAAGCGCGGCTTGTCGCTCGGGACGCGGACCGCGGTGATGTGGCTCGCCGGATAGGCATCCAGTGCGCCGGGTGAGGCGACCACGAAGAAGTTCGGCCGGAAGCTCTCCCACTCGATGCTACGGAAGCTGGTGATCGGCGCCTCGAAGCGCTGGCCGGCGATGTCGAACACGATGCGGTCGCCGATCTGCCAGCCGAGATCCTTGGCGAAATTCTCTTCCACCGAGATTTCAGGCGTCGCCGGCGCGGTGTCGCCCCAGAACGTGCCGGCGGTGACCTGGTTGTCGTCGCGCAGGTCGCGTTGCATCGACAGGTTGAACTCGCGTTCCGCACGGCGTTGCGCCTGACGGTCCTGCGCCTCGTCGCCGCTGCGGCCGGCATAGTCGTCGCCGCGCACCGGTTCACCGTTCCGCTCGATCAGACGCGCGCGGATCATCGGGAACAACACCGGCGCATCCACACCCTGGTCGGCAATGAACGCGCGCACCGGATCGAGCTGGTCGGGCTGCACATTGATGATGAAACGGTTCGGCGCGTCCTGGCCGATGGCGAGCTGCCAGCGGTCGAGCAGATCGGTGCGCACGAAGGTCAGCAGCAGCAGCGCCATCAGGCCGAGTCCGAGCGCGGTGACCTGGGCGACGCTGGTGCCCGCGCGCCGGCTCACGTTCGCTAGGCCATAACGCAGGCTGCCGCGCAGCCGCGATCGCAGCGCACGCACCAGGAGGATCAGACCCCAGGCCAGCAGCGCGAGCACGGCGAAGGTCGCGGCGATGCCGGCGAGCATCGCGCCACCGAGCGTCGCCGAGCCGGCCTTCCACCACAGCAGTGCGGCCAGGCCGACGAACCCGGCACCCCCCACCAGCCACGCGCTCGGCTCGAACCCACCGAGATCGCGCCGCAGCACGCGCAGCGCCGGCACGCGCCGCAGTGCGAGCACTGGCGGCGCACCGAAGGCCATCAGCACGACGAGGCCGACACCGTAACCCTGCAGCGCCGGCATCAGCCCGGCCGACGGAATCGACAGGCCCAGCAGCGATTCCAGCCAGCGGCCGATGCCCCACTGCAGGCCAAAGGCGATGACCACGCCCAGCGTGCAGGCGATCACGCCGAGCAGCAGCAGTTCGCCGACATGGATGCCGACCAGCGTGCGCTGCTGCGCGCCCATGCAGCGCATCACCGCGACGGACGTCAGATGCCTCGCCGAATGCTGGCGCGCGGCCATCGCGACGGCGACCGCGGCGAGGATCACCGAGACCAGCGCGGCGAGGCCGAGGAAGCGGCCGGCGCGATCGAGCGAAGAACGCACTTCGGGTCGCGCATCGCCGATGGTTTCGACGCGCTGTCCACGGCCGAGATTCGCGCGTGCAGCCGTGGCGAAACCATCGACCGCGTTCGCATCGCCGGCGATCACCAGGCGATAGCGGATGCGGCTGCCCGGTTGGATCAGGCCCGTGCCCTCGAGATCGGACAGGTGCAGGAACATCTTCGGTGCGACGTTGAAGTAATCGATCGACGCATCCGGTTCCTGCAGCACCAGCGCGGTCAGACGGAAGCTGCGGTCGCCGAGGAACACGGTGTCGCCGACCTTCGCGCGCAGCGTGTCGGCACCGGCGCGGCTCATCCATGCGGTACCGGATTCGGGCACCGCGTCCGCATCGCGTTCGACGCCATCGGCACCGGCGATGCGGAAACTGCCGCGCAGCGGAAACCCGTCGCCGAGCGCACGCACGTCACCCAGTTGCAGCGTCGCGGTGTCGCCCGCGCCGACGCGGATCATGCTGTCGAGTTCGACCGTGTCGACCGATTCAAGTCCCGGTGCCCTCGATGCCTCGCGGATCGCACCTTCGATCGGCGCGTCGCCGCGCACCACCGCATCGCCGCCGAGCAGACGGTTGGCCTCGATCGCCAGCGCGCGCTCGGCGCGATCGGTCACGAAGCCGACCGCGGTGACTGCCACGACCGCGAGCACCAGCGCGGCGAACAGGATGCGGATGTCGCCGGCCTTGAAATCGCGGCGCAACTGCCGCCACGCGAGCGCGGCGGTCCTCATGCGGGCATCGCCTCGTCGGCGACCAGACGACCGCTGTCGATGCGCAGGCGGCGCTTGCAGCGCTGCGCCAGATGATCGTCGTGGGTGACCAGCACCAGCGTGGTGCCGGCATCGGCATTGAGCGCGAACAGCAGGTCGATGATCGACTGGCCGGTCGCGGTGTCGAGGTTGCCGGTGGGCTCGTCGGCGAACAGCAGCGACGGCCGGGTCACGAACGCGCGTGCCAGCGCCACGCGTTGCTGCTCGCCACCGGACAGCTGGCGCGGGTAGTGGCCGAGGCGCTCACCCAGGCCCACGCGCGCGAGCACGTCGCGCGCCGGGCCTTCGACCTCTCGGTCGCCGCGCAGTTCCAGCGGCAGCATCACGTTCTCCAGCGCGGTCAGCGACGGCAGCAACTGGAAGCTCTGGAACACGAAACCGACCTTCTCGCCGCGCACCTTCGCGCGGCCGTCCTCGTCGAGGGTCGAGATCGGCGCGCCGTCGAGCACGACGGTCCCGGTGCTGGGCGTATCGAGGCCGGCGAGCAGCGACAGCAGCGTGCTCTTGCCCGACCCCGATGCGCCGACGATCGCCACCGTGTCGCCGTGACCGATGGAGAAACCCACGTCCTGCAGGATCGTCAGCGTGCCGGACGGCAGGTCGACGCGCTTGCCCAGTCCGGTGACATCGAGGGCATGGCCGACGACGCGTGCCGTTTCATCTTGCGTGGGGGTGCCGTCGTGCATAGATATCCTTCGATGTTTCGAACCAGCGCCGCGCGCGTCGCCAAGCAGCGGCAGCGTCGGACCGACCGGAGATGTGGGAATGACTGAGGGAACTGCGGCCGCGCGCCGCCGGATGCAAGCGCGCTGTGCGCGCTGGATGTTGGCGTGCCTGCTGGCCCTGCCCGTTCTAGCACAGGCGCAGTCGGCGTCGCCTGCACCCGCGCCTGGGGGCGACGCGAAGACCGTTCTGGTCATGGGTGATTCACTCTCCGCCGGTTACGGCATGTCGGCCAGCGAAGGCTGGGTGTCCCTGCTGCAGCAGCGCCTGCAGCGCGACGCGCCCGGCTGGCGGGTGGTCAATGCGAGCATCTCCGGCGAGACGAGCGCGGGTGGGGCGTCGCGGATCGCCAAGGCCGTGGTCCGCGAACAACCCGACATCGTGATCATCGCGCTGGGCGCCAATGACGGCCTGCGGGGTCTGCCCCTGGCCGATGCGCGCCGCAACCTCGCCCGGATGATCGGCGCGTCCCAGCATGTCGGCGCGCGGGTGCTGCTGGTCGGCATGCGCATGCCGCCGAATCTCGGCGCCGATTACACGCGCGGCTTCGAGGACAACTACCGCCTGCTTGCCAAGACGTTCGAGACCGCGCTGCTGCCGTTCCTGCTGGAGCCGATCGCCAGCGACCGCGCGAACTTCCAGGACGACAACCTGCATCCGACGGCGGCGGTGCAACCGCAGTTGCTCGACCACGTCTGGCCTGCGTTGCAACCGCTGCTGCGTTGAATGCGGACGCCGTTGTAATTGTGAGCGTCGCGTGATGCATCCAGTCGGCCCTGACGCTGCGTAGTGCATGTCGATCCTGCCGCAGATGCGGCAGGTCTCATCCCCGTCTCCGGACGACATCAAGAGAATCCGACATGAAGCGCAATCTGCTCGCCACGATGCTGCTCACCTCGATCGCCGCCCTGACCGCCTGTCAGCAGGACGCCGCCACCGACACCACCGCGGCTGCGACCGCGCCGGTGGAGGCACCTGCCACCGCGCCGCAGGACACCACGGCCATGGATCCGGCGATGTCCGCCGAAGCCGACGCCTCCGCGCAGACCGAGAACCCGATGGTCGGCGGCGCGCCGATGTTCGCCGATCGCGACATCGTGACCAACGCGTCCACCTCGCAGGACCACACCACCCTGGTCGCCGCGGTCCAGGCCGCCGGCCTCGTCGACACCCTGAAGGGCCCGGGCCCGTTCACCGTGTTCGCGCCGACCAACGCCGCGTTCGAGAAGCTGCCGGCCGGCACCGTTGACGGTCTGCTGAAGCCGGAAATGAAGGACGACCTGACCAAGGTGCTGACCTATCACGTGGTGCCGGGCAACGTCGACGCGGCTGCGCTGACGCAGCAGATCCAGGCCGGCGGCGGCAGCGCGATGCTCAAGACCGTGCAGGGCGAAGAGCTGACCGCCAAGGCCGACGGCGGCAAGGTCACGCTGACCGATGCCAAGGGCAATGTCGCGACGGTCACCACCGCCGACGTCCGCCAGAGCAACGGCGTGATCCACGTCATCGACACCGTGCTGATGCCGTAACGCGTCTGCTGGCAGCGCCCTCGCGGCGGTGCCGGCGTTCTGTGTCATCGACGCGGACTCCTCGTCTGGTCCGCGTGCACCAGGAAGGAGGCGGCCATCCGGTCGCCTCCTTTTTTTGTGCCTGCAGGGAGATAACCCGGGCTCGGCGGCCTGCGATCGGGATCGCCGATCAGCGGCGTACCGCATGCGCCGCGCGCTCAGCGCGCGGCGGGCGCCTCGGCGGCATTGCGCAGCAGCGGGTACGGATTGACCGGTGTGCCGGTCCACCACTGGCGCTCCGGCGTCAGCCGGAAGATCGCGAAATGCAGGTGCGGCGCTGCCGGATCCGCATTGCCGGTGCTGCCGACCGTGCCCAGCACGTCGCCGCGCCGGATCGTCGCGCCTTCGACCAGACCCGGCGCGTAGGCCTGCAGATGGGCGTAGTAGTACGCGAACTGCCCGCCCGGTTCGAACTGGTAGATCGTCAACCCGCCGCGGTCGCTGGTGAACAGCTTTTCGATCGTGCCATCCGCCACGGCGAGCACCGGCGTGCCGGTGGGCGCCATGATGTCCAGCGCCTCGTGCTGGCGCTCGCTGCCGCGGGCGTCGCCGAAGGTGTCCTGGAGCGCGCTGGCCGCGACGCCCTGCACCGGCACCAGCAGACCCGCGGGCGATGCCGCACCTGGCGCGGGTGCGGCGGCCGGCCGCGGGGGCGATGGTGCCGGCGCCGTCACGGGGGGCGCCGTAACGGGGGACCCGGCCGGCGCGGGACGTGAACTGGTGGAGGCCGCTGCGTCCGGCGTGGACGGTACAGGCGCGCCGCGTGTCGTGCGCGCCGCCTGGCTCGCGCCCCGCTCGAACAGCGGTCCGCCCTGCCAGAGAAACCACGCGACATTGGCCAGCAGCAGCACCGCAATCAACGCGATCCAGGTTCCCGGCCGTTTCATCGGCTAGTCCTCGAGCAGCGCGACGGTACCCGGCTTGACCACCTCGGCCACGCGGCGCGCGCTCCAGTTGGTCATGCGGATGCAGCCGTGCGACTGGGTCTTGCCGATGTTCTGCGGCTCGGGCGTGCCGTGGATGCCGTAATGCGGCTTCGACAGATCGATCCACACCGTGCCCACCGGATTGTTCGGACCGGCCGGCAGCGCGGCCTTCGCATGCGACGGGTCGGCATCCCAGAACAGGTCCGGGTTGTAGTGGAAGGTGGGATCCATCGCGACGCCTTCGATCTTCCATTCACCGATCGGGAGCGGGTCGCGCTCGGTCCCGGTCGAGGCCGGGAACTGCGCGTAGACCTTGCCCTGCGCATCGACCAGACGCACGACCTGGTCCGACTTGCTGACCACCACGCGCGCAGGCTCGGCGAGCGGCGCGGCCTCGGCGACGTTCGGCACGACGATGCGCGCCCCGGCCTCGAACGCGCTGCCCGGATTGAGCCGGCGCAGCAGCGCGGGCGAGGCATGGAAGCGTTCGCCGAGTGCTTCGACGACGGTCTCGAACCCCAGGGCGTCCTGCTTCGACTGCGCCATCATGTCGTCGGGCACCGCGTCGAACGGGCCGGCGACATCCTCGGCCGTCAGCGTATGGGTGCCCAGCGCCGGCGCGCCCTCCCCGGTCAGCGCGTCCCAGGTACGGACATCGAGTTCGCCGCTCGCCTCGATGCCGCGAAAGCGCTGGAACGCGGCGATCGCACGCGTGGTGTTGGTCCCGCCGCGCGCGTCGATTTCGCCCGGCGAGAAATGCATGCGGTCGAGCAGCACCTGCGTGCGCAGCATGGCCGCATCGCCGGCGTCCATCTCGGCCGCATTGACCGAGTCGGCGGTCAGCGTCGACGACGCATCGGCGCTGTGCGCGGCGGTCTCACCGCCGGGCGCGTCCTTCGCGAACGCGGGCGCGGCGACCAGCAGCATGGCGAATGCGCAGACGGGCGCGCGGGCGGTGCGGATCCAGTGGGCGGGCATGGCGTCGTTCCTTGGGCTTGAGACGCCGCATGCTCCCGGCGCGGGCGCGCCGGCCGCGTGAAGCCGCGCGTGTGACGTTCAGCGCGCCGGACAGCGCAGCAGCGTCGAGTCGCGGCGCCATGCCGGATCGTCGGCGTAGGCGAACAGCAGCTGGCCACCCTTGAGCGCGTCGATCACCACGCGCGCCACCTCGTCGCGAACCGCAGGACATCCCCAGCTGCGCCCGAGCCGTCCCTGTCGTTGCGCCTGCTCCGGGTCCACGTAGTCGGCGCCGTGCATGACGATCAGCCGTTCGCGCGCGCGCCCGTTGATCCCCGGCTCGAGGCCGTCCATGCGCAGCGAGTAGCCGTTCTGCCCGGTGTAGGTTTCCGCCGTCGCGAACAGGCCCAGGCTCGACTGGTAACTGCCTTCGACGTCGGAGAACACGGTGGGCAGGTTGCCGCCGCTGCCGCGTCCGTGCGCGACGTGTTCGGCGTGCAGCAGGCGCCCGGTCTGCAGATCGAAGATCCACATGCGGACTTCGGTCGACGGCACCGAGTAGTCGATGACTGCCAGCCGGTGTCCCACCTTTCGCGTGCGCGCCACGCAGCTGCGGGCGTCGAGTGCGAGCGACAGCACCTCGCGGTCGAGCGATGGTGCGGCGGCGGCGAGACTGTCGAGCGTGGCCTCGGCAGCGTGCAGGAGCGACGAGGCGGCGAGCAGCCCCAGGGCCAGACATGGACGGAGAACGGAGATGCGCATGCGGCCAAGCTTAGCGGCGCGCGCCCCTGCGCTTGGGGGTAAAGCGAACACCCGACTTGACAGTCCGCCATGTGTATTGTTGTATTGATACACATGGACGCAAGCCTGCTCTCGATCCAGCCCCATGCCGCCGAGCCGCTGTACCGGCAGATCACCGGTCAGATCCGGCGGCTGGTCGCGGGCGGCGTGCTGCGGCCCGGCGAAGCCCTGCCCTCGGTGCGCGATGTGGCCGGACTGCACGCGATCAATCCGATGACCGTGTCCAAGGCCTACAGCCAGCTCGAAGCCGAGGGCGTGCTGCTGCGGCTGCGCGGCAAGGGCATGGTCGTCGCCGATCTCGTCGCGCCGCCCGATCCCGCCGCGCGCTGGGCATTGATCGACCCTGCCCTCGACGCCCTGAAGCGGCAGGCGCGCGAACTCGAACTGCCGGCCGACGCGCTGCTCGACCGTCTCAAGACCCGACTCATGGAGGAACCGACATGAACGCGATGCTCGACCGCGACGTCTTCACCGTGTCCAGTCCCGCGACCGGCGCCCCTGCGCCGCTGTCCGTCGCCGGCCTGATCAAGCAGTACGACCATCAGAGTGTGCTCAAGGGTGTGTCGCTGGCCGTCGAGCCGGGCACCGTGCTCGGCCTCATCGGGCGCAACGGCGCCGGCAAGAGCACGCTGATCCGGGCGATGCTCGGACTGATCGAACCCGACGCCGGTCAGGCCCACGTCTGGGGCACGCCCGCGCTGCACCTGACCGATGCCATCAAGCAGCGACTGGGCTACGTGCCGCAGCAGCCCGAGGCGATGGCGTGGCTGGAGATCGGCGAGATGCTGGATTTCATCGGGCGCTTCTATCCCGGCTGGGATGCCGCCTACGTCGACGCGACGCTGGAACGCTGGCAGCTGCCACGCAACCGCGTGCTGGCCAGGCTGTCTCCGGGCGAACGGCAGCGCGTCGCGATCGTGCGTGCGCTCGCGCCGCGGCCGGACCTGCTGGTGCTCGACGAGCCCGCCTCGGCGCTCGACCCGGTCGGCCGCCGCGAACTGCTGCGCGAGATCGCGTCGCGCGCCGGCGAGTCCGGCACCACGGTGCTGTTCTCGACCCACATCGTCTCCGACCTCGAGCGCGTCGCCTCGCACGTCGCGTTCCTGCACGAGGGCCGCCTGCTGCTGCACAGCGAGCTCGACAGCCTCAAGGAACGCAACCTGCGCCTGCACGTGCCCGCGACCGTCGCCACGCAGTTGCGCGAGGACGTCCCCGGCGAAGTCTCGCGTCGACCGCACCCCTACGGCGGCCTGTCGATCACGGTATTGCGCGGCGAAGACGCGCCCTGGCCCGATCTGCTGCAGGTGCCCGGCGTCCGCGGCGAAGCGCTGCCGCTGGAGGATCTCTTCATCGAGGTGTCGGCATGAATGCTCTGACGATGTCTTCATCGCGCGGCCCGCTCGACCGCGCGGGCGCTGCACTTGGCGCCTCCACGGTGCGCCGGCAGCGGTTCTTCCTCACGGCGATCTACGCGTGCCTGATGCTTGCGGCAGTACTGCTGGGGGTGTTCGTGTCGGACACATCGGACGCCCGCCCGACAGGGTTGGGCTTCTTCGCTCTGATGGCCAACTTCTCGATCTGGGGCGGCTGGTTCGCACGCGTGCTGCTGCTGCAGGCGGCCTCCATGCGTCTTCGCATGCCGGACATGACGGGCACGACCGTGCGCGCCCTGTCGCTGGCAGCCCTGATCACGATCCCGCTGCCGGCCCTGGTTCTCTCCGGCCTCGGGGTCGAGGCACCGGTCGCGATCGGCGCGCCGCTGCTCGGCGCCCTGGCGGGCATCCTGTTCTCGGTCATGCCGTGGCCCGCCGCGTGCGCGCTTCTGGCGCTGCCCGGACTGGTCCAGATGCTTCCGTTCCGGATTTCGGACATGGGGGCGGTCCCGATTGTCGTGGCGTCCAGTGCGGTGCTTGCGCTCATGTACGTCGGCGTTCGCATGGTGGTGCGAACCGGCGATCCTGCCGGGGTTCCGACCTGGCGGCGTCCGGTCATGCTGTACGCGCCCAGCGGCATGGCCGCGTGGACCCAACCGGACGGGCGCGCCACGCCCGACGCGTCGCGCGAACGCGAGGGCTGGCTGTTCGCGATGCCGCGCCCGGCGCACGCCGGCCCGCACGCGCCGGGCGCGGCCATCGATACGCTGTTGGCCGGCGTGATGGGCTACGTGTCCCGCCGCGACGCTGTCAGGCAATGGGTCGCGCTGCTGCTGGCCGCGGCCGTCATCGCGGTGGTGCCGTTCCGGGGCGACACGCCGTTGATCCGCGACGCGCTGATGGTCGGCGCCTCCATCGGCCTGCTTGCAGGCGGCTGGACGCTGGCCATGCGACTGGAGCGACAGCGTCAACGCCCATCCGCGGAAGTCCCCGAGCTGGCCTTGCTGCCCGGCCTCGGCGCACCTCCACAGATGATCTCGGTGCTGCTGCACAGCGCAATGCGCCGGCTGGTGCACCTGATGCTCGCAGCCCTTGCAGCGCTGCTGTTCCTGGCTTGGCTCCGCGCGTCCGGGTGGGCCTATGCCGCATTGCTCGTCGGTGTGACGGTCGCGACTGCCGCAGCGAGCGCCTGGATGTGCACCCGCGCGCTCGGCCCCAGTCGCGTGCAGTCCTGGCACACGTTCGTCGCAATGCTGCCGCTGATCGTGACCGCGACCTGGGCGATGCTGGTGGTGATGATCGAACTGCCGGTGACCCCGCACGCCATCCTCTGGGCAGTGACGCTGATCGTGTTGATCCTCGGCTATCTGGCAGCGGCTCGACTGGAACGACGTCGCATGCGCGACCGGTCGCACGCGTTTCTGCTGGACTGAACCGCCGGGATACCTTGATGGCGGGTTAAGCCCGCCCGGCGCATGATCGGTGGCGTCATACGCGCCATGCCCGGCGCCTGCGCACCCTGGAGCAACCGCAATGCATCGCAGTTCCCTGTCCCTGCTGCTCGCCGCCGCGCTGAGCGCCCTCGCGATGCCGGCCCTTGCCGGCAAAGACGTCACCGATCCCGAGCTGCCGCGCAGCCTCACCGGCGACAGCCCGGTCGCGGTCGCGTGGACCGATCCCGAGGCGTTCTCCGACATCCGCCTCAGCGGCAACCGCTGGGAAGCGCGCCGGGGCGACTGGGTCGAGCAGATCGCCCGTTACGTGCGCCAGCGTGCGGAGCGCGAACTGCCCGCAGGCAGCACGCTGGACGTGACCATCCGCGACATCCGCCGCGCCGGCATGTACGAACCTTGGAACGGGCCGCGGTTCGACCACGTGCGCATCATCAAGGACCACTACCCGCCGCGGATCGATCTCGACTTCGTGCTGCGCGACCCCAACGGCGCCGTCATCGCCGAAGGCCCGCGCGAGCTGCGCGATCTGGGTTTCATGAGCCGCGCGGGCACCGCCACGGGCAGTGATGCGCTGCGCTACGAAAAGCAATTGATCGACGACTGGTTGCGACGCGACCTGCGGCCTGTGATCGCGCAGCGCTGACCGGCCGACCCGTCAAAGAAGCCGCGCGATTGCGCGGCTTTTTTTTGTGGCATTCGCGAAAGCGGGCCGGTTTGCTGCGGACGCAGACCACGTCCGTGCTTATGTGGCCGTCGCCCGCGACGCAGCGCCCACGACGCGCGCACGAAAAAGGCCACGTGCGGACACGTGGCCTTTCCGATCCGATCAGGCGACGCGTGATGTCACCGCGTCGCGTCTGCCCGCCGGCGCACTGCACCGGCGGGCGCGTCCATTCAACGCACGACGTTGAGGAAGTGCATGTGGCGCTGGTACTGGTCGAGCACGTCGTGGATCAGCTCGTCCTTGCGCCAGCCCATCACGTCGTAGTCCTGACCGCCTTCGCGCAGGTGCACTTCGGCGCGGTAGAACTTGTCGTCGTCGCTGCGCTTGCGGCGCGGGTCCTGCAGCACGAACGTCGGCGGCTCATAGGGAATCGGGCGCACCGAGTAGAAGAAATCCATTTCCACGCCGTGGCCCACTTCGACCCAGACGCGGCCGTCTTCGCCCGATTCGACGCGGACCTCGAGGTTCTGCTTGCGCAGTTCGGCGGCCACATCCTCGAGCGCCGGCTTCACCTGGCCCGACAGGAAGGCGAGCACTTCCTTGCGCGGCGGATTGTGCGACAGCGCGCGCAGGCGCACCTTCCAGTCGCCACCACCGCCGATGCCCACCGGTGCGATCCGCGCGTCGCGCATGCTGTTGCGCTTCACGACCTCGAGCCGCATCGCCCGCACCATGCCCCAGCACATCAGGATCATGACCACGGTGAACGGCAGGGCCGAGGCGATCGTGCCAGCCTGCAAGGCACTCAGTCCGCCTGCGATAAGCAACGCGATCGCGATCGCGCCGACCAGCAGGGCCCAGAAGATCCGCTGCCACACCGGCGATTCTTCCTCGCCCTTCGACGACAGCATGTCGATGACCAGCGCGCCGGAATCGGCGGAAGTCACGAAGAAGATCACCACCAGCAACGTCGCGACGCCCGAGGTCAGCGTGGACAGCGGGTAGTCCTCGAGGAACTGGAAGATCGCCACCGAACTGTCGGCCGACACCGCCGCGACCAGTTCGGTCGAGCCTTCGACCATGACCTGGTAGAGCGCGCTGTTGCCGTAGATGGTCATCCACAGGAACGTGAAGCCCAGCGGCACCAGCAGCACGCCGACGACGAACTCGCGGATCGTGCGGCCACGCGAGATGCGGGCGATGAACATGCCCACGAACGGCGACCAGGCGATCCACCAGCCCCAGTAGAACAGCGTCCAGCCGCCCAGCCAGGTCGGCTGCTGGTCGTAGGCATAGAGGTTGAACGTCATCGAGAACACGTTCGAGATGTACATGCCGGTGTTCTGCACGAACGCCTGCAGCAGGTAGACCGTCGGCCCCATGACCAGCACGAAGGCCAGCAGGCCGACCGCCATGATCATGTTGAATTCGGACAGCCGGCGCACGCCGCGGTCCAGCCCGGTGAACACCGAACCGGTGGCCACCAGCGTGATCACCGCGATCAGGATCACCTGCGTGGTCGTGCTGACGGTGACATCGAACAGGTAGTTCAGACCCGAGTTGATCTGGATCACGCCGAGGCCCAGCGAGGTCGCCAGACCGAAGATCGTGCCCAGCACCGCGAACGTGTCGACGGCATGGCCGATCGGTCCGTGGATGCGCTCGCCGATCAGCGGATACAGCGACGACCGGATGCGCAGCGGCAGGCCGTGGCGGTACGCGAAGTACGCCAGCGAGAGCGCGACGACCGCATAGATCGCCCAAGCGTGGATGCCCCAATGGAAGAAGGTGATGCGCATCGCCTGACGCGCCGCCATCACGGTTTCCGCATCGCCGACCGGCGGATCGGCGTAGTGCATGATCGGCTCGGCCACGCCGAAGAACATCAGGCCGATGCCCATGCCTGCGGCGAACAGCATCGCGAACCAGGTCACGTAGCTGTAATCGGGCGTGCTGTGGTCGGGACCCAGTTTCAGCCGGCCGAAGCTGCTGATCGCCATGCCGACGATGAAGACCAGGAAGCCGGCGACGGCGAGGATCGTGAACCAGCCGGCATCGATCGCCACCCAGGTCTTGGCCGCATTGAACGCCGATTCCGACGCTTCGGGCGCAATGAACGACAGGGCCACCAGCGCCAGGATGATCAGCGCGGAGGGATAGAAGACGGGGCCGAGAATGCGCGAGTGCCAGGACGCGGGCGCTCCCGGTTCGGGCGTTGCGCCTGCGCGCGGGTTGGGTTCGTTCATGCCTTTATCCTTGTAAAGGGGACGGGCGACGCCGCCCTGCAGACTGCCGCAGCGCGGTGGACATCCGGTGAAACGCGCCAGGGCCGGAGCGGTGGCGCGCGATACGCCGGGCACGGGGCCCGGCGGCCGTGGATCAGAAATAGAAGCCGACGTTGACGTTGAGTCGCGAATGCCAGCCGTCGTTGGACGGATCGCGCACGCCGATACCGGGACCACCGGCGAACCACATGTTCTTGCCCGCGATCCAGTCGACGTAGGTCAGCATCACGCCCTTGCCGAAACTGCAGCCGGTGACGTTCTGGATCGAATCACGCAGGCCGGGATCGCCGCCCACCGGCAGCGTCGCGCTGGCGTTGTTGTAGCAGGTGATGCTGTCGAACCAGCCGGTGCGCTGCACGTCATACGCGACGTTGAACGTCGGCACGTCGGCTTCGGAGGCGATCTCGAACGGAAACATGAAGGCCGACATCGCGATCCGCGGTTCCGGATTGTCGTAGCGGTAGCGCGCCCACTGGGCCTGCAACGTCAGTGGACCGCGGACCCATTGCCCGTGCACCGCGGCGCCGGTGTGGTCGTGCTTGTCGCCGTCGATGCGGTTCTCGATGCGCCCGACGAACGCCGATGCGCCCCAGGTCGTCTCCCAGCCGTCGGCTTCACTCGTGTGCTCGTAGCGCACGATGCCGCGTTCGCGCTCGCGATACGGCAGATCCTCGGTCGTCGCGACGTCGAACGAATAGCGGTCGAAATTCGCACCGGTGCCGTACTCGTCGCCGGCGAACACGCCCGCATGCCACTGGTGCGCACCGGACTGGCGCTGCCAGACCACACCGAGATCGTAGTCGTCCTCGAGACCCAGGTAATACCCCGAGCCGAACCAGAAACTATGCGAAGCGGTGGGCAGCAGTCCGAACGGCACCTGCTGGATACCGGCGCGGATGTCGGAGGTCGCGCCCTCGCTGCCGTCTTCGAGCTTCCAGCCCGCGTACGCGTGATGCACGGCATCGAATCCATCGTACCAGCGGTACTGCAGCGAGAAGAATGCCGGACCGGCATTGCCGCGCGCGTCGATGCGGGCGAGCTCGGGCTCGAACCCGCTGCTGGGCCCATAGTCGAGCCAGCCGTAATTGAAGCGGACCGCGCCGCCCAGTTCGAAACCGGGTGCGTCGTCGGCACTCTCCTGGGCCGACACGACGGGCGCCGAAGCGACGAACACACCACACAACAACCATTTGAAACCACGCGACATCACGACGGCTCGGCCCTCCTCGATTCACTCGTTAAATACAATGCAGACCGACCATCTTAACGATTTTTGCACGAACACCCAAACCCACGGAGTTTCAGACCTGCAGAAAACGCCTCGAAAACAGGGGTTTTCATGCACTCCTGAAAATGCAACGCGCACGCGCCGAGAATCTCCCGGGGGAAAACCTCGCGTTGGATACCAACGCGGAAATGCGTACGAAGCGGGCATGCCGGCGGTTGTGCGTGCGCGGCTGCAGACGGCCGCTATGATTCATGAACGGCGATGACGCCGATGTGCAGGCCTGTTCATGACCGTCTATGTCGACGACGCGGTGCATCCCTGGCGCGGCGAACGCTGGGCGCATCTGCTGGCCGACACGCTCGACGAGCTGCATGGATTCGCCGCCCGGCTCGGCATCCCACGGCGGGCCTTCCAGAACCGCACCAGCGGCGCGCATTACGACGTGACCGCAGCCCTGCGCGAGCGCGCGATCGCGCTGGGTGCGATGCCGATCTCGCGCCATCACGACCGGGCGCTCGTGCGTGCGGTCATCGCCCATGCGCGGCGGCAGGGACGCGGCGAAGCGCCGTAGGTGAAGCCTGCACGTGCGGGCGGTATCCTGCGCGCCATCTCCACACGCCACCTGACGCCATGACCGACGCCCCGCCCGACCACCTGTCCAATGATCCGCGCAGCCCGCACTACGACGAGGCGGCCATGAATCGCGGCATCGGCATCCGCTTCAACGGCAACGAGCGTCGCGACGTCGAGGAATACTGCGTGAGCGAAGGCTGGATCCGCGTGGCCGCCGGCCGTGCGCTCGATCGTCGCGGCCAGCCGCTCACGGTCAAGTTGCGCGGCAACGTTGAACCCTATTTCCATCTCGACGCCTGACCCGCCCATCCGAGGACGCGCCCGATGCAGTACCTGCTGCTGATCTACACCGACGACACCCTGCTCGACGGTCTGGCCGACGGCGAGTACGACACGATGATGCGGGGCTGCCTGCAGCACGCCGATGCGTTGCAGGCCGACGGCACGCTGCTCGGGTTCCAGCAACTCGAACATGCCAGCACCGCGAAGACCGTGCGCACGCGCGGCGGCCGCACGCAGGTCTTCGACGGCCCGTTCTCCGAGACCAAGGAAATGCTGGCCGGCTTCAACCTGATCGAAGCGGACAGCCCGGAAGAAGCCCTGCGTATCGCGGGCGAATTCCCGTGGGCACGCACCGGCAGCATCGAAGTGCGTCCGGTACGCGATGTCGGCATGGTGCGCACGCGCGTCGGCGCCTGAGCCGCCGACCTTGTGACCGTCTAGCCGCCGCGCGCCTCGGCGACGATCTGGTCGGTGATCGCCTGCACCTGCTTGACCGTCATCGGCGCGAAGATGCCCTGCCACGCACTCGACGTGGTGTCGTAGGTCCGGGTCGCCGCGACCCGGCCGCCCGGCACCTCGACGAACTGTGCGCTGGCCTTGATGTGCGCATTGCCGGTCATCACGCCGAGACCGTAACGCGCGCCCGTGGAGACGTAGCGGTAGTTGTCCACGCGTACGACCACGACCACGCCGGGCGGATCGAGCGCGGAGGGGCGGCTGTCGCGCACGCTGCCCTGAAGTTTGGCGGCGGTGGCCGAGGTGCGGATCGCATCGTTCCACAGCGCGCGGAATTCGGCCCAGTCGTCCTGCGCACGCGCGGTGTCGCTGCCCTCGACGACCAGCACGACCTGGCGCACGTCGCCATTGAGCGCAACCGGATCGACGGGCGCGGCAGTGGGCCGTTGCACCGTCGCCGCGCATGCGGACAGCAGCGCGGCGGCACCGAGCAGGACGAGCGAACGCAAGCGGCGCGGCAGACGCGCCGCGGACGGAGTCACAGGGGTGTGGATGTGCATGGCGGGGCCTCGTCGGATGGCTGGCATCGCGCACTCCCCGGATCACACCCCCTGCGCTGCGCCCGGTGCGCGCAGCCCGTTTCTAACGGGCATTCCATTCAGTGCGGGTGAAACACCCCGCGATACACGCCGCGATCGGGGACGACGCAGCCCCCCGGCACGATCGACTCACGGACGTGGGCTACAGCAATCCATCCCGCTTCACGGCGAGGTAGCGCTCCACCAGCGCCGACGGCAGCTCCGCGCCGGTGACGTCGAGCACGGTGATGCGATGGTTGCGCAGGGCATCGTGCGCGGCCTTGCGCTGGGCGAGATACCGGGCGGTGGCACCGGCGCGGACGGCGGCGTCGTGGTCGTGCACGTCCGTCGACAGCACCTCGTCAAGCGCGCGCTCGCGCAGGGACGCAACGACCACCAGGTGCCGCTTCTGCAGCATGCGCACCGCCGCCAGCACATCCTCGATGTCCTCGTCGCGCAGGTTGGTCACCAGCATCAGCAGGCCGCGACGGCGCTGCCGCAGCGACAGTTCCGTCGCCGCGGCGAGATAGTCGGTGGCGACCGCCTGCGGCTGCAGGTCGTGGCTGACGCGCAGCAGCGTGTCGACCGCGCCCATGCCGCGCTGCGGCGCCATCCACCGGCTTTCCCCGCCGGTCGCGAACAGCCCGACCGCGTCGCCCTGGCGCAGCGCGAGATAGGACACGACCAGCGCGGCATCGAGGGCGTGGTCGAAATGCGACAGCGCGCCGTCCTGCGCGAGCATGCGGCGACCGGTGTCGAGCACCACCACGAGCTGCTGGTTCTTCTCGTCCTGGTACTCGCGCGAGATCAGCTTGCGTGCGCGCGAACTCGCCTTCCAGTCGATCTGGCGCAGGCTGTCTCCGACGCGGTATTCGCGCATCTGGTGGAAATCGGTGCCTTCGCCGCGCCGGCGCTTGATGTGGGCGCCGACCAGTCGCGAGGCGCGGTCCGCGCTGAGCAGGGCGAACCGCGTCAGCGGTGCGAAATTCGGGAACACGCGCACCTGGTGCCGCGTGCCGGCATCGCGCCGTTGCCGCCACAGCGCGAGCGGCGAACGCAGCCGCAGCTGCACGCCCTCGAACACGGCCGCGCCGCGCATGTCGGGCTGCAGGGTGTAGTCGACGCGCGACACGGTGCCCGGCGCCAGCCGCAGGCGTCGCGGCAGGCCGTCGACGCGCCAGCCCGGCGGATGCAGATCGAAGACCTCGAGATGCTGGACCTGCGGACCGCCCTCGAGCTGCAGCGACACCGGCCGCGCGATGCCGATGGGCCACGCCTCGGCCATCGTGCGCACCACATCGGGCGTGGGGCGGCGCGCCAGCAGGGCGAGATCGAGGATCGACAGCAGCAGCAGCGCGGTGCCGAACATGTTCCAGGGCAGCACCGCCGCGGGCCACAGCGAGGCGGCGACGCCGCCCAGGCCCCAGACGACCAGCAGCGCGACGAGGGCCAGCGTCGGCCTCATGCGCGGCGGCTCGCGTGCGGGCGTCGCCACGGGCGTCGAACCTGCTCAAGGTCCGTTGCGAGCGCCGACAGATGGCGCGCGGTGGAGCGCAGAAAGCGCAGCGTACGCGTGGTACGTGAGCAGTTCGAGCACCGCACGCGCGCCAGCTGGTAAGCGCAGCAGGACATTGAGCAGGTGCTCACTTGCGCGGCGCTTCCACGCGCGCGAGCAGGGCCTGCAGCACCTGGTCGGCGTCCTGGCCTTCGATCTGCAGTTCCGGTGCCAGCGCGATGCGGTGGCGCAGCGCCGGCGTCGCGATCTCGCGGATGTCGTCGGGGGTGACGAAGTCGCGGCCCGAGAGCACGGCCTGCGCCCGCGCCGCGCGCACCAGCGCGAGGCTGCCGCGTGGGCCGGCGCCGAGGGCGATGCCCGGCCAGGTGCGGGTCGCCGCGGCAATCCGCACCGCGTAGTCGATCACCGCCGCATCGACCACCGTCGCCGCGGTGCCCTGCTGCAGCGCGACGATCTCGCCCGGCTGCAACACCGTCGCGAGTTGCGACAGATCGAAATCGGCGGCGACCTTGCCGCTGCTGATCGCGGTCACCATCGCGACCTCGTCGGCATGTTCGGGATAGTCGATCAGCACCTTGAGCAGGAAGCGGTCGAGCTGCGCTTCGGGCAGCGGATACGTCCCTTCCTGTTCGACCGGATTCTGCGTCGCCAGCGTCATGAACGGCGGCGGCAGCTCAAAGCTGTGGCCCTCGATCGTGACCTGCTGCTCCTGCATCGCCTCGAGCAGCGCGGACTGGGTCTTGGCGGGCGCGCGGTTGATCTCGTCGGCCAGCAGCAGATTGGTGAAGATCGCACCGCGGCGGACCACGAAGGTCTCGCTCTTGGTGTCCCACACCGCGTGGCCGCTGACGTCGCTGGGCATCAGGTCGGGCGTGAACTGCACGCGCGCGAAGTTGCAGCCGAGCACCGCCGACAGCGCGCGCACCAGCAGCGTCTTGCCGAGGCCGGGCAGGCCTTCGATCAGCACATGGCCACCGGCGAGCAGCGCGACCAGGATCTGGTCGAGCACCTCGGGCTGGCCGATGAAGGCCTTGGAGACCTCATCGCGCACTGCGGCGACGCGTGCGGCGAGGGCGTCGCCGGTGATCGGCGCGGACGGAGACGTGGGCAGCTCGGTCATAGTCGGTTTCTCATGTGGATCAGTCGGGCGATGCGCTGGCGGAACGCCGTCGCATCATCGGGGCGGGGCGGCTGCAGCGCGTCGCGGACGTCGCGTGGCGACAGGCCGGTGCGCGCGGCGATGGCTTCGATGCCGGCGTCGCCGTCGAGCGCGGCGGCCAGCGGATCGCGCCGGCGCAGGCGATCGCGGAATGCCGCGCGCACGGCGTCGTGGAGCAGCGGCGCGCGGCCGTAGCGCATCAGGTGTTCACCGCTCGCGGTGACGTGTTCGAGCAGGGCGCGGCGCGCGACCGGCGGCGCGGGCAGCACCGGGCCGAGCCGCTGCGTGCGCATCCACAACCACGCGAGCAGCGCCAGCAGCAGCGGTCCCCACGCCATCCAGCCGCGGGTGAGGATCTGGTACCACAGCGGCGGCACGCTGGCGGCATAGACCAGGTGCACGGTGCCCACGCCCCAGTTCGGCGCCAGTAGTTGGCGGGTCAGCAGCGCATGCGGCACCTCGCGCAGATCGCCGTTGCGCATGAAATCGAAGTCCGCCAGCACGTCGACGGTGCCCGCGCCGTGCGCCAGACGTGCGAACACCAGCCCGTCCTCGTCGCGGTCGCCCCATTCGAGCAGCGGTTCGGCGTCGACCATGAATCGCCGCCCGTTGCAGAACTCGACATGGCCGGCCTGTCCGTCCACCAGCAGCGGCGTGCAACGCGTGGCGTCGTCGCCGGTGCGCACGCCGAGCCGCTCGAGCAGGTCCCAGGCGCGCGCGGCATCGGCGCGGCGGCGCGGCAGTGGCGTGCGTACCAGCAGATGGCCGCCACCGTCGACCCAGCCGAGCAGCGCTTCGACCTCGGACGGCAGCAGCGTGCGGGGCTCGCTGTAGAGCAGCACGGTGTCGCGCGGGCCCAGCGGCACGCTGGCGAGTTGCAGGCGCTGGCGCGAACGCGCGTCCACACCATCGGCGCGCAGCGTCTCGCGCAATGCATAGAGCGGGTTGTAGGCGGCTTCGCCGCGCGGCGGCAGATCGACGGTGTCGGACACGCGTTCGTGCGTGTGCAGGAACCAGGCGACGCCAAGCGCGATGAGCAGCGCGCCGAGTGCGGCGATGCCGATGCGGGTGGACCAGCGCATCAGGCCGACCATCCGAAACGCGGTGCGAGACGCGCCAGCAGCGCGTCGAGATCGGCGTCGTCCGGCAGCCGCTGGCCGTAGGCGGCGCGCTGCCAGATGCGCACCATCTGCGCGAATGCATCGCGGTCCTCGGCCTCGGGCAGGCGCCGCGAGGCGCGCAGCACCTGCACTTCGGTCGCGCCCGGCACCAGGGTCACGCCGGCGCGCACGGTCATGGCGTCCACGCTGCCGCGATACAGCAGCGCGAGCGCACGCCGGTGCCGGCCCTCGGCCCACAGGCGACGCACCGCCGACACCAGATCCGCGGGCAGCGCCTCGGGCAATGGAGGCGCGGCCTCGACGACGATCTCGCTCGGTTCGCGCACCGGGCGCAGCGTGTCGCGCATCCACGGCCACCAGTGGCGCGCGGTCCAGGCCAGCAGGCCGACCAGGATCGCGAGCACGATCCACATGCCGTACTCGGCGATCAGCGCGAAGACCTGCGCGATCGCGGCCAGCAGACCGGTGTCCGGTGTCGGCCGCGTCTTCTCGTCTTCCTTCTTGTCGTCGGCGTCCTTGCGCTGCCAGCGCACGACCTCGCGGGTGTTGTCGAGCAGTGGATCGGCATAGACACGTTCAATCGCGCGACCGAACGACGCGCCATCCTCGACCTCGCCGAACACCTGCGGCAGCGTCGGCACCTGCGGCGCGTCGGGGTCGGTTGCGTCCTGCTTGTGCTCGCCGGGCCGCCAGGTCTTGGTCGGACTGATTTCGCGCGCGGCATCGTCGCCGGCGGTCGCCGGATCCTGCGCATGTCCGGACATGGGCGCCAGCATCAGGCCTGCCAGCAACAGCCCGACCACCAGCGTCGCCGCCGGCGCCAGGCGTGCGCGCAGACGCCGGAATGCGATCTCCAGATCCCAGGCTTCCAGCTGCGTGCGGCGGTTGAGGTACAGCCCGAAGCCGGCGCCGATGTAGAACGGCTCGACCAGCCCGATCGCCATCCAGAACGCGAGATTGCCCAGCACCTGCACCCAGCGCGGCGGCTGCTCGGAGACCAGCGCCCACATCGCGCGTGCCGATTCGGACAGCAGTTCGGTCGGCACGAACATCAGCACCAGCGTGCTCAGCGACAGCAACAGCGCGGTGACGAACAACTGGCAGATCACGGTCAGCAGCAGCGCGTGGCCGCCGATGCCGTCGGCGAGCAGACGGCGCCGCTGGGCGAGCGGCGCGCCGGACAGACCTTCGAGCAGATCCACCGGCAGCGTCGCCGCGCGCCAGGGACTGAAGCGGCGCCAGGTCAGATGGCCGAGCAGCGGCCGCCAGCCCCAGCGCCATTGCGCGTCGAGCGTGGCCCGCATGCCGGGCGCGGCGCCGAACACCGCGCGCGAGAGCACGAACAACGGCACGCGATCGAACACCGGCTTGAGCCACCACAGCGCGAGCGCGGCGAGCCACAGCTGGTCGATCGCCCAGCCCAGCGCGTTGAGCACGACGAACACCGGCAGGCCCAGCAGCAGCGACGGTCCCCAGATCGCGCGCGCGTGCCGGCGCACCAGCGCGTTGCCGAGCTCCATCGCCTCCCACGCGGTGCGCGGGCGCAGTTCCACCTGCACGGTCTCAACGCGCATCGGTCACCCCGCGTCCGCCGCGCCACAGCCACAGGCCGGTGAGCAGCCACAGGCCGCCACCGACACCGAACCGGACCGCATCGGGGATCGCACCCGTCGACGACCAGAACGCTTCGACGAACGCCGCGAACACCAGCATGACGAGAATGCCCAGACACAGCCGGCCGCCATCGCGCCCGGCCTGCACCAGCGCATCCACGCGCCGCAACTGGCCCGGCGCGATCAGCGCGAGGCCGAGCCGCAGACCGCCGGCGCCGGCGATGACGATCGCGGTGAGTTCCGGCGCCGAGTGGCCGACGACGAAACGCCAGAACGGGCCGCCGTGGCCGATCGCCTGCAGATGGCCCGCCACCGTGCCGATGAACACGCCGTTGAAGATCAGCACGAAGATCGTGCCGACGCCGGCGAGCAGGCCGCTGGCGAACGTGCGGAAGCCGATGCTGACGTTGTTCCAGATGTAGTAGCCGAACATCTCCATGTCGGTCTGGCGTGTCCGGGCGAAGCGCTCGGCCGCGCGCGCCGGGTCGTACATGCCTTCCATCTGCGCCAGCTGCTCGGGCGACATCACGCCGTAGGCGAGTTCCGGCCACTGCTGGATCAGCGCGAACATCAGCACCAGCGGCACCGCGAACAGCGCCAGTGACGCCCACAGGCAGCCGCGTTGCGCGCGCACCAGGCGCGGGAAATCCGCGAGCAGGAACCGCAGCGCGCGTCGCCACGGCGGCGGCGGCGGGCGATAGAGCACGTTGTGGCCGCGCTGCATCAGGGCCTGCAGCCGCGCGGTGACCTGCGGGCTGTAGCCGCGCCGGCGCGCGAGCGCCTGCTGCTGGCACAGGCGGCGGTAGCGCGAGGGCACGTCCTCGTCGACGAGCCCGTCCCAGTCGCGGCGGGTGCGGCGCGCGCGGCGCGGACTGCCTTCTCGCGCGTCGAGCCAGCGTTCGAAGGCGTCCCACTCGGACTGGTGTCGGGCGACGAAGGCGTCCTGCCTCATGCGCGCCGCCCCAGCAGCCAGTTGGCCACGCCCAGCAGCCGCAGCACGCCGGTCTCCCCGCGCGCACCGGTGACCGGCGTGGCGATGTCGGCCAGCTCCTGCTGGCGCTCGCCGGTCAGTGCGTGCGCGCGTTCGGCGAACGCGATCACCGCGCTCTGTTCGTGCGCCTGCAGCGGTGCCGCCGGCGCCTGCGGCGCGATCTGCAACGCGTCGATCTGCGTGCGCTCGCGCGGCGCGTGGATCACCAGCGTGCCGGCGACCATGTCACCCAGCCGGCGGCTCCAGGGATCGGCCAGGCTCGCGACCAGCCCCGCGCCGTAGCCGAACGGCAGCATGTCGACGGTGCGCATCAGGTTGCGCACGAAACTCGCCATCCAGCCGATCGGCGCGCCGTCGGCGGAGACCACCCGCAGCCCGAGTGCGCGCTTGCCCGGCGTCTGTCCGCCGTACAGCGCCTCGAACACCACCGGGTACCCCCAGAACACGACGAACAGCACGATCATGTAGAGGCCGGAGCCGAACTTGCCCAGCATGCCGAGCACGATCGAAAGCGCCATCAGCAGTGCGCCGCGGATGGCCAGGTCGATCAGCCACGCCACCGCGCGCGGCACCGGGCCGGCGGCCGGCAGGCGCAGCGCGACGCCCTCGGGCGTGTGGACCTCGCGGACCGTGTCGAGCATCAGGTGCCGCGGCTCCGTGCGGTCATGCGCGCGTGCGCGTCGTCCCTGTCGGTCATGTGGCGTCTGCGTCCCTGCCGTGCTCAGGCCGCCAGCGCGGCGAGGTATTCGTCCTTGAGCCGCACGTAATGCGCGGCGCTGTAATACAGGCCTTCGATCTGCGCGTCGTCGAGCCTGCGCACGCAGCGCGCCGGATTGCCGACCCACAGCTCGCACTCGCCGACGACCTTGCCCGGCGACACCACCGCGCCGGCCGCGACGAACGCGTGCCGCTTCACCACCGCGCCGTCGAGCACCAGCGCGCCCATGCCGATCAGCGCCGCGTCCTCGATCGTGCAGGCGTGGATCACCGCCTTGTGGCCGATGGTCACGTCGCTGCCGATCAGGGTCGGAAACCCGCCGCGCTTCGCGTGCGGGCCGGCGTGGCTGACATGGATCACGGTGCCGTCCTGCACGCTGGTGCGCGCGCCGATACGCACGTGGTTGACGTCGCCGCGGATCACCGTCGCCGGCCACACCGACACGTCGTCGCCCAGTTCGACGTCACCGATCACGGTCGCCGCAGGGTCCACGTAGACGCGTGCGCCGAGCGTCGGCGCGATGTTCCGGTACGGTCTCAAGTCCATCGCCGGAGTCTACCTCCGGCTCCGGCGGATTGCCGCGATGCCGGCGCTACACTGCGACGATGGACGCCGCCCAGCCCGACCCGCCACCCGCCGCGACTCCGGTCGCCGACCTGCAGCCGACGCTCGACGCGTTGCGCGCCGCCTGGCGCAGCCGGCGCCCCGATGCCGCGCAGCGCCGCGACGACCTCGCCCGGCTGCGCGCCGCGTTCGCGCGTCGTCTGCCGGAAATGGCCGACGCGATCTCGGCCGACTTCGGCCATCGCGCGCGCGCCGAATCGCTGATCGCCGACGGCATGACCGTGCTGTCGGAGATCGATGCGCTGCGCCGCCACCTGCGCGGCTGGATGCGCCCGCGCCGCGTCGGCGCCGGCTGGCGGCTGTGGCCGGCGCGCGCCGAAGTGCGGCCGGTGCCGCTGGGCGTGGTCGGTGTCATCGCGCCGTGGAACTACCCGGTGAATCTGGCACTGATTCCGCTGGCGACCGCGATCGCCGCCGGCAACCACGTCTATCTCAAGCCGTCCGAACACACGCCGCGCAGCAGCGCGTTCCTGCGCTCGCTGCTGGCCGAAGTATTTCCTGCCGACCGCGTCGCCGTCGCGCTGGGCGATGCCGACATCGGCGGCGCGTTCGCCGGCCTGCCGTTCGACCATCTGGTGTTCACCGGCTCCACTGCCGTGGGCCGCAAGGTCATGGCCGCCGCCGCGCCGAACCTCACCCCGCTGACGCTGGAACTGGGCGGCAAGTCGCCGGCGATCGTCTGCCCGGGCTATCCGCTCGACAAGGCCGCGTCCCGCCTGGTCACCGGCAAGCTGTTCAACGCCGGCCAGACCTGCATCGCGCCGGACTACGTGCTGATCGATGCCGCGCGTCGCGACGCGCTGCTCGAGGCGCTGCGGTTCGAGGTGCAGGCACGCTACGCCGATGCGGGTGCGCGGGCGGCGGATTACACCCACATCGTCAGCGACGCGCAGCACGCGCGACTGGCCGGTCTGCTCGACGATGCACGTGCCCGTGGCCTGACCGTGCTGCCGCTGCTCGACGTCGACGGCGCGCGTGCGCTCGCACCCACACTCGTCGTCGAGCCCGGCGACGACAGCGACGTGATGCGCGAGGAAATTTTCGGGCCGATCCTGCCGGTGATTTCCTACGACTCGCTCGACGACGCCATCGCCTTCGTCGAGACGCGCGACCGGCCGCTGGCGCTGTATCCCTTCGGCGATCGCGCACAGGCCGAAGCGATCCTCGCCCGCACCATCGCCGGTGGCGTCACCGTCAACGACACGCTGCTGCACTTCGCCGCGAACCGGTTGCCGTTCGGCGGCGTCGGTCCCAGCGGCATGGGCGCGTATCACGGCCGCGCGGGCTTCGACGCGATGACCAAGGCGCTGCCGGTGCTGTGGCAGTCGCGTGTCGCAGTGACCGACTGGTTGCGGCCACCGTATGCGCGCATCGCCAGGCTCGTGGAATTTCTGGCGCGCTGAGGCGCTTCGGCTCAGTCCGCTGCGGGAGGTTGCCAGAGTTCGACCGGATTGCCCTCCGGATCGTGGATGCGCGCGAAACGACCGGTCTGCGGCGTGTCCCAGTCGGCGTTGGTGATGACGTCGACTCCCGCTCCGCGCAGCCTGGACAGCAGCGCGTCGAGATCATCGACGCGCAGGTTCAGCATCCACTGCCGGTCGGCCGGGAAGTAGTCGCTGTCCTGGGGGAACGGCGCGAAGACGGTCGGGCCGGCCTGCTGCGGCCACAGCCAGGTCGTCCCGGTCGGCCCCACGCCGAGGTGCTCCGCGTACCACGCCGACAGCGCATCGGGATCGCGCGCGCGAAAGAACACACCGCCGATTCCGGTCACGCCCATCTGCCGACTCCTGGCCTGCGCCCGAGCATCGGGCCCGGGCCGCGGCCTACACTAGCGCCTTGTCCGTACCCGTGTCCGCCATGCGCATCGCCAGCTGGAACGTCAACTCGCTCAATGTCCGCCTGCCGCACCTCGAACAGTGGTTGCGCGACACGCAGCCCGACGTTGTCGGCATCCAGGAAACCAAGCTCGAGGACGCGCGGTTTCCCGACAGCGCCCTCGCCGCGCTCGGCTACCGCAGCGTGTTCGCCGGGCAGAAGACCTACAACGGCGTCGCGCTGCTCGCCCGCGCGCGCGCGCTCGACGACGTGCAGATCGGCATTCCCGGCTTCGAGGACGAGCAGAAGCGGGTGATCGCCGCCACCATCGACGGCGTGCGCGTGATCAACCTCTACGTGGTCAACGGTCAGGACGTGGGCACCGACAAGTACGCCTACAAGCTGCGCTGGCTCGAAGCGGTGCACGCCTGGGTGCAGCGCGAGCGCGCCGCGCATCCGAAACTCGTCGTCCTCGGCGATTTCAACATCGCCCCCGACGACCGCGACGTGCACGATCCCGCGGTCTGGAACGACAGCCACATCCTGACCTCGACCGCCGAGCGCGACGCCCTGCGCGGCCTGCTCGGCCTCGGGCTGCACGACGCGTTCCGGCTGCACAACGACGCGGGCGGCATCTTCAGCTGGTGGGACTACCGGCAGGCCGGTTTCCGGCGGGATCTGGGCCTGCGGATCGATCTGACGCTGGTGTCGGACGCCTTGCGCGATGCCGCCGTCGCCTCGGGCATCGATCGCGAACCCAGGACGTGGGAGCGGCCCAGCGATCATGCGCCGGCATGGGTGACGCTCTCGCTGTAGGACCCTTCGCGACCTGCGCCCGCGCGGGCAAGAAAAAGGCCCGGCAATGCCGGGCCTTCTGGTGCAGCGGTGCAGCCTGCGCGGTCAGCGCGCGCTGCCGCGGCGGATCAGGTTGACGATCGCCAGCAGGATGATCGCGCCGATCAGCGCGGTCAGCAGGAAGCCGATCCAGCCTGCACCGAACGAGACGCCCAGCATCGGCAGCAGCCAGCCACCGATGAAGCCACCGATGATGCCGACGACGATGTTCAGCAGGATGCCCTGCTGGCCGTTGGTGCGCATCAGGATGCTGGCCAGCCAGCCGGCGATGCCGCCGACGATGATGTAGATGAGGAAGTTCATACGAAATGCTCCAGTGCGAAACGCGGGACATCGGAATGTAGGGGCATGCAGGCCCGAACGCCGGCGCCAGCATCCGGCCGGGTCCGTGACGGAGACGTCAGTATTCAGGTAGCAGCGCCGCCGAACAGATCGTCGAGCGCGGCGCGCGTGAGCTTGCCGGTCTCGTTGCGCGGCAGCGCGTCGACGCGGCGGATGCGTCGCGGCAGGAAGACCGGATCCATGCCGGCCCGCAATGCGTCCAGCAGCGCGGCATCGTCGAGCGCAGGGCCCGCCACGACGGCGGCCATGATCCGGCGCACGCCGGTGGCATCGGGCGTCGCGCTCTGGCAGATCACGCCGTCGCGCACGCCCTCGATGGCGAGCAGGCGCCGGGTGAGATCGGCGAGCGAGGCCCGCTTGCCGGCGATCTCGATCATGTCGGCCTGACGGCCGCGCAGTTCGAAGCGGCCGTCCGCGTCGAGTTCGACGATGTCGGCGAGCAGGCGCGGCTCCGGCAGGTGCGGCGCATGCACGAAGGTGCCGTCGGGCACGGGCTGCAGGTGCACGCCGTCGAACGGCGTCCAGGCCTGTTCGTGCGCGGTGCGGCGCCGGGCGAAGATGCAGGTCTCGGTGGAACCGAACAGTTCGCGCACTTCGCAGCCGAAACGCGCTTCGGCGTCGGCGGCCAGCGCCTGCGACAGGGGCGCGGTGGCGGTGGCGATCGCGGCGAGCGGCGGCAGCGCGACACCGGATTCGACCAGCGAGCGCAGGTGTACCGGCGTGGTGACCAGCAGCGGCGGTCGCGGCGCATCGCGCAGTGCGGCGGCGATGTCCTCGGGGAAGAACGGACGCGCGCCATGCACGGCCACGTTGCCGAGCAGCGGCAGCAGCACCGACAGCTCCATGCCGTACATGTGCTGCGGCGGCACGGTGGCGACGACGGGCAGCGTGGCGTCGCCGTGCAGGTCGGCCAGCGCGGCGAGGTTCTGCATGGTGCACGTGTGGAACGTGCCCCAGGTCTTGGGATTGGCGCCGGGCACGCCGGTGCTGCCCGAGGTGAAGCCGATCGCGACCAGCGCATCGAGGGCGAGCGTGGGCACGTCGCCGTCGCGCATGGGCAACGTGTCCGGCAGGCGCACGTAATGCGGCGGCGCAGGCGTGTCCACGGCATCGCAGCCGCAGTCGTCGCGATCGCCGATGCAGTAGCTGTGCGGATGGCGGGCGCGGACATCGTCGATCGCACCGCGCGTGCGCGCCGGCGGCAGCAGCGTGGTCTGGCCGCGCAACGCGACCGCGCAGAATGCGACGAGAAAGCGGTAGCGGTCTTCGCAGAGATTCAGCGCGAACGGCGCGTCGGGCAGCAGCGCCGCGACGCCGCGCACATGGGCCAGAAAGGTCTGCGCCGTGACTGCGCCGTCGGCGCCGAAGGCGACCGCGCGTGACGGCACGCCTTCGACCATCGGTCGACGTCCGCCTGCGTCCTGCAGGTCCTCAATGCGCATCGCGCCCGGTTCCACACTCACTGCCGACATCGTGTTGCCACTCCGAAAAGTTGTTCCGTACGCCGTGTCCGGCCCGCGGAACAGCGGTTTTAGCTTACGCTGGACGCCCTGCGGGATGCCAAAACCGGATGTTCAGCAAGGGATGTTCAGCAAAACCTTGAGCCTGGCCGACGCGCCGGTGCGCTATGCCTGGCGCGAGTACCGCCGCGGCCAGTCCGCCGAACTCCTGGTGCGCCCTTGGCTGGCCGACGCCCTCGATCGCCCCGCATCCGATATCGGCCTCGCACGCGACGGCCGTGGCCGGCCACAGCTGCAGGTGCCCGGCCACCCGGGTCTGGACGCGAACTGGAGCCACAGCGGCGACGCGCTGCTGGTCGCGCTGGGCGACGGCGTGGCCGTGGGCGTGGACATCGAGTGGCAGCGTCCGCGTCCACAGGCGATGGCGCTGGCGCAGCGCTTCTTCACTGCGGGCGAAGCGACGGCGCTGGCGAAGCGCGCACCCGACGATGCGGAAGCCGCGTTCGTGCAGTTGTGGTGTGCGAAGGAAGCGGTTCTAAAGGCGCATGGACATGGGCTGTCGTTCGGGCTCGATCGCCTGGAGTTCGCCGCACGCGACGATGGCTGGGCGCTGGTCGCCTGCGATCCTGCGCTGGGGACACCGGCGGACTGGCATCTGCATGCGTTCGCGCCGTTGCCGGGCTATCTGGCGACGGTGGCCTGGCGACAGGAGGAGTGAGCGGGCGTTCGGGCGGTTGAGTCGCGCGAGTGGGGATTCGGTGGGCTGAGGCTGTGCCCCCACCCAACCCTCCACCCGTAAAGGGCGCAATGCCCCGCAAGCGGGGGAGGGCTTTGGAAAAGCCGAGGCCCAAGGCAGATCGCGAGAGACATAGCCCTCCCCGGCTAGCGGGGGAGGGTTGGGTGGGGGCGATCCATCCGATCCAGCTGCGCCACGGACCCTGCGCCGCGCCAGCTTCTACAATGCGCCCCATGGAACTCACCGACGACACCGCGCTGCGCGCCGAACTCGAAGCCGGATTGCGCACGCTGGGCCTCGCGCCGACGCTGGCCGATCCGCTGCTCGCCTATCTCGCGCTCCTTGTGCGCTGGAACAAGACCTACAACCTCACGGCCGTGCGCGATCCGCGCGAGATGGTCGTGCGGCATCTGCTCGACTCGCTGGCGATGGTGCCGCACGTCGATGGCCTCGCCACGCTCGCCGATCTCGGCACCGGCCCCGGCCTGCCGGGCATTCCGCTGGCGATCGCCCTGCCCGGTCTCCACGTCACCCTGGTGGAGTCGAACGGTAAGAAGGCGCGCTTCCTGCGCGAGGCCGTGCGCCAGCTGAAACTGCGCAATGCGGACGTCGCCGAGTCGCGCATCGAAGCCGTCGACCGGCCCGGCGCCTTCGATGCCATCACCGCGCGTGCGCTGGCCACGCTGCCCGACATCCTCGCCGTCGGTGGCCATCTGCCGAAGACCGGCGGCGGTCGCCTGCTGGCGATGAAGGGCGTACACCCGGTCGACGAGATCGCCGCGCTGCCGGCTGGCTGGCGGCTCGACACGGTGACGCCGCTCAAGGTGCCCGGTCTCGACGCCGAACGGCATCTGGTCGTCGTCGCCCGTACCTGAGCCGCTGTCCCGCGGCCCGCGCGCATCGCCGGTTCAGCTGCAGCCGCGCCGCGCCCGCCCTGTGGACGCCGGGTCGGTGCGGTGTCCCCAAGCGACGCTTGGGGGGCATAATCCCCGGTCCGGCCGCCGCCCGCGGTGGCCGGCTCCCTTCCTGAACCTCGCACGGAGCCCATGGCCCGCATCATCGCCATCGCCAACCAGAAAGGCGGCGTCGGAAAGACGACGACGGCCGTGAACCTGGCCGCGGCGCTCGCGCGCACCCCGCTGCGCGTACTGCTGGTCGACCTCGATTCGCAGGGCAACGCGACGATGGGCTGCGGCATCGACAAGGGCGCGGTGCCGGTCTCGACCTGCGACGTGCTGCTGGGCGAAGTGGAGGCCGGCGACGCGATCGTGCAGACCGAGGAAGAGGTCGACCTGATTCCCGGCAACACCGATCTTACCGCCGCCGAACTCGAACTGATGGGCGCCGACGCGCGCGAGCAGCGCCTCAAACGCGCGCTCGAACCGCTGCGCGCGCGCTACGACTACATCCTGATCGACTGCCCGCCGGCACTGTCGCTGCTGACGCTCAATGCGTTGACCGCCGCCGACTCGGTGCTGGTGCCGATGCAGTGCGAGTACTACGCACTCGAAGGTCTGACCGCACTGCTGCAGACGATCGAGGCGATCCGGCAGAACCTCAATCCCGACCTCGAGGTCGAGGGCGTGCTGCGCACGATGTTCGACGTGCGCAACAACCTCGCCAACGCGGTGTCGGGCGAGCTGACGAACCATTTCGGCGACAAGGTGTTCCGCACCATCGTGCCGCGCAACGTGCGCGTGGCGGAAGCACCGAGCCACGGCCAGAGCATCGTCGGTTACGACAAGGGATCGCGCGGCGCGATCGCCTATCTCGGTCTCGCCGGCGAAGTGATCCGCCGTCAGCGCGAACGCGACGCCAAGCGCAATCAGGACGCCACTGCCATGGAGACGCCGGCATGACCGCTGCGAAGACGCCCGCCAAGAAACGTGGCCTGGGCCGCGGCCTCGAAGCCCTGCTCGGCCCCAAGGCCGCGGCCGAGGCGCCGAGCCTGGAGGCGACCGAACTCGACACGCTGCGCGTGCTGCCGATCGATGCGCTGAGCGCCGGCAAGTACCAGCCGCGCAAGCACTGGGACGCCGACAAGCTCAGCGAGCTGGCCGAGTCGATCAAGGCGCAGGGCGTGATCCAGCCGCTGGTCGTGCGCGAGCGGCCCGACCGCACCTTCGAGATCATCGCCGGCGAACGCCGCTGGCGTGCGTCCAAGCAGGCCGGCCTGAGCGAAGTGCCGGCGGTCGTGCGCAACGTCGAGGACCGCACGGTCGTCGCGATGGCGCTGATCGAGAACATCCAGCGCGAAGACCTCAACCCGCTGGAAGAAGCGCAGGCGCTGCAGCGACTGATCGACGAATTCGATCTCACGCACGCACAGGCCGCCGAGGCCGTGGGCCGTTCGCGCGCCGCGGTGTCCAACCTGCTGCGCCTGCTGGAACTGCCGCCGGCGATCCGCATCCTGGTCGAATCCAAGCAGCTGGAAATGGGCCATGCCCGCGCGCTGCTGACGCTGTCGCCGGAGCTCGCCAGCAAGCTGGCCAGCGACGCCGTGGAACACGGCTGGTCCGTGCGCGAAGTCGAACACCGCGCGCAGCAGTTCGCCGCCGGCCGCGTGCCGGGTGGCGACACGCGCACCGTCGCGCGCAACAAGGCGCGGCCCCAGGCGGACATCGTCTCGCTGGAGAACGAACTGTCGGAAACCCTGGGCACGCGCGTGTCGATCGCCAACGGCCGCGGCAACAAGGGCCGGCTGGTGATCCACTACGGCAATCTCGAGGCCCTCGACGGCGTGCTGGAGCGGCTGCGCGCGGAACGCGGCTGAGCGACGGCACGCGCATGGGGCCTGAGCACCGGCGTCCTGTGCGATCCCCGTCCGCTGGAATTGTGTAACGCGCGGCGGAGCCACTACCCTGCCCGGATGTTCCGTCGCCACGTCCCCTCGTTCTGGTCGCGCCCGCTGATGCTGGCGCTGCTGGTGCTGGGCCTGGTCGTGGCGCCGGTGCTGGTCGCGATGGGCAATACCTACGAAGTCGCGCACGGTGAAACCGCCGAGCAGCACGACCACGCGCCCGAGGCGCACGAAGATGGCGGCGATCTGCTGCACGCCGTCGCACATTGCGCCACGTGCGGCGCGCACACGCCCGCGTTGCCGCCGGTGTCGTCCCTGTTGACGCCGCCGGCGCTAGTCCACCCCGCATTGCCCGCGTTCGATGCCGTGCCCGCGCGCGTGCCCGATTCCCTGTTGCGACCGCCGATTTCCGCATGACGCCCGCGCTGGCCTGAGGCCGGCTTTTCGTCATCCCGGAATTGGAGCGTTCCCATGTTGTTGCGATTGGCGGCCCTGGCCGCCCTCGCCGCTGCGCCGTGCCTTGCGGCCGCGCAGTCGGCGCCCATGTTCGTGCGCGCAAGTGCGCAGACCCTGACCCTCGATGACGCGTTCGCGCGCGTCGCCGATGCCCATCCCGATCTGCGCATGTTCGACGGCCAGCGCGCGGTGTTCGATGCCGAACGCGAGGTTGCTGCGCTGCGACCGCCGCTTGAGGCCGGCATCGGGATCGAGAATCTCGGTCCCGATGCACCCGCACGCACGCTCGAAACCACGCTGACGCTGGCCGGCGTGTTCGAACGCGGCGGCAAGCCGGATGCGCGCCGCGCGCTCGCGCAGACGCGCATCGATGCGCTCGCCCTGCAGCGGGAAACCGCGCGCGTCGATCTGCTGGCCGAAACCGCGCGCCGCCATCTCGCCATCGTCGTCGCGACGCGGCGCCTCGAAATCGCGCAGGCCGATGTCGCACATCGCACGCGCTTTGTGGCCGCAGCGCGTCAGCGTTTCGCCGCCGGCGCCTCGCCCGAAGCGGTCGTGCTCACCGCGCAGGCGGCGCAGGCGCAGGCCGAGCTGCAGGTGGCCAGCGCCCGGCTGGAGATCGACACCGCGCAGCGCAGCCTGTCGATGCTGTGGGGCGATCCGGAGGCCGGCTTCGCCATCGCCGACAGTGATCCGCTGGCGCTGCCCGACATCGCCGACTTCGACACGTTGCGCACCCTGCTTGCGCGATCGCCGGAACTGCTGCAGTTCAACGACAAGGCGCGCATCGCCGAGGCGCGACTGCAACTCGCGCGCAGTGATGCGACGCCCGACATCGGCTGGCAGGCCGGCATCCGCCATCAACGCGAGACCGGCGACACCTCGCTGGTCGGCGGCTTCGTCGTGCCGCTGGGCAGTCGCGCACGTGCGCAGCCCGCGATCCGCGCCGCCTCGGCGGAACTGGCCCTCGTCTCGATCGAACGCGACGCCGGCGATCGTGCGCTGCAGGCCACGCTGGCTGAAGCGCATGGCCGCTATCGCGTCGCGCAGTCAACCGTGTCGCTGCTCGCGCGCGACGTGCTGCCGCGGCTGGGCCGCGCTGCCGGCGCGATCGAGCGCGCATGGCGCGCAGGCGCGGTGTCGTATCTCGAATGGTCGCAACTGCAGGACGCACGCAGTGATGCGCTGCGCCAGCAACTCGACGCCGCCGAAGCCGCCCAGATCGCATTGATCGAACTGCAGCGCCTGACCGGCCAGCCCCTCGTCGTCGCGCACGCGACGCCAGCGCCGTTCGAAGGAGACGCCCGATGAGGACGTACCCCCGTGTCACTTCCGCATCGCTCGCGCTTGCCCTGCTGCTGACACTGTCCGCCTGCGGCGACGCATCGACCGACGCTGCAGATGGCGGCACCGCCGCTGCACCACACGACGACAATGCCGACCCCGATCATGCAGATGGCGAACACGCAGACGACGAACACGCCGACGACGCCGCGACCATCGCAGCCGATATCGCCGACGATGTCGGCATCCGCGTTGCGCCCGTCGCCGCCGGCACCATCGCCGACCAGCACGAGGTGCAGGGCCTGCTGACCACGCTGGAAACCGGCAACGCCCGCGTGACCGCACGTTTCCCCGGCCCGATCCGCCGCCTGCACGCCGAAGTCGGCGATCGCGTGCGCGCCGGCCAGGCGCTGGCGACGATCGAGAGCAACCTCAGCCTGTCGACATATACAGTCGCAGCCCCGATCAGCGGCACGGTGCTGGCGCGCAACGCGTCCGTCGGCCAGAGCGCCGGCGAGGGCGCGGTGCTGTACGAGATCGCCGACCTGTCGACGCTGTGGGTCGACCTGCATGTCTTCGGCCGCGATGCCGAGCATCTCGCCGCCGGTTCGCCGGTGACGATCCGCCGCCTCGGCGACGGCGCCACCGCCGACACACGCATCGATCGCGTGCTGCCCGGCACCGCCACCGCGAGCCAGAGCACGATCGCCCGCGCGACGCTCGACAACGCCGACGGCCAATGGCGCCCGGGTTCGGCCGTACGCGCGATGGTCACCGTGTCGACGCAGCCCGCGGATCTGGTGGTGCCGCTGACGGCCCTGCAACAGATGGACGGCCGCGACGTGGTGTTCGTGCGCGAGGGCGATCGCTATGAGAAACGTGTGGTCACGCTCGGTCGGCGCGATGCGCGGCAGGTGGAGATCGTCGACGGCGTGACCGTGGGCGAAGACGTGGTCATCGAGCAGAGCTACACGATCAAGGCCGATCTGGAGAAGGCGGGAGCGGGTCATGCGCATTGAGGAGAAAGCGCGCCTATCGCGCGGGCACCTGACAGATTCCGCGCCAACCAAGGCCCTTCATTCCCGCGATTTTCAACAGCCGGCTGACTGGTCAGGCGGGGCTCTCAACAGCCGAACGGCTGGTCATCCAGGGACTTCGCTCTATGCACTTCTTTCCGATCGTCCATCGTCACGCAAGCCACTGGATTTCCGCCTTCGCGGGAATAACGGTGAGGGACGTGCGGGCTATACGTCGGAATCGAACGCAACAGAACACGGTTTCGGGCATGCGTTGAATCGCGACGCGCGTATCACGCGTGCATACGCACGTGCAGAAGCGTTGAAGCACCACTCAGGCTTCCCAGGCATCGGAGCCCCCCATGCTTGAGTCCCTCATCCACGCCTCCATCCGCCATCGCTGGCTGGTCCTCGCAGCGACGTTGCTGCTGATTGCCGTCGGCGGCTGGAGCTTCACCAGACTCCCGATCGACGCCACACCCGACATCACCAACGTGCAGGTGCAGATCAACACGTCGGCGCCGGGCTACTCGCCGCTGGAGACCGAACAGCGGGTCACGTTTCTTGTCGAGACCGCGCTCGCCGGTCTGCCGCAGCTCGACCACACCCGCTCGCTGTCGGCCTACGGCTTGTCGCAGGTCACCGTGGTGTTCGAGGACGGCACCGATCTGTACTTCGCGCGACAGCAGGTTGCCGAGCGTGTGCAGCAGATCCGCGGCCAGCTGCCGGACGATGTCGATGCCTCGCTGGGGCCGGCTGCGACCGGCCTCGGCGAGATCTTCATGTACACCGTCGAAGCCGACGCGGACGCGCGCAAAGCCGATGGCACGGCGTATACCGCGACCGATCTGCGCACGCTGCAGGACTGGGTGCTGCGGCCGCAGCTGCGCAACGTGCCTGGCGTCACCGAGGTCAACACGGTCGGGGGCTTCGCGCGGCAGATCCACATCACGCCGGAACCGGCGCTGCTGGTCGCACTCGATTTCAAGTTCGAGGATGTCGTCACCGCCGTCGCCAACAACAACCGCAACGTCGGCGCCGGCTACATCGAACGCAACGGCCAGCAGTTGCTGGTGCGGGTGCCGGGCCAAGTCGCCGATATCGAGGCGATCGGCAACATCGTCCTCGCGCGGCGCGATGGCGTGCCGATCCACGTGCACGACGTGGCGAGCGTCGGCGAAGGGCGCGAACTGCGCACCGGCGCGGCCACCCAGGATGGCGAGGAAGTCGTGCTCGGCACGGTGTTCATGCTGGTCGGCGAGAACAGCCGCACGGTGGCGCAGGCCGCGGCTGCGCGCCTCGAGACCGCGAATGCAAGCCTGCCCGATGGTGTGCGCGCGGTCGCGGTCTACGACCGCACGGCGCTGGTCGACCGCACCGTCCGCACCGTGGCGAAGAACCTGATCGAGGGCGCGTTGCTGGTGATCGTGGTGTTGTTCCTGCTGCTGGGCAACGTGCGCGCGGCGTTGCTGACCGCGCTGGTGATTCCACTGACGATGCTGTTCACCATCATCGGCATGCGCCAGGGCGGCGTGTCCGGCAATCTGATGAGCATGGGCGCGCTGGATTTCGGGTTGATCGTCGACGGCGCGGTGATCATCGTCGAGAACTGCCTGCGCCGGTTCGGCGAGGCGCAGCGACGGCTCGGTCGCCTGCTCGACACGACCGAGCGTCATGCGCTGGCGGCTTCGGCCAGTGCCGAGGTGATCCGGCCCAGCCTGTTCGGCCTGGGCATCATCGCCGCGGTCTACCTGCCGGTGTTCGCGCTCGAGGGGGTGGAAGGCAAGATGTTCCACCCGATGGCGATCACCGTGGTGCTGGCATTGACCGGCGCGATGCTGCTGTCGCTGACGTTCGTGCCGGCAACCATCGCGCTGCTGCTGCGCGGCCGCGTCGCCGAGCACGACAACCGGGTCATGCGCGCCGCACGTCGCGGCTATGCGCCCGCGCTCGACTGGGCGCTGCGGCATGGGCGCTGGCTGGTCGGCGGTGCACTGGTGCTGGTGCTGGCCTGCGGCTGGCTGGCGACGCGGCTGGGCAGCGAGTTCATCCCCAGCCTCGACGAGGGCGACATCGCGCTGCATGCGATGCGCATTCCCGGCACCGGCATCGAACAGTCAGTGGCGATGCAACGCGTGCTGGAACGCCGCCTGCTGCAGGCGCCCGAGGTCGCCCACGTGTTCTCGCGCATCGGCACGCCCGAGGTCGCCAACGATCCGATGCCGCCCTCGGTCGCCGACACCTTCGTGATCCTGCATCCGCGTGCCGACTGGCCCGATCCGCGCAAGCCGCGTGCCGCACTGGTCGCCGAACTCGAAGCCATCGCCGCGGCACTGCCCGGCAACAACTACGAGTTCACCCAGCCCATCCAGATGCGTTTCAACGAGCTGATTTCCGGCGTGCGCAGCGACGTGGCGGTGAAGGTCAACGGCGACGATCTGGAACAGCTGCAGGCGGTCGCCGCCGAGGTTGAACGCGTGCTGCAGGGCATCGACGGCGCCGCCGACGTGCGGATCGAAGCCGTCGACGGCCTGCCGTTGCTGGAGATCGCCCCCGACTCGCGGGCGATGGCGCGTTACGGCCTCAATCCCGGTGATGTGCAGCGCGTGGTCGCCGCTGCAATCGGTGGCGAAACGGCGGGGCAACTGTTCGATGGCGACCGCCGGTTCGACATTGTGGTGCGCCTGCCCGAATCGCTGCGCGGCGATCCAGCCGCGCTCGCCGACCTGCCGATTCCGATCGCGGGCACGGCAGGCGACAGCGCCGACGAGTCCGACCGCACGGGCACCTGGGCCAGTGGCACGCCACGCACGGTGCCGCTGCGCGAGGTGGCGACCATCGGCACCCAGCTCGCGCCGAACCAGATCAACCGCGAGAACGGCAAGCGCCGCATCGTTGTCACCGCCAACGTGCGCGGGCGCGATCTCGGCAGCTTCGTCGGCGAACTGGAAGCCGCGGTGGCCGAAGACGTCACGCTGCCAACCGGCTACTGGATCGACTACGGCGGCACGTTCGAACAGCTGCAATCGGCCAGCCAGCGGTTGTCGCTCGTAGTGCCGCTGACACTGCTGCTGATCCTCGCGCTGTTGTTCATGGCGTTCGGCTCGCTGCGCGACGCACTGGTGGTCTTCAGCGGCGTGCCGCTGGCACTGACCGGAGGCGTACTGGCCTTGGCGGCGCGCGGCATTCCACTGTCGATCTCGGCCGGCGTCGGCTTCATCGCACTGTCGGGCGTCGCCGTGCTCAACGGCCTGGTCATGCTGACCTTCATCCGCAAACTGCGCGAGGACGGCATGGACCTGCACACCGCCATCGTCGACGGCGCGCTCGGGCGTTTGCGTCCCGTGTTGATGACCGCACTGGTCGCCTCGCTCGGCTTCGTGCCGATGGCGTTCAACGTCGGCGCGGGTGCGGAAGTGCAGCGGCCACTGGCGACGGTCGTCGTCGGCGGGATCATCTCGTCGACGCTGCTGACGCTGCTGGTGTTGCCGGTGTTGTACCGCTGGGTGCATCGCAAGCACGCGACTTGACCGAGCACTGGAACGGGGCCGCTTCGGCAGCGGCTCTCACTCCGACGTTCCGTCGTGAGACCGGATTGGAACCGTGTCTCAGCTGAGGCTTGAGTGCGCGAGGGCCCGCTCCTTCCCCCGCATGCGGGGCATTGCACCCTTTACGGGTGGAAGGCTGGGATGGGGGCGATCATCCAGTTCGCTGGGCCCGGGGACGCAGACAAAGCTGTCGATAGCGCCATCTCACCTTTGCGTGCCGCTGATCGATTGCCCCCACCCAACCCTCCCCCGCTTCGCGGGGGAGGGCTACAGNCAGAACTCGAACTACTCACCAGCATTTGCATGCTTTTGAATCTTTCTTGCTCTTTCTAGAACGTCTGCTAATGGACTAACACCACCAGCCAGACGTCCGCATAAGTATCCTGCGCACACTGTCAAAGATCTGCGGAAGCGGCCTCAGCGCCTGCTTCCCACTGCTTCGTCGTTTCCTCCGAAGCGAGCCGCCCATCTTAGCGCGGTTTTGGCTTTCGTCAACACCTCGTTGAGGGCTGGTTTCCGCCGTCTTCAGCGTCCGGCCCGAAGGCGTTTCGTTGAAGCGAGCCGCACATCTTACCGCGACTTTCGAGGCTGTCAACACCGCGTGAAGGCTGTTGTCGTTCTCGTCCCGCCTTGCCTGCTGCGCCGAAGTGCAGTCCGCCAAGCGGGGCGCGAATTATGCATAGATGAAATCGGTTTGGGAACCCTGCACGCGAGATTTTTTTCTTGACGCTCGGACGGCGCTTGCCGAAGGTGGATGCAGTCCATCCAGCCGGTACTTCCATGCGCGCTCTCCGTCTTCTTCTGCTCTCCCTGCTTGCGTCCTTTCTGCTGCCCGCGTGTGCGAGTGGCGGAGACTGGGTGGAACTCGCAGGCAACCGCTACACCGTCGAGATCGCGGCAACGGACGACGCGCGCGCACGCGGGCTGATGTTCCGCGACACCCTGGAAAACGGGCACGGCATGCTCTTCATCCATGACAGCGAAGCGCCGCAGGCCTACTGGATGAAGAACACGCGCATCGCGCTCGACATTCTCTATTTCGATGACGCCCGCAGGCTGGTCTCGCAGCAGCGCGACGTGCCGCCGTGCTCCGGCGGCAATCGCTGTCCGTCGTATCCCAGTGAGGGCGCCGCGCGCTATGTGCTCGAACTCAATGCCGGCGAAGCCCAGCGGATCGGCCTGAAGGACGGCGAGACACTGACACTCTCGCCGTCGATTCCGTCCCCCTGACCCATGACCGCGCGCCCGCACGTCGCCCGATCGCGCCGGACACCATGAAGACTGCATTGCAGTTGCCCGAGTGGTCGACGCTGGCGGGGACCCCGGACACGTCGATGCCGCTGTTCGCCTGCGCGCTGTTGATCGCGCGTGACGATTATCCCGCACTGGACATCGCACGTTGCGACGCAGCGCTGCAGACCCATGCGCATCACCTGCGGATCGAAGTCGATGCCATCGGCCCGACGCCGCTGAAGATGCAGGCGATCAACCGGCATCTCTTCGAGGAGATCGGCTACGCCGGCAACCACGACGCCTACTACGACCCCCGCAACAGCTACCTCAACCGGGTGATCGAGCGCCGGCTCGGCAATCCGATCATGCTCGCCGTGGTGCAGATGGAGGTCGCGCGCCGGTTGGGCGTGGCGCTGGACGGGATTTCCTTCCCGGGACACTTCCTGGTCCGGCTGCCCGTGGATGACGGCATGCTGGTGATGGACCCGTTCAACGGCGGCTTGCCGCTGGACCTCGAGGCGTTGCGGGCCCGCGCCGCGCCGCACGTCGAAGGCGGGCCGCCGGACGACGACACTCTGGCCCGTCTGCTGTACCCGGCAACGACGCGGACGATGCTGATGCGCATGCTGCGCAACCTGCACGGGAGCTACGCCCAGGCGGACGACTGGGTCCGCGCAGTGCGCTGCGCCGATCGGCTGCTGTCGCTGTCGCCCGATGCGCCCGATGCGCTGCGCGACCGCGGCCTCGGCTATCTGGCGCTGGGCCATGTGACCGGCGCCCGCGAAGACCTGGGACAGTACGTTGTGCGGTACCCGGATGCCGCCGACGCGGACGCGGTGCGGGAGCAGCTGGTCCGGATCGGACGCGCGCGCGATCGCGCGCATTAGCCGGTGCCCGTCGTGACACGGGACACGGATGCGGGGTCGACAGGCGACCCTGCGCTGCGCGTCAGAGCGCCATCATCTCGAAATCGTCCTTGGTGACGCCGCAGTCGGGGCAGGTCCAGGTCTCGGGCACGTCGGCCCAGCGCGTGCCCGCGGCAATGCCCTCGTCCGGAATGCCGACAGCCTCGTCGTAGATGAAACCGCAGACCACGCACATCCACGTCTGGTAGGCGCCCTGCGTCGTCGGTTCGTTCATCGGATAATGACCATATGCGGCATTGGAATCGGAGCCGCATTGTCCCATCGCGCTCCCCCCACCGGAACCCACGTCGATGAACGCCTCCCCGCCCGTGCCACGCGGCCTGTATCTGCTCACGCCCGACGGAGTCGAGACCGCGCAGCTGCTGGCCCAGGTCGCCTCGGTCCTGCCGCATGCCACGTGGCTGCAGTACCGCAACAAGCGCGCCGACGCCGCCCTACGCCGGGCGCAGGTGCAGGCCCTGCTGCCGCTGTGCCGGGCGACCGGTGTGCCGCTGATCGTCAACGACGACTGGCGGCTCGCCGCCGATCTCGGCGCCGACGGTGCGCATCTGGGCGAGGACGACGGCGCATTGATCGACGCACGTGCGGCGCTGGGCGACGAGGCGATCCTCGGCGCCTCCTGCTACGACGACATCATGCTGGCGCAGCGCGCGGTCGACGCCGGCGCGAGTTACGTCGCGTTCGGTGCGTTCTTCCCCTCGCCCACCAAGCCCGATGCCCGCGTCGCGCGCAAGTCCTTGCTGCGCGATGCGGAGCCGCTCGGCGTACCCCGGGTGGCGATCGGCGGCATCACGCCGGAGAATGCGCGCCAGCTCGCCGCCGCCGGCGCCGATCTCGTCGCCGTCATCAGCGGTGTCTTCGCCGCACGCCATCCGGCCGCCGCCGCACACGCCTACCGGGCCGCTTTCGGCCTGTGACCTTTCTGTCTTCTGGAGTTCCCATGGATACGTCCCGCTCGCATGCCCTGTTCGAACGCGCCCGGACGCTGTTGCCCGGCGGCGTCAATTCGCCGGTGCGCGCGTTCAAGTCGGTCGGCGGCGAACCCTTCTTCGTGCAGCGCGCGGACGGTCCCTACCTGTTCGACGTCGACGGCAACCGCTACATCGATTACGTGGGCTCGTGGGGCCCGATGATCGCCGGACACAATCACGCGGCCGTGCGCCAGGCGGTCAAGCGCGCGATCGGCGACGGCCTGTCCTTCGGCGCACCGTGCGAGGCCGAGGTCACGATGGCCGAGCGCATCACCGCGCTGGTGCCATCGATGGAGATGGTGCGCATGGTGAACTCCGGCACCGAGGCCACGCTGTCGGCGATCCGCCTGGCGCGCGGCGCGACCGGGCGCACCCGCATCGTCAAGTTCGAGGGCTGCTACCACGGCCACGGCGACTCGTTCCTGGTCAAGGCCGGCAGCGGCGCGCTCACCCTGGGCGTTCCGACCTCGCCGGGCGTGCCGAAGGCGCTGGCCGATCTGACGCTGACCCTGCCCTACAACGATTTCGACGCGGCGACCGCACTGTTCAACGATGTCGGCGCGGACATCGCCGGCCTGATCATCGAGCCTGTCGTCGGCAACGCCAACTGCCTGCCGCCGCGCGACGGGTATCTGCAGCACCTGCGCGATCTGTGCACGCGGCACGGCGCGCTGCTGATCTTCGACGAGGTGATGACCGGCTTCCGCGTCGCGCTGGGCGGCGCGCAGGCGCGCTATGGCGTGACGCCGGATCTCAGCACCTTCGGCAAGATCATCGGCGGCGGCATGCCGGTCGGCGCCTATGGCGGACGCCGCGCCCTGATGGAACAGATCGCGCCGGCCGGGCCGATCTACCAGGCCGGTACGCTGAGCGGCAATCCGGTGGCGATGGCCGCGGGTCTGGCGATGCTGGACCTGGTGTCCGAGCCGGGATTCCACGATGCGCTGGAAGCGGCGTCGAACGCGTTGTGCGACGGGCTCGAAGCCGCCGCGCGGGACGCGGGCGTGCCCTTCACCACCACGCGTGTCGGAGGCATGTTCGGCATGTTCTTCACCGATCAGACGTCCGTGGATACCTACGCGCAGGCGGTCGCCTGCGACAGCGGTGCGTTCAACCGCTTCTTCCACGCGATGCTGGCGCGCGGCGTCTATCTCGCGCCGTCGGCATTCGAGGCCGGCTTCATGTCGTCGGCGCATGATGCACCGGTGATCGAGGCGACCATCGCCGCAGCCCGCGGCGCGTTCGCGGAGGTCGCCGGCGCATGAACCGGCCCGGCGCCCGTCCGGAGGAGTTCGATCCGCAGGCCAGCGTGTTCGAACGCGATTTCCTGCCGGCGCGCCCGACCGGATTGCGCAACCGGTTCTATCGCCTGCTGTTCCACCACGAGACCGCCAGCGAACGCAATTTCGATCTGGCACTGATCGCGACGATCCTCGTCAGCGTGGTCGTCGTGTTGCTCGACAGCGAGCCGTCGATCAAGGCCCGCTGGCATCACGCGCTGCTGGTCGCGGAATGGGCGTTCACCATCCTGTTCACGATCGAATACGGCCTCCGGCTGTGGGCCGTGCGCCGGCCGCTGCGCTATGCCACCAGCTTCTTCGGCGTCATCGACCTGATGGCCATCCTGCCGAGCTACCTGTCGTTGATCTTCGCCGGCAGCCAGTACCTGTTGGTGATCCGCGTGCTGCGCCTGCTGCGCGTGTTCCGCGTGCTCAAGCTGGTGCAGTACTCCAGCGAGGCGGGCGTGCTGATCACCGCCCTGTCGCGGAGCCGGCGCAAGATCGCCGTCTTCGTCTGCACGCTGGTCACCATCGTGATCATCTTCGGCGCGCTGATGTACGTCATCGAGGGGCCCGAACACGGCTTCACCAGCATTCCCACCGGCATGTACTGGGCCGTGGTCACGATGGGCACGGTCGGCTTCGGGGACATCTCGCCGGGCACGCCGGTGGGGCGCTTCATCACCTCGATCCTGATCCTCATCGGCTACAGCATCATCGCCGTGCCCACCGGCATCTATACCGCCGAGCTCGCCAGCACGCTGCGCCCGAAGCGTCGCCACGTGCGCTGCCGCGAATGCGGCCTGCAGGACCACGAGCAGGAAGCCTGGCATTGCCGCCGCTGCGGCGCCGGCCTGCCCGCGGAAGACCCATCGCAGTGAGCACGACGCCGCCGGTGTTGCGGCTGGTGCTGTTCGACTTCGACGGCGTGCTGGCGCGCTATTCGCACCACGCACGGCTTGCGTCACTCGCGCGGGTGGCCGGCTGCACGCCGGCGCGCGTGTCGGCGGTGCTGTTCGAGTCGGGGCTGGAGCGCGCGTACGACAGCGGCGCGCTCGATACGGCGGCCTATCTGCAGCAGCTGGGTGCAGGCCTCGGGTGCACGATCGACGCGGACACGTGGCTCGATGCGCGCATTGCCGGCACCCGGGCGGAGCCGATCGCGCTGGACCTCGTCGCAGCGGTCGCGTCCAAGGTGCAGGTCGGCGTGCTGACCAACAACGGCGCGCTGATGCTGGATGCGATTGTCCGCATCGTCGCGCCGTTGTTTCCGATGCTCGACGGACGCGTGCTGTGCAGCGGTTCGCTGGGGGTGCGCAAGCCGGACCGCGCGATCTTCGAGCACGCGCTCGCGCATTTCGACGTCAGCGCGCGGGAGGCCCTGTTCGTCGACGACCTCTTCGTCAACGTCCAGGGCGCACGCGCCGCCGGCCTGCACGCCGACACGGTGGTCGACGCGCGATCGCTGCGGACGGTGCTGCGGCGTTACGGGCTGGTCTGAGCGCGCGCCACTGCGGCATGCAGGCCGGCGACTACCGGGCCGTCGTCGTTGGCGATGCGGAACGTGCGGGGGTCCGCGGCGACTCAGCCGGCAGCGAGGGCATCGGCGATCGCCGCACGCAGGCGCGCCAGGCCGTCGGCGATGTCGGCGTCGGTAATGTTCAGCGCGGGCACGAACCGCAGCACGTCGGGGCCGGCCTGCAGCATCAGCAGGCCGTGGCGCGCGGCGTGGTCGAGGATCGTCGCGGCTTTGCCGGCATGCTCGGGACGCAGCACAGCGCCGAGCATCAGGCCGCGGCCGCGGACTTCCGAGAACAGGCCGAACTCGGCATCGAGCGCGGCGAGGCCGTCGCGCAGTGCGCGTGACTGGCGTTGCACGTTCGCGGCGATCCCGGGCGACGCGAGCTTGCGCAGCGCGACCCGCGCGACCGCGGCGGCCAGCGGATTGCCGCCGAAGGTGGTGCCGTGATCGCCGAACTGCATCGCCTCGGCGACCTTCGGGCCGGCCAGCAACGCGCCGATCGGGAAGCCGCCGCCAAGCGCCTTGGCCAGGGTGACGATGTCGGGCACGACGCCATCCTGGGGATGCGCGAACAGCGTGCCGGTGCGGCCCATGCCGCACTGGATCTCGTCGAGCGCCAGCAGCGCGTCATGGCGATCGCACAGCGCGCGCACCGCGGCCAGATACCCATCGGCAGCGGGCATGACGCCGCCCTCGCCCTGCACCGGCTCGAGCATCACCGCCGCGACGTCGCCACTCGACATCGCGGCCTCTAGCTGGGCGATGTCGTTGAAATCGACGTAGCGGAAGCCGCCGGGCAGCGGCTCGTAGCCGGCCTGGTATTTCGGCTGCGCGGTCGCGGTGACCGCGGCCAGCGTGCGGCCGTGGAAGCTGCCGCGGGCGGTCACGATGACGCGGCAGTCCGGGCTGCGGCCCTGGGCAGTGGCCCACTTGCGCACGAGCTTGATCGCCGCCTCGTTGGCTTCGGCGCCCGAGTTGCACAGGAAGGCGCGCGTGGCGAAACCGCTGGCCTCGACCAGTTCGGCCGCCAGCCGCAGCGGCGGTTCGCTGAAGAAGACGTTGCTGGTGTGCCACAGCTTGCCGGCCTGGTCGACCAACGCGGCCACGAGATCGGGATCGTTGTGGCCGAGCCCGCAGACGGCGATGCCCGCCGACAGATCGACGTACTCGCGGCCTTCGCTGTCCCAGACGCGCGCGCCGTCGCCGCGCTCGAGCACCAGTTCGCGCGGACGGTAGACCGGCAGCACGTGACGCTGGGCAAGGGCGATGAGATCGGCGGCAGTGCCGGGCGGCGGCGGGGAAGCGGTCATGGGTGCAGGGGGTTCCATCGGAAAGCGCAGGCGGTCGCCGGCGCGGCCATTATCGGGCCGGGCAAGCGACACCGCCAACGCAGGCGCGCGCGCGGCGAACCCGCGCCCCTAGAATCGGCGCTCCCCCCGCATCACGCCCGGAGCGCTGCATGCCCCGCATCGAGACCCTCGCCGCCCGCGCCGGCAGCCGGCCCGACCCCACCAGCGGCGCCCTGTCGGTGCCGCTGCAGCTGGCCACAACCTTCGAACACACGCCCGACGGCCAGCTGCCGCAGGGCTGGCTGTACCAGCGCTACGACAATCCCACCCAGCACGAGACCGAGGTGGCGCTGGCCGCGCTCGACGGCGCCGCGCGGGCGTTGCTGTTTCCCACCGGCATGGCCGCCGGCGCGACGGCGCTGCAGGCCCTGCCGGCGGGCAGCCATGTCGTGCTGTGCGACGACAGCTACTTCTCGTTCCGGGCGCTGGCCGCGCAGCAGTTCCCGCGCTGGGGGCTGACCTGGAGCCTGGCGGATTTCAGCGATGCGGATGCGGTGCGCGCCGCGCTGCGCCCGGAGACCCGCCTGCTGTGGGCCGAGACGCCCTCCAACCCGTTGCTCAAGGTCTGTGACATCGCCGCGCTCGCCGACGTGGCGCATGCCGCCGGCGCGCAGCTGCTGGTCGACGGCACCTTCGCCCCGCCGGTGCTGCAGCAGCCGCTGGCGCTGGGCGCCGACATCGTCCTGCACTCGGCCACCAAATACCTCGGCGGCCATGGCGACGTGATGGGCGGCGTGCTGGCGTTCCGCGAAGACGGCGCGCACGCGGCCGACTGCCACGGCCTGCGCCTGCTGGCCGGCGCCACCGCGTCGCCGTTCGCGGCCTGGATGATCCTGCGCGGCGTGCGCACGCTGCCCGCGCGGATGGCCTGGCACTGCGCCAACGCGAAGCAACTCGCGACGGCCCTGCAGGCACATCCGCGCGTCGCCCGGGTGCACTACCCCGGCCTTGCCGACCATCCGCAGCACGCGGTGGCCGCGGCGCAGATGCGCGACTTCGGCGGCATGCTGTCGTTCGAGGTGGACGGCGGCGAAACGGCGGCCCTGGCCGTGGCCGGTCGACTGCAGCTGTTCACCAATGCGACCTCGCTGGGCTCGACCGAATCGCTGGTCGAGCACCGGGCCTCGATCGAAGGCCCGGCGTCGACGACCCCGCGCGGCCTGCTGCGGCTGTCGGTGGGCCTGGAACATGCGCAGGACCTGCTCGACGATCTGGCACAGGCGCTCGACGCCGCCTGATGCGGGTCGGACGGGCCGGCCGCTCAGTCGAGGAACAGATCCGGCAACAGCGGTTGCGACGGGTCGATCGCGTAGCGGTCGAGGTCGGTGATGCCGGCCTCCGCCAGGACTTCATCGTCGATCAGGAAGCGGCCGTGGAAACCCGCGGCCTCGCGGATCAGCACCGCGTGCGCGGCGTCGCCCATGATCGTCGAGTTGCGGCCGTTGCCGCGCTCGACGCCGGGAATCATGTTCAGCGCGTCGGTGCCGATCAGCGTGCGCGGCCACAGCGCGTTGACCGCGACGCCTTGCGGCCCGAACTCGGCGGCGAGCCCCAGGGTGACGAAGCTCATGCCCATCTTCGCCAGCGTGTAACCGGTATGCGGCGCCCACCACTTGGGATCGAGCGACGGCGGCGGACACAGGGTGAGGATGTGCGGGTTCGACGCCTTCAACAGGTGCGGCAGGCAGATCTGCGCGCACAGGAAGCTGCCGCGGGAATTGACCTGCTGCATCAGGTCGAAGCGCTTCATCGGCGTGTCCAGCGTGCCGCGCAACCAGATCGCGCTGGCGTTGTTGACCAGGATGTCGATGCCGCCGAAGGCCTCGACGGTCGCCGCGACCGCGGCGCGCACCTGGTCTTCCTCGCGGATGTCGCACTTCAGCGCCAGCGCACGGCCGCCAGCCGCCTCGACGCTGCGCGCGGCGCTGTGGATGGTGCCGGGCAGCTTGGGATTGGCGACTTCCGACTTGGCGGCGATCGCCACGTTCGCGCCATCGCGCGCGGCGCGTTCGGCGATCGCCAGGCCGATACCGCGCGAGGCGCCGGTGATGAAAAGGGTCTTGCCGGCGAGCGTCGACATGCGGCGGGCCTGTCCTGCGATGGAGTCGTCGCCATTATGCGCGCGGGGTCTCCAACCCGTTCAGCGCGCAGGGCGATACTGGCGGCTCTCCCCCGCAGGATCCGCCGATGCGCCACGTTGCCGCCCTCGCGTTGTTCTCGCTCACGCTCGCCGCATGCGATGCCGCGCCGACGGCCGCCGCGCCCGTCGCGCCCGTGCCGGCCGTCGACACCCGGGCGCCTGCACCCGCCGAGACGCCGCCTTCTGCGGCGGCCGCCCACGATCTCGCGGCCGCGGCCGACGGCGACGTGGTGGTCTCCGCGCAGTCGGTGTGGCAGGGCGATCCCGCGGCGTGCCGGACGGGCACTGCGGCCGTCGACGACTGCCTGCTGTCGGCCATGCGCGCCGGCGGGGCTTCGCCCGATGCACTGGCGGCGAGTTCGCGGCTGATCGCGCTGGGCAATCCCGGTTACGTCAGCGCCTGGCGCGAGATCGAGGGCGTGGGCCACGCCGAAATCACCTATCCGTTCCGCGCCAATACCAACCAGGGGTTGTGGCTGGTCGATGGCGACGGGCGCGCGGTGGACGTGGACGAGAACGTGCTGCCCGCGGGCGCGGTGCGACTGCGGGGCGAGCTCAAGCCGTTTCTCGATGCGCATCCCGATGCGATGCCGTTCGCGCCGGCGCAGGCGGTCGGCAGCGAAGCATTGCCCGAGGGCGGCGTGCGCCTGCGCTTCGACGTGCCGATGCGCACCTGCCATGCCTGCGCCGACGTCGGCGTGCTCGAACTCGGTTACGACTTCAGCGCGGACCGCCGCTTCGAGGGCCGCAGCGTGATCGCGCTGCGCGAGGCCGACTGAGGCGTAGAACCTGTTCAAGGTCCGTCGCGAGCGCCGCCAGATGGCGCGTGGTGGAGCGCGGGAAGCGCAGCGTACGTGTGGTACGTGAGCATTCCGAGCACCGCACGCGCGCCAGCTGACAAGCGCAGCAGGACATTGAACAGGTTCTCAGGGCTTCGGCCCCTGCCCCTCGTTGTCTTCCCATTTGAGGATCTTCCGCGTCACCACGCGGTAGACCGGCTTGCCGGTGCGGAACCAGACATCGCGCAGCCATGACGTGCGCTTGAGCACCCGCTTCTCCACCGGCGTCAGCGACGCGCGACAGTACATGCGCTTGTGCTTGAGCAGATGCCGCAGGTCCTCGCGCGCCAGCAGGCGCATCCACCGCGAGCGCGGATCGCCGCGCACCGCGAGCTGGAAATCGATGATCGCCGGACGTCCGTCGTCGAGCACCAGCCAGTTGGCTTCCTTCGCCAGATCGTTATGGGCGAGGCCGCGGCGATGCAGGCCCTGCAACAGCCGGCGCGCGCGGCGGAAGTAGATCAGATCGCCATGCGGCGGGCGCTGGTACATCGCATCGCCGGGCATGTAACTGCGATCGAGCTGACGCCCGTTCCACTGGATCAGCTGCGGCACATCCTGCATGCCGGCCACGGCCGCCAGACCGCGTGCCTCGCGCCGCGCCAGCCACCACGCCGGCAGGCGCAGCCACAGCGGCACGTGACACAGGTCGCGCCGCACGAACAGCCCGCCGTCGCCGCCCCGCATCAGCGAGATGCGGCCGAAACTGTCGGACTTCAGCGCTTTCGTTTCGGTGGCCCCGGAGGCCTTGGCGTCGGATGCGGACATCGCGCCATTGTACGGAGCGATCCGTCCGCCAGCGGGTCTACCGCGCGCGGTCATCCCGTCGCCCCGGGGCCTGCACGAGCACGCGCCCACCTGCGCGCGATGGCGGCAATGCGGCCCCGCACATCGTTGCCGGACGGCGGCAACGCAAGCCCCGGCGCGGCGGGCCGGTCCGGAGACGGTCATCGGCGACTGTCATAATCGATCGATGCTCACTGATTTCTTCAACAGCCTGGTGACGTGGGTGGGCAACCACCCGGTCGCAGCCGGCCTCGTGATCTTCCTCATCGCATTCTGCGACTCGGTGATCATCCTCGGCGCGATCGTCCCGGCGCTGCCGATCCTGTTCGCGATCGGCGTGTTGATCGGTCTGGGCGAGATCTCCGGCCCCTATGCCGTGGCCTGCGCCGCGCTCGGCGCGCTGGCCGGCGACGGGGTGAGTTACTGGGTGGGACGTCGCTGGGGCCACGGCCTGCGCACGGTGTGGCCGTTCAGCAAGTACCCGCAGCTGCTCGACCGCAGCGAGCTGGTGTTCCGGCGCAATGCGATCAAGAGCATCCTGGTCGCACGCTACGTCGGGCCGATCCGCCCGTTCGTGCCGGCCATCGCCGGCATCGCGCACATGCCGATGCGCCAGTACCTGCCGATCAGCTTCGCGGCCTGCGTGTCCTGGGGCGTGCTGTTCCTCGCGCCGGGCTGGCTGTTCGGCGCGTCCTACGACGCGGTGGCCGCAGTGGCCGATCGCCTGGCGCTGGTGCTCGGTGCGCTGCTGGCGGTCCTGGCCCTGGCCTGGGCCATCGTCATCTACAGCTACCGCTGGTTCGACGCGCATGCCAACTCGCTGCTCGCGCGGCTGCTGGCGTGGTCGCGGGCGCATCCGTGGTTCGGCCGCTACGCGATCGCGCTGGTCGATCCCAAACGGCCGGAATCGGCGTCGCTGGCGATTCTCGCGGCCTGCCTGCTGGCGATCGGCTGGGCCTGCTTCGCGCTGCTGGCGACGGTGATCATGCGCGGCGAGCCGTTGCTGATCGACCAGACCGTCTTCCAGTTCATGTACGAACTGCGCAACCCGCTGGCCGATCGCCTGATGGCCGCGCTGGCGTCGATCGGCGACGTCCACGTGCTGGGCCCCGCGGTCGCCCTGACCCTGGCGTGGCTGATCTGGCGGCGCCGCTGGCTGGGCGCTGCGCACTGGCTGGCCGCGCTGGCCTTCGGCATGGCGCTGACCGCGCTGCTGGGCGCGGTGATCGACATGCCCAAGCCGCCCACCGTGCACGGCGGCTTCGGCTTCCCGGCGGTCGAGATCACCCTGTGCACGATCGTGTTCGGCTTCTTCGCCGTGCTGATCGCCCGCGAGCTGCCGGGGCGCACCCGGGTCTGGCCGTATCTGGTGTCGGGCGTGGTGGTGGCGGTGCTGGGTTTCGCGCGGCTGTATCTCGGCGCCCACTGGCTCAGCGACATCGTCGGCGGGATGCTGCTGGGCATCGTCTGGCTGCTGGTGCTGGGCATCGCCTACCGCCGCCACGTCGAGCGTTCGTTCTGGATGCGTCCGGTCGCGGCGATCTTCTACATCACCTTCGCCGTCGCCGCGCTGTGGCATGCGCCGCGCGCGGTGGATCCGCTGCTCGCGAAGTTCGCACCGAAAACGTCCACGGTCACGCTGTCGGCGCAGGCATGGTGGTCGTCGGACTGGGTGCAGTTGCCCGGCCAGTTGCGCGAGCGCGATCCGGCCCATCGCTGGCCGCTGGATCTGCAGATCGCCGGCCCGCTGGCGCCGCTGCAATCACAGCTCGAAGCGGAGGGCTGGCGGGTGCAGCCGCAGGCCGGCTGGATGCGCGTGATCAACCTGCTCGACGAAAGCGTGCCGCAGGCCGAGCAGCCGGTGCTGCCGGCGACGCTGGACACGCTTGCAGAAACGCTGCTGATGCGCCGCGACAGCGACGCCGACCGGACCGAGGTGCTGCGTTTGTGGCGTGCGCCGGCGGTGCTCGATGACGGCACCGACCTGTGGCTCGGCACCAGCCAGTCGATGCTCTACACCCGGCCGTTCGGCGCGTTCGGACTGTGGCAGCCGCAGGCCGATGCGCACGGCGTGCACCGGGGCCTGCGCGACGTGCTGGAGGCGTTCCCGTCGCGCGAGGCGGTCCATCCGCAGTCGGGCGTGCCGACGTTGCGCGTGCGCACCGCCGAGGCGTCAGTCGTCGTCGACGACGTCGACCAGCCGTAGCAGCGTTTCCAGCCGCTCGTCCGGATCGTCGAGCTGCAACAGCTGCTGGCGATGCGGCTGTTCGAGCGGCAGCAGTTCGGCCAGCCGCCAGCCCACCCACGCCGCATCGTCGAAGTGCGGCTCCGGGAACGCCTGGTCGGCGCCGTCGATGTGTTCGAGGATCTTGCGCAGCACGACGCCGAGCAGCGCGTGTTCGGGTTGCAGATCGATCACCGGATCGGCGGCGCACCAGTCGACGTCGGCGATGATCAGGCCGCTGTCGCGCACCCGGGTCCGGCGCACGTGGAAGCGGCGCGCGCCGCGCACGCGCAGCGTCAGCAGGCCATCGGCGCCGGTGTCGAAGTCCTCGATGCGCGCTTCGGTTCCGATGCCGGCGGGTGTCGCGGGCGCGCCGGCCTCGTCGCCGTCGAGGATCAGGCAGATGCCGAATCCGCTGCCCCGCCGGCCGCATTCGCGGACGAGATCGAGGTAGCGCGGCTCGAACACGCGCAGGCCCAGCGCGGCGCCGGGCACCAGCACGGTGCGCAGCGGAAACAGCGGAATCGAAGTGTCGTCTGCCATGCGCCCAGTGTACGCAGGCCGATGCGAAACCTCAGTCGTGGAGGCTCAGCGCAAAGCGCCGCGGCGCCCCGTCGAAACCGCCATTGGACATGAAGACCACATGGTCGCCCGGCCGCACGCGGGCGGCGAGTTCGGCCAGCAGCGCGTCGACATCGGCCACCGCGTGCGCCTCGCCGCGCACGGCGCTCACCACCGCGCCGGCATCCCAGGCCAGTTCCGGGCGATGCAGGAATACGACGGCATCGGCGAGATCGAGCGACGGCGCCAGCGCATCGGCATGTGCGCCCAGGCGCATCGAATTGCTGCGTGGCTCCATCGCCACGACGATGCGCGCATCGCCGACCCTCGCCCGCAGGCCGGCGAGGGTGGTGGCGATCGCGGTCGGGTGGTGGGCGAAGTCGTCGTAGACGGTGATGTCGCGCGCGGTGCCCAGCACTTCCATGCGCCGCTTGACGCTGCGGAACGCCGCGAGCGCAGGCAGCAGCGACCCGATGTCGACACCGACCGCGGCGCAGGCCGCCAGCGCGGCGAGCGCGTTGAGCACGTTGTGGTCGCCGAGCAGCGGCCATTCGACCGTGCCGATCGACGCGCCGTTGCGCAAAACCTCGAACAGGCTGCCGTCGTCGCTGCGCTTCACCGCGCACCACTCGAACGCGGCATCGAAGCCGAAGCGCTCGACCGGCGTCCAGCAGCCCATCGCCAGGACTTCGGCCAGACGCGCGTCATGCCCGTTGACGATCAAGCGCCCACGCGCCGGCACCGTGCGCACCAGATGGTGGAACTGGCGCTGGATCGCAGCGACATCAGGAAAGATGTCGGCGTGGTCGAATTCGAGGTTGTTGAGGATCGCGACCGTCGGGCGGTAGTGGACGAACTTGCTGCGCTTGTCGAAGAACGCGGTGTCGTACTCGTCCGCCTCGACGACGAATTCGCGTCCGCTGCCGATACGTGCCGACACACCGAAATCCTCGGCGACGCCGCCGATCAGGAAGCCCGGCGCGCGGCCCGCGGCCTCGAGCAGATACGACAGGATCGTCGTGGTCGTGGTCTTGCCGTGGGTGCCGGCCACGGCGAGCACTTCGCGGCCCGGCAGCACGTGGTCGCGCAGCCATTCGGCGCCGGAGGTGTAGGCGCGTCCGGCATCGAGCACCGCTTCCACCGCGGGATTGCCTCGCGAGAGCGCGTTGCCGACCACCACCTGGTCGACGTCGTCGCCGATGTGCGCGGGGTCGTAGCCCTGGTGCAGGGTGATGCCCAGCGTCTCGAGCTGGGTCGACATCGGCGGATACACCGCCTGGTCGCTGCCTTCGACCGCGTGGCCGAGTTCGCGCGCGAGCGCGGCGACGCCGCCCATGAAGGTGCCGGCGATACCCAGGATATGAAGTTTCACGAAGCCGATTCCTAGACGATCAGAAGACAGGCGGTGAAGTCGTGCATGCCCGGCACCTTCGCCCCGCTCCCCCAGGAAGCGGAGATGGGGTGAGGGACGCGGTCGGCTCGCTCGCAGGGCCAGCCTGGGCCATGCCGCCGATGCGCGGCGATCAGGCGGCCGCCTGCTCCCGACCGATCGCCTTGACGATGCGGTCGAACACCGCGTCGAGCGAGCCGACGCCATCGACGACGGTCAGCTGGTCGTGCTCGCGGTAGAACGCGATCACCGGCGCGGTCTGCTGGTCGTAGACGTTGAGGCGGTGGCGCACCGATTCCGGGCTGTCGTCGGCGCGGCCTTCGGCCTGCGCGCGGCCGGCGAGGCGCGCGATGATCTGTTCGTTGTCCACTTCCAGCTGCACGGCGGCATCGAACGGCGTGCCGAGCTTCACCAGCAGCGCATCGAGCGCGGCCGCCTGGGCGAGGTTGCGCGGATAGCCGTCGAGGATGAAGCCCGAGGCAGTGTCGGCGCGCGAGAAGCGGTCTTCCAGCATGCCGAGCAGGATCTCGTCGGAGACCAGGTCGCCACGCGCCATGACCGCCTTGGCCTCGAGGCCCAGCGGCGTGCCGGCCGCCACTTCGGCGCGCAGCAGGTCACCGGTGGAGATGTGCGGCACCCGCAGATGGTCCTTCAACCGCGCCGCCTGCGTGCCCTTGCCCGAACCGGGCGCACCGAGAAGAACCAAACGCATCGAACGCTCCTGCAACTGTGGGGAATCGCGCCACCGCACCGACGTACACTCGGACCACACGGCGGCAGACGGCCGCGCCAGCTTACCGTATCCCGCCACGGCCCATCGAAAGGACACGTGCAATGACGTCCGGAACCCTGCTCTACGCCCAGTCCGGCGGTGTCACCGCCGTCATCAACGCCACCGCGTCGGCGGTGCTGCAGGAAGCGCGCAGCCGGCGCGTCAAGGTGCTCGCCGCGCGCAACGGCATTCTCGGCGCGCTGCGCGAGGATCTGGTCGATGCGTCGAAGATTCCGCTCCCGACCGTGCGCGCACTCGCGCACACGCCGGGCGGCGCGTTCGGGTCCTGCCGCTACAAGCTGAAATCCATCGAGGCCGACCGCGCGAAGTACGAACGCCTGATCGAGGTGCTGCGTGCGCACGACGTGCGCTGGTTCCTCTACAACGGCGGCAACGATTCGGCCGATACCGCGCTCAAGGTCTCGCAGCTCGCCGCGCAGTTCGACTACCCGCTAACCTGCATCGGCGTGCCGAAGACGATCGACAACGATCTGGCCGTCACCGACTGCTGCCCGGGGTTCGGCTCGGCGGCGAAATACACCGCGGTCTCGGTGCGCGAGGCCGCGCTCGACGTCGCGGCGATGGCCGATACCTCGACCAAGGTCTTCGTCTACGAGGCCATGGGCCGGCATGCGGGCTGGCTGGCCGCGGCCGCCGGCCTGGCCGGGCAAGGCCCCGACGATGCGCCGCAGATCATCCTGTTCCCGGAACGCGACTACGACGAGGCCGCCTTCCTCGCCCAGGTGCAGCGCGTCGTCGAGCGCGTGGGCTGGTGCGTCGTCGTGGCCAGCGAAGGCATCCGCGACAAGGACGGGCGTTTCGTCGCCGATGCCGGCGGCGGCCGGGACGCGTTCGGCCACACCCAGCTCGGTGGCGTGGCCTCGCATCTGGCCGGCCGGGTCAAGGACATGTTGGGCTACAAGGTGCACTGGACGCTGCCCGATTACCTGCAGCGCTCGGCGCGGCACGTCGCGTCGAAAACCGATGTCGAGCAGGCGATGGCGGTCGGTCGCGCGGCCGTGCAGTTCGCACTCGCCGGCCGCAACGCGACGATGCCGTCGATCAGGCGCACGTCGGAATCGCCGTACCGGTGGACCATCGAGGCCGCGCCGCTGGAGAAGGTCGCCAACCACGAGAAGATCATGCCGGCCGGCTTCATCCGCCGCGACGGTTATGGCATCACCGCGGCCGCACGCCGCTATCTCGAACCGCTGATCCGCGGCGAGGCGCCGCCGCCGTACGGCCGCGACGGGCTGCCGAAGTACGTGACGGTCGATGCGCCCGCCGTGCCCCGTCGCCTGCCGGCGTGGACCGGCTGACGCCTTTGCGCACGGCGTTCAGCCCGGTGCATTGAAACCGGCCGCGCGCACCCGATACAGACGCTTCCCCGCACGCCGCCGGTCCCGATGCCCGAACTGCCCGAAGTCGAAACCACCCGCGCCGGCCTCTCGCCGCACGTGCTCGGTCGCACCATCGAACGCATCGTGCTGCGGCGGCCGGACCTGCGCTGGCCGATTGCCGGCGAGGTCTCGACCCTGCTGCCGGGTCAGCGCGTCGAGGCGATCCGCCGGCGCGCGAAATATCTGCTGCTCGACACCGCGGCCGGCAGCGCACTGCTGCATCTGGGCATGTCCGGCAGTCTGCGCGTGCTCGACCCGGACGTGCCGGTGCGCACGCACGACCACGTCGACATGGCCCTCGATTCCGGCCAGGTGCTGCGCTTCAACGATCCGCGCCGGTTCGGCTGCCTGCTGTGGCAGCCGCCCGGCGACACGCATGATCTTCTGCGCGATCTCGGACCGGAACCGCTCGACGACGCGTTCGACGGCGACCATCTGTTCTTCGCCAGCCGCGGCCGCCGCGCGCCGGTGAAGACCTTCCTGATGGACCAGCGCATCGTGGTCGGCGTGGGCAACATCTACGCGGCCGAAGCGTTGTTCGCCGCCGGCATCTCGCCGCTGCGCGACGCGGGGCGCATCTCGCGCGAACGCTACGCGCGCCTGGCTGACGAAGTGAAGCGGATCCTGGCGTACGCGATCGCGCGTGGCGGCACCACGCTGCGCGATTTCATCAGCCCCGACGGCGCGCCCGGCTACTTCGAACAGGAGCTCTCCGCCTACGGTCGCGGTGGGCTGCCGTGCCCCGCATGCGGCACCCCGCTCCGGCAGGCCCTGGTGGGCCAGCGCGCGACCGTCTGGTGCCCGCGCTGCCAGCGCTGAGGCGCCGCGTCGCCCCTGGCGGATAAGCGCTATAGTCGCGACGCGGGACGAGGGCGGGGATCATGCGCGAGGCTCAGGTTGCCGAGATCACCCAGTGGCTGGATGCCGCGCGTGGCGGAGATCGCGACGCGCTCGATCGCGTGCTCGCCACGCTCTACCAGGAACTGCACCAGATGGCCCGGCGCCAGCTCGTCGGCCAGCACGGGCACACGCTCGATGCCACCGCGCTGGTGCACGAGGCCTACCTCAAGCTGATCGGTCGCCACGAGGCCCGCTTCGACGATCGCGCGCATTTCTTCGCCTACGCCGCCTCCGCGATGCGCAGCGTCGTCGTCGACTACGCCCGCCAACGGCTGGCGCAGAAGCGCGGCGGCGACCTGCACCGCGTGACCGAGCTGCCGGACAACATCGAGAGCGGCCTGCGGCTGGACGAGGACACGCTGGCGCTCGACATCGCGCTCACCCGCCTGGCCGCGGTCGACAAGCGCCTGGCCCAGGTGGTGGAACTGCGGTATTTCGCGGGGTTGTCGGAACTGGAGATCGCCGCGCTGCTGGAGCGGTCGGAGCGCAGCATCCGGCGCGACTGGCAGAAGGCGCGGATGTACCTGCTGGCGTCGTTGCGGGAAGACTGAGGCACGGGTATGGACGGCGCGCGCTGGCAGCGGCTGTCCCCGGCCCTCGACGCGCTGCTCGAACTCGAGCCCGATGCGCGTGCGACGGCACTGGCGGCGTATCGCGACGACGATCCGGATTTCGCGGACGAACTCCACGCATTGCTCGCACTCGATGCCGAACGTGCGGATTTCCTCGCCGAGCCGATCGTGGCCGGGCTGTCGAACATGCTGCCCGGCCGCCACATCGGGCCTTACGAACTCGAACGCCTGCTCGGCGAGGGCGGCATGGGCCAGGTGTGGCTTGCGCGCCGGGCGGACGGCCTCTACGAGCGCCGCGTCGCACTGAAACTGCTGCGTCCCGGCCTCGCCGATCCCGACCTGCGCCTGCGTTTCACCCGCGAGCGACAGATTCTCGCGCGGCTGGAACATCCGCACATCGCACGCCTGCTCGACGCCGGCATCAGCGCCGACCAGCAGCCCTATCTGGCACTGGACTACATCGACGGCGAGCCCGTCACCGACTGGTGCCGGCGGCACCAGCCGGGCGTCGCGGACCGGATCCGCCTGTTCCTGCAGGTCTGCGAAGCGGTCAGTCACGCGCACACCAACCTGATCGTCCATCGCGACCTCAAGCCCTCGAACATCCTCGTCACCGCGCTCGACGACGTGCGGCTGCTGGACTTCGGCATCGCCAAACTGCTCGACACGGCCGGCCAGGCGCCCGAGCACACGCGTACCGGCCTGCGGGCGTTCACGCTGCACTACGCGGCGCCCGAACAGATCCGCGGCGAGCCGGTCACGACGATGACCGACGTGTATTCGCTCGGGGTCGTGCTCTACGAACTGCTGTCGGGTCGCAAGCCCTACCAGCCCACGCTCGCCAGCGACGCGCAGTGGGAGCAGGCGATCCTGGAGGTCGATCCCCCCCGACCGTCGCAGGCGTTGCTGCGCAGCGCGGACGACGGGGTGGAGCCGCTGCAGCGTCGCCGCATGGCCCGCGCGATCGCCGGCGACCTGGACACCATCGTGCTGCGGTCGCTGGAGAAGGCGCCCACGGACCGCTACGCCTCGGTCGAAGCGTTCGCGCTCGATCTGCGCCGGTGGAGCGAAGGCAGGCCGATCCTCGCGCGCCCGCAACGGCTCAGCTACCGGGCGGGCAAGTACCTGCGGCGGCATCGCTGGGCGATCTCGAGCGCGGCGCTGGTGGCGCTCACCCTCGTCGCCTCGATGGTGGCGGTGACCTGGCAGGCGAACCAGGCCATCGAGGAGTCCGCGCGCGCGCAGGCGATGCAGGACTTCGTCGTCGGCCTGTTCGAGCAGGCGGGCGCGTCGGCAGGCGGCGCACCGCTCGACATCCGCCAGCTGCTCGAGGTCGGCGTGCAGCGCGGTGATGCGGAGCTGGCCCACCAGCCGGTCGCCCGCGCCGAACTCTACGGCGTGATCGCGCGCCTGCGCCTGGGTCTGGGTGATTACGACCGGGCGCTGGCGCTGCTCGAACGCCAGTCGACCGTGGTGGGTGGCATGGCCGACGCGCCGCCGAGCCTGCGCCTGCAGTCGGCCAGCGATCACGGCCGCACGCTGCGCCTGCTGGGCCGGCCGCGCGACGCGATCGCCTGGATGCAGCCGCTGCAATCGCTGGCGCTGCAGCGCGAACAGGTGCTGCCGCGACAGGCGGCCGAGTTCTACACCCACCTGGGCCGCAGCCGCCGTGACATCGGCGAACTCGACAGCGCGCGCCTGCTGTTCCGGCGCGCCCTCGCCCTGCGCCGCGACAGCGCCGTCCCCGACGAAGCCGGCACCATCGAAAGCCTCGCCGATCTCGCCTCGCTGCACAGCGCCGCCGGCGAACTCAGACAGGCGCTGACCGGCACCGATGCGGCGCTCGCGCGGTTGCGCCAGCGCCTCGATCCGCGCCACCCGCTGGCGATCGAACTGCTGCGCAGCCGCTGCGCCCTGTTGCGTGCGAACGGTCGTACGCGCCCGGCCGAAGCGAGCTGCCGCGAGGCGCTGGCGCTGGCGCTGGACCTGCACGGCGCGCGCCATCCGGCCACACTCGACGCCCGCCGGCAACTGGCCGCCCTGCATGTCGACCAGGGCCGTTTCGCCGAAGCGGATGCGGAATTCCGCGACGCCCTGGTCTGGACCGTCGCCCGCCTCGGCGCGCGCCATGCCGACGTCGCGCGCATCCACAACAGCCTGGGGATCGTGGCCTGGGAGCGAGGCGACACCGACGCGGCGCTCGACGCGCTGGCGCGCACCGTCGACATCTGGCGCCAGACCAGTCCCAACGCGATGCTCGCCGACGGCCTGTTCAACCACGCGATGGTGCTGCACGACGCAGGTCGGAATGCGGAGGCGCGCGCACTGCTGCGCGAAGCGCTCGCGCTCCGGCAGGCCCGCTTCGGGGCCCGTCACGGACTGGTCGGCGATACGCTGCGCCTGCTCGGCGAGGTGGAATCGGCACTCGAACCCAGTGCCGGCACGCGGCACCTCGAGGAGGCGGCGACCATCACCGCGGTGGCCTACGGCCCCGACCATCCCAACGCGCTGCGCGCGGCGCTGTCGCGCGACCGGGCCGCGGCCGCTGCGGGCGATGCCGAGGCGATCGCCGGCCTCGACCGTCTGGCGCGCACGCCGGCAGACGACAGTGAACTGCGCAAGATCGCCTGGATCGCCCGCGCCGCCGCCGCCGCCCTGCGCTGTGCCGCGCCCGGCGCCATGAACGCGCGCCACGACCTCGCCGTGCTCATCACCCAGGTCCGCGCGGCGCAGCCGGAGGGCGGCGCGGTCAGCCGTGAGATCGACGATGCCCGGCGCCGCTGCGGCGCGCTGATCGCGCGGCGCTGACCCGCAGCCGGCTCAGACCAGCGGCAACTGCGGCTGCACCGGCTCGATCCGGCCCTCGCCCCGCACGATGCGCTTGAACTCCGCGCGGCTCACCGAGACGTAACGCTCGTTGCCGCCGATCTCCACCTGCGGCCCGTCCTGCACCGCATAGCCCTGTTCGTCGACGCGCACGGTCATCGTGGCCTTCTTGCCGGTGTGGCAGATGGTCTTGATCTCCGTCAGCTCGTCGGCCCAGGCCAGCAGGTAACGGCTGCCTTCGAACAGCTCACCGCGGAAGTCCGTGCGCAGGCCATAGCACAGCACCGGAATCCGCAGCGCGTCGACGACCTCCGACAGCTGCCACACCTGCGCCTGCGACAGGAACTGCGCTTCGTCGACCAGCACGCAGTGCAGGCTGCCATCGCCATCGACCAGCGCGCGGATCCGGCCGAGCAGATCGTCATTGCGGTCGAACGCGATCGCGTCCGACGACAGGCCGATTCGCGACGCCACCCGGCCCACGCCCGCGCGGTGGTCGAGCCGCGGCGTCAGCAGCGCCACGCGCATGCCGCGCTCGCGGTAGTTGTGCGCGCTCTGCAGCAGCGTGGTGGTCTTTCCGGCGTTCATCGCCGAGTAGTAGAAGTACAGCTTGGCCATGGCGGCATTCTACCGGCGCGCTTCAGGCCCGGCGGAGGCCCGACCGCTACAATGCGCGTCGCTGACTCGCGTGGTGCCGATGCACGGTCTCAACCCCCAACAAGCCCAGGCGCTCGGCCATGTCGAGGGTCCGTTGCTGGTGCTCGCCGGCGCGGGCAGCGGCAAGACGCGCGTGATCGTGGAGAAGATCGCGCATCTGATCCAGTCGGGCCGCTACCCGGCCAAGCGCATCGCGGCGATCACGTTCACCAACAAGTCCGCCAAGGAGATGCGCGAGCGCATCGCCAAGCGCATCCGCGGCGATGCGGCGGACGGCCTGACGATCTGCACCTTCCATGCGCTCGGCCTGAAGATGCTGCAGATCGACCACGCCAAGCTGGGTCTGCGGCGCGGCTTCTCGATCTTCGACGCCGACGACAGCGCCTCGCAGATCAAGGACCTGCTGCCGGGCGTCAAGCCGGACATGATCCAGCTGCTGCAGGGCCTGGTATCGAAGGCCAAAAATGCCGGCCTGTCGCCGGAGCAGGCGCACGCCGTCGCGATCAGCGCGCGCGAGTTCGAAGCGGCCGCGCTGTATGCGCGCTACCAGGAACGCCTGACCGCGTTCAACGCGGTCGACTTCGACGATCTGATCCGTCTGCCGGTGCAGTTGCTCGAATCCGACGACGACGCGCGCGACGCGTGGCGCGAGCGGATCGGCTATCTGCTGGTCGACGAGTGCCAGGACACCAACGACGCGCAGTACCGCCTGCTCAAGGCGATCGCCGGGCCGAAGGGCAACTTCACCTGCGTGGGTGACGACGACCAGAGCATCTATGCCTGGCGCGGCGCGAATCCGGAGAACCTGACCGCGCTGGGCACGGATTATCCGACCCTGCGCATCGTCAAGCTCGAACAGAACTACCGCTGCAGCAATCGCGTGCTGCGCGCGGCGAATGCGCTCATCGCCAACAATCCGCACGAGCACCCCAAGACGCTGTGGAGCGCGCAGGCCGACGGCGAGCGCATCCGCATCTGGGAGTGCCGCGACAGCGCGCACGAAGCCGAGAAGGTGGCTGGCGAGATCCAGTTCCTGCAGTCCTCGCGCCAGTTGGAATGGAGCGAGTTCTGCATCCTGTTCCGCAGCAACCATCTCTCGCGCCCGCTGGAAAAAGCGCTGCAGCTGCTGCGCGTGCCGTATCACCTGAGCGGCGGCACGGCGTTCCTGGATCGCGGCGAGGTCAAGGACGCGATGTCCTGGCTGCGCATGCTGGCCAATCCCGACGACGATTCGGCCTTCCTGCGCGCGGTGCAGTCACCGGCGCGCGGCGTCGGCCAGACCTCGCTGGCGCGGCTGTCGGAACTGGCGCGCGCGGCCGACATGCCGATGTCGCGCGCGATCGAATCGATGGGCCTGCTCAAGCAGTTGCCGCCGCGCGCGGCGAATGCGCTCAGCGAGTTCGGCGACATCCTGCGCGGACTGCGCGAGGACGCCCGCCGCTTGCCGGCCGGCGAACTGGTGCGCGAACTCAACGAACGCTCCGGGCTGATCGCGATGGTCAGGGCCCAGTGCAAGACCGACGAGCTGTTCCGGATCCGCTCGGGCAACCTCAACGAACTGGCCGACTGGTTCGAAGGCGCGCGCGGGGCCGGGCCCGGCGAACTGGCTTCGCAACTCGCGTTGCTGAGTCATGCGGACAAGGGCGACGCCGGCAACCAGGTGCGACTGATGAGCATGCACGCCGCCAAGGGACTGGAGTTCCGCTACGTCTTCATCATCGGCATGGACGACAACACGCTGCCGCACGAGTCGAGCATCGACGAGGGTCGCATCGACGAGGAGCGGCGCCTGCTCTACGTGGGCATCACCCGCGCGAAGGAACAGCTGTGGCTGAGCCATCCGCGCGAGACCCAGCGTTGGGGGCAGAAGCTGCGGCTCACGCCGAGCCGGTTCTTCGAGGAACTGCCGGCCGCCGAGGTGCAGCGCGACGGCGCGGATCCGGTGGCCGATGCGGCCCGCAAGCGCGAGCGTGCCGATCACGGATTCGCGGCGATCCGGGCGTTGCTCGACAGCTGACCTCCAGGCGCGGCCTTGGCAGCGCCTGGAGGAATCCAGCAGTCAAACCGGCACGCGTGCCGTCAGCGCGTCCAGCGCTTCTCGCAGCGCAAGGACCTCGGCCTCCAGGGCTTCGACCCGGGCTGCCAGGCCCGCATCTCCGGCCGATTCACGCGCGGGGCCTGCTGCGGCAATGGCGGCCACATCGACCGGCCCGCACAGCAGATGCGCATAGCGGTCCTCGCGGCGGCCCGCCAACGGCGGAATGCGCACCGCCAGCCCTTTGCCGGCCAGACGCTCGAGATGATGGCGCGCGTCGTCGGCATCGGCGAAGGGATGCATGCGTTCGCTGCGCGTCACCAGCTCGGCGAGCGTCTGCGCGCCGCGCAGCATCAGCAGCGCGAGCAGCACGACCTGCGGCTGCGGGACATCCAGCGCCGTGCCCAGCACATGCTCATGGCGCTCGGCGCGCGAGGAGAACGACTGCCGTGCGAACCGGTGGCCTTCCAGTTGTCGCAGCGCGTGCTGCACGTCGCCGAACGAGGCCGACATCACCGGCTCGCGCGCGGTCTTCTGGTTGGCCGCCGACTGCGCCGCGTTGACGGTCAGCGGATACACGTCCGGCGTGGTCGCCTGCTTCTCCACCAGACAGCCGAGCACGCGTGCCTCGATCGGGGTGAGCCGGGGCCAGCGGTCCTGGTCCTGCGTCTGCGCGTCCATGGAAATTCCAGCCTCGAAAGGGGCGACAGGATGCGCCCCGCATGCCGGGCTGTCATGTTCGGGGCGATCGCGGCCGTTAAACTCGCGTGTTCACACGATGACGACGGACCCGCCCATGCGCCTGACCGCACCCGCCCTCACCCTGCTCGCCGGCGCCCTGCTGCTGGCCGCCTGCAAGCCGACGACGCCGGACACCGCGCCCACCGACGCTGCTGCCGACACGGCGCCTGCCGCATCCGCGTCGCCGGCGCCGGCTGCGACCGATCCCAGCGACAACCTCAACGCGGTGCTGTGGATCCAGCGATCGGAGGAGTACCGCGCCAACAGCCTGTCGATCTTCCGCGCCGCGGCCGATCACCTCGACGACGCGCTGGCCGAGACGAACTGGGATGCGCTGGTGCCCGAGGAACGCGAGCTGATCGGCGATGCGACCGCGTTGCCGCCGGCGGTGATCATGGACATCGACGAAACCGTGCTCGACAACTCGCCCTACCAGGCGCGTTTGATCCAGAACGGCCTGGAATACGACGAGGTCACCTGGGCGCAGTGGGTCGCCGAGAAGAAGGCCAAGCCGGTGCCGGGCGTGCTCGAGTTCGCCAAGGCGGCCGAGGCCAAGGGCGTGACCATCCTGTACCTGTCCAACCGCGCCCAGCATCTGCAGGAGGCGACGCTGGCGAATCTCCGTGCCGAAGGGCTGCCGGTGAAGGACGAAAGTGTGTTTCTCGGCCTGGGCACGTTCGTCGAGAACTGCGAGCAGCACGGTACCGAGAAGACCTGCCGGCGGCGTCTGGCGGGTCGCGACTACCGCGTGCTGATGCAGTTCGGTGATCAGCTGGGCGACTTCGTCGACATCGTCGCCAACACGTCCGACGCCCGCGGGGAACTGCTCGACACCTACGGCGATTGGTTCGGCGAGCGCTGGTGGATGCTGGCCAATCCGAGCTACGGCGGCTGGGAGCCGGCCCAGTTCAACAACGCCTGGGACCAGCCTGCGGGCGACCGTCGCGCGTCGAAGCGCAATGCCCTGGAACTGGCCGACTAATCGAATCAGTCACTTGCAACGCCTTATCTCAAGTGTTGCATCAGGTATCCGGACGCGGTAGCCTGCGTCCGCCACACCATAGTCCTCCGGCTTTGCCGGCTTGAAGGGAGACGAAAGTCTCCCTTTTTTTATGCTGCGACCGCGGTCGCAGAACGACGCACGCTAGGGTCGACCCCAGGGTGTGGCGGTGCCTTAGGGCGCCTACCCTCGGGGCAAGCCGCCGTCGAGTGGCCCCCGCGCGCCCCTTCTGCCTGCCATCCAGCCCCCGGAGGCAACGGTGTCCCTACAGCCACCAGGCCTTCCCGGCTTGCCGAAGCTGCCGCCTCTGCCCGGACTCGGACGTGGCGGCGGCGCTGGGGGCATGTCGCTGTCACAGCAGTTCGGCGGCTTCATGCAGGCGCTGCCGGGGCGTCTGCTCCCGAACATCTTTCCGGGCACGGGCGCAGGCGGCGCTCCGGCATCGACTGCGGCGCCGCAATCCACTGCGAGCATGCCCACTGCGAATGCGACGCCCACGCCGTCGGCGCCGACCGGGCTACCGACGTTCAACCTCCCGGGTGGCGTGTCGCTTCCGCCGCCGCCGATGCCCTTCAGCGCGCCGCCCGCGAATACGCCCGTCGCGAACGGCATGGCGACCGCGCCGCAGATGGGAGGCGGGCTGATCAACACGGCCGGAAATCTGGTCAATTCCGTCACCACGACACTCCGCAACATTCTGGTTCCGCCGGGTCCCGCGCCCAGCCTGTCGACACCCGTGTCCCCCGGTGGCGGCCCTGTAACGGCACCGGTGCCCGGCAATGTCCCCGGGGCCGCACAGGGTCTCGGCAATCTGCCCGGCAATGTCGTGCAGACCGCTGCGAACGTGGTGCGCACGGTCGCCAATGCGCTGCCCGGCGCCCCAGCGTCGATTCCACAGGCGGCGAATCCGGTACCGACCCAGCCTCTGTCGGCCCAGCAAGCGAGTGGGCCGATGCAGGCCGCGCCCGCGCAGACGCCGATGCAGACCCAAGCGGTTCCCGCACAGTCGGCCGCGACCTCGGCGCAGGCCATGGGGCAAGCGCCACCGGCGCAACCCACGCAGGTGCAGCCGCAGGCCACGAACACGTTGGCGCAGCAGGCGACCTCAGCGCCGGTTCCGCAGCAGATGCAGCCCGCGCGCACGGACGCCCCCTTTGCAGCTGCCGGCAATCCCGCTGCCGATCGTGCGGCGGTTCCGCAGCAGGCACAGCCGCCTGTGCAGCCCAATCTCTCCAGCGCACTGCAGGGCGCGGCACTGCTCGCTGCCGTGCCCCTCGCCACGACCGTGGCGCAGGCACCGGTCGCACAACAGCTTGCCGGCAACCCGCAAGCGCAGGCGTCCGGCAATCCGATTGCCGGTACGGCCTCGCTCGACGCCGGTGGCCCGGTCCGCGCCGAGCTGACCGGCGCCGGCACCTACACCCTGGATGGACCCGGCCTGCGTCGACGCGGTCGCCTGAAGGTCGGCGCGCAGGAACTGGGCCAGTGGATGCTCGCCGCCGCGCAGGGCCGCTTGCACGTGATGCGGCCCCACGACGACGACACACCGCGCCAGATCGCCAAGGTCTTCCAGCAGATGTTCTGGGTGCTGGCGATCGTGGCGTATGGATGCCTGGGCCTCGTCCTCGTCAGCTTCCTGTTGAGCCTCGGCGAACTTCCTGCCGCGCCGACGCTGCGGCGCTGGACGGGCGAGTTCGCGTGGGCGGGTCTGCTGGCCGCCCTCGGCGCATGGTGGCTCGGGCGCCAGCTCATGCGCGCGCAGCGACCACCGCCTGATCCGATGCGTCGCTAACGCTTGCCCCAAACGAACGGGCGCCGCATGCGGCGCCCCTTCTCTGTCTCGACCTGGTGCTTCTCAGCGCGTGACCAGACCGCCATCGCCGAGCGAGACACGCTGCAGATCCACACCATTGCCCTGCAGACCCTGACGCACGCTCGCCGACAGCGCGCGCAAAGCTTCCCGATTGCCCTGCTGCTTCAGCAACTGGTAGGTCAGCGCCGAGACCATCGTCAGATAGGCGGTCCGCTCGGCCTGCGCCTGTTTCGCCGCGTCCGACATCGCCGCCACCTCCGGCACCGCCGCAAGCGGCCCGATCAACTGCCGTCGCACCGCGCGCTGACCGTCCGGCGACTGGCGCGAATCGCGATCGTTGACGACCTCCCACGAGATCAGCAGATGCGCGGCCAGCACATCGCCGAGATTGGTCGGGTCGTAGCCGTAGCGACGCAGGATCTTGTCGAACTCGCGCAGCATATCGCCTGAGCCTATGACTTCTTCCAGTTCCGCGATCTGCCCAGGGTTTCGACCCAGCGCCTGGATCGTCTCCTGCTCAACGCGTGCGCTGACTGCAGCATCTCGGCGGAAGGACAGCGTATCTACCGCGCGCGCATCCACCTCTACAGGCGCGGGCTGCGAAACGGCCTGCAGGAGCGCGCGCTGAACAGCTGCATCACCATCCGCGCCCCATGCACTGGGCACTGCCAGCGCCAGTACACACGCGAGCAAACCATCGAGTACCAAACCGAGCGGCGCCGCTTGCTTTTTCGATGTACGCAGATTCATGCGCTCTCCTGATATCAATATCGAACCGCACAAATGGAAAAGGCGAGCCGAAGCCCGCCTCTCCCCAAACCGCCGAGGGCGATCCTTTACTGCTTACGCGCCATACCGGCGTTGGCTTCACCAAGCGACTTGATCACGGTGCTAGCGTTGTTCATGAACATCTGGAACATCTGGCTCATGCCGCTGAGCTCGGTGGTCTCGGCGGCGGTCGGCTTATCGCCAAGCTTTTCGGCGAACTTCTGCAGATCCTTGGCCATTTCGTCGAGCTTCTCACCGAGAACCTGTGCAATCTGCATCAGGAAGCCGCCGTACTTGTTCGCCAGCGTGCCGGCCTGACCACCGGCACGGGCTTCATGCGTACCTTGCGAGGAATCCAGGATTCCACGCAGCGTGTCGGCCGAGAACTGGGCGGAAAAATTGATATCGGTCATCTTATTGATCTCCGTACTTGGGTGAGGAATTTGCCGTTGAATTCTTCGAGAAGCGCCGCTGGGCCATGCGTCGGAACCCGGTCCAGCTATTTCGTGATGGCTCTTCTGCTTACGGGATGATTCTCTCGAGCGCACAGGCCGTGCGTAAGCTAGGGCGTACCCTAAGGGCTATTCAAATTCAACCCGCGTTACGTTCTGGACTCTTCGACTGGCTGGCCCACCATTCCTGAGCCTTCTCTGGACCATAGGTCTCGACGTAGCGCGAAAACTCAAGCGCCTTCTGGACAGCCGGATTCATGAGCGGCTTCTCGAGTACCCCGCGCAGACGTCCGGAGTCCGCATCAGACAGCCCGAACTGGACCTGGAGTTGCCCCACGAGTTCCTGCCACTGCTGCATCAGTTCCGGTGCAGTTGCGGCAGTCGGATCCAGCTTGGCGTCGTTGAGACCTTCTTCGAACTTGGCCATCATTGTTTCTCGCCCGGCAGCATCTATCTCCGGCTGCTCAAACAGGAACTTCTCATACTGCTGGATCATCGCGGCACGATCTTCAGCACTCAGTAGCGATTTCGTATTTTGCGACATGACTGCACCTGGTGAATGACGCACTGGCGCCGGAGGGAACACGGCCGAAACGGCGTGCTCTAAATATGGGTATAGGAACAGGTTCAATTGCGACGGGCAAACCCGCGATCAGTGAGGACAACGGCTTGTAGATCGACACCACTCATCCGTTTCGCCAGCATCAATGTACCCAGCCGCAGCGCTTCGCGCTCATCCGGTTCGCGGGTATTCCGCCAAGCCGCGAGTGTCAACATGTTGATGATCCCGAACATCTCCGCAACCTGCTGACGCGACGCTTCGGGCGCAACGATTTCAGAATTCCGCATCGCGCGTTGAAGCCCCCGGTACGATCCGTCGTGCGCGTTCTGGCGATCATCGTGGACGACGCGCCAAGCCGTGACCAGATAGGCATTGAGCACTTCTACCGGATCGTTTGCCGCGTAATCGCGCTTGTCTAGAAGTTCCGAAAGCCGTGACTGCAAGATGCCCCGGTCGAGATTGCGTTCGATGTCCTCTGCATCCTGCCCGATCTGCCGGGCAAGCATCGTGCGGTAGCCCGGATGCTGGTCAAACACTGCCTGGACGTTCGCGGATTCCGCGATATCGTTGCGCGGTGTTTTGCCTGCGAGCAACTGCGACAGCGTGCGGTTGAGTTCGCGCGACACTTGCGCGGATGCTTCGTACTTCCGCTTGGTCTTCTCTTCGCCGCGCGCGTCGTCTTCATCGCCACGATACCGGTGCAGCTGATGATGGGCGTAGGGCGTCACCGCATCGATGTAATTACCGTCCTGCGCGGCGACCGGGGCGCTTGTGAGGAAAACGCTTGCCGACAGCACCACCAGAAGGCTGGACACTGCAACGCGGGATCGGGTGTTCATTCGCTGAAGCCTCCGTTCATCATCGATCGGTTCCAACGCAGCCGAGGGTAGTCCGCCTGCATGTAGCGATGATGCGAACAGGGATGAATCCAGGAAAAGAAGCTGCCCGCGGGTGCACAGGCAACCACGGGCAGCATCTGACAGTACGACACACTCAGGCAGCGGCGTCTTTCACGGATGACAACGACTCCACCATGCGACGGGCGTCGGCGCCTTCGCGCTCTCCCATTTCCCTTGCCCGCTGGCCGATCCACACATCCGCAGCCTCCTGACCGTCCGACTCGACCCGTTCGTTATACTCGGGCACGAGTCCAGTCAGTTCCTGCTGCACGGCATCCAGTCGCTCGTCCATATGCCGGATCAGCGTGGTCTCATCGTCGACTGTAATGGCGCCCTGCTCACGCAGCTGGGCCAATCCCTCGATCCACGCTTGCCGCTGCGACTGCTGGTCGTACTGCATCGGTCACTTGCCGCCGACGTTGAAGTTGAAGTTAAAGCCTGAAGAGAAACCCTCGCTGATCGCGTCTTGGGCACCCTGGGGCAGACCCAGCGAAGAGAAAAGGCCGTCGAACGCCGAGGTGAACACATTCCCGATCAGATCACCCAGAAAGTTGCCGATGATGCCTCCGAGGGGGCCACCGATGGCGCTGCCGATCAGAGAACCGATGCCGGAGAAGACGTCGCTGGACATGATGAAACTCCTGTTGGATAGATACGGATAACAAACTTCTTGAACCTTTCGAACCTTTGCGCGCTGGCACCCGAACTGACTGCACCGGCGTGACTACAGGATTAGTGTCTTCCCAATCGACTGCCTTAACAGCTAGGTCGTGCCCCATCTAGGGTCCGCCCTAGCTCCATTGTTTTCGACGCGATCGCAATCGGCCGCGCTATAACGGCACGATGCAGGAAAAGTCGCCCTTGTCCGCTCGCGCAGCAGATTCCACGCCGCCAAAATTTTCTCGTGACGACCTTCCCGCGGAAGGCCGTGACTATCCAACGGACGAACAGCTGCGTTCACGACGTCTACGCCTGCACGGGTTCGCGTTCCGGCACGCGCTCGACCTGCTGCAACTGGGTCGCGAGGAGCGCGTGACCCGGATGCTGCTCGATGATCCGATTGCCACGCTCGACGATGCGATGGGCCTGGTCGTCTGGGCCAACAAGCTCTATCGCGAACGGCCGGGCCTGGGGCTGTGGCATACACGCGATCGCGCGGGTCGCTTCATCGGACTGTTCTCCCTGACGCCCAGCGGCACAGCAGACGACGTCGCGATCGGCGTGCGGTTGCTGCCGTCGGCCTGGGGCCGCGGCTACGCGATCGAAGGCGGTGCGGCCCTGTGCACGCATGCGTTCGAGACGCTGCAACTGCCTGCGCTGATCGCGCAATGCGTGCCGGAGAATCGGTCGGTGCCGCCGCTGTTGCAGCGTCTGGGCTTCGACGAGATCGAAGCGGGCGAGCAGTTCGGCAATCCGGCGCGCCGGTTCCGCCTGGCGCGGAAAGATTGGCACGGCCTGCGGCCGCGACGGGCCGGGCCGCGCGATGCGGGACCCGCGCACGACTGAGGCGTATCGGACCCACTGCGGACCCGCCCGCATGGAGGCGAAGCAGAGGCCGATACGTCAGCCGTGGTAGTGCGGATCGATCGTCAGCGTGCCGAGATTCTGCTCGGCGAAACGCTTCGCCAGCTGCGGGCCCGCCTCGCGGATCGCATCGAAGCTCTCGCGCGAGCGGCTGTCGGCGCGCAGCACCCAGCCATCGGCGCTCTTGCTCAGCAGCAGATCGGTGCCGGGCAACGTGGCGTCGGACATGCGCAGCAGCACCTGTCCATCGCCGCCCGGATCGCGGGCATCGTGCACCGCCATCTGGCGCACGTGCTTTTCCATCATGTCGAACAGCTGTCCGGCATTCGAGGCCGCAGCGGCCGGTGCGGCCGCGGGCGCGCCGTCGCGCAGCGCCATCTGCGCCTGGAGCATCGCGGCCGATTCCATGCCCTGCGACTGCATGCCGAAGCCGGTGTCGTGCTGCTGACGGAAGGTGCGCGCATCGACGACATCCGACAGCGACTGCCGCGATTTAAATGCTTCCTGCTGGCTGGCCAGCTCCGCCATCTCGCCTTCCTGCAGCTCGCCGTCGCCCTGCAGCAGGCCGCCGCCCGCGAGTTCGGACTCACCCTGCAGACCCTGCATGTCGCCGCGGGCCTGCTGCATCATCGAGCGGAACTGGTCGACACGCTCACGCGGCGGCGTGTCCTTGGCGTCGGCCTTGGCTTCGCGGTCGACCTGCCGGTTGCGCGCGGCCTGGTCCGGCGGCCGGGATGCGGAATCGTTGCGCTGCACGCTCATCGTCGTCTCCTCGTATCCGTGCCTACTGCTGCCGCGCGGCCATGTAGCGCGCCTGCAGCAAATCTTCGTTAGTCGCCTCTTCCTGTCGCTCGAACAGCCCACGCTGTTCGCGCTTCCACAGATCGCGGCGCTTCTCCAATGCGTCCTGTCGGCCCTTGGCGCGGAAGAACGCATCGCGCGCTTCCTGCAGCGCGGCTTCGGCCTGTCGCACGGTCTCTTGTGCCTTCGACAGGCGCTGCTGCGCGCCGACGATCTGCTCGCCGAGGAGATCGATGTGCGCCTCGCGCTGCGTCAGCGCGGCCGGCCAGGGCACGCCGGGCGGCGGTGGATCGAGCAGACGCGTGCGGTGTCCGCTGCGGTCGCGCTCCAGCCTCGTCAGTTCGCCCTGCACTCGCGTGCAGGCCTCGATGCACTGCTGCAGCGCGCGCTGCTTCTCCAGCACCACCAGACGCGCCGCTTCGGTGCGGTGTTCGCGCAACTGCAGCAGGGTCTGGAGCGGATAGCGTTTCATCCGAACAGCTTCCGCAGCGCGCCGGACGAGGTGTCGAACGGCACGAGTTCGTGTTCGGACTGCTGCAGCAGGTTGCGGATCGGCCCGATCTTCTCGATCGCGATGTCGGCATCGGGATCGGTGCCGCGCTTGTACTCACCCAGCTGCAGCAACAGCTCGATGTCCTGGTGCTTGGCCAGATACTTGCGCAGCTGCCCGGCCGCGCGCAGATGTGGCGTGTCGACCACACGCGGCATCGTGCGGCTGAGACTCGTCAGCACGTCGATCGCCGGGTAGTGATAGGCGGCGGCGAGCTTGCGCGACAGCACGATGTGGCCATCGAGGATCGAGCGCACTTCCTCGACGATCGGATCGCCGCCATCCTCGTCTTCGGCCAGCACGGTGTAGAACGCGGTGATCGAGCCCTTGTCATTGTTGCCGGCGCGTTCGAACAGCTTCGGCATTTCGCTGAAGACCGACGGCGGGAACCCGCGCCGCGCCGGTGGCTCGCCGATCGCCAAGCCCACGTCGCGCAGCGCGCGCGCGAAACGTGTGACCGAGTCGACCAGCAGCAGCACGCGCTTGCCCTGGTCGCGGAAATGCTCGGCGATCGCGGTGCCCACCCAGGCCGCGCGGCTGCGCTCGAGCGCGGGCCGGTCGGAGGTGGCGACGACGACGACCGACTTCGCCAGGCCTTCGGCGCCGAGGTTGTCGCTGATAAATTCATTGACCTCGCGGCCACGTTCGCCGACCAGCACGATGACGTTGACGTCGGCATCGCCGCCGCGGGCCAGCATGCCCAGCAGGGTGCTCTTGCCGCCGCCGGCAACGGCGAAGATGCCGATGCGCTGGCCTTCGCCGGCGGTCATCACCGCATCGATCGCGCGCACGCCGGTCGAGAACGGACGGTCGATCAGCTTGCGCGACAGCGGATTGGGCGACGCTGCGTAGATCGGCGCATCGACAGTGGCGCCCAACGCACCCTTGCCGTCGATCGGCGCGCCATGTGCATCGAGCACACGCCCGAGCAGTCCGTCGCCGACCGGGACCGACGCCTGCTTGCCGGTCGCATAGACCTCGGTGGTCGAGGCGATGCCGTCGAGCGGGCCGAGCGGCGTCAGCAGCGTGTGCTGCCGCGCGACGCCGACCACTTCGGCCGCCAGTTCGAAATGGGTATCGCCGGGATTGCGCAGGTAGCAGAGCTCGCCGATGGCTGCGCGCAGACCGGTCGCCTTGATCAGGGTGCCGTAGGCCTCGCTGACGCGGCCCACGCGCTCGATCGCCTGGACCTGACCCAGCGCGTGCAGCAACGGATCACTGGCGACGGCGCTGGCGCCAAGGCCATCGAGCAGCGACAGGGCCGGTTCCGGCGTCATGCGCTCGCCACCGCACTCGCCTGCGCCAGTGCTGCGCGGATCGCTTCGATCTGCTGGCTGACGCCGGCGCGCACTTCACCCGCTTCGGAGACCACCACGCAGCTCAACGGGTCGAGACTCTCGTCATCGACGAGTTCGATGACGCCCACACCCGGATGGGCCTGGCGCACGGCGCCCAGCCCGTGTTCGACACCCTCGCGTGCATCGGGGTGCACACGGATCATCAGGAACTGTTCGGCTTGCGCCGATTCCACCGCGCGCATCACCAGCGCCGGCACGACCTTCGCAGCGTCGAAATCGGGCGCGATGCGCGCGACGATCGCGCACGCGAGATCGCCGATCCGGCCGACCGCGTCACCCAGCACGCGCGCACGGCGCTCGTTGAGTGATGCGAGCTGCTCGGTCATCTGCTGCTTCACGCGCTCCAGGCCTTCGGCGAATCCGTCCGCATACCCCTGCTCACGCGCTTTCTGCACGTCGGACTGTGCCTCATCGTATAGGGCGTTGACCCGCGCCAGCAGGGTGTCGAGTTCGGCCAGCGACTGCCACTCCGCCGCGCGGACGATCGGTGCCGAGACGCCGCGACGGAACTCGCGCCGTTCAAAGACGACGGCGGCACCGGGTGGCCGGCGAACGGGAGAAGCGGATGCGGCGTCAGGGGTCGGCATGCGGGCTCCGGAACAGAGGGGGATCAGGCCGCGACGGCGCGATTCTGGTGATGCGTGTGGACGACAAGCAGGGGCTTCTCGGGCAGGTGCGCCGGTGGCAGCGCACCCGGCGGATACACCAGCCGCGCCCAGTCCGCGAGCGCGGGCTCTCGCTGGCAGGCCCAGGCCTGCAGTTCGGCGCGTCCCTGGTGTTCCAGGACGTCGGACAGTTGCGTCGCGAACGCATCGCCTGCGGCCAAAGTGGTGGCCAGCGTCGAGGACAGCCGACCCTGCAGGGTGGGATCGACCTTGGCATCCCAGACACTGCGGTCGAGGGCGAGCAGATAGCTGCTGGCCAGCGCCGCCTTGAGGCGCTTCACGGCGTCACGCCCGACTTCCGCCCGGATGGCCGGTGCATAGGCCAGCACGCCGAGATCGCGATGCAACGCCGCAAGACGCGTGCGGCTCCAGCGCGCGACCAGCGCGGCGGGGCCGTCGGGAGACGGTGCCAACAGATGCGACGCCGGACCGTCGGCAAGGGCGCCGACCAGCAATCTGCGACCAAGGCGGCTGCGACGGGCGCGATGCAGCAGCGCCTCGTCCAGGCCCTCGCCGTCGGCCGCGTGCCAACGGGGGTCCACCTCGGCGAGCAGCGCATCCAGCGACATGGATCAACCCTGCCAGCGTGCCGGCGGTGCCTTCTCCGCAGTCGCGGGCTTGCGTGCCTTCAGGCGCCCGGCGAACGCGAATGCGACCGCGAGCAGCGCGACGACCAACGCCGCGATGACGATCGCCATCGGGCTCACGGCCGACAGCGCCATCGCGGTGCCGCCCGACGCGGACGCCTCGGGCGGCGCCGGCATGGCGACGAACTTCACCGATACTTGGTTGATGTCCGTCAGGCCTTCGACGCCGTCCTTGACCACGATCTTGATGTCCGCCTCGCGGTCGCGGACGTTGGCGCCGGGTTGTTCGAAGATCCACACCGCCGCCGAGGTCTTGCCGTTCGAGCCCCCGAGCGGATCGCGCTCGGGCAACGCGAGATGCACGCGCGCCTGGGCCACGCCGGGCAGCATCGACAGCGTCTGGGTGATCTCCTGCTGCAGCGCATGCAGGTAGCGGCCACGCTCGTCGGTGGCCGACGAGGCGAAGCCTTCCTTCTTGAAGATGTCGCCGAGGTTCTGGTAGTTCTGCCTCGGCAGGCCGCGCGAACCGAGCACGGCCATCGCCTGCGGGATGTCGCCCTCGGAGACGAAGACATCCCAACCCACCTTGGTCGCGGACGGCTTCTTCTGCGCCTGGATACCGGAGCCGATGAGCGCGCCCATCATCTCGTTGGCTTGCCGCTCGTCCACCGAACTGTAGAGCGCGGTGCCGCCGCACCCGGCGAGCAGCAGGCAGGCGAGCAGCATGCCCATCCACGCGGACCATCGCTTGGTGACGCAGGGTTGTGAATCGCGCATGCCGATCACCTCTCGATCAGGACTGCTGACGGAACAGCTGCGAGATGCCGTCGGACGTCCGGTTCGCGACGTTCGAGGTCATTTCGCACTGGAACAGGAAGTGATGCGACTTCATCGTCATTTCGATGACCTGCCCCGGCGTAAGCTCACCGGTGTTCTGGGTCATCGTCTTGGCGAGGTCCTGGATGCTCGATGCCCCCCCGTTGAGATTGTCCATCGCGGACATCAGCATGCGGACGCCATCGGACGGCTCCGACGCCCCCACGCTGGCCACGCCCTCGGGCGCATTGGCAGCCGCCGACGAGCTGGTGCCCGCGCGGTCCATTGCCTGGGCGAACTGCCCGACCTCGTACGCGGAGGCCACCGGCTGGTTGGCGCCTGCCCCCGATGCTCCCTGTGCCGCGGCTTCGAGCCCAACGGCCTGGATCGCGTCGACCATGATCTTCTCCTTGCTGCTGTGGTCTGCGGGCGTCGCTTACTGCTTGCGGCCCAGCGTTTCGAGCGCCTGGCCGACGCTGTTCTGCGAGGTCGAGGCGTTGTTGGACAGGAACTGCATCTTCAGGCTTTCGGCAGTCAGCTTGACCACATTCGACGGCTGGTCGCCGCCCTGCCCGATGACAGCGGACAGGTCCGTGATGCGGGTCGCCTGCTGGTCGAGCGTCTGGCCCCATGCGCGTGACATCGCTTCGTACCAGCTCGACGAACTGGCGCTGCCGCCTGCCTTGCGCACGCCGGTGTCACCCTGCATCGAAGCGCGGCCGATGAAGCTGCCGATCTGATCGTTGGAAATCGTGGTCATGGAAGTACTCCTTGCGACGGTTTGAAAGTGGATACGACGTTGGATGCGAACTGCGAACTGCGAAGAGCGACCTCAGTGGTTCGTCGATGCGGATGCGCGCGCCGGAACGGTCACCGGCGCCTGCACCACCGCGGTGCCGGCCTTGACGTTGGCCACCACTGCGGCGAAACGGGGATCACCCGACGCTGCGCCCTGGGCGCCCGCCTGGGCGGTCGCCGTGCCCGGCGCATCGTCGGGGGTCGGCGCGGGGCCGGGAATGATCTTGATCGTCGTGCCGTCGGGCGCCAGCACGTGCGCCGATTCACCGATGGCCACGAGCGTGCCCTTGCCCGGAATCTCCTCACCGGTCACGAAGCGCCGGCCGTCGGACGACAGCAAATGCGGATTCTCGCCACGCACGATCTGCACGATGTGGGCCGTCGGCGGCGCCTGCGGCTGTTCGGCCTCGCCGGGCGACAGCAGACCGGACGGCGTCCGCGGCAGGATGCGCTGCACGCCGGGGATGTCGGAGACCGCACGCGACTGCGCGAGGCGTTCGATCTCGGCGCCGTCCTTGAATTCGCCGACGACTTCGACATCACCATTACCGACGTAACGCGCCTGCACGGGAATCGACTGGCCGCGGAACATCTCCGCGACGTCGCTGGCGATGTGTTCGCCCGTGCGGATCTGCAAGGTCGCGTCGAGATTCTCCGCGCGCACCTGGTTGCGCAGCCGCTCGAGCGTGGCGCTGTCGTCGACTGCGCCGGTGACAGTCGCGCCACCCTTCACGCCGTCGGTGATCTGCACGTTCGCGACGCGATGCTCCGCCAGCAATGCGGTCAGGCGTTCGCGCTGGTCCGGCCCCTGGTCGGGCGCGGGCAGCACGGCGGCGAAGATCGCCAGCGAGGCCAGCGAGAGCGCCGCAATACCACCGATCCACGGCAGTTTGCGCACGAAGCCGCTGCGCGGCGCCTGCGCCTCGTCATTCGGGGCGAAGACGGTGACGAACTCGTCCCACGCGGGATCGTTCTCGCGGCCGAATGCGATCACGGCCTCGCCGATCCGCACCTGTTGCACCGCGGAGAGTTCGACCGGATCGCCGGGATGGATGTCCTGGGCGCCGACCTTCACCGGCGCGTCGAGTGCGCGGACGAGGAAGCGCCCGCCCACGAGGCTGATCAGCGCGTGGTGCGCGGCGACGGCGTCGTCGGCCAGCACGATGTCGCAGTCTTCGCCGCTGCCGACGAGGATCATCTCCTCATCCGCCAGCACGCGACTGGCGCCTGCATGCAGGCCGTCGACGATGCGCAGCACGTTGTGCGCCTGGATGTGCGTGTGTTCGGTCATGTCAGTCCTCCCATCGTCTGCGCGCCGATTCCCGCCGGAATGCCGGCGACGACGGCACGCATGCCCCGTAATGATGCGACCCGGTCATGCATTGATCTGTCCCGCCTGCACGATGCGCAGATCCGGCGCCAGTTCCTGGTACGACAGCACCGGCAGGTCGAAGAAATCGACCTCCATCAGCTTGCGCAGATGCCGGCGTACGTCGAGCGAGCACAGCAGCACCGGCTTGACGCCCGGCCCCTGGCGGCCCAGATGTGCCCGCACCTCGTTGCCCAGACGTCCCGCCAGTTCGGGCGAGATGGCGAGCTGGCTGGCGCCGCCCGCAACGCGCACCGACTGCCGCAGCTTGTCCTCGAGTTCCGGGTGGATCAACAGCACGTGCAGTGTGCGTTCGTCGTCCGAATAGCGGTCGGCGATCTCGCGCTTGAGTGCCACGCGCACGTATTCGGTCAGCAGCACGACATCCTTTTCGCGGCCGCCGACGTCGGTGATCGCCTCGAACGCATCACGCAGGTTGCGCACCGGCACACCTTCTTCCGACAGGCGCCGCAGGACGTCGGCCACGCGCTGCGGTGCGACGACGCGCAGCATCTCCTTGACCAGGTCCGGGTAGTCGCGCTGCATCTTCGCGAACAGGTTCGACGTTTCCTGGATGCCGAGGAACCCGCCCATGCGGCGACGGATCGCCGCCGTCATATGACCGCCGAGCACCTCGAGCGGCGCCTGCGTACCTTCGCCGCCCTGCACCCATTCGCCCGCGACGACCGCAGGATAGAAGCCCGGCAGCTTGTTCGCATTCGCGGCCGTCGCAGGCTGCGGCTGCAACACCGCATCGCTGCGCAGGCGACCGGTCGCGATACGCGCACCGAATGCGGTCAGGCGGTATTCGTCCTCGGCGAACGTCGACACGATGCGCAGCGACGGCACCGGCACCGGCACGCCGTATTCCTCGCGCAGGCGCTGCGCGATGTCGACCGCGCGCGCTTCGAGATTGTGTGCGCCCAGCGTCTGCGCGAGCAGAGGCGAGACCTGCAACTGCAGCGGCGCGGGCGGCGCGAGATCGTCATGGTCGACCGAGGCATGGACGTCGGCCAGCACCTGCTCGTCGGTCACCCGGAATGCGCGACGCAGCAGTTCGAACTGGTAGCGGTAGTGGTAGGCGCTGAAAGTCAGCAGGCCCAGGCCCAGCACCAGGAACACCAGCCATGGGAAGCCCGGCACCAAGGTCATCAACAACGCCAGGATGCCGGTGATGAGCACCACGCGCGGCTGGTTCGAGACCTGGCGCGTGATCGCGTCGCCCAGATGGCGGTCGTCGATTTCGCCGGTCGTGCGCGTGACCACGAGACCGGCGGCGATCGTCGCCAGGATGGCCGGGATCTGCGACACCAAGCCGTCGCCGATGGTCAGGATGCTGTAGACATGCGTCGCTTCGGCCAGCGGCATGCCGCGCTGGAGCACGCCGATCGCCAGACCGCCGAGCAGGTTGATCAGGATGATGACGATGCCGGCGATGGCGTCGCCCTTGACGAACTTCATCGCGCCGTCGAGCGAGCCGTGCAGCTGGCTTTCAGTCTCGAGCAGGCGACGCTTGCGGCGCGCCTCGTCCTTGTCGATCAGCCCGGCGCGCAGGTCGGAGTCGATCGACAACTGCTTGCCGGGCATCGCGTCCAGGGTGAAGCGGGCGGCGACCTCGGCCACGCGCTCCGCGCCCTTGGCGATCACGATGAACTGGACGACGGTGATGATCAGGAACACCACCATGCCGACGACCAGATTGCCGCCGGCCACGAGCGTGCCGAAGGTCTCGACGATGTGGCCGCCCTCGGCGTGCAACAGGATCGAACGCGTGATCGCGATCGAGATCGCAAGCCGGAACAGGGTGGTCAGCAGCAGCACGCTGGGGAAACTGGAGAACGCCACGGGCGTGGGTATATAGATGCCCAGCAGCAGCAGACCGAAGCCGATCGAGATGTTCACCGCCACCAGCGTGTCGATGATCACCAGCGGCAGCGGCAGGATCATCACGCTGATGATCGTGACCGCGGCGAACGCCAAAATGATGTCGCTGTAGCCCAGCTTGGCGCGGGGCGCAGCGCCAGCAGGCGCGTCGGTCAACGTGGCGAGGAACGCCCTCATCGGGTCACCGCCACCGGGCTACCGAACAGACCCGCGCCGCGTTGCGGACGGACGCCGGGGCGCACGCCGGAAACGGCGGATCCACACACTCTGGTGTCCATTCGGCGCATAAGCCCCTGCCCTCGTGCGTCACATTGTGCCCTTGTACGATAGTCTGCCTATGTTATGTGCAGGTCAAATCGATGTTGCAGGGAGGTTCCAGTCCGCGCGTGGACCGCGCGTGAAATCGGTTACGCAGGCGCCGCGCCGGAGAAAAACCCAAGCGTCACAGTGACTTAACGATCCTCGACGATATTGGCCGGTGAATGGGACGGCCCGGTATCGGCGTCCGTCGCTGATGAATGGAGATCTTCAGTGTCGAGATCTGTAATGAACGTCACAGATTGGGCGCCCACCCCGATCGCGAACACCCGACCGGCGCGAGACTTGACCAGTACCAGACGCTCGCGAGGCCCCACCGGCAGGATCTGCACCACCGACAGCGGGGCGTCACTGCCCGACAACCCGTAACGCCGCCGCACCACCCTGAGCAGGAACACCAGGCCCGCGATGATCAGAACCAGCGGAATCATGATGGCGAGCAGTTCCCCGACGAACGAGTCGCTGGGCGCCGGTGCCGGCGTGGTGGCATGTACGGTCGCAGCCGCGATGGACAGGATGGCGGGAACGATGCGGGCGGAACGGAGGCGGGCAGCGCGGATCATGGGGTCTCGCGGAATGGGCACCCTGCTGGTGCGCGGCCACGGTAGCAGTCAACCGATGTCGCGCATCGCATGACGCCGCGGACCGGAACCCCAGGCGGCGGAGTCCCGCGCGCGCGCCATACGGGCGGCGACGCAGACGCGGACGCATTGGCCGGAGTGCTCGATGCAGTGCCTTTCGCCTGCGCGGCCTTCGACCGCGACACCGGCGTCCGCATCGCTGCCAACTGCCGGTTCGAAGGCGACCTGGGCACCCTGCCGGGCCATGCGCAGCGCGATGCGCTGCTGGCCACGCTCTACGGCGACGTCACCGGCGAGGCGCGCGGCGAGGAAGTCCGTGCGCCCGACAGCGGACGCTGGTACGCGCTGCACTGGCGCGACCTCGACTGCGGTGGACGGGCCCTGTCGCTGCTGACCGCGGTCGACATCAGCGAACGCATCGAGACGCTCGATTCGCACAAGTCCCAGCAGGAAAAACTGCTGTTCACCTCGCGGATGATGTCGGTGGGGGAGATGGCGGCCACGCTGGCGCACGAACTCAACCAGCCGCTCGCCGCGATCGTGAACTACCTCAACGGCAGCCTGCGTCTGGTCGACCAGGCCGGCGGCCCGGTCCAGGTCGAGCGCGCCCTGCAGGCCGCGCGCACCCAGGCCGAGCACGCCAGCGCGGTGATCGCGCGCGTCCGCGAGTTCGTCCGGGCTCGCGAGCCGCGGCGCGACGCGCAGGATCTGCCGCTGATCGTCGATACCGTGCTCGAGTTGCTGCGGCTGGAAGCCGAACGCCTGCAGTTGCGTGTCGAGCTGGCACTGGCGCCCCGGCTGCCGCAGGTCTACGCCGACCGGGTGATGGTCGAGCAGGTGCTGCTGAATCTGGTCAAGAACGCGATCGAAGCGATGCGCGAAATGCCCGCCGCGCAACGCGGCCTGCGTATCGAAGCCCGGGTGAATCTGGACGGCGACGTCGAGGTCCGCGTCTGTGACCGCGGACCGGGCCTGAGCCAGGCGGAAAGCGAACAGCTCTTTTCGCCCTTCTACACCACCAAGTCGGACGGGCTGGGCATCGGCCTGGCCATCTGCCGTTCGATCATCGAATACCACGAGGGCCGTCTGTTTTTCGAGGCCAGGGATGGCGGCGGCAGCGTGTTCGGATTCACGCTGCCGACCCCGGACAGGAGGATCTGACGCGTGACCGGCATCTGTGTCTATCTCGTCGACGACAACGACGGCTTCCGCGACTCGACCGCCTGGCTGCTGGAGACCGCGGGATTCGAGGTGCGGGCGTTCGCCTCCGGTGCGGCCTTCCTGACCGTCTTCGACAGTACCCGCCACGGCGACGGCGAGGTCCTGGTCTCGGACATCCGCATGCCCGGGATGAGCGGCCTGCAGTTGCAGGACGAACTGCTGCGTCGCGGGTCGACGCTGCCGCTGGTGTTCGTGACCGCGCACGGCGACGTGCCGCTGGCGGTCGAGGCGATGCGCAAGGGCGCATCGAACTTCCTGGAAAAACCGTTCAGCGACGCGGCGATTGTCGAAGCCATCCATACCGCGCTCACGCGCGAACGCACCCAGGCCGGCTCGCCGCAGGGCGCCGCACTCGCCAAACTGAGTCCGCGCGAGCGGCAGGTCCTGGACCTCGTGGTCGCCAGCAAACCCAACAAGATCATTGCCGACATCCTCGGCATCAGCATCAAGACCGTCGAACTGCATCGGGCCAACATGATGAGCAAACTCGGAGTGCGTTCCCTCCCCGAACTGATGAAGGTGGCGCTGGGCCATGGCTGACGCGACCGCTGTCCCCGCAGCGCGCGCGGCATCGCCGGTGTCGCTGCGCGAGCGCCTGCCGCGGCTGTCGCCCGTCCAGGCCGAGACGCTGCGCGGCCTGCATGCGCGCGCCCGGCACTGGACGACGCCGGCCGGCGTGCTGCGGCTGCGCGGCGGCCGCGCGCCCGAGGTCGCGACGATCGACGGCGGTGTCTTCGAACTCGATGCCGACGGCACGCGTCTCGCGCTGCAGCTCGCATCGCCGCCACGCGTGGACGACGACGGCCTGCACTGGCAGGACCGGCGTGGCCGCGCCCGGGTCCTTGCATGGAGCCTGGCGCACGAATCCACGCTGGTCCAGATCAGCGAAGCGCTCGGCACCTCGCTGTTGCCCTTGCCCGACGCGCCGCTGGTCGCACCTGCGAGCGATGCGGTCTGGCTGGCGCTCGATTACGTGCCCGCCGACGGCAGCGCTGCGGCCAGTGGTGTGCTGCGCGCGCCGGCGACATGGCTGCAGGCGCTGCTCGCGCGCACGGACGCTGCGCCGCGTCCGCCGATGGATCCCGGCCACTGGCGCCAGTGGCCGACCCTCGCGACGATCGCCATCCCGGCACCGCCGCTGACGCGCGACGACGTCCGCAGCCTGCGACCCGGTGACGTGATCGTCGTCGGCCACGTCAAGATGCCGCCGCTGCATGCCAGCGCCGCCGGCCTGCGCTGGCCGGTCCGGTCGGGACCGGACGGCTGGCGCATCGACGGCCCCCCCACCCCACGCCCCCGCCACCAGGAGA
>NZ_LR733312.1:2621268-2708540 GCF_902506295.1 Luteimonas sp. 9C | reverse complement strand
CCCGCCACCAGGAGACGCCCCGCATGAGCGAGACCGACGCCACCGAAACACCGCCGAGCGACGACACCCCCGCTGCCGAGGACCCGTCCGGCCGCCTGCCGGTCGAGGTGGAGTTCGAGGTCGGCAAGGTCGAGTTGCGCCTGGCGGACATTGCCGGCCTGCAACCGGGCTACGTGTTCGCGCTGCCGGTGCATCTCGAAGGCGCCAACGTCACCATCCGCGCCAATGGCCGCGTCGCCGGACAGGGCGAGCTGGTCGCCGTGGGCGACACGCTGGGCGTCCGCCTGCTGTCCTGGAGCTGAGGCATGGATTTCAGCACGTTCTCGCCTGCCCTCGTCCTGGTGACGGTGGTCAGCCTCGCGCTGGCCCCTTTCGTGGCAGTGATGGTCACGTCCTTCACCAAGATCGTGGTGGTGCTGAGCCTGTTGCGCAACGCGCTGGGCCTGCAGCAGGTGCCGCCGAACGTGGTCATCAACGGCCTGGCGATCGTGCTGTCGATCTACGTGATGTATCCGGTGATCCTCGACGTCCAGGACGCGGTCAACGCGCGCCTGGAAGGCCGGCCGCCGCCGGCATCGGTCCAGCGCCAGATCGACGCCCGCGCCGAGCAGCAGGCGATCCGGGAAGGCCGCCCGATCGACGTGCGTCCCGCATCGACGCCCGCGCCGGTGCAGGCCGATGCACCTGCACCGACCAGCCCGGCCGCCGCCGACGCGCTGGCGGCCGAAGCGCAGGCGCAGGGCGCCCCCGAGGGCGTCGATCCCATGTTCGCCGCGGTGCAGGGCGGTTCGAGCAACGACCCGCGTGAGGACACCCCTGCTGCCCAGCCACCCGGCCTCGCCGAAGAAATCACCGGCGGTACCGGCAGCGCGGGCGCAGCGCCCGCACCGGCGGGCGGCAACTTCGACACCAACCGCATGCTGCTGATGATCGATGCCGGCAAGGAACCGCTGCGCACGTTCCTGATCCAGCACTCCAGCGATTCCGAGCGTGCGTTCTTCCTGCGCAGCGTGCAGCGCATGCTCCCGCCCGAGCGCCGCGGTGGCATGACGCCCGACGACTTCATCGTCATCGTGCCGGCCTTCACCGTGAGCGAGCTGACGGCCGCGTTCCAGATCGGCTTCCTGATCTTCCTGCCGTTCCTGATCATCGATCTGGTGGTCGCCAACATCCTGCTCGCGCTGGGCATGATGATGCTGTCGCCGACGACGGTCTCGCTGCCGTTCAAGCTGCTGCTGTTCGTGCTGATCGACGGCTGGGCCAAGCTCGTGCACGGCCTTGTGCTCACCTATGGAACCGCCACATGAGCGACGTGCTGGAGTTCACCAAGGAGGCCCTGTGGCTGGTGCTGCTGCTGTCAGGGCCTCCGGTCGCGGCCGCCGCGCTGATCGGGTTGATCGTCGCGTTCCTGCAGGCGGCCACCCAGCTGCAGGAGCAGACGTTTCCCTACGCGCTGAAATTCCTGGCCGTCGTGATCACGCTGTTCGTCACCGCGTCGCTGATGGGCGGCACGCTGTACGTGTTCGCCGACCGCATCTTCATCGATTTCCCCGGCCTCGTCCGACGCTGATGGACTTCGGCACGAACCCGATGCTGGCGCTCGCGCTGACGCTGCCGCGTATCGCCGGCGCATTCCTGATGCTGCCGCTGCTGACCACCGAGACCGTGCCGGCGATGGTGCGCAACAGTTTCATGGTGAGCCTGGCGATCGTCGCGATTCCGATCGCGCTCGCAGGTGCGCCGCCGATGGAAGCGGCCGGCACCGCGCACTGGTCGGCCATCGTGCTCAAGGAAACCTTCATCGGCATCTCGATCGGGTTCTGCTACGGCATCGTGTTCTGGGCGATCAGCTCGGCCGGCGTGATCATCGACACCCAGGTCGGCATGTCGATGGCGCAGATCTTCGATCCGATCCAGGGCCACCAGACCTCGTTGCACGGCGAATTCCTGTCGCAGTTCGCGACCTGGCTGTTCATGGCCAGTGGCGCGTTCATCGTCTTCCTCGACCTGCTGATGACGAGTTACACGGTCTGGCCCGTCATGAGTTTCTTCCCCGACCTGCGCATGAGCGGAATGGCGTTGTTCGTCGGGCAGTTCGGCTATCTGATGACCGCGATGCTGCTCATCGCCGCGCCTGCCATGGTGATCCTGCTGGTCATCGATCTGTCGTTCGGCCTGGTCAACCGCTACGCCCCGCAGCTCAACGTATTCGCGCTGACGATGCCGATCAAGGCGTGGCTGGCGACAGCGATCATCCTGCTGATGATCGGGACCTTCGTGGAGATCGTGATGACGCGACTGGTCGACAACAGCGGCCTGATCGAGGCGCTCAAGCACGCGTTCAGTGCGACGTAGTGCTGCTGGTTGCTTCAGCGCGCGCTTCGGTATCGAGCTTCGGCCCTGACGTTTCGCTTCGGCTTTGGCTTCGGCTTTTGACTTGAATCGAGCCGTAAAGCGAGCCGAGCACCGGAGCCTGACGTGGCCGAAGAGCAGCCCATGTCTGAGCGCAGCGAGTTTGGGCTGCGTGCCGCGTCAGGCGAGGCGCAGAGGGAACCGGACGGGCGAAGCCCGGCGGGATCGCGTCCGGCGAAGGGACCTTTTGGTTCCTTTTGGGTCCATCCAAAAGGGACTCGCACGCGCAGCGGGCGAAAGCACTGCACTTGCTTGAGCTTCGCAGCTCATCGCTTGTCGCTTTGGGACTTTGACGTTCTGCCGGAAAGAAGATCAACCGCAGGAGCGAAGATCAAAGACAGGGCTTCCGCGCTGTCGCGCGGCTTACTTTTGTCTTGGCAAAAGTGAGCAAAACCGTCTTCGCCGGACGCGATCCGCCGCGATACAGCCGCGGCGGTCCCCTGCGCTTCTCGGACGACGGGGCACGCAGCCCAAACTCGCTACGCTCAAACATGGGCTGCTCTTCGACCCCGCCGCCCTGCGATGCTCGGCTCGCTTTACGGCTCGATTCAAGTCAAAGGCTGAAAGCCAAAGCCAAGGCCAAGGCAAAAGCAAAAGCCGAAGCAAGCTAGAAACGCGAAGGTGGAAATCCCGCAGCAGCGCGCAGCGGACGTGCGAAGAAAACACTGAAAAGAAAAAGAAAGCGGCGCCTCAGCGCCGCCACGTATCCCTATCGCATTGGATCCCGCGGATCCTCGAGCCGCACCGTCACCGCCGGATCATCCGCGAGCGGCGGCGGCAACGCCCCGGGATCGGTCAGTCCGATCTCCTCGCGCATGTCCGGCGGCGGGTCGAACTCGGGCGGCTCGGGGCGGTGTTCGCCCATGCGCACGCCCTCGGCCCAGTAGAGCACCTGTGCGACGGCCTCGAAGAACTCGTCGCTGATGTAGTCGTCGATCTCGACGCGCGCATTGAGGCCGCGCGCCAGCGGGACGTTCTCGAGGATCGGCACGCCGGCCTCTTCGGCGACGCGCTTGATCTCTTCGGCGACGTGGCCTTCGCCCTTCGCGACGACGAGTGGCAGATCGTCGCCCTGTTCGTACTGCAGGGCGACGGCGATGTGCGTGGGATTGGTCACGATGACGTTCGATCCTCGTACGGCGTTGAGCATGTTCTGTTGCGACCACTCCTGGTGCAACTGCTTGCGACGCTGCTTGACGTAGGGGTCGCCTTCGTTCTCCTTGACCTCCTGCTTGATGTCGCGGCGGCTCATGCGCAGCTTCTTCATGTAGGAGTATTTCTGGTACGCGGCATCGACCGCGGACACGAAGAAGAAGACGAAGATCGTCCAGATGCCGATCCACTTGAGCGCATGCCAGATCGCGCTGCCCATGGCGGCAGGCTGGGCGAACGGCAGCTGCAGCAGGTTGGGCAGCATGCCCCACAGCACGAAACCGCCGATGGTCAGCAGCGCCACGCTCTTGAGAACGCTCTTGATGAGTTCGACGAGGTTGTCCATCGAAAACATCTTCTTGACGCCGCTGACCGGGTTCATCTTCGACAGGTCGGGCGTGACCTTCTTCATCGACAGGACCGGCCCGACCTGCAGGAACTCCACGATCAGGGCGAGCAGCACGGCGAGCAGCAGCAACGGCAGCGTGACCGCCAGCAGCGTCTGCGCCGCCAGCGGACCGATCGTGCGCAGCGCGATGTCGAACGGCTGATTCATGACGTGCAGGCTCTGGTCGAACAGGCCGCTGATCCGCCGGAACATGTACCCCATCAGCATCCAGCCACCGGCCAGCCAGCCCATGATGAGCACGGTGCTGGTCAGCTCGCGGCTCTTGGCGACATTGGCGTCCTTGCGCGCGTCCTTGAGCTTCTTGCTGGTCGGTTTTTCGGTTTTGTCGGCGCCCTCGTTCTCTTCGGCCATCCGCACTCCGAGCGATCGCATGCGCGCGGTGTCGCGCGTCTGGCCGCAGGCTAGCATGCGGGCGTGAGGCAACTGTCCGGCCTCGAACCGGGACATGTTGGCGAAGGCGACGTGGCAGCGCGCGGCTCTGTCCAACGGCGATTCAGCTGCAGGCCGCAGCGCGCGCGGATTCCTCGCCACCCTAGGGACAGCCCGAGATAGCCGTTGCATGGCACCGGCGTTACAGTCCCGCCATCGCCGCAGAAGCGGTCCAGCTCCCCAGGGTTTCCAGGTTTCCGTTCCGATGAGCAGCATCCCCTCCGACGTCAGCTTCAATGCCGCCAGCCTCGACCGGCTGGGTGGGCATGTCGCGTTCGACGACCTGCGCCAGCAGCCGGGTTCCGGCCTCGCGCCGGCGGATGGCGGCTACGCGGACGCCCCGCGCGGCCCGCAGGCTGACCCGGGTGAGGATGTGCTCAACGTGGCGGCCTGGGACGGCGTGGCGGCCGGCAACCGCCAGCTGCCCGGGGATCTGGCCTTCGAAGCGCGCCTGTCGGCCATCGACCTGTCGCAGGCGGCCGACCAGGGCGCCGACGCGATCCTCGACGCACTGGCCTGAATCTTCGGGAAGCCCGGCCGGCGGCTGGGTTAAAGTCCGGGCGCCTCAACTGCCGTGTCTGACACGGGTTCCCCGACCATGAATGCCGTTCCTTCCGCGCACGCCCTGCGCGTCGCCGCCGATCGCATGGTGTCGACGCTGGCGGCGCATGCCGACCCCGAGTACCGGTTGACCGTGCTCAAACGCCTGGTGCGCCGGCTGGGCGAGGACCGGTATCCGGTGTTCCTGCGTCTGCTGGGCGTGGTCGCGGAAAGTGACGACACCCGCGCGCAGCGCCTGCTGGCGGACACCATCGGCACCGCCCTGCGGCGTATGGACCTGCCCGGCGGTGCCTTGAGTTCCTGGGGCGCGACCCGCCTGCCCGACAGCGCCGCGCCGGTCTCGGCAAGCGATTTCTCCGGCCAGTTCTTCGGCGGCACGCCACGCCGCATGCTGGGCCCGGTGGAGTACCTCACGGTCTGGCATCTGCAGCGGACGCAGCGCACCGCGCTGTCCGCCGAGACCTTCCACACCAGTCTGTCGCGGATGATCGCGCTGCTGAACCAGTCGGAAGACGCGCGCACGCTGTATCCGCAGAAGCTGGCCGTCGACGCGCAGAACGAACTCGAAGGTGCCTATACCCGCGCGACGCGCGAGCGGCTGGCCGCGATTGCGACGGCCTGGAAGGCGGGTCGCAGCCCGGACGAGATCGCCCAGGCCGCGCTCGATGCCCGCGCCACCGACACGCCGCACGGCTGGGTGCTGCGGGACCTGTAACGGCGCTTGTCCGGTCATCGACCGGCTTGCAAGATGGGGCGTCCGGCTTCGCAGGAATTGCCCGCATGTCCCTTCCCGCCCGTCCGCCCGGTGCGTCCTCTCGTCGACGCGCCCCGGCCACCACGCTGCTCCTGCTGTTGCTGCTGGGGTTGGCGGCCTGCCAGCGCGAGGCGGCGGTCGAAGTCGTGCCCGCACCCGGCGCAGGCACGCCGGTGGAAGCGGTCACCCTGCTCACGGCGCATCTGCGGGCAGGCGATCTGGCCGCGTTCGCGCGCGACGCGTCGACCCCCGATCTGCAGCCGGGCCTCGACGCCGCCTGGCGCGCCGGCCGGACCCGCTGGCCGCTCGACGAGCTGCCGCTGTCGGCCCAGCTGCCCGCGGTGCTCGCTGCACTGAGCGCGCCCCAGGCCGAGCGCGTGCTGCTGCAGACCTTCAACCGGCAGTTCGCCGGTGCCGAGCGGGAGATGCGCTCGGCCGCGGTGGGGCTGGGCGCGTTCGCCATCCAGTATCTGGAGCAGGGTGGCGACTTCAGCGAGGACGAGCGGGCGCACTACACGCAGATGATCGCCGCGGCGAGCCAGTGGGCCAATGCCGCGCCACTCGCCGACCGCACCCGTGCACGCGAGACGATCACCGCGCTGGTCGCCGCCGCCGGGACGGGCGGCATCGACAGCGACGCCGCACTCGGCGCGGCCGGCATGCAGGACGGCCTGACCCGCCTGTCGCCCCTGTTCCAAGCCGGCAAGCAGCGGCTGGCCGCCTACGGCCTGGATCTGGACCAGACCTTCGACAGCGTGGCGGCGACGCTGGACAGCCAGACCGGCGACACCGCCCGTGTCCGTCTGCGCTACCAGCTGGCCGGCCAGCCGGTCGACACGGTGATCGCCGTCGAGCGTCACGACGGGCGCTGGTATGTCAGCGACTTCCTGGCCCATGCCCGGCAGGCCGCGGCGCCAGCGGCGGCTGCAGCGCCCCCAGCGCCCGCCACCGCGCGCCCCGCACGCCCGGACGCATGAGCGCGGGTCCGCCCGGTGCGGCCGGAACGGGTCGCTTGGGCATAATGCCGACGATGCCTGACCAACCAACCCTCGAATTCCCGGACGGCGACCACGCCCGGCGCGCCGAACAGCGCCCGGCGGACGCCGCGGACCCGTCCGTGCCCGCCACGTCGACGCCGCAGACGCCATCCGTCGACGGCACGGACGCGCCCGCGTCCGGTGCGACGCCTGCCGAGGACGCGCCGACGGTTGCCGGGATCCCGCCGGGCACATTGCCCGTGCCGCTGGCCGCCCCGCGCCGCGCGGTGCGCCGCCCGTGGTGGGCCGGCCTGCTCGGTTGGCTGATGCGGCCGTGGATCGGCCTGAAGGTGGAGCCGCAGACGCCCGAGACGCTCGTCGACCATCGCCCAGTCTGCTACGTGCTCGAGGACTACGGCCTGTCGAATGCGCTGATCCTCGAACGCGCATGTCGCGAGGCCGGCCTGCCCTCGCCGCTGCAACCGCTGCCCGGCGACCCGCTCGGCCGCAAGCGCGCCTACGTCGCACTGTCGCGGCGCAATGCCGGCGGTGCGCTGGCGATGGCGACCGGCCAGCCGCAGTCGAAGGCGACGCATTCCGAATCGCTGGCCCGCCTGCTCGAAGCGCATCGCCGCGACGACGCGCTCGACGTGCAGGTCGTGCCGGTCTCGATCTTCGTCGGCCGCTCACCGGACAAGAACAACGGCTGGTTCGCGGTGCTGTTCTCGGAGAACTGGACCATCGTCGGCCGGTTCCGCCGCCTGCTGGCGATCCTGCTCAACGGCCGTGACACTCTGGTGCGCTTCGCCGAGCCGGTCGCCGTACGCCCGCTGCTCGCCGAAGGTCTCGATCCCGAGCGTACGGTGCGCAAGCTCTCGCGCGTGCTGCGCACCCATTTCAACCGCATGCGCGAAGCGATCATCGGGCCGGACCTCTCGACCCGCCGCCTGCTGGTCGACAAGGTGCTGGCCTCGCCCGCGGTCAAGGACGCGATCGCCGACCAGGCGCGCCGCGACAACAGCAAGCCGGAAGAGGCGTGGAAGAAGGCGCACGCCTACGCCTACGAGATCGCCGCCGACTATTCGCACCCGGTGGTGCGCTCGGCGAGCTACCTGCTCACCACCGTGTGGAACCGCATCTTCCGCGGCGTGCTGGTGCACCACATCGATACCCTCAAGGCCGCGGCGCCCGGGCACGAAATCGTCTACGTGCCCAGCCACCGCAGCCACATGGACTATCTGCTGCTGAGCTATCTGCTCTACAACCGCGGCATCGTGCCGCCGCACATCGTTGCGGGCATCAACCTCAACCTGCCGGTCATCGGCACCATCCTGCGCAAGGGCGGCGCGTTCTTCATCCGCCGCTCGATCCGCGGCAACGCGCTGTACTCGACCGTGCTGGCCGAGTACGTGGCCCAACTGGTCGCCGGCGGGTATTCGATCGAATACTTCGTCGAAGGCGGCCGCTCGCGTACCGGGCGCCTGCTCGCGCCGAAGGGCGGCATGGTGTCGATGACGCTGCGCGCGTTCCTGCGCCAGCCGACACGCCCCGTGCTGTTCCAGCCGATCTACGTCGGCTACGAAAAGCTGATGGAAGGCGGCAGCTATCTCGACGAGCTGTCGGGCAAGAGCAAGAAGAAGGAATCGATCTGGCAGCTGCTGTGGAGCATCCCGCAGGTGCTGCGCTCCAATTACGGCCAGGTGGTGGTGAACTTCGGCGAGCCGATCGCGCTGGCCGACGTGCTCGCCGAACACGCGACCGGCTGGGACGGCAACGCGGTCGCCGACAGCGAGCGCCCCGAGTGGCTGTCGCGCACGGTCGACGTCATTGCCGAAAAGATCAACGTCAACATCAACCGCGCCGCCGACGTCAATCCGATCAACCTGCTGGCGCTCGCGCTGCTGTCGACACCGAAGCACGCGATGGGCGAAGCCGACCTGCTCGCCCAGATCGCGCTGTCCAAGCAGTTGCTGGTCGACGTGCCGTATTCGGATCGCGTCACGGTCACCCCGCACACGCCGCAGGAAATCGTCGCGCACGGCGAGGAGATCAACGTACTCGAACGCGTCGCGCATCCGCTGGGCGACGTGTTCCGCGTCGACGACGAGAAGTCGGTGCTGCTGACCTACTTCCGCAACAACGTGCTGCACCTGTTCACGGCTTCGGCCTGGATCGCGTGCTGTTTCCTGCAGAACCGGCGCATGAGCCGGCATACGCTGCTGCGACTGGGCCGCACGATGTATCCGTTCCTGCAGGCCGAGCTATATCTGCCGTGGGACGAGGACACGTTCGCGGAGCGCATCGCGCTGACGCTGCAGACCTTCGAGCGCGAAGCCCTGCTCGAGCGCGTCAGCGACGAGGACGATGGCATCTACGCGCGCAACGCCGGCCAGACCGACGAGGTGTTCCGCCTGCGCGCGCTGAGCCATCCGCTGCAGCAGGCCTTCGAGCGCTACTACATCGCGATTTCCGTGCTCGCCAAGAACGGCCCCGGCACCCTCGGCGCCGGCGAACTCGAAAGCCTCTGCCAGCTCGCCGCCCAGCGCCTGTCGCTGCTCTATGCCCCGGCCGCCCCCGAGTTCTTCGACAAGTCCCTGTTCCGCGGCTTCATCCAGAAGCTCCGTGAACTCGGCCTCGTCAAACTCGACGGCAACAGCAAGCTCGTCTTCGACGACCGCCTCGACAACTGGGCCAAGGACGCCAAGGTCATCCTCGGCCGCGAACTGCGGCACTCGATCGAGAAGGTGAGCCCGGAAGCGGTGAAGCCCGCGGAGCCGGTGGTCGTCGTCGCCGAGTGAGGTCGACGCGGCGCGCCTGTCGGTCGTCTGGGCGCAGCGGCATCGGGCTCCCGGCGACCGGCAGGTGAAAGGCACTGACATTTCGTACGATCGAATGTAACGTCGCGGAATCATCAGGCCAGACAGCGATGGCCCAACCAGTCCGACAGCAGGTGGCATGAAAGCACGCGCGCTCCTTTCCATGGCAGCCTTGTTGCTCGCTGCCCAGACCGCCGTCGCGTGCGGCACACGTCTGCCAGCAGTGCAGGCGCAGATCGATGCCGCTGACCTGGCTGAGCTTCTGGAACTCACGCGGGTCGCAACGCAAGAGGCTGATGCGATATTCATCGGTACCGTCACTGCGCTGGTTCACCCCACCATCGACCAGCCCGAGCGCGGCTCGGTTCGCCTCGCAGTCGAGCAGACCCTCAAGGGCGATCCGTCCCCGGTCCAAGCGGCGCGATGGAAGACGCAGTTCACATTTGCATGCCGGCAGTCCGCGTCGTTCCACGATGTCGGCTTCCGTGCAGGGGGAAGATTCATCGTGTACGTCCGGCACGGCGAGGTCACGCGCTCGGCGGCTGCTGATCACCTGCGCAGCGGTTTGCTTGGCCTCGATCAGGAGCGGGCCATTGCCGCGGGTGGCGATCCGATCTGAAGCGCGCCTCCATGTGACCATGGTTCACGACGCGTCATCGAGCGTCGTTGGCGAGACCACATGAATCTGCAGACGATCGAAAACAGGGTGTTCGTGTCGGCGTGCGAACTTGCGAATCCATTAGTGCTCTGAGAGGCGCTTGGTTTCGAAGCGATGTCGGAATCGAACGATCCCACTTATCGTCGTTTAGGCGTCACATCCATTCCTGAAGTCGCAGCTCTACAACCCGGGCCATGCGAACAACTTCGTGATGCACATGCTCGTCTCAAATGCAGACGTCTGGCAGCGCAGTGTCAAGACGTCAGGCGTGGCAACGGTGTTCCCGGTAGGTCTCCAGGCCGCCGGATGATCGGACTTGGGGCATCAGGAATTCACACTCTTTGATCCGATTGGCGTGCGCTGGCGGATCGCGCACGTCATTCCAGGCTCATGTCCCTGTGTCACCTAAGCAACAACCGCCAGACGTCGCTTCTTTGAATCGACTTGACCGGGCTTCCCCTAAGAGGATGAAGGACATGAACGATCCGTCTACTCGTGGGTCGACCTGTTCTCCGCACGCCACCCGCCCACTGATTGTTCGATACATTCCAATGGACGCATGCGATGTGATCGGCATGCACTCTGACGAGTCCGGCACGCTGTATCGCGTATACGCCGAGATCGCCGATCGCGCGGACTTCGACAAGTGCGCATCGATCGTTCCATCCGCACGCGCGGACGTGGCGTTCCAGGGCTGCAGTTCGAAGTTCGGAACAGGCCTGCCGCATCCCATCCGCTCGCGCCGGCGTTTCGCCTCAGGCGGGCTCGTCGGGAATCAGGTCCGACTCCAGCCGGGCGATGCAGTCCTTGAGCTGCAGCTTGCGTTTCTTCATGCGCTGCATCGCCAGTGCTTCGGGGGCCGGCGTGGCCTGCAGGTCGGCGATGGTGCGGTCGAGTTCGCGATGCTCGGCGCGCAGCCGCATCAGCAGCGCGCTCCGGCTTTCCTCGATGTCGGGGGCGTCGTTCGACATCGGTGCAGCTTATCGCAACATCGCGTCAACCCGGGTGCTTGGCGGGGCGTGATGCCGCTGCAACAATGCGCTGCGCCGGACGGGGACCGGTGCGACGTCGGCTGCCGCCGCGTGCCGTCCATCCGCGGCAGCCCCGGCCGCTTCGTCAAGGAACCAGGATGTCCCTACGATCGCACCGCCGCGCGCCCGCGCGCATCGCCGCTTCGCTGCTCGCCATCGCCGCGCTCGCGGCCACCGCCCAGCTCTCCGCGCAGGAGAAGTACGACGGCTACCTGTGCTGCAACCTGCGCAGCGACGGCAGCTGGATCAGCGACAGCAACTACGCCGAGAACGGCAAGCGCGTGGTCCCGGTCGGCACGCCGACCAGCGTCACCGGCTACGGCCGCCACCGCGTCAACGTGCGGATCGACGGCGAGAAACAGTCGATCGGCAACGACTACAGCCGCGACATCGCACCGGCCGACTTCGCGAAGCGCTACGTGGTGACCGAGGATCCGGCGGCGAAGATCGCCACGTATCCGGCCAAGATCCAGGACGCGATCAAGCGCGCGAAGATCACGCCCGGCATGACCCGCGAACAGGTGCTGATGTCGCTGGGCTATCCGATCAGCAGCGAGAATCCGGATCTGGCCGCGGACCTGTGGCGCTACTGGATGAGCAGCTTCGCCGAGTTCCAGGTGCAGTTCGACGCGGCGGGCCGTGTCCGGGACATCACCACCGATCCCAATACGCGCAATCTGGTGTGGGTGCCCTGAGGCGGACGCCTTCGGCTTGAACAGGCCATGAGAAAACAGGCGCCGAGAGGCGCCTGTTTTCGTTGCAGGCGGACCCGACCGTTGATCGACGGGCCGCGCCGGTGGGGTCGGCGTCGCAGCTCAAGAATCGACGGTGTCCAGATGGAGGCGGTCGACGTCCAGATGCAGACGGTGGGTGAGCGCCAGCGCATCGAGCACGGCCGGGTCGTGGCTGACGACGACGAGTGCGCCGGGCCAGCCGCGCAGCAGCGCGACCAGCGCATCGACGCTGTCGAGATCGAGATGGCTGGCGGGTTCGTCGAGCAGCAGCAGCGGCGCCGCCGGCTGCGCCCATGCGGCGGCCGCGATGGCGACCCGCATGCGCTCGCCCCCGGACAGCAGAGCCAGCGGCTGCCTGGCCCGCGCGCCCGTCAGGCCGAGCAGTGCGAGCCGCGTCGCGGGTACGTCCGTCGCCCCGGCCTGCATGCGATCGGCCAGCCAGTCGAGCGCCGGCATCGCGTCGGGCAGGTTGGCGAGCATCTGGTCGAGCGCTTGCACCGGCACGCAGACTTCGACGGTCCCGCTGGCGAGCGTGGTCTCGCCGCGCAGCGCGCGCAGCAGCGTGGTCTTGCCGCTGCCGTTGCGCCCCACCAGACCGATCCGCACCGGGCCGCACGCATCCCAGGTCAGCGCCTGCGCCGGCGCGCCGGCGACGGGATGCGCGCCGTCGAACCGCATCACCCGCCGCGCCACCGGCAGGGCGACCGCGGCATCGACGAACGCGGGCGCAGGCGTGGCATCGGTCGCGGCGAACGCGTCACGCACCGCGGTGTCACCATCGGCGAGGCGCTGTGCCAGTGCGCCGCGCGCGCGTCCGGCATGGCGTTCGGCGTTGCCCTTGGCGTGGTCCAGCAGCAGCGGCGACTGGTTGCTGGTCTCGCGCATCCGCTGCCCGCGCGCCTGACGCTGGTCGAGCCGCTGACGTTCACGTCCCACCGCACGTTGTGCACGCGCGCGATCGATCCGCGCCTGCGCGAGTGCATCTTCTGTCTGACGCCGCGTGGCATCGCGCGCGGCGCGCCATGCGTCGAGTCCGCCGTCCATCCACTGCAGCCCGTCGGCGCGCAGCTCGACCAGTCGCGGCATCGCGCGCAGCCACACGGGATCGTGGGTCACGACCAGTACAGCCCCTGCGCGTTGCAGGAACTGCCGGCACCAGGACGCGGACGCGTCGCTGTCGAGAAAGGTGCTGGGCTCGTCGAGCAGCAGCACGCGGGCATCGCACCACGACGCGGCGAGCAGTCGCAGCTGCTGGCACTGCCCGCCCGAGAGCAGCCCAGGATCGGACGTCGGCGTCAGATCCTGGAAACCCAGCGCTGCGAACGCATCCGCCAATCGCGTTTCAAGCGCCCAGTCGTCGTCGACGCATGCCGCATCGTCCGCGTCGCCATGACCCGCCAGCAGCCGGCGCAGCGCATCGAAGCGCGCGCCCAGTCCCAGCAGGTCGACGACGCGCGGCGGCAACGGCCCCGGATGCTGCGTCAGCAGCTGCTGACCACCTGCCACTTCGACAGTGCCAGCGCGGGCGCCATCAGAAAGCTGCCGGAGCAGCGTGGATTTGCCGACGCCATTGGCGCCGACCAGCCCACTGGGGCCGTCGTGCAGCACCAGCGACAGATCGTCGTAGAGCACGCTGCCGTCGTCGCGCGCGGCGGACAGGCCACGGGCGCGCAGCGCGGGCACGACGGAAGAGGACGCAGACAGCGACGCGAAAGGCGCCGACGAGACAGGCACGGACATGGAAGAACCTCGCAAACATGGGGACGCGACCCGGATGGGTCGTCGGACTCGATGTCGGCTCAGTACTTCACGTCATTGCGCTCCTGGAAGACGGGGTTGCGAACGCGCGGGTTGCGGCAGGCAACCGCGCGATCAGCATGCAGTCTACGACTGCGCGCCGCACCGTCGCATTAACGCGGGGAATCGATCGGCACGGTCGTCAGTGGCGCAGGCGAACGGACCGTTCTCCATTCGCTCCTACGCGCACGCGATCAGTCACCGCCGACGAAGGTTTCGATCGGCACATCGCCATCGACGAAATCCAGGGTGCGGCCCACGGTGCCCGGCGCATCCAGCACGGCGGCGGCGACCGCCGCCACGTTTGCGCGCGACACCGGCGTGCCGCTGTCGGCGTTCGCGCCATCGGCGACACGGCCACTGCCGGCATCATCGGTCAGCCGGCCCGGACCGAGGATCGTCCAGTCCAGCGCGCTGTCGCGCAGGTGCGCGTCGGCTGCGGCTTTCGCTTCGGCATAGGCGAAAAAGCCGTCATCCGGCGCGATGCCGTGATCGAAGCCGGCGCCGATGTAGGACACCATCACGTAGCGCCGCACGCCGGCGACGGCCGCGGCATCGATCGAGCGGATCGCCGCATCGCGGTCGACCGCATACGTGCGCGCGGCTTCGCCACCGCCTGCACCCGCCGACCAGACCACCGCGTCGTGGCCGGCGAGCTGCGCGGCGATCGCATCGGTCTGCGCGTGTTCGATGTCGAAGACGACCGGCGTGGCGCCGGTGTCGGCGACGGCGTCGCGGTGGGCCGCGTTGCGGAACAGCGCGGTCACGGCGTGTCCGCTTCCGGTGAGGCGCTGGGCCAGCTGCAGGGCGATGCGGCCGTGGCCGCCGATGATGACGATGCGCGACATGACGCTCTCCGTCCAACAGGAATGGCGTCGCAGCCTTGCACGGCGCGTGTGGGCGCGCGGTCGCAGGCACGTTGCGGCAACGTCCGAACCCGCGCCCGGTAAACTGGCCCGATGAGTATCGTCCTGCCCCTGCACGCACCGCTGCCGCATCCGCGCGATCCGCGCCGTGGCGCGCCGGAGGTGCATACGCTGGGCAAGCGGCTCCGCCATCAGGTGGGTCGCGCGATCGCCGATTTCGGCATGATCGAGGACGGCGACAAGGTCATGGTGTGCCTGTCGGGCGGCAAGGACAGCTACACGCTGCTCGACATCCTGCTGCAGTTGCAGTCGAAGGCACCGGTGGCGTTCTCGATCACTGCGGTGAACCTCGACCAGAAGCAGCCCGGCTTTCCCGAGCATGTGCTGCCGGACTATCTGACGGCGCGTGGCGTTGATTTCCACATCATCGAACAGGACACCTATTCGGTCGTCAGCCGGGTGATTCCGGCAGGGAAGACGATGTGTTCGCTGTGCTCGCGCCTGCGCCGCGGCGCGCTGTACCACCACGCGGCGCAGCACGGCTTCACGAAGATCGCGCTCGGCCACCATCGCGATGATCTGGTCGCAACGTTCTTCCTCAACATGTTCTTCCACGCCAAACTCGGCGGCATGCCGCCGAAACTGCGCAGCGATGACGGCCAGCATGTCGTGATCCGTCCGCTGGCGTACGCGGCCGAAGCCGACATCGCCGCATATGCGCAGGCCAAGGCGTTCCCGATCATCCCCTGCACGCTGTGCGGCTCGCAGGAGAACCTGCAGCGCAAGCAGGTCCAGAACATGCTGGCAGCCTGGGAGCGCGAGACGCCCGGCCGCATCGAGACGATCGCGCGGTCCCTGGGCAACGTCAGCCCGTCGCAGCTGAGCGATCCGGCGCTGTTCGATTTCCGCATGATCGGTCCGGGCACGGCGCCCGTCACGATCGACGACTGGTCGGCCGACGCGCCGGACACGCCGATCGACATCGCGATGCGCGAGGCATGAACACCGCCCTCCACGCCGCGCCGACGCAGCGTCTGCCGTCGATGTCGGCCCGCGCCTGCACCCGGCACGCATCACACCATTCCTGACGCCCACCGCTCGTGTGCGGCGTCCTTCCCCACTTCCAATGGAATCATCCGCCCCATGTTCTTCCGCAATCTGACCCTGTTCCGCTTTCCCACCAGCCTCGACCTGTCCGAACTCGACGCGCGTCTGGCCGAATTCCCGCTCAAGCCGGTCGGCCCGCTGGAGATGTCCTCGCACGGTTTCATCTCGCCGTTGGGCCGCGAGGCCGAGGTGATGGCGCATCGCATCGAGGACACCCTCTGGATCACCGTCGGCGGTGAAGAGAAGATCCTGCCCGGCCCGGTGGTCAACGAGCTGCTGTCGCGGCGCATCGAGGAGTTCGAGGAGAAGCAGGGCCGCAAGCCCGGCGGCAAGATGCGCAAGCAGATGAAGGACGATCTGCTGCAGGAGCTGATGCCGCGCGCATTCGTGAAGCCGGTGCGCAGCGATGCGCTGATCGACCTCGAGCACGGTGTGGTCGCGGTGAACTCCTCCAGCCGCAAGAGCGCGGAAAACCTGGTCTCAAACATCCGTACCGCGCTCGGCAGCTTTCCGGCGCTGCCGCTCAACGCCGAAGTCTCGCCGCGCGGCGTGATGACCGGCTGGATCGCCGGCGAACCGCTGCCCGACGGCCTGACGCTGGGCGAGGAATGCGAACTCAAGGATCCGTCCGACCAGGGCGCGATCGTGCGCTGCCAGCGTCAGGATCTGCAGTGCGAGGAGATCACCCGCCATCTCGACGCCGGCAAGCAGGTCACCAAGCTCGCGCTCAACCTCGACGACCACGTTTCCTTCGTGCTCGGCGAGGATCTGATCGTGCGCAAGTTCAAGCTGCTCGACGGCGCGCTGGATTCGCTCGAGCACACCGAGAACGACGACATGCGCGCCGAACTCGACGCCCGCTTCGCGCTGATGCGCGGCGAGTTCAAGCGCCTGTTCACGGTGCTCGAAGGCGCGCTGAAGCTGTCGAAGGCGGACTGAGCGCCTGCGCACGTGCGACGGCGGCACCGGTCGCGTCGCACGCAGCGCTTACAATCCGCGCATGCCGTCCCTGTCGCGCCTGCTGTCACGTCCTGCAAAGCCTGTCTCGATCCAGCGCGATTCGCTCCGTCTCAGGCTCGAGGATGGGCGTGAGATCGAGGTGCTGCGGGTGCGCGATCCGCGCGCCCGGCGCATCCGTCTGAGCGTCAGCGAACGCGGCGCACGCCTGACCTTGCCGCTGCGCGCGAGCCTCGTCACCGGCGATGCCTTCCTGCAGCAGCACCGCGCGTGGCTGGCCGCGCAGATCGCGGCGCACGGTGAAGCGCTGCCCCTGCAGCGTGGCGTGACCACGCATCTGCCGCTGCGCGGCGGCCTGCAGCCGCTGCGCTGGGAGGGCGGCCGCTTCAGCCATGTGCGCATGGACGACGATGGCGTGCTGGCTTTCGCCTCGCCCGAACACGCCGGTCCAGCCGCGCTGCAGCGTGCGCTGCGCGAGTTCTACGAGGCGCAGGCGCGCGCCGACATCGGCCGCTGGCTGCCGGCCTACCTGCCCGGCCTGCCGCGCACGCCGCGGCGCATCTGCCTCAAGGTGATGTCCTCGCAGTGGGGCTCGCTGGCGCCGGACGGCACGCTCAATCTGGACCTGTCGCTGGTGCTGGGCGCGCCGTCGGCGTTCGAGTACGTGCTGGTGCACGAGCTGTGTCATCTGATCCACGCGGATCACTCGCCGCGGTTCTGGGGCGAGGTGGAGGCACGCTGCCCTGCCTGGCGCGAGGCGCGCGACTATTTCCGCGAGAGCGGACGCAGACTCAAGGCCGACCTGCACGCCCTGCTGGCCTGAGCGGGCCATCGAGACGGCCCACGATGGCCGCTCCGGCACCGCGTCCGCGTTGACCGGAATGAGCGGCCGCCGCCGCCGGAGAAACCCGATGGTCCGCCTGTGCCTGGCCGTGCTGCTCCTCGTCCTGTTGCCCGGCTGCCGCCAACCCGGCGACGCGATGGGGACCACGATCCGCTTCGACGCGCGCGGCGACCGCGTCGCGGCGACGCCTCTGCCACGTGCCACGTCGCTGACACTGCCTGCGGATTTCCCCCGCGACGTGCACCTGCCTGCGCGCTATGCGATCGACACCCTCACCGAGATGCCGGGCACACGCGTCGTCAGCCTGTTCGCCGACGGCGATGTCGTGTCGCTGTCGCAGGAAACCCGTCGCGCGATGGCGCGTCAGGGCTGGCAGCCCCGGCTCGCCACCCATCACGGCGGCGACAGCGCGGTCCTGGCGTTCGAGAAGGCCGGCCGCAGCGCGCTGTTCGCGTTCGACCGCAACCGCCCGGTGCAACCGTCGGACGACGCCGGTGTGATCGTCAGCCTGCAGCTGCAGGACGGGTTGGCGGTGCGGTGATGCGGCGTTCGTCGCGTCGCGAGGCGCGATGCGATCAACACTGCAGGAAATCCCCGATCGCGGCGGCGATCTCGACGGGCTGCTCCATGTGCAGGTGATGGCCGCCGGCGATCACGACCAGGTCCCCATCGGGCAGCAACCGCGCGCGGCGCGAACGGTCGGGTTCGGGCAGATAGGGCTGCGGCGGATCGGCGTAGATCACGCGCGTGGGGCATTCGATGCCGGCAATGAGGGCGTCGACCTGGCCGGGCGTCATGCGCACGGCGGTGGGAATCGTCAGGCGCGGGTCGCTGCACCAGACATGGCCACCCTCGACCGCCTGCACGCCACGTTCGACCAGCAGCCGCGCGACGGGTTCGCTCAGGTCGTTGACGCGCACGCGCGCGCGGATCGGCGCGTCGAGGTCCGGGAATACGCGCAGCGGACGCGTGCCCAGTCCACGCGAAGAGGCCACTGCTTCGCGCAGGCGCGGCACGGTCTCCGGCTCGGTTTCCGGCAGCGCGCCGAGTGCTTCGATCGCGACCAGACGTTCGATGCGCTCGGGCACTGCGGCGGCGACCAGGCTGGCGATGCCGGCGCCCATCGAATGCCCGAGCAGCGCGAACCGGTCCCAGCCCAGCGCATCGGCGATATCCAGCACCTGGTGCACGGCGCCGACGAAGGTGTAGTCGGTGCCGACCGGCATGTGCGCGCTGCGGCCGTGGCCGGGCAGATCGGGCGCGACGAGATCCAGGCCTTCGAGATGCGCGGCCAGCGGCACGAAGCTCGCGGCATTGTCGAGCCAGCCGTGCAGCGCGAGCACGCGTCGTGCGCCGACGGTGCCGAAGCGCAGGCCGCGCACGGTACCGATGCCGATCTCGACCTCGAACGGCCGCGGCGTCATGCCGCCGCTCACGCGCGCGCCGCCAGGTCGCGACGCGTCAGTGCGGCCAGCGCGCGGGCATGCGCGGGTGCGTCGTTGAGGCAGGGGATGTAACGCAGATCGCGGCCGCCGTGCGCGTGGAAGATCTCGGCGTTCTGCAACGCGATCTCCTCCAGCGTCTCCAGGCAATCGACCGCGAAGCCGGGGCACACGACGTCGAGCGTGCGGACGCCGTCGCCGCCCAGCGCCTTCAACGTCTCGTCGGTGTAGGGCTGCAGCCAGGGCTCGCGACCGAAGCGCGACTGGAAGGTCAGCATCGCGTCGTCCGGTGCCAGACCCAGCGCCTGCACGATCGCATCGACGCTCGCCCGGCACTGCTGCGGATACGGATCGCCGGCATCGGCCAGTCGCTGCGGAATGCCGTGGAAGGAGAACAGCAGACGCTCGCCGCGCCCGTGCGCGCGCCAGTGGGCGCGGATCGAATCGGCCACGGCCGCGACCCAGTCGGAGTCGAGGTGATAGTCGTCGCGCATGCCGGCCGCGCCGTCGGCGCTGAACACCGCATCGACGACATCGCGGACGGACGCCGTCGTCGTCGTCGAATACTGCGGATACAGCGGCAGCACCTGCACGCGCGCATGGCCGGCATCGCGCAGGCGCGTCAGCACGCCACGCAGGGACGGATTGCCGTAGCGCATGGCGTGCACCACCTGCGCATCGGGCATCTCGGTCTGCACGGCCGCTGCCAGCCGCGCGGTATGGACCGCGAGCGGCGAGCCGTCATCCATCCACACGCCGGCATAGAGCTTGGCCACACGCGGCGAGCGGAACGGCAGGATCACGAAGTGCAGGATCGGACACCACAACCAGCGCGTCAGGGCCACCACGCGGTAGTCGTGGAGAAACTCGGCGAGATAGCGGCGCACCGCCCTGGGCGTGGGCGCGTCGGGGGTGCCGAGATTGACGAGCACCACGGCATCGCGCGCGGGAGAGGAGGCTGGGGATTCGGACATTTCCATAGAATGGCAGGCACGACCCTGCAATGGCAGCGTTCCGGCACGCCGGAAGAACTCATGTGCGATTCATTGCCCCGTCACTAGCCTGAATCCGTTCTGTGTGCGCCGCATGGCGCATGCCCGATTCGTGCCCTAGCCCCGGAGCCACCATGACCCGTCCGTTCCGCCACACCGTGCTGGTGGCCGCGCTCGCCACTGCGTTCGTCGCCGGTCCCGCCGTCGCCGGCCCGACCGAGGATGCCCGGGCCCAGAACGCGGTCCGCGTGCTCAACGAAATCCAGGCGATCCCCGAATCGGGCATTCCCGACAAGCTGCTCGACGAGGCCCGCGCGATCGTCGTGATTCCGGACACCATCAAGGCCGGCCTGATCATCGGCGGTCGTCGCGGCCACGGCCTGATGTCGGTCAAGACGCCCGAAGGCACGTGGTCTAGCCCGGCGTTCGTCAAGATCACCGGCGGCAGCATCGGCTTCCAGGCCGGCGTGCAGTCCTCGGACGTGGTGCTGGTGTTCCGCAACGAGCGCAGCCTGGAATCGATCGTCAACGGCAAGTTCACTCTCGGCGCCGATGCCGGCGTCGCCGCCGGCCCGGTGGGCCGCAATGCCGCGGCGCTGACCGACGGCCAGCTCAAGGCCGAGATCTGGTCGTGGTCGCGCGCCCGCGGTCTGTTCGCCGGCGTCGCGCTCGACGGCGCCGTCCTGCAGATCGACGACGACGCCAACATCGCGGTCTACGGCAACACCACCACGCCGCGCGCGATCCTGGAGAACCGTCCGGGCCAGGCGCCGTCGAGCGCGGTCGTGGATTTCCGGGACCGTCTGGAAGAGGCCAGCGCCACGGCGCGCGTCTCGCGTGGCGGCACCGCGGTACCGGTCGCGCGTCAGGCGCAGTCGCCGGCCTACACGCCGGCCATCCAGAACGTGCCGCAAGCCACGACCGCGCCCGTGCAGCCACAACAGGCGCAGCCGTCGACCCAGGGCTTCCAGAACGTCGAAGACCAGCCGGCAACCGTCGAACCGTTGCCCGAGTACTGATGCAGTGCGCACCCGCACGCTGCGCGCGGGTGCGGTGCGTTATCCTGCCGGACCACCCGCAACTCCCGGAATTCCGACATGGGCAGTTTCAGCATCTGGCATTGGCTCATCGTCCTCGTCGTCGTGTTGCTGGTGTTCGGCACCAAGCGACTGCGCGGCGCCGGGCGTGATCTCGGCGAAGCGGTGAAGGGCTTCAAGAAAGGCATGCACGACGACGAGACACCCGATCGTCTCGACGACCGCTCGCAGGATCCGGCGAGCCGCGAGGCCGACAGGACGCGCCACGACGACACCACCCCGCGCTGACGCGGGACACGGTCGATGTTCGGGATCGGCACGGCCGAGTTGATGATCATCGCGTTGATCGCGTTGATCGTGCTTGGTCCCGAGCGCTTGCCCAAGGCGGCGCGATTCGCCGGGCTGTGGGTCCGCCGCGCCCGCGCGCAGTGGTATTCGGTGAAGTCCGAACTCGAGCGCGAACTCGCCGCCGAAGAACTCAAGCGCAGCATGCAGGACGCCCAGCGTTCGATCGCCGACGTGGGCACCCAGTTGCGTGACGCCGAACAGCACGCCCGCAGCAGCTTCGACGACGTGCGCAAGGAGGCCGGCGATCTGGTCGCGCAGGCACGGCGCATGTCCAGCGAGCCGCCGGCGACGCATCGCAGCCTTGATGCGGCACCGGCACCGGCGCCAACGCCCGTGACGCCGGACGCGCCGCCGCTGCCGCCCGACGCGATCGCCGGCGATCCCACCCGGCCCTGCCGACGAGGAGACCGATCGTGGCGTTGCACGCTGACGGAGACGGCGGCGAAGGCAGCCTGATCGACCATCTCATCGAATTGCGCATGCGGCTGATGCGCGGCGTGGCGGTCACCGGCCTGGTGCTGCTGTGCCTGCTGCCGTTCGCGAACACGCTCTACGGCCTGCTCGCCCAGCCGCTGCTCGACAAGTTGCCCGACGGCGCGCACCTGATCGCGATCGAGGTCGCCTCGCCGTTCTTCGCGCCGCTCAAGCTGGCGTTCTTCACCGCGGTGGTGGTGACGATGCCGTGGCTGCTCTACCAGGCCTGGGCGTTCGTCGCACCGGGCCTGTACAAACGCGAGAAGCGCCTGGCGATGCCGCTGCTCGCATCGGCGGTGGCCCTGTTCTACATCGGCTGCGCATTCGCGTTCTTCTTCGTGCTGCCGTCGGTGTTCACCTTCCTGACGATGGTGACGCCCGATGGCGTGGCGATGATGACCGACATCAACGCCTATCTGAATTTCGTGCTGGTGATCTTCCTCGCGTTCGGCCTGAGCTTCGAGCTCCCGGTCGCGCTGGTGATCCTGGTGCTGCTGGGCTGGGTGACGACCGACCAGCTTCGCGAGGCACGCGGATATGCGGTGGTCGGCGTGTTCGTGCTGGCCGCGGTCATCACGCCGCCGGACGTGGTCTCGCAGCTTATGCTCGCCATCCCGATGTGCCTGCTCTACGAGGCCGGGATCCTCGCCGCGCGCCTGCTCGCGCCCAAGCCCGACGCGGTGCGCGACGACGCATGAGTCTGCCGGTGGCCAGGTCCACGCCGCTGCTGCGCCGGTATGCGGCGTGGTCGCTGGATGCGGCGGCGATCGGGCTGGTGGTCGTCGTGCTGATGCACCGCCGTCTGTGGACGGGCCTGGACACCTGCGCACGCGCGATCGACGCCCTGGCGCAGGCGATGGCGGCGCTGATGCAGCACACGCTCGACCTCGCCGCGTCGCCCGCCGCCCTGCTGCAGGCCTGGATGGCCGACCCCGCGCTGCAGGTCGCGATCACCGCCCTGACGCTCGCGATCACATCGCTGACGCTCCCGACGATGGCGGTGTTCGCCGTGGTCGCAGGCGCCTGGTTCACCGCGTTCGAGGGCTCGCGCTGGCAGGCGACGCCCGGCAAGCGGCTGCTCGGCCTGCAGGTGGTGGACGACGACGGACTACCGCCCGGCTACGTGCGCGCCGGCCTGCGCACCGCCGCCGGCCTGCTGTCCTGGGTGAGCCTCAACATCGGCCATCTGCTGGCGGCGCGCGGACCGCGTTACCAGGCGCTGCATGACCGGATCGCAGGAACGCACGTGGTGCAGATCGACGATGCCCCGGTGCCGATGCCGGCGCGTCTGTGGCTGGTGCTGCAGCCGCCGGCGTTCTTCCTGTTACTCGCGCTGCTGATGCACCGCATCGACCGGAGCCTCGCCGCCGCACTCGACGCGACGCTCGGGTTCTAGGCGCGGTCAGAGCTCGATGCGGCCGCGGTCGGGACCGTCGGTGCCCGGTGCCGGGCCGGCGGTCGACGCATCGCCCTGCGGGCCGCAGATGTCGCGCCACATCGCGTACATCGCACCGAACATCACGATGTAGAGGATCAGCAGCAGGACCAGATACAGCGGCAGCACGAGCAGCGCGGCAAGGCCGGGGTGCACGAGGCTGGCGGCCACGCTGATCAGGGTGACCACCATCGCGAACGCCAGCATCAGCGCGAAGCCGCCGGCCATCGCGATGGCCGCGGCCACGATCACCGGCAGCACATTGCGCAACGCGCCGCCCAGACCATCGGTGAAGGCCCGCAGCACCGGCCGGCCACCGAGCGCGACCTGGCCCAGGCCGACCGCATAGACGGTGGCGTAATAGACGCCGAAGAAGATTGCCAGCGCCATCAGCGGGCCGATGCCGGTCGGCGGCAGCGGCAGGTCGGGTGGCGTGGCCGGGCCTGTCTGCGCGCTCATTTCCTGGCTGATGGTCAGCACCTGCATGTACCAGTCGACCACGCCGTCACCGAAGGCGCTGACCAGCGCGTAGAACGTGGCGATGTAGAGCGCCCCCATCAGCACGCCGAACCCGATCAGACGCCCGGCATTGCCGCCGGTGAACACCGCGAACACATCGGTCGGCTGCGCCGGACGTCCGTGCTCGGACGCGTCGATGACGTGCAGCACACCGGCGATCAGCAGCGGATAGACGATGATCGACACCAGCGACGTCGCGCCGATCAGCATGACCTGGGTGTTGGCGTCGAGGCCGAATGCGACCTGCGCGATCGCCTGCAGCACGTTCGGCACCAGCGCCAGCAGCGCCACAATCGCCGTCGCCCCGTACACCGCCCGCGGATTGGCCCGACCCACGTTGACGCCCTGCACGATCCACTTCCAGCCGTGGCCGGCCCCTACCGTCCGAGTCGTCATTTCCGCCGTATTCCAGGTGTCAGTCACGTGGGCGCGCCACGAAGGGCGCCATCGTATCGCATGCATTGGAGACGCCGCTGGGATGCGCTGTGTGTTCAGCAGCGATGGCGGCGGTCTGCTTCGGGGTACCCCGCCCTCTTCCAACCACAGCGGTCATTGCGAAGCGGGTGGCGAGGCTCGCAGCTTCCGCTTCCACATCTCGCGCTTGGCTCCTGCTCCTGCTCCTGCTCCTGCTCCTGCTCCTGCTCCTGCTTCGGCTTCAGCTTCGGCTTCGGCTTCGGCTTCGGCTTCCAGCTTTTGATCTGAAATCGAGCCGTAGAGCGAGCCGAGCACCGGAGCCTGACGTGGCCGAAGAGCAGCCCATGTCTGAACGCAGCGAGTTTGGGCTGCGTGCCGCGTCAGGCGAGGAGCGGAGGGCACCGACGCGACTGCATCGCGTCGGCTCGCATCCGGCGAAGGCGGTTTTGCTTACTTTTGCCAAGACAAAAGTGAGCCGCGCGACAGCGCGGAAGCCCTGTCTTTGATCTTCGCTTCTGCGGCTCAATCGTCTGTTTTTGCCAGGAACATCGAAGTCGCAGAGCGACGAGCTGAGAGGCGCAAGCAAGTACAGAGCTTTCGCCCGCTGCGCGTGCGAGTTCCTTTTGGACGGACCCAAAAGGAACCAAAAGGTCCCTTCGCCGGACGCGATCCGCCGCGATACAGCCGCGGCGGTTCCCTGCGCTTCTCGGACGACGGGGCACGCAGCCCAAACTCGCTGCGCTCAGACATGGGCTGCTCTTCGACCCCGTCGCCCTGCGATGCTCGGCTCGCTCTACGGCTCGCTCGAAATAAACGGCGGAGCAAAAGCAACGGCAACAGCGGCAGCGACAGCGACAGCAACGACAAAGCAGAGCGACCGCAACGCAGCGCAACGCCCATGGATGACCGGACATACGTCCGTTGACAACCCCGCCGACGCGGGCATGACCGAACAGGAAGAATCAATCGCGCGGCGACGCCCCCGCGAAGCGGACGAAGCGCTGCAATACCGCCCGCGCTTGCGGCGCAGCGCGCACGCCTGCGACCAGCGCGACCGGGTCGAGGCCTTCCTGGTACAGCGGCCCCGAGCGCGCGCGGATGTAGCCGCGCATGTGGGTGGCGCTGAACTCCGGGTGGAACTGGACGCCCCAGACGCGCTCGCCCCAGCGGAACGCATGGTGCGGTTCGAGGGCGGAATGCGCCAGCAGGGTCGCGCCTTCGGGCAGACGCAGGACACTCTGCAGGTGTGTGGTCTGGGCGGGGAAACGCGAGCCGGCGGCGAAAAGCGGGTCGTCGGATGCGACCTCGTGCGTTTCGATGTCGAACGTGCCCATCTCGCGTCCGCGCGGGTTGGGGCCGACTTCGCCGCCGAGCGCATGGGCGAGCAGCTGGTGGCCGTAGCAGATGCCGAAGATCGGCGCGCCGGCATGGGCGGCCTCACGCAGCCAGGTGGCTGTACGTTCGCTCCACTCGGCACGGTCGGTGACCATCGCACCCGAGCCGGTGACGATGACACCGGCGAAATCGTCCGCGCTGGGCAGTGCGGCGCCGCGTTCGACATCGACCACGACCGCGTCGTGCTCCGACAGGCCGGCAGCGACGCGGATCCAGTGCGGAAATCCGCCATAGCGGCGCATCGACGGCACGGGCTGGCCGGTTTCGACGATCAGGAAGCGGCGGTCGGACGACATCGAGGGGCAGCCGGTGCAGGAAGACGGCGCAGCGTAGCGGATCGGGACGGGTGGGCGCTGGTCTGGGATCGTGCCTAGACGACCCTGCCCTGCACCGACGCGCTTTGCGCGCCGACCTCCCCCGAAGGGAGAGGTGCCCGGTACCTTATGTGCCGCTCTCGTGCCGTCGCACGCGCGCCCTTACTCCCGCGGCGGCAGCACCGTCATCACTTCCTCCACCGTGGTCACGCCTTGCGCGACCTTTTCGGCGCCGGCCATGCGCAGCGTGCGCAGGCCTTCACCGACGGCGGTCCGGCTGAACCCCGACAGCGCCATGTCCGGCTGGATCTTCGCGCGCAGCGCGGGCGTGACCGGCATCAGTTCGTAGATGCCGACGCGACCGAAATAGCCGGTGTTGCGGCACTCCAGGCAGCCCACCGGGCCGCACGCGGTCTCCGGCGGCGGCAGGTCACTGTCCGGGCCGAGCAGCGCGCGCCACGCCTCGGCATCGACCGGCTGCGGCTGCTTGCAGTGCCGGCACAGGGTGCGCACCAGACGCTGCGCCAGCACGCCGTTGAGCGTGGAGGCGATCAGGTAATGCGGCAGGCCCAGATCGAGCAGGCGGGTGATCGCCGACGGCGCGTCGTTGGTGTGCAGCGTGGAGAGCACCAGATGCCCGGTCAGCGAGGCCTGCACCGCCATCTGCGCGGTGTCGAGGTCGCGGATCTCGCCGATCATGATGATGTCGGGGTCCTGGCGCAGCAGCGTGCGCACGCCCTGCGCGAAGGTCAGGTCGATCGCGTTGTGCACCTGCATCTGGTTGAGCTCGACCGAGACCATTTCGATCGGGTCCTCGACGGTGCAGACATTGACGTCGTCGGAGGCCAGCTTCTTCAGCGTGGAATAGAGCGTCGTCGTCTTGCCCGAACCGGTCGGGCCGGTCACCAGCACGATGCCGTGCGGCCGCTGCACGAGATCGTTCCACGCCGCCGCCTCGCCGGCGTCGAAGCCCAGGTGTTCGATCGGCTTGAACGCGGTGTCGGGGTCGAAGATGCGCATGACGACCTTCTCGCCGAAGGCGGTCGGCATCGTCGACAGGCGCATCTCGACTTCACGCCCGCCCGGCGATCGCGTCTTGATGCGGCCGTCCTGCGGCCGCCGGCGCTCGGCGAGATCCATGCGGCCCAGCACCTTGATGCGGCTGACGGCCGCGGTCATCACCGGCGGCGGCATCTCGAAGACCTTGTGCAGCACGCCGTCGATGCGGAAGCGCACGCGGCCCACGTCGCGACGCGGCTCGAGATGGATGTCGGAGGCACGCTGTTCGTAGGCGTACTGCAGCAGCCAGTCGACGATGTGGACGATGTGATGGTCGTCGGCATTGACGTCGCCCGAGCGCCCCAGCTCGACCAGCTGTTCGAACGTCGGCGCGTCGCTGCCGGTCTCACGCCCGTCCTTGGCGCCGCGGATCGAGCGCGTGACGCCGAAGAACTCCATCGTGTAGCGGTGCAGGTCCAGCGGATTGGCGACGACCAGGTCGATCTCGCGCCGCAGCAGGCGCTGGATGTCGGTCAGCCAGTCCAGCGCCAGCGGCTCGCTGGTCGCGATGCGCGCGCGGTCCGGCGCGACGTCGACCGGCAGGATGCGGTGGCGCTTGGCGTAGGCGTGCGAGAACAGGTCGGTGACGTCGCCCACCGCGATCTTGGTCGGATCGATGCGCAGATACACGTGACCGGTGGCCTGGGCGAGCCATTCGGTCAGGGCCTCGAGACCCAGCTCGGTGCCCGGCCGCCGCGCCGACGGCAGTTTGAGGTTGGCCAGCAGCACCAGCGGATGCACTGCGTCGAGTCCACGCGTATTGCGGCCGCTCACGCGCGCGCGGTCGGCGTCGGCCGGCGCCAGCAGGCCATCGGCCAGCAGTGCATCGATCACCGGCTCGAGGGTCAGACGGCCGGGCGGCAGTCGGCCACCGAAGACGGCAGGGGCACGGGGTCCGGCCGGATGCTGCGGCACGCGCGGATCGTTCAAGCCGGGTCCTCCCTGGCGCATGGCGCGGCGGGCGCTTCGATGCGGCCCGCTATACTAGCGCGCCGCCGCAGACGCGATTTTCTTGATGACCGGACCGACGTTCCAGGAGCTGATCCTCACGCTCAACGCCTACTGGGCCAAGCAGGGCTGCGTGCTGATCCAGCCGCTGGACCTCGAGGTCGGCGCGGGCACCTTCCATCCGGCCACGTTCCTGCGCGCGCTCGGCCCCGAGCCGTGGAATGCCGCCTATGTGCAGCCGAGCCGGCGCCCGACCGACGGCCGCTACGGCGACAACCCCAACCGCCTGCAGCGCTACTACCAGTACCAGGTGGCGATGAAGCCGAACCCGGACAACATCGTCGAACTGTACTTCGACTCGTTGAAGGCACTGGGCATCGATCCCGAAGTGCACGACCTGCGCCTGGTCGAGGACAATTGGGAATCGCCGACGCTCGGCGCCTGGGGCCTGGGCTGGGAAGTCTGGCTCAACGGCATGGAAGTCACGCAGTTCACGTATTTCCAGCAGGCCGGCGGCCTCGAGTGCAAGCCGGTGCTGGGCGAGATCACCTACGGTCTCGAGCGTCTGTGCATGTACCTGCAGAACTGCGACAACGTGTACGACCTGGTGTGGACGCACGGCCCCGACGGCGCGCCGGTGACCTACGGCGATGTCTACCACCAGAACGAAGTCGAGCAGAGCGCCTACAACTTCGAGCACGCGAATGTCGACGTGCTGTTCCGCCGCTTCGACGAATGCGAGGCCGAAGCACTGAAGCTGGTCGAGCTGGGCCTGCCCCTGCCGGCCTACGAGCAGGTCACCAAGGCGAGCCACAGTTTCAACATGCTCGATGCGCGCCGCGCGATCAGCGTGACCGAACGCCAGCGCTACATCCTGCGCGTGCGCACGCTGGCGCAGGGCGTGGCCAAGGCCTATTACGCGCAGCGCGAGGCGATGGGATTTCCGGGGCTGAAGCGCGCCGTGGAGCCGACGTGATCGAATCGTTCGCGCCATTCGCCATTTTCCTATTCTCGGCACCTGCAGCGTTCGCATTCTTCGCCGCTTACTGGGCACAACAGACGCGACGCAATCCCTGGCTGTGGTTTTTCTTCGGGCTGTTCCTGATGCCCATCGCCGGCTTCGCACTGCTGCTGATCAATGCCGAGCGCGCACGCGAGCGACGCGACATCCCGACTGGCCGTGACCTGAGCCAGCATCTTTCGATCCGGAACGACCTGCCATGACCGCCTCCCTGCCCCTGCTGATCGAACTCGGCACCGAAGAACTGCCGGTCAAGGCGCTGCCCGGCCTGGCGCAGGCGTTCTTCGACGGCGTGATCGCGGCGCTCGACAAGCGCGGCGTCGCGATCGAGCGCGGCGATGCCAAGCCGCTGTACACGCCGCGTCGTCTGGCGGTGCTGCTGCCGGGCGTGGCGACCGAACAGCCCGAGCAGCGCTCCGAAGTACTGGGCCCGTATCTCAACATCGCGCTCGATGCCGAAGGCCAGCCGACGAAGGCGTTGCAGGGCTTCGCCGCGAAGGCCGGCATCGACTGGACCGCGCTCGAGAAGACCAGCGATGCCAAGGGCGAGCGTTTCGTGCATCGCGCGGTGACGCCTGGCGCCGCGACGGCGGCGCTGCTGCCTGACGTGCTGCGCGAGGCGATCGCGGCGATGCCGATTCCCAAGCCGATGCGCTGGGGCGCCCACACCTACGCGTTCGCACGGCCGGTGCACTGGCTGGTGCTGCTGCACGGCGGGACGATCGTCGACGCCGACCTGTTCGGCGTGCGCGGCGGCCGCACCAGCCGCGGCCATCGCTTCATGCACGACGCCGCGGTCGAGATTGCGGCCCCGATCGACTACGTCGAGTCGATGCGCAGTGCGAAGGTCATCGTCGATGCCGATGCGCGCCGCGCCGAGATCGTGCGCGAGGTCGAGGATGCCGCGCGCGCCGTCGGCGGCGATGCGCGCATCGAAGCCGACAACCTCGAACAGGTGGTGTGCCTGGTCGAATGGCCCAAGGCGGTGTCCTGCACGTTCGAGGCCGAGTTCCTCGCCGTGCCGCAGGAAGCGCTGATCGCCACGATGGAGGCCAACCAGAAGTTCTTCCCGGTGCTGCGCGATGGAAAGCTGACCGAACACTTCATCGGCATCGCCAATATCGTCTCCAAGGACGAAGCCGAAGTGGCCAAGGGCTACGAGCGCGTGATCCGCCCGCGCTTCGCCGATGCCAAGTTCTTCTTCGACGAAGACCTCAAGCAGGGTCTATCTGCGATGAACGACGGCCTGAAGACCGTGACCTACCAGGCCAAGCTGGGCAGCGTGGCCGACAAGACCGTGCGCGTCGCCGCGCTGGCTGAAATGATCGCGCCGCAGATCGGTGTGGATGCCGCACTGGCGAAGCAAGCCGCATTGCTGTCGAAAGCCGATCTGCAGTCGCGCATGGTCAACGAGTTCCCGGAACTGCAGGGCATCGCCGGTCGTGACTACGCGAAGCTCGATCCGGCGCTCGCCGATTTGTCCAACGAAGATCGCGCCTCGCTGGCGAACGCCCTCGACGAAGCCTGGCAGCCCCGCTTCGCCGGCGACGACATCGCCCTCTCGCCATTGGGCAAGGTGCTGGCGATCGCCGAGCGTCTCGATACCCTGGCCGGCGGCTTCGCCGCGGGTCTCAAGCCGACCGGCAACAAGGACGCGTTCGCGCTGCGGCGCAATGCGCTGGGGTTGGCGCGGACGTTGATCGAGAGCGGGTTCGATCTCGACTTGACGGACCTGATCGACAAGGCAGTCGTTGAACTGCCGGCAGCCGTCCAGCCGCATGCCGATCGGAACACCGAAACGCTCCGGCTCGATCTCTACGACTTCATCCTCGACCGCCTGAAGGGCTACTACGCCGACAAGGGCGTGACCGTGCAGCAGTTCAACGCCGTGGCCGCGCTGCAGCCGAAGTCGCTCTACGACCTCGACCGTCGCATCGACGCCATCGGCACCTTCGCCGCATTGCCCGAAGCGGCCGCCCTCGCCGCCGCCGACAAGCGCATCCGCAACATCCTGCGCAAGGCGGACATCACGATTCCGGGCACCGTCGATCCGGCGCTGCTGCGCGAGCCGGCCGAAGCCGCGCTGGCGGAGGCGGTGGAAGCCGTCCAGGCCGAAACGGGTCACGCGCTGGCCCATGGCGATTACGTCTCGGTGCTGACGCATCTGGCGCGGTTGCGTCCACAGGTCGACGCGTTCTTCGACGGGGTGATGGTCAACGCCGACGATACCGCGCTGCGCGCCAACCGGCTCGCGCTGCTCAAGCGGCTGTCCGAGCGGCTCGGCAGCGTCGCCGCGATCGAGCACCTGTCGAACTGACGTGCAGGCGGCGCCGGGCGGACCCGCGCAGCGGGACGTCCGGCCCGCTCATGCCGCGTACGCATCCGCGCGGAAGCGGCAACGCGCCGTCCCCGTTAATCGACTCTTGACGTGCCTCCGGTATCCTCGCGCGATGCCTCGTGTCTCCGTGTATCTCGCCGCCGCCCTCCTTCTGTTGTCGTCGGCCGCGGCGCAGGCCGCGCGTGTCGAACGCGTCGACATCGTGGGCCTCGACGAGGAAATGACCCAGAACGTCCGCGTCTCGCTCGCGCTCTACGACGCGATCGGCCGCGACATCTCCGGCCGGCGCATGGCGTATCTGATCCGCGAGGCGGAGCGCGAGACCCGCAAGGCACTCGAGCCGTTCGGCTACTACTCGCCCACCATCGACGTGCAGCGCGATCGCGCGGGCGACGTGATGGCGGTGCGGGTGGTCGTCGATCCGGGCCAGCCGGTGCGGGTGCGCAACAGCGACATCGCGATCATCGGCGAGGGCGGGCAGGACCGCTACCTGGCGCGTGACATCGCCCGCTTCGTGCCGAGCGAAGGCGCGGTGTTCAGCCATCCCGACTACGAGTCGAGCCGCAACCAGCTCAGCCGGCGCCTGACCGAACGCGGATATTTCGATGCCGAGTTCGCATCCCGCCGGGTCGAAGTGACGCGTGCCGATTTCGCTGCCGACATCGATGTGGTCTGGAACAGCGGCGACCGCTACAACATGGGACCGACCACGTTCGAGCAGACGCCCCAGCAGATCGTCAACGACGATCTGCTCGAGCGACTGGTCTATTGGCAGGAAGGCAGCTACTACCACCAGGGCCGTATCGATCGCCTGCGGTCATCGCTCGGGCGCCTGGATTACTTTTCCGACATCGACATCCAGCCGCAGGTCGATCAGGCCAACGAACGCCGCGAAGTGCCGGTCAAGGTCACGCTCACCCCGGCCAAGCGCAGCATCTACACCTCGGGCCTGAGCTACGGCACCGACAGCGGCGCCGGTATCCGGCTCGGCGTCGAGCGGCGCTACGTCAACATGCGCGGCCACAAGGCGCTCGCGCAGATCGACTACGCGCAGCGCCGCAAGACCGCGACGGTGCAGTACCGCATTCCGGCCTTCGCCTGGCTCGACGGCTGGTACACCGCCAGCCTGCAGGTCGCCGACGAACAGACCGACTACATCGACTCGCGCCGGGTCGAGCTGGTGGGCAGCCGCAGCGGCCAGTACAACGAGTTCCTGAACCTCATCGCCTCGTTCCATGTCCTGCGCGAGCGCTGGGCCTACGCGCCCGAAGAAGATCCGGACAGCCCGATTCGCGACGGCGACGAATTCGACGGCGCGCTGTATCGCTATGCCACGTTCGCCTATCCCTCGCTGCGCGCCGAATACATCGACGTCGACGACCGCCTGTTTCCGACCAGCGGCATCGGCGGTTCGGTGATGCTGCGCGGCGGCCTCGAAGGCGTGGGCTCGGATGCGTCGTTCGGACAGATCCATGCCCGGGCCAGCTGGTTCCGCGGCATCGGCGAGTCCAACCGTCTGATCGTGCGCGGTGAGCTGGGCCACACCTTCACCGATGCGCTGGTGGCGATACCGCCGAGCCTGCGTTTCTATGCCGGCGGCGACCGCAGCATCCGCGGCTACGACTGGCGCGAGGTCGGTCCGCGCATTCCCGCGCGCGATGGCCGCCGCGCATTCGCGATCGGTGCCAAGAACGTGGTCACGGCCAGTGTCGAGTTCGAGCGCTATTTCACCGACACGATCGGCGCGGCGGTGTTCGTCGACAGCGGCGACGCGTTCGACGGCAGTTCGCCGCAATGGCGCACCGGCGTCGGGATCGGTGCGCGCTACAAGTCGCCCGTGGGCCCGCTGAAACTCGATATCGCGCGCGGTCTCGACAATCCCGATTCGTCGTTCACGATCGGCCTGTCCATCGGCGCGGAGTTCTGACATGGCCTTCGGTCGCCACCGCCTGCCCAGTGACCTGACCCCGGAAGAGCGCGAGGTGCGCATCGCCGAGTTGCGCGCGCGTCGCCGCGCGCGGGCGCGCACGCTCGCCATTCGCAGCGCGATCGGCATCGCCGCGCTGGTCGTGCTGCTGATCATCGTCGTGTGGTGGCTGCTGACGACGTTCGGCGGCCGCGATTTCCTGCTGGGCCAGGTGGCCTCGCGTCTGCCCGCCGGCACCGAACTGACCTGGCGCGCGGCCGAAGGTCCCGCCTCCGGGCCGCTGACGATGGTCGACGTGCGTTACGTCCAGCGCAGCTGCCCGGACGTCGAAGAACAACCCGTGCCCTACGGCGAGTGCGACGAACCGCGCGTGCTGCTGTTCGAAGCGGCGCGCGTGACGGTGGATCCGGCGGTGATGCCGCTGGTCGGCCGCCGCCTGCGCCTGGATGTCCTCGACATCGACGATGCGGTGCTCTCGATGCCGCCGCCGGTCGAAACCCCGTTCGAACTGCCGCGCTGGCCGGATTCGCTGCCGCGCATCGATCTGCCGCTGTCGCTGCAGGCCGACACGATCCGCATCGACGGCTTCCGTGTCGAGCAGGCAGGCGAGTCCCTGATCGACATCCGCAGCGTGCGTGGCGGTCTCGACGCGCAGCAGGGCGAACTGAATTTCGCGAACGTCGTCGTCGACAGCGACCGCGGCCTGTTCGCCGCGAACGGCGTCTACGCGCCCGACGACGACTACCGCATGGACGTCACCGCCAGCGCGCTGATGCCCGCGCCGCCGGCGCGCACGCGTCCGCGGATCGGTCTGGTCGCGCGTGGCGATCTGTCGCGGCTGGACATCGCGGTGGTCGGCCATGTGCCGGAACCTCTGAAAGCCGTGTTGACCCTGCGTGGCCGCGAGAATCCCGGCTGGGCGCTGCGCGCCGACAGCACGCGCCTCGATCCCGCACTGCTGACGGGCGGCGGCGCGCCCGGCACGCCGCTGGCGTTCGACATCCGCGCCGATGGCCAGGGCGGCGCCGCCGACCTGCAGGGCACGGCCACGTACGGCGAGTCCGACGCCAACCCGATCCGCGTCGTGCTGCAGCCGTCCAAGGTGAAGCTAGAGGACCAGCGTCTGGACCTCGACCCGCTGGTCGTCGACATCTTCGACGGCCGCGTCACGCTGCGCGGTTTCGCCGACGTGACCGAACCGGGCGACGTGCGGTTCCGCTTCGCGACCAATGCGCGCGGCCTGCAGTTCGGCGCCGATCCCGACGCCGCCGAACCCGCACCGCCGATCACCGCCGACGCCGATCTGGGCTTCGCCGGCAGCACGGCCGCGTGGGCGGCGATCGGCAAGGCCACCGTCGAACGCGACGGCCTGCGGGCGAACGTGGATTTCGACGGGCGCGGCGATGCGGAGCGCATGCGCCTGCAGACCGCGCGCGTGACGATGCCGACCGGCACGCTCGATGCCAGAGGCGATGTGGCGTGGGCACCGTCGCTGCAGTGGGATCTCGACGCGACGCTGGCCGGCTTCGACCCCGGCTACTTCGCCCGCGACTGGAAGGGCGCACTCGACGGCACGTTCGCGACGACCGGCAGCACCCGCGACGACGGCGGCCTCGAAGTGGCGGTCGACGCCAGCGATCTGGGCGGTACGCTGCGCGGTCGCCGGCTCGATGGGCGTGCGACGTTCGCGATGCACGGCCCGGCCACCGATGCCGGCGACGCCGGCCGCACCGATTTCGAAGGCGAGGTCGCGCTGTCGCTGGGCGACAGCCGCATCGACGCGACCGCCCGCGTGACCGATCGCCTCGACATCGATGCGACGCTCGCACCGCTGCAGCTCGCCGATCTGCTGCCCGACACCGGCGGCGTGCTGCGCGGCACCGTCCGCGTGACCGGCGCGCGCACTGCGCCCGACATCGCCGCCGACCTCACCGGCAGCGCCCTGCGCTACGGCGACTACGCTGCCGCCAGCGCGCGCATCCAGGGCACGCTGCCGTGGCGCCGCGATACCGGTTCGCTCGATGTCGTCGCGACCGGCGTCAATGCGGGCGTCGCCCTCGACGAAGTACGCCTCGCCGCGCGCGGTGCGGTCGAGACGCTCCAGCTCGACGCCAGCGCGCGCGGCGAGATCGGCACGGTCGATCTGTCGGGCAACGCCGAGCGTCGCAACGGCAACTGGCAGGGCACGCTCGCGGACCTGCGTCTCGCGCCGGCCACCGGTGCGCGTTGGGCGCTGCAGTCGCCGGCGCAGTTCCGGCAGATCGGCACGCGCTACACGCTGGGCGAGAGCTGCTTCGCCTCCAGCGGCGGCGGCTCGCTGTGCGCGAGCGCCGACTGGCCGCGCCAGGGCGTGTCGATCACCGGCACCGGCCTGCCGCTCGCACTGGCCACGCCGTATCTGCCCGAGCAGGACGGCGGACGTCCGTTCGTGCTGCGTGGCGAGATCGCACTCGACGCCAGCGCACGTCCGGTCGGCAACGGCTTCGTCGGCAGCGCCAGCGTCCGCTCCGCCAGCGGCGGCGTGCGCACGTCCGAGCGCGCACGCAACGACGTGGTGACCTACGACGACTTCCGTCTCGATGCCGAGTTCGATGCCAACCGGCTCAGCGCCACGCTGTCGACGACGCTCAACGAGGTCGGTCGCGTGCAGGCCCAAGTGACCAACGGCTGGGATGCGTATGCGCCGCTGTCGGGCTCGCTGGTCGCCAACGTCGAGGACCTGACCTTCGTCGAGCTGTTCTCGCCCGACATCGTCGAGCCGACCGGCCGCCTCACCGCCGACGTCACGATCGGCGGCACGCGCTCGCAGCCGACGATCGGCGGCCAGGCGCGTCTCGCCGATTTCGCCACCGAAATTCCGTCGCTGGCGATCGCGCTCGAAGACGGCAACATCAACCTCGATGCGTTGCCCGACGGCACCGCGCGCCTCGCCGGCAGCGTGCGTTCGGGCCAGGGCACGCTGAACATAGGCGGCGGCATCGGCTGGCAGGGCGAAGGCACGCCGGTGGTGCTCACGATCAGCGGCACCGACGTGCTGGTCTCGGACACCAGCGACATGCACATCATCGCCTCGCCCGATCTGACCGTGCGCTACACCGCGCTGCAGCCGCTCAACGTCACCGGCAAGGTCTTCGTCGATGTCGCACTGCTCGATCTCGAAGGCCTGAGCGAGGGCGTCTCGGTATCGCCCGACGTCGTCGTGCTCGACCCGGTCGATCCGGAGGAGAACAGCACCGCATCGGCGCTCGAACTCGATCTGACCCTCACCGTGGGCGACAACGTCGGCCTGCGCGGCTTCGGTTTCGACGGCCGCATGAAGGGGGCACTGCGCGTCCGCGCGGTGCCGGGTCGCGAGATGACCGGCAGCGGCCGCCTCGCCGTCGATGGACGCTACAAGGCCTACGGCCAGGAACTGCGGGTCACCCGCGGCAACCTGATCTTCAACAACGGCCCCGTCTCCGACCCGCTGCTCGACGTGCGCGCCGAACGCCGCATCGAGGCCGAGGACATCACCGCCGGCATCGATGTCAGCGGCCGCGCCTCGGCGCCGAGCGTCAACGTCTGGACCAATCCGTCGAGCGATGCGTCGCAGGCGCTGTCGTATCTCGCACTGGGGCGTTCGGCCTCGAGCCTGACCAGCGACGAGGGCCAGCAGATCGACGCGGCCGCCGCCGCGCTCAATGCCGGCGGCAACCTGGTGGCCGGGCAGCTCGGCAGCAAGATCGGCCTGGACAACGCCGGCATCAGCCAGTCGCGCGCACTCGGCGGCAGCGTGCTCGGCTTCGGCAAGCAGATCTCGCCCAAACTCTACGTCGGCTTCGGCGTGTCGCTGCTGGGCACCGGCCAGGTGCTGACGCTGAAGTACCTGCTGCGCGCGGGCTTCGACGTGGAGATCGAATCGAGCACGCTGGAGAACCGCGGGTCGGTGAACTGGCGACACGAGCGCTGATCGGACACGCGGGGCCTGCGGCGCGCGCGCCGCGTCGCCACCGCGGCGTGTGTCCTTCGGGACCAGGGCCGCTCCCGCCGAAAGAGATCGATGCGCATCGCGCGTCAGGTGCGCGCCGACCCGTCCCTGACGCGATTACGACGCGCGTCCTCCGTCCGCTTTCCGGGTGCCCCGTTCGAGTACGGGACAGGTGCGTCGCCCGCAGGTAGAAACTCTCGTCCGACGTGAACGCGAACGCCCGGGCTCAACGCCCATCCGGTACCGCGAGCGCATCCTCGCGGAACACCGCGACATGCGGCACGCCGTCGGCGCCGATCCAGCCGCGGTACATGCCCGGCGTATTGAACGGAAACGCGACGCGGCCGTCGGCATCGAGTGCGATCGCGCCGCCGTTGCCGCCCGCGGCGGGAATCTCGCGGTCGATCACCGCGTCCGCCGCCGCGCGGATGTCGTCACCGCGCAGGCGCACGCGCGCGCAGATCTCGTGCGCGGCGGCAGCGCGGATGTAGTACTCGCCCCAGCCGGTGCCCGACACCGCGCAGCGCGCGTCCGCCCAGGTGCCGGCGCCGATGAGCGGTGCATCGCCGACCCGGTTGTAGCGCTTGTTGGTCATGCCGCCGGTGGAGGTGCCAGCGGCCAGCCGGCCGTCGGCGTCGAGCGCGACCGCTCCGACGGTGCCGAAATAGGGCCGCGCATCGCCGGTCAGCACCGTGGCCTGCGGCTGCGCGGTGCGCTCGGCCTCCAGTGCGCGCTGCAACTGCTGCCAGCGGCGCTCGGTGCGGAAGTACGCGGGATCGACCAGCGCGATGTCCTGCGTGGCCGCGAACGCCTCGGCGCCCGCACCGACCATCATCACGTGCGGCGAGGCTGTCATCACCGCATCGGCCAGCAGGATCGGGTTGCGCACGCGGGTCACGCCGGCGATCGCACCCGCCTGTCCACTGGCGCCATCCATCACCGCGGCGTCGAGCTCGTTGCGGCCGTCATGGGTGAACACGGCGCCCTTGCCGGCGTTGAAGCCCGGCGCATCCTCCAGCACGGTGATCGCGGCCTTGACCGCGTCCATCGCCGGCGCACCGGCCTGCAGCTTGGCGTGGCCTGCGCGCAGGGCGGTCTCCAGCGCCGCGCGCGCGTCTGCAAGCTCGGCCGCGTCGAGATCGCCGCGCTCGACGCCCGCGCCACCGTGGATCGCGAGGACCGGGGTGCGCACCGCCGGCGATACCGATGGGCCATCGTGCCCAGGCGTTGCGGCCTGGGCCGTTCCGAACGCGGCCAGGAGGGCCACCGCCAATCCAGCGCGCTGCATCCGCACGTATCCCGTCATATCCCGCTCCGTCCGCCTCTGTGGTGCGCGCACGCTAGCGCACAAGCCCGCCGCCTGTCGCGAGGCGGCGTGAGGCGGCACGTCGCAGGCGCGCGAGCGCGCGCCTACCCGGCGCGGCCCAGTGCCTGCCGCAGAAACGGCGCCGTCCGGCTCTTCTTCGACTTCGCCACCTCGGCCGGCACGCCCGCAGCGACGACCTGCCCGCCCGCGTCGCCCGCACCCGGGCCCATGTCGATCAGCCAGTCGCTGGCCGCGGCCACGCGCATGTCGTGCTCGACGACGACCACCGTGCTGCCCGCATCCACCAGCCCACTCAATTGCTGCATCAGTGTGTCGACGTCTTTCGGATGCAGGCCGGTGGTCGGCTCGTCGAGCACGTACACCGTGCCGCGGCGCTGGGCGCGCTGCAGTTCGCTGGCGAGCTTGATGCGTTGTGCTTCGCCACCCGACAGTTCGGTCGCCGGCTGGCCGAGGCGCAGATAGCCCAGGCCCACCTCCAGCAACACCTGCAGCGGACGCGCGATCGCGGCATCGTCGGCGAAGAACTCGGCGGCCTCGGCCACCGTCATCGCCAGCACGTCGGCGATGTGCTTGTCGCGCAGCGTGACCTCGAGCGTCTTCGCGTCGTAGCGGCTGCCGTGACAGGTCGGGCACGGCGCGTAGACGCTCGGCATGAACAGCAGTTCCACGCTGACGAAGCCTTCGCCGTCGCAGGTCGCGCAGCGGCCCTTGGCGACATTGAACGAGAAACGCCCGGCGTCGTAGCGACGGCGTTTCGCCGCCGGGGTGTCGGCGAAGCGTCTGCGCACGTGATCGAACAGGCCGGTGTAGGTGGCGAGGTTGGAGCGCGGCGTGCGGCCGATCGGCTTCTGGTCGACGCGCACCAGTCGTCTGATCGCCTCCGCGCCGCCTGCGATGCGACCCTCGAGCGGCACCTCGACGCCGCGCTCGAGCGGATCCAATGGCGTGTCCTCCTCGTCGCGCGCACCGCCCAGATGCGCGCCCAGCAGCTCGACCAGCGCCTGGCTCACCAGCGAGGATTTGCCCGAACCACTGACGCCGGTGACGGTGGTGAACACGCCGAGCGGAATGTCCACGTCGAGATCGCGCACGTTGTGGCGGTGGATGCCGCGCAGCTGCAGCCAGCCGTCCGGCGCGCGCGGGGCGTGCGCGATCGAGGCCGCGTCGTCGTCGAGATAGCGGCGCGTCGATGACGCTTCGATCCTGGACAGGCCCGCGCGCGGTCCGCTGTAGAGCACCTGCCCGCCGTGCTGGCCGGCCGCCGGCCCGACATCGACGATCCAGTCCGCGTGCCGGATCACTTCGATCTCGTGTTCGACGACGAACAGCGAGTTGCCGGCGGCGCGCAGCTGGTCGAGCGCACGCAGCAGCGCCTGGGTGTCGGCCGGATGCAGGCCGGCGGAGGGCTCGTCCATGACGTAGACCACGCCGAACAGCTGCGAGCGGATCTGCGTGCCCAGACGCAGGCGTTGCAGTTCGCCGGGCGACAGCGTCGGCGTCGCCCGCGCGAGCGTCAGATAGCCGAGGCCGAGGTCCTGCAGCACCCGGATGCGCGCGCGCAGATCCTGGGCGATGCGCTGCGCGGCCAGCGCCTGCTCGGGATGCGCCTTCGCATGGGTCCTGCCGGCCGCGGCCGGTGCCAGCAGTTCGGCGAGTTCGTCGAGTGGACGCTGCGAGAACGCGGCGATGTCGAGACCGGCGAACGTCACCGACAGCGCCTCGCGCCGCAGCCGCTTGCCGTCGCATTCCGGACACGCGGCGCTGACCAGGTACTGCGCGGCACGTTTCTTCTGCTGCGGGCTCTGGGTGTTGGCGAAGGTGTGCAGCACGTGGCGGCGTGCACTGGTGAAGGTGCCCATGTAGGCCGGTTCGGTCTTGCGCCTGAGCGCGTCCTTGACCTCGTCGAGATCGAAGCCGGGATACACCGGCTCCACCGGCTGCTCATCGGTGAACAGGATCCAGTCGCGGGTCTTCTTCGGCAGCTTCGACCACGGCACGTCGACGTCGATGCCGCGTGTGGTCAGGATGTCGCGCTGATTCTGGCCATGCCAGGCGCCCGGCCATGCGGCAACGGCGCGCTCGCGGATGGTCAGACTGCGATCGGGCACCATCGAGGCTTCGGTCGCGTCGTAGATGCGGCCGAGGCCATGACAGGTGGGGCAGGCGCCGGCCGGCGTGTTCGGCGAGAAGCCGTCGGCATAGATGATGGCCTGGCCGCGCGGATAGTCGCCGGCGCGCGAGTACAGCATGCGCAGGGAATTGGAGATCGTCGTCAGGCTGCCGACCGACGAGCGCGCGGTCGGCGTGCCGCGGGCCTGCTGCAGGGCGACCGCCGGTGGCAGGCCTTCGATCGAATCGACCTGCGGCACGCCGGCCTGGTCGATCAGCCGGCGCGCGTAGGGCGAGATCGAATCGAGATAGCGTCGCTGCGCCTCGGCGAACAGGGTGCCGAACGCCAGCGAGGATTTGCCGGAGCCCGACACCCCGGTGAACACCACCAGCGCGTCGCGCGGGATATCGACATCGACGTCTTTGAGATTGTGTTCGCGCGCGCCGCGCACGCGCACGCACCCGGAGACGGCGCGTGCGTCGGCATCTGGAGTCTTGGCAGTCATGGCGGTAATTATCGCTGCCGTCCGTCGCGTGTCTGTCGTCGAAGCTCAATGCGGACATTGCACGGCGCGCTCACGACCGGGCGCCCACGCTGGGCGTTCATCCCCCGGAGCCCTGCCCATGGCCAGCAAGACGCCAGCCCCTGCCACGTCCCGCAAACCGCCGTCGACCGGCAAGACACCTGCACGCGACGCCACCGATCTGCGCGGCGAAGGCGACGAGCTGCAGCAACAGGCCGGCGGTACGCATCCGCAGTTGACGACGAACCAGGGCATCCCGATCGCCGACAACCAGAACTCGCTCAAGTCCGGCGGTCCGCGCGGCCCGGCGCTGCTGGAGGATTTCATCCTCCGCGAAAAGATCACCCACTTCGATCACGAGCGCATTCCCGAGCGCATCGTCCATGCCCGCGGCACCGCGGCGCACGGCACGTTCGAGCTCACCAAGTCGCTGTCGCAGTACACCACCGCGCGCATCCTCACCGAAGTCGGCACGAAGACGCCGGTGTTCACGCGTTTCTCGACGGTCGCCGGCGGCGCCGGTTCGGTCGACACGCCGCGTGACGTGCGCGGGTTCGCGGTCAAGTTCTACACCCAGGAAGGCAACTGGGATCTGGTGGGCAACAACATCCCGGTGTTCTTCATCCAGGACGCGATGAAGTTTCCGGACGTGGTGCATTCGGTGAAGATGGAGCCCGACCGCGGATTCCCGCAGGCGGCCAGTGCGCACGACACGTTCTGGGACTTCATCTCGCTGACCCCTGAAGCGATGCACATGATCATGTGGGCGATGAGCGACCGCACGATCCCGCGCTCGCTGCGCACGATCGAAGGCTTCGGCGTGCACTCCTTCCGCCTGCTCGACCAGGATGGCAACAGCACGTTCGTGAAGTTCCACTGGCGTCCGACGCTGGGCATCCAGTCGACGGTGTGGGACGAGGCGCTGAAACTGCAGGCCGCCGACAACGACTTCCACCGCCGCGACCTGTTCGAGGCGATCCAGGCCGGTGACTTCCCCGCCTGGGACCTCGCGGTGCAGCTGTTCACCGAGGAAGAGGCCGATGCATTCCCGTTCGACCACCTGGACCCGACCAAGCTGGTCCCCGAGGAACTGGTGCCGCTGCAGGTCATCGGACGCATGACGCTCGACCGCTGGCCGGACAACTTCTTCGCCGAAACCGAGCAGGTCGCCTACTGCCCGGCCAACATCGTGCCGGGCATCGATTTCACCAACGATCCGCTGCTGCAGGGCCGTCTGTTCTCGTATCTCGACACGCAGCTCTCGCGCCTGGGCGGTCCGAACTTCCACCAGATCCCGGTCAATGCGCCGAAGTGTCCGTTCGCCAACAACCAGCGCGACGGCCACATGCAGATGCAGGTGCCCAAGGGCCGGGTGAACTACGAGCCCAGCTCGCTGCAGGGCGACAGCCCGCGCGCCTCGCGCGAAGCCGGCTACCGTCACCACGCGACCGTCGACGACGGCGTCAAGGGACGCGTGCGGCCCGACAGCTTCGCCGACCATTACAGCCAGGCGCGTCTGTTCTTCCGCAGCCAGAGTGCGATCGAGCAGGCGCACATGGCGAGCGCGCTGGTGTTCGAACTGTCGAAGGTCGAGACCGCGCACGTCCGCGAGGCGGTGGTCGGGCATCTGCGCCACGTCGATCCGTCGCTCGCGCAGCGCGTCGCCGATGGTCTGGGCATGGATGCGCTGCCGCCCGCTCCCGAGGCACGCGTCGCGCCGCAGGACATGCCGGCGTCGCCCGCGCTGCGGATCATCGACCGCATGCGTGACACGTTGCAGGGTCGCAGCGTCGGCATCCTCGTCCACGACGGGTCCGATGCCGCGACGGTGAAGGCCCTGCGCAAGGCCGCGGAAGGCGCAGGTGCGATGGTCAAGATCGTGGCGCCCAAGCTCGGCGGCGCCAAGCTGTCCGACGGCAAGCGCATGGCGGCCGACGGCCAGCTCGCCGGGACGCCGTCGACCGTGTTCGACGCGGTCGCCGTCGTGCTGTCGGCGGACGCCGGCAAGCAGCTGTCGCGCGAAGCGGCCGCGGTCGACTGGGTGCGCGATGCATTCGGACACCTGAAGGCGATCGCTGCCGACGACGGTGCCCAGGCCGTGCTCAAGGCCGGCGGCATCGCCAGGGATGCAGGCGTGCTGGATGCCGGCGATGCCAAGGGCTTCATCACCCAGGCCAAGACCCGGCAGTGGGATCGCGAGAAGAAGGTGCGCATGCTGGCCTGAGCCGGCATGTCGGGCGGGGCGTCGCCAGCCGGCGCGCCCCGGCTTTTCAATCACTCAAGACAAAAAGAAGGGTGCCTTGCGGCACCCTTTTTCATTCGTGTGATCCGGCATCGCGATCAGGCGGCTGCGGCGCCTGTCGCCAGCACAGAACCGCTCGGAGGCGCGACCGCCTCCGGGGCCGGAGCGGTCGGCGGATCGACCGGCTCGTAGCTGCCATCCGCATTGCGGATCCGCAGGATGCAGCCGCGTTCGATCACGCCCCGCACCACCTCGTCGCGCAGCGCCGTCGCCCGGCTCAGATACGTCGCCAGCGTCTGGCCCTGCGTGTCGGTGAGCACCCAGAAGCGCAGACCCATGTCGTATTGCAGCGTGTAGGTACTCATCCGTGTCTCCGCGATCATCAGCCGCGATCTTCGAATGCAGGGGATCGCCCAGGCGTGAATCCGCCGCGGTCATCTGCGATCGGCGCCGGTCGCGTTGTGCGACTGCGCGTGTCGTTCATCGCAACGCCCGTCGCAACGCATTGCGTGCCTGGCCTCACCGCTCGTGTGCCGCGCCTGCGGCGCGATGTCAGCACCTGGCCGACGATCGCGGTCGTCAGGATGCAGGCATTGGTGACGATGAAGACCGGACCAGCACGCTGTCGGTCACGACGCCCACCGATGTGTAACCCGGCCCACGAACAACCAGCGGGGACACCTTGCGCACTGCCGTCCCGGAGCTGCGTTGCGATCTCCGGATCAAGTTCGCCAGCAGCACCGCGGAAGCGGCCCAGCCGATGAGCTCAGGCGGCATGGGGGCCCGAACCCAGGTCGAAATCGGCGACAGGGGTCTCGAGCAGTGGCGACACCACTGCACGCGTACGCGCCTCGAGCGCGAGCAGGTAATCGGCGAAACCGCCTTGCGCCCGCGCGACGCGACGGGCGCTGGTGATCACCACCGGCGTGGCACGACGCGCGATGCGCGCGCCGGCGCGCTGCAGGGCATCGACCATCGCCACGTCCTCGTGCGCGGACAGCGGCGCGAATCCGCCGCAGCGCAGGTACATCGCCGCGCTGAAACCCATGTTCGCGCCGTGCACGTGCGGATGGCCGTCGCGCTGCGCATCCGGCGTTCCGAACTGCAGGCGCACGGTCTCGTCGTAATCCAGCCAGTCGTCGACGGTCACGATGCCGCAGAACGCATCCGCGTCGCAGGCGATCTGGCAGGCCAGCCAGTCCTGCGGCACGCGGGAATCGGCGTCGGTGCAGGCGACCCAGCGCGCGCCCAGGCCGATCGCGCAGGCAGCGCCCGCAGCGCGTGCACGGCCGACGTTGCCGTCGTGCAGCGCGACGCCGCGGACGCCGCAGCCGGCGACGATCTCGGCGGTGCGGTCGCTGCAGCGATCCAGCGCCACGACAATCTCGACCGCCTCGCCGGCGAGCGCCGCATGCCGCGCCGCGGCCTGCACCGACGCCAGGCACGCGGCGATGCCGGCCTCTTCGTTGTGGGCGGGAATGACGACGCCGATCACCGCAGGCCCGCCCGCTGCGCGACGGACGTGGCGTCCACCGCGAATCCGTCGAGCCGGATGTCCGCATCGGCGTATCCGAACACGCGCTGCAGGCCGAGCGCGCGGCGCAGCAGGCGATGCACGTCGCCACCGGATAGCGGCGCCTGTGCGAACGGCGCGAGCCAGTGACAGGCCACCAGCACGCCGTCGCCCTGCAGGCTGGCCGTCAGCCTGCGCGCCATGTGCGTCAGCGTGTCGGCATCGAGGTAGTAGCCCACTTCGCTGAAGACGATCAGATCGAACCGCCCCTCGGGCCAGGTGTCGGGATGGCGCGCCTGTTGCACGTCGACGTGTGCGTGCATCCGCGTGCGCCCGGTGGCGAGTGCGACCGCGCGGGCGCTCAGGTCGGTCGCCAGCAACCGGTCGCAGCGCGTGGCGAGCTCGGCCGTCAGTTCGCCGTTCGAGCAGCCGATCTCCCAGACGCGGCCGAAGCGTTTCGCCGGCAGGCTCGCGAGCAGCAGCGCACGCTTGCGCGCCTCGTACCAGCGCTCGCGATAGCCGAAGGGATCGTCGTCCGCGTAGATCGTGTCGAAGTACGCGTCCGGCGTAGCGGCGCTCATGCCAGCACCACTTCGAAATCGCGATCGAAGCGTTCGAGCACGTGCGGCGGCAGGATCGGGTCCGGCGTGCCGGGTCGGTCGTCGTGCAGCTGGGATACGAAACATCCGAGTGCGGCGGCCTTGGCGCGGCATGCGGCCGGGGTCAGCACGAGGCGCTGCGCGCCGGGTAATGGCGTCTGCGCCGCACCCGGCGACAGCCAGTGCCAGGCCCAGACCGGAAACTGCACCACCTCCGCGCCACGGCGCGCGGCCGCGCATTCGACCGCGCGCGCCGTGGCCTCATGGTCGGGATGGCCGTCGCCGCGCCAGGTCGTCAGCACGCGATCCCCCGTGTGCAGCAGCGGCGCGAGTGCATGCGCGAGTTCGGTTTCGCGCTCGGCGACGCGGCCGTCGCCGATGTCGAGCGTGTCGATCGCATCGATCTCGACGCCGAGTATCGCCAGTGCACAGTCGAGTTCCCGCCGGCGCACGGTGCGCAGCCGCTCTGCCGGCCACACAGGCGAGTCCGGATAGCAGGCCTCGCCATCGGTCACCGACACCACGTGCACCGGCAGACCCATCGCGCGCGCGGTGGCGATCAGCCCACCGCAGCCCAGCGCCTCGTCATCGGGATGCGGCGACACCACCACCACTCGCGAGGTGCCGGTGAGCCATGCCTGCGCGGGCAGTGCGGGCAACGCGGCCAGCCAGGCCGATCGACGCCACGCGGATTCCGGAACGCCGTCGCCTGCGATCCGCGGCGTGTCCGGCTGCGACGTCGGACTCACAGCCGCCATGTCGCATCCCGGCCTTGCGCCGCCGCGCCCAGGTCCGCCCAGTCGCGCTCGGCGTGACTCTGCCGCAGGAACGTCGTCAGATCCGCGCAGCGCTGCGCGTGCGCCGCGTCTTCGCACAACGGGCCCGGGCCCAGTGCGCGTCCGACGCGGTCGATGACGTCGCTGGCGGCGCGTTCGACCACGCTGCGCACGCGCGTGATCGCGGTGGCGTGCGGCGCGTCGGGTTCCAGGTCGATGACGGCGGCGGTGTCGCGCAACAGACTCGCGGCCGCGGACAGGGCCATGTCGATCGCTCCCAGGTGCGCCATCGCATGCGGGCTGTGGGCCGCGCGCGCGTGACGGCGCAAGGTCTCGGCAATCGCGGTCGCAGCACCGAACCAGCATGCGGCGATGCCGCCGCCGCCGTGCCAGAAGCCGGGCCGCGCGAGGTAGTCGCCGGCCGCGCCGATCTGCACCGCCGCGACGTTCTCGAACGCCAGGCGACCGCTGTCGACCCGCGCCATCCCGACCGCCTGCCAGTGCCCGGGCACCGGGGTGATGCCCGGCGCATCGCGCATGATCTGCACCAGCACGCGCGCGTCCCCATGATGCGCGGTGACCAGCGCCGCATCGACGAGATCGGCGCCCGAGCACCAGGCCTTGAGGCCGTCGAGCGTGCCGATGCCATCGGCGCCCGGCGTGAATGTCAGTCGTGCATCCGGCGGTTCGGCAGCCCAGACCGCATGCAGCAGCGCGCCGTCGAGCGCACGTTCCGCGGCGCCGAGTTCGTCGAGGATCGCGAGCGCGTCGTAGTGCGCCTCAAGCACCTTGATGCCGCAGACGTCCTGCGCCGCGATGTCGGCCAGATGCCGCCAGCGGCGCAGCGTGTCGCCATGGCCGGGCAGCGGGAGCGCGGATTGACGCGCCATCGCATCACGCACGAACACGTCCAGTGCGGGGAGGTCCGCGGACGTCGCCGCGACGTGCGGCGTGGAATCGGAAGGAGGCACAGCAGGTCCACGGAAGAGCGTGCGACCACGGTGCGCGTGCCACAGTGACAGCCACGCGAGTCGCGCGCGTTCATGCCGCCCCTGCGGGGCGCGCGCCATCGCGACATCACTTCAGCGCGTCTCCAATGTGCGGGACCGCACGCACGACAGCTGTCTGGAGACCGGCAGGTGTTGCGCGGGGCGCAATCGGACGGTCAGCGCACCACGCGCACGCCGCGCAGCGTCGGTGCGCCGTCGACCACATCGGTCCACACGACATAGGCCTGCCCGTTCACCGCCTGCAGCTGCGGAAAGCCGGTGCCGCGGCCCCGGCCCTGCGGACGCGCGACTTCGATGCGTTCGTACTCGGTCGCAAGGTCCGGACTGCGGCGCGACAGCCACAGCGACTGCGCACCAGCCGCGTCCTCGCGCAGCCACATCGCCCAGGCCTGCTGGCCATCGAGCGCGACGGCGACGCGTCCCTGCACGGCAGCGTCGCTGTCGAGCAAGACCGGCGCTGCGAACGTCGTGCCGGCGTCCTCGCTGCGGGCGATCTGCACCTGCGGCGTGCCGGTCGGTGCGCTGTACCAGCCCACGACGACGCCGCTGTCGAGCGCGGCCAAATCCGGGCCATTGACCGGACAGGCCGGCATCACCCAGTTGTCGGCGTGCACGGCCGTCGGCGTCGTCCAGGCGTCGCCCTCGCGGCGCGTGACCATGATGTCGCGCACCTCGCCGTCGCTGCGTCCGCGATAGACCAGCACCGGACCCTGCGCGGTGACCGCCGCGGCGGTCTGGCAGCAGTCGCAGACGCTGGCATCGATTTCCTGCTCGCCGGTCTTGCGCAGGCCTGCGTCGAAGGTCGCGGCCCGCAGCGTCATCGGCCGGCCTTCGCCGGGCGAGGCATGGCCGGCGGGCGAATCATGGCCTTCGTGACTCGCGCCCACCGTGTTGCGACCATCGAGCCAGGCCATGCCGATGCCGTCGGCCTGCGGCCACATCGACACGAAGCCGTGCTCGGTCTGCGTGCCGTCGTCGTGCGGCACGGTGTAGGCACCCCAGTTCGCGCCGCCGTCGCGCGAGCGCACCAGCGCGATGTCGTAGGCATACGGCGCATCGCCGTTCTTCTGCAGCCAGTGCGCCCACAGCGCGCCGTCGGCGGTGGCCTGCACGTGCGGGGTGTCGGCCCAGTTGACGAACATGCGGTTGCCGATCGCGATCGTCGTCGGCGCATTGCGCCAGCGCTGCTGCGCAGGATCGAAACGCGAGAACTGGAACACGTGCCGACGCCCTTCGCGCGAGTTCACCCAGCTCAGCATCAGCACGCCGTCCGGGCCGGCGACGAGATCGGGCGAGGCCGAGCCTGCGCCGGTTTCCGGCAGCGCCCAGTCGACGAGCTCGCTCGGCGCGGTCACATCCGTGGTCGCGGTGCGCGCGGCCGCCGGCTCGGGCGCGTCGCTGCCGCAGGCTGCGAGCAACAGTGCAGCGGTCGACACCGCGAGGACGTTGCGCAGGCGCGAGCGGCGTGCGGGACGATCGAAAGCAGACATGCGCCAGGCTCCACGTGAGCGTCGGATTCAGTGCGCAAGGTTACCCTCACCCGCATGTACGCGTGTCCACACAGCCACCCATGAGCGTCATCGTCGCCCGATATGCAGACCCGATCGAAGCGCAGATCGCCTGCGGCCTGCTGCAGGCCGAGGGCATCGACGTGCATCTGGGCGATGCCAACATGGCGCTGGCGAACTGGGAGTGGCGGCTGGCCATCGGCGGGGTGAAGTTGCACGTGCGCGACGACCAGCTGGCACAGGCCCAGGACCTCATCGGGCGGCTGGATGCCGGCGAGTTCCAGCTCGGCGCCGAAGACGATCCCGACGCGGACGCGCCGCTCCCGGCCACGCGCGAGAGCGGCTCCAGCCGCCTGGCGTGGATCGCGCTGATGCTGTTCCAGATTCCGTTGCCCTGGCGCCGGCGCCGCGACTGAGGCGCACGCGGACTGGACCCGCTTGTCAACGGGTACCGCCGATTGGACCGGGTTGCCACAATCGCCGCGCGGCGCTGCTGCCGCGAGCCCGTGTGGAACCCATGTCCAAGCCTGATGCCGCCCTCGCCCGTCGAATCGCCGACACCATCGCCGCCGAGATCGGCGCGCAGCCCGCGCAGGCGATCGCCGCGATCGCACTGCTCGACGAAGGCGCGACCGTGCCGTTCATCGCGCGCTACCGCAAGGAAGTCACCGGCGGCCTCGACGACACCCAGCTGCGCGATCTCGAAACGCGTCTGTCCTACCTGCGCGAACTCGAAGACCGCCGCGCGGCGATCCTGTCCAGCATCGACGAACAGGGCAAATTGACGCCCGAACTGCGCGCCGACATCGAAGCCGCCGACAGCAAGGCGCGGCTGGAAGATCTGTATCTGCCCTACAAGCAGAAGCGCCGCACGCGCGCGCAGATCGCCCGCGAAGCTGGACTGGAGCCACTGGCCGACGGCCTGCTGGCCGATCCGACCCAGGTGCCGGAGGAATTCGCCGCGGGTTTCGTCGATACCGACAAGGGCGTCGCCGATGCCAAGGCTGCACTGGAAGGCGCGCGCGCGATCCTGATGGAGCGCTGGGGCGAGGATGCGACGCTGCTTGGCGAGCTGCGCACCTGGCTCGAAGCCAACGGCGTGATCCGCGCCAGGGTCGCCGCCGGCAAGGAAGCCGCGGGCGAGAAGTTCCGCGACTACTTCGACCACGCCGAAGCGCTGGCGAAGATTCCCTCGCACCGCCTGCTCGCGCTGTTCCGCGGCCGGCGCGAGGAGTTCCTGACCCTCGAGCTCGAACCCGGCGCCGATCCCGAACAGGGCAACGCGTATGCGGAGGGCCGCATCGCGCGCCATGCCGGCATCGCCGCGCGGAATCGGAGTGCCGATACCTGGCTGCTCAATGCCTGCCGGCTCGCGTGGCGCGCGAAGATCCACCTGCATCTGATGATCGATCTGTTCGGCAAGGCGCGCGAGAAGGCCGAGGCCGAGGCGATCAACGTCTTTGGCGACAACCTAAAGGATCTGCTGCTCGCGGCGCCTGCCGGCCCGAAGACCGTGCTCGGTCTCGATCCCGGCATCCGTACCGGCTGCAAGATCGCGGTGGTCGATGCGACCGGCAAGCTGGTCGCGACTGACACGATCTATCCGCACGAGCCACGCAAGCAGTGGGACCAGTCGGTGCACACGCTGCGCAAGCTGTGCGCAGACCACGGCGTGCAGCTGATCGCGATCGGCAACGGCACGGCCTCGCGCGAGACCGATCGTCTCGCCGCCGACGTCATCAGGCTTTCGCCGGAGCTCAAGCTGCAGAAGATCGTCGTCAGCGAAGCCGGCGCGTCGGTGTATTCGGCGTCGGAAACCGCGGCCAAGGAATTCCCGAACCTCGATGTGTCGATCCGCGGTGCGGTGTCGATCGCGCGGCGTCTGCAGGATCCGCTGGCCGAGCTGGTCAAGATCGAGCCGAAAGCAATCGGCGTCGGCCAGTACCAGCACGATGTCGACCAGTACCGACTGGCGCGTGCGCTGGATGCGCGCGTCGAGGACTGCGTCAACGCGGTCGGCGTGCACGTCAACACGGCGTCGAGTGCACTGCTCGCGCGCGTCGCCGGCCTGTCGAGCGGCGTCGCCGAGAACATCGTCGTGCACCGCGATGCGAACGGCCCGTTCAAGCGCCGCAAGGATCTGCTCAAGGTGCCGCGCCTCGGCGAGAAGACCTTCGAGCAGTGTGCGGGCTTCCTGCGCATCGCCGACGGTGACGAACCATTGGATGCGTCGTCGGTGCACCCGGAAGCCTATCCGGTGGTCGAGCGCATCGCCGGCAGCAGCGGCCGCGACGTGCGCCAGATCATCGGCGACGGGGCGTTCGTGCGCGGGCTCAAGGCCGAACAGTTCACCGATGCGACGTTCGGCGTGCCGACGGTGCGCGACATCCTGAAGGAACTGGAGAAGCCGGGCCGCGATCCGCGTCCGGAGTTCAAGGCCGCGCAGTTCGCCGACGGCGTCGAGGACATCAAGGACCTGCAGATCGGCATGATTCTCGAAGGCGTGGTCAGCAACGTCGCCGCATTCGGTGCGTTCGTCGACATCGGCGTGCACCAGGACGGGCTGGTGCACATCTCGGCGCTGTCGGACACCTTCGTCAAGGATCCGCGCGACGTGGTCAAGGCCGGCGACATCGTCAAGGTCAAGGTGCTCGAGGTCGATGTGCTGCGCAAGCGCATCGCGTTGACGCGGCGGCTCGACGATGTGCCGGGCGAAAAGCCGGCGCGCGAGTCGCGCGAGGATCGCAATGCCAGCCGTGGTCCGGGCGATCCGCGTGGTGGACGTCCCGGCGGCAAGCCGCTGCAGACCGCGGCCGCGCCCGGCAACAATGCACTGGCCGACGCGTTCGCACGCGCCCGGGGCCGCTGAGCCGGTTTGCGAGGCCGCGGCGCGTGCCGCGGCCCCGCGCACGTCGCACAATGACGGACCGCCCCGACCGCCGATCGCCATGCCGACCCTCGCCACCCTCCACCGTCATGTCCGCACGATCGGCGTGCTCGCGATCGTGGTCTGCGCCGCCACCTGGGCGCTCGATCTGTCGGGCGTCGTCTACGTGTGTCCGTTCTGCCGCGCCCAGCGCAGCGTGATCGGCCTGCTCGGTCTGCTGCTCCTGTGCCCGGACCTGCGCGGCTGGGCGATCCGTTGGCTGGCCGGCGTACTCGGCGTATTCGGCGCGGTAGTGGCCGCCACCCAGCATTTCGCCGGCTGGCGCAAGATCAGCGCCGGCGAGTTCCGCTTTGCCGAGTCCTGGTGGGTGGATCCGTTCCTGCTGTCGGGCGCGGCCCTGTTCGCGATCGTCGGCCTCGTGCTGCTGCTGTGGTCCTGGCGGCCCGCATCACCCGCTGCACGTTGACGCAGCACCTGCGAGTCAGCGCAGCGCGCCGGCCGCCCGTCGTCTTCAGCGATTCGCGATGCGCCTGCTGCGCCGCCGGCTCCATCCAGCGATACCCGAGACCAGCGCCGCCGGAATCGACAGCACCGCCGCATACAGCACGCCAGCCAGCAGCAGTGGCCCTGCACCCGCGACGGCGATCACCACCGGCACCTGGGCGAACACGACGATCGGGCCCCAGAGCCAGGCGCGTGCCGGCATCGCGAAGCCGAGCACGGCGGAGACCAGCAGTGCCCCCGGATAGGCCAAGGTCCAGTACGCGGGTGCATCCCAGGGTTCGCCACCGCCCGTCATGCGGGACGCGACGGCCCAGTACGCGATGCCGATGACGGCGGCGATGCTTGCACCGAAGGTCACGGATCTTTGCGTCATGTCGGTCGTCCTGAGCGGTCGTCGCGCGTAACAGAGCACAGGCACGCGGAACACCGGATTATCGGGACGCGTGCGGGGAGGTCAACGCCCGCGTGTTCCGAAGCGCCTGCGCGCAGGCCGACAGCCCGCTCGATGCGCAACGCACGAGGTTGCGTAGGCGCACGCCGCCGCCTCGAAGTGAGGCGGCTACCGCGCGCCGTCAGGCCGCGCGCGTGCGCCGTGCGCGTTCCAGATGCACCAGCAGCAGCGAAATCGCGGCGGGTGTCATGCCTGGGATACGCTGCGCCTGGCCGACGGTGAGCGGTCGTACCTGGGTGAGCTTCTGCGCGAGCTCGGCGGAGAGGCCACGCACCTGCGCGTAGTCGAACTCCGGCGCGATCGCGGTGGTTTCCTGGCGCTGCTGGCGTTCGATCTCGACGCGCTGGCGCTCGAGATAGCCGGAATACTTGGCTTCGATCTCGACCTGTTCGGCGACATCGGCCGCTTCGACGCCCGGGCCGATCGCCTCGACGCGCATCAGATCGGCGTAGCCGAGTTCGGGGCGACGCAGCAGATCGATGCCGTTGCTCTCGCGGCGCAGTTCGATGCCCAGTGTCGCGACCGCATCACGGCCGATCGCGTTCTGCGGCGACGCCCACAACCCGCGCAGGCGCGCGGTCTCGCGCTCGACCGCTTCGCGCTTGGCATCGAAACGGGCCCAGCGCGCATCGTCGACGAGGCCGAGCGTGCGGCCCGCTTCGGTCAGGCGCAGATCCGCATTGTCCTCGCGCAGCTGCAGCCGGTATTCGGCGCGGCTGGTGAACATGCGGTAGGGCTCCTTGGTGCCGTGCGTGATCAGGTCGTCGACCAGCACGCCGATGTACGCCTGGTCGCGGCGCGGGGTCCACGCATCGAGGCCACGCACCTGGCGCGCGGCGTTGACGCCGGCGAGCAGGCCCTGCGCGGCGGCTTCCTCGTACCCGGTGGTGCCGTTGATCTGGCCGGCGAAATACAGGCCCGAAACGGTGCGCGTCTCCAACGTGTTCTTCAGCCCGCGCGGATCGAAGAAGTCGTATTCGATCGCGTAGCCGGCGCGGGTGATGTGCGCGGTCTCGAAGCCGACGATGCTGCGCACGAGCTCGAGCTGCACGTCGAACGGCAGCGAGGTCGAGATGCCGTTGGGATAGATCTCGGCGACATCGAGGCCTTCGGGCTCGACGAAGATCTGGTGGCTGTCCTTGTCGGCGAAGCGCACCACCTTGTCCTCGATCGACGGGCAATAGCGCGGGCCGATGCCTTCGATCTGGCCGGAATACATCGGCGAGCGGTGCAGCGCGCCACGGATGATCTCGTGCGTGCGTTCGGTGGTGCGGGTGATCCAGCACGGCACCTGGCGCGGATGGTCGTCGCGGCTGCCCATGAAGGAGAACACCGGGCGCGGATCGTCGCCCGGCTGGAGGGTCATGGCGGCGTAGTCGAGCGTGCGGCCATCAATACGCGGCGGCGTGCCGGTCTTGAGGCGGTCGACAACGAATGGACGTTCGCGCAGACGCGCGGCAAGCGTGGCTGCGGGCGGATCGCCCGCGCGGCCGCCGGCCGATTGCGCTTCGCCGATGTGGATGCGCCCGGCGAGAAAGGTGCCGGCGGTCAGCACCACCGCCGGCGCATCGAAGCGCAGGCCGGTCTGGGTGATCGCGCCGCGCACGGCGTCGCCTTCGATGACCAGGTCATCGACCGCCGACTGGAAAATCGTCAGGTTCGGCTGCGCTTCGACGGCGCGGCGCACGAACGCGCGATAGAGGTTGCGATCGGCCTGGCAACGCGTCGCGCGCACCGCCGGGCCTTTCGATGCGTTGAGCCGGCGCCACTGGATGCCCGCCGCGTCCGCAGCGCGCGCCATCACGCCACCGAGCGCATCGATCTCGCGCACCAGGTGGCCCTTGCCAATGCCGCCGATCGCCGGATTGCAGCTCATGACGCCGATGGTCTCGACGTTGTGGGTGAGCAGCAGCGTGCGGGCGCCGGCGCGCGCGGACGCCAGCGCGGCCTCGGTGCCGGCATGGCCGCCGCCGACGACGATGACGTCGTAGCTGTGGAAGTCGTTGGGCATGGCGACGATTATCCGCGAGTTCGGCGACGCACGGCAGTCACTGCGCCAGAGTTGGCACAGTTTCTGCGTGCGTCAGGGGGCACCCGCAGCGGCAAGCGTCGACAAAGGGGGGCGCGGCCGGAATTGGAACAGGGCTGGCCAAGCACGCTGCGGGGAAGCACGGGGCCGGATGTCGGGGGACATCCGGCCCCATCTTTTTGCGGCGCAGGCGCGGCGCGTCGAGACGACTGCGCGGATCAAGAGCCGACACCCGGCGGAGGCGGAACAGGGGGGATCCGGTATTCCCCCGCCGGGCATCGACAGTCGGTGTGACCATTTCGTCGGAAACCGACGCATCCGGTCACTCGGGCGCAAGCTTCCTCTCCCCTCACATCCAGCGCAAGGCTTAAAGCGGCTCGACTTCGCGGTGTGTGACCGTTGTCCTTCTTTCGCCGCGCGGACTCGGACGCGTCTCCGTGCGCGCCGGCGCCGGGCGGCTCACCGGCGCGGCCTGCGGCGGACGCTGGAAGCCCGGACGCGGCTGGCCTTCCGGTCGCGCCGGGCGCACACCCCCCGGACGCGGGCCCGGACGTGTCTGTCCCTCGCCACGGGGCGGTCGACCGCCCCACCCGCTACCGGGACGGCCCGGACGATCGGCATCGCCGCGATCCGGCGGACGCCCGCCGAACCCGGGACGCGGTCCGTCGGGGCGGCCGATACCCGGTCGGTCCGGACGGCCGTGGTCGGGACGCCCAGGGCGTCCATCCCCCCAGCCCGGGCGACCCGGATGGCCATGACCGTGCGGCGGCCGATCCGGCCGATGTCCGCCGGGACGACCGGGATACACCGGACGCACGATCACCGGCGGCGGCCGGTAATACCCGCCACCGTAGCCATAGGGATACCGGTTCCAGGCGTCGTAGCGCCCGTAGGGAACGCCGTATCGCGCGCCGCCGTACCAGCCATAGCCACGGCCATAGCCGAGACTGCCGTAGGGCGCGCCGTAGTGCCGGTAGGTGGTGCCGGGCGAGCCGTAGTAGTAGTCGCCGCTGCCGCCGCGGTAGCCATAGGTCGCGCAGCCGGCCAGCGTCATGCAGGCAACGAGCAGAAAAGCCTTGCGGATCATGTCGGTCCCCCCTGTCGATCAGAGGTCCACAATCCGCCCGCGGCATTGAATCGGCCCTTAAGCGTGCCGGGCGCGCGCAGGCCGCTTCATCCTGCCGTCGGCCTGTGAATCCCGGTGGTCGCTCCGTTACGCTTGCGCCATGACGGACACGATTTCCCTGCCGACACCGGACGCCGTGCGCGCCGCGGCTGCGCGCATCGCCGGCAAGGCGCATGTCACGCCGGTGCTGCAGGCCCGCACGCTCGACGATGCGGCGGGCTGCGCGCTGCATTTCAAGGCCGAGCATCTGCAACGCGCGGGCGCATTCAAGTTCCGCGGTGCCAGCAACGCCGTGTGGTCCCTCGACGACCCGACCGCCGCCCGCGGGGTGGTCACCCACTCCTCGGGCAACCATGGCGCCGCACTGGCACTCGCCGCGGCTGCGCGCAGCCTGGTCTGCCATGTGGTCGTGCCGGAAGGCGCCGTGGCGGCGAAGCTGGCCGCGATCGCAGGCTATGGCGCGGTGCTGCACCACTGCGCGCCGACACTGGCCGCGCGCGAGGCCGCCTGCGAGCGGTTGCGCGCACAGACCGGGGCGACGCTGATCCATCCCTACGCCAATGCCGACGTGATCGCCGGCCAGGGCACGGCGGCGCTCGAGCTGCTGCACGCGGCCGGGCCGCTGGACGTGCTGGTCGTGCCGGTGGGCGGCGGCGGACTGGCGGCCGGCACGGCGCTGGCACTGCAGGTCGCGTCGCCGTCCACGCACCTGATCCTGGCCGAGCCGCGCGGCGCCGACGACGCGTTGCGCTCGCTGCAGGCCGGCGCGCGCGTCGACGATCTCGAGCCGGAGACCGTCTGCGATGGATTGCGTGGCCTGCTCGGCGCGCCCAACTTCGAGATCCTGCACGCCCACCGCAGCAGCGACGGCACGCCGGTCGAGGTGATCGCGGTGGACGATGCCGACACGGTCGCGGCGATGCGGCGGATCGCGGTGCACACCAAGCAGCTGGTCGAGCCGTCGTCGGCGATCACGCTGGCCGCCGTGCTTGCCAACCGCTCGCGCTTCGCCGGTCTGCGCGTGGGCCTGGTGCTCAGCGGCGGCAACGTCGATCCCGACCGCCTGCCGTGGCTGGCGTGACGGACGCATGGCTTCCATGACACGCAAACGCCAGCCGGTGCGGCGTTTCTTCCGCCTGGTGGTCTGGCTGGTGCTGTTGCTGGCGATCTGGCTGCTGGGCGTGGCGGCGTGGATCGTCCACGTCGGCAATCGCGACGAGGCCGGCCCGGCGGACGCCATCGTGGTCCTCGGCGCGGCCGCCTACGACGCGCAACCTTCGCCGGTGTTCGAGGCGCGCATCGATCACGGTCTCGATCTCTACCGCGCCGGCCACGCGAAGACGCTGATCTTCACCGGTGGCTACGGCGGCGCGAAGGCGCGCTTCTCCGAATCGCAGGTCGCGCGGCGCTATGCATTGCGGCGCGACATTCCCGAGTCCGCGATCCTGATCGAGTCGCGCTCGCGCACGACGCAGGAAAATCTCGTCGAAACCCGGCGCCTGCTGCAGGACCACGGCCTGCACCGCGTGATCATCGTCAGCGATCCGCTGCACATGGCCCGTGCATTGCGCGCCAGCGAACGGCTGGGCATCGACGCACTGGGCTCGCCGACGCCGTCCACCCGCTTCCGCACGTTCCGTACCCAGCGCGAGTTCCTGCTGCGCGAGGTGTACTTCTTCCATCGCGACCTGTGGGACGCGGCCCAGGAGACCTTGCGTTGACGCACGAGACCACCCTGCAGCTGGTGCACGACTACTACGCCGCATTCAACGCCGGCGACCGCGCGACGATGCTCGCGCTGTTGACCGACGACGTGGCGCACGACCTCAACCAGGGCGCACGCGAAACCGGGCGCGAAGCGTTCGTCGCGTTCATGCGCCGCATGGATGCGTCCTATCGCGAACGGCTGGACGACATCGTCGTGCTGGCGTCGTCCGACGGGACGCGGGCCGCCGCCGAATACGTGGTACATGGCGAATATGTGGCCGATGATGCCGGCCTGCCGGCGGCGACCGGGCAGCGTTACGTGCTGCCGGGCGGTGCGTTCTTCGACATCCGCGACGGCCGCATCGCGCGCGTCAGCAACTACTACAACCTCGAGGCCTGGCTGGCGCAGGTCGGCTGAGCCCGACGCGGTGCCCGCAGTCGAGCGGACACCTGACGCGGCGACTCATCCCGGCGGCGACTGTCCATCGGCGACCAGCGTCAGGCCCTCGTTGAGCAGCCAGCGCGTCGCCAGCACGCGCTGCGGCTGCGGCTGGTCCTTGAGCACGTCGACGACCTGCCGGAACGAACGGCAACGGGCCTGGCGGCTTGCGTCGTCCGTGCCGGTGGCGGTCAGGCCGAGCATGAAACCGTCGTGCAGCAGCGTGGCGGTGATGGCCGCGGAGCGCAGGACCTGTTGCGCGACCGCGGGATCGTAGGGCTGCGGCTGACCCTGCAGGCCGCTCATGGCGACGTTGGTGAAGGCGTTGGCGAAGCGGTTGCGGCTCGCGGGGCCCAGCGTGTCCACGGTGCGCTGGAATGCGGCGAGGTCACGCCGCGCGTCGGGTTCGAACAATGCGCACAGCGCGCGCGATTCCTTCGGCTCGCGCGACGCGTGCAGTACCGCCTGGAACAGGTCGTCGACCGACTGTCCCGATGCGCGGCGCAGGACGTCGCCCCCGGTGGAGAGCACGGCGGCGGGGTCGAGTCGAGAAAGATCGATCTCGTACTGCTGCGCGGACGCCAGGCCCGGCGCGGCGAGTGCGAGACACAGCAGGGCGGGCGTGACGAATCGGCGCATCGCAGGGCATCCGTGGACCGGCAGGGTCGATGCTGCCGAGTCTAGGCGCGAACGCCTGAATATCCAGGGGCGCGGCGCCGGGGCGGGACGCACTGGCATCTTCTGCGTCGAGCCCTTGCAAGGTTGCGCGCAGCGGGCTCACGCGCCCATGTAGCGCCCGGGCCTGTGGTTGAACAGCAGCACGAGATTGAGCACCAGCACGCCGAGCGCGGAGTAGAGCACCTGCGCCGGCGGCACGATCGCAAGCGCGACCAGCATCAGAATGCTGTCGAAGCCCATCTGCAGCTTGCCGGCGCTCCAGCCGCGACTGCGCTGCAGCCAGACCACCACGATGCCCACGCCACCGAGGCTCGCGCGGTGACGGATGAAGGACAGGATGCCCATGCCGACCAGCGCGCCGCCGAAGATCGCCGAGAACGCCGGATGCATCGATTCGAACGGCGCCCAGCGCGGAATCGCGTCGGCGACGAAACCCGTCACACCGACCGCGAGAAAGGTCTTGAGGGTGAACTCCCAGCCCATGCGCCGCACCGCGATCCAGTAGAACGGCAGGTTGATCAGCACGAACAGCAGGCCGAAGTTCCAGCCGCTCGCGTAGTGCACCAGCAGCGAGACGCCGGCGATGCCGCCGACCAGCAGGCCGCCCGTCGCGAGGATCGACATCCCCAGCGCGCCGACCAGGCTGGCAAGCACCAGGCCCTGCACGTCCTCGATCAGCGTATGCCGCTGCGGCGAGGCTTCGGGCGCGGCGACGGCGATCGCAGCGGCGGCCTCGGCGGCGTCGTGCGGATCGGGTTGGGACGGCTTGGCGTGGATGGCGGACACGGATCGGCGGGCTTGATGTTGCGTTGCAGCATACCCGACCGGCGTGGAACCGCCGGTAACGCGACCCTACCGGCGACGTGTGCCGTTGTGACTAGCGCTGCGAGCTCGCGTACGCACGCGGTGCCGAAACACTCTGAACGCGCTAAATGTAATGTTATTACATGATAGAGTGCCGGCCCCGTTCAGCAGGCCCGGTCCGTCATGAAGCGTTGCCCCCTCACCGTCGCGATCCTCGCCACCGTCGCGACCCTGGCCGCGCCGCTCGCCCAAGCGCAGTCCCAGGGCGCCACCACGACGATGGGCACGGTGCAGGTGCAACAGGCGCGCGGCCAGCTGACCGCGCACGAGGTGCTGACCTCGGTGGATGTGCTCGGCGCCGAGCAGATCGAGGACAAGACGGTGACGCAGAGCTGGGAGCTGCTCGGGCAGATGCCCGGCATGCAGCTGACGGAGACGCGGCAGGGCGCGGAGTCCGGCAAGGTGAGCTTCCGCGCCTTCAACGGCGAGGGCTACCTCAACGCGATCAAGACGCTGATCGATGGCATCCCCAGCAACGTCAACAGTGGCAACCAGCGCTTCATCGACATGCTGTTCCCGCTGGAAATCGACTACATCGAAGTCGTGCGCGGCACCAACGATCCGCGCTACGGCCTGCACAACATCGGCGGCAACATCAACTTCGGCACCCGCCAGGGCGGCGAGTACACCGATGCGCGACTGGCCTACGGCAGCTTCGACACGCGCGAAGCACAGATCGCGGTGGGTCGGGAGCATGGCGGTTTCGCACAGAACTACTTCATCGGCACGCAGGCCTCCGACGGGTATCGCGACCACGATGCATCGGAGAAATATTCGCTGGGCGGCAAGTGGTTCTATGGCGACCTCGACGACGGCATGCGCATCGGCCTGACCGCGCGCGCCTACAAGCAGCACGCCGAGGAACCCGGCTTCATGACCGCTGACGAACTCGCGGCGAACCGGCGCGGTTCCGAGCGCCGCAATGCCAACGACGGCGACGATCGCGAGATGCGCCAGATCGGCCTGCACATGGATCTCAAGCTCGCCGAGAACCTCGTGTTCGGCAGCAAGCTCTACGACAACCGCTACGAGGACGATCGCCGCGTCACCTTCAGCGATCCGCCCACCGGCAACGCGCCGCGGCAGCGTCGCATCTGGGACGAGGCGCAGACCGGCCTGCTCACCACGCTGACCTGGGTCGCCAGCGACACCCTCACACTCGAAGGCGGCGCCAACCACGAGCAGCAGCGCAACCGCTACACGCGCCTGCGCTTCAACTACGCCGAGCCGACCGATTTCGAAGCGCCGCCGGCGCGCGTGCAGAACGACGACCGCCACAGTTTCGACAACACCGGCGCGTACGTGCAGGCAATCTGGCAACCGGTCGATGCGCTGAAGATCGTGCCCGCCTACCGCGTCGACCGGTTCGCCGGCACGACGCAACTGCCGGGCGGCGTGCGCGCGCCGCTGCAGGACTACGGCACCATCGGCCAGCCCAAGCTCAGCGTGGTCCATGCGCTGTCGCCCGAGACCAACATCTACGCGAACTGGGGCCGCACCTTCCAGGTGCTGACCGGGTCCACGCCGCCCGCGTATCTGACGCCGGGACAGGCGGCGATCCGGCCCTCGACCAACACCGGCATGGAAGCCGGCCTGCGTTTCCGCCCGTTCACCGGCAGCCAGGCCCGCATCGCGGTGTGGCAGCAGGATGCGGAGAACGAGGTCTCCAACATGCCGGCCACCGGCACGACCGTGGTGCTGGGCAAGACCCGCCGCCGCGGCGTGGACGCGCAGATCGATGCGCAGCTGGGCGAACGCTGGACGGTGCGGGCATCGCACGCCTACCAGGAAGCGAAGATCGAACGCGATGGCCGCGCGCCGGGACTGTCGATCGAAGGCAACGAGGTCGCGGCGACCCCGCGCACCATCAGCAATCTCGGCGTGGACTACCGGGCGAGCGACGCACTCGCATTCGGCCTGCAGGCACGCGCGCAGGGTGACTACTATCTGGAGGAGCGCAACGAGACCGGGAAGTTCGGCCAGTTCGCGGTGCTCGATCTCAGCGCGAAGTACCAGATCACGCCGCGCCTGCGCCTCGACCTGCAGGTCCGGAACCTCACGGATCGCGAATACGTCTACGCGTGGTACGACAGCTTCTTCCAGGACGAGGCACAGCCGATGTTCTCACCGGCGCCGGGGCGCAGCGCGTTCCTGTCGCTCAGCCTGCGGCTGTAACAGTCACACAGGCAAAGCACACGACGCCGTGCACCACCTGGGATGCACGGCGCGCTGCAGGCCTGTCAGTCAAAAGTTGTATTTCACGTGCGTATGCACGCGCTGCAGATCGCCTTCGAGGCCGTTCTCCAGGCGGCGGTCGGCCCAGCTGATCTCACCGCCGATGTCGAGCTTCGGCGCCGGCGAATAGATCATGTTCACGCGGAACGATTGCGCGCGTTCGGTGACGAAGCCGCCGGTGAGCAGTGCATCGTTGTCGAGCGAGGCGATCGAGTAGACGACGTTGCCGCGCAGCTTCGCATTGAACGCATGCCGCCACGCGGCGAATCCGCCGTAGCCGCTCTGGCTGTGCAGTCCGCCGTCCGCATCGAGCACCGTGTCGGTGCCGAGGGCGAAGCCAAGATAGCGGCCGATACCGTCGCCACCGCTGACCATGTAGCGGATGTCGTCATTGGCACCGAGGTTGAAGCGGCCGGAGACACTGAGCGCCGCGCCCGACGCGGTCGCATCGCCATTGCGGAAGCTGCGCGCAAGGCCCGCGACAGTGAAGTGTCCCCAGTCGCCGCGGGTGATCCAGCGCGCGGTCACGTCAGGCGCGCGGTTGTCGCCGCTGTTGAAGCGCGCGGCCTGCGACAGGTAAGGCGTCACCGTCGTCTGGGGATTTTCCACCGAGACCGACCACGGTCCGCGCGTGTAACGCACCTGCGCCTGGCGGCTGAACACCGTGCCTTCGGAGGGGCCGGTGAAGTCGACGGTATCGGGCAACGCCGCCACGTCCTGGAAGTTCGACCAGGTCTGGCCCGCGAGCCAGCCGTTGTAGCTGACGTAGGCCTGCCGCAGCGTCAGCGCATAGGTGTTGGTGATGGTCTCGTTGCCGGCCAGCGCGTTGCTGCCGCCGCCGTACATGTCGGCCTCGATATAGGCCTTGAGGGTGTTGCCGCTGTCGGTCCGCGTGTCGGCGCTGAACGCGAAGCGCGAGAACTGCGCATGGATGTCGCTGTAGGTGCTGCGCTCGCCCTGTCCGTCCGCCGCCACCGGCGTGGCGCCGGGGAAGTAGAACAGGCGACCGGCCGAGCCGTCGGCGATCTTGCCGTCACTGGTGCTCGTGGTCATCGCATCGAGCTTGATGAAGCCGCCGAAGGAGAAGGTCGTGCCGGGCGCCGCGCCCGGCATCGCCACAGTCTTCTGCGTCGGCGCTGCAGCCACGGGGGCGGACGCGGTGGCGGGCGTCGTGGCAACAGGCGCCGACGACTGCGCGACGGCAGGCGACACGGCCGTGCCGCCATGCGCTTCAAGCAGCGCGCGCAACTCGCGCATCTCCTGCTCCATCTGGCCCAGACGCGCTTCGACCGCGGCGACGTCAATGTCCTGCGCCGCAGCCGGCGCAGCGCAGGCGGCCGCGAGGGCCAGGGCGAGCGACAGGCGCGCGCCCTTCCGGTTCGATCTCAACATGAAGCTCCCCTCCCAGGGCGACAGCCGGCGCCGGAATGGCGCCGGACGGAACGTGTGTCGTGGATTCAGACGAAGCGCAGTCCGGTCGAACCGAGGCCGTCGATGCGGACCTGGACGTGGTCGCCGCCCTCGACCGCGACTGCGGCCGTGATCGCGCCCGACAACACCACGCTGCCGGCGGGCAGCGACTGGCCGCGCGCATGCAACATGTCGACCAGCATCGCGACCGCGCGCGCGGGATTGCCGAGCACCGCGGCGCCCGCGCCGACCTCGACCACCTGGCCATTCTTCTCGAGCACGACGCCGATCGATTCCAGATCGCGGCCGTCGACAGTCGCGGCCTTCGAGCCGATCACGTAACGCGACGCAGAGGTGTTGTCGGCGATGACGCTCGGCAGATCGAATCGGAAATTCTCGTAGCGCGAATCGATGACTTCGATGGCCGGGAGCAGGCAAGCGGTGGCCGCGAGCACCTGCTCGACCGTGCAGTCCGGGCCCTGCAGGGCGTCGCGCATGACGAAGGCGATCTCGGCTTCGACCTTGGGATGGATCAGCGCCGCGGTCTCGACCGCCGCGCCGTCGTCGACCGCGTTGTCGCTGCCGAGAAAGCCGTAGATCGGCGTGTCGACGCCCATCTGTTCCATCTTGGCAAAGGACGTCAGGCCCATCTTCATGCCGACCAGTCGCACGCCGCGCGCGAGCTTGAGGGCGCGCAACGCGTCCTGCACGCGGTAGGCCGCTTCGGTGTCGAGATCCGGCTGCGCGTCGGTGACCTTCACCACATCGCGCACGTCGCGCTCGGCGTCATGCAGCAACGTGGCGATCTCTTCGATGGTGGCGGGTAACAGGCTCATGCTGTCACCTCCGGCTGCGCGGCCGCCGTGCCACGTGCGCGCGCCACGTCCAGGGCGACGTCGACGATCATGTCCTCCTGCCCGCCGACCATGCGTCGCTTGCCGAGCTCGACCAGGATGTCGACGGCGCTGATGCCGAAGCGCTGCGCCGCGGATTCCGCATGCCGCAGGAAACTCGAATAGACGCCGGCATAGCCGAGCGCCAGGGTTTCGCGATCGACGCGCACCGGACGTTCCTGCAGCGGACGCACGATGTCGTCGGCGGCGTCCATCAGCGCATACAGATCGCAGCCGTGCTGCCAGCCGAGCTTCGAGGCGGCGGCGATGAACACTTCCAAGGGTGCGTTGCCCGCGCCAGCGCCCATGCCGGCGAGGCTGGCGTCGATGCGGTCGCAGCCTTCCTCCACGGCGACGATCGAATTCGCCACGCCCAGCGACAGGTTGTGATGGGCGTGCATGCCGGTCTGCGTGGCACTGTCCAGCACGTCCTTGAACGCGCGGAAGCGTTCGCGGATCTGGGTCATGCCCATCGCGCCGCCGGAGTCGACCACGTACACGCACGACGCGCCGTAGGACTCCATTTTCTTCGCCTGCGCGGCGAGCGCCGCCGGCTCGGCCATGTGGCTCATCATCAGGAAGCCCACGGCGTCCATGCCCAGCGCATTCGCCGCTTCGATGTGCTGGCGCGACACGTCGGCCTCGGTGCAGTGCGTCGCCACGCGCACCACGCGTGCGCCGGCGGCGTAAGCGTCCTTCAGGTCGTGCACGGTGCCGATACCGGGCAGCAGCAGCGTCGCGACCCGGGCGTGCTGCACGGTCTCGGCGACGGCCTCGATCCATTCGAGATCGGAATGCGCGCCGAAGCCGTAATTGAACGACGCGCCCTGCAGGCCATCGCCATGCGCGACTTCGATGGAATCCACCCCGGCGCTGTCGAGCGCGGCCGCGATCTGCCGCATCTGGGCGACCGTGTACTGGTGGCGCACGGCGTGCGAGCCATCGCGCAGGGTGACGTCCGAGATGTAGAGCGTCTTGTCGATCATGCCGGCGTCTCCTGAGATGCGGCCTGCAGCTGCGCGGCGATGCGTTCGCCGGTCGCGAGCGCGGCCGAGGTCATGATGTCGAGGTTGCCGGCGTAGGCCGGCAGGTAATGCGCGGCGCCTTCGACTTCGAGAAACACCGACGTCTTGAGGCACGTCACGGGCCCGAGTCCCGGCACGTTGACCGGCTGTTCGATGCGCTCGAACTGCACCGTCTGCTTCAGGCGATAGCCCGGCACATCACGCGCAACGCGCGCCACCATCGCTTCGATCGCCGCTTCGACGCGCGCGGTGTCCACGTCGTCGGACAGCACGTAGACCGTGTCGCGCATCAGCAGCGGCGGCTCGGCCGGATTGAGCACGATGATCGCCTTGCCCTTGCGCGCACCTCCGACCGCTTCGATCGCGCGCGAGGTGGTTTCGGTGAATTCGTCGATGTTCGCGCGCGTGCCCGGGCCGGCCGAACGGCTCGAGATCGACGCGACGATTTCCGCGTAATGCACGGTGGCGACGCTCGCGACCGCAGCGACGATCGGAATCGTCGCTTGCCCGCCGCAGGTCACCATGTTGACGTTGCCGGCGTCGAGGTGCGCATCGAGATTCACCGACGGCACGCAGTAGGGGCCGATTGCTGCCGGTGTCAGGTCGACGACGCGGATGTCCGGCCGCGATGCGCGCAGCACGGCGTCGTTGTGGACGTGGGCCGCGGCGGAGGTCGCATCGAACACGATCTGCACGTCGTCGAACGCGGGCGACATCGTCAGTCCGTACACGCCGGCATCGCAGGTCTCGACGCCCATCGCGCGGGCACGCGCGAGGCCGTCGGACTCCGGATCGATGCCCACCATCGGGCCCATGGACAGGGCCTGGCCGTGGCGCAGGATCTTGATCATCAGATCGGTGCCGATGTTGCCGGAACCGATGACGGCTGCCTTGACGGGCATGTGTGACTCCTCGAAACGATGAAGGATCCGGACGCGCGACGGCGCCCGAAGAAAGCGCGATCGATGCGCGTCAGACGAAGTGCAGGTCCACGGCGCCGATGCCACCGACGCGCAGACGCAGGTGATCGCCGCGGACGACCGGCGTCAGCGGCACGAGTGCGCCGGAAAGGATCGTGTCGCCGGCTTTGAGGCCACTGCCCAGCCGGCCCAGCTGGTTCGCCAGCCACACCACGCAGTTCAATGGCGAGCCGAGCGCGGCGGCGCCGGCGCCGGTCGAGAGCAGCGCGCCGTTCTTCTCCAGCGCCATGCCGCAGGTCCCCAGATCGAGTCCGATCGGTGACACGCGCGCGTTACCGGTGACGAAAGCCGCGGCGGATGCGTTGTCGGCGACGGTGTCGAGAATGCCGATCTTCCAGTCGCGGATCCGCGAGTCGACGATCTCGAAACACGCCGACACCGACTCGGTCGCCAGCAGCACGTCGTGCAGCGTGATGCCCGGACCGGCGAGGTCGCGCTTGAGATGGAATGCGATCTCGCCTTCCGCACGCGGCGCGATCATGCCGTCGACGGGAATGGCGCCAGTGCGCGAATGGTCCATGCGATCGGTCAGCACGCCGAAGTCGGGCTGGTCGACGCCGAGCATCCGCTGCACGGCGACGCTGGTCAGACCGATCTTGCGACCCACGACGGTCTCGCCCTCGGCGAGCCGGTGGGCGATGCCGGCCTGCGCGATCGCGTAGGCGCCGGCGAGATCGAGTCCGTCGACGCGACCGGTCAGCGGATCGATCGGCTGGCCGCTGCGCAGCGCCGCGTGCAGGGCATCGGCGTGCGTCGAGATCGCCACACTCATGCCGCACTCTCCGGCGCCGGATCGCTCTTGAGCCGTGTGCCGACGGCGAAGCGGTTCGCCGGCACTTCGTGAACCATGACGCGGATCGACGGCAGCGGCGCGTCGAGGGTCTCGCTGACGACGCGCGCGACCTCGCGGATGCAGGCTTCGACGCGTTCGGAATCGCGGCCTTCGACCACGGTGATCTGGATGACGGGCATGGGGTTCTCCAATCGGTGTCGGGTCAGGCGAGCTCTTGGCCCTTGGTCTCGGGCAGGAACACCCAGACGATCAGGCCGGCCAGCGCGAAGAACGCGGCCGTCGTCACCAGTCCGCTGGTGACGCCGTAGCGCGTGGAAATGAAGCCGATGAGGAACGGCGCGATGGCGGCGATCGCGCGGCCGCCGTTGTAGACGAAGCCCTGCGCGGTGGCGCGGATGGTCGTCGGGAACAGCTCGGCGAATGTCGGTGCGAAGCCGCTGTAGAAGCCGGTACCGAAGTAGGCGACGACCACGCCGAACACCATCAGCATGTCGGGAGAGCGGATGGTCGCGAAGACCGGCACGACGACGGCCGAGGCGAGGAAGAACAGCAGGAACGCCTTCTTGCGACCGATGCGGTCGGCGATGTAACCGAAGGTGATGAAGCCCGCCGCGGCGCCGACCTGCATGATCACGATCCAGATCGTCGACTTGACCAGATCCAGACCGGGGCCGCCTTCGGCGACCGGCGTGGCCAGATACGTCGGGATCCAGGTGAACAGTCCCCAGTAGCCGCACATCGCCGCGGTGGTGAATGCCAGACCGATCCAGGTGTTGCGCGCGTAGGGGCCGCCGAACAGCTCGCGCACCGTTTCGCCGAACGTCAGCCGCCTGGTCTGGCTCAGCCATATCTCCGGCTCCTTGACGTGGCGGCGCACGTAGAACGCCAGCAGCGCCGGCAGCAGACCGACTGCGAACACCCAGCGCCAGCCGGCCACCGGAATCACCAGTGCCGCGACCACCGCGGCGGCCGCGTAGCCGGCCGCGAATGCGCTCTGTACCCTGGCCATGACCTTGCCGCGATGCTTCGCCGGCCAGGTTTCGCTGACCAGCGCCGAACCCGCCGACCATTCGCCGCCGACACCGAGGCCGACGATGACCCGGAACAGCATCAGCTGGCCGAGCGTGTCGGCCAGACCGCACAGCGCGGTGCCCACCGAGTAACAGATGATGCTGAGCATCATCGAACGCGCGCGTCCGAGACGGTCGGCGAGGAAGCCGAACACCAGACCGCCCGCGGCCGTCGCCATCAACGTCGCCGACATCACCAGGCCGGCCGAGGACTTGTCCATGCCCAGGTCGACGATCACGTACTTGATGACCATCGCGAACAACATCAGATCCATGATGTCGAGCATCCAGCCGAGATAGGCCGAATTGAACGCGCGCCACTGCTGTTTGCTGGCGCCCTTCCACCAACGCCCGCCGTGGGCGTTGCTTCCCATCTCCGCACTGTTGTCTTGAGACATCGCACGCCCTCCCGAGCGAGTTGGCAGCAGGTCCGCGCCTGCATGACGGGTGTGTCACATTTGTATCGTTGATCGATACTCGTGTATCAATATACAATAAGTCTCGATCAATGATCCACATCATTCATATCGTATCGACTATCGATACGATATGTGGCCCACAAGGAGTTGTTGCATGCGCGCGCTGACCCTGCGTCTCTACGAAGACCTGTTGCCCGACGGCTGTCCACCGGTCTATCTGCCCGCGACGCCGCGTGCGCTGTACGTGGTGGATGGCGGTCTGATGGTGGAAGGTCCAGACGATGGCCAGTGGTTGACCACCGGGACGGCACGCGTCTCGCAGGACAGCACGACGCTGATCGCCGAGCGCAGTGAAGCGCGGATCTGGCGCTGGGAGCTGACGGCCGCATCGACGCCCGCAGATCACGCCTTGCTGTCGGCGCCTTCCACGTCGACCACACTGAAACTGGAAGCGGAGATCGAACTCGATCCACGTTTCGATTGGTTGATGCGCTGCGACGAAGTCGGCTTTCCGCCCGGTGGCGTCGCGCTGACCCACGTGCATCAGGGCCCGGGCATCCGCATCTGTGCGAGCGGCGAGATCTCGATCGAAACCCAGGGCAAGCGACACACGCACGCACCGGGCGAGGCCTGGTTCGAGCTCGGACCTGCACCAGTGCTCGCGCCGACCACCGAACGCACGTCGACGCACTTCGTGCGCTGCTTCCTGCTGCCGCGCGCCGTGCGGAGCCGCAGCTCGATCCGCTACGTGCGCCCCGAAGACGCGGACGCGCCGAAGGTGCAGACGTATCGCGTATTCGCCGAGCGCGACATCGACCTCCCTGCCTGAAGGCGCGCGGGTTAACCTCCGACGGCGCACGTCGCGCGATCGACTCCCAGAGCCACGCCACCGCCTCATGCAGAACGCTGACCCAGCCGCCGATCTCGGCGATGCCGCCCTTCCGACCGCCGTCGTCTCGCTGAAAGTCATCGAGGCGCTGGCCAACGCGCCGCAGGGCCTGGGCGTGACCCAGCTGTCCAACCTGCTGGGCATGCCGAAGGCACGCGCGCACAGACATCTGAGCGCACTGCGCGAACACGGCTACGTGACCCAGGACGCGACCAGCAACCACTACCGGGTCGGCTGGCAGCTGTACCTGCTGGGCCGCGCGTGCGTGGGCCGCTTCGATCTGATGACGCTCGCCAAGCCGGCGCTGCAACGCCTGCGCGACGAGGTCGGACAGACGATCGTGATCGCGTCGTACGCCGACGACTCGGTGATCGTCATCGACTTCCTGCGCGGCACCTCGCCGATCGAGATTACGCTGCGACCCGGCAGCCGCTTTCCGCACAACACCAGCGCCCAGGGCAAGGTGGTGCTGGCATTCGGTCCTGACGACGTGCGCGACGGCTTCCTGTCCGCGCCGCTGCCGCAGAGCACGCCGCTGTCGATCACCGATGCGAACGCACTGCGCGTGGAGATCGACACCGTCCGCGCACGCGGCTGGTCCGATGCACCCGAGCAGTTGTTCACCGGCATCAACGCCCTCGCCGCGCCCCTGTTGCAGGCCGACGGTTCGCTGTTCGGCACGCTCGCGATCGTCGGCTCGATCCATTACCTGCCGGCATCGCCCGATCCGCAGCACGTTGAATCCCTGCTGCGAACCTCACGCGAGATCTCGGCGATGCTCGGCTTCCAGGCGGACTGACGTCACCGATCGACGGGATTGCCTATGTGCAGGGGCGATCGCCGCCGCTGTGTTCAATCCGTCTTGCGGCGCCGCACCGGAATCGAGCCCGCATCGAAGCGCGCCAGCTCTTCCGCGCCTTCGCGGATCGGTGCGCCGTGCGGTGGTGACCAGGCCATCGCGGTGATCCATTCCCAGCTGGCCGGGAGGCCTTCGGGCGTGCGGAACTGCTCGTAGTGCGCGGCAGCGGCGGCGAAGCGCGTGCGACCGGTGAGTGCGCGCCGGCGATCGGCGCGTGCATTGGTCGCGCCGATCGCGCGTTGCTCGCGCATCAGTGCGGTCATGTCCGGATGCCAGTGCACGGCGACATCGCGGTCGAGCACCGGATTGCGGAAGCCGGCGCGCATCAGCGCATCGCCGAACTCGGCGATCGAGGCGAACGGGCTGACGTGCGCGATAGCGTCGGCGACGCCGAAGGATTCGCGCAGTTCGATCAGCGTCTGCGGACCGAAAGTCGACACCAGCAGCAAGCCATCGGGCTTGAGCACGCGGCGGAAGCCCGCGAACGCGGCCGGCAGATCCTCGACCCACTGCAGGCACAGATTGGAGAACAGCACGTCGACGCTGTTGTCGGCAAAGGGGAGCAAGCGCAGATCGGCGCACACGCGATCGACCGGCTTCTGCAGGCCGAGACGATCGCGCCAACCGGTGCGTACCGGCGCCTGCTGCAGCATCGACAGCGAGAGATCGACTGCGACAATGCGCGACTTCGGCCAGCGCTGCCGCATGGCGAGCGCTGCATGCGCCGGGCCACTGCCGACATCGAGCACGACGCCCGGCACGCGGTCGTCGAGATACTCCAGCGATTCGAGCAGCTGCGCTTCCACGCCGCGCTGCAGGGCGGCGGCGCCGGCGTAGCTCGTCGATGCGCGCGAGAACGCGCGGCGGACCTGGCGGGGATCGAAGATCGGTTTCATGGTGCGTTGAGGAACTCGAGCAGCCGCGCGGCGACCGCGTCGGCGTGGGTCAGGAATGGCGCGTGGCCGGCGTGCGCCACGGTGTGGGCGACGGCGCCGGGCACGCGCGCGGCCGCGGCCTCCATCGCACGCGGATCGACGAGCCTGTCACGACGGCCGGACATCCACAGACTGGGGACCGACAGCGCCGGCAGGTGCGCGCGCAGATCGGATGTCTCCAGCAGCCCCAGACCATCGGCCAGCACGTGCGCAGCCGGCTCGCCGCGCGCGAACACTTCCGCGCGGAGCGCGCGCAATTCACCGCGCGCATCATCGGAGCCGAAGGCTTCCAGCGCGATGAAGCGGTCCAGCGTGCCGCGGTAATCGCTGCGCAGGCCTTTCGCGAAATCGCGGAAGATCTCCGGCGACATCCCATGCGTCCAGTCGCTGCCGCGTACGAAACGCGGGCTGGCGCACAGCATGACCAGCGCGGGTACGCGATCGGGATGCAGCGCTGCGGCCTGCAATGCCATCAGGCCACCGAGCGACCAGCCGAGCCACGGCGCGGTCGGCAGGACATCGACCAGCGCATCGACGACGGGATCGATCGCCAGCGGCAAGGTGCTGTCGCGGCTCAGTCCGTGGCCCGGCAGGTCGACCAGGTACAGCGTGCGCTGCGCGCGCAGGCGTTCGACCAACGGTGCGAACACGCCGCCGTGCATCGCCCAGCCATGCAGCAGCACCAGAGGCGCGCCCTCGCCCGTCACTTCGATGTGCAGGCCGTGCGGATTGTCCAATGTGTTCATGCGCCCTTGTCTCCACGCAAGGCTTGTGTACGACGCGCGCTACCGGCCGCGGGGCGTGCAACGGCGATCGCGAACGCCACGATGCCGAGCGTCACCACGACCGCACCGATCAACGCGCGGCCCTGCGGCCACGCCTCCTGCAGGAACAGCGCCCCGAGCAATGCCGCGAACAGCAGCTCGGCCGCCTGCATCGCTTCGGCGGCGCCCAGCGCAGCGGGGTGATTGCGAACCATGCCGGTGGCCTGGAAGAACAGGATGGTCGCGATCACGCCCGCGCTCAGCGCCACGCCGGCCACCAGCCACACCTGGGGCATCGCCGGGGTGCCGGCCTCGGCGTACGCGAACGCTGCGACCAGCAGCCACAACGGCTGGCTGGCGAGCGTGAGTCCGAACACACGTTGGGTCGCATTGAGGTCTTCGCCGGTGCGCTCCAGGTGCAGCAGCAGCAGGCGATTGCCGAGCGGATACGCGACCGCCGCGGTCAGCACGCACAGCAGCGCGATCCACCCCACGCGATCGAGACTAGGCCCACCGTGGCCGAACTGCATCAGCAGCACGCCCACGAGGATGGCTGCGGCGATGCCCAGCGCGGCGGGTGGTACGCGCCGGCGCGCATCGCGGTACAGCAACGGCGCGCACAACATGCCGGCGATCACCGTGAACTGGAAACTGCCGGCGACCAGCCACGCTGGCCCGCTCGATGCCGCGAACGACAGCGCGCAATAGAACAGCAGGAAGCCGATCGCACTGCAGCGCAGCCACGCCCAGGGATGTGCGGCGATCGCGCGCAGCACCGGCCCCGCTCCGCCCTGGAAGGGCATCAATGGCAGCAGCAGCGGCAGGGTGATGAAGTAGCGCAGGCACGCCGTCCAGGCCCAGTGCCCACCGCCGCTCGCGCTCGCGCGATTCAGCACGTAGGTCAGGGTGAAGAACAACGCGGAGGCGAGTGCGATCCCGACCGCGAGCAGGGCGCGGCGGGCGTCGTGCTGCGGATCGGTCATGGCGTGGGGACGGCTGCGGCAGTGTCGGTGTGCAGCGCATGGGCGCCGGGCGCATGGACATCGCGCGCAGCGGCCAGTGCATCGACGAGTGCATCGACATCGTGGTCGGCATGCGCAGCGCTGAGCGTCACACGCAGGCGCGCCTGGCCCTCGGGCACGGTCGGCGGGCGGATGGCGGCAACCCAGAAACCCGCCGCGTCCAGTGCGCGCGACATCGCCAGCGCCGTGACGTTGTCGCCGCAGCGCAGCGGCTGGATCGGCGTATCGGACGGCATCAGCTCGAGGCCGCGCTGCCGCGCGCGCAGGCGGAAGCGCTGCACCAGGGCGGCCAGCCGTTCGCGACGCCAGTGCTCCTGACGCGCGATCCGCACGGCGGCCAGCGCGGCGCCCGCCACCGCGGGCGGCAGCGCGGTCGTGTAGATGTAGGGACGCGCCGTCTCGGCGAGATGGCCAATGAGGTCGGCATCGCCCGCCAGCACCGCACCACAGCCGCCGAGTGCCTTGCCCAGCGTGACCAGCTGCAACGGCACCGCGTCGATGCCGAGCCGCGCGTCGGCGACACTGCCGCGCCCGTCCGGTCCCAGCACGCCCACGCCATGCGCGTCGTCGACGTACAGCAGCGCCTGCTGCACGCGCGCAACGATCGCCAGTTCGCGCAGCGGCGCGACATCGCCGTCCATGCTGAAGACGCCATCGGTCGCGAGGATCGCGGCGCCCTCGGGCAGGGTGCGCAGCTGGCGCAATGCACCCTGCGCATCGGCATGCGGATAGCGGCGCAGGCGACAGCCGGCGAGCCGCGCGGCATCGATCAGGCTGGCGTGATTCAAGCGGTCCTGCACGCAGGCGTCGCCGTCGCCGAGCAGGCCCTGCAGCACCGCGAGATTCGCGGTGAATCCGCTGCCGAACAGCAACGCCGCCGGCACCTGCAGCCAGTCGGCGATCTCGCGCTCCAGCGCGTCATGCAGGGCGTGGTGGCCACTGACCAGATGCGAGCCGCCGCTGCCGGCACCGTGCAGGGCGGCCGCGTCCTGCAGCGCACCGGAGACCTGGAAGTGCGAGGCCAGACCGAGATAGTCGTTGCCGCAGAAATTTAGCAGCCAGCGGCCGGAACCCGCGCCGTCGACGACCTCGCAACGCACGCCGTCGCGGCGCGCGACCGTGCGCCGCACGCGACGCGCCTGCGCCTGCGTGCGGGCCTCGCACGCGTCCCTTGCCCGCGCGCGCAGATCGGGCCGCTCAGGCGCCACGGCCGGACCAGATCGCCAGTGCGCCCATCGCGATCGCGGGCAATACGACGAGACCATTGATGGCCACGCCGATGCGGGCCGAGCGGTCGAGCTGTATGCGCGCGGCGTCCTGTGCATCGGACACGCTCTTGTGCGCGAGCAGCAGCACCGCGACGAACAGCGCCCCGGCGAACAGCAGATGCGCGCCGCGGTCACGGAAGAACAGCACGACGCCCCACATCAGCACGCCGACCGCGGCCAACCGCGCGATCGCCAGCAGCTTCGACTGCCCGTCGCGCACGGTCAGCGCGAATCCGCTCAGACCCACCAGCGCCAGCAGCACCAGATAGGCCCAGGCGAACCACGGGATCATGCAGCGAAGCTCCGCGGGTGCTGCGGCAGCTCGATGATGTCGACGTGGGCCGTACCGGGGTGATCGTGGTGCTCGGCATCCACGTGCACCTGCATCGGCCGCAGGCCCAGGCGCGCGAACAGTGCCATGTCGCGCTCGGTGTCCGGATTACCGGTCGTCAGCAGCTGCTCGCCGTAGAAGATCGAGTTGGCGCCGGCGAGGAAGCACATCGCCTGCAGCTCGTCGCTCATGTCCTGACGACCGGCCGACAGGCGCACCATCGAACGCGGCATCAGGATGCGCGCGACCGCGATCGTGCGGACGAAATCGAACGGATCGATCTCCTCGGTGCCGTGCAGCGGCGTGCCTTCGACCTGGACCAGGCGGTTGATCGGCACCGAATCCGGATGCGAGGGCAGATTCGCGAGCGTGCGCAGCAGTCCGGCGCGCTGGCGCCCGGTCTCGCCCATGCCGACGATGCCGCCGCAGCAGGTCTTGAGCCCCGCGTCGCGCACGTGTTCCAGCGTGGTCAGGCGGTCCTGGATCTCGCGGGTCTGGATGATCGAATCGTAGAACTCGGGATCGGTGTCCAGGTTGTGGTTGTAGTAGTCGAGGCCCGCGTCCTTCAGCGCGCGCGCCTGGTCGCCGGTCAGCATGCCGAGCGTGGCGCAGGTCTCCAGCCCCAACGCCTTGACCTCGCGGATCATCGCCGCGACCTTCGGCACATCGCGATCTTTCGGCGATCGCCAGGCGGCGCCCATGCAGAAGCGCGTGGCGCCGGCGGCCTTGGCCTGGCGGGCCTTCTCCAGCACCGCATCGGTCTCCATCAGCTTCGTCGCCTCTACACCGGTGTGGTAGCGCTGCGCCTGCGGGCAGTAGCTGCAGTCTTCCGGGCAACCGCCGGTCTTCACGGACAGCAGCGTGCTGACCTGGACTTCGGCCGGATCGAAATGCTGGCGATGCACGCTGGCCGCGCGGAACAGCAATTCGGGCATCGGCAGCGCGAACAGCGCTTCGATTTCGCTGCGCGACCAGTCGTGACGAAGAGGAGTGGGCTGGCCGGCGGCTTCGCGGGCGTGGCTGACAACGGACATGGCGATCTACCGACGGTGACGGCGGGACAAGCCCGGCAGTCTGGAAAGCATGCCCGATGCTGTCAACCAGATTCCAGCCCCAGCGGTTGACGGCACCTGGCGGCGATGGCTCCAGACCCTGCTGCGCGGCGCCCTTCCCGGGCGATGCCTGGTGTGCCGCGAGCCGGGCGCGGGCGGCCTGGACCTGTGTCCGGCCTGCACCGCGGCCCTGCCCTGGATGCCGCACGCCTGCAGACGCTGCGCGCAACCGCTGCCGACAGGCGACCCGGTCTGCGGTGCCTGCCTGCGGCGCCCGCCACCGCTGGACACGGTGATCGCCGCGTTCGATTACGGGTTCCCCGTCGACCGGCTGCTGCCGCGCTTCAAGTTCCATCGCGATCTCGCCGCCGGCGCCCTGCTCGGCGCGTGCCTCGCGCGTGCGACCGTCGCGGCGGCGCGGCCCGTGGCCCTGGTGCCGGTGCCGTTGCATCTCGCGCGACTGCGCGCGCGCGGGTACGACCAGGCGCTGGAACTGGCCCGCCTGCTGGCCCGCCACCATGCGCTGCCGCTGCGCGGCGACCTGCTGCACCGGGTGCGCCCGACCGCGCCGCAGTCGCGACTCGATGCGAAGGCGCGGCGGCGCAACGTCCGCCACGCGTTCGCCGTGCGATGCCCGTCCGAGGTGCCCGCGCACGTGGTGTTGATCGACGACGTCATGACCACCGGCGCCACGCTGCACGCCGCCGCGCAGGCGCTGCGGCGCGCGGGCGTTGGTCGTGTCGATGCGTGGGTCTGCGCGCGGGTGAGATGACGCCGGGTTCGGCCCCGCGCCCGCTGGCGGTCAGCCCGCCAGCGCGGTCACCGGGGGCAGCGCATAGTGCGCGGCGATGCCGGCGAAGATCGTCATGCCGACCCAGTGGTTGTGCAGGAACACCCGGAAGCAGGCCTCGCGCTCGCGGTGGCGGGCGACCACGAATTCCCAGATGACGAGCAGTGCGGCGAGCGCAAGGCCGAGCCAGTAATTCGGCCCCAGCCCCGCTTCGCGCCCCACCAGCGCGAGCGCCGCGAATGCGAGTGCATAGAGCACGCCCTGGGCGACGAGATCCAGATCGCCGAACAGGATCGCCGTCGACTTCGAACCGGCGCGGATGTCGTCCTCGCGGTCGACCATCGCGTACCAGGTGTCGTAGCCGGTGGTCCAGAAGATGTTGGCGACGAACAGCACCCAGCCGATCGGCGGCACCGTGCCCTGCACGGCCGCGAACGCCATCGGGATGGCCCAGCCGAACGCGAGGCCCAGATACACCTGCGGCAGATAGGTGTGGCGCTTGAGATAGGGATAGCTCGCGGCGAGCAGGACACCGACGACGCTCATCGCGATGGTCAACCGGTTCATCGTCAGCACCAGGGCGAACGCCACGAGCATCAGCGCCGCGAACAGCAGCAGCGCCTCGCGCCCCCGCACCGCGCCGCTGGCCAATGGCCGGTCCTTGGTGCGTTCGACATGCGGATCCAGCCAGCGGTCGGCGTAGTCGTTGATCACGCACCCGGCCGAGCGCGTCAGCCAGACACCGGCACTGAACACGCACAGCGTCCACAGCGGCGGCACGCCTTCGGCCGCGATCCACAACGCCCACCACGTCGGCCACAGCAACAACAGCCAGCCGATCGGCCGATCCCCGCGCACCAGCGCCCAGTACTGCCGCAGGCGCTCGCGCCAGCGTGGCACGGCGGGTTCGGCGAAACGTTCGTAATCGTGCATGGCGGCAGCAGGATACCAGCGCGTCGCGGCCACCCGATGCCACGCGGTCCCCTTGCGGTATGCGTCGCGAAGCCGACACATTGCCGCACTAGCATCGCCGCGAGCTCCCGCCGGACACGCGCATGCGCATCGCCATCGCCGGCACCGGCTATGTGGGCCTCTCCAACGCGCTGCTGCTGGCGCAGCACCACACCGTGGTCGCGCTGGACATCGATGCCGAGCGGGTGGCCGCGCTTAACCGGCGCGAATCGCCGATCGACGACGCGGAAATCCGGACCTACCTCGCGCGGCCCGAACTCGACTTCAGAGCGACGCTGACTCCCGCGGAGGCATTCGTCGGGGCGGCCTACGTGGTCATCGCCACGCCGACCGACTACGACCCGGCGACCAACACCTTCAATACACGTTCCGTCGAAGCGGTGATCGCCAACGTGCTGGCGATCGAGCCGCACGCCACGATGATCATCAAGTCGACGGTGCCCGTCGGCTACACCATGCGCGTGCGCGCGATGTTCGGCACGGACAGGATCATCTTTTCGCCCGAGTTCCTGCGCGAAGGTCGCGCTCTGCACGACAACCTGTATCCGAGCCGGATCGTGGTCGGCGAACAGTCGGAACGCGCCGCACGATTCGCCGCACTGCTGTGCGAAGGCGCGCGCAGTCCCGACGTACCGGTGCTGTTCACCGGATCGACGGAAGCCGAGGCGATCAAGCTCTTCGCGAACACGTATCTCGCGATGCGCGTGGCGTACTTCAACGAGCTCGACAGCTACGCCTGCACGCACGGCCTCGACACGCGCCAGATCATCGAAGGTGTCTGCCTCGATCCACGGATCGGCGACCATTACAACAATCCCTCGTTCGGCTATGGCGGGTACTGCCTGCCGAAGGATTCGCGCCAGCTGCTCGCGAACTACGATGCGGTGCCGCAGAACCTGATCCAGGCCATCGTGTCGGCGAACACGACACGCAAGGATTTCATCGCCGCCGACATCGTGCGCCGCAATCCGAAGGTCGTCGGCATTTATCGCCTCGTGATGAAGGCCGGCAGCGACAACTTCCGTGCGTCCGCCATCCAGGGCGTGATGAAACGGATCAAGGCCAAGGGCATCGAGGTGATCGTGTACGAGCCCGTCCTCGACGCGCCGGATTTCTTCCGCTCCCGTGTCGTCGACGATCTCGTCGCGTTCAAGCAGCAGGCCGATCTGATTCTGGCCAACCGGATGACCGAAGATCTTCGCGATGTCGCGGACCGGGTCTACACCCGGGACCTGTTCGGCGCAGATTGATCCGGCGTACGGCGGCGAGGGCTGTGCCTTCGGACTGGCCGGTGCGGATCCCGCGCCCTGCCTCGGCTCGCCGACCGGTATGACAACGCTGCTGCCCGGATCCAGTGTGAGCGCTCTGCACACGCGCACTTTTCGCTACAATGCGCGACCGCCCTGCCCGTTGTTCCGGCTCGGCGTGGACGATGCGCCTGTAGCTCAGCCGGATAGAGTAGTGGCTTCCGAAGCCATTGGTCGGGGGTTCGAATCCCTCCAGGCGCACCATTTCTGCGATGTTCGACGCGGTGTGATCCCGCGGTCGATGACCTGTCGCGGTGGAAATCCCGTTCCCATAGCGTTCGCCGCGGCACTGCGCGCCGCACAGGCGCCGCCATCGCGCGGCGCGTGGCCGGTGATGCGCCCGGGCTGACGACGGCGATCATCGCGTCGCTGCGCCCCGGAACAGTCCGGGGCCACAGGACGTCGGCCCGATCAGGGCGTGGGCGGCTCGGCGGCGTCGGGTGCCGGCTCTGCTGCAGGCGCTTCCGCATCCGATGTCGTGTCCGCCGGCGTGGCAGGGTCTGCCTCGGGCGCGGGATCGCCGGTCGACGCCGGCGCTGCTTCGGGAGCCGGCGCTGTGGCAGGCGCCGCCCCGGCGGCCGGCGGTGCGGTCGCCGGCGCATCGGCCGGCGTCGTGTCCGCCACCGGGACCTGTGCGGTCGGCACCCAAGGCTTCTTCAGTTCGGCCAGGGCGGCATTGATCGGCGCGTCGCCGGGCAGCGCTTCGCCGCCGGTTGAGCCGTCTTCCTCGTCGCCCTGCAGATGGCCCGGCAGATTGGCCTCGGTGTAGACGGTCGCAGCGCGCGGCGCGTCGTCGGCCGGCGCATTCTCGGGACGCAGCACGGTGTCGGGATCGATACCGCGGGCCTGGATCGAGCGACCGCTCGGCGTGTAATAACGCGCGGTGGTGAGCTTGACCGAATCGCCGTTGTCGAGCGGCAGCACGGTCTGCACCGAGCCCTTGCCGAAGGTGCGGCTGCCGATGACGCGGGCGCGGTTGTTGTCGCGCAGTGCGCCAGCCAGCACTTCCGAGGCGCTGGCCGAGCCGACGTCGACGAGCGCGATCACCGGCGCGCCGTCGAGCAGGTCGCCCGGGGTGGCGCTGAATTCGGCATCGCTGATCGGGATGCGGCCGCGGGTGCTGACGATCTTGCCGCTGTCGAGCAGGTCGTCGGCGATCTGCACCGCGGAGGTCAGCAGACCGCCCGGATTGCTGCGCAGGTCGATCACCAGGCCGCGCAGCGCGCCGCCACTCTGCGCCTTCAGTTCACCGACGATGCGGTTGAAATCGGCTGCGGTGTCCACCTGGAACTGGCTGAGGCGGATGTAGCCGTAGCCGGGCTCGAGCATGCGCCCGCGGACGCTGACGACGCGGATGGTCTCGCGGTCGACGCGGAGTTCCAGCGGCGCGGTTTCGCCGTCGCGCAGCACGCCGAGCATCACCGAGGTGCCGGGCGCACCGCGCAACGGGCCGGGGCCGTCGTTGTCGGAGGGCGTGAGCGTGCGGCCATCCACGCTGACGATGACGTCGCCCGCACGGATGCCGGCCTTGGCGGCGGGCGTGCCGTCGATCGGTGCGATGACGCGCATGCTGCCGTCGCCCAGGTACATCACCTCGACGCCGATGCCGTCGTACGCGCCTTCCGTGCCTTCGTCGAAGGCCGCGGCGGTGTCCTTTTCCATGTAGACGCTGTGCGGATCGAGATCGAGCAAGAGGCCGCGGATCGCCGAGGACATCAGCTTGCGGTCCTCGACGGGCTCGACATAGGCCTCGCGCACCGCGTTGAAGACACCGACGTAGCGGCGGATCTCCTGCAGCGGCACGCGGTTGGAGGCCTGCTCCATGGCGTCGGGGTCGTCGCTGGCGGCGACCGGGATTTCGGCGTCGTCCATCACCGACGGTGCGTCGGCCGGCGCGGTGGCAGGCGGCTCGGGCGGCGTGGGTTCCGAGGCATCGCCCGGCGCCCGGGATGGCGCGTCGACGGGCGACGGGTCCTGCGCGAATGCGGCTGGCGACAACAGCAGGGACAGGGCCAGCGTCAGTGAACTCACGCGCATGCAGGACTCCGGGATAAGGCGGGCGACACGCGCGGTCGCGTGTCGATCGATTATGCGGGCAGGGTGCGTGAATGCGTTAAGGACGGGCGGGGGTGTTCAGTTCTGTGGGTGGGGTGGATGGCGGCTCGTTCGGAGGTGCGCGCATGACGTCGCACGAACAGAAGGTGCTGAGGTCGGCGACCCTCGCCTCAACCCCTCTCCCGGTGGGACAGGGGCTTGCGTCTGCGCAAGCGTTCTGTCCTACCCAGTTGACCGACGAAAGGCCGCTCAACGCAGCTTGAGCCCCTCTCCCTTCGGGAGAGGGGTTGGGGTGAGGGCGACGCGCGCGAGGATGACTTCGAGCACAGACTCCGTGCGCACCAGGACATCGTGATTCCAGAAGCGCAACACGCGGTAGCTACGACGTTCCAGGAAGCGTGTACGGTCCGCATCGACCGCTTCCTGATGCTGGGAGCTGTCAACTTCGACGATCACTGCGGCTTCGACACTCAGAAAGTCGACGATGAAAGGGCCGACGGGTTGCTGCCGTCTGAACTTCGCTCCGAGACGCCGGTCGCGCAGGTGGAACCACAGCAGGCGTTCGGCGTCGGTGGATTCGCGGCGGAGGTGGCGCGCGAACTGAAGTTGGGCGGAGGTGCACTGCATGCGCCGGACTCCAGGGGATCCGGCTGCAGTGTTGCGGTGCGCGTGTGTGGGTGAGCTCGGGGGAGGTGGGATCGCGCCGTGGGGAATTACCGCGGTTTTTCCGCGTAGGCCCAAGAGACGGTGCATCTTGAGCGACCACCCTCACCCCAACCCCTCTCCCGGGGGGAGAGGGGCTCGTACAGTTGGAGCGCCGGGGACTTCGTCCCTCTCCCTTCGGGAGAAGGGTTGGATGAGGGCGCTTCCAGCTGGCCAGACAGTTGCCAGCCCTTATGCGCACTCACCGCCGCTGCAACCACGTCGTCGGATTCACCGGCGCGCCGTTCTGGCGCAGCTCGAAGTACAGACCGCTGCGGCCCTGGCCGCCGGAACTGCCGACACTGGAGACGGTGTCGCCGCGACGCACGGTATTGCCGACGCTCTTGAGCAGACCGTCGTTGTGCGCATAGAGGCTCATGTAGCCGTTGCCGTGGTCGACGATCAGCAGCATGCCGTAGCCGGTCATCCATTCGGCGAAGACCACGGTGCCGTCGGCAACGGCTTTCACCGCGGTGCCGGCGGGCGCGCCGATCAGGATGCCGGTACTGCTGCGGCCGTCGGGCAACTTGCCGCCGTAGGCGGTGAGCAGGCTGCCGCTGACCGGCCAGCCGAGGCCGCCGACCTGCGGTGCATTGGTGCGCGCGACCTGGGTGGGCGGGCGCGGCGGCGGACGCGGTCGTCCCGCGGCGGTCGCTTCCCGGGCCTCACGCGCTTCGCGTTCGCGCGCGGCCGCGGCCGCAGCGCGACGTTCGGCTTCGGCGCGGCGCGCGGCCTCGCGCAGCTGGCTGAGCACGCGTTCGAGCGAGCGTGCGTCGCGGCCGAGCGCCTTCTCGCGGGCGCTGCGATCACTGAAGCGCGACTCGATGCCCTTGACGGCTTCGGCGCGCTGGCTGCGATCGGTTTCCACCTTGGCCAGCTGCGCGCGCTGCTCGGTCTGCGCGGCTTCGAGCGCGGCGCGACGATCGTGGATCGCCGCTTCGATGCCATCGAGTTCCGCCGCTTCCGCACGCAGTTCGGAAATGCGCGTGCTGCGCTGCTGCTGCAGGTAGCGGTGATAGGTCAGCAGTCGGCCGGCATCGGCGACGCGGTCCTGCGCGAGCATCAGCTTGAGCGCGGCTTCGTCGCCGACGGTGTAGGCGGCGCGCACCAGCGCGGCGAGTTCGGCGCGGCGTGCGTCCACCGTCGATTCGAGTTCGACCCGGCGCGCCTGCAGTTTCTCCAGCGCGATCTGTTCTTCGGCGAGCTTGATGCGCGTGTCGCGCAACGCGCGCGCCGACGTGGACACCTGTTCGTCGGCCGCGCGCAACTCGCGCGCCGCAGCGCCGCGTTCGCCTTCGAGACGGCGCCGTTCGGCCGCGACATCACGCAGCTCCTTGCGTACGCGCTCGAGCCGGCGCTCGGTCTCGCGGCTGGTCTGCGCCGCGGCGTCGAGCACGGGCAACGTCGCGACCAGCAGCGCGACCAGCAGCAGCGCGCGGCTGCGGGACATGTTCAGCCGGCAGCCTGCAGCAGGCTGCGGCCGGTCATTTCGGCCGGCTGTTCGACGCCGATCAGATCGAGGATCGTCGGCGCGAGATCACGCAGGGCGCCGCCGCCCCGCAGCGGCACGTCGCGACTGCCGACGTAGACCAGATCCACCGGGCCGACGGTGTGCGAGGTGTGCGGCTCGCCAGTTTCCGGGTCGCGCATCATCTCGACGTTGCCGTGGTCGGCGGTCACCAGCAGCTCGCCCCCCTGCGCGCGCACGGCCGCGACGATCTCGCCGACTGCGGTGTCCACCGTTTCCACGGCCTTGATCGCGGCGGACAGCACGCCGGTATGGCCCACCATGTCGGGATTGGCGAAATTGCAGATCACCACGTCGAAGCGCTGGTCGCGCACGGCCTGCACGAGCTTGTCGCAGACTTCGGGCGCGCTCATTTCCGGCTGCAGGTCGTAGGTCGCGACCTTGGGGCTCGGCACCAGGATGCGGTCCTCGCCCGGATAGGGATCCTCGCGACCGCCGCTCATGAAGAACGTGACGTGCGCGTACTTCTCGGTCTCGGCGATGCGCAGCTGGGTCAGACCGTGCGCACCGAGCACTTCGCCCAGCGTGTTCGGCAGCGTGTCGGGCGCGAACGCGAGCGGCGCCGGCAGGCGCGCGTCGTATTCGGTGAGGCAGACGAAGCGCGCGAGCTGCGGACGACGCGCCTCGAATCCGGCGAACGCGGGATCGACGAACGCGGCCGTCAGCTGACGCGCACGGTCCGCGCGGAAGTTCATGAAGACGACCGCGTCGCCATCGGCCATCGGCGTGGCGCCGTCGATGACGGTCGGCAGCACGAACTCGTCGTTCTCGTCGCGCGCATACGCGGCCTGCAATGCGGCGACCGCATCGGGCGCGTGGTGCGGGGATGTCGCATCGACCACCGCGTCCCAGGCCAGGCGCACACGCTCCCAGCGATTGTCGCGGTCCATCGCGTAATAGCGGCCGGACACGCTGGCGACGTGCGCGTTGCCGAGCGCGGCGCAGTGATCCTGCAGCGCGCGCAGGCTGGGTTCGGCCGAACGCGGCGGCATGTCGCGGCCGTCGGTGAACGCATGCACGGCGACACGGGCGACGCCGCGTTTCGCGGCCAGATCCAGCATCGCGGCCAGATGCGCTTCGTGGCTGTGCACGCCGCCGGGCGACAGCAGACCCATCACGTGCAATGTGCCGCCGTCGCGTACCGCGTCGCAGGCGGCCAGCAGTTCGGCATTGTCGAAGAAGCTGCCGTCCTCGATCGCCGCGTCGATGCGGGTCAGGTCCTGGTAGACGATGCGGCCGGCGCCGATGTTCATGTGGCCGACTTCCGAATTGCCCATCTGTCCGTCCGGCAGGCCGACGTGGCGGCCTTCGGTATGGATCAGCGTGGTCGGGTGCTCGGCCAGCAGGCGGCGCCAGTTGGGGAGCTCGGCGATCGCCAGGGCGTTGTCGCGCGGGTCGTCGCGGTGCCCCCAGCCATCGAGGATCAGCAGGACGACGGGGCGCGGACGGGGAGAGCTGGCGGCGTGCGGCACGACGATCGACCCAGTGACCAAAGACAGATGCGATTGTAGCGAAGCGGGGGCAAGCTACCTGTCGACGGGTTCCGGCCCGCCCTTCCATTCACGAGGTCACGGCCATGTCCCTTGCCCCTGCGCGCCACCGCTCCGCTCCCCTGCTGCTCGCCGCCGCCCTTGCGCTGGCCACCGGCGCCGCGTTCGCGCAGGAGGACATCTCCAAGGTCAACGGGGGCGTCGAGGCCGAGGCCGGCCAGACCTATCGCGACCTGAGCACGGTCAACGGCGGCATCCGCATCGGCGACGGCGCCAGGACGCGCGACGTGGAAACCGTCAACGGCGGTATTCGCGCAGGCGACGGCATCCAGGTCGAGGACATGGAAACCGTCAACGGCGGCATCCAGATCGGTGCGCGCGCGCAGGCGAAATCGCTGACCACGGTCAATGGCGGCATCCGCGTCGGCACCGATGCGCAACTCGGCGGCAACGTCGAAAGCGTCAGTGGCGGCGTGTTCGTGGACCGCGGCGGCCGCGTCGACGGCAACGTGAGCACGGTCAACGGGGCGATCGGCATGGTCGGCACCGAGGTCACCGGCGACGTGAAGACCGTCAACGGCGACGTCACCATCGGCGCCGGCTCGCGCGTGCGCGGCAAGCTGGCGATCGACAAGCCGTCGTCGAGCTGGTTTCCGGTGACGATCAGCCGCCGCAACCCGCGCGTGATCATCGGCCCGGACGCAGTGGTCGACGGCCCGCTGGAGTTCAAGCGCGAGGTCACCCTGTACGTCCACACGAGCGCTAAGACCGGCGCGATCAGCGGCGCGACGGCGGTGCCCTACGACACGGCGCGGGCGCCGCAGGAGTAAGCACACAGCGTGATCTGTGGGCTGCGTGTCGTACTGCACATCGCGCTCTCGGGCGAACTCGCGGAACGCGCGCAGCACAGGCATCACGCAGGTCTCCCCGGGGAGAGCGCCTGCCCCGGGCGTGACCCGGGGGTCGACGTGCGTCGCGCTTCGGGTGCGGGCTGAGTTCGACGCAAGGCGCTCGAAGCGCGCCCTCACCCCAGCCTTCGCCTCGCGCCCAGCCCTCGCACTGGCGACAGGACGTTCGTCGGCACGCGGGCCGATGGCTCACAGGTGTGCCGACGCAACCAAAGGGGAAAGGGGCGCAAAACCCACAGCAGGAAACCGCCCGAAGGCGTCGCCTCCTGAACGCACGTATAGTGCGGCCTCCACGATTTTCCGGAGACTCCAGGATGCGCAAACCCCTTCTGCTGCTGGCACTGCCGGCTGCGCTGGTGCTCGCCGCGTGTAGCGACAAGACCGCCACGCCGGATGCTGCCACGCCGCCCGATGCCCAGGCCGCCCACACGTTCTCGCCCGACATCACCACCGGCGATTTCGACGAAATGGTGCGCATGCTGGCGTCCGATGAATTCGAAGGACGCGCGCCCGGGACCGCCGGCGAGGACAAGACGGTCGAATACATCAAGGCCCAGTTCGAGCGCATCGGCCTGCAGCCGGGCGGCGACAACAACGACTGGTACCAGACGGTGCCGATGGTCGAGACCACCGCCGATCCGTCGACCGTGCTGCGCTTGCGCAACGACGCCGGCGCGCGTGAGCTGAAATTCGGCGACGAGATGGTGATCGGCACGCGCACCGGCCAGCCCGAGATCAACGTCGTCGACAGCGAACTGGTGTTCGTCGGTTACGGCGTCGATGCGCCCGAGCAGAACTGGAACGACTACGCCGGCCTCGATCTCAAGGGCAAGACCGTCGTCATGCTGGTCAACGACCCGGGCTTCCACGCCAACGACGCGACGCTGTTCGACGGCGAGAAGATGACCTACTACGGTCGCTGGACGTACAAGTTCGAGGAAGCCGCGCGCAAGGGCGCGGTGGCGGCGCTGATCATCCACGACACGCCGGGCGCCTCGTACGGCTGGGACGTGGTGAAGAACTCCTGGTCGGGCGCGCAATTCGACCTGCGCGCGGAGGACGATCCGGAACCGCGCCTGCCGGCGCAGGGCTGGATCACCGGCGACGTCGCGAAGCAGCTGTTCGCCGACGCCGGTCTCGACCTCGACGAGCAGATCAAGGCCGCCAACACGCGCGGCTTCAAGCCGGTGCCGCTCAACGCGACGGTCGGCTTCGATCTCAAGAGCACGATCGCCGAGAAGAGCTCGCGCAACGTGGTCGGCATCCTGCCGGGCACCGAAGCGCCGGACGAGTCGATCCTCTATCTCGCGCACTGGGATCACCTCGGCAAGCACGAGGGCGAAGGCGACACGATCTACAACGGTGCGATCGACAACGCGACCGGCGTGGCCGGCATCATCGAGATCGCCGAGAAGTTCGCCACCGCCGAACCCAAGCCGAAGCGCTCGCTGGTGTTCCTGGCCGTCACGCTCGAAGAGTCGGGTCTGCTGGGCAGCAAGTACTACGTGGCGCAGCCGAGCATGGGTCTGGCGCAGACGGTCGGCGTGATCAATCTCGATGCGATGAGCGTCGCCGGTCCGTCGCGTGACTTCGTCGTCACCGGCATGGGCAACTCGGAACTCGAGGACATCCTCAAGACCTATGCCGACCAGCAGAACCGCACGCTGGTGGAAGAAGGCAATACGGCCGGCGGCTTCTACTTCCGCTCCGATCACTTCAACTTCGCCAAGGCCGGTGTGCCGGCGCTGTATGCGAAGGGCGGCAACGATCTGGTCGACGGCGGCGCAGCCGCGGGCAAGGCTGCGACCGACGACTACGCCACGCGTTACCACCAGCCCAGCGACACTTACAACCCGGACTGGAACCTCGACGGTGTTGTGCAGGATCTCGAAGCGCTGTACGGCGTGGGCCGCACGCTGGCCGACGACGGCCAGTGGCCGAACTGGTACGAAGGCAACCCCTTCAAGGCCGCGCGCGACCAGATGCGCAGCGAAGCGGGTGGCGCGCCGTAAGGCATCGTCTGCAATGATGTAATTTGAAAGCGGCGACAGTGATGTCGCCGTTTTTTTTGAGCAGAGTGGTCCGCGCTTCACGAGATCGAAAGCCCTCCCCCGTCCACGGGGGAGGGTTGGGTGGGGGCGACCTGTC
>NZ_LR733312.1:2390758-2621168 GCF_902506295.1 Luteimonas sp. 9C | reverse complement strand
GGTGGGGGCGACCTGTCAGCGCTCCAGGAAACCGAGGATCAAGAACTCACCTTCACCCTTGAGTGGAGTCGCGCATCGACCGGTACGTTCGCCCCCTCCCAACCCTCCCCCGCTTTGCGGGGGCGGGCTTCGGGCATTACGGCGGCGACACGACCCACACGTCCATGCGATAAGCCACCTGTCCTCATCCTCGGAACCACCGATGACCTTGTCCACCGCTTACTGGTGCGTGCTGATCGCCGCGCTGCTGCCCTATGCCTGGGTCGGGCTGGCGAAGGCTTCGGTGCCGCGCTACGACAACCACGATCCGCGCGGCTGGATCGCGCGGCAGGACCATCCGCGACTGCGGCGGGCCTACAACGCGCACCTCAATGCACTCGAGGCCTTCGCACCGTTCGCCGCGGGCGTGGTGCTCGCGCAGCTCGCCGGCGTGGCGCACGACCGTATCGCGATGCTGGCGATCGCATTCGTCGCATTGCGACTGGTGCACGGCGTCGCCTACGTCGCGGACCTGGCCTTGCTGCGGAGCCTCGCGTGGTTCGGCGGCATCGGCTGCGTCATCGCGCTGCTGGTACAGGCCGCGACGTCGGTGTCGTGAGCGCGCACGCGTCGACGGATGCGCGTCCGGTGCTGGCGCTGTTCGACTTCGACGGCACGCTCACCACGCGCGAGACGCTGCCGGATTTCCTGCGCTTTGCCACGCCGCCGCGTCGCCTGCATCTCGGCACGCTGCTGTTCGTGCTGCCGGTGCTGGCGTACAGGCTCAAGCTGCTGCCGGTGTCCGTGCTGCGCGCCCTGCTCGTGCGCTACGCGTTCGGCGGTCTGCCGCGCACCGCCGTCGAGGAAGCGGGACGTCGATTCGCCGCCACCGTGCTCCCGTCACTGGTGCGGCCTGAAATGCAGGCGCGCCTCGATGCCCACCGTGCCCGCGGCGATACCGTCGTGGTGGTCTCCGGCGGGTTCGACGTGTATCTCGCGCCCTGGTGCGCGTCGCAAGGCGTCGAGCTGCTGTGTTCGTCGCTGGAACACGCCGGCGACCGCATGACCGGTCGATATGCGGGCCCGCAGTGCGTGGCGGCGGAAAAGGTGCGCCGGGTCCGCCAGCGTTACGACGTCGCCCGCTATCGCGAGATCCACGCGCATGGCGACACGCACGAAGACCTCGCCCTGCTCGCGCTCGCCGATCAGGCCATCTATCGCGGCGCGCCGTGGCCAGCGGGCGCAGACCGTCGGTCGCAATAAAAAGCCGCCCGCCCCGGGGGAGGCGGACGGCAACTGGAACCGGCTGGAGAGAGAGCGCCGTCAGGCGATGACGTCAGAGACGTCAACCGGTTTCACGGGTGGCACCTGTTGTCTGGTGGACGCGCCTCAGGTATCGCTGGAGGTCGTGCCCTCCCCTTCCATCGGCGGCGTGGCCGGTGGCGGGGTCATCGGATCGCTGGAAGGTGGCGCCATCGGATCGGTCGGCGGCGGCATGCTCGGATCGGTTGGCGGCGTCATCGGGTCGGCCGGCGGGTTCATGGGATCGGTCGCGGGATCCATCGGCGGTGTCGCCGGATCGTTCATCGGTGCGGGATCCATCGGTGGCGCGTCTGCCGGCGGTGGCTCGTTGCTGCACGCGGTGAACGCGAATGCCATGGCGGCCGCCAGGGGGAGAGCGATACGTCGCATCGGTGAGCTCCTGCAGGGTTGTTGATGCGCAGTGTCGACGCCGGGATGTATGGCCGGCGTGGTGCCAGGCGTAGAAATTCCGTTACGCGTGGACTGCATCACGCTTCGCGTTCAAGAAAGAGGCCGGCGTGTGGTTCACTGCGCCATCGGCTGGCGTGATGACGGGATCGTCACGCAGCGCACTCAAGACTTCCCCGATGGCGCTTCACGAACCTGTTCCGCCCTCCTCCGGAGCTGGCGATATCGACGCGCGATGCCGCTGGCTCGCGCAGCGTTTCGATGCGGTACGCAGCCGGAGTGCCGCACTCGCGGCACCGATCGGCGCCGAAGACGCCATGGTCCAGAGCATGGACGATGCGAGCCCGACGAAATGGCATCTGGCCCACACCACGTGGTTCTTCGAACGCTTCGTGCTCGCCGACGGCGGTGCATACGCGCCGTTCGATCCCGCCTGGGACTTCCTGTTCAACAGCTACTACCAGAGCGCCGGGCCGATGCATGCGCGGCCCCGGCGCGGCGTACTGTCCCGGCCCACGCTCGCGCAGGTCGCGGACTATCGCGCCACGGTCGAGGCGCGCATGCGCGATCGCCTGCAGCGCGGTGATGTCGAGGCCCGGTTGCTCGACATCGTGGAACTCGGCCTGCAGCACGAGCAGCAGCACCAGGAACTGCTGCTGACCGACATCAAGCATGCGTTCTTCAGCAATCCGCTGACGCCCGCCTATCGTGCGGACCTGCCACACGCTGCCGGCAGCGGCGCGGCGCTGCGCTGGATCACGCGCCAGGAGACGATCGTCGAGGCCGGACATGCGGCCTGGCCCGGCACCGACGGGTTCGCCTACGACAACGAATCCCCGCGGCACCGGGTGCTGGTGCCCGCGCACGCCCTGGCGAGCCGGCCGGTCAGCAATGCCGAATTCCGTGCGTTCGTCGAGGACGGCGGCTACCGCACGGCGGGCGTCTGGCTCAGCGCGGGCTGGGACGCGGTGCGCGCGCGCGGCTGGACGCATCCGCTGTACTGGAACGACGCCTGCGATGCCGAGTTCACGCTCGGCGGCTGGCGTGCGCTCGATTCCGATGCGCCGGTGTGCCATCTGAGTTACTACGAGGCCGACGCCTTCGCGCGCTGGGCCGGGGCACGCCTGCCGACCGAATTCGAATGGGAACAGGCCGCCACGGCGCTGCCGGTGGAAGGCAATTTCGTCGACAGCGGACGCCTGCACCCGGGCGCGCCCGCCGCAGCTTCCACGGGTCTGCAGCAGATGTTCGGCGACGTCTGGGAATGGACGTCGAGCGCCTATACCGCCTATCCCGGATACCGGCCGTGGCCCGGCACGCTGGGTGAATACAACGGCAAGTTCATGGACGCGCAGTGGGTGCTTCGCGGCGGCAGCTGCGCGACCTCCGCCGACCATGTGCGCGCCAGCTACCGCAACTTCTTTCCCTCCGATGCGCGGTGGCAGTTCGCCGGCCTGCGCCTGGCCAAGGACTCACCATGAATGCCGCCATCGCCCGCGCCCGTGCGCAGGCCGCCCTGACCGATCTGCGTCCGCAGCCCGACGACATCACCGCCGATGCCGTCGCCGGCCTGTCGCGTGCGCCGAAAACGCTGCCGTCGAAGTACTTCTACGACGCGGAAGGCTCGCGTTTGTTCGAGGCGATCACCCGGCAGCCCGAGTACTACCTGACGCGCGTGGAACTGGCGATGCTGGAAGCGCAGATGCCGTCGATCGCCCAGGCCATCGGCGACGGTGTGCACGTGGTGGAGTTCGGCAGCGGCAGCGGCCGCAAGACCGAACTGCTGCTCGAAGGACTCATGGCGCCGGTCGCCTACACGCCGATCGAGATCTCGCGAACCGCATTGATGGATAGCGTGACCCGCCTGGGCCAGAGCTTCCCCGAAGTGCAGATGCTGCCGGTGTGCGCGGACTTCACCCGCCCGGTACCGTTGCCGCGCGCGGCGCATCGGGCGCACCGCACGCTGGTGTTCTTCCCCGGCTCGACGCTCGGCAACTTCTCCGATGAAGAAGCCGTCCGTCTGCTGCGCTCGATGCGCGGGACGATGGGCGATGGCGGCTGCGCGCTGCTCGGGATCGATCTGGACAAGGACCCGGCGATCATCGAGGCCGCTTACAACGATGCCGCCGGCGTGACCGCCGCCTTCACCCTGAACCTGCTGACGCGGCTCAACCGCGAGATCGGCAGCGATTTCGATACGGACGGCTTCCGCCATCGCGCGCATTACGCGCGCGACCGCATGCGCATCGAGACCGCGCTGGTCAGCCAGCGGGCCCAGACCGTGCGGATTGGCGATCGCGTCTTCGACTTCGAGGACGGCGAGGCCATGCAGGTCGAGATCAGCCAGAAGTACACCGATGCCTCGTTCGCCGGGCTGGTTGCACAGGCGGGTTTCCGCGTGACGCACGGCTGGAATGACGAAGACGACCGGTTCGGCCTGCGGCTGCTCCAGCCCGGCTGACACGATGGCACTACCGGCGGATGACCGGATCGCGGCGGACATCCTGGCGTTGCTGCGCGTACGCGCGCCCGATGCCTCGATCTGTCCGTCTGAGGTGGCGCGCCGCCTGTATGACGAGGCCAGCTGGCGCACCGCGATGCCCGACGTGCGGCGCGTCGCCTGCGCGCTTGCGGCGGCGCGGCGGATCCGGATCACGCAGGCGGATGTCGTCCTCGATCCGGACACGCCCATCGCCGGTGCGATCCGCTTGCGCCGCGGGCCCGTCTGGGACGAAGACGCTGCCCGCGACTGACGCACACGCGTTGCACGCTGCCGTATCGTGTTGCGCATGACAGACCTGCCGCCGCCGCGCGACAAACCGAACGCGCCTTCGTGCGACCGCAATCGCGGTCCGATTCTCGAGGTCCTGCGCGACCAGTTCGCACGACGCCGCAGCGTGCTGGAAATCGGCAGCGGGACGGGGCAGCACGCGGTCCACTTCGCGGCTGCGATGCCGTGGCTGCGCTGGCAGACGTCCGAACGCGCGCTGCATCTGTCGGGAATCACGGCGTGGCTCGACGAAGCCGCGCTGCCGAATACGCCTGCACCTGTGGCGCTCGACGTCACGCAGACCGACTGGCCGGTTTCGACCATTGCCGGTGACCGGTTCGATGCCGCGTTCACCGCCAACACATTGCACATCATGGACTGGCCGGCGGTGGAGGCCTGCTTCGCCGGTCTCGACCGGGCACTTGCCGACGACGCGACCCTGGTCGTCTACGGCCCCTTCAATGTCGGCGGTGCGTACACCAGCGACAGCAATCGCGCGTTCGACCTCTGGCTCAAGGCCCGGGATCCGCACTCGGGCATCCGTGACCTCGATGCGGTGGACGCGCTGGCGTCGCGCATCGGCCTGCGTCTGCAGAGCGATGTCGCGATGCCGTCGCACAACCGCTGCCTGGTCTGGCGCCGCTGAGGCAGGTCGATCCCGCCCATCGTGGCGCGCCGCACGTCGCGCGCATGGCATGGCCCCGAAAGCCGGCCGGTCGCGCGCGTCGACGCACGACGCCGCCAGTCGCACGGGCTAGCGCCCGCCATCCGTGAAGCCGGTCGCGGCGGTCCAGCGCGCGGGGTGGCTACAATGGGCGCGGGGATGTCGGGGCGTATCGGCCCGACACGGTTCGAGTGAGGGGGGGGATGGACATGGGATACCTGCGTTCCGGCCTGTGCGGCCTGGGCCTGCTGTTCGCGTCGGCCGTCGGCGCACAGACCCTGCCGGCGCCGGCGGAGTTCTACTTCGACGATGACGCGCGCACCGCGTCGCCCATCGTCGTGATCGAAGGCAACGACGACGAGGCACATGCCCGGCTGATGCAGCTGATCGATCGCAATGGCCGCAACGCGGACCAGGCGCGCGCGCAGCTGGCGCAGGTGCTGATGCGCAGCGGACGCGAGGAGACCGGACGCGCACTGTACGCACAGGCGCTCGGCACCCTGTCGGCGCGTTCGCCGCAGCGCAGCTCGATCCACTGGAATTACGGCTGGGATCTGTATCGCGGCGGTCATCATCAGGAAGCGCTCGACCAGTGGCGTCAGGCACTCGACGGCCGGCTGCTGCGCCCTTCGTGGGCGCCGCCGACGCTGGCGCTCGGGCTGTGGTCGAACGATCGTCGCGACGAGGCCGTGCGCTGGTATGCCGCGGCCGTCCGCACGGAGCCCGGGTTGTGGAGCGATACCTCGCGCTACGCGACGCTGCTCCCCGGCTGGACCGCGGCCGAACGCGCGACGCTGGCGGAGGTGTTCGCCGCATGGCGCGCCTCGCCGCCCGCCTGGCCCTGAGCGGCAGCTGATCCGCCGGGCTGACGAGAGGTCCGGCGCGCTGCGCCGGTCCGGCTCAGTCGGCTCCTGACACCCGCGGCGGCATGTCTGCTGCGCGCGCCCGGGCATGCAACAGCGCTGCGGGCTTCGACTGCGGATCGCAGGCCGCGCAACGCGGCAGCGCGATCAGTGCGTGTCTTCGACCGGAATCTGCCGCGCGACGAGCCAGTCGCGCACCGTCTCGCGGTCGCGCTTCGCATCGGCCGACAACACCGCGTCGCGGGCACGGAAGAAGGACGGCTGGAACGTCACACCGACGCGGTCGCGGGCGGTCGGATCGGCGCCGGCCTCAAGGAAGCGCACCACCCAGCCGGTCGCGTTGATGCGCGCGGCCTTGTGCAGCAGGGTTGCGCCGAAGGCGTCGGTCGCGTCCGCGCGCGCGCCGGCCTCGAGCAGCAGCCGGATGTTCTCGTCGTTGCGCGCTTCGAGCGCATTGAACAGCGGTGTCTCGCCGTTCTTGGTGTTGGGTGTGTCGGCGGACGCGCCCCCGGCCAGCAACGCCTTGAGATAGCTGGCGTCGTCCTGCATCGCCGCCAGATGCACGGCGGTGTTGCCGTTGGCGGCGCCGGTGGTGGCGTCTGCACCAGCCTCGAGCAGCGCCTGGAACGCCCGTCGGTCGCCGCGCAGGATCGCGGCCTGCAGCAGGGGCGAACCCTGCGCGTCCTTGGCGTTGGGATTGGCGCCATCGGCGATCAGGCGTCCGATCTCGGCGGCATCGCCCGCGCTCGCGGCGCGCGACAGCGCGGAAGCGGCGGGATCGGTGGCGTGGTCCTGGGTCATGCTCGTTCCTTGTCTGGCGCAGGCGCCGCTGGCAGCCAGTGCCAACACGATGCAGGCGATGATCCGCCACTGCGGAAATGGCGCGATCGAAGCGACACCCATCATGTCGAGGCCTCCGAAGCGGTACAAGCCATCAGCCTAGCCCGACCGGCAGTCGGGCGTCGTGACAGGGCGCGGGAATCCCGGGCGCAACTGCAGCCCCGAATCGCGGCACTCAACGGAACCAGTTGACCGGGTTGAGGTTTTCGCCGGCCCAGCGCGCGCCATCGGACAGACGATCACCGGTCCAGCTGGCGGCATCGCCGACCGCGCGTGCGCCATCGGCAATGCGGTTGCCGGTCCAGGTCACGCCATCGACCACGCGGTCGCCGACCCACTGGGCGCCGTCACCGGCGCGATCGATGACCCACTCGGCGCCATCACCGACCTTGTCCAGACCCCACTGCGCGCCGTCGCCGACGGTATCGGCCACGGTGTCGACCGCGCGGCCGGTCCATTCGACGCCACTAGCGACGGCATCGAACGGCGCATCGAACCCGGTGCGGTCGCCGAGATCCCGCAACACGCTGCCGCCGAGGTTGGCGACGTTCTCGACCACATCACCGGCGGTGCCCAGGGTATTGGAGATCGCATCGCCACCGAGGCCGACCACACCGTCGACCACGTCACCGGCGATGCTGAAGGTGCCGCCGACATAGCGGCCATTGCCGTAGTCGTTCTGCACCGCGTCGGTGATGCCGCTGACAGCTTCGGTCACCGTCGAGCGCCCATCGGAATAGAGCCCGCCGATGCCGTTGGCCAGCGATCCGATCTGGTTGAGGTTGTGCTCGCCGATGTTCTCGATCGTGCCGAGCACGAGGCCCAGATTGGTACCGGAGCGGTCGGCCGGCGCTTGCGCCTCGTGCTGGCGCAGCGCTTCGACGTAGGACGGGTTGTCGCCACCGCCGCCGTGCAGGCCGAGCATGTCGAAGCGGCCCATGCCTTCCGGCGGCGCGACGCGCAGCTCGGTGCCGACCGCGTTCGGCGGCGAAATCGGCAGGACGGCGATCGGCAGATCCTGCTGCGCGAGGGTCAGCGGATCGCCATCGACGACGTAGCGGCGGATCTGGCCGCTGTCGGCGATCTCGCCGCGCGCGGCATTCGGATTGAAGCCCAGACCCGCCAGCGTGTTGTTGCTCAGGCCGGACGCGTTGAAGGTCACGCCCGGTACGTCGGTCGCCAGCATCGCAGCCGAGGCGAGACCGCCACCCAGCGAGTGGCCGGTGATCGCGACGTTGCCTGTCCCGAAGGTGTCCACCGCGATGTTCGCCAGCTCCATGGCCTGCGAATACTGCGCGGTCTGCATGCCCAGACCCTGGCCGCCGTTCGCGCGCGAATCGCCGCCCGCGCCCAGGCCCCAGCTGTCGGTGCCGCGATAGGCGACGACGTACTGGCCGTCGGCGTTCTGGTAGATCGCCGCATCGAAACCGGTCTGCGCGTCGTGCAGCGCGTCCGGCGAGATCGGAATCTGGTTGCCCTGCGCATCCACGAGATGCGTGCCGTCGGCGCTGGGTTCGAGACGGTTCCATCCGGCGGCCTGCAGATCGGCCTCGGCCGCGGTGCCGGTGACGCCGTCGGGGCCGGTCAGCGTGTAGCTGTCGTTCGCCATCAGGGCGAACTGCAGGTCCTGCCCGGGTTGCGGCGTCGTGCCGCGGACCGAACCGGCGAAGCTGCCATCGCCGCGCGGGAAGCCTGCGCTGGTGTCGACATTCGCAGGCGTGCGCGGTACCAGCGCGGCAGAGGTCTGCAGCGCGGGGTCGAGCGCGAAATCACGGAACGGATCGACCGGATTGCTGTTGCCGGATACCGGGGACAGGCTCATGGCGCGCACCTACGGAAGCGAATGTCCCGACAATAGGTGGCCCGGACGGCGCCGGACAGCTGGTGCGGACCCTAGGTGATCGCGCGGGTGTTCAGGGCGACGGCAGACTCAGCCCGTCGCGGCGACGTTCGCTTCCAGCGGCACGCCGTTGGCCTTGAGCCAGGCGACGATCTCGCGCCGCTCGGCGCGGGCGCGGTCATTGAGCAGGTGCGCCGGGAAACCGAAGTACTCGTGCTGGAAGGTCACACCGCGCGAATTCTCCGCCTGCGGCCGGGCGCCCTTGCGCAGCAGGGCGAGGATCGCCGCGCCGCCGTTGGTGCGGCCGGCGACATGCAGCGGCGTGTCACCGTTGCGATCGGCGAGGTTGGGATCGGCGCCGGCGTCGAGCAGTACCTCGGCCTGGCCGACGGTCGGCGACAGCAGCGCCTGCATCAGCGGCGTGGCGCCGGTGTGCGGGTTGGCAGCGTCGACATCGCCGCCCTTGGCGATCACCGCACGCAGGATCGCCGGATCGCCGGAGAATGCCGCCGCATGCACCGGCGTATCGCCCCGCGCGTTGACACGGTCGGGATCGGCGCCGCCATCGAGCAGCGCCGCCACGCTGGTCGCGCGGCGCTGGCGGATCGCTTCCATCAGCAGCGTCTCGCCATCGCTGCCCGGCGTGTCGGGCGCGACATGTTCGAGCTGTCGGCGGATCTCGGCGGCATCGCCGCGGCGGACGGCATCGGCCAGTGGCGCCGTCGTCGGCGAATTGAATGCGTCGTTGCTCATGGACGGCTGTGCACACCCTGCGGCGCAGAGGAGAAGGAGGGTCGAAGACAGGGCACGGAGGCGGATCATGTCAGCGCCCGATCATACGCACGGCACATGCGTGGTCCGTGAGTCTCAGCGGCCGAACAGGCCACCGACGAAGTTCGTCGCGCCCTGCGCCACCCAGCCCGCGCCATCGGCCAAGGTCTCGGTCACCTGGCCGGTCACGTCGGTGGTGAATTCGGCCACATCGCCGGCGCCATCGATCACGGTCGACAGCGCGCTGCCGCCCCAGCCACCGACGTTGCGATCGACCACGCCGGCCAGCTGGTCGGCATAGCCGTCGATGGTGTCTCCGGCGGAATTGAACGCGCCTTCGGCGAAGTCACCGGCCAGACTGACGCCGCCCTGCACGTACTGGCCGTTGGCGAATTCGTTGGCGACCACGGTGTCGACGTCGGTCGCGAAGTCATGCACGTTGCGGGCGTAGTCGTCCTTGGTCGCATCGGGCAGCAGGTTCTGCAGATCACGGCCGGTGGACGACGGATTCTGGTAGCCCGCCTGCCATGGCTGCGCGTCGATCATGCCAGCGGTCAGCGCATTGGGGCTGTGGCTGATGCCGGCATAGGCGACGTTGCCGATCAGGCCCGCCAGCGGCATCACGGCACCGGTCAGCGGATGCCGGGCGATTTCCACACCGGTGTTGATCGCATCACTCTGCGACTGTGAGAAGCCTTCGATCGGTCCGTAGTTGGAGAACATGCTGTTCGCGTCGGCCGCGGCCGGGTTGACCACGATCTGCGTGCCCAGCGCATCCGGCGCGACGATGCCGGTCACCCAGCTGTCCTGCGCATTGGTCAGTGCATCGCTGGACAGCGAATAGGCGCGGATCTGGCCGCCTTCGGCGCTGTCGCGGGCGGACTGCGGATCGATGCCCATGCGGTCGAGCGTGTTGGGATGGATGCCCGACGCATCGAACGTGACGGCGGAAATGCCGCTGGCCAGCGCGCCCACACTGGCGAGACCACCGCCTTGCGAATGGCCGGTGATCGCGAGATTGGAGGAATTGGCGCCGTTGTCGCCGAACACGTTCGCGAACTCGCGCGCGGTATTCACCGCGGTGAGACTGAACTTGTCGCCGTCGTTGGTCTCGTAGCCGAGACCCTGGCGGAAATTGTTGTCCCAGTCCGCGCCGCCTTCGGCCGTGCCGCGATAGGACAGCACGTAGTTGCCGGCGCCGTCGGTGTAGACCTCGGCGCGGAACTCCTGATCGTTGGTCGGCACTGCATCGTTGGCGCCGAGGTACTGCAGACGCCAGGCCTGTGGATCGGCGACGCCCAAGTCCATCAGCTGCTGGTCGCTGACCGCATCCCAGCCTGGCGGCGGCGCACCGCGCGTGCCGTAGACGGCCGTGGCGAGCTGCGACAGCGTGACGTCGAAGGGCTGCGCCTGCGTGCCGCTGGCGACTTCGTCGAGGGTGCTGCCTGCGGGAATCGCATACGGGCTGGTGCCGCCCTGCCCTTGGCCCTGTTGCGGCGCGGTGCCCGGCGCCTGGACCTGCGGGTGATAGCTGGTGTCCGGGCGGTACGGGCCGTTCTGCGGCGGGGGCAGCGGCGAGCCGTATGACTGGAGCGGCGTCTGTTGCGGACGCCAGGTGTCCTGGAGACCACCGATGCCATCGCCAATGGTCAGGGACATGTCCGTGCTCCACCCGGGGATATCGAGGCATTCACGCTATCCCGGACAGCGGGGATTGCCATCTAGGGCCGATCCTAGGGCGTCCGGCCCGTCTGGATCCGACCGGGGACCCGCGCTGCTCGCCCGCGCACGCGCGACGGGCGCACGCTGTCGCCACTCCGCTGCGAACGCGCGGTGCTCGCGCACGTGTCTTTCCCGCCCGCATGTGATGCGGACAGATCGCCTTCCGACGGGACATGCGCTTCGGACAACCCGCACGCACACGGTGCAGTCGCCGTCGTCGGTGCCGGATGTCCCTGCATGACCCAGGGCGTCATCGCTCCATGGCGTCGCGCCGATGCGGCGCGAATCCGGGAGGCCCGTCTGCCCGCTTTCAGTCCGTCCCGGGGTCCAGCCGCACCTGATGCGCCTGCAGCCACGCGACGACCGCCTCGCGCTGCGCACGCGCCGCCGCGTTGAGGCGGGCGTCGGGCGTCTTGAAGAAGAAGCGCTGGAAGGTGGCGCCCTGGCTGTTTTTCGCCAGCGGATCGGCGCCGGCATCCAGCAGGGCCAGCACGTGATCGCCGGCATTGATCATCGCGGCCTTGTGCAGCGGCGTGTTGCCGGTGCGATCCGCCGCGCCCGGATTCGCGCCCGCCGCGAGCAGCATGCGGAATTGCGCGTCGGTGCGCGGACCGGTCGCGCCGGCCAGAGGCGTGGCGTTGGTCTCGCCATGCCGGGCATCGGGATCGCCGCGGCGATCGAGCACGATCCGCAAATAGTCCGGATCGTCTGCGATCGCGGCGCCGTGCACGGCCGTCGCACCGCCAAGGCCGGGGGCGTTCGGATCGGCGCCGGCATCGAGCAGCGCCTTCAGCGCATCCTTGGCCTGCGCCAGCATCGCGATCTGCAGCAGGTTCACGTCCTGCTCGCCGCGCGCATTGGGATCGGCGCCGGCCTGCACCTGGGCGCGCACGGCCTGGGCATCGTCGGCGGCGACGGCATCGGCCAGCGCACCTGCGCGGGCATCGGTGAAAGCGGCTCGAGCGTCCATGGCGTCTCCACTGCAGGCGGCGCCGGACAGCATCAGCAACAGGCTCAGGACTGCGGCGCGCATGCCGGCATTCTCACACAGCGGCCATGGGCATCCGGACGTCACGGATCAGATCAGTTCGCCCACGGCTGCTGCTGCGACAGCGCCTCGATCACCACGTCCTGCATGTGCTTGGCGATGCTGTGGGAGACGATCGACACCGGATTGAAACGGTCGAAGCCGGTCAGCGGCGATGGATCATCGAGCACGATCTCGTGACCGGGTGCATCGGGAATGGCGTTGACGCCCCAGATGTCCTGCTGCGCGGTGGTCAGGGCTTCGCCATCGACGTTGTAGCGGCGGATCTGCCCGTCGGCGGCGTCGGCCTTGGCGATCGCGGGATCCAGGCCCAGGCCTTCGATGGTGCGGTCGTGCACGCCGGAGGCGTTGAAGGTCACCGCGGCGCCGTCGACGGCCATCGCCGCGGTGGCGGCCAGCCCCCCGCCGAGCGAATGTCCGGTGATCGCCAGATCGTCGCCGTAGGCGGCCGACGCCAGCTGCGCCAGCTGCACCGCCTCGTCGTACTGCTCGGATTCCCAACCCAAGCCCTGGCGGAAGTTCGCCGCCGTCCAGTCCTTCAGATCGTTCGAGCCTGCGAACGCCAGCACGTGGTTGCCGTCGCCATCGGTGTAGATGCCGGCCCGGAATCCGCTTTCCGGATTCTCCAGCAACGCCGGATCGATACCCGCCGCCATCAGGTCCACATCGCTGACCCGGCTCCAGTCACCGACCTGCTGCACGGACGGGTCGTAGACCGCGGTCGAAATCTGCATCAGGTCCAGGTCGATCGCCCTGGATTCCTGACCGCGCACTTGGCTGTCGAACGACGCCGCATTCGCGGCATTGCCGCCTGCGGCGAACAGCGCACCGAGTTGCGGGTGATAGCCCGGTTCGAGCTGGTAGCTGCCGGTCGGGATCGACGGCGTGGTCTGCGGCTGCGTGCGCATCGCATCCATCGACGAAACTGCCTGCAGAGTGGATTGCGCGACATTCGACGACTGGACGCTGAAGCTCATGACCATCTCCGCAGGACCGATGGATCCACCCTAGGCATACACGGCGCGCGTCGACAGCTGGGGTGGACCCCAGTTCGACAGGCGCTCGTATTCATTCCAAGCAGAGCGCTCGTCCGATTGCCTGACATCACACGGCACGGGTGCACCACCGTTGAGCAGTGAGTAGGCCTGGCGGGCCCCGACCCTTCCTCGCCTATCGCTCGGGTCCGCAAGCCTCTTGCGTCGATATCTCGGCACCCGGTCGTCCCGCCCTAGTCTGCTCAGACACTGCAGTTTCAAAGTCCTGGCCGGTAGATGCTCGGGAGAATGCTTCTAACGCAGCCCGCAGTGCGTCCGGATCGCCTTGGCGCGCGACGGTCAGCAGGGCATCAAGCGGCGTTCCTGCTGGCTGCGCATTCTCAGGAACGGACCGCGCAGATGCCTGTGCATGTACTGCGCGATCAAGCGCGTTATGCGTCAATGGACCAACCACACCATCCGTCTGCAACCCGTGTTCCGTCTGAAACGTGCGCACTGCCTCCGCCGTGCGAGGTCCGAATACGCCGTCTGCCTCCAGGGGCGCTCCACGGCTGTCACTGAATCCCAGTGCGGCCAGTCCGGCTTGCAGTTCACGGACACCTTGGCCACGCTGGCCTTCACGCACCAGTTCGGAGGCAGCTCCAACCTCCGCTTCTGCTGGAGCTGATTGCATATGCGAATCGGATTGCGCGCCCGTACGGTCGAAGTTGAATTCCGCTTCGACAAATTTCGTGTACCTATCGAGCAACGGCATCACCTTGTCTTCTGACAGACGGAGACCGCCGTAGTCCCGGACCGGGCCATCGTGGTGGTACTTGTAGATGTAGATCCCCCCCTGTCCACGCCTGTCTGCGAGTTCACGGTTGTCAATGAAATGGGAGACCAAGGCGCGTGCTTGCGCGTCTGCATCGAAGCGATTCGCCGTGCCGAGGCCGTATGCCTCGCCGGTGTCGTCGATGAACTGTCCCACCCCCGAGGCAGACGTCGTGCCGGCCGCAGCGTCGGGATTGAAACCGGATTCCACACGCGCGATGGCGAGCACGTGGGCGGTTTCCCGTGCGCTGAGACCCGCCTCTTTCGATCTTGCAACCAGTAGATCGATCACGTGCGACTGTGTTTCCGGACTGGCATCGCCCCAGATCCGGGAGTTGCCGGAAACTCGCTCCTGGGTGTCATCAATCGGCTCCGGGTAATGACTTCGGGGATGAAGCTGTGAAGCCCTGTAGGGGGCACCCTTGGGTTGAATCATGTCGTGATAGATGTTCGGCATCCTTGCCACTCCTTCCCGGGGTTTGGAATCTGTCAATCAGTTTGGTTCTGCCGCGCTTGCGTTGTCGCCTTGACCTCGCAAGCTTGGGCCCTCCACATCCAGGGGCCTTGGACGCGGCGCGTGCTGAATCTTGGGTTGATGCAAGTCGAGCTGCTTCGAGACCTGCGTATAGCCTTCGTTATTGGGATACAGCGACCCCGCACTGCCGAGCATCGCCGGCTGGCTCTGATTCAACGGAACTCCGTCGGCGTCGTAGATGAAGAACCATTCGCAGATGTTGCATCCGATCAGCGGCTCGCCGTATTCAACAACCAGGTATTCGCCACCTCTCGTTGAGCGAGCACACCCCATCCCGACAGGGACGTAGTCAGCCATGCCCTCCGGTTTGGGCAGCGTCTGTGGCCGCGATCCATGAGTCCGTTCGATGACCGCCGCATCGCCATCCCCAACGAGGGAAAAGCGATGGTCGCCGCACTGCAATTCGAAATGCGCGGCGGGTCGTTCCGTCTCGGGTGCCGGTACCCGGCCTCCAGAAGCCACGCCCCCTTTTGGGGAGGCCGAGGCCGGACCTCGTTCTGAACATGCGAGTGCAAGTGGCAGCATCAAGAACGTCAATGATCGGTGTGCCGTTTTCATACATGTCCTTGGTCGGTCGCGCCTGCGCCGATGTGTCAATGCAATGTTGGCGCGGTTGGAAGCGTTTGAGGATCGAAGTCGGAGAATCCGATTTCTCCGAAATCCGCGACGGTCAGCTCTGCCTGCTTCTGAGCGCCGGTCTGGGTGTCCGTCACGCCGCGGACCACTTGCTCGAGCTGCCAGGTCGCTCGCTCCGGTGCATACCGGAAAACGTAGACGCTGAACCAACGCTCGCGTGACCCGCCGGCCACCGCCAGGGTCACGGTGCCCGCCTCGATCCGGGCGTAGGCGTACGGGTCACCCGTCATGCCGCCGCAGCGCTCGCACGGCACGATGCGCGCGTTCTCTGCCGCCTTCCGCAGTTGACCCGATGCATCACGGGTCAGCAGAACGACCATGCGCGCAGGACCCTCGCCGAGCGGTTGCGTGTCCGGAGTCGCTGGCGAGAACACGATCAGTGCGTCGGACGTACCGCGCCCTGTCAGGTCGCCATGCACGGTATCCACGAGGGTTGCGCCCTGCGGAAGGAAGGCGGCCGGATCATTCGCGCCCGACGTTGCACTGGTTGGCGATACATGGGTTTGCGGCGGATGCGTGCGCGACGCATCCGCAGGTGTTGCATCACCTTCTGCGGCCTGTGTCGAGACCGGACCCTCCTGGGCGGCACATCCGAAAAGAAGGACGGAAGAGAACAGCGCAGACATGCTGGGCACATACATCGACGATTCCTTGCAGAAACCTGGCGTTTTAATGGCAGCGGGGGCGATCTCAGATCGACTCGTCGACCACGCGCTGCAGTTGCCAACACGGTGACTGGCCGAAGAGATAGCGCTGCTGGTCGCTGGTATCGGGCGTGCGGATGCGCACTTCCGTCCGACCTTCTGCGGTTGGCGCGATGTCGTAGACGCGACCGCGACCGCCCAGCAGATCCAGGCGCGGCATCACCGGCCAGACCACGTCCGCCAATGCGACTTCCTGCACGACCCGACGCGGCTCCGGCCCAGCCGCGGTGTCGTAACGCTCGACGACGAGCGGATTCGACGTGGTCAGTTCCTGGAACGCGATCTCTCGACCGAAGCGTTCGATGAAGGCGTCGAAGTTCTCGATCGGACAGGCGGCTGCCGGTTCCGCCTGCGTTGCGGCGGCTGGCGGGCCTGCCGGATTCGAAGCGGGCGCGCAGGCCGCAAGTACGAGCGCAAGGCTGACGAGTACGACGCGATGTGCGCGCAGAGGGCTCGAGATCGTGCCGATGCTGCACGCTGGATCCGGATGACTTTCGACCCTGCATCCTGGATCGATGCGGCCGAATTCCGGTTTCGGTCCGCGCACAGCAGTGGTGCGCCGCTTCGAGGCTTTCTTCGAGACCGCACGAGTTCCGGCCCCTGGATTTCTCGCATCCATTTTTGTCTGCACTCCTCTGGCGTCGTCACGACCGCAAGCGCGACGTCGTCGCCCTGGCCGTTGAGCATCGACGATTCCCGCCGTCGAAACGCGCGAAAGGGTTCTCAGTTCGGCAGACGCGCGTGTCGGCGACTGTCGCGACGGCATGTCCGACAAGCCCGGACGCGGCCGCGTCACGCCGGTGCGCAGCGTTACTTCACCGTCTGCGGCTCGAACAGCAGATCCTGGTAGTCGTAGCTGAAATCCGCGGTCGGCGAGATGGCCTGCATGCGGATCTGCGCGACCTTGCCTTCCGCGTCCAGCGCGAAGGCGACCGACGCGGGTTCGATCGCCGCATCGTCCCAGGCCACCCGGAAGGTGTCGTACTGCCAGTGGGTCAGCGTGCCCACCATGCCGGGCGTCTGGCGGAAGTCGATCCGCAGCCTGCCGCCCGTCTCGGTGATGGCGATCGGGCCGTACCAGGCGTCGGCGTAGGGCCCGACGTAGCCCGCTGGCGACAGCGATGGCCGCGTTGCCCTGCGGACCTGCGCGCCGGTCGCGTCCAGCGCGGCCAGGCCGTCGGCGAGGCGCGCCTGGTTCCAGGTGGCGAATGCCGCGACCCAGTCGCGGGGCTCGAAGCCGAGGTAATGGTCGAGCAGCTCGAAACCCAGCCCCCGCAGGACGTCGACGTCTTCGGAATTGATCTGCAGCGAGATGCCGAGGTTCCGCTCGGGCACCAGCACGGTGAAGGCCAGCACGCCGAACACCGCGCCGCCGTGCTGGATGACTTTGATGCCGCGGTAGTCCTGCACGTTCCAGCCCAGCGCATAGCCGGAGAACTGGGGGGTGATGTCGGTGATCGGCGCCGGGTAAGGGCGGATCGGTACAGGTACCTGCGGCGTCCACATCTCGTGCGCCGAAGCTTCGCTGTACAGCCGGCCGCGATCGTCCGGCAGCGCGCCGAGCGCGAGCTGCACCTGCAGCCAGCGCGCGAAGTCCTGCGCGCTCCAGGACAACCCGCCCGCGGCGGCACCGACCTGGCCCAGGCCTTCCCGCTCGGGCAGCAGCTGTTGTGGGCCGAGGCCGCGCAGGCGCGGATCCAGGCGCGCGTGCGGCTGCGCGCGGTTCTCGGTCGCGAAGCGATCGTCCTCGTGACTGGTCGCGGTGCGCATCTGCAACGGCGCGAAGATGCGCTCGCGCACGAAGGTTTCCCAGTCCTGTCCGCTGACCGCTGCCACCACTTCGCCGGCGACGATGTAGAGGATGTTGTCGTAGGCGTAACCGCTGCGGAAACTCGTGGCCGGCGGGATGTGCCGCAGTGCGCGCACGATGTCGGCGCGGCTGCGCGATGTGCGGGGAATGAACAGCAGGTCGCCCGCGCCGAGGCCCAGGCCACTGCGGTGCAGCAGCAGATCGCGCACCGTCATCTCGCGCGTGACCCAGGGATCGTACATGCGGAAATCGGGCATATGATCGATGACCCGGTCGTCCCAGCCGAGCTTGCCGTCGTCGACGAGGATCGCGAGCGCCGCCGCCGTCACCGCCTTGCCGGTCGAACCGGTCGGGAAGATCGTGTCGGCGTCCACCCGCTCCGGCGCGCCGAGCCGGCGCACGCCATAGCCTTTGGCGTGCACGATCTCGCCGTCCTCGACGATCGCGATCGCCATGCCCGGCACGTCGCGGGATAGCATCGCGGCTTCGACCCGCGCATCGAAACCGGCAGGCGGCGCCGCAACGGCGGTGAGGACGCACAGCGACAGAAACACTCCGGCGATGGCCGGCAGAGGGTTCGGCATGACAGCGTCTCCCGTCCTCGCGGACGTCTCGTTCAAGGCAGGGGGGTCACGTCGATCGACCTGCGGCGCCACAGCAGCCATACGCCCCATGTCATCAGCGGCATGACGTAAATCGCCAGGAAATACCAGGTCAGCGTGCCGTAGCCCTTGGCGATCAGGTCGACCAGGCCCACGGCCGTGGCGGCATACACCGCGATCAGCATGACGCCGACCGCAAGCGCCGGCCGCAGCGCGCGCGGCATCGGACGCTGCCGCTCCGCCCATGTGTTGGCGACACGTTCGTTGAGGGCGTGCAACAGCGCGACGCCGGTGTCCACCAGCGTCAGCATCACCGCGATCTGGAACACCCACTCGAACCACGGCGCCTGCAATTTCGCCAGCAGGAACGCCGACGGCAGGGCCTCGGCGCCGATCTCCCGGTAGTAGCCCATCATCGCGATGTAGAACACCACGCCCGGCAGCATGCCCAGTGGTCCTGCCAGCGCGCCGGCGGCGAGCGCTTCGCGGCGACGGCCGAAGTGGCGCACGCAGAACAGCACCGCGGGAATGGTGGCGACGTTGTAGCCGGCGTAGGTCACGCCGGCCTTGAACCACCCGGCCTCGACCGGCACCGACGCAAAGTTCGTCCCGATGCGGTCGCCGAATGCCACCACCGCCCAGATCACGAACGCCACGTAGACCAGATACAGATAGCCGACCGAGGCGACCAGGAATTTTTCGATCGCCGCGGTGCCGCAGAACAGCAGCGCGCCCGTGGCGGCGATCATCGCCAGCGAGCCCGCCACCTTCGGCAGGCCGAACAGGCTGAAGGCGATCTCGCCGGCGGCCGCGCCCATGACCGCAAGGATCACCAGCATCAGCAGCACGTAGCCGATCTCGAACGCGAACCAGCCGCGGCCCAGCAGCACCTTGAAGAACGCGCGGTAATCCCAGGCGCGGGCGACGCGGGCCAGCTCGAAGCTGACCATCAGCACGCCGCTCCACACCAGCATGCTGACCATCATGCCGAGCAGGCCGCCCCAGGGGCCGGCCGGCAGGAAGAACTCGACCAGTTCGCGCCCGGTCGCATACCCGCCGGCGATCACCGCCGCCTGGAACACGAAGCCCGGCAACAGGTAACGCTGGAACCAGCTGGCCCGGCCCGTCATGCGAGACAGGCGTCGACCAGGCGATCGAAGGCCGCGCCGCCGCGGACCGGATCGGCGACCGGCAGGCCCAGCCGGGCAGCAGTGGATGCGATCGCGTCCTGCGCGTCCGCATCGTCGAGCGACGCGGTGTTGAGGCTGACGCCCGCGCAGCGGATCGCGGGATTGGTGCGCGCGCCCAGCCGCAGCGCGAGGTCGATGGTCTCCTCGATCGACGGCACCCGGTAATGCGCATGGCCGAGCATGTGGTCGCGTCCGACTGCGTGGCAGACGACGATGACGTCCGGCTGGCTGCCGTGCAACAGCGACAGCGACACGCCCGCATAAGCCGGATGCGACAGCGAGCCCTGACCCTCGACGACGTCCCAGTGCGCCGGATCCGCGTCGGGTGACAGGAATTCCGCCGCGCCCGCCGCGAAGTCCGCGATCACCGCGTCCATCGGCACGCCCGCACCGGCGATCAGGATGCCGGTCTGCCCGCTGGCGCGGAACGTGGCGTCGAGGCCGCGTTCGCGGAACGCGCGGGCCAGCGACAGGGCGGTGTATTTCTTGCCCAGCGCACAGTCGGTGCCCACGGTGAGCAGACGCTTGCCGGTGCGCTTGCGGCCGTTGGCGACGGGCAGCTCCGCCGGCGGTTCGCGCACGTCGACCAGACGCCGGCCATGCACGACCGCGGCGTTGCGCAGCACATCGATGCTGCTCAGCCTGGCATGCATGCCGCCGACGAGGTCGAGCCCGGCCTGCAACGCATCCAGCAGCGAGGGCACCCAGGCCGCTGGAATCCGGCCGCCGGGATTGGCGACGCCGATGACCAGCGCGCGCGCGCCCAGCGCACGGGCCTGCGTGGGCGTCAGCCACGGCAGGCCGGTGCTGACGGTCGCGCCCGGACACGCGAACTCGCCCAGGCAACGGTCGGGTGCCCAGTCGCGCAAACCGAATGCGGTCTTCGCATAGCCGGGTTCGACGATGTCCCCGAGAAACAGCAGATACGGCTGCGGCAACGCCTCGGGAGCGTGCGGCGCGACGGCGGCAATGGACATGGGGCCGGGTCCGGTCGGCTCAGAACCGGACGTCGAATTCGACGCCGAACGTCCGCGGCTGGATCGGCACCGCGGCCAGGTACGCCAGCGTGCCGCTGAGCGCGCCGGCCGCCGGCGTCATCGACGAGTAGCCGCCTTCGCCGGTGACGTTGCTGACGTAGGCACGCAGCTCCCAGCGCTCGCGCCCGACGCCGGCGTAGAGGTCGAGCGCGCGGTAGCTGTCGAGCCGCAGCGGCGCGGTCACCTCTTCCTGCAACACCGTGGACGGGTCGCCCGGCGCGGTGACGCGCTGGCGCTCGGTGGTGTCGCTCAGGCGATCGCCGGTGAAGCGCAGCACGCCGCCCACCTGGCCGGACAGGCCCTGCGATGTCGTGAACGCGTACTCGGCGGTCGCCGCCCACGACAATGTGGGCACGTAGGGCATGCGATCGCCGGCCAGACCAGTGTTGAGCACGACGTCGAACGCGCCCTGCGGGATGACCGTGGCTTCGAAATCGTTCTTCACCCGCGCCTTGGTGTAGGCCGCATTGAGACCGAGCGACAGGGCCTCGGTGGCGCGGAACTGGGACGCCAGCTCCAGACCTTCGCTGCTCGCCTCGCCGCCGTTGACCAGGCCGCCGATGCCGTTGAACGACGAGGCCACCTGGATGTCGTCCCAGTCGATGCGGAATGCCGACACGTCGACCTGCACGCGGCGGTCCGCGGTCTGGGATTTCAGGCCGACCTCGTAGCTGGCCAGCATCGAGGAATCCACGCTCGGCGGAATCCCCGGCAGCGCGACGTTCGGGCCGCCGGGCTGGTAGCCGGTGGCGACGCGTGCGTACAGCATCGTGTCGTCGGCGAGCTTGAACTGCGGGCTCAGGCTCCAGGTGAACACGTCCTCGCGCGACGCACCCGGCGCATCGCCGATCGGCGCCAGGATGCCCTCGCTGACGTTCTGGCTGAACCACTGGTCGTTGCGCGCCTGGCGCAGGCCGGCGTCGATCTTGAAGCGCTCGCCGAACCGCCACGAGGCGTTGGCGAACAGCGCGACTTCCTTGTAGGTACTCGGCAGGTCGATCACCGCGAGGGTGCCGAACATCGCGTCGAAAGGCGCCGGCAGCGGCGACCCGTCGCGCTGGCCCAGCGCGGCGACCTGGCGCTGCTGCGCGTCTTCCTTGGTGTAGAACACGCCCGCCATCCACTCGAAGCGGCCGCCGGTCTTGGAGCTGAAGCGGAACTCCTGGGTCACCTTGTCGAGGTCGAAGGTGTAACGCACGTTGGAGCTGCCGGGCTCGGGGAACCCCAGCAGCAGGTCGGCCACCTCGCCGAACTGCACCGTGGTGTCGATCTGGTCGAGGGTCTCGGTGTTCGACCAGCCGGTCGCGGACACGAGATCGGCCCAGCCCAGATCCCAGTTCACGCTGAGCGAGGTCAGCGTGAGTTCCTTGGTGAACGGCTGCCGCTGCCAGTTCCGGCCTTCGAATTCGCCACCGAGGGGCGCGTAGGAATCGGGCGCGAGGGCGACCACGGCCCGGTCGTCGGCCTCGATGCGCTGGTGCAGGACCGCAAGGTCCACGTCGACCGCGTCGCCGTCCCAGGCCAGCGCCGCACGCCCGCCGATCTGCTCGCTGTCGTTGATGTCGCGACGGCCGTCGACGGCGTTGTCGGTGTAGCCCGGCAGGCCGTTGCGCGCGAAGCTCAGGCGCAGGCCGAGGCGGTCTTCCTGCAGCGGCACGCCGACGCCGATGCGGCCGTTCCAGTCCTGCCCGCCGTCCGAGACCGAGCGCAGGCCCACGCCGGCACGGAACTCGCGGTTGACCGGGTCCGGCGGGCGGGTGACGTACTTGAGCAGGCCGCCGATCGCGCCGGCGCCGTACAGCGTGCCCTGCGGTCCGCGCAGGACTTCGACACGGCTGATGTCGTAGGGCAGCAGGTCCAGCATCAGCGAGCCGGCGCTCTGGTAGATGCCGCTCGAGCCGACCGGTACCTCGTCGATGTAGGTCGCCACCGTCGCGCCCGACGACAGCGTCGAGATGCCGCGCAGCGAGACCGAGGTCAGGCCGGGCGTGCCGCTGCTCTGCACCTGCATGCCGGGAATCAGCGCGGCGTAGTCGGTCAGCGAACTCGCGGACATGTTCTCCAGCTGGCGTTCGCCGATGACGCTGATCGACGCGCCGACGTCGCGGACGTTCTCCACGCGCTTGTTCGCGGTGACCACCACCGAATCGAGGGTCACCGCCTCCTCCGCGGCCGTCGGGGGACGTTCCTGGGCCAGCGCGGATCCAGCGGCGGCGCAGGCCAGCGTGCTGGCGATGGCGAGCGACAACGGTGAGCGGAACCACGGACGTGCGGATCGGAACGCGTGCATCGGTTGTCTCCCCAGACGATTATCCTGATCAGGGATCATGATCCTAATCAGAGAATTGTCAACACGGTTGGAGAAGCCGGTAGAAAGCCGGGGCCCGACGGCTCACGGCGTGCCCGCCGCCCCGCCCTGCCAGCCCGGCCCGCGGACGACGCGCCCCGGTGTGGCGCCCGTATGCGCGCCATCGCGCAGCACCTGGACGCCATTGACGAAGACGTCGCCGACGCCGCTGGCGAACTGCTGCGGGGCGTCGTAGGTGGCGTGATCGATGATCGTCGCCGGGTCGAACACCACGATGTCGGCATAGCAGCCGGGTTGCAGACAGCCACGCTGTTCCAGCTTCCAGTTCGCGGCCGGCAGTCCGGTCAGGCGGTGGATGCCCTCCTCCAGCGGCATCAGGCCGCGGTCGCGCACGTAGTGCCCCAGGAAGCGCGCGACGTTGCCGTAGGCCCGCGGATGCGTGCTGGATTTGAGGAACACGCCCTCGGGCGCCGACGATTCGGCGTCCGATCCCAGGCTGACCCACGGCTGCTTCAGGCCGAGCTCGACGTTGTCCTCGCTCATCAAGAAGTAGGCCGTGCCGATCCGGGAATCGTCCTCGATGATCAGATCGATCGCGGTGTCCTCGGGCGAGGTGCCGCGCTCGCGCGCAACGTCGGCGAGGCTGCGCCCGCTCAGCGGCTTGAGCGCCGGATTGTGGAAGTCGAGCAGCAGCAGGCGGTCGTCGGCGCCGGCCAGCAGCCGCAGGTTTTCCCAGTCGACGTCCGGATTGCGCATGTCGGCGAGCACGCGTGCGCGGATCGCAGGGTCGCGCAGCCGCGCGATCATCGCGTCGTGGCCGCCGGCCTGGACCCACGGCGGCAGGCTCGCGGTCAGGCCGGTGCCGCCGGCGGTGTAGGCATACATGTCGGCGCTGACCTGCAGGCCTTCGGCGCGCGCTTCGTCGATCCGGGCGATGGCCTGCGCCATCTTCGGCCAGTTCTTCTCGCCCGCGGCCTTGAGGTGGTACACCCCGGCGCGTTGTCCGGTGGCGCGCGCGATGGCGATGGTCTCGTCGAGCGCCTCGAGAAAGCGGTCGGCCTCGCTGCGCATGTGCGAGACATAGCCGCCGCCCGATTCGGCCGCGGCCTGCGCCAGGGCGACCAGTTCGGTGGTGTCGGCGAACGTCGCCGGTGGATAGATCAGGGAACTGCCGACGCCGAGCGCACCTTCGCGCATTGCCGCGCGCACCACGTCCTGCATGCCGGCGAGCTGCGCGGGGGTCGGGGTGACGTCGTCTTCGCCGAGTTCGTGGATGCGTACCGTGGTCGCACCGACGAACGAGGCGACGTTCGGCGTGATGCCGCGCTGCTCGAGGAACTCGAGATATCCGCCGAACGAGGTCCACGGCATGTCGTAGCGGAGGTCGCCCTGCTGCTTGAGCGCGTCGGCCTTCATGCGCGCGTTGACCGGTCCCATCGACCAGCCTTCGCCGAAGATCTCCAGCGTGATGCCCTGCCGGGTGTCGCTCATGCCGCGGCCGTCGACGATCAGGGATTCGGTCGCCCAGCTCAGCGTGTTGATGAAGCCCGGGGACACCGCGCGGCCCTGCGCGTCGAGCGTGGTGCCGGCGACGGCGGCGCTGCCCGGCGGCAGCAGCGCCGCGATGCGGTCGCCGCGTACGGCCACGTCGACGCGCTGCGGCGGTGCGCCGGTGCCGTCGTAGACCAGGCCGTTGCGGATCAGCAGGTCGTAGGGGGCGGACGCCGCGGTGGATCCGGGCGTCGTGCTGCAACCGGCCAGCGCGAGCGCACACGCGGACGCCAGCAGGACAGGGGTCAGTCGATACATCGTCGGTCTCCAAACATCCGATGCGGACATTCCCGGCTGTCCGCGAACCCGGCGCGCGCGGGTGCGCGCGCCGTCCCATCCCGTTGCCCGCTCACGATGCCAGCGATTCGAACAGACCGATGCCCACGAAGTTGCCGAGCACATAGCCCAGCACGCCCGTGGCGACGGCCGGCACCGCCAGTCGCCGCCAGCCGAACAGCACCGCGAACGCGATCGCGATCGGTGGTCCGCCGATGCAGGCTGAGGACGCGATGACGATCTCGGCGTGGTTGAGCCGGCACAGCCGGGCGCCGGCCAGAATGAAGAGGATGTGGACCGCGAAGATGATCAGCACGTAGGCGAACAAGGCCGGCGCCGCGCCCAGCATCGCGCCGATGTCGGCGCCCGCGCCCAGCAGCGCGAAGAACAGGTACATGAACAGGGTGGCGGCCAGTTCCGGTCCCGCGATCGTGCGCAGCCAGCGCCGGCCGAGCGTGGCGATCGCGACCATCAGCAGGGTGATGTAGAGGATCGCGTAGGCCGATTGCCCCAGCGCGTCCGCGATCGCGGTGCCCGCCGCGCAGGCCAGTGCGGCCAGCCCCAGCGCCAGCGCCAGATCGATGACCGTGGGCACGCGCTGCGCCGTGTCGGCCTGATCGACGGCCTCGGTCAGGCGGTGCGCACGCCATGCGAAGTGGCGGCGGAAGACCGCCCACGACGCCGCTGCTCCGACCATCAGCAGGTAGCCCAGCCCGACCACGTTGTCGATGGCCACGCCCGCGGCCAGCGCGCTCGGGTCGCGGAAGCCGATGGCGTCGGCGACTGCCGCGAAGTTCAACGAGCCGCCGACGTAGGTCGCGCTGAACACTGCGGCGTACTGCGCTTCGAACGGCCCCAGGTCGAGCAGCTGCGCGCCCAGCCACGCGCCGGCCGCCACCCCGACCGCGCCGAACAGGAACGCCACCAGCGTGCGTCCGCCTTCGACCACGATGCTGACCAGGTCGGCGCGCAGCAGGAACAGCGCGATCGCCAGCGGCACCAGATAGGTCCAGATGGCCCCGTAGACCGGCGCCGACGCCGGAATGATCCGGAAGTGGGCCAGCACGATCGCGATCGCGATGACCAGCATCACGCCGGAGACGCGGCGACCGAGCCGTGTCTTCTCGAGCAGCGCGCCGATCGCGGTGATGCCGAAGAACACCGCGAGCAGCGCGAACGCGTTGTCGGCGGGCACCAGCGACGTCGCGCTCGCGGGGCTCATGCGGCGTCCGGCCCCCAGACCTCGTCACCGCACCAGATGTGCCCGTCGGTGTAACGCACCGACGGCGTGCGGTCCTGCCGGAGGAAGATCGGCCCGTCCAGATCCACCACGTCGCAGAACTGCCCCAGCACGAACGCGGGCGCCGCCGCCAGGCTGGTGCCGCACATGTTGCCGACCATGACCTGCTTGCCGAGTGCGCGCGCGCGGCGCGCCATCAGCAGTCCTTCGGTCAGGCCGCCGCACTTGTCGAGCTTGATGTTGATTACGTCGAAGTGGTGGTGGCGCGCTTCGAGCTCGGCGAGATCGAGGATGCTTTCGTCGGCGGCGAACGGCAGCGCGCGCGCGATGCCGTCGAGCTCGTGCTCGCGGTCGCGGACGCAGGGCTGTTCCAGCAACGCCACGCCCGCGTCCAGCAATGCCGGCAGCAGGCCCGGCAGCGATGCGCCGTCGTAGCCCTGGTTGGCGTCGACGCCGATCCACGCCGCCGGACAGCGCGCACGCACCGCGCGCACGCGCGCCGCGTCGAGGTGCGCATCGCCGGTCAGCTTCAGCTTCAGCGCGCGCGCCTGCGTGTAGGCCGCGGCGCGGTCGGCCATGACGGCGGGATCGTCGGCGCCGACGGTGAAGGTGGTCAGCAGCGGCCGCACGCCGTCGAGACCGGCGAGCCGCCACACCGGCACGCCGGCCTGCTGCGCTTCGAGTTCCCACAACGCGGCGTCGAGTGCATTGCGGGCGCCACCGGCGGGCAGCAGCGTGCGCAGCGTCTCGCGATCGAGCCCCGCCTCGATGCGCGGCCGCATCGCCTCCAGCGTGGCCAGCATCGTGTCGGGATGATCGTGCGTGTAGTAGACGCCGGCGGCTTCGCCGCGTCCGACCTGCGCGCCGGCGCGCAACGTCACCACCGTCGCCGGCATCGCCTCGAAGACGTGTCCGGCGATCCGGAACGGCGCCGACAGCGGCAGGGGTTCGTTGTGCAGCTCGAGTTCGACCGGCTGGGCAGTCACGCGGGTTCCTCGTCGAGGCAGGGGCGAACGCACCAGCGGCGGATGCCGCCGGTGCGTCGGGTCGTCAGTAGTTCGCGCCGAAGCCGATGACGTGATGGGCGAAGCCGATCCACAGCAGGAACAGGCAGGCCAGCGCCAGCAGCACGGCCCACAGCCTGGCCAGCACGCGACGCCGGCCGCGCAGCACCTGCCAGGCGTTCCAGACCGCGACCGCCGCGCCGAGCGGCAGCACCACGGTGGCGAACAGCCGCACGGCGATGATCAGGACATCGGTGTCCGGGCTGGTCATCGCGAGGTTACTCAGCATTCCTACCACCAGCGCCAGGGCGGCGCCGGTCGCCAGCAGGACCAGCAGCGCGGCGATCCGCACCAGGCGATGCGCGCGGGCATCAGTGCCGGCCAGCCGGTAGGGCGCGCCGTAGTAACGACGCACCAGCGCCGAGACCGGCCAGGCCAGGACCGTCAGCAGCAGCACGACGAGGCTGGCGACCAGCAGCGGCATCGACAGTGCGCGCCAGGCCGAGATGCGCTCGAACACCATGATCGGCGCATACGGCTCCATGGTGAAGCGCACCACCCGACCGTCGACGACGTCGGCCGCCAGGCGGTCCGTGCTGTCGCGGTCCTGCCACACGTAGGGTGCGATCTCGCGCCACTGCTTGGGTGCGCCGCTCGCGCCCGTCGCCATCGCCACGGTGATCGTGCCGTCGGCGTTGGCGACCACCTTGACCGGGCCCAGCATGTTGGCCAGCGAGACGAAGTTGCTGTCCGGCCGGCGGCTGCTCGTGTACGTGCCGGCGATCTGCTGCGCATGCGCCTTGGCGTCGGCCTCCGGCACGCCGGGCGTCCGCGCGGGCGTGCCCGGCAGATAGCGGTCGGCGAAGCCGCGCGACAGCGCGTTGCGGATGTGGCCGGTGGCGCCGTCGCGGCCGGAACTGTTCATCGACACGAACAGGCCGATGCCGTCGTCGAGGAACAGCTGCAGGTCGCTGTGGAACCACTGCGTGTCGCCGCCATGCGAGATCGCACGATGGCCGTTGACCGAGGTTTCGTAGAACCCCAGCATCATGCGGTTGAGCGGGCCGATCGAGGCCTGCGCGGTCGAATGCATCTGGCGCGCGGTGTCCGCGCGCAGGATCCGCGCATCGCCCAGTGCCCCGTCCTGCAGGTGCGCGATCATGAAACGGCCCATGTCGGCGCCGGTGGAGGCTAGGCTGCCGGCCGGCGCCAGGCTGATGAATTCGTAGGGCTTGGCCTCGCCGTCGGAGGCCGTCGCATAGCCCTTCGACATGTTCGCCAGCAACGGCGCCCGCAGCGGCTGGCGGAAGCTCGAACGGTCCATGCCGAGCGGCTGGAAGATGTGGCGCTCGATGTAGTCGTCGAAGGATTCACCCGACACGCGCTCGACGATGTAGCCGGCCAGCGCGGTCGCATAGTTCGAATAGGCGGGCGTGGCACCGGGCACGTGGATGCGTTCGGGCACCCAGTACTTGAGGGCGTCGCCGAGCGGCGTGATCTCGTCGGGATCGGCGGTGATCAGCGCGCGGATCTGTTCTTCGAAGCCGGTGGTGTGGGTCATCGCCTGGCGCAGCGTGACCGGCGTGCCGTCGCGCGCCGGGATCTCGAAATCGAGGTACTGGTTGACGTCGGCGTCGAGGTCCAGCTTGCCCTGCTCGACCAGCTGCATCACCGCCGTCCAGGTGAAGAGCTTGGACACCGAGCCCGGGCGGAACAGCGTGGCGGCAGGATCGACCGGCGTGCGCGCGGCGACGTCGGCGTGGCCGTAGCCCTTCTGCACCAGCACCTCGCCGTCCTTGACCACCACGACGACGGCACCGGCGATGTCGCCCGCGGCCAGCGCGTAGGGCACGAAGCCGTCCAGCCAGGCTTCGGCATCCGCGGCCGTCAGCGCAGGCGCGCCGTCCGGTGTGACCATTGCCGGGGCCACCGCGCCGGCAGCGTCGACCGGGGCCGCGGCAGGCGCGGTGGGCACGCTCACGGGCGCAGGCGGAATCGTCGGGTCCTGCGCCGCGGCGACGGCCAGGCCCGTCATGCACAGCCCAGCCAACAGGAAGGTTCGAATCACGCGCATCGCACTGCCCCGGTTTGTCCTGATTGGCGATAGTGATCCTAATCAGAGAATTGTCAACCGTGCCGGAAGTCCCCATATCGGCCGCTGGCGCAGGGCGACAGATGCCGCGGCGCCTTTCCACCGGTCGCCCGCTGAGGCGATGATGATCCCGAAACGAACACGAACGGACCCCAGACGGATGACAGCGCAACACCCCACCATCGGCCACCTGCTGCGCTCGCTGCGCGCGCGCAAAGGCTGGACGCTCAAGCAGATGAGCGCGCATTCGGGCATCCCGCTGTCGACGCTGTCCAAGGTCGAGCACGACCGGCTGACGTTGACCTACGACAAGCTGCTGCAGCTCAGCCAGCGCCTGCAGCTGCGCATGTCGGAGCTGTTCGCCGAGGAAGACGCCGCGCCCGAGCCGCCGGTCACCGCGCGACGCAGCATCGGCCGCGTCGACGATGCGATCCGCATCACCACGCCGAACTACGACTACTACTACCTGTGCCCGGAACTGCGCCGCAAACGCATGATCCCGGTGCTGACCCGCGTGCGGGCGAAGACCATCGCCGAGTTCGGCGCTCTCGTGCACCACTCCGGCGAGGAGTACATCCACGTGCTCGAAGGCCGCATGGAAGTGCACACCGAGTTCTACGATCCGATCGTGCTCGAGACCGGCGAAGGCGTGTACATCGACTCGAACATGGGCCATGCCTACATCGCCGCCGAGGGCTGCGACGAGGTGCTGCTGCTGGGCGTGTGCTCGAGCGCCGACGAGCAGCTGATGGAATCCCTGCTCACGCTGCATGCCGAAGAGGGCGCTGCGCAGCAAGCACCTGCGCGCCCCGAGACAGCCGCCGCGCCGCCCAGGCGCGTGGCCAGGAAGCCGGCGAAGCCCCCCGCCAAGCGCTGACCGCGCGCCGCGGCGTGGCCGTCGGCGCCAGCACGTCGGCCAAGCGCAGGCGGTATCGTGTGCGCTCACCAGAACCGGGAATCCCGATGTCTCGATCCACTCCGGGCGTCCGCGTCCGCCTGCTTCCCGTCCTGTTGCTGATCGCCGTGCCGGTCCTGCCCGCCCTCGCCGCGGACCGCATCACCGGCCAGCCCTTCGCGACGCGCAGCGAGGTGCACGCACCGCACGCGATGGCCGCGACCTCGCATCCGCTCGCCACCCAGATCGCGCTCGACACGATGAAGGCCGGCGGCAGCGCGGTCGATGCGGCGATCGCGGCCAATGCCGCGCTGGGACTGATGGAGCCGACCGGCAACGGCATCGGCGGCGACCTGTTCGCGATCGTCTGGGATCCGAAGACGAAACGTCTCTACGGTTATGACGGCTCGGGCCGCTCGCCGCAGTCGCTGACCCTGGCCGAGTTCCAGCGCCGTGGCCTGACCGACATTCCGCCGCACGGGCCACTGCCGGTCACCGTGCCGGGCGCGGTCGACGGCTGGTTCGCGCTGCATGGCCGCTTCGGCACGCGCCCGATGGCCGACAACCTGGCACCTGCGATCCGCTACGCGCGCGAAGGCCATCCCGTGCACGAAGTCATCGCCTACTACTGGGACCGTTCCGTGCCGCGCCTGGGCAAGTGGCCGGGCTTCACCGAACAGTTCACGATTCAGGGCCGCGCGCCGCGCAGTGGCGAGACCTGGCGCAATCCGAACCTCGCGAACACGCTGCAGGCGATCGCCGACGGGGGCCGCGACGCGTTCTACAAGGGCGACATCGCACGCACCATCGGCGACTACTTCGCCGCGAACGACGGCTTCCTGTCCTACGACGACCTGGCCGCGCACACCGGCAACTGGGTCGAGCCGGTGTCGACGACGTATCGCGGTGTCGAACTGTGGGAACTGCCGCCGAGCGGACAGGGCATCGCCGCGCTGCAGATCCTCAACCTGCTGGAACCCTACGACCTGAAGTCCTACGGCTTCGGCAGTCCCGAGCACGTGCATCTGTTCGTCGAGGCCAAGAAGCTGGCGTTCGCCGACCGCGCGCGCTGGTACGCCGATCCGGCCTTCCATCCGGCGCCGGTCGAGCGCCTGATTTCCAAGGACTACGCCCGCGAGCGTGGCGCGCTGATCTCGATGGCCACCGCGCTGCGCGAGGTGCAGCCGGGCACGCCGAAGCAGCTCGACGAAGGCGACACGATCTACCTGACGACGGCCGACGCCGACGGCATGATGGTCTCGCTGATCCAGTCCAACTACCGCGGCATGGGCAGCGGCATGGCGCCGCCGGGCCTGGGCTTCATCCTGCAGGATCGCGGCGAACAGTTCGTCCTGCGCGAGGATCATCCCAACGGCTACGCGCCGGGCAAGCGCCCGTTCCACACCATCATTCCCGCATTCGCGACGAAGGACGGCGCGCCGTGGCTGAGCTTCGGCGTGATGGGCGGCGCGATGCAGCCGCAGGGCCATGTGCAGATCCTGATCAACATGCTCGACTTCGGCATGAACCTGCAGGAAGCCGGCGACGCGCCGCGCATCCAGCACGACGGCTCGACCGAGCCCGCCGGCCAGAACACTGCGATGACCGACGGCGGCGAAGTGGATCTGGAGACCGGCTTTCCGTACGAGACCGTGCGCGCGCTGATGCAGAAAGGCCACTCGGTGCGCTTCTCGCACGGCCCCTACGGCGGCTACCAGGCCATCATGAAGAACCCCTACGGCGGCTGGACCGGCGCCAGCGAATCGCGCAAGGACGGGCAGGCCGCAGGCTACTGACCTAGTGCCTGCGCGCGGGTCGTCTCGCCACCGCATGCACGGGGCGGGACGACAGGCGGCGATGGCGCGCGGCGGGACGGGTGCTGATCGCGGTCGCGCGCGTCGCACGGGCGCGACCACGCCAGGCACGCGTCACTGCGGATGATCCGCCGCTCACTCGCGCGCGTGTCGAGCGAGCCCCGACCGCTGCGCCGGGCATCACCTCCCGATCGACGTCAGGCAAACCACGATCGACAGCGCGGCGCGTGTCTGCACGCCTGCGCCTCGCGCAGTCGCGACCTCGGGCGGACCACCGGCGCCGGTATGCTGGGCGCCTCTTTCCGGCCAGGCATCCGCATGATCCGTCCCGTTCTCGCGGTTGCGTGTGCGCTTGCACTGCTCGTCCCCGTCGCGCACGCGCAGGCGCCGTACGCGCGCTTCGACGACGCGCCCGTCGCGCAACAACAGGACACGACGGCCGATGCCGCATGGCGCAGCTGGTCGCATCGCAGCGCAGCCGCCCTGGCCGCCACCGGACAGCCGCGCGAACTGGCGTTCGCAGCCGTGCTGCGCGGGCTTGCCGATGCGCCTCCGGAACAGGCCGACACCGACACGCCTTCGCAGCCCGCAACGCCGGACGCACAGGCCAGCGCCTGGCGCCGCGACGCCGCAGCGCGCGCCGGCAGCGATGTCCTCGCCAACGCCCTGCTGGCGTACAGCGCCGATGAAGCGACGCGTCTGCGCGCCGCGCAGCGCTGGCTCGGCGCCGAACCCCAGAATCTCGCGCCGCTGCTGATGCGTGGCGGCGGCGTCGACGCGTTGCTCGCCGATGCGCGCGTCGCGACGCGATTCGAACTCGGCATGCTCGACCAGGTGCGCTGGATGCAGGCCGCACTGCTGCGCACACCGCCGACGCCGGCAGAGCGCATCGCACTCGCCGAGGCCGGCGACTTCGTGCCGACCGAACAGGCCGCGATCACCGCGATGGGGCTGTGGGCCGCGGTCGCAGTCCCCGGCCTCGACCCGCTGATGCAGGGCTGCACTGCCGAGATGGCCGCCGCGAATGCCACCCGCGCGCGCGACTGCCGCCATGTCGCCGACCTCATGGCCGACGCTTCGGATACCCAGCTCGGCGAGATGCTCGGCCTGGCCCTGCTCGAACGCCTGGCCACCACGCAGGCCGAACGTGCCGGCGCGCAGGACCGGCGCCGCGCGTTCGACTGGCGAATGCTCGAATGGGGCCGCGCCAACGCGGCCCTGCCGCGCGACGGCGCCGGTCAGTTCGTGCGGTTTCTCGCCGACCCGTCGGTCCGCACCGAGGCTGATCTCACCGCACGCGCGCTGCAGGCTGCCGGCATTCCACTCGACCCGCCTGCGGGCTGGCAGCCGCCGCGCTGAGGCATCCGGCCGCGCCGTCCGCGGCGCCGCATCCCCTGTTCAGCGCAATCGCGCAGGCGCACACTCGCGCCAGCGTCGGCGCCGCGCCGCCGCACGGGGACGGAGAGATTCGATGCGGAACATGCACACGGCTTGCGGCCTGCTGGCCGCGGCGCTGCTCGTCTGCGCCAGCGGCCCGGTCGCCGCGCAGGGCCACAGCCGCTTCACCCTCGGCGCGGGTTTCACGCCCGATCCGCAGACCGGGACCGGCGAGACCGGCGGCGCCACGCAGGCCACGCGGTTCGGACCGCAGTGCAGCGGCGTCATCGATGCCAGCCCCGATCACACCATCCAGGTGACCTCGCCGCTCGACCTGCGTCTGTCGGTCGAGAGCACCACCGACTCCACACTGGTCGTCGTCGGACCCGCCGGCGTGTTCTGCGACGACGACAGCGCCGGCCAGCTCGATGCACAGGTCGACGCGCGGCTCACGCCCGGCGAGTACGCCGTCTACGTGGGGCATATCGAACAGCCCGGCCGCTACACGCTGACCCTCACCGAAGGCAGCGGCGTCGCCGCGACCGGCGACGGGCAGTACGCGAACTTCACGCTCGGCGCCGGCTTCACCCCCGATCCGCAGACCGGCACCGGCGAGACCGGCGGCGGTGTCGAGGCCAGCCGCTACGGCGCGCACTGCGCCGGCATGATCGATTCCACGCCCGACCATCGCCTGACGATCACTTCGACCGTCACGTTGCGCCTGGCCGTCAGCAGCACGACCGATTCCAGTCTCGTCGTGACCGGACCGGGCAAGGTGCTGTGCGACGACGACGGCGCCGGCGCGCTCGACGCCGCGGTCGTCGATACCTTCCGCCCCGGCGAGTACGAGATCTACGTCGGCCATCTCGGCCAGGCCGGGACGTACCGGCTGGAGATCAGCGAGACGGAGTGAGCGCGTGGCCGCGGACAGCGGACGTTCTGACCGATGCATTCGGGGTCGCTTCCCGCAACACGCGACCTCCGCGTTCGGAAGAGAAGTTGAACGTGTAGCGCAGCCGGATCGGGACCGCATCGACTTCGACGCCATCGCTCTCGCAGCGGGGGTCCGAATCCGGGTCGATGCCGGTGGGGAACGTGCAGATTGCGGCGCCCAGGTAGCGCCAGCTGCGCAGCGTCGCGGTGATCGCATCGACGAATGGGATCGCGGCCGTATCGGCGGGATCCGCACACTCGATGTCCTCACGATCGGCCCCGATGTCCTCGACCACGCCGTCGGCGCCCACGACGAAACCGACGCACAGCCGCAGCTCGCCCTCGAGACGCGCGCCTTCCGGGAACGGCGGGTCTGGATCATGGATCGGCGCGGCCATCAGAAAGCGCTGATTCGATTCGACCGCGTGCACCTGCGCCATCGGCGGCAACACCATGGCGCGTTCCACCTGTTTGATGCGATGACTGCACGCGGCAAGTGCCGTGAGCACGCATACCGCAATTCCGACGTGTGCAGTGTATCGGGTCTTCATCCGGACTCCTGCCATTCGATACCTGAGTTCGCGCCGCCCCTCAATCCGCCGGCACCGTCCGTTCGCGCGCCCAGCTGCGCAGGGCGTCGACCTGCTCGCGCATCATCACCGACAGCGGGCGGGTGTCGCGCAGCGATTCGACGAGCATGGCTTGCGACAGCGGCGCGCCCACGGCGTGGGCCGCGTACAGCGCGGCGACGATGGCCTGTTCGATCTCGGCGCCGGAGAACCCGTCGGCCTCGATCGCGAGGAGCGGCAGGTCGAAGTCCGCGACATCGAAGCCGCGACGTGCGAGGTGCACGGCGAACACCTCGGCGCGCACGTCCGCGCCGGGCAGATCGACGAAGAAGGTCTCGTCGAAACGGCCTTTGCGCAGCAGTTCCGGCGGCAGGTCGTGGACCTGGTTGGCAGTCGCGACCAGGAACACCTTCGACTTGCGCTCCGCCATCCAGGTCAGCAGGAAGCCGAGCACGCGGCGCGACACGCCGCCGTCGCTGTCGCCGCTGGAGGCCAGGCCCTTCTCGATCTCGTCGATCCACAGTACGCAGGGCGCGAGCTGTTCGGTCGAGGCGATCGCGTCGCGCAGGTTGCGCTCGGTCTCGCCGTGGTACTTGTCGTAGAGCGTCCCGAAATCCAGCCGCACCAGCGGCACGCCGAAACCACCGGCGATGGCCTTGGCCAGCAGCGACTTGCCGCAGCCCTGCACGCCGAGCAGCAACACACCCTTGGGCGGATCGAGACCGGGCGGCGCGTCGCCTTCGACGAACACGCGGCGTCGCTGCTCGACCCAGCGCTTGAGCCGGCGCGCACCGGCGACATCGGCGAAGCCGGCGGTGTCGTATTCGTAATGCAGATGCCCGCTCTTGTTGAGCAGTTCGAACTTGAGTTTGGCCAGCGCCGGCAGGTCGTCGTGCGCGAGCGCGCCGTCGGCGTGGATCAGCTGACGGGTGATCCGGCGCGCGTCGCCCAGCGACAGGCCCTGCAGGTTGCGTACGATCTGGCGCACCGCATCGGCGTCGGCCTCGACGCGCCGGCCGCCGTGCTCCTGCTGATAGGCGGTGGCTTCCTCGCGCACCAGTTTCAGCAGCGCATCGGCATCGGGCAGGCGCGGGCGGAAGCGCACGGCCATGGTGTCGAGATCCGCCGGCAGTTCGACCTTGTGGCCGACCAGCACGATCACGTGCGGCAGGCAATGGCGGCGCTGTACCAGGTCGCGCAGCTGGCGCTGGGTGCCGGCGTAGCCGAGATAGGGATGGAAATCGAGCAGCAGGTAGATGCCGCGCTGGTCGGCGTCGCGGATCGCGGCCAGCGTGTTGCTGGCATCGGCGGCGGTGTCGGTCTCCGATTCGCCGTCCAGATCGACGCGGCGCAGGCCCTCGGTGATCGTCCAGCGGTACAGCGCGCGCCAGACCTGCACCAGCGACTGCCGGAACAGCTCGACCGCGCGCGGCTCGTCGGGCGTCTCGACGACGATCAACGGCGTATTGGCCCGGATCAGCGCGGCCAGGTCCTGCAGTTCACTCATGGGCGCGGCGCGCTCGCATTCGGGGAGGTCGATGTTAAACGTGCGGCGACGACCTGCGGTCGCGGGCGCCGCACGGCCGGTGTACGCTCGATGCGAACCGACCCGGAGACTGCGATGAAGACGGTACTGGTGGCCAGCTCCAAGGGCGGCGTCGGCAAGACCACGATCGCCACCCATCTCGCCGCGCACGCCGCGCTGGCCGGCGAGTCGACGGTGCTGGTCGATGCCGATCCGCAGCAGTCATCGACGCGCTGGGCCGAGCGCCGCGCCGGGCTCGAGGCCGCCGTGTTGCCGGTCGACGGCAGCGCGCGGCACAAGAAGGTGCTGGCCTCGATTCCCGACGGCGCGACGCGGCTGGTGATCGACGCACCCGCGGGCGCGATGGCCGACGACCTCGATGCGTATCTGGAGACCGCCGATGCGATCGTCGTGCCGGTGCTGCCGTCGGCGCTCGACATCGATGCGACCGTCGGCTTCCTCAACACGCTGGCCAAGCATCCGCGCGTGCGTCGTGGCCAGACCCGCGTGGGCCTGGTCGCCAACCGCCTGCGTCCGCACACCAACGCCTCGCAGCAGGCGCTCGCGCTGCTGGCGCAGTGGCCGTATCCGGTGATCGCGCAACTGCGCGACAGCCAGGCCTACGTGATGCTGGTCGGACTGGGCAAGAGCCTGTTCGATTACCATTCGGCGCAGGTGCGCGATCACCAGGACGACTGGGCATCCCTGCTCAAATGGGTCCGGAAGTAGCCGGTCCGCCGGCGCGTTCACCGCATCCGAACGCGTCGCCCGTCATGAAGTCACCAAACGAGGCTGCCGACCGCACATGCGCGAACTGATTCTGCTCCGCCACGCACACGCCGATCCCGCCCTGCCCGGGCAGGCCGATATCGACCGCCCCCTGTCGGCCGAAGGTCTGGCCGAAGCGGAGGCAGCGGGCCGCTGGCTGCGCGAGAAGGGCCTGACCCCCGACTGCGTGCTCTGCTCGCCCGCGCGCCGCACCCGCGAAACGCTCGAGGCGGTGCTCGCGGCGATCGGTTACGTCGACCAGCGCCTGGAACAGGGCATCTACGAGGCCACGCCCGGCGCGCTGGCGACGCTGCTCGACGAGCATCGCGACACCGGCCGCCTGCTGCTGGTCGGTCACAACCCGGGCCTGGAGCGTCTGGCCGCGCTGCTGCACAGCGGCCAGACCGGCGAATACCGGGGCATGCCGCCCGCGGGCATCGCGGTGCTGACCCTGCCCACGGGCGCCGCGGTCGAGCCTGCCGTCGCCGAGCTCTCGGCGTTCTGGTGGCCATAGGCGCGCAGGCGCCTGCTTCGTCCCACGCCGCTTCGCCCATGGTCCACGCTGCCGGCCTGCTGCTGCGTACGCTGGCAGGCCTGTGTCTGTCGTCGGTCTGCGTCGCATCCGCATGGGCCACGGCGGACGCGCCCGGCCAGTCGCTGGTGCTCGATACGAAGCGCTCGGAGATCGGCTTCAATCTCAGGACGCGCTGGGGCCAGCAGCTCGCGGGCCGCTTCGACGACTGGCGCGGCGACATCGCCGTGCTCGGTGACGGCCGCCATCAGGTGCGGCTGATCCTGGACGCGGGCAGTGTCGAAATCATCGACAGCCGCGCCTATACGCGCGTCACCCGCGGGCCGGGCGTGTTCGACGCCGCACGCTTTCCGGAAGTCCGCTTCGTGTCCGACCCCTACCCCGCCACGCTGGCCCGCGATGGCGGCGAGATGACCGGCATCCTCAGCATCCGGGGCGTGCAGCGCCGCGAGACCTTCCGGATCGCGGCGGCCGAATGCGCGCGGCCGGGGCTCGATTGCGACGTCATCGGCGAAGGCGACGTGCGCCGCAGCCAGTACGCAATGGATCGCTGGAGCTATGCGCTCGCCGACCAGGTGCGCTTCACGCTGCGGATCCGCGCACTGGACGCACGTTGATGCACGCGATCACCCGCACCCTGCTGCTCGCGTTGACGCTGGCGACCGCGGCCTGCACCACGCTGTCGCCGGCCAAGCGCGACGCCGCCGCGCACATCGCGGTCGAAGCCCGCTCCACCGAGGTCACCTGCGCACGCGCGGACGCCTGCGCGGCGCCGTCGCCGCTGCGCGATCTCGCCACGCAGGCCGTGGCACGCAGCACGCCGGCCGCGCCGCGGCACTACGCGCTGCTGCTCGAATACGGCCAGGACGCGCTGCTCGCGCGGCTGGACCTGATCCGCGGCGCGCAGCGCACGATCGACGTGCAGACCTACATCTTCGACGAGGACGACGCCGGTCACCTCGTGCTCGAGGAACTGCTGTCGGCCGCGCGGCGTGGCGTGCAGGTGCGGTTGCTGGTCGACCAGCTGGCGGCGATGCGCACGGTCGAGACCCTGACCGCACTTGCCGGCGCGCACACCAACTTCGAGATGCGGGTCTACAACCCGGTGCTGGGACGTGCGCGCATCAGCTATCCGCAGTACGCACTGGCCGCGGCGTGCTGCTGGCGCCGGCTCAACCAGCGCATGCACAGCAAGGCACTGCTGATCGACGGCATGGTGGGGATCACCGGCGGACGCAACTACCAGGACGATTACTTCGACTGGAGCGACAGCTTCAACTTCCGCGACCGTGACGTGCTGATCGCCGGCCCTGTGGTCGAGGCGATGGAGGAGAACTTCGTCGCGTTCTGGCACGCGCCGCTGAGCACGCCCGTCGAACAGCTGACCGATGTGGGTCGACACCTGCTGCGCAGCGGCGTGCCGCCAGTGTCGTTCCAGGATTACGAACGGCCGCGGCGGGTCGAGGCGATCCTCGAAGACGCCGGCGATGCGACGCTGGTGCGCGAGCGCCTGGTCGACGCCGCGCTGCCGGTCGGCCCGGTCGAGTTCATCGGCGACCTGCCCTCCAAGCACCGCCGCAACCGCGAGGCGGCGAAGGCCGCGAGCGCTTCGACCCCGCGCCTGCGCGAACTGATCGAATCGGCGCAGGACGAAGTGCTGCTGCAGACGCCCTATCTCGTGCTGTCGAAGCCGGCCGAACAGATGTTCTCCGATCTGCACGCGCGCTCCGACGCGCCGCAGGTGGTGGTGTCGACCAACAGCCTGGCGGCGACCGATTCGTTCATCACCTACGCGCTGTCGTACAAGTACAAGCGCCGCCATCTGCGCGACTTCGGGTTCCACATCTACGAGTACAAACCGTTTCCGGAAGATGCGCCGATCGATCTCGAGGTCACCGGCGCGGTGGGCATTTCGTGGAACGCCGACGGCAGCGTCAACATCGACGAAAGTGGCGTCGAGGGCGTCGCGACGACGCGCGAGGACATCATCGCCGCGCGGCCGGCCAGCGCCCCGCCGCTGACGCGCGAGTATTCGGCGCTGCGGTATGCGGGCATCGGCGTGAACCGGCGCGTGCCGCTCGACCGCACGGGCCTGCGCATGGGTCTGCACGCGAAGTCGCTGGTGGTCGATGCGCGCATCGGCGTGGTCGGCACGCACAACTTCGACCCGCGTGGCGACAACCTCAACACTGAAAGCGCCGTGGTCATCGACGACGCGCGCTTCGCGCAGCGCCTGGCGGACAGCATCCGCCGCGACATGTCGCCGGAGAACGCCTGGACGATCGCGCGACGCGACCCGCCGCCCGTGTTCTCGGGCGTCGACTACTCGATGGCCAAGGTGTCCGAGCGCTTGCCGATCTTCGACCTGTGGCCGACGCGCTACGCGACCAGTTTCGAGTTCCAGCCCGGGCCGGACTGCCCGGCGCCACTCGCGCCGGATGCACCGGGCTTCCGCGAGTGCTACGTCGCGGTCGGTGATTTTCCCCAGGTCAGCCTGGGCTTCCGGAGTCTGCTGACCCGCATCTTCACCGCGTTCGGCGCGGGCCTGGTGCCGATCCTCTGATCCGCCCGGACGCTGCAGCGCGGCGGCACCCGCCCCCGTGCGCCAGCCGCATCTCTCCACGGCCGCACTGACCCGCGGCGGCGCCCTGACGCCGTCGCCGCTCGGCTGAGCGCCCGCTGGCCTGCCCGAGCGTGTCCGGTGGGTCGCGGTCACGTGCCGCCCTGCCCGCCGTCCTGGATATCGAAGCCGGATCGCAGGTTCGGCATTAAATGAACAAACACTGAACATAAATGATGAATTCGCGGGATATGACTTCTTGCACGTGGTGTTATCGAACAGTGGTGTTGTAGTCTACCAACACACCGAAGCACAACGACCCCGAGGACACCGCCATGCAGACCCAGACCACCGCCGCCGCCCGCAACGCCAACGCCGCACTCGTCCGCCCGTTCGGCCTCGGCTACGGCCGCAGCAGCAGCTACGGCGCACCGCGCAGCTACAGCAGCGCTCCGGCGCCCGCCCGTTTCCGCGTCGCCTGATCCCACCGCACCCATCTCACCAGGAATTCCGCCATGTCCCGTCTGCACGCCATCGTCCATGCCGCCGCGCACCTCGCCCCGCCCGTCGACCGTCATCCGCCCCGCCAGTTCGGTCTCGGCTACGGCCACAGCAGCGGCTACGGCACCCCCCGCAGCTACGCCGCCGCGTCGGTCCCCGCGCGCTTCCGCGTCGCCTGATCCACACCCCGTCCATTCCGGAGATCCGCCATGACCCGCATGCACGCCATCGTCGAAGCCGCCGCCCACCTCGTCCCCGCGGTCGCCGCCCGTCCCGTCCGCCAGGCCGGTACCGGCTACGGCACCAGCAGCAGCTACGGCACCCCGCGCAGCTATGTCACCAACGCCGGGCCCGCGCGCTTCCGCGTCGCCTGATCCGCGATCGCCCGATCGCCACCCGGCGCCTGAAGCGTTCCGTCGATCCTCAGGAGTTCCGCCATGTTCCGCATCCACCGCAGCACCGACGCCGCCGTCCCGACCTGCCTCGCCGCGCCTGCGCGGTTCCATGTCCAGGTCCGCACCGCGCACCGTCCCGACGACATCCCGTTCCGGCTCGAAGTCCGCGACAGCGCCATGCCAGCGCGTTTCCACATCGCCTGACCGGCATCGCCGATCGACCACGGCCCACTGCGACCGGTACGCGCGCCATCGCGACGCGCCATCCCGCCGGTCGCGCTGCGCGGCGTCGCGCAACGGCCTAAGCTGCCGGGTTTCCCCCGGAGCCTTCTGCGCATGTTCCGCAGCGACACCACGCTCGACCAGCTCAACGCGATGTCCGCCGATACGGCGATTGCCGCGCTGGGCATCGTCTTCACCGAAATCGGCCCCGACTTCCTGCGCGCCACCATGCCCGTCGACGCACGCACCCATCAGCCGTTCGGACTGCTGCACGGCGGCGCGTCCGCGCTGCTGGCCGAAACGCTCGGCAGCAGCGCCGGCGGTCTGTCCGCGCCCGAGGGCTGCGGGGTCGTCGGCATCGAGATCAACGCCAACCATCTGCGCGGCGTGCGCGCCGGTCTGGTGACCGGCACCGCGCGTCCGCTGCATGTCGGTCGCAGTACCCAGGTGTGGGAAATCCGCATCGAGGATGCCAAGGACAAGCTGGTGTGCATCTCGCGCCTCACGCTCGCGGTCGTGCCGAAGCCGTGAGTCCATCCGCGCAGCGCGCCGTGCCGCGTTTGGGTATCGTGCACCGATGAGTTCCTCTTCCGTTCGCGCCGACGCCGGCGACACGCCGGCGCGCGTGTTGCGTTACTGCGTGCGCGTGCCGGTGCTGGTCTGGCACCTGGGCATCCATCTGCCGATCCTGCTGCTGTCGATGCTGCCGCCGATCGGCCGGCGCCGGCTGCGCAGCGGCGAGCGCATCGACCACCGCATGATCCGCTGGTGGCAGGGCGCCCTGATGGCGATCTTCGGCTTCCGCCTCTCGCGCACCGGCACGCCGCTGCCGGGTGCGGTGCTGTTCGTCGCCAACCACGTGAGCTGGGTCGACATCGTGGCGCTGCACAGCCAGCGCATGGTCGGCTTCGTCGCCAAGCGCGAGATCGCCGCCTGGCCGGTGGTCGGCTGGCTGGCCGCACGCGGCGAGACCATCTTCCACCAACGGGGCAGTACCGAATCGCTGGGCGGTGTGCTGGACGAGATGGTGGCGCGGCTGCGCGATGGACGTCCGGTCGCGGTGTTTCCCGAAGGCCGCACGCGCGATGGCGATACGGTCGGCCCGTTCCATGCACGCATCTTCCTGGCGGCGGTCGAAGCCGACGTCGCGGTGCAGCCGGTGGCGCTGCGGTACGGGCGCCACGGGTCGGCGCAGACCATCGTCGCCTTCGGTCCGCGCGAATCGTTCTTCGCCAACTTCGTGCGCCTGCTGGGCGAGCCCGCGCGCGATGCGGAGGTGATGTTCCTCGAACCGATCCTGCCCGGCAATGCGGAGGGCCGCCGGCATCTCGCCGAGGTGTCGCGCACCCGCATCGTCGCGGCGCTGGATGCACGGGCGTGAATCCCGCGCGTCCGTCGCCGGAGACGGATGCGGCGCCGGCCGCCGATGGCATGCGCGTGGGCGGCAGCGATTACGCGCCGCCGTTCTGGCTGCGCAATCCCCACCTGCAGACGGCGCTGGGCAGCAGCCAGTGGCGCCGACGGCGCGGTGCGCAGGCCCTCGCCGCGACCGGCGCGGTGACCACCGAGCATCTCGTCGACGGCGGTGAAGGCGTCCGCCTGCATGGCCTGCACAGCGTGGTGCCCGGGCGCACGCCGCGTGGCCTCGTGCTGCTGCTGCATGGCTGGGAAGGCAGCAGCGAATCTAGCTACATGCGCCAGACCGCCGCGCAGATGCTGGCGCTCGGCTATGCGGTGTTCCGGCTGAATTTCCGCGACCACGGCGACAGCCACCACCTCAACGAAGCGATCTTCCACTCCAACCGCATCGACGAAGTGGTGCACGCGGCGGTCGACATCGCCGCCCGCTTCGATCCGCGGCCGATGCTCGCGGCGGGCTATTCGCTGGGCGGGAATTTCGCGCTGCGGCTGGCGCTGCGCGCGCCGGCGGCCGGCCTGCAGCTGGCCGGCATCGCCGCGGTCTGCCCGGTAATCGACCCGGCGCGCACGATGCTGCAGATGGAGCAGGGTCACTACCAGCTCTATCTGCGCCATTTCGAACGCACCTGGCGCGCCTCGCTGCGACGCAAGCGCGACCTGTTCCCCGACCATCTCGACGTCGACGACGCCACGCTGCGCCTGGGGCTGCGCGATCTCACCGACTGGCTGGTGCGCACGCACACCGATTTCGGCACGCTCGACGACTATTTCGACGGCTACTCGGTGGCCGGCGATCGCCTGTCGGCGCTGCAGGTCCCGGTCGACATCCTGATGGCGGCGGACGACCCGGTGATTCCACTCGACGCCTTCCACGCACTCGCGCTGCCCGCGCACGCGCGGCTGGAGATCAGCCGCTGGGGCGGACATTGCGGCTTTCTGCTCGACCGCCATCTCGACGGGTTCGCCGAGCGTTGGGTGGCCGCGCGCCTGGATGCGCACGCCGATGCGGCGCGGACGTCGCCGACGCGCACGCGGCTGGCGACGGCGCTCCCTGCACAGGCCCACGCGCCGGGCGACTGAGCCGGGTGCGGCCGCTGTTCCGGCGCAGCCGCGACCGCCGCACGTCCAGCCTGCGTCACCCCGCCCGCTACAATGCCCGGCCTTGCCGTTCGTCGGCTTCGCGCCCGGATATCCAGCATGTCGCAACCGATCTACCAAGCCCTGCGCCGCGGCGCGAACACGGAAGCCGCCACCCTCGCCCGCCAGGCGATGGCCGCCGGGCAGACGGATATCCAGACGCTGAGCGCCGCCGCGCTCGCGTTCCGTGCGGTGGGCGAGCGCGAGGCCGCGCTGAAGACGGTCGATGCGGCGATCGCGCAGATGCCCGATGACGCGGAGCTGCACTTCCTGCGGGCCGGCATGCTGCTCGACACCCAAGACGTGTCCGGCGCGCAGGCCGCGTTGGCGCAGACGGTGGCGCTCGATCCCAACCAGTTCGGCGCGTATGTCGTGCAGGCGCAGATGGCGATCGGCCGCAAGGATCTCGACGAAGCCGAGCGGCAGACGAAGCTGGCCGCGCGCGTCGCGCCCGAACATCCCTGGACGCTGATGCTCGAAGGCGTGCTCGCCTCGCGCCGCAACGACCACGACCGCGCGCTGAAACTGCTGTCCGCGGCCTCGAAGGGCGCGCCGGACGATCTGCAGGTGATCAGCGCGCTGGCATTCGCGTATCTCGCCAAGGGGCACTTCGCGTTCGCCGAGCAGTCGTTCCGCCGCCTGATCGAGAAGACCGGCCAGGTGCAGCTGCACGGCCTGCTCGCCCAGATCCTGCTGCAGCAGGGGCGCCCGGCCGACGCGGCCGACGAGCTCGCCGTGCTGCTGGCCGACCCGGCCCACGCGACCCCCTCGCTGCAGGCCTTCGCCGGCGAACTCGAGCTGCAGGCCAAGCGCTTCGACCGTGCGAAGCCGCTGCTGCAGGCGGCCTTCGCCGCGCACCCCGATTCCCGCCGCGCCACCAACGGCGTGCTGCTGTTGTGGGAAGCGACCGGCAACACCGACGAGACCCGCACCACGCTCGACGACGCGCTGGCGCAGCATCCGCAGTGGGATCACCTGTGGATCGCCCGCCTGGCGATGGAGGCATTCGGCGACGAGGCCGCCGCTGCGGTCGTCGCGCGCTGGAACGCGGCGCGTCCCGACCATCTACCGGCCCTGCAGGCGCAGCTCGCGCTGGAATCGGGCACCGGCGCGCACGACGCCTCGGAAGCGACCGCGCGCAGGATCGCCACCATCGAGCCCGGCCACGGCCAGGCCAACGAACTGATCTACAGGCGCCTGCTGGACCGCGAGCCCGCGGCGGCCATCACGTTCGTCGAAGGTCTGCTGCCGGCTGCCAGCGCCCAGGCGCGCCCGCTGCTGCAGCGCTGGATCGGCATGGCCCAGGACGCGGCGGATCGACCCGCGGAGGCGATCGCCACGTGGAGCGCGGTGACCGCCGAGGCCACGGCGCAGGCGGGACCGCCGCCGGTGCCGACCGCCGCGCCGGCGCAGTGGCCCGAGCTGGCCAGCGCCGAGGGCGCACGGGCGCCCGCCGTGTTCCTCTACGGCGCGCCGGGCGCGCAGGTCGACCGCATCGCCAACGTGCTGCAGCGCGCGCTGCCGGAGTTCCGCAGCGACCGGTTCTCGTCCGCGGTCCAGGATCCGTTCCAGGACACCAACGTGCCCGCGCGTCTTGCCGAGGGCGTGTTCACCGCCGAACAGGTCGCCGACGGCTGGCGCGGGCAGCTGCCCGCGCGCGGCATCGGCGCCGATGGCGCGGTGATCGACTGGATTCCGTTCTGGGACAACGCCTGGCTGCTGGCGCTGCGCCCGCAACTGCCGCAGGCGCGTCTGCTGTTCGCGCTGCGCGATCCGCGCGACATGCTGCTCGAGTGGCTGGCCTTCGGCGCGCCGATGGCGATGCGGGTCACCGATGCCGACGACGCCGCGCGGTGGCTGGCCACGCACCTGGCGCAGATCGCCGACATCATCGAGCAGGATCTGTTTCCGCACACCGTCGTGCGCACGGATGCGCCGGGCGAGGATCTCGAGCGTCTGGCCGCGCGGTTTGCAGAAGCACTCGGCGTGCCCGCGTTCCCGACCCCGCCGCGCGAGCTGCTGGGCCCCGACCGCATTCCGGCCGGGCGCTGGCTCGCGTATCGCGAGGCGCTGGCCGCACCGTTCGCCACGCTGACGCCGGTCGCGGTGCGCCTGGGCTACCGTCAGGACTGATCCTCTTTTTTGCGGAGACACCATGCGACTCCACAGCGACAGTTTCGAACACGGTCAGCCGATCGCGGCCACGTTCGCCGTCGGCACCGCCGACGGCTTCGGCGGCAACCGCAATCCGCATCTCGCCTGGGACGACGTGCCCGCCGGCACGCAGTCCTTCGCGCTGCTGTGCCTGGATCCCGACGCGCCGACCGATCCGTCACTCGTCGGCAAGGCCGGCGTCGAGATTCCGGTCGAACACCCGCGCGGCTCCTTCGTGCACTGGGCGGTCGTCGATCTGCCGGCCGGCCTGCGCACGATCGCCGAAGGCAGCGCCAGCGATGGCGTGACCCAGGGCGGCAAGCGCCGGCCGCCGGGTCCCGACGGCGCCCGCCAGGGCCTCAACGACTACACCGGCTGGTTCGCCGGCGACAAGGATCTGGCCGGCGACTGGTTCGGCTACGACGGCCCGTATCCGCCGCCGAACGACCTGCGCACGCACCGCTACTTCTTCCGGCTGTTCGCGCTCGACGTCGCGACGCTCGACGTGCCCGAGCGCTTCACCGCGAACGACGTGCTGCGTGCGGTGCAGGGCCACGTGCTGGCCGAAACCACGACCTGGGGCAGCTACGCGCTGCATCCGGAGGCGGCCAAGCCCTGATCCTGGTCGGCGTTGCGACTGCTATCGTCGCCGTCACGTCGCATGAAACGGATCGCTCCTCTCCCACCGGGAGAGGGGCGGTGTGCGGGCAGCAGGTCGCCGCCAGGACCGACTGCCGCGCGTCAGCGCGCCACGCGCTCCGACTCCACCACCATGTCCAGCACATACGCCTGCGACGGCGCATCGGCCGGTGGGTCGGTCACGTCGAACCGCTGCACGCGCAGCACGGTGCGCACGCCGTCCTCGAACGTGAAGCCTTCGATGTCCTGGTACATCGGAGCCCACTCGGCATCGCCCGGCGAACGCACGCCTTCGTCGTCGTACTGCACCTCGCGCGTCTGCAGGCAGCGATGGTCGGGCATCAGCGGGTGGCTGCAGGCCATGCGCTCGGGGGCGACCTCGAGGAACACCGTCTCGCCGTCGCCGCCGTAACGGGTGGCGGGCGTCGGCGCGCCTTCGAACGCGAGCACATCGCCGGTCTGCAGGTGCAACGTGAGCCGGGGCGGCGTGCCGGCGGTCAGCGCGACGCGGTGCGTGCCGGGCAGGCGCTGGCCGATCTCGCGCTCACGCGCGGTCAGCTGCGGATCGGTGCAGGCCATCAGCGTCGAGATCACCTGGTCGACGGTCAGACGGTCGTCGTCCAGCGTCACGTTCGCACCCATGTGGTTGCAGGCATTCGACACGCGCAGGCCGCCGTCGGCGAAGTCCAGCTGCAGGGCGTCGCCCTCGCCGTCGAGCAACGCGTCGATGCGGGCGCCGCGACCGGTGGTCGCCTCGAGCAGACGCCAGTGGTAGGCCTCGAGCGTGGCCGCATGATCGGCCGGCGCCGCATCCGGAATGGCGTCGGCAGCGGCCTGCGCCGGCGCCGCGTCCGCAGGGTTCGGCGGCGTGGAGCCGCCGCAGGCGGCCAGGGCAAGCGGCAACAGCAACATCAGGGGGCGGCGCATCGGCGTCTCCTCGGTGCGGAACGGACCAGCCAGCGTAACGGGCGGCGGCGGAAGGCCTCGTGTGGGCGGTGCGCGACGCGATGTCGATTTCCGGCATCCGGCAACGTCGTACCCGTGACACCGCCCGCCGGCGGCCCTGCGAGGACACCCCGATGCGTATCGATCCCTACCTGTATTTCGACGGCCGCTGCGCGGAGGCCCTACAGGCCTATGCCGCGCTGCTGGGCGGCGCGCTCATGCTGATGTCCTATGCCGACGGGCCGCCACCGCCGGACGGCGCGGTGCCGGCACCCGAGCGGATCATGTACGGCCATCTGCCGATCGGCGCGCAATTCCTGATGGCCTCCGACGTGCCGCCGGGCATGCCGCTGCCGGCCGCGCCGCACGCGTTCGTCAATCTGGGCGTGGACACCGACGCGGATGCCGAGCGCATCTTCGCCGCGCTGTCCGAAGGCGGCGACGTGCGTGTCGCGATGACGGACACCTTCTTCGCGCACCGGTTCGGCATGGTCGTCGACCGCTTCGGCACCGGCTGGATGGTCATGCGTTCGAAACAGGGCTGCTGAGTCGTCCGCCTCGTCCACTGCACAGGAACCCCGCCATGCACCGTCCCCAGATCTACGTGAATCTCCCGGTCGAAGACCTCGACCGCAGCGTGCGGTTCTTCACCGCGCTCGGCTTCGCCTTCGACCCGCGGTTCACCGACGACAACGCGACCGCGATGATCATCGGCGAAGACAGCTTCGTCATGCTGCTGGTCCGCCCGTTCTTCCAGACCTTCACCCGCAAGCCGCTGGGGGCGCCGGCCCATGTCGGCGCGATCATCGCGCTGTCGCAGCCCGACCGCGCCTCGGTCGATGCGATCGTCTCGCGGGCGCGTGCCGCCGGCGGCACGGTGCCCGGCGCGCCGGTCGACCACGGCTTCATGTACCAGCACGCGTTCGAGGATCCCGACGGACAGCTGTGGGAAGTGATGTACATGGATCCGGCCGCGTTCTCCGCGGCGTGAGCGCGGCCCCGTGCACGTCGCCGCCGCGCGTTGCACGCCAGCGCCGCAGTGCGGCTTGCCCGGCGGGGTGCGGGATGCTGTCATCGGCGCCCATGGACACGGCCGCCCTGCACCGCACGATCGAGACGCTCTGGCGCGACGAGGTGCCGAAGATCATCGGCGGCCTGATGCGCGTGGTGCGCGATCTCGACCTCGCCGAGGAGCTCGCCCAGGACGCCCTGGTCGCCGCGCTCGAACGCTGGCCGCGGGACGGCCTGCCCGACAATCCGGGCGCGTGGCTGATGACCACCGCGCGTAACCGCGGCATCGACCGTCTGCGACGTGGCCAGCGCCTCGACGCGCACCACGCCGAACTCGCACGCGAGATCGAGCAGGCGCAGCGCGAATCCGATGCGCGCGCGCAGGACACACTCGACGACGTGATCGGCGACGACGTGCTGCGGCTGATGTTCGTCGCCTGCCATCCCGCGCTGACGCTCGAATCGCAGGTGGCGCTGACGCTGCGCCTGGTCGGCGGCCTGACCACGGACGAGATCGCGCGTGCGTTTCTGGTGCCCGAAGCGACGATCGCCCAGCGCATCGTCCGCGCCAAGAAGACCATCGCGAACGCCGGCACACCGTTCGAAGTGCCGCAGCGCGCCGATCTGCCGGCGCGCCTGTCGGCGGTCCTGCATGTGCTGTATCTGGTGTTCAACGAAGGTCATGCCGCGAGCAGCGGCGACGACTGGGCGCGGCCGGACCTGTGCGCCGACGCCCTGCGGCTGGCGCGCGTGCTGGCGACGCTGATGCCGCGCGAAGCCGACGTGCATGCGCTGCTGGCACTGATGGCGCTGCAGGCCTCGCGGCTCGCTGCACGTACCGATGCCAACGGTCGGCCGGTGCTGTTGCCCGACCAGGACCGCACGCGCTGGGATCGTGGACTGATCGACACCGGCCTCGCGTCGCTGGCGCGGGCACGGACCGCGCGCGGCCCCGCGCCGCCGGGCGGCTATGAACTGCAGGCCGCCATCGCCGCCTGCCACGCGCGCGCGTCCGGCGCCGGAGAGACCGACTGGGCGCGCATCGCAGCGCTCTACGGACATCTGCTGGCGCTGACCGGATCGCCGGTGGTGGCGCTCAACCGCGCGGTCGCGATCGGCATGGCCGCAGGGCCCGCCGCGGCATTGCCGCTGGTCGACGCCCTGGCGGACGACGACACGCTGGCCGGCTACCACCTGCTGCCGGGCGTGCGCGGCGACCTGCTGGCGAAACTCGGGCGGCACGCGGAGGCGGCGGATGCGTTCGAACGCGCGGCCTCGCTGGCGCGCAATCCACGCGAGCGGGACTGGCTCGGTACGCGTGCGACGGAATGTCGGACGAAGGAGTCCGCTTGAGCCCTCCCCCGCGTGCGGGGGAGGGTTGGGTGGGGCGAACGTTCCGCACGCGTCGAAGTGATCCGGGCGACACGTCGATCCATCGCTCGATCCTGATATCGCCAGCGCTGACGGATTGCCCCCACCCCACCCTCCCCCGTAGACGGGGGAGGGCTTCAGAGCGCTCAATCCCGCAGATGCACCGGCGACCGCCGCGGCCAGGCCGCCAGCAGCGCCCACAGCCCGCCGACACCGGCGACCCAGGTCGCGACCGGCAGGCCGACGAAACTCGGGCCACCCGCTTCCAGCGCGTACAGCACCGCAGCGACGATCAGCAGGCCGACGCCGAGGATCGCGGCGACCATGCGCTTCTGCATGCCCTGCATCGTCGCGGTGAGCGCGGCGAGATCGTCGGAACGCATGCGCAGTTCGTGGCGGCCTTCGACCTGCTGCTTGAGCCAGCCGTGCAGCAGGCGCGGCATGTCCGGCGCCTGGGTGATCAGTTCCGGCAGACGGTCGCGGAATTCACGGCCGAGTCGCTGCGGGCTGTAACGCTCGACGAGGATGCGTTCGAGCACCGGCCGGGCGACGGCCCAGATGTCGAGCTTGGGATCGAGCAGACGACCGATGCCCTCGATGCTCAGCAACGTCTTCTGCAGCAGGATCAACTGCGGCTGCAGGGTCAGCTGGTAGCGCTGCGCGGTGCGGAACAGCTTGCCGAGCACTTCGCCGAGCGAGATCTCCGACAGCGGCCGGGTGAAGTACGGCTCGCAGACCGAACGCACGGCGGCTTCGAGTTCGTCGATGCGGATGTGCCCGGGCATCCAGCCGGCCTGGATGTGCAGCTCGGCGATGCGCCGGTAGTCCTGGCGGAAGATCGCCATGAAGTTCTCGGCGAGGTAGTACTGATCCTCGCGCGAGAGCTGGCCCATGATCCCGAAATCCAGCGCGATGAAGCGCGGATTGGTCTTGCGGTCCGGAGCCACCCAGATGTTGCCGGCGTGCGCATCGGCGTGGAAGAAGTTGTCGCGGAACACCTGCGTGTAGAACACGCGCACGCCCTTGGCCGCGAGCGCCTTGCGGTCGATGCCGGCGGCGTCGAGCGCGACGATGTCGTCGCTGGGAATGCCGTGCACGCGCTCCAGCGTGAGTACGCGCTGCGTCGTGCGTTCCCACACAGGCGCCGGCACGTAGAGATCCTGCGAGCCGGTCCAGAACCGGCGCAGCACCGAGGCGTTCGCTCCTTCGCGCTGCAGGTCGAGTTCGGCGGCCAGCGTGTTCTCGATCTCGGCCACGACTTCGCGCGGGCGGATCTTGTCGGCGTTGGGATGGGTGCGGTCGACCAGCGCGGCGAGATTCTTCAGCAGCGCAACGTCGGCGGCGATCTGCTTCTCGATGGTGGGGCGCAGCACCTTGACCACGACCTCGCGGCGCGGATTGCGGTCGTCGGCGGGCAGCGTCGCCGCATGCACCTGGGCGATCGAGGCCGACGCGAGCGGCGTGGTGTCGAAGGCCTCGAACGCCTGCGCGATCGGCATGCCGAGCTCGCGCTCGATGATCGCCTGCGCCTGGGCGCCGTCGAACGGCAGTACGCGGTCCTGCAGCAGGGCGAGATCGTCGACGATGTCGGGCGGCACGAGATCGCGACGGGTCGAAAGGATCTGCCCGAACTTGACGAAGATCGGCCCGAGTTCCTGCAACGCCAGACGCAGGCGCGCCCCACGCGACTGCGCGGCGATGTCGGCCGAGGCCCGCGGCACGAACGGGCGCGCGAGCTTGAGCCAGCGCTCGGCCGGCGTGCCGTCGAAGAGATCGTCGAGGCGATAGCGCAACAGCACGCGGCCGATGCGCGAGGCACGCAACACGCCCTTCATGCGGACGGACCGCGCGACAGGCGCGCCACACGCGCCGCGAGCCGCTCGACATCGTCGCGCAGCACGTCGACGTCGTCGTTGAAGGCCTCGAGTTCGTCGCGGCCGAGCACGTCGCGCGATTCCTCGGTCACGTAGTCCACCGCGCTCTCGGTCAGCGTGCGCCCCAGGCCCTGCGCCTGCTGCAGCGCGCTCGCGAACGCATTCGCGACCTGCACGCCGATGACCTCGCCGAATACCGCCACGAACGGCTTCTGCCAGTCGGGATCGAACCGCCCCGCGAGCGTCTGCAACCGGCGCGCGAGCTCGGCGTCGCCCGAGACCCGCACCTTGCCGATCGGCGGTGCATCGTCGCGGCGCAGGAACGGCAGTTGCGACAGCACGCCGGCGATCGTCGTGCGCACGGCGAGATCGGGTTCGACGGCCTCGTCGACCGGACCGACCCGCAGGCGCTCGCCGTCGACGCGCAGTTCCAGCGCCAGTGGGGGCGAGGCGAGGGTCAGCGCGATGCGCTGCCCGTCGAGTCCGGCGAGCGCGGCGCGCGTGTCGGCATCCAGCGCGAGCGCCTGGTTGAGCGCGGTCTCGAGCGCGCGTCCGGCGATCGGCTTGAGCGCCGCGAAGGGAGAGGGTAGGAGTCCGGCCATGGCCGCATTGTAGCGGCCGATTCCGCACGGCCGGCGTCATCGCGCATGCGCACCCGACATGTGCGTCGGGTGCCCGCGGCACACAGCAAAACGCCCGCCGAAAGGGCGGGCGTTTCGCGTCACATCGAGGTGCGGGCGTTACGGTCGACGGCCACGCAGCATCGAGATCACCGCCAGAATCAGGAACACGACGAAGAGAATCCAGGCGATGTTGGTGGCGGCGCCTGCGACACCACTGAAGCCGAGGACACCGGCGATGATGGCGACGACAAGAAAGATAACGGCATAACGAAGCATGGGTGGTCTCCTGATTCCCGTGAGCGGTTCGGGGGCCACCCTATGCCCGCCGGAGTCGCGATCAGGTGACGGTCAGGAAGCGGTCCAAGAATTTTTCAGGCGAATGAGTCCCTCGTGAAGGGACACGTGCGGCACGTAGCCGAAGTCTCGGGTGGCCGGCGCCATGTCGTACCAGTGCGTGGTGCTCAACTGCTCGGCGAGAAACCGCGTCATCGGCGGCTCGCCCTTCAGACGCAGCAGCGGCCAGACCGATTCGCAGATTGCGCCGATCGCATACGCCGCGCCGAACGGAATCGTCTTCGTGACCTGCGGCGCGCCGGCGGCGGCCAGCAACGCGTTGACGATCTCGCGCACCGGCGTCGGCTCGCCGTTGCTGATGAAGTACGCGCGACCCGCGCAGGCGGCGCCCGGCGCCAGATGCGCGAAGGCATCGAAATGCGCCTGCGCGGCGTTGTCGATGTACGTGGTGTCGATGCGGTTCTCGCCGTCGCCGACGAAGCGCAGCCGGCCGGCCCGCGCGCGCTCGGCCAGGCGCGGCAGCAGTTGCTGGTCGCCCGGCCCCCAGATCAGCCGCGGACGCAGCGCGACCGTGGCGAGGTCCGGGCCGTTCGCCGCCAGCACCGCCTGCTCGGCGATCTTCTTGGTGGTCGCGTACGGCGCCTTGAAGTCCTCGCCGTAGGGCACGGTCTCGGCGGTGCCGCCTTCGACCGGGTGCGTGGCCCGATGGGTCACGCTGGGCGTGGAGGTGTAGACCAGCCGGCCGATGCCATGCGCGCGGCAGGCATCGAGCACGTTCTGCGTGCCGACGACGTTGGCCTGGTGATAGCTCTCAAAGCTGCCCCAGGCGCCGGCCTTGGCCGCGTTGTGGAAGATCGCGTCCATGCCCCGGGCCGCGTGCCGTACCGCATCCCCGTCGGCGAGGTCACCGCGGATCTGGTGCACGCCGATCGCGTCGAGCTCGGGGTAGTGGCCGCGGTTGAAGCTGGTGACGGCATGGCCGCGTTCGACCAGGCCGCGGCACAGCGCCTGGCCGAGGAAACCGCCGCCGCCGGTGACGAGAAGATTCATGCGAGGTCCTGTGTGCGTTTCGCCGCCCACACGGCGAGCGTCTCGCGGCCGATCTTGGCGTTGTGGCGGATATCGACCGGGAAGCCGGGATGGAACAGCACGCGCTCGATGCGCCCGGTGTGGACGAAGCCTTCGCCGATGTGGCGCAGCTCGTCGGCGATGCGCGCCTGTTTGGTCTTCGCGACACCGGCTTCCAGCTCCACGCACAGCACCGGCGTCTGCGTGTTCTTCGGGCCGACACCGACCAGCGCGGTGCGTCGCACCTCCGCGTGCACGTTGAACACCGGCTCGACCTGTTCGGTGCACAAGGTGCCGGTGGCCGTGACCACGCGATGTCCCTTGCGGCCGCAGAACCACAGCCGGCCTTCGGCATCGAAATACCCGAGATCGCCCATGCGATGCACGATGCGCGTGCTGCCGTCGGGCAGCGTTTCGGTGATCTTCGCCAGGCGCGTCTGCGCGTCGCGGTTGAAATAGGTATCGGTGGCGCTGGGCCCGGCGACGGTGATCTCGCCGACCTGGGCGCCGGGCACGCACAGCGCGTCGGACCAGGAGGGAATCGCGTCGTCGTCGACCCGGATGATGCGCACCACGTTCTGCGGCACCGGGCGGCCGACGCAGGTACCGGCGCCGTGCTCGGTGCGCGAGCGCAGGTCGAGCAGCTCGCGGCCTTCGATGACCGCGACCGGCAGGCATTCAGTCGCGCCGTAGGGCGTCCAGAAGCGGGCGTCGTCCGGCAGCAGGTCGAGGATCTTCGCGACCGTGTCCGGCGGCACCGGCGCGCCGGCCGAGGTCACGCGGCGCAAGGTGGGCAGCGGCTGGCCGTATTTCGCGAGCACGCCCATCAACGCGGGGGAACCGAACAGCTGGTCGACGCCGAAGCGGTCGATCGCCGCATGCAGCTTGCGCGGATCGGCCTTGGCCGGCTGCGTGGGATCCATGTCCGGAATGATCGAGGTCAGCCCCAGCGCGGGATCGAACAGGGCGAACGGCGGGAACGTCGGCAGGTCGATGCCGCCGGCGCCGATGCCGAACGCGTCGCGCAGCATGTCGATCTGCGCGGCGAAATGCCGATGCCGGTAGACCACGCCCTTGGGCACGCCGGTCGAGCCGCTGGTGAAGAGGATCGCCGCGACATCGTCGCCGGCCGTCGCCGCGAGTTGCGGGCCTGCGCCGGCACCCGCGCGTTCCACGTCCGCCAGCGTCGCGTCGCTGAGCACCGCCCAGCGCCCGGTGGTGATGCGCACGCGCGCCGACGTCGCCCAGCGCAGCAGCACGCGCGCGAACTGCGCCAGCGGAATGCCGATGAAGGCTTCGGCGCCGGCTTCGTCGAGACACTGCTTCAGCGCGCGCCTGTCGATGCCCGGATCGACCAGCACCGGCACCGCCCCGGCCTTGAACAGGGCGAACATCAACAGGAAGAACTCGGGCGTCGGCCGCACCATCAGCACCGTGCGCGTGTCGCGGACGATGCCGCGTGCGGCGAGGCCGGCGGCGATCGCGTCGCTGCGGCGGTCGAGCGCGCCGTAGGTCAAAGCCTGTGCGTCGCCGTAACGGCCATCCGGCCCGGGACAACGCATCGCGATGCGGTCGGGCGCGGCCTGCGCCAGCTGCGGCAAGGCGGCGGCGATGTTGACCGTGGCGGCCCGGGAAGCGGTGTCGTCGTCCATCGCGCAGAGGATACCGGCGCGCGCCGGCCGCGGCGGCTACGATGGCGGCCTCACGATTCGAGACCCTGCCATGCGCGCGACTTCCGGCCGTCCGTTCCTGTTCCGCAACCAGGTCGCCCTGCTGATGCTCGCGCTGCTGGTGCTGCTGCCCGGCTGCGCCAGCACCCGCAAGCAGGGCACGGCGCTCGAACGCGCGCAGTACGCGTGGACCGGCGCGGTGCGCTGGAACGACATGAAGACCGCCTGGCAGCTGGTCGACCCCGACTACCGCACCGCGCACCCGGTCAGCGAGCTCGATTTCGCCCGCTACGAGCAGGTGCAGGTCACCGGCTACCGCGAGACCAGCGCCACCGCGGGTGCGGACGAGGCGATGCGCGAGATCCAGATCGGCGTGATCAACCGCCACACCATGGCCGAGCGCACCGTGCGCTACACCGAGCGCTGGCGCTGGGACGCGGCCGCCGGCACCTGGTGGATCGTCGACGGACTGCCGGACTTCTGGGCCGGCGAATGAGCCCCCCGGGGGCGCCCCGGCCGGCCGCCGCCGGGCGGCCGCGGTGGTGTGCGACAATCGCCGCCCGCCGACGCACCGCGATCCATCCGTGAATTTCGAAGAACTTCTGGCCTTCCTGGGCCGCAACCAGATGCTGTCGCTGATCCTCGCCGCATTGACGGTGGCGATCGTCGCCAACGAGATCTCGCGGCTGTTCCGCGGCTTCAAGGTCCTGCGCCCGGCCGAGCTGACCGTGCTGGTCAACCGCGACAACGCGCTGGTCGTCGACCTGCGCCCCGCCGCCGACTTCGGCAAAGGCCACATCCCGGGCTCGAAGAACGTGCAGATGAGCCAGTTCGACCCCGAGAGCAAACAGCTCGCGCCCGCCAAGGCGTTGCCGGTCGTGCTGGTCTGCAAGACCGGCAGCACCGCCAGCGATGCCGCCAAGCGCCTGAAGAAGGCCGGCTTCGAGAACGTCTACGTGCTCGACGGCGGCATCGGCGGCTGGCTGCAGGCCGATCTGCCACTGGCCAAGGGCCGCGGCTGAGCGCAGCGGCACCGCCCGACCGGACTGCCATAATCGGCGATCCGTTTCATCCCACCTCTTTCCGCTGGAGTCGATCCACATGTCCGAAGAACAGGCCAACACCGGTGCCAATGGCGCCGCCCCCGCGCAGCCGGCAGGCGCGCAGTTCAGCGTCGAGAAGATCTACGTCAAGGACGTCTCGTTCGAGTCGCCCAAGTCCCCGGCGATCTTCAGCGAGCAGGCCCAGCCGCAGCTCAACATGAATCTCAACCAGAGCGTGCAGCGCGTCGGCGACAACGCGTTCGAAGTCGTGCTGGCGATCACCCTGACCTGCACCACGGGCGAGGACAACGCGAATACGGTGTACGTGGCCGAAGTGAAGCAGGCGGGCGTGTTCGGCCTGGCCGGTTTCGACGGCAACACCCTCGACGCGCTGCTCGGCACCCAGTGCCCGAACGTGCTGTACCCGTATGCGCGCCAGCTGATCGGCGAGCTGATCCAGGCCGGCGGCTTCCCGCCGTTCCTGCTGCAGCCGATCAACTTCGACGCGCTCTATGCCGAAGGCCTGCGTCAGCGCAGCCAGTCGGGCAACGAGCAGCCGACGACCGACCAGATCGGCAACGCCTGAGCGTGACCGGAGCTAAGCCCGCGGTTGCGGTGCTGGGCGCGGGCTCCTGGGGGACCGCGCTCGCCTCGGTGATCGCACGTAACGGGCATCCCACCACGTTGTGGGGCCGTAACGCCGACCAGATCGAGGCGATCGACCAGCGCCACGAGAACCCGCGCTACCTGCCGGGCATCCCGCTGCCGCACAACCTGCGCGCGACCACCGATCTGGCCCATGCCCTCGACGGCGTCGGTCTGATCCTGGTCGTGGTGCCGTCGCATGCCTTCGCCGAAACCCTGGAACTGCTCGCACCGCTGCGCCCCGAGGGCGTGGGCGTGTCGTGGGCGACCAAGGGCTTCGAACCCGGCTCGGGCCGGTTCCTGCATGAAGTCGCGGGCGCCGTGGTCGGCGAGGACGTGCCGCTGGCCGTCGTCACCGGCCCGTCGTTCGCCAAGGAAGTCGCGTCCGGCCTGCCGACCGCGATCACCGTGCAGTCCGACGACGCCGACTTCGCGCAGACCGTCGCCGACGTGCTGCACGGCCCGACGTTCCGCGCCTATACCGGCACCGACATGCGCGGCGCCGAACTCGGCGGCGCGATGAAGAACGTGCTGGCCGTGGCCACCGGCGCGGCCGACGGCATGGAGCTGGGCCTCAACGCCCGCACCGGCCTGATCACCCGTGGCCTCAACGAGATGCTGCGCCTCAACCAGGCGATCGGCGGCCGTGCGGAAACCCTGATGGGTCTCGCCGGTCTCGGCGATCTGGTGCTGACCTGTTCCGGGGACCTGTCGCGCAACCGCCGGCTGGGTCTGGCGCTGGGTCGTGGCGAGAAGCTCGAAGACGCGGTCCGCGCGATCGGCCAGGTGGTCGAATCGGTGCAGACCGCCGACGAAGTCATGCGCCTGGCCGAGCGCCATGGCATCGAACTGCCGATCTCGAGCAACGTCCGCGCCGTGCTGCACGGCGACATCACTCCGGCCGAGGGTCTGGACCGGCTGATGGCACGCGAGCAGAAGCCCGAGTTCGAATAAGGAGCTCGGGCCGAAGGCCCGACCTGAGCCCCTCTCCCTCCGGGGCGAAGCGGCGCGTTTGCGAGCCACAGGTTCGTGCGTCGAGTGAACGCCCTCGCGTCAGCGCGAGGGGACCCTCCGCAACGCGGATGGTGGGTGAGGGCCGCACGGACCAGCCGCTCTCCCGGAGACGCGACAACATTCGCGCTCCTGAGGCGCCACGCAGATCTGGTCGTCATCCCGACGGCTCGCAGCAAGCACGCCCGGACGTGCCTCTCAGCAGCGCGAAGCGCTGGTCGTCCAGCGACGTCTCGGCAAGCGCGGACTCGTCGTGTTACCAAACCTTCCGCGAACGCCTCAAGTCATCGGCTCCCGGCCTCACCAGACATTCGTCTGTTGAAAGCCGCCAGGATGACGGGGACTACATCGGCCACTCGGCGCCATCGCCACAAAAAAAGAACCCGGCCATTGCTGGCCGGGTTCTGGCGATGTCCGGGAGAGAGAGGCGCCGGGGAAGCGCTGGGGACCGGACACCGCGGGGGAGCGGTGCTGTGCTTACCAGGTCAGACGCGGACCCACGAACCACTGGGTGTCGCCACCCTGGATCAGCTTGATGTCGCCGGCGAGGCCGAAGTTCGGATTGAACTTCCACTGCGCGCCGAGGCGGCCGTAGAACGCGCTGTCGAAGCCGCCGTCGAGATCCTCGTAGCCGGCCAGTGCATAGCCTTCCAGCGCCGGCAGAAGCGCGGCGCGCGCGCCGACCTCGACGGAGTACCCGTCGGCCTCGAGTCCGCGGCCGAAATCGAGCGTCTGGTAGGCCACGCGGGTCAGCAGGTCGGTGCGCGGCGAGACTTCATGGTGATAGCCGACGCCCAGACGCCACTGGTCGCGGTCGAGCGGGATGTTGTCGATGCGCTCGCGGGTGTAGTCGCCGAAGGCATGGAAATTCGGGAGGAACGCAGCGGAACCGCGCAGCGACCAGCCATCGGAATCAGCGCTCGGGTTGACCGGCGCGAGGTCGGACTTGCTGGCCGAGTAACCGCCTTCGACGTAGTTGTAGGAGAGACCTTCGGCGGCATTCGCGGCGCAGGGAAGCGCGGCGGCGAGGGATGCGATGGTCAGGAAGCGCTTCATGCGGGGTCTCTCTCCGGCCGGACCCTGCAAGGGGTCCAGCGCGCAACGGTGTTCGAAAATGCCGGCCCGGGTGACGGGGAGGGGATGCGCTTCAAGGGGGAGGGGAAGCACGGCCACCCGGGCCGGTGTGGAGATTCTCGACATATGCGCGCAACCGGCGCTGAATATTGAACTGCGAAGTACAGGAACTTTTGCGGCCCGTTCAGGTCGTCGCGTAACCGTTTCCAGCGAAGTCACGCGCGCCGGCTGGCACCACGTCACGCGCCGCCCGCGAAGCCCTGCTGGCGCCAGGCTTCGAACACCACGACCGCGACCGCGTTCGACAGGTTGAGGCTGCGGTTGCCCGGCCGCATCGGCAGGCGCAGGCGCTGGCCATCGGGCACGCGGTCGAGCACGTCGTCCGGGAGGCCGCGGGTCTCGCTGCCGAACAGGAAGGCATCGCCCGGCGCGAAGGCCGGCGCGTCGAAGCGCACGCTGTTGCGCGTGCTCAGCGCGAACAGGCGCGTGGGCTGCACGACGGCGAGTGCGGCGTCGAGATCGTCATGGACCTGCAGCGTCGCGTACTCGTGGTAGTCGAGACCGGCCCGGCGCAGGTTGCGGTCGTCGAGGTCGAAGCCCAGCGGCCGCACCAGATGCAGCCGCGCGCCGGTGTTGGCGCACAGGCGGATCACGTTGCCGGTGTTGGGCGGAATCTCGGGGGTGTGCAGGATGACGTCGAACATGGACGGGGCCGGCGTGCGGGCCCGCCATTGTCGGTCACCAAGGCAGCGCCGCGCCGGTCCAGTCGAGGAACCGGCCGCTGTTGTCCGGGCCCAGACCGTCGATGACCATGCGCAGGCCGGCGACCGAATCCTCGGGCACTTCGGCCGCCTGTGCGCCGCCCATGTCGGTGCGCACCCAGCCCGGATGCAGGGCGACGACGACGATGCCGCGCTCGCGCAGGGCGTGGGCCAGCTGGACGGTCGCCATGTTCAGCGCCGCCTTGCTGATCGCGTAGCTCGGCGTGCCGAAGCGGGCGGTATTGGCGATCGAACCGAGCTGCGAGGACAGGTTGGCGACACGGGCGCCGTCGACGAGTAGCGGCGCCAGCGCCTGGGTCAGCAGCAGCGGGCCGGTCACGTTGGTCCGCAGGCTGTCGTCGAGGGTCTCGGCGCGCAGCGTGCCGAAGCGCTCGCCGCTGTGCAGGACGCCGGCGTTGTTGATCAGCACGCCGATGCGCGCATCCTCGCCGGCGGCCAGCGGCCATTCGCGCACCAGTTCGTCGCGCGAGCGGGCATCGCCGACGTCGAGCGGCAGCACCTTGAGATGGCCGGGATGTTCGGCAGCCAGGTTGTTGAGCGCGGTCGCCTTGCCGGGCTGGCGGCAGGTCGCGACGACGCGTGCGCCGTCGGCCAGCAGCTGGCGGACGAATTCGAGGCCGAGGCCACGGTTGGCGCCGGTGACGAGGGTCCAGGTGGTCATGCGGGTGCCTCGGGAGGACAGGCGCTCGATGCTAGCGCTCGGGTTGTGACGAGTGGCGGATTCGGTCGTCGAGCCTTCCCCCACGCCGCGGGGGGGGGTGAGAGCGATCCGCTTGCGCGGCACTGCCGCGCGGATCGATTGAACGACCGGCGCGCTGCGCCGGGCCGGACGGGTCGGGTGGGGGCGAATCCTCCGATCATCGGGATCCCGACCCGGGCACGCACGGGCCGCCCGCAATCAGGCATTACCTCATCGGTTCGTTCGCCCCCGTCCCGGCCTTCCACCCGTAAAGGGCGCAATGCCCCGCATGCGGGGGAAGGAACGGATCCGGAGCGCCCCGACCATGACCTGCGGCCCGTGCCGAGGACACAGCGGCTGGCTAGGATGCGGGTCCAACTCCGCCCGATTCCAAGGACCGGCATGTCCGTCGACCGCCTCCGTACCGCCCCGTCCCGCCCGCGCGCGGCCCTGCTCGCGCTCGCCACCGGCCTTGCCCTGTCCGGCATCGCCGCCGCGCCGATGGCGTGGGCCGCGCCCCCGGCCGAAGCCGCCGGGGTCGACATCCCGTACGAGACCTTCACCCTGCCCAACGGCCTGCGCGTGGTGGTGCACACCGACCGCAAGGCGCCGATCGTCGCGGTCAACATCTGGTACCACGTGGGCAGCAAGGACGAGCCCGCCGGCCGCAGCGGCTTCGCGCACCTGTTCGAGCATCTGATGTTCCAGGCCAGCGAGAACCACGACGGCGAGTTCTTCGATCCCTTCAAGCAGGTCGGGGTGACCGACCAGAACGGCACCACCAACACCGACCGCACGAACTATTTCCAGAACGTGCCGACCACCGCGCTCGACATGGCGCTGTGGATGGAATCCGACCGCATGGGCCATCTGCTCGGCGCGGTCGACCAGGGCGCGCTCGACGAGCAGCGCGGCGTGGTGCAGAACGAGAAGCGCCAGGGCGAGAACCAGCCCTACGGCCAGGTCTGGGACAAGCTGACCCGCGCGCTGTATCCCGAGGGCCACCCGTACCACCACGGCGTCATCGGCTCGATGAACGACCTCAACGCCGCGTCGCTCGACGACGTCAAGCAGTGGTTCCGCACTTGGTACGGCCCGAACAACGCGGTGCTGGTGCTGGCCGGCGACATCGACGTGGCCACGGCCCGCGCCAAGGCCGCGCAGTATTTCGGCGACATCCCGGCCGGCCCGACGATGGCGCAGCCGGCCGTCGACGTGGCCAAGCGCAGCGCCGACACCCGAGAGACGATGGAAGACCAGGTGCCGCAGGTGCGCATCTACCGCGCCTGGAACGTCGCCGAACTCGGCACCACCGACATCGACCATCTGCAGGTGCTGGGCAGCGTGCTCGGCGGTGCGAAGGCCTCGCGTCTCGACCGTCGCCTGCTGCACGACGACCGCCTGGTCGACAACATCAGCGCCGGCGCCTACGGCTCGCAGCTGGGCTCGAACTTCGTGGTGATGGCGACCGTGAAGCAGGGCGTGGATCCGGCGACCGTCGAGGCGGCGATCGACGAGGAGCTCGAGCGCCTGATCACCGAAGGCCCGAGCGCCGAGGAACTGGCGCGGGCCAAGACCAGCATGCGCGCCGGCTTCATCCGGGGCATCGAGCGTATCGGCGGGTTCGGCGGCAAGGCCGACGCGCTCGCCGAATGCACGGTCTACGAAGGCGACCCGGGCTGCTTCCGCGCATCCTTGGCGAACGTCGCCGCGACCACCGCCGAGGACGTCAAGGCGGCCGGTGCGAAGTGGCTCGATGTCGGCAGCCACACCATCACCGTGGTCCCGGGCGCACGCACGCCGCTGGCCGAAGCACCCGCGGTCACGCCCGCGCCGTTCACCCCGCCGGCGCCGGATGCCAAGTACACGACCACGCGCAGCCGTGTGGACCGCAGCGCCGGCGTGCCGAAGACCGATTCGTTCCCGGAACTCAAGTTCCCGGCGCAGGAGCGCGCCACGCTGTCCAACGGCACGCAGGTGATCCTCGCCCGGCGTCCGGAAATTCCGGTCGTGCAGCTGAGCTACGAGTTCAAGGGCGGCTACACCGCCGACCTGGGCCGCACGCCGGGTACCGCGAGCTTCACGATGACCGTGCTCGAAGAAGGCGCCGGCGGTCTGGGCGCCCTGGATTTCGCCGATCGCGTCGAAGCACTGGGCGCGAGCCTCGGCGCAAGCGCGTCGCTCGACGGCAGCAATGCCTACGTCTCGGCGCTGAAGGAAAACCTCGACCCGTCGCTGGCGCTGTTCGCCGACATGCTGCGTCGCCCGAACTTCGACCAGAAGGAAATCGACCGCATCAAGGCGACGTGGATCGCCGGCATCGCGCAGGAGAAGGCGCGTCCCAGCAGTGTGGCGATGCGCGTGCTGCCGCCGCTGGTCTACGGTGCCGGGCATCCGTACGCGATTCCGTTCACCGGCAGCGGCACCGAAGACGCGATCGCCAGGCTCACGCGCGACGAGCTGGTCGCCTTCCACCGCGACTGGGTGCGTCCGGAAGGCGCGACGCTGATCGTCGTCGGCGACACCACGCTGGACGAGATCGTGCCGATGCTGGAGACGCATTTCGGTGACTGGCGCGGCTCCGGCGCAGCGCCAGCAGCCATCGACGTCGCCGAGGTCGCACGTCCGGACGCCGCGCGCGTGTTCCTGATCGACCAGCCCGGCGCGGTGCAGGCGAACATCTTCGCCGCGCAGGTGATTCCGCCGACCAACGATGCGTCGTCGAACCGTTTCGACATGGCCAACACCGTGCTCGGCGGCGACTTCACCGCGCGTCTGAACATGAACCTGCGTGAGGACAAGCACTGGTCCTACGGTGCCCGCAGCGGCGCCACCGGCACGCTGGGCCAGCGCCCGTGGATGGCCTCGGCGCCGGTGCAGATCGACAAGACCGCCGAGGCGATGGCGGAGATCCAGCGCGAACTGGCCGACTTCGCCGACAGCGATCGTCCGGCGACTGCCGCCGAACTCGCCCGCGCCCAGGCGATCAACACGCTGAGCCTGCCGGGTGCCTACGAGACCGCATGGGCGGTGATGTCGACGATCGGCGGCAACGTCCGCTTCGGCCGTCCCGACGACTACGTGTTCCAGCGCAAGGCCGAGATCGAGTCGATGACGGTCCAGGATCTCGCCGGCGTGGCGACGACGATCGATCCCAAGGCGCTGACCTGGGTGGTCGTCGGCGATCTCAAGCAGATCGAGGCGCCGATCCGTGCGCTCGAGCTGGGCGAGGTGCAGGTGCTCGATGCGGACGGCAAGCCGGTCGCACGCTGACACCGGTCCGGTGTCCTGCTGCGCCCGCCGAGCGGTGCGTGCAGCGGGCCCGGATGCACCGGGCGGGCGGTGATCGCCCGCTCAGCCGATGCCCGCCACAATGGCGGGCATCGCGCCCCACCCCACCTCTTTCCGGAGCATTCCGAATGCGCAAGTCCCTGACCGTGATGCTGCTGTCCCTGTCCGCCGTCGGCTGCACCTGGGTGCACATGGCGCCGGGGGCGAGCGCGGTGCGTGTGACGAGTGCGGCGCCGGCCGACTGCCAGAAGCGCGGCGAAGTCGAGGTGTCGGTCAAGCACAGCATCGCGTTCGTCGAGCGCAATGCACTGCGCGTGCGCGAGGAACTGGAAACCCTGGCGCGCAACGAGGCGCCCGGTCTCAACGCCGACACGATCAGCCCGCTCGGCGAACCCACCGGCGGCGGCCAGCGCTTCGGCGCCTGGCAATGCGGGCGCTGAAGACGCGCGTCGCATCCGCGTAGACGCACGCGGCGGATGCCCTCGCGGGGGCGCGCCCGCCCGAGGGGCCGCCGATCCACTAGCATCGACCGGTCTCCCGTCGAGGATCCGCCGATGCATCGTCTCGCCACCGCGCTGCTCTGCGCCTGTGCCGCCCTGCCCGCCCTGTCGCATGCGCAGAATGCGCAGCGTCCCGAAGTCGCCAACGCCGCCACCGCGTTGCAGGCGAAACTCGTCGACTGGCGGCGTGACATCCACCAGCATCCCGAGCTCGGCAACCGCGAGACGCGCACCGCGGCCAAGGTGGCCGAACATCTGCGCAGCCTCGGCCTCGAACCGCAGACCGGCGTCGCGCACACCGGCGTGACCGCGGTACTCAAGGGCGGCCGTCCCGGCCCGAGGATCGCGCTGCGCGCCGACATGGACGCGCTGCCGGTCACCGAACAGACCGGCCTGCCCTTCGCGTCCACCGCGACCACGACCTACCGCGGCGAACCCACCGGCGTCATGCACGCCTGCGGCCACGATGCGCACGTCGCGATCCTGATGGGCGTGGCCGAAGCGCTGGTCGGCATGCGCGAGCAGCTCGCCGGCGAAGTACTGTTCGTGTTCCAGCCTGCCGAGGAAGGCCCGCCCGACGACGAGGACGGTGGCGCCTCGATGATGCTGGCGCAGGGCATCTTCCGCGACTTCAAGCCCGACGCGATCTTCGGACTGCACGTGTTCTCCACGCTGCAGGCCGGTCAGCTCGGCGTGCGCGGTGGCCCGCTGATGGCCGCGTCGGACCGCTTCAACATCAAGGTCATCGGCCGGCAGACGCACGGCTCGCGGCCCTGGGGCGGTATCGATCCGATCGTCGCCGCGGCCGATCTCATCGGCACCGCGCAGACCATCGTCAGCCGCCGCACCAACATCTCCACGCTGCCGGCGGTCGTCAGCTTCGGCGCGATCAAGGGCGGCATCCGCTACAACATCATTCCAGACAGTGTCGAGCTGGTCGGCACGATCCGCACCTTCGACGAGGACGTGCGCAGCGACATCTTCGCCGACCTCAAGAACGTCGCCGAACACGTCGCCGCCGCGCACGGCGCCACCGTCGAGGCGCACGTGCCCGACACCACCGGCAACCCCGTCACCGTCAACGATCCCGCGCTGACCGCGCGCCTGCTGCCGAGCCTGCAGGCCGTCGCCGGTGCCGACAACGTCGTCGAAACCCCGCTCAACATGGGCGCCGAGGATTTCGCGTACTACGCCAGGGAAGTACCGGCGATGTTCTTCTTCGTCGGCGCCACCGCCGCCGGCCAGGATCCGGCGACCGCGCCGAGCAACCATTCGCCGCAGTTCGACCTCGACGAATCCGCGCTGGATCTGGGACTGCGGGCGATGCTGCAGGTGAGCCTGGACTATCTGGAGGCACCCGCGTCGTGACGTCGGGATCTGCCGCGCGCCGCATCCCGCTGGGTGCCGCCCTGCTCCTGATCGCCGCGCCCGCGTTCTCCACCGACGCGTGGCGCGTCCAGACCACGCTGCGCCACGACGCTGCGGTCTTCGCACAGCCCAGCCTGGTCGTGCGCGAGGGCGCGCCCGGCATCGTGGACGTGGCGGGCGACGGCGGCTATCGACTCCAGGTGAGCGTCACCGATGCGCCGGACGGGGCGGTCCGCGTCGCAACAGCGCTGCAGTCGGCGCATGGCGATGTCGCCCCGGTGCTGATCGTCCTGCCCGGCGAGCAGGCCGAGGTTCTGATCGGATCGCTGGGAATCAGCATCACCGTGTCGCCCGCCCCGCCCGCCGGCTGAGCACACGTGCCCGCTCCGATCGCCTGTGGTCGGGGCGGAGGGCCGTTTCCGCGGACTTCATCGCATCGCGCCACGTGGGCTGGTGTCGAGCACGGTCTCTGGTGACGTGCGGTGCCCGTGCCACGCCGGCACGGCGCGCACGGCCCCCCGGGCGCTAAAATTCCCCGCATGTCCCCCCGAACCCCCATCGCGGCCGCGCCGCCCATTCCGCTCGGCCGCGAGGTCGCCTATCCGCGTCACTACGATCCCGGCCTGCTGTTCCCGATCGCGCGCACGCTCGGGCGCGCCGAGATCGGCATCGATGCGGCCCTGCCCTTCATCGGCCACGACCGCTGGCATGCCTACGAACTGAGCTGGCTGGATGCGCGCGGCAAGCCGGTCGTGGCGACGGCGACGATCACCGTGCCGGGCGATTCGCCGCATCTGGTCGAGTCGAAGTCACTGAAGCTCTATCTCAACTCGCTCAACCACACGCGCTTCGACACCGCCGACGCCGTGCTTGCGCGCGTCGTCGACGACCTGTCGCAGTCCGCCGGTGCGCGCGTCGATGTCGTGTTCGGGTTGCCCGCGATGGCCGACATCGCGCATGACGGCGCATCGATCGATGCCCTCGATGTCGAGATCACCCGCTACGGCCCGCCGGACGCGTCGCTGCTCGCCGCGGATGCCGGCGACGTGGTCGACGAACAGCTGACCTCGGCGCTGCTGAAGTCGAACTGCCCGGTCACCGGCCAGCCCGACTGGGCCAGCCTGCACATCGCCTATCGCGGGCCGCGCATCGATCGCGCCGCGCTGCTGCGCTATCTGGTGTCGTTCCGCGACCACGCCGAGTTCCACGAACAGTGCGTGGAGCGCGTGTTCGTCGATCTGCTGGCGCGCTGCCGCCCGGACGCGCTGTCGGTCGAAGCGCGCTACACGCGGCGCGGTGGCCTCGACATCAATCCCTGGCGCGCCACGCCCGGCCATGCGATGCCCGCGCGTCTGCGCGACGAACGGCAGTAGGCGACCGCGCGCCGCACGATGGATTCTTAACGCGCCGCGTGGGAGCCTGCCCCGTCGCTTCCACGCACGCCCGGCCATGATGTCCACCCGCACGCCCGACGCTGACCCGCTGCGCACCTATGTCGTGCGCAGGGGCGACAGCCTGTCCGGCATCGCCGAATCCGAACTGGGCGCGCAGGACCGCTGGCGCGAACTGTTCGATGCCAACCGCGACGTGCTCGACGACCCCGATGCCCTCCACGCCGGCCAGGTGCTGCAGCTGCCGGCCGCGTGACCGATTCCCGACTCCAGGAGCTTCCATGACCCGACCCGTCGTCCTGACCCTGGCTGCCGCACTCGGCGGCGTGCTGCTGCTCGCCGGCTGCAACCGCGATGCGCCCCCCACGGCGCCGCCGCCTGCACCCACCGCGCCCGAACCGCCGCCGGCGCCCACGCCGCCTGCACCGGCCACGGTGACCAGCGTCGAACTCGGCAACGCCGTCGACGACCAGAACCGCGTGTCGACGCCGGCGTCGGAGTTCGCGACCACCGACACCATCTATGCGTCGGTCGGCACCGAGGGTGAAAGCGCGGCGAAGCTCGCCGCCCGCTGGACGTTCGGCGAGGGCCAGCTGGTCCGCACCACCGAGGCCGATGTCGCCGCCGGACCGCAGGTCATCGCCTTCGACATCACCCATCCCGAAGGCTGGCCGGTCGGCACCTACAAGCTCGAGATCTCGCTCGACGGCACGGCGGTGGAGACGCGCGAGTTCTCGGTGAAATAGACCACAGCGCGCGCATCCGCTCGAACACGAACGCGGCTCCGGCCGCGTTTTTTCGTGGCGAACCGGGGCGCCCACCATGCTGTCCCGTATGTCTCCGCGCGGGCATGCGCCTTCCGCGACCTGTGCAAACGCGCGACAATCGAGGGGCTGTGTCGTCCGCACGCACCGGCCCTTGCCGGCTTCCACGCGGACGCGCCGGCACGCCCGGCCACTGGATGCCGCGACGCGCGCCGGCCACGCATTCCCCCGTTTCCAGACGAGACACGCCCGCATGTCCGATACGCCGAAGATCCTCTACACGCTCACCGACGAAGCCCCGTACCTGGCGACGCAGTCGCTGCTGCCGATCGTCGAGGCGTTCACCAAACCGGCGGGCATCGCGGTCGAAACGCGCGACATCTCGCTGGCCGGCCGCATCCTGGCGCAGTTTCCGGAACTGCTGACCGACGACCAGAAGATCGGCGACCATCTCGCCGAACTCGGCCAGCTGGCGACCACGCCCGAAGCCAACATCATCAAGCTGCCGAACATCAGTGCCTCGGTACCGCAGCTCAAGGCCGCGATCAAGGAACTGCAGGGCCAGGGCTACGCGCTGCCCGATTACCCGGACACACCGAAGTCCGACGAAGAGACCGACATCAAGGCGCGCTTCGACCGCACCAAGGGCAGCGCGGTGAACCCGGTGCTGCGCGAAGGCAACTCGGACCGCCGCGCACCGAAATCGGTCAAGGCGTTCGCGCGCAAGCATCCGCATCGCATGGGCAAGTGGTCGGGCGACTCGAAGTCGCACGTCGCGCACATGCGCGAAGGTGATTTCTACGGCAGCGAGCGTTCGGCGACGCTCGAGAAAGCCGGCGCGCTGAAGATCGAACTCGTCGGCAGCGACGGCGCGACCACGGTGCTCAAGGAATCGGTGAAGGTGCAGGCCGGCGAGATCGTCGATGCCGCGGTGATGTCGCGCAAGGCGCTCGCCAGCTTCATCGAAGCGCAGATCGAAGACGCGAAGGCGCAGGATGTGCTGTTCTCGCTGCACCTGAAAGCCACGATGATGAAGGTCTCCGACCCGATCATGTTCGGCATCGTCGTCGAGGCGTTCTATCGTGACGTGCTGACCAAGTACGCCGACGCGCTGGCCCAGGTCGGCTTCGATGCCAACAACGGCATCGGCGATCTGTATGCGCGCATCCAGACCCTGCCGCAGGACCAGCAGGACGCGATCCGCGCCGACATCGCCGCGCTCTACGCGACGCGCCCGGCGCTTGCGATGGTCAATTCCGACAAGGGCATCACCAACCTGCACGTGCCGTCCGACGTCATCGTCGATGCCTCGATGCCGGCGATGATCCGCGACTCGGGCGGCATGTGGAACGCCGACGGCAAGCTGCAGGACGCCAAGGCCGTGATTCCGGACCGCTGCTACGCCGACGTGTTCCAGGCGGTCATCGACGACTGCAAGACGCACGGCGCGCTCGATCCGACGACGATGGGCTCGGTGCCCAACGTCGGCCTGATGGCGCAGAAGGCAGAGGAATACGGCAGCCACGACAAGACCTTCCAGATCCCCGGCGACGGCACGGTGCGCGTCACCGATGCCGACGGCAACCTGGTGTTCGAGCAGTCGGTCGAGAGCGGCGACATCTGGCGCATGTGCCAGACCAAGGACGCGCCGATCCAGGACTGGGTGAAGCTCGCCGTGAACCGCGCGCGCCTGTCCGAGACGCCGGCCGTGTTCTGGCTCGACAAGAGCCGCGCACACGATGCGCAGGTGATCGCCAAGGTTGAGACCTACCTCAAGGATCACGACACCGCCGGTCTCGACCTGCGCGTGCTGCCGCCGGTCGAAGCGACGACGTTCTCGCTCGATCGCATCCGCAAGGGCGAAGACACCATCTCGGTCACCGGCAACGTGCTGCGCGACTACCTGACCGATCTGTTTCCGATCATGGAACTGGGCACCAGCGCGAAGATGTTGTCGATCGTGCCGCTGATGGCCGGTGGCGGCCTGTTCGAAACCGGCGCTGGCGGCTCGGCACCCAAACACGTGCAGCAGTTCGTCGAAGAGAACTACCTGCGCTGGGATTCGCTCGGCGAGTTCCTTGCACTCGCCGCGTCGCTCGAACATCTGGGCAACGCCTACGACAACCCGAAGGCCAAGGTGCTGGCCGCAGCGCTCGACGTGGCCAATGGCCGCATCCTCGACGAGAACCGCTCGCCGGCGCGCAAGGTCGGCGAACTCGACAACCGCGGCAGCCACTTCTACCTCGCCCAGTACTGGGCACAGGCGCTGGCCGACCAGAACGATGATGCCGATCTGAAGGCGACGTTCGCACCGGTGGCGAAGGCGCTGACGAACGGCGAAGCGGCGATCCTGTCCGAGCTCAACGGCGCGCAGGGCAAGCCGGTCGAGATCGGCGGTTACTACCATCCGGATCTGGCGAAGGTCAGCGAGGCGATGCGGCCGAGCCAGACGCTCAATGCGGCGATCGATTCGCTCAAGCAGTAAGCGTTCGCTTCAACGTGATCGACAGGCCCGCTTCGGCGGGCCTGTTGCGTTGTGGGCTTTGCTTTTTGCGTTGGCTATCGCAGTTGTTCTGCGGTTGCTGTGCTCTTGCTTTCTCGGGACGCGCTTACATCGCTCGCAGACCCGTAGGGCGCCGCACATGGATGTGCGGCGTTTTTCGACCGAGCCAGGATGGCGAGTCGAAAAATCCCGGAACGAATGACTGGCCGGATTTGCTCCGTCGGGGCTGGCCCTTTTCTTTGGTTCCGTTTCTTTGACTCGCATCTTCGATGCTCGCCCCTCCGGGGCCGGCTGCGCCGTTCGCACTGCGTGCGTGGGGCCAGCAAAAGAAATGAACCCACTCGCCGCAAGGCGAGTGGAAGCGTTTGATCCTGTTTGTCGCCGTAGGCGAATAGGCGAAGTAGCAACGTCAAACGCTTTCGTCCGCTGACGCGGCCGAGTTCATTTCTTTTGGTGGACGCCAAAAGAAACGGAACCAAAGAAAAACGTCTCCCCGACACGTCCACAGCCCGCTGCTTTTAGCGCACCGGGATTTTCCGACTCGGCATCCTGCCTCGGTCGGAAAACGCCGCACGTCCTGTGCGGCGCCCTACGGGTCTGCAGTCGCTACTGCGGCATCGAGATCTGGAAAAAACAAAGCAGCTCCAGCTGCAACGGCAACGGCAACGGCAACGGCAACGGCAACGGCAACGGCAACGGCAACGGCAAAGCTACGGCTGCGCGGCCACATCCGCCGGAATCGTCCACCCCTGCACCAGCGCGTAGAGGATCCGCTGATCCTCTGCATCCAGCGGTCCATCGGCCAGCGCACGGAACCGCAAGCGGAACGCCCGCGACGTCGCATCGAGGTCATCCACCGGATACCCCACGACGCGCAAGGCCTGCACCACGTCGAAGTCCGCCGGCGCAGGCGGTGTGTCGTCGCGTGGCCAGACGCCGTAGCCATGTTGCGCGAGACGCTTCCACGGGAAATGCACGCCCGGATCGACCTTGCGGCCGGGTGCGAGATCGGAGTGGGCGATGAAGTTTTCGGCCGGAATGCGCCAGCGCGTTTTCAGATCGCCCAGCAACACCAACAGGCTCTCGACCAGCGGTTCGGTGAATGGCACGCGGCCGTTGTTGTCGAGTTCGATGCCGATCGAGGCCGAGTTCACGTCCGACACCGCGCCCCAGCTGCCGGCGCCGGCATGCCAGGCGCGGTCGAGATCGGACACGAGTTGATAGCGCTCGCCGTTCTGGCCGATCAGGTAATGCGAACTCACGCGGCCGCCGCTGTTGGAAGTACGCAGCGTGTCGAGACTGCGCTGCACCGAGTCCTGCTCGGTGTAATGCAGCACCACGAGCACCGGTCGACGCGCATCGTGATTGGTCGACGGCACCCAGGTGGCGAGCGGATTGCGCGGCGCGTTGTGGGCGCAGGCGGAGAGCAGCAGGGCGAGGATCGCCGCAAGCAGAAGTTTCGACATGCCCCGCATTGCACCCCGACACGCCTGACGGCGCAACCCGCACGCACAAAAAAGCGGGCGCCGGCCTTCCCCGCCGTCGCCCGCTGGCCCCGCTTTCATGGCCGGCGTCCGCGCGACTGCACGGACGCCGGGTGTCGCTTACTTCTCGTAGGCCGATTCGCCGTGCGAGACGATGTCCAGACCTTCGCGTTCTTCGTCCTCGGTCACGCGCAGACCGACGACGAGCTTGACGATTAGCATCACCACCGCGGTGACCACGGCGCACCACAGCACGGTGAACGCGACGCTGATGAACTGCACCCATACCTGCGCGCCGATCGCGAGATCGACTTCGGTGCCGCCCAGCGACTGTGCGCTGAAGACACCCGTCAGCAGGGCGCCGACGATGCCGCCGATGCCATGCACGCCGAACACGTCGAGGCTGTCATCCGCGCGCAGCAGGCGCTTGAGACCGGTGACGCCCCACACGCACAGCGCGCCTGCGGCCAGACCGATCACCAGTGCGCCCATCGGACCCACGGTGCCCGCAGCCGGCGTGATGCCGACCAGACCCGCGATCGCACCCGAAGCCGCGCCCAGTGCCGACGGACGGCCCTTGGTGAAGGCTTCGACGATGCTCCAGGCGACCACGCCGGCCGAGGTGGCGACCATGGTGTTGAGCATGGCCAGCGACGCGCTGGCATCGGCCGCGAGCGCCGAGCCGGCATTGAAGCCGAACCAACCCACCCACAGCAGCGATGCGCCGATGAAGGTGAACGGCACGCTGTGCGGCTTGATCGCTTCCTTGCCGTAACCCAGACGCTTGCCGAGGAAGTACGCGCCCACCAGACCGGCGACACCGGCGTTGATGTGCACCACCGTGCCGCCGGCGAAATCGATCACGCCCTTGTGCGCGAGGAAGCCCGCTTCACCGCTCCACACCATGTGCACCATCGGCAGGTAGGCGAACGTCACCCACAGGATGGAGAACAGCAGCACCGCCGAAAACTTGATGCGCTCGGCGAAGGAGCCGACGACCAGCGCCGTGGTGATACCGGCGAACGTCGACTGGAACACGATGAACAGGAATTCCGGCAGACCGCCCGCATCCGTTTCCGCGGTGATGCCGCGCAGGAAGGCTTTCTCGGTGAACGAACCGAAGAACGCGTTGCCTTCGGTGAACGCTGCGCTGTAGCCGTAGGCCACCCACAGGATGATCACCACCGAGAACACCACCAGCACCTGCATGATCACCGACAGCACGTTCTTCGAGCGCACCATGCCGCCGTAGAACAGCGCCAGGCCCGGCACCACCATCAGCAGTACCAGCAGCGTGGAGGTGAGCATCCACGCCACGTTGCCGCTGTCGAACGTCACGGCCTCGGCCGTTTCCACCACCGCCACGGCGGTTTCGGCCGCCGGCAGGTCCTGCGCGAATGCGCCACCTGCCACGCCGAACAACGCGCACGCACACAACAGCATCAGGCACAGCGCCTGCATCCGGGTCTGCCACCCGCGGGACTCGATCTTTTTCATTTCAGACATCTCCGTGGGGTCAGAGCGCGTCGGCGCCGATTTCGCCGGTGCGGATACGCAGGGCCTGTTCCAGGGCGAGTACGAATACCTTGCCGTCGCCGACCTTGCCGGTGCCCGCCGCCTTGGTGATCGCCTCGATCGCCGCCTCGAACACGTCGTCGCTGACCGCGCATTCGATCTTCAGCTTGGGCAGGAAATCGACGACGTACTCGGCGCCGCGATAGAGCTCGGTATGGCCTTTCTGTCGGCCGAAGCCCTTGACCTCGGTGACGGTCAGGCCGGTGACGCCGGCCTCGCCGAGTGCCTCGCGGACCTCGTCGAGCTTGAACGGGCGGATGATCGCGATGATCAGTTTCATGTGGGTCTCCAGATGCGCGCGCGCCGCGTCAGAACGACTTGGTGACGGCGAGGGTGATGGTGTCGTCGGGACCGATCAGGTCGTTGTCGTTGAAGTTCAGTGCGATGTCGAAGCCGTTGTCGAACGACTTGCCCACACCCGCCGACCAGAACGCGTACGTCGCAGTGCCCGCGCTGCCGGCGACCCACTGCTTGCCCACGGCGCCGTTGAGCGTCCAGCTGGGTGCGAACTCCCAGCCGACGGCGACGTCGAGATTGCTGCTGCCGTCGGAGTCGGGAATGCCGAACAGATCGGTGACGGCGTACGAGTACTTCGCGCTGAGGATGTGCCAGCTCACACCGGCGTAGAGCTCGGTGGTGTCGGCCTTGTTGAAGCCGGCGGGATAGCTGCCCGGATACCAGTAATACACGGCGCCGACGTCGTAGCCGAAACCCGAATCGCCGAAATCGCCGCGGAAGCCGACGTAGCCGTCGAGCTCGAGCTGGCTGGAGATGTCGGGATCGGAGTCGGACAGCCAGCTGATGCTGCTGCCCCAGGTGCCGACGTAGAAGCCGCTGTCGTGCGCCCACTCGACACCGCCCTGCAGGGCAGGGTGTTCGTCGGTCTGGGTGATGCCGCGGAACAGGTAATCGCTGGTCAGCGTGATCGAGCCGGAGACTTCCGCGTGTGCGGCACCGGCGGACAGCAGACCCGCGCACAGCAGTGTGGCGAGTGCGTTCTTGCGTGACGACATGACAGGCTCCTCAAATGAATGAAAAAGCCCTCCCCGGTCAATGCGACCTGCGTCTGTTGTTGTTCTTGTCGCAGGCGAAACGTTCGACGCCGGCGTGCCCCCTGGCTGCCGTCGCCGCGACCGACGCTCTATGGCGTCTGTGCGGCCGCTTTCCGATCCATCGGTTGAATCCGGACTCCGTATGCCTGTCGGCGGTGCCGCCCACCGTGGGGGAGGGAGGCGCCGCCATCGGGCGGTGAAACGCAACGGGGCCGGCCAATGGCCGACCCCGTGGTGGTGCGTCAGATCGCGTGGACCATCTGGTATTCGAGTGGGTGAGACGGGCACGCCTGCGCGGCATTGCCGCGCGTGCCCGACGAACGCCCGGCGCGCTGCGACGGGCCGGACAGCCGCCCCGCCGACACCACGACAATGACGTTCCGGATATGCATCAGATCGCGTAGTACATCTGGTATTCGAGCGGATGGGTCGCGCCGCGGAACGCGGTGACTTCCTTCATCTTCAGCGCGATGTAGGCATCGATGAAGTCGTCGGAGAACACGCCACCGGCCTTGAGGAAGTCGCGGTCCTGGTCGAGTGCGTCGAGTGCCTGGTCCAGCGAGTGGCAGACGGTCGGGAAGTTCTTCTCTTCCTCGGGCGGCAGGTCGTAGAGATCCTTGTCGCTCGGGCCGCCCGGATCGATCTGGTTCTTGATGCCGTCCAGACCCGCCATCATCAGCGCGGCGAAGGTCAGGTAGCCGGACTGCATCGGATCGGGGAAGCGCATTTCGATGCGGCGCGCCTTCGGGTTGGCGACGTAGGGAATGCGGCACGAGGCCGAGCGGTTCGACGCCGAGTAGGCCAGCATCACCGGCGCTTCGAAGCCCGGCACCAGACGCTTGTAGGAATTGGTCGACGCGTTGGAGAACGCGTTGATCGCGCGGGCGTGCTTGAAGATGCCGCCGATGTACCACAGCGCCATCTGGCTCAGGCCACCGTAGCCGTCACCGGTGAACAGGTTGGTGCCGCCCTTGGCGAGGCTCTGGTGCACGTGCATGCCGCTGCCGTTGTCGCCCACGATCGGCTTGGGCATGAAGGTCGCGGTCTTGCCGTTGCGGAAGGCGACGTTCTTGATGATGTACTTCATCGTCTGCAGCTCGTCGGCTTTCTTGACCAGCGAGTTGAAGCGCGTGCCGATCTCGCACTGGCCCGCGTTCGCGACTTCGTGATGGTGCACTTCGACTTCGATGCCGACCTGTTCCAGCGTCTTGCACATCTCGGCGCGGATGTCGTGCAACGAATCGAGCGGTGCGACCGGGAAGTAGCCGCCCTTGATGCCGGGACGGTAGCCGCTGTTGCCGCCTTCGTACTCCTTGGCCGAGTTCCAGTGCGCTTCTTCGGATTCGATGTGGAAGAAGGTGTGACCCATCTCGTTCGCGTAGCGCACCGAATCGAAGATGAAGAACTCGGGCTCGGGACCGAAGAACGCCTGGTCGGCGATGCCGCTGGACTTCAGGAACGCCTCGGCCTGCTTGGCGATGCCGCGCGGGTCGCGCTCATACGACTGCATCGTGGTCGGGTCGAGGATGTCGCAGGTGATGACCAGCGTCGGATCGGCGGTGAACGGATCGACGAACGCGGTGGACGCATCGGGCAGCAGCACCATGTCGGAATTCTGGATGCCCTTCCAGCCGCTGATCGACGAGCCGTCGAACATCTTGCCGTCTTCGAACAGGCCGGGCTCGATGATCGACTTCGGGAACGTGACGTGATGCTGCACGCCGCGCATGTCGGTGAACCGCAGATCGACGAACTCGATCTTGTGGTCCTTGATCAGCTTCTCGAGGTTTTCGGTGGACATGGGGCAGACCGCCTTGCGTATTGATTGTGAGCTGTACATACGCAATCGCCGTGCCAACCGCGCACCTCTTTCGAATCAATGACTTGGCACCCGGACATGGGCGCCCGCGCGGGATGCGGGGACCGGAATGGTGCGTTGCGGCGCGGAATGCACCTGTATGGTGCGTCAACCCGGCAGGGGCAGGCCGCGGTCTGCCTTGACCGTGCGCAGGACGAAGCTCGAGTTCACGTCGTCCACCGCGGGCTGGTTGAGCAGCCGGTCGAGCAGGAAGCGGGAGAAGTGTTCGAGATCGCGCACCACCACCTGAAGCAGGTAGTCCATGTCGCCGGTCAGCGCGTGGCAGGCCACCACCTCTTCCCAGCCGTTGACCAGCGACGCGAAGCCGGCCACCGCGGCGCTGTCGTGATGCTTGAGCTGCACGCGCACGAACGCCTGCAGGCCGAGCCCCAGACGCTCGGCACTCACTTCGGCGCGGTAGCCGGCGATCACCCCGTCGCGTTCCAGCCGCTGCACCCGGCGCAGGCATGCCGAGGGCGAGAGGTGGACGCGCTCGGCGAGGTCGGCATTGGTCAGCCGGCCATGGCGCTGCAGCTCGGCCAGCAGCAGCAGATCAGTGCGGTCGAGCTCGGCGGCGGCCATGTGTTGTCCTGAATTGACGTTCGACGCACGATTATTGCGCGAATCAGACGTCAGCCTGCAACGACGCAAGCCTGTTGCACGGCATCGGCGCTATCGTCGGGGATCACGGAAGTTACCGGAGTCGCCATGTCCGCCCAGCCGAACACACCGCGCCGCGTCGAGAACCTGCAGACCGACAAGGGCCGCGTGCCGGTCTATGCCACCGGCATCGTCGAACAGCCCTGGGACACCTACAGCGCCGACGACCACGCGACCTGGGCGACGCTCTACGCGCGCCAGCGCGAACTGCTGGTCGGCCGCGCCTGCGATGAATTCCTGCAGGCGCAGGACGCGATGGGCATGACCCCGGACACGATTCCGAAGTTCACCGAGCTCAACGCAGTGCTCGAAGCCGCCACCGGCTGGACGCTGCTCGGCGTCGAAGGCCTGCTGCCGGAGCTCGACTTCTTCGACCATCTCGCCAACCGCCGCTTTCCGGTGACGTGGTGGATCCGCCGCCCGGACCAGATCGACTACATCGAGGAGCCCGATCTCTTCCACGACCTGTTCGGCCACGTGCCGCTGCTGATGAATCCGGTGTTCGCCGATTACATGGAGGCCTACGGCAAGGGCGGCGTCAAGGCGCACGGCATCGGCCCGGACGCGCTGCAGAACCTTACGCGGCTGTACTGGTACACGGTCGAGTTCGGCCTGATCCAGCAGGCGGATGGGCTGCGCATCTTCGGCGCCGGCATCGTGTCGTCGAAGGGCGAGTCGATCTACTCGCTGGAATCGGATGCGCCCAACCGCATCGGCTTCGATCTGGAGCGCATCATGCGCACGCGCTACCGCATCGACACCTACCAGAAGACCTACTTCGTCATCGACAGCTTCGAACAGCTGATGGATGCGACGCGGCCCGACTTCACCCCGATCTATGCGCGCCTAGCGCAGCAGGACACGGTGGGCGCGGGGACGGTGCGCGAGGAGGATCGCGTGTTCCACCGCGGGACGGGCGAGGGCTGGACGGCGGGTGGGGATGTCTGAAGGCCCGGGTCGGCGTTCGCGCTGACCCGTTTCCTTGCGGCGCGTGACGTACGCACGCGACATCGGCGTCTCAGCGATTCCACGTCCACTGCGCGCCGAGCATCACCCCGCGCCCGGGGCCAGGTTCGTAGAACCGGCCGTTGCCTTCGTTGACGATCACCGAGCCGATGTAGGCCTGGTCGAGCACGTTGTCGACGCGCACGAAGGTCCGCAGTTCGCCGGCATCGAACCGCCAACGCCGCGCGCCTTCCAGGTGCAGCAGCGCGTAACCGGCCGCGCGTCCGGTCGCGAGATCGTCTACGACGACATCGCCCACGCCCACGCCTTCGATCGCCGCGCTCCATGGCCCGCCGCTCCAGTCCAGCCGCGCGAACAGCTGTTTCGCCGGCACACCCGGAATGCGCGCGCCGGCCGCGACCGGCGTGGCCGGCACGGTGCATCCGACGCCGGTGCAGACGCGATAGTCGTCGCGGAAGGTCGCATCGAGCCAGGTCGCGGCAATGCTTAGATCGAAGGCGTCGCCCAGCGGCTGGCGCAGCGACAGCTCCGCACCCTGGCGCCGCGCGCGGCCGATGTTCTGGAAGCTGCTGCGGCCGCCCACATTGCGCGCGACCGCGAGCTCGTCGTCGGTGTCGGCGCGGAACAGCGCGGCGTTGAGCGTGGTGCCCGAACGCGCCTGCCACTTGCTGCCGATCTCGAGGTTGTCGCTGACCGCCGGCGCGAGATCGAACGCGAGCCCGGCGCCGCCGTCGGCGCGATAGCCGAGTTCGTTGAAGGTCGGCGTCTCGAAGCCGCGCCCGGCGGAGGCGTAGACGCGCAGATCCTCGCGCGGCGCGAACGTGACGCCCGCGACTGGCGAGGTCTGGCGGAACGCGATACGGCCGCTGTCGTCCGGGTTGGTGGCGGTCACGAACGCGTCGCGCGAGACGAACTCCACCTCGCTGTGGCGGACGCCTGCCAGCAACGACCAGCGCGGCGCGAAGGTCCAGTAGAGCTGTGCGAATTGGTCGCGGTTCTCGACGGTGTTGCGCTCGTCGCGGCGCAGCCGTCCGCGCACGCCGAGCGTGTCGCCGACGAAATTCTCGAAGCCCTGACGGTCCTGACGCTGGCGATCGGCGTTCGCGCCGACCGTCGCCTCGAGCGGACGCCCGGCCAGCGTGCCTTCCCAGCTCCAGCGCAGATCCAGCCCGCCGTAGCGGTTGTCGAGATCGATGACGCCGCCCGAGTTCAACGGATTGCCCTGCGCAGCAGGCGGAATCGGCAGGTACTGCACCACCGCGCGCTCGCCGCCGTAGGCCATCGCGCGCACGGTATGCGCCTCGCCGATGCCGTGTTCGTAGACCGCGCCGGCCTGGCTCTGGCGTACGGTCTTGCGCGTGTCGAACTGGCGCGCGACCGACGCGACCTGGCGCGGGTTCTCGCGCACCTGCGCGGCGGTCAGGCCGAGCGGATCCTGCGCATCGATGTCGACATGGTTGGCGACGAGATCGAGCCGGCGACGATCACCGAAATCGAAGCGCAATTTCGCGTTCGCCGAATCGCGTCGCGCGGCGCTGTGGTCGCGCCAGCCGTCGGTGTCGAACCGCGACAGCGCGAGGTTGTAGCCGACCGCCTCCGTACCACCGCGCAGCTGCGTCGACAGGCTGGTCGTGTCGTCGCGTCCGTGGCTGGCCTTGAACCGCCAGGGATCGCCGGGCTGCCCGTCGGCGCTCCACAGCTGCACGACACCGCCCGAGGAGTTGCCGTACAGCGCCGAGAACGGGCCGCGCATGATCTCGATGCGGTCGCCGCCGACCAGACTGAAATGCGAGAGCTGGCCCTGGCCGTCGGGCATCGACGCCGGAATGCCGTCGGCGAACAGGCGCACGCCGCGCACGCCGAACGTGGAACGTGCGCCGAAACCGCGGATCGACAGCTGCGTGTCCTGCGCGTGGTTCTGCCGGTCGCGCGCGAGCAGGCCGGGCACGCCCGACAGCGGTTCGGACGCGACGGTGCCGGCGCGGTTGCTGTCCGCGTCGTCGAGGCGGATCGCATCGACCGAGGCCGGCGTGTCGAAATCGCTGACCCCGCGCAGGCGCGTCGCATCGACGCGCACGCGTTCGAGTGTGGTGGGGGCATCGCGCGCCGCCTGTGCGTGCGCGAAGCCGGGCGAGAGCAGGATCAGCGATAGCGCGATTGCCAGCGCGGTGGGGGCCGCGCGCATCAGCCGAACACCAGCTTGCCGCGCATCACGTTCCAGTGGCCGGGGAACGAGCAGAAGAAGGTGTAGTCACCGCCGCGCGTCAGAGCGGCGGTGGGGAAGGTGATGGTCGTCGTCTGGCCGCCACCGATGACCTTCGTGTGCGCAATGACGCGCGTGTCGCCGGCGGGCAGATAGCTGCTGGCGAGGTTTGCGCGGCCGCCGGCGATCGCGACCGGGCGATAGTCCGCCGTGCGGGTCAGCACCCAGTTGTGGCCCATGGCCGCGGCCATCTGCCGCCCGGTGTGGCGCAGGGTGAGCCGCACCTGGGTGCAATCGGCGGCGACCCGCAGCTCGTTCGTGTCGAAGCGCATCGCATCGTTGCTGCCGATCGACAGATCGCAGGTCCGCGCGAACGCACCGGTAGCGGGCAACAACAGCAGCAGCGCGAGCGCGCCGCGCAAGACGCGGTTCGGCATGACATCTCCGGGGAAATCGGGGGGGTGTGATGCGACGCATCGCGTCGCGCATTGTCGCAAAGGCCGGCGTGAACGGCCCGGGACGGAATGTCGCAGGGACTGTTCGCCCACCCGTCGACGGCGGCGCAGCGGCGCCGGTTGTCGCGTCAGCGCGCGCCGCGCTCCATCACCGGTCGCGCGTCCGCCATCGCGATTGCAGACGCCCGCGGCGCCGACACCGCAGCGTCGGCACCTGCCTGCGACACGCGGTGCACGACCCGCGAGCCACCTGCCCGTCACCGGGCAGGCTGACGTCCGTCCTCAGCCGCGGCTGACCGCCGCGACGGCTTCGGCCACGTAATCCAGATTTTTCAGGCTCAACGCAGCCACACAGATGCGGCCCGTGCCGACGGCGTAGATGCCGAACTCGTCGCGCAGGCGATCGACCTGGGCGCGGCTCAGGCCGGAGTACGAGAACATGCCGGCCTGCTCGCCGATGAAGGCGAATTCGGGCGCGCCGTTGGCGGCGAGTTTCTCGACCAGGCCCGCACGCAGGGCGTGGATGCGCTCGCGCATCTGGCCCAGTTCCGTTTCCCAGCGCGCGCGCAGTTCGCTGCTGCCGAGCACGCCGGCCACCAGCGCGGCGCCATGCGTCGACGGGCTCGAATAGTTCGCGCGGATGATGCGCTTGATCTGCGACTGCACGCGCTTGCTCTCGTCGGCGTCGGCCGAGACCACGGTCAGCGCGCCGACGCGCTCGCCGTAGAGCGAGAACGACTTGGAATACGAACTGGCCACGACGAAGGTCGCGATGCCCGACTCGGCCAGCAGGCGCACCGCCGCGGCATCTTCGTCGATGCCCTTGTCGAAGCCCTGGTAGGCCATGTCGATGAATGGAAACAGCGCGCGCTCGCGCAGCACCTCGATGACCTGGCGCCACTGGTCGACGGTGAGGTCGGCGCCAGTCGGGTTGTGGCAGCAGGCGTGCAGCAGCACGACGGTGCCGGCCTCGAGCGTGCGCAGGTCGGCGAGCATGCCGGCGAAGTCGACGCCGTGCGTGGCGGTATCGAAATAGGTGTAGTCGACGACGTCGAAGCCGACCGCGCCGAACACCGCGCGATGGTTCTCCCAGCTGGGGTTGCTGATCGCGATGGTCGTGTGCGGCAGCACCTTCTTCAGCAGGTCCGCGCCGGTGCGCAGCGCACCGCTGCCGCCGATGGTCTGGGTAGTGGCGACGCGGCCCGCGGCCAGCAGCGGCGAATCCACGCCGAACAGCAGCTCGCGGGTGGTCCTGGTGTAGTCGGGCATGCCGTCGATCGGCAGGTAGCCGCGCGGCTTGGCTTCGGCGGCCAGGCGCTGTTCGACCTCGCGCACCGCGTCGAGCACGGGGATGCGGCCGGCTTCGTCGTAGTAGATGCCGACGCCCAGATTGACCTTGGTGGTACGCGGATCGGCGTTGTAGGCCTCGGTCAGGCCGAGGATGGGATCACCGGGGACGAGTTCGACGTTCGCGAAGAAGGAGGACACGGGAGACTGCCTGCACGACGGAGGGGAGGGGGCCGGTCGCGCGTGTCGCCAGCGACCAAACCCGCCCAGAATACCGGCCCCCGCCCACTGGCGCGATCTTCGCCGTGGGACAGCCATCGCCTTTGGCGCGACAATGCCGGTCTCCCCGCCGCCCAGGACCGCCCGCGCATGCCCAGCATTTCCCTGACCCGCCATCTGATCGAGGAACAGCGCTCGGGCCACGTGACCCCGGATCTGCGCCTGCTGCTGGAAGTGGTGGCGCGCGCCTGCAAGCGCATCTCGGTGGCCGTGGGCAAAGGCGCGCTGGGCGATGTGCTGGGCGAGGCTGCGGCCGCCGGTGGCGGCGACAGCATCAACGTGCAGGGCGAGGCGCAGAAGAAACTCGACGTGATCAGCAACGAGATCCTGCTCGAGGCCAATGCCTGGGGCGGCCATCTCGCCGCATGCGCCTCGGAGGAGATGGAGCATTGCCAGCAGATTCCCGACGCCTTCCCGCGCGGCAATTACCTGCTGGTGTTCGACCCCCTCGACGGCAGTTCCAACATCGACATCAACGCCAGCGTCGGCACGATCTTCTCGGTGCTGCGCTGCCCGGAAGGCGTCAGCGCGGCGCAGGACCACGATTTCCTGCAGGCCGGCAGCACCCAGGTCGCGGCCGGCTACTGCCTGTACGGCCCGAGCACCATGCTGGTGCTGACCATCGGCCATGGCACGCACGCGTTCACGCTGGACCGCGAGCAGGGCTCGTTCGTGCTGACGACCGGCCACATGCGCATCCCGGCGCAGACCCGCGAGTTCGCGATCAACATGTCCAACCAGCGCCACTGGGAAGCGCCGACGCAGGCGTACGTCAACGATCTGCTGGCCGGTCAGGACGGCCCGCGCGCCCAGGACTTCAACATGCGCTGGGTCGCGGCGATGGTCGGCGACGTGCACCGCATCCTGACCCGTGGCGGCATCTTCATCTATCCCTGGGACCGCAAGGACCCGGCCAAGCCCGGCAAGCTGCGGCTGATGTACGAAGCGAATCCCATGGCCATGCTGGTCGAGCAGGCCGGCGGCGCGGCGACCAACGGCCGGACGCGCATCCTCGACATCGCCCCGACGTCCCTGCATCAGCGCGTGCCGGTGTTCTTGGGCTCGAAGGACGAAGTGGAGACCGCGACCCGCTACCACCTGCAGCACGACAGCGCCGCCGCATGAGCGCGCCCGCCGATTTCATCGAAGTGACCCCGGGCGCGCTGTCGGCCGACGCCTGCGCGGCGATCGTCGCGCGGCTGCGGGCCAGCCCGGATCTGCAAGCCGGCGAGATCGGCGGCGGCGTGTATCCCGAACTCAAGCGCAGCCGCGACCTGTCGATCAACGACCGCCCCGACTGGGCCGACGTGGTGCAACAGCTCAACGTCGCGGTCTACGCCGGCCTGATGGCCTACCTGCGCAAGTATCCGCAGACCCTGATCGCCCCGCTGATGCTGCAGCAGCCGGGCAGCGATGGCGCACTGCGCCGCCTGGGAGCCGACGACTTCCCGACGATGGACGACCAGCGCCTCGGCGGCCTGCTGCAGACCTGCCTGCGCCCGGGTGCGATCAACCTGCAGTGGTACGCGGCCGGCGAGGGCGGCTACCCGTACTGGCACTGCGAGCTCTACCCACGCGACGCCAGCGGCGAAACCCTGCATCGGCATCTGTTGTGGACGCTCTACCTCAACGACGGCTTCGACGCCGGCGAAACCGAATTCCTGTTCCAGCATCGCAAGATCGCCCCGCGCACCGGCGACCTGCTGATCGCACCGACCGCCTTCACCCACACCCATCGCGGCAACCGACCGCAGAACGGCGACAAGGTCATCGCGACGAGCTGGATTCTGTTCCAGCGGTCGGAGACGTTGTACGGGGGCAGTTGATCCGAGTACCTCTCCCTCCGGGAGAGGTCGATGCGCGCAGCGCATCGGGTGAGGGCTGCTATTTTTGCTTTTGCTTTCGGCTCTTGATCTGAAATCGAGCCGTAAAGCGAGCCGAGCACCGGAGCCTGGCGTGGCCGAAGAGCAGCCCATGTCTGAGCGCAGCGAGTTTGGGCTGCGTGCCGCGTCAGGCGAGGCGCGGAGGGCACCGACGCGGCTTCACCGCGTCGGCTCGCGTCCGGCGAAGGGACCTTTTGGTTCCTTTTGGGTCCATCCAAAAGGGACTCGCACGCGCAGCGGGCGAAAGCTCTGTACTTGCTGTTCGCTCGAACCTTTGGCTCTGGCTTGGCTTGAATCGTTGGATTCGATCTTTTCAGACAACCTCGCCCTAGGGCGAAGATCAAGGACAGGGCTTCCGCGCTGTCGCGCGGCTTACTTTTGTCTTGGCAAAAGTAAGCAAAACCGTCTTCGCCGGACGCGATCCGCCGCGATAAAACCGCGGTGGTCCCCTGTGCTTCTCGGGCGACGGGGCACGCAGCCCAAACTCGCTGCGCTCAGACATGGGCTGCTCTTCGACCCCGTCGCCCTGCGATGCTCGGCTCGCTCTACGGCTCGATTCAAATCAAGAGTTAGAGCCAAGCCAAAGCAAGGCAAACGCAAAAAACAAAAACAAAAGCGATCAAGGCGAAAGTAGACATCGCGTCTCGTCTGTGCACGCCACAAACGGCACGCGGCACACGCACTGCGAGCGAGACGCTGCTCGCATCAGATGGTGTCAGACCGCCTCACCAGTCGGAACCCCGGAACCCGCCATCACCCCCGCGGGTGGTTCAATACCAGCCAGTACAGCCCGATCTGCTTCACCACCTCGACGAACTTCTTGAAGTCCACCGGCTTGCGGATGTAGCTGTTGACGCCCAGCGCGTAGCTGGCTTCGACGTCGAAGGGCTCGGTGCTGGTGGTCAGCACGACGACCGGCAGACCGCGGGTCGCGGGGTTCGCGCGCAGGGCCTGCAGCACTTCGCGGCCGTCGAGCTTGGGCAGGTTGAGATCGAGCAGCACGATCGACGGCAGGTCGGCTGCATCGCGCGCGGCGTACTTGCCTTGGGCGAACAGGTAGTCCAGCGCCTCGGCACCGTCGCCGACGACGACCAGCTGGCTGTCGATGGCGGCTTCGGCGAACGCGATGCGGGTGAGTTCCGCGTCGTCGGGGTTGTCTTCGATCAGCAGGATCGTGTGGTCGCTCATGGCGCGGCTGCGTCCTCGTCCGGCACCGCCGGCAGTTCGATGAAGAAGGTGGTGCCGGCGTCCGGTTCCGATTCCACGCGGATGTGTCCGCCCTGCGCACGCGCCAGCTGCTGGGCGATGGCGAGGCCGAGGCCGTGTCCGGCCCCGTCGTCGGCGCTGTGCAGGCGCCTGAACGGCACGAACAGTCGTTCAGCATAGCGCATGTCGAAACCGCGCCCGGCGTCGCGCAGGCGCAGTTGCAGGCGGTCGCCGACCACCTCGCCGGTCAGTTTGATGCGCACGGTGTCGCGGTGCGCGGAGAACTTCCAGGCGTTGTGCAGCAGCTTGCCGAGCAGCTGCTTGAGCGCATGCTCGTCGCCCCAGGCCCACAGGTCCGGGGCGATGTGGATGTCGGCGACGCGGCCGGGATCGGCGTCCTGGAGTTCGGCGCAGATCCAGTCGCCGAGCAGGCTGATGTCGACCGCGGCCGATGCGCGTGGCGGACGCGAGGCGCGCATCGTTTCGAGCAGGGCGTCGATCAGGCCGCCGGCATGGCCGGAGGCGTGCTGGATCCGCTGCAGGTGATCACGAGCGGTCTGCGGATCGGCGGCGGCGTCCTGGGCGAGCAGCCGGCGCGCGAACTGTTCGATCGCGCGTACCGGCGCGCGCAGTTCGTGCGAAATGCCGAAGGCCAGGGTTTCCTGCTGCGCTTCGAGACGCTTGAGTGCGGTGTCATCGTCCAGTTGCAGCAGCGCGGTCCCGTCGGGCAACGGGCGCAGGCTCAGACGCAGGTGCCGGCCCCGGGCGTCCTCCGGCATCTGGACGTCACGCAGGGTGTCGTCGGCCAGGGGCAGCCGGGCGAGCGCGGCGTCGATCCGGTCGGCGACGCCGGGCAGACGGTCGCGATGTGCGGCCTGGCCCGCCAGCATGGCCGGCGATGTTCCCAGCAGCGTGGCCAGCGCGGTGTTGGCGCGCAGCCAGCGTCCGTCGGCCGTGAGCACGGCGAGACCGCTGGGCAGCTGATCGATCAGGTCCACGGACGCGCCGGCTTCGGCGGCGTTCCGCAGTGGAGCGGCATCGGACATTGCAACGGGGCGTCTGACGGGGACCGCGCAGTGTAGAAGACCGCCACGTTGACGCGAGGTGCAGGCAACGTGAATGCGTCGCTAGAACAGTTCGCCCTGGGGCGATGCCGGTCGCAACGGCACGAAACGGTCGGTGCGCAACGGCGGCAGGCGCGCGAATCCCAGCGCGCGCCGGGCGCGGGCGAAACGCGCGGCGATGAGCTCGGCGAACGGTCCCTGTCCCCGCATGCGGTGACCGAAGGTGCTGTCGTAGTCGCGGCCGCCGTGCATCTGCTGCAGCAGGCTCATGACGTGGGCGGCGCGCTCGGGGTAATGCAGGTCGAGCCACTCCCGCCACACCGCCTTGAGTTCGTTGGGCAGCCGCAGCAGCACGTACGCGGCGCTGCCGGCACCGGCCTCGCGGGCGGCGCCGAGAATGGCTTCGAGCTCCCCGTCGCTGATCATCGGGACCACCGGCGCCACGAGCACACCCACCGGCACGCCGGCTTCGGCCAGCGTGCGCATCGCCCGCAGGCGGGCATGCGGCGCGGCGGCCCGCGGCTCCATGCGGGCGGACAGCCGGTTGTCCAGCGAGGTCACCGAGAAATGCACCGTCACCAGGCCTTCGGCCGCCATCGGCGCCAGCAGGTCCAGATCGCGCACCACGTTCGCGCTCTTGGTGACGATGCTGAAGGGGTGCCGGGCCTCGGCCATCACCTCGATCAGCGCACGGGTCAGCCCGTAGCGGCGTTCGATCGGCTGGTAGCCGTCGGTGTTGATGCCCAGCGCGATCGGCGAACAGACGTAGCCGGGGCGGGCGAACTCGGCACGCAGGCGTTCGGCGGCATTGGTCTTGGCGTAGAGGCGGGTCTCGAAATCCAGGCCCGGCGACAGGTCCAGATAGGCATGCGAGGGACGGGCGAAGCAGTAGACGCAGCCGTGCTCGCAGCCGCGGTAGGGATTCACCGATTGCGAAAAGCTGATGTCGGGCGAGGCGTTGCGGCTGACGATGCTGCGCGCGCGTTCTTCGGTCACGACGGTGGCCGGCGCGATCGCATCGTCCTGCTGCAGTTGCAGGGCGTCCCAGCCGTCGTCTTCGGCCACCGCGGCGCGCTTCTCGAAGCGGCCCGCCACCCACGACGCGCTGCCGCGTCCCTTGCGGGCGACGGGAACAGGGGGTGGCGCGTGTGAACTCATGGCTGGAGTCTGGGCGCCTGCCGTCTCAGCCTGTGCGACGACCGGCCTGGACGCGGGCGCCCCGGCGTGTCCGCCTGTCGCCGCTCCCGGCGTTGGACCGGACTGACAGTCGGGGGCATCGAATGGAGAGGGGCATGTCTGACAGGTTCGCGCCGGCACCGGCCGGCGGACGCGCGCGGCTGCATGGGACGGCGCCGTGGGCACGATGACGGCGCCGCGCGCCCAGCGCTGCGCGGTGTGGTTCGGGCGGCCGAGCGCCCGCGAGGAGGCGGTGTTCGCGGCCAGCGGCTGGCATCTGCGCGTCGCGCGGCCCGAGGCCTGCGTCCAGGTGGGCATGCGGGGCGGCGATCTGGTGATCGCGGTCGTCGACCTGCGCGGCGCCGATGCCGCGCAGCTGGCCGCGCTGGAAGACGTGCTGGCCGAGCATGCCGACCTGCCCAGCCTGGCGCTGACCGACGACACGACCGACCTGGTCGATCCGGCCTGCCAGCGCGTGCTCGCCCGCTGCGGCGGACGCCTGCCCCAGCCGCTCGAGCCCGGCGCGCTGGACGCCGCGCTCGCGACGCTGCTCGCCAGCCCGCGGCGCGACATCGCCAGCGTGGGCGGCGAGAGCGCGGTGATGCTCGGCGTGCGCGCCCTGCTGCATCGCTACGCCGACGTCGAACTACCGGTGCTGATCACCGGCGAGTCCGGCACTGGCAAGGAACTCGCGGCGCATGCGCTGCACGATCTGTCCGGCCGGCGCGCGCGCCCGTTCGTGGCGATGAACTGCGGCGCGATCTCGCCGACGCTGGTTCAATCGGAACTGTTCGGCCACGAACGCGGCGCGTTCACCGGCGCGGCGACGCGGCGCATGGGTCTGTTCGAATCGGCCGACGGCGGCACCGTGTTTCTCGACGAGATCGGCGATCTGCCGCTCGATGCGCAGACCAATCTGCTGCGCGTGCTGCAGGAAGGCACCATCGAACGCGTCGGCAGCAATCATGCGATCCGCGTCGACGTGCGCGTGCTCGCCGCGACCCACGTGGATCTGGAAGCGGCGATCGCCGCCGGCCGGTTCCGCCAGGATCTGTACTACCGCCTCGATGTGCTGCGGCTGCAGCTGCCGCCGCTGCGTGCGCGCGGCGCCGATGTCGAACTGCTCGCGCGCCAATTCCTCGATGAATTCCGCGCGGGCCATTCGGTGCAGGCGCGCGGCTTCAGCGCGGCCGCGCGGCAATGTCTGCGTCAGCATGCGTGGCCGGGCAATGTGCGCGAACTGCTCAACCGCGTGCGTCGCGCGGCGGTGGTCGCCGAGCATGCCTTGATCGAACCGGCGGATCTCGAACTCGGCGCGTCGAACGCCAAGGTCGTCGCGCTCGACCATCGCCGCGACCGGACCGAGCGCGATGCCCTGCTCGATGCATTGCGCGCGACGGGTTGCAACGTCAGTGCCAGCGCGCGCCGCCTCAGCGTGTCGCGCGTGACGATCTACCGCCTATGCCGCAAGCACGGCGTGTCGCTGGAAGCGTTCCGTTGAAGCCCTGCGGCGTCCGCGTGCAGGCGCGCGCCTGCACGGCAGACCGGTCCTACAGCGAGTAGGGCACCTTCACCGTCAGGTTGAAGTCCGGCGCATCCGGGGTCAGGCCGATGCCCAGCACGCCGACAAAGGTCGCGTTCGGCGTCATCGCATGCGTCACGCCCAGGCTCATCGTCGCGGCGTTCGCATCACTGCCGATCAGCTTCACCCAGTCGGCGCCCTCGTAGCGCGTCCGCGCACGCGCGTTGAGGCGGTCGCTGAAGGAGATGCTCAGACTGGTGCGCTCGTTGAACGCGAACGCCACGCCGGCACCGAAGTAGAACGCATCCCCCAGTTGCACGCGACCGGGGTTGGTGGTGTCCGGATTGTTGTCGAGGTCGGCGAAGTCATTGGCGAACGAGCGCACGTATCCGATATTGCCGAAGAGGATCGCCGGATCGGTGGTCTTGACCGCCGACAGACCCACGGTCGCCTGCCACAGGCCGTTGCCGGTGGGCTGTTCCTCGGGCACCGCGAAGCGGATGAAGTTGTCGGAGTCGCGCTCGAGCACGCGCCACGGAATGCCGTAGGGCTCGCGGCCGGTCGGCGCGGTGACGCCGACATTGAGTACGGTCTCCGGCCACGGGCCGCGCTCGCCGAACAGCTTCCAGTTCGCGCTCGCACTGATGTCGCCCAGGCCGTTGCCGTCGGTCTCCTCCTGCGCGATCGCTGCCGCCGCGCCGCCTGCGCCGCCCTTCTGGTAGACCGTCTTGCGTGCGATGTAGGGCACGTCCAGGTTGAGGCTCAACCGCGGCGAAACGCCCCAGCGCGCGGCGAAGTTGTAGTTCACCGTGTCGGACTCGACGTTCTCGATCGCGATGTTGCCGAGGAAGATCGCATCCAGCGCAAGGAAGCCGTTGAGGGTGACCTGCTTGCGGTCGTAGCGGTTGTAGCTGATGCCGTTCTCCAGCGTGAGCCGGCGGTTGAACAGCGCGGTGCTCTGCTGTTTGACGTCGGCGACGCTGCGCGACTCGGCTTCCTGGGCGCGCTGCGCATCCTCGGCAGTGCTGGCATAGCCGTCGTCGCCGCGCGGTGCCGGCGCCGCAGCCGTATTGGCCGGCAGCGGCGAACTGGTCGATGGCGTCGACGACACCGGTGCAGGCGCGACCGGTTGCGCGGCCATCTGCGGCGCGTCACGCGGAGCAGTGGCGGGCGCCACCCCCGCGACGCGCGACTGCAGCGCTTGGATCTGCATGTCGAGTTCGCGCAGCCGACGCACTTCCTGCGCGTAGTCCTGCTTCAGCGACTGCAGCTCCTGCAACAACTGTTGCATGCGCGCGCGGTCTTCCGCGGTGATCTGGCCGCTGTCCTGCGCCATGCCGACCGTCGGCCACAGCAGCGCGATTCCCAGCGCGATGGCCAGTGGCCGTCGCGCGCGTGTCGGTGTCGATTCCAAGGTGCCCCTCCCGCATCGACGCGTGTGTGTGCCTGCCTCAGATGCCGCCGGCACGTGTCATGCCGATGGCCTGGATCAGGTTCTGGTGGATGGTCTGGCTGGACGGCACCGACTGGCGCACGAGCTCCAGCTGCAACTGGTTGCCGACCGCCTGGCCGTTGCCGGCGAGCTGGATGCTCTGGCCGATCGAACGTGCATCGATCCACTGCTCCGCGGCGCCCTGACCGGCCACCTGCAACAGGATCCGCGCGCCGCCGTCTTCGAGCGACGCCCGTGCGTGCGCGCCGCCCAGCGTCATGTCGGCGACCGTCGTGCTGCCGGTGTTCGCGGCCGCGACGGGACTGTCGCCATCGCGCACCTGCAGCGACATGCCGTTGCGCGCGATGTTGCCGTCGCCGGCGACCTGCACGCTCTGCACCAGTCCGCCGACATTGGCGAGTCCGGACGCGTCGACTTCGCCGGTGCCCGTAGCGGCGGCCAGCGCCGGTGTCTGTTCGGTGATCGTGACGCTGGGCTGGAAGCTGACCTCCGGTTTCGCGCCACGCAGATCGAAACCCAGCTTCACCGCGCCCTGGATCGATTGGCCGGCACTGGTCACCCAGTTCGACACCATCGTCACGCCGAACCAGGCGACGCGGTTGTCGCCGACGATGTAGCGTCCGCGCATCGCGCCGAGCTCGCTGTCGGGAATTTCGCGCAGGCCATTGGCGCGCGCGGGTGTCGCCACATCGCTGGACCACGCCGGCGCGATGCTCGCGCCCAGGGCGATGGCCACCAGCCATGTCGTGTAAGTACGCATCTCGTGTCTCCTGTCAGAACAGGTCCGCATGGCTGAAGCCGAAATCCAGCAGCTCGGCATCGGTCACCGGTCCCTGACGCGCGAACAGCCGCTTCGCGCTCGGGCGCTCGACCGGCTGCAACAGCGCGCTCGAACGGTCGAAGTCACTTCCTATGACGATGAAAATGGCCCGCGACGGCCACGACTCCAGAAACTCCGCCATCGGCACGCTGCGGTTGCCGAGGATCGGATCGGCGACTTCCGCGTAATCGCCACTGACCTGCTTGAGCACCACGAAGTGGCGGAAGCCGCGCACGTCCATCAGCACCAGGCCCGGCACGCGCAACGCGCGCAGGCGATCTTCCTCGATGCGGTAGCCGCGGCCGCGCATGCCCAGCGATTCCACGTACCGCTTGATGTCCAGCAGCGAGAACCCGCGGGACTGCACGATCTCCGGATCGGCCAGACCCATCATTCCTTCGATGACGGTCGCCTCGTCGACATCCAGCCGGTAGGCGAACTTGAGCACCGTCGCCAGCGCCGCCGCGCCGCAGCTGTAGTCGGTGTGCTGACGCACGATGTTGCGATAGCGCGCCTCGCGCATGCTTTCCACGTTGACCGGCATCACCGCGCCATTGGGCAGGATGCCGTGGAAGGCCACGTCGGCCGCCTGCCCCGGCGCGGCCAGGACGAACAGTGCCAGTGCGAAACAGGTCATGCGAGGACGCATTGCGTGGGTCTCCTGACACCCGTTGCGGGCATCGCGTGACTTCCATTGCCGGACCTGCGCCAGCCTCCGGCAATGGAAGTCACCACCTTCGAAGGAAGGCCCCGCGCCACGGGGCATGTGGCGCGGGGCTTCCGGGAGAAGCCCGGTCTGGGGGCAGACCGGACGTCACACCTCGTGGGCGCTTACTCGCCGCCGCCACCGCCCGGAGGCGGCGCCGCTGCGCCCGGCTGCGCGACCGCCATCGACAGGCTGTTGGCCTGCAGATTGCCGGTACCCGCCGCCACGTTCACGCCGATGTTGCCGGACGCCGCGCTGAAGGCACTGCCCGACAGGCTGGCATCGTTGGTGGCCGCGACCGCGACCCAGCGCGACGTGGTGACCGTGCCGCTGAGCGCCGCGTCGAGCTCGGTGTAGCCCAGCTCGACGAAGGCCAGCTCGCCCGACTCCGTGCCTTCGTACGTCCCTTCAGAATCGGTATCGAACGCGAGACCGCCGATCTCACCGAACTCGTCCGCACCGCGGTACGGATTGTCGACCGCACCCTGCGAGGCGCCATCGAAGTCCGCATGTCCGGTCACCGGACCGGCCGGGTGCAGTTCGCCTTCCCACATGTCGGCATAGAAGTTCGACTGCTGGTAGGCGTTGCCGCGCGACTCGGAGGTGCCGCTGGTGCTGCCCTCGTAGATGCCTCGGCCGAACGCGATCGAGTTGCCGCTCATCGTGCCGCTGAGCGAGACGTTGACCGTATCGGTGAAGCGCTCGTAGCTGCCGGCGTTCGAGGTCATGTTGCCGCTCGAGGACTGGTTGGAGCTCACGCTGGACTGCGCGTAGGCGGCGGTGGCCACCGATGCGGCCATCGCGTTCTTCTGCCCGTTGTTGTTGCCCGAGGCCACGTTGACGCCGATGTTGCCGGTGGCTGCCGAGAACGCATTGCCGCCGATGCTCGCGTCGTTGGTCACGCCGCGGTTCATCGTCATGTTCTGCGAGCCGGACTGGTTCACGAACACTTCGGCATCGGCGAGACCGAACGCGAAGCCCGCGTCGGCGGCCGACAGTGCCGCAGCATTGTCCTGCACGTTGTTGTCACCTGCAGCGACGTTGAACAGCAGGTTGCCGGAGGCTTCGGAGCCCACGTCATCGCCGATGTCGGCGGTGTTTTCGAGCACGTTGTTGAGGCCCGTATTGCCGCTGATCGACTGGCGGTTGTCGATCACCGCGATGGCGGCCGAGTCGAGATCGATGGCGCCGGTGATGGTCGGGTCGCCACTGAAGGCGATGTCCGAGCTCAGCGACAGATCCTTCTCGAGGTTCACCGACACGCCGTGCTCGTTGCGCTCGCGACGGATGTCGGAGTTCACGTTCTCGGTGCGATTGATGTTCTCGCTCACCTGGTTGGTGCGGATGCGATGGGCCTCGTCGAGGCTCTGGTCGACCTGCTGGTTGACCTCGCGGTTGAACGCATCGGTGACGCTGATGTCGTAGGACTCGGTGAGGCTGCGATCGACGGTCTCGGTCAGGCTCTGGTCCACCGATTGGTTCACGGTCTGGGTCCAGTCCTGCGACTGGTTGACCGTGGTGTTGACCTCGGTATTGGTGTTGGTGATGTTGGTTTCGTAATTGCGCGTGTCGTCGACGTTGGTCTCGTAGTTGCGCGTGTCGTCGATGGTGATGTCGTAATCGACGATCTGCCAGTCGACGCTCTGGGCCTGTGCCGCGCCCACCGCGGCTGCGCTGACGGCAATCGCCAGCAGTGTGGTCTTCATGGTCTTCATGTCTGTGATCTCTCTCTCGTCTGCTCTCGTGGAGTTCCCGTTGAAGTGCCCGGTCACGGTCCCGCCTGGATCGACATCGCCAGCGTGTTGCCGGTGTCGTTCCCGGATCCCGCGACCTGGTTGAGCTGCAACACACCTTCGAAGCCCTGCAGCGCAGTGGACTCGACGGACGCCACGCGACGATTCGATGTCGCGCCCCCGTGTTCGAAACCGTGCTGTTGCCCCGCCGACGCGAACGCCGCCGACAACGAACCGTCGTCGTCGGTTTCGCGTATGCCCTGTTGCGCCAGTGCGAGCGACACCGCGTTGAACGACGCGTTGCCGGCCCCACTGGCCTGGTTGATCGATGCGATGCCCGACGCGCCTGCGAGCGTGTGGCCCGCGATGACGGCCGTGGCCGTGTCGGGCGTCGTGGCGAAGTCGCGACGGCGCGACTGGCGCGCGTCGACGTTGGCGATCGCCCGGGTGCCGACCGCGATCGCACGCAGGTTCGCCTGCTGGTTGAGATCGCCGGCGGCGAGGTTGATCGCGATCGCCCCGGACGCACCGGCGAACGCGTTGCCGTCCACGCGCGATTGGGTGAGATAGCCGAGCATCGACGGGTAGTCGTCGGCGGCGCACACCGGTGCCGCGGCGAGGACGCCGAGTCCGAGGCAGGCGAGGGCGCGGATCACGGTCCGCCTCCGTTCGCCGGCTGGGTGAAGGGCATCTGCGACAGCGCGCCGGTGATGTGCCCGCCGATGCCGCGTGTGGCGCTGCCAACCGCGCCGAGCGGACCGCCGGTCGCGGCGCCCAGCGTGCCGGCACCCTGGATGCCGCTGGCGTCGCGCGCGGTTGCGCCGCCGCCGAGCGTGCCGGTCAGCACCTGCGTCACGGGCGCGGCGATGCCACCGGTGCCACGCATGGCGCCCTGCACCTGTTGCCCGGTATCGAGTGCGAGGAAGTCCGCGTCGCTCAGTTCACCGCCGGGCAACGAGGGCATCAGCTGCCGGTTCGGCGTGGGATCGACGATCAGGCCGATGCCCGGGGGCGCCTGGCGCACCGCGTGGCGGGCGCTGACATCGCGCAGCAGCACCATTTCGCCATGGGTCGGCTGCACTCCGGCGCGCGCGCCGGCCGCCTCCGCGATACCCGTCGCCAGCGTCAGGCACGGCAGCAGCAGGTACAGGCCCGTCTGGATTGGATGGCGCATGGTCGGCTCCCCGCTTCTTTCAACGCAGAGATCAACGCAGACGCCGTGCCAAGTCTTTTTCTTATTTAATATCAGTCACTTGCATCGAATCGCGCGGCACGCTTCCCGGATATGCGTCGTGACCTGTTACACCCGCGCGCGGCCGTGCCGGCCCCGATCCGCGTGGTGGCGCGACTTTCGGGCGTGTTGCACCGGTGCAACACCCCGATGTCACAGGTCACAGGTACCGGGACACACGGTTTTGCCTGGCGCGCCGCTACCCTGTGCGCGGCGCGATCGGCGCTCTCCATGAGGCCCCCATGTCCGGAACCCTGCAACGTGCCTGGGAGTGGGCCGCGACCATGCCGCATCTGGTCGCGTTGCTGACGATCGGCTGGGCGGTGTATCTGCTGGTGCTGGGCGTGTGGATCGTGCTGCAGAAGCGCGAGCCGGTCGCCACGCTGAGCTGGCTGTTCGGGCTCGCGCTGTTGCCGTATGTCGGCTTTCTGGTCTATCACGTGTTCGGACCGCAGAAAATCCACCGCAACCGCTTGCGCCGCACGCACAGTCGCGCCTCGTTGCGCAGCACGCAGATCGAAGCCGAAGCGGGAGAGGGTGCCGAGCTGGTGCGACTGGGCCAGGCGACGACCGGATTGCCGGCGACGTCCTCGGCGCAAGTGGAGCTGCTGGTCGATGGCGCGGCGAAGTACACCGCATTGCTTGCCGACATCGCGCGCGCCGAACATCACGTCCACCTCGAGTACTACATCTACGAGCCCGACACGACCGGCGCCGCGCTGCGGGACGCGCTGGTCGAGCGTGCGCGGTCGGGCGTGCGCGTGCGCGTGCTGCTCGACTTCGTCGGGTCGAAAGCCTCGCGCAGGTTCTTCGCGCCACTGCTCGATGCCGGCGGAGAGCTCGCCTGGTTCCACCCGATACGCTTCGGCCGCATCTGGCAGCGGCCGTGGACCAACCTGCGCACGCATCGCAAGATCGTCGTGATCGACGGCCGCATCGGCTACACCGGCGGCATGAACGTCACCGACGAGCAGGACGAGCGGCTGCGCACAGACGCGTATCGCGATCTGCACATGCGTCTGGTCGGCAAGTCGGTGCGCGTGCTGCAGCTGGTGTTTGCCGAGGACTGGGTCTACGCCACCGGGCGCCGGGACTTCCTGGCCGAGGTCGAACGCCAGACACCGGCAGCGGATGCCGGGCCGATCCGCACCCAGGTCCTGACGTCGGGGCCGGATTCGAACTGGGAAGCGATCCATCGCGCGCACGTCGGCGCGATCCACGCGGCGAAACACCGCGTGTGGATGACGACGCCGTATTTCGTGCCCGGCGAGGCGGCGATGATGGCACTGACCTCGGCGGCGCTCGCCGGTCTGGATGTGCGCCTGCTGGTGCCCAGGACCAGCGACTCGACCCTGGTGACGCTGGCCGCGCGTTCGTACTTCGGCCAGCTGCTGGTCGCCGGCGTGAAGGTCTACGAGTACCGCTCGCGGCTGCTGCACAGCAAGACCTTGTTGGTCGACGACCAGCTCGCGCTGATCGGCAGTGCGAACTTCGACCACCGCAGCTTCCGGCTCAACTTCGAGGTGTCCGTGCTGTTCGACGATGCCGGCATGGCGGCGGCACTGGCGCAGTACATCGAGGGCGAGTTCGCGAACGCGCCGCGCGTGCAGCGCGGTCGCCATCGTCCATTGCTGACCGCTCGGCTGCCCGAGGCCCTCGCCCGGCTGTGTTCGCCGCTGCTCTGAGCGGGACGCCGCTTCGCGGCTTCCGACCGGGGACCTTGCGCGGCCCGCGCCACCGTTCGCCTTTCCTGTGCCGCGATGGCATGCAGCCCGCGCGGAGCGCGTGATCGAGACCGGGTCAGTGGGGCGCTCGTCCGCACCACCCCGGGATGCATCGATACGGTCCGCACCGCGCGACGCGCCGCCGTCTGTCGCGCCGATGCCACGTTCGTCGATCCGGCCGTGCGTCCGAAGCGGGTTCCGACCGACGACTGGTTTAGACTCGCCCACACGTCAGGCGGAGCCCGTCCCATGCCCTGGTTGTTCCTGTTGCTCGCGCTCGGCGCGGTCGTCATCGCGTTCACCACCACGTCGGTCCCGCTCGCGGCGATCGCCCTCGTGCTGTCGCTCGTGTTCGTGGTGATCGGCGTACTCGGACTGCTGGCGCAGCGCGTGGGCAGCCAGAGTCGCAACGAAGCGATGATGGTGGACCCGGTGGAACTGCGTCGTCTGCGCGAGCAGGCCGACGCCCGGCGCGCCGCAGCTGCAGCGCCTGCCGACGACCCGGCCCGTACGCCGCCCGCAGGTCCGTGACCCGGCTCAGCGTCAACGTCAACAAGATCGCGGTGCTGCGCAATTCGCGCGGCGGCCGCGATCCCGACGTCGTGCGGGCCGCGCGCGCCTGCATCGATGCCGGCGCGCACGGCATCACCGTGCATCCGCGTCCCGATGCACGGCACATCCGGGCCGATGACGTACGGCGCCTCGCACGCCTGACGGCCGAGCGCGGCGTCGAGTTCAACATCGAGGGCAACCCGTTCGCGCCGCCCCGCGAGGGCTATCCGGGCTTGCTCGCGCTGTGCACCGAGACACGCCCGGCGCAGGTGACCCTGGTGCCCGACGGCGACGCCCAGCTGACGTCCGACCACGGCTTCGATTTCGCGCGCGACCGCGATGCACTGATTCCCCTGGTGGCCGGGTTCCGCGATCTCGGCTGCCGCGTCAGTCTGTTCGCCGATGCCGGCGCCGACATCGCCGCGGCCCATGCCACCGGCGCGGATCGTATCGAACTCTTCACCGGGCCCTGGGCCGAAGCTTTCGACGCCGGCGCCCCGGATTCGGCTCTGCCCGCGTTCGTTTCCACCGCCGGCCAGGCGCGCGATGCCGGGCTCGGCGTCAACGCCGGACACGATCTCAGCCAGGCCAATCTCGCAGCGTTCCTCACTGCGCTCGGCGGCGTGGACGAGGTCTCGATCGGCCATGCGCTGATCGGCGAAGCCCTGTATGACGGGCTGGCCGCCACCGTGCGCGGCTACCTCGCGATCATCGACGCAGTCTCCGTCGGACCCGGCTCGGATATCTGACCCCGCGCTGATTCCTGCGACTGTGCCGACGGCGCACGCAACCAGTGTTCCCCTCATCGCGTCGCCCGTGTCACGTTGCCTTCGGCACGCCACACACCGCGATACCGCGCACGGCGCCAGCGTCGGGACCGGCTCGCCCGGCAATGCCGCAAAAAAAACGCCGCCCGAAGGCGGCGTTCAAATCACTGCATCGATCACCGGCGCGTGCTGCAGGCCCGCGCCGGCGCTTGTCGCGTGTTACTGACGCACGAAGCCGATCTTCTGCATCTGCGCGTTCTTCGCTTCCGCCAGCACCTTGGCCAGCACGCCGTAATCGGCGTCGCCACTGGTGTCAATCTCGAGCGTCGGCTGATTGGTCGGGTCACGCTGGACTTCCGACTCCATCATGTTGCGCAGTGCCGACACTGGCGTCGGGCTGTCGTTCCAGAAGATCTGGCCCGAGCCGTCGATGCGCAGCCGGATCGGCTCCGGTGGTTCCACCGGATTCTCCGGCGGCGTCGTGGAACGCTGCGGAAGATCGATGTCAATTGGATAGGAAGCCTTCGGCGCCGTCACCATGAAGATGATCAGCAGCACCAACATCACGTCGCAGAGCGGAATGATGTTGATGTCGGCCATCGGGCCTTCGCCACCGGATGAAAATGCCATGCGTGTTGCTCCGGTTTACCTGTTTTCGACCGTCGCGACGAAGCCGACCTTGCGCATGCCCTGGGCCTGTGCAGTGTTGACCACGTCGTTGATCGTCCGGTACTTGGTCGTCGAGTCGCCGCGGATGTTCACCGGCGGCTGCGGCGTCTTCTGGGCTTCCACCGAGAAGGCGCTCTCCAGCAGCTGGAGCGTCACCGGCTCGTCGTTGAGGTAGATGTCACCGGTTTCGGTGACCGCTACCGTCAACGGCGTCGGGCCGGGGGCGGTTTCGGGACGCTCGTCGAGATTCGCTTCCGGCAACTCGACCTGCACCTTGTGCGCCATCAGGGGTGCCGTGACCATGAAGATGATCAGCAGCACCAGCATGACGTCGACAAGCGGGACGATGTTGATCGTGGCGTTGACCTTGTCGTTGCCACCACCTGAGCTGAAAGCCATATCTGAACTCCGTTGTCGCTAAGACGTGCGCGCTTCTTAGACCTTGGCCGGAGCCGGCGTCTCGCCGACGCGCGAACCGGTGGCGAAGAAGTCGTGCAGGTCGTGCGCGAAGGTGTCGAGCTTGTTGTTCGTACCGCGGTTCAGGCGGACGAAGAAGTTATAGCCGAGCACTGCCGGGATCGCGACGCCGAGACCGATGGCGGTCATGATCAGCGCCTCGCCGACCGGACCTGCCACTGCGCCGATGTCGGCCTGGCCGCTGGCACCGATGCGGATCAGGGCGCGGTAGATGCCCCACACCGTACCGAGCAGACCCACGAACGGGGCGGTCGCGCCGACGGTCGCAAGCACGGTCAGACCGTCTTCGAGCTTCAGCGATTCGCGGGTTACGGCCTGACGCAGGGCGCGATCGACGAACTCGGAGCGGTTCAGCGACTCGACGAGACGCGAACCCTCATGACGCTGGTGGTGCGCGGCGGCCTGTGCGGCGTCGAGGGCGACCTTCGAGAAGGGCTCGCTCTTGGGCTGCTCTTCCATGAAGCGGATCGCATCCTGCGCGTTCGAGGTTTCCCAGAACGTGTTGATCACGCGATCGGTGCTGCCCTTCAGGCGCGCGGCCTTGATCGCATTGAAAATGATCCAGAAGATCGACATGGCCGACATCACGATCAGAACGATGAGCACGGTCCAGTTGACCGCGTCCATGTGCTCGATCATGTCAGCGAAGCCCATCGACTCCAGACCGGCAGCGTTGGACACAGCGGCGTTGGTGGTTTCCTGCAGCATGACGCTTACCTTCTAGATGTAGTGGTTTGAAGAGTGGAACGATGACGCGTAAGGCTCGACGTCCCGAAGAACGCCGGTGTATCGGATACAGCGGAATCGATCAGCCGAGGTTGAAGTCGACCGGGACGCGAACGCGGCCTGCGGCGGGCTGCCCGTTCTTCGTGGCGGGCGTGAACGACCACTTGCGGGCGGCTTCGATCGCGGCGCGATCGAGGTCACGGTTGCGGCTGGACTTCTCGACCGACACGTTGGTGACGTTGCCGTTGGCATCGACGTCGATCACCAGGATCACCGTGCCCTCGATCTGCGCGCGCGCGGCGGCAGGCGGGTAACGCGGCGGATTCATGTTCTTCGACGAGATGTCGACGCTGGCGCCGATGTCAGCGGAAGGCGCGGGCGGTGACGGCGGTGCGGGCGGCGGCGCCGGCGTATCCATCGGCGACGGATCGTCGAACACGACCGGCGGTGCTTCCGGCGGGGGCGGCACCGGCGTCGGACGCGGCGGCGTCAGCTCCTTGATCGGCGTGGGCTTCGGCGGCTCCGGCGGCGGCGGCGGCGGCGGGGGCGGCGGCGGCGGCGGTTCGATGATCACGACGCGCGTCGCTGCTTCTTCCTGCGCCGCAGCGTTCGGCGGATTGACGGGCGCGAGCAGCAGCATGATCGCAGCAGCGTGGAACGCGACCACCATCGTGAAGCCGGCGATGCGGCCCCAGTTCAGGCCCTCGTCTTCGTCGTTCCTGTCGGTCGTCGTCGAGCGTTGCGTCATGCGGAGAACTCTGGTGAGGCCGGGGTCGAAACCCCGGTGGAAAAGTCGAACTGCCGACCTGTTCGGGCGGCAGGAACCCTAAAGCTTATACCAATCCAAGTGGCCAGCACCATCCATGATGCACGCAACTTTTTCTTAACGGCCGGAGATGATGCGCTCCGCATCGGTGTTCGATTTCAGGCCTTTCGCAATCGCCTGTCGTGCCGCTTCCTTCGCTTCGTCGGAACGTCCTTCCTGGTGCAGCACGCGTGCAAGATTGAGGTACGTATCCCCGTTTTCGGCGAGCGGCGCCGCCTTGCGCCATGCGGCGATCGCAGGCTCGATCTGGTCACTGAAATAGTTGGCCTGACCGAGCGCCGCCATCGTGCGGTAATCCTCCTTCAGGATGTTCTTCTGCAGGCCTTCGTTGATCACCGCGATCGCTTCGCGTTCCTTGTTCTCGCTGTTGAGATACAGCGCGTAGAGGTTGCGGTACTCGCTCTCTTCGGTGAGCTGTCCGGCTGCACGCAGACGCTCGAAGACTTCGATCGCCTTGTCGTTCTGATCGGTCTGCAGATACGACACCGCCAGATTGACCTGCGAGCGCTTGTCGTCCGGTGTCGCCTGCGCGACCTGTTCGGCCAGGCGCGTGGCTTCGGCGCTGTTGCCAGACTCGGCGTAGGACGCCATCAGGATCTGCTGCCACTGCGGGTCCACTTCGCCGCCGGCATCGACCAGCGGCTTGAGCGTCGCGATCGCTTCCGGATACCGCTCCAGGCGATACAGCAGGTTGCCCTTGAGCGCCTGGTCCTTGGGATCGGTGGAGCCGGACTCGGTGATGTAACGATCGAGCGAGGCGAGCGCCTGTTCGTACTGGTTTTCCTGCGCCTGCAGCTGCGCGACGATCAACATCGCCTGGAAGTGGTTGTTGTTGTCGAGACCACCGGTTTCGATCGCCTGGTCGAGGTAGGTCACCGCACGCGCATTATCTTCGTTGAGGAGCAGCTGGCCCGCGAGCAGCGCCGCCATCGACTTGTCGTACGTGTTCGCGGCGCTGTTGGCGAGGATCTCGTCGGCGACCGGCAGACCCTTGGCGGCATCGGACTCGTTGTTGGCTTCCGACAGCGTATTGAGCTGCTTGAGCAGGCGCTGGCTGGCGGCGATGCCCGGTTCCTCACGGCTGCTGTTTGGGTACAGCGCCTCCGCCTTCTGCGGCGCCTGGCGCGAGCTTCGACGCTCGCTGCGATCGCCGCTGCGCGAGGCGCGGTCGGCACGGCTGCTGCGGTCGCTGCCCTCGTCCTGCGCGAACACCATCGTCGGCGCGGTGAATGCGAGCAGGGCGGTGGTCAGGGCGGCGGCAAGCGCCTGCTGGGACATGCGGGACTTCGACATGGAGCACCTCGATTGGCAGGTGGCCCCACGGTGCGCCGGGGGCCGGAGTCTGGAGACGGCGATTATCGCCGGTTGGTTGCAGCGATGTGCAGCGGTTTGCGCGCGATATCAGCCGCAGCGCGGACGCTTGCCTGCAGCCTGCGCCTGCTCGTAGGTCGGCACGAGGCGCGCGGCGCGCGTCTGCAGTTCGCTGATGCGGTTCTCGGGATTGGGATGCGTCGACAGCCACTGCGGCGGACGGCTGCCGCCACTGGCGGCGATCATGTTCTGCCACAGGCCCACGGCAGCACGCGGATCAAAACCCGCCTTGGCCATCAGATCCTGGCCGACCACGTCGGCCTCGGTTTCCTGGGTACGCGTGCCCGGCAGGAGGAAGGTCGTCTGCAGTGCGGCGCCACCCAGCTGGTTCGCCGACTGCTGCGCGCCTTCGCCGTAGCGTGAACCCAGCGCGGCGCCGGCGACACCCAGCAAGCCCTGCGCGCCCATCTGGCGGGTGATGCGTTCGTCGTGGTGGTTGGCGTAGACGTGGCCGATCTCATGCGCGATCACGGCGGCCAGCTGATCCTGGTTCTGTGCGACCTGGAGGATCCCGGTGTGCACGCCGACCTTGCCGCCCGGCAGGGCGAAGGCATTCGGATTGTCGTCGACGAAGACGACCGACTCCCAGTTGAGCTGCTGCCAGTTTGCCGGCAGTTCGCGCACGATGTCGGTCACGATGCAGCGCACGTACGCCTGCTGGCGCGCATCAGGCGACGTCCGCATCTTGGACTTGGTTTCCGCGAACGCCTGCTCACCCATCTGGTTGAGCTGGGCCGCGGACACGGCGCCGACGTACTGGGTGCGACCGGTCGGGGAGGTGGTGGTCGCGCAGCTGGCAACCAGCACAGCGGCGGCGAGCGCCGCAATCGGCGTTTTCATCGGTGGGACTCCCCTGTTCAAGACCCCACCTTTTAAAACGTCGGAGATTAACGCGCCGTCAATCGCGGCCTCCATACGGATGCGCACGTCGAACCGCGCATGAATCGTTCAGACGTCCAGATTGGCGACCTTGAGTGCGTTGTCGTCGATGAATGCGCGGCGCGGCTCGACCACGTCACCCATCAGGGTGCTGAAGATCTCGTCCGCGGCCACCGCATCCTCGATCCGCACCTGCAGCAGGCGGCGAGTTTCCGGGTTCACCGTGGTGTCCCAGAGCTGCTCGGGATTCATCTCGCCGAGGCCCTTGAAGCGCTGGATCTGGCGACCCCGCTTGGCTTCCTCGAGCAGCCACGCCTGGGCCTCCGCGAAGGAGCCCACGGGCTGGGCGCGGTTGCCGCGCACGATCTGCGCGCCTTCGCGGATCAGACCATGCAGCTGCCGCGCGGCTTCGCCGATGGCACGCAGTTCGCCGGTCTCGAGTGTGGCGAGCGGTACCAGCTGCACGACATCGAGGCCCATGTGCTGGCGCTCGATGGTCAACACCGGCCCACGGGCGTCAGTGGCGGGCTGGATCCCGAAGCGGTAACGCGGGCGGCCGAGCCCCTTATGGTTCAGACGGGCCTCCAGTGCGCGCAGCGTCGTCTCGATCTCTGACTCGGTGCCCGCCGCGATCGGCGCCGCGTCGAGCAGAAGCTCCATGACGGCCGGATCGTAGCGATGGGCGTTGCGGGCCACGGTTTCCTTCGCCGACGCGAACACCAGCAGCAGCTTCTCCAGCGAGGCGCCTTCGATCGCCGGCTCGCCCGTCGCCGGGGTCAGCCCCGCACCTTCGACGGCATTGGCGGCCAGATACGCATCGAGCGCCGCATCGTCCTTGAGGTACAGCTCGTTCTTGCCTTGCTTGATCTTGTACAGCGGCGGCAGGCCGATGTAGACGTGGCCGCGCTCGATCAGCTCAGGCATCTGCCGGTAGAAGAACGTCAGCAGCAGCGTGCGGATGTGCGAGCCGTCGACGTCGGCGTCGGTCATCAGGATGATGCGGTGGTAGCGCAGCTTGTCCGGGTTGTATTCGTCCTTGCCGATGCCGGTGCCGAGCGCCGTGATCAGCGTACCGACCTCGGCGCTGGCGAGCATGCGGTCGAAGCGCGCGCGCTCGACATTGAGGATCTTGCCCTTCAGCGGCAGGATCGCCTGCGTCTTGCGATTGCGGCCCTGCTTGGCGGAGCCACCTGCCGAGTCACCCTCGACGATGAACAGTTCGGACAGCGCCGGATCCTTTTCCTGGCAGTCGGCGAGCTTGCCGGGCAGACCGGCGATGTCGAGCGCGCCCTTGCGCCGGGTCAGGTCGCGCGCCTTGCGTGCGGCCTCGCGGGCGCGGGCGGCGTCGACGATCTTGCCGGCGATCGCGCGGGCTTCCGCCGGGTTTTCGTCGAGGAATTCCTGCAGGCGCTGGCCGAACGCACTCTCGACCACCGGGCGCACCTCGGAGGACACCAGCTTTTCCTTGGTCTGCGAGGAGAAGCTCGGGTCCGGCACCTTCACCGACAGCACGGCGATCATGCCCTCGCGCATGTCGTCGCCGGACAGCGCCACCTTGGCCTGCTTGGCGATACCGTTGCGCTCGATGTAGTTCGTCAGCGTCCGCGTGAGCGCCGCGCGGAACCCGATCAGGTGGGTGCCGCCATCCTTCTGCGGGATGTTGTTGGTGAAGCAGAACATCGTTTCTTGGTAGGCGTCGGTCCACTGCAGGGCGACATCGACCGTGATGCCGCTCTGCTCGCCGGTCACCGAGATCACGTTCGGATGCAGCGGCGTCTTGAGCTGCGCCAGATGCTCGACGAACGACCGGATGCCGCCCTCGTACTCGAACAGGTCGCGACGGCCATCGCCGCGCAGGTCGACCAGATTGATCCGGACACCCGAGTTGAGGAACGAGAGCTCGCGCAGGCGGCGGGCCAAGATGTCGTAGTGGAAGGTCACGTCGGAGAACGTGGCCACCGCCGGCCAGAAGCGCAGCAGCGTGCCACGTTTGGTCGAGGCCTCGCCGCGCTGGACAGGCGTCACGGCCTCGCCCATCGCGTATTCCTGATGGTGGTGATAGCCATCGCGCCAGATGTCGAGCGTGAGCTTCTCGCTGAGCGCGTTGACCACCGACACGCCGACGCCATGCAGACCGCCCGAGACCTTGTAGCTGTTGTCGTCGAACTTACCGCCCGCGTGCAGCTGGGTCATGATGACCTCGGCGGCCGAGATCCCTTCTTCCTTGTGGATGTCGACCGGAATACCGCGGCCGTTGTCCGAGACCGACACCGAACCATCCTCGTGGATGGTCACCACGATGTCGTCGGCGTGGCCGGCCAGCGCTTCGTCGATCGAGTTGTCGACGACTTCGAACACCATGTGGTGCAGGCCGGTGCCGTCGTGCACATCGCCGATGTACATGCCCGGACGCTTGCGGACGGCCTCGAGGCCACGCAGGACGGTGATGCGGCTGGAATCGTAGTCGGAATTGGCGGGGGCGCCGCCGGAGATCGTCTCGTCGCTCATTCGGTTCGCTGTCTGGCCGGGAGCGCGGCATCCAGGCGCACCACCCGGGGACCGGACGGGCGCGGCAGGAATGGGCCGCAAGGGCGGAATTATAGCAGTTCGAGGCAGGGCCTCCGGCGGGCGTTCCACGTGGAACACGCGCGCCGGAAAGACCCTACTGCCGGCGGGCGAATCGTGTTCCACGTGGAACAATGAGGGGTCGAGCCGCCGTCGGTCTGTGCGTCGTCTAGACGGCGCGCACTGCGCCATGTTCCACGTGGAACGTCACGGCACTTTCAAGCACCCCGGTGGGCCAGTGGTCAGGGCGTTCGGTGCCGGTGATCAGCACCTGTGCACCGGCCTGCTGCAGGTAGGTCAGGACGTGTCGTTGATGGTGCCGATCCAGCTCCGACGCCAGATCGTCGAGCGCGATCACGGGCCAACGGCCGGCAAATCGATCCGCACAGTCGCGCGCCTGCGCCAGCAGGCAGCACAACGCCGATTGCTTAGCCTGCCCCCGCGAGAGCAGGGACTGCTCCGGCCGATCATCGAACCGGATCCGCCAGTCGGCACGGTGGGGACCAACGCTGGTGTGCCCCATCGCCCGGTCCCGGTCGCGTGCCACGACCAGCGCGTCGGCCAGCGACAGATCCTGGCGCCGCCAGCCCGGAAGAAACACGAGTTCCGGGATGCCCAGCGCCGGCGCGACCTGGGCGGCCACCGCCTGCACCGCAGTCTGCAGCCGCTGGAGATAGCCCTCCCGCCTGACATCCAACGGTAGAGCAGCATCGACAAGCTCCAGGTCCCACGCATCGAGCTGGGAACCACCCGCGCCGGACTTCAGCAACGCGTTCCGCTGACGCAGCGCCCGTGCGTACCGCCGCCACTGTTGCAGGAAGTCCTGTTCCACGTGGAACAGCCCCCAGTCCAGGAACCGGCGGCGCACCTCGCTGCTCCCCGATATCAGCGCATGACTCCCTGGCTCGAAGGTCACGACCATCAGCGCTGCACACAGATCGCCCAGCTGGGCGACGTCCTGCCCATCCAGTCGGCCGGTCCAGTCCTGCCCGGTGTGGCGCAGACCGGCCCGACGGTACCGATCCGGTTGTGCCGGGTCGTCCTGCCACTCGACATACAGTTCGATCGCCTCGCGCCCGCGCTGGACGAGTCCGTCGCGCACGCGGCCCCGGAAACTGCGCCCATACGCCATCAGGTGCAGTCCCTCCAGCACGCTGGTCTTGCCGGCGCCGTTGTCACCCAGCAACAAATTCAAGCCGGGTCCGGGCCGCAGCGAAGTCGGCTGCAGATTGCGCACGTTGTGGAGGTCGAAGCGGGTGATCTGCACGGATATCCAAGAGGCAACCAGGCCGGAACGGAAGACGCCCGGCAAGCCGGGCGTCGTGTTCCACGTGAAACATGTGGGCGACGGGCGCCCAGTCTACCGATGACGTCAGAGACGCAGCGGCATCACCACGTGACGGCTGCGTTCGTCCGTCGCTTCACGCACCAGGGCGGACGAGTTCGCATCGCGCAGCTTCAGGATCACCTGTTCGCCCCGCAGTGCGGTCAGCGCATCCAGCAGGTAGTTGACGTTGAAACCCACCGCCAGGTCGTCGACCTTGGTATCGGCCTCGACTTCCTCGTGCGCCTCTTCCTGCTCGGGATTGTGCGCATTGATGCGCACCGTGCCCGGCGAGACTTCCAGACGCACGCCGCGGTACTTCTCGTTCGACAGGATCGCCACACGCTGCAACGCGGCGCGCAGCAGTTCGCGGTCGATCGTCACTTCGCGGTCGGCGCCGATCGGAATCACCGCCTCGTAATCCGGGAACCGGCCGTCGATCAGCTTGCTAGTAAAGGTCACATCGTCGCGCTTGACCCGGAGGTGGTTGCGGCCTAGCTCCAGTTCCAGCGTCTTGTCGCCGCCTTCGAGCAGGCGCTGCAGCTCGGTCACGCCCTTGCGCGGCAGGATGATCTGGCGCTTGGTCTGGACCGCCGTCTCCAGCGTGGTTTCGCACAGCGCCAGCCGATGGCCGTCGGTCGCCACGCAGCGCAGACGCGTGTCGCCCAGATCGAACAGCAGGCCGTTGAGGTAATAGCGGACATCCTGCTGCGCCATCGCGAACGCGGTGCGCTCGATGAGTTCCTTGAGGGCCGCCTCCGGCACCGCGATGCGATCGGTCGCCTCGACCTCGTCCACGGACGGGAAATCGCCCGCCGGCAGGCTCGACAGCGTGAAGCGGCTGCGACCGGCCTGCACGGTGATTTTCTCACCGGACTGCGAGATCACGACCTTGCTGCCGTCGGGCAGTGCGCGAACGATGTCGAACAGCTTGCGCGCCGGAATCGTGGTTTCGCCATCCTGGGCATCGTCGACCGCACGGCGCGAGACCATCTCGACTTCAAGGTCGGTACCGGTCAACGACAGTTGGCCGTCCTGGACCTGGACCAGCAGGTTGGCCAGCACGGGCAGGGTCTGGCGGCGCTCGACGACGTTGACGACCTGGGCCAGCGGCTTGAGCAGTGTTTCGCGTTGGAGACTGAAACGCATGTCGGTGTTATCCCCTTGTCCCGTGCTTTTATAAAAAGGATATAAATCTAAAAATGGTGGTGCTGGGTAGAGCCGAAATCGGTTGGTATCTACTGCAAACCACTGAATCGATTGACTTTTTGGAGCTTCCAAACCCGGTGGACAGTGCGGTGTGGAGTGGTGGATCAAGCTGTGGACAACTTTCGACCCCTCAAATTGTCCACAGGCTGTCCACGTCCGGCCCCCGTGTTGTGCAGCAGCCGGGACGCACAGCTTACTCGCTGAGTTTACGGATCAGCTTGTCCCAGTCCTCGCGCAGTTTGCCGTCGCTTTCGATCAGTGTGCGGATCTGCCGGCAGGCGTGCAGCACGGTGGTGTGGTCGCGACCCGCGAAGGCCTCGCCGATCTCTGGCAGGCTGTGTTCCGTGAGTTCCTTGGACAGTGCCATCGCCACCTGACGCGGACGCGCCAGCGAGCGTGTCCGGCGCTTGGAGAGCAGGTCCTTGATCTGCAGGCCGTAATAGTCGGCCACGACCTTCTGGATGTTGGACATGCTGATCGCCTGCTGCTGGGCACGCAGCAGGTCGCGCAGCGTCTCCTGGGCGAACTCGACCGTGATCGCCCGGCCCATGAAGTTCGCGCGCGCGGCCAAGGTGTTGAGCGCGCCCTCGAGGTCGCGCACGTTGGAATGCATCTTCTTGGCCAGCAGGAACGCCACGTCGTCGGGCACCTGGGTCCCGCGCTCTGCGGCCTTGGCCAGCACGATCGCGGCGCGGGTCTCGAAATCGGGCGGATCGATCGCCACCGACAGGCCCCAGGCCAGGCGCGACTTGAGCCGTGGCTCGAGGCCATCCACCTCACGCGGATAGCGGTCGCAGGTCATGATGATCTGCTGCTTGCTGTCGAACAGCGTATTGAAGGTGTGGAAGAACTCTTCCTGGGTGCGGTCCTTGCCGGCGAAGAACTGGATGTCGTCGATCAGCAGCGCGTCGATCTGGCGGAACTGCCGCTTGAACTGGTCCGAGGTCTTTTCCTGGATCGAGCGGAAGAACGCGCTGTAGAACTCCTCCGAACGCAGATACAGCACGCGCGCACGGGGATTGGCCTGGCGCATCGCGTTGCCGGCGGCGAACATCAGATGGGTCTTGCCCAGGCCCGTGCCGCCGTAGAGCAGCAGCGGGTTGTGGGCGCGGTCGCCCGGCTTGAGCGCCGCCTGCCAGGCGGCGGCGCGGCCCATCTGGTTGCTGCGGCCCTCGACGAAGTTGTCGAAGGTGTAGTGGCTGTCCATGTTGCCGGCGAAGGCTTCGATCGGCGCGGCGGGCTGGGACCGGGCATCGCTTCCCGACAGCAGGCTCGCCGGCGGCGGCGCGGCTGCACGGGGCAGCGACCCGACCTGCAGGCTCACATCCTCGACGCCGGCGAAGTGCGCCAGCAACTCGCGGATCCGCGGCATGTAGCGCGCCTGCACTTCGTCGCGGACGAAGGCATTCGGGGCGTACAGCACGGTCGAGCGGTCGTCGGCCTGGGCCTGGAGCGGCTTGAGCCAGGTGTGGACATCCTCGGCCGGAAACTCGGCTTCGAGGCGTTGAAGGCAGCGGGGCCAGGCATCCATCATGCGGCGGAATTCGACAAAGCGGGCGCCGCCACGCAGGTGCGCGGCCAGGTCGCCGGGGAAGGGCACGCAGACTATCATGTCGCCACCCGCGGCCCGGCGCCGTGCGGCTGGCGCGGCGCGCATGACAGACCCGGCTTGACCGGTCAGGTCACAGGCCGCTAGAATTTCCGGTTCTATTCGTCACGTTGCCCGAAGGGCTCGACCATGGCTACCAAGCGCACCTATCAGCCCAGCAACCTCAAGCGCAAGCGCGATCACGGTTTCCGTGCCCGCATGGCGACGGCCGACGGCCGCAAGATCCTCGCGCGTCGTCGCGCGAAGGGCCGCAAGGTCCTCTCGGCCTGAAGCCCTCCGGGTCGGTGAGTCGCGTCTCCGCACTCCCGACCCGTTCTGCAGCGCAGCTTCCATGACCGCCGGTGTCCGCTATCCGCGGCACGTGCGTGTGCGCGCGCGTGCGGATTTCGATCGAATCTTCGCCAGTGCGACGCGGACCGCGTCGCCGATGCTGGCCGTGCATCTGTTGTCCGAAGCAGGCCCGGCGCGGTTGGGCCTTGCCGTGTCGCGCAAGGTCGACAAGCGGGCCGTGGGCCGCAACCGGATCAAGCGCGTCCTGCGCGATGCGTTCCGCCTGATGCAGCCCCAGCTGGCGCCCGGCAGCTACGTCGTCGTGGCCCGTCCTGCCGCCGCGCAGGCCGACAATCCCGCCTTGCGCGCCGCCTTTCTCAATGTGTTGCGGCGCGCCCGCGCGTTGCCGCCGTCAGCCGCGGCCGGCACAATGCCCGCCTCCCCGATTCCATCCACGCCGGTGTCTTCCGGCGCATGAGCCTGCCTGCCTGATGAACCAGATCCGTACTTTCCTCGTCCTCGCCTGGCTGATGGTGGCCGTGTTGCTGTGGATGGAGTGGGGCAAGGAAAAGACCGCAGCCGCGGCCCAGCCGCAGACCAGTGCCGCCCAAGCGTCGCCGTCGGTCACCGTGCCGGGCGCTGCCGCCGGCAGCGCCGCCGTGCCGACCGCGCCCACCGATGCCGCGCCGGTGCCGCCCGCGCCGGTCGCCGGGACACCTGCGCCGGCCGCGCGGCAGGTCGTCGCCCAGACCGACGTGCTCCGCGTGGTGCTCGACGCCGGCAACGTGATCGAAGCCGATCTGCTGGCGTATCCGGAGACCCGCGACGACGGTGCGCCGCCGGTGCGGATGTTCGACACCGACCCGCTGCACTACTACGCCGCCCAGACCGGCTGGGTCAGCAGCAGCAATGCCGCGCCGAGCCACGAGGGCCAGTTCGTGCCCGAAGGCACCGCGACGTCGGCGACCCTCGCGCAGGGCGAGAACACCGTCATCGTGCCTTTCGTGTGGACCGGCGCCAACGGCGTGACGATCCGTCGCAGCTTCGTGCTGACCCGCGGCGACTACGCGATCGAAGTCCGCGACGAAATCGTCAACACCGGCAGCGCGGCATGGCAGGGCTTCCCGTACCGCCAGCTGATCCGCACCGCGCCGGCGGTCAAGCGCGGCATGACCAATCCCGAGTCCTACAGCCTGGTCGGCGCGACCTGGTTCGGCAACGACATCGGCTACAGCCGCCGCCAGCTCGGGGACTTCGAGAGCGACGGCCCGCTCAATGCCAAGGACAGCAACATCTGGATCGCGATGGTCCAGCATCACTTCTTCAGTGCGTGGATCCCGCGTCCCGACGACACCGGCACGATCTCGATGCAGATCGACCGCAGCACCGGCGCGCCGCGGTACCTGATCCGCGAGTTCGGGGCGCCGATCGCCGTGCCCGCCGGCCAGCAGGCCTCGACCACCGCCCGTCTGTGGGTCGGCCCCAAGCAGGTCGACCTGATCCAGGCGCAGGGCGTGCGCGGTCTCGACCGCGTCGTCGACTACAGCCGCTTCTCGATCTTCGCGATGCTCGGCGAAGGTCTGTTCTGGGTGCTGGCCAAGCTGCACGGCCTGATCGGCAACTGGGGCTGGTCGATCATCGGCCTGGTGCTGCTGGTGAAACTGGCGCTGTATCCGCTGTCGGTCGCGCAGTACAAGTCGATGGCGAAGATGCGCAAGTTCCAGCCGCGCATCGCCCAGCTGAAAGAACGCTACGGCGACGACAAGCAGAAGTTCCAGATGGCGATGATGGAGCTCTACAAGAAGGAGAAGATCAATCCGATCGGCGGCTGCCTGCCGGTGCTGCTGCAGATGCCGGTGTTCTTCGCCCTGTACTGGGTGTTGCTGGAATCGGTGGAACTGCGCCACACGCCGTGGATGCTGTGGATCCAGGACCTGACCGCGCGCGATCCGTACTTCATCCTGCCGGTGCTCAACATCGCGATCATGTGGGCGACGCAGAAGCTCACGCCGATGGTCGGCATGGATCCGATGCAGGCCAAGATCATGCAGTTCATGCCGCTGGTGTTCGGCGCGATCATGATCTTCTTCCCGTCGGGTCTGGTGCTGTACTGGGTCACCAACGGCGGCCTCGGCCTGCTGCAGCAGTGGTGGATGATCCGCCGCTACAGCGAGGCGCCGGCCAAGGCCTGACGGCCGCACCGACGGAATGCCACGAGCCCGCCGCATGGCGGGCTCGTGCGTTGAGGAGCAATGCCATGACGACATCGACCGACACCATTGCCGCGATCGCCACCGCGCCCGGCGCCGGCGGCGTCGGCATCGTGCGCCTGTCGGGACCGGCGTCGCAGTCGATCGCGCGCACGCTGTGCGGACGGGCCTTGCGCCCGCGCCATGCCCACCACGTCCGGTTCTCCGATGCCGATGGCGCCGTGCTCGACGACGGCCTCGCGCTCGCGTTCCCCGGCCCGGCCAGCTACACCGGCGAGGATGTCGTCGAATTGCAGGCGCACGGCAGCCCGGTCGTGCTGCAGCAGCTGCTCGCGCGGTGTCGCGCATTAGGTGCCCGCCTCGCGCGGCCCGGTGAATTCAGCGAACGCGCGTTCCTCAACGGCCGGCTTGACCTCGCGCAGGCCGAAGCGGTCGCCGACCTGATCGCCGCAGGCGACGAGCGCGCCGCACGCGCCGCGCGCCGCGCACTCGACGGCGTGTTCTCCGAGCGCTGCGACGCGCTCGCCGCCGAGCTGCTGCATCTGCGCGTCTACGTCGAGGCGATGATCGATTTCTCCGACGAGCCGATCGACACCCTCGGCGGCGACGAGGTGGCCAGGCGGATCGACGCGCTCGCCGCGTCGCTGTCGCGGCTGCTGGCCGAGGCCGAGCAGGGCCGACGCCTGCGCGACGGCCTGCACGCGGTGATCGTCGGCCCGCCGAACGCCGGCAAGAGTTCGCTGCTCAATGCGCTGGCCGGCGTGGACCGCGCCATCGTCACCGACATCGCCGGCACCACGCGCGACCTGCTGCACGAGACGCTGCGCATCGGCGGTGTCGAACTGACCCTGGTCGATACCGCGGGCCTGCGCGATGCGGGCGACGCGATCGAACGCGAGGGCATGCGCCGCGCGCGCGCCGAACTGCAGCGCGCGGATCTCGCGCTGGTGGTACTCGATGCGCGCGAACCGGAGGCGGGCTGGGCCTCGGTGGCAGACGCCATCGTCGATGTGGCCGATCGCATCGTCGTGCACAACAAGACCGACCTGCTCGCCGCGCCCGCGTCCGACGCCCGCGACGTCCTCCAGGTGTCCGCACGCACCGGCGAGGGGCTGGAAGCGTTGCGCGGCGCCCTGCAGGCGCGGCTCGGCGGTGACACGCTTGCGGGCGAGGGGGCGTTCACCGCGCGTCAGCGCCACGTCGACGCCTTGCGCGACGCCGTCGATGCGGTCGACGACGCACGCGGCACGCTCGCCGCGCAGCACCTCGAACTCGCGGCCGAATCCCTGCGCGTCGCGCACGACGCGGTCGGCGCGATCACCGGACGGATCCTGCCCGACGACCTGCTCGGCCACATCTTCTCGAGCTTCTGCATCGGCAAATAACGCGCGATCGCAGCGCCGAACAGGCTCGATCGACGGCAAACCGGCCGTCAAGATTCGTGATCGCGTCGACACCCTGTCATTGCGATCGTGCGACAAGGATTGACAAATCGTCTCCGCTGACGCGTTCTACGCACTCTTGCGGACATGCATCCTTGGGGAAAGATGATGGTCTCGAAGATTCCGACGACCCGTCGCGCGTCGCGCGCGCGGCTGGCCGCCGCTGTGGGTCTTGCATGTGTACTGGCCGCCTGTGGGCGCAGCGACGATGCGGAGGCGCCCGTCGCCGCCGAGCCGGGCGCAGTGACTGCGCAGGCCAGCCAACAGGCCGCTGCGCGTCAGCAGGCCGCCGACGATGCGATCGCCGGTCTCTCGGTCGACGAGTTGCGCAGCGCCGCCGCGGCCGCGTACCAGGAGAGCCGCCTGTACGCGCCCGCCGGCGAGAACGCGATGGAGTACTACCTCGCGCTGCGCGAGAAGCAGGCCGGTGATGCCGCCGCGTCCAGCGCACTGATCGACCTGCTGCCGATGAGCGTGATCGCCACCGAGCAGAGCCGCGACCGCGGCGACTATGCCGAAGCGCGGCGCCTGCTCGGCCTGATCGAACGTGCCGACAGCGCGCATCCTGCGCTCGAACGCTTGCGTGCGAGCATCGCGACGTCCGAGGAACAGGCGGCCGCCCGTGTCGAACAGCAGGCGCTGACGGCCGAACAGGAAGCCCAGCGTGCGCAGACCCTGGAGAGGGAACGCGCCGCGCAACAGCAGCAGCAGCAGGCCGCCGCGGCGCAGCAGCTGGCCCAGCAGCAGACCGCCAGCGAGCAGGCCGCGCGCGAGGAAGCCGCGCGTCAGGCAGCGGCGCGCGAAGAAGCCGCGCGGCCGCAGCCGCCCCGCCCCGAACCTGCAGCGCAGAACACGCCGGCACCGGCACCCGCGACACCGGCGCCGGCCGCAGCGACGGCGCAGCTGCGTCCGCTGAGCACACCTGCGCCGCGTTATCCCGCTGACGCGCTGCGCGCCGGCACCAGCGGCGAGGTGATGGTCGAGTTCACCGTCGGCGTCGACGGCTCGGTCAGCAATGCCCGCGTCGTCCGCGCCGATCCGCCGCGCACCTTCGATCGCGAAGCCCTGGCCGCCGTGCGCCGCTGGCGCTTCGAGCCCGTCCCGGCGCCGGTGACCACGCGGCGCACGATCGGGTTCTCGCCGACGGCCAACTGATCCGCCATTCGCGGGCGCCATGCCCGCCTGCCGCCCTGCGCCAGCGCAGGGCATGGCGGCTTCGGCACAGGGCTGCGACGTGCGCAGCGGTTGCGCGGCAGGTGTCGCGGCAGGTCGCCCAGCGGGTCGAGCAGTCTCGTGGTGCCCGGCCCCGTGCTCAGGGCACGGACAGCCAGTCGCGCAGCAGGCGCGAGGTGCCGGTCGATTGCTCGAGCGGCGGCAGATGTCCACAGACGTCAAGTCGATGCAGGGTCGCGCCGGGGATTCCGGCCTGCATCGCCTCGGCTTCGACTGGTGGCGTGAGCCGGTCCTCCGCGCCGACTACGATCAGGGTCGGGACCGCGATACGCGCGAGCAGCGGCGTCGAGTCGGGGCGGCCCAGGATCGCGGCCTGCTGGCGCAGGTAGCCCTCGGCACCGATCTCGCGGGCCATCGCCTGCACGATTCCGCCGGTCGGGCCGTCCACATGCGACGGATGGACCAGGCTCGGCAGCAGCTGCCGGGTCACGCCGACGAAGCGGCCGCGGCCGATCGCGTCGATGCCGCGACGTCGTTGCGCGGCGCGCTCCGGTGAATCAGGGCGGGCGCTGGTCGCGATCAATGCGAGACGCGTCACGCGCTCGGGCGCGCGTCGCAGGATCTCGAAGGCGACGTAGCCGCCCATCGACAGGGCGGCGAGCGCAAAGCGCGGTGGCGCATCAGCGAGTGCACGCGCGGCCATCGCCCCGATGCTGTCGTCGCGGGTGAGGTCGGCGACCTGCGACTCGGCGACATCGTCCAGTGCGTCGATCTGCGCGTGCCACAGCCGGGCGGTGCACAGCAGGCCTGGGAGCAACAGCAGCGGCGTGCGGTCGCTCACGGCGTCGGACGGACGCGCCTCAGGCCTGGAGCAGCGTGAACTGCGCCGCCGTGCCGGCTTCGGAATCCGGTGCGATCCACACGTCGAACAGTCCCGGCTCGGCGGCGAACGCGCCGCTGCGTGTAGTGAAGGCGAGCGCGTCGCGCTGCAGGGAGAACGACACCGTGGTGTGTTCGCCTGGCGCCAGGGCGACCTTGCGGAACGCCTTGAGTTCGCGGATCGGACGGACGCGGCTGGCCACGCGGTCGTGGATGTAGAGCTGCACGACCTCCTCGCCGGCACGCTCGCCATCGTTACGCAGCGTGATCGAGACCGTCAGCGTGCCGTCCCAGTCCAGCGTGTCCGCCGACAGTTCGACGTCGCCATAGACGAAACGCGTGTACGACAGACCGTGGCCGAAGGGATACCGCGCGCTGTGCGGCACCTCGCGCCAGCGGCTCTTGAATTCCGACATCGTCGGCAGTTCGGGGCGGCCGGTGCGCTGGCGGTTGTAGTACAGCGGCTGCTGGCCCGAGTCGCGCGGAAAGCTGACCGGCAGACGCGCCGACGGGTTGTAGTCGCCGAACAGCACCTCGGCCACGGCGGGGCCGGTCGCGGTGCCGAGGAACCAGGTCGCGAGGATGGCCTGCGCGTCGTGCACGGCGCCGTGCAGTGCGAGCGCGCGGCCATGACGCAGCAGCACGACGACTGGCGTGCCGGTCGCGGCGACGGCCTCGGCCAGCGCCTGCTGCGCGGCGGGGATGACGATCTGGGTGCGTGACTGCGCTTCGCCGCTGAAGCCCTGCGGCTCACCGATCGCCAGCAGCACGACATCCGCGTTGCGTGCGGCCTCGACCGCAGCCTCGAGGCCACCGTCGAGGGCGTCTTCCATGCCGCTGCCGTCGACGACGTCGAGCGCGTCGCCGTCCTCCAGCGCAGCGCGCAGCCCGTCTTCGAGATTGACGTGCAGGCGCTTGTCGCCGAACAGCGTCCAGCAGCCTTCGATGTTGTCGCGGTCGCGCGCATACGGGCCGATCAGCGCGAGCTTCTGGCCGGCCTTGCGCAGCGGCAGCAGATCGTCGTCGTTCTTCAGCAGCACGATCGAACGGCGCGCGGCATCCAGCGCGAGTTCACCGTGGAGTGCCTGTGGATCCAGCGCGGCCTCGACCTCGGGATCGAGCGAGCGGTAGGGATTGTCGAACAAACCGATCGCCTGCTTGACCGCGAACACGCGGCGCACGCCCTGGTCGATCACGTCCATCGACACCTCGCCGCTGGCGACGAGCTCGGGCAGATGCGCGGCGTACAGGCCGCTCTGCATGCTCATGTCGACACCCGCGGTGAACGAGAGCTTCGTCGCCTCGCGGTCGTCGCCGGCGAAGCCGTGCGCGACGAGTTCGAAATCGGCGGTGTAGTCGGACACCACGAAACCCTTGAAGCCCCACTCGCCACGCAGCAGATCGGTCAGCAGGCCGTCATGGGCGGACGCCGGCACGCCGTTGATGTCGTTGAAGGCGCTCATGACCGTCAATGCGCCGGCATCGAGCGCCGCCTTGAACGGCGGCAGATGCACGTCGCGCAAGGTGCCTTCGGAAATTTCGACACTGTTGTAGTCCAGCCCGCCCATGACCGCGCCGTAGCCGACGAAGTGCTTGGGCGTCGCCAGCATCGAATCGTTCGCGGTCAGGTCATCGCCCTGGAACCCACGCACGCGCGCCGCGGAAAAGGCATTACCGAGCACCACGTCCTCGCCGGCCGCCTCGGCCACACGGCCCCAGCGCTGGTCGCGGGCGATGTCGAGTGTCGGGGCGAAGGTCCAGTGCAGACCGCAGGCGGTCGCTTCGATCGCCGCGGCGCGCGCGGTGCGCTGCGCCAGCTCGGGCTCGAAGCTTGCCGCCTCGCCCAGCGGGATCGGGAACACGGTGCGCATGCCGTGGATCACGTCGGCGCCCATCAGCAGCGGGATGCCGAGCCGGCTTTCCTCGACCGCGATGCGCTGCGATTCGCGGCCCTGCACCGCGCCCACGCCGTTGAACACCGCGCCCACGCGGCCGGCGCGGATCTGCTCGCGCAATTCGCCGGCGTTCAACTCGTTCATCTCGGGATTCACGTCGGCCGCGAACGGCCGCAGCATGTCGGCGAAAATGCCGAGCTGGCCGATCTTTTCCTCGAGGGTCATCCGTGCGAGCAGCGCTTCGAGCCGGTCATCCAGGCGCATTTGTGGTCCCGTGAAAACGATTACAGCCGGCGATTATAGGGCGCACGCCGGGAGGCAGGTCCAGTATCGCCGCCCGCGGCGCGCAGGAACAGCCGCGGCGCGCCGGACCGGATGCATCCAGGTCAGATCTTCGCGAGCGCCGCCGCGCCGCCCTGCAGGATGCGACCGGAGCATGGGCAAGCAGAAATCGCCCGATGCCGCGTGCGGCGTATTCCGGCGAACGAGCGATCGGCGTGGGTCTCCGGCGGGGCTGTCCGGCGTCGCGTGCATGCACCGACCGTGGTCCGACGGGGCGCACGCGCGCGTGAATCCGGCCGCGGCGCACAGCGCGCGGATTGACGCGTATTGCACGGCGCCGGTGCAAGCCTCCGGCTCTCATGCGGCCGGCCGCCCCGCGCCTGCCCAACGGAGATCGTCATGGCACGTCCCATCTGGTCCGGCTCGTTGTCCTTTGGCTTGCTCAACATTCCGGTGTCGCTGATGTCGGGTGAGCGCCGGACCGACATCAGCTTCCGCATGCTCGATTCGCGCGACAAGAAACCCATCCGCTTCGAACGCGTCAACGCCGACACCGGCGAAGAAGTGCCGTGGAAGGACATCGTCAAGGCCTTCGAGTACGACAAGGGCAGCTACGTCGTCATCGAGAAGGAAGACATCGCCTCGGCCGCGCCGGAATCGCACGAGTCCGTCGACGTGGAAGCCTTCGTCGACGCCGGCACCATCGGCACGCGCTTCTATGAAAAACCCTACATCCTCGTGCCGGGCAAGAAGGCCGAGAAGGGCTATGTGCTGCTGCGCGAGACGCTGAAGAAGACCGGCAAGATCGGCATCGCACGCGTGGTGATCCGCACCCGCGAGTATCTGTGCGCGGTGATGCCCGAAGACGATGCGCTGGTGCTGATGCTGCTGCGCTATCCACAGGAACTGGTGGACCCGGCCGATTACAAGCTGCCGACCGGCAAGACATCGAGCTACCGCATCGCCGACAAGGAACTGCAGATGGCGACCCAGCTGATCGAGTCGATGTCGGCGGACTGGGCGCCGGACGCGTATCACGACGAGTTCCGCGAACGCCTGTCGGACATCATCAAGAAGCGCATCAAGGCCAAGGGTGCGAAGACGAAGGTCGTCGACGAGATTCCGCACCGCGAGGACGCTTCGACCAATGTGGTCGACTTCGTCGCGCTGCTGCAGAAGAGCCTCAAGGACAACACCCGCACGCCCGCGGGCGGCGGCGAGAAGGTGCCGGCGAAGAAAACCGCGCCGCGGAAAACCGCGAAGAAGGCGACGAAGAAGACCGCCAAGTCGAGCAAGGCGACGAAGAAGACCACGCGCAAGGCCTCGTGACGTGTCGCTGACCGAGTACCGGCGCAAGCGCAAGTTCGATGCGACCCGCGAACCGGAACCGGGCAAGCCGGCGCCGCGCGGCCGCCGTGCGATTTTCGTCGTGCAGTTGCATCACGCGAGTCGTCGGCACTACGACTTCCGCCTGCAGGTCGGCGATGCGCTCAAGAGCTGGGCGGTGCCGAAAGGTCCGAGCTACGACCCCGATGTGAAGCGCATGGCGGTCGAGGTCGAGGATCATCCGCTGGACTACGCCGACTTCGAGGGCGACATCCCCAAGGGCCAGTACGGCGGTGGCCATGTCGCGCAGTTCGATACCGGCGCCTGGGCCGCGGATGGCGACCCTGAAGCCGCGCTGGCCAAGGGCCATCTGCGGTTCGAGTTGTTCGGTCGCAAGCTCAAGGGGCGCTGGCATCTGGTGCGCTCCGGCAAGCCCGCGAAGCAGCCGCAGTGGCTGCTGTTCAAGGACCGCGACGATTACGCCGGCACGCTGGAAGCCGACGACCTGCTCGCCGACGTGCCTGCGCCACCGGCCGAGGATGCGAAGCGCGCAGGTACCGGCAAGCTACGCAAACGCAAGAAGACCGAGGTCGAAGCGCCGACACAGCGCGCCCACGACTGGGCGGCCGCGGCGCGCAAGCTGCCGGGGGCCCAGCGCGGACCGGCGCCGACGGACGCGTTCACGCCGCAGCTCGCGAAGCTCGGCGACGCCGCACCGGGCGGCGAGGCCTGGCTGCACGAACTCAAGTGGGACGGCTACCGGCTGCTGGCCACGGTCGCGCGCGGCCAGGTGCAGCTGTGGTCGCGCAATGCGCTGGAATGGACCGGCAAGGTGCCGGAGATCACCGAGGCGGTCTCGCGGCTCGGCTTGAAGTCGGCGGCGCTCGACGGCGAACTGATCGCGGGCCGCGGCAGCCGCGAGGACTTCAACCTGCTGCAGGGCACGCTGTCGGGCGAGCGCCAGGGCGCACTCGCGCTGGTGCTGTTCGATCTGCTGCACGTCGATGGCGTCGACGTCAGCGCGGCGCCGCTGCTCGCGCGCAAGGCGCTGCTGCAGCGCATCCTCGGCGACGCGCCACCGGCGCATCTGGCCTTCAGCACCCACATCGAAGGCCACGCCGACGCCGCGATCGAACTGGCATCGGAGTCCGGCTTCGAAGGCATCATTTCCAAGCGCAGCGATCGCGGCTATCGGCCCGGACGTGGCGATGACTGGCGCAAGACCAAGGAACTGGCCAGCGACGAATACGCGGTCGTCGGCTACACCCCGCCCAAGGGCAGCCGCAGCGGCTTCGGCGCGCTGCTGCTCGCGCGGCCCGATGCCGAACACGGCTGGCGCTATGCCGGCCGAGTGGGCTCGGGGTTCAGCGATGCGCTGCTCGATGAACTGACGACGCACATCGGCCGCGCCGGACGGAGCGAGCCCACCGTGTACGTGCCGCCGAACGACACCGACCTGCGCGCGGCGAAGTGGTTCGCGCCGCGTTTCGTCGTCGAGGTGTTCTCGCGCGGCACTGGCGGGCATGGTCTGCTGCGGCAGCCCTCGCTCAAGGCTGTGCGGCCCGACAAGGCGGTGGACGACCTGCACGACAGCGATCGCGACGGAGCGGACGACATAGCCAAGCGAAGCGGACGTTCGGCGAGCGCCGGGGCGCCGGTGAAGAAGAAGGCCGCCAGGCAGGCCAAACAGGCCGCTTCCAAGGTCGCCGCAAACGCGCGTTCGAAGACGCGTCAGAAGCGCGGCGCCGACAGCGAACGCGTACCGCCCGCGTTGTCGAGCCCGGACAAGGTGCTGTTTCCCGGCGACGCGCTGACCAAGCGCGACGTCGCCGACTACTACACTGCCGCCATGCCGTGGCTGCTGCCCGAAATTGCCCGGCGACCGCTGTCGGTGATCCGATGCCCGGGCGGTATCGACGGCCCCTGTTTCTTCCAGAAGCACCACACCGCCGGCATGTCGCTGGTCGAGACGGTGCGGCTCGAGGACGAAGCAGGCGCCAGCGATTATCTGGTCGCGAGCGACGCGGCGGCGGTCATGGAGCTGGTGCAGTTCAATGCACTGGAATTCCATCCCTGGGGCGCGCACGCCGACGACCCGGAGACCGCGGACCGGATCGTGTTCGATCTCGACCCGGGCGACGGCGTGCGCTGGCCGGAGGTCGTCGCCGCCGCGCGCCAGGTGCGCGATCTGCTCAAGCAGGTGGGCCTCGAATCCTTCGTCCGCACGACCGGCGGCAAGGGCCTGCACGTCGTGGTACCGCTGGAGCCGGGCACCGGCTGGGACGTGGTGAAGCCATTCGCGCACGCGTTCGCGCAGGGCATGACGGAACTCGATCCGCTCAAGTACGTGGCGACCGCGACCAAGAAATTCCGCAAGCAGAAGATCTTCGTGGATTACCTGCGCAACGGACGCGGCGCGACCGCGGTCGCGTCGTTCTCGCTGCGCGCGCGCGCCGGCGCACCGGTCTCGATGCCGCTGCGCTGGGAGGACCTGGGCAAGCTGAAATCCGGCGATGCCTGGACGCTGCGCAACGCACCGGCCCGGCTCAAGCGGCTCAAGGCGCATCCCTGGGGCGACTTCATGGCGTTGCGGCAGTCGCTGGCGGACATCGTCGACTGAACCTGCGGGCCGCCCGTACCATGGCCCACGCGACACAGCGAGGACCGCGCACCGATGGACACACGATGAGCACCCCGCACGATCCGTACGCGCCGCCCACGACCCGCGTGCGTGACACGCCGTCCGGGGCCGACCGCGACGCGCCGTTCCACGTGGTCGCGCCGGTGAAGTTCGTCGTGCTCTACATCGCGACGCTTGGCCTCTACCAGCTGTTCTGGTTCTACATGCACTGGTCGCGCTGGCGGATGGGCCGGGGTGAGACGATCTGGCCGATCCCGCGCGCGCTGTTCGGCCTGTTCTATGCGCATGCGCTAGTGCGACGCATCGACGGCTCGCTGCGCGCACGCGGCATCGCACGCCGCTGGTGGCCGATGACCCTCGCCACCGTGTTCGTCGTCATGGAAGTGCTCAACTACGGCAGTGCGATCGCGTGGCCCTGGCTGGTCTTCCATGTCACGGATGCGTGGCTCTGGCTCGAATGGCTGGGCGTGATCGTGATGCCGGTCAATTGCGTGTGCCTGCTGCGCATGCAGCAGGCGGCGAACGCGGCGTGCGGCGATCCGGATGGGCGTGGCAATCGCCGCTTCACGATCTACAACGCGGCCTGGATCCTGGTGGGTGTCAGCGCGACTGCATGGACGGTCTGGGACGGACTGCGTACCGGCACGTTGTGAGCAGGCTCAACGCCGCGCCGCGAGGCGCAATCCGCGCGGCGTGAGGACCCGCTCGGCGAGTTCGAACACGCCCTGCACCGCCAGCGCGAGCACCGCCGCCGGCACCGCCCCTTCGAGGATCAGGCCGATGTCGTCGAGGCGGATGCCGGTCAGGATCGGCTGGCCGTAACCGCCGGCGCCAATCAGCGCGCCCAGCGTCGCGGTGCCGACGTTGATCACCGCCGCGGTCTTGATGCCGGCGAGGATCGTGCGCAGCGCCAGCGGCAGTTCGATGCGCCATAACCGCGTGGCAGCCGGCAGGCCGATCGCCGCGGCGGTCTCGCGCAGTTCGCGCGGTATGCCGGTCAGACCCGCATACGTATTGCGGACGATCGGCAGCAGGCTGTAGAGGAACAGCGCCGCGATCGCCGGGCCGGCGCCGATGCCGAACAGCGGAATCATGAAGACGAAGACCGCCAGCGACGGCAGCGTCTGCAGCACTCCCGTGAGCGCGAGCACGGCCTGTCCGAGGCGCGGCCGACGCGCAGCGAGGATGCCCAGCGGCAACGCGACCAGCAGCGCGGCGCCGAGCGAGATGCCGACCAGCGCAAGGTGTTCGCGGGTGCGCTGCCAGATGCGCGCGGTGCGGCTGTCGCTGTCGGGTGCCTCCAGTCCCAGCCAGTCGGCCGCAACCGCGGATTCCGCTTCGCGGTCGAGCTTCACGCGTGCGTTGAGGCGCTGCATCGTCGCCGCATCGATGCGCCCTTCGAGACCGTGCAGTGCGTCGCGCAACACCGGCGCGCGCTGCGCCAGGTCGCGGCGGTAGAGATAGACCGCGGCGTAGGACGGGAAGTACGCGCGGTCGTCGCGCAGCACGACGAGGTCGTAATACGGAATCTCGGCATCGGTGCCGTAGAGATCGGTCGCGTCGATCGCGCCGTTGGCGAGTGCGCGGTAGGCCAGGTCGTGGTCGAGGCCCGTGGCCGTCTGCGGCAGCCCATAGGCGTTCCGCAGACCGGGCCAGCCGTCGGCACGCGACATGAACTCGTTGCTCAGGCCCAGCCGCAGCGCCGGGTGCGCGCGCAGGTCCGACAGCGTGCGGATGCCGAGTTCCGCCGCGTGTGCGCGGCGCATGCCCAGCGCGTAACTGTTGTCGAAACCGAGCGGCGCGGTCATCGCCAGGCCGTCGCGCGCGAGCGCCGCCTGCATCGCCGCGACATCGGCGCCCGGCATCTGCAGCAGCTCGTCGGCCAGCGTGCCGGTGTACTCGGCGTAGGCATCGATGCTGCCGTCCTGCAGCGCGCGCCACAGGATGCGGGTGCCGCCGAGCTGGCGCTGGTGGCGCACGTCGGCGCCGGCGTCGCGGCCGGCCTGTGTCGCGATCTCACCGAGCAGCACGCCTTCGGTGAAGTTCTTCGAGCCGACGACGACCGGCGCGGCGAAGATGCTCCCGCACGCGAGCATCAGCCAGCACGCGAGCGCGCCGCACAGGCCACGCCTCATGCCGCGTCCTCGACGCTGCGCTGCGCGGTCATGAAAGCGCGCACGAAGGGTTCGACGGGCGCATCGAGCAGGCTGCGCGGCGCGCCCTGCTGGACGATGTGCCCATCGCGCAGCAGCACGATGGTGTCGGCGAACCACGCGGCCTCGGCGACGTCGTGGGTCACCAGCACGACGGTCTTGCCGAGCCGTTCGAACAGGGCGCGCATCTCGGCCTGCAGCTCGAAGCGCACGATCGGATCCAGCGCGCCCAGCGGCTCGTCGAGCAGCAGCACGTCCGGGTCCAGCATCAACGCACGGATCAGGCCCACGCGCTGGCGCTGGCCACCCGACAGCTCGGCCGGATACCGTCGCAGCGCATCGGCGGGCAGCCGGCACAGGCCCGCGAGTTCGGACGCGCGCGCTTCGATGCGTGCCGTCGACCAGCCCAGCGTACGCGCCAGCAGCCCCACGTTGCCGATCGCATCGAGATGCGGAAACAGTCCGCCTTCCTGGATCACGTAGCCAATGCGCCGCCGGTGCGCGAGCAGCGCATCGCGGCGCAGCGGCACGTTCTCGAAGCACACCTTGCCGGCATCCGGCCATTCGAGACCGATCAGCAGCCGCAGCAGCGTCGACTTGCCGGCCCCGCTCGGCCCGATCAGCGCGGTCGTCGCGCCGGGCGCGATGCGCAGATCGATGCCGTCGAGACCGACGGTTGCGCCGAAGCGGCGATGCACCTGGTGGAGTTCGAACATGGGGCGACAGTAGCGCAGCCTCTGTCGACGCGATCGCGCGCCGAGCTGCATGCTACCGTCGCGATCCCGCACCGGAGCCGCCCATGTCACGTCCCGTCCTGACCGTTGCCTGCGCGGTGTTGCTGGTCGCCTGCGGTGGGCGCGACAGCGACGCCGCGGTGCAGGCGCAGACCGCGCCGGGGGCGCCGATGCCGCCTGCGGCCGAGGTGGTCAACGAGACGCCGGCCGGACAACGGATCGAGGCCGATGTGCGCGTACTGGCGGACGATGCGATGGCCGGACGCGAGACCGGTACGCCGGGATTCGACAGCGCCGCCGAACACGTCGCGCGCCGCTTCGCCGAGAGCGGGCTGGCGCCCGCGGGCGACGACGGCGGCTGGTTCCAGCGCGTACCGCTGGTCCGCGCCGTGGCCGACCCGGCCGCGGCGATGCTGTCGGTCACGCGCAACGGACGCACGATCGCGCTGCGGGCGGGCGACCAGTTCCTGCCGATGCCGGATTTCAATGCGACCGAAGGCGAGATCACCGCGCCGGCGGTGTTCGTCGGCCAGGCGATCCACGCGCCGGAACTGCGTCATGACGATTTCGCCGGTGTCGAGCTGCAGGGCCGCATCGCGATCGTGTTCGGCGGCGCGCCGCGCAGCTTCGCGCCGAATCCGCAGGCGTATTACGCCAGCCTGCGCACCAAGATCGAGGCCGTGGTCGCGCGCGGCGCGGTGGGCCTGGTGCTGGTCAATACCGTCGACGACGAGGCCGGCATGCCGTGGGCACGCAGCGTGGCGCAGGCGGGCAGGCCGGCCATGCGTCTGCGCGATGCCGACGACCGTCCCGTCGATGCCCCCGCGCAGCTGCGTGCGAGCGCACGTGTCGCCGCGACCGCGGCCGACCTCGTCTTCGCCGATGGGCCGCAGACGGCCTCGCAGCTTTTCGACGCCGCGCGCGCCGGCACACTGAAACCGTTCCCGCTACCGGGCACACTGACGCTGCAGACGCGCACCCGTATCGACACGCTGGAATCGCGCAACGTGCTCGGCGTGCTGCCGGGTCGCGACGCGGCGCGCGCGGGGCAGGCGCTCGTGCACACCGCGCATCTCGACCACATCGGCACCGGCACGCCGGTCGACGGTGACGCGATCTACAACGGCGCGCTCGACAACGCGCTGGGCGTCGCGATCCTGACCGAAACCGCGCGCACCCTGGCCGACGGCGATGCTGCGCCGGCGCGCAGCACGCTGTTCGCCGCGCTCACCGCCGAGGAACAGGGCCTGCTCGGCGCCGAATGGCTGGCGCGGCATCCGCCGGTCGTGGCCGGCAGGCTCGTCGCCAACTTCAACATCGACATGCCGATCCTGACCGCGCCCACGCGCGACATCGTCGCGATCGGCAGCGAGCACTCCACGCTCTCGGCCGCGATCACGCAGGCGGCCGGCGAAGTCGGCGTCGAGGTGTCGCCGGATCCGTTCCCCGAAGAAGTCGCGTTCGTGCGCAGCGACCAGTACGCCTTCGTGCGCGCCGGCATTCCCGCGCTGTATCTCGATGCCGGCGTCGCGCCTGCCAACGACAGCCAGAAGCCGAAGATCGCGGCGACCTGGTTCCTGCGCAACTGCTACCACCAGCCCTGCGACCAGGCGGATCTGCCGATCCAGTACGGCGACGCCGCGCGGATGGCGGAGGTCGCGGCGGCGCTCACGCGGATCGTCGGCGACGCCGAAGCGCCGCCCCGCTGGAACGACGGTGATTTCTTCGGCACGCGCTTCGGCACACGCGCCGCGCGCTGAGCCGTCGCGACGCTTCAGCCGCCGACAGGCGAGGCGCGGGTATCCTCGGCGCCAGTCCAGAACCGGCGTCCTCCGCATGCGTCTCCGCACCCCGTTCCGCCAGGCGCGTATCGCGCTGCTCGCCTGCGGCCTGCTCGTGCTCGCGGCGTGTGGTCGCGACGACGTGCGGCCGGCGCCGCCGGCCGCCGTGCAGCCGACGTCCCCTGCAGCCGTCGCGCCACGTCCGCAGCCGGTGCGCATCGGTCTCGCGCTCGGCGGGGGCGCGGCGAAAGGCTTCGCCCACATCGGCGTGATCAAGATGCTCGAAGCCAACGGCATCAAGGCCGACGTCGTCGCAGGCACCAGCGCCGGCAGCGTGGTCGGCGCGCTGTACGCCAGCGGCATGGATCCTTTCCAAATGCAGGAACGCGCCGTCGCGCTCGACGAGTCGAGCATCCGCGACGTGCGCCTGTTCTCCGGTGGTCTGGTGCAGGGCGTCGCGCTGCAGAACTACGTCAACCAGGAAGTCGGCAACCGCACGCTCGACCACATGCGCATTCCGTTCGCCGCGGTCGCGACGCGCCTGGAAACCGGCGATCGCATCGTCTTCGTGCGTGGCAACACCGGACAGGCGGTGCGCGCCTCGAGCAGCGTGCCGGGTGTGTTCGAGCCTGTGAAGATCGGTGACCGGCATTACGTCGATGGCGGCGTGGTGAGTCCGGTGCCGGTGGACGCGGCCAGGCAGCTCGGCGCCGATCTCGTGATCGCGGTCGACATCTCCAGCAAGGCCAGCGGCACGATGCCCGGCAGCATGCTCGGCATCGTCAACCAGTCGATCGCGATCATGGGCCAGAACCTCGGCCGCCAGGAACTCGCACGCGCGGAGGTGGTGATCCGGCCGCAGGTCAACGACATCGGCCCGGCGAGCTTCGAACAGCGCAATGCGGCGATCCTGCAGGGCGAACGTGCGGCGCTCGCGGCGATGCCGCAGATCCGCGCGAAGATCGCCGAGCTCGAGCGGGCACGCGCCGCAGCGCGCACGCCGGTCAAGCCGGTGGAACCCGCGCCGGTCGACATCGACTGCGGCGACAACTGGGTGCGACGTCTCAATCCGTTCGCCAAGGAACGTGCCTGTTGAGCGACCCGCGACGGCACTGACGAATGCGCGCGCGATCGCAGGCCATGTCGCATCGATGCGCATGAATGCGCAGATCGATCGTTCGGATTCACCGTAAGCGCACACCCGCAGCGGCCACACTGTGCGCGGCACGGACTCCTGCATCCGCCGCACGCCGGCGATGCCTCGCACCAGACGGACCACTTCCACGCAGTGTGTGGTGACCCGACGCTCGTTCCGTGCCGATCCGCCATCGGCCGCGCGTTACGCGTCGTCGTCCAACCATCGACTCGGTGCGGCCCGGCCGCATCCCTGCGAGGAACGACTCCATGCATCCAAACTCCCTTGCCCGGCAACTCGAAATGAGCCTGGGTACCTATCTGCCATCCGTCCTCGGCGCAGTGCTCGTCCTGATCGTCGGCCTGATCGTCGCGCTGTTCGTGCGCGGGCTGATCCGCAGCGGTCTCGGTCGCCTGCGCGTCAACGAGCGCGTCAATACGCAGACCGCGTCCCACCTCGACATCGTCAAGGTCGCGGCGTCCATCGGCTTCTGGTTCATCATCATCGTGACCCTGGTCGGCGTGTTCAGCGTGCTGCGTTTCGACGGGCTCTACGGGCCGTTCTCCGCGCTGGTGACCGAGGTGATGTTGTATCTGCCGCGGATCATCCTGGCCGGTGCGCTGGCGCTGGTGGCATGGGTGCTGGCCACGGTGCTGCGCGCCGGTATCAACCGGGTGATGGCGGCCGGGCGCTGGGACGAGAAGCTGTCCGAATCGGCGGGCGTGAAGCCGATCTCGGCCGTGCTTGGCGATGTCGTCTACTGGCTGGTGCTGCTGCTGTTCCTGCCGGCGATCGTCGGTGCGCTGCGCATCGAGGGCCTGATGGAACCGCTGACCGGCATGACCGCGCAGGTCACGCTGATGCTGCCGAACATCTTCGCCGCCGTCGTCATCGGCCTGGTCGGCTGGCTGGTCGCCAAGGTGCTGCGCGGTCTGGTGACGAACCTGCTCGCCGCGTCGGGTGTCGACCGCTTCAGCCAGCGCGAACATCTGACCGAAGGCGTGAAGCTGTCGCAGCTGGGCGGCACGCTGGCCTTCATCCTGGTCATCGTGCCGACGCTGATCGCTGCGCTCGATGCCCTGGCGATCCGGGCGATCTCCGAGCCGGCGAGCGACATGCTCGGCCTGTTCCTGGTCGCGATTCCGAACATCCTCGCCGCTGCGGTGATCCTGATCGCCGCCTGGTATCTGGGTCGCTTCGTGGCCGGGCTGCTGACCCGACTGCTGGAGAACCTGGGCTTCGATGGCCTGCCGGCACGTCTGGGTCTGGGCCATCTCTTTGCGCCTGCGCCGGTGACGTCCACGACGCAGGCGCCGGTCGATGCCGCGCTGGCGACGGCCGATCCAGTGGCTGCCGCCGGCACGCCCGAGCCGGGTCTGCCGATCGGCACGACGCATACGCCGCCGATCGACGACACGCGCCGTCCCGCCGGTCTGTCTGCCTTCGTCGGCCGCGTGGCGCTGTTCTTCATCATGCTGTTCGCCACCGTCGAAGCGGCGCACCGACTCGGCTTCACCGGTGTGCGCGATCTGCTGGCCACCTTCATCGCGTTCGGCGGCGACATCCTGCTGGGTGCGGTGATCCTGGTCGTCGGCTACTGGCTGGCGGATCTGGCGGCGCGTGCGATCGAACGCGCGAATCCGGATCGCAGCGCCGGCCTGTCGCGGATCGCGCGCGTCGCGATCCTCGGCCTGGTGATCGCGATGGGTCTGCGTGCGATGGGTATTGCCGACGACATCGTCAACCTGGCCTTCGGTCTGGTGCTGGGGGCGGTGGCTGTGGCCACGGCGCTGGCTTTCGGCCTCGGTGGCCGCGAAGCGGCCGGTCGGGTCGCGGATCGCTGGGCGAAGGGGTATCTCGAGCGTCGTCGCGACGACGAACGCCTGCCCTGACGGGGCGTCTGGTCTGATGCAATCGGAAGGCCCGCCTTGATGGCGGGCCTTTTTTTTCCACGTGGGGATGCCTGCGCCGCGTCTGCGCGCGTAACGGGATCGCCGGCGCACGCTGTGTCGCGACTGCACCGACGCGGCGGATGAGGATGTCTCAAGGGGGCATGTCGTCGCGGATGCGCAGGAACCGGGCGAAGCGCGGCAATCCCGTCGACGTCAGGCCGTTGTAGCGATAGGTGACCCAGCTGCCGAGCGGCGGCGGATCGGCGCGTTGCGCATCGGTGAAGCCGGTCCCGATGCGGAACCGGCGACCGTCGTGATGTTCGACCACCAGGGCGCCGAGCATGCCGGTGTATTTGCCCTTGCCGGGCGCGTGCGCGAGCACGCGTGCTTCGGCATCGTCGTGCGGTTTCAGCTTGAGCAGGGCGTTGCTGCGGCCGATGCCGTAGCGCGCGTCGGCGTGATGCAGCATCAGCCCTTCGCCGCCAGCCGCGACCACCTGCGCGAGGCGCGCATCGAGCGCGGCGCGTGACGCGAGGCGTGTCTGCTCGACCATGCGCAGCCGCGGATGCGCGGCCCGGTCCACCAGCGTCCGCATCGCGGCGACGCGCGCGGCGAACGTGCCCGTGTGCGCGGGGAGGTCGAAGACCATGAAACGCACGGCCCGCCAGTCCGCCGGATCGGGCCGGCTGCTCCGTGCGATACCGCTGACGACATCGAAGCGGCCGCGCGCGATCCACAGTTCGCCGTCCATCGGTGTCGACGGCCAACCCTGCACGAACGCGGGCGGCGTCGCGATGCGATGGCCGCCGCGCGTCCACAGCGCGCGTCCATCCCAGCGTGCGCGCACGCCATCGAGTTTTTCGCTGACGAAGTACGCCGGCACGTCGATCGGCGCGGTGCCGAGATCGCGGGCGAGCATCAGCGCCGGCGGCGCCGGCGTGGTGGCCTGCAGCGCGCCGGACACTGCGCACAGCAGCAGGAACAGCAGCGCGGTGACCGGGCTGCGGGGTGTGGCGTGGATGGGCATCGCCGGACTCCGGCCAGGGAGGGCGACCAGCGTGCGATGCAGCCGGCATCAGCAGGATTGCGGAAGCACGCGACGGGCCGTCGGCGGGGCGGCCAATGGGCTGTCGGAAGCGGGGAGGTCGCTGCTGGGACGGCGCCTGCGCGACTCATCGCGACCCAGCACGTCTCCCGTTGCGAGCGCGCCTACCCCGGGGACCGGATCCGGGCGCGTTGTGCGAAGCGCGTCGGGCGAGGGTGTGCGCTTGAGCGACGGACGCCGTTGTCTACACGTGCTCGAACGCAGTGGTTCCGCGAGGGGCCCACCCGCACCCCACCATCGGCGTCCGCCGATGGTCCCCCCCTCTCCCGCTGGGGGAGAGGGGCATTGGAATCTTCCGCCGTGGGCGGAAGACGACTTTTAGAAGGGCAGCGCCAGATCGGGATCGATCACCAGCAACTGCGCGCGGAAGGTCTGCTGGATGCGCACCAGTGCGTCGCGGGTGTCGGCGTCGAAGCGCAGCACCAGCACCGGCGTGGTGTTCGACGCGCGCACCAGCCCCCAGCCGTCCGGCCAGTCGGCGCGCACGCCATCGATCGTCGACAGGCGCGCGCCGTCGAATGCGGACTCGGCCTGCACACGGGCGACGAAGCTGTGCGGATCGTCGCTGGGCGCCGGCACCTTGATCTCGGGCGTGGAGATGCCGTTGGGCAGCGCGGTGAGCACCGCCGACGGGTCGTCGTCGAGCGCCAGGATCTCGAGCAGGCGCGCGGCGGCATAGATGCCGTCGTCGAAGCCGTACCAGCGCTCGGCGAAGAAGAAGTGGCCGCTCATCTCGCCGGCCAGTTCGGCGCCGGTCTCGCGCATCTTGGCCTTGATCAGCGAATGCCCGGTCTTCCACATCAGCGGACTGCCGCCGTGGCGCAGCACGTGGCCGGGCAGGCGACCGGTGCACTTCACGTCGAAGACGATCATCGCGCCCGGGTTGCGTTCCAGCACGTCGGCGGCGAACAGCATCAGCAGGCGGTCGGCGAAGATATGCTCGCCGTCCTTGGTGACCAAGCCGAGGCGGTCGCCGTCGCCGTCGAACGCGATGCCCAGGTCCGCGTCGAAGCGCTGCACCGTGCGCACCAGATCCTGCAGATTCTCCGGCTCGCTCGGGTCGGGATGGTGGTTGGGGAACGTGCCGTCGATGTCGCAGTACAGCGGCACCACTTCCGCGCCGATCGCTTCCAGCACGCGCGGACCGAGCTCACCGGCCGCACCGTTGCCTGCGTCGACGACGATCTTCAGCGGCCGCGCGATCTGGATGTCGTCGGCGATGCGCCGCACGTAGTCCTCGCTGATGTCGCGCTCCGACACCGCGCCCGGCTGCGGCGCCGTGTGCAGGCGATCGTCGGCGACGCGCGTGTGCAGGTCGGTGATCGCCTCGCCCGACAGCGTCTCGCCGCCGACGACGATCTTGAAACCGTTGTAGTCGGGCGGGTTGTGGCTGCCGGTCACCGAGATGCAGCAGCCGGTGCGCAGGTGATACGCGCCGAAGTAGATCAGCGGTGTCGGCGCCAGGCCGATGTCGATGACGTTGCGGCCGGCCTTGCGCAGACCGGCGATCAGGCCGGCGACGAGGTCCGGACCCGACAGGCGGCCGTCACGGCCGACGACGATGTCGGCCAGATCCTGCTCGCGCATCAGTGAGCCGACCGCCTGGCCGATCAGTTCGGCGACGCCCGCATCGAGCGTCGTGCCGACCACGCCGCGGATGTCGTAGGCGCGGAAGATCGACGGATTCAGCACCACCGAAGACGGCGTGGCCTTCTTCTTCGGCGCGTCGCTGCGCACCGGCACCGGTGGCGGCGCGGCGCCGTCTTCGCCTTCGGCGGCCTCTGCCGGCGCGCGCAGCGCCTCGGCGAACGTCGGCGTGGTGTCCTCGGCCCGGATCACAGACCCGGCGCCGCGCGGCAGGCGGAATACGACCACCGCCAGCAGCAGGCACAGGCCCGCACCGGCGAGCAGCGGGATCGCGGCCAGGCCGAACAGCGGCGCGTCGACGCGCGGTACCGCGGCGGCGATGCGCAGCGGCGTGCCGGCAATCGGCTGGGCCATCCGCGCGGCCACGTTGGACAGGCTTTCGTCGCCGCGTGCCAGCAACGTGTGGTTGCCCTGGCGCAGCGCGAGATAGGTCGCGCCGTCCAGCGGCGCGGCCTCGAGGCCGGCGGTCGCCAGCGCCAGCGGCAGCTGGGCGAGCGCCACACCCGCCAGGCGCGTACCGGCACGCGCGGGCGCGGCGATCAGCACGCGCGGCGCGCCGTCGATCTGGGCGATGGTGAGCACCGCCCGGTCTTCGACCACCGCCGCTTCGAGCGCGGACAGGCGGCCGAAGCCGCCGGTCTCGACGCCCGCGTAGGCGTCCTTGAGGTCGGCCGGCACGATCACGGCGGCCTCGAGCTGCGGCCAGTCGGCGGCGAGCGCCCGGCCGGCGGCATCGAGATCGCCTGCGCCCAGCGCGCGCTGCACGGCGGCGTCGGCGAGACGCGTGTCCATGCGCGCGAGTTCGGCGCCGAGCGATTGCCGCGTCGCCGCGACCGCGGCATCGCGCCCCTGTTCGGCGGCCGTCGTGCGTTGTCCGCCGCGCAGCTGTTGCCAGCCGCTCCAGGCGAACCACAGCGCCAGCACCACCAGCAGCACGGCCAGCAATGGCGCGGCCTGGCGCAGCTGCGCCAGCACTGCACCCGCCTGTCGCGGTTCCTTCTCGCTCATCTGCACTCCCCGTCAGCGCACGCCGGAATGGCCGAACCCCCCGGCCCCGCGCGTGCTCTCGACGAAAGTATCCACCACATTCAGGGTCGCCCGCACGACCGGAAGCATGACCAGCTGCGCAATCCGGTCGCCCGGTTCGATCGTGAAGGCGTCCTTGCCCCGGTGCCAGACGCTGATCATCAACGGCCCCTGGTAGTCGGCATCGATCAGACCGGTGCCGTTGCCGAGCACGATGCCGTGCTTGTGGCCCAGGCCCGAGCGCGGCAACACCATGGCGCACAGGCCGGGATCGCCGATGTGGATCGACAGCCCCGACGGCACCAGCGACACATCGCCGGGCAGCAAGGTCAGCGGTTCGTCTAGCGCGGCGCGCAGATCGAGGCCCGCGCTGCCGTCGGTGGCGTAGGCCGGCAGCGGCCATTGCTGGCCGAAGCGCGCGTCGAGGATGCGGATGTCGAGGATGTGGTGGGACATGGCGTGACTCATCTTGGATCCGGGTGGAGGCGGGCGGCGACCAGCGCGACCAGACGGTCGGCGACGTCGGTCTTGGGCGCGGGTCCCAGCTGGACGTGGCCGGCAGCGTCGTGGACCAGCAGCGTGTTCGCGTCGCTCTCGAAACCGCTGCCGGGGATGCCGACGCGGTTGGCGGCGATCAGGTCGACGCGCTTGGCGGCGAGCTTGGCGCGGGCGTGGGTCTCGACGTCGTCGGTCTCCGCCGCGAAGCCGACGACCAGCCGGGGGCGCGGGTGGGCTCGGGCGACGTCGGCCAGGATGTCGCGCGTGCGCACCAGATGCAGGTCCAGGCCGTCTTCGCCGGGCCGCTTCTTGATCTTCGAAGGCGCGACCTGCGCCGGGGTGAAGTCCGCGACCGCGGCGGCGCCGATGTAGACATCGGCCGGCAGGGCCTCGAACACCGCGGCATGCAGCTGCGCGGCCGAGCGCACGTCGATGCGCTGCACGCCGTCGGGGGTTGGCAGATGCACCGGCCCGGCGATCAGCACCACCTCCGCGCCGGCGCGCTGCGCGGCCGCGGCGATCGCGAAGCCCATCTTGCCGCTGCTGCGGTTGCCGAGAAACCGCACCGGATCGAGATCCTCGAACGTCGGACCGGCGGTGACCAGCACCCGGCAGCCGGCGAGCGCGTCGCTCATGCCGGCAACGCGGCGACGATCGCCTGCGGCTCGGCGAGACGGCCGGGACCGGATTCGCCTTCGGCCAGTGGTCCGTCCACGGGCCCGATCACCTGTACGCCGCGCGCGCCCAGCAGCGCCATGTTCGCCTGCGTCGCCGGATGCAGCCACATGCGGTGGTTCATCGCGGGGCACACGGTCAGCGGCGCGGTCGTCGCCAGGCACAACGTGGTCACGAGGTTGTCGGCAAAGCCATTCGCGAGTTTGGCCAGCGTGTTCGCCGTCGCCGGTGCCACGACCACGCGGGTCGCCCAGCGCGCGAGTTCGATGTGCCCCATCGCCGCTTCCGCGCCCGGGTCCCACAAGGTGGTCCGCACGGCGTTGTGCGAGACGGCCTGGAACGTCGTGGCGGAGACGAACTGCTGCGCGCTGTCGGTCATCGCCACGCGGACTTCCGCGCCGGCGTCGCGCAGGCGGCGGACGAGGTCGGCGGCCTTGTAGGCGGCGATGCCGCCGCAGACGCACAGCAGGATGCGCTGCCCGTGCAGCGGGGTCGATACGGCGCCCATCGTCGGCGAAGTCCTACCGGAAAACCGGCCGACAGCTTACCCGATGCCATGTGCGCAGCCGCTGCCGGCGCGGCCCTGGACGCGCTGCAATGGCCGCCTCGCCGATGCGGACGCGGCGCGCATCCTTCCCCTGGGACGCGACGCGCCCCATCGGCGTTCTGCCCGGAGCGCACATGCACATCCGCGAATGGCCGGCCGGCGAACGGCCGCGCGAGAAACTGCTGGGCCAGGGCGCCACGGCGCTGTCGGATGCCGAACTGCTGGCGATCTTCCTCGGGTCGGGGCTGCGCGGGCAGGATGCGGTGGCGACCGCGCGGCACTTGCTCACCACGCATGGTCCGCTGCGCACACTGATCGAACGCGGCGCGGCCGGACTCGCCGCCTTGCCCGGCCTCGGCCCCGCACGCGCCTGCGCGCTGACGGCCGCGCTCGAACTCGGCAACCGCGTGCTCGCCGCCGATCTCGCCCGCGGCGAGGCCATGACCGACCCGGCGGCCGCGGGTCGCTATTTCTCGCAGCGTCTGCGCGGTTTCGCCCACGAGGTGTTCGCGGTGCTGTTCCTCGACACGCGCCACCGCGCACTCGCGTTCGAGGAGCTGTTCCGCGGCACCATCGACGGCGCCGAAGTGCATCCGCGCGAAGTCGTGCGGCGCGCGCTGGCGCACAACGCGGCGGCGGTGATCGTGGGCCACAACCACCCCAGCGGCAGCCGCGAATCCAGCGCCGCCGACCGCGCCGTCACCGCGCAGCTCAAGCAGGCGCTGTCGCTGGTGGACGTGCGACTGCTCGATCATTTCGTCGTCGGCGACGGCGCCGCGGTGTCGCTCGCGGCCCGCGGCTGGGTCTGACCGGGAACGGCGCAACGCGGCCCGCACGCGCGCTGCCGCGCTTCCGACCACGCGCTGCTGCACGGCCGTTCCAGCTTGGCGGCATCCGGTCGCCGCCGCACACTGGCGCCATGTCGACCCTCCCGATCGAATCCACCGCGCCCTGTCCCTGCGGCCGCGCCCGCCCCTACGCCGACTGCTGCAAGCCGCTGCACGACGGCGCGGCCGCGCCGGACGCCGAAGCGCTGATGCGTTCGCGTTACGTCGCCTATGTGCAGCGCGACGCGGATTACCTGCGCGCGAGCTGGCACGCGTCAACACGTCCGGACAATCTCGGCTTCGACGATCCGCAACCGGTGTGGCTCGGCCTCGATATCAAGGCGCACGACGTCCTCGATGCCGACCACGCGGAAGTCGCGTTCGTCGCGAAGTACCGCATGGGCGGCGGCAGCGTGGTGCGCATGCGCGAGCGCAGCCGCTTCGTGCGCGAGGCCGGACGCTGGGTCTACGTCGACGGCGACGTCGGCTGAGCGCACCGTGAAACCGGCGCCGCGTCGGAGATGCGCCGGCCACACCGGCTCGTGCACAGTGGGCGCCCCGCACGTGCAGGCCGCCCGTATGTCCCGTCTCCCGACGCACCGTGTTTCCAAGCCCGCGCGTCTCGCGCTGACCGGTCTGCTGCTCTGCGCAGGCACGGCGGCCGCGCAGACCGCCACGACCCCCGCGCCTGCGGCGGCCCCGGCCTACGACGCCGCCGCGTTCGCGCGCTGCATCACCGGCATCCGCAGCGACGCGGCCAAGGCCGGTATTCCGCAGGCGGCGTTCGACGCGCTTGCCGACGTGACGCCGGACATGACCGTGCTGCCGCTGCTCGATTCGCAGCCCGAATTCACCACGCCGCTGTGGGATTACCTCGCCGGCCTGGTCGACGACGAACGCGTGGCAGATGGCCGCGCGCGCCTGGTCGAGCACCGCGCGCTGCTCGATCGCGTCGCCGCGCAGTACGGGGTCGATGCCGAAACCGTGGTCGCGATCTGGGGCGTGGAGAGCGATTACGGCCGCATCGCCGGCAAGCGGCCGCTGCGCGTGTCGCTGGCGACATTGGCCTGCAACGGGCGCCGCCAGCCGTTCTTCCGCAGCGAGTTCGTCGCCCTGCTCAAGCTGATGCACGACGGCGACCTGCGCAACCGCGACACCACCGGCTCCTGGGCCGGCGCGTTCGGGCATACGCAGTTCATGCCCAGCACCTATGCGCGCATCGCGGTCGATTTCGACGGCGACGGCCGCCGCGATCTGGTCGACAGCATTCCCGATGCGCTGGCGTCGACGGCGAACTACCTCAAGCGTTCGCGCGCGGGCTGGAAGTCGGGCCAGCCCTGGGGGTACGAGGTCACACTGCCGGCCGGCTTCGACGCCGCGCAGGCCGGCCGCACCAGTCGCCGGACCGTCGCCGACTGGACCGCGCGCGGCATCACGCGTGTCGACGGCGGCGCACTGCCGGCCGGCAGCACGCCGGCCGCGATCCTCGTGCCGACCGGGGTCAAAGGCCCGGCCTTCATGGTCTTCAGCAACTACGACGCGATCTACAGCTACAACGCCGCCGAGAGCTACGCGCTGGCGATCGCGACGCTGGCCGATCGCCTACGTGGCGGCAGCGGCCTGCAGACGCCATGGCCGACCGACGATCCGGGCCTGTCGCGTGCGCAGCGTCGTGAACTGCAGACGCTGCTGCTCGCGCGTGGCCATGCGATCGGCGAGGTCGACGGCATGATCGGCACGGCGACGCGACGTGCGATCCAGGCCGAGCAGCGGCGCATCGGCCTGACGCCCGACGACGGCCGCGCCGGCGTGCGCATTCTCGATGCGTTGAAGACGGGGCGCTGAGCGCCTGGGAGCGGCCTCGAACCGTGATGCACGTCGCGGTCCCATCTCCTGACCTCGGGTTCCCACCAGCTGGCGCGGCGGCGGTGCACGCCTAGAGTCGGGGTGACTCGAACCGATCGACGGAGCACCCCATGAGCGATGGCAGCGACGGCGCAGGCGGCGTCGGCAATGGTGGACGCAGCAGTGGCGCGGATACAGCCGCTTCGGCCAGCGATGCACTCGGCGCGGCCGCCGATGCACTCGGCAGCGCGGTCGATGTCGCGGTCGATTCGCTGAGTGCCGCAATCGGCACCGCGCTCGGAACTGCGACCGACGCGCTCGGACTCGACAACGCGCTCGACGGCCTGGCGAACGCGCTGGGCATCGATGCGAAAGATCTGCAGGGCATCGTCGGTGCTGCGGTCGTCGGCATGCTCACCGGCGGCCTGCCGGGCGCGGTCATGGGCGTGGTCAACGGTCTCGTCGGCGGCAGCCTGACCGAAGCCGCGCGCGGCGCGATCGCCGCCAACCTGCCGGCCGGCATGCAGCCCTTGGCGAACCTGGCGCTCGACCAGTTCGCGGGTCGCATTCCCGGTGCGAACGTGTCGGTGCAGGACGCGCTCGCCGGGCTCGCCAGCGGCGCACTGACCAACGGTCGCGCGCCGGACGTCGGCGACATCGGCGCGATCGCGCGATCGCTGACCGATGTGCAGTCGGCCGCGCGCGGGCTGTTCGATGGCGTCACGCGCGGGGACTTCTCGAGCGCTGCCGAGGCGGCGTCGACGATCGACCGTGCGCTCGGCGGCCAGCTCGGGCAGGCGCGCGACATCGCCGGCGGCATCGCCGACACGTTGTCGAGCGGTCGCGCCGCCTACGCCGATGGCGGCCATGGCGATTTCGGCAACGCCGTCGAGCAACTCGCCATGGACGTCACCCGCCTCGTCGCCAGCCGCCGCTGAAGCGCGTTTGCGACGCGGTCGGTGATCTGCGACGGTCGACGCTCCATCGGGACGGAGAGACACATGCGTATTCCGCTCATCGCCGGCGCGGCGCTGCTGCTTGGCGGCTGCGGGTCCTACGCATACCGCGACAACACCGCCGCGGTCGACGCCAATCCGCTGTGCATGAGCCGCCCGGACCGACCGGGCGAACCGGTCTCGCGCGATTGCGAGCGCGAGGCCAGCGGCCGCTGGAGCAGCGAACGCGATGGCCAGCCGGTGGATTTCAGGCGCACGCGCGACGATCGCTGATCGACCTCCTTCGCGGATGCATGGCCCGGAACACAGAACGCCCGGCGCGAAGCCGGGCGTTCTGGTGTGCGCAGCGGACGGCGCGGATCAGCCGCAGCGGAAGCCGGTGATCTTGCCGTTTGCGTCGAGATCGATGTTCAACCGGTCGGGACGGAAATCCATCGTCGCCATGTCGTTCGGGCCCAGCGCGCGGTGCGACTTCGCACCGGAATCCTGCACGGCCTTGGCATAGACCGTCTCGCTGCCCTGGGTACCGATCAGGCTCTGCACCGCCTCGGTGTCGCAGGGTGTCTCGCCCGGCATGTCGGCCGGCGGCGCGGCGGCATCGGGCGTGTCGCCGATCTCGGCCTGCGCGGTTTCGGTTTCGATCGCAGTGCCGGCACCGGTATCGGCATCGGCCGCGGTCGCAGCGGGCGCTTCTTCTTCGAAGCCTTCTTCAGGCGCGGGCGAGCAGGCCGCCAGGGCCAGCAGCGGCACGAGCGCGACGCCCAGCAGAGACGGCGGCGCATGGCGGAAACGACGGATCATGGAGTGCTCCTGGAGGGGGGAACCGGCGGTCACTGTAGCCAATCGGCGGCGCCCTCGGCCACTTGCGGCATCATGGCCGACACCTCGTTCACGGATCCGCCGATGTCCCGATCGCCTCGCCTGACTGCCCTCGCCTGCGCCCTGCTGCTCGCCGCGTGCACCTCGGCGCCGCCCGCTGCCGCCGCGTCCGACACGGCGCCCGTGGGCACCGGCATCCCCGGCGGCGGTATCCAGGCCGACCACCTCGCCCGGCACCTGTCGGTGCTGGCCTCGGATGCATTCGAGGGCCGAGCGCCGACCACCGAAGGCGAGCGCAAGACGGTCGACTACATCAGCGCGCAGTTCGTGGAAGCCGGCCTGGAACCGGGCGGCGACGCCGGCGGCTGGACCCAGGCGGTCACGCTGGAGCGCAGCGTCATCGAGGGTCCGGTGACCGCGCAGCTGCACGTCGGCGGTGCCACGCGCGCGCTGGCCAATGGCGACGACATCGCGGTCGAAACCCTGCGTCCGGGCACGGGCGTCGATCTGTCGGGCACGCCGCTGGTGTTCGCCGGCTACGGCATCACCGCGCCGGAACTCGACTGGGACGACTACGCGGGTCTCGACGTCGCCGGCAAGGTGGTCGTGGTGCTGATCAACGATCCGGATTTCGAACGCGACACGCCCGGCAAGTTCGGCGGTCGCGCGCTGACCTGGTACGGCCGCTGGACCTACAAGTACGAGGAAGCGGCGAAGCGCGGCGCCGCCGGCGTGCTGATCGTGCACGAGACCGAACCGGCCTCGTATCCGTGGGCGACGGTGCGCAACGGCCGCGCCGGCCCGCAGTACGACATCGTTCGCGACAACGCCGAGACGCATCACCTGCCGATGCGCGGCTGGATGACGCGTGAGGTCGCGCAGCAGCTGTTCACCGATGCCGGCCTCGACTTCGATGCCGAGAAGCGTCGTGCGCAGATCCAGGGCTTCAAGGGCGGCGCTCTCGGCGATGCCACGCTCGACATCGCGTTCAAGGTCAAGCGCGACCGCGTGACCAGCCACAACGTCGTCGGCGTGCTGCCCGGCGCGTCGCGGCCCGACGAGACGGTGATCCTGTCCGGACACTGGGACAGCTTCGGCGTCGGCGCACCCGACGACAGCGGCGACGCGATCATCAACGGCGCGGTCGACAACGCCACCGCGATCGCCTCGATGATCGAACTCGCCCGCGTCTTCGCCGCCGGTCCGCGCCCCGCGCGCACGCTGCAGTTCATCGCGCTGACTGCGGAGGAGAACGGCCTGCTCGGCGCCACCTATTACGCCGCCAACCCGCTGCGCCCGCTGGAGACCACGGCGGCGGTGCTCAACATGGAAATGTGGAGTCCGGACGGCGAGACGCGCGACATCTCGTCCTGGGGCAAGGGCCGCGTGTCGCTGGAAGGCGATCTCGCCACGGCCGCTGCGGTCGATGGCCGCGGCTGGTCGCCGGATCCGAATCTCGAAGCCGGCCTGTTCTACCGCGCCGACCATTTCGCATTCGCCCAGGCCGGCGTGCCGGCGATCACGATCGGCCCCGGCATGGACCAGCTCGACGGCGGCGTCGCCGGCGGCACCGCCGCACGCGCCGACTATTTCGCCGAGCGCTACCACCAGCCCGGCGACGCGTTCGACGACAGCTGGGACATGGCCGGCCCGACCGCCGACACCCGCACGGTCTATCGCCTCGCGTACACGCTGGCCAATGGCGAGGATTGGCCGGCATGGGATTCGGACAGCGAGTTCAGCGCGCGTCGGGTGACGAGTGATGCGGCGCGGGCGACGCCGGCGAAGTGACGCTTGAAGCCCTCCCCCGTTTACGGGGGAGGGTTGGGTGGGGGCAAGGCGTCAGGTTGCGGCGAGACAGGGCGCGCAGATGCGGCAGGTCGTCCGCGCTCCGTCAATTACCTTGGTACGTCGAGCTTGCCCCCATCCCAACCTTCCCCCGCACGCGGGGGAAGGAGTGGATTGCGGCGTGTCCAGAATCAGCTGAGACACGACACTAATCGCGCCGCATGCGCGGAGGAGCAGAGCTCAGCCTGCGACGAGTCTGACGCGCGCGAAATTGCGCTTGCCGACCTGCAGCACGCCTTCGAAGCCCGGCTTGAATTCCAGAGCGGCGTCCTCGATCACCGCGCCGTCGACCTTGACCGCGCGCTCTTTCAGCTTGCGGCTCGCTTCCGAATTGCTCGGCGTGATTCCGGCGGCCGTCAACAGCGCGCCGATACGCAGGCCCTCGGCCGGCACGGTCACGTCCTGCAGCGGCAGCAGCGACACATCGCCTTCGCCGGAGATCGCAACCTGCCAGCCGCGGATCGCGAGCTCGGCCGCGTCGGCGTCGTGGAAGCGCGTGGCGAGTTCGCGCGCCAGGCGCAGTTTCACATCGCGCGGATTCAGCGTGCCGGCCTCGACCTCGGCCTTCAGCGCTTTCGCCTCGTCGATGCCGATCTCGAAACTCAGCAGCTCGATCCAGTCCCACATCAGCGCATCGCCGATCTTCATGGTCTTGTTGACCATGTCGATCGCCGGCTCGGTCACGCCGATGTAGTTGCCGAGCGACTTGCCCATCTTGTTGACGCCGTCGAGCCCGACCAGCAGCGGCATCGTCAGCACGATCTGCGGCGCCTGGCCATGGCTTTCCTGCAGGCCGCGGCCCATCAGCAGGTTGAACTTCTGGTCGGTGCCGCCGCATTCGACGTCGGCCTGCAGCGCCACCGAGTCGTAACCCTGGACCAGCGGGTAGAGGAACTCGTGGATCGCGATCGGCTGCTGGCCGGCGTAGCGCTTGGCGAAATCGTCGCGCTCGAGCATCCGCGCCACGGTGTGCGAGGACGCCAGACGGATCATGTCGGCCGCGCCCATCGCGCCGAACCACTCGGAATTGAAGCGGACCTCGGTCTTCGCCTCGTCCAGCACCTTGAACACCTGCGCCTTGTAGGTCTCGGCGTTGGCCAGCACGTCCTCGCGCGACAGCGACTTGCGGGTCGCGCTCTTGCCGGAGGGGTCGCCGATCATCCCGGTGAAGTCGCCGATCAGGAAGATCACTTGGTGGCCGAGGTCCTGGAACTGGCGCAGCTTGTTCAGCAGCACCGTGTGGCCCAGGTGCAGGTCCGGCGCCGTGGGATCGAAGCCGGCCTTGATCCGCAGCGGGCGGCCCAGTTTCAGGCGCGCTTCGAGGTCGTCGCGCTTGAGGATCTCGTCCGTGCCGCGGGCGATCAGGTCGAGGGGGGCGGTGGCGGGCTGCAGGGACATCGGCGCGGGAATCTCCTGGAAGCTGGAAAGTGAATGCGGACACGCCCGGTTAAGGCTTCGTTATCCGGGCGGTCAGGCAAAAATCCGAGTCCGGTCAGGCATTTGACGCATGGACCTCACGTCTCTATGTTACCCCGCTGACACGCCGTTCACGCCATCCGGACCCGCCTACGATGACGACTTCCGTCCCGCCGCCCCAGGCCGACGCGCACCACCAGCAGGTGCTCCACGACAACCTGCAGGCTGCGGCCCGGAACCGGCAACAGGAACAGGCCTCGCGCCTGCGGCTGTATCCCGGGCGCTGGACGCGCCGCGACTGGGGCCATGCCAGCCTCTTCGCCACGCTCGGTGTGCTGGTGGTGGCGCTGGTGCCCGGCGTCTCCCAGGCGATGCGCGGCGATGCCGAGCCGCAGCATGACCTGGTGACGATGTCGCTGGCGCTGCCGCCGCTCACCGCCGCCCAGCGCACCGCGCAGCAGACCCACGACAACTGGCAGCTGGTCACCGTCGAACGCGGCCAGACGCTGGGCTCGATCTTCTCCGACCTCGACCTGCCGGCCTCGACGATGCACCGCATCCTCGAACTGCCCGATGCCAAGGCCAAGCTGACGCGCATGCGTCCGGGCACCGAGCTGGGCTTCGACCTCGGCGCCGACGGCACGCTCAACAAGCTGCGCTACGACCGCAGCGATACCGAACGCGTCGAACTGAGCCTGGCCGGCGACACCGTCCGCGAAGAGGTCGTCGAACGCCCGGTCGAGATCCGCAACGTGGTCATCAGCGGCGAAGTGGGCCGCTCGCTGTTCCACTCGGCGCGCAAGCTGGGCCTGTCGGGCGCCAACATCAACACGCTGACCGACGAAGTCTTCAAGTACGACATCGACTTCAACACCGACGTCACCCAGAACGACCGCTTCAGCGTCGTCGTCGAGCAGGTCTGGCGCGAAGGCGAGCTGATCCGCAGCGGCCCGGTGCAGGCGGCCGTCTTCACCGCCAAGGGCAAGCCCTTCAGCGCGTTCCGCTACGAGCAGGACGGCAAGGCCGAGTACTACAACGCCGAAGGCCGTCCGCTGAAGAAGAGCTTCATCCGCATGCCGATCCAGTACGCGCGCCTGAGCTCGCGGTTCGGCAGCCGGCGCCATCCGGTGCTCGGCACCTCGCGTATGCACAAGGGCGTCGACTATGCCGCGCCGACCGGCACGCCGATCATGGCCGCCGGCGATGCGCGCGTGCAGTTCCGCGGCGTGCAGGGCGGTTACGGCAATACCGTGGTGCTCGACCACGGCCGCGGCCACACCACGCTGTACGCGCACATGTCGCGCTTCGGCAACATCCGCCAAGGCCAGCGCGTCGCCCAGGGCACCGTGATCGGCTACGTCGGCACCACCGGCCTGTCGACCGGCCCGCATCTGCATTACGAATTCCGCGTCAACGGTGCGCATCGCAACCCGCTGCAGCACACCATGCCCGAGCCGGATCCGCTGCGCGGCACCGCGCTGGCGCAGTTCCGCCAGCAGACCGGTCCGGCGCTCGCACGCATCCGCGAGGTCGAAGACGTGATCTACGCACAGGTGCCTGCCAAGCCGGATCCCGACCGGCAGGTCGCCAACGCCGCACGGCCCGGTCACGGCCGCGGCTGATCCCCGACAACGCCCGGCTCCGGCCGGGCGTTTCGTTTGGCCTCCCTTTCCCGTCCGACGCTGACGCCATGTCCGACCTGTTCCTCGGCCTGATCTCGGGCACCAGCGCCGACGGCATCGATGCCGCCATCGTCCGCTTCGACGACCGCCCCGACGGCACGCTCGATGCCGCGCTGCGCTTCGGGGCGACCTATCCTTGGGATCCCGCACTGCGCGCGCGGCTCGTCGCGCTCGGCCAGCAGGCGGCGACGCTGACCCTCGACGATGTCGGCGAACTCGATGTGCTGATCGCCGATGCGTTCGCCGATGCCGCGCTGGCGGCGATCGCCGATGCCGGACTCACCGCCGCGGAGATCACCGCGCTCGGGTCGCATGGCCAGACGCTGCGGCATCGCCCCTACGGACGCGATGGCGACGGCCGTGCGCCGTTCACCCTGCAGCTCGGCGACGGCGCGCGCATCGCCGAACGCACCGGCGTGGCCACGGTCGCCGACTTCCGTCGCCGCGACGTCGCCGCCGGCGGACACGGCGCGCCCTTGTTGCCGGCGCTGCACGCGGCGCTGCTGTCGCGGGCCGGCGAGCCTCGCGCGGTGCTCAACCTCGGCGGGATCGCCAACCTGACCCTGCTGCCCGGCGACGGCGGCCCGGTCCGCGGTTTCGACACGGGCCCGGCCAACGGACTGATGGATGCGTGGTGTCTGCGCCACACCGGCGAGGCCTTCGACCGCGATGGCGCGATGGCAGCGCGTGGCCGCGTCGATCGTGCGCTGCTCGCGCGGCTGCGGGCGGACCCGTGGTTCGCCGCGCCGCCGCCCAAATCCACCGGGCGCGACCAGTTCCATCTCGACTGGGTCGAGGCCGCGCTGACTGGCGGCGAGTCGGTCGCCGATATCCAGGCGACGCTGCTCGCGCTCAGCGTGGCGACCATCGTCGACGCCCTGCAGGCGACCCAGCCGGGTACCGCGCGGGTCATCGCCTGCGGCGGGGGTGTGCACAACGGCGCCCTGATGCGCGCGCTGGGCGCGGCGCTGCCGGGTGTAGTCGTGGAATCGAGCGCCGCGCACGGGCTCGATCCGGATCACGTCGAGGCGATGGGCTTCGCGTGGCTGGCGCGGCAGGCCGTGCTCGGGCGCCCCGGCAATCTGCCATCGGTCACCGGCGCGGCGGGACCGCGCGTGCTCGGGGTCGTGCATCCGGCCTGAGCCGTCCGGCGGGACATCGCGCCGATGATTCTGCAGGAGCGCGATTGCGCGCCAGGCGCTTTCCCGCAATGACGGCACCGCGCGCACGCGCGCGCCTGCAGGGCGGCTGGCGCGTCAGCTGGCGCTGGGCTGACCGGCGCCACGCCCGATCAGCGCGAAGGTGTCGTCGGGAATCTGTTCCAGCGCGCCGATCGCCGCGGCCAGCACGCCGTCTTCGGCCGGATCGAAGGTCGAGCGCTCGTCGCCGATGCTCGCGCGCAACCCCTGCTCGAGCAGGAACCGCAGCGTGCGCGCCTGGCCCCAGCCCTGCGTGTCGGCGTAGGCGTTGATGCGCTCGAGCAGCGCGGGGTCGAGATCCCTGAGTACGACTTCGGTCATGACGCGACATTCCCGGCAGCCGCGTCCTGCGGCGAAGCCTCCTTGATAAACCGCCAGAGCCACGCGAGCAAGAGCAGGGTCGGCACCACGGTCAGGGCGCTGAAGATGAAGAACGTGCTGTAGGAGGTGGCCTGCACCACATAACCCGAGACACCGCCGGCGAATTTGCCGGGCAGGTTGGCCAGCGACACCAGCAACGCGAACTGCGTCGCGGTGAAGTTGCGGTCGGTCAGCGACGACATGAACGCGATCAGCACCACGCCGGCGAAGCCCTGGAACAGGTTGTCGGCGCTGATCGCCGCATAGAACGCCCAGATCTGGCCCGGGTGCTGCGCCATCAGCAGGAAGGCCAGATTCGACAGCGCGACGCCGATCGACGCCACCAGCAGCATGCGACGGAACCCGAACGCCGCGACCGCGAAACCGCCGGCGAACGCACCGGCGATGCCCATCCACACACCGAAGAGTTTCGACACCGTGGCGATGTCGGCCTTGGTGTAGCCCGAGTCGAGATAGAACGGCCCCGACATCACCCCGATCACCTGGTCGGGGAACTTGAACAGGCCGACGAACAGCAGCAGTCCCAGGCCCAGCGCCACACCGTTGCCGGTGAAGAAACTCGAGAACGGCTGCCAGAACGCGCCGATGAAATCGATCCGCCGCACGACCGTCGATTCCGGCGCCACAGGCTCCCGGCACAGCAGCGTCGTCGCGATCGGCAGCACCATCAGCGACGCCATCGCCAGATAGGCCCAGATCCAGTCGCGGTATTCGGCGAGGTACAGCGCCCCGGCGCCGGCCAGGATCAGGCCGAAGCGGTAGCCCAGCGTGTAGGTCGCCGCGAGCGCCGCCTGCGCGTTCGCCGGTGCCACTTCGATACGGTAGGCGTCGACGACGGAATCCTGGGTCGCGCCTGCGAACGAGGCCAGCAGCACCCAGCCGACCAGCGGGCCGACGCCGAGATCCGGCCGGGTGAAGGCCAGCGCCACGAGTGCCAGCATCACCACGAGCTGCGACGCCAGCAGCCAGGAGCGGCGGCGGCCGAGGAACGCGGTCAGCGGAAACGCGTAGCGGTCGATCAGCGGCGCCCACAGGAACTTCAGCAGGTAGAAGAAGCTCGCCAGACTGATCAGGCCGATGCTGCCCAGATCCAGCCCCACGTCGCGCAGGCGCGTCGACAGGGTCTGCGAGGCGATCAGCAGGAACGGCAGGCCGCTGCCGAGGCCGAGGAACAGCATCGTCATCGCCGACGGCGTGGCGAATGCGCGCCGGATGCCGCGCCAGCCCTTGTAGGACACCGGCGCCTGGGCGCCGTCGCCTGCCGGCGTGCTCACGCGCGGTAATCCACGACGAGCGGCGCGTGGTCGGAGAAGCGCGGCTCGGGATGCACATCGACCGCGCGCACGCGGTCGCGCAGCGACGGCGTGATGAACTGGTAGTCGATCCGCCACCCGACGTTGTTGGCGCGCGCGGCGCCGCGGTTGCTCCACCAGGTGTATTCGGGCGCGTCGGGCCGCAGCACGCGCAGCGCATCGAGCCAGCCGGTTGCGGGCGGCTCGACCAGGCCGTCGCCGCTGGCGTCGCCGATCATGCCGTTGAGCCAGGCGCGCTCGGGCGGCGTGCAGCCGGAATTCTTCTGGTTGCTGGTCCAGTTCTTGATGTCGTGACGCGCGCGCACGATGTTCCAGTCGCCGCACAGCACGTAGTCGCGGCCGCTGGCCAGCCAGTCGTCGAGGATGGGTTTGAGCCAGTCCATGACCTCGAACTTGAAGCCCTGGCGCAGATCGCCCGAGGAGCCGGACGGGATGTAGAACGACACCACGCTGAGGTTGCCGAAGCGCGCCTCGATGTAGCGGCCTTCCTCGTCGAACGGCGCCCAGCCGAGCGACGTGCGGATCTCGTCGGGCTCGCGCCGCGCGTAGATCGCCACGCCGCTGTAGCCCTTCTTGGTCGTCGCGTCGCGGAACCAGGCCTTGTAGCCCTCGGGCAGGAAGTCCGCGTGCAGACCCGATTCGCCGGCCAGCTGGTGTTCCTGCGCCTTGGTTTCCTGCATGCACAGCACGTCGGCGTCCTGGGCGACGAACCAGTCGAAGAAGCCCTTTTTCGCGGCGGAGCGCACGCCATTGGCGTTGAAGCTGACGATTTTCATGCAGACCCGGAGCACGTGGACCGGCGCCAAGCCTACCGGATTCGTGCCGCGTGTCCGGCCCCCTGCAGGGCGTATGCTCCGCGCATGTCGTCGGGTCTGCTGCCTTGCGTGGTATTGGCGTCGACCGCACAGGCCGAGGCCGCGCGCCGTCTTGTGCTCACCGCGACCCAGGCCGTCTACGCCGGCGACATCGCCTTCAACGTCGACAACGCGATGGCGGCGCCCGACAGCGACGCGATGGTGGTGGTGCTGGGCGACACCGTCATCGGTTTCTACCGTCTCGACTATCCGACTGCGACCTTCGGCAGGCAGAGCGTCGACCGGCGCACCGCCACGCTGCGGGCGTTCGCGCTGGACGTGGCCTGGCAGGGCCGCGGCCTCGGGCTGCCGACGCTCGCGGCGTGCTGCGCGGACCTGGCCTTGCGACATCCCGAACGCGTGCTGCTGGCGCTGAACGTGCATGCGGCCAACACCAGCGCGCTGCAGCTCTACCGGCGCGCCGGCTTCGTCGACAGCGGCGAGATCATGCGCGGCGGTCGCGGCGGCCCGCAGCACCTGATGCTGCGCGCACTCGGCGTGGGACAATGGGCGCCATGACCGACCATCGCACCCGTTTCCTGCAGCTCGCCCTCGAGGCCGACGCGCTGCGCTTCGGCGAGTTCACGCTGAAGTCCGGCCGCGTCAGTCCGTACTTCTTCAACGCCGGGCGCTTCGATTCCGGCGTCGCCATCGCCACGCTGGCCGGCTGTTACGCCGATGCGCTGGACGCGGCCGGGGTCGAGTTCGACCTGCTGTTCGGCCCGGCCTACAAGGGCATTCCGCTGGCGACCGCGCTGGCCTGCGAATACGCGCGCCGCGGCCGCGACCTGCCGGTCGCGTTCAACCGCAAGGAAGCCAAGGCGCACGGCGAAGGCGGCCTGCTGATCGGCGCGCCGCTGGCCGGACGCCGCGTGCTGATCGTCGACGACGTGATCACCGCCGGTACCGCGATCCGTGAAGCCCTGGGCCAGATCGCCGACGGCGGCGGCACCGTGGCGGGCATCGTCATCGCCCTCGACCGCCAGGAACGCGTGGCCGAGGACAATGGGGAGTCGGCCGCGCAGCGCGTCGCGCGCGAGCAGAACGTGCCCGTGGTGGCGATCGCCGGACTGTCCGATCTGCTTGCATTTGTCGGGCAGAGCGCGACACTGGCCGCGGAACGCGACCGCCTGCTCGCCTACCGGGCTCGACATGGCAGCGATACCGCACGTTGATTCAACGCTTGGGGCCGTCAGGGGGACGGACGACATGCACCTTTCCAACCGACTGATGGGCGGCCTGCTGCTGGCCTGCCTGGCAACCGGCGCCCCGGCGCAGAAGCCCACGGACGACCGCAAGGTCTACTGCTGGAACGAAGGCGGCCGCCGCGTCTGCGGCGATGCCCTGCCGGCATCGGCGGTCGATGCCGAGCGCACCGAGATCAGCGCCCGCAGCGGCATGGCCACCGCGCACGTGAGCCGTGCGCTGACCGCCGACGAACGCAGCGCGGCCGCAGCCGCCGCGCAGCAGGCCAAGCGCGACGCCGACGCGGCCGCCCTGCGGCAGCGGCAGGAACTGGCGATGGTCGAGTCCTATGCCACCGAAGCCGACCTGCGCCGCGCCTACGGTGAGCGCATCGTGCTGGTGGACGAAGCGCTCAAGACCTCGCGCATGGGCGTGGACAACCTGCGCAACAGCCTGCTGTCGCTGCTGCGCCAGGCCGGCGAGCGGGAACTGGCGGGGCAGGCCGTCGCCACGCCGCTGGTCGACAGCATCCGCAGCCAGCACACCGACCTGCAGCGGCAGCTGGCGATCCTCGACCAGCAGCTGGTCGAACAGGCCGCGCTGGGCGGCGATCTGCAGGCCGCGCTGGCGCGTTACCGCGAACTCAAGCAGTCGGCGGCCACCGCCCGCGACTGACCGCGGCGGCGGCGCGGGTTCGCGCCGGCATCCCCGACCGGTATCCTCGCGGGCTTGCCCCCGCTTCGTGTATTTGCCGTGTCCGATCCGATCTCCGCCCTGCTTCTCGGCATCATCGAGGGGCTCACCGAATTCCTGCCCGTCTCCAGCACCGGCCACCTGCTGATCGCCCAGCACTGGCTGGGCGCGCGCTCGGACTTCTTCAACATCGTCATCCAGGCCGGCGCCATCGTCGCGACCCTGCTGGTGTTCCGCCAGCGCGTCTGGCAACTGACGACGGGACTGGGCAACCGCGAACACCGCGATTACTCGATGAAGATCGCGGTCGCGTTCCTGGTCACCGCGCTGGTCGGCCTGCCGGTGCGCATGGCCGGCTGGGAGCTGCCCGAGACCGTCACGCCGGTCGCCTGGGCGCTGATCATCGGCGGCATCTGGATGCTGGTGGCCGAATACTTTGCCGAGAAGCGCGGCGACAACGCCCACGTGACCTGGACGGTCGCGGTCGCGGTCGGCCTGGCGCAGGTGGTCGCGGGCGTGTTCCCCGGCACCTCGCGCTCGGCGACGACGATCTTCCTCGCGATGCTGCTGGGCCTGAGCCGACGCTCGGCCGCGGCCGAGTTCGCGTTCCTGGTCGGCATTCCGACGATGTTCGCCGCCAGCGCGTACGCGTTCCTGGAACTGTGGATGGACCAGGGTCTGGGCGAGGAAGCCTGGGGCGATGTCGCGATCGCGTTCGTCGCGGCGATGGTCACCGGCTTCATTGTCGTGAAGTGGCTGCTCGGCTATATCAAGCGCCACCGATTCACGGGCTTCGCGATCTATCGCATCGCGCTGGGTGCAGGACTGCTGCTGTTGATGCCGTCCGGGTTCTGATCCGGCGCTTTACGGCAAACGGAAAAACGCAGCGGCTGTCGCCGTCGTCGCGTCGGCGGTGACCGCGACATCCTCGCCGCGATCACGTGCGAGTTCTTCGGCGATGTGCGGCAGGAACGCCGGCTCGTTGCGACGGTCCCTCGGCAGCGGCTTGAGCGTGCGCGGCAGCAGGTACGGCGCATCCGTTTCGACCATCAGACGGTTGGCCGGGATGTTGGGCACCAGCTCGCGCAGATGCTGGCCGCGGCGCTCGTCGCACAGCCAGCCGGTGATGCCGATGTGCCAGTCATGGTCGAGGCATTCGAACAGCTCGCGCTGGCCGGCGGTGAAGCAGTGCACGACCGCCGGGCCGATCCGGCCCTCGAACTCGCGCATGATCGCGACGAAATCGTCATGCGCATCGCGCTGGTGCAGGAACAGCGGCTTGCCGGTGTCGACGGCGATCTGCAGTTGCCGCTCGAAGGCCTTGCGCTGCGCCGGCCGTGGCGAGAAATCACGGAAGTAGTCCAGTCCGCATTCGCCGACCGCGACGACTTCCGGATGCGCCAGCAGCGCGCGCATCTCCGCATCGCACTCGGCCGTGTATTCCACCGCGTGATGCGGGTGCACGCCTGCCGTCGCGTACAGGAACCCCGGATGCGCCTGCGCGAGTTCGAGCGCCTTCGGCGAATGCTCGCGGCTCGCGCCGGTGATCACCATGCGCGTCACGCCGGCGTCCCGCGCGCGCTGCAGCACCGCCTCGCGATCATGATCGAAGCTGTCGTGGGTGAGATTGGCGCCGATGTCGATCAGCTGCATGGCGGACTGCGGGAAAAAGTGGGGCGTGCATTGTAGACGGCGGGCTTCGAAGCCCGCCGTGCATGCCCCCGATTCGACTGTAGAGCCGAGCCCTCACCCAACGCGCTTCGCGCGTCGACCTCTCCCGAAGGGAGAGATGCCGGTGCCTAGTTCAACAACTGGCAATTCGCCGGCGTCGTGCTCTCGAACAGCGCGCGCGTGGCCCATTGCGGCTGGTCGATGAAGGGATTGCGGTTGCCCTGGAAGCTGAAGACCACTTCGTTGCGTGTGCGTTCGCGGGCGTCCGGCGGGTCGGCCTGGTGCCAGGCGAGCAGCGTCGACAGCAGGCCCATGTAGGCCGGCGATGCAGAGGTGGAGACGATGCGGCTGCGGTCGTCGGTCAGCTCGAGGTCGGGCTCGCCCTGACCGGTCGTCGGATGCGCGCCGCCTTCGTAGCGGATCGCCATGTACAGCACCGCGCGTGCGATATCACCCTTGCGATGGCCCCAGACCTGGAAGCCGCTGGCGTTGGTCCAGTTGGAGTTGCCCGGGAACAGGCCGGTACCGCCGCCGACGCCGTTGTTCGACTCCGTCGTGCGTTCGCTGCAGTTGGCCGACGCCGTGCAGTCGGCGAGCAGCTTGTTGCCGCGCGCCGAGTTGTGGTCGGTATCGCTGAGATAGAGCATGTGCGCGTCGGTATGCGGTGCGTTCGGCAGGCCCCTGTCGCCGCTGGTGGACGGGAAGCCCAGCGACTTGGGCCAGGTGTGTTCCCGGTTGTAGGTCAGCCCGCTGCCGGTGCCTGCGCGGCCGCTGCCCTTGGCGTAGCTGCGGTTGCGGTAGACGTCGAGCACCTTGCCGCTGTCGGTCGGATCCTCGTCGGCGATCTCAAGGATCGTCCAGGTGTTGGTGGTGCCGCCGCTGTAGGGATACGACGTGTGGCCGCGGATCGTGTCGTGCAGCGAGCAGCGCAGCTGGCCGGGGCTGCTGGTGTTCACGCGTGCGTAGTAGTCGCCGCTGTCGCCGCCGCCGCTGCTGGCGACGTTGAACGCAAGCGTGGTGTCGGCGGCCGGCGACAGGCCGGCGGCATCCGTCACACGCGCCGCGCGGATCGTCAGCGTGCAGGCCTCCCCGCCGTACAACGCGGTGCCGGTGCCGATCGCGAATGTGCTGCCGCTGCTCGCGTGATCGAGCGTCACCGCGCCCGAGGTCGCGCACTGCAGTGCGAACGCGCCGTTGGCGAGCGTGACCGCTTCGCTGAAGGACACCGACAGATCGCCGGCTGCCGGGAAATCGGATGCGCCGCCGACGGGCGTGGTCGCGGTGATCGACGGCGGCGTGGTGTCACCGCCGCCGCCACCGCCACCGAAGGTCTGGCCGGTGTTGCAGGTACCGAAGGTCTGCGTCGACGACGGTGCCCAGTCGAAGTCGTCGGCCGTGCGGCCGCTCCCGGTGAGCTGCAGCGACGTACCGACCGGTGCGGTCGCGCTTTCCGACACCGGCAGGTTCTGGCTGGTGCGCCCGGCGGCCGGGCCGTTGCCGGCGACGATCGTGCCTTCGTAGCTGATGAACTGCACGACGTTCCCGGCGGCGTCGACCAGCGCAATGCCGTCGCCCGGTCCGTTCTGCAGGCCGTCGCGCGGCCAGGTGACGGTGGCGATCCCGACGCTCGCCCCGCAGCTGCGCGTCTGCGCGGCCGGCACCGAGGCACTGCCGTAAGTCGTCGCCGCGTTCGGCGCGTTGCTGCCGTTGTAGAGCCACACGCGGTAGCCCGACAGGTTTTCGCCCGCGGTCGCGACGATCTCCAACGCCTCGCCGACATCCGCGCCGCTGTTGTCGTAGTGCAGCTCGTTGATGAAGACCCCGGCGAACGCGGCGGGCGCGCTTGCGGACAGGCCGCAGAGCAGCAGGACGTGCGGAAGACGGCGCAGGCGAGCGTGCATGGGACATCCGATGACGGGGACCCGGCGATTCTGGCGGGCGTTGATGACGGTCGCTACCGGGGCAAACCCTTGCCCGCGCGCATCGACGCCGATGCGTGACGTCGTTAGCCTGTGCGCCGTGACGCACGCCGCCGCTCCCGCCTTTCCCATCACGTCGTTGTTGCCGGAAATCGTCTCCAGCCTCGCCGCGCATCCGCGTCTGGTGCTCGAAGCGCCGCCGGGCGCGGGCAAGACCACGCAGGTGCCGCTGGCGCTGCGCGATGCGCCGTGGCTGGGCGACCGGAAGATCGTGATGCTGGAACCGCGACGCGTCGCCGCGCGTTCGGCGGCGACGTTCATGGCGCGGCAACTCGGCGACGACGTCGGCGGCCTCGTCGGTTATCGCATCCGGTTCGAGCAGCGCATCAGCGCGCGCACGCGGATCGAGGTCGTCACCGAAGGCATCCTGACGCGGATGCTGCAGGACGACCCGGAACTCGGCGATGTCGGCGCGCTGCTGTTCGACGAATTCCACGAGCGCCATCTCGCCGGCGATCTCGGCCTCGCCCTCGCGCGCGATGTGCAGAGCGGCCTGCGCGAAGACCTGCGGCTGGTGGTGATGTCGGCGACGCTCGACGGCGCGCGCATCGCGACCTGGCTCGATGCGCCGCGGCTCTCGAGCGCGGGCCGCAGCTTCCCGGTCGAGGTCTCGCATGCGCCGCCGAAACGCGACGAGGCGCTCGAACACCAGGTGCGCCGCGTGCTCGTCGACGCGCTGGCGACGCAGCACGGCGACGCGCTGGTGTTCCTGCCCGGCCAACGCGAGATCGCACGCTGTCGCGCGCAGCTCGACGCCGCATTGCCGCGCGACGTCGAGTTGCTGGTGCTGCACGGCGAACTGCCGGTCGACGCGCAGACGCATGTGCTGCAGCCGTCGACCGATGGCCGTCGCCGCGTGGTGCTGGCGACCAACGTCGCCGAGAGCAGCGTCACGCTGCCGGGCGTGCGCATCGTCGTCGACAGCGGCCAGGCGCGCGAGCCGCGCTTCGATCCCAACAGCGGCTTCTCGCGGCTGGAGATCGTGTCCATCTCGCAGGCGTCCGCGGACCAGCGCGCGGGTCGCGCCGGGCGCGTCGCGTCGGGCGTGGCGCTGCGCCTGTGGCCGGAATCGCAGCGGCTCGAACCGCAGCGACGCCCTGAGATCGCGCAGGTCGATCTCGCCGCGCTCGCACTCGAACTCGCCGCCTGGGGCGATCCTTCGCTGGCGTTTCCGGACCCGCCACCCGCGGGCGCGATGGGCGCCGCGCACGATCTGCTGCAACGCCTCGATGCGCTGGATGCGCGCGGTGCACTCACGCAGACCGGCCGTCGCATGCTCGCGCTCGGCACGCACCCCCGGCTCGCGGCGATGCTGCTGGCCGGCGCGGATGCCGGCGAACGCGCACTGGCCTGCGATCTGTGTGCGCTGCTGGAAGCGCGCGATCCGCTGCGGCCGTTGCCGGGTGCGCCGCGTTCCGATGGCGTCGCCGCGCGCTGGCAGGCGCTGGCGGCGTTCCGCAGTGGACGCACGCCGGCCGATGCACAACGCGGCGCGCTCGCCGCGATCGATGCGGCTGCGAAACAATGGCGACGGCGCCTGAAGCTCGATGCCGCGCCGCCATCGTCGGCACCGGCGCATGTGCTCGGCGATCTGCTCGCCCATGCATTTCCCGATCGCATCGGCCATCGCCACGCGCGCGACGACGCGCGCTACACGCTCAGCAACGGCCGCATGGCGCGGCTGTTCGACGACAGCACGCTGCGCGGCGAACAGTGGATCGTCGCCAGCGAACTGCGTCACGAGTCCAAGGACGCCCTGCTGCTGCGCGGCGCGCCGGTCGACGAGGCGCGGCTGCGACGGCAATCGCCGGAACGCTTCACCGATGCCGACGAAACGCGCTGGGATGCCGAGCGACGCGCACTGGTCGGCGAGCGGGTGCGCCGCTTCGACGGCATCGTGCTCGACGCGCGCGCGAATGGCCGCGTGGATCCGGCGCAGGCCGCGCAGGCGCTGAGCGATGCGGTCGGTGCGCTCGGCCTCGACGTGCTGCCATGGCGCGACGGTCTGCGGCAATGGCAGGCGCGTGTGCGGGCGGTACGCGCGTGGATGCCCGAACTCGCATTGCCGGATCTCTCGGACGCGGCGCTGCTGGCCACGCGCGATACGTGGTTGCGCCCTGCGTTCGACGGCATCACCCGGCTCGATGCGCTTGGCGCGAACGCACTGGCCGACGCCTTGCAGCACCGGCTGGACTGGTCGCAGCGCCAGCAGCTCGAGCGTCTCGCCCCGATGCGCATCACCGTGCCGTCGGGCATGGCGCGCGCGATCGACTATGCGATCGAGGCCGACGGCACACCCGCGCCACCGGTGCTCGCGGTCAAGCTGCAGGAACTGTTCGGCCTGGCGAAGACGCCGACCGTCGCCGATGGCCGTGTGCCGCTGACGATCCATCTGCTGTCGCCGGCGGGTCGCCCGCTGCAGGTCACGCGTGATCTCGCCGGCTTCTGGGAGCGCACCTATCCCGAAGTGCGCAAGGAAATGAAGGGGCGGTATCCGAAGCACCCCTGGCCGGACGATCCCTGGAACGCACCCGCCACGCATCGCGCCAAGCCGCGCGGGACCTGAGGCGCAACGATCCCGACCCGCGGCGACCGCGAGGCATGGCGAGACCGGGCGATCCACGACCCACGCGGGCGACCCGTCGCGCGACTCCAGGCAGCGCATGCCCCGCGTCGATCGGGCGTCGGCGCCCTGTCCGCGTTCCGCCCGAGACGTGCGGACGGATAGCGTCCCGCAAGCGCACGCAGACCGAACGCCAGCACAACGGCAGGCGCGCTGCACTGCAGCGCTCACGCCGGATCGACAGCCGGTAACGAAGACTCGGCGTCCCACATCGGACATCCGAGGTCATTCCATGAGCAAGTTCGAAGCGTTGTCCGACAAGGCACTGTCGCTGGTCGGCCAGGCAGGCGACAGCCTGCGTCATGCGATTCCCGATTCCGCCGAGAAGTGGCTGCAGACGGGCGTCGCGCTCGGCGCCGCGCGTACCGGCACCAAGCTGGCCGGCGGCTTCCTGCGTCGTAATCCGGCGATCCTCGCGGCGACCGCGATTGGCGCCGGCCTGGTCTGGGTTGCGGCCCGCCAGTACAAGAAGCGCAAGGAGACTGGTGCGGTCGAAGGCAGCTCGCGTCGGATCGAACCGACCCGCGCGCCTGCCCGCAAGCGGACGACCGCGCGCCGTGGCGCCGCGGCATCGCGCAGCAGCGACTGAGTGCCACAGGACACCCGTGCGCTGGCCATGCGGCCGGGCGCAGGTCGACCGGACGCGGGCCCAGGCCCGCGTTTTTTATGGGCGGCGTTTCGACGTGATGCACTGACCGCGCGGCGCGGCCATGTCATGCCAGACCCGCGGTGCTGATCGTGGGCCAGGCGACGTAGGGATGGAACGACGCACTCGCCGCGGCGGCCCGGCGGCTGGCCGGGCGTCTCCGTCCGATCCGGAGGTGGGTCGCCGTGCGTGTCGCGCGCTGCGCGACGACGTCAGGTCGCGGACGTGTCGTCGCGCGGCGCGATCGGCTCGGCATCGGCCGGAATCTCCGGCAGCTCGATGACGAACCGCGCGCCACCGCCTTCGCGGTCCTCGTACCAGAGCTGGCCGCCGAGGTCGACGATGATCTGCTTGGCCAGCGACAGCCCCAGACCACTGGAGCGGCCATCGTCCTTGCCGGCATGCGCGAGCCGCTGGAACGGCCGGAACAGCGCGTGCTGCTGGTCGCGGGGGATTCCGGGGCCGCGGTCTTCGACCAGCAGCTGCCAGAAGCCCACGCCGCCGCCGCGCAGGGAAATGTCGACGTCGCTCTGCGGCGCGTACTTGATCGCGTTGGTGATCAGGTTCTCGGCGACCTGGCGCAGCACGAGGCCGTCGATCGCGACGACCGGCGCCGCGTCGGGCGCACGTGCCTGCAGCTGCACGCCGCGATCCTCGAACTGGATGGCGTAGCGCGCGATGATCCAGTCCAGCACGTCGCGCAGGCCGGTGGTCTGCAGCGCCTCGGCCGCCTTGCGCGAGGTGTCCTGGGTTTCCAGGTAGCGCCGGATGTAGCCGAGCGCGTCTTCGGCGCTCTCGTGGATCATCTTGTGGTAGCGCGGAATGCGCTCGGGCTTGGTCTCGTTCTTGACCAGCATGTCGCTGGCGAACCAGATGCTCGACAGCGGATTCTTCAGATCGTGCGCGACCAGGTTCACCAGTTCCTGGCGCTCGCGCGCGATGCGCTCGAGACGGTCGCGGGTCTGCTTGAGGCCGACGTGCGCGTTGACGCGCGCGAGCAGTTCCTCGGGCATGAAGGGCTTGGTGACGTAATCGACCGCGCCCGCGTCGAACGCGCGCAGCAGCAGCTCGCGGTCCTGGGCGACGGTGAGGAACACCACCGGCAGCCGCAGCAGGTCCGGGTTCTGCTTGATCTCGGCGAGCAGCGCGAAGCCGTCCATGTTCGGCATCAACATGTCGAGCAGCAGCAGGTCGGGCTGGCGCGTTTCGAGCATCGCCAGCGCTTCGGCGCCGTCGGGCGCCGTCTGCACTTCATAGCCGTGACGGCTCAGCAGCGAACTGACGACACGCAGGTTCGCAGGCTGGTCATCGACGACGAGGATGCGACCGCTGGCGTTTGCAGAGTTCGGCATTGGGTCCCGGGGTGGCCCCGAACGGGGAGTGGGCGACACGCGTCAGCCGCGCGCTGTCCGCCCGGCACGTTAACAGAAAGCCGCTCGTCTGCGGGGCCGGTCAAGCCCGTCCGTCCCGCTATAACGCCCGCCAGGCGCCGGGCTGGAGGTCCTCCAGCCGCCAGTCGCCGATCGCCACGCGCACCAGCCGCAGCGTGGGCAGACCCACCGCTGCGGTCATGCGGCGCACCTGGCGGTTGCGGCCCTCGGCAATGGTCAGTTCCAGCCATGCATCGGGCACGGTCTTGCGGAAGCGCACGGGTGGATCGCGTGGCCACAACGCGGGTGGCGATGCGAGCAGTGTGGCGTGCGCAGGTCGGGTCGGGCCATCGTTGAGCGTCACGCCATCGCGCAGCGCCTGCAGCTGGTCCGGCGATGGTGCGCCTTCCACCTGCACCCGGTAGGTCTTGGAGAGTTTGTGGCGCGGGTCCGTGATGCGGTGCGCCAGTGGGCCGTCGTCGGTCAGCAGCAGCAGGCCTTCGCTATCGTGATCGAGGCGGCCAGCGGCGTAGACATCGGCCGGCAGGCCGAAGCCGGCCAGCGTGGGCCGAGGCGGCGTGCTGCGGTCAGTGAACTGGCAGAGCACGCCGTAGGGCTTGTTGAAGGCGATCAGCATGGCACCTGCACTCTGGGCGGATGCGCCGCGGGGCGGGGCAGCGGCGGCGCCGAGTGCCCCATGTCCCGCGGCGCGGGCCGGCACCGGTCCATGTGCGACGACGGCACGAGTCGTCGCAGACGACCCGCGCCGAGGCCTCACCCGGCGCGCATCACCCGTCAACGCGTCTCAGGGCTTCACGAACCGCAGCGTCATCCGGTCGCTTTCGCCGATCGCGGTGTACTTCGCCGCGTCCGCAGCATCGTGGCGGTTCGCCGGCGGCAGCATCCACACGCCATTGGGATGGTCGCGGGTGTCCTTCGGGTTCGCGTTGGCCTCGCTGCTGCCATCGACGCGGAAGCCCGCGGCCTGCGCGAGTGCGATGACCTGCGCGGTGCCCACGTAGCCGCTGCGATCGTCGGCCGGCACGTCGGCCTTGGCGCGATGCTCGACCACGCCCAGCACGCCGCCCGGACGCAGCACGTCGTAGAAGCCCTTGAACATCGCCTCGGCCTGGCCGGACGCACGCCAGTTGTGGACGTTGCGGAACGTCAGCACGACGTCGGCCGAGTTCGACGGGCCGAAGCGCGGCGCGGCGGGATCGAACGCCACCATGCGCGCGCGGTCGAACTGCATGGGCACCGCGTCGAAGCGGGCCTGCAGGCCGGTGCGCTGGCTGGTCTGGTAATCGCGGCCGCGGCCCTCGGGCACCGCGGCCGGGTCGACCATCGCGGCGATGTAGCGACCGTTGTCGCGCAGGTAGGGCGCCAGGATGTCCGCATACCACGCGCCACTGCCGGGGGTGATCTCCACGACGGTGTGCTCCGGGCGCACGCCGAAGAACGTCAGGGTTTCGCGCGGATGACGGTACATGTCGCGTGCGCGGTTCTCCGCGCTGCGCCAGTCACCGGCCAGCGCGGCATCGAGGCGGGCGACGTTGGTGGCATCGAGATCGGCGGCCGAATCGGCAGGCACCTGCGGCGCACTGGCGCAACCGGCGAGGGCGATCAGGGCGACGGCGCAGAACGACAAGCTGCGTTGCATGGGCGGGACTCCGGACGCGGACGTGGCGCAAAGGGTGCCACAAGCCGTGTGGCGAAGGTCGCCGTCCGTCGCGCCGCGCCTGCGACGGCATGCCGGAACACAGCTTTGCGTGCTTCGTGGTGTCGTGCATGCGGCAGGCCTGCCTATGCTGTGGCGATTGGTTTGCACACAGGAGCGGCACATGTCGGAACGCGAACTCGGGCGCTCGGGCCTCAAGGTCTCGCCATTGGCGTTCGGCGGCAACGTGTTCGGCTGGAGCGTCGACGCGGCGACGACGCACGCGCTGCTCGACGAATGCGTCGCGTTGGGTCTCAATCTCGTCGATACCGCGGATGCCTATTCGGCCTGGGTCGACGGGAATGCGGGCGGTGAATCCGAAACCCTGATCGGGCAGTGGCTGAAGAAGAGCGGCAAGCGCCAGCGCGTGGTCATCGCCACCAAGGTCGCGAAGTGGCCGCAGCGCAAGGGCCTGTCGCCGGCCAACATCCAGGCCGCGTGCGAGGACTCGTTGCGTCGACTGCGCACCGACGTCATCGATCTCTACCAGGCGCACGAGGACGATCCGTCGGTGCCGCTGGAAGACACGCTGGGCGCGTTCGCGCGGCTGATCGAGCAGGGCAAGGTGCGCGCGATCGGCGCGTCGAACTACACCGCGCCGCGTCTGGCCGAGGCGCTCGAGGTGGCCGAGCGCCACAACCTGCCGCGCTACGAGACCCTGCAGCCCGAATACAACCTCGTCGACCGCGCCGGTTACGAAGCCGCGCTGGAACCGCTGGTGCGTGCACACGGGCTGGGCGTGATCGGCTACTACTCGCTGGCGAGCGGTTTTCTCAGCGGCAAGTACCGCACCGAGGCCGACGCCGCCAGGAGCAGCGCACGCGGTGCGCAGGTCGTGACGCGGTATCTCAATGCGCGCGGCAAGCGCGTGCTCGCCGCGCTCGACGACGTCGCGTGCCGGCATGCGGCCACCGTGGCCCAGGTGGCGCTGGCCTGGCTGATCGCGCGGCCGGGCGTGACCGCGCCGATCGTCAGCGCCACCAGCATCGGCCAGCTGCGCGAACTGGCCGCCGCGCGCACCCTGCTGCTGTCGAAGGCCGACATCGCGGCGCTCGATGGCGCCAGCGCCAGCTGACGTCCGCACGCGCGTTGACGCCGTTGCAGCGCGGAATGCGTTATCCAGATCACCCCACCGAACAGGCCGCTCCCATGCGCGACGCCACCGCCACCCGTATCGTTCTCGCCGCGCGTCCGACGGGCGCGCCGACGCCCGACGATTTCCGCGTCGAGACCTTCCAGATCCCCACGCCGCGCAACGGCCAGGTGCTGCTGCGCAACCGCTGGCTGTCGCTCGACCCCTACATGCGCGGCCGCATGAACGCCGGGCGCTCGTACGCCGCGCCGGTCGAGATCGGCGAGGTCATGGACGGCGGCACGATTTCGGAAGTCGTCGAGTCGCTGCACCCGGCGTGGTCGCCCGGCGATCTGGTGCTGGCGCATGCCGGCTGGCAGACCCACGCCGTCGTCGACGGCGAGACCCTGCGCCGCAAGCTCGATCCCGCCGGACTGCCGGCGCAGACCGCGCTCGGCGTACACGGCATGCCCGGCTTCACCGCCTACGCCGGTCTGCACGAGATCGGCAAGCCGCAGCATGGCGAGACCGTCGTGGTGGCCGCGGCGAGCGGACCGGTCGGTGCGACAGTCGGCCAGATCGCGAAACTCCACGGCGCGCGCGCCGTCGGCATTGCGGGTGGCCCGGACAAGGTCGCCCATGTCCGCGACGCGCTCGGCTTCGACGTCGCCCTCGACCACCGCGCCGACGATTTCGCCGAGCAGCTCGCGGCCGCGTGCCCGGACGGCATCGACGTCTACTTCGAGAACGTCGGCGGCAAGGTGTTCGACGCCGTGCTGCCCCTGCTCAACGATTTCGCGCGCATCCCGGTGTGCGGCCTCGTCGCCCACTACAACGAGACCGCGCCGCCCGCCGGGCCTGATCGTGTGCCGCAGCTGATGGGCCTGATCCTCAGCCGTCATCTCACCGTGCGCGGTTTCATCCAGCGCGATTTCATCGCGCTCTATCCCGAGTTCGTGCGCGAGATGGGGCAGTGGTTGCGCGATGGGCGCGTGCGGTATCGGGAGGATGTCGTGGAAGGATTGGAGAACGCGCCGGGGGCGTTCATCGGGATGTTGGCGGGGAAGAATTTCGGGAAGTTGCTGGTCAACATGAGCCCGTAACTTTTCGCGCTTCGCGCGCACCGGCAGTTTCGCTGTGCGTTGCTTTTCGCTTCCCGCTCCTGGCTTTTGATCTCCGTAACGCAACCGCACTCGCACTTACCCGGAGGGCGCCGCACAGGACGTGCGGCGTTTTCCGACAGAGGCAGGATGCCGAGTCGGAAAATTCCGGTGCACTACAAGCCGCGGGCTTCGGACGTGTCGGGGAGACGTTTTTCTTTGGTTCCGTTTCTTTTGGCGTCAACCAAAAGAAATGAACTCGGCCGCGTCAGCGGACGAAAGCGTTTGATCTGTGCCTGTACGTTTGCCTTCGGCAAGAAAAGCAATATCAAACGCTTCCACTCATCTTGCGGCGAGCGGGTTCATGTCTTTTGCTGGCCCACGCACGCAGTGCGAACGGCGCAGCCGGCCCCGAGGGGCGAGCATCGAAAGATGCGAGTCAAAGAAACAGAACCAAAGAAAAGGGCCAGCCCCGAGGGAGCAAATCCGGCCAGTCATTTCATTCCGGGATTTTTCGACTCGCCATCCTGGCTCGAAAAAAAAAGCGCCGCACATCCATGTGCGGCGCCCTACGGGTCTGCATGCAGACGCGATGGCGTTCCGGCAATCAACAGCGAAGAGCGAAGAGCAGAGCAGGCACCGCCTACGGCACGTGCCAACCACTTACCTGCCGACCGGCGCCACCTCTTCCTCGACATCCACCACCGGCGTCACCACCCGACGCGTCGCCTTCTCCAGCTGCGCGAGCGCGACCCTGCCGGCGGTCTTCGCCTCCATCGCCTGCTGCTGGACCTGACACAGCGTCTGCATGTGGTCGGCGTCGAAGTTCAGACGCTCGATCAGGAAATCGACGAACGCGCGCACCTTCGGCGAGACAAGTCGGCCGCCGGGAAACACGGCGTTGAAATCGACTTCCGGGCCGGTCCACCCGGCAAGTACGCGCTGCGCCATGCCGGCTTCGACGAAGGCCTTGGCCATCACGTCGCCGGTCAGCATCAGGCCTTCGCCCTTGATCAGCGCCCAGTTGAGCGCGGCGGGATCGTTGGCGACGAGTTGCGGATTGACCGGAAAATCGCGCAGCGCGCGCCCGTCGGTCAATGACCAGACGAAGCGGTTGTTGGCGTTGTGGCTCTTGCGCATCACCAGTGTGCGGTGGTGCTGCAGGTCGTCGGGGTGCAACGGTTCGCCGTGCTGCTCGATGTAGGACTGGCTGGCGAAGACCTGCGTACGCAGGCTGCCGAGCTTGCGCGCGACGAGGTTGGAATCGGGCAGCGTGCCGATGCGCAGGGCGAGGTCGGCTTCGCCGGCAATGAGATCGAGCTTCTCGTTGCCCATGTGCATGTCGAGCTGGATCTCGGGGTATTGCGCCTGGAAGTCGCCGAGCAGCGGCGCGATCCAGGTGATGCCAATCGAGTACGGCACGGTGAAGCGCAACCAGCCGCGCGGCCCGCTCTGCAATTGCGCCACGGCGCTCTCGGCGTCTTCGAGTCCGCGTGCGATGCGCTGGCAATGCTCGTGATAGATGCTGCCGGCTTCGGTCAGGCCGAGCCGGCGCGTGGTGCGGTTGAGCAGGCGCGCGCCCAGTCGCTGTTCCAGTTCCTGCACCTTGCGGCTGACCGTCGTCTTGGGCAGGCCGAGCGCGTGGGCGGCGGCGATGAAGCTGCCCTGTTCGACCACCTTGACGAAGATGAGGGTCTCGTTGAGATCGTGTGCCATGGGAACTCCGGAAAAGCGGGGGCGCGTGCGGTGCGCGGACGATTGGACCGTGACGGGGATAATTATTCCCTCGAAAGGGGACTAATCAAGTCCCCTTTCGAGGCGGATCATCTGCGGCATCCCCCGAGTCGACGCCGCCCATGTCCGCCCATCGCCCCGCCGCGCCCCCCGCGCAACGCCCTGCGACCACGCCCACGCGTCGCCGCGGGCAGCGTATGGAAATCCCGCCGAATCAATCGTCTAGCGCACGGATCGCCCCCCCCAGGCGGCTCCAGGCCGGTCGCGCCGGCTGGGGCTGGTTGTGGTCCTGGCTGCCCGGCACGCGCCCGCTCCGCGACACGCCGGTGTCGATCGAAGACCGGTTTTCGGGAGACAAAATCCCATGAAAGGGACAATCAAGGCGCCGCTGGTGATTGTCGGCGCCACCGGGATGATCGGAACGCGCGTGGTCGCGCAGGCACTGGCCGCCGGGCGTCGCACGATCGCGGTCGCCCATGACGTCGATGCGCTGGCGCGTCTGGAGGCCCAGCACGGCGCCGCGCTGACCACGCTGGTGGCCGACATCCGCAGCGACGGGGACGCCGCCGACCTCGCCGCACGCCTGCGCGCCTTGCCCGGCCCGGCGCCGGGCGCGGTGATCGCGGCGATCCGGGGCACGGCCGGCAGCCGGCGTGTGCTCGATGCGCCCGCGGACTTCCTGAGGCGTCGCCTCGACGAAGACCTGCTGCCGCATCTGTCCATCGCGCGCCATCTGCTGCCGATGCTCGCCACGCAGCCGCGCGCCGGCTATGTGCTGGTCGGCGGCCCCGGCGCGGACCATCCGTGGTCCGGCTACGGCCATCACTCGATCGGCGCATCCGCGCTGCGGATGCTCGCGCGGGTGCTGCACGAGGAAGCCCGCACGCTGCCGGTGCGCGTGCAGATGCTGGCCGTCGACTCGCCGATGCGCTGCGATGCCAACGCCGCCCATGCGCGTGCGCAGTGGCCGGATGTCGAGGCGATCGCAGAGCACGCCCTGCGTCTGGTCGATGGCGCCGCGAATGCCGACGTCGCCCTGGTGCGCTTTCCGATCGGCGCCGCCGTGCGCCCGCCGGGTCTGTCCGACGACCTCGATGTCGGCGCCTGCGCACCCACCCACACCCACCAGGCCGACGCCAGCGCGCTGCTGCGTCGCCTGGCCGCCACCGCTGCCCCCCAGGAATCCCGCTCATGATCCGCTCCCACATTTCGCCGCGCGCGTGGCGCGCCTTCGCTGCCACCGGTCTCGCCGTCGCCGTCGCGCTCGCGGTCGCCGGCTGCGACACCCAGGCCCAGGACCAGACCCAGCCGCCACCGCCGGAGGTCGGCGTCGCGGCTGTCCTGTCGGAACAGGTGCAGGACTGGAACGACGCGACCGGCCGCATCGCCGCGGTCGAAAGCGTCGAATTGCGGCCGCGCGTCAGTGGCTACGTGCAGCGCGTCGCCTATGCCGAAGGCGACGAGGTGGCGAAGGGCGACCTGCTGTTCGTCATCGACCCGCGGCCATACCGCGCCGCGCTGCAGCGCGCGGAAGCCGAGCTGGCCCGCGCCCGCGCCGATGCGCAGCTGGCGACCACGCGTCACACCCGCGCGCAGCAACTGATCGATGCCAGCGCGATCTCGCGCGACGATTTCGAAGCGCGCAGCGCCGGTCGCGCCGAAGCCGAAGCCGCGGTGCGCGGTGCACAGGCCGCGGTCGACACCGCACGACTGGATCTCGCCTTCACCGAGGTGCGTGCGCCGGTCGCCGGCCGCGCCGGACGCGCGATGCTCACCACCGGCAACCTCGCCCAGGCCGACGCGTCGCTGCTGACCACCGTGGTCTCGCAGGATCCGGTGCACGTCTATTTCGAGACCGACGAGCGCACTTATCTGCGTCACCAGGCGATGTCGCGCGAAGGGACCCGCAAAAACGCCGACAACGCGGTGCGCGTGGGTCTGGCCGACGAGACCGGCTATCCGCATGCCGGCACCGTCGATTTCCTCGACAACCAGATCGACCCCGCGACCGGCACCGTACGCGCCCGGGCCGTGCTGCCGAATCCGGACCGTCGCTTCACCCCGGGCCTGTTCGCCCGCGTGCAACTGGAAGGCGCGGCCGCGCGGCCGGCGATCCTGATCGACGACAAGGCCGTGATCACCGACCAGGACCGCAAGTTCGTCTACGTCGTCGGCGAGGACAACACCGCGCAGCGCCGCGACATCGTGCCCGGCCGCATCGTCGAAGGCCTGCGCGTCGTCGAGTCGGGCCTCGCGGCCGGTGACCACGTGATCGTCAACGGCGTGCAGAAGGTCTTCATGCCGGGCATGCCGGTCGCGCCGAAGGCGGTCGCGATGCGTGGTGGTGCGCCGGTCGAGGCGATCGCGAAGCGCTGACGCGCGCTGCTTGAGCCGCTCTCCCCTCGGTAGAGGGGTTGGGGTGAGGGCTGCCGGTCGCGCCGGGAGTGCCCCGCCCTCATCCGGCCCTCCGGGCCACCTTCTCCCCAAGGGAGAAGGGCTCGCTGTTTCGATTTTTCTCCAAACGGCCCCCGCGCCGCCCACAAGGATTTCCCCGTGGACTTCTCCCGCTTCTTCATCGACCGGCCGATCTTCGCCGCGGTGCTGTCGATCCTGATCTTCGCCGGTGGCCTGATCGCCATCCCGCTGCTGCCGATCGGCGAATACCCGGAGGTCGTGCCGCCGTCGGTGGTCGTCCGCACCGTGTATCCCGGTGCCAATCCGAAAGTGATCGCCGAAACCGTGGCGACGCCGCTCGAGGAAGCCATCAACGGCGTCGAGGACATGATGTACATCAAGTCCGTCGCCGGCTCCGACGGCGTGCTGCAGCTCACTGCAACCTTCAAGCCGGGCACCGATGCCGACGAGGCGGCGGTGCGCGTGCAGAACCGCGTGGCCCAGGCGCTGGCGCGACTGCCCGAGGACGTGCGACGGCAGGGCGTGACCACGCAGAAGCAGTCGCCGGTGTTCCTGATGGTCGTGCATCTGACGTCGGAAGATGGCCGCTACGACTCGCTGTACCTGCGCAACTACATGCGCCTGCACGTCAAGGACGAGCTGGCCAAGATCACCGGCGTCGGCGATGCGCAGCTCTTCGGCGGCGGCGACTACGCGATGCGGCTGTGGCTCGATCCCGACAAGGTCGCCGCCCGCGGTATGACCGCCAGCGACGTGGTGCGCGCGGTGCGCGAGCAGAACGTCCAGGTCTCCGCCGGCCAGCTCGGCGCCGAGCCGATGCCCAATGGCAGCGATTTCCTGTTGCCGATCAATGCCAAGGGCAGGCTCGAGACCGTCGAGGAATTCGGCGACATCGTGTTGAAGTCCGGCACCGACGGGGAGCTCGTGCGCCTGGCCGATGTCGCGCGCATCGAACTCGCCGCCGGCGACTACACGCTACGCGCGCGACTCGACGGCAAGAACGCAGCGGCGATCGGCATTTTCCAGGCGCCGGGCGCGAACGCGCTCGACATCCGCGACGGCGTCGTCGCGAAGATGGACGAGCTGCGCCCGCAGCTGCCGCCGGGCGTTGAGATCCAGTCGATCTACGACACCACGATCTTCGTCCGCGATTCGATCAAGTCGGTCGTCGTCACCCTGCTCGAAGCGACGCTGCTGGTGGTGCTGGTGGTGATCCTGTTCCTGCAGACCTGGCGTGCGTCGATCATTCCGCTGATCGCGGTGCCGGTGTCCATCGTCGGCACGTTCGCCGTGCTGTACCTGCTGGGCTACTCGATCAATACCCTGACCCTGTTCGGCCTGGTGCTGGCGATCGGCATCGTGGTCGACGATGCGATCGTCGTGGTCGAGAACGTCGAGCGCCACATCGAGCTCGGCGCGGCGCCGCTCGAGGCCGCGCATCGGGCCATGCGCGAAGTGTCGGGGCCGATCATCGCGATCACCCTGGTGCTGTGCGCGGTGTTCGTGCCGATGGCGTTCCTGACCGGCGTGACCGGGCAGTTCTACAAGCAGTTCGCGGTCACCATCGCGATCGCCACGGCCATCTCCGGCCTCAACTCGCTGACCCTGTCCCCGGCGCTCGCGGCGATCCTGCTCCGCGCGCACGACGCGCCGAAGGACCGCGCGTCGCGGTTGATCGACCGGGCGTTCGGCTGGGCGTTCCGGCCGTTCAACCGCTTCTTCAACCGCAGCTCGCAGCGCTATGAAGCTGGGGTGTCGCGTGTGCTCGGTCGCCGCGGCGCGGTGTTCCTGGTCTACGCGGTGCTGCTGGTCGGCGCGGGCGTGATGTTCAAGGTGGTGCCGGCCGGCTTCATTCCGGTGCAGGACAAGCTGTACGTGATCGCCGGCGTGAAGATGCCGGAGGGCGCATCGATCGAGCGCACCGATGCGGTGCTGAAGCAGATGGCGGCGCTCGCCAGTGAAGTGGACGGCGTCGCCAGCGAGATCGCGTTCCCCGGCCTCAACCCGCTGCAGTTCACCAACACGCCCAACAACGGTGTGATCTTCTTCACCCTCGATCCCTTCAGCGCGCGCGCGCGCAGCGCCGAAGAGATCACTGCCGAGCTCAACCAGAAGTTCGCGACGATCCAGGAAGGCTTCACCTTCGCCTTCATGCCGCCGCCGATCCAGGGGCTGGGCAACGGATCGGGCTGGTCGCTGTTCGTCGAGGACCGCACGCGTCTGGGCTACGGCGAATTGCAGGCCGCGGTGCAGGCGTTCCAGGGCGCGGCGATGCAGACGCCGGGCCTCGGCTATCCGATCAGCAGCTACCAGGCCAACGTGCCGCAGCTCGATGCCGACGTCGATCGTGAGAAGGCCAAGGCGCAGGGCGTGCCGCTGACCGAACTGTTCGACACGCTGCAGACCTATCTCGGGTCGGCCTACGTCAACGACTTCAACATGTTCGGCCGCACCTGGCAGGTCATCGCCCAGGCCGACGGCCAGTTCCGCGACGAGGTCACCGACATCGCCAACCTGCGCACGCGCAATGCGGCGGGCGAGATGGTGCCGGTGGGCTCGATGGTGAACGTGCGTCAGACCTACGGACCGGACCCGGTGATCCGCTTCAACGGCTATCCCGCGGCCGATCTGCTGGGCGATGCCGACCCGCGCGTGCTGTCGTCCGGTGAGGCCATGGCGAAGGTCACCGAACTCGCCGGTCAGGTGCTGCCGGCCGGCATGGGCATCGGCTGGAGCGACCTGAGCTACCAGCAGTCGAACCAGAGCGGTGCGGCGATGGTGGTGTTCCCGCTCGCGGTGCTGCTGGCGTTCCTGGTGCTCGCGGCGTTGTACGAAAGCTGGTCGCTGCCGCTGGCGGTGATCCTGATCGTGCCGATGACGCTGCTGTCCGCGCTGTTCGGTGTGTGGCTCGCCGGCGGCGACAACAACGTGTTCGTGCAGGTAGGGCTGGTCGTCCTGATGGGCCTGGCGTGCAAGAACGCGATCCTGATCGTCGAGTTCGCCCGCGAACTGGAGCTGCAGGGCAAGGGCATCGTCGAATCCGCGCTGGAAGCCAGCCGTCTGCGTCTGCGTCCGATCGTCATGACCTCGGTCGCCTTCATCGCCGGCACCGTGCCGCTGGTGCTGTCGACGGGCGCGGGTGCGGAAGTCCGCTCGATTACCGGCGTCACCGTGTTCGCCGGCATGCTGGGCGTGACCCTCTTCGGCCTGTTCCTCACCCCGGTGTTCTACGTCGCGCTGCGCAAGCTCGCGAACACGCCACTGGTCTCGCACAAGCCGGTTGCGCCCGCGCACGACGCTGCAGACACGGGTCTGCACGCATGACCGGCGCCGCTGCAGTGCGTCCCGGGCACGTTCGCCGCTTCGAACCCGGCCGCGCCCACGCGCGCGGCCGCATCCAACTTTCCCAGTCCAGGAGTCACCCATGAACACCTCGTCCCGTATCGCCCTCGTCACCGGCGCCACCCGCGGCATCGGTCTGGAAACCGTGCGCCAGCTCGCCGAAGCCGGCGTGCACACGCTGCTGGCCGGCCGCAACCGCGACAAAGCCGTCGACGCCGCATTGAAGCTGCAGGCCGCCGGCCTGCCGGTCGAGGCCATCGCGCTCGACGTCACCGACGCCGCGAGCATCGCCGCGGCGGCGAAGACCATCGAGGACCGCCACGGCCGGCTCGACATCCTGGTCAACAACGCCGGCATCCTCGCCGACGATCCGCAGCTCGGCGCCGCCGGCCAGTCGATCGACACCTGGCGCACGACGTTCGAGACCAACCTGTTCGGCCTGATCGCCACCACGCAGGCGCTGCTGCCGCTGCTGCACAAGTCCAAGTCCGGCCGCATCGTCAACGTGTCCAGCCTGCTCGGCTCGATCAGCGAGCACCAGAACCCCGAGTCCTTCATCTACGACTTCAAGGGCGTGCCGGCCTACAACGTGTCCAAGAGCGCGGTGAACGCGTGGACCGTGCATCTGGCGCACGTGCTCAAGGACGCCGGCATCAAGGTCAACACGATCCATCCGGGCTACGTGCGCACGGACATGAACAAGGCCGGCGACGAGCAGAACGGCGAACTCGAAGTCGCCGACGGTGCGCGCACCAGCGTGCGCCTGGCGCTGATCGACGATGCCGGCCCCACCGGCGGCTACTTCTATCTCGACGAGGTGCTGCCGTGGTGATGCGACCCCTGATCTCGGTGCTGGCGGCTGCCCTGCTCGCCGCCTGCGCCGTCGGCCCCGACCACGTGCGGCCGTCGATGGCCGTGCCGCAGAGTTTCGAAGGCACGGCCGCACCGGATGCGACCACGGCGACCGCGAGCGCGGCGAACGCGACCGTCGCGCCCGCCGTCGCCGACACCGCGTTCTGGCAGGCCTTCGCCGATCCGCAGTTGAACGCACTGGTCGACGACACGCTGGTCGCGAACCACGACCTGCGCATCGCGCTCGCCCGCTATGACCGCGCGAATGCGTTGCTGCGCGGTACGCGCTTCGACCAGTTGCCGACGCTCGATGCCAGCGGGACGGCCGCAAACAATCGCGCGAGTGCCGACCAGGCGCCCGGCGTGCCGCGCGATGCACGTGACACCGACAGCTTCGACATCGGCATCGGCGCCAGCTGGGAACTCGACCTGTTCGGCCGTGTGCGCCGCAGCGTCGAGGCCGGCCGCGCCGAGGTCGCCGCGAGCGCGGACGATCTGCGTGCGGTGCAGGTGGCGATCGTCGGTGACGTGGCGACGGCCTACCTCGACCTGCGTGGCCTGCAGGAACGCCTGCGCGTGGCGACCGAGAATGCCGGCAACCAGCAGCACACGCTGGCGCTGGTCGACGCGCGCCGCGAGGCCGGCCAGGACAGCGATTTCGACAGTGCACGCGCCTCGGCGCAGGCCGCGTCGACCGCGTCGCGCATTCCGGTGCTGGAGGCCGAGATCGCCGTCGCCACCCACCGGATCGCCGTGCTGACCGGACGCACGCCCGATGCACTGCGCGCGCAGCTGACGCTCGCGCGGGCATTGCCGGCCGTGCCGCGTTCGATCGATCCCGGTACGCCGGCCGACGTGCTGCGTGCGCGTCCCGACGTGTCGGCGGCCGAGCATCGCCTGCATGCGGCCACCGCGCGTGTCGGCGTCGCCACGGCGGATCTCTTTCCGCGGCTCACGCTCGGCGGCCTGATCGGCGGCCAGGCCGGCGACATCGACGCGCTGTTCGGCCGCGACAGCGAAACGCGCTTCGTCGCACTGGGCATCGACTGGTCCTTCCTCGACATCGGCCGCGTACGCGCACGCATCGCCGCGGCGGACGCCGACGCCTCGATGGAACTCGCGCGCTACCAGCAGACGGTGCTGCGCGCCCTGGAAGACACCGGCAACGCGCTGGTGCGCTTCGATCGCGCCTTTGATGCCGACGTCGAACTCGATCGCGCCGCCCGCGACAGCGCCCGCGCCGCCCAGCTCGCCCGCCTGCGTTTCGACGCCGGCGGCACCAGCCTGCTGGAAGTCCTCGACGCCGAACGCAGCCAGCTGCAGGCAGAGGACGCCTTCGCGGCCGGACGCACGCGGACCGCGACCGAGGCAGTGGCGCTGTACCGCGCACTCGCCGGCGGCTGGCCGCAGATCCTGCCGGCGCGGGAGACGGCGGGGATGCGCTGAAGCCGACGCACTCGGACGTCGATCGTTGCCCTCGACCAGGCGCGGATCAGGTCATTCCGGCGCAGGCTGGGCTGACGCGCGCTGACGCCAGTTTCCGCCGATGTGACCAGGTCCGCTTCGCGGACGACGGACGTTCCTTTCCGTAAACGCGGATCGCTTAGAGCGCCGGCCCATCCACCTGATGCGCCGGCGCCGCGCCATGTGCACCACCACGCGACGCGAGCTCGCGCGACTGCGGTTCCAGCGCTCCGAATCCCTGCTGCAGCCACGCCTGTCCTGCTTCACTCACCAGCTGCGCGCGCAAACGTTCCGAAATCGCAAACCCATCCTCGCGCGCGGCCGCCGACAGCAGATCACTCGCGAACGCCGCGTTTCCGAGACCCGCATCGCGCACCGGCACGCTGCCCTGCACCGGCCCGATGCCGACACGCTGCCATTCGAGCGCCGCGGCCATCTCTTCATTCCGCGGCATCGCGTCGCGGCAGTCGAGCTGGCATAGCGTTGGCGGCGCCAGCAGATCCTGCATGCCGCGCATACCCTCGCGATCGAATACGGATGTGCCGTAGAAGAACTGATGGTCCTCGGAGCGGTGGATCACATAACGCTCGGGGTCTTCCGGCAGTGCGCGCTTCTCGAGCGGTGGCGGCTGGATCATGCTGTTGATGAAGTCGATACTGAGATTTCCCGCGAGGATGCCGAGCCCGTCACGCCGATAACCTCCGCCAATGTCGCTGTGCGCACCGGCGACGCTGACGTTGAGGAAGCGACCATCCGGCGTCATACCGAAGTCGTTGATCAATGTGCCTTGGAACAGATTGCGTCGCTCGTGCATCGCGGTGATCTGGAAGGCCGACACGACGGACTCGGCAAGACGTCGATCATTCTGGCGCGGTGCGCCGGTGCCGACGGGATCAAACAGCGCTGCAGCCTGGATGACACTGCCCGGCTCCCGCAGCGGAGGATTCGGATAGATCACTTCCCCGACGATCAGGCCGTCGGCATTGCGCTTGAAGATGGCGTCCGTCGGATCCTGGATGCCGCGTTCTTCGACGAGCCTGGTGAATCCGGCTGCCTGCTCGGCCCCACGACTGAAGCCTGTTGCGAGGATGCGTATGTCGGCGCCGGGATTCTCGACCAGCCACTTTTGCGCTTGCGTGGTGAACTGCAGATACATGTCCTCGATGCGCGCCTGATAGCTCCCGCCATGCATCGCATCGATCAGCCCGCTGACGCCACGCTGCGTGCCCGGCCCCTCGACATAGCCTCTTCCGATAGGAATGTATCCGAGCCGTTCTCTAGCTTGCGCTGCGTGATCTCTAAATTGCTCGTCGAGACGCGCGACGTTGGTCAGCTTTTCAGGGTCACGCTTGCTGTTTCCGGTGCCATCAAAGGACGCGACGAACAGGCGCTGCTCGCGTCTCCCCTCATCCAGAAGTACCGGCGCGGTGAATTTCTCGAGCGACCGGTTCGCATCCTCGAAGCTCTCAAGATGCGTCGCTGTTGCGGCATCGGCGCGTACGCCGTCCGGTTGACGATTCCCGCCCATGCTCCACCTCCATGTGGATGCAGATCAGTACGTCTTGCTCCATGCCTGAACAAGATCTGCTCGAAAGTTGCTGTATCGGTTGCCCGGAATCCGCGGCGCCTTCAACGAAAGGTGCGCGCGCATGTACACGTTGATCGTCCGGTCGTTGATCTCCATCACGATGTCCGGATTAATCGCCGGCGTGCGATCGGAAATCTCTCCTCGCGGGGCGTCATAAAGCACCAGCTCGTCTTTGAAGATCTCGCCAATGTCGACTTCGGTCTCCAATGGCGTGCCATCGCGGGCTTTCCAACGCACGATCGCAGGCGCAGGAAAGTTCCGAATCGAGATGTGGCCAGCATCGACGGCGTTGAACGAGTTGGGATGCACGTCTTCGCGGGCGGGACGCGGCCCGCCCGAGTAGGGGCGGTTGGCGTAGATCACCGTGTATTCCTGCACCGCATACGTCGCGATGCCGAAGTTGTGCCGCAGGAACCGGAGCGGGAACTCCGTCAGCGGGCCTTGCTGCGGAGCGGCGCTGGTGGGTTGCGGCTGATCGTGTGTCATCGCCATGCCCTGGCATCCTGTCGTGGTGAGTGCGGTGGCGACGAGTGCGGCCGCGAGTCCGCGCGGCGACATGTGGTGTCGATCCGGACGCCCGATCCGTTGGGCCATGGGTGTGCTCCCTGCGCTGGAACGGTTCCGCCCTGCGTCCCGGCACTATGCCGTTGGAGGGTGGCAGGTTCGGGCGGACGCGGGACAGATGCAGACAGGGTGCCGCATCCGATCGCCGTAGGGAATCGGGAGTTGCCGGTATCGGATGTGGGGATGCGCGGGTCGATGAACTGAGTGCTCAAGCGACGGCTGTCGGAATGCTCGCTTTCAGAAACCTGCGAGCGACGTTCCGTCTGCCGCATGCAGCTTCATCGATGCACTCAGGTGCAGGCAGTTCGCACGAATCAATACCGCTGCGAGCGTGAGGTTCGCCCCCACCCAACCCTCCCCCGCGTGCGGGGGAGGGCTTGAAGCGCGTGCGGTCGCGGGGGCGCCGCGACCTTCGAGCAGGATCAGCCGCCCAGCAGCACCCGGTTCATCCGCTGCACGAATGCGGCCGGATCCGGCAGCGGCGCGCCGGCGGCGATCTCGGCCTGTTCGAGCAGCAGCGTCGCCAGGTCGGTCGCCTTCGCATCATCCGCTTCGCTTTCGATCCGCTGCAGCAGCGCGTGCTGCGGGTTGATCTCGAGCGTCGGCTTGCTCTCGGGCACGTCCTGGCCGGCTTCACGCAGCAGGCGGGCAAGATGCGGGGCCATTTCGTAATCCGCGAGCGCGAGGCACGACGGCGAATCGGTCAGGCGCGCGGACACGCGCACGTCGCCGACACGGTCGCCGAGCAGACCCTTGATGCGTTCGACCAGCGGCGCGGCGGCCGTCGCGGCTTCGGCCTGCTTGGCCTTGTCCGCTTCGTCGAGCGGCAGTTCGCCCTTGGCGACGTTCTTCATCGACTTGCCGGCGTACTCGTGCAGGCTGCCGAGCATCCATTCGTCGATGCGGTCGAACATCAACAGCACTTCGATGTCCTTCGCACGGAAGGCTTCAAGTTGCGGGCTGCCCGCGGCGGCCTTGTGGCCGTCGGCGGTGATGTACCAGATGGTGTCCTGGCCGACCGGCATGCGGCCGACATAGTCGTCGAGCGACACGGTCTGCGATGCGCCCTCGCCCTTCGTCGACGCGAAGCGCAGCAGCTTGGCGATGCGCTCGCGGTTGCCGGCGTCCTCGACGATGCCTTCCTTCAGCGTGTTGCCGAAGGCCTTGTAGAACGCGGTGAACTTTTCGGGCTCGTCGCGCGCCAGCTTCTCGATCAGGTCGAGCACGCGCTTCACGCAGGCGCCCTTGATGCGGTCGAGCTGGCGGTTGTGCTGCAGCAGTTCGCGGCTGACGTTGAGCGGCAGGTCGTCGGCATCGACCACGCCGCGCACGAAGCGCAGGTAGTTCGGCAGCAGTTCTTCCGCGGCGTCCATGACGAACACTCGCTTGATGTAGAGCTTCAGGCCCTTGCGCTCGTCACGCCCGCCCATCATCAGGTCGAACGGCGGCTGCGACGGCAGATACAGCAGCGTGGTGAAGCTCTGGCTGCCCTCGACGCGGTTGTGGGTCCACGCGGCGGCATCGTTGAAGTCGTGGCCGAGCGCCTTGTAGAAGTTCTGGTAGTCCGCGTCGCTGATCTCGGACTTCGGCTTCGTCCACAGCGCGGACGCATCGTTGGCGGTTTCCCATTCGGGCGCGGCGTCGGCCTTCGTCTCGTCCTCGCCTTCGGCCGGCATCGGCGCGTCCTTGGGCATGCGGATCGGGAACGCGACGTGGTCGGAATACTTGGTCACCAGCGACCGCAGCTTCCAGCCGTCGAGGAACTCGTCCTCGTCCGCCTTGAGATGCAGGATCACCGTGGTGCCGCGCTCGGGCAGGGTGACTGCTTCCAGCGAGTACTCGCCGCGGCCGTCGCTGTCCCACTTCACGCCATCCTCGGGCGCCGCGCCCGCATGGCGGGTCAGCACGGTCACGCGGTCGGCGACGACGAAGGCCGAGTAGAAGCCCACGCCGAACTGGCCGATCAGGCGCGCATCGGCCTTCTGCTCGCCGCTCATCGCTTCGAGGAAGCGGCGCGTGCCGGAGCTGGCGATGGTGCCGATGTTGGCGACCACGTCGTCGCGCGACATGCCGATGCCGGTATCGCGGATGGTCACCGTGCGCGCGGCCTTGTCCCAGCTGACGTCGATGTGCAGCTCGCTCTCACCCGCCAGCAGCTCGGGATTGGCGATCGATTCGAAACGCAGCTTGTCGCAGGCGTCGGAGGCGTTGGAGATCAGTTCGCGCAGGAAGATCTCCTTGTGCGAATACAGCGAATGCGTGACCAGGTGCAGCACCTGGGCGACTTCGGCTTCGAACTTGCGGGTTTCGGCGGGTGCGGTCATGCGTGTGGCGTCCGTGTGGATGTGGTGCGAGCGGTCGATATTGGTGTGGATGGTGCGGAATCAAGGCGCCACCGCCCTCTGCCGCGGGCCGTCCGCAGGCCGGTCGACCGCTCAGACGTGGGCGATCCACTGGCGCAGCAGTGCCTGCACCCCCTGCGCGCGGGCCTCGAGCGCAGCGCGGTCGGCGAACGCCAGCAGTGCACGATCCGGCGATAGCCAGGTCAGCAGGGCCTGGGGGTCGTCGATCGCGAGTCCGCCGTCCGGCAGTGCACGCGCCTTCGCGCCGCGGTGCAGGACCAGGCCGATGCCGGACGTCGCCCGCAGGTGCGTGGTCGCGAAGTACACGGTGGTGCGCCAGCTCGGCGCGTTCCATTTCACGCCTTCCGCAATGATCGGGTCGACGCCCAGCACCAGCGCGCGCAGACGCTGCACGGCGTCGGCATGCGGGTGGTCGAGCCGGGCCATGAAGGCATCGACGGCGGCCGACGTGTCGGCCGGCGTGCCGTGCCGGGGGCGGGCGGTCTTCGCCATGGCTGGACGCCTGTCGGTCGGCGCCGGCCTAGCGGCCCGGGTGTCGCAGCCGGCTCAAGGCGCGCCGGATTCGGTGCGTGTGGACTCGTGCGCGTCGTGCGGACGCGGTCCCAGCGGCACCGGCGCCATCGTGCGGTACACGCCATCGCGACGGACCCACGCGTGGTACAGCGCGGCCGCGACGTGCAGCAGGAACACCGCGAGCAGCGCGCGCGCCAGCCACGTGTGCGCGGCGCGCAACACGCTGTAGATCGCAGGATCGTGCGGCGCGATGGGGGGCAGATGCAGATCACCCCAGATCACGACCGGATTGCCGGCCGCCGACACCATCGCCCAGCCGATCAGCGGCATCGCACACATCAGCGCATAGAGTGCGATGTGCGAGCCGTGCGCGGCGGCGCGTTGCCAGCCCGGCAGATCGGCCGGCAATGGCGGCGTGCGACGCCGCAGCCGATGGACCAGGCGCACGATCACCAGCACCAGCAGCGCGATGCCGATGGGCCGGTGCAGCATCAGCAACGACGGCCGCAGCGTCATCGACGACACCATCGCCACGCCGACGAACAGCATCGCCAGGATCAGCACCGCCATGCTCCAGTGCAGCGCGCGGGCGAACGCGTCGTGGCGGTCGGTCGGGGCGCTCATCGGGCAGTCTCCGGCGGCGGCGTGCCATCGACATCGGCGCCGCGGGCGACCTCGCGCTCGCGTCGATCGAAGGACTGCGCATACACCGCGGCGCGCGCGGCGAGGATCGGATCGTCCGACAGCGCGACGCCGGTCGGCACGATGGTCGGATCGAAGTTCAGGTCACGGCACGCACCGGTCGCCTGGTCCTGCGCCTCCGTCAGGACGACGGTGCCGACGACGACCTGCTCGCGCTCGTCCGGCCAGGGCGTGCTCGGATCGCTGACGTCGTCGCCTGCGCCGGCGATCGTGGCGACCATGTCCCAGCGCAGCGGCCCCGCCGCGAGCCGCGCGCGCAGCTCGTTTTGCAGATAGTCGCCTTCCGCCGCGTCGCGCTGCGCGGGCGTCATCTCGACGAACGGCGCCTGCGGGCGCATCGACCAGCGCACCAGCTGCGCGCCGCGCTCGCCGGTGAAGCGGTAGGCGTGGATGCCGTTGTACTGCGTGTTGGCGAAGCTGTCGGACCACGGCGCGGACTTCGCCCACGCGGCGAAGCGCTGCGCTTCGGGATGCTGCGCGGCGAACGCGGCCATGCGCGCGGGATCGGGCTTGCCGGTCGCCGGATCCGGCGCCGAGGCGCGCGTCTGCTCGAGGAAGGTCTCGATGGACGCGGCGCCGAAGAACGGAAAGCTGTTCATCGCCATGCGCCACTCGCTGCCGTCGGCGCCGCGCAGTACCAGCGCCATGCTGCGCACGCGTGCCTGCGCGTCCAGACCGTAGGGCGAGCCGCCGCCGATCGACAGCCGGCCGAGCAGCGGCGTTCCGGTGGCCGCGAACACGTGGGCCCGGCTCAATGCGGCGCCGTCCGGGGTGCCGTCGAAATGCCCGACCACGCAGATGCCCTTGGCATGCGCGCGACGGAAGCCGGGATAGGGCGTGGTCGATGTCGCTTCGATGGCGTCGGTCATGCGCGCGGCCGTGAGCCGGTCCGGCGTGAGCCAGCCGGCGGTCCAAGCGAAGGCACCGCCGGCGGCGGCCACGATCGCCGCGATCGCGACATAGGCACCGGTGCGACGGCGGGGTGCGGGAGATTGCGACATGGACGCGGCTCGTGGCGGAACGCGCCGAGCGTACGCCAGCGCGCGGTCAGGCGGGTGAAGGACGTCTGCGGCGTGCGCCGCGTGGAGGGAAAGATCCCATTTCGCGCGGCCGCGCGGCGTGTGTCCGCGCGCAGGACATCGACATACGCGTCGCGGCGGACGGCTCTACAGCGGCCACACCAGCAGCAGCATCGGAATCGCCACCGCGATCACCACCAGTTGCACCGGCAGGCCCAGACGCCAGTAATCGCCGAAGCGGAAACCGCCGGGTCCGAGGATCAGGGTGTTGTTCTGGTGACCGATGGGGGTCAGGAAAGCGCAGGACGCCCCGACCGCCACCGCCATCAGATAAGGGTCGGCGCTGACGCCCAGCGTGCCCGCCGCGCCCACGGCGATGGGGCACATCACCGCGGCGGTCGCGGCGTTGTTCATCAGGTCCGACAGGGTCATCGTGACCAGCAGGATCAACGCCAGCCCGATCACCGGATGCCCCTGCGCCACGGTTTCGAACAGCACGCGCGCGATCAGGTCGGCGGTGCCGGTGGATTCCATCGCGCCCGCCACCGGCATCAACGCGGCCAGCAGCACGATCACCGGCCAGTCGATCGCCGTGTAGACCTCGCGCGGCGGCACGGTGCGCAGCGCCATCGAGGCGACCACGCCGATCGCGAACGCCACCGCGGCCGGCACCAGGCCCACCGCGGTCGCGACGATCGCGCCCACCAGGATCAGGCTGGCGATGATCGCCTTGCGCCGGTCGGGCATGCGCAGCGCGCGTTCGGCCAGCGGCACGCCGCCCGACTCGGCTGCGAATCCGCTGATCGCGGCCTGCGTGCCCTGGACCAGCAGCAGGTCGCCTTCCTGGAACGCCTGCGAACGCAGCCGCCGGCGCGACCGGTGACCCGCGCGCGAGATCGCCAGCACGTTGATGCTGTAGCGCGTGCGCAGGTCCAGATCGCTGGCCGACCGCCCGGCCAGCGCGGAGCCCGGGAGCACCGCGATCTCCTGCAGCATGATCTCGGCATGCGGCGTGCGCGCGTCCTCCCGCGCCTCGTCCTGCGTGTCGTCCTGCTGCGGATCGGCCCCGTCGTCGGCAGCGTCCGCCTTGGCCGATGCGCGCGGCGCATCGGCATCGTCGGCATCGGTGTCTTCGGCGGTGTCCGTGTCCTCGGCGCTGACGTCTTCCTCCAGCTTCGCGCCCAGGCTCGACAGCACCTCGCTGAGCACATCGGCATCGGCTTCGATGACGAGGATATCGCCGGCGCGCACCACGCGCGAAGGATTGGGCGCATGCACGCGCAGTTCGGCCTGCACCATGCCGATCACCTGCGCATCGTGCGTCTCGAGCAGCGCTTCGATTTCGCGCACCGTCTGGCCCACCGCCTTGGCGCCGTCGGGCACGCGGATCTCGGTGAGATACGCGCCGGGATCGAAGCCCTCGGCCGCCGCCTCGCGCCGGACCGGCACCAGCTTCCAGCCACCCAGCACGATCAGCAGCACGCCGGCGACCGCCACTGCCGCGCCCACCGGCGTGAAGTCGAACATCGCGAACGGCGCGTCGCCCGTCTGCTGACGGAAGCCGGACACGATGAGGTTGGGCGGCGTACCGATCAGCGTGGTCATGCCGCCGAGAATCGAACCGAAGGCCAGCGGCATCAGCACCTGGCCCGGCGCGAGCGACTGCTTGCGGGCGATCTGGATCGCCACCGGCATCAGCAGCGCCAGTGCGCCGACATTGTTCATGAAGGCCGACAGCAGTGCGGCCAGGCCGGTCAGCGCCGCGATCGACACCATCGCGCCCGCATTGGCGGGCAGCACCACGCGGGTCAACGCGTCCACGGCGCCGGAGTTCTGCAGGCCGCGGCTGAGCACCAGCACGCAGGCGACGGTGATCACCGCCGGATGGCCGAAGCCCGCGAACGCCTGATCCGCGCTCACCAGACCCACCCCCACGCAGGACAGCAGCGCGGCGCCGGCCACCACGTCGTGTCGCCAGCGGCCCCACAGGAACAGCGCGACCGTGGCGGCGAGAATGACGAGGATCAGGATCTGGTCGGTCTGCATGCGGGTCTGCGAAAGAAGGGCCGCGCGCAGGGTACGCAGCGCGCGGTGGCGACGCTGTCACATTGCCGCGGTGCACCGATGCGCGGCAACGGACATGGCGCGTGCCGGGAGCGCGGCGACTGACGCCGGGCGACGGCCCCTGCGCGGAGGCCGTCGCCCGCAGTGCTTACGGCTGGTAACAGGCGCCCGACGGATCCGCCTCGATCTGGATCAGCTCGCTGCCGCCGCCGCCCCAGACATTGCCGCCGGTGAAGATCAGACAGCCTTCCTCGCGGAACAGCGCCTGCAGGCGCGTGGCGTCATTGCCGAAGTAGAACGGAATCCAGCGCTTGCCCGACTCGTAGGTGTGGAAGCGGTCCGGCGCGCGGTCCATCAGCTCCTGCACGTCCTGCATGCTCATGCCGATCTCGAGCTGCGCGAACTTGCTGCCTTCGGCAGGCGTGCCGACGATCTCGCCGGTGAACGTACCGTCCTTCGACTGCACTTCCCGCGTCTGTCCGTCCTGTGCGGCGACCGATCCCGAGGCCACCACGGCCAGCGCCAGCGCGGCGCCGATTCCCCAATTGCGCATTGCAATCCCCTTGCGTGCTGCGTCGCCGGAATGGCGACGGCGCGGGAATGCTAGCAGGCGATGCCGAGCCGCGATGCAGCCCGCAGCGCCGAACCGATCCCGTGCGCCGCCACCGTTGCTCGCGTGTCCCTGCGCCGCTGCGGTGCAGGCGTGCCATCCGACGCGGCGCATCGCTGCCCTCAGCGCACCAGTAGACTCTGCGCCGCCCCGTTGCTGCTGCCGATCTCGCCGACGGCCGTGAGGTCGACGCCTTCGATGCACGCCAGGTTGAATCCGTACTCGTCCGGCGCGCTGCGGCGCTGGTGGTGCGTGTAGATGCCGCAGACGCTGCAGAACCAGTGTTTCGCGATCTTCGTGTTCCACTGGTACAGGCCGAGCACATCGGCGCCGCGGGTCACGCGCAGGCGGTCGAGCGTCACGCCCGCCATCACCGCGCCCTTGCGGCTGCACAGCGAGCAGTTGCAGCGGCGGATGTGCTCGAAGCCATCGACCAGATCGACCTCGAATTCCACGGCCTTGCAGTGGCAGGTGCCGATGACCGTCCGCATCGCAGGCCGTGCGTGCGCAGCGGCCGCCGTCATTTCTGCAGACCCGCCACGACTTCCGACACGTTGAGGCCCAGTTCAAGCTGCAGGCGCACGTACTCGCGCTCCTTGCGCGAGAGGGCGCGACCCATTTCGATGCGCACGTCCTCCGCCTGCATGATGCGGATGATTCGCGGCATCGCCGAGCCGATCGCGTCCGGGCCGTAGCCGGCTTCGCGCAACGCAGCGGTGAGAAGGGCTTCAAGTTCCATGACGCGTCCGGATCGATGGCGAGGCGGGCATTGTGCGCCAGCCCGCAGGCGGCGCGCCGTGGCATGCGGTGCTGCGTGCATCGCGACGCACGCACGTCGACCTGGCCCGCCGCAGAACCGGGCTGCCGACCGTCGCAGTCAACGCACCGCGGATGCCCTGACCGCGCGCGTGACATCGGGCGTGTCGATGGTGGCCGCGGCGTCGCGCGCGGCGTCCCACTGCAGCAACGCATCCAGCGCCGGGCACAGCGCCTGGCCCCAGTCGGTGAGGCGGTATTCCACTTTCGGCGGGACTTCCGGATAGACCTGGCGCGCCACGATGCCATCGTGTTCGAGCTGGCGCAGTTGCTGGGCCAGCATCTTCGGCGAGATACCGGGCATCAGGCGTTCCAGATCGGAATAGCGCTGCACCTGGCCGCCGAACAGGTGGAACAGGATCAGCAGCTTCCAGCGGCCGCCGAGGCGCTTGAACACCGTTTCCACGTCGGCGGCCGCGGTCGCGGGCGTATAGGACTTACCCATGGGGAAGTGACTTCCTTTTGCGTGCGTTCTTGCGGGCGCGTGGCGCCGCACCGACATTCCGGGAATCTCCACTGCATCGAGGCAAAGACCCATGCAACTCCCCGACACCATCGCGTCTTTCTTCGCCATCGGCAACGGCGCCGATCCTGCCGGCCTGCGCGACTGCTTCACCGCCAATGCGGTCGTGCAGGACGAGCGCCAGACCCATACCGGCATCGCCGCCATCGAATCCTGGCTCGCCGATGCCCGCGCGGCCTCCGAGTGGCGCGCCGAACCGTTCGGGATCGCCGGTGATGCCGACCATCCGGTCGTGCAGGTGCATCTGAGCGGCAGCTTCCCGGGCAGCCCGGTCACGCTGGCGTATCGCTTCGCGATGGTCGATGGCCGGATCGCCGCACTGGAGATCCGCTGATGGCACTGGATCTCGACCTCGCCGGCAAGCGCGTGCTCGTTACCGGCGGCACACGCGGCATCGGCGCGGCGACCGTCGCGGTGTTCCGCGCACAGGGCGCGCGCGTGTTGACCACCGCGCGCAACGCGCCGGCCGACGTACCCGATGCCGATGTCATCGTCGCCGATCTGCGTACCGGGGCCGGATGCGCGCACGTGGCCGATGTCGTGCGCGAGCGCCTGGGCGGTGTGGACATCCTGGTGCATGTCGTGGGCGGCTCGAGTGCGCCCGGCGGCGGCTACGCCGCGCTGACCGAAGCGGTCTGGCAGGACGAACTGCAGCGCAACCTGATGCCTGCCGTGCGTCTGGACCGTCTGCTGGTGCCCGGCATGCTGGCGCAGGGCGCCGGCGTGGTGATCCACGTGACGTCGATCCAGCACCGCCTGCCGCTGCCCGAATCCACCACCGCCTACGCCGCCGCCAAGGCCGCGCTGTCGACATACAGCAAGAGTCTGTCCAAGGAACTCGCGCCCGGCGGCGTGCGCGTGGTGCGCATCGCGCCGGGCTGGGTGGAGACCGAGGCATCGGTCGCACTGGCCGAACGACTGGCCGCCGACGCCGGCACCGATTACGCAGGCGGCAAGGCGATCATCATGCAATCGCTGGGCGGCATTCCGATCGGGCGACCTTCGACACCGGACGAAGTCGCCAACCTCATTGTCTTCGTGGCATCACCGCGCGCGGCCACGGTGACCGGCACCGAGTTCGTGATCGATGGCGGCACCGTGCCGACATCCTGAGCCGGCGAACGTCGCTGCCAAGGTGCCGCCGGCACCGCGCGCGTCGCGCGCCCCTGCACTCGCGACGCGCTGCGTGCACCCGCGCCGTTATCGGCCCGGATCGGCAGGATCATCCGACGCGACGGCCGGCGCCTTGCGCGTGATCGTCTCCTGGAGGCGACCGATCGGGACGCCCAGCAGTCTGACCACGCCCACGTTGTCGATCGTGCGTCCGTCGGCGGACAGCACCAGCTCCTGATGCATGTACACCGGGCCCTTGACCCGATAGCGCAGCGACAGGCGCGATCCCGAAACCGTCGCCTCGACCGGCCCGGCCGCATCGCTAAGCGTGGCGGCGTAACGATGGGGCGCGGTCCGCGTCATGATCCAGAACCGCGACTGCGGCGGTTCGCCTGCGAAGGTGATGGTCTGATCCAGACGGAACGTCCCGTCGCCCTGTTCGGCGCCGTGGCTGGTGACCTGAAACGCGCGCGGCGCGCGGAAGACGAACTTCAGCGTGCCGAGGCCGGTGCTTTCACCGCCGAATCCAGCGCTCGGCGTGAATTCGACGGGTGTCTGCGCGGTGGCCAGTGAGCACGCCACCATCGCTGCAGTGAGCAGCGCAAAGCGCAACCATTTCAGTATGCTCTTCACACGCGAGACCTGTTCGGAACGGACACGCATTGTGGCGGCAAAGCGGTCGCTGATTGCGTTCGGCGTCGGTATTACAGAACGCTTGCTGATGGCGCGATCCATATCGATGCAGCCCGCATCGGGTCCGTCGATGCCTCGCGCGACGCTCCAACTCAGTCTGGGTGAGCCAGACAACGCGATCCTTCGCGACTCACGATGCGGGATCGAAGTGGAAGGCCCGCAGTTCCTGATCGCACCGGCAGGCGGTCGCGAGCCGCGCGGCCCACGCCACCGCTGCGTCGCGTGACGGCAGCTCGAGCACCGCAAACCCACCGTCGAGTTCAGGCCCGGATGGATAGCCGCCTTCAGCAACGCTGCCATCGCCCGACACGCGCACCACCGGAACGCCCGCATCGATGCCCCCGCCGAACACATAGACGCCGGCCGCTTTCGCCGCTTCGATGACCGCATGCGAATCGCGGCTCGCGTGTTCCAGCTCGGCGTCGCGCGCCACCATCGCGGCGGCAGGGAAGGAGATCAGGTACTTCGCCATCAGGATCCACCTTGCAGAAGACCGGCGTCGCCGCGGGACGTGAACCAAGCACCGTTATCCATTCGGGTCGCGAGCATTCGTACCGCTGCATCAGTCACCACGTCAGAACAGCAGTGTGCCGATCAGGAAGACGGCCGGAATCGACAGCACACCGTACGTCACCAGGGTTGCGCGATAGGCCGACGTGTTCGGGACAAGTCGCTTACCCCAGGCGCGCATCGCCAACGCAACCGCCAACAACGCCGGGAGAAAGAGCAGTGCCGACAGGTATCCGGCGCTCCCTTCGAACGTCGATGCGCCCGCGGAATAGGGGATGAAGAACGCAATCGCACCTGCCACTGTCACCGCGGCCAGCACTGACAAACATCGATATAGGGCGCTTGCTTTCATGGGACTCGTGTACATGACGGAGCGCCGCGCCCTTCGCGGCTGATGCCTTGCGGGACGCTTCCACCGGAATCAAGTGAACCTGACACCGTTATGTTTCCGGTTGTCGGGCGGCCAACCCTTCGACCTCGGCCGGTGAGAGCACGACCGAGTGCTTGTAGCCCGGATTGACCGCGATTCCGAACGGGGGACGCGTGATCTTCAGCGCCCAATTGAATTCCGTGACCAGGGCGTGCTGGAACTCCGGCTGCTCCTTGAGCCACGGCGCGGCCTTGTCCGGGCTCGTAAAGACCGCCAGCACCGGAAAGCCTCGAGGGCCATTCAATGTCATGGACTTGAAATCTGCAGGCAGCGCACCGTTCTCCAGCCCCTTATCCAAGGGCACGGCGACGCGCGAGCGCAGCAGCGTCGTGATGAGCTCTGGCCGAAGGGCCGGCTCGGAGGTCGTGCGAATGATCAGCGCTTCCAGCTCGTTTGCGTGCATCCCAATCTCCGCACCACGATGCTCAAAATAAGCCGAGCCGCGAATCGGCGTCGGATTGAATGGATGATTAGGTGCCGAAAGTGAACCTGGCACCGTTACCTGGGTTCGGCTTGAATGAATTGTTAGCGCCCTCAACCATCACGGTTGACCGCCAGTGTGTAAATGTAACTGACAGGCCAGAGGAAGATGACGCTAAAGAACCAAAGCCAGCTGCCCGCGCGGTGAGCACGGCGAGCAGCGATGAAGATGTTTGCAAAGGTAGCAAGGATGGTGGCGTAAAGGACAAGCGCGCCAAGCATCCCGAGGACCTCGCTAGGACTGCCAACGACGGAACCAGAATCACCCACAACGATCCAGCACATCGCGAAGAAGATGATGACCAAGCAAAGGCCAATCGCTGGAATGAGGTTGCGGGAATTTCGCATAGGGCGCCAACGCCGGAATTAAGCCGACCCGCGAAGCGGGGTCGGCTTGAATGAATTGTTAGGGCTCATCGCTTGAAGGTACAGCTGCCAAGCGCTCTGATAGGTCTCTCACCGCGGCAAGCCACTTTAGCTGCACCGTCTGATCCACATCTGCCCACAACTCATACAGTTCAGAGCCTTCTGGAGAGACAACTTTTGAAATTGCCGACTTTGCGGAAGGAATGAGGGCAGTGAGTTCTGATCGAGATTGGAGAGCAATCCACGCGCTCAGATCATCCGGAAGGTCTGGACTTGGACGGCCTGCGGCCGCAGCTACTATTTCTGCTGCAACGAGTGCTGTCATTGCCTCAGGCGCCTCGACGTATGTCGCATTTTGAACTGCGTCTAGGGCGCTCCTAATACCTGAAACCGTTCCAGACTCTGCCCAGTCTGACGATCGATCTAGGGCTTCGTCGTTGTCAAAGTGGCCGACGCCCCAAGTCCCAGCCTGTACAGGTAGCGAAAGAAGAAGGATGAGGATAGCGACGATCAGCTTCATGAGCCCTAACGCTTGAATTAAGCCGACTGGCGAAGACAGTTCGGCTTGAATGAATTGTTAGGTTGCGCCGACCCAGAACCGCTGGGGCTGAACAACCAGTCCTCGTGCCTTGGCTAAATGCCAGTAGAAGGAGTAAGCAGCGATTCTATGATTGCCGTCTACTACCCGATAGCCATCATCATGCTTTAGAAGTGTTGGGGCTCCGGGAAGCGTTCCCTTGGAGGTTAGATGAGAAAGGATGCGATCAAATCGCTCCTTGAGATCAGGAATGCTGGCGCTGTAGAGATTTTCCTCTCCTTTAGCAGCCGCAAGGATCATCTGAGCAATAGACTCTTGGGTCCGCGGGTCAAGCTCATCTAGCGCGATGTGGCCGTGATGCAAGGACCAATTGGTGCTTGTCCAATAATCCTGTGGTTTCTTTTCAAGCAGATATGGCCACCTGCTTCCGCGAGGGGCGCCATCTTCTCCGAAAGGAGGCCATCCCTCGGAGATTGCGTAGGGCAGAAGCCAGTCCTCCAGAATTTCGTCAGGGAAGTTTGGAAGCGTTGCCTTTAAATCAGATAGCTGAGGTGTGTCCACGCAACCTAACGCCTGAATTAAGCCGACCCGCGAAGCGGGTTCGGCTTGAATGAATTGTTAGGCATTGACGACCGCCTTGTACGTGATTCTGCGGAACGATGGCAGCCTAAGCCGCGACCAAGTTGCAATTGTTTGCCAGCCATCGTCGGTTGGGCGCTGTAGCTGTGCTTTGAAGCACCGAGTGCCGCGATAGTGCTCCAAGCTACGATATGTGCCGGCCAAGAACCCACTCACAGCGTCAATGAAATCTCTGACATTGTCCGGATCTGTGCAAGGAAACCACTCGCACCAGAAGTGCCCAACGGACATGTGTAACTCGTCATCGTTTTGAAGCCCGAGTGAGACCTCATGCTTGAGGCCGTCCTGCACGGCAAGACGCAGGCTGATCTCAACAGGGATGTCAAACTCCTCCGTTACCTTTAGATGCGGGAAGCGCGCCCCGATCTCCGCGAAGGCGGCTCTGGCAATTTCTTCAGTCTGCGAGAGTGCTCGGTTCAATGCCTAACGCCTGAATTAAGCCGACCCGCGAAGCGGGTTCGGCTTGAATGAATTGTTAGACCGCGGTGGCATTGCTAGTAACAAATCTGACCGTCCTCAAAGTGCCCGGTGGTGCCCAACGGCAGACCGCATCTGAGTTCAATTGTGTCCCGGGTGCCGTCGTCAACGATAAACATGTTGCTGTAGATCCGTCCGTCTACTTTGAAGCATGGGCGGATCGGGAAACCTTGAGCTAGCACCTTGAACTCACCAGCTCGGTTCGTGACAGCGGCCAAGGGCGCTTTGCCGCAGGTGGAGAAATCGGTGAGATCAGTGGGCAGACGGACCTCTACTCCAGCTTTTGGCTTGCCGCTCAGTACGAAGGTGCCTTCAATTGACCGGCCCGCTGGAGAGCAGCCTGTGAGAGCAAAGCAGAGAAGGAGAGCCATGAACTTCATACGCGGTCTAACGCCTGAGTTAAGCCGTGCCGCGAAGCGGCATCGGCTTGAATGAATTGTTAGGCGGCAACACTACCAACTGCACTTGCGCGCTTGGTCTGGAATGCATGAGCTGCCCTGTAGAAGTGCAGGTGACGGGGTAGCTGAAAAGACCAATCTGTACTCCAACGTGGCTATACCGCCGTGCTCGTATTCGATGATCCATTCGCGGCCTTGCCTCTCTGTACGCGTAAGACGCCTTTTGGGCAAACGCTCGTCCATGACCACATCGGTGGCGCTCCAAGCTGCGTTTGAGTCTGCGAAAGAGCAGCCGTTGCACAACGACACAAGGACAGCTTGAACTTCTATGGGCAAATAGCGCATGGACGCGACCGGCGGAGCAGTAGGCTCTTGGAGCGCCGGTAGCGGATCCGGACGGGAGCTGTAACCCCGTAGGCGGAGCCCACCAAGCACAGCGAGCACTACGACGAGCGCCAACGCAATAATCGTGATCCGCGGCCAATTCAGTGCGGTTACAAATTTGCCTCGGACGCCGCGCTGTTCCATTTGCCGCCTAACGCTTGAATTAAGCCGTGCCGCGAAGCGGCATCGGCTTGAATGAATTGTTAGGTGCCGCTACCCGCATTGGATGATTCGGATGCTCGGCCACGAATGCTGCAACCTCCGATAGCTTCGCAGGCAGCGGTGCGCAAGGATGGCTGCGGTAGCTAGTGAAGCGAAAGCCCGCGTTGTACAGCGCCTGGACCTTGGCCCACTGCTCAGTGTTTCTGGCTGCAGGTGCCTTGAAGGACCGGCCCATTTCATGGAGCTCACCGCCGCAGTTAGCACAGATGACCGGGGTGTCACGAGGCGGCACCTTGAAGCTCTTGCGGCAATCGAAGCAAGCATGCGCCACAAGATATGAGGCGCCATGTTGAGCCACCTTGGGCGTAGTAGGCGCACGGTTATCTGCGTCCCGACGGAGCGCCATGCGTCTGCTCTTCTCGGAAACTGTCATAGGCACCTAACGCCTGAATTAAGCCGCGCCGCGAAGCGGCGTCGGCTTGAATGAATTGTTAGGGCCCAACCAGCGACAGAGCAAGTGAGTTATGAGTGCCACTGGCAAGCCACAGATGATTGGCCAAATACCCAAGGAGAACTCGAAGATGAGGATAGCAAGGCCGGGGCCGATGCCCAGTGCTACCACGTAGGGCCAACGAGCCAATTTCTTGTGCAAGAGCCAAACATAGGCAGGCGCCCCAAAAACCACGACCGGAAGAAAGCCGAAGGCGACCGTGTAGATGAAGAGTAACCGGGCCGAAGTTGCTGGCTCCAGAAGTGAGTTTGTATGTCTGGCCGACTCAATTGCTCCATATGCGGCCATAGTGCCCGCAACGATGAGTAGAGACAAAAGCGCAAAAGCCTCGACTTTCAATAGCTCACGAAGCTCTCTCATTGGGCCCTAACGCGTAAATTAAGCCGCGCCGCGAAGCGGCGTCGGGTTGAATTAATTGTTAGGTGGTGGCCACTTGACAGAACAACCCTCGACCCACCCGCTGTCCCGGCGGATGTATGTGGATGTGCTACCCGTTTTGTCGCTATAGAGAAAAAGTTTGTCGCGTTCCGGAGATATTGTCATATTGATTGGGATGGCGTAGCCGTCAGCATTGGCCAGCATTTCGACACGGTCGCCAGCTTTGCGGTGCAAAAACTCGGTCTGCTTGTCCTCACGGATGACGATGCCAGTACCGTCCGCGTTGAATTGAAGGGCGTCCCTGGGGCTGTCGTCTGGATCCTCACACAGCACCCACTCTCCGAATAGCCAGTCACTCTGTTCTTGAGAGTACGCCGCAGGTGAAGCGAGCGCTAACAGAACGACGAGTATCTTGAGTTGCAATCTGCGAGTCATCTCTTCCACCACCTAACTAGTATTAGACCCCGGATGCGGGGTGTTGCACCCAGTATGCCTCGTCGACTTGTCTCCTGCCACGCAGAAAAATTTCATGCGCATCAGTCGTTTGCGCCGCTCCTACCCGTAGCCCTGCGAAAGCGAATGCCGCGTTATGCGGCATCCCGATCACCAACGCGTTATCAAGCATTTTCGTCGCATAACGCAGGGGCCCGATTCGCGCGTACAGAAAAAAAAGCGGCCCAAGGGCCGCCTTTTCTTGAGGCTTCAACTTAGTGCACGCGGACACGCTTCGCGTTTCACTTCAACCCACGATGCTCCAGCAACGGCTCGACACTCGGGTCCTTGCCGCGGAACTCGCGGTACGCCACCGCCAGATCGCGCGAATGTCCGATCGACAGGATCTTGTCGCGGAAGATCTGGCCGTTCTCGCGGGTCAGGCCGCCGTTTTCGCGGAACCACTGGAAGGCGTCGTGGTCGAGGACTTCGGCGCCGAAGTAGGCGTAGTAGCCGGCTGCGTAGCCGCCTCCCCAGATGTGGCTGAAGTAACTCGTGCGGTAACGCGGCGGCACGGCGGCGAGGTCGACCTTGTACTTCTCGAGCGCCTGCTTCTCGAATGCATCGACGTCCTGCTTGGCCTCTCCCGCGGGCAGCGTGTGCCAGGCGAGATCGAGCAGGGCGGCCGAGAGATATTCGGTGGTGGCGTAGCCCTGGTTGAAGGTGCGCGCGGTGACGATCTTGTCGACCAGCTCCTGCGGCATCGCTTCGCCAGTCTGGTAGTGCTTGGCGTAGTTGGCGAAGACCTTGGGGTCGAGCGCCCAGTGCTCGTTGAACTGCGAGGGAAACTCGACGAAGTCGCGCGGGGTGTTGGTGCCGGCGACGGACGGGTACTTCGTGTTCGAGAAGAAGCCGTGCAGGGCATGGCCGAACTCGTGGAACAGGGTGGTCACGTCGTCGAAGCTCAGCAGCGCAGGCTGGCCGGCCGCAGGTTTCGTGAAGTTCTCGACGTTGTAGACGACGGGAATGGTGCCGGTCAGACCGTTCTGCTCGACGAAGTTGCCCATCCACGCGCCGCCCTGCTTGCTGTCGCGCTTGAAGGGGTCGAGATAGAACAGGGCGAGCTGCTTGCCGTCGGCGTCGAAGATGTCGAACACGCGCACGTCGGGGTGATAGACGGGGATGTCCTTCCGCTCCTTGGCCGTGATGCCGTAGAGCTGGTTGGCGGCGAAGAAGACGCCGTCGTTGAGCACGCGGTCGAGCTCGAAGTAGGGCTTGATCTGCGATTCGTCGAGATCGAACTCGGCCTTGCGGACCTGCTCGGCGTAGAAGTCCCAGTCGGCGGCGCCGGCGGTGAAGCCGCCGTTCTGCGCATCCACCACGCCCTGGATCTTGGCCAGCTCGGCGCGTGCACGCGCGGTGGCGGCCGGGACGGTGTCGGTCAGCAGCTTGAGCGCGGCTTCCGGCGTCTTCGCCATCTGGTCGGCGATGCTGTAGGCGGCGTAGTTCGGGAAGCCGAGCAGCTGCGCCTGGCGCGCGCGGATCTCGGCCAGGCGCTGGATGGTGGCGCGGGTGTCGTTGGCGTCGCCCTTCTCGGTGCGGCCGGTGGACGCGGCGAGCACGCGCTCGCGCAGGCCGCGGTTCTTCAGCGAGGCGAGCACCGGCTGCTGCGTGGTGTTCTGCAGGCTCAGCAGCCACTGGCCGTCCTTGCCGGCGGCCTTGGCGGCATCGGCGGCGGCGGCGATCGCGCCGTCATCCAGGCCGTCGAGTTCGGCCACGTCGGTGACGAACACGCCGCCAGCGTTGTTGGCTGCCAGCAGCTTGTTGCCGAACGCGGTGGACAGCGTGGAGGACTCGGAATTGAGCGTGCGCAGCTCGGCCTTGTCGGCATCGCTCAGCAGCGCGCCGGCGCGGACGAAGCCGTCGTGGGTGTGTTCGACGACGGTGGTCTGCTCGGGCGTGAGGCCGAGCGTGGCGCGCTGGTCGTAGATCGTCTTGACGCGTGCGAACAGCGCGGGATCGAGATAGATCGCATCGGTGTGCTCGGCGAGCTTCGGCGCCAGCGCTTCCTCGGCGGCCTGCAGCGTCTCGTTGGTATTGGCGCCGGTGAGCATGAAGAACACGTTGATCGAGCGGGTCAGCAGTTCGCCGCTGCGCTCCATGGCCTCGATGGTGTTCTCGAAGGTCGGTGCGTCGGGGTTGTCGGCGATCGTGCGGATCTCGGCCAGGTGCTGCTTCATGCCCTCTTCGATGGCCGGCTGGTAGTCGGCGTCTTTCAGCTTGTCGAAGGGCGGGGCCTGGAACGGCAGCGTGCTCGCGGTGAACAGGGCGTTCTCGGCGGGCGCGGCGGTGGCGGCGGTATCGGTGGCGGGCATCGTGGACTCGGGGGCGGTGCGGTCGCCGCAGGCGGACAGCGCCAGCGCGATCGCGGAAGACAGGAGCAACGTACGCAACATGGGAAGACACTCCGGAAAAACAACGCAGGGATAGCGTCGGTCGCGCAGCACGCGGCCCGCCAGCCGCGCAGCGTGCGCCTGTCGCGGGCGGTTCGGTATGTGCCGTTCGTTGGGCGGTTCAGCGTGGGGTGCGGAACGCCGGGGCTCAGCGCGTGGCGGCGAGGGGTTCCGCATCGCAGGCATCGGGGCGGACGTCGCGCACTGAGCCATTGTCGACCAGCATCAAAGCGTCGCGCGGCTCGGTGGCCCGTACCTGCACGGTCGCGGCCAGCCGGTTGGCTTGCGCGACCTCGTCGGGCGTCGCGGCCGCCTGCAGCTCGGCCAGGTGACGCGCGACGTTCAGCGCGACCGGGTGCCGATCCGGCAACGCCGCGATCGCAGGCTGCTGCGCCAGCGCGGTAAACCAGCCGAGCGCCCGTGGCAGGTCCGGCGTGACCGACTGCGCCAGGAACGAACGCCGGCGTCCATCGTCGAAACTGGCGTAGGCCAATGCCAGCGCGTACATGCTGGCGACGTCGCCGTGGCTGGCCGCGCGCAATGCGATCGGTTCGGCTTCGCGGCGGTAGACCTGCAGCGCAGGCAGGGTGTCCATCAGTTCGTGCAGGCGGAATGCGCTGCCGCTGGCGTAATGGCGCATCGCCGGCAGATGGCCGGCCAGGGCCGCCTGCCGCCAGTAGCGCGTGCGCTCGGTGGGCGACAGCGGCGGCACGGCCTCGCAGTTCGCCAGCACCGGCGCCAGAGAATCGCGCCTGCCGCGCAGGCGGTTGCGCGCCTGGGTCGCGCGCTGTTGCATCAGTTCGGTGACCGTCGACTGCCGTTCCAGCGAACGCGTCATCTGCGCCTTCTGCGCGTCGACCGCGCGCAGTTGCTGACGACTGCTTTCGCACCGCTCGTGTTCGGCCGCAAGCCGGCACGCCGCGCGTGCATCGCCGGTCGCGGCGCGTCGCACAAGCGTGTCGTGGATCTGCAGCAGCGGCGTCTCCGGATCGGGCAGCGGCGCGTCAGCTTGCGGCGCTGCCGCCTGACGGCCGGCGGCACGCCCGGGCGGCATGCCCTCGACCGGTGCTACGAACGGGACACCGGCAGATGCCGTCGTGGGTGACGGCGTCTCCGGGGCTGCGTGCCCGCCGCGCCCAGCCAGATACCCGACGCCGCCTGCGAACAGCACGGCTGCGGCGGCGATGACCAGGGTGCGATGTCGCATGGCGCGCGGCCTCCGGGCCTGTCCGTCACACCGTGCCGCGGTTCTTGCCCATGAAGGGCGCATACCAGGTGCGGATCATCGCCATGTCGGCGTCGGGATCGTCGCTGGGATGGATGATCGGGCCGAAGCCGATGACCTTGTCCGGGTAATGGAAGTACATGGTCAGGATCGGCACGTTGGCGGCCTTGGCGATCTTCCAGAAACCGGACTTCCAGCGCTCGACGCGCTTGCGCGTGCCCTCCGGCGCGAGGCCGTACCAGAAGGCCTCGTTGCCATGGATCGCGGCGGCGGCCTGTTCGATCACGCGCGAGGCGCGGCTGCGGTCGACGGGAATGACCCCCAGCCCGCGCAGCGCCCAGCCGAGCACCGGGATGCGGAACAGCGAATCCTTGCCGAGCACGCGGATGTCGAGGCCCAGCGCCGCCTTGGCGGCGAAACCCCAGATGCCATCCCAGTTGGACGAATGCGGGGCGCCGATCAGCACCAGGCGCGAGACGTCGGGCAGCTCGCCGACGACGCGCCAGCCGCCGAGCCGCAGGATGCTGCGGCCGATCCAGCGCGCAAGGCGACTGGGTTTGACGCGCGGTGCGCGCGGCGGGACCGGAATCAGGAACGGATAATTCGAAGTACTCATGCGTCCTCGGCGCAAGGGCCAACAATGCGGGTCAATCCCAGTCGCGCGTGGCGCGACCGCGCTTGATGGTACTGCGTTCGCGTTTCGCCCCGAGCCGGCGTTCCTTCGAGCCGCGTGTGGGCTTCGTCGCCAGACGGGCCTTGGGCACTTCGTAGCCGAAGGCAACGAAGGCCGCCAGGCGCTCGCGGGCGTCCTCGCGGTTGCGGTCCTGGGTGCGGAAGCGCTGCGCGTTGATGACCAGCACGCCGGCCTCGGTGATGCGCCGGTCGCGCCGGGCCAGCAGCCGCGTGCGTACGTGCTCGGGCAGCGACGGCGAGCCGGCGATGTCGAAGCGCAGCTCAACCGCGGTCGACACCTTGTTGACGTTCTGGCCACCCGGACCGCTCGCACGCACGAAACGTTCGACGAGTTCGTCTTCGGGAATGGCGGGCGGCGTGGACATCGGCGGCGATTGTAGACGCTGGCCGCGACGGCGACCGTGCGTCGACGCGCGCGGCGCACGGCCGGTCCGGTTTACAGTGACGCCCCACTCACGGACAAATGGAGTTCTCCGATGGCACGTCGTTTTCCGCTCGTCGCCCTGCTCGCCCTCGCGTTCTGCGCACCGGTCGCCCTGGCCGCGCCGCCGAGCGAAGCCCAGATCGACCGTCTGCTCGAGGTGATGCGGGCCGAACAGACCGCGACCGCGATGGTCCCGCAGGTCATGGCCTCGCAGCAGCAGATGATCGCCCAGCTCGCCCAGAACGCCGACCCCGAGCAGCGCGAAGCCGCGCAGCGGGCCGCCGCGTCGTCGATGCGTGCGGTGGAATCGGCGCTGTCGTGGGAGTCGCTGCAGCCGCTCTATCGCAAGATCTACATGGAGACCTTCACCGCCGAGGACACCGAGGCGATGGTGACGTTCTACAGCAGCCCGGCCGGGCAGAACCTGCTCGACAAGATGCCGCTGCTGATGCAGAACACCATGTCGGCGGTGCAGCAGCTGGTGATCCCGATGCTGCAGCAGATGGAGCGCGACCTGCGCTCGGAGCTCGAGACCGCTCCGGCCACGCCGGCGGAGTGAGTCAAGCCTGCACTGCGGCGCTCATACCGTCGCGGTGCCCGGAAACAGCAGCAGGGCCTTCGCGAACGCGTCGCCCGGTGGCGTGTCGACCACCAGCCGCGCGCCGGTCTGCGGATGGTCGAACCCCACGCGCTCGGCGTGCAGCAGCATGCGGTGGATACCGAGCATGCGGAAGTTGCGGTTGTGGCGGCCGTCGCCGTGGCTGGTGTCGCCGATCAGGTGATGCGACAGGTGCTTCAGGTGCCGGCGGATCTGGCGGAAGCGGCCGGTCATCGGCTCGGCGCGCAAGAGCGCATAGCGCGAGGTCGGAAAGCCCGCCGAGGGCAACGCGAGTTCGGTCGTCGCCAGACGCGTGAAGCGCGTGACCGCGGGTTTCTTCACCGGCTTGCCCGGGCCGCCGTCGAGCGGATGATCGACGACGATGTCGTCCGGCCAGCCGCGGCAGATCGCGAGGTAGTGCTTGTCGACGCTGCGCGCCATCCACTGCGTGCCGAGCGCGGACGCGGTGTCGCGATCGAAGGCCACGAGCAGGCCACCACTGGTCGCGCGGTCGAGGCGGTGGATCAGGAACAGCGGACGGCCGAACTGTTCGCGCAGGCGATCGGCGAGGAAGTCGTGTTCGTCGCGCGCGAGTGCGCTGTCGTGGACCATCAGGCCCGCCGGCTTGTTGACGACGGCCAGCCAGTCGTCTGCGTAGCGCACCTCGATCATCGTGAATCCACTGCTGTGTCGCAGCCGGTCGGCCGCCACTGATCTGCTATTTTCGTCGATCGTCTTCGTCAACGGGGAATCCGCATGCAGCGTCGTCTACGGGCCTGCGTCGTGGTGTGGCTGCTCGGTGCCGCAGGGACGCTGTGGGCCGCGCCGCCGCAGCTCGACGCGCCGGTGCATGAGGCCGAGGGCATCCGCGAGTACCGCTTCGACAACGGCCTGGCACTGGTGCTGTTTCCCGATGCCAGCAAGCCGGTGACCACGGTCAACGTGACCTACCGCGTGGGATCGCGCCACGAGGGCTACGGCGAAACCGGCATGGCGCACTTGCTCGAACACCTGGTGTTCAAGGGCACGCCGACGCACGCCGACATTCCCGGCGAGATGCGCCGCCGCGGCGTGCGCTTCAACGGCACCACGTGGCTGGACCGCACCAACTACTTCGCCAGCTTCTCCACCGATGCCGACACGCTGGACTGGGTGCTGCGCATGGAAGCCGACCGCATGGTCAATTCGCACATCGCGCGCGCGGATCTCGACAGCGAGATGACCGTCGTCCGCAACGAGATGGAGGCCGGCGAAAACAACCCGGTGCGCGCGCTGGTGCAGCGGGTGATGGGCGCGGCTTATCAATGGCACAACTACGGCAACTCGACGATCGGCGCGCGCAGCGATGTGGAGAATGTGCCGATCGACCGGCTGCAGGCGTTCTACCGGACCTGGTACCAGCCCGACAACGCGGTGCTGGTGATCGCCGGCGATTTCGATCCGGCGCAGGCACTGGCCGCGGTCGGCGCAAGCTTCGGCGCATTGCCAAAACCGGAACGGGCATTGCCGGCGACCTATACGCGCGAACCGGCGCAGGACGGCGAACGTCACGTGGTGGTGCGACGCGTGGGACGCACGCCGTATCTGGTCGCCGGTTATCACATTCCTGCAGGCCGCCACGACGACAGCGCCGCGGTGGCCGTGCTGTCGCAGGTGCTGGGCAGCACGCCGGGCGGACGCCTGCATCGCGCGCTGGTCGAAAGCGGCCGCGCGACCGGTGCATCGGCGTCGGCGCTGGCGATGAACGAGCCGAGTTACCTGACGTTCGTCGCCGAGGCGCCGGAAGGCAGCGATCTCGATGCGCTGCAGACGGACCTGCTGGCGCTGGTGGAGGACGCCGCGGCGACACCGTTCACCGATGCGGAAGTCGACGACGCGAAGCAGCGCATGCTCGCGGGCTACGCGCGCGCGCTGCGCGATCCGAATGCGGTGGGCGTGGCCCTGTCGGAAGCCATCGCACAGGGCGACTGGCGTCTGCTGCTGCGCACGCGCGACCGGATCGAAGCGGTGACCGTGGCCGATGTGGCGCGCGTGGCGCAGGCCTATCTGCGACGCGACAACCGCACCACGGGCCAGTTCCTGCCGACCGATGCGGTCGAGCGCGTGACGGTTCCGGAAGCGCCGACGGCCGACGCCGCGCTGGCCGATTTCGTGCCGCGCGCCGCGCTCGACGCCGGCGAAGCCTTCGATCCCTCGTACGCGAACATCGACGCCCGTACCAGGATCTCGACGCTGTCGAACGGCGCGAAACTCGCGGTGCTCGACAAGACCACGCGCGGCAATTCGGTGCAGGTGCGCATGCACCTGCGCCTGGGCGATGCACAGCGCCTGCACGACCGCGCCATCGCCGGGCAGACCGCCGGCGCGCTGCTGATGCGCGGCAGCGCGGGCTACGACCGGGCGGCGCTGTCGCGGCAGCTCACGTCGCTGCGCTCGACGCTGAGCGTCGGCGGAACCGCGACCACGGTGACGGTGGCCGCGACGACCGATCGCGCACACGTCGCCGCACTGCTCGATCTGGTTGCCGACGTGCTGCGCAGGCCGACGTTCCCGGACAGCGAGTTCGCCCAGCTGCGCAGCCAGCAGCTGACCGGCATCCGCGGCAGCATGAGCGAGCCGGGCGCGGTGGCGAACGAAGCGCTGTCGCAGCACTTCAATGCGTTTCCCGCGGGTCACCCCTATGCCGCGACGACGTTCGACGAACGCATCGCCCGCATCGAAGCGCTGCGCCTGGACGAGGTGCGCGCGTTCCACCGCGACTTCTACGGCATGGGCGAAGGCGCGACGATCGCGGTGGTCGGCGATGTCGATCCCGATGCCGTGCGCACACAGCTCGAAGCGCTGTTCGGCGACTGGGCGCTGCCCACGCCGTTCACGCGTATCGAAACGCCGTACCTCGCGCGCGCCGCCGTGCACGAGACGCTGCGGACCCCGGACAAGGCCAACGCGACCCTGATCGCGCGGCACGCGCTGCGCATGCGGCAGGATCACCCGGACTTCCCCGCGCTGCTGGTCGGCAACTACATCTTCGGCGGTTCGGGCATGAAGTCGCGTCTCGGCGACCGCATCCGCCAGCGCGAAGGCCTGAGCTACGGGGTGGGTTCCAACTTCTCCGCCAGCGTGTTCGACGAGGCGGGCGCATTCGGGGTCTCGGCGATCGCCGCGCCCGAGAACATGGCGCAGGTGGAAACCGCGATGCGCGAGGAACTGCAGCGCATCCGCAGCGAAGGCATCCGCCAGTCCGAACTCGACGACGCGCTCGACGGCATGCTTCGCGCGCGCCGCACCTCGCGCGCGAACGACCCCGAACTCGTCGGCATGCTCGACAGCAACCTCTACACCGGGCGTGACATGGCGTATTCGTCGGCGTTCGAGGACAAGCTGCGTGCGCTGACCCCTGAAGCCGTGCGCGCGGCGATGGCGCGGCATCTGCAGCCGGAGGCGTTGTCGGTGTTCATCGGCGGGGATTTCAAGGATTGATCGCGTAGGCGTGATCGATCGGAAAGACGACGCAGCCTCGTAGGATGGGTAGCGCGAAGCGAAACCCATCGCTGCACACAATCAATGCGGTCTGTCCGATGTCGACATGGCCGCTGCCAACGTCGATGTCATGTGTGACGTCGAGGTTTGATGGGTTTCGCTGACGCTCTACCCATCCTACGAAGGCATTGACCTCGCTACCTGCCCTCACCCGACGCGCCGTGCGCGTCAACCCCGGACCAGGTCCGGGGCAGGCGCTCTCCCAAAGGGAGAGGTGCTTTGCTCAACCCGCCGGCGTCGGCGGCGCCGGCGAGGCCATCGCTTCGAGTTCGGCGCACATCTGCGTGCGCTGCGGCGGCGTGGCCTGGGTGAACTGCGCGTTGGTCTTCTCGTGCGCGGACGCGAATTCGCCATCGAAGGTGCCGGCGTCGCCGCCCATCTTCGTGAACTCCTGGCGCAGCTGGTTTCTGGCCTGATCGAGCTGCGCATCCGAGACGTTGGGGTCGCACAGCCTCGCGGCGGCGTGCATGGCGCCCGCGATTCCGGCGATCTGGGTCAGCATCGTGCTGGCGGCGTCGCTGGTCAGCGGCGCGTCGACCGGCGGCGTGCCCGATTCAATCTGCGCCTGCGCAGCATCCGACGGTTGCGTCTGCATGTCCTCCACCGGCTGGGTCTGCGTCGCATCATCGGGTGCCGGCTGCGGCGCGGGATTGCACGCGGCGAGGCCGAACACCGCGGGCACCAGCAGGCAGGCGAAACGTCGGGTACGGGAAAGCGTCATGCGGCCATCTCCATCAGGGGAGCGGCGAGCCTAGCAAACGCGTTGCGAAGGCCCGGCGTGCCGCGTCAGGGCGTCTGCGGCGTCGCGCGGCGCGACCGGTAGGCCTGCAGATGCACCCAGGCCGCGTCGAGATGCGGCACCGCGTGACCCGCTGCGTGCGCACGTGCGCGCAGGTCGCCGATGATCTGCATCGCCTCGACCTCCTGCCCGGATTCCAGATCGCGCAGCATCGAGGCGGTGACCGTCGAGCCGGCCTTCGTCAGCAGCGTGCGCGCCTGCTGTGCGGCCTCGGCGGGAATCGCATGGCCGTCCGCGGCGGCAACCGCCAGGCACTCGTCGTGCAGCGCCGTCAGGAATGCGGTGCCGCCATCGGTCTCGACAATGCGGCCGATGCTGGCGCGCATCAGGCAGGTCGCCGCGGCCAGGGCGGCGAGGAAGGTGAACTTGTTCCAGGCGGCCTGCATGAAATGGTCGCTGCGCACTGTGTCGAAGCCGGTGGCGTCTGCACATACTGCTTCCAGCGCGCGTGTCCGTGCACTGCCGTTGTCTGCTTCGTCGCGCTCGCCGAACGTCATCGACGGTGGCGACGGCAGATGCACGACTTCGCCGTCCTCACCCTTCATCGCGCTGATGAAACACAGGCCGCCGAGTACGCGCTCAGCGCCGAAGCGCGCGTCGAGCGCGGGGTAGTGCAGCAGGCCGTTGAGGATCGGCAGCACCGCGGTGTCCGCACCGACCGCAGGCGCGATCGCCTCGATCGAACTGTCGAGGTCGTAGGCCTTGCAGCTCAGCAGCACCAGGTCGAAGGGCCGGTCCGCGGCGAGCGCGGGCAGCGCATCGGCGGTGACGTGCGCGACCGGAAACTGCGCGTCGCCGAGACCGCTGCGGATGCGCAGCCCGTCGCGTTCGAGCTGCGCCGCGCGCGCGGGCCGCACCAGAAACGTGACATCGACACCGGCCTGCGCGAGGCGACCACCGAAGTAACCACCGGTGCCGCCGGCGCCGAGAACGAGAATGCGCATGACCAGTCCTTGTACGTGTGGCGCGCGGCGTTCGCCGCGCAGGAAACCCTCAGCTGCGCAGACCGATGCCGCGCTTGAGCAGCCACAACGCCAGCGCGCCCAGTGCGATGACGAAGCTGATCATCAGCGCGAACGACACGCCCAGCGACACGTCGCTGACGCCGAGCAGGCCGTAGCGGAACGCGTTGACCATGTAGAAGATCGGGTTGGCGTGCGTCGCCGTTTCGGCCCAGCCGGGCAGCAGCGAAACCGAATAGAACACGCCGCCCAGATACGTCAGCGGGGTCAGGATGAAGATCGGGACGATGGCGACGTCGTCGAACTTCTTCGCGTAGACCGCGTTGACGAAACCGGCCAGGGCGAAGATCGTCGCGCCCAGCAGCACGGTGGCGAAGGTCACCAGCGGATGCGGAATGCGCACGGTGGTGAACAGCATCGCGATGCACAGCACGATGACGCCGACCGCGAGACCGCGCGTCACCGCGCCGATCACGTAGCCGCCGAGGATCACCCAGCTCGGCATCGGGCTGACCAGCAGTTCCTCGACGTGGCGGCCGAACTTCGCGCCGAAGAAACTCGACGAGATGTTGCCGTAGCTGTTCTGGATGACGCTCATCATCACCAGGCCCGGCACGATGAAATCCATGTAGCGGATGCCGTCCATCTCGCCGACGCGTGCGCCGATCAGGCCGCCGAAGATCAGGAAGTACAGCGTCATCGTGATCGCCGGCGGCACGAGGGTCTGGCCCCAGATGCGCAGGATGCGGACGATCTCGCGGCGCGCGATCGTGTACAGCGCGATCCAGTGGCGCTGCGTGGTGCCTTCGAGCGCGGCGACGTCGGTGGCCTTGGTGCTCATGCCGGTGTCTCCTGCTGCGCGGCGGCGTTGGGGCCGGTCATGCGCACGAACAGCTCCTCGAGGCGGTTGGACTTGGTGCGCATCGAACGCACGCGGATGCCGGCGCCGTCGAGCGTGGCGAACACGCGGTTGAGGTCCATCGCACGCGGCATGTCGAGATCCAGGGTGTGGTCGTCGGTCGCGACCAGGGTGGTGCCTTCGATCGGCGGCAGCGTCGCCGGCAGCGTGCCGTCGATGTCGAAGATGAAGCCCTCGACGTCGAGCTTCGACAGCAAGGTGCGCATCGGACCCTGCTCGACGATGATCCCGCGATCGATGATCGCCAGGTTCCGGCACAGGCTCTCGGCTTCTTCCAGGTAGTGCGTGGTCAGGATGATCGTCGTGCCGGCGGCATTGATCTCCTTGAGCGTCTGCCACATGCCGCGGCGGATTTCGATGTCGACGCCGGCCGTGGGCTCGTCGAGGATCAGCAGGCGCGGGCGCGTCATCATCGCGCGGGCGATCATCAGCCGCCGCTTCATGCCACCGGAGAGGGTGCGCGACATCGTCGTCGCCTTGTCCCACAGCTGCGCGCGCTTGAGCTCCTCTTCGGCGCGCACCATCGCCTCGGCGCGCGGGATGCCGTAGAAGCCGGCGTAGTTGACCAGGATGTCGAAGGGCTTTTCGAAGAAGTTGAAGTTGATCTCCTGAGGCACCAGGCCGATCAGCCGCATGGCGGCGTCGCGCTGGGTGTGCAGGTCGGTGCCGAACAGGCGCACCTCGCCCGAGGTCTTGTTGACCAGCGACGAGATGATGCCGATCAGCGTCGACTTGCCGGCGCCATTGGGGCCGAGCAGGGCGAAGAAGTCGCCGGGTGCGACGTCGAGCGAGATGCCCTTGAGCGCCTCGACGCCGCCGGCGTAGGTCTTGCGCAGATCGCGCACCGAAAGGGCGGCGTCGGCGTGGGAATTCGGGGACATGTCCATCGCTCATGCCGCGGATGGCGCGGCGGGGCCCGTAGTATAGGGACGGCCCACCGGCCCCGGTCGCAACGCCGCGTTGCATGCGTGGCGCCGTGCGCGGCGCGACACCGTCTGCCGGCCCGTGCACCGGGCGCCACGCGCCGACCCGCTACCATAGGCGCATCGAGTGCCCACCGGCCGCAGCCAGCGCCGGATGCTCGCCGAATCACGGACCCATTCCCGCTGTGGCCATCACGCAATTCCCCATCAAGCTCGTCTCGCGGCGCATGATCGCGCCGACCGTCGCCCACCTGTCCTTCGTCCGTGACGACGGCCAGCCGCTGGACTTCATCCCCGGCCAGTTCATCCAGATCCACTTCGAGTACGCGGACGGCACGGCGACCAAGCGCTCGTACTCGCTGGCGACGATCCACGACCACGCCATCGGTCCGGGCGAGGCGATCGACGTTGCGGTGAGCTACGTGCCCGGTGGCGCGGCGACCGCCCTGTTCGAAGGCATGGCGCTCGGCGACACCGTGCAGGCCAGCGGGCCGTTCGGACGCTTCTGCCTGATGCCCCAGGACACCAACCGCCGCTATCTGCTGGTGGGCACCGGCACCGGCGTCACCCCGTACCGGGCGATGCTGCCGCTGCTGGAGACCGCGATCGCCGAGCGCGGCGTTGAGGTCGTGCTGCTGATGGGCGCGCGGACCCCCGACGAACTGCTGTACGGCGACGACTTCCGTGCGTTCGCCGATGCACATCCGAACTTCCGCTTCGTGCCGTGCTTCTCGCGCGAACTGCCGGACGCGCCGCACGCCGACGTGCGCCACGGCTACGTGCAGCAGTTCCTCGAGGAATTCGCGCCGGGCGAGGGCGACATCGCCTACCTGTGCGGCAACCCGAACATGGTCGACGCGACGTTCGACGCGCTGAAGGGCTTCGGCCTGCCGGTGCCGCTGATCCGCCGCGAAAAATACGTCAGCAGCAAATAACGCGCGGGGCATCCGACGCAGCGCACGGCGCCGGTCGACGCAGGCCACCGCCGGTCCGGGACGGGGAAACGGGGATGGACACCGCGGTGCACACGACACAGGCCCCCGAGATCGCGGCGCTGATGCCACCGGCGCCCGCCGTCGCGCCGGCGCCACCGCCCGGGTGGCGGCGCGCGCTGCCGGCGGTCCGCGGCTTCCTCGGCGGGGGCGTGATCGGCGCCGTCGCGGCGTGGCTCGGCCTGCCGCTGCTGCAGTCACTGCCGCCCTCAGCGGGGTTCGCGGTGCTGGCCGGCTTCTTCCTGTCGCTGTGGCCGCACATCGTCGTGCACGAGGCCGGGCACGCGGTGGCCGGGCTGTCGCGCGGCATGCAGGCGATCGCCTTCGGCGTGGGGCCGGTACGCTGCGAGCGCGGTGGCGACGACCGTTGGCGCTGGCGCAACGGCGGCAGCATCCGCGGGATCGGGGGATTCGCGGCACTGCTGCCGCGGGGCACGCGCGGCCTGGGCCGGGTCGACCAGATGGTGTTCCTGATCGGCGGACCGCTGGCGAACCTGCTGACCGCGGCGCTGCTGGCCGGCCTGGTGGCGTGGCTGCCGATGCCGGGCTGGCTGACCGGCACCCTGATCGGTGCGGCGCTGGGCGCGGCGACGCTGGGCCTCGGCAATCTCGTCCCGTTGCATCTGCAGGGGTGGCGCTCGGACGGTCGCGGTCTGCTCGACCTGCTGCGCCGGACACCCGATGCGGCCCTACAGCTGCAGATCAACCAGCTGATCGCGCTGAGCCTGGCCGGGGTACGCCCGCGCGACTGGCCGTCCACCGCCCTGCCGCCCGACGACGGCGCGGTCGCCATCACCGGCCTGCGGCAGTCGGCACGGATGCTGCGCCTGGCGCGCGCGGTCGATGCACGGGATGCCGACGGCGCGCGCCCCGACGCGCAGGCGCTGACCGCGACGTTCGCCACCGCGCCACCGGTCTTCCAGAGCGCCATGGCCGTCGCGCTCGCCAGCCATGCCGCCCTGCTGGTCGGAGATCGCGCGCTGGTCGCCGCCTGGCGGCTGCGCTGCGAGGGCGGGCTGATGGATCTCTCGCCGTACCGCGCGTGGCTGGATGCGGAAATCGCCCGGCTGGACGGCGACGACGCGGCGGTCGGCGTGCACGTCGGGCAGGCACGTGCGCTGGCACCGCGCATTCCTGACGCGGCCAGCCGACTGGTGTTCGAGGAGCGCCTGGACGCGCTGGCGTAGGGCGCGGAAGGGCGCGCGCCACGCGCGTCAGCCGTTCGGCACGAGGCACAGCGGCGCGGGGTCGATCCGGTGTCAAGGGTGCTTGACAGGCTTGGGATGATCCCGGATGCTCGCTGTCAAGCTCACTTGACACCTGGACACGCCATGCCGCGCTCCCGACTCTTCTCCGGTCTGGCCCTGGGCCTGATCGGCGCCACCATCGGCGTGCGGTTCGGCCTGTCCCATCTGCCGGCCTGGGTGCCTCTGCTGATGCTGCTCGGCGGCCTGGGCCTCGTGGCCGCGGCAGCGCTGTCCGCGGAGCAGCGTTGCGCGACCGCCTCTGGACCGGTGCAGCGCCGCTACACGCGGGAGCTGCTGCTCGGCATGGGCGCCTACGCAGGGTTGCTGATCGTCTCGCTGCTGCTGCTGCGGCAGGTCGAGACGCCGCCCCTGCGCGCGGTCATCGCCCTGCTGCCGATCCTGCCGATCGCGCTCGTGCTGCGCGCGATGGTGCGCTTCATCCGCGGCGTCGACGAACTGCAGCAACGCATCGAGCTCGAGGCGGTCTGCATCGCGGCGGCGCTGGTGTCCTTCGGCTACATGACCGCCGGCTTCCTGCAGGCCGCGCGGGTCATCGACGTGCCGGCGAGCGCGGCGATGCTGTGGGTGTTCCCGCTGGTGTGCGGGACCTACGGATTCGCGAAATCCGTCGTCGCGCGGCGCTACGGATGAGGCCGCGGTCGTGAGGAGCCGGGTGCGCGAACTGCGCGAGGCCTGCGGTTGGTCACAAGCACAGCTGGGCGAACGTCTGGATGTATCGAGACAGACGATCAACGCGATCGAAACCGGGAAGTACGATCCCAGCCTGCCGCTGGCGTTCCGGATCGCACGCGAGTTCGCCGAGCCCATCGAATCCATTTTCCTGTTCGAGGACGTTCCATGAGAGCAACGAGGCTTTCCCTGCTGGCGCTGGCTGCGGGCGCGGCGCTCGCCGGCTGCAGCGGCGGCGCACCGGCGCCCGCCGGCGGCGACGACGCACGCCCGACGCGCATGTTCGGCCAGATCCCGTTCCATGCCTGCACGCTCGACGGCGGCAACGCCGCCACGCGCGTCGAGGCGCAGTGCGCGACCTTCGAGGTGCCGGAGAATCCGGACGCCCCGCAGGGTCGCCAGATCGGCCTCGACATCGCCTGGCTGCCGGCCGACGCCAGCGACGGCGGCACCGCCGATCCGGTGTTCTTCCTCGCCGGCGGGCCCGGCCAGGCGGCGACCGAACTGGCCGCACAGATCAACGCCGGCCTGCGCGAGGTGCGCCGCCAGCGCGACATCGTGCTGGTCGACCAGCGCGGCACCGGCGATTCGAACCCGCTCACCTGTACCGGCGCCGATGGCGAACCGCTCGACCTGGACGCCGTCGCCCTGCCCAGCGACGACGTGCTCGACGACTACGTATCGCGTTGCCTCGCCGGACTGGACGGGCGCGCCGATCCACGCTTCTACACGACCGGCAATGCGATCCGCGATCTCGACACCGTGCGCGCAGCGCTGGGCGCCGAGCAGATCAACCTGGTCGGCGGCTCCTACGGCACGCGCGTCGCGCAGCAGTATGCGATGGCGTATCCGCAGCACACGCGCAGCATCGTGCTCGACGGCGTCGCGCCCAACGACCTGGTGATCGGGGGCGAGTTCGCGCACACCTTCGAAGACGCGCTGGCGCTGCAGTCGAAGCAGTGTGCGCAGGACGCCAGGTGCCGCGAGCGCTTCCCGACTGATCTGCAGGCGCAGTTGCGCGGTGTGCTGGACACGCTGCGGGTCGCGCCCGCCACGGTGACCTACCGCGATCCGACCACCGGCGCCGAAGCGCAGGGCACGATCACGCCCGACACCGTCACCGGCCTGGCGTTCCTGTTCTCCTACCAGCCGCAGACCGCATCGCTGCTGCCACTGATGCTCGACGAGGCCGCGCAGGGCCGCTACGGCCCGCTGATGTCGCTGTACCAGCTGATGAACAGCAGCTTCGGCGGCTCGATGACCCGCGGCATGCAGTGGTCGGTGATCTGCGCCGAGGACGCGGACCGCTATCGCGAGGATGGGCGCGCGACCGGCACGATTCTCGGGCCGGACGTCGCCCGCATGTTCTTCGGCGCCTGTCGCACCTGGCCGACCGGCACGCCGCCGGCGAATCACACCGCGGCGCTGCAGACCGACGTGCCGGCCCTGCTGATGTCGGGCGAACTGGACCCGGTCACGCCGCCCGCGTATGCCGAGCGCGTGCTGGCCGGCCTGCCGAACGGCCGGCACCTCGTGTTCAAGGGTCAGAGCCACGGCACGTTCGCGCTGGGCTGCGCGCCCAAGCTGCTCGCGCAGTTCATCGAGACCACCGATGCCAAGGCGCTCGATGCCACGTGTCTCGATGCGATGCGTGCGGTGCCGCCGTTCACCAGCTTCAACGGGTGGTCGCCGTGACCGCGCCGCGCCAGTCGACTTCTTTCTTTCTTCCGGAGCTCCGCCGATGATCACGGCCCAGCAACTGCACAAGGCGTTCAAGACGAAGACCGGGACGGTCAAAGCGGTCGATGGCGTCGACTTCGTCGCCGAGGACGGCCGCATCACCGGCCTGCTCGGCCCCAACGGCGCCGGCAAGACGACGACGCTGCGCATGCTCTACACGCTGATGAAGCCCGACAGCGGCCAGGTCCTGGTCGACGGCATCGACGCGGCGCAGGATCCGGCCGCGGTGCGCCGCGTGCTCGGCGTGCTGCCCGATGCGCGCGGCGTCTACAAGCGCCTGACCGCACGCGAGAACATCCGCTACTTCGGCGAGCTGCATGGTCTGACGAAGGCCGAAATCAGCGAGCGCACGCGGGTGCTCAGCGAACAGCTCGACATGGGCGAGATCCTGGACCGCCAGACCGAAGGCTTCAGCCAGGGTCAGCGCACCAAGACCGCGATCGCCCGCGCGCTGGTGCACGACCCGCGCAACGTCATCCTCGACGAGCCGACCAACGGCCTGGACGTGATGACGACGCGCGCGATGCGCGAGTTCCTGTTCAAGCTGCGCGACGACGGCCGCTGCGTGATCTTCTCCAGCCACATCATGCAGGAGGTCGCCGCGCTGTGTGACCGCATCGTCATCATCGCCAAGGGCCGCGTGGTGGCCGACGGCACCGCCGACGAACTGCGCGCGCGTTTCGGCAAGGAGAACCTGGAGGACGCGTTCGTCAGTGCGATCGGTTCCGAGGAGGGTCTGCTGGCATGACCTCGAACCTGGGATGGATGTGGTGCGTGGTGCGCAAGGAGCTGCTCGACATCGCGCGCGACCGGCGCACGTTGTTCATGGCGCTGCTGCTCGGCCCGCTGATGTATCCGCTGCTGATGCTGGGCATGAACTTCATGGCCGAGAAGCGCATGAAGACCGAGATGGACCGCGTGCTGGAGGTGCCCGTGATCGGCGCCGAACACGCGCCGAACCTCGTCGCGCATCTGGCGACGCTCGGCATCCAGGCGGTCGATGCACCGGCGGACCTGGAGGCGTCGATCGCCGGGCAGGAGATCGACGTGGCGATCGAGATCCCGGCGAGCTTCGCCGAGGACTGGCACGCCGGCCGGCCGGCGACCGTCGAGATCATCAGCGACAGTACGCGCCGCAACGCCGAGACGCCGACGCGCCGCGTGCGCACCGCGATCGCGGCCTACGGCCAGCAGGTCGGCGCGCTGCGCCTGCTTGCCCGCGGCATCGACCCGTCGGTGGTGCAGCCGGTCGCGGTGGGCACGCGCGACACGGCGAGCGAAGAAGCCAAGCGCGGCATCATGCTGGCGATCCTGCTGCCGTACCTGCTGATCCTGTCGAGCTTCATCGGCGGCTCGTACCTGATCCTCGATGCCACCGCGGGTGAGCGCGAACGCCAGTCGCTGGAACCATTGCTGGCCACGCCGGCCTCGCGCGGGGCGATCGTCAGCGGCAAGATCGCGGCGGCCTGCATCATCGGCATGTGTTCACTGCTGCTCACCCTGCTCGCGTTCAAGGTCAGCGCGCAGATGGGCGGCGGCTCGGCGCGGATGCTCGACGTGAGCTTCATGGCGATCGGCAAGATGCTGCTGGTGCTGCTGCCGATGCTGTTCGTCGGCACCTCGCTGCTGACGTTCCTCGCCGCGACGGCCAAGAGCATGAAGGAAGCCCAGAGCCACATCGTCTGGCTGATGCTGCTGCCGATGGTCCCGAGCTTCGTGTTGATGATCAACCCGATCAAGACCGAGCTGTGGCAGTTCGCGGTGCCGTTCCTCGCCCAGAACCAGCTGCTGCTGAAGATCATCCGCGCCGAGCCGATCGCACCCGACGTGTGGGGCGTCTATCTGGGTGCGAGTCTCGCGCTGGCGGCCGCACTCTGGCTGCTGGCGGTGTGGCGCTACGGACAGGAAAAACTGGCGGTCGCGAGCTGACGCGCGTCGCCCCGCCTTCGCGCAGAAAGCCCGGCTTCGGCCGGGTTTTTTGCGTTGGTGGCGGTGGGTTGCGGCGCCACCGTGAACATGCGCGTCGCAGCGCGGCGGTCACCGCTCCGAGTGCCCGGCATCCTGGTGATCGCGCCGTACGAACAGGTCGGGCTGGATCAGTTCGATGAACGCCCGCGCCTGGGGTGACAGCACCTTGCCCTTGCGCACCACCACGCCGTAACTGCGGGCGGGAAACCACGCCGACACCGGCCGGGTCGCCAGTCGCGCGCTGTCGGTGTCGTCGAGACAGATCGAGCTGACGATCGAAATGCCCATGCCCATCGCGACGTACTGCTTGATGACCTCCCACCCGCCGACCTCCAGCGCCACGGTGTAGGGCACGCGGGCCTGCTGGAACACCTGGTCGACGAGGCGGTAGGTGATCTGGCGCTTGGGCGGGAGGATCAGGCCGTAGCGGCCGATCTCCTCCAGCGAGAGCCGCTTCGCGCGGGCGAGCGCATGGTCGGGCGGGGTCAGCAGGATCGGGTCGAAGCGGTAGACCGGCGCATAGCTCAGGTCGCCCGGTACATCGACCATCGAGCCGACCACCAGATCCACGGCGTCGCTGCGCAGCAGGTCGGTGCCGTCGGCGGTGATCGCGTCCTGCAAGGTCAGGCGCACGTCCGGATGCTGGCGGCGGAACAGGTCCACGATCCGCGGCAGCAGGTAGAGGATGGTCGAGCTGTTGGCCGCGACCGTCAGTTCGCCGGCATCGAGTCCGCCCACTTCGCGCCGGAACGCCGCCGGCAGGCCGTCGAGCCCTTCGACCAGGGGCACCGCCAGTGCGTAGAGCGCCTCGCCTGCGCGCGTGGGTACCAGACGCCGGCCGCTGCGCTCCAGCAGCTTGACTCCCAGCTCGCGTTCCAGCGCCTGCAGTTGCAGCGAAATCGCAGGCTGGCTGACGTACAGCGCCTCCGCCGCGCGTGAGACCGAGCCCAGCCGCGTGGTCTGGCAGAACGCCCGCAGCGGTTTGAGTCGATCGCTCTTGTACGGAAACCTGAGGTCTGGCGGGGACTTGGCAGGCATTCGGACGCTCGTATAAGTCCAGCTGATGATAGGCATTGACAGAACTCGGTTGTCAAATACCCGCCTTGGGAGGACGGTCTGCTGCACCGCAATAACGCCGCTGCACGCGAAAGGACCGCTCCTGTGAATGCCGTCATCAAGCCAGTCCCGCCTCTCGACGATCCGCGCATCGTCACCCCTGCCGGCGCCCCGGCCGACCTGCTGGACGCCACCGCGCTGACGTTCCTGGCGGATCTGCACGACCGCTTCGACGCCCGCAGGCTGGACCTGCTGGCCGCGCGCCGGACCCGGCAGGCCGCGTTCGACGCCGGCGACCTGCCCGACTTCCGCGCCGGGACGCGGTCGATCCGGGAATCGGACTGGCACGTGGCGCCACTGCCGGCCGCGCTGCGCGACCGGCGGGTCGAGATCACCGGCCCGGTCGATCCGAAGATGGTCATCAATGCGCTGAACTCGGGCGCGAACTGCTACATGGCCGATTTCGAGGACTCGACGTCGCCGACCTGGGACACCTTGCTGCGCGGCCAGCGCGCGTTGCGCGAGGCCATCGACGGCACGCTGGCGTTCACCTCGCCGGCCGGCAAGCGCTACACGCTCAGGCCCGAGGACCAGCGCGCGGTGCTGATCGTGCGCCCGCGCGGCTGGCATCTCGACGAGAAGCACGTGTGCATCGACGGCGCGCCGATGGCGGGCGCACTGTTCGACGCCGGCCTGTTCGCCTTCCACAACGCGCATGCGCTGGCAGCGAAGGACCGCGGCCCGTATTTCTACATTCCCAAGCTGCAGTCCATGGAGGAGGCGCAGCTCTGGGACGACGTGCTGGGCCACGTCGAGCGCACGCTGGGACTGGCGGCCGGGCAGATCCGGGTGACGGTGCTCATCGAAACCCTGCCCGCGGCGTTCGAGATGGACGAGATCCTGCACACGCTCAGAGGCCGGATCGCCGGCCTCAACTGCGGGCGCTGGGATTACATCTTTTCCTATCTCAAGACCTTCCGCCGGCATCGCGACCGCGTGCTGCCCGAGCGCGCGCAGGTCACGATGACCCAGCCGTTCCTGAAGGCGTATTCGGAACTGCTGGTGCAGACCTGCCACCGCCGGGGCGCACATGCGATGGGCGGCATGGCCGCGCAGATCCCGATCGCCGGCGACGCCGCCGCCAACGACGCCGCGATGGCGCGCGTGCGTGCCGACAAGCTGCGCGAAGTCACGGCCGGCCATGACGGCACCTGGGTCGCGCACCCCGCACTGATCCCGCTGGCGAAGCAGATCTTCGACGAGCGCATGCGCGGCCCGCACCAGCACGCGATGACGCGCGACGACGTGCTGGTCGACCGCGACGATCTGATCGCACCGTCGATCGGCACGATCAGCCGCGCCGGGTTCGACGGCAATGTCGAGGTCTGCGTGCGTTACATCGCCGCCTGGCTCGACGGCAACGGCTGCGTGCCGATCCACCACATGATGGAAGACGCCGCGACCGCCGAGATCGCACGCGCGCAGCTCTGGCAATGGCTCCATTACGCAGACGACGGCCATGCGCCGCTGCATCTCGACGACGGCACCGCGATCGACGACGCGCTGCTCGATCGTGTGCTGCTGTCGCTGCCCTCCAGGCTCGCCGGACAGGACCTTCCCGGCGCGGCGCGTGTCGCCGAGGCCATCGCCCTGCTCGAAAACCTCACCCAGCGCCAGACCCTCGAAGACTTCCTGACGGTGCCGGCTTACGCGCACCTCGACTGACGCGTCCGCCGCCGCCCCATCGCCCGACATCACATCGCAAAGGAGTTCGACCATGAGCACCCGCCAGCAACAGATCGACGCCCTGCACCAGGACTGGAGCACCCATCCGCGCTGGAACGGCATCCAGCGGCCGTATGCCGCTGCCGACGTCGTGCGCCTGCGCGGCAGCGTGCAGCCCGAACACACGCTCGCCAAGCGCGGCGCCGAGAAGCTGTGGGACCTCGTCAACGGCGACGCGAAGAAGGGCTACGTCAACGCATTCGGCGCGATCAGCGCAGGGCAGGCGATGCAGCAGGCCAAGGCCGGTCTGGAAGCGGTGTACCTGTCCGGCTGGCAGGTCGCTGCCGACGGCAACAGTTCCGAGACCATGTACCCGGACCAGTCGCTCTACGCCTACGACTCGGTGCCGACGATGGTCCGCCGCATCAACAACACCTTCCAGCGCGCCGATGAGATCCAGTGGAAGAACATCGCCGACGGCAAGCTCGACGAGCGTGATGCGATCGATTTCTTCCTGCCGATCGTCGCCGACGGCGAAGCCGGGTTCGGCGGCGTGCTCAATGCGTACGAGCTGATGAAGAACATGCTCGTCGCCGGCGCCGCGGGCGTGCATTTCGAGGACCAGCTGGCCGCGGTCAAGAAATGCGGCCACATGGGCGGCAAGGTGCTGGTGCCCACCCAGGAAGCCGTGCAGAAGCTCGTCGCCGCGCGTCTGGCCGCGGACGTGCTCGGCGTGCCGGCGATCGTGCTCGCGCGCACCGATGCCGAAGCCGCGAACCTGCTGACCTCCGACTTCGACGCCAACGACGCGCCCTTCGTCACCGGCGAGCGCACCGCGGAAGGGTTCTACAAGGTGCGCAACGGCCTGGAGCAGGCGATCAGCCGCGGCGTTGCCTACGCGCCCTACGCGGATCTGGTGTGGTGCGAGACCGGCACGCCCGACATCGGCTTCGCCCGCGAATTCGCCCAGGCCGTGCACGCCAAGAGCCCCGGCAAGCTGCTGAGCTACAACTGCTCGCCGAGCTTCAACTGGAAGAAGAACCTCGACGACCGCCAGATCGCGAGCTTCCAGGACGACCTCGCCGCGCTGGGTTACAGGTTCCAGTTCATCACCCTGGCGGGCATCCACATCAACTGGTTCAACAGCTTCCAGTTCGCCCACGACTACGCGCGCGGCGAAGGCATGAAGCACTACGTCGAGCAGGTGCAGGAACGCGAATTCGCCGCGCGCGACAAGGGCTACACCTTCGTCTCGCACCAGCAGGAAGTCGGTGCGGGCTACTTCGACGACGTGACCACGGTGATCCAGGGCGGCAGCTCGAGCGTCACCGCGCTGACGGGATCGACGGAAGAAGAACAGTTCTATGACACCAAGGCGGCCTGATACGCGCTGAGCGGCGCCGTTGCGGCGGTTCCCGGATGCAGGCGGGAGCCGCGCGCAGCGGCGCGCGAATTGGCATACGCTGCGGTCACCGACCCATCGAGGTGCGTGCCATGTGGACGAAGACCGCATTACCGCTGCTTCTTGTGCTGCTGGCGTCCAGCGTGGGCGCGACCGATCACATCGACGCGCAACGTGACGCGAGCGCGATCCGGAGCCAGCAGGCCGACATCCGGCGCGATGTCGTCGCGGCCACGCCGCGCTACGCGCACCTGGACGTTGCGTCGCGCACCGAGCTGCTGGGTCTCCAGGACCGTGTCGACGGCTTGCTCAAAAACGTCGACAGCACCGCGAACCTGTCCGAACGGCGCCAGATCGAACTGTTCAACGCGCTGGAGTCGATCTCCGCCCTCGTCAACAACGATCCCGGCGGCCGGCTCGAATGCTGGCGCGAACGCCCGGTCGGGACGTCGCAGGCCGAGACCCGGTGCAGCACCGCGCGTGGACTGCAGGCGCAGAACCGGACGTACCAGCGGGTGTGGAAGCGCGCGGGGCAGCGATAAGCGGTTCCGGACACGGCTGGCGTTCCCCACGTAGCCACTGCAACTGAATACGGAAGCGGGCCGCCCAGGCGGGTTGGAGGGGGAAAGCGCACGGAAATTCTCCGTAGAACGCCACACTCCGACTATCGAAATCGTGTCCGGATCTCTTAGCCTGCATGCTTGGACGACCCTTTCATGCAGGAGCAGACCCATGCGTATGTCACACACGATTCTTCTTTCGATGGCTTTCAGCGGCTTGGCCGCCGGCCTGCCGGCCTTGGCTTCCGACACACCTCCGAATGCTCCGGTCGAAACGCTCGCAACCGAAGCGGCATCGCACCAGGCAAGCGCAGCCGCTCAGCCCGCGGAAGACCGCATGGTCTGCACGCGCGAAAAGCCCATCGGGAGCAATTACACGAAGCGCGTCTGTCGCAAGGCTTCGGAGATGCAGACGTTGCGTGGCGACACGCAGGACGCGTTCCGCAACAACACCCGCGCGACGGGACAGTTCTTCGAGCCCTGAGGCTGCACGCGGCGACACGCGCGTCGAGCGCCAGAGCAGACGTGTCGGCGCCCGGCTGAAGATCCACCGCGGCGCTCACGCCGCGGTGGCACTGGTTACTTCCGTACGTCCTGCGTATGCGACTTCAACGCATTCGCCAGCCCCGGTACGCCATCGGCGCCGGTCGGCACAGTGATGCTCGAACCCGCGAACTCGTCGCCGATCGGCTGCGCGCGGTGACGGCGCAGGGTCGATGTCCCCCAGCTTGCGCGCTGCAGGCGGCGCGATGGGGTGCAAGGCCGCCGCAAGTGGGGTAGGGTCAGGCGCAAACTTACGTTCTAGGAGCAACCAGATGCGCAGTGTTGGTCTCGCCGCGGCTTGTTTTGCCCTCAGCCTGATGGTTGTTCCAGTGTCCTTTGCCCAGGACGTCGCCGCGCCCGCCGTGGTCGCGCCGGCTGAACCGGTCCCAGTGGTCGCTGCGGCCGAGCCCGCCCGGCCCGCCCAGGCCGCAGCCGATGAGCAGACGATCTGCCGGTATGAGAAGCCCATCGGAAGCAAGCGGGCAACGCGTATCTGCAGGACGGCTGCGTCCAAGGAAGAGGCGCGCGAAGATACGCTCGATGCGCTTCGATATCGGCGCGGCACACCGCGCGGCCAATAGCTGGGAATCTGACGGACGTTTCGATCTTCCAGCTGCGGCCGTCCGCAGCGGCGGCCAATTCACAGTTCACCTTTGCCGCGGGCAGGCATCGCGGCATGCGTGTTCCACCCGCCTGTGAGACGTGCAGGAAGGGCGGGGTCGCGCGCCGTTGGAAGCGGGTCTAACGTGACTTCACCGGAGGCCTGTCTGCGGTGGCGTGAACCGCGCCCCGCGGGGCGGCCGAGGCGTCAGCGCTGGCGTGGTGCCTCGAACCTGACGGCACCTCCATCCCGCGGCGTGAACGCCGCGGGATGGCTCGCTTACTTCCGTACGTCCTGCGTATGCGATTTCAGCGCATCCGCCAGCCCCGGTACGCCATTGGCGCCGGTCGGCACGGTGATGCTCGAACCCGCGAACTCGTCGCCGATCGGCTGCGACCGGCCGCCGAGGCAGGTCTCGAGGAAGCCCTCGGCCACCGCGTTGAACGCCTTGTTGTTCTCCGGCCGCGCGAAGCCATGGCCTTCGTCCGGAAACAGCACATAGGTGACCGGGATATTCTTCGCGGTCATGGCCTCGACGATCTGGTCGCTTTCGGCCTGCTTGACGCGCGGGTCGTTGGCGCCCTGGCCGATCAGCAATGGTTTGGTGATCGCGTCGGCACGGCTCAGCGGTGAGCGCTCGGTCAACCAGGCCTTGCCTGCTTCGGTGCGCGGATCGCCCATGCGCCGGGTCAGCTGCTCAAAGAAGCTCGCCCAGTACGGCGGCACCGTCGACAGCAGCGTGTTGAGGTTGGCCGGACCGACGATGTCGACGCCGCAGGCGAAGGTCTCCGGCGTGAACGTCAGGCCGACCAGCGTCGCGTAACCGCCGTAGCTGCCGCCCATGATCGCGACCTTGTCGGACGTGGTGACGCCGCTGTCGACCGCCCACTGCACGGCGTCGATCAGATCGTCGTGCATCTTCGCCGCCCACTCGCCGTTTCCGGCGTTGGTGAAGTCCTTGCCGAAGCCGGTCGAGCCGCGGAAGTTGACGCTCAGCACCGCGTAGCCGCGATTCGCCAGCCACTGGTCCATCGCGCTGTAGCCGTAGCCGTCGCGCGCCCACGGGCCGCCGTGCACCAGCAGCACCATCGGCACCGGCGCATCGGCCTTGCCGTCGTTGTCGGCATCGGCGTGTTTGGGCAGGCTGAGATAGCTGACCAGGGTCAGGCCGTCGCGGGATTTGAGTTCCAGCGGCCACATCGGCACCAGCGGCTTGTCGTCGAGCGCGGGGCGGCCGGAGAACAGCTCGGTCAGCGTGCCTTCGGCGCCTGCCTCGCCGCGATCGTAGCGGTAGTACTTCACCGGCGATTCGGCGGCGGAGTAGGCAACCAGCCAGTGCTTGTCATCCAGCGTGCGGCTGTTGATCGAGACTTCGCCCGGGCCGATCGCTTCGAGCTTGGCGAGATCGGCCTTGATCGAATCGTCGAGCGTCGTCCATTCCTCGCGCAGGTAGTTCACCGATACCGCCTGGAGCACGCCGGTGCGCGGATCGGTCAGGCTGCCGCCGACATCGGCGCGCGGATCCTGATGCACCAGCGTCTTCTCGCCGCCGGCGGTGTCGATCGCGTACAGCGCGGCCGTGTTGCGCTCGCGCGAGTCGGACATGTACAGCGTCCTGCCGTCCTCGGTCAGTCCGGCCGGCGCCGTGGTCAGCACGTCCTCGAACGGGATGTCGTCCTGCACCTCCCACGCGTCACCATTGCGACGCAGGACGTCCATGCCGCCATCGGGCCGGCTGCGCGACGCGAACCGCAGCGCGTAATCGGCATCGGCGATGTAGCCGGCGATCTGGTCGGTGTTCTGTTCGACCAGCGTGCGTTCGCCGCTCGCGAGATCGACCTTGTAGAGATCGTGCCACTGCGCGTCGCGATCATTCATGCCGACCAGCAGCGTGTCGGGCTGACGATGGCTCACGCCGACGACTTGCGCGGTGGTCTTGGGGAACGGGGTCAGGTCGCGGCTCTGTGCGTTCTCGACATCGACCGCGAAGAGGTGGAAATCCTCGTCACCGCCGGTGTCGCGCAGATACAGCAGCGTGCCGGGCTTGTAGGTCCAGAAATAGCTGCGGATGCCGCGCGCGGTGTCCTGGGTGACCGCTTTCGCCGCACCCGGATTGTCGGCCGGTGCGACCCAGACATTCATCGTGCCGTCGACCGGGGCGATCCAGCTGAGGTACTGGCCGTCCGGGCTCAGCTGCACGCCGGCGCGCTCGGGATTGCCGAACAGCGCCTCGCGTGGAATGAGTTCGACATCGGCGAGCGTCGTTGGCGCCGAAGCAGCAGGTGCCTGCACGGCCGGATCGGCAGGTTCGTTGCGACCGCCACAGGCGGCCAGCGCGACGGCAATGCCGGTCGCGAGCAGGAGTTGGCGCATGGTGATTCCCCGGATGAATGGTGCGGGGTGACGCTAGCGCGACTGGGCAAGCACGGTGTTGCAAACCCGTTAAAAGGAGGTCGCAGGCGATCGTTCGACGCGCGTCTCAGGTGCCGGACTGCAAGACGCCTGCGCCGCGATAGCCCAGCGCTTCGGTGAGGTGCGCCGTGGCGATGGCCTCGCTGCCGTCGAGGTCGGCGATCGTGCGCGCGACTCGCAGGATGCGATGCATCGCCCGCGCGGACAGATGCAGGGTCTCGATCGCGCGCTCGAGCAGGGCCTGGTCCCGTGCGGCGAGCCGGCAGTCCCGCGCGGTCGCGCTCTGGTCGAGTCGGGCATTGAGGGTGCCGCCGCGCGCGTGCTGCCGTTCGCGTGCCAAGGCGACGCGTGCGGCGACGTCGGCGCTGGCTTCGCCGCCGGGCGCATCCGGTCGTAGTGCGGCGGGGGGCAAGCGCGGCACGTCGACATGCAGGTCGATGCGGTCCAGCAACGGCCCCGAGATGCGTGCGCGATAGCGGGTGATGACGTCGCTGCTGCAGCGGCAGCGGCTGGAGACGTCGCCGGCCCAGCCGCACGGACACGGGTTCATCGCGGCGACCAGCTGGAAGCGCGCCGGAAATTCACTCTGGCGCGCGGCGCGCGAGATCGTGACGATGCCGGACTCCAGCGGCTCACGCAGCACTTCGAGTGCATGACGTTGCCACTCGGGGAGTTCGTCCAGAAACAGCACGCCGTTGTGCGCGAGCGAGATCTCGCCGGGTCGCGGTTCGGCGCCGCCCCCGACCAGCGCCACGGCGCTGGCGGTGTGGTGCGGATTGCGGAATGGACGCGTCCGCCAGGCGGTCGGGTCCAGGCCGCGTCCACTGACCGACAGCACCGCTGCCGTCTCCAGGGCCTCGGCTTCGCTTGCCGGCGGCAGCAGGCCGGGCAATCGCGACGCCAGCAGGGTCTTGCCGCACCCCGGCGGTCCCACCAGCAACAGGTGATGGCCGCCCGCGGCCGCGATCTCCAGCGCGCGTCGTGCCTGGGCCTGGCCGCGTACATCGCGCAGGTCGATCGTGGGGATGTCGCGCTGCGGCGGCGGCACGGCCTGGGGTAACGGTTTTTGCCCGCCGAGCATCGCGCAGACTTCGAGCAGCGTGCGCGCCGTGTGGACGGCGACGTCGGACGCGAGTGCGGCTTCGGGTCCGTTTGCCGCGGGTACCAGCAGCGCGCGTCCGGTGCCGGCGACCGCGAGTGCGGCCGGCAGGGCGCCATCGATCGCACGCAGTTCGCCGGTCAGGCCGAGCTCGCCGACGAACTCCCAGTCGCGCAGCGACTCGAGTGGAATCTGGCCGCTCGCGGCGAGGATGCCGAGCGCGATCGGCAGGTCGAACCGGCCGCCGCCTTTCGGCAGATCGGCCGGTGCGAGATTGACGGTGATGCGGCGCGCGGGAAATTCGTACTGCGCGCACTGGATCGCGGCGCGGACCCGGTCCTTGGCTTCGCGTACCGCGGCTTCCGGCAACCCGACGATCGACATCGACGGCAGGCCGCCGCCGAGATGCACTTCGACCTTGACCTCGGGGGCGCGGATGCCTGCGCGCGCACGTCCGTGCACGAGCGCAAGTCCCATGGTGTGTCCTCTAGTGGGCGGTGCTGCTCGCGTTGCCGGTCGACGCGGCGCTCGCCGGCGACGACTGGGCCTCGATCTGGCGCACCTGCGCTTCCAGCGCTTCGAGCTTCTCGCGCGTGCGCAGCAGCACCGCGCGCTGGACTTCGAATTCCTCGCGGGTCACCAGGTCCAGCTTGGTCAGGCCCGACTGCAGCACGGCCTTGAAGTTTTCCTGGATCTCTTCGCGGCTCTCGCGCAGGCCCGGTGGCACCAGGCTGCTGAGACGGCGGGCGAGTTCGTCGACGGAATTGAGATCGATCATCACGGTGTCCTTGATTGCATGGCCAGACTCGCCCGGCGGGTGGGTGCATGCCGTCGGTTGCGGCCCTGGGGCGCGGTAGGGGAATCCCGGCGCCTGGCGGGGCGGCACTACAGCATGGGGATGGGGCCGCGACAAGCCGCGGTTGGAGGGGATCGTGTGGGGGGGCGCGTGAGCGTGGCGTATCCTGTTCCCGAATCCATCCGGGGAGGTCCATGCGATGAAAATGGTCATGGCCATCATCAAGCCGTTCAAGCTCGACGACGTGCGCGAAGCGCTCGCCGATGTCGGCGTCAACGGCATCACCGTCACCGAAGTGAAAGGCTTCGGCCGCCAGAAGGGCCACACCGAGCTGTATCGCGGCGCCGAGTACGTGGTCGACTTCCTGCCGAAGGTGAAGCTCGAGATCGTGATCACCGACGACATCGTCGACAACGTGGTCGAGGCGATCCTCAAGTCGGCGGGCATGGGCAAGATCGGCGACGGGAAGATCTTCGTCTACGACCTGGAGCGCGCGGTACGGATCCGGACCGGCGAACTCGACGGGGATGCGATCTAGCGCGCCCGGGTGCATCGGACTGCTCGCGTTGCTGCTGAGCGGCGCGGGCAGCGCGAACGACGGCCCTTTACGGGTGGATCCGCAGCCGGTCTCACACGCCGAATGCGGTTGTGCGCTCACACATGGCGATGCGCCTTGGACCTGGACCTTTGTGCCGCCACTGCTGATGCAGCGCCTCGACGACGGTTCTCCGGCGGTCATCCGCATCGATGGCACGGACCGGGTGCTGCGCGAGGTGACCGGCACGCTGAACGTCTGGGGCGCGCGTTGCGGCATGCCGGTCAATGCCCGCTTCGAGGGCGGGCGCTACGCGGCCTGGTTCGCAGGCTTCGTCACGCGCACCTGTTACGAGAACGAGGGGTGCGAGCACTTCAAGTTCCGCGGACGCCTGTCGGTCGTCCGCGATGATGGCGCGCGCATCGCGCGCCCGGTCACCGGCAGCTGCGGCTGCTGAAGCCTCAGCCCTCGCCCAGCGCCTTCGCCACGAACGGCGGCAGCGACTGCGCGCCCTTGTGGATGTCGGCGGTGTAGTAGAGCGTCTCGAAGGATTTGGCGCGGGCGTCGGCCTCGCGAAAATCGAAGCCCTGGCCCTTGCGCGCCAGCGTGCAGCTCCACCAGCCGGTCGGGTAGCACGGCTGCGGGAACGGCAGGGTCTGGAACGTGGTGAAGCCGGCCTTGCCCATCTCGGCGCGCATGGCCTTGATGAGGTCGAGCAGCACCAGCGGCGATTCGGACTGCTGCACCAGGATGCCGTCGTCCTTCAGCGCGCGATGGCAGCTTTCGAAGAACGCCTTGTTGAACAGGCCTTCGGCGGGGCCGACGGGATCGGTCGAATCGACGATCACGATGTCGACACTGCCGGGCGCGCAGTTCGCCATGTAGGCGATGCCGTCGTCGAACAGGATCTCGGCGCGCGGGTCGCCATTGGATTCACACAGCTCGGGGAAGTACTTCTCCGCCATGCGCGTGACCTGCTCGTCGATGTCGCACTGCACGGCCTTCTCGACGCCCGGGTGGCGCAGCACTTCGCGCAGCGTGCCGCAGTCGCCGCCGCCGATGATGACGACGGTCTTCGGCGCGGCGTGGGTGAACAGCGCGGGGTGCGACATCATCTCGTGGTACAGGAAGTTGTCGCGCGTGGTGACCATCATCGCGCCGTCGATCAGCATGACGTTGCCCCAGTCGGTCGATTCGTAGATCTCGATCTTCTGGAACGGCGACTGCACCTCGTCGAGCTTCGCGTTGACGCGGAAGCCGATCGCCGAGCCGGCGGTGTCGAAGTTTTCGTAGAGCCAGTTCGGGGCGGCCATGCGGGGATTCCGGGCGATTGCGGGGCGCGCATTGTAGCCGAGGCCCCGTGGCAGGCATGGCGCGGCCCCGCTGCGCGCGGGATGCCGCGGCTTCCCCGCGGTGGCCGGTCCCCATAGGATTGGCGGCGGGGATGCGCCGGGGGGCGCGACAGGGGATGACAGGGATGATGTCGGAATCGGATCGCCGTGCGCGCGTCGCGCGGCTGGAAGCGTTCGCGCAGCGCGCGCCCACTGCGTACCGGGTGCGGCTGGCGCTGCTGGCCGGGCTGGGGTTCGGTGTGCTCGGCGGCGCAGTGCTGCTCGCGCTCGGCCTGTCGGTCGGGCTGGTCGTCGTGTTGCTCGCGATCAGTCCGGTGCTGCTGGCGAAGCTGGCGAAGATCGTGTGGATCCCGATCGCCTTCGGCTGGGTGGTGCTGCGCGCGCTGTGGGTCCGCTTCGAGCCGCCGGCCGGACGTCTGCTGGCACCGGGTGAGGCGCCGGCGCTGGTCGCCGAGATCGAGCGTCTGCGGCGCGCGGCGAAGGCGCCCCGGCTGTCGGGTATCCTGATCGACGACGAACTCAATGCAGCGGCCGCCAGCGTGCCGCGCGCGCTCGGACTGCTCGGCCATCGCCATTACCTGGTGCTGGGCCTGCCGCTGATGCAACTGCTCGACCGGCGCCAGTTCGCCTCGGTGGTGGCGCACGAGTTCGGCCATTTCGGCGGTGGGCATGGGCGCTTTTCGGGTTGGATCCACCGCGTGCGGGTGAGCTGGTATCGCGTCCTCGACGGCCTGGACGGGCGCGGTGCCTGGGCCAGCGGCGCGTTCGAACGCTTCTTCCGCTGGTACGCACCGTACTTCGATGCCTACAGCTTCGTGCTGGCCCGCCAGAACGAATACCAGGCCGATGCGATGGCGGCGCGGCTGACCGGTGCCGATGTCGCCGGCAGTGCGCTGGTCCGGGTCAACATCGGTGCCGCCCGGCTCGAGCACGAGTTCTGGCCGTCGGTGATCGAGGCCAACCGGCGCGATGCGCAACCGCCGCGCGGCCTGCAGCATGACATGGCGGCAGCGCTGCGCAGTCGCCATGCGGACGACGAGGCGCGCGTCGCCGCTCGCCTGGCCGCACGCGCCGACGTGCACGACACGCATCCATCGCTCGCCCAACGCCTGCAGGCACTCGGCGTCGTCGCAGGCGATGCGCCGCCGCCGGCGCAGAGTGCCGCGGAGGTGCTGCTCGGCGATCTGTTGCCGGCGCTGGAAGCGGACTTCAGCGACGACTGGCGGCTGCGGGTCGAAGACGGATGGCGCGAACGGCATCGCGCGCATGCTGCCGACAGCGATCGCCTCGGCGAACTGGAAGGCCAGCTGGAACGCACGCCGACCGAGGCCGTCGAACATGCCGCCCTGGTGGAGCGCCTGCATCCGCATGTGGATGCGGTGCCGCTGTACCGCGACGCGGTGCGCAGGGCGCCGGACGATGCATTCGCACACTACCGCCTCGGCGTGCTGCTGCTCGCGCGCGACAACCGCGCCGGCATCGACCTGTTGCACCGCGCCCGCATGCTCGACCCCGACGCTGGCGACGCGGTCAACGAGGTGCTGGCGGAGTTCCATCACCGGCACGACGAACTCGATGCTCTCGACAGCGTGGTCGGCGACCAGCAGGCGCGCGATCGCCTGCGCCGCGATGCAGCGCAGGCGCGCAATGCGCTGTCCGTGCACGACACGCTGTTGCCGCATGGCCTGGATGACGCCGCGATGGACGCGGTCCGTGTCTCGCTGGCGAGCACCGGCAAGGTGGGCCGTGCGTGGATCGTGCGCAAGCACATCGACGGCGACCCGGCCGGGCCGCCGCACTTCCTGGTGCTGGTGAGGTGGCGTGGCCTGGTGTTCGGTGAGGACGCGGCGCTGCAGCGCGTGGTCGACGCCCTCGAGCTGCCGGGGAGCTGGGTGGCCTTCACCGCACCCAACCAGCGGCGTGTGGCGCGGCGCGTCCGCAAGTCCGCGGGTGCGCCCAGCTATCGCCACGGCCAAGCCTGACGCCGGCGGTGTCACCACAGGTTCGGCTGCCAGCCCCTAGACTATGCGGCCTTCACGCCCGCCCGGAATGCTGCCGATGACCGCCTGGTCCACCGACCTCGCCCGCAAGACCTACTCGATCCCGCACTGGAGCGAGGGGTATTTCGACGTCGATGACGCCGGCCGCATCGTCGTGTCGCCGCGCGGCACGCATGGCCCGTCGATCGCGCTGCCCGAGGCGGTGGACGCCGCGCGCGCGAACGGCGCGCAGCTGCCGATGCTGGTGCGTTTCCCCGACATCCTCGGCGACCGCCTCGCGCGGTTGCAGGACGCCTTCGCGCAGGCCCAGGCCGAGTGGGAGTACCCGGGCGGCTACACGGCCGTCTATCCGATCAAGGTCAACCAGCACCAGGGCGTCGCCGGCACGCTGGCCTCGCACCATGGCGACGGCTTCGGCCTGGAGGCGGGCAGCAAGCCGGAGCTGATGGCGGTACTGGCGCTGTCGCGGCCGGGCGGGCTGATCGTCTGCAACGGCTACAAGGATCGCGAGTACATCCGTCTCGCGCTGATCGGCCGCAAGCTCGGCCTGCAGACCTTCATCGTCGTCGAGAAGCCGTCCGAGCTCGCGCTGGTGATGGAAGAAGCCGCGGCGCTCGGCGTGAAGCCGGGCCTCGGCGTGCGCATGCGCCTGGCATCGCTCGGCGCCGGCAAGTGGCAGAACAGCGGCGGCGACAAGGCCAAGTTCGGCCTCAATCCGCGCCAGCTGCTGGATCTGTGGAAGAAGTTGCGCGACGCCGGCATGGCCGACTGCCTGCAGCTGCTGCATTTCCACATGGGCTCGCAGATCTCCAACGTCCGCGACATTTCCAACGGCATGCGCGAGGCGGTGCGTTACTTCGTCGAGCTGACCAAGCTCGGTGCGACGATCACCCACGTCGATGTCGGCGGCGGCCTCGGCGTCGACTACGAAGGCACGCGCTCGCGCAGCTACAACTCGGTCAACTACGGCATTCGCCAGTACGCGGGTTCCATCGTGCAGCCGCTGGCCCAGGCCTGCGCCGAGCACGGCCTCACCCCGCCGCGCATCGTCACCGAATGCGGACGCGCGATGACCGCGCACCATGCGGTGCTGGTCGCCAACGTGTCCGAAGTCGAACGCGCGCCGGAAGGCCGCGTGCCCGACGTGCACGACGACGAGCCGGCCGTGGTCTCGAACCTCCGCGAGCTGCACGCCGAACTGACCTCGCGTCCGGCGGTCGAGCTGTTCCACGAGGCACAGCACCAGCATGCCGAAGGTCTGGCGCTGTACGCGCTCGGCCAGATGGACCTTGTCCATCGCGCGCGCATCGACGATCTGTTCTATGCGATCGCGCACGCCGTGCGCGCGCGGCTGAGCTACGACGAGAAGAGCCACCGGCCGCTGCTCGACGAACTCAACGAGCGTCTGGTCGACAAGTACTTCGTCAATTTCAGCGTGTTCGAATCGATGCCCGACGTCTGGGCGATCGACCAGGTGTTCCCGATCGTGCCGATCGAGCGCCTGGACGAGATGCCCGAGCGTCGCGGCGTGATCGCCGATCTGACCTGCGACTCCGACGGCAAGATCGACATCTACGTCGAGAACGAGGATCTGGACACCTCGCTGCCGCTGCATCCGCTGCGCAAGGGAGAGCAGTATCGACTTGGCTTCTTCATGGTCGGCGCCTACCAGGAAATCCTCGGCGACATCCACAATCTGTTCGGCGACACCGACGCGGTGGAAGTGAAGATCCAGGGCGACGGCATCACGGTCGTGCAGCAGCGTCGCGGCGACACCACCGACGTGATGCTCGATTACGTGGGCTACAAGCTGGCCGACCTGCGCGCGCGCTACACCGCCCTGGTGGACGATGCGGCGCTCGCCGCTGACGAAGCGCAGGCGCTCAAGGACGCGCTGGAAGCCGGGCTCACCGGCTACACGTATCTGGACGACACGCCGCTGGAATGACCGTTGGGGACGCCGCGCGGTTCAGCGCGGCGTCTGGCGGTGGAAGCGGTGCAGCTCCTCGCGCGTGGTCACGCCATCGCGGTTGAAATCGGCTTCCAGCAATTGGCTGATGCCTCGCTGGATGTAGTCTTCGCGGGTGACCCGGCCATCCTGATCGAAGTCGAAGTACACGAACGCATTGGCGGTCACCTGTTCGAGGATCGCGGGCGTCAACGTGGCGCTGCCAGCACTCGCCTGCGCGTGGAGAAGCTGTTGCTTGCGGACTTCATCGCGACTCAGCAGACCGTTGCCGTCGAGATCGTACCTGTCGAAATCCGCACCCGAGTCCGGCCTGATCTCGGCAGGTGTGATGCGTCCGTCTCGATCGGTGTCGACGCGCGCGAACAGGCCGGGCACGTCGAACGTCGTCTGGGCGGTCGAGATCGACGGCGCGATCACGGCAGCCATTGTGGCCGCGACAAACCAGGTCTTCATGGGTCCAGCATCCTGCCGAAGGTCGGAGCGCCACGTTAGCAACGCGCCGCGCCGGAGAGGGCGCGACCACGCATCGGATTAACCCGCTTCGTTTCCGGCATGCAGCAGCCTGCCGCTGCGCGCAATGGGGGCGCCGCCACGAATTATGCTCACCGGGCATCGCGTGGCCGACCGGTCACCGCGTCCCTGTCACGGAGCCCACCCATGAAACGGTCCCATCTTGCCCGCGCCGTCCTCGCCATCGCACTGACCGCCATCCTCGCGGCCTGTGCCGACCCTGCGCCGCTACCGGCCACCGTCGACGCGCCGCCACCGCCGATGGCGACCGCCGACACCGCGCCTGCCAGCGACAGTGCCGACGTGCATCGCTTCACGATCGGCAGCCTCGACGCCGCGGTGCTGCGCGATGGCGACATCCGCGTGCCCAACGACGGCAAGACGCTCGCCGTCGGCATCCCGAAGCCCGAGGTCGATGCGGTGCTGGCACAGGCCGGCGAGCCGACGGACACGGTGCATCTGGCCGTGCAGGCACTGCTGGTGCGCAGCGGCGACCGGGTGCTGCTGTTCGACACCGGCGCCGGCAATGCCGACTTCGCCGATGCCGGCCGCCTGCCCGCATCGTTGCGCGCAGCGGGTGTCGAGCCGGCGCAGGTCACCGACATCTTCATCAGCCACGCGCACCCCGACCACGTCGGCGGTCTGACCGATGGCGCCGGCCAGGCCCTGTTCGCCAATGCGACCGTGCACCTGTCGGCGCCGGAATGGCAGGCGGTGCAGGCCGGGCCTGCGAACGCCGCGCTGGTCGCCGCGATCTCGCCGCGCGTCGATGCGTTCGCGCCGGGCGCCGAGGTCGTGCCCGGGGTCACCGCGATTCCGGTCGAGGGCCACACGCCGGGCCACAGTGCCTACGAGATCGTCGACGGCGATGCCCGCCTGCTCTACATCGGCGACGCCGCGCATCACTTTGCGGTGTCGGTGCAGCGCCCGCAGTGGACGATCGCGTTCGATGGCGACGCGCCGGTCGCTGAGGCCAGCCGCGAGGCCCTGCTGGCGCGCGTGGCCGACAACGCGGAGACCATCGCCTCGCCGCATTTCCCGTATCCGGGCCTGGGTCGGATCGTGCGCCGCGATGGCGGCTTCGCCTGGGCGCCGTTGCAGTGAACCCGGCGGGCGCATCGCCGCGCGGGCGATGCGCCTCCGGTGTCTTCAGCGCGCTGGCGCGACGACACCCTGGTGCATGCGGACCAGTTCCGCCCGCGTGACCGTGCCGTCGCCGTCGCCGTCGTGGTCCGCTTTCAGCAGGCTGTCCACGAACGCCTGTCGCGTTTCCGCGCGCGTGATCCGGCCGTTGCCGTCGGCATCCCAGAGCTGCATCGTGGTCTGTCGCAGCATGACGTGGATCTCGGGCGGAAACCCGGCGCCGCCCGGGCTGCCCTTCGCGATCTGCGGATCCAGCTCGGCGAGCACGAGCACGTCGTCCCGGTTCACGTCGAGTGTGCGGAACACCCGCCCCGCTTCCGCGCGGGCTTCGGCCTGATCGATCACGCCATCGCGATTGGCATCCTGCGCGGCGAACATGCGGTCGACTTCTGGACTGGCGGATGCGGTCGTGGAGACGACCAGCAGCGGGACGAGCAGGGCGGCGGTGCAGAGGTTCCGGAACATGACGACTCCTTGTCGGCGGGACGCGCGTGCGTGCGCGCCTCGAGTGTAGCGAGGCCAGGTGTACGTACGGCCTGGCGCTTCGTCAGCCCTCGCGATGGATCTGGAACCCCGCGAACGACTGGCTCACCGGCATCACTTCGAGCCGGTTGATGTTGAGGTGCGGCGGCAGGTTGGCGACCCACCACAGCGTCTCGGCGATGTCGTCGGCGACGATCGGCCGGGTGCCGGCATAGAGCGTGTCGGAGGCACCCTGGTCACCACTGGTGCGCACCAGGGTGAACTCGGTTTCGGCCAGGCCCGGTTCGATCGAGGTCACGCGCACGCCGGTGCCGTGCAGATCGGCGCGCAGGCCCAGCGAGAACTGGGTGACGAAGGCCTTCGTGCCGCCGTAGGTGTTGCCGCCGGGATACGGATAGCTGCCGGCGATGGAGCTGACGTTGAGGATCGCGCCGCGGCGTTCGATCAGCGTCGGCAGCAGCGCGTGCGTCAGCGTGACCAGCGCAGTGACATTGGTGTCGATCATCTGCCGCCACTGCGCGAGGTCCGCGCGCTGCGCCGGCGCGGTGCCGAGTGCGAGACCGGCGTTGTTGACCAGCGCGTCGACGTCGCGGAAGTCCGCCGGCAGCGCATCGAGCGCGGCGTGCATCGCGGCTTCGTCGCGGATGTCGAACGCGGCCGTGTGCAGGCGTTCGCTGCCGTGCGCATCGACCAGTGCCTGCAACCGATCGGCGCGACGACCGGTTGCGATCACGCGCCAGCCGCCATCGAGGAAGCGGGCGACGGTGGCGGCGCCGAAACCGGAGGTGCCGCCGGTGATGAGAATGGTGCGGGTCATGGCGGACTCTCCTGGACGCAGTGCGCGCCGACGTGCGGCGCGGGATCGAAGCGGGATGGGGTGATCGCGACGCGCGCGCTGCGCGCCGGACTGCGGCTCAGTCGGACGCCTGGTCCGCGCAGCACTTCTTGTACTTCTTGCCGCTGCCGCAGCTGCAGGGATCGTTGCGGCCGGGCACGTCGGCGCGCTTCGCCGGTGCCGGACGACGGTCGTGCAGACGTTGCAGGTACATGTCGTAGAGCATGTCCGGCAGGTCATAGGTCAGGTCGAAACGCTCGTCGAGGGTGAGCATCTCCTCCGCCGTCATCTCCGCGTCCGCCAGCTGCGACGGATCGACGATCGCCAGACGCGTGATCACGCCCAGATCGTTGTCGATCGCCTCGTGGTCTTCCATCCACTTCGCCCACGCGTCTTCGAACTGCGCGGCGCCGCGCAGGAAGCCGGCGGCCCAGGCCGCGGCGAACGGAAAGTCTTCGGGAATGCCGTCGAGCGCATCGGCGCCGTCGGCCTTCTCGTCGCCTTCGGATTCGGGCGGCAGGCCGAGCAGCGGCATCAGCGCCTCGCGATCGTTCGCTTCCGAAGGATCGTGGCGGATGCGCTGTTCGACCTCGGCGGCCAGTCGCGTGATCAGCGCTTCGGCTTCGCGGGTCTGGCGCTCGTCGCGACGCGGCACCTCGCCCGTGCCCCAGACGGCCGGGAACACCGTCGGCAGTTCGACGTCGACCGGCCCGACCGCGAGCGCGGACAGGAAGCCGTCGAGCATTTCCAGATTGCCGAGGCCGGTCTCGGGGTCGGTGCAGCGGTCGAGCAGCACATCGAGCCGGTCGAGGTCGGTGTCGCTGAGGGCGGTCGTGGGCTGGGTGGTCATGCGGGTCGGCAACGTGCGGGGTGGTACAGCTTACCCGCTGGCGTCAGCACGCCGGCCGCTCACCAGATCCCGGGCAGCAGGCGGCGCGTCGTGCGTGCGTAGGCGGGGTAGTCGACCGGGAACGCCGCCGACAGCGCGGCTTCCTCGACGCGGATGCGCCCGCGCAGCGCGAGCCACAACGGCGCCGCGACGACCAGCGGCGCCAGCCAGCTGCCGAGAACGCACAGAAACCCCGCGAACGTCATCAGCAGTCCCGTGTACGAGGGATGGCGCAGCTGCCGGTAGGGACCGCTGCGGATCAGCCTGTGGTCGGCGGCGATCGCGACATCGACGGTGAAGTGCTCGGCGAGCACGCGGATCGCCCACCAGCGGAACAGCATGCCGGCGAGCATGAGTGCACAGCCGCCCCACAGCAGCGTGGGCTGCCAGGCCGGCGGAAACCGGCCCGGTGGCCAGATCGACACGAGCATCGCCACGGTCACGCAGCCGCCGATCACCAGCACCAGCCGCGCGAGCGTGCCGGCATCGCGCCGGCGATCCGACGCGCGATGACGCAGTCCGATCCACAGCTCGCTCAGGCACCACAACACACTCATCGCCGCGAACACGAGGACGCCGGCCATGGGCAGGCTCCGGAAGAGGGAGAGACGAGCCTTGCAGGCTCAGTGTGATGTCGGAGTGCCGGGCCCGGCTTTGGCAGGCGGTTTGCGGGCCGGTGTATCCGCCTCCACCGGCTCGCTCGGCACGCGGCGCCGGCCGGTCGTGGACTTGCCACGCGTGCGGGCCCGGGTCGCCCGGTGTTTCTGCAGCATGTCCTCGGCCAGCACCACGTCCTCGGACAGGATGCCGGCCGCACGCGCGATGGCGATGCGCGCCGCCGCCCGGTTCTCGTCCGGATTGGCCTGCAGCAGCTCGCGGATCGCCTCGCGCACCGACGCCTGCGCGGTGTGCTTCAGCTTCAGGTCGCTGCCCTGCTGGAACAGCGCCAGCAGCACGTCGACGACGGGTTTGATCAGTGCCGCTTCGATGGTCATGGCGCCCTTCCTCCCTTGAGCCTCCATTGTCCGCAGGCCGATCGCGCGGGCTGCGATCCGGATGGGACGGGGGGCACGGAATGGGGC
>NZ_LR733312.1:2387815-2390658 GCF_902506295.1 Luteimonas sp. 9C | reverse complement strand
GGGTTGGGGTAAGGGGTGGACACTCGCCGTACGCGATACACAGGCACGGGAGCTCTGCCCTCACCCGACGCGCGCTGCGCGTCGACCTCTGCCGGAGGGAGAGGTGCTCAATCCGCGCGGGCGGATGCAATCTCGAAACCCATTTTCTCGAGGAGAGGCGCTCTTCACTCCGCCATCGGCGAAGCGCTTTGCTTACTGCGCCTTGATCGCCAATGCCGGCAGGCCGCCGTTGCCGAGCTTCTGCTTGGCTTCCGCCAGATCGGTCGCGGTGCCGTAGGGGCCCATGCGCACGCGATAGACGGTGCGGCCGGCGGCTTCGCCCGATTCCACGCGGGCGGTCAGACCGAGCAGGGCGATGCGGGCCTTGAGGGCCTCGGCGTCGCCGGATGCGCTGAACGAGCCCGCCTGCAGGATGTAGCGCGCGTCACTGGCGGCAGCTGCGGCCGGCGCGGTACGCGCAGTCGTGGCCGGCTGGGTCGTCGCAGGCGCGGCGGGTGTCGGACGCTGTTCCGGCAGCGGCTGCGGCCCACTGGTCGCACCGCCCGCCAGATCGGCGGCGTCGGGATGCTGGGCCTGCAGCGCCTGCTGCTGCGCCTCGGCGCGTTGCTGGCGCTGGGCCTCGGCGCGCGTGCTGGCGGCGAGTTCGGCGTCCGTCATCGGGACTTCCTGCTCGGGCAGCATCGTGTAGAAATCGTAGTCGGTCGAGGCGCCCTCCTGGCCGGCCGCGGCGCGCGGACGCTGGCCCGCCGGCGTCGGCAGCTCGGGTTCGGCGTCCGCGTCTGTGGTACTGACCGCGGGCTGTGCATCGGGATTCGGGCTCGGCCGGAAGAAGCCGTCCTGGGTGTCGGGCTTGAGCAGGCGCGGCACCGCCAGCACGATGCCCAGCGCGAGCACCACGCCGATGATCATCCACGCCCAGCCCGGCAATCCGCCGGAGCTGCCGCCGTTGCGTCGGGCCTGGGTCTTGCCGCGTCGTGCCGCCATTACATCGCCTCCGGGGCCTGCACGCCGAGCAGCGTGAGGCCGTTGCGCAGTACCTGTCGCACTGCAGTGGCCAGCGCCAGACGCGCATCGCGCACGTCGGCATCGTCGACCAGGAACTGGTGATCGTTGTAGTACGTCTGGAAGCCCTGTGCCAGCTCCAGCAGGTAGGTCGCGATCAGGTGGGGTTCAAGCTGCGCGCCCGCGGCCGCCACGATCTCGGGCCAGCGCGACAGGTCGATCAGCACGTCGCGCAGCGCGACGTCCGTCATGTCCGGCGACTGCGCCAGACCGTTCTGCAGATCGAACGCGAGACCCGCATCGCCGAGCTTGCGCAGCAGGCCGCAGATGCGCGCATGCGAGAGCTGCACGTAGTAGACCGGGTTGTCGAGCGACTGGCTGCGCGCCAGGTCGATGTCGAACACCAGCTGCGAATCGGGCTTGCGCGCGACCAGGAACCAGCGCGTCGCATCGCGGCCGGCCTCGTCGATCAGGTCGCGCAACGTCAGATAGCTGCCGGCGCGCTTGCTGAGCTTCACTTCCTCGCCGCCGCGCATCACCGTGACCATCTGGTGCAGCACGTATTCCGGCCAGCCCTGCGGAATGCCGGCATCCAGTGCCTGCAGACCGGCGCGCACGCGCGCCAGCGAACCATGATGATCGGCGCCGAGTTCGGTGATCGCGCGCGTGTAGCCGCGCTGCCACTTCGACAGGTGATAGGCCACGTCCGGCACGAAGTACGTGTAGGTGCCGTCGGACTTGCGCATCACGCGGTCCTTGTCGTCGCCGTAGTCGGTGCTGCGCAGCCACAGCGCACCGCCTTCCTCGTAGGTGTGGCCGTGGGCGACGAGCTCGCGCACGGTCTCCTCCACCTTGCCGTCGGCGTACAGCGACGACTCGAGGAAATACACGTCGAAGCCCACGCCGAACGCGGCCAGGTCCTCGTTCTGCTCGCGGCGCAGCCACGCCACGGCGAAGCGGCGGATCGCGTCGACATCGTCGGCGTCGTCGATGCCCGCGACGGTGTGGCCGTCGACCTCGACCGTCGCGCCGTCGAGATACGCGCGCGCGACATCGCCGATGTAGTCGCCGTTGTAGGCGTCGGCCGGCCAGTCGGCGTCGCCGGGCTTGAGGCCCTTGGCGCGCGCACGCGTGGAGCGGGCGAGGTTTTCGATCTGCACGCCGGCGTCGTTGTAGTAGAACTCGCGCTTGACGTGCCAGCCGTTGGCATCGAGCACGCGTGCGATGCAGTCGCCGATGACCGCCGCGCGGCCGTGGCCGACGTGCAGCGGGCCGGTCGGGTTCGCCGACACGTATTCCACGCCCGCGGTCTGTGACGCGCCACTGTCGTTGCGGCCGAAGGCATCGCCCTGCGTGTGCACGGCGACCAGCTGGTCGCGCCACGCGTTCGCGGTGAGGCGGAAGTTGAGAAAGCCCGGGCCGGCGATCTCGACCGAGGCGATCGCATCGTTGACCGGCAGCGCATCGACCAGCGCCTGCGCGATCGCACGCGGATTCGACTTCGCGGGCTTGGCCAGCAGCATCGCGGCGTTGGTCGACGCATCGCCGTGGCTGCGGTCCTTCGGGCGCTCGACGGTGAAGGCGGGCGTGGCGAAGTCGGCAGGCAGCGTGCCATCGGCGCGCAGGGCGGCAATGGCCTGCTCGACGAGCGGCTCGATCAGGGCGCGGAGCTGGGATTTCACGGAATTTCGATCGCGGACAAACGGCCGGCCATTGTACGCGAGCGCTGATGGCGCCCCGGGTTCCGTGATGGACGAGCGTGCGAAGCCCTCCCCTGCAACGCGGGGGAGGGTTGGGAGGGGGCAAACGAACCGATCGACGAGAGCCCGACTCATGCGGCG
>NZ_LR733312.1:1998088-2387715 GCF_902506295.1 Luteimonas sp. 9C | reverse complement strand
CACCCAACCCTCCCCCGTTGAAACGGGGGAGGGCTATGGTCCCCACCGCGCGTATGCTTTGCGCCCCTCGACCCGACTGCCCACGTGGACGCGCTGTTTCCCGAACTGGTCTGGCTGGTCTGCATCGCTTTCATGGCCGGGCTGGTCGATGCCGCGGTCGGCGGGGGCGGGCTGGTGCAATTGCCGGGGCTGTTCACCGCGCTGCCGCAGCACACGCCCGCGGCGCTGCTGGGCACCAACAAGTTCAGTGCGTTCTTCGGCACGGCCGCGGCCGGCTGGCGGTATGCGCGCAACGTGCGGTTTCCGTGGGCGCCGGTGCTGTTCGCCGCGGCCACCGCCTTCGTGTTCTCGTTCCTCGGCGCCACTGCGGTGACGCTGCTGCCGCGCGACGCGGTGCGGCCGCTGATCCTCGTGCTGCTGGTCGCGATGCTGGCCTACACGCTGCTCAAGAAGGATTTCGGGGCCTTGCACCGGCCGCGCGACGTGGGGCGCCGGGAACTCGGGTTCGCCCTGCTGATGGGCGCGGCGATCGGCTTCTACGACGGCCTGTTCGGCCCCGGCACCGGCAGCTTCCTGATCTTCCTGTTCATCCGCTTCTTCGGACTCGATTTCCTGCGCGCAAGCGCGGCGTCGAAGATCGTCAATGTCGCGACCAATCTGGCCGCGCTGTCGTTCTTCGTGCCCTCGGGCCACGTGCTGTTGGCCTTCGCGGTGCCGATGGCGGCGGCCAACGTGGCCGGCGCGTTCGCCGGCACGCGTCTGGCGCTGCGCGGCGGCACACCGGTCATCCGCAAGCTGTTCGTGCTGCTGGTGGTGGTGCTGATCGCGAAGATGGGCTGGGACACGATCGCCGGCGCCTGAGCGCCAGGCCGCGGCGCCGCAGCGACCTCAGCGCCGGCCGCCGCCTTCGATGAAACGCAGGAATTCGGCGCGGGTGCGGGCATCGTCGCGGAAGCTGCCGAGCATCCGCGAGGTGACCATGCTGACCCCGCGCTTGTGCACGCCGCGGGTGGTCATGCACTCGTGCGCGCCCTCGACCACCACACCCACGCCCAGCGGCGCCAGCGCGCGCTGAATGCAGCCGGCGATCTGGGCGGTCATCTTTTCCTGCACCTGGAAGCGCTTGGCGTAGGCCTCGACCACGCGGGCCAGCTTGCTGATGCCGACCACGCGACCGGCCGGCAGGTAGCCGACGTGCACGCGGCCGATGATCGGGGCCATGTGGTGCTCGCAGTGACTTTCGTACTCGATGTCGCGCAGCACGATCATCTCGTCGTAGCCGGCCACTTCCTCGAACGTGCGTGCGAGGTAGGCATCGGGGTCGATCGCGTACCCGCCGAACCACTCGCCGTAGGCGTCGGCGACGCGGCGCGGGGTGTCGAGCAGGCCTTCGCGCGACGGGTCTTCGCCGGCCCAGCGCAGCAGCGTGCGCACCGCCGATTCGGCATCGTCGCGGCTGACGCCGTGACGGGCGTCGGAATCAGGAGAACGGGTCATGGCGGGCACCGCGGCGACAGAGGGCGCCATGGTACCGCGTCGTATTCATTGGATCGGCGGCGGGTGGCTCAACCGACCTTGGGACCGGGCGTGTCGAGCGCGACATCCACCTCGTCCGCATCGTCGTCGGGCGCGAGATCCCAGCCGTCCTCGACCGCGCCACGGGCTTCGATCCAGCCCAGCCGGGACTGGTCGCGGGCCTGGTCCCATCCCTGTTCGAGTTCCCGCTCGACCGCGTCGAAGCGACTGCCGGCGTGGCGCTGGCGGCTGTCGCGGCCGAACCGGTAGGCAGGCGCGTAATCGTTCCAGTGACGGCCGGCGGAATAGTAGGCCGCCTGGGCCAGGCCGGCCTTGAACCGGGTCTCGAGCGCATCCTGGCCCTCCGCGGCGGCTTCGGCCGGCGTGCGGGGGTCTGGGGCGTTGGCGCTGTCGTGCAGATCATGGGTCATGGCGGGTCCGGCGAGCACGCCAGCGCCGAAACGGCGTATGGGAGGGCGGGCTGCGAATGCCACGCTAGGGCCGCTGCTGTCTGACACCAGTGAAAGGTGCCTGTTCGCCCGATTCCCCCCCAGCTGGGATTCATCGCCGCGGCGCGTCTCCGTCGAGACCGGCCAGCACGGCAGCGGTGAACAGCGCCGGGTCGAAGCGCTTGCCGGTCGGGTCTTCGCCCCGCCGTACCAGCACCACGCCGCGCGACGGCACCACGATCACGTACTGCCCGCGGTTGCCCATCGCGGCGAAGGTGTCGGCCGGCACGCCCGGTGCGCGCTGCATCAGCCACAGGGTCGCGCCATAGCCGAGATCGCCTTCGGGCTGCGGGCCGGATGGCGTGGTCGCGGTGCGCACCCAGCCGTCGGGCAGCAGGCGGCGGCCTTCGAACATGCCGTCCTGCTGCAGCAGCAGACCGAAGCGGGCGAGATCGCGCGCGGTCGACCAGACCTGGCTCGACAGCACGAACCCGCCGCGCCAGTCGGTCTCGGCCACGGTGCGGGTCATGCCCAGCGGCCAGAACAGATCGGTGAACGGCCGCGACAGCGCACGGGCCTCGTCGCCGGTGGCCGCGCGCAGCGCATGCACGGCGAGCACGCTGTCGTGGTTGGCGTAGCGGAACCGCGTGCCGGGCGGATGTACCAGCGGCCCGCCGGTCGCGGACTCGGCCACGGTGGCGCCGCCGAAATACAGTGCGTCGGTGCGGTTGCCGGCGGTGTCGCTGTGCAGGCCGCTCGACATGCGCAGCAACTGGTCGATGGTGATCGCGCTGCGTGGATCGCCGGGCGCCTGCCACTCGGGCACCGGCGCCGGCTGTGCGGGGTCGAGTGCGCCGGCTGCCTGCGCCACGCCGACCAGCGCGCCGGCCAGACTCTTGGCCACCGACCAGGTGCGCTGCGAGGTGTGCGGGCCGAAGCCGTCGCGATAGCGCTCGGCGACGATGCGTCCGTCCTGCAGGACGATCACGCCGGTCGTCGCATGGCCTTCGCCGTAATTCGGCGTGTCGAATGCGGCGGACACGGCTGCTTCGAGCGCAGCGGCGTCGCCACGCGGCGTGGCGATCGCGTCGCGTTCGCCGACTGGCCAGGGCCGGTCGTCGAGATCCGGCGCTTCGGTATCGAAGCGCGGCAACGCGGCGATCGCATCGACGCCTGCGCCGATCGGCAACTGCGCGCAGCCGAGGTTGGGTCGCCACGCGGCGATGCGCGGCGGCAGCGCGTCATCGAAGCTGACGGACACGGTGCGCGCGTCGGCATCGACCACCGCGTCCAGCGCCAGCACGTCGGCCTGGTAATCGGGATAGATGCCGACGAGTTCCAGCGCCTGCGCCTGTGTGGCCGTGCGCCCGGCGTTGAACTGCACGCTGCACAGCGTCAGCGCCTTGTAGCCGGCGGCGATCGCGCGCGCATGGGTGGCGCGTTCGCGCTCCAGCGGCGTCGGGTCTTGCGCGGTGACGGCGGCGGGCAGCAACAGCAGGGGCAGCAGCAGGGCGAGACGCATCGGCATTCCGGTCGGCGGGACTGAACGCCAGTGTAGGCGTCGCGCTTTGCCGCGCGGCCGGCGACGGGCATCATGGCCGGCCGGACCCATGCAATACACGGAGCAGGACATGACGGACGCGACTGGCACGCGGCGCATCAAGCGTTCGAAGACGACGGCCCTGCTGCTGATGGGCACCGCGCCGTTGCTGCTCAGTGCCTGCCAGCGCACCGCGCCGGTCGAAGTGCAGGACGGCCTCTACACCTCGGTCGAAAGCTGCGCGCAGGCGGTCGGCGACACCGCGACCTGCCGCATCGCGTTCGAGCAGGCCAAATTGCAGGCCGCCGACACCGCCCCGCAGTACAGCAGCCGCGAAGCCTGCGAGGCCGAGTTCCCGGCCGAGGAATGCGTCGAGCAGAAGACCTCGACCGGGCATTCCTTCATCGGCCCGTTGATGGCCGGCTTCTTCCTGTCGTCGATGTTGAACAACAACCGCGCCGGACTTGCCCAACAGACGCCGCAGGCCTCGCCCGCGTTCCGCGACAACCGCCAGGGCTGGCTGCGCCCGAACGGTGCGCCGGGCGCCGGCCGTGCCGGCATGGCGCAGGTGTCGGCCACTCCGGACCGCGCCGTCACCGCGAATCGTGGCGGCTTCGGTCGCTCGGCCAGCGGTCGCAGCACCGGCGGCTGAAGTGCGGCGCGTCGCGATCGTCGAGCGCGGCGACTGGCAGGCGCAGGCCGCCGAGTGCGGCTTCCGGTTCCACACCATCGATGGCGCCCGCTACTGGGACGAGCGCGCGTACTACGCGTTCTCGATGGCGCAGATCGAGCACGACCTCGAAGACCCGAGCGTCGAGGTCCACCGGATGGCGATGGGGCTGGTCGACGAGATCGTCGAAAGCGACACGCTGATGCAGCGCCTGGCGATTCCCGACGCCTTCCGCGACTGGATCGCCGACAGCTGGCGCAAGCGCGAACCGCATCTCTACGGCCGCCTGGACTTCGCCTACGACGGGAACGGGCCGGCCAAACTGTACGAACTGAACTACGACACGCCGACCTCGCTGTTCGAGGCCGCGTTCTTCCAGTGGCAATGGCTCGAGGACCAGCGCGCCAGCGGCCGCCTGCCGCGCGACGCCGACCAGTTCAATTCGATCCATGAAGCGCTCGTGGACCGCTTCGGCGAGCTCGCATCCAGCCTGCCGCCGCCGCTGCTGTTCGCCGCGGTGCGCGAATCGGAAGAAGACCAGGGCACGATCGCCTACCTGCGCGACTGCGCGGCGCAGGCGGGGCTGTACGGCGACGCGATCGCGCTGGAGGACATCGGCCTGTCCGAGGACGGCCGCTATACCGATCTCGACGACACGGTGATCGGTGCGCTGTTCAAGCTGTATCCGCTGGAAGACCTGTTCAACGACGAGTTCGGCCGCGCGCTGCCCAAATCCGGCCTGCGCCTGATCGAGCCGCCCTGGAAGGCGCTGCTCAGCAACAAGGGCCTGCTGCCGCTGCTGTGGGAGCGGCATCGCGGGCATCCCAACCTGCTCGCGGCCGAGTTCGACACCGGCGGCGATCTGCCTGCCGGGTGGGTGCGCAAGCCGTTGCATTCGCGCGAAGGCGCGAACATCGAGCTGCACCTCGCCGACGGCCAGCGCCTGCACAGCGACGGCCCCTACACCGGCCCGGGCATCCGCCAGGCCGCACACCCGCTGCCCCGGTTCGACGGGCATTACCCGATGGTCGGCAGCTGGATCGTCGGCGATCACGCCTGCGGCATCGGCATCCGCGAGGACGACTCACCGATCACCCGCGACAGTGCGCGCTTCGTGCCGCATGCGATCGTCGAAGCGGACGCGCCGGCGACGTTTTACGCCTGAGGCCGGGTAACTCGGCGGCATGGGTTTCGCTGCGCTCGACCCATCCTACAAAAGCATCGCGACCCGACGGCAGGATGGGTAGAACGCAGCGAAACCCACAGCCGAGAGGGCTCAGGTGCCGGGAAACGCCGGATTCGCCCGCATCCCGAACTGGTCGATCGCCAGCAACACCACCATCGCCACTGCGGTGCCCGCTAGGCCGTACACCGCGTCGCGCGGGTCGGGCGTGTTGAGGACCGGCACCCAAAGCTCGTAAACCACGTTCGCCAGCGCGCATGCCACGCCGAGCATCATCACCAGGCGCCTGTGCACGCCCAACATCAGCCACATGTAGCCGATGCCGGCGACCAGCAGGTACGACAGGCCGAAGTTGGAGACGTGGCTGTAGACGCCGGCGTCTACAGCCAACAGGGCGTCGCTGCGCCAGCCGGGGCGCTTGCGCCCGACCAGAAGCACCGCATGCGCGGCCAGCAGGATGAGGAATGCCAGTGCCGCAACGGGCGTCGGCACACGGCGCAGGGCTGGGCGGAAAGCGTCGGACATATGCACGGTGTGACCGGGATGTCGCGAGTATGCCGCTCGATCCGCCGCTGCCGCCCGAGGCCTGCGATCATGTACGCATGACCACGCCTCTCCCGTTCTCCGCGCTCGCGCTGTCGCCCGCCCTGTTGCAGGGCGTCGATGCCCTCGGCTACACGTCTATGACCCCGATCCAGGCCGAATCGCTGCCGCCGATCCTCGAGGGCCGCGACGTCATCGCCCAGGCACCGACCGGCAGCGGCAAGACCGCGGCGTTCGGGATCGGCCTGCTGCAGAAGATCGACACCGGCCTGATCGAGACCCAGGCGCTGGTGCTCTGCCCGACGCGCGAACTCGCCGACCAGGTCGGCAAGCAGCTGCGCAAGCTCGCGCTCGGCATTCCAAACCTGAAGCTCTCGCTGCTGTGCGGTGGCATTCCGCTCGGCCCGCAGCTGGCGTCACTGACGCATCCGCCGCATGTCGTCGTCGGCACGCCCGGCCGCATCCAGGAACTGGCGAAGAAGAAGGCGCTGCACCTGCGCCACGTGCGCACGCTGGTGCTCGACGAAGCCGACCGCATGCTCGACATGGGCTTCGAGGAGTCGATCCGCGACATCGTCAAGCGCGTGCCGCCGACGCGGCAGGGCCTGCTGTTCTCGGCGACGTTCCCGGATGCAATCCGCGATCTCGGCACCGCGATGCTGCGCGAGCCGGTGCAGATCGGCGTCGAGGGTGACGCGCCGGCGCCGAAGATCGAGCAGATCTTCCACGAGGTCGAACCGTCGCGCCGCGCGCCGCAGCTGGCCGCGCTGCTGCTGCGGCATCGCCCGGAATCGGCGGTGGTGTTCTGCAACACCCGCGCCGACGTCAACGAAGTCGCCGGCTCGCTCGCGCACTACGGCTTCGATGCACTCGCGCTGCACGGCGACATGGAACAGCGCGATCGCGACGAGGTGCTGGTGCGCTTCGCCAACCGCAGCTGCAACGTGCTGGTGGCCAGCGACGTCGCCGCGCGCGGCCTCGATGTCGAGGACATCGGCGCGGTCGTGAACTACGAACTGCCGCACGACGCCGACACCTACGTGCACCGCATCGGTCGCACCGGTCGTGCGGGCCGCTCGGGCCTAGCGCTGAGTCTGGTCACGCCGCGCGAACTGCCACGCACCGCCCTGGTCGAAGCGCAGTTCGGCGCGCCGCTGCGCTGGGAAAAACTGCTGCCGCTCAGCGGCAAGGGCAGCGACGTGCCGGCCGCGCCGATGGTCACGCTGCGCATCGATGCCGGCCGCACCGACAAGCTGCGCCCCGGCGACATCGTCGGCGCGCTGACCGGCGAGGCCGGCCTGCACAAGGACGCGATCGGCAAGATCGACGTCTTCGCCACGCGCAGCTACGTCGCCATCACGCGCGGCAAGGCACAGCAGGCGGCCAACCACCTGCGCGACGGCAAGATCAAGGGCCGCCGTTTCCGCGTGCAGCCGCTGAAGACGACGTAATCGTCCGCGGCGCTGCGCGACACTGCACGCATGCGCTTGCTGATCATCACCTACGGCACCGAGGGCGACGCGCGACCGCTCGCCGCGCTCGGCTGCGCGTTGATGCGCGCCGGGCACACGGTGCATCTGCTCGGCGATGCCGACACGCTCGACAGTGCGCGCGCGCTCGATGTGCCGGCGACTGCGCTGGCCGGCGACATTCGCGGCACGCTGTCGCGCATGCGCGCGATGCGCCAGATCGAGCGCGCGCTGATCCGCATCGTCGAGGCGCGCACGCCCGAATGGATGCAGCAGGCGATGGCGCTCGGCGCGGGCTGCGATGCGGTGATCGTGTCCGGCCTCACTGCCTTCGTCGGCTTGTCGGTGGCAGAAGCGCTGCGCGTGCCGGCGATCGGCGCGATGATGATTCCGATCAGTCCGACCGCCGCGTTCACCTCGCCGCTGTCGCCGCTGCGCCTGCCACGTGTACTCAACCGCAGCTCGCATGCGTTCGTGAATCACATGGTCTGGCGCACGTTCCGCGCGACGACCAATCGCGGTCATGTGGCGATCGGTCTGCCGCCGCGCAAGGCGCTGTGGACCGCGCATCCGGTGCTCTATGGCGTGTCGCCGGCGTTGCTGCCGGACATCGACGACTGGCCGGCTGACGCGATCGCCTGCGGCCAATGGGTGCCGCCCACGACCGACTGGACGCCACCGCCCGGTCTCGTCGAGTGGATCGCGTCCGGTCCGCCGCCGGTCTATGCCGGCTTCGGCAGCATGAGTGGCTTCGATGCGCCGCGCGTGCGCGCGGCCTTGCTGGACGCGGTCGGCGATCGGCGCGTGCTGTTCAATCCGGGCTGGAGCGGCATCGACATCACCGGTCTTCCGCCGAACATCCACGTCATCGGCAGCGTGCCGCACGACTGGCTACTGCCGCGCTGCGCGCTGGCGATCCATCACGGCGGTTCGGGCACCACGCACTCCGCATGCCGCGCCGGCATTGCGTCGGTGATCCTGCCCTTCGCTGGCGACCAGCCGTTCTGGGCGGGCCGCCTGCGCGCGTTGGGCATCGCCGATCGCGTGCTGTCGGGCCGGCGTCCTTCGGCACCCGGCCTGCGCAAAGCGATCGCATTCGCCGAACGCCCAGAGGTCCGCGCGCGGGCCGCCTCACTCGGCGCCGTGATGCGATCGGAAGACGGGTGCGCGACTGCGATCGCCTGTATCGAGCGATTCGCCGCCGCCGGCACCGACGGCGCACGCACGCCGCACCACGCCTGAACGCATCGGGGGCGCCTCGGGTTCACCCGAGATCCCAGCCCCCCGCGCTGTCGAGAAAATGAAGGCCCCCACTGCACATGGACCGCAGCCTATGAGCGACAACGCATCGGGCGTCTCGGGCGCCGACGCCTCGAACGGCGCCAGCGACGCGCGCGCCGCTGCGGCCGAAGCCGCTGCCGAGCACGGCCTGGACGCCACCGCCAACGCGTCGAACGACGCCGTGTCCGCCGCGGAGACCGGCAAGGCCGCGGCTGCTGCAGGCGACACCTGCACCGCCGAAGCCTCGGCGAATCGCGCGGAAGCCGCCGCCGCCGAAGCGGTCGAAGCGGCCGCCGCCATGGCCGACATCGCGGCGAACAATCCGACGCCGGCGACCGAAGCGATGGCGGGATTCGCTGCGAGTTACGCGCAGGCGGCGACCGAGGCCGCGGCGTCCGCGCGCAGTGCGCTCGACGGCATGCAGGCATCGCAGGGTCTGGGCGCGTGCGTGTCCGAGGCGCCGACCTCGCCGACGCAGGGACTGGCGCTGGGCACGATCAACCAGTTGGGTGGGATCTGGTCCTGAGGCAGCAATAACGCGTTCGTTCGATACGAAAAAAACTGAATCCCTGGCGTCTGGACATGAGGCGTCGGGGGCTGTCTGCTGAGCGCTCACGTGCAGCGCCCTCACTCGACGCGCGTTGCGCGTCGATCTCTCCCGGAGGGAGAGATGTCGGGATCGCCCGGATTCAACATGTGATCGGTTCAGCTCGCTTCGCGAAATCTGCGCACGTGCTCGATCAACGCGCGCAGTTTCGGCGGCAGGTTGCGGCGGTCGGGGTAGTAGAGAAAGAAGCCCGGGAATGGCGGCAGGAAGTCGTCGAGCACGGTCACCAGTGCGCCGCGCGTGATCCACGGTGCGAACGTCTCCTCGATGCCCATGGTCAGGCCGCCGCCGGCGAGTGCGGTGCGCACCATCAGCAGCATGTCGTTGGTCGTGACTTGCGGCTGCACGGCGACGTCGAAGTCCTGCCCGTCCTGCACGAATTCCCAGCGATAGGGCGCCACGCCCGGTGCCGGCCGCCAGCCGATGCAGCGATGCGCGGCCAGTTCGCGCGGGTGCGTCGGCGTGCCGTGTGCGTCCAGATAGCCGGGCGTCGCCACGACGACCTGGCGCACCGGTCCGGTCAGCGGTACCGCGATCATGTCCTGCTCGATCACCTCGCCCAGCCGCACGCCGGCGTCGAAACCTTCGGCGACGATGTCCGACTCGTCGTCGGTCACGGTCACATCGAGCGTGATCTGCGGATAGGCCTGCGCGAACGTCGCGACCAGCGGACCTGACAGAAAGCGTTCGGCGATCGAGGTCACCGCGACGCGCAGCAGGCCGCGCGGCGGGCCGTCATCGAGCGCGTCATCCAGCGCGGCGCCGATCCGCGCCAGCGGCTGCGCGATCTGCTGATGCAGCCGGTGTCCGGCTTCGGTCAGCCGCACGCTGCGGGTGGAGCGCGTGACCAGCGCGACACCCAGCCGGTCTTCCAGCTTGCGCACGCCTTGGCTGACGGCCGAACGGGTGACGCCCAGGCGATCGGCGGCGGCGCGAAAGTTGTCGCTGTCGGCGACCGCGACGAACACGCGCAGCAGGTTGAGGTCGAACTCCATTGGTGAGCGAGTCTAACCAACGCATCCAGCGCGACGGGGATTCTCGCGACACCGGGCCGCTTCTACCGTCTCTGCACCGGGCGCAGACGCCCACAGCAGGAGCTTTTCCATGCAGCAGGACCTCGCCGATCGCATCGTGCTGATCACCGGCGCCAGCAGCGGCATCGGCGCCGCCACGGCGCGCGAACTCGCCGGCCGTGGCGCCACCGTCGTGCTCGGCGCACGTCGCGTCGACCGCCTCGACGCACTGGTGGCCGAGATCACCGCCGCGGGCGGCCATGCCGAAGCGCGCGCGCTGGATGTGGTGGCGGCGGACGACATGCAGGCCTTCGCCGATCACGCGCTCGCCGCGCACGGCCGGATCGATGCGCTCGTCAACAACGCGGGCGTGATGCCGCTGTCGCCGTTGTCGGCGCGCAAGCGCGACGAATGGGACCGCATGATCGACGTCAACATCCGCGGCGTGCTGCACGGCATCGCGGCGGTGCTGCCGGCGATGGAACGGCAGGGCTTCGGCCACGTCATCAACGTCGCCTCGATCGGCGCGCACCAGGTCTTCCCCACCTCGGCCGTCTACTGCGCCACCAAGTACGCGGTGTGGGCGATCTCCGAAGGGCTGCGGCAGGAAACCACCACGCTGCGCGTGACCGTGGTCAGCCCCGGCACCACGACCTCCGAACTCGCCGACACCATCACCCACGCCGGCGCGGCTGAAGGCATGCGCGATTTCCGCCGCATCACGATCGAGCCCGATGCCATCGCCCGTGCGATCGCGTTCGCGATGACCCAGCCCGCGGACGTCGATGTCAGCGAGCTGATCGTGCGTCCCGTTGCGAGCCCCTACTGATGGCCGCCCGGTCTTTGCCCCGCTGCTGCCGGCTCGCCGGTCTCGCGATCGCGATGGGACTTGCGGTGCCGGTGGTGTCCGCGCACGCCAGCGATGCGCCGACGCAGGCCACGACACACGACAACGCCGCACAGATCCGCGCCGCATTCGAGGCCTGGCGACTCGGGCAGGGCAGCGTGTTCGACCTGCTCGCCGACGACGTGGTGTGGACCGTTGCCGGCGATAGTCCGGTCTCGGGCACGTACCGCTCCAAGCAGGCCTTCCTCGACGAGGCCGTCGCGCCGATCACCGCGCGACTCGCGACGCCGATCGTGCCGCAGGTCACACGCATCGTCGCCGACGGCGCCCATGTCGTCGTGCTGTGGCAGGGCACCGCGACGGCGCGTGACGGCAGCACGTACCGCAACCACTACGCCTGGCATCTCGAACTCGCCGACGGCCGCATCGTGCGTGCGACCGCCTTCCTCGACACCTGGGCGCTGGCACAGCTGCTCGATCGCGGTTGAGTCGCGCTGTTGCGGTGCTGGGCCGATCGGGCACCTGGCGACCTGCGAAGGCACAGCTGCCGCCGCAACATCGGCTGCACGGACACGACAGAGGTGTGACCATCGACGTCGCCGAGCGTGCAGGGCAAGTGGGACGTCAGCGCATCTCGAGCGTGATGTTCGGATGCGCGGCCAGGATTTCCAGCACCAGATCGAAGAACGTCGGGCCGCTGCCGGCATCGAGTGCATCGAGGTCGCGCCGGATGCGCGCCGTGTCGTAGCGGCCCGGCGTGTCGAGTTTGTCCTGCAGCCATGCGCGCGTGGTCTCGATGCCGAGCGCCTCGCGGCTGCGTTCGAAATCCGTCCAGACCAGCGTCACCGGCGCGTCGCCGTCGAGCGCGCCGTAGCCGCCGTAGAGCATGTCGTCGAGGGCATCGAGGCTGTGGCCGAGACGCCAGTCGACGCCGGTCATGAAGGTCCGGTTGATCGCGTCGTAGAACGACGCGAGATCGCGGATGCGGCGTCCGTCGAGGGTCAGGGTGCGGGACATGCGGGATCGGGCGGGGGCGATGCGGGAGGCCTGCATCATCGATGTGCACGCGTGAGGACGGTGGCCGCGATCGGCCGTTGGCGACCTGTCGGCGGCAAGCGCGGGCGCGAGCAGTGCGACCGCTCAGGCCTCGAGGGCGCGTCCGATCGCCGCGTCGCGGCCGTCTTCCACCGCGCGGGCCAGTGCGGCCACGCCGCGGTGGATGTTGACCTTCACCAGCGATTCGGACTGGCCAGTCATGCGGCTCGCTTCGACCACGCTGTAACCCTCCAGCTTGACCAGCCGGATGGCGATCGCCTGCGCCGGCTTGAGCGTCGCCAGCAGGCCGTCGAGCAGCAGGGCGGCGTCGACCGCGCCGCGGGGATCGGTGGACACGAGGTCGGGGTCGAGCGCCTCGTCCTGGCGGCGCAGGCCGCGCAGACGGTCGATCCACTTGTAACGCGCGATCGCCGCGACCCAGGGGCGGACGGGTTCGCCCGCCCGGTAGGTGTGGCGCTTTTCGTGCAGGGCGATCAGCGCGTCCTGGGCGGCGTCGTCGACCATCGAGGCCGGCAGGCGGTGGCGGAAGTAGCCACGCAGCCACGGGCCGATCTGGGACAGCAGGCGTGCGTAGGCATGCGCGTCGCCCGCCTGCGCGGCGACGAGCAGCGTTTCCCAGCTGTCGGCGTCGGCCTCGCCGTCCGCCCGCGTCGTCACCATGCCCGGCCTCCCGCCTGCGCACGCGGGGAGTGTGGCGCATCGACGCGCCGACGCGGCGGCGCCGAGCGCCGGCCCGGGCTGCCGCAGGCCGGCGACCTGCACCGCGCGGGTGCCGTCACCCGGCATCGCGGCCGTCGCGCGCCGGCGGCTGCAGAGCGGCCAGCAGGCCCGCGTGCAGCCAGCCCGACAGCAGGCCGCCCGCGAGCCGCACCGCGTCGTCCTCGCCGTGCGTGGCCACGAGCCCGGCGCACAGCGCGCCGTAGGACGCGCCGGCCGCGACCTGGCGCAGCGCGTCGCCTTCACCCGGCGTCGCCAGGCGGCAGACCGGCTGGCCGTCCTTGCGCCAGACGACGACCTGCGCCGGCTGCGCGAGGCGCGGGGCCTCGGGCGGCGGCTGGTCGCCAGTGAGCGCGGTCCAGGCGTCCAGGCAGTCGGTGCGGACGTCGATGACGGCGAGTGCCGGCACCAGCTGCAACTGCAGGCCCGCCCAGTCGTCGCCATCGAAGCCGATCGCCGCCTGCTGGAACGCCGCCACGTCCAATGGGTGCGCGTCGGCCGCGGAGAACACGCCATGCATCGCCCAGTCCAGCGCGGCGATGTCGGCGACGTCCGGTTCATGCACGAACAGCGTCGCCAGCAGCTCGGCGAAACCGTCGCCGACCGCGTCCAGGGTCCAGCTGCCGGGGGGATGGTGGATCAGGTAGTGGGTGGCCGCGGCGGTGAACGGTCCGTCGCCGACGCAGCGCCGCGTACGTTCGAACGTGCTGCGCATCGCCTCGAGCTGGGCGCTGCGTGTGTTGTTGCGGTAGACCGCCAACCCGCGCGCCATCTGCGGGCCCCAGTCGGGCGGCAGCGCCGCCGCCTCGTCGTGGAGGCTGGCCATGAACGTCGACTGCAGGCCGGCCAGGTTCATGCGGCGGCCTGCTGCACGGTGGCATCCAGCGCGAGGGCGCGGGCGCGGTCGAGTTCGCGTTCCAGGTCGTCGAGCGGCGGAATGTCGCCGTCGCGTTCGAGCATCGTCGCCACCGCGCCGGGACATCGGGCGATGACCGACCGGTAGAGGGCCCAGACCGCGTCGCAGACCGCGCGGTCGTGGGTGTCGATGTGCAGTTCGCCGGGCGTATGGCCGGCCAGGTGGATCTGCCGGACCTGCGCCAGCGGCAGGCCGTCGAGGTAGGTGTCGGCGTCCCAGCCGTGGTTGCAGGCGCTGACGTAGACGTTGTTGACGTCGAGCAGCAGGTCGCAGCCGGTGCGGCGCGCCATCTCGGCGATGAACGCCCACTCGGTCATCGTGTCGTCGGGAAAGCGGCAGTAGCTGGACGGATTCTCGAACAGCATCGTGCGGCCCAGCCGGGTCTGGGCGCGGTCGATGTTCGCGCAGACCAGATCCAGCGTGCGGCGGGTGTAGGGCAGGGGCAGCAGGTCGTGGCTGTTGTGCGCCTGGGTGCGGGTCCAGCACAGGTGGTCGGACAGCCACAGCGGCTCGATCCGGTCGGCCAGCCGGCGCAGGCGCGTCAGGTAGGCCTCGTCGAGGCCGTGCGCGGAGCCGACCGACAGCGAGACGCCGTGCAGCGCGACGGGCCAGTGCTGGCGCACGCGCTCCAGCGTCGCCAGCGCGCGGCCGCCGTCGACCATGAAGTTCTCCGAGATCACCTCGACGAAATCCACGCGCGCATCGCCGGCGAGGAAGCGCGGGTAATGTTCGCGGCGCATTCCCAGACCGAAGGTGCGGGCAGGCGGGGTGTGTGACATGGGCGGGCTCCCGGACATGGGGCGCCCACGTGCCGCGACGGCACGCGGGTCGCCCACGGGGCAGGTCAGCGCAGGTCGCCGATCGTGCCGTTCTTGGCCAGGCACTCGCCGGCCTTCAGGGCGACGAAGCCGTGGCCGGCGCAGGCGTTCATGCCCTTGCAGCTGTGCTCGGTGGTGGCGCAGTCGGAGTTGCCCTTGCACTGGTGGACGCCGTAGCAGTGGACCATGTCGTCACTGTTGATGGCGCGGCCATTGCTGCCGTTGGGCGCGGGGGCGGCGAAGGCGGCGGCGGACAGGGCCAGCGCGGCGGCGGAGGCGGCGAGGGTGGCGATCGAGCGGTGGGTGATGTGCATGGCAGGCCTCATGGGTCAAAGGAAGTGACGGAACCGCGGGGCGTCGACCCGCAGGCCGATCGCTAGACAGGAGTTCGCAGCAGCGCGTGCCCCGGTTACAGCGCGACGGAATTTTTTTCGGCTGTAACCGGGGCGACGCTTCGTCCGAACTCCGATAGGCCACCGCACATCCGCGGGGGCCACCCACCCACGACACCCAGGAGTCATCCCATGGACACCCGTACCCTCGCCCGCATCTCCGGTCTCGCCCTCGCCGCCGGTCTGTTCGCCCAGGCCGTGCCTGCCGTCGCCCAGGACGCCGGTGCACGCGAAAAGTGCTACGGCATCGCCAAGGCGGGCCAGAACGACTGCGCCGCCGGCCCCGGCACCAGCTGCGCCGGGTCGTCCACGCGCGACTACCAGGGCAATGCCTGGAAGCTCGTGCCCAAGGGCACCTGCACCACGACCCGCACGCCTGCCGGCACCGGCTCGCTGACTCCCATCGACCGCTGACGGCACGCCGCCATGACCCGACCCCTTCTCACCGGCGGCTTCGGCCGCCATCTCTCGGGCCCCGTCGGCGAGGGGCTGGCGCTGCTCGTCGCCCGTCTCGCACTGGCCAGCGTGTTCTGGCGCGCCGGGCGCAGCAAGGTCGTCGACGGGACGTGGCTGCAGATCAGCGACGGCACGCGGTACCTGTTCGAGCACGAGTACGCCGGCGTGCCGCTGCTGCCCCCCGAGCTGGCGGCGCAGCTGGCGACCTGGGCCGAGTTCGGCCTGCCGATCCTGCTGATGCTCGGTCTGGGCTCGCGTCTCGCGGCGGCCGGTCTGCTCGGGATGACCGCCGTGATCCAGGTGTTCGTCTATCCTGACGCCTGGCCGGTCCACCTCGTCTGGGCCGGTCTGGCCCTGGTGCTGATCTCGCGCGGCGGCGGCCTGTTTTCGCTGGATGCCGTGCTGGCCCGCATCACGCGCGGCCGCGGCGGTACTGCCGAGGCCGCAACCCGTTCGAGGATGACCTGATGGACCGAGACGACGCCCTGATCGCCCGCCTGTCGGCGGACCTGCGCCCCGTCCGTCCCCAGCGCCCGCGCGCCGGCTGGGGCCTGCTGGCGCTGGCGATGCTGGGCACCGCGGCGCTGGTGCACCTGGGCTTCGGCCTGAAACCCGGCCTCGCCCTGGCACCGGGCGGCGGCTGGTTCCTGCTGGCCGAGCTGGTCCTGGCGACCCTGGGACTGGCCTGCGCGCTGGCGGTCGTGGCGATGGCCTCGCCGTCGCGCACCGCGCGTCCGGCGGCGTTCTGGCTGGTGGCGGCGGCCTCGCTGATGCCGGTCGCGGGCCTGGTCGTGCTGGCGGTCCCGGGCTTCGGCGACGCGGCCGTCCACGGCGAACAGGGCCACTGGGCGTGCGCGGTCTGGGGCTCGGTGAGCAGTCTGCTCACTGCCGCGGTGCTGGTGGTCTGGCTGCGACGTGGCGCCCCGGCGTCGCCCGCCCGCGCCGGGCTCTATACCGGGCTGGCATCGGGCGCGCTCGGCAGCGCCATCTACGGACTGTCGTGCCCGATCACCGGCTTCGAGCACTGGGCGATCTGGCATTTCCTGCCGGTCCTCGGCTGCGGCCTCGTCGGGCGTCTGGCGTTGCCGCGCATGCTGCGCTGGTAGCCCCTGCGCTGCATCGGCCCGGCGACCGGGCCGGTGCGCGGTGTGCACGGGTGCCGCGGGCACGCGCTACGGTGCCCGCGGTGCGGCCGTCGGCATCGGCCGGCGCTGCAGTGCCCACATCGCCGCGATGCCCAGCACCGGGCCGGGCAGCAGCACCAGAAACACCCAGCGCCAGCTGCCCAGTGCGCCGGCCAGCAGCGGCACGATCCAGATCGTCGCCACCGTCAGCAGGAAGCCCAGGCCCATCTGCAGCGTCAGCGCGGTGCCCACGGTGTGCGGATCGCCGTGCTCGGTGACCAGCGCCGAGAACTGCGCCGAATCGGCGATCACGCTGGCGCCCCAGACCAGGCCCAGGGTGAGCAGCAGCCACAGCGGCGCCAGATGCGCCCAGCCCGCGGCTACGCAGCACGCGCCCGAAATCAGCAGCGCCACCATCGCCGTGCGTGCGCGGCCGAAACGGTCGGCCAGGCCGCCGGCGAGCACACAGCCCACCAGCCCGGCCGCGATCGCCGCGAACGCCAGCCACGCCGCACGCGTGGCATCACCGTCGACGGCCGCCGCGGTCATCGCGAAGGTCGCGAACCAGGCCCACATCGCGTACAGCTCCCACATGTGGCCGAAGTAGCCCAGCGACGCCAGCACCACGCCGCGGTTGCGCACGATCGCGGCGACATCGCGCAGCCGGAACGGCGCGCGCGGGAACGGATACGGCCCGTCGCGCACGCCCAGCGCGATCACCAGCGCGCCGGCCACCGTCGCCGCCGAGGTCCACACGATCACGCCCTGCCAGCGCGCCCCGCCCAGCGCGCTGACCAGGTGCGGCAGTGCCGAGCCCACCGAGATCGCACCGATCAGCACGCCCAGGGCCAGCCCGCGGCCCTGCACGAACCACGTCGCCACGAGCTTCATCGCCGGCGGATACACCAGCGCCAGGCAGGCGCCGGTGGCCATGCGCGCCAGCAGGAGTTGCGCCGGCGATTGCGCGGCGAGCACGAATGCATTGGCCACCGCCGCGCCCAGCGCCGCGACCACGATCAGCCGCCGCGCCGGCAGCCGGTCGGCCAGGCCCAGCGCCGCTGACCCCAGTGCGCCGGCCACGAAGCCCAGCTGCACCGCGATCGTCAGCCACGCACCGAAGGCGTCACCGAAGCCCCAGGCCGTGCGCAGCGGGCCCAGCACCGCGCTGGCGGAGAACCACGGCGACATCGCCAGCACCAGCGCCAGCGCCATCAGCAGCAGGGTGCGGGTGCGGCCTTCGGGCGACGGGGGCGCGACGGTCGCGGCGGTCATGCGGGGGCGCCTCGGCGCATCGGCGGTGGACTCATGCGCCATGGTGCCCGGTCGTCACGCCGCCGTGCATCGGGCGGCGGCCGTTCCGCGGCATCCGGTGCGCGCGGCTCTAGCGGGACGCGAGCGGCGTCGATGCACACGCGGCGCGGGGGCTGCACGCCATGTGCAACGCAGCCGACGGGTCGCTCCGTTGTGGCATCTCGACGTCGATCGGATGCGACGCCTTGGGCGCGAGCCACGCGAAGAGAATGCCGGCCGCGAACATCAGCACCAGCACGCCCACGAGGACGCCCAGCAGGATCCGGATGCCCCTGGAAGACGACGCCATGCGCCTGGGGTCGCCACATTGCGGGCATGCGAGCGCCCGGTCGCTGATCTCGCGTCCGCATTCCCTGCATTGCACCAGCGCCATTCGCATGTCCTCTCGATCGATGGATTTGTGGCGGCGCGACCCGGAAGCGGACGCCAGCGTCGACCACAGCCTAACGTCTGTTGCGAAGTGGCATCACAACCGCACGTTTCTTTCATGCGGCCTTTGCGAACGCCGCCACACACTCGCCGCTCCCTTCACCGGAGTGACCCGCATGGGCCTGTTCTCGAAAATCGCCGACCGCATCTTCGGCCGCAAAGACGCACCTGCCGCCTCCACCCCGGCCGCACCGGCCAGGCCTGCCGCGGTGATCTTCACCGGCAGCGAGCACGATCCCAAGGTCTCGCCGCCCGCACACAACCCGGCACCGGCCGCGTCCGCGCCGGCGCAGCCGGCGGCACCGGTGGATGTCGAAGCGGTGCTGACCGGCCTCGCTGCCGAGAACGGCGGCCCCAGCGACTGGCGCCATTCGATCGTCGATCTGCTCAAGCTGCTCGATCTCGATTCCAGCCTCGAGGCCCGCAAGGAACTCGCCGCCGAGCTCGACGTCAACGCCGGCGCCCACGGCAGCGCCGAGCAGAACATCGCCCTGCACCGCGCGGTGATGCGCAAGCTGGCCGAAAACGGCGGCAAGGTGCCGGACGATCTGAAGGACTGATCCGGTCCAACTGCCGCATGTCTCCGGGCCGGCGCCCTGAAAGCGCCGGCCCTTCGCGTTGCGGCCCGCGGTGAATACCTGCACCGCAGGGCGGCCCGGCGATGCACCTGCATGCCGGCTTGACCGCCGCTTACGGACCACCGCGTTCGGACACCTGCGCGCGTTAGGATGCCGGTCCCCACGCCGCACCTGCCGATTCCGCATGAAGGCCCGCATCTCCGACGCATTGCAGGCGGCATGAGCCAGGCGTTCCGCCGGCCGGAGGGCCGCGCCCCGTCCCGCATCGAACGCCTGCAGCCGTGGTGCGCCGCGCTCGTCAGCGCGGTGCTCCATGTGCTGTTCGCGTATCTGCTGCTCACCTCCCAGCCGATCGTCTTCAAGCCGCCGCAGGGGTCTTCGGCCGGCAGCCCGATGGCGGTCGAGTACATCGGCATCACCCCGCCGCAGCCGGTGACCGCGCCCATTGCGAGCCCGCCACCGCAGACGCCGCCCACGCAGGCCGCGCCCGTGACCTCGCGCGTGGTGACCACCCGCGTCGAGGACGCCGCCGACCCCGTGCCGCCCGACGAACCCGCGCCGATCGAAGCCCTCACCGAAGTCCGCCCGCCGCGTCCCGCGCCGCCGGCCCCGCCGACGCCGCCGCAGCCCGTGCAGTCGCAGGCCGCCGCCAGCCCGCCCGACGCCCAGCGTCGCGCGCGCACCTGGGGCCAGCCGCCGGGCATGCTGCCCGAGGCCACGGCGCCGGTGAACGCCGGCCGCGAACGCACCGCGCGGATCGGCCGAGGCCGTGGCCGCGATTCCACCTCCGACCAGCCCAGTCTAGAAGTCGGCGGCTACCAGGTGGTCTACGACACCACCAGCGAAACCCGCCTGCGCGAGTGGCGCGACGAAGGCGTCACCGAACTCTTCATTCCGCTGCCCGGCACCCGTGACTACATGGTCTGCCCGCTGGAGACCGCGCTGCGCCGCGAGTCCAGCGATTGCCGCATGCTCGCCCCGGAAGATCCGGCGATGGCCAACATCCGCGATTCGCGCGAAGTCATCGGCTTCCATCGGGTGTATCGCCGCGGCGAAGTGGTCTGGCGCGGGCCGGGACCGTATCGCTGAGGCCCGCAGGCGGGCACCGCCGCCACCGGTGCAGCGCAGCGACGCGAACGATCAGGCCAGCGCCCGGCGCGACGACATCGCCGCGTTCGCGCAGCAGGCCCACGACACCGCGGTTGCGCGCGCACGCACCGTACGCGCGGCGCACCTCGAGGCGGCGGTCGAGGATCGCGAAACACAGAGGCCCTGAGCGCACGGCGGCTAGGGTCGCCCCGGGTGTCGTGCGGCGCGGACGCGGGCTACCGTCCACGCCCACGTTCCCGTGAATGGATTCCGCATGCGCTTTTCCTCGAGCGAGCCTGGTCGCGTCTCCGCCGGCCGCGTGACCGCCCGCGACGTGGCCAACGGCGCCGCGTGCGCGCTCGACGCGATGTCCCCGGCCACCTGATGCTGCGCATTCGACGCAACGTGCCACGCGCCGCCGGCGCATCGCATCGCCTGCCGGTGTCCGCATCCGATCACCGCGGCGCGCGTCACGCGCGCTGCGGCAGGGTGCGCGCGGTGCCGCGGCGTTCCGGCCCGCTCCCCCTGGCATTGGCCGCGCTGATGCTGGCCGCTTCCGGTTGCACGCAACGACACGAGGGCATGGGCCCGGATGCGCGCCCGTTCGAGAACCCCGCGCAGGCGCCGTTCGTGACCGCGTTGCGCGCCGGCGATGCCGCGCGCGCCCGCGAACTGCTGGCCGCTGGGGCCGATCCCGATGCCACCGACGCGGACGGCACGCCCGCTCTGCACTGGTTGATCCGCCGCGGCGACCGCGACGCGGTGCGCCTGCTGCTCGACCTCGGCGCCGATCCCACGCGCGGTGACGCCAGGGGCCGCACCGCGCTGCACGCCGCCGCGATGTCGAAGGACACCGGCTGGATCGAGCTGCTGCTCGACCACGGCGTGCCGGTCGACGTGCCCAATACCCGCAACGGCCGCACCGCCCTGTTCGATGCGCTGCGCGCACGCGAGCCGGGCAGCATCGATCGCCTGCTCGCCGCAGGCGCGAAGGTGGATGCGCGCGATCGCGCCGGCACCACGCCGCTGCACCAGGCCGCACTGGTCAACGACATTCCCTCGGTGAAACGCCTCATGGCCGCCGGCGCCGATCCGCGCGCGACCGACGACACCGGCGCCACCGTCGCCAGCTATCTCTACGACGGCGATCCGGGCGTGCTCGCCGCGCCGGTGCGGCGCGATTACGCATGGATCCGCGAACGCCTGGCGGCCGCGCCGAAACACTGAGGCACGTGCGCACGTCGGACCGCGGTCGTCCCGTCGGTCGATGCCCTGCACCTCGCGTCTGGCACGATGCCGGTCCGTTTGCCGTGCCGTGCCGCTCATGACCCGATTGCCGACATGCCTGCTGTTGCTATTGCTGGTGCTCACCGGCTGCGCCTCGCAGGCGCCGCTGCAGATGCAGCGCAGCCCGGACGACGTGCGCGCGGAACTACTGCGCAAGCTGCCGGCCGGCCTCGACGACCGTGCGGACTGGGCCAACGACGTCTACGTCGCGCTGACCGCGCAGGACATCGCGCCCAGCAGTGAACATCTGTGCGCGGTGCTGGCGGTGACCGAACAGGAAAGCACCTACACCGCCGATCCCGCGGTGGCGGGCCTGCCGAAGATCGCGCGCACCGAGATCGAACGCCGCGCCGCGGCGCTGCACGTGCCGGGCTTCCTGCTCAATGCCGCGCTGCGGCTGGATTCGCCCGACGGCCGCACCTACGCGCAGCGCCTGGACCGCGTGCGCACCGAGCGCGAGCTCAGCGAACTCTACGAAGACTTCATCGGCATCGTGCCGCTGGGCGGACGTCTGTTCGGCGGCCTCAACCCGGTGCGCACCGGTGGGCCGATGCAGGTGCGCATCGACTTCGCGGAATCGCACGCACGCGGCTATCCATATCCGGTCGAGCGCGACATCCGCCGGGAAGTGTTCACCCGGCGCGGCGGCCTGTATTTCGGCACGACGCATCTGCTGGGGTACCAGGCGAATTACGACACGCCGCTGTACCGCTTCGCCGATTTCAACGCCGGCTGGTATGCCAGCCGCAACGCCGCCTTCCAGAATGCGGTGACCCGGGCTTCGGGCATCGACCTCGCGCTCGATGGCGACCTGCTGCTGCCCGGCGCGAACCTCGACAATCCGGGCGCCACCGAGCGCGCCGTGCGCGCACTCGGCGGCCGCATCGGCATGGACGACGCGCAGATCCGCCGCGCGCTGGAACAGGGCGACGCCCTCGAGTTCGAGGACAGCACGCTCCATGCGCGTGTGTTCGAACTCGCCGATGCCGCCGCCGGTACGCCGCTGCCGCGCGCCGTGCTGCCGGGCATCGTGCTGGAGAGCCCGAAGATCACCCGCACCCTGACCACCGCGTGGTTCGCGAACCGGGTGCAGGAACGCTGGGAACGCTGCATGCGGCGTTGAGTCCGGCGCGGCGAACCCCCCCCGCCGCGTCCGCGACGGGTGCCCGCGCCGGCCAGCCGCGCCGGCTTCGGCGCCGCGCACCTGCAACTGTAGGGGACGCAGGCGTCGACACACCGACCGGATGGTCCGGTGCCGGGATGTCGCCGAACCTGCGCCGCCGGCGCCCCGTCAGAAGTCGATCGACGCCGACAGCTTGAAGGTGCGTGGCGCGCCCTGCAGCAGATCCGGACGGAAGCTGTCGAACGCCGATGCCCAGTAGCGTGCGTCGGTGACGTTGTCGATGTTGAAGCGCAGCGTCAGCGGACGATCGCGGACCAGCGTGACGTAACGCGCGCCCAGGTCGAATCGCGTCCAGCTGTCGAGCTGCGTGGTGTTGGCGAGGTTGGCCGCCTGCTCGCCGGTGTGGACCGCGCGGCCGGTCAGAGTCAGTGCGGGCAGGGCCGGCACGTCCCACTCGACGTTGGCGTTGACCAGCAAATCGGGCACGCCGACGGCGTCGTTGCCCTGGTTCAGACCGCCCTGGGTGCGGCGCAACTCGGCGTCGAGAATCGAGACGCCACCGATCATGCGCAGCCCGTCGACCGGCGTGGCTTCGGCGCTGAATTCGATGCCGCGATTGCGCTGTTCGCCGAACGGGCCGAAGCGCAGGGTGTCCGGGGTGGCGCCGTCGGGCTGCAGGAATGCGGTCTCGCGGTCCGTCTGGAACAGCGCGACGCCCGCGGCGAGGCGCGCGTGGCCGAACTTGACGCCGACTTCGGTCTGGCGGGAGACGTACGGCTTCAGCACCTCGCCGGCATTGCTGACCGGCAACGGTGCGCCGCCGCCGGGGTTGGCGCCGCTGACCGGCGCGGTCCCGCCCTGGACCAGCGACTCGATGCGATTGGCATACAGCGAGACGCCATCGACGGGCTTGTAGACGACGCCGAACACCGGCGTGACGTCCTGCTCGTCGTATTCCGTGGTCAGCGCACCGGTCACGTTGGAGTACGAGCGCACGTTGATCTTCTGCAACCGCGCGCCGGCGGTCAGCAGCACGCGGTCGTCGAGAACGCCGAGAGTGTCCGACACGAACGCACTGGTCAGGCGCGTCTTCGAGATCGGGAACGGATCGGACAGGTCGCCACCGACGAACGACACGGTCGACGGCCGCACGGTGTCCACCGGGTCGTACAGATTGGTCGGCAATGCGTCGGCGTAGAACTCGAACGCGTTGCGATTGGTCAGCCAGTTGGCCGACACGCCGACATTGAGTGCGTGGCTCACCGGGCCGGTCTGCAGCTGCGTGCGCAGGCCGACGGTCGCGGCCTCGTTGTTGTCGGTGCGCGGAATGAAGGAACCGCTGACGCTGGCAGCGCCGGTGTCCGCATCCAGCAGCGTGAGCGAGCTGTAGAACCCGTCCTCGCGGCCGTCGCGCGCGCCGAGTGCGCCGTAGAGCAGCGTGTGTTCGCCGAGGTCCCATTCCGCGCGCAGCTGGCCGAACACGTCGCGCAGTTCGGTGTACTGCCACGGCTGCCCGTAATTGAGGTCCGCATCCGGCACCCGCGGCACCACGCCGTTGACCGTCACCTTCGGGCGCAGGCGCTCGACGCGGATATCCTGGTAGGCCAGGTCCAGCGACGCGCGGAATCCGTCGCCGGTGTAATCCAGCGCCAGGCCCAGCACATCGGACTGGCGGTCCTCGTCGTCGATCGCCACATCGCCGCCGCGCGTGGCGCCGTTGATGCGCAGTCCCCATGCCGCGTCGCTGCCGCCGCGCCGTGCAACGTCGAAACTCGCGCCCGAATGGCCCGGCGAGGTGAAGCCCAGCGTGACTCGGTTGAGCGGCATGTCCCCGGCCCGCTTGGGCACCAGGTTCACGCTGCCGCCGATGCCGGAGCCGCCCGGCGCGGCGCCGTTGAGGAATGCGCTGGCGCCGTTGAGCACCTGCACGGATTCGTAGAGTTCCGGCGCGACCAGCTGGCGCGGCAGGATGCCGTACAGGCCGTCGTAGCCGATGTCGTCACCGGCCAGCGCGAAGCCCCGCACGACGAACTGCTCGGCCGCATTGCCGAAACCGTAGGTGGTGCGCACCGACGGATCGTTCTCGAGCACCTGCCCCAGCGTCTGCGGCTGCTGGTTGAGGATCAACGCCGCGTTGAAGCTGCGGATGCCGAACGGCACGTCCTCCGCCGCCTGCTCGCCGAGCACGCCCACGCCGCCGGCGCGGCTGACGCCGGTCTGGTTGCCGCGCTGCGCAGTGACGAGCACGCGGTCGAGCATGCGCGCATCGTCAGTGGCATTCGGGGACGGCGCGTCCTGGGCGAATGCGCAGGGTGCGGACAGCGATGCTGCGATCAACACGGCCAGATGGCGGCGGCGCGGATGGGGGTGGGACATGGTCAACTCCGGAAAGAAAAAGCACGCAGATCGGACAGGGAGAGGTGGGCGGATCAGGAACGCCGGGCTGCGCGTGCCCACAGCACCGCCGCCACGGGCGCCGCCAGGCCCAGCCATGCAAGGCCGTCGCGCCAGCCGTCGCCGGTGAGCGCGCTGACCAGGCCGACGATTCCCGCCACGGCAATGGCCGCCGGTACGGCGAAGATGTGGCGGAGCGTGCGGTGCTGCTGCATCGAATGCGGCTTCATCCGGCGCGCCGCGCGCTCGGCGACGGCATGGAGGAGGCAGGCGCGGGACCGGGCGCGCGGCGTTTGCCGAGCCACAGGTACAGGCCGGTCACCAGCACGACGATCGTCAGCACATCGAGGACCGCCCACAGCAGCTTGAGCGGCAGCCCGCCGTAGTCGCCGAAGTGCAGCGGGCGCGAGAGCGAGAGCGCCTTGTAGTACCAGGGCATCGGGCGCGCATCGGTAAACGCACCGGTTTCGGCATCGATCAGCGCGGGGGTGAGCAGCCGCTCGGTCAGCGGCGTGTCGCCCTGGAAGAACACCGCGTAATGATGCTTCGAGCTGAACTTGCCGCCCGGAAACGCGATGAACTGCGGATTGTTGCCGGGCAGCGCCTCGCGGGCACGCGCCATGGCAACGTCGAGCGAGCCGTAGCGCGCCGGCGGCAGCGCCTCGCGCCCTGCGTAGGCGCGGGTCATCTCGCCCAGCTCGCTGCGCTGCCAGGCCTGGTTGATGGGGTCGGCCAGCGTGTGGATGGTGCCGGTGAGGCCGACCACCAGCACCCAGGCGACGGTCACCACGCCCAGCAGGTTGTGGTAGTCGAGCCACTTCGCGCGCGTGCTGCGGGAATAGCGCAGCGTGCCGAATGGCAGCTTGCGGGTGAACGGCACATACAGCACCACGCCCGAGACCACGGCCGCCGCGAACAGCAGCCCCATCGCGCCCAGGAACAGCATGCCCGGCAGGCCGAGGAACATGTCGGTGTGCAGCTGTAGGATGAAATGCATCACGCCTTCGCCGTCGCTCTCGGCCGCGAAGATCTCGCCGGTCGAGCGGTCCAGCTGCAGGATGGTCATGTCGCTGGCGGGCGAATCCGGACGCGGCGCCGTGGTGACGGTCATCGAGGGCTGGTCGTTGTCGAACGCCATGAACACCGGCACCTCGCCGGGGCGTTCCGCCAGTGCACGGGCCAGCATGTCGTCCAGCGGGCGCAGGCCCGCGGCGTCGCTCGACGATCCCACGCCGGGCAAACGGAACTGCGGTGCGCCCTCGGTCAGCAGGTCGATCTCGTCATGGAAGATCAACGGCAGTCCGGTGAGGCACAGCATCAGCAGGAACAGGGTGCAGACGAGGCTCGTCCACTTGTGCACCCATGCCCAGGCACGGATCGAGCGGTTTTGCATGCGCGGATCTTACATGCGAATTACTCTCATTTACAGCAACAATTCGCGCGCAGTTGTGCCTTCAATCCCCGCCGGGCCGCCGTTCCGGGCGGATGGCGGGTCGCCGGGCGAGGCGCGGACCCCTGCGCGCCGGAGCGCCCGTCCGGATCGTCTGCAGCCGGCCAGTCAAAGCGCCTCCTGCCTGGCGTTGCGACGAGGGCGGTGTCAGTCCGCGCTTACGGCAACACCGTCGCGGGCCGCGCCGCGGCACCGGTGAACGTGCCGTTGGCCACATCCCCGGGCTCCCAGCCGCGACCGGTATCGAAGCCCGTCACCCACCAGGTGTGCGCATCGATGCGCAGCGGGCCGCGTACGCGTTCATGGAAGCGCGTCGGCAGCATCACGCCGTCGAACGCGCGGTAGCCGGTCATCGTCGTGTCCACGTGCGCGCCCTGCGTGGTCGGGAAACCGTTCAAGGTCAGGTGCACGCGGTGCAGCAGATGCGTTTGCGCATCGAACCATGCGATCACCGTGTCGTTCGCCGCCTCGCCGAAGCCCGGCGCAATCTCCACCCGCACGCGCTGGTAGCGCGCGCCGCCTTCGTCCGCATCGGCCATGCGCGTGACCTGGGTCGCGCGCGCGGCCAGGAAGGTCGGGCCGAAGTGGAACAGCTCGAACGCATCGGTGGTCATCGCCGCGGCCTGCAGCGTCCCGGTGTCGGTGGCGCGCACGCCGTCGTAGTACACCTCGATGCCGCCGCGCGTGCGCAGCACCTGCTTGGTGCCCTTCGGCCCCTGGTAGCGGATCGCATGCACGCCGCTCGACGGCGCATAACGCGTCTCCGCCGTGACCCGGTAGCCCGCATCCGTGACCACCGGCTGGATGCGCTGGATCAGCGACTCCCAGCGCCCGTCGCTCGCGTAATTCAAATCGCCGCTGCGCGTGCGCAGGTCACCGCCGTGCGCCGCCACGCTGCGCGCCAGCACGGCGGTGCCATCCAGTCCGTCCGCGGCCGCATACGGCGCCGCCGCCCGTGGAAAGCCCGTCGCGCACCCGGCCAGCCACAGGCCCGCCACCAGCACCACCACACTCCGGATCACGACGTGCATTGCAGACGCTCCTTCGATCGGTCTGCAGGGTCTACGGCGCAAGGGGCCGGCTGGATCACGCCGAAGGCGCCCGCTGCGCCGGCCTTCGTGGGACGCGCGTTGCGAGGTCCGGCCGCGCGGGCCGGGCACGCGCGCAAAAAAAGGGCGGGATCCGCCCGACGCGGGATCCCGCCACGCCGCCGCACAGGGCGGCGGCCAAGTGGTGCAAGAGGTGGGGCGTCGATCAGCCGCCGGTCTTGTCGCGCACCTTGTCGGCCACTTCGCCGACCTTGCGCTGCGCCTTTCCGACGGTCTTCTCCGCCGCGCCCTCGGCCTCGGTCTTGCGGTCGCCGGTCAGCTTGCCGATGGCTTCCTTCACCGAGCCCTTGATCTGCTTGGTGGTGCCTTCGATGCGGTTCTTGTCCATGGGTGTCTCCTGGGGGAAAGGAAACCGGACGGGCCGTACAGGACGTGCGTCGCCGGTGGAGACAGGTTGCCCGCCGCGGGTCCGCGCCGACAGCTGCAAATGCACCAGCGGCACTGGTGCATCTGCAGCAGTGCCGCGCGTCGTTCAGCCGTTCTTGTGCGAAGACGCGCCGCTGCCGAAATAGCCACGCTCGCGCGCCCACACGATCGCCTCGGCGCGGCTGTGCACGTCGATCTTCGAGTACAGCGACGCGACGTGGTTGCGCACCGTATTCGTGGCCAGCCCGAGGCGCGTGGCGATCTCCTTGTCCGACAGGCCTTCGCACATCAGCCCGAGCGCGTCGCGCTCGCGCGCGGTGAGGTCGGCCAGCGCGACCGCTTCGGCGCCCGGCGCATTGCCACGGCGCACGTTGGCGAGCTTCTCGATGAGCGTCTGGCTGAACCACGACGCGTCCTGCATCACCGTCTCGATCGCGCCCACCAGTTCCAGTTCCGAGCGCTTGCGGTCGGTGATGTCGAGCAGCGCCATCAGATGGCAGGGCTGGCCGTGGATCGAGAACGACTCCGCCGACAGCAGGCAGTCGAGCAGTTCGCCGTGCTTGCGATGGATGCGGAACTCGGTGCTGCGCAGCACGCCGCTGTCGCGCAACGCGTCCTGGATGCGCGCATGCGCACTGCGGTCCTCGAACAGGCCGATCTCGTCCAGCGACCGGCCCAGCAGTTCCTCCGATGCCAGACCCGTCGTCGTCACGAACGCCTCGTTGACCTCCATCACCCGCAACGTGTCCGCGCTGCAGACCAGGGTGGGCACCGGCGTCATCTGGAACGCCTTGGCGAAGCGTTCTTCGCTCTGGCGCAGCGCATCCTCGGCCTTGCGGCGCGGCTCCAGATCCATGAAGGAGAACAGCATGCAGTCCTCTTCGCCCACCTCGATCGGCTGGCCGGCCACGATCACCAGCTTGGTGCCGCCCGCCGGCAGGCTGAGTTCGGCCTGCATCTGCGGAATCGTCACGCCCTCGCCGAGTTTCTCGATCGCGGCCTTGCGCGCTTCGGCACCTTCGAACACATCCAGCTCGTACACCGAGCGTCCGATCACGTCATCGCGCCCGTAGCCGGTCATCTCCATGAAGCCCTGGTTGACCTTGATGTAGCGCAGGTCGTCGAGCCGGCAGATCACCGCCGGGGCGGGATTGGCATTGAAGGTCTTCTCGAAACGCTGTTCCGCGCTGGCCCACTCGGTGATGTCGGCGATGATCAGCACCAGGCAGTCGGGTTCGCCGCGCGCATCGGTCAGCACCAGGCTGCGCACGCGGTGCACCCAGCAGCGGTCGGGGTCGGCCGCCGGAATGACCTCGACGATGACGTCGCTGAAGGTCTCGCCCGCGATCACCCGGTCGATCGGATAGTTGCCCGCCTGCAGACGGTGGTTGTTGCGATAGCGCAGCGCGAAGCGCTCGCGGTAGGCGTCCACGTCGGCGCCCAGATCTTCCACTGTCTCCACGCCGTGCAGCTGCAGCGCCGATTCGTTCGCCCACACGATGCGGTGGTCGGGTTCCACGAGGATCACGCCTTCGCTCAGGCCGGTGATGATCTGCTGCAGCTGCTTGCGGTTGGTCTGCGTGCCCAGGGTGGCGTCGTCGGTCATCGGTGGCGTCTCGTGGCTGCGCCTGGGCGCGGTCGTCGGGGAGGCCCGTATTGTGGCGTCCGCGTCGCGCCGCCGGACAGCGCCCCGGGTTCGTGCCATCGGTCGCGCCTGCCGCCCGCCCGTCGTCCGCATGCACTAACCCCGCTGGTGCATATGCACGCAGACACCCGCCCCGTGCATCCGGACACTGCGCGCCACCCGGGCAGTGCGTCCTGCAGTGCCCGCTCCCCACAGACGAGATGGTGAGACCGACATGACTTCCACACTGAATCCCAACGACCCGCTCGCGGCCCGGGTGCAACCCGGCGAGGCGCGCCCGCCCGGCACGCGTGAGGCCCGCGTCGAGGCCGCCCGCCTCCGGCCCGCGCCCGCCATTTCCTGGGCGGCCGTGTTCTCCGGCTGCGTGCTGTCGCTGGTCGCCTATCTGTTCCTGAGCATCCTCGGCACCGCCGTCGGCGCCAGCGCCGTCGATCCCACCGGCGATGCCAATCCGCTGAGCGGCTTCGGCACCGGCGCCGGCATCTGGCTGGTGATGTCGACCCTCATCGCCATCTGCGTGGGTGCGCTGGTCGCGGGCCGCTCGGCCCCGGCGCAGGGCGGCCTGCACGGCGTGCTGAGCTGGTCGGTGACCACGCTGGTCACGACGTTCCTGCTGGCTTCGGCGGCGAGCGGCCTCGTCGGCACCGCGTTCGGCGTGGTCGGCAAGGGCCTGTCGCTGGCCGGGCAGGGCGTCGCCGCGGCATCGCCCGGCATCGCGTCGCAGGTCGGCGACGAACTGCGCGAGCGCGGCGTGGACCTGGACTGGGACGATCTGCGTGGTGAGTTCGAAACGCTGCTCGCGCAGTCCGGCAAGGCGGAACTCGCGCCCGAGGCGATCGAACAGAAGGCCGAGGCGGTCGGCACTGACGGCGAGCAGAGCGCCCGCCAGGCGCTCGAAGACCCCACGCAGTCCGGTGATGCCCTGGGCGAGTGGTTCGACCGCGCCCGCCGCGAAGGCCGCACCACGCTGGAAGCCGCCGACCGCGAGGCGCTGGTCAATATCGTCGTCGCCCGCACCGGCAAGCCCCGCGCCGAAGCCGAGCAGATCGTCGCCCGCTATCAGCAGCAGGCGCAGGCCATGGTCGCGCGCATCGACACGCTGAAGGCCGAAGCCGAGCAGAAGGCCCGCGAAGCCAGCGACGCCGCCGCCCGCGGCGTGTCCAAGGCGGCCTGGACGGCCGTCGTGCTGCTGATCCTCGGCGCCGCCATCAGCTGGTTCGCCGGCGCCATCGGCTTCCGTCGCCGCATGCTGCACGCGGCGTACTGAGGTTGAATCCAGAGCCGGCAGCCGAGACATCGGCTGCCGGCTTTCTGCTGTCTGCGATCTGCTGTGCGAAGCGCTCGAGTGCAGGGTCGCGCGCTGTGCACGCAGCACGTGGCGAGGCTGGGGTGAACCCGACGACGCGATCTCCGAAGACAGGCACGAAAACTCCAAGCAGAATGCGGTTCTGCGGGATTCCACTGCGGCGTCATCCGCGGCAATTGCCTACAACGCTGACATCATCGAACCCTGCAGCGTGACCCGACGGCCGGAGCCGCCGAGTCTAGGCAGAGCAATGGACAACCTGGCCAGGAGGCATCGACTTGAAGATCGGCAATCTGCTTGGATTCCCTTCGTTGTCTGCGCTCGCCACGACGGTATTGCTCGGATGCAGCGAGACGACCCCAGGCCAGCCCCTGGACGCATCGCATGCCCAAGTTCCGGCGTGCGTTGAAGGTCAGCCTGCCGGTATCGCACCGACGGCATCAGAGATCGCCGCGCATCGTCAATACGACGTTCCGCTACTGACCATTGCGGAGCCGCATGACCCCGAGCGTATTTGGGGGCTGACACTCGTTCTGCAGGTGGACAGTTCAGGCGCAGTCACCTGCTATAGGGCGGAAGATGAATTCGGGGACCCGCAGCCCATGACCAACGAGCGCCGCGCGCTACTACGTGGAATGCGGACATGGCGCTTCGAGCCGTTTCTGCAGGAAGGCGCGGCGGTTCCCGCCACCGTCCGCGAGCAGGTGTACGAACAGCGGCTCCCGCACACGCATCGGTCGCCCCCTGGTGTCCAGCTCGATCAGGTCACGATTTCACTTCGTCGCACTGGCTGCTTTGGATCGTGTCCTGCCTACAGCGTCGAGATCCAGGGCAACGGTGCTGTCACGTACGACGGACATGGCTGGGTCGACGTCGAGGGCGTGCATCGCTACGAGATTCCGCCAAGTCAGGTGGCATTGCTGGTTGCCGACATGACGCGCAGGAACTTGTGGTCGATGGACACCAGCTATCGCACGCCAATCACTGACAACCCGACGCACGTGCTGACGCTGCGCATGGGGGAGCACGTACATCGGATCGACGACTACGCGGGCGTCATGGTTGGTATGCCGCGTGATATCCGGGAGTTCCAGGCGCACGTGGACAAAGTTGGCCAAGTGGAAGCGTGGACCCGCCTGTCCGTCGCAGCAGTTGACCGACTGCAGCAGGAGGGCTTCGATTTTCGCTCGCCAGCCGCGGGAGATCTGCTCGCGCGGGCAGTCGAAAACGAGGCGGGCCAAGACGAGGAGGCCATGCTCCTGCTGATCGAATACGGCGCTCCTCTTCAAGACGGAACGTCGAATGGGCTACAGACAGCGACTGCTGAGCCGTCCCTGCTGGACAGGGCATTGGAGAATCATCGCCTGTTGCTGGTGTCGCCACTGATCGAGCGTGGGGCATTGAAGACGCAAGGCGCACTCGATCCACACAAATTGGATTCCGCATTCCAGGCTGCGATCCGAGGAGGCAGGCTTGCGGCTGTACAGGCCATCTGGGATCAAGGCGGGCACGGCGTCCAGCCGGCACTGTTCTTCACGGAAAAACCCGATCAGATGACGAAAGACGTGCCCGTCACGTTTCTGCTCGCACGTCGTTACGGAGACGAACGCTGGGAAGGCCTGCGGATTGCGCAATGGCTGGCCGCCCGCGGGGTCGACCTCAAGGCACGTGGCGCAAGCCGAACGACGCTTCTGCACATCGCAGTTAAAGCGGGAGACATCGAGTTCGTACGCTTTTTGCTGAACCAGGAGTTCGATGTCAACGCGCTTGGAGAGTTCGATCTCCCCGCGCTGGGAGGCGCTACAAACGAAGACATCGCGCTCCTGTTGCTTCAGCACGGATCGGACTGGCAGATGGATGACAACGGCAGCGGATTTCTGCGTTACGCCCGCGATCAGCATTGGAATCGCGCGCTGGCTTGGCTGAAAGCTCACCAGCAACCAAAGCTGCAGCGGTGAACCGCGTAATGCGGCGCCGGTGCAAGCCGGTTATCGTGCCGTCCTGATCACGCAGATGCCCCATGAAGAAGACCTACGATCCGCCGCTGACCGAGAACTCCAACGCGCCCCTGTTCCGCGTCGACCGGGCCGTCCGCCTCGCCCATGAGCGCCTGGCCTCGGCCATCGACATGAAGCGGCACCACACCAGCCACAGCCTCGCGCAGGAAGTGATCAAGGAAGCGCGCGATTCGCTGCGCAAGGCCGAGCAGCAGCGCGAACTCAAGCTCAAGGAACTCGCCAGGGCCGAGGCCGAATTCTAGACGCGTCGTCAGCGGTGATTCGCGAGTAAGCGAACCTGACCCCGCTTGCCGGCGTCGCTAGCGATCGCCGTTTGTATCGCGGTGATAGCGGGCGGCAAACCGCCCGTTCGACACCGTCATGAATTCGGGTTCGGGGCCATCGCCGCTGCGCAAGAGCGTGCCCGAGAACGTGCCTTCCACGCCGTCCCTGCCGATCGCGGTCAGCGTCACGGTGAAGGGCATGCCGAGCGATTGATTCGCCGCATACACGACAAGATCTGCGTCCCCGCGCGTGTCGCCGTGGTAATTCACGTGCACCACGCCGTCGCCAATGCTGTACGTACCGGGACGAAGATCGCGGCCGTTGATCTGGAAGAAGAAGCCTTGCGATCGCAGGTTTTCCCGCTCGCGTGCGCCGATCGAGAGTGTGTCCACACGTCGCGCCGAGCCGAACGCCAGCGCGGTGACGGACACCGGCAGTACAAGACTCCGCCCATCCAGTTCGAGCGTCATGTATTCCTGGGAGACAACGTCGCCACGGGTACTGCAGGCGGCGAGCAGCGCCGTCAGCGACAACGCTGCCAGGACGCGGGCGAGGGAGTGTGTCAGCTGCATCGTGTGTGGGCTCCTGTCATCTGGATGGATTCTTCCGTGGCGCAGTGCGCGCGGGGATCAGCTGCGGCACGTCAGATAGCGATGCTCCGCATCGAGCGCCTGCTGCCAGCCGTTCGGCAGTCGCAGCATCACCAGACCACCCATGCACGCGACACCGTAACGCTTTGCGTCATCGGTGCCATGCGCCGGCACCGTCAATACGCGGGTCGACGGCTGCGGGCGACCCATGATCCGTGCCACGCTCTGCTTCGTCGGCGCATCGCTCTGCTCGCACATGGTGCGGAACAGATGCGCGTAAGGATTGGCGCGCTGATCGCGGGTGATGACGCTGCAGTCGTGTGGCTGGCTATAGCTGACATCGCCGTAGCGGCCGGACTGCGCACATACCAGCGTGGGCGCGAAAAGCCCGATCAGTAAGCACAGATGACGCATTCGACCTCCATGTCGGGCGGGGCCCTCGAAGGCTACGCCGGAAGCGAACCTGACACCGATAGTTGTTCGCCGGCGCGCTGAGGCGCATGCCGCGCGGTAAGTGAACCTGGCACCGTTATCGTAATGGAAGAGGACGAGGTCCACTGCAAGCCTCGTCAGTACGCCAAGCGAGCACACCAGGCACGCTGCTTTATGTGAACCTAGCGCTGTTCACTGCAGGAAGTGATCAAGGAAGCGCGGTCGCTGCGCAAGTCGGACCACGAGCGCGAGTCAAGCTCATAGAGCTCGCCCAAGCCGAGGCCGAATGCCAGGCGCGCCGTCCGTGCGGGTAAGTGAACCTGACCCCGTTATTCCGTTATTCGCGCCTTTTATCCATCTCAGTAGAGTTTTGGATCTGATTCTTGTTCCGGCGGAATAGGAATCTTCGATGCCCATTCGTCAGAGAGCGGAACTCTTCCGAACAAAAGTGCTGGGGAAGGTCGCAGTCCGACTTGCAGTACCTCTTCTAAATCTACTTCGTCGCGCCGAAGGGCGAAGTTGTCCTGGCTGAACGAGACATCATAGAAATGTAGTGGTTTGGATCTGTCGTGCATTGTCTTGACGATCGCAGTCCGAACGCTCGAATTACAGCGCTCACCGAAATAAATCGCAGCGAGATCGAAAGGGACTGAATGCGGCCCACTTGACCTCGCTAGACATCTCCATTCTTCTTCATAAGACCAAGCTGGAGCTTTCGCTAAGAATGATGTCTCCAACACGCGTTTTCGTGCAGCGAAATCGCCTTTCAATTTCCAGTCGTAAAGATCTTGAAGACTGACTGACCTAGGCGCGTCATATCTAACCATCAGCAAGTTTTTCGCTACATGATCTCGAGTCGAGTATTCGAGACAGACACCTGTGTGTTGAGCGCCATAATGGCTCCACATGAGAGGGCAGTCCCAGTTAGAGGCTAGGCTCAATACGCCGGTAGACCCAATCCAATTAAGCAGCATCTGATGAATCTTTAGCTCTACAGATAGCTTGTATCTTTGTTGGATAGCCAGCGCATCAGAAGTTCCTTCGGTGGCGTTATAGCGGCAAATAGCTAGTTCGCGAGCTGGGTCCCCGCTCTTAGGAGACTCCTCCATAGTTCGACAAAAAAGTTCCTCTAGTCGCTCCAATGGGAGGTCTAAGATGATGCTCGGCTTTGAATCAAGCGGGTCATTGAGCGTAATTGGACTTGCAAAATAAATCTCGCTATTGCAAAGCTCGGCTATCAAGTGTGGATTAAACGATCGAAACTTATAGAGATAAGGGGGAGGCGTGTCTGGCATCTAATTTATTCACTAGAAATAAACCGTAATTCGCAATTCTAGCTTCGTTCTTAACTCGGTGCCGGAAGTTGCTAAACATAACGTCTGGAGGGTAGTCGAGAAACCCTTTTATCGGAGCAGAAAACAACGACTATTGAATCTATTAGGTCAAAAATCTGCGCCTCAATCTCTAAAAAATCCATTCGATGTCTAGTGATCTCACATTTTATACCTAGCAAATCGAGGGACTTCTTCAATTTTGCTTGGTGGACTCTTAGGTTGAAAACCGAGCCGCCTGTTGAAAGATATATCAAATTTGACTCGGAAATAATATCTGCGACGCCGTTTAGCTTATCAATGAATTCATCTGATAAGTCCATTGAGCCGCCCCTGGATTTGGAAAACATTAACGAGTAGAGCCCATAGATGTCGATGGATTCTGTAGCAATTTTATCGCGTTTGGAGATTTCATAAGAAAGATACGCACTGAAAACAGAGATATGGGATACGTGGTTACCAAACGCGCTCACTCGTGATGTGTGGAAAAAGCTAAACAACGCAACAATTATTCCGCCGACAGTCGCGATGACCACCATTGCTTGTGCAGTTATATTCAGTAGCGACAACGGGCCGAGGAATATCTTCTTTGCATAGGCGATGCAGCCCGAATGCAGGCAGAGTTCAATTCGAACTGGAAGTTCGCTTTTCGTCACGTACCACGATGCTAGTGAGATGATAATTCCGAGGGTGCCGCATATCGCAAGGGCCACGACCAACGACCAAAGAAACATATTTGTTGTAAATTTCTTAGTGAGGCCTTTGGCAGCTTTAGTCAACATAAGAGGGCTTAATCCTTTTGACATGGGCGCGCAGCATGGCCGCAAGCTCTTTGTGGCTACGGGCAATCAAATTTAGCCTTTCCATCAAAATGTAGTATCTTTTTCTATAGCCAAACGTATTTCCGCGACTATGAAATTCTGCGCTCAGAGTTCGGATTGAAGCCACGGCTTTCTTAATGTCTCGGCGAGAAGGAAGCGGGCGAACTGCTTGGAGTCTTTTCAGGAGCTTGCTGTGCTGCGAATGACCGACTCTTTTTAGTTTATTTACGCGACCCATGCACTTATTAAAGCTTTTTCTAAAGCCGGGCGTAGACGAAAATGAGGTATCTGCCGCAAGAAGCTCGATGGTCTTCACTGAGGCTCGAATTCTGCCGACCTCTGCAGCCGGTAATCTGGGAGTTTCGAAGTTGACTCTAAGTCCATGGACCGTAATCGCTTCTGTGCTCAAAGAAACTCGCTTTACTTTGCTCTCATTTATTGGCAAGGCTCTAGAAATCAGCATTGCCCGGACGAGAGCTAAAGCAAGTTCGAAGTCATAATTGCTTAACGGCGATGAGATTGTAATATCATCTACATAACGGGTATAGCGAAGTCCCTTTAGGCGCAGGGTCGCGACAGTCTTCGCTTCTAAATCGAATAAACAAAGCATGGCTAGATAGCTAGACGTTATCCCGCCCTGCGGCAGGTTGTCGTCTTTAAGGCAGAGATTTGTAAGCACAAAGGCTACATCGCCTGGATAGCCAAAAAGCTCGGTCCAGATGCGCATGATAGTGTCGGAATGAATATTTCCGAAAAAATCTTTAATATCTATCTTCAAAACGCTTCTGGCGTCGCAGTGTTGAGCGGCACAGGTCACGTAGTCTTTTTTTAACTCATTCCCATGGGCGTCAATCTGATTAGGCATGGAGCCGTAAAGAAAGTCATGCCATCGTACGGCGCCGGGCACTTTTAGAATTCGCTTTACAATCTTGAGTTGAATTCGCCGAACCTCGCGGCAAGGATTAAAGACTTCCCGCGCCGATCCGTCTGACTTGGCCGCACGACTGCGAGCAAGCGCATAGCGTTGGCTGCCCGGCATCGCAAGAACTCGATCGAGCACACGCCTCTCGACATCGAGGATGGTGCACAGGTGATCCAGGTTCCTAATAGGACCGTTAGAGCCGCGCATGGAGCTGTAAGGCTTCGATTTCATGGTGAATCCAAGCCTAGCCAACCCATGCTATAGGGCTTAGCGATGAGGTCCATCTTGGGCCAGCAAGTCGCGAACTGCTGCCTCTCATCGCCTGGCTAGGCTTGTTGTTACACCACGCTCCATCTTTTGCGGACGCGGGGGGAAGGTAAATCTGGTCCCCAATGCCAGCAAATGCTGGCGCCCTTTCGGGCAATGCTTGCGACTTGAAAATTACTGACCGCGATGGCTGAGCGATTCGCCCAGGCGTTGCGATGCTATCTCGTAGTGAGGCAGAGTGCAATTGCATTTTCATATTCTTCAATTCTCCTATCCAGGCCCAAATACCAGTCAACGGTGGCAGATTCACTTCGGCAAATCTTCAAACGCCATCACCGCCGCCCTCAGTTTGATCGAGACGCCGCAATCGTCTGCTTCGCACCGGAATGTTGCATTGCAGCGAACGGGAGCGAACGGTGCCATGCTCTTTTCTAACCACACCACTGCGTCTCGCACGGCACCCCGTCTTCATCCCCATCCATCTTCGTGTCCGGGCAATTGCGGCTAAAGAACGTCGCTTCCTCGCATGACCGCATCTGCGCGCAGTGCTGGCGTCCGTCGCAGCTGAAGCGCTGGGTTGGCGCCGGCAATACGCGCGTCGCGGCGGCGCGTGATGGCGTGGCGGTCGCGGCGATCGGTGTGATCGCCACAGGTTCCGGTGCATGGAGGTGGCGATAGCCGCCCCACGCGGCGGCGATGAGCAGCAGCACGATCAGATAGCGCATGGCGGGTTCTGCCTGGTGGGTGGCGGAGGGAGACAGCTATCACCGCGGGTAAAGCTCATCGCGTGCCGCGGCATGCGGGAAATGTGGTGCAGCCCCAGAAGATGGTGTTGGCGCGGCGGTTGGTGCGTTCGACCATCGCGCTGCCGCAGCGTGGGCAGTCGGGTGTCGCTGCAATGACCGGCGTGGCGGCGGCGAAAGCGGGTTCAATCCGGGGTGGGGGCGCCGGCGCCGGTGTTGACCCGGGCGCGCGATCAGCGGTCTGCACGCCGCGGATCATCGCCAGCAGGGTGGCGCCGTCGATCAGTTCGATCGGCTTGCCGTGTGCGAAGCGCGCGGCGTCCTGGGTGAAGCCGCCGACGGTCGCGATGCGTACGGCGTGTGCGCCGTGGTGGGCGAGCAGGCTGTACATCTCGCGCACGATATTCACCGGTACCTGTTCGCGGCGCCATTGCTTGCACTGCACCAGCGTGGCTCGGCCGCCCTTGCGCAGGATCAGATCGATGCCGCCGTCGGCGCCGCCCAGGCCGGTTTCCTCGACGCTGTAGCCCTGACGACGGAACGCCTCGCCGACGAGGCGTTCGAAATCGCGCCAGCCGATGGCGGCGAGGCTGTCGAGCCCAGTGCGTGTGTCGAGCAGGCGGCGCCGTTTGCGTGCGTTGGCGAATGCGGCCAATGCACAGAGCGCGCAGACGGCAAGGAACATCCACGCAAGCGGCGCGAGCGATGCACTTGCATTCGCCAGTCCTTGCGCGAACGGCCCGTCCTGCCGCGCGAAGAACGCGGGCACGCCGTGCCGGATGACGGCATAGCCGATACCGCCGACGACCAGTGCGACCGACCACGGCAGTTTGATCAAGTCGTCGAAAAACCCACGACGTCCGCGTCCCATGCGAATCCCCCTTCCCCTGCGGCTGACCTTAGCGCGAAGGGCGAAGCTGTGAAAGCGGTCACAGGCGCGGCGCGCGCATGCCTGCACCGCGTGTGGTCAATCGAGTGACACCCCGCAGCCATGTTCCTTGCGGGCAACGGAACACGGGGTGTGTGCCCTAGGGCCAGCCCGGTATCGGGCGTCGGGGCGTGCGGCGACAGTCGAACCCGTACATGCACGCACCCGTCGTCATACAAGGAGCCGTCACATGGCCAACGTTCTCGATCCGATCAGCATCGTCAACCAGTTGCGGGAGATCGCCGCCGCCGGCGGCCTGCCCGAGCAGGCATCGCCCGACCAGTCCGAGCTGCAGGACATGGCGAAGGAACTGCACGCGGTCGGCGACCGCAAGGGCAAGGACGACTACGACAAGCGCCTGACCGCGCTGGCGAACGATTTCCTGCCCGACATGAGCGTGGAGGACCGCGGCCGTTTCATCGGCGCGATTCTCGAGAACGATCCCGGCGCCACGCGATCGGATTCCTGGCTGCAGGGCGGCCGTCTGGACAAGCTCGTCGACAACGGCGACATCACCACCGCGCAGCGCCAGCAGGTGCTCGAGGCGTTCGGCGCGGCGTATACCGCCGGCAAGGCGGACACCGAAAACACCTGGCGCTTCATGGAAATGGACGGCGTCAGTGGCGAGGTGGAGATGAAGGGCAGTGAGCGCCTCATCAGCCTGGGCGGCGGTCGCGTGGAGAACAACAACACGTCCGGCGAGGTGCTGGAACGCTTCCTCAACGGCCTGGGCGAGAGCGATACGCGCAGCAGCGCATTCGCGGATTTCATCGAGACGTTCACCATCGACCAGCTGCAGGCGGGCACGGTCGGCTCGACGAAGACCGGCAGCGACGACCGTGGCGATTACCTTGGCCTGCTGCTCAATGCAGCCGACCACGCCGGTGACAAGCACGAGGTGGTGAACAACATCCTGCACGGCGTGGACAGCGAAAAGCGCGCGCAGGCCATCCAGGATGTCAGCGAGAACTTCAGCAAGGTCACCACCGACAATGCGTGGCTCGACCGCGAGGACAGCCATCTGCCCGACAGTTACAACCGCGATCCGATGGAGATCATCATCCGCGCCGTGGCGAACGACCCGTCCAGTGTGTATGCCGGTGACTCGCGCAGCCACGCGGCGGATCTGGCCGAGGTGATCCTCGACCAGTCCGAGAACAACCCCTGGGGCGACAACGGCTTCTTCGACGACCAGAACATTCCCAAGGCCGGCCGGCAGGAGGCGGTGAACGAACTGGTGACGAAGAAGGCCGGCGAGATCTTCGAGTTCAACGGGCTGGGTGAGTCGGGCATCCACGACGGCAGCAACATCACCAATACCGAGCGCAACGTGCAGACGATGGCCAATCTGACGCGGCTGACCGGCCTGTCACCGACCAACGACGCCGCGCCCGATGTGCTGCAATCGCTGACCAAGCTGTCGGACGGCTGGGCCAAGGATTTCGTGACCGCACGCGAGGACAACAACGACGACCGCATGCGCGTCAACGAACTCCGGCTGACCCATGCGGTCGCCTCGACCGAGCAGGCGGTGCTCAACGGATTCGCCGACAAGGCCGAAGACGACGCCGCACGCCAGGCCGACATGATGAAGATGCTCAACTTCTTCGTCGGCATGGTGCCGTCGCCGGGCGGCGTGTTCACCGACAACCTCAAGTCCGGCATCACCAAGGTCTTCGGCGAGAACAGCGGCGTGACCAAGATCTTCGACAGCGCGTCCGACTCCGTGAGCGGGGTGATCGACGAGAACAGCGTCGATGTGTTCAAGGACAAGATGGTCGAGCTGCTGGGCAAGTCGGACTATCAGGACCAGTATCTGGCGGAATTCCGCGAGAACGCCAACAGCTTCATCGAGGACCAGCTGCTGCGCGGCCTGGACGGCGACGGCAATGTGGGCATCCGCTCTGACATCGTGAAGGAGGCCTCCCAGCTGGTGAAGGCCTGATCGCGAGGCCCGGAACGACGATGCCCCGGCATGGGCCGGGGCATCGGGGGGATGACATCTGCAGAGCCGCCTGGCAGCGGCGCCGTTGCCGGCTCGGATCAGCGTGCGAACGCGATCCGCTCGAGCGTGTTGTCGGCGGCCTTGATCCACACGTTGAGTTCGCGCCCGTGCGACGTGCGGCCGCCCAGCGTCGGCGCGGCGTCACTGGCCTGACGGGGCTCGAACACCACCTGGAACGTGCCGTCCGCGGCGGGATGCACGTGCACGTGGAACTGCGCGAGATCGGCATCGGGCTGCTTGTCGTGGAACACCGGCACGGCGGCGGCGAGGGCAGCGGCGCGTGCGCCATCGAGTTCGACCGGCGTGGGCGTGGTGCCCTGGGCCGCCTGTGCGGCGAGGGCGGAGAAGGCGAGCGTGCTCATGAGCAGGATCCTGTGGAAGACCATGGAGTGACCTCCGGTGCAAAGGGAGCGGCGCCCGGCGGGCGACGCTGCGCCATCAGTTGATCACCGTGTCCTGGCGCGTGGCCGAATCATACTTTCGGAAGTCGCCACCCGGTGTGGAGACGTAGATCACCGAGCCCCAGTAACCGCCGTCGGCGACGCGCTTGTCCTGGCTGGAGAACTGGTCGCTGTTGAACTCGTCGCCGGCCAGATCGGTGCGGGTGCCATCGGCTTTCGAGTAGTCCGCATGGCCGTGATAGCAGGCGTGCAGCTCCATGCCGTCGGGCTGCGGCACCTGGCTCGGATCGAAGCCGTCGAGCGTGCCGCCCATCGGCGTGGACACGAAATACTGGCCGCTGTCGGGATCGCGGAACACGAGGCCGCCGTTCTCCAGGTTGGCCTGGATCGACAGCGGGTTCGAATATTCCATCATCGCGACGGCCGCGGCGTCGCCGGTGTCGAACGGGCCGAGCACGGTGCCCGGCGGCACCAGCGGCGCGACTTCGGCGATGTTGACCGGCACGGTTCGGTCGTCGGCGATCGCGCCGGCGGCGCGTTCGGTGAGTGCTTCGTCTGTGTAGCAGACCTGGTCGGTGGTTTCGATACCGGCGACGAGGTCGTAGGCGTGGTCGCGCTGCGCCTGCGTGGCGTCGGAAGACACCAGGGTGTTCACGACCTGCTCGTAGCGCGGGTTGTCGCGCGCCGTGACCGCCTGCGCGGCGGCGATGTCCCGGATCGCGGCGGCAGCGCCGCCGCCGAAGGAGTCGATGTGCATGGGGTCCAACCTCAGCCGATATTGCCTGCAGCGTGTCCGGGCCGGCGTGGCCGGACAAGCTAGGGCTGCCCCTAGCGCGACCGCGACGTACCCGGGGGCAGGCGTGTCCGATCCGCATGTATCGCACCGGTCAGGCGCGTGCGTCCCGATGCGCGCATGGGCGCGTGATCAGAACAGCGCGCCCTGGTGCGGTGGTGCATCGGACGCGCGCGGCGCCGGCGGCGACACCGCATCCGGTGCGCCCAGCCGCCAGCCCAGTCCCGACCAGCGGCCTGCATGGCGGGCGAGTGCGTGGCGCAGGATCGGCGCGCCCGTCACGACATGCAGGCCGCTGCGCGCGCGGGTCATGCCGGTGTAGACGAGTTCGCGCGACAGCACGCGATTGAACCGGTCCGGCAGCACCAGCCACACGGTGTCGAATTCGCTGCCCTGCGCCTTGTGCACGGTCATCGCGAACGCGCTGTCGTGCGCCGGCAACGCGGCGGGGTGGAACGGCCGCGGATGCCGTGGGTCGTCGCCCGGAAACCAGGCCATCACGACACCGCTGTGATCGGCCAGACAGATGCCGATGTCGCCGTTGAACAGGCGGTGGCGGTAGCTGTTCTCGGTCACCAGCAACAGTCTGCCGTGGAAATACCCCGGCCCGGCGCCGCGTCGCGTGGTGCCGCCGAGCAGCTCTTCGATGCGCGCATTGAGCCCGCGCGCGCCCTGTGGCCCTTCGCGCACCGCGGTGAGGATGCGCAGGCGACCGGCACGTGCGAGCGCTTCGGCGGGATCGCGGGTGTCGGCGAGTGCGATCCAGTGCGCGAGCAGCTGGTCGCGGTGCGCGGCGAGGGGGTCGGACTGGCCTTCGTGGAAGTGCACGCCGGCGAGTTCACCGGTGCGCAGCAGCGACAGCGCGGTCTCGGCATCACCTTCGCGCACGGCCGTGGCGAGCGGCGCGAGATCGAGGGCGGCGCTCTGGCGGTAGCCGCGTTGCAGGTGGATGCGGCGGCCGGGGAATGCGCGCGCATCGGTTGCGGCAGTCGCCGGTTCCCGGTCGTCGCCGGGGCGATGCCCGGATGCACCGAGCAGTGCCTGCAATGCAGCGTCGTCGTCATCGGCGATGCCGGTGCCATCCCCGGCCGCACGCAGGATGCCGCTGAGCACGTCGCCGGCCTCGACCGACGGCAACTGGTCGGGATCGCCGAGCAGCACGAGCCGCGCGCCATCGGCGACGGCGTCGACCAGTTTGGCCATCAGCGGCAGATCGATCATCGACGCTTCGTCGACGACAACGACATCGAACGGCAGCGGATTGTCGGCGTGGTGGCGGAAGCGCGGGCTGTCGGGAATCGTGCCGAGCAGGCGGTGCAGCGTGGTGCCGGCGGTGGGCAGCACCTCGAGCAGGGCGGCATCGACACCGGCTGCGGCGAGCGCCTGCACGGCCTTGCGCACGCTTTCGGCCATGCGCTCGGCGGCGCGGCCGGTCGGCGCGGCCAGCGCGATGCGCGGCGCGGGGTGTCCGGCCTGCAGCGCCAGCGCGGCGAGCAAGGCCAGCAGACGGGTGATCGTCGTGGTCTTGCCGGTGCCCGGGCCACCGGTCACGAGGACCAGGTTATGGCGGAGCGCGACCGCCGCAGCGCGGGCCTGCAGGTCGTCGCCGGTGCGCGCATCGGGAAACAGCTGCGCGAACAGCGGCGCAAGTGCGTCAAGGTCGCCGCCTTTCGGCCTGTGCGCGCCGATACGGCGCAGGCCCAGCGCGAGCTGGCGTTCGTATTCGCGATAGCGACGCAGGTAGAGCAGGCCGTGTTCGAAGACCAGTGGCGTGTCGGCGATGGATTCGGCGTCGGCCTCGTCGGGTTGCGAGATCCACGGCGAGGCATCGAGGTCGGCGCGCCAGATGTCGGCTGCGGGCCAGTCGATGTCGGCCTCGACCAGACGCTGCGGCGCGGCGGGATCGAATCCCGCATGGCCGTTGGCGACCGCGAGCGATGCCAGCGCGGCGGCGGCGAGCACGCTGTCGGGCGTGGCGGGATCGAGCCGACGCAGCGACTGCGCGAGCGCGTTGTCGAGCGTGCGCAGGGCGCCGGCGTCGCGGAGACTTTTGAGGAGGGCGGGGGTGCTCATGGGGCGACAGCCGGACAGATAGCGGCGAACCGCCCAGTCCCCCGCGTGCGGAGGGAGGTTGGGATGGGGGCGAAGGGTCCGATTGCGGATGGAGAAAGCTCAGGCATGAAGGTTGGTCGCGCGATGAACGCTTCCATGCGCTGACGGTTCGCCCCCATCCAACCCTCCCCCGCAAGCGGGGGAGGGCTTTGATCGGCCCAACCCGTCCGGCCCGGCGCAGCGCGCTGCGCGATCAGCTCAATTGAGCGAGAACACAGCGCCTTCCCCCGCCTGCGGGGGAAGGTTGGGATGGGGGCGAAGGGTCCGGTCACGGATGGAGAGAGCTCAGGCATGAAGGTTTGTCGCGCGATGAACGCTTCCATGCGCTGATGGTCTGCCCCCACCCAACCCGTCCGGCCCGGCGCAGCGCGCCGGTCGTTCGATCGATCCGCGCGGCAGTGCCGCGCACACGGATCGCTCTCACCCCCCGCGTGCGGGGGATAGCTCTGATCCTGCGCGTGCTCGAAATAGATTGAGCGTCCGGCATTCACGCCGCCACCCCCACATCCCGCCCCGCAAACAACGCATCCAGCGCATCCACCAGTTCCGGCGCGAACCGCCACGCCTGCACGCCCGGCGCATCGTCGCGCGTGGCATCCAAGCCGCGACAAAACAGATACCGCACGCCACCGAAGTCACGCGCGTAGTCGTAGCCGTCGCCCAGGCGGAAGCGCAGCCAGCGGTGCAGCGCGACGGTGTAGATCAGCGCCTGCAGGTCGTATTCGCTGTGCGCCATCGCGGCGTCGAGTTGCGCGGGGCCGTAGCCAGGCAAACGGTTGGTCTTGTAGTCGAGCACGTACCAGCGACCGTCGTGCGCGTAGGTCAGATCGATCAGGCCGGTCATCAGGCCTTCGAGCTGGCGGCGCGTGCCGAAGCCGCTGCGGGCACGCAGCACGTCGTGGCCGTGCAGCAGCGCGAGCAGGGCCTCGATGCGCGTGGGTGCGAGGGCGAACTGGAATTCGATTTCCGGGCGACGCGCGTCGGACGGCACATCGGCGAGGCGCACGCCTTCGGGCAGGGTGACGGTCAGCGTCTGGCCGACCAGTGGCGTCAGCACATCGATGCCGTCGTCAAGATCGGCATCCGCGTAACCGGCCGCGCGCAGGCGCGCGTCGATGACGTGCGTCTCGCTGGCGGGCGCGGGCGTGCCGGGTGTCCACGTGGCCCACTGCGCGAAGTCGCTGCGTTCCAGCACGTCGTGCAGCACGACGCCGAAGCGCGCGCCGGCGAAGCGTGGGTCGTAGTCGTCGACGCCAGCCGTGGGATCGGGCGCGGCGTCGGGATCGACAGCAGGTTCGTCCAGACCACCGGGCGCGGCCTGCGTGGATGCGCTCGATGCGTCGTGGCCGGATTCGGCATTCGCCAGCTGGGTGAAGCTGTAGACCCACCAGTCGCTCAGCAGCGAGCGCGTCGCGATGCGCGCGGCCGGCACGGTCTCTTCGGATTCGGGCGGCAGCCACGGCAGCGCTGCGGGCGACGGCTGCGTGTCGACGCGGACGGCAGTGCCCAGCGTCTCGGCGAGCGCGTCGGGGGCGGCGATCATGTGCGCGATCGCGGCCTTGCCGTACTCGTACAACGCGCCGCCGGCGATCCACAGCGCATGCCGCGCGCGGGTCAGGCCGACGTAGAGCAGGCGCGCGTCTTCGGCGCGCTGGCCGTCCTGCCAGCGCTGCTTCGCGTCGTTCCAGCCCGAGCGCGACGGCAGCAGTTTCCAGTGCAGGGCACGGCCCGCGTCGTCGGCCACGGCGACATGGCGACCGGCATCGCGCGGCTTGCCGCCGATGCCGGCGAACGGCAGGAAGACCAGCGGATATTCCAGGCCCTTGCTCTTGTGCAGCGTGACCACCTGTACCCGGCGCGCGTCGGATTCGAGGCGCAGCAGCTGGCTGTCGTCGTCACTGCTGGCGGATGCGATCGCGCGCGACAGCCAGTCGACCAGACCATGCAGGCCCAGCGCATGCGCCTGCGCTTCCTGCAGCAGTTCGGCGAGCTGCAGGTAGTTGGTCAGGCGACGCTCGCCATCGAGCAGGCCGAGCAGACGGCCCGCGTGCGCGGCGCACAGGTCGGTGATCAGGGCCAGCGGTCCGCCGCGCTGCAGACGGTCGCGCCAGCCGAGCGCGGCCAGCTGCCACGCGCGCAGCGCATCGCCGTCCGCATCGAGCGCGGCAACCTGCGTCGCGTCCTCGCCGATCAGCACCGTCGACAGCGCCATGCGCAGACGGCCGTCGTCGGCGCCGTGCAGCAGTGCGAGCAGCAGGGCATGCACGTCGCGCGCTTCCGCGGTCGCGAACAGGCTCTGCTTGCCGGCGGCGACCGCCGGAATGCCGACCATCGCCAGCGCGGCGCGGATGCGCGTGGCCTCGCTGTGCGAGCGCACCAGCACCGCGATGTCGCCGGGCTGCACCGGCCGGCCTTCAATCAGCGCCGTGCCCGCGCGCGCCTCGGTGAGGACGCGATGGATCTCGGCGACGCAGGCCTGCGTCGCGAGTTCGCGCGAGCGGCCGGCGCTCCAGGGTTTGACCTTGCCCTTGTGGTCGGGCGGCGGATCGGGCGCCTGCCACAGCGTGAGCGCGGGCGCAGGCACGCCGCCACGCAGATAGTCGTCGTCGCGCCGCACGCCGCCGGGTGCGACCTCGCGAAACGCGATGCGGGCGTCGACGAATGGCGGATGGCCGCTCGCATCGGCCTGTGCGTACAGCGCCGCCACCGCGCGCAGTACGCCGGGGCGCGAGCGGAAGTTCAGCGCGAGCGGCGGCGCGCGCTCGGCCGAGGCCTGCGCGGCGAGATAGGTTTCGACGTCGCCACCGCGGAAGCCGTAGATCGCCTGCTTGGGATCGCCGATGACGAACAGCGCCGGTGCGCCACTGGCGACGCCGAACACACGTTCGAAGATCCGCCACTGGCGTGGATCGGTGTCCTGGAATTCGTCGACCAGCGCGACCCGGTACTGCGCGCGCAGCTGCGCGATCAGCGCGTCGGCCTGCGGCCCGTCGACGGCGTCGGCGACGCGGTCGATCAGATCGTCGTAGGTCTGCACGCGCTGCTGCTGCTTGAAGCGCTCGACACGGGCGCGCGCGTCGTCGCGCAGGCGGTGCAGCAGTTCGACGCGGCGCACGTCCTGCCACTCGGCGATCTCGTCGAGCGCATCGAGATACGCGGGAATCGCGTCGCACACCGGCGAGTCCGGCGTCGGCCCCTTGGCGGTCTTGTTGGTTTTCTCGATCAACCGGTCACGGCGCAGCTGCGGCAGCTTGGCGTGCTGGAAGGGCGCGTCGTGATCGCCGGCTGCGCACCAGGTGCGCAGATCATTGAACAGCGCGGTGATCCAGTCGGCCTTGTAGCTGGCGCCATGCAGGATCTTGTTGTCGACGGCCGCGATCAGCGACGCGCGGAAGTCGTCGCCATGCGCGTGGAAGGCATGCGCGAGCGCGGCACCGGCAGCGCGCACACGCGGCGCGGGATCGTCCGGAAGTTCGGCCAGTGCGGGTCGCAATAAGCGTTCGCGCACCAGCGGCGACAGATCGCCGGCGAGCGCGATCGGGCCGCCGGACCACAGGCTCAGCAGATCGTCGGCGGCATCGGGTTCGACGCCGTGCGAGCGCCACAGATCGGCAGCGATGGCCTCGCGCAACGCGGTGTCGCTGGCCATCAACTCCGGCGCGTCGAAACCCTGCCCGGCTTCCAGCGCGTGTTCGCGCAGCGCGCGTGCGCAGAAGCCGTGGATGGTGAAGATCGCCGCGAGATCGGTCTCGTCGGCCGCCGCGCGCAGGCGACGCCGCAGCGCATCGGCGCTTTCCTCGCCGCGCGCGAGATGCTGGGTGAGGACGGCACTGGTCAGCACGGTCTCGGGCGAGGCGTCGTCGCCGATGTCGACCTCGACCAGCGCCTCGGCCATCTTCAGACGTTTGTGGATGCGGCTGCGCAGTTCCTGGGTCGCGGCCTCGGTGAAGGTCACGGCGAGAATTTCGCCGACGCGCAGACCGCCTTCGACGACGAGGCGCACGACCAGCGTCGCCAGCGTGAACGTCTTGCCGGTACCGGCCGAGGCCTCGATGGCGCGCACGCCGTCGAGCGGCAGCAGCAGGTAGGGATCGGTGCCGGTCATTCCGAGTCCTCCACGTCGAGTGCCGCGGCGATCGCGCGCAGCGCGTCGAGATCGGTGCCGCCGTAGACCATGCCGGAGACGACCGCGCTGAAGACCGTCAGTGCCTGATCGACGAACGCGACCTGCGTGGCCTCGTCGGTAAACGGATCGCGTCCGCGCAGCGCGAGGCGCAGCGCTTCGGTATTGCCTTCGCCCCAGCTGCGGTCGCTGCCGTGCCACTTCTTCGCCGCGCTCGAAAGACCGCGTTCGAGTGTCGGCGCGTTGAACAGTTCCCAGCCGCTGTAGGGTGCGAACGGCAGTGGCGCGCGCAGGCCCTGGGCGCGCAGGGCCATCAGCTGCGCGAGCAGGGCGCGGGCCTCGTGCGGTGCGAGCGTGGCGCGTGTGTGCGGACCAACGCCCGCATCGCCGCCGTCATGGAACTGCACCAGCGGTGTGTCGCGTCCGGCCGCGCTGGCGAGCAGCCAGTCGAGGCCGTCGCGGATCGCGGAATTCCCGTTCGGCGCATCGAAGCGGATGCGCGCGATGCCGTGCGGATACACGTCGCCGAGCCGCCCGTGCAGGCGCACACCGTCGATCTCGGCCTCGATGCGAGGGGATTCGGCCACCGCATCACCACGCCAGGCACGGAACGCCTCGGCGTAACCGTCGACCTCGCGTCGCGCCGCATCGAGCGTGCGACGCCCCAGTGGCCCCGACGGCAACAGCCCGCGTGCGCGCAGCAGAGCCTGCGTGGTCGCATCGTCGTCGCCGCGCAGTCGCGCTTCGAACACCGCGCGCTGCAGCTGTTGTTTCGCGAGGCCGCGGCCAGGCGCGAGCAACGGTTCGACGTCGCCTTCGAGCGTGTCGACCTCGGCCAGCCGCATGCCGAGCCGCTGGCGCAGGAAGGTCTCCGCCGGTGCCTGCAGGAAGCGCCGCAGCGCATCGAGCGACAGCGCATCGTCCGCTTCTTCGATCGGCGGCAGCGGCGTGCCGTCGAACCACGCCGGCAGCGCGACACGACGCTGCGCGGGCTGCGACGCGGCCTGCCACCACTGCTGGCGGTACGAGAACCGGCGCGGCTCGTCACCGGCGCCGAATGCGGCGGGCGCGAACGGCTGCAGCGGGTGATGCACGACGAGGTCGTCCGCCGCATGCGCGTCCGGCGCGTGCTGTGCATCGGCGGCGGCCAGCAGTTCGGTCACCAGCACCGAGGGCTCGCGCACGCTGCCGTCGCGCGGGTCCGCGCCCTGGTAGCTGACGTAGAACACGTCCTGCGCGGCGGCGAACAGCTGCAGGAACAGGAAGCGGTCGTCGTCGCGCGTGCTGCGGTCGCCGACCTGGCGGCGATCGGTGCCGAGTTCGGCGGTCAGGCGATTGAGCCCTGCCGCGGAATCGCGACGCGGGAAGTCGCCGTCGTCCATGCCGAGCAGGCAGATCGCACGGAACGGCAGCAGGCGCATCGGCACCATGCGACCGACGCTGACGCCGCCGGTCAGCAGTGGCGCGCGCGTATCCGCTTCGCCGAGCACGGCGGCGAAATGCGCACGCACGGCCTCCGATGGCACCGGTGCATCGAAGCCGGCGCGCGTGGCGTCGGCGGCGAAGGCGTCGATCAGGCTGCGCAGGCGATCGAGTGCGCGCTGGGTGGCGGGCGCAGACGGCGGCTTCGGCAGCAGCGCGTCGAGCAGGCGCAGCAGGCGATCGCGCCAGGCCTCGGGCGGCATCGCCTCGCCGAGCAGGTCGGCATGACGTGCGAGCACGCGCAGCAGGCGGACCAGCGTGTCGAGCGCATCGAGCGCGCTGCCTTCGAGTTCGGGCAAGGGAGCGATGAGCTGGCCTGATGCCGTCGCGATCGGTGCATCGCTGCCGCTGGCGTGGCCGAGCAGCAGACGGTCGAGCGCGAACGCCCAGGTGTAGGCGTCATCGGCCGGCGCATCGAGGCGCGCGCGATGCGCAGCGTCGATGCCCCAGCGCGCACCGGCCGCGAACAGCCAGGCATGCAACCGCGCGAACGCACCGGCATCGAGCCCGGCGGATTCGGCCAGCGGCGGACTCGCCAGCAGGTCCAGCGTTTCCTCCAGTCCGAAACGTGCGACCGGCAGCGCCAGCAGGCGCAGGAAGACATCGGCCAGCGGTTCGCCGGCGAGCGGGCTGGCATCGGCCAACGCATACGGAATCGAGTCTTCTCTACCGCGACCGCCGAACACCGCATCCAGATACGGGATGTAGGGATCGATGTCGGGCGCCAGCACCGCGATGTCGCGCGGCTGCAGCGGCGGATCGAAACGCGGATCCTCGAACAAGGCGCGCAGCTGGTCGTGCAGCACCTGCAGTTCGCGCAGGCGCGTGTGGCAGGCGTGGACCTGCAGGCTGGGATCGTCGCGTCGCAAGGCGGGCAAACGCGTGCGCGGATCGTCGGCGGCCGGCGTCAGCGGCGGTGACGGCAGCCGCTGGAACAGATCCGACTGCAGGCGCCGCAGCAGGCTGCCGTGCAGTTCGCCGCCGCCTTCACCGGGATCGGCATCGCTGCGCAGTTCGACATCCGGATGTACGACTTCGTAGCTGCCGAGCACGGCCATGAAATCGCGACCGGCGTGGCCCCAGGCCTGCAGCAATGGATTCTCGGTACGCGCGGCCTCGGCGCCACCGGCGCGCACGCGCTGCAGATCGCCCCAGTAATCGCGACTCGGCGAGGGCACATAGAAATGCAGCGTGCCGACGCGCGCCTGCGTGGCCAGCACGCGCAGCACGTCGGGCGAAACGTTGAGCGTGGCGAACGCGAACAGCCGTGGCGGCAGGCCGACGGGCAGCGGGGCGTCGGCGCTTTCGAAGCGGTCGAGATATTGCTGGATGCGCCGCGCGCGATGCTGGCGACCGCGCGCGATGCGCCGCCACAGGATCGCCTGCGGATCGTCGGCATCCGCGCCCGCTTCCCAACGCAGCAGCCAGTCGCGGCGCCAGGCCTGATACTTCTCGAACACCGAGGCGAGCTCGCCGGCCAGCGCCCATGGCCGCAGCGGATCGACGCTGTCGACATGCGCGCGCAACGCGGCCAGCGCGGGCTGGGCGAGGAAGGCCGGATCGATCAGCGCGGCATACAGATGCCAGCGCAGCGCGGCGGCGTCGGGTTCGTCGGTCGGTGGACCGAGATTCGCCGACAGCGCCTTGCCGACGAATTCGCCGGGCGTCACGAACTCCAGATTCGCGGCGACGCCGTGTTCCGCGGCGAGCGCGGCCTGCAGCCAGCGCCGCATCGCGACCTGCGGAATCAGCACCACGTCCGGCGCCAGCAACGACTGCCCCGGCGCCGGCGTGCGCAGCGCATGCGCCATCAGGCCCGCCAGCACTTCCAGTGCATTGGAATGGTAGAGACGGAAGTCGGGTGCGGCGTCGGGCATCGCACCATGATGCAGGAGCGCGCTCTCGCTGCGTGAGATCGCGCGCGGGTCGACGTCCCTCGACGTCGCCCGCGTCTACGCGCGCCGGCGCGTCGGAATCAGAAGTAGCCCAGCACCAGGTCGGCCTGCGACTGGGACAGCGTGCCGGCTTCGACCGCATCGGCGACCGAATCGCGCACCGCGCCGGACCAGGTGTCGCCGTAACCGCCGGTCATCTGCGCGAACATCTCCAGTCGCTGGTCGCCGTCCGCGGCAAGCAGGCGCAGCACCTCGGCGCGATAGGCCGGATCGTCGTTGTTCTTCAGCAGGTTGCCGAGGTCCATTTCCCAGGTGGACGAACTGCCGCTGCGGTTGTAATCGGCCAGCGCCAGTTCGCGCGCCTGCGCGGCATCGCCGAACAGATCCGGCGACAGCGATTCCGCCAGCGTGGTCGCTTGCGGATAGCTGCTTTCGAGGTAGTCGCGATAGAACGTCGCGGCCTCGCCCGGATGGCTGGGTGCGTAGGAGGCAATGCCCATCAGGTCCCAGGCGAAGTTCGGATTGTCGGCGGCGAGCGCGGCGGCGAAGTCCTGCACATCGCTGCCGCTGATGCCGGCGGCCGCGGCCACGTCGGTGAACTTGCCGGCCAGACCCGGCGCGCCGCCGATATCGGGATGCGCCACCAGCAGCGATTGCACCTGCTCGGGGGTGAGATCGAGTGTCTCGGCCATGTCGAACAGCTGCGACGAGGCGCTGATCATCTCGTCGATGATCTCCGGATCCACGCCCGCGGCGGTCAGGTACTTCTCCAGCGTCTCGCGGCGCTCGTGGCCGTTGATGATCTCGCCGGCGAACGAACCCGCGGCCGAGATCACCGCACCGATGCCCGACAGCAGGAAGCCGGCAGGCGCGGCCGGGGTGAATTCCAGCGCGCTGCCCAGCACCCCGATCACATCGCCGACCATCGCGATCGCATAGCCGGCATTGCCATCGGCGGCATGGCTGAAGCTGTTGGCCAGCGACGCGGAATTGGCGATCAGGCCCAGGCCCGGCGCGAGCTTGGCGGCGAAGCCGGCCGCGCCCGCGAAGCGTCCGGCGGCCTGCGCGGCCTCGCCGACCGCGGCCATGCCGCCCATGGTGCCGGCGACCAGACGGGCCGCGTTCTCGCCCGACTGGGCGAAGCCGGCGACCATGTTGACGTAGTCCTCGTGGGTACCGGCATTGACCGCGCCGACGGCGCCCAGCACCACGCCCGCACCGGCGACGGCGCGCATGATCGGCGAGACGGTCTGGTACTGGTTGAGATAGCCCTGCATCGCGCTGACATCGCCGCCGGCGGCGGCGTTGAGCAGCTGCGAGCCGATGCGGAAATCGTCGACGCCGGCCTTCGCCGGCCACGCCTGCACGAGGCTCTGGAATGCGGTCTGGAACTGCGCCGAAGCCGCCGACACGTCGCCGTTGTTGCGCTCGAGCAGTTGTGCCATCGCCGAGGACGCCGCGTCCTCGAGCACCGGGCCCGAGAGTTCCTCGAAACCGGCGAAGGCTTCCGCCAGCGCCGAGGTCGGCCCGCCGGCGTTGATTTGGGTCAGCAGGGCGATGACTTCCTCGCCGCGGCCGTCCTGCGCCAGCCCGGTCATCGCCTCGACGACCTGCTGGGCGACGGCGGGATCGCGCACGGCGGCGTCGAGCACGGCGTCGGTGTTCTGCGAGACGTGGTCGGCCAGCGCGGCCGTGGCCTCGGTCAGACGCGTATAGGTGCCGACGTTCTCCGGATCGGTGCGGAAGGCGGTGACGAAGGCCGCCTGCTGCTCGGGCGTCATCGGGCCAGCCTGGGCCAGCAGTCCGCCGAGCTGCTCGTCGAGCTTGGCGACGTCGTCGGCCGCGTCGGTATAGGTGTCGAGTACGTTGCCCAGATCGCTCGCCGTGGCGCGGGTCGCGTCGGTGGCGCCGACCTGGCCGATGCCGGCGCGGCCGGCCACGTCGGTCCAGCCGGCCTGCTGGTTGCCGAGCGCGCGCACGTCGGTCTCCGACAGTACGCCGCGGTCGACCGCCGCGCCGATCGCCAGCGCGAATCCCTCGCGGCGCGCATCGGCATCGAAGGAGGCGTTGGCGTTGGTCACGACGTAGCCGCTGTCGTCGCGTTCGAACAGCCCGCCGTACATCGGGCTGACCACCTGTGCGAGCACGCCGTCGTCCTTGGCCAGGCGCACCAGTTCGGCGAGATAGGCCGGGTCGCCGGCGTTGGCGGCCATCAGATCGCCCAGCGCGTGCTGCGCCATGATGCCCTGGCCTTCGACACGCCCGGCGTAGTCGTTGGCGGCGTCGGCCACCTGCTGGGTCGATGTGCGGCCCGACGGCTCGGCGGTCGTGACGGCGGGGCCGGCGCCGGCCTGTTGCTCGTAGGTCTCGCGCACCGCGGCCGGACTGCGGGTCTGCACCGCGGACAGCACCGCATCGGCGCCGAACACCGGCTCCAGCCGCTGCATCTGGCCGGCGTCGAGCTGCGACGCGAGTCCGTTCAACAGATCGGTGCGGTCGGTGACGCTCAGGCCCGCCACGTCCTCGGTCAACGCGGCCTGCTGCTCGGGCGTCATCGCATCGAGCGCACGGCCGGTCGTCGTCGGATCGACCTGCCGCAGCACCTCGAGGGTGGGCACCCAACCCTCCCCCGTGAACGGGGGAGGGCCCGAAAGCAGGCGCCGTGCATCTGTCGGCGCCGGTGTCCGATGCACTACATTGGTGCATGGCCGACGAAACCCCACCGCCGCAGCCCTTCGATGCACTGACCACGCCGCTGCTCTGGGCCGGCGCGGACGGGCGCATCCGCACCTGCAACGTGGCGTTCGCGCGCTGGCTGGGGGTGGGGCGCAAGCGCCTGATCGACCAGCCGCTGGCAGCGCTGGAAGTGGACGGCGACGTCCTGCGCCTCGCCCTGCGTACGCCCGGCGATCCCGCCGATGGCCCGATGCGCGTGCGCCGGCTGGTGCTGGCCTTCCTCGGCGGCGAGCCGCGTTTCGCCGATGCCTGGCTGTCGCGCGAGGCCGACGGCGGGTTGCTGCTCGAAGCGCATCCGGTCGACGAATTCCCCGGCGCCGATCCGACACTCGCGATGCCGCTCGCGCTGTCGGCGGCGCTGCGCGGGCTGGCGCACGAACTGCGCAATCCGCTGGCCGGCCTCAAGGGCGCGGCGCAGCTGCTGGCGCGCCGGGTCAGCGACGGCGAATCGCGCGAGCTGGTGGCCCTGGTCGATACCGAAGTCGCGCGTCTGGGTGCGCTGGTCGACCAGCTGCTCTCGCCGCGCGCGCCCACGCCGCATCGCGCGCTCAACATCCATGGCGTGCTGGAACAGGTGCTGCGTCTGGCCGAGGCCGATGCCGGCTGGGCGGTGCGCATGATCCGCGATTACGACCCCAGTCTGCCGGAACTCTCGGGCGATCCCGACCGCCTCACCCAGACCGTCTGGAACCTCGTCCGCAACGCGATCCAGGCCGGCGCCGCCAACATCACCCTGCGCACCCGTGCCGCGCTCGGCGTGCGGATCGGCGACGAGGTGCACGCGATGGTGCTGCGGCTGGAGGTCATCGACGACGGCCGCGGCGTGCCCGAGGACATGGTCGAGCAGATCTTCCTGCCGCTGGTGTCGGGACGTCCCGACGGCAGCGGTCTTGGACTGGCGATGGCGCAGCAGGTCGCCCGCGAACACCGTGGCGCGCTGGTCTACCGCTCGCGCCCCGGGCACACCGTGTTCACCCTGCAGCTGCCGTTTCCCGTCGAGGAGACGCCGACCGCCCCCGTCACTGCCGATGCGCCGGAGGCGCCTGCCGCATGAGTTCGCCCGCCCCGCGCGTCTGGGTCGTCGATGACGACCGCTCCGTCCGCTTCGTGCTCGCCACGGCGCTCAGCGAGGCCGGCTACGACGTGTCCGGCTTCGACAGCGCCCAGGCCGTGCGTGATGCACTGGCCCAGCGACCGCCGCCGGACATGCTGTTCACCGATGTGCGCATGCCCGGCGATTCGGGCCTGCAACTGCTTGATGGCCTGAAACAGCAGCATCCGCAGCTGCCGGTCGTGGTGATGTCGGCCTATACCGATGTCGCCAGCACCGCCGGTGCGTTCCGCGGCGGCGCGCACGAATTCCTGTCCAAGCCCTTCGATCTCGACGAGGCGGTCGCGCTTGCCGCGCGTGTGCTCGGCGACCACGACACCGCGCCCGACGACGCCCCGCAGCCGACCGGCGACAGCGACGCGCTGGTCGGCGACGCGCCCGAAATGCGTCAGCTGTTCCGCGCGATCGGCCGCCTGGCGCAGGCGCCGGTCTCGGTGCTGGTCACCGGCGAGACCGGGACCGGCAAGGAGCTCGTCGCGCGCGCGCTGCACCGCGAATCGCCGCGCGCGCGCAAGCCCTTCGTCGCGCTCAACACCGCGGCCATTCCGGCCGAACTGCTGGAGAGCGAGCTGTTCGGCCACGAAGCAGGCGCGTTCACCGGCGCGTCGCGGCGCTACATCGGCCGCTTCGAGCAGGCCGACGGCGGCACGCTGTTCCTCGACGAGATCGGCGACATGCCGGCCTCGCTGCAGACGCGCCTGTTGCGCGTGCTGGCCGAGGACGAATTCTTCCGCGTCGGTGGCCGTGAACTCATCCGCGTCGACGTGCGCGTGATCGCCGCGACCCACCAGGACCTCGAGCGGCTGGTGGCCGAAGGCCGGTTCCGCGCCGACCTGCTGCATCGCCTGGATGTCGTGCGCCTGCGGCTGCCGCCGCTGCGTGACCGCCGCGACGATGTCGGCCAGCTCGCCGAGCGTTTCCTGCAGGCCGCTGCCGAGAAACTCGACGCGCCGCCCAAGCGCCTGGGCCGCGCCGCGCTGCAGCGGCTGCGCGACCACGCCTGGCCGGGCAACGTGCGCGAACTGCAGAACCTGTGCTGGCGCCTGGCGGCGCTGGCGCCGGCCGATCTGGTCACGCCGCAGGATCTCGACGGCCTGCTGGGCGCGGGCGCGCCGGCCGCCGACCACACCGACGCCGCGGTCGACTGGGACGACGTCCTGCGCACCTGGGCCGATGGGCGGCTGCGCGCCGGCGACGACGACATCCATGCGCAGGCGCGCGAACGGCTGGATCGCGCGCTGCTGGAAACCGCGCTGGTGCATACCGGGGGGCGCCGCGCCGAGGCCGCCCTGCGTCTGGGCGTCGGCCGCAACACGCTGACCCGCAAACTCGGCGCGCGACGGCGTCGCAGTTGAATCCCCTTCATCGACGCGCCGCGTGCGCGCACTAGAGTGGCCGCCATGAATCGCATGACCCGACTCCCGATCCTCGCGGCCGCGGCCGCGTCCCTGCTCGCCGGCTGCGCCAGCGCGCCCCGTCCCACCGCGCAGACCGCGCCGCCTGCCGTGACGGCGATTGCCAGCACCGGCACCGCGCAAGGCGCGATCGCCAATCTCGCGTCCGCGTCCGGGTCGCTGGTCAGCGGCCGGCTGGTGCTGTCGCCCGATGTCGGCGGCGTGCGCGTGCGCGGCGAAGTCGGCGGCCTGGTCCGCAACGGCACCCACAACCTGCGCCTGCACACGCGCGGCGATTGCAGCGCGGTCGACGCCACCAGCGCCGGCCCCGAATTCGACGCCCAGCACGGCATGCCCTACCGGCAGCCGGACACCGGCGAGCGCGGCCGCATCGTCGCCGATGGCGGCGGCGTCGCGACGCTCGATCTGCTGTTGCCCGGTGCGGTGCTGGGCGGCGGCGCGGCCAACGACATCGTCGGTCGCGCGCTGCTGATCCTGGGCGCGACGCCCGGCGCGATCGGTGCCCGCGTGGCCTGCGGCACCGTCCAGATCCCGTAGGTTCCGCGCGCCACTCACGCGACCGAGACCCGGCCGCGGGGATGCTGATGGGCGAAACACCGCGCGCCAGACGCGCCCCATTCGATTCCGAGGAGAGCCCCATGCGCACCCGTACCTTCCTGATGCCGATCCCCGCCGCGCTTGCGCTGGCACTGGCTGCCTGTGGCGGTGCGACCGACACCGGCGACAACGCCGCCGCCGAAGCCGACCGTGCCGCCCAGACCGGTACCGCGACGTCGCCCGCGATGACCCAGGCACCCGCGACGGCTGCCGCCGCGACCGCCATGGCCACCCTGGCGCCGACCGAAGGCAACGAGACCGCGGGCGAACTGCGCTTCGCCATGGTCGACGGCCGCATCGAGGTCAGCGGCACCGTGACCGGACTGCCGGCCGGCGGCGCGCACGGCTTCCATGTGCACGAGACCGGCGACTGCAGCGCCCCGGACGGCACCAGCGCGGGCGGTCATTTCAACCCGGGCAGCACCGATCACGGCCGCGTCGGCCAGGGCGCGCACCACGCGGGCGACAGCGACAACATCACCGCCGGCGCCGACGGCACCGCCCAGGTCAGTGGCTGGCTCGACGGCGCGACGATCGGCGACGGCGCTGCGACCGACATCGTGGGCAAGGGCGTGATCGTCCACCAGGACGCGGATGACTATGCGACGCAGCCCACCGGCAATGCCGGCGACCGTCTGGCCTGCGGCGTGATCCAGGCGGGCTGAGCGCCCGCCGCGCTCGCGCAGCAACTCGGTATCCGGCGCCCGTCTCCTGATGCAGGAGGCGGGCGTTTTTCATGGGCGATCTGCAGATGCATGCGCAAGTGATCGCACGAGACAACTCGCTTCAATCCTGCAGCGTCGGCAGCGGACGGCCAGACGCCCTCCCCCGCACGCGGGGGAGGGTTGGGTGGGGGCAATTCGTCAGGTGTCGTGAGCGCGTATCCCGTGCGATATCCCTGTGTTCGGGACCCTTCGCAGTCGGATGATTCGCCCCCATCCCAGCCTTCCCCCACGCGCGGGGGAAGGGGCGGCGATTCGAGCACCGGAAATTGCCCAGAACGTTCGTGGCGACGGCCGGCCGTGTCTCAGCGCAAAGCCGCAGTCGGTTCCTGCCCCGGCGCCACATGCACGAGCACCACCGGCACGCCGTGCGCCTGCAGCACCGCCGACAGCTGACGCTGCCGCGCTTCGTACATCGCGAAGCCCTGCGCCAGTCGGCCGTCGTCCGATTCGCCCGGCGCGCAGCGCAAGCGCCAGTCGTCGGGCGACAGCATTGCGATGCGCACCTCGCCGTCCACGTGCCGCAGCAGCGGTTCCGGCGGCGCGTCCAGCCAGGCCTCCGCCTCGGGCGCGAGCAGCGCGGTTTCCAGCACATCCCACAACGGGTCGAGGCCCTGGTTGCGGTACTGCAGCGCGGTCATCGCCAGCAGGTCGTGCAGGGTGAGATAGCGCGCGTGTTCGATCCGCGCACCGAAGGCATCCTGCGCGCACAGCGCGGTATCGGCTTGGGCCATGCCCAGATCGAGCAGCGCCGACTCCATCTGCGCCGCGACCGTCTCGGTGGCCTCGGCGGCGCCGGTGAACAGATACGGCAGCACGCGCAGGCGACCGCCGGCGAGTTGCGGATCGGACTGGAACGGCAGCGGCACCGCGCCGCTGGCATCGGCGCCGAAGGCGATGATGCGTGGCCCCTGTCCGCCTTGCGGTGCGCGGGCGCGCAGTTCGTCGAGGCGGCGATGCACCGGCCAGCCGGGGCGCAGCAGTTCGGCGGGGTCGAAATGCGCCGCGGCGAGGGTCAGGTCGAGCGCGCGTGCGCCGGGCACCAGGGCACCGAGGTCGCGGCCCAGCAGACGGGCGAGTTCACCGGCGGTCTGCGGGTCGAGCGCGTCGCGCGCAGGCGTGGAATCGTCACTGAGTTCCAGCGCGAAGACGCCGAGCACCTGGGGGGCGGGAATTTGTCGGGAAATGTCGGGATCTGCGGTCATTGGCCGTGCACATGGTCAGCGATAGACTCATTCACATTATGCCCGTCCCGTATCCGGGACATTGCCACGCCCCCCATTTCGAGGTCATTCCGATGCTGCTAGGTCGTCCCGTCGCCGTGCTCGGTGGTGTGCGCATTCCGTTCTGCCGCCAGAACACCGCCTACGCGGACGTCGGCAATCTCGGGATGTCGGTGCGCACGCTCGGTGCACTGGTCGAGAAGTTCGGCCTGCATGGCCAGCAGCTCGGCGAAGTCGCGATGGGCGCGGTGATCAAGCATTCCAGCGACTGGAACCTCGGCCGCGAGGCTGCGCTGTCGTCGGGCCTGTCGGCGTTGACGCCGGGCATCACCCTGCAGCGCGCCTGTGGGACGTCGCTGGATTCGATCATCACCATCGGCAACAAGATCGCCGCCGGCCAGATCGAATCGGGCATCGGCGGCGGCTCGGACACCACGTCCGACGTGCCGATCGTCTACGGTCGCGCGCTGCGCCGTCGCCTGCTGGCGGCGAATGCCGCCAAGACGCCGAAGGACAAGCTGGCCGCGTTCAAGGGCTTCCGACTGCGCGAGCTCAAGCCGGACTTCCCGGGCGTGGCCGAGCCGCGCACCGGCAAGTCGATGGGCGAGCACTGCGAGGACATGGCGAAGGAATGGAACATCGCCCGCGATTCGCAGGACGAACTCGCCGTCGCCTCGCACCACAAGCTGGCCGCCGCCTACGAGCGCGGCTTCTTCGACGATCTGGTGGTGAGTTTCCGCGGCGTCTCGCGCGACAACATCCTGCGCCCCGACACCTCGCTGGCGAAGCTGGCGACGCTCAAGCCGGCGTTCGACAAGGTGTCGGGCCGCGGCACCCTGACCGCGGCCAATTCCACGCCGCTGACCGACGGCGCCTCCGCGTGCCTGCTGGCCAGCGACGAATGGGCCGCGGCGCACGGGCACGAGGTGCTGTGCCACATCCGCGATGCGCACGTGTCGGCGGTCGATTTCGTGCACGGCGAAGGCCTGCTGATGGCGCCGACCGTCGCCGTGGCCGAAATGCTCGCGCGCAACAATCTCACGCTGCAGGACTTCGACCTCTACGAGATCCACGAAGCCTTCGCCGCGCAGGTGCTGTGCACGCTGCGGGCGTGGGAGAGCGAGGACTACTGCCGCACGCGCCTCGGTCTGGACGCGCCGCTCGGCCGCATCGATGCGGCGAAGCTCAATCCGGTCGGCTCCTCGCTGGCCGCGGGTCATCCGTTCGCGGCGACCGGTGCGCGCGTCGTCGCCACCGCGGCCAAGCAGCTCCAGGAACGCGGCGGTGGCCGCGCGCTGATCTCGATCTGCACCGCCGGCGGCATGGGCGTCGTCGCGATTCTCGAACGCTGATCGCAGGGCGTACCCTCATGTCCAGCCTCCCTATTCCGGGCCGTCTCGGCCTGCTCGCCGTCGCCGTGTGCGCGTTCGCCGCATGCGGCAAGGACGACGCGGCCGCGACGCCGCAGCCGACGGCGTCCGGTCCGCAACTGGTTTCGGCACCACCGCCGCGCGATGCGCTGCCGGATTGCCCGCGCCTGGCGTCGGCACTTGGCGACCTGGTCGAGGGGCTCGATGTCGTCGATGCCGCCGGTACCCGGCAGGACAGCCCCGAGAGCTACGGCATCAGCTGCGCCTGGCGTGCGCAGGAAGACGGCGCTGCAGTCGGGGCGATCGTCATCGTCGACACCGCACCGCTGACCGCAGCCGAGATGCAGCGCGCGGGCATGTATGTCGAGGATCCGCGGGTCGCCGCGCTGGGCGGCTTCGTCGCGATCCCGGATGCAGTGCTCGACGGCAATGCGCCGCTCGGTCCGGTCGGCCCGCAGGTCATCGTCGGGCCGGTCACGGTCACGCTGGCGGGCAATGGGCGCGGGCGCGCGGCGGAGATCACGCTGGACCAGGCCGTCGATGGCGCGGTGTCGGTGCACCGGTCGATGCGTTGAAGGTGGGCGGCGCTTCCCGGAGCGCGGTCAGTGCCGTGCGCAGCGTCCATTTTCAAGGTCAGCTTGCCGACCTGTGCGAACGCACCCGAATTGACTAGCGTCGCCTCGGGCACCCGAGGTGGCGCGTCACGCTCAGCGGCTGACGATCGCGTCCTTGCTTGATGCGCCGCGCGCATCCGTCCCGGATCAGGTCCGGGGCAGGCTTGCTTTCCAGGTGAGAGCCGTGATCCGCGCTCGCTGCTGCAGCGAGCGCCGGACACTGCAGATCAGAACCGGTCGGTCGGATGCGACGGTGCCTCGCCGTGCACGTACGGCAGGCCGTGCGCGTCCCGTGTGTCGGGCTCGATCAGGTCGTCGCGCTGCGCCACCGGCGACGGTGCGAGCGCGACGACCGGTTCGTTGCGTGCCGCGCGCAGGGCATTCGCGTAACACAGGCGTGCATTGCGATCATCGCCATCGGCCGCGTAGCCGTCGCCCAGCTGCACCCACGCCTCGCTGCCCGCCCCCTGGTCGATCGCGCGCTGCAGGTAATCGCGGGCGTTCGGCCAGTCACGCTGCATCAGGTGCAGACGCGCCAGACCGAGCATGACGCCCGGGCTCGACGGATGCGCATTGAGCCAACGCTCCATGCGCGACTGGCGGTGCGCCGGATCGCCGACTTCCAGCGATGCGTAACGCGCCGCGACACGCTCGTCCCAACGCGCATCGAGCGCGGTTTCCAGACTCTTCAGCGCGGCGTCGTGCCAGCCCAGCGCGACCGCACGGTCGGCGTAGGCCAGCACCACCGGGGTCTCGGTGCGGATGTGCTTGGGCAGCGCTTCCCAGCGCTCGGCGAGCACGTTGGCATCGGCCGCCTCGTGCAGCGACGCGGCGGCCCAGCGGATCTCGCGCAGTTCGAGCTGCGCCTCGGGTAATGCGTTCTGGCGACGCAGGGCGCCCAGCAGTCCATAGGCTTCGGCGGCATGACCGGTCATCGCCCAGGCATCGGCGCGCAGCGCGAGCCCGCGCGGCGGCAGCGGCTGCGCGGCGGGTGCGTCGAGCGCGGTCAACGCGTCGATCGGGCGCTCGTCGAGCAGGGCGAGTTCCGCGAGCGCGATCGCACGCGTGGCCGGATGGCGCTCGCCGAACTTGTCGAGATGCGTCCGGGCACCAGCACCGTCGCCCCGTCCGATCGCGGCCTGGGTTGCGGCAATGCGCGCGGCAGGCTCGTAATGCGGGTTCTCGTCGGCGGACTGCGCCAGCAGCTTCTCGGCGCGGGCGTAGTGGCCCTGGTGCAGGGCGTCGAGGCCCTCGCCGATGCGGCTCTGCGCCTTGGTCTCGCGATAGCGGCCCCAGCTGCGGAACGGCAGCAGGAGCAGCGTGATCACCAGCCACACCACCACCATCGCGCCGAGCAGCATCGCGATCGCATTGATGACCGTCGTCGTGTAATCCACGCCACCGCGACGCACCAGGACATAGCCGGGGTCGCCCGACATCAGGAGTTGCGCGGCCAGCGCGCCCAGGAGGGCGATGACGGTCCAGACCAGCAGGGCACGGAGCAGGGACATGGCGGATTTTCCGGATGGCGCGGGAGAAGAGCGTTACGGTGCCAGAGGCCGTCGTGACGGTTCCGTCGCGGGTCCGGGCATCCATTCAGCTGACAGCGGACGCCTCCAGCGCGGCCGCCAGCAACGATGCGGGACGCGCATCCGCGGCCTGCGCGATCTGCGCGAACCCCAGCGTCCGGGCGACTCCGGCGAGTCGCGCGCTGGCGGCGGAGACCTGCGCCTCGCGCAGACGTGCCGCTGCCTCGGGCGGCAGTGCATCCACGGTGCGCTGCAGGGCGTCGCCACTGCTCAGCGGCAGCACCCAGGGCGCCGGCAAGGCCATCAGCCGGGCGATACGTCCCGGCGCTGGTGGCGTCGGCAGCCTGTCGTAGACGTCGGCGCGGCGGAGTCCAGCGCCTGCATCGGTGAGCGCCTGCGCGATCACGCCGCGCCCGCCCGGCGCGGTCACCAGGCCGACACTGCGACCGTGGACCGTATCCAGTTCCGGCAGCGCCAGCATGCCTTCACTGTCCATGCGCGTGGGCGCGCGCACCCCGACGATCCCGGCCCGCCCGAGCGCGCGGGCGGTGCCCGCGCCGACCGCGAGCCATGCCTGTGCGTCGCGTGCGACGAGGGGCGTCAGCGCAGAGGCGGCGGCGACCGCCGATGGACTGGTGAAGAGCACGATGTCGGCGGCCAGTGCGTGGCGCAGCGCCGCGCGGGCGGCGTCGTCGTCGCGGCAGGCGATGCGCCAGGGCGAGAGCGCGAACGTGCGTGCGCCGAGGCGCGCGGCTTCGCGGCGCAGGCCCCCATGTGCACCGGCCGGCCGTAGCGAGATGACGTAGTATCCCGCCAGATGCGGGAAAGCCGGCGCGGCATGCATGCGCCAAGCTTGGTGGCTGCGGTGGTGCGGCGCAAGCCGGACGACCGCACCCCCACAGGATCCCGCATGACGCTCGATGATTCGCTCCGCGCCCTCGAGGCGTATTACGGCTCGATGCCGCCGGTCGCCGCGATGGACGTCTCCGTTGCCGGTTACGACGGCGACTCCCTGCGCCTGCACGCGCCGCTGTCCTCGCACGTCAACGACAAGGGCTCCGCATTCGGCGGCAGTCTGGTCTCGGTGATGACGCTCGCCGCCTGGGGTCTGGTGACCCTGCGCGTGGAGCAGGCCGGTCTGGACGCCGAGGTCTACGTCGCCGACTCGACGGTCCGCTATCGCGCGCCGTTGCTCGGCGATCTGGAAGCCGAGGCCACGCTCGACGACGCCGGTGACTGGTCGACGTTCGCGCGCACGCTGCGCGAGCGCGGCCGCGCGCGTGTCGCGCTCACCGCGCGGATCGCCTTGCCCGACGGCAGCACCGCCACCGAGATGCAGGCGCGATACGTGGCCATCCGGCGCTCGGCGGCCGACGCCTAGGCGATCGCCCGGGCGCGGCCATGCGCCGCGCGCCGTTTCCTGGGTGCCCGGGGTTTTGCGCAGAACGTCCGCATCCTGTCCTTCGGGCCCGTGCCGGCACACCTGCGCTCGCCGCGTGTCGGCGCTGCGCGTCCCACGCGTTCGCCCGGGGAAGCGCCGGCCGTCGGCCGGAACCGGACCGTGGCGCGCCAGGCACTTGCGCGCGACACCGTCGATGCCAAGAATCCGCGCTCCTCTCCCACCGCCGCGATCCCCGGGGTCGTCCCATGCGCCATCCGTGTATGACCTGTGGGGCCTGCTGCAGCCAGTACCGGGTGTCCATGCACTGGATGGACACCGATGCGTCGGGCGGTGTCGTGCCGCAGACGCTGACCGAGGCCTTCGGGCCGCATCAGGTGGTGATGCGCGGGACCTGGGAATCGCGGCCGCGCTGCATCGCGCTCGATGCCGAGATCGGCACGTTCTCCCGATGCACGATCCATGCGGTCCGGCCGCAGGCCTGCCGTGATGTGCAGGCGTCCTGGGAGTCGGGCGAGGCGAGCCCGCAGTGCGACCGGGCGCGCGCCGCACACGGGCTGCCGGCCTTGCGTGCATCGGACTGGATACCGGCGATCGCGATGGTGCTGGTCGATGCGCACGCCGCCGCGTTGCCGGCCGGCGACGCCGCGCCGGTGCCCTGAGCCCGGCCGCGGCGGGCCGGCGCCCGACGCTCAGAGTGGATGCGCGTCCAGGAACCTGCGGATGGCCGGCACCAGCACGGCGTGCTTGTCCTCGAGCACGTAATGCCCCGCATCCTCGAACGCCATGACCTCGGCCTGCGGCAGCGCCGCGCGGAAGCCGGCGAGGAAGTGGTGGTCGAACACGAAGTCCCGGAGACCCCAGCCGATGAACGCCGGACGATCGGCGTAGTCGGGCAGACGCTGTCCAGCGGCTTCGAGCAAGGGCCATGCGCGGTCCTTCGGACCGAGCGGAATGTCCTGCATGAACCGCACGGTGCTGATGCGGTTGGCCCAGGTGTCGTAGGGCGCGACGTAGGCACGGCGCACCGCGGCGGGCATGCGCGTCTCGACGCCCAGCCACGACGCGCCACCGGAAAACGCGTTGAAGCCGCGGATGATCCACTCGCCGACGGTGTAGTCGCGACCGAGCGCGATCTGCCACGGCATCGGCTTGTCGGTGGGCAGCGGGAACGCGGCGGTGTTGGTGATCACCAGGCGCTGGACCTGCGGCATGTGCGCGAGCGCCCAGCCGAAGCCGATCATGCCGCCCCAGTCGTGCACCGCCAGCGTCACCGGCCCGTCGATCTGCAGGTGCGCGAGCAGCGCGCCGATGTCCGCCACACGCGAGGACAGGGTGTAGTCGTAGCGCGGAGACGCGCCGGGCGCGTCGTCGGGCTTGTCGGAGAATCCCATGCCGACGTGGTCGGGCACGATGCAGCGATACCGGTCGCGCAGGCCGAGCACGAGGTGCCGCCAGTAGTAGCTCCACGAGGGATTCCCGTGCAGCATGAGTACGACCTCGCCGTCGCGCGGACCCTCGTCGAGATAATGCATCCGCACGCCGGGTCGCGCTTCGAACTGGTGGCCGCTGAATGGATAGTCAGGAAGCTGCACGGCTGGGCATACCGAAGGTTGCGATGAATGCGTCACATTGTAAGCGGCGCACCGGCAGCCGCCTGAAATCGTGAATTCCCGTCTTCACAGTGCTGAAGCGCGTACGCCTATGTGCGGCGAAAGACGGTGGTCGAAAAGGCATCGGCGTATGCTGGAAATATGAATACGCAACTGCGCAACCGGGTGCCAGACACCCAGGATCTGCGTCACTTCCTGCGTGCCGGGACCTCGGACCTGCATGCGCGCGTCGACGCCTGTTTCCTCGAAGGACTGGGCACGCCGCTCGCCTATGGGCGTTACGTCGTCGGCATGCACCGGTTCGCTTCCGATTTCGAGATCGTGATCGGTGCGGTGCCGCGTGCGTCCTATTGGCTGGCCGGCGATCTGCACGATCTGGCGTTGGCGCCGTTGCCGCCCAGCGGTGTGCGTGGATTCGCCGACGACGCGGATGAGCGTCTGGGCTGGGAATACGTGATGGCGGGCAGCAGTCTGGGCGCGCGGCACCTGTTGCGGGGCGTGCAGACGCTGGGCCACGACGCGCAGACCGGTGCACGGTTCCTCGCCCGACATGCCGGCGGCGAAACCTGGCGCAATGTGCTCGAACGCCTCACGGCGCGCGCAGCGCAGGTCGATCGGCCGCGTACACATCTGTTGCAGGGCGCACGCGATGCGTTCCTGCTGGTCGAGTCCTGTTTCCAGCGGAGCTTCGATGCGATGCCCGCCCCCCGAAAGGAGCCCGTTGCATGAATCCAGCGCTTGATCGCGCATTGCAGGACTGCGCCAACGAACCCATCCATCTGTCGGGCGCGATCCAGCCCCACGGGTATCTCATCAGCTGTCAGTTGCCCGACTGGACGATCCGTCACGTCTCGGCGAATGTCGAAACGCTGACCGGCGCCGCCCCGGAACACATGTTGCGGCACTCGCTGCGCGAGTTCCTGACCGACGATCTGATCCAGGCGATCGCCGAGACGATCGGGTTCGGTGAACCCGGCGCCCCGCCGCAGCGCGCCGCCGTTGGCAACATCGGACCGATGGCCGATCTTTGCGACATCAGCGTGCACGTCGCCGATGGCCTGGTGCACATCGAAGTCGAGCCGCAGCCGCGCAGCACCGGCGAGCGCTCGCCCACCGTGGTCGCGCAGACGATGATCGCGCGCGTCGCCGGCAGCGACGACATCGACGATTTCAACCAGCGCGTCGCCGAGCAGGTCCGCCTGTTGACCGGCTACGACCGCGTGATGGTCTACCGTTTCCGTCCGGACGACTCGGGCGAGGTGGTGGCCGAATCCCGCGACGCGGCGTTGCCGGCGTATCTGGGCCTGCGCTATCCGCAGTCCGACATTCCGGTGCAGGCCCGCATGCTGTATCTGCGCAACCGCATCCGCGTGATTCCCGACGCGACCTACGTGCCGGTGCCGATCCTGCCCGATCGCGACAGCCACGGCGGCCCGCTCGATCTCGCCCAGATGGCCCTGCGCAGCGTGTCGCCGGTGCATCTGGAATATCTCGCCAACATGGGCGTGGTCGCATCGATGTCGATCTCGATCGTGTCGGGCGGACGGCTGTGGGGCCTGATCGCCTGTCACCACCGCACGCCGCGTCGCGTGCCGCCGGGCGTGCGCGCTGCGGCCGACATGTTCGGCCTGTTCGTGTCGATGCGCATCGCCTCGCGCGAGCAGCAGGACGCCGTGCTGCTCGAAGATCGCGCGCGCAGCGCCCGCGACACCCTTGCGCTGCGCCTCGACAACGCCTCCGATCCCCGCCTCGCGTTGCAGGGCGAACTGGACCTGCTGCACCGCGCGGTCGAAAGCGACGGTGTGGGTCTGGTGCAGGCCGGCCACTGGTACAGCGCCGGCCGCGCACCCGACGCCGCAAGCCTGCCGCTGCTGATCGACTGGCTGCGGCGTGCCAATACGGGCGCCGGCGCGGTCAGCACGAATCGCACCGCCGACTGGAATACCCGCGACCCGGAACATGCCGACGGGATCGCCGGCGTGCTCGCGCTTCCGCTGGATCTGGCGCGCGACGAGTGGCTGTTCTTCTTCCGCTGCGAACAGGTGGAGGAAGTGCGCTGGGCGGGACGTCCGGACGAGCCGTTCCTGATCGACCATGACGGCAGCAAGATTGGCCCGCGCGCGAGCTTCTCCGCCTGGCATGAGACCGTGCGGGGCAGTGGCTCGCCCTGGAGCGATGCCGACCACCGCGTCGCCGGGCGCCTGCACGTCATGCTGCGTGAGCGCTATCGTCGCGGCGCGCTGCACGCCGAGCTCGGCGACCTGCGGGCCAGGCGCGTCCGCCTGGATGTCCGCGAGCAGAAGACGCGATTGCTGCAGCTGTCGGAACTGCTCGAAGGGCTGGTGCACGTCAGCCCGCAGGAAGCCACGCAGCTGTCGGATCGGATCAACAAGCTCGAACGTGACCTGCAGTCGATGATCGGCATCTCGAACGTGGCGAACGCCGACTAGCCGGGGCGGAGTGCGCACCAACAAAAAAAAAGCGCCCTCGGGCGCTTTTTTCTTGCGGTACACCAGCACGCCCAGGCGGGCGGCAGGCCGTCGGCGACGGCTCAGCGAAACAGGCCGCTTACCACTCCACCTCGGCCATCGTGCAGTTCAGGCCGGAACCGATGCCCAGCAGCGCGATGCGGTCGCCCTTCTTCAGGCGGCCGAGTTCCTTGAGCTTGCTCAGCACGATCGGCACCGACGCCGGGCCGATGTTGCCGTGCTCGCCGAAGATCGTGTGGACCTTGCTCGGATCGATGCCGAACGACTGCACGAACGCGCCGGTGTGCACCTTGCTGACCTGGTGGATCACGAACTGGTCCAGCTCGTCGACCACCCAGCCCATCGCCTCGCGCGCTGCGCCGAAGGTCTTCTGCGCCAGCTTCATGCCTTCCATCAGCAGCATGCGCGTGTCGGTGACCATGCGGTCGAGGTTGCCGCGGCACAGGGTGTTCCATTCGGTCGCCGAACGCGTCACGCCGCCCTTGTAGCGCGGGGCGTCGGGCAGCAGGTCGGCGCGTGCGAGCACCATCGCTGCCGAGCCGCAGCCGAGCGTCAGCGTGGCCAGCTCGTTGCGGAAATCCTCTTCCGTCGTTTCGGGGCGCAGCAGACGCTCGATGGTCTTCTCGTAGGCGAGGTTCGCGGTCTCGCCGTCGACGATCAGCGCGTAGTCGATCTCGCCCAGCTCGATCATGCGGCTGGCGACATCCATGCCGTTGACGAACGCGAGGCAGGCATTGGCCAGATCGTAGTTCTGGCAGGTGTCCGGAATGCCGAGGTTGCCGCCGACGATGCTGGCGGTGGACGGTTCGAGGAAATCACGGCTCACCGAGGTGTTGACCAGCAAGCCGAGCCTGCCGACGTCGATGCCGGCATCGTCGAGCGCCTTGCGGCCGGCCATCGTCGCCGCGTCCGAGGCCTGGACCTCATCGTCCCACAGGCGCCGGGCGTGGATGCCGGCGATGTCCTTGAGCACGTCGGTCTTGATGCCGAGGCGGTCGATGGTGGGCTTCAGCCTTGCGTTGATGTCGTCGCTGGTCACGCGGTTCGGCGCATCGACATGGGCGAGGCCGGCGATGGCGACGTTCTTGAAGAGCATGGGCTGGGCGCCGGATCTGGCAAAGGAGCCGCATAGATTACCCGCTTCGCCGGGGGGGCGCATGACGGGGGACTCACCGAAAAGCCGTTGCCGCCGGGATGGGGCCGTGTCGCAGCGGGTGCTCGACCACCGCGCCGCGCAGGGGCCGGTAGCAGTCCGTGCGCCGGATGCGCGGCGGGAAGCCGTTTCGGACCGCAGGAAAACTATCGTCTGAAACCCGAGGCGGCGACTTTTTCCGCAGGGTCCATCCCGCACACTGCTTCCCGCCACTCGGGAGGGCCGATGCGCAGCAAACTGTTCGTGCCGGGCGTGCGCCCGGACCTGTTCGACAAGGCCTGGAACGGCCAGGCCGACGCGGTCTCGTTCGATCTCGAGGACGCCGTCGCCGACGCGCGCAAGGCCGAAGCGCGCGTCAATGTCGCCGCCTTCCTGCAGGCGCAGACGCGCGGCGCGGGGGCGCCATTGGCGATCGTGCGGACCAATGCACCGGACTCGCCCGAATACGAAGCCGACCTCGTGGCGGTGTTGCCGGCTGCGCCTGACCTGATCAACCTGCCCAAGACCGACAGCGCCGATGTCGTACGCGCCGCGATCGCGCGGATCGAAGCGCAGGAAGCCGCGCTCGGCCTCGCACCATCGGCCGGACTGCTGCTCAACATCGAGACCCCGCGTGCGCTGCGCAATGCAGCCGACATCGCAGCCGCGCATCCACGTGTCGCAGGGCTGCAGCTGGGACTCGGCGACCTGTTCGAACCCTGCGGCATCCGCCGCGATGTGCCGGCGCACGTGCAGGCGGTGATGCTGCAGGTCGCGCTGGCCGCGGCCGAAGCCGGTGTGTTCGCCTGCGATGGCGCGTGGGCCCATCTCGGCGACGACGCCGGCTTCGAGCGCGAAGCGCGCCTCGCACGGCAGCTCGGCTTCGTCGGCAAGAGCTGCATCCATCCGCGACAGGTGCCCCTGGCGCACGCCGTGTTCGCCGTCGATTCCGAAGAGCTGGCCCGCGCCCAGCGCATCGTCGATGGCGCAGCCCAGGCGCGTGGCGACGGGCGCGCGGTCTGCGTCGTCGATGGCCGGATGATCGATGCCCCCTATCTGCGTCGCGCCGAACGCCTGCTGGACCACGCAAGCCGTGATGCGTCTGCCCGTGGTGCACCGCAGTCATGAATCTGCGCCCACAGATCCCAAGCCCGGGTGCAACGCGTATATGCGCGGCCAGCGAGGCGCGGATGCGCAGTCGGTGGTTGCGCCGCCTGCTGCATGCCGCGGCCCTGCTGTGCCTGGCGCTGTTCGCGCCAGTGGCGGCGCAGGCCGATGGTCTCACCACCGTCGACACCCGCGCGCTGCCTGCCCTGCCAACGGCGGCGAACGTGCGGACGCTGCTCGTACTGGACGATCGGCCGCTGGTGCTCGCCACGGATCGTGCCTGGGTTCTCGCGGACGACGAGCGCGCTTGGCGCATGGTCGCGCTGCCCGACGCGCTCGCAGGTGCTTCGATCGTGTCGAGCACCAACGGCGCGGGCCGGGCATTCCTGATGGTCGCGGCAGATGGACGCATCGCGCGTCCATTCGCGCTGGCGTGGCGCGGGGACATGCTCGTCGCGCAGCCTCTCGCCGAGATGCCCGAAACGTTGCGACAACCGCAGGCTGCGGTCCTGGGCGACACGCTCTATGTTGCCGGTCTTGTCGCCGACGGCAGTGCGCGCATCGTGTCCCTGGCGCAGGCCGGGGCTTCGGACACCACGCGTTGGCAGGCGATGGACGTGTGGCCGGGCGGCGCGGCGCCGCTGAGCCTCACTGCGCAGCGGGCAGGTCTCTATCTCGCCAGCGCGGACGGACATATGCGCCGCTGGCTGGCCGACGGGGGCTGGAGCGATCGCGGCCGGACGCCGGGCGCCGTCCAGGCAGGCGTGAGTCGATCCATCGGCCAGGCGCACATCCTCTATCTCGTGCGCGGCGCGCCGGGCGCGGCGGCAGACCTGCGGCTGTTCCATACCATCACCGATTCGTGGGCCTCGCTGCCAACCACGCTCGCAGGCAATCCACGCGTGGCCGCGGGCTGGCGGAATGGCCTCGTGTGGGCGGACGGCGATGGCGCGGCATTGCGCCTGCACAGCGAGACGCTGCGATCGGGCCAGCATCTTCTGCACTGGCTCGACTGGCTGGTGATCGTGGTGTACCTGGCCGCGATGCTCGGCATCGGCGGCTATTTCTATCTGCGCGACCAGAAAGGGTCGGAGGCCGAGTTCTTCATGGGTGGGCGCAGCATCCCGTTCTGGGCCGCCGGCGTCAGCCTGTATGCCACCAACACCAGTTCGATCAGCTTCATCGCCATTCCCGCGAAGGCGTACGAGACCAACTGGCAATATCTGACCAACAACCTGGTCGCGGTGCTGGGCCTGATGTTCGTCGCGGTGTGGATCGTACCGCTGTTGCGCAGGCTCGACCTGATGTCGGTGTTCTCGTATCTGGAAACCCGGTTCCACCCGGCAATCCGCATGCTCGCCAGTGCACTCGCCATCCTGATGCAGATCGGCAGCCGGCTCAGCGTCATCCTGTTCTTGCCGGCGCTCGCGATTGCGACGATTACCGGCATCGATGTGGTGTGGAGCATCCTCATCATGGGCGTGTTCACCATCATCTACACGGTGATGGGCGGCATGCGCGCAGTGGTGTGGACCGATTTCGTGCAGGTCTTCGTCAAGATGGGTGGCGCGATCTTTGCGATCGGTTTCATCTTCTATTCGCTGGGCAGCGATTTCGACGCCGTGCGTGAAGCGGTCGTGCTGGACGAGAAGACCAAGCTGCTCGATTTCAGCTTCGACCTGACCAAAGCCACCGTCTGGGGTTTCATCTTCCTCGTGGTCTTCGACGTGGTGCTGACCTTCCCCAAGGACCAGGTGCTCATGCAGCGCACGCTGGCCACCAAATCCGACAAGGAAGCCGGCCGTTCGATCTGGGTGTTCGCCGCCATCATGATCCCCGGTGGCTTCGTGTTCTATTCCATCGGTACCGCGTTGTGGATGTACTACCGGCAGAATCCCGAACGACTCGATCCGCTGTTGCCTATCGATGCGACGTTCCCGCTCTTCATCGCCGCCGAGCTGCCGGTGGGCGTGACCGGCCTCATCATCGCCGGCATTTTCGCCGCCGCCATGTCGACGCTGTCGAGCATCATCAACAGCGTGGCGACGCTGCTGTCGGTCGATTTCTACGACCGTCTCGCGAAAGCGCCGACCGAGCGCGGCAGCGTGCGCTTCGCGGAATGGATGACGGTGGTGGTCGGCCTGGTCGGCATCGGTCTGGCACTGCTGCTGTCGCGCTTCGACATCCATTCGCTGTTCGACGTGTCGATCGAACTGGCCGGGCTGCTTGGTGGCGGCTTCGCCGGTGCCTATACGCTGGGCATGTTCACCCGGCGGGCAAACTCGCCGGGGGTGGCGATCGGCGTGGCGTCCGCCATCGTGCTGACCACGCTCGCGTGGTGGTTCGATCTGGTGCATCCCTACTTCTATCTGGGCATCTCGATCATGTTGTGCATCGTGATCGGCTATTGCGCCAGCCTGCTGTTCCCGGCCACGCAGCGTTCGCTCGAGGGCCTGACGATCCACGACCGCAAGGCGCCGCAGGACGCCGCATAGCCGGTGCCCCTGCCGTCCGGCAGGGGCGCGGCGTCACCGCCCGGGCTACTGTGCGTCACGCCCGGTCGGGGTCGTCCACGGACGGCCCGCCGCGCACCGCCATTTGCTGCGAGGGCGCGCGGCCTGCCCCGCACGGAGACGCTCTTTGGACACCCAGTTCCTCTACACCTTCGTCAACGTCGTCGACCGGGGCTCGATGGCCGCCGCGGCACGCTTTCTCAACATCACCCCGGCAGCGGTGGCCCAGCAGATCCGCACCCTGGAGCGCGAACTCGGCGTCGCGTTGATCGCGCGCGCCGGGCGCACCGTCTGCGTGACCGAAGAGGGCGCCCGCATCCTGCAGCGCACCCGCGATCTGCTGCGCGACGTCTCGGACCTGCGCAGCGTCGCCAACGATCGCGCGGTCGCCGGCGAACTGCGGCTCGGCGCGTGTCCGACGGCGCTGGCGGGCATGCTGCCCGATGTGCTCGCGCGCATGGTCACCACGCTGCCGCAGATCAACGTCTTCATCAAACCCGGTTATTCGGCCGAGCTCTACACCGAAGTGGAGCAGGGCAATCTCGATGCGGCGATCGTGCTGCAGGCGCCGTTCGCCCTGCCCAAGACCTGCAACTGGGAGGTGCTGCGCGAAGAGCCGCTGGTGGTCCTGGCACCGCAGCACATGGCGCATCGCGATCCGCACGAACTGCTCGCCAGCGAACCGCTGATCCGCTACGACCGTCACCAGTGGGGCGGCCGCCAGGCCGACGACTACCTGCGCCGCGTCGGCATCGCGCCGCGCGAGCGCTTCGAGCTCAACGCGCTCAACGCGATCGCGGTCATGGTCGATCGCGGGCTCGGCGTGTCACTGGTACCCGACTGGGCGCAGCCCTGGCCGGCAGGCGTGCGGCTTGCACGCATCCCGTTGCCCGAGCCGGCAGAGCCGCGCCGCATCGGCATCGTCTGGTCGAATGCCAGCGTGCGCAGTCGACTCGTGGCGGCTCTGCGCGAGGAGTGCCGCGCCACCGCGCGCCGGCATGTCGACGAGGCCGCGATGCGCGAGTGACCGATGCTGCATCGCAGCAAACATTTTGTGTGATCGCAGGCAATAAAAACTGTCGTTTGAACATAGGTGCAGGCGGTTCATCCGCACTCCGCGCGCACCTAATCTTCGGCGCAACGTACCGGACACGCGCGTGGGGAGGCGCCGTTCCATGCGAACCCGTCCTGCCGCTCACCAGCGCGATCACATCGCCACGCCTGCCGGCCGTCCGCACCCCGTCACCGGGGGCCCACGCATCGCACCGCCCGAAGAGAACACACCATGATCAAGCCGCTTTCCGCCGCGATCGGTTGCATCCTGCTGGCCGCCGCCGGCGCCGGACACGCGCAGCAGGCCGACAGCGAGACCGACGCCGCCGCGCGCCGCGATGCCAAGACCCTCGACCGCATGGTCGTCACCGGCACGCGCGTGGCGACGTCGATCGACAAGATTCCCGGCGCCATCAGTCTCGTGTCGCAGGAGCAGGTCGCGCACACGCTGGCGTTGACCGAGGACGCGACCGCCGTGCTGGCGCGTACCGTGCCCGGCTATGCGGAGTCCTCGCAGGCGATGAGCAACACCGGTGAGACCTTGCGTGGTCGCATCGCGCTCCGCCTGTTCGACGGCATCCCGCAGGGCTCGCCGCTGCGCGAGGGTGGGCGCAACGGCACGTTCACCGACATGGGTCTGGTCGGCCGCATCGAGGTGATCAACGGACCGTCGGCATCGGAGGGCATCGGTGCCGCCGGCGGCATCATCAACTACATCTCCAAGGTGCCGACGGTCGAAGGCCACGAAACCCAGCTGACCACGCGCTACTCGACGCAATTCGGCACCGACAGCAGCGGCTGGAAGGTCGGCGTGAACCATGCCTACAAGGGCGACACCTTCGACATGCTGGCCAGCGCGTCCTACATCGACCGCGGCATCTCCTACGACGGCAACGGGCGACGGGTCGGCATGAACACCAGCGGTTCGGTGTCCGACTCCGAAGCGCGGAATCTGTACTTCAAGGGCGGCATGAACTTCGGCGAGAGTCTGGAGCAACGCCTGCAGTTCAGTTACAGCGACTTCAAGATCGAAGGCAAGGCGAACTACATCCAGGTGGAAGGCTGCCGTTTCGATCCGGTCGAATGTCCGGTGCCGAGCACGAACACGTCCGAGCGTGGTTCGATCGCCGGCGCATTGGCCGAGATCAACGATTTCCGCCAGGCCGCATTGAACTACAGCCACGGCGACCTGTTCGGAGGCACCTTCACCGCCGACATCTACTGGGCGGACCAGGCGATGCGCTACCTGCCCGAGGACGGCGACGACCGCCAGCTGGTCAAGGTGGACGACGACTTCGACGAGGCCGACCGTATCTTCGACCAGTCCGAGATCGTGTCCAAGAAGCGCGGCCTGCGTACCTCGTGGACGCGTGGTGACCTGTTCGCGGTCGAAGGGCTGCAGTTGCGCACGGGTATCGACCTGGTGGAGGACGAAGCCGCGCAGCGGCTCGCGATCACCAACCGCCTGTGGGTGCCGCCGATGCAGTACTCGAGCGTCGCACCGTACGCGCAGTTGAGCTGGGATGTGGGACCGGTCACCGTCAGCGGCGGTGTGCGTCACGAGGACGGCAAGCTCGACGTCGACAGCTACACCACTACGCCGTTCCGCAACAGCGTGTTCGTGCAGGGCGGCGGCCTCGAATACTCGGAGACGATGAAGAACATCGGCGCGATCTGGCGCATCACCGACGGGTTCTCCACCTTCGTCAGCTACGGCGAAGGTTTCGGCCTCGCGAACATCGGCATTCCACTGCGCAACATCAGCGTGCCGAACCAGTCGGTCGATCGCATCGCCGATCTCGACCCGATCATCGTCACCAACCGTGAAGTGGGCTTCAACTGGGCCGGCGCCGATGCGTCCTTCGGCGCGTCGTACTACGACTCGCGCTCCCCGTTCGGTACCTCGCTGTCGATCGACCCGGTGACCAACGACTTCGTGCTGGCGCGCGCGCCGGTACGCATCAAGGGCTTCGAGGCCAACGGCGAGTTCCGTTTCAACGAGCAGTGGAAGGTGTCGGGCATCTACTCGCGGATCCGCGGCAAGACCGCGTTCTGGTCGTCGGCGCCGAACGGCGACTACGAGGCCGGCGAACTGAACAAGCCGCTGGGCGTGCTCGACGTCAATCCGGACAAGATCGCCGTGTCGGTCACCTGGAATTTCATGCCGACCGCCAACGTCACGCTCGGTGCGACGACGCTCCTCGATCGTGACCTCTCGGGCAGCGACGTGCGCGAATTCGACGACCGCAGCTTCAGCTACGTCGAGAATACCGAGGGCTACACGCTGTTCGATCTGGGCGTGAACTATGACACCGGCCGCTACGGCAAGCTGACGGTCGGCATCGAGAACCTGCTCGACAAGCAGTACATCCTCAGCTGGTCGCAGGTGCCCGGTTTCCAGAATTACTGGGCCGGCCGCGGGCGGATGGTGTCGTTGACGCACACGATCACGTTCTGATCGATGCGATCGGATGAGATGGCCCCGCATGGTGCGGGGCCTGCGTGCGGGGTGCGGGAGATGCAGGTGCAGGCAGCAGACAGGACGCGACCGCGTCGCGCGAACGGTGACGGGCGACGGCTGCGCGCGTCTCTGCCACTTGTCGCGTTGTTCGCCTGCGCCTGGCTGGCGCCGGCGATCCCTGCGCACGCCATCGAATCCACAGCAACGGCTGTACCGGCAGCGCGCTGGCAGGCACTCGACGCGTTCGTCGACGGCGCGGTGGGTCCCGGCGGCTACACCGGCGCCGTGGCGTCGGTCTGGCAGGACGGTCAGGCGCCGCACATGCACGTCGCCGGCACGCGCGACCTCGCCGGCACCGCGCCGATGACCGACGACGCGATCTTCCGCGTCTACTCGATGACGAAACCGATCGTGTCAGTCGCGGTGCTCATGCTGGTCGAGCGCGGTCGCATCGGACTCGACGACGACATCGCGACGCACCTGCCGGCGTTCGCGCAGTTGCGTGTCCTCGACGAGGACGGGCGGCTGCGCGCACCGGCGCGTGCGCTGACGGTCCGCCATCTGCTCACCCACACCTCCGGCATCGCCAACGGCGCGGGCGCGGCCCTGCAACTGCGCGAGGCCGCGGGTCTCGACGCGGCGTCCGATCTGGACGTCTACGTGCGACGCCTCGCCACGGTGCCGCTGCAGCACGATCCCGGCACGGTGTTCGCCTACGACGGCGCGGCGACCAACGTGCTCTCGCGGCTCGTCGAGGTGGCATCCGGCGAATCGCTGTACGCGTTCCTGCGCGCGCGCCTGTTCGAGCCGCTGGGCATGGTCGATACCGGGTTCTCGGTGCCGCCGGCGCAGCGGGGACGCGTGGTCGACATCACCACGACCGGCGACGACGGCCGCCTGCGCATCGCCGACGGTCCCAGCGCGACGACGCCGGGCACGGCGCTCAATCCCTACGCGAGCGGCGCGGGTGGGCTGTACTCGACCGCGGCGGACTATCTGCGGTTCGCGCGCATGTTGCTCGGGCGCGGCACGCTCGACGGCGCGCGGTACCTGCGCGAGGACACCGTTGCGATGATGCTGCGCAACCAGCTCGATTTTCTGGACGCGCCGCATACGAGTTTCAGTCCGTTCGAGGGCTTCGGTCTGGGAGTGTCGGTGCAGCTCGATCCCGCCGCACGCGGACGTCTCGGCGCGCCGGGGCAGGTGGGCTGGTCGGGCGCGGCGTCGACGTATTTCACGATCGATCCGGCGCGCGGCCTCGTCGCGATCCTGCTCGCCCAGCATCTGCCGCGCGACGTGGCCGGCGATCCATCGCGGCTGGCGACGCCGTTCTACAACCTCGTCCAGCAAGGCGCTGCGCCATGAGGGCCGGTCGCGTGCTCGTCGCCGGTTCGGCGAATCTGGATTTCGTCGTGCGCGCGGCGCACATCCCCGCGCCCGGCGAAACCGTGCTGGGCCGCGAGTTCCAGACGTTCCCGGGCGGCAAGGGTGCCAACCAGGCCGTTGCCGCCGCGCGCGCGGGCGGCGCAGACACCCGGATGCTGCTCGCCCTTGGCGATGACGCATACGCCGTACCGGTCGAAGCCTCGCTGCGCGAGGCGGGCGTGGCGCTCGACATCCGCCGGCAGCCCACGCATGCGACGGGTGTCGCCTTCATCTGCCTGGCCGATGGCGCGGAGAACGCCATCACCGTCGCGCCGGGCGCCAACGCCGGCCTGGTCGTGGACGACCTGCCCGATCTCGCCGGTATCGATACCCTGCTGCTGCAGCTGGAAACCCCGATCGACGCGGTCACCGCCTGGGCCACGCGTGCGCGCGAGACCGGCGTGCGCGTCGTGCTCAATGCCGCGCCGGCGCGCGTACTGCCCGATGCGTTGCTGCGCCAGGTCGACGTGCTGATCGTCAACGAGGGCGAGCTGGCGACGCTCATCCGCAAAGCCGACGATCTGATCAATGCCCTGAAACGCGTGCCGGTGCCAACCGTCGTCGTCACCCTCGGTGCGGCGGGCTGCATCGCCCGCGAGGGCACGGCGCTGCATCTGCAGCCCGCATTCCCGGTCGTGGCGTTGGACACCACCGCCGCGGGCGATACTTTCTGCGGCGTGCTGGTGGCCGCGCTCGCCCGCGGCGAGACGCTGGTGGCCGGGCTACGCGCTGCCGCGGCGGCTTCGGCGCTCGCGTGCACCGCGCTCGGTGCACAGTCGAGCGTGCCTGCGCGCGCCGACGTCGACGCGCTGCTGCGTGGCGATACCGACCGCGCAGGCCTCGATGCACTCGCTGCGCGGTGTGCCTCGTCGGCCGCCTGATCCGTTCTTCTTCGAGAGTCCCCCCATGAGTCCGTCCCCCTACCGCACGCTCGATGAGGACCAGCCCGGCGACGGCGCGTCCGTCGACGCCGACTACGGCCCGGCGCCGCGCCGCACCGAATACAAGTTCTCCCACGTCACGACCGGGCGGTATCTGCCGACGCCGGGCAAGGCGCCCGGCTGGCCGTTCGCCGACATCGGCGACTGGATGATCGATGCCAACGACAGCGCGCAGGACTGGCTGGCCGAACTGCGCGACTGGCGCCGCGAGCATCTCGTGCGCATCGGCTACGACGATACGAACTACCGGCACCCGGACCTGCAGTGGGCGCAGCGCAACTTCGTGCACGCGCAGATGATGGTCGAGGACCGCTATTTCTTCGATCCCGACACCGGCAGCTACACCGTCGACCGCTATCTCGACGATCTGGTCGCGCGCTTCGGCGGGGTCGATTCGGTGCTGATCTGGTACGTGTATCCGAACATCGGCGTCGACGACCGCAACCAGTTCGATCTCGCCCACGACATGCCCGGCGGTCTCGACGGCCTGCGCGCGGCCGTGCAGGCCTTCCAGGCGCGCGGCGTGCGCGTGTTCCTGCCGGCCAAGCCGTGGGACCACGGCACGCGCGATCCGGGCGTCAGCCACTGGGAAGGCCTCGCGGAGATCGTCGCCGCGGTCGGCGCGGACGGCATCAACGGCGACACCTTCAACGGCGTGCCACGCGCGTTCTTCGATGCCTGCCAGCGTCTGGGCCGCACCGTGGTGCTGCAGCCCGAGTCGACGATCAGTTCGGAAGAACAGCTGATCTGGAACGTGCAGAGCTGGGGCAAGAAGGCGCCCGACGGGCCGGTGCCGCCGGTGTCGAAGTGGAAGTGGCTCGAACCGCGGCACATGGTGAACTACGAGAACCGCTGGGGCCGCGACCGCACGCACGACCTGCAGTACTGCTTCTTCAACGGTATCGGCTACAACGCCTGGGAAAACATCTGGGGGATCTGGAACCAGTTCACGCCGCGCGATGCCGAAGTGCTGCGCCGCATCGCGACGATCTATCGCCAGCTCCCCGATCTCGTCGTATCGATGGACTGGGCGCCGTACCAGACAAGCCTGCAGCGCGGCGTTTTCATCAGCCGCTTCCCCGGTGCCGGCCGCACGCTGTGGACGCTGGTCAACCGCAATGCGTATGCGGTCGATGGCGAGCAGCTTGCGCAGCCGCACGTCGAGGGCACGCGCTATTACGACGCCTGGAATGGCTGCGCGCTGTCGCCGCGCATCGTCGATGGCCAGGCGCTGTTCGAGCTGTCGCTGGAAGCGCGCGGGTTCGGCGCGGTGCTCGCGGTCGACGCAGGCACGCACGTCGAGGGCTTCGACGATTTCCTGGCAACGGTGGCCGCGCAGGCCGCGAAGCCCCTCGGTGCGCATTCGGCAGCGTGGCGTGCGCTGCCGCAGACGCTGGACGATGTGGCGCCAACCACGCCGCAGGCCGACGCGCCGGAAGGCATGGTCACCGTGCAGGCCGGCAGCTTCCTGTTCCAGGTCGGCGGTATCGAGATCGAAGGCTTCAACTGGTCCGGCGTCGACGTGCAGTACCCGTGGGAAGACAGCCCGCGTCGCCACCACCGGCGGCGCATGGATCTGGCGGCGTTCCACATCGATCGGCATCCGGTCACCAACGCGCAGTTCAAGCGGTTCATCGATGCGAGCGGTTACGCGCCGCGTGATGCACACAACTTCCTGCGGCACTGGGTCGACGGCGCGCCGCGCGCCGGCTGGGACCGCAAGCCGGTGACCTGGGTGTCACTCGAAGATGCCCGTGCCTACGCCGCGTGGGCCGGCAAGCGCCTGCCGCGCGAATGGGAGTGGCAATACGCCGCGCAGGGCCACGACGGCCGCCGCTATCCCTGGGGCGACGACTGGCACGACAGCTGTGCGCCGCGGGTCAACCGCGGACGCCGCCTGCAGCCGCCAGCCGATGTCGACGCGCATCCGCAGGGTGCATCGCCGTTCGGCGTCGAAGATCTGGTCGGCAACGTCTGGCAGTGGACCGACGCGTTCGCCGACGACCACACGCGCGCGGCGATCCTGCGCGGCGGCAGCAGCTACCAGCCGCAGACCTCGCACTGGTATTTCCCGCAGGCCTATCGCCTCGACCAGCACGGCAAATACCTGCTGATGGCGCCGTGCAAGGACCGTTCGGGCACGATCGGTTTCCGCTGCGTGGTGGATGCCGGAGGGGACGCGCGATGAGCGATCCGATGCCGACGACCGCACGCGACGTACAACGCGCGCCGGCGCCCGCGCAGGTGCGTTTGCGAGGTCTGCTCGGCGATGCGCTCGAGGCCAACCGTCGCGGCCGGCTGTCGACCTTCGTCACCGGGCCGGACAGTCCGGCGATCGCGATCTTCGATCCCGCGCATCGCGCGCACAACGACGAAGGCGACTGGTACGGCGAACACGCCGGCAAGTGGCTCTCGGCGGCGGCGAAGGCGGCGGCACGCAGCGGCGATCCGGCACTGGAAGCCCATCTGCGCGCAGTGGTGTCGTATCTCCACGCGGTGCAGGACACCGACGGCTATCTCGGGACCTATGCACCGCAACGGCGTTTCATGGTGCCGCAGCCGCCGAAGCCCGAAAGCTGGAACGGCGAGCCGGCATTGCGGACCTGGGACGTGTGGACGCACGCCTATCTGCTGCTCGGCCTGCTCGACGTGCACCGCGCGTTTCCGGATTCGGGCGCGCTCGATGCCGCGCGGCGGATCGGCGCGCTGTGCTGGCGTACGTTCTGCGTCGACGGCATCGACATCACCAGTGTCGGCAACCACCACGGCATGTCGGCGACGGTGCTGCTCGATCCGGTCATGGATCTGCATGCGCTGACCGGCGATGTGGACCTGCTGGCGCTGGCGCACCGCATCGTCGAGCAGATGGACGCCAATCCGCGTCTGGCGCTGATCGAACGCGCGCTCGACGGCGCCGATCCGTCGGAGATCGCGACCGGCAAGGCCTACCAGCTGTGCTGGAATCTGGTCGGCCTGGCCAAGCTCGCGCGCGTCAGCGGCGATCCGCGTCATCGTGCGGTGCTCGACGCGCAGTGGCAGGCGATCGCCGACCATCACCTGAGTCTCGGCGGCGGGCCGTTCGGCGGCATCGGGCACCGCTCGCGCGAAGTGTTCAATCCGGCCTTCGTGTTCGACCCGCAGGCGTACGTGGAGACCTGCTCGATCCTGGCGTGGCTGCAGCTCAATCGCGAACTGTTGGCGATCACCGGCGACGCGCGCCACGCCGAGGCGATCGAATGCACCGCTTACAACGATCTGCTCGGCGCGCAGGCGCCCAACGGCGAGGACTGGTGCTACTACTCCTACGCCAACGGTCAGCGCATCCACACGAACTACTGGCGTTGCTGCAAATCCAGCGGCGCGATGGCGATCGAGGAACTGCAGGGCATCGCCTACGCCGAGCGCGACGATGGCCCGGTGGTGAACCTGCTCGGACCGGGCGAGGCGACTTTCGATCGCATCGACGCCGGGCGCGTGCGCATCGTGCAGGACACGGGTTATCCATTCGATGGCGCCGTGCAATTCACGCTGGATGTGGAACGCGAAGCGGACTTCGCGCTGCGCATCCGGATTCCGGCCTGGGCTCAGGGCGCAACGCTGATGATCAACGGTGCGCCGTTCGAGGGAGCGCTCGTGCCGGGCGATTACGTCAGCCTCGCGCGCATCTGGCGCGATGGCGACGAGGTGACGCTCGATCTGCCGATGCCGCCGCGCGTGCATCGCCGGAGCTACCGCAACGTCCAGATCTCGCGTGCCCCCGACGGCAGCCCGGTGCGCCAGCAGGTGCTGCATTACGCCTGGATCGCGTTCGGTCGTGGCCCGCTGGCGTATGCGACTGGACTGATCGACGGCTACAAGACCTCGGAAATCGTGCGTCTGCCGGACGACGATGCGCAGATCCGGTTGGAGGCGCTGCCGCTGCGGGGCGATGAACCGGCCGTCGGCCTGCGCCTGCATCTCGACGATCGTGCGCCGATCGACTTCGCGCCGTACTACGGGCTTGGCGCGCGTGCCGACCGCATCTGGCGGCTGACCTGGCTGGGCCTGGCGCCGCAGGGCGGCGTGGACAGCGGAGATTGCGGAGCGCTTTGAGATGATGCCCGTGCGCAAGCAAGTTTCTGTGGCGCGAGAACATAGACAGGACGGATGGGTTGCGGTGCCGGGCTTGCGCAGACTGCGCGCGGGCACCGCCGCAGCCACGAAAGGATGTCGGACGACATGACGGGTTCCATTTTCGACAACGGTCGCAGCGGGCCGCCGGGGCCACTGAGCGGCGTACGCGTGCTCGATCTGAGCGCGTACATCGCCGGACCCTACGGCTGCGCGCTGCTTGCCGACCAGGGCGCCGACGTGATCAAGGTCGAGCCGCCGGACGGCGACAACCTGCGCAACTACCCGTCCACGCTGGCCGACGAGAGTCGCGCGTTCCTCGGTGTGAACCGCAGCAAGCGCGGCGTCACCCTGAACCTGAAGGACGACGACGACCGCGCCGTGCTCTATCGTCTGGTGCGCGAGGCCGACGTGCTGGTGCACAACTTCCGGCCGGGTGTGCCGGAACGCCTGGCCATCGATTTCCCCACGCTGTCGGCGCTGAATCCCCGGCTGATCTATTGCGCGGTCACCGGTTACGGCGAGACCGGCCCGCTGAAGGACAAGGCCGGCTACGACCAGGTGCTGCAGACCATGACCGGCATGTGCACGCTGCAGGGCAAGCGGGGCGGCGCGCCGGAAATCATCTACGGCTCGGTGGTCGACTACTACGCCGCCGCATTGCTCGCCGCCGGCGTGTCGTCCGCGCTGTTCGAGCGCGAGCGCAGCGGCGAGGGCCAGTTCGTCGGCGTGTCGCTGCTGCGCAGCGCATTGACGATGCAGTCGGCCCGAATGGTGTGGTCCGATGGCGAGGCGCTCGACATCGGCCGTGACATGCGCTCGGGTGGCGTGACCGGCCTGCATCCCACGCGGGACGGCTGGCTGTACGTGTCGGCGAACACGCCCAGGTTCTGGCAGGCGCTGTGCGCACTGACGGGTCTCGATGCGCTGGCCGCCGATCCGCGTTACGACAGCGTGCGCAAGCGCGCCGAACATGCCGACGAGATCCTGCCGCAGCTGCATGCGGCGCTGGCCACGCGCGACGCGCTGGACTGGGAAGCACGGTTCGGTGACGCGGTGCCGTGCGCGGCCGCGCGCGCGGTCGAGGACATGTTCGAACACCCGCAGGTGCTTGCCGAGGAGATCGTCGCGACCATCGCGCACCCGCAGCTGGGGAGCTACCGGGGTATCTCGCGGCCGATCCGCTTCGGCCGCACGCCGGGGCCGGCGCCGTTCGCCGCGCCGGGGCTCGGTGAGCATTCCAATGCGGTCAGGGTGGCTCTCGACGACGCCGGGCGCGACAATGACGGGCCCGCCTAGTGCGGCGCGCGTCCCGAACCCAGAGGTGTCCATGTCCGCTGCAACATCCGCGTCCAAACTCCAGCAGCTGCGCGAGCTTTCCGTGGTCGTCGCCGATACCGGCGATGCCGAGGCCATCGCGCGCCTGAAGCCGGTCGACTGCACCACCAATCCGACGCTGGTGCGCAAGGCGCTGGATCTGCCGGTCTATGCCGATCTCGTCGAGCGCGAGCTCGAGCGCGCCCGGGATCTCGACGGCGACATCGACGCCCGCGCGCGCCATGTCGTGGATCGCCTGACGATCGGCGTCGGCCGCAAGCTCGCCGGCCTGGTGCCGGGCCGCGTGTCGACCGAGGTCGATGCCGACCTGTCGTTCGACACCGAGGCCACGATCGCCAAGGCGCGCCAGTTCATCGACATGTACCAGGACGCGGGCGTGTCGCGCGAGCGCGTGCTGATCAAGATCGCTGCGACCTGGGAAGGCATCCGCGCGGCGTGCGAACTGCAGCGCGAGGACATCGACTGCAACCTGACGCTGATCTTCAACCGCACTCAGGCGATCGCCTGCGCCGAAGCCGGCGTGTTCCTGATCTCGCCGTTCGTCGGCCGCATCCTCGACTGGCACGTCGCCCGCGGCGACACGCCGGCGACCATCGACGACGATCCGGGCGTGCGCTTCGTGCGCGACGTCTATGCCGAGTTCAAGCGCCGCGGCTCGCCGACCGTGGTCATGGGCGCCTCGTTCCGCTCGACCGCGCAGATCGAAGCGCTGGCCGGCTGCGACCGCCTGACGATCGCGCCGGACCTGCTGGAAAAACTCGACGCCGAGCACGGCACGCTGCCGCGCAAGCTCGCGGCCGGCAGCGGTGATGGCGACGGCGGCATCGCGCCACCGGTCGACGCCGCACGCTACGCCGCCGATCTCGCCGCCGATCCGATGGCGACCGAAAAGCTGCAGGGCGGCATCGCCGCGTTCGCCCAGGATCTGGACGCATTGCGGGCGACCATCGCCCAGCGCCTGCAGGCCGGCTGACATGCGACCGCGTGGGGCCGGCGGCGCGCGCGTCACCGCGTGCATCGCACTGGCGTCGATATTGGCCGGCTGCACGCTGCCGGCGCGCGACGCGTCCACGCCGGCAGCGCCCGTGCCGGAGAGCCGCCCCGGCGTGACGATCGGCTATCTCGACGCGCCCGCGTTCGACAGCCGCGCGCTGCTGCCGGCGCCGCCCGCGCCGGGCTCGGCCGCCCAGGCACACGACGATGCGATCGCCGCACGCAGCCTCGCCCTGCACGACACCGCGCGCTGGCGCCAGGCCGCGGTGGATGCGGATCTGACGTTCCCCGCCGCCGAGCCGCTGTTCGCCTGCGCGCTCGGCGTCGAGATCAGCGCCGCGTCCACGCCGCATCTCGTCCGCCTGCTGCGCCGCAGCCTGGCGGATGCGTCGAATGCCGGTCGCGCGGCCAAGGACCACTGGCAGCGCGGGCGTCCGTTCGTGCGCAATGCCGCGCCGGTGTGTACGCCCGAGGACGTCCCGCGACTGATGACCAGCGCCTCGTATCCGTCCGGCCATGCGGCGATCGGCTGGGCCTGGACGCTGGCCCTGGTCGAACTGGCGCCCGAGCGCAGCGATGCGCTGCTCCAGCGCGGTCGTGACTTCGGCGAGAGCCGGCTGGTCTGCAACCTGCACTGGTACAGCGACATCGGCGAAGGCGAGCGCGTCGGCGCGGCGACCTACGCACGCCTGCAGACGTCGGCGGCGTTCCGCGCCGATCTTGCGGCCGCACGCGACGAGATCGCCGCGCAGCGCGCCGCCGGCGCCACGCCCACGCACTGCGATGCGGAGGCGATCGGTCTGCGCCAGTCGCCGTTGCCGGCCGCGGACGACCGCGACTGAACGTGTCGCGCGTGGCCGACCCCGATCCGCGTCCGCAGCCGCCCGAGGCGCCGCTGCCCAGCGACTGCTGCGACAGCGGCTGTGCGGTCTGTGTGCACGACAGCTACGCCGAGGCGCTGCAGTACTACCGCGAACAGCTGGCGGCCTGGCGCGCGCGGCATCCGGATGCCGACTGAGCCACGCGCCTGACCTGCGGCATGCGCGGGGCGGGCAGGGGATCGTCGGCCTGCTTTGCAGCGGACCGGCACACGTCGCCGACGCCACAATTCCCCAACGAAAAACGCACGGTGCGAAGCCCGCACCGTGCGCCTGTTGCGCGATCCGCCAGTGGACCGCGCGCGGTCAGTCGGCCTTGGCCTGCATCGCCGCTTCGTAGCGCGTGTTCACCGCCTTCCAGTCGACGACATCCCACCAGGCCTTGGCGTAGTCGGCGCGCTTGTTCTGGTACTGCAGGTAGTAGGCGTGCTCCCAGACGTCGATGCCGAGCAGCGGCGTGCCGCGGGTCTCGACGACGTCCATCAGCGGGTTGTCCTGGTTCGGCGTCGAGGTGACCGCGAGGCTGCCATCAGGCCTGGCGATCAGCCACGCCCAACCCGAGCCGAACTGCTTGGCCGCCGCGTCGGCGAAGGCCTTGCGGAAGTCGGCGTCGGAGCCGAAGTCCTGGGTGATGCGCGCGGCCAGTGCGGCCGACGGTGCCCCGCCCTGGCCCGGCGCGGCCATGACGCTCCAGAACAGGCTGTGGTTGTAATGGCCGCCGCCGTTGTTGCGCACAGCGGTGTCGTAGTCGGAGATGTTCGCCATGACGTCTTCGATCGACGCATCCGCCAGCGCGGGAAACTCGGCGACCTTCGCATTGAGATTGTCGACGTAGGCCTTGTGGTGGCGACCGTGATGGATCTCCATCGTGCGCGCGTCGATCACCGGCGCCAGCGCATCGACCGCATACGGCAGGGCGGGCAGGGTGAACGGCGTGGCGGCGGGTTCGGCGGCGCGTGCTCCCGAAGGCGCGACGGCGACGAGGGCGGCACAGGCGAGGGACAGCAGCGAAGCACGGAGCATGTTCGAACCTCCAGCAGATGCCGCGGGGATGCGGCAGGTGTCGTGGGCATACGTCGAGCCCGGCTCGAGCGGATGCAGGCGGAATGCGACCGGGGCCGCAGCGTTCGAGCCTAGCCGGGCCCGTGTCACGGCGGCATGCGGACGCGGCGACGCACCGGGCGGCTACGCCAGCCAGCGCAGCGCGGGGATGCGCGGGCGCACGCAGCGGTCGAAGACCAGGACGCACAGCAGCGAGACGGCGAGCATCGGCAGCAGCAGCGCGGTGACCGCCAGCAGGGCGACCAGGGCACGCGCCGGCGCAGGGCGTGCGGTGCGGGGCGCACCGATGCGTCCGGACGGACGCCGTCGCCACCACATCACCGTGCCCGACACGCACAGCAGCACCACGCCGAGACATGCGGCCAGCATCACCAGCTGGTTCGCGCGCCCGAAGTAGCGGCCCATGTGCAGCTGCACGCCCAGTTCGATGCCCTGGGCCAGTGCGCCGTAGTCCTCGAAGCCCACCCGCAGCAACGGCCTGCCGGCGGCATCGAAATGCCAGGTGATCTGGCCCTGCGGCTGCGCCGGATAGGTGTAGGCGGTGACCGGCGCGCCGGCCTGTTTGGGCAAGAACACGCGCAGATCGTCCGCGACGCCCTGCCCACGCACGTGGGCGAGCGCGGCGTGCAGTCCCTCGTCGGTCCAGTGCCGCCCGGCGGGCGCCGTCCCCGAATCGCCGTGATGGCCCGCGTGCGCGGTGTCGGCCGGCGCGGCCGCCGGCAGCGGTGCACCCTGCAGCGTCCAGGGCACGTCGATGTGCCCCGCGCCGAGCACGCCCGCGTCGTCGGCCACGTAGCGCCGGTACGCGGCCGGATAGCCCGCGCCGATCGCGTCCGCGCCGCTGCGGACCCATTGGCCCCAGAACACCGACCACGGCAGTCCGGTCAGGATCAGGAACAGCACCAGCAGCGCCACCCACAGCCCGGCGGCGCCGTGCAGCCCGCGCCAGAACACGCGTCCGCGCGCGCGCAGATTCGGCCGCAGCGCCGCCGCCCACGCACGCAGGCCGCCACGCGGCCACGCCAGATACAGCCCCGTGACGATCAGCAGCACCGCCCAGGACGCCGCGAGTTCGATCAGGTAGCTGCCGGCGTCGCCGACCATCAGCGTGCCGTGCAGACGCTCGGCGATGCCGGTGAGCGTGCGCGTGGGCACCAGCGTGCCTTGCACCGCGCCGGTGCCGGGATCGACGTAGGCGATCTGCGGCGGTGCGCCGTCGATCGCCAGGTAGACGCGCGCGGCGCGCGCCGTATCCTCCATCACGTCGATCCGCGTCGCCGCCGCGCCGGGCACCGCGGCCTCGGCCGCGGCGAGCATCGTGCCCGGCGACACGGATGCTGGCGCCGGTGCCGATGCGGCGAAGCGCAGCTCGGGATAGATCGCGTCGTTGAGTGCGTCGTTGAACAGGTAGATCGCGCCGGTCACCGCCAGCATCAGCAGGAACGGCGCGACGAACAGGCCGGCGTAGAGATGCCAGCGCCAGAACAGGCGATGGCGCTCGCCGGCGGCGGCCTGCGCCGGACGTGTCGGAGCATGTGTCATGGTCAGAACCGCGTGCGCAGGGTCAGCTCGACGCTGCGCGGCGCACCGAGATAGACGTGGGTGGCGGGATAGCCCGAGTACTCGCCGTAGAGCGCGTCGGTGAGATTGCGCACGCGCAGAGCCACCGACGCGCGGCTGAAGTCGTAGCTCGCCCAGGCGTCGAACGTCGTGCGGCCGCGCACGTAATAGGTGTTGGCGGTGTCGGTGTAGAAACCGCCGACGTGTCGCCCACTCGCACCGATGCTGACGGGCGGGCCGTCGAAGCGGTAGCTGGCGCCGAGCGTCGCGGTCCCGTTGGGCACATTGCCGGGCCGGTTGCCGCGCCGGTCCACGCCGCCCGCCTCCAGCAGCCGGTCGTAGCGGGCGCGGCCCCAGGTCGCCGAGGCGTCGACGCGCAGGCCGCGCGTGGCCTGCAGATCGGCGGTCAGTTCCACGCCCTCCGACGACTGCACGCCGCCCTGCACGGTCAGCAGCGGGTTGGCCGGATCGCGGGTGAGGATGTTGTCGCGTTCGATCCTGTAGACCGCCGCCGTGGTGGCCAGACGCCCCTGCAGCGCCTCGGCCTTGAGTCCGATCTCGGCGGCCCGCGCATCGCTCAGGTCGAAACCGCCCGACGCGGTCTGGATCGTCAGCAGGCTCGAGACCGGCGAGACCGCGGTCGAGACCTGACCGTAGAGCTGCAGGTCCTCGCGCAGATCGAACACGCTGCCCAGGCGCCACGAGAACGGCGTGTAGCGCGGCGCGAACGTGGTGCGTGCGCCGGTGATGCGGTTGTCGATCGAACGGTCCACGTCGATCCGCTCATAACGCAGCCCGCCGACCAGCAACCAGCGCGGCGTGAGATTCAGCGCGTCCTCGACGAACAACGCGCGCGTGCGGATGCCGGTCTCGAAGCGCTGATTGCTGGTGAACGCCGGCGAGTCGCCATCGGGAAACGTGCCGACATCGGGATCGCGTGGCGTCACCGGTGTCGTGCTGCCGCTCTGGCGCGGATTGCGGAAATCGGTGTCGTTGCGTTCCACGCCCACCGTGAACCGGTTGCGGCGCGCGCCCCACGGGCCGTCGTAGGACAGCGCCAGCCGCTCGTTCCAGAACCGGTGGTCGTGGAACACGCGCTGCACGCCACGCGCGTACAGACCCGTGTCGCGGCTGTAGACCCAGTCGTCGGAGTAGACGAAGTCGCGATCGGCCTGGTACCAGGCCAGGTCGTTTTGCAGCGTCCAGTTGCGACCGAGCGAGAGCGTGGTGTTCCATCTGAGCAGATCGCTGCGCGCGCCGGTGAAGCTGCCATCAGGGTTGTAATTGACGTGGCGCGTCGCCGCATCGATCACCAACCCGTTCGCACTACGCACCACGCGCGAAGGCGCGAGTGCATCCTCGGCCGCGATCATCGGCGCGCCCTGGTAGGTGCCGCGGCTCTCGTCCTCGGCGTGCTGCCACGCGAACAGCATCGAGAGCGTGTCGCTGGGCGTATACGCCAGGGTGGCCGACAGCGTCGAGGTGTCGACACGGTTGTCCTCGATGTCGTAGAGGCTGTCCGAGCGCAGGCCGCTCGCGTCCAGGCGCACTGCGACCGTGTCCGACAGCGGCTGGTTGACGCCGATGCCCGCGCGGCGGGTGTTGGAGCTGCCGACGCCCAGCATTGCATCGACCACACGTGCGTCGGTGCTCGGCCGGCGCGTGACCAGATTGATCGCACCGCCCAGCGCGCCTTCGCCGTAGAGCAGCGACGCCGGACCGCGCAGCACCTCCACGCGTTCCAGCGACCAGGTGTCGACATCGCGGGTGACGAACGTCGACGCACCGAGGCGCACGCCGTCGTGCAGCACCGAGATCGTGTTGCCGCTGAACCCGCGCAGCGTGACCACGGCCGGATTGCCCGGCACGTTGCCGACCATCGCGCCGGTCGCCAGGTCGAAGACCTCGCGCGTGGTGCGCGCGCCTTGGCGCGCGATCGCATCGCGGTCGATGACCTGCAGCGATGCGGGAGTCTCGCGTTGCGACAGGCCGAGACGGCTGCCGGTGGTCTGCGGCGCGTCGAGCGTGCGCAGGCGCTGGCCCTGCACCTGCAGCGTGTCGAGCGTGGTGGCCTGGCGGGCCGCGTCCGGCGCGGACTGGGCGACGGCCGGTGCGGCGAGTGCGACGGCGATCAAACCGGCCAGCAGCGCGGTGGCCGGCGGGGTGTGGACAACGGGTCGGGTCGGCGCGGGCCGGGACATTGCGGAACGGAACATGTGGGCATCCAATGCAAGTGCGGCGCGGGGTGGACACGCGCGCACGGACGACACCGCGCACGGGCGCGGGCATCGCGGAAAAAAGGGGTGCGACCCGACGGGGTCGCGGCGGCGCAACTCAGGCCGCGAGCGGTGGGCCGCGCGAGCCGAGTCCGCAGGGATGACGTTCCGCAAGACGGCACACGCGCGCGACGGGCGCCTGGTGCCGGGCATGCAGCAGGCGCGCGATCGCGCACCAGATCACCGCGAGCAGCGCGGTGGCGAGCAGCGGGCAGTAGCCGCAGTCCTGCATGTCGAGATGTTTCGACGGCGCCGGGCGCGGCGCATCGTCAAGCAGGCTGTGGGGGTCGACGATGCTGACGAGCGTGTCGCTGCCCATCGTGCACATCTCCATCAGAATCATCCGCGGCGACGCGTCCTGCGCGTGCGCAAGCCGGCCGATCGACGGCAGCAACGCGAGCAGCAGCACGGCCGTCAGCGACAGCCAGGCGAATGCGTTGTGATAGTTGATGCCCCGGTGCACGGCGGGAGTGTACCCGCGCCGCGCGCGCAGCTGCAGCGTGGCAGGCGGCATGCGACAACGTGTCGCATGCGTGCGCGGTGCGCCCGGCCGATCAGGTTCCGCGGGGCGCTGCCCGTCAGTCGCATGCCGCCGCGCGTCCGACCTCGGGCTTGTCGCATCAATCGGCCGCGGACCTCAGAACGCCGGAATCACCGCATCCCGGTAGGTGCTCTGGATGAAGCTGCGGACCTCGTCGCGGGTCAGCGCGGCAATCAGCTTCTGTACGCGCGGGTCGTCGCGCGTGTCGGGGCGGCCGACGAGGAAGTTCACGTAGGGCGAGTCCTGGCCTTCGATGGCCAGTGCGTCCTTGCCGGGATCGAGGCCGGCGTCGAGTGCGTAATTGGTGTTGATCAGCGCCAGGTCCACCTGGTCGAGCACGCGCGGCAGCATCGCCGAATCGAGCTCGCGGAACTTGAGGTTCTTCGGATTCGCGGTGATGTCGCGCAGCGTCGCCATCGCGTCGGTCGGATCACGCAGCGTGATCACCCCACTCTTGTGCAGCAGGATCAACGCGCGGCTGTTGTTGCTCGGGTCGTTCGGAATCACCACGTCGGCGCCTTCGGGCACCGCGTCGAGCGAATCGAAGCGGCGCGAGTACGCGCCGAAGGGTTCGATGTGCACGCCGACGAGGGTGGTCAGGTCGGTGCCGCGGTCGCGGTTGTAGGCGTCGAGGTAGGGCTCGGTCTGGAAGTAGTTGACGTCGATCTGGCCCTGCGCGACCTGGTCGTTGGGCTGCACGTAATCGTTGAAGATGCGCACCTGCAGGTCGACGCCCTGCGCGGCGAGCAGCGGCTTCACCACTTCGAGGATTTCCGCATGCGGCACCGCGGTCGCAGCGACGGTCAGGCGTTCGCCGTCCGCGCCGGACCCGGAACCGCCGCAACCGGCGAGGGCGGACAGCAGCAGGGCGGCAGTGGCGAGTCGGGGCAGCAGGGCCATGTCGGATCCGGTCAAGCGAGGGGCCGACCAGTATCGGGCTCCGCGTGCGCGGATCGAGTGCGGATGTGGAAATCAGTGTGTGGTGGGGCGGCAACCCGCTCCTTCCCACGCGCGCGGGGGAAGGCCGAGATAGGGGCAAACCCTGCGGTCTCGAAGACGTCGTCCCGCGCAATAAAGCTTGCGTGGATCGAATGCCACGAAGGTCTGGCCGTTCGCCCCCACCCAACCCGCCCCGCATCGCGGGGGCGGGCTTCAGCGCCCTACCGCCGCGAGAACCGCGCCACCAGCCGGTCGCCGACCATCTGCAGCACCTGCACCATCACCAGCAGCGCGACGACGGTGACCACGGCCACGTCCGTACGCGAGCGCAGGTAGCCGTCGCGGTACGCCAGATCGCCCAGGCCGCCGGAGCCGATCGCGCCGCCCATCGCGGTGAAGCCGATCAGCGCGATCGTCGTCACCGTGGCACCGGCGATCAGGCCGGGCAGCGCTTCGGGCAGCAGCACGCGCGTGACCAGCTGGCGCGTGGTCGCGCCCATCGCGAGGCTCGCCTCGACGACGCCGCGATCGATCTCGCGCAGCGCGGTTTCGACCAGTCGCGCGTAGAACGGCGCCGCGCCGACGACCAGCGGCAGGATCGCGCCGCGCACGCCCAGCGAGGTGCCCATGGCTTTGAGCGTGACCGGAATCAGCACGATCATCAGGATGATGAAGGGCACCGAGCGCAGCAGGTTCACCACCAGCGACAGGCCGCCGTACAACGCCGGGCGCGCGTGCAGCTGGCGCGGCGCGGTGAGGTAGAGCAGCACGCCGAGCGGCAGGCCGATCAGCAGCGTCAGCGGCAGCGAACCGGCCAGCATCAGCAGCGTGTCGACCGTGGCCTGGCCGATCTCGAGCCACTTGCCGGCATCCACGTTGGGCAGCAATGGCGTGCTCATCGCGGCAGCGCCTGCACGTGCACGCCGGCGGCGGCGAAGCTGCGCGCGGCCTCGTCGACGCGGTCGCCGGTCACCGCCAGCGTCAGCTGGCCGTAGGGCAGGCGCTTGATGCGGTCGATGCGGCCCGAGAGGATGGTGTAGTCGATGCCGGTCTCGCGCGCGACGCGGCCGAGCAGCGGCTGCCAGGTCGCGTCGCCGGTGAAGGTTAGCCGCAGCAGGCGACCTTCGACATGGGCGATGTCGTCGTGCTGCGCGCCGTCGTCGTCTTCGGATTCGGCGACGAACCGCCGCGTCGTCGGATGCTGCGGATGCAGGAACACGTCGGTCACCGGGCCGCTTTCGACCAGGTGCCCGGCATCGAGCACCGCGACGCGGTCGCAGACGCGGCGCACGACATCCATCTCGTGGGTGATCAGCACGATGGTCAGGCCCAGCTCGCGGTTGATGCCGTCGAGCAGCTGCAGCACCGACGCCGTGGTCTGCGGGTCGAGCGCGCTGGTGGCCTCGTCGCACAGCAGGATCTTGGGTTCCGTCGCGAGCGCACGCGCCACACCCACGCGTTGCTTCTGGCCGCCCGAGAGCTGCGCGGGATACTTGTCGCGATGCGCCTCCAGGCCCACGCGCACCAGCAATTCCTGCGCGCGCGCATGGGCCTGGCTCTTCGATACGCCGGCCAGGCGCAGCGGAAATGCGATGTTGTCGAGGACGGTCTTGGCCGACAGCAGATTGAAGTGCTGGAAGATCATGCCCACGCGCCGGCGCAGGGTGCGCAGGCCGGCGCCGTCGAGCGTGTCGAGGCGTTGGCCATCGACGGTCAGGCGGCCGCCGCTCGGCGTTTCCAGCCCGTTGATCAGCCGCAGCAGCGTGGATTTGCCCGCGCCGGAATGGCCGACGATGCCGAACACCTCGCCGGCCTCGATCGTGAGATCGAGCAGATGCAGCGCGACGGTCTCGCGCCCGGCGGCGGAATACGACTTGTGGATGCCTTCGAAATGGATCACGGCGACGGGCGTTCAGGCGGCCGGGCAGCCTAGCAGGGCGCCGTGGCGGCAGCGTTGCGTCCGCATGGACGCAGCGTCCCGGAACCGGGCGGGCACCCGTGCGGGCGGCCCCGCACGGCGCGTGGCGGTATCATCGCGGGCCCGGGTCTCCACCGATCGCATAGGACGTACGCACGTGGCCGTGAATCAGGAACAGCTGGACAGGATCAAGTCGGGTCAGGGCTTCATCGCCGCACTCGACCAGAGCGGCGGCAGTACGCCCAAGGCGCTCAAGCTCTACGGCATCGAGGAAACCGAGTACGCGAACGACGCGGAAATGTTCGGCCTCGTCCACGCGATGCGCACGCGCATCGTCACCAGCCCCGCCTTCAGCGGCGAGCGCGTGTTCGGCGCGATCCTGTTCGAGCGCACGCTCGACGACGCGTTCGAAGGCCAGGGCGCCGCCGAATACCTGTGGCAGACCAAGGGCGTCGTGCCGTTCCTGAAGATCGACAAGGGTCTGGAAGACGAAGCCAACGGCGTGCAGATGCTGAAGCCGATTCCGGGCCTGTCGGATCTGCTCGCGCGCGCCAAGGCCAAGGGCGTGTTCGGCACCAAGGAACGCTCGGTCATCAAGCAGAACAATGCCGCCGGCATCGCCGCGGTGCTCGACCAGCAGTTCGAACTCGGCCAGCAGGTGCTCGACGCCGGCCTGGTGCCGATCATCGAACCGGAAGTCGACATCAATGCCGCCGACAAGGCCGACATCGAGACCACGCTGAAGCAGGGCCTGCTCGAGCGCCTCGACAAGGTGGCCCCGTCGACGCCGGTGATCCTCAAGCTCACCCTGCCCGAGGTCGATGGTTTCTTCCGCGAACTGGTCGAACACCCGAGCGTGCTGAAGGTGGTCGCCCTGTCGGGTGGCTACGCACGCGACGACGCGAACGCCCGCCTGGCGAAGAACCCGGGCGTGGTCGCGAGCTTCAGCCGCGCGCTGACCGAAGGCCTGAGCGCGAAGCAGAGCGACGACGATTTCAACGCGTCGCTCGACACGGCGATCGAGTCGATCTATCGCGCGTCGGTCGCCTGACACCCAGCGGACCCGCATCGAAGGCCGGCGCATCTGCGCCGGTCTTTTTTTTGTCGCGCGGCGTGCGCAGGCGGTGCGATCAGCGCTGCGTGAAGCCCGCGGCGCGATCGCGTGAACATATCTGTCGCGATTGTTAGGAACTGGTGTGTTCGCGCGTCGCTGTTCGCGACAACGCCGACGCGCGGATAAACGCCGGCGGCGTCGGACTGTGGATTACACCGCGGGTTGCGCGACACGGTCCTAGGGTTCGATCCATCGAGGCACAGGCCTGGAGGATCTGCAGATGTCACAGCCGACATTCGTCACCCATTACATGGTCCGCCGCCCGAAGGCGGGCAATCAGGGCGATTCGCGTCCGTTCGAAGATCGTGTCCGCCACGGCGCGAATGCCGCTGTCGATACGCGGTCATCGTCGCCATCCCGGCTCCGCTATCCGTCTACGGTGCGTCGGGCGAGCTGACGGCTCGCGGTATGCGGGACAGCGTCTGGCGTCCCGCTCGCCACATGTGTTGAATCGGGCGTCTCCCGATCCGGCGCACGGCGCGTCGGATCGGATCGCGCGTCGCAGATCGCCACGCAGCGCACAGGCGATGGCATCGGCGCTTGCTATCGTGCGGGCATCTTCGCTGCCGCACGGACCGTTCGATGAAAACCGCGCTCGCTCTGTTCGCCCTGGTTCCCGGACTCGCATTCGCACAGACGCGCGACGAACGCCCCGGCCCGCCCGCGCAACCGCCCGGCTGGTCGCTCGGTGTCGCCGTCGCCGCCTCCGACAGCCCCTATGTCGGCGAAGGCGCGCGCATTCTGCCGTTCCCGACTTTTTCGTATGAAGGTGAGCGCCTGTTCCTGCGCGGCATTGCCGGTGGCATCCATCTGGTCGACACCGGCGCGTTCCAGCTCGATGGTCTCGTATCCGCACGTCTCGACGGTTTCGACATCGACGATCTCAGCGCGTCGGGCCTTGCCGACAACGGACTCGATGCGCGTCTGCTCGACGATCGCGACCATGGTCTGGACGCCGGCATCGGCGCGTCGTGGTCGGGCACGCTCGGCCGCGTGCGCGTGCATGCACTCGCCGACGTCACCGACACCAGCGGCGGTCACGAGTTCGGCGTCGAATACACCTACATGCTGCGCTCCGGCGCGTGGACCATCCTGCCCAGCGCCGGCGTGCGCTGGATGTCGGACGACCTGACCCGTTACTACTTCGGCACGCTGGATTCCGAAGTCGCGCGCGGCGTGACGCGCTACACGCCGGGTGCGGCGGTGGTGCCATCGATCAGCGTCGCCGCGACGCGTCCCCTCGGCGAGCGCTGGAGTTTCATCGGCGGATTCACCTATCGCGTCCTGCCGGACGAACTGTCCGACAGCCCGTTGCTCGAACGCGATGCCGACGGCATTCCCTCGCTGTTCGGTGGCGTCAGCTACCGCTTCTGAGCCAGCGCCGGCGCCGGCGCCGGCACGGCGCTGTGTTCGAACGACCCGTGGGCGCGTTACTCACCTGACTGCGCGGTCGGCATGCTGTCTTCGACCGCTGCGCACCCTGAATGCCCGGACCACGCGCCGACTTCACGTCGGGGCGATTACGGTCGCGCGCACTGGCCGCAACGCGCACAGGAGGCCGTCATGACCGAGTACACATTGTCGACGGAGACCTCCGCTCTTCGCGACGAATTCCAGACCGTGCCGCCGCCCGAGCCCATGCATGTCTGGCAGCCGCGAGAGATGCAGGACGAATGCTTTCCTGCGCCGGGCCAGCACCTCGTCGGCTGAGCGGATGCCGCGGATCGGGTGGCCGATACCGGCGGATGTGGATTGCGTATCGCGGGCGCGCATCGTGCGACGCGCAGCATTCGCGCGGCCGATCCTCAGTCGCGCGTCTTCAGCACGAAGGCCTCGAACACCGCCAGCGTTTCCGGGCTGACGTGATGCTCGATGCCCTCCGCATCGCGGCGTGCGATGTCGGGCGGTACGCCCAATGCGACGAGAAAGGATTCGACCGTCTGGTGCCGCGCGCGGCTGGCATGCGCCAGCGTTTCGCCGGCCTCGGTGAGAAATGCGCCGCGGTAGGGCTTCTGCAGCACCAGTCCGTCGCGCACCAGGCGTTGCAGCGTGCGGGCGACCGTGGGCTGGGCGACACCGAGGCGTTCGGCGATGTCGACCTGGCGCGCGCGGCCGGTGGTGGCGAGCAGGTCGGAGATCAGTTCGACATAGTCCTCGACCAGCTCGGCGCGGCGCGCCTCGCGCACCTGGCGGAAATTCTCCACGTGCACCTGCGCATCCGGCAGTCCCGCATCGCGCGCGGCCTGAGCGGCGATCTGCTTGCGTTTCGACATGGGCGCGGTTCCGGCGGCAACCTGCGTAGTGTCGCCGATCATGCGGCGCGTCAGTCCTTGCGCCGGAACACCGCACGGATCGCCGCGTAGGCGATGCCGATGCCGAGTCCCAGGCCGATCCACTGCAGCAGCGTGATGTCGCTCATGCCGGATCGCCGGCCTGGCCCGGCAGCGCGGCGACCGGTGCCGGCCGGCCGCGCGCATCGAGCGCGATCATCACGAACCGGCCGCGCGTGCACAGCTCGCGGTCGCCGCTGAGCAGATCCTCGGCGATCAGTTCCACTTCCACCTGCATCGACGTGCGTCCCACTTCCACCACGCGCGCGATCGTCTCGACCAGCTGGCCCTGCCGGATCGGCAGCTTGAAGTCGACCTGCTCCGAACGCGCGGTCACCACCGTGCGGCGCGAGTAGCGCGATGCGGCGATGAAGGCGGCCTTGTCCATCCACGCCAGCGCGGTGCCGCCGAACAGCGTGCCCAGATGGTTGGTGTGATCGGGGAACACGATCTCCAGCATCCGGGCTTCGGTCTTGGGCGTGTCGGCCAGCGGCGCCATCAAGACGCGTCCGCCGTGGCGAGATGCAGGCCCACGGCCTGCGCAATCTGACCGGGTGCCTGGAAGCCCGGCAGGCGCGCCGCCTCTGCGCCGTCCTTGAACAGCGCCAGCGTCGGCGTCTGGCGCAGGCCGAGATCGCGGAAGAAGTCCTCGCCGATCACTTCCATCTTCACCTTCAGCAGTGCGACGCCGGCGGCATCTTCGCTCGCGGCGAACTTCGCCAGCGACATGTCGAGCATCTTGCAGCCCGGACAATCGTCCTTGTAGTAATCCACAAGCAGGCGCGGATGCGCGGCAAGGGCGGCGGCGTAGTCGTCAGGCGTGGTGGCGTGGAGCGTCTGCATGGGGGGTGTTCTCGAACGGTGTTTCGGTGATGGCAAGAATGGTGTCGGTCCAGCGTTGGATCTTGTTGGCGTCGTGTTCGCCGTGGGGCATCTGTTCGATCTCCAGCCGCGGATACCGCGTGCCGAAGAACGCGGCCATGCGCCGGGCCGCACCGCAGTAGTGCTCCTCGCCCCACTGCGTCTCGCCGGTGCCGAACACCGCGAGGCGTTCCGGCTTGCCGACCGCGGCGACGAGCTCTTCGATGAAACGCTTCATCTCCGGCGGCGTGCGCCCGGCGTTGATGCTCCAGCTGCCGAGCACGTAGAGATCGTGTTCGGCGCTGTCGGGGCAGACCTTGGCGAGTGTCTGGATGTCCGCATCGATCCAGGTGACAGCGTGGCCCAGTTCCTCGCACCGCGCGCAGATCGCACGCGCGACATCGCGTGTGTTGCCGCTCAGCGAGGTGTGGGCGAGGAGGATGCGCATGTCAGAGAAGAAATCATTCAATAACGAGTTTCAGTTCTTCAAGGCGAATGGCCATTGCTTCGATGCTGACTCCAAAAGACTCGGACAACGATACGAAATGGCGGCCGTTGTAATAAGTCGCGCCAGCGAGCTTCCTCGCGACGTGGCGACGAGTCGGAAGAGCTTCGATCACTTCGTAAATGGGCTTGCTGAGCAGAGCAAATGCGGTCTGCTCATTGAGAGCAAAAGGCCCCAAGAAGCGAGACCTGAATTCTTCGGCGAGAAGTTTTTCTGGCAGCAGGAAATATGTCGCGAACTTGTCCGCTTCGAGTTCAGTGCGATTACGCGACTGTCGAACACCGTCGAGCGGCTGATCTCGATGTAGCCCTGTCTGATCTGGATGAAGAATTGCGTGTCCGATCTCATGAGCCGCAGTGAAACGCATTACCCTCGGATCAGCATCGGTTGCAATCTGAATCGATCGATTGGTTTGATCAATCAACCCTGCAACGGAAACTCGACGACGGCCATTAACCATCCATCCAAGGCTGGGATGCAAGGTGAACTCGAAGCCGAGCAGTTCCGCGGCAAGCTGCGGATCCAGGACATTAATCGGGTGGACGTTCTGGCTCAGCCCGAGATCTGTCCTTTTCTTCCAGATCGCGCGTTGCAACTCTTTGGCCTGTGCCTCGATCGACTCGAAGCTATGGTTCTTTTTTGCAGAGACTGATTTCTCGTCCGAAGTCACAAAGCGATACGGATTCTGATAATCAGCCGCCTCCCAGCACTCCGCAATCTCTTCCATGTGGGCGTACGGGTTCTCCAGTCGCATGCGACTAGACGAGATGCGCGGATCCAATCGCTTGCTCATGGTGCCCCCGTACTTGAAGAGTGGAATGACAGAGAAGCTCTGGTAGTTCCCGAATCAGAGATCGTCGAACCCGTTATCCGAATTCGTTTTCTTGTACGACGCGTTCCGCATCTCGAAGAAGTCGGTCTTGGTCTCGGTGAAGTTGTCGGCGTAGGCCTTGATCCACGGCATCACGTTGTCGGTGGTGTCGGAATACAGCTTCTCGATACCCAGCATGCCGGCCATCTTGTTGGCGCGGTACTTCACGTAGCGGACCATCTCGTCGACGTCGATGCCGTCGATGCCGTCGAGCACCTCACTCGTCCAGCGGGTTTCGAGTTCGATGGCGTGTTCGAAGGCGTCGTGCACGTACTGGGTGAGCTGGTCGCCCTGCAGCGACTGGTTTTCGCCGACGATGGCGCGGATCAGTTCGCTGATGAACTTGCTGTGCGCCAGTTCATCGCGGTTGATGAAGCTGATGATCTTGCCGGTGCCGGTCATCCGGTTCTGGCGGACCAGGTTGTAGAAGTACGCGAAGCCGGAATAGAAGTTGATGCCTTCGAGGATCGACGACTGCACCAGCGAGCGGATCAGCGTTTCGGCCGAGCGCTCGCGCATGAAGTCGTTGTACGAATCCATGATCGGCTGGTTGCGCGCGATGATCGTGGGATGCGTGCGCGCGAGTTCGAACACGCGGTTCTGGTCGGCCAGGCCCGCGATCGAGGCCAGCACGTAGCTGTAGCTCTCGTTGTGGATCACTTCCTGCTGGCCGATGATCGCGGCGTTGGCGTGCGCGGCCGGGTCGGTGATGTATTCGGCGACGTTGTAGATGAAGCGCGTCTGCGGCGAATCCAGTGTGGCCAGCAGGCCGATGATCGAATCGTAGGCGTTCTTCTCACGCGCCGAGAGCTCGCCGTACTGCTTGGCGTCGCCCTTCATGTCGACCTCGTCCGGAATCCAGAAGTTGGTCGAGAGTTCCTTGTAGGCGCGGTAGAACGACGGATACGGAATGTCGTTCCAGTTGAGGATGCCGCTGGTCTGGCCGTTGATGATGCCGGTCGAGCGGTTGGGATGACGCGGCTCGAGGATCTTGATGCGGTCGAGCGGTGTGGACGTAACGGCCATGTGCGGTTTCTCGTGTCTGAAGTCTCGCGCGACGTCGAATCGCGCGACGGAAAAGTCTCGCGCGGTGAGGGATCGCGCGACGGTGTCGGAGTCACTTTCCGGCTCGTGGACGTTCCGTCAGCCGATGCGGCGCGTCCGGAAAGTGACTCTGACACCTTGCTGTTTCTTGAAGCTCGCGCGATGCGGGGATCGCGCGAGTGCAGGCTTTCAAAGCGTCGCGCGGTGGGGCACCGCGCGAACGGGGTCGGAGTCGTGTTTTCGGGGGTCGACCGCGCGCGTACTCAACGCGATCGGCCGAAAAACGACTCCGAGCCCTGTCGGGTGGCGCTACCTCAGCTGGAACACCACTCGCACTCGGCGATGTCGATGTCGTTCGAACGCACGTAGTACGTGGTCTTCATGCCGAGGTTCCACGCGGTCATGTGCAGGTCGAGCAGGGTGCGCGCGGGGATGGTGCTGGGCACGTAGAAGTTGAAGCTGATTGCCTGGTCGACGTGACGCTGGCGACGCGCGTTCTGGCGCACCGAGGCGAACTGGTCGACCTTGTAGGCGCCCTTCTCGTAGTAGGGCCAGGTCTCGAGCGACAGGCCGGGCGCGGCCACCGGGCGACGGTAGTCCTTCTTCTCTTCGTAATAGAACGCGGAGTAGATCGGGTCGATCGACGCCGTGCTGCCTGCGATCTGCGCGGTGGACATGTTCGGGGCGACCGCCATCAGCCAGCCGTTGCGCATGCCGTTGACGCCGACCTGCGCGGCGAGGTCCATCCACTCGGGCGAGTTGTAGCTGCGGTCACTGAAGTACGCGCCGGTGTGCCAGTCGCTGCCGGCGAACACCGGGTAGGCGCCCTTTTCCTTGGCGAGTTCCATGCTGGCCTGCACGGTGAGGAAGTTGATGCGCTCGTAGAGCGAATCACTGAAGTCCTCGGCCTGCGCGTCGTTCCACTGGATACCCTTCTGCGCCAGCAGGTGATGCCAGCCGAAGGTGCCCAGACCGATCGCCCGGTACTTCTGGTTGGTGATCGTGGCCTGCGGCACGGGCAGCATGTTGAGATCGATCACGTTGTCGAGCATGCGCACCTGGATCGGGATCAGACGCTCGAGCACGTCGGTGATCAGATCGCTCTGGCCGGCCTGCGGCACGACCGCGCGGCCCAGGTTCACCGACGACAGGTTGCAGACGACGAAGTCGCCGGCCTGCTTGGTGGTGACGATCTGGTTGCCGGAGATGATCTCCTGCATCATTTTCGTCGGGCTCATGTTCTGCAGAATCTCGGTGCAGAGATTCGACGAGTACACACGGCCGACGTGCTTGTTCGGGTTCTTCCGGTTCACTTCGTCGCGGTAGAACATGAAGGGGTTGCCGGTCTCGAGCTGGCTCACCATTACGCGCTTGAAGATGTCGATCGCCTTGACGGTCTTGCGCGAGATGCGCTCGTCGGCGACGACTTCTTCGTAACGACGGCGGAAGCTGCCATTCGGATCACCCTTCTTCTCGTCGAAGAAGTCCTGCAGGTGCCAGCCCTTGATCTTGTGGACCTCGTGCGGGTCGAACAGGTACCAGTCGCCGCGACGGTCGACGGCTTCCATGAAGATGTCGGGGATGCAGATCGAGGTGAACACGTCGTGCGCGCGCAGGCGCTGGTCGCCGTTGTTGAGCCGCAGGTCGAGGAAGTTCTCGATGTCGCGGTGCCAGATGTCGAGGTAGACCGCGACCGCGCCCTTGCGCTGGCCCAGCTGGTCCACCGACACGGCGGTGTTGTTGAGCTGCTTGATCCACGGCACCACGCCGCCGGAGGAATTCGGCACGCCGCGGATCGCCGAACCGGACGAGCGCACGTAACCCATGTACGCGCCCACGCCGCCGCCGCCCTTGGAGACGCGGGCGATGTCGGTGTTGGAGTCGTAGATGCCCTGCAGCGAATCGTCGACGGTGTCGATGAAGCACGACGATAGCTGGCCGCCGACCTTGCCGGCGTTCTGCAGCGTGGGCGTGGCGACGGTCATGTACAGGTTCGACAGCGCCCAGTAGGCCTCGCCGACGAGCTGCATGCGGCGCTCGCGGCCGCCCTTGGTCTCGTTCTGCATCAGGTACAGGGCGATGGTCAGCCAGCGCTCCTGCGGCAGCTCGAACACGGCGCGCGAGGTGTCGGTGGCGAGGTAGCGCGTGGCCAGCAGGTACAGGCCGTTGTAGGCGAACAACTTGTCGCGCTCGGCCTCGATCATGCGGCCGGCTTCCTGCAGCTCTTCCTTGGAGTAGGCGCGCAGGATGTCGTTCGAGTAGATGTTGCGATCGGCCAGCGACTCCTGCAGGCCGACGTAGGAGCCGTACTTCTGCTCGGCATCGTAGAAGCGGTTGCGGCTGGCGCGCTTGTACAGGCGGTGCAGGTACAGGCGGGCGGCGAAGAACTCCCACTCCGGCGCGGTGACATCGACGCGGGCCTCGGCCTCGCGGATCAGATGGTCGGTGAGGTCGTCGGCGTTGACGGCGTCCTTGCGCTCGACGAAGCCGAACACGCTGCGCTTGTAGTCGGCGATGTCGAGCTGCGGGAACTCGGCATGGGTACGGTCGATGCTGCGCTCCAGGCGCGCACGGTCGTAGGGAATGCGGCGGTTGCCGGCTTCCTTGGTGATCCAGTTGGACACGCCGGCATCGGGGTCGGCGACTTCTGCAATTGCGGTGTTCATGGCGGCACTCGGGGGAGGCGGCACCGCGTCGTCGGGTTCGACGGCGGGCGGCGCAGCGGCAATGGGGGTGGCGGCGGTGTCGGGTGTGGCGTCTGCGGCGTCCGGGGTGCCGGTCGCGACGGTCTCGTGGCTGGTCATGCGTCCTCTCTCTTCCAGTGCATTCGCGCACACGACCGGCCCGCCCACGTCGGGTCCGGCGGCTGTGGCGTGATCCAAGGGTCGGTGGGCGGCGTCGCAGGACTCGCGATTCGGGCGCACGGCGCCATCGCTCCCACTCCGCAAACCCGCCCCCCACGGGACGTCCGCAGCCGGCACCGCGTGGTGTGCGCCACGCGGCTGTCGGCAGGTCTTCGGACTCATGGGCACGAAGGCAGCGCCTTCTCCTCTCCCGCCGCTTCCCGGATCGCTCCAGTGCTGGTGGCGGGTTCGTTCCCAATTACCGCTGCGGGGCAGTGCCGGAGTGGCGCGAGGCGTCACCGGCTTCCCGTTTTAATCCACAGCCCCTTGGGGTCCGCGGAACCGACGGGACCCAAGATAGTGGGGTGCCCCGACAGCGTCAACGCTAAATGTAGTGAACAGGCGCCAAGCCGCATCGGGACGGGCATCGGCGTTCGTCAAGCCCCGCCGGCGGGGCCGGCGATGCAGATCGGGGTGCGAAGGGCAAGCCCGGCCGCGACTTTTTTTCACCGATTCCGGACCCCGGCGCGGCGGGCGGCGGCCGGGATGCCGGCCCAGCGCGAGGCCTGCGCGGGGCAGGGCGCGGGGCAGGGCGCAGGGCAGGGCGGTAGGCCGCGGGCGGCCGGGACCTCAGCCGCGGTGTTCGCGCTGCAGGTACTCGGCGCTGCGCATCTCGATCAGACGCGAGGCGGTGCGCTCGAACGCGCCGGTCAGGCGCTCGCCGTCGTAGAGCGCCGGCGGCTCGGCGGCGGCGGTGCAGACCAGGTTGACGTTGCGGTCGTAGAGCTCGTCGATCAGCGTCACGAAGCGGCGCGCGGCATCGTCGCGGGTGGCGTCCATCCGCGGGATGCTGCCCAGCAGTACGGTGTGGAACTCGGTGGCGACCTGGATGTAGTCGCTGGCGCCGCGCGGGCCTTCGCACAGCGCGTCGAAATCGAACCAGGCCATGCCCGGCGTGCGGGCGCGGACGCAGATGCGGCGGCCGTCGATCTCGACGCCGGCGTCGCGGTGGTCGTCGTCGCCGCCCAGCTCGTGCCAGCGCGTGTCGAGCCAGACGTCGGCGTCGGCATCGAGCGGCGTGCGGTACACCGGCGAACGGGTCAGGGCGCGCATGCGGTAGTCGGTGTCGCTGCGCAGGTGCACGACCCGGCAATGCTGCTGCAAAAGCGCGATGGCGGGCAGGAAGCGCGCGCGCTGCAGGCCGTCGCGGTAGAGATCCTGCGGATCGACGTTGGAGCTGGTGACCAGCACGATGCCGTCGGCGAACATGCGGTCGAGCAGGCGCGCGAGCAGCATCGCATCGCCGATGTCGCTGACGAAGAATTCGTCGAGCACCAGCACGCGCAGGCCGGCATCGCGCCAGCCGCGCACGATCGCCGCGAGCGGGTCGCGCTCGCCGGCGTGCACGCGCAGCGCCGCATGGACCTCCCGCATGAAGCGGTGGAAATGCGTGCGGCGCTTGCGGCCGAGTTTCGGATCGGGGGCGGCCTGGGGTCTGCGTTTGCCAGGCGGCGCTGCGTCGGCCGGGGCGACTGGCGCGTCGCCCTCGCCACGCCCATCGCTCTGCGAACGGTCCGCCCCGCTCCCGGTGGGGCGAGGGGCGTCAGTCGGACTTTCGCTCCGAAGGACTTCCAGGGGCAGGCCGTCGTGGAACAGGTCGATCATGAAGGTCTTGCCGCGCCCCACGCCGCCCCACAGGTACAGGCCGGCCGGCACGTCGGGCGCGTCGTCCCGGCCGAACAGGCGGCCGAGCATGCCGCGTCGCGCCGGCGGCTGGATCAGCGCGGCATGCAGGCGGTCGAGTTCGACCAGCGCGGGCTGCTGCGCGGGGTCGGCCTGCCAGTCGCCGCGCGCGACGCCGGCGGCGTAGCGTTCGGTCGGGGTCGGCAGGGCGCTCATGCGCAAGGCGTCCGGGGCGCGTGCGCCCGGATCGGCACCGCGCGCATCAACCCGCGGCCTGCGGCAGGTGCGGTTCGGCCCAGTGCCGGACCACGCCGCGCAGATCGATCATGCGGCGATGGAAGAAGTGGCTGGTCTCGGGCATGCGGACCAGTTCGGCCTGCGCCTCGCTGTCCTCGAGCCAGTCGTAGACGGCCTGCGGATCGACGATCTCGTCGGCCTCACCCTGGATCACCAGCCACGGACAGGTCGGCAGCACGATCGACTCGAAATCCCAGCGGCCGGCCGGCGGCGCCACCGAGATCAGCGCGTCGGGTTGCAGCGCATCGCTCGCGCGCAGGGAGACGTAGGCGCCGAAGCTGAAACCGGCGAGCCACAGCGCGTGGCCGGGCCGCTCGCGGCGCACCCACTCGACCACGGCGGCCAGGTCATCGGTCTCGCCGGTGCCGTTGTCGTAGGTGCCGCCGGACGCGCCGGTGCCGCGGAAGTTGAAGCGCACCGCGGCCGCGCCGAGTTCGCGCAGCGTGCGCGCGACCATCGTGACGACCTTGTTGTGCATCGTGCCGCCCTCGGTGGGCAGCGGATGGCAGACCACGACGAGGAGCGGCAGGGCCGCCACGTCCGCGTCGGGCAGGTCGATGGCGGCTTCGAGGTCGCCGGCGGGACCGGGCAGCACCAGCGGGCCGGATTGCGTGGGGAACGTGGGGGACGTCATGCCCGCATGATACCGGGGCGCCTGCGACGGGACTGTCGCCGTCTCACGACCCGCCCGCAGCACCCGCCGCGCCGCGCCGCGCCGTCGGGCGGGCGCATGGCACGCGCCGGCCCGCGTCGCTCAGCGGGCGCGCAGGCGCAGTCCCACCACCAGCGGGTCGTGGTCCGAACTGCGCCAGGGACCGGCGGCCTCGCGTTCGCGCATGTCCGCCGGTTCGTCGGCATTGGTGTGCCACTTCGCCGCGCCGGCCACGCGCGCGGCCAGTGCGGGGCTCAGCAGTGCATGGTCCAGGCGCCCGGCCTGCCCGTCGAACACGAAGCTGTGCGGCGGCGCCTTCGACGCGTCGGCGAAGGGATCGCGCCAGCCCGCGTCGTAGAACAGGCGCAGCGGATCTTCGCGCGCATAGGCGTTGAAGTCGCCGACCACCGCGACGCGTTCGCTGCGCCCGGTGGGCATGCGCGCCAGCCAGTCGAGCACGCGGCGCGCCGATTCGGTACGCGTCGCATTCCAGCAGGCCTGGCCGTCGCCGCGGTCCGCGTCGGCGCCATCGGCGCTGCCGCAGCCCTTGGACTTGAAGTGCACGGCGACCACGCTGAAATCCGCACCGTCGGGCCGGCCGCCGCGCACCGGCATGAAAGTCTGGGCCAGCGGCACCCGGCTCGACCGTTCGAACGGGCCGCCGCCGAGCGTGGCCGGCGCGCCCTGCGGACGCACGCGCGTGTCCCGGTAGATCAGGCCGACACGGATCGAGTCGCTGCCCGGCCCCTCGCCAGCGCCGACGAAGCGCCAGTCGCGCGCCGGACCGGCGGCGTTGAGCGCGTCGACCAGCTGGGCGATGCTCGAATCCGGGCCGTAGCCGTCGTTCTCCAGTTCCATCAACGCGGCCACGTCGACGTCGAGCGCGGTGATGGTCGCCACCAGGCCTTCGAGCTGGCGCGCGTAGGCCGCCGGCGTCTCGGCGCCCCGCGCGGTCGGAAATCCGCCGCCACGGCCGTCGCCGTTGAACAGGTTTTCCAGATTGAACGCGGCGATGCGCACGTCGCCGTCCACCTGCGGCGGTGCAGGCCGCGGCGCCGGCGCCACCGCGACCGGCGCGGTCAGCTGCAGGCGCCAGTCGCCGTGGCGGTGATCGACGATGCCTTCGACGCCGGTCAGCACACTGCCGCTGCGCAACGCGCGCGCGGTCTCGGGCAGGTACCAGGGCGCACCGTCAGCGGGCGCGTCGTCGCGGCCGTCGTCGAGCAGGATGCGTCGGTCGGCATTGGCGGCCTCGACCATCGCGGCCTGCGCGCCCGGCCAGCCGATTTCGCTCGGCACGTAGAGGCGGCCGTCGAAGCTGGCGACCAGGGTGCCGCGACGCGCGCGGTCGTGCTGGCCGCTGACGGTCAGCGGCGCGTCGATCCGCACCCACTGGCCGGCCAGCCTGGACCAGTCGTCGGGCGCGCCGGCCAGCCGCAGCGGCGTCAGCGCCGGCGTGGCGAGTGTGTCGACACGGGCTGGCTGCAGGGTCGGCAGGCCGTCGAGGCTGCGCAGCGTGCCGCGCACCCGGACGTGGGCGCCGGCCGCAGGGACGGCCATGCCGTCGAGCGCCTCGACGAAGACCGCGGCCGGCCCGTCGCGCGCCGGCGTGGCGGCCTGCAGGAACCAGCCGCCCAGGCCCTCGGCGAACGCGCCGGTCACGCGGCCGTCGACGACCACGTCGCGCACCGTGACCGCAGCCCCGGGCGCATCGACGACCGGCGAGGTCGCCGGGGCAGGCGCCGTCGCGCGACAGGCGGCGAGCAGGGCGCAGGCCAGCAGGCCTGGCAACAGGCGGGCGGGTCGGTTCGGCAGCGGCATCGGGAACATCTCCATCGGCCTCGGCGGCCTGACACGACGACGCCGCCCGGAAGGCGGCGTCTGGGGCGGGCACTGCACCCGGCGAACGTTACTTAAGGTTGTCGACCATCCAGTCGACCGCGGCGTGCATCTGCTCGTCGCTGAGCGCCGGGTTGCCGCCGCGCGCGGGCATCACGCCGGCCGCGCCGGTGAAGCCCTCGATCGAGTGGCGGTACAGCGTTTCGGTGCCTTGGGCGACGCGGGCGTCCCAGTGCTGGTGGTCGAGCGTCGGCGCGCCACCGGCGCCCGAGGTGTGGCAGCCCGCGCACAGGTTCTGGTAGATCACCGAACCGTCGAGCGTGCCGCCGTAGGCGACCTGCGCGGCGGCGGCCGCCGCGGCTGCGGCCGTGGCCGCTGCCTGCGAAGCCGCACCGGTCGCACCGGCATAGACCGCGCCGACCGGCGCGATCCGCGCTTCGGTGCGCTTGGCGACGTTCGGCGGCACATCCGTCGGCAGCGACTTGTGCAGATACCACGCGCCGAGCATCAGTCCGAGCGTCACGATGGTCAGGAAACCCAACACCATCGAGAAACGCTTGAGGAATTCGAGATCGTAATTACGCACGAAACACCCTTGGCGACATGGCATGCAGCCACAGCTGCGCCCGAGTATACGGGCAGGTTTTCAAGAATGCTGCTGCGGCGGCCGGCCGGAAAGCCGACGGCCGCTCACATCCCGGCGTAGTTCGGTCCGCCGCCGCCCTGCGGCGCGACCCAGACGATGTTCTGGGTCGGATCCTTGATGTCGCAGGTCTTGCAGTGCACGCAGTTCTGCGCGTTGATCCGCAGGAACGGGCCGTCGGGACCGTCGAGGTATTCGTAGACCGCGGCCGGACAGTAGCGCGCCTCGGGACCGGCGTATGTCGCCAGGTTCACGTCGACAGGCACCGAGGCATCCTTGAGCGTCAGGTGCGCGGGCTGGTCCTCATCGTGGTTGGTGCTCGACAGGTACACCGAACTCAGACGGTCGAAGGTCAGCGCGCCGTCGGGCTTCGGGTAGGCGATCTTCGTGTGCTGCGCGGCGGGTTCCAGGCAGGCGTGGTCGGGCTTGTCGCGATGGATCGTCCACGGCGGCACGCGCATGCCGAGCTTCGGCAGCAGCCACTGTTCGATGCCGGTCATCAGCGTGGCGGTGGTGCGGCCCTTCTTGAACCACTGCTTGAAGTTCTTCGACTGCGACAGCTCGGCGTGCAGCCAGCTGGCCTCGAACGCGACCGGATACGCGGCCAGCTCGTCGCCGCTGCGGTCCTCGCCGAGCGCGGCGAACGCGGCCTCGGCGGCGAGCATGCCGGTCTTGATCGCCGCGTGGCTGCCCTTGATGCGGCTGGCGTTGAGCGTGCCGGCCTCGCAGCCGACGAACGCGCCGCCCGGGAACACCAGCTTCGGGATCGACAGCAGGCCGCCGGCGGTGATCGAGCGCGCGCCGTAGCCGATGCGCTTGCCGCCTTCGAAGTACTTGCGGATCGCCGGATGCGTCTTGAAACGCTGGAACTCCTCGAACGGGCTCAGCCACGGATTCCTGTAGTCGAGCCCGACCACCAGGCCGATCGCGACCTTGCCGTCTTCGGCGTGATACAGGAACGAGCCGCCGTAGGTGTCGTCGGTCAGCGGCCAGCCGGCGGTGTGCACCACCAGGCCCGGCTCGTGCTTCGCCGGATCGACCTGCCACAGCTCCTTGATGCCGAGGCCGTAGCTCTGCGGATCGCGGCCCGCGTCCAGCGCGAACTTCGTGATCAGTTCGCGGCCGAGCTGGCCGCGCGAACCTTCGGCGAAGATCGTGTACTTCGCGAGCAGCTCCATGCCGAGCTGGAACTCGGCCGTCGGCTGTCCGTCCTTGCCGATGCCGAGGTTGCCGGTCGCGACGCCGCGCACGTGGCCGTCGTCGGCGTAGAGCACCTCGGCGGCGGCGAAGCCGGGGAAGATCTCCACGCCCAGCGATTCGGCCTGCGTGGCCAGCCAGCGCACCAGGGCGCCGAGGCTGATGATGTAGTTGCCGTGGTTCTTGAAGCAGTCGGGCAGGAAAAAGTCCGGCGTGGACTTGGCGCCGGTCTCGTCGAGGAACAGGAATTCGTCGCGGGTGACCGCCTGCTTCAGCGGCGCGCCTTTCTCTTTCCAGTCCGGGATCAGTTCGGTCAGCGCACGCGGATCGATGATCGCGCCCGACAGGATGTGTGCGCCCGGCTCGGACCCCTTCTCCAGCACGCACACCGACACCTCGCGGCCCGCTTCGGCGGCCAGCTGCTTGAGCCGGATCGCGGTCGCCAGTCCGCCGGGGCCTGCGCCCACGACGACGACGTCGTACTCCATCGATTCGCGTGGGCCGTGGGTGTCGAGCAGTGCCTGGGGAGTGGTCATCGTTGCCTTGGGCCGTGGGCCCGGGTGACGGAAAGTGGGGCCAGCATCGCAGTCCGCGCGCGATGGCCGCGTGGGCCGACGAGTGTAACGCGGCGTCTCAGCGCGGCCGGGCGGGCACCGGGAACGGCGTGACCACGGCCTCGCCGGTGGTCGCGTCGCGGATCGCCGACGGTCCCTTCTTCTCGACCTCTTCCACCCGCAACACGCTCTGCATCGGCAGGTGCAGGGTGCGGGTACCGGCGAACTCGTCGCGCAGGCGTTCTTCGGTGGGATCGACGACCAGGCCGTCGTGGATGTCGAACACCAGGTCCGAGACTTCGACGAAGCCCCACAGCCGTCCGCTCTCGACCTGGCGCGCGTACAGCGCGTAGACCTTGCCGTGGCTGAGGAAGGTGACCCGGTAGAGCGTCTTGCCTGTCATGCGTCGATTATGATTATAGAGCGCGGCTCAATAGCCCTTGAGCCGGCGCAACCGCTGGCCGATCGCATGACGCGAGACCAGCGCGAACACCACGCCGAACAGGAAGCCGGCCAGATGCGCGGTCCACGCGACCGCACCGTAGGCCGGGCCGATGTAGGCGAAGAACACCTGCAGCACCGCCCAGATGCCGATCAGCAGCGAGGCCGGCGCGCGGACGAATTCGAGGAACAGGCCCAGCGGCACCACCACGCCGAGCCGCGCCCGCGGAAACAACGCCAGGTACGCGCCGATCAGCGCCGACACCGCGCCGCTCGCGCCGATGATCAGCCGGTCGGGCGCACCGATCGCCAGCACCGCCGACAGGTTGGCCAGCGCGCCGCCCACGACGAAGAGCACCAGCAGCCGCCACGCCCCCATCAGCCGCTCGGCCGGCAGGCCGAAGATCAGCAGGAACACCAGGTTGCCGAGCAGGTGCGCCCAGTCGGCATGCAGGAACAGCGCGGTCACCAGGCGCAGCCAGGGACCGGCATCCACCCAGTTCGCGTGCGTGCCGTCGGTGCCGACCGGCCCGCCGTAGAGCGCGCCCCAGTCGAGCAGCAGCGTGTAGTGCTCGTTCGCCGAGCGCGTACTGGCCCACAGGAACGTCAGCCAGAGCAACGCGCACAGCATCGGCACCGCCCAGCGGAACGGGGTGCGGGCATGGCGGTTGGGGATGGAGACGAACATCGGGCGGCCATTGTCGAGGGCCGTCGCAGGGCCGGTAAAGCGCGTGGGATGCGGTGCCGCGAATGCCGCATCGCAGCAAGTTTTCCACACGCAATCGTACGGTATAGTGCGCCCCGCTACGCGCGTTCGGGAGGGGAATTCCGACAGGTGGTGGCGGACGGAGGGGACCCGTCCACGCCAGGCGCAGCATCACAACAACACCTGTTTGGGAGAGAACGCGACACATGGCTACCACCCCCCGCTACATGCAGAGCACCGTTCTGGCCGTCGGCATCGCCGCCGCGCTGGCATTCGCAGGCCAGGCCCAGGCGGCCGGCTTCCAGCTCAAGGAAAACAGCGTCAAGTCGATGGGCAGCGCCTTCGCCGGCACCGCCGCGAAGACCGGCGACAGCTCGGTCGTGACCAACAACCCGGCCGTGATGACCCAGTTCGAAGGCACCACGGTGCAGGCCGACCTGACCGTCATCGACCTCAACTATGAATTCCAGGGCAGCGGCACCGACGCCCTCGGCCGTCCGCTCACCGGCAGCAACGGCGGCAACGCCGGCGACGTGACCCCGATCCCCGCGTTCTCGGTCGTGCACAAGTTCGACAACGGCACCGCGGTCGGCGCCATGGTCAGCGCGCCGTTCGGTCTGAAGACTGAATACGACGCCGGCTGGGTCGGCCGCTACGCCGCGCAGACGTCGGACGTGAAGGTCATCGATCTGACCCTGTCCGGCGCGATCGACATCACCGACCGCTTCTCGGTGGGCCTGGGCGTGATCGCCTCGCGCGCCGACGTCACCCTGTCGAAGGCCGTCGACTTCGGTTCGCTGCTGTTCGCGAACCCGGCGACCCGTCCGCTGCCGTTCGCGCGTCCGCAGGCCGCCGACGGTCTGGCGGTCGTGCAGGGCGACGACAACGGCTTCGGCTACGTCCTCGGCGCGAACCTGCGTCCGACCGACAACGTGTCGATCGGCGTCAGCTACCGCTCCGAGATCGATTACGAGCTGACCGGCACCGCCGACTGGACCGTGCCGGGCAACGTCGAAGCCGTGTTCGGCTCGAGCGCCGCCACCTCGGCGCTGTTCAAGGACGGCACCGTGTTCGCCGAACTGACCACGCCGTCGATCCTCAACATCGGTGGCGCCTGGCAGGTCACCGACGCGCTGCAGCTGTCGGCCACCTACGCCCGGACCGACTGGTCCTCGCTGCGCGAAGTCCGTATCCAGTTCGACAACCCGGATCCGGATTCGGTCGAGCCCTTCGAGTGGAAGGACACGTACTTCGCCGCCGTCGGCGCCGAGTTCAAGCTCAACGACAGCTGGAAGCTGCGTGGCGGCGCCGCGTACGACGAAACCCCGACCAGCCTCGAGCACCGCACCCCGCGCCTGCCCGACGCGAACCGCATCTTCTACTCGGTCGGCGCGACCTGGATGCTCAGCGATGCGTTCGACGTGAACTTCGCGTACACGCACATCGCACCGCGCGATCCGAAGATCGACACCACCAGCGGCGGCAGCCGCGTGGCCGGCAACTTCGACGGCGACGCCAACCTGTTCGGCGTGTCGGCGCAGTATCGCTTCTGATCCACGCGACATCGCGACACGAAAAAGCCCCGCTCCGGCGGGGCTTTTTTGTGGGCGTTCCGGCGTCTTCGTCGAAGCGCATCCAGCGACGTGTCGAACGCGCAGGCTCTCGTAGGATGGGTAGGGCACAGCGAACCCATCCCCGCGGATCGGCGTCGTCGCCGTTACACGAACCGCCCCAGCACCCACGCCCATGCCGGCAGGGTCACCAGCGACAGCAGGATCCCGTAGCCGACCAGGGCCGCCGCCAGCCGCGGCGCGAGACCCGCGGCGATCGCCAGCGCAGCGGCGGTGATCATGCTCGGCATCGCCGACTCCAGCACGTTCGCCTGCAGCATCGTCCCCGACATGCCGAACAGCAGCGACAGCGGCAGCGCGATCGCCGGCATCACCAGCAGCTTCAGCACCAGGCCCGTCGCCAGCGGGCGGAGTTCGTCGCGGGGCATGCGCAGCTGGATCGACAGCCCGACCGCCAGCATCACCAGCGGCAGCAGCGCGCCGGCGAGATTCTCCAGCGCAGAGGCGATCCACGCCGGCGGCGCGGCCGGCATCAGCGTCAGGCCCAGCAGCAGTGCCCACACCGGTGGAAACCGCACGATGCGCCGCGCGATGTCGCGCCAGCCCGGCGGCGTGTCGCCGCTGTAGCGCGCGAGAATCGTCAGGCCGAACGTCGACAGCAGGACGAACGTGCCGAACTGGTCGTAGACCACGGCGTAGGCGACCGCGTCCGCGCCGAGCAGCGCCGCGATCATCGGATAGCCGATGAAGCTGCTGTTGCACAGCGCCACGCACAGCAGCAACACCGCGGTTTCGTCGCGCCGGAACCGCAGCCAGCGCGCCAGCGGCAGCACCAGTGCGAGCGTCGCGACCGCGAGCAGCCAGGGCGTCGCGGCGACGCCCAGCAAGGTCGCGTCGAACGTGAGCTTCGGCACGTGCACCAGCACCGCGGCCGGCAGGCAGACGTAGAGCACGACGAGGTTGAGCACCTCGGCGGCATTGGCGGGCATCACCCGCAGCCGGGCGAACAGCATGCCCAGCGCGAGCATCGCCAGGATCAGGGCAAAGGCGTCGAAGGCCATCGGGGCCGGCGGCTACGAAGGAAGCGGACGATGCTAGCGGACGCACGCGCAGATCGCGGCGCCACGGGAAGAACACTGCGTCGGATGCGGCCGGCGCATGCCGGCCACATCGCGGGCGCTTACTCGCCGAGCGTCAGCAGCGACGCGTTGCCGCCGGCCGCCGTGGTGTTGATGGTCACGGTCTTCTCGGTGGTGAAACGCGGCAGGTAATGCGAGCCGCCGGCCTTGGGGCCGGTGCCCGACAGGCGCTGGCCGCCGAAGGGCTGCACGCCGACGACGGCGCCGATCTGGTTGCGGTTGACGTAGACGTTGCCGACGCGCGCGCGCGACGTAATCGTCTCGACCGTCTCGTCGATGCGCGAGTGGATGCCCAGCGTGAGGCCGTAGCCGGTGTTGTTGATCGCGTCGATCACCGCGTCGAGCTCGCTGGCCTTCCAGCGGATCACGTGCAGCGCCGGGCCGAAGTTCTCGCGCTGCAGCTGCGACAGCGACTGCAGTTCCCACGCACGCGGCGCGAAGAACGTGCCGTGCGCGGAGGCCTCGCCGACCGGCGTGGTCGCGATCAGGCGCGCTTCGCTGGCCATGCGCTCGGCGTGCGCGTCGAGCATGCGCAGCGCGTCGGCGTCGATCACCGGGCCGACGTCGGTCGACAGCAGCGCCGGGTCGCCGACGCTGAGCTCCTGCATCGCGCCGGCCAGCATCTCCAGCACCTTGTCGGCGATGTCGTCCTGCACGAACAGCACGCGCGCGGCCGAGCAGCGCTGCCCGGCCGAGGTGAACGCCGAACCCAGCGCGTCCTTGACCAGCTGCTCGGGCAGCGCGGAGGAGTCGGCGATCAGCGCGTTCTGGCCGCCGGTCTCGGCGATCAGCGTGCCGATCGCGCCGTCGCGCGCGGCGAGCGCGCGGTTGATCGCCAGCGCGGTCGCGTTCGAGCCGGTGAACACCACGCCGGCCACGCGCGCATCCGAGGTCAGCGCGGCGCCGACGCTCGCGCCATCGCCCGGCACGTACTGCAGCACGGCTTCCGGCACGCCGGCTTCGTGCAGCAGCTTGACCGCGGCGTGGCCGACCAGCGTGGTCTGCTCGGCGGCCTTGGCGATGACGGTGTTGCCCGCGGCGAGCGCGGCGGCGATCTGGCCGGCGAAGATCGCCAGCGGGAAGTTCCACGGGCTGATGCACACGAACACGCCGCGGCCCGAAAGCTGCAGGCTGTTGGACTCGCCCGTCGGGCCGGGCAGCGCCTCGACGATGAACAGACGACGCGCCTCGCCGGCGTAGTAGCGCAGGAAATCCACGGCCTCGCGCACTTCGGCCACGCCGTCGGGGATGGTCTTGCCGGCTTCGCGCGTGCACATCGCGATGTATTCGGGCGTGCGCGCTTCCAGCAGGTCGGCGGCGTGCTCGAGGATCGCCGCGCGCGAAGCGGCGGGCATCGCGTTCCAGTCGGCATGTGCGTCGGTCGCGTTGCGCAGCGCCTGCTCGACGGTGGCGGTGTCGGCGGCCTGCCACTGGCCCACGCGCACGCGGCGGTCGGCGGGGCTGGCAACGTCGATGGTGTCGCCACCCGTGCTCGCCCCCGGCACCAGCGGGCCGGCGGTCCATGGGCCGGCATGGGCCTGGATCTGCTCGGCGAGTGCGGCGAGCTGCGCGTCGTTGGCGAGATTGACGCCCATGGAATTGCTCCTGTCGTGCGACTGGCTGCGGTAGAGATCGACCGGCAGCGGAATGCGGGGGTGGGGGATCGATTCGAAACCGGACACGACCTCGACCGGATCGCGGATCAGGTCGTCGATCGCGACGTCCTCGTCGCTGATGCGGTTGACGAAGCTGGAGTTGGCGCCGTTCTCGAGCAGGCGCCGCACCAGGTACGGCAGCAGGTCCTCGTGCGAGCCGACCGGTGCGTAGACGCGGCAGGCCACGTCGAGGCGATTGGCCGGGATGACCTCGGCGTAGAGGTCGTCGCCCATGCCGTGCAGCTTCTGGAACTCGTAGGGCTTGGCGCCGCCGGCAGCCGGCAGCAGCGTCGTCGCCATGCGGTGCACGGCGGCGATGGTGTGCGCGTTGTGGGTCGCGAACATCGGATAGATCGCATCGGTCGCCGACAGCAGGCGGCGCGCATTGGCGAGATAGCTGACGTCGGTGTTGGGCTTGCGGGTGAACACCGGATAGCCCGGGTGGCCTTCCACCTGGGCGCGCTTGACCTCGCTGTCCCAGTACGCGCCCTTGACCAGGCGCACCGGGATGCGGCGGCCATGCGCGCGGGCGAGGGCGGCGATCCAGTCGATCACGAACGGCGCACGCTTCTGGTAGGCCTGCACGACGATGCCGAAGCCGTCCCAGCCGGCCAGCGAGGCATCGGACCAGGCGGCCTCGATGACGTCGAGCGAGAGTTCTAGGCGATCGGCTTCCTCGGCATCGACGGTCAGGCCGATGCGGTAGCCCTTCGCGCGCTGGGCCAGGTCGCGCAGGCGCGGCGCGAGTTCGGCCAGCACGCGGTCGCGCTTGGCGTGTTCGTAGCGCGGGTGCAGCGCCGAGAGCTTGACCGAGATCGACGGCGCGGTGATCGCGTCCTCGAACGGCCCCGTGCGGCCGATCGCATCGATCGCATCGCGGTAGGCCTTCAGATAGCGGTCGGCGTCGGCCTGGGTCAGCGCGGCCTCGCCGAGCATGTCGAACGAATAGCGGTAGGCGGCATTGGCGCCCTTGCGCGAGCGCGTCAGCGCTTCGCCGATCGTGCGACCCATGACGAACTGGTGGCCCATGATCCGCATCGCCTGGCGCACCGCGAGCCGGATCACCGGCTCGCCGACGCGGCCGATCAGGCGCTGGAACGCGTTGTGGACGTTGCGCTTGGTGTCGTCGGCCAGATCGACCAGATGCCCGGTCAGCATCAGGCCCCAGGTGGACGCATTGACCAGGACCGAATCCGACTGGCCCATGTGCTTGCGCCAGTTGGCCTCGCCGAGCTTGTCGCGGATCAGCGCATCGGCCGTGTCCTGGTCCGGAATGCGCAGCAGCGCCTCGGCCACGCACATCAGCAGCACGCCTTCCTCGCTGCCGAGGTCGTACTGCTGCATGAAGGCCTCGATCGCACCCTGGTCCTGCGCGCGGGCGCGGACCCGGCGCACCAGGTCGGCGGCGGTGGCCTGGATGGCGGCGCGGTCGGCGTCGGGCTGGCGCGCCTGCGCCAGCAACGCGTGGACGCGCTCGGTTTCATCGGCGGTCCAGGCGGCGGTGATCGCCTCGCGCTGCGGCTGGAGGGAGGTCGCGGGAGCGGCGGGCGACGGACTGGCGTTCAAGGCGGGGACGACCGGCTGGGGCAGAAGCGGAATTCTAGCCTGCCGCCCCCGTTGCCCACTGTGCGCAACCCGCCTGAAGGCGCGTGCGGCGATGGCGCCTCGCGCGAATGCGGGCGGCACCGATGCGACCGGCACGGGTGGAAACGGGAGAACCGCGACACATGCGGGTATCCTCGACGGCGTCCGACGGGCTTTTGTCCGCTGCAGCGCCCTCCGATGCCGGTTCGAGACCGGCGGATCACCGGGGTGCGGCAGCGCGGCTTGCTCCTGTCGAACGCCGACAGCTACCATTCATGCGTTATTCGCAGTACGCCGCCGCTCCTGCATGTGTCGCCCGGTCGTCATCGCCGGGCGAGGACGGACGCGTTCCCGCCAGCACCAAGGCCAGCTCAGGTATGGGGTCCGATGTGAAGCAAGGCGCTTGTTCCAAGAGGTACGCGTCCAGACTGTGGATGGGGGGCGCTGCGGCGCTTCTGGCATCGACGCAGGTCATGGCGCAGTCCGCGGATCCCAAGCCGTGGCAGCTCAACATGGGCCGCGGTGTCACCACCTCCGCCCAGCACGCCTACGACGCGCACATGCTCGCGCTGTGGGTGTGCGTGGTGATCGGCGTGCTGGTGTTCGGCGCGATGGCGGTGGCGATGTTCCGCTTCCGCAAGTCGCGCGGTGTCACCGCGGCGCAGTTCAGCCACAACACCACGGCCGAGATCATCTGGACCGTCGTCCCGATCGTCATCCTGGTGCTGATGGCGGTGCCGGCCACGCAGAAGCTGATCGCGATGTACGACACCCGCGACTCCGAGATGACCGTCAAGGTCACCGGCGTGCAGTGGATGTGGAAGTACGAGTACCTCGGCGAGAACGTGGTGCTGACCAGCCGCCTGGACCGCGAGAGCGACCGCCTGCGCCAGAGCCGCGACACCACGCGCGCCGAGCTCGACGCCCACGGCCATTACCTGCTCGACGTCGACAACCAGCTGGTGCTGCCCACCAACACCAAGATCCGCTTCGTCGTGACCGCCGACGACGTGATCCATTCCTGGTGGGTGCCGGCCTTCGGCTGGAAGCAGGATGCGATTCCCGGCCTGGTCAACGAGGCCTGGACCGAGATCCTCGAGCCCGGCGTCTACCGGGGCCAGTGCGCGGAACTGTGCGGCAAGGACCACGGCTTCATGCCGATCGTCGTGCGCGCCGTCCCGCCGGCCGAATTCCAGACCTGGCTCGCCGCCGAAAAGGCGAAGAGCGCGCCGGCCATCCCCGCGCCGGGCGAGCCCGGACCTGCCGACGCCGCACCTGCACCGTCGCCTGACGCCGCGCCTGCCGAGGCGGCCGCCTCGGCCACGCAGACCCCGTCCGCCCCTGCCGCATCCGCGGCCGGCTGATCGATCGAGGCACATCGCACATGTCGACGACGCACCCCGCCACCGCTGACGCGCACCACGACGATCACCATGCCCACACGCAGGGGTTCGTCCAGCGCTGGTTCTTTTCCACGAACCACAAGGACATCGGCACGCTCTACCTGCTGTTCTCCTTCATGATGTTCGTCGTCGGCGCGGCGATGAGCGTGGTCATCCGCACCGAGCTCGCCGTGCCGGGCCTGCAGCACGTCAGCCCGCAGTTCTTCAACCAGATGACCACCATGCACGCGCTGGTGATGATCTTCGGTGGCGTGATGCCGGCCTTCGTGGGCCTCGCCAACTGGATGATCCCGCTGCAGATCGGCGCACCGGACATGGCGCTGCCGCGCATGAACAACTGGTCGTTCTGGATCCTGCCGTTCGCGTTCACGCTGCTGCTGATGACGCTGCTGCTGCCGGGCGGTGGCCCGGCCGGTGGCTGGACGCTGTACCCGCCGCTGTCGCTGCAGGGTGGCAGCAGCGTGTCGCTGACGATCTTCGCCATCCACATGATGGGCATCAGCTCGATCATGGGCGCGATCAACGTCATCGCGACGATCCTCAACATGCGCGCCCCGGGCGTGGACCTGCTGAAGATGCCGATCTTCTGCTGGACCTGGCTGATCACCGCATTCCTGCTGATCGCGGTGATGCCGGTGCTCGCCGGCGCGGTCACGATGCTGCTGACCGACAAGTTCTTCATGACGTCGTTCTTCAACGCGGCCGGCGGCGGCGACCCGGTGATGTACCAGCACATCTTCTGGTTCTTCGGGCATCCCGAGGTCTACATCATGATCCTGCCGGCGTTCGGCGTGGTCTCGGAGATCCTGCCGACGTTCTCGCGCAAGCCGCTGTTCGGCTACCAGGCCATGGTCTACGCGACCGCGTCGATCGCCTTCCTGTCGTTCATCGTGTGGGCCCACCACATGTTCACCGTCGGCATGCCGCTCGGTGGCGAAATCTACTTCATGTTCGCGACGATGCTGATCGCGATTCCGACCGGCGTGAAGGTGTTCAACTGGGTGTCGACGATGTGGCGCGGTGCGATGACGTTCGAGTCGCCGATGCTGTGGTCGATCGCGTTCGTGATCCTGTTCACCATCGGCGGGTTCTCCGGCCTGATGCTCGCGATCGTGCCGGCCGACTTCCAGTACCACGACACCTATTTCGTCGTCGCCCACTTTCACTACGTCCTGGTGACCGGCGCGCTGTTCTCGATCATCGCGGCCACCTACTACTGGTGGCCGAAGTGGACGGGCCGGATGTACAGCGAGTTCTGGGCGAAGGTGCATTTCTGGTGGACGATCGTCTTCGTCAACCTGCTGTTCTTCCCGCAGCACTTCCTCGGCCTGGCCGGCATGCCGCGCCGCATTCCCGACTACAACGTCGTGTTCGCGGACTGGAACCTGATCAGCTCGATCGGCGCGTTCGGCATGTTCGTCACGCCCTTCATGATGTTCGCGATCCTGCTGCACTCGAAGCTGCGCGGTGCGCCCGCCGCGGCGCGTGCATGGGAAGGCGCCCGCGGTCTGGAGTGGACGGTCCCGTCGCCGGCGCCGCACCACACCTTCGCCAAGCCGCCGGTGATCCGGCCGGGCGATCTGGCCCACGACGACATCAGTCACTGATGCCGAGCGCGATGACCACGCCCGATCCCGGTACCGACCTTGCTGCCCGCCGCCGACGCGCGCGGCGCACGGCAGTGGTGGTCGCGGCGATCGCAGCGCTGGTGTACATCGGCTTCATCGCACGCGGGGTGCTGCTGTCGTGAGTGACGCGGTGCGCCCGCCCGAAGCGCGGACCGACACCCGACCGGCATCCAAGACGGTCGGGATCGGCAAGCTCGTCGGCGTGTCGATCGTCGCGTTCGCCTTCACCTTCTCGCTGGTGCCGCTCTACCGCATCGCCTGCGAGAAGGTGTTCGGGATCCGCCTGGAGAACAGCGCGGTCGCGGCGCCGGCAACCGCCGCCACCCCGGCCGAGCGCTGGGTCACGGTGGAGTTCGACGCGACGGTGAATTCGCGTCTGCCCTGGTCGTTCCATCCCAACGAAACCCGCATGCGCGTGCGCGTGGGCGAGCAGTACGAGACCACGTACTACGCGCACAACGACAGCACCGCGCCGGTCGTCGGCAGCGCCACGCCATCGGTGGCGCCCGCGCGCGCGTCGGGCTTCTTCCAGAAGACCGAATGTTTCTGCTTCACCGCGCAGACGCTGGAGGCGGGCGAGACCCGCGACATGCCGGTGCGTTTCATCATCGATCCGTCGTTGCCGAAGGACGTCAACACGGTCACGCTGAGCTATACCTTCTTCAAGAACGACGTACTGACCTCGCGTCTGGCCGCCCACGTGGCGCCGGCACGCGGTATTCCGGGCGTGGTCGCGGCGCCCTGAGCCCGCACCGCGCCTTTCCGCCCCACGCATCGACGATCCCGGACACCGCCATGGCCCACGCCAAGCTCGAGCAGGACCCCGACCTCTACTTCGTGCCGCACGACAGCAAGTGGCCGGTGTTCGCATCCGTCGCGCTGTTCGTCACGATGCTGGGCCTGGCCAGCTGGTTCAACGAGGCCAGCTGGGGGCGCCCGACGTTCTTCGTCGGCATCGCGGTGCTGGCGCTGATCCTGTTCAAGTGGTTCGCCGACGTGGTGCTCGAGTCGGTGTCGGGCTACTACAACAAGCAGGTCGACCTGTCGTTCCGCATGGGGATGGTGTGGTTCATCTTCTCGGAGATCATGTTCTTCGCCGCGTTCTTCGGCGCGCTGTTCTACGCCCGCACGCTGTCGCTGCCGTGGCTGGGCGGCGAAGGCTCGGGCGCGATGACCAATGCGGTGCTGTGGGACGGCTACAGCGCGGCGTGGCCGTCGGCCGGCCCTGGTGATATCGGCGGCGCGTTCCAGACGATTCCGGCCTGGGGTCTGCCGCTGCTCAATACGCTGATCCTGCTGGCGTCGGGCATCACCATCACCATCGCGCACCACGCGCTGCGCGCCGCGCACCGCACCCAGCTGCTGGTGTTCCTCGGCGCGACGATCCTGCTCGGCTGCGTGTTCCTGTTCTTCCAGATCGAGGAATACGTCCACGCCTACCGCGATCTCAATCTCACGATGGGATCGGGCATCTACGGCTCGACGTTCTTCATGCTCACCGGCTTCCACGGCGCGCACGTGACGCTGGGCACGATCATGCTGATCGTGATCTGGCTGCGCTGCTACCGCGGCCACTTCACCAAGGAAAACCACTTCGCGTTCGAGGCGGTCGCCTGGTACTGGCACTTCGTGGACGTGGTGTGGCTGATCCTGTTCCTGTTCGTCTACGTCGTCTGACGACGCGTCGACGCCGGGCGGCGCATCGTCGCCGCCCGCATCCCACTTCCGGCCTCAGCCGTAGACGCCATGCGGCTTGATCCAGCCCATCCAGATCGCCAGCAGCACCAGCAGGATCAGTCCGACCGACAGGCCGATGCGGCGCGTGAGCGCTTTCACCGTGCGGTCGGTCGTGCCCTTGTCGGTCATCATGTAGTAGAGCGCGCTGCCCAGATTCCACAGGATCAGCAGCACGAAGGCGATGATCAGCAGCAACTTCAGCGAATCGTTCATCACCATCGCGGGCTCCGGAACACAGGGTGTGTGGGCCGATTATTGCAGTCCGCGGAGGGTCGCGCGTGAGTCTGCGCCGGACCCGCATCATCGGCTGGACACTGGCCGTGCTGGCGATTGCGGCCTTCGTGTCGCTGGGCCAGTGGCAGCTGTCGCGGATGAGCCAGAAGCAGACGATGCTCGACGCGGTCGCGGCCACGCTCGCCGCCCGTACGCCGGTGCCGCTGGCCGCGGCCGGCGATGCCGGACGGGCGCGTGACTACGACTGGAGCGCGGGTCGCGGCCGTTTCGTCGACCGTCCGGCCTTCGTGCTCGACAACCAGATCCAGGCCGGGATGCCCGGTCTGCGCGTCTACCGGCTGTTCGCGCCCGACGACGCGCCGCCGCTGCTGGTCGATCTGGGCTGGACCCCGCTCGTCGACCGGGTCACGCGTCTGCCCGATGCCGCCATCGTGCGCGGCGACGGGCTGCTCGGACGCGAGCTCGCGCTGCGCGGCCTGCTTGCGCCGCCGCCGTCGCCCGGCCTCGCGCTCGGACCGGCGCTCGCGCCCGGCGATGCGGTGCTGATGACCCGCATCGATCTCGCCGCGCTCGCCGCCGACACCGGTCTGCCAGCGCTGCCGCCACGCGTGCTGCGGCTCGATCCGGCGCTCGACATCGGCTACCTGCGCGATCTCGACGTGCTCCCCAACACGCTCACGCCCGACAAGCACCTCGGTTACGCGGTGCAATGGTTCGGGCTCGCCCTCGCGGTGCTCGTCATCGCCCTCGTGCTCACGTTCCGGACCCGCCGCCGATGAATCCATCTCCCGCGTCGACGCTGCCGCCCGCGCAGCGCAACCGCAATCGAATGCTGCTGGTGCTGATCCTGGTGCTGTTCCTCGGCAGCGCGCTGGTCGCCGGTGCATTGCGGTTCTCGGGCTGGCGTCCGTCGGGCATGCAGAACAAGGGCGAGCTGCTCGATCCGCCCGGCGACCTGCGCACGCATCCGCTGCATCTGATCGAAGGCGGCACCTACGACTGGCGCCCGGCCGAGCGGCGCTGGCGCATCCTCGTCGCGCCGCCGCGCGATTGCGCGCAGGCCTGCGTCGAAGTGTCGCGGCAGCTCGATCTGGTGTGGCAGCTGTTCGGCCGCAATGCCGACCACGTCGACATCCTCTGGGCGGGCGCGGTGCCCGAGGGCGCGGTCCGCAATCCGGCATGGCGTGTGGTCGAAGCTGACCCGGCGCTGCGTGCGACATTACCGCGCATCGACGGCGGCCCCGGCGAAGCGGACAATGGCGTCCCGGCCTACGTCGTAGATCCGAACGGGTTCGTGATCCTGCGCTACGCCCCGGGGTTCGATCCGGGCGACCTGCGCAGCGACATGGCCAAGCTGCTGAAGCTCAAGTGATGACCCAGACGCCCCCCGCGCGCGCCACGCCGTTCCGTCCGGCGACCCACAAGCATTTCCACCGCATCGCCTGGCTCGCCGCCGCGCTCACGCTGTGCGTGATCGTGTTCGGCGCGTTCGTGCGTCTTTCCGACGCCGGGCTGAGCTGTCCCGACTGGCCCACCTGCTACGGCCGTGCGGCGTGGCCGCAGGCCGCGTCCGAGGTCGTCGACCACGCCGCGAGCGCGATCCGCGAGTTCGAGTGGCACAAGGCCTGGCGCGAACAGGTGCACCGCCATCTGGCGGCGACGCTGGGTGTGCTGGTGCTGGGCCTGGCGCTGCTGGCGGCACGTCGACGCCGCTTCGGGGTGCTGCAGATCCTGGGCGCCTCGGCGCTGGTGGCGCTCGCGATCCCGCTCTACATGCAGGGCCACGTCATGGCCGCACTCGGCATCGCCGCGCTCGGCGAGGCCTTGCTGCTGATCGCCGCGCTGCGCTGGTCGAACGTCGATCTGGCGCGCGCAGCGGCGCTGACGCTGGCGGTGGTGGTCTTCCAGGCGCTGCTCGGCAAGTGGACGGTGACGATGCTGCTCAAGCCGGTCATCGTCATGGGCCATCTGCTCGGCGGCATGCTGACGTTCTCGCTGCTGCTGTGGATGGCGTGGCGGGCAACGGTGCAGCCGATCGTGCTGGTCGATGCACCGGCGCTGCGACGCTGGACGCTCGGCGCACTGGCGCTGGTCGGCGTGCAGATCGCGCTCGGCGGCTGGGTCAGCGCGAACTACGCCGCGCTCGCGTGCGGCGCCGGCGGCTGGGTCACCGACGCGCACCACTACGTCGACTTCCCGAAGTGCGTCGGGCAATGGTGGCCGCAGGCCGATTTCCGCGAAGGCTTCGTGCTGTGGCGCGGCGTCGGCGTGGATTACGAAGGCGGCGTGCTCGACGGCGCGGCGCGTGTGGCGATCCAGCTCGCGCACCGGGTCATGGCGATCGCGGTGTTCGCCTATCTGATCGCATTCGCAGTGCGCCTGCTGCGCACGCCCGGCCTGCGGGGCTGGGCGGTCGCGCTCGCGTTGCTGACTTGCGCGCAGGTTGCGCTCGGCATTCTCAACGTCAAGCTCGCCTTGCCGCTGTCCGTGGCGGTCATGCACAACGGCGGTGCCGCGCTACTGCTGTTCGTGCTGGTCTCGCTGCTCGCGCGCCTGAAGCGGCCGGACTGAGGTGGCGATGCAGGCACGCGACTACTGGACGCTGACCAAGCCGCGCGTGGTGGCGCTGATCGTGTTCACCGCGCTGGTCGGCATGTTCCTCGCCGTGCCGGGCCTGCCGCCGTGGAAGGAGACCGTGTTCGGTCTGCTGGGCATCTGGCTGGCGGCGGCCTCGGCGGCAGCGATCAACCATCTGATCGACCAGCGCATCGACAAGGTCATGGCACGCACCGCGCACCGGCCGCTGGCGACCGGTGCGCTGCGTCCGGTGCAGGTGCTGGTGTTCGCGCTGGCACTGGGCGCGGCGTCGATGGCGATCCTGGTGCTGCTGGTCAACGTGCTGACCGCCGCGCTGACGTTCGCCTCGCTGATCGGCTACGCGGTGATCTACACCGGCTGGCTGAAGCGCGCGACGCCGCAGAACATCGTCATCGGCGGCGTGGCGGGCGCGGCGCCGCCGCTTCTGGGCTGGGCCGCGGTGACCAACATGCAGGGCCAGTGGGACTGGGCCCATGCGCTGCTGCTGGTGCTGATCATCTTCGTGTGGACGCCGCCGCATTTCTGGGCGCTGGCGATCTTCCGCCGCGAGGACTACGCGCGCGCGCTGGTGCCGATGCTGCCGGTGACCCACGGCGTGGCGTATACGCGCTGGCAGATCCTGATCTACACGGTGCTGCTGGTGGTGATCACCCTGCTGCCGGTCGCGATCGGCATGAGTGGCGTGTTCTATCTCGGCGGCGCGGTGGTGCTGGGCCTGGTGTTCCTCTGGTACGCGTGGCGCCTGCTCGATCCGCCGGACGAGTTCTTCGCGATGCGGATGTTCAATTATTCGGTCGTGTATCTGATGGCGCTGTTCGCGTTCCTGCTCATCGACCACTGGCTGCTGCCGTGGTTGCCGGGCGCGGGCGCGGCGGCCGGTGGACTGGAGTTCCAGCGCCTCGGCTGATGCGGGACGCGTCCGCTCCGGCGGGCGCGGGGCCCGCCGGCGCAGTCCGGGTCAGGACTTCTTCGCGGCCTTGTCGGCCCGCTTTTCCTTCAGGGTCTTGACCGGCTTCTTCTTGGTCTCTTTCTTCTTGTCGAGGCTCTTGGCCATCGTCGCGCTCCGCTGGGTCTGACGGGCGGCGGCGGAGCGCAGGCTCCGCGCCGGATCTGATCGGGCGTCCAAGCGCCGGATCACGACGCATCCTACGCTGACTCGCGCGCAGCGCCCACGGCGGACGCCGCAATCGCGTGTCCCGCGTGGCGCCGGTGCCTCGCCGCCGTCCGTGCGGACGCGCGGCGCTGCGTCCCGGGTGCTCGATCAGCCGCCCGCGACCACGGTCGAGGTCGGCGTCGCCTGCAGGCAGGCGTCCGGATCGCCGTCCAGGCCGGCCGGCATCTCGCAGGTGCGCGGCTCGAAATCGAGCGTGGCCTGCCAGCCCGTCCGGGTGTCGGGGGTCAGTGCCACCTGGACGTCCACATCGCGGATCGTCACGCGCGCGGTCTGCTGCGTGGCATCGCGCGCGTTCCAGCCGGCGAGCGTGTGGGCGAGCGCCGGGTCGAGCAGGCGGTTCGATTCGAGCAGCTGACGGGTCTGCGCCAGCGCATCGGGATGATCGAGTGCGCCGCCGACCGGCTGGATGTGGACGCCGACCAGCAGGCCACCCTGTTGCGTGAACGCGATCCGGTCGGCGGGCACGACGACCTGCTGGCCATCGGGCAGGCGCAGGGTGACGTCGCGCGATTCGGTGATCGTGTGCTCGGCCGCGAGCGCGCGCCCCTGTCGCGGCCAGGCCAGGTCGACCTGCTCGGCAACCGGCGCGGCGAGATCGATGTGCAGCGGCTTGGCCAGCGGTGGCGGGGTGTCGATCTTGGCGCAGGCGCCCAGGAAGACTGCGGCGCAGACGAGACCGGCGCCGAGGCGCGCGGACGGGAAGGGGATGGATCGGATCATGTGGCGACCTGTCGGGGAAAGGAAAAAGGGCGGGGGCACCGCGCCGGACCCGTCTACGCGGACTCGGCGGACACGTGGTGCTGGACGGACAGGTCGACCTGACGCTGCTGCGCCACCCCGTACCGGTCGATCCCCCGCGGGGATCAAACCAGCGCGAAGGTTAAGGAATCGTCAGCAGAACGTAAGCGCCAAGTGGTTGAAAGCGCTTACATTTCGGATCAGCGGGCGCGCTGGATCAGCAGTTCCCGCAGGGCCTGCTTGCCGTCGGCGTCCAGCGTGCCCTCGCGCTGCTGTCCCAGCAGGTCGTCGATGCGTTGCTGCAGCACCTGGCGGTCGAGCTGCGCGATGGCGTCCTGCAGCTCCTGGGCCCACGACGCCTCGTCGCCGGCGAACGCCTGGACCGCGAGCTTGCGCAGCGCCGGCGCTTCCTCGCGTTCTTCGAACTGTGACAGCAGTCCACCGGTGGTGATGTCCGGACGTACGCTGCCGATGGCGATCAGCTCGGTCAGCAGTTCGATGCCGGGCTGACGGAGGGCGACGAAGGGATACGGGGGCGGCAGCTGCGCCGCGAGTCCCGGCTTCTGCAGCAGCAGGGCGATGGCGTGCCGCACGACACTGCGCTTGGGCGGCGGTGCGCCGCGACCGCCGCGCAGCATGCGACCGGGGGCGGCCTGGGGCGCTGGCGTGACGCCGCCCAGGCCGGTGAGCTCCGCCAGGCGCTGGCGCATCAGGTCGGCGAAGGCGCCGTCAGGAATCTGCCCCAGCATCGGCTTGGCGCGTTCGGCCAGCCGCGCCTTGCCGTCCAGCGTCGACAGGTTGATGCCCTCGCCCAGGGTGTCGAAGAAGAACGTCGACAGCGGCGTGGCCTGGGCCAGGCGGGCCTCGAAGCCGGGCGCGCCTTCGGTGCGCACGATGGTGTCGGGGTCCTCGCCGTCGGGCAGGAACAGGAAGAAGGCCTGGCGTCCGTCGCGCATGCGCGGCAGCACCGATTCCATCGCCCGCGTCGCCGCGCGTCGGCCGGCGGCGTCGCCGTCGAAGCAGAAGAACACGTCGGGCGCATTGCGGAACAGCAGCTCGGCGTGGTCGGGCGTGGTCGCCGTGCCCAGGGTGGCCACCGCCTGCGGTACGCCGAACTGGAACAGCGAGACCACGTCCATGTAGCCCTCGACCACGACCAGCCGCTCGATCTTCTGGTTCGCCTGCCGGACCTGCCACAGACCGTAGAGCTCGCGGCCCTTGTGGAACAGCGGCGTCTCGGGCGAGTTGAGGTACTTGGGCGAATCCTCGGGCTTGAGCACGCGGCCGCCGAACGCGATCACGCGGCCGCGGCGGTCGTGGATCGGAAAGATCACCCGGTCGCGGAATTTGTCGTAGCTGTGGCCGCGGTCGTTCTTCGACAGCAGGCCGACCTTCTCCAGCACCGCGATGCGGCGCGCATCGTCCTTGCCCAGCGCATCCTTGAGCGCGGAAAAGCCATCGGGCGCATAGCCGATCGCGAACTGCTCGCGGATGCCGGCATCGACGCCGCGGCCGTCGAGATAGGCGCGCGCCGTCTCGTTGCCGGCGAGTTCGCGGACGAAGAAGCGCGACGCGGCCTCGAGCGCGTCGTACATCGGTGCACTGTCGGGCCGCGCCTCGCGCTGCTGGGTGTCGCGCGGGATCTCCATGCCGGCGCGCTTGGCCAGCTCGTCGACCGCATCGAGGAATTCGAGGCGGTCGTAATTCATCAGGAAGCTGATCGCGGTGCCATGCGCCCCGCAGCCGAAGCAGTGATAGAACTGCTTGGTCGGCGACACGGTGAAGCTCGCCGAACGCTCGTCGTGGAACGGACAGCGCGATGCGTATTCCTTGCCCTGCCGCTTCAGCGGCACGCGCGCGTTGATGACCTCGACGATGTCGGTGCGCGCCAGCAGGTCGTCGATGAAGGCGTCGGGGATGCGTGCCATCAGCGTGCTCCGCGCAGGCGCGCAGCAGCGACCGGGCGACGGACGCGGGGCAGGCAGGGCAGGGTGGGGACGGCGCGGATCATGCGGACGCTAGGATGCCACGCGCCGCGCGTATTGCCGCGCCCGGATGCCTCAGGCCGCCGGCGGTGGCGCGTTCGCGATCGCGGCCGCCTGGCGTTCGGCGCGCTTGCGCAGCGCACGTTCGACCGATGCGCGGCGCAGGCGTTCGTCGATGACCGCGGTGATCAATGCGCCGACGAAGAAGATCGTCGCGGCGTAGTACATCCAGATCAGCAGGATCACCAGCGTGCCGAACGAGCCATAGGCGCTGCCGGGCGCGGCGTGGGTGATGTAGATGCCGATCGCCCAGCGACCGAACACGAACAGCACCGACGTGATCAGGCCGCCGAAGAAGGCCTGGCGCCAGCGCACGCGACGGTCGGGCAGGTAGTGGTAGAGCAGGGCGAAGGCCAGCGAATACAGCACCAGCATCAGCGCGTTGCCGACCAGCGGCAGGATCGAAGGCACGTTGGCGAAGATCACTTCCACGGCGGTGGTCATCAGCGTCGACACCAGCACCAGGAAGCCGAGCGCGAACACCACGCCCGCCGAGAAGACACGCTTGCGCAGGAACGCCATCAGGCCGCCGGGCAGACGGTCGCCGTCGGTCCGGAAGATCAGGTTCAGCGTGCCCTGCAGCTGCGCGAACACGACCGTCGCGCCGACGAACAGCAGCAGCGTGCTCCACAGGCCGGCGAGCGAGCCGACATCGGGCTGTTCGTTCGCGTTCTGGATGACGGTGGTGGCGACCGTCTGCGCCCCTTCGCCGGCAAACGCGCCGATCTGCGCGAGCAGCGCTTCCTGCGCGGAGGGATACAGCGATGCGGTGATCCACAGCACCAGGATCAGCAGCGGCGCCAGCGAGATCAGCGTGTAGAACGACAGCGAAGCGGCCTGGGTCAGCAGGTCCGCATCGACGAAACGCTTGACCAGCGCCGCGGGCAGGCTGTCCTCGAGCCGGGTGACGCCCTTGTCCACGCGCGTGCGCAGGCGGCCCCAGCGCGTGTGGCGCACGGGTGCATCGGATTCGAAGGTGTCCTGCGGCGAGCTGCTCATGCGGTGCGGTTCGAAAAAGCCGATGTGCGGCGCGCGTGCGGCCCCTGCGGCGTTGCCGTCACCTTATGCACCGTGTCGTAGCAGCGCGTGAAGCGCAGGGCCTGTCAGCGCGTGGCGGCGGCGAGTGCGTGCAGGGCGTCGCCTTCGACGCGCTGCACGGTCCAGCCGTCCTGCGGCGCGGCGCCGAGTGCGCGATAGAAGCCGATTGCCGGCGCGTTCCAGTCGAGCACCGTCCACTCGAAACGGCCGCAGCCGCGCGCAAGGGCGAGTGCCGCCAGATGGCGCATCAGCTGCGTGCCGATCCCGCGCCCGCGATGCGCGGGGCGCACGAACAGGTCTTCCAGATACAGGCCGCGACGGCCGAGGAAGGTCGAGAACGTATGGAAGAACAGCGCGAAGCCGGCGGGCGCGCCGTCGACTTCGGCAATCACGACCTCGGCGGCGGGCGCATCGCCGAACAACGCATCGGCGAGCAGGGCCTCGGTGGCGACGACGGCGCCGGACAGGCGCTCGTAATCGGCCAGCTCGCGGATCAGGGCGAGCACCTGCGGCACGTCCTCGGGACGCGCCGCGCGCAGTACGACGTCCGCGACGGCCGGCATCAGCCCAGCGACTGCTTCACCAGGCGCGAGACCACGCCCATGTCGGCCTTGCCGGCGAGCTGCGGCTTGAGCACCGCCATCAGCTTGCCGATGTCGGCCGGGCCTGCGGCGCCGGTCTCGGCCTTGGCGCTGGCGATCGCAGCCAGGATCGCATCCTCGCCGAGCTTCTCGGGCAGATAGCGCTCGATGACGACGATCTCGTCGCGCTCCACCTGGGCCAGGTCTTCGCGGTTGGCGGCCTCGTACTGGCTCACCGAATCGCGGCGCTGCTTGACCATCTTCTCGAGCACGGCCAGCACCGCGGCGTCATCGAGTTCGATGCGCTCGTCGACTTCGCGCTGCTTGATCGCGGCCAGCATGAGGCGGATCACGCCGAGCGCGTGCTTGTCGCCGCCCTTCATCGCGGCCTTCATGTCTTCGGTGAGTTGCGGCTTCAGGGGCATGGCGGGCTCCGGGGCGGACAGATGCGGGGGCGCCGGAACCGGACATGGTCCACGGCGGAGACGACAAAAAGCCGGCGGCGCAGGGCGCTGCCGGCTTTCGCGTCATCGATGGATCGAACCGGGAACTCCCGGTCCGGGCCGATCAATACAGGCGCTGGCGCTTGGTGACGTCGCGCGAAACGCGGCGCGACTGGCGCTTCACGGCAGCAGCGGCCTTGCGCTTGCGCTCCTGGGTCGGCTTCTCGTAAAACTCGCGCTTGCGGGTTTCGGCGAGCACACCGGCCTTCTCGCAGGTGCGCTTGAAACGACGCAGCGCAAACTCGAAGGGCTCGTTTTCGCGGACTTTGACGCTTGGCATGGAATCTCCGGGGATCTGATCGTCCGGTCCTGATGACCGGCTCGAATCGAATTTCGAATGCGATACCACCGGGCTCGGGCCCGGCGAGCCGCGTATCATAGCGGTCTCCCGCGGCGGTGTGCAAGCTGCGGGCTGCCGTGCCCCGCGCGGCGCTCCCGTTCCGCTTCGAAGGCAGTCCCGCGATGAAAGTCCTCGGCATCGAAACCTCCTGCGACGAAACCGGCGTGGCCGTCTACGACACGGCGCTCGGCGGCGCCGAAGGACTGCGCGCCCACGCGGTGTACAGCCAGATCGCGCTGCACGCCGAATACGGCGGCGTGGTGCCCGAACTCGCCAGCCGCGACCATGTGCGCAAGCTGCTGCCGCTGGTGCGGCAGACGCTGGCCGAGGCGGGCCTGTCGACCGCCGACATCGACGGCGTGGCCTATACCGCCGGCCCCGGTCTCGTCGGAGCGTTGCTGGTGGGCGCCGGTGTCGCCCGGTCGCTGGCCTGGGGGCTGGATGTGCCCGCGATCGGCGTGCATCACATGGAAGGCCATCTGCTGGCGCCCTTGATGGAGGACGACCCACCGGCCGCGCCGTTCGTCGCATTGCTGGTGTCGGGCGGACATACCCAGCTGGTCGCCGTCGATGCGATCGGCCGCTACCGCCTGCTCGGCGAGACGCTCGACGATGCCGCCGGCGAGGCCTTCGACAAGACCGCGAAGATGATGGGTCTGCCGTATCCCGGCGGACCGCAGCTGGCCGCGCTCGCCGCGCACGGCACGCCCGGCGTTTTCAGGTTCCCGAGGCCGATGACCACGCGGCCGGGCCTGGATTTCAGTTTCAGCGGGCTCAAGACCCAGGTGCTGCTGGCCTGGCAGGGCAGCGACCAGTCCGACACCACGAAAGCCGACATCGCGCGCGGCTTCGAGGATGCCGTGGTCGACACGCTGGCGATCAAATGCGCGCGTGCGCTCGATGCCACGGGTTTCGACACGCTGATCGTCGCCGGCGGCGTCGGCGCCAACACGCGCCTGCGCGAGACACTCCGGGCCGACGCGCAGCGACGCGGCGGTCGCGTGTGTTTCCCGCGCCCGGCGCTGTGCACCGACAACGGCGCGATGATCGCCTTCGCCGGTGCGCTGCGTCTCGAAGCCGGCCAGCACGGCGATGCCGCGGTGCATGTGGTGCCGCGCTGGGACATGGCGTCGCTGCCGCCGCTCACAGCCGCGTGACCCGTCGGGCGACGCCGTCGCATCGCTGCCGCTAAGCTGCGGACTTTCCGCCGCATGCAATCGCCGCCATGGACAAAGTCTTCATCGAAGGTCTCGAGATCGAGGCGCTGATCGGCATCTACGACTGGGAGCGGCGCATCCGCCAGCCGCTGGTGTTCGATGTCGAGATGGCGTTCGACAACCGCGTGCCCGCCGCCAGCGACGACATCGAGGACACGCTGAACTACAAGGCGGTCAGCAAGCGCCTGATCGACTACGTCGCGGCGTCGGACTTCGGTCTCGTCGAGACGCTGGCCGAGCGCTGCGCGGCGATCGTGATCGAGGAGTTCAAGGTCGATTGGGTACGATTGAAGCTCAGCAAGCCGGGTGCGGTGCGTGGTGCGCGCGCAGTCGGCGTCCAGATCGAACGTACGCGCCAGACCTGAGGGCCGCGGGCTGGCGTGGCGCCCCGCGTGGCGCATGACCAGGAGATTCCCGCACGATGCAGCTGCAACTCGAACGCCTCCGCGACGTCCTCGCGCCCTATCCCTGGGCCTATACCGTCACCGTGCTGTGCGCGGTGGTGCTGCTGGCGTGGATCGCGAACTTCATCACCAAGCGCGTCCTGCTGCGCGGACTGCGCAAGCTGATCATGAAGACGCCGCTCGGCGGCGCGGAGCACGACCACGAGGTGCGGCTGCAGGTGATTCCGCGGCTGGCCAACGTGGTGCCGGCGCTGGTGGTCGCGTGGGGCATCACGTTCGTGCCCGACCTGCCGCCGCGGCTGGTGATGCTGGTCGAGCGGTTCTGCCAGGTGTTCGTGGTGTTGACGATCGCACTGGCGGTGTCGAAGGCGCTCGATGCGATCAATCGCGGTTACGAACGCCGGCCGGAGGCGCAGAACAAGCCCATCAAGGGCTACTTCCAGGTCGTCAAGATCATCATGTTCGTGCTGGTCGGCATCTCGGTGGTGGCGACGCTGATCGGCGCGGAGTTCCTGCACATCGTCACCGGCCTGGGCGCGATGACCGCGGTGCTGATGCTGATCTTCCAGGACACCATCCTGTCCCTGGTCGCCAGCGTGCAGATCAGCAACGACGGCCGGGTACGCGTGGGCGACTGGATCGAGATGCCCAGCCAGAACGCCGACGGTGACGTCATCGACATCGCACTGCATACCGTCACGGTGCAGAACTTCGACCGCACCGTGACCACGGTGCCGACCAAGAAGCTAGTCAGCGACGCGTTCAAGAACTGGCGCCAGATGTCGGAAGGCGGCGGCCGCCGGATCAAGCGCGCGCTGCACCTCGACCAGCACAGCGTGCGCTTCCTCGAGCCGGACGAGATCGCCAGATTCCGTCGCTTCACCGTGCTCGACGCCTATCTCGACCGCAAGGACCAGGAACTCGGCGCCTGGAACGCCCGGCTCGCCGAAACGGGCGCCGAGGCGGTGAACCGTCGCCGGGTCACGAATCTCGGGACGTTCCGCGCATACGTCGAGCACTACCTGCGGCACCATTCCGGCATCCACCAGGACTTCACCCTGCTGGTGCGCCAGCTCCAGCCCACCGAGTCGGGGCTGCCGCTGGAGATCTACGCGTTCACCAACGACACCGCGTGGGCCGTCTACGAAGGCATCCAGTCCGACATCTTCGACCACCTGCTGGCGATCCTGCCGGAGTTCGGGCTGCGGGTGTTCCAGGGCCACAGCGATGCACCGGTGGACGTCAATCTGCGGCGTCTCGACGCGGGCGGTCCTGCGCCGGCGCAGGGCGCATCGCCGGTGCGCGCCGCGCCGCCGCTGCCGGCGCCCGACGCGGTCTGAAGCGCACGCCGCGCCTCGCGCGGACCGCGGGCAATGGGCGATCATGGCGCCCCCACCGGAGCGCGCCATGTCCATCGCCCTGCTCAGCCTCGGCAGCAACGTCGATCCCGAGACCCATCTGCGCGCGGCGATCGCCGCGCTGCGGGCGCGCTTCGAGGACGTGGTGGTATCGGCGGTGTACCGCTTTCCGGCGGTCGGCTACACGGGCCCGGATTTCCTCAATGCCGCGGCGACGCTGCGCACGGACCTCGCGCCCGCGGCATTGAACGACTGGCTGCATGCGCTCGAGGACGCGCAGGGACGCGACCGCAGCGGTCCGCGCTACAGCGACCGCACGCTCGACATCGACATCGTGCTGTTCGACGACGCGGTGCTGACCGGCGACGGCAATCTCCGCATCCCGCGCGACGAACTGCGCCACGCTTTCGTGTTGCGACCGGCGGCGGAGATCGCACCGGACTGGCGGCACCCGGTCGACGGCACGCCGCTGGCGCAGCTGTGGGACGCGCATGCGGATCGCGAAACGCCGTTCGCGCGCGTGGACGGACTCGACGGCTGATGGACGCACCAGCGGCTCTGCGCGTGCTCGGCACCGGGTGTCATCATCCGGCGCGACGCGTGGCCTCGACGGTGTTCGACGCGCAGCTGGGGCTGGCCGCGGGCAGCAGCGAGGCCGCGACCGGTGTGGCGATGCGCGGGATCGCCGGCGAGGACGAGACCGCCTCGTGGATGGCGGCGCGCGCCGCGAAATCCGCGCTGCACGCGGCCGGCCTCGACGGCAGCGCGCTGGATGCGATCGTCTCGACCTGCGCGGTCATGGAGCAACCGATTCCCTGCCAGGCCGCGCTGGTGCAACGTGCACTGGGGCTCGGCACCTCCGGCATTCCGGCATTCGACATCAACGCGACCTGCCTGGGGTTCCTGGTCGCGCTGGATCTGATCGCGGCCTCGATCGCGGCGGGCCGGTATCGCCGCGTGCTGGTGGTCGCCAGCGAAGTGCCGTCGCGCGGGCTGCGCGCCGACGATCCGGTGACCGCGCCGCTGTTCGGCGACGGCGCCGCCGCGGTGGTGCTTGGCGCCGCGACGTCCGGTGAGGATTCGGCCTTGCTGGCCTGGCGCATGGAAACCTTCGCCGACGGCGCCGACGCCTGCCGCATCCGCGGTGGCGGCACGCGTATCGCGCCCGGCGATCCGCGCAACGACGACCGCGATGCCTACCGCTTCGAGATGGACGGCCCGGCGACGTTCCGCATGGCCGGCCGGCGCCTGCCGCGTCTGCTGACGCGCCTGCTCGACGCGGCCGGCCTGGCGCTCGACGACATCGATTGCGTCGTGCCGCACCAGGCCTCGGGCGGCGGCCTCGACCGCATCGTGCAGGCGCTGCGTCTGCCCGAGGCGCGCACGGTGCGCATCCTCGGCGACCACGGCAACCAGGTGGCCGCCTCGCTGCCGCACGCGCTGCACCACGCGATCGACACCGGTCGCCTGCAGCGCGGCCACGCCTGCCTGCTGCTCGGCACCGGCGCCGGCCTGTCGGTCGGCGGCGCGGTGCTGCGGTACTAACGTGCGCGTCGAACTGACCCTGTTCGACGTCGGCCAGTGTCGCCACTGCGAGCGCGTCACGCTGGCCGGAGGGCGCTGGGGCAACGTGACATTTCCGTCGATGGTCGCGTTGATCGTGCATCCGACCGAAGGCGCCATCCTCTACGACACCGGCTACGCGCCGCATTTCATGGACGCGACCGCGGGATTCCCCGAGCGCCTCTACCGCTGGGCGACGCCGGTCGACCTGCCGCAGGCGCAGCGGCTTGAGGTCCAGCTCGCCGCGCACGGCCTGCGACCGGCCGACATCCGCTGGTGCCTGGTCTCGCATTTCCACGCCGACCACATCGCCGGCCTGCGCGATCTGCCGAACGCGCGCTTCATCTGCATGCGCGAGGACCTGGAATCGATGCGTGCGATGTCGCGCGTGCGCGGCCTGCGCAACGGCTGGCTGCCTGCGCTGCTGCCGACCGATTTCGATGCGCGCGTGCGCTACGCCGGCGATGGCGTCGCGCGTGCACTGCCTGCGCCCTGGCAGAGCCTGGGCGAGGGCGTCGACCTGTTCGGCGACGGCCGCCTGTTCGCGGTGCCGATGCCGGGCCACGCGCCGCGGCAGCTGGGGCTATGCCTGCGCGACGCACAGGACCGCGCGGTGCTGCTGTGCGCCGACGCCTGCTGGTCGCATCTGACGTTCCGCGAGCGGCGCCTGCCGACCTGGCCGGCGCGGCTCGTGACCCACGACTGGGCGGCCTACGTGGGCACCGTCGAGCGGCTGCACACACTTGCGCACGCCGCGCCGGACGTCGCGATCCTGCCGTCGCATTGCCGGGCCAGTCTCGATGCGTATCGCGCCGCGACACACGGGGGGTCCGCATGCGCATCCTCGTGACCGGCGCATCCGGCTTCGTCGGCGGCGCCTTCCTGCGCCGCCATGCCGCGCGCGCCGATCTGCAGCTCGCCGGCACCGGTCGACGCGAAACCGGCCTGCCGGATTACATCCGCTGCGATCTCAGCCGGCCCTTCGATCTGCCGGTGCGGCCCGATGTCGTCATCCATGCCGCCGCGCGCTCGTCGCCCTGGGGCACGCGCGCCGAGTACCTCGCGCAGAACGTCGACGCGACCCGGCACGTCATCGACTTCTGCAGGCGCAACGGCCATCCGCGGCTGGTGTACCTGTCGTCGAGTTCGGTGTTCTATCGCGAGGCGCACCAGTACGACCTGCGCGAGAACAGTCCGGTCGGCCCGACGTTCGTCAACACCTATGCCGAAACCAAGTACGCCGGCGAACAGCTGGTGCGCGACTATCCCGGCGAACACGTCATCGTGCGGCCGCGCGCGGTATTCGGCGTCGGCGACACCGTGCTGTTTCCGCGCATCCTCGAGGCAGCGCGCCGCGGCGCCTTGCCGCTGTTCACCGGACAGGACCGGCCGGTGGTCGGCGATCTGATCCAGATCGACACGCTCTCGGATTACCTGCTGCGCGTCGCGACGATGGACCGCCCCGTCGACAGCTACAACCTGACCAACGCGCAGCCGGTCGACATCCAGGCGCTGCTGCTCGACGTGCTGGCGCGGCTGGATCTGCCGTCGCCGACGCGGCGTGTGCCCATCGGCACCGCATTGCGACTGGCGACCGTCGCCGAGTGGCTGTGGCGCGGGCTGCGGCTGCGCGGCGAACCGCCGCTGACGCGCTTCGGCGTCGGCGTGTTCGCGTATTCCAAGACCTTCGATCCTGCGCGGATGCTGGCCGATCTCGGTCCGCCGAGCGTGTCGATCGCCACCGGCATCGACGACTTCATCGCCTGGCAGCGGGCGCAGTGGGCGGCCTGAGCCTCGCGGCGATATTCGCCTGCGCGTACGGCGCCTTGCTGGCGGTGCGCGCGACCCGCGCATCCCGGGAGGTCCACCGGCAGGCCGCATTGCCGAGTGCGGATGCTGCTTTTGCGATGCACGAGGTCGCGGTGCTGCAACCGATCCTCGGTGGGGATCCGCGTCTGATCGATGTACTGGGCGGCACGCTCGACGCACTGCCCGGTGCGCGCTTCCACTGGCTCGTCGACGCCGGCGACACGCACGCACGGCAGGTCGTCGCAGCGCTGCAGGCGGCGCGGCCGCGCGCCGTCATCGCGGTGCACGTCAACCCGCCCGCGCCCGACGGCGTGAATCCCAAGAGCTTCAAGCTCGACCGCGTGCTGGCCACCGTCGACGCGCCGGTCTGCCTGGTGCTCGACGACGACGCGACGCTGACCGCCGATGCACTCGCGCGTCTGGTCACAGCGCTCGATGCCGCCGACATCGCAACCGCGCTGCCGGGCTACGTCGACGACGGCGAGCGTCTGCCGGGCCGGCTGCTGGCGCAGTTCGTCAACGACAACGCGGCGCTGACCTATCTCGCGCCGCTGGCGTGGGCGCCGCCGGTCTCGATCAACGGCATGTGCTACGCGCTGCGCACCGCACGCCTGCGTGCGTTCGGCGGGTTCGCGCCGCTGCTGTACGCGCTGGCCGACGACCTGGCGATGGCCGATCAGGTCCGTGCGCACGGCGGCCGCATCGCCCAGACCGTCGCGCCGGTGCAGGTGCGCACCAGCATCGACGGCCCGGCGCACTACCTGCGCCAGATGCATCGCTGGATGCTGTTCGCGACCCTGCTGCTGCGGCGCCAGCCGTTGCGCATGCGCGTACTGATCACGCTGCTGCATGGTCTACCGCCGCTGCTGCTGTGGGCGACGGGCATCGCGCTGGCGATGCAGCCCACGGTGACGGGCGCCCTCTGCGTGACCGGCGTGCTCGTGCTGCGTGCGGCCGTGCCCGCATGGCTGCAGCGCAGGCTGGGCGTGTCCGCGCCGCAGCGCCCGCTGCTGTCGCTGCTGGCCGAACTGCTGCAGCCGTTGCATCTGCTGCACGCGAGCGTCGTGCGCACGGTGCGCTGGCGCAGCCGGCGCTTTCGCGTGCATGCCGATGGCAGCTTCCGTGTCGCCTGAAGCCGCCACGCCGATCCGCATCGCGTTCCTGACCGGGCGCAGCGATCGCGCGCGCTGTGGTCTGAGTCCCGAGCAACTGGCGTTTCTCGATACGCTCCGCGCACCCGGACGCGAAGCGGTGGACTGCAACTTTCCGTATGCCGCACCCGACACCGGGCACGTCGCTGTCCCGTTGCCGCTGGCGGCGTTGCGCAATCTCGGCGACTACATCGGCGCGCGACGCCCTGCATTTGCAGCGCGTCACCGCGCATCGGTGGTGGCGATGCTCGAAGGCGCCGATCACATCGTGCTGCTCGCCGGCAGTTGCGGCCTCGAACTGCTGGCGAATCTGCAGTTGGACGCCGACCTGCACGCACGCCTGCATGTCTTCGCGTACGGCCCGGTCGCACGTCGGGCGCCGGACGTCGCCCGCCTGCTGTGCGTGCAGGGCCGCAGCGACTGGATCTCGCGCGTCGGCTGGCGCGGTCCGGTGCACCGCGTCGAAAGCGGTCACATGGACTACCTGCGCCAGCCCGAGGTGCGTCGGCTGTGCGAAGACTTCATCGCGGCGACGCCATGCGCATCGACCTGATCGCGCCGCCCTACAGCGGGCATCTGCACCCGGTGCTCGCGATGGCGCGCACACTCGCCGCGCATCACGTGGTGCGCGTGCTGTCGACGCCGTCGGCGATGGCGCAGATCGCACGCGCCGGTCTGGTCGGTGTGCCGCTGCTCGATGCCGATGCCGAGCGTGACCTCGATGCGATTTCCGATCCGCGGCATGCCGTGCGTAATCGTCCACTGCGCATGCACCGGCAACTGCGCGCCGCGCTCGCTGTGATGGCGCGCTTCGCGCAGGCCCTGCGCGATACCTATACGGATGCGGCCACGCGCCCCGCGCTGGTCATCGCCGACTTCACCGTGCCGGCGGCCGGTGCGGTCGCGCAGTCGCTCGGCATCCGCTGGTGGACCAGCCTGCCGTCGCCGTGCGTGCTGGAAGCACCGGACGGGCCGCCGGCCTACATGGGCGGTCTGGTGCCCGCCACACATGCCGGCGCGCGCCTGCAGCACGCACTGGCGCGATTGGCGGTACGCGGTTTCAAGCGCGGCGTGCATCGTGCGTATCGCCGACGCATGAGCGCGCTGGGCCTGCCGCGGCTGTACCGCGACGACGGCAGCGAGGCGGTCTACTCGCCGCAGCGCATCCTCGCGCTCGGTGTCGAGGCACTGGAATTTCCGCGCACCTGGCCGGCCGCGCTGCGGTTCATCGGCCCGCAGCTGCCCGCGCCCGGCCGCGATACGCCCTGGCTGGCGCCGCGTCCGGCGCCGCGCTTCGTCGCCGGACGCCGGCATGTGCTGGTCACGCTGGGCACGCATCTGCGCTGGGCCAAGGACGGCTTCGACGCAGCCCTGCGTGCGCTGGCGTCGGCGATGCCGGATGTGGAATTCCATTTCACCGATGGCGACGGCGCCGCCGGTCATCACGACCACGTGGCCAACTACCAGCGCCTGGCCTATGTCGACTACGCGCGCTGGATCCATCACTACGATCTCGTCGTGCACCACGGCGGCGCCGGCATCCTCTACCGGTGCCTTGCCGCGGGGCGTCCGGCGATCGTCTGCCCGCAGGACTACGACCAGTTCGACCATGCCGCGCGCCTGCAGCACGCGCGCGCCGCCCTGTGGCTGCGCAATCCCGCGGAGATCGAGGCCGCCGTGCGCCGTGCCTTCGCCGAGCCGGCGCTGTTCGACGGACTGCCCGACCTGCAGGCGGCGGTGCGCGCGACCAGCGATGCGCATCCGCTGGTCACATGGGTCGCCGACGACACGTCGTGGTAGTGCCCGACCGTCGAAGGTGACGTCTGTCACTGGGCAACGCGCCTGCCGGGCGCCACCATCGCATCGACGCCTGCGTGCCGGCGTCGCGGACACACAGGGGAGACCGATCATGTTCGACAAGCTGTCGCGGAGCTGGGATCTGGTGAAGGCGAGCGCGGCCGTGCTGCGCTCGGACAAGGAACTGATGCTGTTCCCGGTGCTGTCGGGACTGGCCACACTGGCGGTGCTGGCGACCTTCGTGCTGCCGCTGTTCGCGCTGCGCGTGTTCGAGCACGGGATCGGCCTGGCCGGGCTGCTGCTCGCGTTCGTCTTCTACTTCTGCCAGTACACGGTGATCGTGTTCTTCAACTGCGCGCTGGTCGGCGCGGCGATGATCCGCCTCGAAGGCGGGGACCCGACACTCTCCGACGGCCTCGCCGCGGCGCGGCGCCGACTCCCGGCGATCCTCGGCTATGCGGCGATCGCGGCGACCGTCGGCGTGGTGCTGCAGTCGCTCAAGCACAGCGAGAACAACGTGCTGGTGCGCCTGCTCGGCAGCGGACTCGGTGTGGCGTGGACGCTGGCGACCTTCCTGGTGGTGCCGGTGCTGGTCAGCCGCGACATCGGGCCGATCGATGCGCTCAAGCAGAGCGTGACCCTGCTCAAGCGCACCTGGGGCGAGAACGCGATCGGCAACGTCGGTATCGGCGCGGCCTTCGGCCTGCTGACCACGCTGGTCGCGATGATCGGCATCGGCCTGACCTTCATCGCGCTGCAGACGTCCGTCGCGCTGGGCATCACGGTGGGCATCGTCTGCGCGCTGGGCGTGCTGCTGCTGGGCGTCTACCAGGCGGCGCTGACCGGCATCTATTCGGCCGCGCTCTACCGCTACGCGGTGTCGCACGAAGTGCCGGACGGATTCTCGGGTGCGCAGCTGGCGCATGCCTTCGAGCCGAAGCGCTAGGCGCAGCGCCTGCAACAGATGCCCGTGACGCGGATCGGGCGGAGGCTACAGCGAACGCCCGCCGTCGAGCCGCAGCACTTCGCCGGTGGTGAAGCCGCCGCGCAGCAGCCAGGCCACGGCGTCGGCGATTTCTTCCGCGCTGCCGAGCCGGGCCAGCGGCGTCGCCTCGAGGATGCGTGACTGCTGGGCGGCGTTCGCGCCGTCCTCCGGCCACAGGATCGCCCCGGGCGAGACGGCGTTGACCCGCACCTCCGGCGCCAGTGCGACCGCGAGCCCGCGGGTCAGGCCGAGCAGCGCGGCCTTCGACGCCGCGTAGGCGACCAGGTCCGCACGCGGGCGTTCGGCGTAGAGGTCCCCGATGCTGACGATCGCGCCCCGTGCCGCGCGCAGATGCGGCGCCGCGGCCTGCGCCAGCAAGAACGGCGCCCGCGCATTCGTCGCCATCAGCGCATCGAACGCGGCGGCGTCCGTGTCCTGGAACGCCGTCGGCGCGAACGCGGCCGCGTTGTTCACCAGTGCATCGAGCCGGCCGAAGTGCGCGACGGTGCTCTCGACGAGCGTCGGCACCGCCGCGGCATCGGCCAGGTCGCCCTGCAGCACCCGCGTGCTGCCCGATCGCCGTGCGTCCAGCTCGGCAGCCAGCGCATCGGCGTCGTCGCGCGAGCGGTGGCAGTGCAGGGCGACCGCGTACCCGTCGGCATGCAGGCGACGTGCGATCGCCGCGCCGATGCGACGGGCGGCGCCGGTGACGAGAACGACGGGAGCGGATGCGGACATGCCGGCAGGGACGTGGCGACGGGCCGGTCACCTTACGCCACCCGCCGATCCCGGTCCCGGGCGCCGCGCACCGCCATCGTCCCGCGACCGTCGGCAGCGGGCCCGGGGTGCGAGCGCGATGCCAGCGCGCATCGAAGCGTGCGCGATGCAGGCGCGTGTGACGGCAGGCCCTCAGGTGCGCTCGCGTATCCTGATGCGCGCCTGTTCCGGAAGTCCTGCATGTCCAGCCAGCCCCCCGCGCCATCCGACGACGCCCTCGCGCACAGCGACCGCCTGCGCGCCCTGATCCACTCCCAGATCGCCGAGGCCGGCGGCGCGATTCCGTTCTGGAAATTCATGGAACTCGCGCTGTATGCGCCGGGCCTGGGCTACTACAGCGCGGGCGCGGCGAAGTTCGGCGCTGCAGGCGATTTCGTCACCGCGCCCGAACTGGGCGCGCTGTTCGCCGAGTGCATCGCCGAGGCCTTCGCGCCGGTGCTGCGGGAGATCGGCAGCGAAGCGCAGTTCCTCGAGATCGGCGGCGGCAGCGGCGCGTTCGCCGGCGATGCGCTGGCGCATCTGGCGGCGCTCGAGGCCACACCCGCGCGCTACGCGATCCTCGAGCCCAGCGCCGATCTGCGCGAACGCCAGCGCGACCATCTGCAGCGGCGTCTGCCGGCGGACCTGTTCGCGCGCGTCGAGTGGGTCGACGGTCCGATGCCCGGCGACTGGCAGGGCGTGCTGTTCGCCAACGAGGTCGTCGACGCTTTGCCGACGCCGCGCTTCGTCATCGGCGAGGGCGAAGTGTTCGAGGAATACGTGACCCGCGATGGCGACGGTTTCGGCCGCACCGTGCATCCGGCCGATGCGCTGCTCGGTTCGGCGGTGCGCCACGTGGAGCGCCAGCGCGGCGGGCCGCTGCCCGATGGCTACCGTTCCGAGCTGCTGCCGCAGCTGCCGTACTGGGTGCAGGCCGTCGCCGGTGGCCTGACCCGCGGCGCGATGCTGTTCGTCGATTACGGCTACGCGCGGCGCGAGTTCTATCGCGATGATCGCGACGCCGGCACCCTGCGCGCCTTCCATCGCCACCAGGTGACCGGCGACGTGTTCGCGCTGCCGGGCCTGCAGGATCTGACCGCCTCGGTCGATTTCACCGCACTGGCCGAGGCCGGCACGCATGCCGGCTTCGCGTTCGCCGGCTACTGCAACCAGACCTCGCTGCTGCTCGGCAACCGACTCGAACAACGCCTGGCCGCGCACGAGGCACTGGCGACGGACGAGGCCGGCCGATACGCACTGCGCCAGCAGGCCAAGCGGCTCACGCTGCCGGGCGAAATGGGCGAGGCCTTCCAGGCGATCGGCTTCGCGAAGGATGTCGACTTCGACCACGCCTTCCTGATCGGCGACATGAGCCACCGTCTGTGAGTCCGATCGCGTGAGCCGGCGCCTGCGCTTCGGCCGTTCGTTCAAGCCGCTGCGGCGTCCCGTGCTGTGGGGCGGGCTGTGGATCGCGGCGATCGCGGGCGTCGTGGTGCTGTCGCTGGCGCCGTCGGTGCCGATGCCGGACGTCCCCGATGGCGACAAGCTCGGCCATTTCCTGGCCTATTTCGCGCTGGCCGCGGCCGCGGTGCAGCTCTACGCGCGCTGGCCATCGTTGCTGGGCGCGGGCGTCGGACTGGTGCTGCTCGGCATCGGTCTCGAATACGCGCAGGGCGCGTTGACCGACACGCGGATGCAGGACGGCGCCGACGCTTTCGCCAATACGCTCGGCGTGATCGTCGGTCTGTCCACGCGGCTCACTCCGTTCCGCGACGTGCTGCTGCAGTTCGACACGCGCGGGCTCGACGGGGTCGGGCGCTGAGCGCCGCACCGATTCCCCGATAATCCCCCCACTTCCGACCTGGCCCACCGCATGTCCGCTGTCCTGCCTCCCAACGCGTCCGCGCCCGCCGACGATGCCGCACGCGCCGATGCCCGCCTCGCCTGGGCCCGCGAGGCCAGCGGTGACGCGACGCTGACGCTCGTGCGCGCGTCGATGGATGCGGGCTTCCGCAGCTACTGGCGCGGCGAGGCGAACGGGCTGTCGCGCATCGTCATGGATTCGCCACCGGCTCTGGAGGATGTGCGCCCGTGGCTGCGCATCCGCGATCTGCTGGAACTGCATGGCGTGCGCGTGCCGCACGTGCGGGCGCGCGAGGTCGAGGCGGGCTTCCTGCTGCTCGAGGATCTCGGCGGCGAGACCTGTCTGCAGGCGCTGGCCTCGCTGGATGCCGACGCGCTGATGGAGGCGGCTTTCGAACAGCTGCTGCGTCTGCAGGCGATCGCGCCACCGGACGATCTCCCGGCCTTCGACGCAGCGATGCTGCGCCGCGAACTCGCACTGTTCGAGGACTGGTTCCTTGGCCGGCATCTCGGCGTCACGCTCTCCGATGACGAGCGCGCCGGCTGGGAATCGGTGCAGACGCATCTGGTCGGCGCGATGCTCGCGCAGCCGCAGGTGCTTGTGCATCGCGACTACATGCTGCGCAATCTGATGCCGGTCGAAGGCGGTGTCGCCGTGCTGGATTTCCAGGACGCGGTCACCGGTCCGATCGCCTACGACGTGGCCTGCCTGCTGCGCGACGCCTTCCACAGCTGGCCGGAGGCGCAGGCCGATGCCTGGCTGGCGCGCTATCACGCACGCGCGCGGGACGCCGGGTTGCCGGTGCCGATGCAGGCGCAGTTCGTGCGCGATGTCGCGCTGACCGGCGCGCAGCGGCATCTCAAGGTCATGGGCATCTTCGCGCGCCTGCATCACCGCGACGGCAAGCCGAAATACCTCGCCGATGCACCGCGGTTCCTCGCGTATCTCGATGCGGTGGTGCCGACCGATCCGGCGCTCGCGCCGCTGGGCGTGCTGCTCGACCGCCACGTGCGTCCGCGGCTGGCGGCGGGCTGATCCGGACGACTGCTGCGCCGTGCAGACCGTGATCCCGCAGCTGCGCATGACCGACGCCGGGCGCAGTCTGGCGTTCTACGCCGCACTCGGTTTCAGCGTCGACTGGGAACACCGCTTCGATGCGGACCTGCCGCTGTTCGCGCAGCTCACCCGCGACGGACAGACGATCTTTCTCAGCGGGCATGCCGGCGATTGCGCCGTCGGCGGCGCGGTGTACTTCAAGGTGGCCGACGTCGACGCCTGTGCGCATGCATTTGCCGCGGCCGGCGTGCCGATCGTGACCGCGCCCTGGAACACGGACTGGGGCACGCGCGAAATGGTGCTCGTCGATCCCGACCACAATCGCCTGCGGTTCGCGCAGCACCCCGACTGATCGCGCCGCGGCGCGAGGAGATTCCGATGGACGACCTGTTCGCAGACGCCCCCAAGCCCGTCCACGGCATCCGCACCGGCATCGGCGGCTGGACGTATCCGGAGTGGCGCGACAACTTCTATCCCAAGGGGCTCGTGCAGAAGCGCGAGCTGGAATACGCCAGCCGCCGGCTGACTGCGATCGAGATCAACGGCACCTTCTACGGCGCGCAGAAACCGGCGACCTATGCGAAGTGGGGCAGTGAGACGCCGCCGGGCTTCGTGTTCTCGTTGAAGGCGCCGCGTCACATCGTCGGTGCCCGCGCGCTGGCCGGCACCGCGAAACAGATCGCGGACTTCGTCGAAGGCGGCATCGCCGAGCTCGGCGATCGCCTCGGCCCGTTGCTGTGGCAGTTCGCGCCGCAGCGCCGGTTCGATGCCGACGACGTCGAAGCCTTTCTCGATCTGCTGCCCGATGCCGTCGACGGCCTGCCGCTGCGCCATGCGGTCGAAGTGCGGCATCCCGCGTTCCAGAGCGCGGCCTGGCTGCGTCTGGCACGTGCGCGCGGCGTGGCGACGGTGTTCACCGATTCCAGCGAGTACCCGTCCTTCGCCGATATCACCGGCGACTTCGTCTACGCCCGGCTGATGGCCAGCCGGGCCTCCAGCGCGACCGGCTATCCCGGCCTGCAGCTCGACGCCTGGGCGCGCCGCGCGCTGGACTGGGCCCGGGGCGACGCGCCGTCGGATCTGCCCTATGCCGGCGCGCGCGACGCGGCGCCGGTCACCCCGCGCGACACCTTCGTGTTCTTCATCTCGGCGGCGAAGGCACGTAACCCCGCCGCGGCGATGGCGCTGCAGCAGCGGCTGGCCGCGGCGACGCGCTGACCGGCCGCCGCGCGCGCTCAGGCCTGTCCGGGCGCCGCGACGAGCAGGCGGGTCACATCCGCATGCAGGGCGTTGATCGCCGGCCCGTCCAGCTGCGCGCCGTGGACGTAGATCGCCAGCAGCAGCGGCGCGCGTCCCGGCGGATACAGCACGGCCACATCGGCCGCCGTGCCCGCGCCGCAGGTCCCGGTCTTGTCGCCGACGCGCCAGTCGCCCGGCACACCGGCGCGGATGCGCGCATCGCCCGTGCGGTTCTCGATCAGCCACGCGGCCAGCACCGCCTGCGACGGCGGGCGCAGGGCATCGCCGAACAGCAGCCGCTGCAGGCTGTCGATCATCGCGCGCGGGCTGGTGGTATCGCGCGGGTCACCCGCAGCGGCTTCGTTGAGTTCGGGTTCCCGGCGGTCCAGCCGCGTGACCGGATCGCCAAGTTCGCGCAGCAGCGCGGTCAGGCCCGGCGGTCCGCCGACCAGCGGCAGCAGCAGGTTGGCGGCCGCGTTGTCGCTCAGCGTGACCGTCGCGCGGCACAGATCATCGACGCGGGCATGGCCGTCGGCCACGCGCGTTTCCACGTAGGGCGAATACGTGACGAGATCGCCGGCGCCGATGTCGACGCGCTGGTCGAGGCGGACACGGCCACGATCGACCGCATGCAGCACGGCGCCTGCGAGCAGCGCCTTGAACGTGCTGCACATCGGAAAGCGGGCGTCGTCGCGCCGTCCGAACCGGCGGCCGGTGCCGGTATCGAGCAGGGCGATGCCGAGCCGGCCACCGGCGGCATGTTCCAGCGCAGCGAGCGCGTCGTCGAGTGATGCATCGCCGGTGGCGGCGCGCAGCGGGGATGCGGCGGCGGCCAGCAACAGGCTGCCGGTGCCGAGCAGAAGATCACGACGTGTGGGCATGGGCGTCGGTGTCCTGGGGATGTCGCAGTCTAAGCAATGCGCGCGATCGGCCCGGCCTGCGGTCTGCGTGCGCATTGCAGTGGACAACCCTCAGCGCGGCCCGCGCGCCTGCGCGATCGCCGCGATCCGCGCCTTGCGCAGCGCCGCGCCGACCGCCGGCCCGGTGATGCCATCGGCGAGGTCGCGCGCATGGACGGCACTGGCCGCGGCGTGTGCGCGGCGCAGCAGGTCGCCTTGCGGGTACGCGGCCTCGGCGCTGCCCAGGCGCCCGCGCTTGTCGCATTCGCAGACCAGCGCCAGCTGCGCGATGCGCTCGGGCTTGCGGAAGCCGTCGCAGCGCGCGATCAGATCGTGCAGGGTCTCGTCGCGCAGTTCGGCGATGCGGTGCACGTTGAGATGCTCGCGGCAGGCGACGACCGCGAGCTCGCGGCAGGCCGCGGGCACCTTCAGGCGCGTGCACAGCGCCTCCAGCGGTTTCAGCCCGGCGTGCTCGTGTCCGATGTGGCGCGGCCATGCGTCCTGCGGCGTCAGCGCCTTGCCCAGATCGTGGGTCAGCGCGGCGAAGCCGATCACCGCATCGCCGGGCGCCAGCCGCGCGGCCATGTCGCTGACCAGTTCCTGGTGCACGCCGGTGTCGACTTCGGGGTGGAACTCGGCACGCTGCGGCACGCCGTAGAGCGCGTCGACTTCCGGCAGCACCACGGCGAGCGCGCCGCAGTCGTGCAACGTGCGCAGGAACGCCGACGGCTGCTTCGAAGCCAAAGCACGCGACAGCTCCTGCCACACCCGCTCGGGTGTCAGCGTCTCGAGTTCGCCGGCCTCGACCATGCCGCGCATCAAGGCCATGGTTTCGTCGGCGATCGTGAAGCCGAGCGGCGCGAAGCGGGCCATGAAGCGCGCGGCGCGCAGCACGCGCAGCGGATCCTCGGAGAATGCGTCGCCGACATGACGCAGCACGCGCGCCTCGATGTCACGCGCGCCGCCGTAGGGATCGACGAGGCCGCCGTCGGGCGCTTCGGCGATCGCGTTGATGGTGAAGTCGCGGCGGCCGAGATCCTGTTCCAGCGTCACCGACGGATCGGCATCGACGACGAAGCCGCGATAGCCGCGGCCGGACTTGCGCTCGGTGCGGGCCAGCGCGTGCTCGGCCTGCGTCTGCGGATGCAGGAACACCGGAAAGTCGCGGCCGATGGCGCGGAAGCCGGCGGCTTCCATCGAGGCCTGGGTCTCGCCGACGACGACGTAATCGCGGTCGCCGGGCGTGATGCCGAGCAGGCGGTCGCGGACCGCGCCGCCGACGAGGTAGATCTTCATGCGGCGATGATGCCATGGGGCCTGCACACAGCCCGCCTATACTGGCCCGCCGCTGCTCAGGTCCCCGCCGTGATGGCCGCCCGCGTCCGCTGCACCTTCGCCATCCTCGTCATGGCGCTCGCGCCGTGGCCGCTGTTCGCCGCCGTGACCGGCACCGCGCCGTCCGGCGACGCGATGGACCTGATCCTGATGCTGGTCTATCTGGGCGCGGCGATCGTGCTGTCGTTCCTGTGTTCGGTCGCCGAATCGGTGCTGCTGAGCATCACGCCCTCCTTCATCGCCGGCCTCAAGGCCGAGCGCCCCGGACTGGCCGCGCGGCTGCAGCGGCTGCGCCACGACAACATCGACCAGTCGCTGGCCGGCATCCTGACGCTGAACACCATCGCCCACACCGCCGGCGCGGTCGGCGCGGGCGCGAAGGCGTCCGATGTGTTCGGCAGCGCCTGGGTCGGCGTGTTCTCGGCGGTGGCGACGCTGCTGATCCTGTTCCTGTCGGAGATCGTGCCCAAGACGCTCGGTGCCCAGTACTGGCGCCAGCTCGCCGCGCCGGTCGCGGTCTTCGTGCGCGTGCTGATCTTGGTGCTGTATCCCCTGATCCGGCTGTCGGAACTGCTGACCCGTCTGCTGTCGGGCGGGCGCCAGGCGCATGTGTTCAACCGCGAGGAGTTCATCGCGATGGCCGGCGTCGGCGAGCAGAGCGGGGACATCCTGCCGCGCGAATCGCACATCCTGCGCAACCTGTTCCGCATGGCCGAACTGCGCGCGCACGACGTCATGACGCCGCGCACCGTCGTGGCCGCGCTGCGCGACACCACGCCGGTCACCGAGGCCCTGCAGGACGCGCGCACGGCGCCGTTCTCGCGGGTGCCGGTCTACACCGACGACATTGACGATGCGACCACGTTCGTGCTGCGTTCGGAGATGCTGCAGGCCGAAGCACGCGGTGATGGCGCCGTGGCCCTGCGCACGCTGGGTCGCGCGATGCGCAGCGTGCCCGAAAGCATGCCGCTGACCGGACTGCTGGAGTTCCTGCTAGACCGCCGTCAGCAGATCGCGCTGGTGGTCGACGAGTACGGCGCCACCAGCGGCGTGGTGACGATGGAAGACGTCGTCGAGACCCTGCTGGGGCAGGAGATCATCGACGAGAGCGACCGCGTGTCCGACATGCAGCGCCTGGCGCGGCGCCGCTGGGAACAGCGCGCCGCCGCGCACGGGTTGTCCCATCACGACGCGGGCGCGAAGACGCCTGCGCCGGACGCGTCCGCGAGGCCGGACTGAAACCGGCTCAGGCGCCCGGGCAGGCGAACCGCTTGGTGCGCTGGGCCTCGGCGCCGCGCATCCGCGGTTCCAGCGGCGCGGCCTGGCCGTACATGCGCCAGTCGTAGAGCACGCTGAAGGCCAGCACGCGCGCGACGTATTCGCGCGTCTCGCGATAGCTGATCGTCTCGATCCAGATGTCCGGGTCCATGTCCGGGCGCTGCGCCAGCCAGCGGCCGGTCGGCGTCGGGCCGGCGTTGTATGCGGCGATCGCGACGTAGGGCAGCGTGTACATGTCCTTCTTCTCGCGCAGGTACGCGGTGCCGATGGCGACGTTGGTCGCCGGATCGAACAGGCTGTCCGCGCCGCCGTAGGCGATGCCCAGACGCCGCGCGACGGCGGCGCCGGTTGCCGGCATCACCTGCATCAGACCGCGCGCATCGGCCGGCGAGCGCGCATTCGGATTGAACGTGCTCTCGGCGCGGATCTCGGCCGCCACCCACGCCGGATCGAGCCCGTGGCGCTGCGATTCGCGTTCGATCAGCGCCTGCTGGGTCAGCGGGAAGCGCAGCGTGTACAGACGTGTCTCTTCCGGCTGGCGGCCGAGGCCGAACACGCCGCGGTCGTACCAGCCGTTCTCCTGCGCGACCTGCACCGCGATGCGGCGCTGGGTGTCGTCGAAATTGCGCAGCGCGGCGGTCCACTCGCGCGTGGCCCAGCCGGCGCGGTCGATGCGGTACAGCGCCAGTGCCCGCGTCAGGCCCGGATCGGCGGCGACCTTCGCGCGGGCATCGGTCGACGGCGAGAAATCGAGCGGGCACAGCGCATACGGTTGATCGACGCGGTCGGCGGCGAGGAAGCCGTGGAAATCGGGGCTCTTCGCCGCTGCGCGGAACAGCGGCGTCGCGCCGGCGCGGTCGCCGGTGAGTTCGGTCGTGCGTGCCTGGAACCAGGTCCAGCGCGACTGGCTGCGCTGGGTGGCGCCCATCCTGTTGATCGCGGCCAGCGCGGCGGTCCAGTCCTTGCGGGCGAGTGCTTCGCGCACGCGCCATTCGTGCAGGCGGTCGTCGTAGGCGCTTTCGGGCACGCGATTGAGCAGGCGCGCCGAATCGGGCAGATAGGACGCCACCGTCCACAGCGCGGCCTGGTACAGCACGCGGCCGTTCTCGGTTTCGCCGAAGCCGAGCGCATCGGCCAGCGCCGGCAGCTGGCGTTCGGCGGCCAGCGGATCGGCCTTGGCGAACTTCGCCAGGCCGTGCGAGGCGACGAGGCGGCTGCGCGCGGTCTTCGGCCACTGCAGCGCGCGCGCATGCGGCGCGGCCATGTAGGCGGCGTAGTCCTCGGCGAGTGCCTGCTGGCCGCTGGTCAGGCCGCGCGCGACGCTGCGCATGACGCCGACGTCCTGTTCGGCGACGGCCAGATCGAACCGTTCCCAGCGCAGGTCGTCGCCAAGACCGCCGCGTGCGGCGAGCGTCGCGAACGGTGCATCGCATTCGTTCGGCAGCGAACTGCCGCTGCTGCGCCACAGCGCCTGTGCGTCGCGGGTCCACTGCGCATCGGTGGCGCCGGTGCGGGCGCGCGCGTCGAGCTCGATGCAGCGCAGCGTCGCGTTGGTCGTGCCGGGCGCCCAGGCCTCGCGCACCGCGGCCCATTCCTGGCGCTTGGCCAGTGCGCGCAGCCAGCCTTCTCGGAACACCTCGGCGACCGGCTGGCCCTGGTGACGGGTCATGAAGTCCCGGCCCTGCGCGATCGGCAACGTGTCGAGATTGCGGCGCAACGCGGCCAGTTCCAGCCACGCGCCCGCGGGATGCGACTGCATCGCCGGGGCGACCGGCTGGCCACGTTCGGCGGCCTGCATCGCCACCCGGAACGCCGAATCGTCGAGCGCCTGGGCGAAGACCGCGGCGGGCAGTGCGAACGCGAGTGCGGGCAGCAGGACGCGCAGGGCGCGGGCGCGCAGCGGGCGGGCGGTGGACGGGGTGTCGCGGCGGATCTGCGGCATCGGCATGGGCATGTCGAGAGCGGCGGTCGACTATAGCGGAGGCGGGCTGAAGCGCCCTTCGCAGGCGCGCAGCGCCGGAGCCGCGGGCGCCGAGGCTTTAGAATCGTCGTCCCCAACCGCTTCCCCGGCCCGCGCACATGATCACTCTCGGCACGCCGCTGTCTCCCTCCGCCACCCGCGTGCTGCTGCTCGGCTCGGGCGAACTGGGCAAGGAAGTGGCGATCGAGCTGCAACGCTTCGGCGTCGAGGTGATCGCCGCCGACCGCTATGCCGACGCGCCGGCGATGCAGGTCGCGCATCGCAGCCACGTGCTCGACATGCTCGACCCGGCCGCGCTGCGCGCGCTGATCGCCCGGGAACAGCCGCATCTGGTCGTGCCCGAGATCGAGGCGATCCACACCGACACGCTGGTTGCGCTGGAACTTGAAGGCCTCAAGGTCGTGCCGACCGCACGCGCGACGCGCCTGACGATGGACCGCGAAGGCATCCGCCGGCTCGCCGCCGAGACGCTGGGGCTGCCGACGTCGCCGTACCGCTTCGTCGACACGCGCGAGGCATACCGCGAAGCGATCACGGCCGTCGGCCTGCCCTGCGTGGTCAAGCCGGTGATGTCGTCGTCGGGCAAGGGCCAGAGCACGGTGCGCTCGGATGCCGACATCGATGCCGCCTGGGACTACGCGCAGACCGGTGGCCGCGCCGGTGCGGGCCGCTGCATCGTCGAGGGTTTCATCGATTTCGATTACGAGATCACCCTGCTGACCGTGCGCCATGCCGGCGGCACCGCATTCTGCGCGCCGATCGGCCACGTGCAGATCGCCGGCGATTACCGCGAGAGCTGGCAGCCGCAGCCGATGTCGCCGGTCGCGCTGCAGCGCGCGCGCGACGTGGCGCGTGCGGTGACCGACGATCTCGGCGGCCGCGGCGTGTTCGGCGTCGAACTGTTCGTCAAGGGCGACGTGGTGTGGTTCTCGGAAGTCTCGCCGCGCCCGCACGACACCGGTCTGGTGACGCTGGCCTCGCAGGACCTGAGCGAGTTCGCCCTGCATGCGCGCGCGATCCTCGGCCTGCCGATTCCGGTCGACGCGGACGATGTCGTGCAGCACGGCGTCGCTGCGTCCTGCGCACTGCTGGCCCAGGGCACGGGCGTGCCGGTGTTCTCGAACATCGAGGCCGCGCTGCAATCGCCCGACAGCGCGCTGCGCCTGTTCGGCAAGCCGCGCGTCGAAGGCCAGCGACGTGTGGGCGTGACGCTGGCGCGCGGGGCCGACGTGACGTCGGCACGTGCGACGGCGCGCGAGGCGGCGGCTGCGATCACGATCGAGTGGACCTGATCGGGCGCGTGATTCGGTCAGAGATCCCTACGCTCGCGAATTCCTGCTCCTTCCCCCGCGTGCGGGGGGTGAGGGCGATCCGCCTGCGCGGCACTGCCGCGCGGATCGGACAAACGACCGGCGCGCTGCGCCGGGCCGGACTGGCTGGGATGGGGGCAAACGATCCGTTTGCTGTTTTGCGTGATCACAGCTCCGGCGTGTCGCTCGTCCCTGATTTCAGAGACGAGCTGATCGTTCGCCCCCACCCAACCCTCCCCCGCAAACGGGGGAGGGCTTCAGGCGCGCACGTCCATGCATCGCGCCACGGCGATCACGCGCCGAGCCACGCATGCTGACCTGGACCATGCTGCTGTTCCCGCTGCTCGGCGCCGTGGCCGGCGTGCTCGCCGGCCTGCTCGGTATCGGCGGCGGGCTGGTGCTGGTCACCGCACTGGTGTGGCTGCTGCCGCTCTACGGCGTGCCGCAGGACGCGGCGATGCACACCGCGCTCGCGACCGCGCTGGCGAGCATCATCCTGACCGGGCTGTCGTCGGCCCGCGCGCATCATCGGCGCGGCAGCGTGCTGTGGCGCACCGTCGCCTGGATGGTGCCCGGCGTGATGCTCGGCGGCTGGATCGGTAGCTGGCTGGCGGTGCTGCTCGACGGCGACGTGCTGCGCTATTGCGTCATCGCGTACTGCGGCGTTGTCGGTACGCAGTTGCTGCTGTCGCGCACGCCGCCGCCCGGTGGCGATGCGGTGGTGCCGACCGGCATCGGACTGTCGGGCGCGGGTGTCGGTATCGGCGCGCTGTCGTCGATCGTCGGCATCGGGGGTGGTGGCATGACCGTGCCGCTGCTGGTGTGGCGGGGCGTGTCGCCGGTACGCGCGGTCGGCACGTCGTCGGCCTGCGGCGTCTTCGTCGCGCTCGCCGCAGCCGCGGGCTATGCGCTGCAGGCCCCGGCCGACGTGCTGCCGGGCGTGTCCTGGGGCTATGTGTACCTGCCGGGCGCGATCGGCATCGCACTCGCCTCGGTGCTGGCGGCGCCGTACGGCACGCGGCTGGCGCATGCGATCAGCGGCGCCGCGCTCAAGCGCGTGTTCGCGGTGTTCCTGTACTGCATCGGCGCGAGCCTGCTGTTCCTGTGATTCCTTTCCCTTTTCCGTTGGACCGTCCATGACCACTCCCGCCCCCACCGTCCCCGACTCGATCGCCGCGCTGGCCCCGCAGATGACCGCCTGGCGCCGCGAGATCCACGCCTGGCCGGAACTCGGCTTCGAAGAGGAGAAGACCTCGGCGCTGGTCATCCGCGAACTGCGCGCGCTGGGCCTCGAGGTGCATACGGGCCTCGGCGGCACCGGTGTAGTCGCGGTGGTCGACAGCGGCCAGCCGGGTCCGTCGATCGGCCTGCGCGCCGACATGGACGCGCTGCCGATGGACGAACAGAGCGACCTGCCGTACCGCTCGCAGCGCCCGGGCGTGGCGCATACCTGCGGGCACGACGGCCACACGTCCGCACTGCTCGGCACCGCGCGGCACCTAGTCGCGCATCCGCCGGCCACTGGCCGCGTGGTGCTGATCTTCCAGCCGGCCGAAGAAGGCGGACGCGGCGCGATCCGGATGATCGAGGACGGCCTGTTCGCGCGCTGGCCTTGCGACGAGGTCTATGCCTTCCACAACATGCCGGCGCTCAAGACCGGCGAGGCCAGTGTGCGCAGCGGCGCCACGCTGCAGTCGCTGGCGGTGTTCGAGATCGCAATCGAGGGCGTCGGCGGCCACGCCGCCGCGCCGCATCGCGCGAACGATCCGCTGCAGGTCGCGGCGCGCCTGGCCGTGGACATCGGCGCGATCGTCGGCCGCCACATCGATCCGATGGAAGCGGCGCTGATCAACGTCGGCTCGCTGCAGGCCGGCACCACGCACAACATCATTCCCGCGACCGCCACGCTCAGCGGCACGCTCCGTTCGCTGTCGACGGACGTGCACGACGAACTGCTCAAGCGCCTGCGTGCGCTGTGCGAAGGCCACGCGCAGATCTCCGGTTGCAGCATCGCGCTCGAAATCCCGCATTCGTGCCCGCCCTGCGTCAACGCGCCCGAGCAGGCGGCGCTGGCGGCCGAGGCGATCGCCGACGTGCTCGGCGCGGACCACGTGAAGACCGATCTGCGCGCGTATCCGTTCTCCGACGATTTCTCGTACATGCTCCAGCAGTGGCCCGGCGCCTATCTGTTCCTCGGCATGGACAGCGCGATGTGCCACCACCCCACGTTCCGCTTCGACGACGGCCTGCTGCCGGTCGCCGCCGCGGTGTTCGACCGCATCGTGCGGCGCCGTCTGGGCTGACGGGCGCCTTCGAATCCGTGCGCCCGGTGCTCGCGCGCCGGCGCGCACGTCCATAAGCTATGCATGCGCTGCGGCGCCCGTGTCCTACGCGAGTGCCCCATGTCCCAGCGCGACTGGGTGGCCCAGGCCATCCGCAAGATCGAAGCCGATTTCAACCGCTCGGCCGACACCCATCTGATTCCGCTGGCGCTGCCGGGCTTCCCCGGCATCGACGTCTATCTCAAGGACGAATCCAGCCATCCGACCGGCAGCCTCAAGCACCGCCTCGCGCGTTCGCTGTTCCTCTATGCGCTGGCCAACGGCTGGCTGCATGCAGGCAGCACGGTGGTCGAGGCGTCGAGCGGTTCGACCGCGGTGTCGGAGGCGTACTTCGCGCGCCTGCTGGGCCTGCCGTTCGTCGCGGTGATGCCGGCCTCGACCTCGCCGGAGAAGATCGCCGCGATCGAATTCCACGGCGGCCGCTGCCATCTGGTGCCCAGCGCCTGCGGCATCGGCGAGGCGTCGGCGCGGCTGGCGCGCGAGGCCGGCGGCCACTTCATGGACCAGTTCACCTACGCCGAGCGGGCGACCGACTGGCGCGCGAACAACAACATCGCCGAATCGATCTTCAAGCAGATGGCGCAGGAAGCGCATCCCATCCCGCGCTGGATCGTCTGCAGCGCCGGTACCGGCGGCACCAGCGCGACGATCGGCCGCTACGCCAGCTACCGCGGCTACGACACGCGCGTGCTGTGCGCCGATCCCGAACACTCCGCGTTCTTCGCCCACTACGCGCGCTGCATCGACGGTGACACCTCCGGCGATGCCGACGCCGTCGCGCCGTCGTCGCGCATCGAAGGCATCGGTCGACCGCGCGCGGAAGCGAGCTTCATTCCCGGCTGCGTCGACGCGATGCTGAAGGTGCCGGATGCGCTGAGCCTGGCGGCGATGCGCTGGACCAACACGCGCCTGGGCCGGCGCGTCGGTGGCTCCACGGGCACAAACATCATCGGCGTCCTGCACGTCGCCCACGCGATGCGCGCCGCGGGTCGCAGCGGTTCGATCGTCAGCATCCTGTGCGATGGCGGCGAGCGCTACGCGCACAGCTACTACAACCCGGACTGGTACGTGGCGCACGGCTTCGACATGGACGCGGCGGATACGCTGGTCCGCGCGGTGGCCGAGCAGGCTGCGGCGCTGCCGCCTCTGGCGACTGCAGGGGACACGCCGGACTGAAAGTCCGCAGTCAATCTGGGGTTGACCCCAGGTGCGGCCAGGTTAACGATTCGTTACAAAGAATTGCCGGCGGCACAGGGGCACCGGCTGACCATCCGCACCACTGGAGTTCCGACATGACATCGATGCCCCGCCACCGGCTGGCCGCTGCCGTCCAGCTGTCCTTGCTGCTGCTCCTGCCTGCCGCCGTCGCCGCGCAGACGCCCGACCCGCAGCCCGAGGCACGCACGCTCGACACCGTCCAGGTCACCGGCTCGCGTATCCGCAAGGCCGAACTGGAAACCGCCGTGCCGGTGCAGGTGCTCACCCGCGAAGACATCGACCGCAGCGGCTTCACCTCGGTCGCCGACATCGTGCAGAACCTCACCGCCAGCGGCGCGGCGCTCAACACCAAGTTCAATTCCAGCGGCAACTTCGGCTTCCCGCCCGATGGCGGCGGCGTAGGCGCGGGTGCGGCGACGGTCGACCTGCGGCATCTGGGCGCCAAGCGCGTACTGGTACTGGTCGACGGCATCCGCTGGGTCAACGAGTCCTCGGCCTCCGGTGTCGGCTCGGCGGTCGATCTCAATACGATTCCGCTCGCGCTGATCGACCGCATCGAAGTGCTGGAGGACGGCGCCTCGTCGATCTACGGCTCCGACGCGATCGCCGGCGTGGTCAACATCATCACCAAGCGCGATGCCGAAGGCGGCACGCTCGACCTGCACTATGGCGAATATGACGATCTCGGCGGCGCGACCTGGGGCGCGGACCTCGGCTGGGGCGGCAGCAGCGAACGCGCGCAGTGGTTCCTCGGTGCCTCGTACTACAAGCAGCGCGAGATCGCCTCGTCCAAGTTCGCCAATGCCAGCGTGCCGGTGCCGGGCACCGGGCTGTCGAACGGCAGCTCGGCGACGCCGCAGGGCCGCTTCATTTTCCAGGATCCGAACACCGGCGAGACCGTCGACCTGACCCCCAACGACGGCGCCACGTCGCCGGTCTACGATCCGACCCTGGTCGACTGCGCGCGCACCGACGATTTCCACTGCTTCGGCACCGCGGACCGCTACAACTTCGCGCCGAACAACCTGCTGCTGACGCCGTCGGAGCGCAAGTCGGTCTTCGGCCAGGTGCGCTTCGAATTCACACCGCAGGTCTCGGCCTATGCGCGCGTGCTCTACAACGAGCGCACCTCGGCCAACCAGGCCGCGCCCGAGCCGATCTTCCTCGGCACCGATGCCGGCGTGTACAACCCGTTCGCCGAAAGCACGCTCACCATCTCCGCACTCAACCCGTTCAATCCGTTCGGCTTCGACCTCACCACCGAGGGCGACAACCCGAACCTGTTCCTGCTCGCGCGCCGGCCGGTCGAAGGCGGCCCGCGCCGCTACCGCCAGGACGTCGAGACCTGGTACGCGGCCGGCGGTTTCGAAGGCACCTTCGGTGTCGGCGTGCGCACCTGGAACTGGGACGTGAACCTGGTGCGCAGCCAGAGCCGCGCCGAACAGACCAATACCGGCAGCTACAACATCCGCCGCATCAACGAGGCGCTGGGCGATCCGGCCGCGTGCGCGGCGATCGCCGGCTGCACGCCGCTCGATCTGTTCGGTGGCCCGGGCACGATCACGCCGCAGATGCTCGCCTTCATCCAGCCCGTGGTCCGCGACGAGAGCAGCAACACGCTGACCCTGGCCTCGGCCAACGTCACCGGCGACCTGTTCGAGATGTGGGCCGGTCCGCTGGCCTTCGCGGCCGGCGTCGAATACCGCAAGTACGAAGGCAGCTACACGCCCGATCCGATCACCGTCGCCGGCGAATACAACGGCGTGCCGTCGGGCATCACCCGCGGCGACTACGACGTCAACGAGGCCTATGCCGAGTTCAGCGTGCCGCTGATGCGCGACACCGTGTTCGGCGAGACGCTGGATCTCAGCATCGCCGGTCGCTATTCCGACTATTCGACCTTCGGTGGCGAGACCACCGGCAAGGTCGGCCTGCGCTGGCAGCCGGTCGACGAACTGCTGTTCCGCATGAGTTACGCCGAAGGCTTCCGCGCGCCGTCGATCGGCGAGCTCTACGGCACGCTGAGCCGCTTCGACGCGACCCTGGTCGATCCCTGTTCCGGCGCCGCGGTGCTGTCGCCGGCATGCGCCGCAGACGGCGTGCCGGCCGGCTACGAGCAGACCAATTCGCAGATCTCGGTCGTGACCTCGGGCAATGCGGCGCTCGAACCCGAGCGCAGCCGCAGCCTGATGGTCGGCTCGGTGTGGAGCCCGTCGTTCGCGGATGAAGTGTGGTGGTCGGACCGCGTCGATCTGGGCGTGACCTTCTACCGTCACCACATCGACGATGCGATCCAGGCGCCGGACGCGCAGGCGATCCTCGAGCGCTGCATCGCCACGCGCGATCCGTTCTCCTGCGATTCCTACGACCGCAGCGACCGCGGCCAGATCATCCGCTTCGACGACATCCTCGCCAATCTCGGCACCATCAAGACCGACGGCTGGGATTTCACCGCGGCCTGGACGCTGCCCGAACGCGATTGGGGCCGTCTGCGCTTCGATGCCAAGACCACCTGGGTCACGCGCTACGAACTGGCGAACGAGACCGGCGAACTCGAGCCGCGCCGTCCGGGCGTCGAGGTCAACAACAGCGCGATTCCCGAGTGGAGCGGCACCCTGGTCACCGACTGGACCCGCGGCCCATGGTCGCTGGCGTGGACGGTGCGCTATGTCGACAGCCTCGTGGAATCCTGCGGCGGCGCCAACGGCTTCCCGATCTGCGACGACAGCGACAACGACGTCAACGGCCTGGGTTCGACCACGTACCACGACCTGCAGCTGTCCTGGCGCAACACCGCCTGGCTCAAGGGCACGCGTCTGGCGCTGGGCGTCAACAACGTCACCGGCAAGGAACCGCCGGTGTGCCTGAGCTGCAGCCTCAACGGCTACGACGCCTCGACCTACGACCTGCCGGGCCGCTTCATCTACGCGCGGCTGGGTATCGATTTCTGATCGGGTTCGAACGTCGCTGAAGCCGGCAGATCTGCGCGAAGCGCTCTGGCGGAGTGCGCCATCAAGCCCTCTTCCGGTCATCGGGGGAGGGTGTTCTGCGTTTGTAGGATGGGTCGAGCGCAGCGACACCCATCATCGCCACGCCACTGCCGTCGCGCTCTGGTCGCGCGCTACAAATCCAGAAGCCCCTCTCCCGGTGGGAGGGGGGTGAGGGCAGCAGATCGCGAGGTTTTCGATCAGGGCGTGCTCGATTCCGCTTTCTGTCATCCAGAGCGGAACGATGGCAATGATGGGTTTCGCTGCGCTCTACCCATCCTACGGAACGCGACGAACCCTAACGGCGAAGCGCGCTCTCGGGCACGTGCAGCTCGGTCGACAGCGCCAGATGGTCCGAGAACGCGGCCGGCAGCGCCTTCATGTCGGCGCACCTGAGATTGCCGGTGACCAGGATGTGGTCAATCGCGCGCTGCGGGCGCCAGCTGGGGAAGGTGTGCACCGCGCAGGCCGGCGGCTGCAGGCCGGTCTGGCGGTAGAGGACCGACATTTCCGGCCGGTCGGACGTGCAGTTGAAATCGCCCATCAGCACCGCATGCGGGTGATCGGCCAGCACTTCGGCGATGAACGACAGTTGCGACAGCCGCGACTGCGCGCCCAGCGACAGGTGCGCCACCGCGACCACCAGCCCGTCGTCGCCTTCGCCGAACCGGCTCAGCAGCACGCCGCGGCCGGAGATCCGGCCGGGCAGGGCGTGATTGACGACTTCGATCGGCTCCAGACGACTCAGCAGGCCGTTCGCGCTCGAGGCGACCGCCCCCACGCGCCGGTTCGGCTGGTGGGTCCAGTACTCGAAGCCGCCGCGCTCGGCGAGGTAATGCGTCTGGTTGGTGAACCCGGAGCGCCAGCTGCCCGGGTCGGCTTCCTGCAGGCCCACGATGTCGTGCGTGCCGGCCAGCGTGGCGATGGCGTCGAGCGCCGTGCGCTTGCCGGCCGGCAGCACGTGGGACCAGCTGCGCGTCGCGTAGTCGCTGTAGCGGCGCGTGCTGGAGCCCGCCTGGATGTTCGCGCTCAGCAGCTTGAGTCTGCGCGATCCGTCGGCGGCCTGGATGTCGGGGCTTTCCACAACGTCGGACGCTTACTGCGCCGCACGCTCCATCGCGACCAGGTGGTCGGTGATGCGCAGGATGTCTTCCAGCGACTTGCCGCCGATCACGCGGTACTTGCCGTTGACGATGATCGTCGGCGTCGCGTTGACGCCGCTGCGCACCGCGAACTGGCGGGCGCGGCCGAGGTTGGCGTTGACCGCGAAGCTCTGCATCGTGCTGGTGAAGCGGGCCTGGTCGATGCCCAGCGTGCCGTAGAACGCGGCGATCGCCGCGGCATCGGCGTTCGGACGCAGCTTCTTTTCGATGTGGATCGCATTGAACGTGGCGTCGTGGGTGCGTGCCAGCGTGCCCATCGTCTCGGACGCGAAGAACGCACGCGGGAAGCTGTCGCTCTCGTCGAACACGGCCGGCAGCGCGACGAAGTTCACGTCGCCCGGCAGGCGCGCCTTCCACGCGTTGACCAGCGGCTCGAACGCGGCGCAATGGCCGCACCAGTAGGCGAACACCTCGGCGACTTCGATCTGGCCCGATGCATTGGCGAACGGCTGGCCGCCCTGGATCTCGACGAAGTCGGTGCCGGCGACCGGGGCCGGACCCTGCGGCGCGACGACCGGATTGCTGTTCGCGGCCGGGGACTCGGCCTGCGGGTCGGTCGGCGCGGCGGCATCGCCAACGGGCGCGGCATCGGCGGCGGGCGCTGCGGGCGCGGTCTGCGCCGGGGTCGCGGCCGTGGCATCCGGCGCGGCCGCGGGATCGGGCTGCTGGCTGCAGGCCATGAGCAGGACGGGCGCGAGCATCAGAAGCAGGGTGTGGCGGATCTTCATGGGTACTCTCTCGAAGGAAATCGGTCGATGGCGGCGCGCGTCAGCGCTGGGCGCGTTCGCGTGCGATCAGCTGGTCGGCAATCACGAGGATGTCCTCCAGCCGCCGGCCCATCACCCGGTAACGGCCGTTGATGATGAGCGTGGGCGTGCCTTCCACGCCACTGCGCACCGCGAAGGCCCGTGCGGCGTTCAGCTTTTCGTCGGTCGCCGGGCTCGCCATCGCCTCAGCGAAACGCGCCTGCGACCGTGCGCCCTGGGTGGCGTAGAAGGCCGCGATGGCGTCGATGCCCGCCCCGCTGCGCGGCAGCACGGCGCTTTCGTGCACGGCCGAGAACACCGCGTGGTGGCTGCGTGCGTCGAGGCGCTGGGCCTGGGCGACGAAGAAGCCGCGGGCGAAGTTGTCGCCGGCCGAGAAGGCCGCCGGCAGATAGGTGAACCGCACGTCGCGCGGTACCTTCGCACGCCAGGTGTCGACCAGCCTCTGGAAGTGGAAGCAATGCACGCAGCCGTAGGAGAAGACTTCGACGACTTCGATCTTGCCGTCGAGCGGCTGCCAGGGCTGGCCGTCGGGGATCACCGCGTAGTCGACGCCCTCGACGGGCGCCGGCGTCTGCGCGGCCGCGGGCACCCAGACGGATGCAGCGAGCAGGGCAGCGGCGAACAGGTGGCGCCAGGCGCGGGGCAGGGTCGACATCGTCGGGTCACTCCGGAATGCGGACGCCGCGCGTGCGGACCCCCGCCCGGACAGGCGCGGGCGCCGTCATCGGCACGGCGAGGAAGGGGATGTGCGGGGTCACGTCGACAAGGTGCCGCAAGCCGGCACCGGGCAGGGCATCACGGCGTTTCGGGCGCCGGGGCCGGTGCGGGCTCGGCAGCAGGCGCGGGCGCCGCTTCGTCGAGGGCTTCGTCGGCAGTCGCGTCGGTTGCGGGCACGGCCTGCTCGGCGGCCGGCACCGCCGGCGCGGGCATCGACGCGGCCTGGGCCTCGATCGCAGCGAGCATGGCCGGGTCGGGGCGCGCATGCAGGCCCTGCATGTAGCTCGAGACCGCCTCGATCTCTTCGTCGGTCAGCGACTTGGCGACCGCGGCCATGACGTTGAACAGGTGCTTGTCGGCTTCGGTGGTCTGGCCTTCGCGGTAGGCGTAGAGCCGGCTCGAGCTGTACCAGGCCTGCTGGCCGCCGACATGCGGATACGCCGGGCCCGGATTGCCGCTGCCCGCCGGACCGTGGCAGGCCATGCAGGCCGGGATGCCGCGCTCGGTGTCGCCGCTGCGGAACAGCTTCTGGCCGACTTCGAAGAACTTCATGCCCTTGTAGGGACCGGCCTCGACCACCGCGTCGTCGGCGATGCCGGCGCCGCTGGTCTGCTGGGCGAAGTGCGCGCCGAGATCGCGCATGTCCTGCGCGCTGAGCGGCATCGCGAAGGGCTGCATGATCGCGTTGACGCGCTCGCCGCTCTTGAACAGCGCCAGCTGGCGGGCCAGGTAGCGCTCGCTCTGGCCGGCGATGCGCGGATACAGGCTGGGGTCGGCTTCGGCGTTGCCGTCGAGGCCGTGGCAGGCGGCGCAGGCGCCGGCGAGCTGGGCGCCCTTCTGCGGATCCCCGTGCGTCGTCTTGGTGAGTTCGGCGACGGCGTTGTCGTCGATGTTCCGTGTCTCCACCGCCGGCGCATCCGGCAACGGCTGCACGGTGGACTGCGCGAACGCGACGGCGCCCACGGCGATGACAACAAGACCGGCGATACCAATGACGCGAGCGTGGCGCATTGCTGGGCTCCGAGATCCTTGAAAGCCGGTCCGACAGGTGTCGGCCGCAAGTCCGTCGGATTATGTTGGCCCGCACCGGGTGGGTCAAACCGCGCGGGCAGTCGGGCGCCGGTCGTGCCAAGCTATTGCGATGTCCAATCCCTTCGCACGCGCCAAATATCTGTTGGCCGCCCACACCCCGCAGCAGCTTCCGGCCGATGGCGGGTACGAGGTCGCGTTCGCCGGCCGATCCAATGCCGGCAAGTCCAGTGCGCTCAATGCGCTGTGCCAGCAGAACGCGCTCGCCCGCGTGTCCAAGACACCCGGACGCACCCAGCAGCTGGTGTTCTTCGACTTCCCGCCGCACGACAACCGCTTCCTCGTCGATCTGCCCGGCTACGGCTACGCCAAGGTGCCGCGCGACCTGAAGGCGCACTGGCAGGCGTTCCTGGCGCAGTACTTCCGGGAACGCCAGGCGCTGAAGGGCCTGGTCGTGGTGATGGACATCCGCCACCCGCTCAAGGACTACGACCGCCAGATGATCGCGTTCGCGGTCGAGCACGGCATGCCGGCGCACGCGCTGCTGACCAAGGCCGACAAGCTGGGGCGCGGCGCGGCGGGCAATACGCTGCAGGCGGTCCGCAAGGAACTGCTGGCGCTGCACGGCGACAAGGTCAGCGTGCAGACGTTCTCGGGCGAGACCAACATCGGCATCGACGAGGCGCGCGGCGTGATCGCACGCTGGATGGAGATCGGCCCGCGCGCGCCCGTGCGCGCGTCCTGAGCAACCGGTTCCGCTCAGATCGCGACATTGAAGAGCCGGCCGATCAGGCTGGCGGCGGCCATCGCCAGTGCGCCCCAGAACGCGACGCGGATCGCGCCCCGCATGACCGGCGCGCCGCCGGCCCAAGCGGCCAGCGCGCCCGAGACCAGTAGAGCAGCCAGAGTGGTTGCGATGATCACCGGTTCGGCACGGCCCGCCGGGGTCAACACCGCGGCCAGCATCGGCAGCGCGGCGCCGACGCAGAAGGCTGCGGCCGATGCGCCCGCGGCCTGCAGCGGACGCGCCGTCAGCGTGTGGCTGAAGCCCAGTTCGTCGCGCGCGTGGGCGCCGAGCGCGTCGTGCGCGGTCAGCTGCACCGCGACCTCCCGGGCGAGCGCCGCGTCGAGACCGCGGGCGCGGTAGATCCCGGCGAGTTCCTCGAGCTCCTCGTCGGGCGTGTCGCGCAGCTCGACGCGCTCGGCCGCCAGGTCGGCGCGTTCGGTGTCGAGCTGGGAGCGGACGGACACGTATTCGCCGGCCGCCATCGACATCGCGCCTGCCACCGTGCCGGCCACGCCGGTCAGCAGGACGGTCGCATGCGGGCTGCCGGCGGCGGCCACACCGACGATCAGGCCCGAGATCGACACGATGCCGTCGTTGGCGCCGAGCACCGCCGCGCGCAGCCAGCCGACCCGCTCGCCCCGATGACGCTCGGGGCGCGGGTGACGCTGCGTGGACGGGACGTCGAGCATCGCCCGAGCATACGCCGCGGCTGCGGGACACTGCGGCACCACCGGCGAGGCCGACAGCGCGGCACCGGACGCTTATAGTGCCGGCCTGCGGGCATCGCCCGATCGCGAGTTGCAGCCTTGTCCAGTCCCAGTCACGTCGCCGACACCCCGATCACCGACCGCGCGCAGCTGGTCGAGGTGCTCGCCTCCGGCGAGAAACCGATCCAGGACTGGCGCATCGGGACCGAGCACGAGAAGTTCGGCTTCCGCCTCGACGACCTGCGCGCGCCCACGTTCGACGGCGATCGTGGCATCGAAGCCCTGCTGCGCGGTCTGACGCGGTTCGGCTGGGACGCCGTCGACGAGGGCGGCCGCACGATCGCCCTGCTCAAGGACGGCGCGTCGGTGACGCTGGAACCGGCCGGCCAGCTGGAGCTTTCCGGCGCGCCGCTGCAGACGATCCACGACACCTGCAGCGAAGTCGGTTCGCATCTGTTCGAGGTCAAGAGCGTCGCCGACGAGCTGCGCCTGGGCTTTCTCGGCATGGGCTTCCAGCCCAAGTGGCGCCGCGACGAGATGCCCTGGATGCCCAAGGGCCGCTACAAGATCATGCGTGACTACATGCCCAAGGTCGGCGATCTGGGCCTGGACATGATGACGCGGACCTGCACGGTGCAGGTCAACCTCGATTACGCGTCCGAAGCCGACATGGTGAAGAAGTTCCGCGTGTCGCTGGCGCTGCAGCCGATCGCGACCGCGCTGTTCGCCGATTCGCCGTTCACCGAAGGCAAGCCCAACGGATATCTGAGCTACCGCTCGCACATCTGGACCGATACCGATGCCGACCGCACCGGCATGCTCGACTTCGTGTTCGAGGACGGCTTCGGCTACGAGCGCTACGTCGACTACCTGCTCGACGTGCCGATGTACTTCTCCTACCGCGACGGCCGCTATCACGACGCCAGCGGCCAGAGCTTCCGCGATTTCATGCGCGGCGCACTGCCGGTGCTGCCGGGCCAGCTGCCGACACTGCGCGACTGGAACGACCACATGACCACCGCCTTCCCCGAAGTGCGGCTGAAGAAATACCTGGAAATGCGCGGCGCCGACGGCGGCCCGTGGAACCGGTTGTGCGCGCTGCCCGCGTTCTGGACCGGGCTGCTGTACGACGACGCCGCGCTGGACGCGGCCTGGGATCTGGTCCGCGACTTCACGATGGCCGAGCGCAATGCCTTGCGCGACGATGTACCGCGGCACGCGCTCAAGACGCCGTTCCGCGACGGCACCCTGCGCGACCTGGCGGTCGAGGCGTTGAAGATCGCCGCGGCCGGCCTGCAGCGCCGCGCCTGCCTCAATCCGCGCGGCCAGGACGAGCGCGTGTTCCTCGATACGCTGATCGAGATCGCGGAGTCCGGCGAGACGCCCGCCGAGCGCAAGCTCGCGCTGTATCACGGACCCTGGCAGGGGGACATCGACCGCGTGTTCCGCGAGTTCGCGTACTGACCCGGGCGTTGCACGACAGTCACACGGGGCTTGTGTAACGTGTTCGGATGAACGCTCACGACGATCTGCCCCTGCCCCTGCGCGAAGTCGGTTTCGTGAAAACCGACGCCCTGCTCCGCGACGACGTCCGACGCCTCGGCGCGATGGTCGGCGACATGCTGTCCGAGCAGGTCTCGCCTGCGCTGCTCGACCAGGTGGAGGCGGTGCGGCGTGCGGCGATCGCACGTCGCGAGACCGGCGCTCCGGTCGACGCGCTCGCCGACGGGCTGGCGCGGGTGTCGCTCGACGATGCGGACGCCCTGGTCCGTGCATTCGCCGCGTATTTCGGGGCGATCAACCTCGCCGAGCGCGTGCACCGCATCCGGCGTCGCCGCGATTACCAGCGCACCGGTGATGCGCCGCAGCCCGGCGGGCTGGAATCGACGCTGCACGAACTGAAGGCTGCCGGCGTCGACCTGCCGCAGCTCGAATCGACGCTGGCGCGGCTGCACATCGAGCCGGTGTTCACCGCGCATCCGACCGAGGCCGTGCGCCGCGTGCTGCTGGAGAAGGAACGCACGATCGTCGAACGCCTGATCGCCGACATCGACCGCGAACGCACGCCCACCGAGCGCCGCGCCGACGACGCGCGCATCGTGCTGGCGCTGACCTCGGGCTGGCAGACGGCCGAAGCCGCGGCGCACAAGCCGACCGTCGCCGACGAGGTGGAGCACGTCGGCTATTACCTGTCGAACGTGCTCTATCGCGTGCTGCCGGTGTTCTACGAGGCGCTCGGCGACGCGATCGAGTCGGTCTACGGCGCGCGCCCGTCGCTGCCGCAGGTGCTGCGTTTCGGCACCTGGGTCGGCGGCGACATGGACGGCAACCCGAACGTCAACGCCGACACCATGCGCGCCGCCCTCGGCGCCCAGCGCAGCCAGGCGCTGGCGCAGTACCGGCGCGATCTGCGCGCGCTGGGCAACGTGCTGACCCAGACGCTGGGACGGGCGACGCTCGACGAAGCCGTCACCGCGCGCGTCGACGACTACCGGCGCCGCCTGCCCGACGCGGAGGCCGCGCTCAACCCGCGCCACGCCGACATGCCTTACCGGCGCCTGCTCGACCTGATGCAGCTGCGCCTGCGCCTGACCGACGCCGATCACCGGGCCGGCTACGCGGACGCCGATGCCTTCCTCGCCGACATCGAATTGATGGATGCGAGCCTGCGTCGGCATCGCGGCGCGCATGCCGGCCTGTTCGCACTCGAACGCCTGCTGTGGCGCGCGCGCACCTTCGGTTTCCATCTCGCCGCGCTGGACCTGCGCCAGGATTCGGCGGTGCACGACGAGGTGCTCGGCCGGATCGACGACAGCGACTGGGCCGCCCTCGAGGTCGAGGCGCGCGTCGAGCGACTGCACGCGATGCTCGATGCACCGCCCAGGGCCAACGGCGCGATGGCGCACGACGCCGTCGCCTCGACGCTGGGCGTGTTCGACGCGGTGACCGACCTGCGTCGCAGCCACGGCGCGTCCGCGACCGGGCTATACATCATCTCGATGGCGCGCAGCGCCGCCGACGCGCTGGCGGTGCTGGCGCTCGCGCGCATCGCCGGCTGCATCGAGGACGGCCAGGTGCCGCTCGACGTGTCCCCGCTGTTCGAGACGGTCGACGACCTGCAGGCCGCGCCGGCGGTGATGCGCGCGTTGTTCGACGACCCGCGCTACCGCGCGCACCTCGCCTCGCGCGGGGAACGCCAGACGGTGATGCTCGGTTACTCCGACAGCGCGAAGGATGGCGGCCTGCTGGCCTCGCGTTGGGCGCTGCAGCGCACCCAGGTCGAACTCACCGCGCTCGCCCGGGATGCCGGCGTACGCATCGTGTTCTTCCACGGCCGCGGCGGGTCGGTGAGCCGCGGCGGCGGCAAGACCGGTCGCGCGATCATGGCCGCGCCGCGCGGCTCGGTCGACGGCAGCCTGCGCGTGACCGAGCAGGGCGAAGTGATCCATCGCAAGTACGGCATCCGCGCGCTGGCCCTGCGCAACCTCGAGCAGTCGACCGCCGCCGTGCTGCAGGCGACGCTGCGCCCGCGCGCGCCCGATCCCCGCGAGGACACCTGGCGTGCGATGGCGACCGATCTGGCCGACGTCTCGCGTGCGCACTATCGCGCGCTGGTGCACGAGCGCGCCGATTTCCCCGACTACTTCCGCGCCGCGACGCCGATCGACGTCATCGAGCGCCTGCAGATCGGCTCGCGGCCATCGCGGCGTCGCGATGGCGGCATCTCCAACCTGCGCGCGATTCCCTGGGTGTTCGCCTGGGCGCAGAACCGCTCCGGCCTCACCGGCTGGTATGGGCTGGGCACCGCCCTGCAGCACGGTATCCGCACCTATGGCCAGCAGGCGATGACGGAGATGGCGCGCGACTGGCCCTTCTTCAGCGCCGCACTCGACGACGTCGAAATGCTGCTGGCCAAGACCGACATCGCGATCTTCGAGCGCTATTCGCGCCTCGCCGGTAACGCGCACGATGCCTTCTTCCCCGGCATCCTCGACGAGTGCCTGCGCACGCGCGATGCGATCCTGCTGCTGAAGGAGCAGGACGTGTTGCTCGCCGACGACTACCGCCTGCAGCTGTCGATCCGTCTGCGCAATCCCTACGTCGATCCGATCAGCCTGCTGCAGGTCGAACTGCTGCGCCGCTGGCGCGACAGCGGTCGCGAGGACGAAGCGCTGCTCAGCGCCCTCGTGTCGACCGTCAACGGCATCGCGGCGGGCATCCAGAACACCGGATGAGTGTGCGGCGTCTGCCCGCGCGGGGGCGCCCCCGTCGTTGCCGGACCGCGCGCCGATGCGTCTGATCGCGGAACTCATCCACCCCGCGCTCGCCACGCGCGAGGGGCGCGTGCTGCGTCGCCACGCCGCGCGCGCCATCGTCCGGCGCGGCCCGTCGATCCTGCTGCTCTACACCGAGCGTTACGACGATTTCAGCTTCCCCGGCGGTGGCGTGGCCGATGGCGAGACGCCGATCGCGGCGCTGCACCGGGAGCTGGCGGAAGAAACCGGTGCCGCGCGCATCCGCGTCCTGCGCGCATACGGCGTGGTGGAGGAATACCGGCCCGACCGCTCGCCGGACCACGATCTCATGCACATGACCTCGTACTTCTACGTCTGCGCCATCGACCCCGCGTTGGGCGATGCCCGGATGGAGCCCTACGAACGCGCCAACGGCATGCGCCCGGTGTGGGTCGACCCCCAGGTCGCGCTCGCGCACAACCGGGCGGTCGTGCAGCGCGGCGATCCGCGAATGGGGCTGTCGATCCACCGCGAGACCTGCGTGCTCGCGCATGTCGCCGCCGCAGACGACGATGCGACGCCGCCGGCCGGACCCGGCCTCGCGTGAGTGCTGCCAGGGCAGGCGGGAGAGGCGCACACTCGGCCCACGTTCCCCGCCCGAGTACGCCATGACCACCGACGCGCCCGTCCTGTACACCAACCCGATGTCGCGTGGCCGGATCGCGCGCTGGATGCTCGAAGAAACGGGCTGTCGCTACCGCGTGGAACTGCTGGCGTACGGCGCGGGCATGAAGGCGCCCGCGTTCCTGGCGCTCAATCCGATGGGCAAGGTCCCGACCCTGGTGCACGGTGATGCGGTGGTGACCGAGACCGCGGCGATCTGCGCCTATCTGGCCCAGGCCTTTCCCGACGCCGGCCTGCTGCCCGAGGACGCCGCATCGGCGCGTGCGGCCTATTTCCGCTGGCTGTTCTTCGCCGCGGGGCCGGTCGAAGCGGCCGTCACCGCGAAATCGCTGGGCCTGCTGGCGCCCGCCGAGCGGGCGCAGATGGCCGGCTACGGCAGCTTCGAGCAGATGGTCGACACGCTCGAGCGCGCGGTCTCCGATGCCGCGCCGTGGATCACCGGCGCGCGTTTCACCGCCGCCGACGTCTACGTCGGCAGCCAGGTCGCCTGGGGCCAGATGTTCAAATCGTTGCCGGCCCGCCCGGCGTTCGCGGCCTATGTCGAGCGCCTGCAGGCGCGACCCGCATGGCAACGGGCCAACGCGGCCGACGATGCGGCGATGCCGTCGCCGGCCTGACGCCGCCTGCGACCGCGCCGCGCACACATCGCGCAGACGTCGGGGCGTTATACTCCCCCAGAGTATCCAGACGACAGCGCCATGCCGCATTCGCCCGAAGAAAAGAAGCGTGTCCTGCTGCGCGTGCGCCGCATGCGCGGGCAGCTCGACGCGTTGGAACGGGCGCTCGAAGCCGGCGCCGACTGCGGCCCCGTGCTGCAGCAGCTCGCCGCCCTGCGCGGCGCGGTCAACGGCCTGATGTCCGGCGTGCTCGAAAGCCATCTGCGCGAGGAACTCGGCCAGCCGAGCGACTCGCCCGAACACCGCCGCGCCAGCGTCGACGATGCCGTCGCGCTCGTGCGCACCTATCTCAAATGACCATCGTTTCCGGGAGTTTCCTATGAAGTCACGTGCCGCAGTCGCGTTCGCCGCTGGCGAACCGCTGAAGATCGTCGAGATCGACGTCGCGCCGCCGCAGGCCGGCGAAGTGCTGGTGAAGATCACCCACACCGGCGTCTGTCACACCGATGCGTTCACGCTGTCGGGCGACGATCCCGAAGGCATCTTCCCCAGCGTGCTGGGCCACGAAGGCGCGGGCGTCGTCGTCGAAGTGGGCGAGGGCGTGACCTCGCTCGCGCCCGGCGACCACGTCATCCCGCTGTACACGGCGGAATGCCGCGAGTGCAAGTTCTGCCTGTCGGGCAAGACCAACCTGTGCCAGAAGGTGCGCGCCACCCAAGGCAAGGGCCTGATGCCCGATGGCACCACGCGTTTCTCCTACAACGGCGAGCCGATCTACCACTACATGGGCTGCAGCACCTTCAGCGAATACACGGTGGTCAACGAGATCTCGCTGGCGAAGATCAATCCGGAATCGAATCCCGAGCAGGTCTGCCTGCTCGGCTGCGGCGTCACCACCGGCATCGGCGCGGTGCACAACACCGCCAAGGTCAAGGCGGGCGACACGGTGGCGGTGTTCGGGCTCGGCGGCATCGGCCTCGCGGTGATCCAGGGCGCGGTGCAGGCCGGCGCGAGTCGCATCCTCGCGATCGACACCAACGCCGGCAAGTTCGAACTCGCGACCTCGATGGGCGCGACCGACTGCATCAACCCGAAGGATCACGACAAGTCGATCCAGAACGTCATCGTCGAACTCACCGACGGCGGCGTCGATTTCTCGTTCGAGTGCATCGGCAACGTCAACGTGATGCGCGCCGCGCTCGAGTGCTGCCACAAGGGCTGGGGCGAGAGCGTCATCATCGGCGTCGCCGGCGCCGGCCAGGAGATCAGCACGCGGCCGTTCCAGCTGGTGACCGGGCGCGTGTGGCGCGGCTCGGCCTTCGGCGGGGTCAAGGGCCGCACGCAGTTGCCGGGCATGGTGGAGGACGCGATGGCGGGCCGCATCGACCTGGAGCCCTTCGTCACCCACACGATGGGGCTGGAGCAGATCAACGACGCCTTCGACCTGATGCACGCCGGCAAGTCGATCCGCACCGTGGTGCACTTCTGATGGCCGCCTTCATGGGCAAGACCGCGCTCGAAGCCGCACTCGCCGATCTCGACCTCGAACAGGAACAGCGCGACGCGGTGGCGACGCTGGATGACCGCGACCTGATGCAGATCGACCAGGCGATCCTCTCCGCACTCGACCGCAGCTGGCAGAAGGCCGGTTTCATCGCGTCCGGCGTGATGATCGCGGCGCCCGACGCCTACGAGGAACTGCCGGAAGTGGTCTACGAGCTGCGCATCCGCGCGCTTGCGCAGGCCGGACGCATCGAGGGCAAGGGCGATCCGCAGGTGCTCAAGACCTACGAGATCCGCCTCGCCGACGATCCGCGGGTGCACTGACGTGGCCCTGACGCGCGTTGAACGCCGCGCCTGCTTCGGCGGCTGGCAGGACGTCTACGAACACGCTTCGACCACGCTCGGCTGCACGATGCGCGTCGCGGTGTACCTGCCGCCGCAGGCCGAGCACGCGAAGCTGCCGGTGCTGTACTGGCTGTCGGGCCTGACCTGCAACGAGCAGAACTTCATCACCAAGGCCGGTGCGCAGCGCTACGCGGCCGAGCACGCGGTGATCCTGGTCGCGCCCGACACCAGCCCACGCGGCGACGATGTCCCCGATGCCGACGGCTATGACCTCGGCAAGGGCGCGGGCTTCTATGTCGACGCGACGCAGGCGCCGTGGTCCACGCACTACCGCATGTACGACTACGTGGTGCACGAACTGCCGGCGCTGGTCGAGGCCCAACTGCCGGCGAATGGCGCGCGCGCGATCAGTGGTCATTCGATGGGTGGCCACGGCGCGCTGGTGATCGCGCTGAAGAATCCGGGCCGCTACCGCAGCGTGTCGGCGTTCTCGCCGATCGTCGCACCGAGCCAGGTGCCGTGGGGCGAGAAGGCCTTCGGCGCGTATCTCGGCGACGACCGCGATGCATGGCGTGCCTACGACGCGACGGCGCTGGTGCAAGATGCGAGCGAGCGCCTGCCGCTGCTGATCGACCAGGGCGATGCCGACGAGTTTCTCGACGGACAGCTCAGGCCGCAGCTGCTCGAGGCGGCGTGCGAGGCGGCCGGTCACCCGATCGAACTGCGCCTGCGGCCCGGCTACGACCACAGCTACTACTTCATCGCCAGCTTCATCGGTGCGCACATCGCGCATCACGCGAAAGCACTGCACGACTGACGGCCCGTCCGGACATGCGGTGCGGGGTGCGTGTATCGGCCCCGCACGGCGTGCGTGCTAGCGTCGCCCGACCTGCCCGGGAGATCGACCATGACGCTGCAAAGGATGCTGCTGACGTGTTGTCTGGCCCTGTCGGCGCTGCCCGGACTGGCGGCAACACCGCACTGGGGCGCGGACGCGTCCAGCGCGGTCGACACGGCACCCGGCCAGCTGAAGCCCGGCGACTGGATCTGGGCGGGCGACGATCCCGCACTGGGGCCGATGGTGATGGTCGTCAGCCTCGACGAGCAGCGCGGTTACGTCTATCGCAACGGCCTGCGGATCGCGGTGACCACGGTCAGCACCGGCAAACCCGGGCACGCGACGCCGACCGGTGTGTTCACCATCCTGCAGAAGGATCGGAACCACCACTCGAGCACGTACAACAACGCCCCGATGCCCTACCAGGAGCGGCTGACCTGGGACGGCGTCGCCCTGCATGCGGGCGGACTGCCGGGCTATCCGGAATCGCACGGCTGCGTCCACCTGCCGACCGAGTTCGCGCGGCGCCTGTTCGCCGCGACGACGCTGGGCATGACCGTGGTCATCGCCGAGGACGGTCATGCGTCTGCCGACGCCGTGCATCCGGGCCTGCTCGCGCCTGTCGATCCGGCCAGCGGTGCTGCGATCGCAGCACTGCCGCTCGACGACGGCCAGCCCTGGCGCTGGACCGGCGACGACGCGGCGACCGGCGCACTGTCGCTGGTGCTCAGCCGCAGCGACCAGCGGCTGATCGCACTCGCCGACGGACGCGAAGTCGGACGCGCGCGTGTCGTCGTGCCGACGCGGGACGCCGCGCGCGGCACCCACGTCTACGTGATGGGGACCGGCACACTGCCGGTGCACGTGGACGGCGTGCCGGACGGGCGGCTGCCACAGTGGCAGGCGATCGCCGTGCCCGGACGCGAGGCCGACGCCGGCCAGGCGCTCGATCCGGCGCTGCTCGCCGGCGTGCAGGTGCCGCCCGGGTTCGTCGAACGCGTGCTGCCCCGGTTGCGCGCAGGGACCGTGCTGGTGGCCACCGATGCGCATGTGCTGCCCGAGACCACCGGGCGCGGCCAGCGTGTGCTCGACGCACTGCCGCCCGAACGCTGACCGGACGCCACTCAGACGCGCAGACGGAAGTCCGTGTAGGCGAATCGCGCGTCGCGCAGCACGGTCTCGCCCTGCGCGAGGTGTAGCGGCGCGGCGAACATCGGTCCGTCGTAGACGCAGGTATGGAATTCGCCGTGTTCGCCGCAGGGATCGATCTGCGGCGGCAGCGCGTCGAGCAGCGCCGCGTCGAAGACGCGACCGGCGAAGCGGGCATCGAGTTGCGTGGTGTCGACGCAGCACAGCGCCGCGCACAACCCCTCGACCTGCATCTCGCGCGCGAGCGTGGCGGTGTCGCGTCCGAACAGCGGGAACAGCGCATCCCAGTCCAGCGCTGCGCACTGCGCCTCACGCCAGGCGCGGATGTCGTCGAGGAACAGGTCGCCGAAGGCCACCGTGCGCAGCATGGGCCAGCGGCCGCGCGCCGTCGCCAGGGCGTCGGCGAACGCAGCGACATAACGCGCGTTGTCGGCGGATTGCGGTATCCGCGCTTCGATCACCGGCAGGCCGGCTGCCTGCGCCTGGGCGTGCAGGATCTCGACGCGGATGCCCTGCATCGAGATGCGCTCGACACCCGACGTGATCGTCGTGACCAGCCCGACCACTTCGATGTCCGGGCGTTGACGCAGGACGTGCAGCGCCCAGGCCGCGTCCTTGCCGCCGCTCCAGGACAGCAGCACCGGCAGGGCCGGTGCGGTCACGTCAGCCGGCGCGGACGTCGCGCAGCTCCCAGGCGCTGCCCGCGAGCAGCCGCAGACGGTGCTTGAGCACGGTGCTGGAGATCGAGGTGTTCACCACCAGGTCCACGCCGAGATCGCGATCCTCACCGCTGACCTGCGCGCCGGGATCGGTGATGCCCAGCGCCGGATCGACCTCGTCGGGATCCGGTTGTCCGTCGCGCCAGCGTGCGAACAGCGCGTCGCCGCGCAGGGCCTCCTGCACTTCGGCCGCGATGCCGGCCGCGCCCTGTGCGCGAATCGCGTGTTCGCCGGAGACGCGGGCCTGCTCGGGTTCGGGCAGTCGGATCAGGTAACGGGTACTCATGCGGCGTCCATTCGGTGATGCGAAGGCCGCCAGCCTAGCAACCGGGCGCGTTAGAAATCCGTCACGCGGCTGCGCGGGTCAGCCTCCAGTCCGGCCGCACCCCGGACGCCGCACGGTCCGTCGGGACGTGCGGGCCGCGTGGCGTCAGGCCTTGCGCAGCGTGCGGGGGGCCGCTCAGGCGAATGCGTGCGGCGGCGCCGCGAAGCCGAGGGTCAGCGAGCCGGCGCCCACGTTGATCATGCCGGTCAGGCTCATCACCGTCTCGAACCGCTCGACATGGTGCTCGGTACACGCGGCCACCAGCGCGGCGTAGCCGGGCAGGGCGCGCAGCTGTTCGAGCTCGCCGCCATAACTCAGGCACAGCGTCGGCGTCAGCAGGCCGGCGCGCACGCGCTCGACCGCGAACGCGAACAGTTTTTCCGCCGCCGGCTCGAAGCCGCGGATCTTGCCCACCGGGCCGGTGTCGCCGCGGTGGCAATGCAGGACCGGCTTGATGTCGAGCGCGCCGCCGATCAATGCCGAGAGCAGGCTCACGCTCTTGTCGCCGCGATGCTTGATGCGGGCGCGCAGATAGGCGAGATCGCGCGGCACCATGTAGGCGTAGCTGCGCTCGGCGAGGAATTCGAGCCGGCTGCGGATCTCCGGCGCCGTCGCGCCCGCGTCGCGCAGGCGCACCGCTTCGACCGGCAGGATGCCCTGGCCGGCGAACACCTGTTGCGAATCCACGATGCGCAGTGCGAACGGCGTGGTGTGGCCGGCCTGCAGGCGGATCGGCTTGTACTCGTTGAGGATGGCGAAGCTGGCGTGCGTGGCGTTGTCGTGGATCTGGCTGCGGTGCCGCGTCAGCGTCAGGCAGAACACGTAGTCGTAGTCGATGACCAGCTGCTCGAGGAACAGCGCCTTGATCTTCTCGGCCGGAAACGCGGCGGTCTCGGCGGTGTGGCGGCCGGTGACGTGGCTTTCGATGAAGTCCAGTGTCGCGCGTTCGTCGCGCAGGTCCACGAATTGCGACTGGCCGATCTTCACCGTCACCGGCAGCAGATGGATGCCGTGGGCGGCCAACCACTCGGGCGGCAGATCACAGGCCGAGTCGACGACGATTCCGATGCGCATGCGTCCTCCCCTTGGTGCGTGGCCGGCGCCCCTCTGTGCCGAGGGGTCGCAGGTGCGGCGCGCGTCGCGCCCGCTGGCACTCTACGCGATCGGCGCCGTGGCCCGCATCCCGGCCCCGTGGGGTGGCGACGGGCAGCTGCGCGGGACGCTGCGGCGATGGAACATCGAGCGGCTCGGGATCGGCGGTGCAGGTTCCCGTCCGGGCGTGCGCCCCGACCTCGAGGCACCCGGTGTCGCCGGTCTACGGGTGCCTACTCCACGCCGCCGCCGATCCCGATCGCCACCATGTAGATGACGAGCGGCAGCACCACGATCGCAACCACGGCGCCGAACAGGAACACGCGGCGGCGCCTGGTCATGGGCGGCTTGGAGGTCTTGTCGTCGGCAGGCATGGCGGTATCCGGGCAGGCAGGAGCGGCCGATCCTAGGCTGCGCCATGTGACGCGGATGGGGTGCCGGTCCGCGCCGCGCGGCGTGCCGCCGTGCGCAGCCATCACGGCCGGGCCGTCAGGCGCCTGCGCGCCTGTTCGCCGCCATCCGCTGGGCACCGAGGAAGGCGCGCATCGAAGCCGGCTTCACCGGTTTGGTCAGCACGCGATAACCGCGGATGCGCGCGGTCTGCTTGAGCGTGTCGCTGCCATCGGCGGTGAGCAGCGCACCCGGCACGTCGGGTGCGATGCCGCGCAGCGCATCCAGCGTGTCGAGCCCGTCGAGGCGATCGTGCAGGTGGTAGTCGACCAGCAGCACGTCGGGCGATTCGTCCATGCACGCGATCGCCTCGTCGATGGTCTTCGCGCACAGCGGCTCCACGCCCCAGCGCCGCAACAGGGCGCGCATGCCGGCGAGGATGTCGTCGTCGTTGTCCACGCACAGCACGCGCAGGCCCTGCAGCGATTCGTCGTGCAGCGGCGCGGGTGTCGCGGTGGGCGGCAGCGTGGCCACGATGCTGCGCGGCACGGTGATGGAGAACATGCTGCCGCGGCCGACGCTGGAACGCGCATCGAGGGTGTGGCCGAGCAGGCGCGAGATGCGCTGGCAGATCGACAGCCCCAGGCCCAGGCCGCGGCCGTCCCAGTCGAAGTTCTGTTCGTAGCGGTGGAACTCGTCGTAGATCTGGCTCATGTGGTGCTCGGGGATGCCCGGGCCGGAATCCCACACCTGCAGCGCGACCTGGTCGCCGCGTCGCCGCGCCGCCAGCACGATGCGTCCGCTGCGGGTGTAGCGCAGCGCATTGGCGAGGAAGTTCTGCAGCACGCGGCGCAGCAGCCGGCGGTCGCTGCGCACCGCGATCGGCAGCGCGTGCAGGCGGATGTCGAGCTTGCGCGCCTTGGCCATCGGCGCGTACTGGCCGGCGAGCTGGCGCAGCAGTTCGGACACGTCGAGATCGACGATCTGCGGCTTGAGTGCGCCGGCATCGAGGCGTGAGACGTCCAGCAGGCCGTCGAGCAGTTCCTCGGCCGCGCGCAGCGAGGTGTCGACGCGCTCGGCGAGATGCTTCTGTTCCGCGCCGTCCTGCGTTTCGCGCAGCGCGGAGGTGAACAGCCGCGCGGCGTTGAGCGGTTGCAGCACGTCGTGGCTGACCGCGGTGAGGAAGCGCGAGCGCGATTCCTGCGCGGCCTCCGCCTCGCGCGTGCGGTCGGCGACGCGCTGTTCCAGGGTCTCGTTGATGTCGCGCAGCTCGCGTTCCACGCGCTTGTAGTCGGTGACGTCGCTGTAGCTGGTCGCATAGCCCCCGCCGGGCAGCGGCTGGCCGCGCAGCTCGATGACCTGGCCGTTGCCCAGCACGCGTTCGGAGACGTGCGGCGAGCCGGCGCGCATGTAGGCGATGCGCTTGTCGATCTCGGTGTCGATGTCGATGGCATCGCGCGGGCCGAGTTCGCCGCGCTCGGCGTTGTAGCGGATCAGATCGGCGACCGGGCGACCGACGTAGAGCATGTTGTCGGGATAGCCGAACAGCCGCTGGTAGCTGCGGTTCCACGCGACCAGGCGCATCGTGCGGTCGACCACGCTCACCCCGTGGTCGATGTTCTCCAGCGTCGACGACAGCACCTCGCGGTTGAAGCGCAGCTCCTGGCCGGCCTCGTCGAGCATCGCGACGACCTCGTCGACCTCCATGCCCGACCCCTTCAGCGCGCTGGTCATCAGCAGGCGCGCCGACGAGGCGCCGACCGCGGCCGCGAGCTGGCGTTCGGTAAACTGCAGCCACGTGCGGTCGGCCGGCGCGTTGGGCGCGAGCGGCTTGCCCTGCACCTGCGCGTATTCGTCGAACGCCGCGCGCGCGGTGCGTTCGCCGACCACGCGACCGGTCAGCGTCAGCAGTTCGGGAATGCGGACATTGCCGTTCCAGTCTTCCGACGCGAACGTGCGGCGCTCGGCATAGGGATCGAGGAACGGCGCCGCCCGCAGCCGCTCGTCGAGCGTGGGCCGCCAGCGCGCCGACACCAGCAGCAGCGCGCCGACGTTGAGCAGCAGCGACCAGAACGTGCCGTGGGTCAGCGGGTCCCAGCCGGCGAGGCCGAACAGCGCATGCGGGCGCAACCAGACGATGCCGAACGGCCCGTCCGCCAGCCACTGCGGATCGAACCAGCCCGACTGGGTCAGCGTCGGCAGCAGCAGCGTGTAGCTCCAGACGCCGAAGCCGATCAGCAGCCCCACTTCGACCCCGCGCCGGCTCGCGCCGCGCCAGTACAGGCCGCCGATCAATGCGGGCGCGAACTGCGCGACCGCGACGAAGGCCATCAGCCCGAACGACGCGAGCGTCGTGTCGGTCCCGCTGACGCGGTAGTAACCGTAGGCGAGCGCGGCCAGCCCGACGATCGCGATCCGGCGGATCCACAGCACCGTGCGCGCGACGTTGCCGCCATGCCGCTCCGCGTAGCCGCGGCGCAGCAGCAGCGGCATGACCAGGTCGTTGCTGACCATCGTCGCCAGCGCCACCGAGGACACGATGACCATGCCGGTCGCGGCCGAGAACCCGCCGATGTAGGCGAACAGCGCCAGCGAATCGGCATTCATCGCCAACGGCAACGCGAGCACGAAACTGTCGGGCGCCACCGGGCCGTCGCGGCCGAACAGCGCCACGCCGGCGCTCGCGATCGGCAGCACCATCAGGCAGATGATCACCAGGTACCCGCCGAACAGCCAGCGCGCGCGGCGGATGTCGCGCACGTCGCCGCATTCGACGATCGCCACGTGGAACTGGCGCGGCAGGCAGAGCAGCGCCGCGAATGCGAGCAGGCACTGGGCGACGAAGCTGCTCGACGGTGCGTCGCGGACCAGTGCGCGGGTCGCGTCGACCAGCTGCAGGTCGCTGCCGTCGAACCATGCGATGGCGAACACGCCGACCGCCACCAGCGCGACCAGCTTGACCAGCGACTCCAGGGCGACCGCCAGCATCATGCCCGGACGATGCTCGGTGGCATCGACCTGGCGGGTGCCGAACAGGATCGCGAACAACGCCATCAGCGCGGCAACGTAGAACGCCGGATCGCCGAACAGGGTCACCGGATCGTCCGGGCCCCCGAGCACGCCGAGACTGATCGCCACCGCCTTGTACTGCAGCGCCAGATACGGCACCGCCGCCATCAGCGCGATCAGCGCGACCATGGCCGCCAGGCGCTGCGAACGACCGTAGCGCGACGCGATGAAGTCGGCGATCGACACCGTGTTCTGCGACTGTGCGATCAGCGCCAGCCGTTCGAGGATCCGCCAGCCGAACAGCAGCAACAGCAGCGGCCCGAGATAGATCGGCAGATAGCCGAGCCCCTGCCGCGCCGCACTGCCGACCGCGCCGTAGAACGTCCACGACGAGCAGTACACCGCCATGCCGAGGCTGTAGACGGCCGTGCGCAACCAGGGCCGCTCGGGCGACAGCGGACGCCGGTCGCCGTACCAGGCCACTGCGAACAGCAACGCGGCATAGCCCAGCGACACCAGCAGCAGTACCCAGCCCGGCAGCATGCCCGCTCCTTCGTTCCGAAGCGGCCGAGTGTACGGGGCGGGGGCTGGGCGTGGGCGGGATGCGCGGCCGGTGCTGGCGTTGGTGGCGCTACGGCCGCGCTTGCGGTGCGGTGCGGTGCGTTCGCTCGAGTGCCGTCATTCCTGCGGCGCCGGACGGTCGCATGTCCGGCAACCACACGGCCTTCTTGATCTCTCGCTTTGTTCGGCTCTCGCCTCGGCTTCGGCTTTGGATTTGGATTTGGATTTGGCTTGGCTCTTGATCTCAATCGAGCCGTAAAGCGAGCCGAGCATCGCATGGCGGCGGGGTCGAAGAGCAGCCCATGTCTGAGCGCAGCGAGTTTGGGCTGCGGAACCGTGAAGGTCCCAATGTGCCCCGTCGCCCGAGAAGCGCAGGGGACCGCCGCGGCTGTATCGCGGCGGATCGCGTCCGGCGAAAGGACCTTTTGGTTCCTTTTGGGTCCATCCAAAAGGGACTCGCACGCGCAGCGGGCGAAAGCTCTGTACTTGCCTGCGCTTCTCAGCTCGTCTCTCTGCGACTTCGATGTTCCCATCAAAGAATCAACCGCAGGAGCGAAGATCAAGGACAGGGCTTCCGCGCTGTCGCGCGGCTTACTTTTGTCTTGGCAAAAGTAAGCAAAACCGTCTTCGCCGGACGCGAGCCGACGCATGAAGCCGCGTCGGTCCCCTCCGCTCCTCGCCTGACGCGGCACGCAGCCCAAACTCGCTGCGCTCAGACATGGGCTGCTCTTCGGCCACGTCAGGCTCTGGTGCTCGGCTCGCTTTACGGCTCGATTCAGATCAAACGCTGGAAGCCAAAGCCAAAGCCAAAGCCAAAGCCAAAGCCAAAGCCAAAGCCAAAGCCAAAGCGCCGAATCGCGACAACGAGCGGGCATAACCGGCCCACAAAAAAGGCGGCCCGCAGGCCGCCTTCCGATGCATCGCGCGAGTGCGCGACTCAGTACTTCGGCACGCCGCCATCCACGCTGTCGCTCCAGGCATCGATGCCGCCGGCGACGTTGTAGACGTGGGTGAACCCCTGGTTGCGGAAGTGCTCGGCCGCCTGCTGGCTGCGGCCGCCGTGGTGGCACAGGAACGCCAGCGGCGTGTCCTTGGGCAGCTGCTGCAGGCGCGTGATCGCATCGCCGTCGAGGACTTCGAACGCACGCGCGACGCTGGCGGTGGCGCGCTCGTCCGGCGGACGCACGTCGACCAGCGTCAGCGTGCCGGCGGCGAGGCGGTCGTTCGCATCGGCGGGGCTGATGTCCTGCACCGGCTTGGGCGCGTTCGGGTTGTCGATGACCAGGCCGCGGCCGCGGATGTCGTCGGCGAAGTCGATCGTCATGCCCTCAGCGCGGCGTGCGCCGGCAAGATCGAACTGCACGTCGATACCGTCGGCCTGGGCGATGATGCCCGACGCGCTGCGCGGGGCGAGCTGCAGGCGGGTGCGGAAGTTGCCGTCGATGTCGACCTGCAGCACGTAGTCACCGCCGGCATCGCCGACCGCCTTGGCGATCATCTCGCGCGCGGCCGGGGTGATCGAGATCGACGGCGGGGTGCGGTCCGGCGGGGCCACGCCGAACAGGCCGTGCAGCTCACCGCTGCCGACCATCTGCTCGATGATGTCGCTGCCGCCGACGAGTTCGCCGTCGACGTAGAGCTGCGGAATCGTCGGCCAGTCGCCGTAGGCCTTGATGCCTTCGCGGATCTCGCCGTCCTCGAGCACGTTGACGGTGGCGTACTCGATGCCCACGGCTTCGAGCGCGGACACGGCCTTGGCCGAGAAGCCGCACTGCGGGGTCATCGGCGAGCCCTTCATGAACAGAACGGCCCGATTGCCCTGCAACAGGGTGTCGATGCGGGTGCGGAGGGCGGGGTCGAGGGACATGGCGGCAATCCGGTGTGCGGGAACGACCCACATGGTACCGCGCACCCCGCGATGCAAGCCCGCCGCGGCCATGGGCGGCGCCGGAACGGCGCGTTGCGCGGCGGTGCCGATGGCATCATGCGCGCCATGTCCGTGCACCGCCCGCCCCGTCGTCCGCAGCTGTGGCTGCCGTTGCTGATCGCCTCGCAGCTGCTGATCGTGCTGGTCGGGTGGCGCTTCGGCTGGGCGATCGGCCTGCCGCTGTTGCTGGCCAGCCACGCGCTGTGCCTGTGGGGCGTGCTGGCGCCGGCTTCGCGGCTCTACGGCCCGGTGCTGACCCAATTGCCGGGCGAGGGCGTGTGGCTGACGATCGACGACGGTCCGTCCGACGACACCCGCGCGCTGCTCGATCTGCTCGATGCGCACGATGCGAAGGCGACGTTCTTCCTGGTCGGCGAGCGCGCGGCCGCGCGGCCGGCGCTCGTGCGCGAGATCGCCGCGCGCGGCCACGGCATCGGCAACCACAGCCAGACCCATCCGCAGGCGATGTTCTGGGCGCTCGGACCGGCGCGGATGCGGTGCGAGATTCTCGACGGCCAGCGCACGCTGGCCGGGATCACCGGCCGTGCACCGGTGTGGTTCCGCTCGGTCGTCGGTCATACGAATCCGTTCGTGCATGCGCCGCTGCGCGAGGCGGGGCTGGCACGCGTCGGCTGGAACGCGCGTGGATTCGATGCGGTGAAAGCGGATGTCGACGACGTGGTCGCGCGGATCGATGCCGACCTCGCGCCCGGCGCGATCGTGTTGCTGCACGAAGGGGCGACGCACGGCGGCAATCCCGCGATGGTCGCAGGCGTGCTCGCGCGGCTGCGGGCGAAGGGATTGCGCACGGTGCTGCCGGACCCCGCGGGCTGATGTAACGGGCGCGGCGCCGGCGCCGGCGTGCAGCGGTGAGACGGCCGCCCGCGCCGCGTCATCCGGCGCGCAACCACGCCAGCACGGCGCCGATGTCGTCGGCCTCGAGCAGCAATGCCGCCACCGCGTGCTGGCCGGTGGCCGCGGCAGTCGCGGCCAGGGCGGCGCTGCACATCGGTTCGTTCCAGTCCGGCGTCGCGACGAGACCGGCGAGCAGCGGCAGCCGCGCGAGCGCGGTGACGTAGCCGTCGATCAGATGATCGGGAATCGCCGCGTCGTGCGCGGCGCGCGCCAGCTCGATGCTGGCCGGCAGCAGGAAGTGGCTCAGCGTCGCGCGTTCGGGCGCCTGCGCCAGCAGGGCCACGACATGCGGCACGGCGGCGAACGAAGCGTCGTAGACCGCGCCGCGGTGGCACAGCGCCGACCACAGCGACTGCCAGGGCTCGCAGTCCCAGCTGTCTTCGGCGGCGCCGTCGAGCTGTGCGAGCAGGGCGGGAATGCCGCGCGCATCCCCGGATGCGCAGTGCAGGGTGGTCCACGACGGATCATCGAGCGCCAGCATCGGCGCGTGCGGCAGGCCGTCGCGGGCGGTCACGTGCGGATGCCGACGATCAACCAGTTGTTGAAGGGCGTGTCGCCGTAGAGCGGGCGCAACGTCGTCTGCAGGCCGGCACCTTCGAGCTGGCCGCGCAGGCCGTCGGCGGTCGGATAGCTCTTCGCCCGCTCCTGCATCCAGCCGGCAAAATTCGCGAGGCGATCGGTGATGCGCGTGGTGCGGCTGCGCGGGGTGTCGTCGGCGAGGCCACTGCGGATCACCAGCCGCGCGCCCGGCACCAGCATCGCGATCACGTTGTCCAGCAGCTCACGCTGGCGCTCGGGCGAGAGGTACTGCAGCACGTCGAGGATCGCCACGCTGCCCTGGTGCGCGGGCAGGCCGACGCCGAGATCGAGCACGTCGAGGCGCACGTCGCCAAGCCCCTTGCGCGCGGCGACCTCGCGGCCGCGGCGGATCTTGGCCGCGTCGATGTCGACGCCGGTGAACGGCAACGTCTGGCCATCGGCGCGCAGCGCGTGCGCGAGCAGGCCGAGGCCGCAGCCCAGATCGAGCACCGGCGCGGACGTCGGACGCAGCGCCTGCAGCACGCCCGGATACAGCGGGTCGGTGCGCAGCTTGGTCAACGTGTAGTAGTAGTCGTAGCGGTTGCCCAGCACGTGTTTGGGCAGGAACGCGCGCGCGATGTCGCGGGCAGCCGCGTGCGGATACGGCGCGGTGGACAGGGGCGCGGTGTCGGAAGAGGTCGCAGTCATGGCCGCGACAATACGCGGCGCGCGACCGGCAACGCCAGCCGCATCCACGCGGTATGCAGCGCGGCCGAAGGATGCAGGCCGTCGTCGGCGAGCATCTCCGCCTCGCCGCCGTGGGCGCGACTGACCGGCGCGATGTCGACGAAGGCGACGCCGCGCGCAGCGCAGATCGCGGCAGCCGCCGCGTTGTAGGCATCGAGTTCGTGCGCGATCGCAATCACGTCGCGCCCCGAATGCGCCCCGAACGGGGTGACACCCCAGTCGGGAATCGCGAGCACGCAGACGCGCGCCGCATCGCCTCCCGCGAACCCGGTCGCGCGCGCCAGCAGCGCGGAAAACGCGGGGCTGTACAGCGCCACGTCGCGGCCGCGGTACTGGTCGTTGACGCCGATCAGCAGGCTCACCAGATCGAAGGGGCCGGCCGGCGCCGCGGCATCGATCGCCGCGTCGAGTTCGTCCGTCGTCCAGCCGGTGGTCGCGATGATCTCAGGTGCATCGAGCGCGATGCCTTCACCGCGCAGGGCGTCGGCCAGCTGCACCGGCCAGCGGTCTTCGGCGGCGATGCCTTCGCCGATCGTGTAGCTGTCGCCGAGCGCGAGATAGCGGCGCGGCGCGGTCATCCCGTCACGCGCGCCGGGCGCTTGGCCAGCGGCACGACCTTGCGCGCGTCGGTGATCTGCCGCTCCAGCACCCGGTGGATGCGCGCGAAGACCTCGCGCAGCTGCGCGGGTTCGGGCAGCAGGGTCACGCGGAAATGGTTGCGGTAGGGCACGTTGAAGCTGTTGCCCGGCACTACCAGCACGCCTTCGGCTTCCATCAGTTCCAGCGCGAACGCGTGGTCGTCGAAGCCCTGGCTGAATTCCTCGGCGATGCCGGGAAACGCGTACAGCGCACCGGCCGGCGCGACCAGCTGCAGGTAGGGACTCGCGTCGCAGGCCTCGATCACCGCGCGGCGCGCCTCGTGCAGCCGGCCACCGGGCGCGCACAGCGCGCTGATCGTATCGATGCCGGTGAGCGCGGCTTCGATCGCGAACTGCCCGGGCACGTTCGCGCACAGGCGCAGCGCACCCAGCAGGTCCATCGCGTTGCGGAAGTCGCGGCTGCGCGCCTCATCGCCCGACAGCACCGCCCAGCCCACGCGCCAGCCGCAGGCGCGATGCACCTTCGACAGACCGCCGAAGGACACGCAGGGCACGTCGCCGGCGAGCGGCGCGATGGGTTCGAACGGCGCGTCGTCGTAGGTGATGCCGTCGTAGATCTCGTCGCACAGCAGCAGCAGCTCGTGCTTGGCGGCGATCGCGACGATGCGCTCGAGCAGCGCGCGCGGATACACCGCGCCGGTCGGATTGTTCGGGTTGATCAGCACGATCGCACGCGTGCGCGGCGAAACCAGCGCTTCGAGTGCGTCGGGATCGGGCAGGAAGCCGTCGCCTGCCTTGCACTGGTAAAACACCGGGCGACCGTCGTTGAGGATCGTCGCCGCCGACCACAGCGGGTAATCGGGCGAGGGCACCAGCACTTCGTCGCCGGGATTGAGCAGCGCCCGCAGGGCGATGTCGATCAGTTCGCTGACCCCGTTGCCCACGAACACGCGCTCGGCCGACACGCCCTGCGCACCGCGCGCGGCGTGGTGTGCGGCGATGGTCTCGCGCGCGATCGGCAGACCCTGCTGGTGCGTGTAGGGATCGGTGTCGTGGATGCGTTCGGCGATCGCGCGCTGCAGATGATCCGGCGCCCGGAACCCGAACGCGCCGGGATTGCCGATGTTGAGCTTGATCAGCGTGCGGCCCTGGCCTTCGAGTTCCCGCGCGCGCCGGGCGAGCTCGCCGCGGATTTCGTAACGGACTTCGGTCAGGCGCTCGCGCGTCTTCAGGGGAGCGGGCAGGGGGGCGGACATCGACTGGGTTCGGCGCGGAATGTCGCCCGATGCTAGCGGAAACACCGCGTGAATGCGGCTTGCCCCGACGAGTGGCGCCGGCTGCCGGTTCGCGTGCGCGGGCCGCGCGCCCGTAGAATCCCGCGGATGACGACCGCCCCGCGCCGCGCTTGAACCCCGCCGATCCGACGCCCACCGATCCCGCGTTGCGCGCGATCGGCTGGCCCTTCGACGGTGCGCCCTCGGGACCGTGGGCCGAGGTCATGGCCACGCATCCCCAGGCCCGGCCGATGCGCGTGGTCGAGCAGCATCGCTCCGGCTATCTGGTGGCCGGCGCGCCGGGCGAGGCGACGGCGGTCGAATCGCTGCCCGATTGGCTGCGCCGCAGCGGCTACCGCAAGGGCACGATCGCGCCCGAGGACCGCGCCGCGGTCGGCGACTGGGTGCTGGTCGAGGACGGCAAGCGTATCGTCGCGATGCTGCCCCGGCGCAGCGCGATCAAGCGCGCGGCCGCCGGTGAGCACTACAAGCAACAGCTGATCGCGGCGAACATCGACACCGTGCTGGTGGTCTGCGGTCTCGATGCCGACTTCAATCCGCGCCGCATCGAGCGCTATCTGCTGCTGGTGCAGGGCGGCGGCACGCCGGTGATCGTGCTGACCAAGGCCGACAAGCCCGAGGCCGACATCGCCGCCGCCGTGGCCGCGCTGACCGAGATCGCCGGACTCGGCGTCGCCGTGGTGCCGGTCAATGCACGCGACCCCGGCAGCGCCGCGGTGCTGCACCGCTGGCTCGGCCCGGGCATGACCGCCGTGCTGGTCGGCAGCTCGGGCGCGGGCAAGTCCACGCTGACCAACAGCCTGCTCGGCACCGAGCGCATGAAGACCGCCGCGGTACGCGAGACCGACGACCGCGGCCGCCACACCACGACGCATCGCGCGCTGGTGCCGCTGCCGGCGGGCGCCTGCCTGATCGACACGCCCGGCATGCGCGAACTCAAGCCGACCGGCGAGGAGGATCTGTCGGAAGGCGGATTCGCCGATGTCGAAGCAATCGCCGCGCAGTGCCGGTTCCGCGACTGCACGCACGGCAACGAGCCGGGCTGCGCGGTGTGGGACGCGGTCGAGGCGGGCACGCTCGATCCGGGGCGGCTGGGCAGCTATCTGAAACTGCGCGACGAACTCGCCGGCGCGGCGGGACAGCTGGCGACGCGCATGGCGCAGAAGGTGGAGAGCCGGCCGTCCGGGAAGAAACCAGGGGCGAAGACGGGCGGGCGTCCGGGGGTGAAGCCGGCGAAGCGCGGGTCGGACTGGACCAAAGAGGAGTAGGGCGTTTCGTCGCTTTGATCGCTTCGGTTCTGAAGCGTCGCGATGGCGTCGGTCCTCACCCCAACCCCCGCTTCGCGCCCCGGCCCTCGCGATGTCGCGAGGGCGTTCATCGGCATGCGAGCCAATGGCTCGCGAACATGCCTCTTCACCCCGGAGGGAAAGGGGCTCAGAGAAGCAGTCGCTTGCGTGGCCCTAGTCCCTCTCCCGTTGGGAGAGGGGTTGGGGTGAGGGCAAACGGTCGCATTCACCGTCCCGACGTGCGCGCTTTTGAACCGTCACGTCGTGTGGCGCTTTCCGAAAATAGATGTCGCCCGCTTTGAGTCCCCCGCACCAATCCGCTAGCGTGACCACACCGCCCGCCGGAGTCCCCGATGCCCGACGCCATCGCCCATCACGCCGCGCTCGATGCGCGCATGGTCGCCGCGGCGCGCGGGATCCGGGTGCTGAGTCTGGCAAGCTGGCCGCCCGAGGCGCAGCAGCGGTTCCTGTCCGCCTTCGCGGCGGGGCGCCGCGAGATGCCGGAGATCACCTACCCGGACCTCGACTTCAGCGACACCCGGCGCGCACTCGCATCGATCGCCGCCGACGCCGATCCCGACCATCCGCTCGGCGCCTACCTCGTCGAATCGACGCGTGCCTGGGACGACGCGGCGCGATTGCTCGAAGCGCTGGGCACCGCAGCCGCCGGCGATCACGCCATCGCGCTCTACGGGCGTCCGGATGCGCCGCTGCCCGGTGGCGCGCTGACGACCTGCGACGCCGCCCGGCATTTCATCCACATCGCCGATGAACTCGATCCCGGCCTGCTTGCCGATGTCGAACATCCGACGATCGATGCACCCACGCTGCAGGCGCAGCTGCAGACGGATCTCGACGCGTACTTCGGTGCGCGCGTGGTCGCCGTGGAACTCGATGCCGGCATGATCGCCAAGGCCGCGGCGGGTGCCTACCGGTTGCGCCTGCGCAGTGACGCGCGGTATTCGATCCACGACCGCGGCCAGTTGCTGCAGCACGAGGCCTTCGTGCATTCGCTGACCGCGCTCAACGGGCGCGAGCAGCCGGTGCTGCCCAGCCTGGCGATGTCCTCGCCGCGCACCACCTGCACGCAGGAAGGGCTGGCGGTGTTCGCCGAACAGATCACCGGCAGCATCGACATCGGCCGGATGAAGCGCGTGAGCCTGCGCATCGAAGCGATCGCGCATGCGCAGGGCGGCGCCGATTTCCTGCAGGTCTTCGACTACTTCCACGACGCCGGGCAACCGGCCGCGGAAAGCTTCGCCTCCGCGCAGCGCGTGTTCCGCGGCGTGCCCCTGGGCGGCGGCCACGCGTTCACCAAGGACGCGGTGTACCTGCGCGGGCTGATCGACGTGCACACCTTCTTCCGCCAGTCCTTGGCCGCGCAGCAGTTGCCGCTGTGCCGGCAGCTGTTCGCCGGCAAGATGACGCTGGACGATGTGCGACGCCTGGCGCCGCTGTTCGACGACGGCACGCTCGCACCGCCGCGCTGGTTGCCGCCGTGGCTCGAGCGCGCGGGCGGGCTGGCCGGCATGCTCGCGTTCTCGCTGTTCGCGAACCGGATCCGGCTCGATCGGCTGTAGATGATCGGACGCAGTGATGGGTTTCGCTGCGCTCTACCCATCCTACGAAGCGCTACGGATTCGGTGAACCGTTGCAGGTGCGCACGGAACCGTAGGATGGGTAGAGCACCGCGAAACCCATCGAAGCTTTCGCATCAGCGCTCGAAACGCGGCGGCGTGATCGTGGAATGCAGCAGGCGCACCGCGTCGCCCAGCGATTCGGGATCGGCACCCGCCAGCAGCGCCTGCAGCCGCGGCCGGTCGGCGTCGAGGCCGGGCACCAGGCCCACCCAGGCATCGCGGCCGGCGTCCTTGGCGGCGTAGAGGCAGCGGTCGGCGATCGCGGTGGTCTGCTGCCAGTCGCCGAGCGTCGGCCACGCGGACGAGAACGGCCAGGGCGCGAAGCCGATCGAGCAGGTCATGCGCAGCGAGGCACCGTGCGCGAGTGCGATCGGCGTGTCGGCGACGGTGCTGCGGATGCGCTCGGCCAGGCCGGCTGCGGCATCGGCGTTGTCGAGTCGCGCGACCAGCATGAATTCCTCGCCGCCCCAGCGCAGCAGCAGGTCGCCGTCGCGGCTCAGCGCACGCAGGCGCGCGGCGAACTGCACCAGCGCCTCGTCGCCGGCCTGGTGGCCGTGGCCGTCGTTGATGCGCTTGAACGCATCGATGTCGAGCATGAAGAAGTACAGCGCATCCGATTCCCGCCGGCCCGGGGCCTGCACCGACGCGCGCGCGAGCCAGGCCTGCAGCTCGCGGCGGTTGGGCACCTGGGTCAGCGGGTCCAGGCGCGTGGCCGCGTCGAGCTGGGCGTTGCTCTGCTGCAACTGCTGGTTGGCCTGCTCCAGCTGCGCGGTGCGCTCGGCGACCGTGCGATTGAGCAGGTCCACGCGCTCGCGCTCGCGCTGCACCGCGCGCCGGTTGCGGCGCACGAACAGGGCGATCACCAGCACGAGCAGCAGCCCGTAGGCCACGTACGCCAGGGGATGCCGCCAGGGCGGCGGCGGCATGTCGATGGTCAGCACGCGCGAGTCGCCGAACTGGCCGTCGCGGCCCGCGGCCTGCACTTCCAGCCGGTAGCGGCCGGACGGCAGATGGTTGAGCGAGAACTCGGTGTGCGCCTGGTGCGGGTAGATCCAGCCGGTGTGCAGGCCGTCCACGCGATACCGCAGCTGCGCGGCGGCAGGCGCGAGGAAATCGATGGCCGTCATGCCGATCGTGAACACGCTGTCCTCGTCGTGCAGCGCGATCTCCGGCGTGTAGACGATGTCGGTCGCGGTGCTGCGCCGCGCATCGGTGTCCGACTGGCGGCTCAGCAACTGCAGGCTGGTCAGCACCGGATGCGCGGTGGCGCTGCGCCGCGGCAGCTGCATCGGTGCGATCACGTCCACGCCCATCGTGCCGCCGAAATACAGCAGTCCGTCGTCGCCGTGGAACGCCGACCCGCTGTTGTATTCCTGGTTGCGCAGGCCGTCGCGCCGGCCGAGGTTCTGCACGATGCCGGTGTCCGGGTCGTAGACGCTCAGGCCCAGATTCGTGCTCAGCCACAGGCGCCCGCCGGTATCGGGCAGGATCCGGTAGACCACGTTGTTGGTCAGGCCGTCGCGTTCGGTCAGCACCGACGATGCGCCGGTCCGGCGGTCGATGCGGTAGAGGCCGGCGGCGAAGGCGCCGACCCAGATCGCCTCCGCATCGCCGTGGATCGCCCAGGCCGAGCGGTGCATGCCCGCACCCGTCGGCTCGACCGGTGCGAGCACATCGCCGCGCAGGCGCCACAGGCCGCGCGTATTGGTGCCGATCCACAGGCTGCCGTCACGGTCGCGGTAGAGCACCGTGATCATCTCGCCGGCCAGCGGGGCGAAGCGCGGATCGGGCGCGAGGCGGCCGTCCACCAGCCGCTGCATGCCGCTGCGCGTGCCGACCCACAGGGTGTCGTCCTCGACCAGCAGCGCATCGATGCGCGCATCGCGCAGGCCGTCGATCGTGTCGACGCGGCCGTCGGCATGCAGCCGGTGCAGCCCGACCTGGGTGCCGATCCACCAGCCACCCGTTTGGGCCGGTTCGATCGCGCGCACCGACAGGTCCGCCAGGCCCGCCACGGCACGCCAGGCGCCGCGCGGACCGTCGCGCATGCGCAGGCCGCTGTCGGTGCCGATCAGCATCCGCGCGCCGTCGCGGCGGATCGCGCGGACACTGTGGCTCTCCCAGTCCTCCATCGTGCCGACGCCCGCGCCGTCGTGGCGGATCACCGAGGCCAGCGGCCGCACGCGGTACAGACCCGAGGTGTAGGTGCCGATCCACCACGCGCCCGATGCGCCCTGGTGGAAGCCGGTGATCGCGCTGCGCGGCGGGTTGTCGAACCGCAGGCGACGCGGCCGGTCGCTGCCGGGCGCCAGCTGCACCACCGCGCCGTTGCCGAAACCCGACAGCACGCGGCCGTCCCCGAGCCGGATCATCGCGGTCGCATCGCCGGTGGGCACGCCGAGCGCCGCAGGTGCCCAGTGCCGCTGCAGGCGCCCGGCGGTGTCGAGCCGGAACAGACCGCCATTGGCGGCGAGGACCCACAGCCCTTCGCGGCCGGCCTGCAGCGACACGCAGCGGCGCGCCCCCGCCACGGCGCCCAGGGACACCAGGCCGTCGGCCTCCACCGCCCACAGCCCGCAGGCGATGTCGAGTGCGACCGGCCGGCCGCGTGCGGCCGACCATTCCAGGCCGACGATCTCGCCGGTCGTGCCCAGCGTGCGCACGGTGCGGATCTCCGCATCCACATGGTCCACGCCGGCCTCGGTGCCCAGCCACGCGCCGCCGGACGGATCGAGCAGGATGCGCACCACGCGTGCGTGCGACAGCCCGTCGGCGACGCCGATGCGGCGCTGCGTCCACGTCGGCAGGTGCACGACCTCCAGACCGGCATCGTTGGTGCCCAGCCACATGCGCGTGCGCCGCGGCTCGAAGCCCAGGCTGTCGATACTGCTGCTGACCAGGTTGGCGCCGCCTTCCGGCTGGTCGGACGCGTTGCGGTAGGCGCGGAACCGGTGGCCGTCGAAGCGGTTGAGGCCGTCCTGGGTGGCGACCCACAGGAATCCCTGGTCGTCGCCGGTCATCGCCGAGACCGTCAGCTGCGACAGGCCTTCGTCGAGCCCGTACATCTCCAGGCTCAGCGGCGGATCGTCGACGGGGTCGGCCGGTTGCGCGATCGCGGCGAACGACGCGCAGGCCAGCCACATCGCCGCCAGCAGGCGTGCCGCCACGCGCACGCTGCGCGCCACGCCGGCAGTGCCGCCGGCGTCGTGCGCTGTCTCGCACGCGTCATGCGCGCTGGCGACCGCTCCTCTACGCAATGTGTGTGCCCCCCCTTTGTACAGTGTGCCTGCGAATTCCGTGCCAGCGTGCCGCGGGCACGCGTCGCCGTCCGTGCCAGACTGCACACATGGACGCCGCGCCCACCATCCTCGTCGCCGACGATCACCCGCTGCTGCGGGCCGCCGTGCTGCATGCGCTGCGCGACAGCCTCGGCCAGATCCGCGTGATCGAAGCCGCGACGGCGTCCGCGCTCGCGCCTGCGCTCGACGCGCATCCGGAGATCGAACTGGTGCTGCTCGACCTGACGATGCCCGGCGCGCGCGGCCTGTCGTCGCTGGTCTGGCTGCGCGGCGAGCGGCCGGAACTGCCGGTCGTGGTGATCTCGTCCAACGACCATCCACGCACCGTGCGCCGCGTGCAGCAGTTCGGCGCCGCGGGCTTCATCTCGAAATCGGCGCCGGCCGATTCGATCGGCCAGGCGGTGGCGAACGTGCTCGACGGCGGCAGCTGGTTTCCGCCGCTGACCGCCGAGCGTTCGGAAGAGGACGCGCAGCTCGCCGCGCGCCTGGCGCAGCTCACACCGCAACAGTTCCGCGTGCTGCTGGGCATCGCCGACGGCCTGCTCAACAAGCAGATCGCGCACCAGCTGGGCCTGGCGGAGAACACCGTCAAGGTGCACGTCACCGCCATCCTCAAGAAGCTCGAATGCCACAGCCGCACGCAGGCCGCGGTGCTGGTGAAGGCGCTGGAGCGCGAGGACGAGGCCTAGGTTTGAAGCCCTCCCCCGCACGCGGGGGAGGGAGCTGATCTGCCTCAATACCCCCGCAGCCGCATCTGCATCATCAGCGCGCGCAGCGCCGGCGGGCGTACCGGCCTGGACAGAAAACCCTGGCCCGCGTCACGCGCCTGCGCGCGCAGCGCGGGGTCGGGGTCGCCGCTGACCAGGATCGCCAGCGGCACCGCGCTCCAGCGGTCGCACAGCGTGTCGAACAGGCCGGCGCCGTAGGCGTCGCCCACGCGCACGTCGAGCAGCACGATGTCCGGCGCCTCGCCGCGTACCGCCGCGGCGAGCGCGGCATGCGGAGCGTCGGCGAGCAGCACCTCGCACTCCCAGCGCTGCAGCAGCTGACGGGTCGCGGCGCAGGCCTGCGGGTCGTCGTCGACCACCCAGACGCGGCAGCCGCGCAGCGGGGCATCGTCTTCGGCAGGCGCGCCCGGGGTGACGTCTTCGATGGCCGTCTGCGCCGGCGCATCGGTCAGCGGCACCGACACCCGGAACACGCTGCCGGTGCCGGGCCGCGAGCGCAGGTCGATGCGATGGCCGAGCAGGCGTGCGATGCGATCGACGATGGCGAGCCCGAGTCCCGCACCGCGGTCGCCGGCATTGCCGTCGTCGAGGCGCCGGAATTCCTCGAAGATCTCGCGCTGGCGGTTCGGCGGAATGCCGGCACCGGTGTCGTGCACCTCGATCCACAGGCGATCGCCATCGCGTCGCACGCCGAGCACGATGCGGCCGCGCGCGGTGTAGCGCACCGCGTTCGACAGGAAGTTCTGCACCAGCCGGCGCAGCAGCGTGGCATCGCTGCGCACCCACGCGCGCGTGGGCACGTGGTCGAAGCGCAGGCCGCGCGCCTGGGCGAGCACGCCGGTCTCGCGTGCCAGGCCTTCGAGCAGCGGCCCCAGCGCGACTGCGCGCACGTCGGTGCGCAGCGTGCCGGTCTCCAGCCGCGAGATGTCGAGCAGGCTGGCGAGGATGCCGTCCTGCGCCGACAGCGCGCCGTCGATGTTGTCGGCGATGCGTCGCGTCTCCGCGTCGCGCAGGCGTGCGCGCAGGCCGGCGGTGAACATGCGCGCGGCATTGAGCGGCTGCAGCAGGTCGTGCACCGCGGCGGCGGCGAACCGGCCCTTGTAGCGGTTCGCGGCCTCGGCCTCGGCGCGCGCCTGTTCGAGATCGGCGGTGCGCTCGGCGATGCGCTGTTCCAGCGCGTCGGCCAGCGTGCGCAGCTCGCGCGCGGTGGTCTTGTAGGTGGTGATGTCGGCGTAGCTGGTGACGAAGCCGCCGTCGGGCAGCGGATTGCCGCGGATCTCCAGCACGGTGCCGTCGGTCTTCTCGCTCTCGCGCATGTGCGGCTTGCCGCTGCGCAGGTGTTCGAGCCGGCGCTCGATCGCCTCTTCCACCGGCCCCGGGCCGAGCAGGCCGCGCCGCGCGTTGTAGCGGAAGATCTCCTCGATCGGCGTGCCCACGCGCACTAGGTCCGACGGAAACCGGAACAGGTCGATGTAGCGCGCATTCCACGCCACGATGCGCAGGTCCGCGTCGATGATCACCACGCCCTGCGGCAGATGCGCCAGGCGCCGGCTCAGGCCGGTGTCGGCTTCCTGCGCCGCGGCGACCAGGCCGTCGCGCGCGCTGCGCAGTTCCTCGGCGTGGTGGCGCACCAGGGTCTCGAGTTCGTCGCGGCTGCGCCGGCGCAGCGCGCCCAGGCGCATGCGCTGCTGCAGGAACAGCACCAGGAACACCAGCGCGGCCCAGGACGCGCCGGCGATCGTGGCCCATTCGCGACTGGCGGCCGCGACCGGTGCGGCGTCCTGCAGCAGATGCAGGGTCCAGTCGGTGTCGGCGACCGGCGCGCGTTGCCACAGCCACTGGCCGGGCATCGCCGGCAGGTCGATCCGCACCACCGCGCCCTGCGTGCCGGCGCTGCGCAGCACGTCGCCGGTGTAGGCGCGCAGGCGTTCACCCTCGTACTGGCGGGTGGCGACCAGTTCCCGGCGCGCCCGGGCATCGAGCGGTGCGAGCACGCGATAGCGCCACGCGGCGCGGCTGGCGAGGAACACCACGTCGTGCGCATCGCTGGCCAGCACCAGGTCGCCGTCCTCGGGCCAGGTGCGTTCGATCGCGGCCAGTTCGATCTTGATCACGATCACGCCGACCGCGCGCCCGGCCTCGTCGCGCAGCGCTTCGGACAGGAAATAGCCGGGCACGGCGGTGGTCACGCCGATACCGTAGAAGCGGCCGCGTCCTTCGCGCAGCGCCTGCTGCACGTAGGGGCGGAACGCGTAGTCCTCGCCGACGTTGCTGCCGGCGTCGCGCCAGTTGCTCGCGGCGATCGCGATGCCGCGCGCGTCGATCAGGGTCAGCGTGGAGGCGCGCGTGGTGCGGTTGGCGTCCTCGAGACGCTGGTTGAGCCGCGCCCGGGTGGCGGCATCGACCGGCGCGGCGACGGCGGCGCGCAGGTCGGGATCCAGCGCCAGCACCTGCGGCAGGGCGCGATAGCGTTCGATGCGCTGGTCGAGGGCCTGCGCCTGCAGGTCGAGCTGTTGCGCGGCCTGCGCCGACTGCGCGTCCAGCGCGCGTCGTCCGCCTTCGCGGTAGCCCAGCCACGCGACCAGCACCAGACCACCGCAGGCGATCAGCACGGTCAGCAGCAGGCGTCGCAGGCGCGGTCGGGTGCGCATCACGCCAGTGTAGGGGTGGCGTGCGGCGGACGCCGCGTCGGGCGGCGTCCGTGCGCGATCAGAAGTGCACCTGCGCGCGCACTTCCACCGCGTCCGGGCGCGTGGTCACGCCGTTGCGGGTGGCGTTGAGGCGCACGTAGTTGGCCTGCAGCTTCACGTACGGCGTCAGGTACCAGTTCGCACCGAAGGTCCAGTCGTGCTGGCGGCCGCCGCCGACCGCGCCGTCGTCGAGGTCGAGCGTGCTGTAGCGCGCGGCGAGTTCGACCGCGCCGTAGCCGTTCGCCGGCTTCGGGTTGGCGACGTTGCCGGCCGAATACACGCGGCTCTCGCCGGTCAGCAGCCAGCTCGCCGACAGATAGCCGCCATCGGCGCGGTAGTCGGCCAGGCCGTCGTCGCGGGCGATGTCGGCGCGCAGCAGTTCGCTCTGCAGCGAGACCGGCCCGTGGATCCAGATGCCTTCCAGGCCCGTGCGGCGGATGTGGCCGACCGGTGCGAGATTGCCCGAATCGACCAGCCGCACGTCGGTCAGGCCCGCGCCCGGTCGCGCACGCAGGCGCGCGTTCGCGTCGAACTGCACGCCGCGGCCGTCGGTCCAGCCCTGCGGGTTCTCGCGCGAGGCGGCGATGCCCAGATGCAGCACGTCGCCGGCGGCCTTGCGCGGCGTCCACGCGGCACGCGCGACGTAGGTCTGGCCGGGGTTGTCGCCCTGCAGATCCTGGCCGCCGTAACCGCCGAGCTGGAACAGCGCCCGGTCCTGTTCGAGCGTCCATTCCACGCCGGTGCGGCGGCCCTGGTAGATCGCCTGGACCGGCGCGGCCAGTTCCATGAACGTGCCCGCCCGCGAGCTGGTCACGCCTTCCAGACCCACCGGCACCTTCATGTAGCCGACGCGCAGCTTGCCCAGGTCGCGACCGAAGAAATGCTGGCTGTCGAGCCGCACGTAGACGTCCAGCCAGGCCCTGGATTCGAAATCGAAATTGACCGCGGCGTCCCAGACGCCCGCCCGCTTGAGCGCCGCGCCGAACTCGCGGCGGCGCATGCCGTTGTCGCTGCCGAGACGGGCATCGCCGCTGAAATCGCTGTGGTCCCAGGCGAAGTTGCCGGTCAGCGCGAGCGTGGTCTCGTCGGCGAAGGTGAATTTCGGCGGCCAGGCCTGCGCGCCGTCGGCGGCCAGGACCGGCGCGGCCGCCGTGCAGGCGCACAGCAGCGCCAGCGGGGGGAGGAGAGAGCGCATGGAATCCTTGGGGGAGGCTGCACCCGGCCGCGGGGGCGACCGGCTGCGGGTGGGGGAGTGCCGCCGCGCGCGTGCGACCCGCGGATTCTAGGACGGGGCCGTCGGGCGAACGCGTGAGTAATGCCAAAGGACTAGGAATAGGGCGGCTAACACCAATGCGCTATCGGCAGCGTGGACGCGGCGGCGTACAACGCATCGCCTGCATCCAATTCCATGGATGCACCTGACCGGTACGCACCCATGCACGCCATCCCCGCCCAAGTCCCGGCCGCGCCACGGCTGCCCTGGTACCGCCAGCTCTACGTGCAGGTGCTGATCGCGATCGCGCTCGGCGCGGTGCTGGGCCACTTCCAGCCCGCATTCGCCGAACAGCTCAAGCCGCTCGGCGATGCCTTCATCAAGCTGGTGAAGATGATCATCGCGCCGGTGATCTTCCTGACCATCGTCACCGGCATCGCCGGCATGACCCAGCTGCGCACGGTCGGCCGGGTGTTCGCCAAGTCGATGGCCTACTTCCTGTTCTTCTCCACGCTGGCGCTGGTGATCGGCATGGTCGTGGCGCACGTCGTGCAGCCGGGCGTGGGCATGAACATCGATCCGGCCTCGCTCGACACCGCGGCGGTCGAGGGCTACGTGCAGAAGTCGCACGAGATGACGCTCACCGGCTTCCTGCTCGACATCATTCCCGGCACGCTGGTCGGCGCGTTCGTCGACGGCAACATCCTGCAGGTGCTCTTCATCGCCGTGCTGTTCGGCATCGCGCTGGCGCTGGTGGGCGAGAAGGGCAAGCCGATCCTCACGTTCCTCGAAACCCTGACCGTGCCGGTGTTCAAGCTGGTGCACATCCTGATGAAGGCCGCACCGATCGGCGCGTTCGGCGCGATCGCCTTCACCATCGGCAAGTACGGCCTGTCGTCACTGGCGAACCTGGCGTGGCTGGTGGGCACGTTCTACGTCAGCGCGGCGCTGTTCGTACTCGTGATCCTGGGCGCGGTATCGCGCGCCTGCGGCTTCTCGATCTTCAAGCTGATCCGCTATCTGAAGGCCGAACTGCTGCTGGTGCTGGGCACGTCGTCGTCCGAATCCGCACTGCCGTCGCTGATGGAAAAGATGGAAAAAGCCGGCTGCCAGAAGTCGGTCGTCGGCCTGGTCGTGCCGACCGGCTACTCGTTCAATCTCGACGGCACCAACCTATACATGACCCTGGCCGCGCTGTTCATCGCCCAGGCCACCAACACCGAACTCACGCTGTGGCAGCAGATCACCCTGCTGCTGGTCGCCATGCTCAGCTCCAAGGGCGCAGCGGGCGTGACCGGCGCGGGCTTCATCACGCTGGCCGCCACGCTGTCGGTGGTGCCGACGGTGCCGGTCGCGGGCATGGCGCTGATCCTGGGCATCGACCGCTTCATGAGCGAATGCCGCTCGATCACCAACTTCATCGGCAATGCCGTCGCCACTGTGGTCGTCGCGCGCTGGGAAGGCGCGCTCGACCGCGACCAACTGGCCGCCGCGCTCGACGGCAGGCCGTTGCCGGTGGTCGCCGCGCCCGATCCGGCGGCAGGCCCGGGCGACCGCAACGTGCTCGCCCTGGACTGAGGGCGCGCGCCGCTTCGAACGATCCACACGCACCACCCTGGGAGGGGACCCATGACGACACGACACCGCTGGGCCGGCCTGATCGCCGGCCTCCTGCTCACCTGCACCGGTCTGGCCAATGCCCAGGCCGATGTGCAGACCCTGCCGCTGTGGCCGGAGGGTCATCTGCCGCAGACCGTCAGTGGCCCGGAACTGGTCGGCAACGAAGGCAGTTCGATGGGCGCGGTCACCCGCGTCTCGCAGCCGCGACTGGAGATCCATCGCCCGGCGAATCCGAACGGCACCGCGGTGCTGATCCTCGGCGGCGGTGGCTATTTCCGCATCCAGGTCGGCACCGCCGCGCGTCCGATGGCGCAATGGCTGACGTCGATCGGCGTGACCACCGCGGTGCTGTACTACCGCCTGCCGGTCGACGGCTGGCCGGCGTCGGCGCCGTTCGCCGACGGCCAGCGGGCGATGCGTCTGCTGCGCGCGAATGCGGCGTCGCTGGGCATCGATCCGGCGAAGATCGGCGTCATGGGCGCATCGGCCGGCGCCAACCTCGCCGGCATCCTGTCCACGCGCTTCGACCACGATTTCTATCCCGCGCTCGACGCCAGCGACCGGCTTTCGTCGCGCCCGGATTTCCTCGCGATGCTGTACCCGGTGGTCACGCTGAAGCCGCCGGACGACACCACGCGCAGCCGCCGCGAACTCGCCACGCAGTCCGATGCCGTCGAGGCCTATTCGGTCGAAGGCCACGTGCGCAGCGACATGCCGCCGGTGTTTCTCGCCCACGCCGCCGACGACCGCATTGCCGATGTCCAGCACAGCCTGCTGATGTTCCAGGCCGCGCGCGCGCAGAACGTGCCGGCGGAACTGCACGTGTTCGATCGCGGCGGCCACAGCTGGGGGCTGGGCAAGCCCGGCACCCAGGTCGCGCAATGGCCGCGCCTGTTCACCACCTGGGCGCGCGCGCACGGCTTCATGGCCGCGCCGCCGGTCAGCCTGCAGCCGCTCACCGGTCAGGCGGCGCCGCCGCCACCGCCGGCCGAAGACGCCGACGCCGACCTCGAAGAAGACGGCGACTGAGCCGTCCACGCCTTTGCATCCGTTCCACGGGAGAGACATCGAATGAATCGCACACACACCCGCGCGCTGGCTGCCGGCGCGCTGCTGGGCCTGGCCGCGTTGCCGGCGCTGGCTGCCGACACCGCCACCGAAACCGAACTGCGTGAACTGATCCGCCTGCAGGCCGAGCAGATCCAGCAGCAATCCGCGCAGCTGCAGGCGCTCCACCAGCGCCTCGACGCGATGGGCGCGCCCGCCGTCGCCGCCGCGCCCGCAGCCGCGCCCGTCGACGGCGGCGTCGATCTGTGCCTGCACGCCGTCGCCGACACCCGCCAGGACGACATGGCGATCCTGCAGGCCCAGGTCGCCCAGCTCGCCGCGAGCGGCGGCGGTGGGGGCGGCGGTGGCAGCGTCAGCTGGCGCCGTGGCGGCCCCGAGTTCCGCAGCAGCGACCGCGGCTTCACCTTCAATCCGCGCGGCCGCGTGCTGGTGGACTTCTCGTCCACCCACGGCTCGGATTTCGACGCGCGCAACATCACCGGCACCAACCTGCGCCAGGCACGCCTGGGCGCGCAGGGCACCATGGGGCCGCTGGGCTACAAGATCGACGCCGAGCTGTCCGACAACACGGTCAGCCTGTCGGATGCCTACCTGAGCTGGGACACGATGCTCGGCGGCATTCCCACCGAGTTCTACGTCGGCAACAAGCTGAAGGACCGCGCCATCGATTCCAGCACCACGCTCACCCGCACGCCCTTCATGGAGCGCAACGCGGTCGCCAGCGTCGGCATGCCCGCCAGCGGCTATTTCGGCCTCGGCGTGCAGATGAAGATGATCGGCCAGAACTGGCACACCACCTTCGGCATCACCGGCGACGACGTGGGCAACACCGGCACCGAAACCGATTCGTTGACCTATTCCTTCCGCGGCCACGTCAATCCGATCAAGCGCCCGGCGGGCTTCCTGCATGTCGGTGGCTGGTACGTGCACGAGGACTACGGCGTGGACACCAACCGCATCAACCGCACGCCGCGCATCGCCTCGCGCTTCAACGACAACGTGCGCGTGTCGGCCAGCGCCATCAACGACGTCACCGGCGAGCAGGTCTGGGGCGCCGAGCTTGGCGGCACGTTCCGCAATTTCTGGGCCTTCGCCGAAACCAGCGAGACCACGCTGCGGTCCGATTCGGTCGGCGATGTCGACCAGAAGGCGCACTCGGCCTATGCCGGCTGGCTGATCACCGGCGAGAAGCCCGGCTTCAGCGCCCGCTCCGGTGTCTGGGGCACCACCCGCGTCGCGCGCCCGGTCACCGACGGCGGCATCGGCGCTTGGGAACTCGCCACGCGCTACGACAAGTACGACTTCACCGACGCCGCGCGCGGCGGCGAGGGCGATTCGTGGACGCTCGGCCTGAACTGGTACCTCAACAACTGGTCGCGCGTGATGTTCAACGTCGTGCGCTGGAACACCGAGAACCAGGTCGGCGCCTACGCCGGCACGGATTCGGGCCACACCTTCAACATCCGCACCCAGGTGGTGTTCTGACCGGCAGGCCCGGTCGGATGCCCTGGCCGGGCCGTCGGCAGCGGTCCTGAAGCGGACCACACGCCCCCGTCCAGGGGTTCGCGCGGGGCGGGGTTAGAATCCTGTTCCGCGCCATTTTTTTTCCAGAGCAGACTCCCCGACGATGTCCAACGACGAATTCCGCCAGGCCGCCCTCGACTATCACCGCGCGTCGCCGCCGGGCAAGATCACCGTCAGCGCGACCAAGCCGATGCTGACCCAGCGCGATCTGGCCCTGGCCTATTCGCCGGGCGTGGCCTACGCCTGCGAGGAGATCGTCAAGGATCCCAATGCCGCCAGCGAGCTCACCGCGCGCGGCAACCTGGTCGCGGTGATCTCCAACGGCACCGCGGTGCTGGGCCTGGGCGACATCGGCGCGCTGGCCGGCAAGCCGGTCATGGAAGGCAAGGGCGTGCTGTTCAAGAAGTTCGCCGGCATCGACGTGTTCGACATCGAGGTCGACGAGCGCGATCCCGACAAGCTGGTCGACATCATCGCCAGCCTCGAGCCGACCTTCGGTGGCATCAATCTCGAGGACATCAAGGCGCCGGAGTGCTTCATCGTCGAGCGCAAGCTGCGCGAGCGGCTGAAGATTCCGGTGTTCCACGACGACCAGCACGGCACCGCGATCATCGTCGGCGCGGCGATCGTCAACGCGCTCGAGATCGCCGGCAAGCGCATCGAGGACGTCAGGTTCGCCACCACCGGCGCGGGCGCCGCGGGCATCGCGTGTCTGGACATGCTGGTCGCGCTGGGCCTCAAGCCCGAGAACATCCTCGCCTTCGACCGCGACGGGGTGATCCACACCGGCCGCGACAATCTCGACCCGGACAAGGCGCGTTACGCGCGCGACACGCCCGCGCGGACGCTGGCCGAGATCGTCAATGGGGCCGACGTGTTCCTCGGCCTGTCGGCCGGCGGCATCCTCAAGCCGGACATGGTCGCCACCATGGCGCCGAACCCGGTGATCCTGGCGCTGGCCAATCCGTATCCGGAAATCATGCCGGAGGAAGCGCGGCGCGTGCGTCCGGACGCGATCATCGCCACCGGTCGTTCCGACTTCCCCAACCAGGTCAACAACGCGGTCTGCTTCCCCTACATCTTCCGCGGCGCGCTCGACGTCGGCGCGACCGGCATCAACGAGGCGATGAAGCTCGCCTGCGTGCACGCCATTGCGCAGCTGGCGAAGGAAGAAGCGAGCGATCTGGGCAGCGCCTACGGCGAGGAAATCCCGAGCTTCGGCCGCGAGTACATCATTCCGCGTCCGTTCGACCCGCGCCTGCTGACCATCGTCGCCCCGGCCGTCGCCCAGGCCGCGATGGATTCCGGCGTCGCGCTGCGTCCGATGGAGGACATGCGCGCCTACCGCGAGAAGCTCGGCCAGTTCATCCACCGCACCGGCCTGGCGATGAAGCCCGCCTACGACCGCGCACGCGCCGACCGCCAGCGCATCGTCTACGCCGAGGGCGAAGAGGAAGTGGTGCTGCGCGCGGTGCAGACCGTGGTCGACGAAGGTCTCGCGTTCCCGGTCCTGATCGGCCGTCCCGACGTCATCGACATGCGCATCAAGCGCCTGGGCCTGCGCCTGGTCGCCGGTCGCGATTTCGAACTGACCAACATCAATGACGATCCCCGCTTCAACGAGTACTGGCAGCACTACCACGCGCTGACCGCGCGACGCGGCGTGACCCCGGATTCGGCGAAGAACCTGCTGCGTTCGCGGCCCACGCTGATCGCCGCGATCATGGTCGACCGCGGCGAAGCCGACGCGATGATCACCGGCATCGTCGGCCGCTTCCACAAGAAGCTCGGCTACCTGCGCAGCGTGCTGGGTCTCGACCCGGGCCTGCAGAGCACCTCGGCGATGACCGGCGTGGTCAACGACCAGGGCCTGTGGTTCTTCGTCGACACCCACGTGCAGCCCGACCCGACCGCCGAGCAGATCGCCGAGAGCACCATCCAGGGCGCCTACCGCCTGAAGCTGTTCGGCATCGAGCCGAAGATCGCGCTGCTGTCGCATTCCAACTTCGGCAGCCACGACGATCCCAGCGCCCGCAAGATGCGCGAGGTGCGCGAGATCCTCGTGCGCCGCGCGCCCAAGCTGGAGTTCGACGGCGAGATGATGGGCGACACCGCGTGGGACGAATCCCTGCGCCGTCGCATGCTGCCCGACACCACGCTCAGCGGCCGCGCGAACCTGTTCGTGTTCCCGAACATCGACGCCGCCAACATCACCTACAACATGATCCGCGTGATGACCGGCGGCGCCGCGCTCGGCCCGATCCTGATGGGCGTCAACAAGCCCGCGCACATCCTCACCCCGTCCGCCACGCCGCGCCGCGTGATCAACATGACCGCGATCGCCGCGGTGGATGCGCAGATCCGCAAGGCGCAGCTGGCGGAAGCGGAAGGCTGAGTTTTTCAGCGTTTTCCTTCGCGGCTTCGAGATCCCGTTAAACAACCCCTTCCCCCGCGAGCGGGGAAGGTTGGGATGGGGGCAAACAGTCCGCCGTGGATATTGGAATTCGTGCGGTGAGTCCGCGCGTTCGCGAGTAATCGAGCCCCTCTCCCCCCGGGAGAGGGGTTGGGGTGAGGGCAGACGCTCGCCGCCATTCAACCGCGGCACACACCGCAGTCGCGCGTCAGCGTCCGTCGAATGGATAGAGCGAAGCGACACCCATCGCCTCGACAGCGTCGCGAACACCCAGCGACGCCACACGCTGCGGGCGCGCGGAACGCCGCCCACGCCGCCTACGCCCCTCAGGGCGCCAGCAGTCCCCGCACCACGTCGGGCAGCCCGTCCAGCGCGTCCTTGAAGACCAGGCCGTCGCCCACCGGCAATTCCTCGCCCGGCACGCCGAGCTCCGAGCCCGTCAGGAACACCACCGGCACGCCCGGCAGCATCGCGCGCGACAGGCCCATGGCCTCCGCGCCCGAAAAGCCGGGCAGGTTCACATCCGAGAGCACCATCTGCGGCCTGAAGTCGCGCAGCAGGTCGGTCAGCCCCGCCTCGTCATAGGCGCGGCGGCAGTCGACCGCGATGCCCGCATCGCGCAGCGCGAGTTCGGTCAGCTCGGCATCGTCGCGCGAGTCGTCGACGATCAGCACCCGCAGCGGCGCGGCCTCGACCATCACTCGTCGTCGGGCGTTTCGTTGAGCACGGCCCAGAACTTGCCGAGCGTGCGCACCGCTTCGAAGAACTGGTCCACGTCCACCGGCTTGACCACGTAGGCGTTGACGCCCAGGTCCCAGCTGCGGGCCAGATCGCTTTCCTCGCGCGACGACGACAGGATCACCACCGGCATGCGCTTGAGCGTCTCGTGCTCGCGCAGCTGCTTGAGCACTTCCAGGCCGTCCATGCGCGGCATCTTGATGTCGAGCAGCAGCACCGCCGGATCACCCGGTGCGCGGTCGGCGTACTTGCCACGCTGCAGCAGGTAGTCCAGCGCCTCGACGCCGTCTTCCACGTGCACGATGGGATTGGCGAGGTGGGCCTCGCGCAGCGCATCGATCGCCATCTCGGCATCGTGCGGGCTGTCCTCGGCGAGAAGGATCGTGCGGATTTCGCTCATGTCAGGGAGTGTCCTGGAGAAGAAGACGGACCCGCATCGGACATCGACGCAGGCAGGGTGAAGTGGAAGGTGGCGCCCTTGCCGGGTGCGGCGTCGGCCCAGATGCGGCCGCCGTGGCGGCCCAGCACGCGGCGCACGCTGGCCAGGCCAACGCCGGTGCCCGGGAACTCGCTGGCCGAGTGCAGGCGCTGGAACACGCCGAACAGCTTGCCGGCGTACTGCATGTCGAAGCCGGCGCCGTTGTCGCGCACGCTGAACTGGTAGCCGCCGTCGTCGCCGCGGCGGCAGTCCACCTCGATCTGCGCCGGCTCGCTGCCGCTGCTGTACTTGACCGCGTTGCCCAGCAGGTTGAGCCACACCTGGCGCAGCATGTTCTCGTCGCCGACCACGATCGGCAGCGGCGTCACCGTCCACTCGATGCGGTGGCCGGGGTGTTCGGCCGAGGAGTTCGAATCGAGCATCGCGCGGGTGTCGGCCACCAGCGACTGCAGGTCCACGCTCTGCAGGCGCAGCGCACTCCGGCCGAGGCGCGAGTACACCAGCAGATCGTCGATCAGCGCCGACATGCGCCGCGCCGAACTGCCGATCACGCCGAGGTAATGCGTCGTTTTTTCGTCGACGTCGCCGCCCAGGTGGCGGCCCAGCTTGTCGGCGAAGCCGGCAATGTGGCGCAGCGGCGCGCGCAGGTCGTGGGACACCGAATAACTGAAGGCTTCCAGCTCGCGGTTGACGTCGGAGACCTGTTCGACCTTGCCTTCGAGCTGCTGGTTGAGCTCGCGGATGTGGCGCTCGCTGATGGTCTGCGCGGTCACGTCGGACGCCGTCACCAGCACCACCGCATCCTCGCGGTCGGGCAGCGGCATGCGCCGCGCGTTGACCAGCATGGTGCGTTCGATGCCGTCCACCGTGCTCTGGTTGAGGCGGTGGTCCCACAGCTCACGGTCGCGGGCCAGCACGTCGTGCAAGCGGCGCAGCGTCTCTGCGTGGTTCCAGGCGCCGTCGCCCACGTCGGCCAGGCGCGCACCACGGATCTCGTCGCCGCTCACGTCGTAGAGTTCGGCGAACGCGGCGTTGTGCATCACCACGCGCTGTTCGCGGTCGATCAGCACGATCGGTTCGCGCACGCTGTCGAGCACCAGCGCCGAACGGTTGCTCGCCCGCGCGGCCAGGCCCTCGGCCGCCAGGCGTCCGCTCTGCTGGCGCACCGCGAAATAGGTGGCGCCCAGCAACAGGGCCAGCTGCACCAGCATCGCCGTCCAGCTGGCGAGGTCCGCATTGCGGTCCGCGCGCTGGGCGCGCGCCGAGCGATCAGCCAGCAGCGACTGCTCCTCGTTGACGATGCCGTCGATCAGGCGCTGCAGCGGGTACAGCACCAGCATCTCGTCGATTTCGCGGGCGGTGGCGCGTTCGCCGCTGGCGTACACCGCGTCCACGCGCTGCAGTTTCTGTTCGATGTTGCCGCGCAGCGCGCCCAGCCGGGCCAGCTGTTCGGGATTGTCGCGGGTCAGCTGCAGCACCGCGTCCACGCTGGGCAGCACGCGCGCACGCGCCTCGTCGAACCGCTGCTGCAGCGCCGGCGTGTCGATGCCGCGGGCCCGGATGACCGCCGCGCCTTCCAGGCTGCGGGTGTCGGCCGCGACCGTCTGCATCAGCAATTCCACCTCGCGGGTGTGCAGCACCTTCTCGTTGGCGATGTCGGATTCACCGATCGCCGCGCGCATGATCAGGAACGGTCCCACCACGATGGCCGCGATCGCCAGGCCCAGCACGGGCAGGCGCCAGCGGCTCAATAAAGAGGGTGGAGGAGCGGTGTGCGGCATGGGACGGTGTATCTCGCGCGGGCGGAGCGGTCGCGCATGATGCCGCATCCTCCCCTGAACGCGGGATCATGGCCGAGGGCGGCGTTCGTGGCAACGCGGGACCGTCCGCTGGCGTCCGATGTCAGCCGGCGCCCCCTGTTAGAATTCAGGGTCCGAACGACCCCCACGAGACGCGGGCACATGCGCCGCGCTGGAGCAGAGAATGAACTGGCTGAACGACGTCCTGCAGAACGACCCCGACCCGACCGAAACCCGCGAATGGGTCGAGTCGCTCAAAGCGGTCATCGACGTCGGCGGCCCGGACCGTGCCCACCAGCTGCTCGAGAACATGGTCGAACTGACGCGCCGCGCCGGCGCCCATCTGCCGTTCGCGCCGACCACCGAATACGTCAACACCATCCCCACGCATCTCGAGCCGAAGATGCCGGGCAATTCCGAGCTGGAATGGCGCATCCGCTCCATCATCCGCTGGAACGCGATGGCGATGGTGGTGCGCGCCAACCGCAAGCCGGGTGACCTGGGCGGCCACATCGCCAGCTTCGCCTCGTCGGCCACGCTGTACGACGTGGGCTTCAACCACTTCTTCCGCGCGCCGTCGGCCGACCACCCGGGCGACGTCATCGCCACGCAGGGCCACAGCTCGCCGGGCATCTACGCCCGCTCGTTCCTCGAAGGCCGCTTCACCGAAAGCCAGCTCGACCATTTCCGCATGGAAGTCGACGGCCAGGGCATCTCGTCCTATCCGCATCCCTGGCTGATGCCCGATTACTGGCAGGTGCCCACGGTCTCGATGGGCCTCGGGCCCATCGCCGCCATCTACCAGGCGCGCTACTGGAAGTACCTCGAAGCCCGCGGCCTGATGCCCAAGTCCGACCGCAAGGTGTGGTGCTTCATGGGCGACGGCGAGACGGACGAGCCGGAAAGCCTCGGCGCGATCTCGGTCGCCGGCCGCGAAGGCCTCGACAACCTGGTCTTCGTCATCAACTGCAACCTGCAGCGCCTCGACGGCCCCGTGCGCGGCAACGGCAAGATCATCCAGGAACTGGAAGGCGGCTTCCGCGGCGCCGGCTGGAACGTGGTCAAGACCATCTGGGGCAGCTACTGGGATCCGCTTCTTGCCAAGGACAAGGACGGCATGCTCAAGAAGCTGATGATGGAGACCGTCGACGGCGAGTACCAGAACTGCAAGGCGTTCGGCGGCGCGTACACGCGCGAGAACTTCTTCGGCAAGTACCCGGAAACCGCGAACCTCGTCGCCAACCTCAGCGACGACGACATCTGGCGCCTCAACCGCGGTGGCCACGATCCGCACAAGGTCTTCGCCGCCTACCAGAACGCGATGGACACCAAGGGCCAGCCCACGGTCATCCTCGCCAAGACGGTCAAGGGCTATGGCCTGGGCAGCGCCGGCGAGGCGCTAAACCCCACCCACAACACCAAGAAGCTCGACGACGAGGCCGTGCGCACCTTCCGCGACCGCTTCAAGATTCCGGTATCCGATGCCGCGCTCAAGGACGGCGAAATCCCGTTCTATCACCCGGGCAAGGACTCGGAGGAAGTGCAGTACATGCTCGAGCGCCGCCAGGCGCTGGGCGGCTTCCTGCCGCAGCGTCGCCGCAAGAGCACCGAGACCCTCAAGGCGCCCGAGCTCAAGGTGTTCGACCGCCTGATGCAGGACACCGGCGAGCGTTCGATCAGCACCACCATGGCGTTCGTGCAGTCCCTGTCCATCATCCTGCGCGACAAGCAGGTGGGCCCGCGTGTCGTGCCGATCGTTGCCGACGAAGCCCGCACCTTCGGCATGGAAGGCCTGTTCCGCCAGCTGGGCATCTACGCCCCGCAGGGCCAGAAGTACAAGCCGGTCGACCGTGACCAGCTCTCGTACTACCGCGAAGACGCGGCCGGCCAGGTGCTGGAAGAAGGCATCACCGAAGCCGGCGCGTTCTCCAGCTGGATGGCCGCGGCGACGAGCTACAGCACCAACGACGTGCCGATGCTGCCGTTCTACATCTACTACTCGATGTTCGGCTTCCAGCGCATCGGCGACTCCGCCTGGCAGGCCGCCGACATGCGCGCCCGCGGCTTCCTGCTCGGCGCCACCGCCGGCCGCACCACGCTCAACGGCGAAGGCCTGCAGCACGAAGACGGCCACAGCCACCTGCTGGCCGGCGCCATCCCGAACTGCCGCGCCTACGACCCCACGTTCGCCGGCGAAGTGGCGGTGATCCTGCACTACGGCATGCAGCGCATGCTCGACCAGCAGGAAGACGAGTTCTTCTATCTCACCCTGATGAACGAGAACTACAGCCACCCGGCGCTGCCCGAAGGCGCGGCCGAGGGCGTCATCAAGGGCATGTACCTGCTCAAGGATGCCGGCAAGGCCAAGAAGGGCGAGTTGCGCGTGCAGCTGCTGGGCTCGGGCACCATCCTGCGCGAAGCCATCGCCGCCGCCGAGCTGCTGGACAAGGACTTCGGCGTCACCGCCGACATCTGGTCCTGCCCCAGCTTCACCGAGCTGCGTCGTGACGGTTGGGATGTCGAGCGCTGGAACCGCTTCAACCCCGAAGCCAAGACCCCGCGCAAGGCCTACGTCACCCAGCTGCTCGAAGGCCGCCAGGGCCCGGTCATCGCCGCGACGGACTACGTCCGCGCGTTCGCTGACCAGATCCGCGCGTTCGTCCCGTCCACGTACACCGTGCTCGGCACCGACGGCTTCGGCCGCTCGGATACGCGTGCGAACCTGCGTCGTCACTTCGAGGTGGACCGTTACTACATCGCCCAGGCGGCCATCGAGGGGTTGATGAAGGACGGAAAGATGACCGGCAAGGACGTGGCCCGAGCGATCAAGCTGTACAAGATCGATCCGGAGAAGGCGAATCCGGTTGGGGTTTGATTCCAGGCGCGGTGCAGAAAAAAGGGCGGCCAAGTGGCCGCCCTTTTCGTTTGGCAATAAGTGAGTCTGGCACCTTTCTCAGCGCGGTGCGGCCTGCTCTGCAGCTGACTGTGGACGAGCGCGCTAAGGCTTAAAGAGGAACGTCGGCTTCGCGTGGGTCGTAAGAAGCTGGTAGATCGTCAGGGTTTGAATTCCCCCCAGCTTAATGGCTGCGTCGGGAATGGGGATTTCCTTCCTCTTTGCAGGGTTCGAATGCTCCTGCGTAACGATCTGGTGGCCGTAGGTCTTCGCATACGCGAGGAGGAATGCATCTGCTTTGTCCACGTCCGCGAATTTCGCACGCGCGGCGGGCAAATAATGCACATCCCTGGCAGCCCACACCATCGCTTCCGCGTAGCTTTTCATCACTGCTGCGTCCCCGGCGTCGTCCAGGAAAAAGTCCATCGGCATCTTCATCGCCCAATCGCGTCCGAGATCCCCTTTCTTGCCCTTGAGTAATTCGTCCCTGACTTTGCGAACGCTGAAAATCACCCCAGCGTTATAGCCCGCCTCTATCCAGTCCCAAAATCCAACGCAGAATGCGAAGTCATAATGAAAATTCTTCCCCTGGATAAAAACGTTCGAATCTACAATGTATTTATTAGCCATTTTTGACGCGTCCCTTTGCCAAAGCCACAACTGTGTCTGGCCTAACATTCAGAAGGCTGGCGGCTTCACGTAAAAGCGTCTGCCCACTCATTGCTTCAGCCACAACAGTTCGCGTGAACCGCTTGCTGTTTCGAACAGGAATGGTCAGAAGCGCAGTTGGTTTGCCGGGCTTCTTGGGGGCTCGCGCGGCATTGGCTACTTCGTCATAGAAATCTTGATCGACGTATCCACTATCCAACGCTCGTCGTGCGATGACCAGTTTGCTGACCCTGTAGTAACTCGCTAGGCGCTGCAAATCTTCGGGACTGTTCCAACGTCCCGCAAAGTCCGCCGACGGAACGAGCAGCTCGCCAGCAACGGCATTGCATATCCTTTCAACGTTGCTTGCCGGCTTGGCGGTCAGGTCAGTTACACCTGTAATACCCAACCATATGTGGGCTAGCTCATGCATAAGCGTGAAAATCGCTGCCACCTCAGCATCGCGCCCATTCACGAACACTACTGGCGCCGTGGGATGGCTGAGCGCGAACCCTCTAAACTCCTTTTCAGATAGTGCGCGCTTCGTCGCCGCCTTAACAAAACTCGTCTTTATGACCAGAATACCCACGGCTTCTGCTTTCGCACTCAGCTTAGAAAAGTAGGCGGTGGCATCGGCGCTTGTGCGTCTGTCTTCATCACTTAGTTTCATGACTTGACGCATGTCCGCAACTATCGCGGGCACTTTCCTGCTAGCAACGGAAGCGAATCTACCCACGAATGGGAGCGCTCGCTCGCCGGACTCACTTAAATATTCCGCATACCACTGCTGTTTCGCCATGACGTCTTCTAGCACTTCATAAAAGTCGTCGCTGAGCGGCACAGCATTCTGCACTTGTCGAAGATCGGGTATGGTCGCCTGTTTAATTTCAGGTGGCTTCTCAAGAAACAGATAGCCAAAAGGAACCTTCGCCTTCTTGGCCAGTTTGGCCACTTGAGCAGATGTAAGCTGACCCGCAGCGATGCGCTGGCGATCGGCATCTCGCTTGGCTATGGAATCGGCAAAGGATTGCAGCGTGTAGCCAGCTTTATCCGCAGCCCAGTCCAACACTTCCCGGGAGAGTGTCACGGGTTCCACTGTAGTCGCTGCCGTCGCCAAGGTAGGTGCAGGCTCCATTTAATCACAGTCCGTCCCAAGCGGTGAGACACTTAGCGAGTCAACCCCGCATGGAGCCCGGGAGCTGCTTCCGGGCGACTCGGCCCGAGTACCGCCAGCTAAGGCGAGAACTAGGTCGTCATGCGCGCCTTCGGGAGCGTTAAGGGCGAGCTAGCGGTGTCAGATTAAATTGCTGTGATAACGGTGCCAGGTTCACTTTCTCTAGCTAACGGTGCCAGGTTCACTTAAGGCATGTTGTCGACTGCGTGGTGCTGTTCCGAGTCGGTGTTGATGCGGCTAACCCTGATTCGCCGACCCTTTCGGCGATCTTCAGCAGGAAGTCATCGGAGGATTTGGCATGAACCAATAGCATCGCTTGGCTATTCGTGAGGTCGTTCCCTTAACAGCATGCCGATTGGTAACATGGTATGAAATAGCGAGTCGAGAGCCGAATTTCATATGATGGACAAGGATTTTTGGAGCCGCATCTGTAATGGCGCGTCCTTGTTTTTTGCGGCGGGGGCTGTCGTGGTCTGGGCCGCGAGAATGGAATATGACCGTTTTTACCTCGCGACTGCCAATCGAATGGCGGACTTTGCTACCGGTGAAATTAATCCAGTGACCATCAAAGGAATTTCGGCTTTTCTGGATGACAGGAGTTATGCGCTCTATAGCTCCATACTGCCGGGCAGTCTTTGTTTGGGCGGGTTGTCAGTTGTTTCGTGGTTGATGCACAAAAAGCTCGCGAAGAACATTTACCCGATCAACAGCGGGCTTTGACGTCTTGAGGCTGAGCGCCCTTGTTTACGAATATAGGGAGCGACAGGACTGTCGAGATCTTTGCGACCTTGAGGGTCACGGTGACAGGTTCACTTACAGTAGCAATGGTGTGGGTGCTTCTGGAGATCTGACTGAGCTGCGCCGAAGGAGCAGAGATAAATGACGAAGGGCATCCTGCTAAAACAGCTTATTCTTTACATATTGATGGCACTGGTTTTCTCCTTAGCATCTTATGGAATCATTAATGTAATAGTTGGTGGATTTGCGTTGAGCATGGTTGAGTGGTTCGGAATTATGGGTCTGGCATTCGGAATTGGCTACATCCCATTCTTTCTGGAGTCTCGAAAGAGGATGCGAGGAGGCGGGTAGTTCTTGCGGGATAAAGGCGCGCTAACGGTGCCAAGTTTTGCCAGATAGCGGTGCCCGCAGAACTAACGGTGCCAGGTTCACTTATCCGCTCGATTAGGACCTCAGTCGCTGATCCGGTGACTGGCGAGGAGGAGGTGCTGATGCGGTTTTCGTTGACCTCGGTGGGTTTGCTGCTTTGCTTCGTGATGCCGGCGTCAGCCAAGCCGCCGGCAGAGACAGCCTTCGAAGAGTGGCTCGACGCATTCAACCGCAACAACCGCGCCGCGCTGACCGAGTTCAATGCGAGGCGATTCGGCGACCCCGAGCACAACATCGAGTACCTGCTCGACAGCCGCGAAGAGACCGGCGGCCTGGATGTGGTTGCGGTCGAACGCAACGAGCCCTTGGAGCTCGTCGCGCTGACGCAGGAGCGCAGCTTCCCTGTCCAGCGACGCATCACTGTGAAGGTGGAGGACGCAGGGTCGGGGCGTCTCGAATACATCACGCAGGCACCTTTGCAGATCCCGCAGGCGAAAGCGCTGGACGCGTTCGATGCCTTTGCCACGCAGCTGGCGGAAGCTGATCGCTTCTCGGGTGTTCTGGTCATCGAGCAGAACGGTCAGCGTCTCTACGCCAGGCCCTTCGGCCTCGCCAGTCGTGAGGACGACACGCCGGTGCAGTTGGACACGCCGTTCCTGTTCGCCTCGCAAGGCAAGATGTTCACCGCCGTCGCGGTGTTGCAGCTGGTCGCGGCCGGCAAGCTCGGCTTGGATGATCCCCTTGGCAAGCACCTGACCGACTATCCCAACCAGGCGATGGCGGCCGTCACGATCCGGCAGCTGATGTCGCATCAGGGCGGCACCGGTGACATAGGCGTGCTGCAGCCGGACGAAAGCGCGAACCGCGCCCGGGTGCGCTCCATTGCCGATCTGATCAAGCTCAACGGCGACCGCGCACCGGCGTTCCCGCCGGGATCGGACTTCGAGTATTCGAACTACGGCTTCCTGCTGCTCGGCGCCGTGGTCGAGGCGGTCAGCGGTCAGAGCTACTACGACTACGTGGCCGAACACATCTTTGCGCCCGCCGGCATGACGTCCACGCGCTACCCGACGCTGGACGAAATGGGCGACGTCGCACGCGGCTACACGCAGGCCGACGACGGCACGCTGGTGCCCAGCGCCCATCAACTCCCATGGCGCGGCACACCCGCAGGCGGCGGCGTCACGACGGCCGATGACGAAGTGCGGTTCGTCGAGGCGCTCAAGGCCGGCACGCTGATCCCACTGCCGCTGCTGGAAGAGGCCATCAAGCAGCAAACCGACTGGTACGGCTACGGCTTCATCTCGTCAGGCCCGCCCGAGTTCCCGCACTGGGGCCACGGCGGCGGCGCACCCGGCAACAGCGCCGCCTTGTCGATCTATCCGACCAACGACATGACCATGGTCTGCCTCAGCAACCGCGACCCGCCGGTCTGCGACCGCCTGCTGACGCGACTGCACTGGCATCTGTCGCCGCCGGTGGAGTAGACGGCGGCGCTAAACATGAGTTCCTCGGATCTCAGCAATCTGAGTCGATGCCCCAGAAGGCGTCTGCGATAGCATCGGGAGCGCTGCACTTTTCATCTCTTTAGAGCGAGACACGATGCGGTTGATCGGAACGAGCTTTGACGACATCTCGAATGCCGTGATGATTTTCGGCAGTGCAATGATTGCTCTGCGGCTTCTATCGATCCGCCTGCTGAAGCGCTCAGCTCTTTACGATGCACTTGGAAAGCCCAGACAGTTCTTCTTCTCTGACCTTCTGCCGTTCCGACTTCTTCGTCTGAAGGCGACAAGACTGCGTTATGTGGAGCGCTTGGTCTTCGCCCTGTACGCGGGTACGTATGTGGGCTTCCTTGGCGCCTCTTTGCTGATGATCGTCAGCCTGTCTTTGCGTACGGCGGGTTGATCGACAGGACCGCGAGGTAGCTGGGTCAGGTTCACGTATCGCGCGTGGTGGTGCGGCAATTCCGGTTGCTGAGGGGCAAGATGGCTTACCCAGCCTGATGGTGCCGGGTTTACTCAACCCCACCGAACCTGGCCGGCATCACCAGGTCAGCGTGAAGTGCGCGACGAATCCGTACTCGCGCTCCCAGGTGCCGACGCAATCGACGCGGGCCATCGCGGCCAGTGCATCGTCGAGCGTCTCGTCGCTGAGGCCGCCGACATTGACGCTCCAGGCGAGCTGTCGCGCCCCCAAGGCCTTCTGCCGGCGCACGTGGGCCTTCAGTTCGGCCACCACGGTGTGCAGCGTGCGGCGAGGTCGCATGGTGATGGCGAAATCGTGTGCCTGTGCGGGTCGTGCCATTGCAGCGCTCCGTAGGATCACCAGCCGGGACAGACAGGTACGGTCGGCATGCGGTGCGCGGATGCATAAGTGATCGGGTCTGGGGGCCGAAAGCGGGTGACGGTGCCACCCGGCCCTGCATCCAGCGATTCCGGCACGAAAGGCGATCACGGCGCGTGCTTGCGCGGCCTCGGCATGAATGGGTGCGGGCGCTGCGACGGTAGGTTCGAACCTGTACACGTGTCGGCGGTCGACGCCGCGAAGGGTCGCTGGCGACACGCGCGCAGACATGCACGGCGCGCGCGTCCGTGCTGTCCCGGACGCCGACGCCCGGATACCGGGCGCGCGGTGCGACAAACGGTCGCGCAGAGGGCATCGGCGACAGGTCTAGACTTGCATCCGACGGCATGCACGCATGGGCTGTTGACGCAGCGTGGCAGGGTCACGCCGCGCCTCGCGCACCGCACTGGCGAGTGCCTGCCTGGATGAGATCAGAATGTACGATTGGTTCCCCATAGTCTTCATCGTGTTCAAGGTCGTCGTGCTCGGTACGGGCATGTTCTTCGCCATCAAGTGGCATCATGACCAGGCGAAGAAAGACGCGCAGGACAAGCGGGACGCCGAAGCGAAGCCGGACCCGCAGGCGCCCCAGGACCGGAACGCGCAGCAGGACGATCAGCGCGAGGCGTAAGCGGCCTCGCGCAGACCATCATCGAACGGAAGGGGCCGCGGCGTCGGCGCGTCGGGCCGGGCCGAAGCGTTTGCGCCGGACATGCGCCCCCTCGCAGCATCGCGCGGGGCATCCGATCTGTGTGGCCGGGCCGCACCGGCGTCTCAGCCCGTGACCCGCTGGCCGGGCATCCTGCGGCCATGGACTGGCAGACCAACCCCTTGCTGCGGGAAGAGATCGGCGTGGCGCGTCGGTCGCTGCGCTCGATCCCGCTGCTCTACGAATGGCGCGCCTGCGCCGGCGTGATGATGCTGATGTGGCAGGGCAAGGCGGTGGGCGCGGTGTATCCCGGCGGCCGGTACTGGCTGAAGTGGCGGCGCAGGGAGTACGCCGGCACGGCCGCCTCGCCCGCGCAGGCCAGGCGGTTCATGGCGCGCTGGATCGGGGCGCGTCGTCATACCGCGCCGTTGCTGGACGAGGACCTGCCGCCGAAGGCGCTCGTGCCGCTGGAGGCGTTCCTGCGCGAGTACGAGGCGCAAGGGTATTGAGGGCTGCACTGGATCCAGGGTTGGCGCTACGGCAAGGCGATGCCCAACGCGGCGCTGTGCCGGGTGCTGGAAACGCCGGCGGCATCGCGGGTCTTTCATCGTGACGCGGCGGCGGCTGACTGAAGCGCGGGCGTCATGCCCATCAGGCATCTGGAGACGCGTGCATGTGATCGGCCGGCTGCATGGCGCGGAGATGTGGGCCACGACCTGCTGCCCGGCACGCCACACGCACAGCGCAGTCGATCGACCGGAGCATGGGCGGGCACCACCCGGCCACAACGCACGGGTGGGTAGGGTGTGGACCACTGCGAGCCCCGCTCGCGATTGCAGGACCCTCCGATGACAGAGCCGACCATGACCGCCATCGCCATCCGCGGCGGCAAAGGCGACGCGGATGCGCTGCATCCGGTGCAGCTGCCGCGGCCGGTGCCGAAGGACGGCGAGGTGCTGATCCGCGTGCGCGCGGCGGGTGTCAACCGTCCCGACATCGTGCAGCGCGGCGGCGCCTATCCACCGCCGCCGGGTGCGCCGGACACACTGGGGCTGGAAGTGGCCGGCGAGATCGTGCACGGCGCCGGACGCTGGAAGGCGGGAGACCGCGTGTGCGCGCTGCTGGGCGGAGGCGGCTATGCGCAATACGCCGTCGCCGATGCGCGCCACGTGCTGCCGATTCCCGACGGGCTCGACTGGGTGCACGCGGCAGCGCTGCCGGAAACGCTGTTCACCGTCTACGCCAACGTGTTCGAACACGGCGCCCTGCAGCCGGGCGAATGGCTGCTGGTGCACGGCGCGACGTCCGGCATCGGCGTGGCCGCGGTCCAGATGGCCAAGGCCGCGGGCGCGCACGTGCTGGCCAGCAGCCGCGGCGCGGACAAGGCGGCACGCACGCACGCGCTCGGCGCGGACGTGTCGGTCGACACCTCGACGATGGAGTTCGGCAGCATCGCCAAGGAACACGGCGGCATCGACGTGGCGCTGGACATGGTGGGCGCGCCGACCTTCGACGCCACGCTGGACGCGCTGAATCCGAAAGGCCGCATCGTCTACATCGCCGCACTCGGCGGGCCGACGTTGGAGGTGCCGGTGATGCGCCTCATGCAGAAGCAGGCCGTGCTCACGGGTTCCACCCTGCGCCCGCGCAGCGCCGACGAGAAAGCGCGACTGGCGGTTGCGATCGAACGCGTGGTCTGGCCGTGGGTCGCGGAAGGAAAGGTCAACGCCATCATCGACCGCACCTTCCCGTTGACCGACGCCGCCGCTGCGCATGCGTATCTCGAAGGCGGCGAGCACTTCGGCAAAGTGGTGCTGGAGGTCGCATGAGCGAGTCGCCTGCACGCTTTCCCGTCGCCGAGATCGACGCGCGCTGGGTCACGCTCGACGACGACGTGATGGGTGGGCATTCCCGCAGCGGCGTCGTCGTGCGCGATGGCGTGCTGACGTTCTCCGGCATGACCTCGCTGGAAGACAACGGCGGTTTCGCGTCCATCCGCGCGCACGGCGCGTTCGATCTGCGCGATGCCACCGCAATGCGCCTGCGGGTGCGCGGCGACGGGCGGGCGTACCAGCTGCGTCTCGCCACCGACGCGCGGCACCGCGGCTCGAACGTCTCCTGGCGCGGCGATTTCGCCACCCGCGCCCAGGCGTGGATCGAAGTGACCGTCGCGTTCGCGGCAATGCAGCCGACGTATCGCGGCACCGTGCTCGACGGGCCGCAGCTCGATCTGTCGAAGGTCGAGGAGATCGGCCTGCTGATCGGCGACGGCCGCGCCGGCGACTTCGCGCTGGATGTCGAGTGGATCCGGCCGCTGCACGTGGCGCGCAACGCCTGAGGCTGTCGAAGCCTCCAGCGCTCGACGCGTGGTGCGAGACGGTAGTCGCCGCCGCAGGGCGTCGGGCCGTCAGCAAGATCGATCGGTCCGGGGCGTCGTTGCGAGACGCGCAGCGTTTGCCGGGAACAGGTGCGAAGCGTGGATGTGATCGTGGCGCTTTGACCACTGACGGGTGGCGCGCGGATCCGTCACGATGACGCGTGTGCCTCAGGGTTTCCGGCGCGCGTACCAGTCCGCATACGGCGAATTCTTGACCAGGTGCCGGTTGTATTCCGGCGCGCCGTCGGTCCACCACACGGGGCCACGTTCGCCGAGGGCGTGCTTGGCGGTGTCGACGTCGCGGCGTGCCTGCGTCATGGCGTCTGCGTCGTCCGATTGCTTTGCGTGTTTCACCGCGCGGCGCGCGTCCATCAGCGCGTCGACCAGGCGCTGGCGTTCCGGTTCGGGCAAGGCGGGATTGCTGGTGCGCCACAGACGTCCGCGCACGATGAGGTAGCGGCCGTCGGGTGTCGTGAGTTGTGGCATGCGGTGCAAGCGATGAAGCGGCGATGCGTCGAGTCTAGGCGGCGCGCCGTGCACGGACGTTGTCTGTCAATCGACGCGCGCTTCACGACACGCGAAGGTGCGCGACACGAGCATCGGGCGCCTAGGCCGCACACACCTCAGGCGCGGCCGTCATGCAGGAGCACTTCATGTCCCGGACATCGTCCATCCCACGCTGGTCTTCCGCCATCGCCAGAACGTGGGTGATCCCGCTCGCTGCGGGCGCGTGCCTCGCGGCGTGCACGCCGGCGGAGAATGCCGTCACGCCGGCCGCAGGCGATGCCGCAGCGCCTGCGCCGGCAACGACGCCGGTCGAGGCGACGCCCGCGCCGGTGGCGCCTGCGGGCGGCACGGTGGGCGGCGACGGTTCGGACATCGTGCTCGAGGTCCTGCGCGAGGACGATGTGTCCGGCGCGCGTCTGCAGGGTGAGTTGGCCTGCAGCTTTTCCGAGGACGGTCAGGCGCCGCTGCTCTACGCCATGGGCGTCGTCGGCGCGCAGACGCCGTCGCAGGGCGTCGTCAAGGTGGCGGGTTACGTGGAGCCGGTTCGCGCGCCGGGCGGCTTCGACGGCATGACCGCAAATCCGACGTTCACCGGGCAGGGCAAGACCATCCGGATCGAGACAACCGGTGCAGCGATCGGTGACGGCGAATCGCCGCCGCGGCCCGCGACGCTGACCTATCTGCGCGCAGACGGTGCCAGTCGTGCGTTCGAGGGGCGCTGGCAGTGCGGGCCCTGAGACACGCCTTCAGCGCGTCACAGAGCCCAACCGAGACCTTGGGGCAGCAACGGCCGCCCCGCCGGATTCATTGCGCGTGGCGCAGACAGAAGGCCAGGATCAACGCGGATGCGTCGGGGCCCTTCGCGTCGGTATGACTGCCTGACGGATCACCGCCACTCCACGCGTGGCCCGCGCCCTCGACCACGACATGCTCGACACGGACGCTGCCCGCCTCGTCGACGTAAGCGGTATGGGTACACGCACGGCCGTTGATCTTCGTGGTGCCGGCGGGCTGCGCGCGCAGCGGCGCGATCGAGGCGGTGCCGCCGGTCGCATTGGCCACGATCGCGTGGCCGTTGTCGGGCCGCACGGTGTGATCGGCAGTGCCGTGCACGACGATCGTCGGCACACGCTGCGCGTCGGTGCCGGACACGACGTCGGACCGCTGGCCGCGCCCCTGCATCGCCGCGAAGGCGCCGGGCACGTCGGTCGCCGCGCCGAACGGCAGGCCGGAATGCGCGCCGACGGCGGCGAACGTGTCCGGATAGGTGCGGCCGAGAATCACGGCCATGGCCGCGCCGGCGGACAGGCCCGCCACGTAGACGCGGCGCGTGTCGATGCGGTGCCGGCTGGCGACGTCCTCGACGATGCCGGCGAGGATCGCGGGTTCGCCCGCACCGCGCTGCTGATCCTCGCGGCGGAACCAGTTCCAGCATTTCTGGCCGTTGTCGCGGGCGGTCTGCGCCGGGTACACGACGATCACGCCGTGTGCATCGGCCAGGGCGTTCATGCGCGTGCCGGCCGCGAAGTCCGCAGGCGACTGCGTGCAGCCGTGGAGCATCATCATCAACGGCGCGGCGGGGGCATCCGCGGCATCGAGACCCGGCGGCACATACAGCGTGTAGCCGCGTGAGCCCGCCTGGGTGCTGTAGCGGTGTTCGGTGGTGACGCCCCGCGCGACCCGTCGGGTCGGCTCCGCGCCATGCAGGCGCGTGCCCGCGTCCTCGCGCGGTGCGGTCTGCGCGGCGCGCGCGTCCACGTCGGAGGTGGCATGCGCGGGTGACGCGTCATCGGTCGGCAGCAGGCCGGCCTGTTGCAGCGCGTCCTGGATGGTCTTCTGCACGCCGGTCGCGTTGCCGTCGGCGCGAATGCCTGCGGACGACAACGCGTCCTGGATGGTGGTCTGGATCTGCTGGGCGCCCGCGGCGCCGCGGCGCAGGACGGATGCCGGGAGTGCGGCGGTCATCGCCGGCGCATGCCGGCGGAGGAGTGAACGGATGGATTTCAAGTCGGATGCCAGGCGGAGCGGGGGAGTCCGCCGCTGCAGCCTACGGGCGCGCGTGTGAGTGCACGGGCGCTGGACCGCGACAGGCCTGAACCGCCGGTGCCGGGCGGGGAGGCGAAGCCGTGCGGCTCCGCCCCGCCAGGGCCTCAGGGCGACACGCGCCCTTCGATCGAGTCGTCCAGCGTCTTGCCCAGCGCGGCACCGACGACCATCTTCGAAGCGGCGACGAAATCGCCGTGCTTGTTGTCCCAGTAGTAACCGCCGGTCGGCGTCACCTGGATCACGGTGATGCGCGGGTCGTCCTTGCCCCCGGTGAACCAGGTTTTCATGATCGGATTCCATAGATCGTCGATGCGCTGGCGGTCGCGGCTGATCGTCGCGCGCCCGTCGAGGGCCAGGAAACCCGAATGCTTGGACGCCTGGAAATACAGGCGCACCGTGGGGTCGGCTTCGATCTCGGCGTTCTTGTGGCTGTCGGATGCGCTGAGGAACCACAGCGCGCCGGCGTCGTCGGCTTCCTCGATCGCCATCGGTCGCGTGCCGCCGGTCGCGCTGCCGGTCAGCGGGGTGGTGCAGAAGAAGCAGGACTCGGCGTCCTTGGTCATCTCGCGGATACGGGCGATGGCGCTGCCGCCGGCGAGATCCTCGCGGTTGTGTTCGGGCTGGTTGCGGTTGATCGAATCCATCGGTGTCTCCGGAATGGGGGTGCGATGCGGCGCACGTCGCCGTGGACGATGCGCGCGCAATGGATGGATGCCGTCAGTGCGCGCCGGCGCCCGGCGTGGTCGCCGCGTTGTCGTGGGACGCGCGATTGGCATCGTCGGAGACATTGGTGACCAGGGGGCGGTCGGTGCCCGGCGAGGCGTCGTCTTCGAGCTGCGGGGCGGACGTGCGGCGCTGCCAGGCCTGGTAGGCGAAGTAACCGAGCGCGCCGACGGTGGCGATTCTGAGAAGTCCCATGGGGGTGTCCTGTTGGCAAGGGTGGGTGGGTCGATGGGCCCGGGCGGCGGGCGCTGCGAGGGTGTTGCAGCTGTCCCGACGCGACGGGAGACGCGACGCTGCACGCGCGGGCGTGAATCCCGGGCGATGCCGTGGCATTCATGGAGGCACGGCGATGCAACGGACAGGCGCGCTTCACCTCGTCGATGCCGGCACGTCGCACAGCGCGGCGAACCGGTCTGGGCCGGCCAAGTGCGTCCATGGCGAAAACCGCGTGCGCCGATTACGATCCCGGACAGCCCGACATGGAGTGTCGTCGGCGCAAGGGGCGCGCCCGCACAGGCGCACATCTCGGATCAACGAAGGGACTCGAACATGGTCAGGATTCTGTTGGCAGGCATGGTGCTGCTCGTCGCGGGCGTGCTGGTGTACGAACACGCGCACCGCATCTCCGAATCGGATGTCCGCGCGCACTACCAGGCGCAGCTGGAGGCGACGCGCCGCTTCGACAGCGACGCGCTGTGCGCGACGATGGCGAAGGACTTCCGCCTGCAGGGCGTGTCCTATGTCGCGGGCACGCACACCCGTCAGGACACCCATCGTGATGAAGCCTGCAGCCAGCTGCGCGACGGGCTGGCGGCATTGCAGGCCGCTTCGGACCAGACCGGCGGACTGCTGGCGCTGGACATCGCCCACGAGATCACCCGGATCGAACTGGCGCCAGGCGGTCGGCGCGCCATGGTGGAAACGACGTCGACCGCCAAGATCGGCGGTCGACTGCTGTCACGGACGCGCTTCAAGGGTCACCTGTCGCGCGCGTTCTGGCAGGTGCGCGACCATGGCGGCGACGCGCAGAACTGGCTCTACGTGCCCTGACGCGCGCCCGGGCGCGCGGCCTGGTTCAGGGCGCGCCGAATCCGGGGCTGGCGTGCGCACCGCTGCGCGGCGTGGAGGTCTCGAGATGCGCGTCCGCAATCAAGGGATCGCCATGCGGCGCGGTGCGCGCGCCATCATCGGCGAGCGAACGCGGCGGCGTGACGGGCTCGGCGGTCTGGGCATCTCGGTTGCGCTTCCAGGCGCGGTAGGCGAAATAGCTCGCCGCGCCTGCGGCCATGATCCTGAGCATCTTCATCGGGGGACATTCCAGCAGTTGGGTGCCGCAGCGTGCTGCCCGCGCGGTGAGCCGCACGTGACCTCCCGCGTGGCGCTCGACGTCGCCGCATCACCGCCACGGACGGGCCCGATGGTGGGCCTCGGCGGCCCTGCGCAGGGGATGGCGCCGGTGCAGGGTCGCGCGCGGCTGCCAGTCGGCACGTAGACTGCGCGCCCACACTGCAGGCCCTCCGCATGTCGCTGCGTTCGAGTTCCACCACCGGTCGCGTATTCGCCGCCGCGGCGTTCTTCGAGGCGCTGACCTGGGCCGGTCTGCTGGTTGGCATGGTGCTCAAGTACGGCACGCAGACGACCGAACTGGGCGTGTGGTTCTTCGGTCGCCTGCACGGGGTGGCGTTCCTGCTCTATCTCGCGGTCGCCCTGTTCGCGTGGATCCGCCTGCGCTGGCCGTTGTGGGCGGTCCTGGTGGCGTTGCTCGCTGCGATTCCGCCGCTTGCGACGGTGCCGGTGGAGCTGTGGTTCCGTCGCCGCGGTCTGCTGTCGGCGTGCGGCTGAGCGCGCGCTGCGCTCAGCGCCTGACCGCCAGCACGCCGTCGAGCGCGAGCTCGGTCTTCAGTCCGGCCTTCTCCAGACGCCGCGCGACTTCGCGCGGGACATCACGGCCGCTGGTCAGGCGGTTGGGCGCGCCGGTGTAATGGAACAGGCGGCCGCCGCGCCGCAGCACGCGCGCCAGGTGGCCGTAGAACACCTGCGAATAGAGTTCGCCGGCGATGCCGAAGCGCGGCGGATCGTGCAGCACCGCGTCCACGCTGGCGTCGGCGATGCCCACGATCGCCTGCGCGACGTCGGCGTGCGCGAGCCGCAGGCGACCGCCGGTCTCCGGCGCATCGGGATCGGGTGACCACGGATTGAGCGTGCGCAGCCACAGCACGTCTTCGTTCTTCTCGAACGAGCGGATCTGCGCGACGCCCGATTCCAGGCAGCAGGCGGCGAAGTAGCCCAGGCCGCCGCAGGTGTCGAGCACGACCTTGCCGCGCGGTGCCACGAGCGCGACCTTCTGCCGCGCGTCCTCGATCGGCGAGATGCGCGCCGACACCAGCATCTTGATGCCGTCGATCTCGAACGTCGGCGGGCCCCAGTCGGTCGGCACCAGCTTGATCAGCGAACGGCCATAGCGCGAGACCGCCGTCCAGTCGTCGCCGTCGAAGGTGTAGACCGTGCGGTCCTTGAGCGTGTCCGGCCACGGATATGCATGGCCGCGCCACGACCAGTGGGCATCGGCAAGCCGCACCGTATCGACGCCGCGGCCCAGGTCGAGCGACCCCGTCCACTCGGCCAGGCCCGCGCGACGCGCGGCCAGCAGCGCTTCGGCGGTGTCGCGGGTCAGCAGGGGGCCGGTGGCGTGGGGCATCGCAGGGTGGATCCGGAGCGGGCGGGCATCGTAACCGGTCCACGCGCTGCCCCTGTCGGCGGTCGCGCGCTTCGACGAGAATCGCCACTCCGGACGTCGCCGTCCAAACCTGGAAACCGTCGCATGCGCATCGCCGCTCTGAGTGTGGCCATCACGGCCGGATTGTGTCTGTCGGGATGCGGATTCAACGTCTCGGGCGCCGCTAACGGCGGCGGCGCCGCGATGACTGCGGACACCGACGCCGACGCCACCGCGCTCGCGCTCGACGACGAGGTGTCGGGCGAGATCACTTCGTCGAGCGGCATCAACTACAGCGACGGCAGTCGCTACCAGCGTTTCTCGCTGTCGCTGACCGAAGGCCAGGCGGTCTCGCTGTCGCTCGAGGGTCCGCTCAGCGGCGCGCTGGCGGTGTTCGACGGCGATCAGCTGGTCGCGCGCGGCGACGGTCCGGCACTGGCGTTCCGCGCGGCGAAGGCCGGGGACTACCTGGTCGCGGTCAGCGGCCGCGGCGCGGAGGCCTTCGGCCCGTTCCGCCTCGGCGCCAAGGCCATCCAGGCCTATGACGGCAAGCCGCTGGCGGGCGAGGGCGAGGTCGTCGACTGGCTGATGGGCAGCGCGAAGGACTACACGCTGCAGGTCGAACGTCCGGGCCTGTACACGATCACCCTGGCCTCGAGCGCGTTCGATCCGGTGCTGCGCGTGCGCGGCCCGAACGTCGAGGCCGAAAACGACGACAGCGGCGGCGGCACCGATTCGATGCTGCGCCTGTTCCTCGAACCCGGCAGCTACACCTTGAACGCGGCGGCGCTCGCCGATGACGGCCGCGGCGATTTCAATCTCGCCGTCCGTTATGCGCCGTTGCCCGGCGGCATGGTGACGCGCGACGGCACCGCGCTGGTGTCGGGACAGACGGCTGTGGCCCGCGTGGAGGGCGGCGCCGGACGCAGCTTCGTGCTCGACGTCGCGCAGGACGCGCAGGTGACCATCGACGCGCGCGCCGAGGAGTTCGACACGGTGCTCCACGTCGAAGGCCCGGCCGGCACGTTCGAGGACGACGACGGCGGCTCGGGCACCAACTCGCGCCTGTCGAACCGTCTCACCGCGGGGCGCTACACGGTCCGCGTCGAAGGGCTGGGCGGCGGTTCGGGCATGTTCGAGATCGAGGCCCGTGTGGCGGGGGTCGAGCCGCCGGCGGCGGACGCGGTGACCGCGCCCTGAACCCGGCGGCAATGGCGACGGCGTCGTCCGGTCCGCAGCGGGTCCGGACCGCTTCCATGCGGGCGGGTTCCTCATGGCCGTAAACCGCACTTGAATGCACCGCCCTGAAATCCGTGCAGGGCGCGTGAAGGTTTGTGTGCGCTTCAGGCTCGGCGGTCTCTACTGCGGCCCGCGACGCCCCCTTGGTGTCGCGGTATGTCCCCCGCAGACGCGCGCCCGCTTGCATCTGGTTGCGTGTCCAAGACCAAGAAAAGGATGGCCCCGATGAAGAAGCTTCTGATTCCTGCCGCGATAGCGGCCGCGCTGTGCGCACCCACCGCCTTCGCCCAGAGCATGGGCGGCGACACCTACCGTCCCGACCTGCAGGTCGGTGAAGGCAACGCCTTCGTTGCCGGCAGCGTCGGCCGTACCGACGGCGGCACGGCCGGCCGTTTCGGTACCGGTGATTTCAACGTGTTCGAAAGCCGCGACGGCCGCAAGACCGGCTATGGCCTGGTCGGCGGTTACCGCTGGAAGGTCGCGCAGAACTTCGGTCTCGGTGTCGAAGGCGGTTACACCGATCTCGGCAACATCGAAGTGCGCAACATCAACAACGGCGACGACGTGAACCAGCGTGCGGATCGCAATGCGCTGCGTGGCTGGCAGGTCGGCGGCAACGCGCGCCTGAACATCACCCCGGCGTGGTACGTGGGCGCTCGCGGCGGTTTCTTCCGCGCGTCCGACAACAACTTCGACTACTACAACTCGGTTGGCGAGGATCTGGGACTCGAGAGCGGTGGTAGCGACGGTCGCAACAGCTGGTACGCCGGCGTCGGCACCGGCTGGAACGCCACCGAGAACTTCAGCATCGGCGTGCACTACGATTACTACCGGGCGAAGTCGGGCGACGTGCGTGATCCGGTGACCGGCTTCGAGTTCGAGGGTCCGAAGCGTTCGACCGCGCTGCTCGGTCTGACCGCCGAATACGCGTTCTGATCCAGCGCTGCATGTGTGCCGCGACGGGCGCCTTCGGGCGCCCGTTTTTTGGGCGGGATCCGGGTCAGCTGCCCGACCGTCGGTGCCTCGACATGACGCGGCCTGCATCTCGCAGCATGGCGGCTGACCGGGCGCCGTCGAACAAGACCCGCTTCACGCATGAGCGATGGTCCGGGTGGCCCCATGGTCGCCCCATCGATTGCCGGAACCGAACATGTCGCCCATCAACACTTCGCCCCGCGTCCGCCTGCACATCGACGACACCGGAGGCGACGGCCGCCCGGTCGTCCTGATCCACGGCTGGCCGCTGTCCGCCGAGTCCTGGAAGGCGCAGACCGGTCCGTTGCGCGACGCGGGCTACCGCGTGGTGGCCTACGACCGTCGCGGCTTCGGCCGGTCGGAGAAGCCCGCAGACGGCTACGACTACGACACGCTCGCCGCCGATCTGCACGGCGTGCTCGAAGACCTGGATCTGAGTGACGTCACGCTCGTCGGCTTCTCGATGGGCGGCGGCGAAGTGGCGCGCTACATCGCCAACCACGGCGAGGACCGCCTGCACAGCGTCGTGTTCGCCGCGGCCGTGCCGCCCTACATGCTCAAGACCGACGACAACCCGGATGGCCCGCTGACGGAAGAGAAGGCCAAGGAGATGGAGAACGGCCTGAAGGACGATCGCGACGCTTTCTTCGACAGCTTCACGCAGGATTTCTTCAGCGCCAACGGCGAACTGAAGGTCGACGAGAAAACCCGCCAGGAAGCGCTCGCGCTGTGCAAGCAGTCCGACCAGACGGCGGCGCTGGGATGCATGGAGGCGTTCGGCACCACCGACTTCCGCAAGGATCTCGAAAAGGTGACGGTGCCCACCCTGGTGCTGCATGGCGACAGCGACGGCACCGTGCCCTACGAGGGCTCGGGCAAGCGCACCCATGCCGCGATCGCCGGCAGCGAAACGGTGGTGGTGCCGGGTGCGCCGCACGGTTTCAATGCAAGCCATGCCGACGCCTTCAATCGCGCGCTGCTCGCGTTCCTGCAGAAGTAAGGCTTCGAACATAGAGACCGACTTCGGAGGCCGCGTCCCAACGCGGCCTTCGGCCGTCCAGCCCGCTGAATCGCCATTCGCCAGTCGGCGGATGGACGAGCCTGCATCGACGAGCGCGTCATGCAGGTTCACGCATCGTGCGCCCAGCCCCCGAACCGGAAGCCACCCATGTCCGTTCCGACGCCCGACACCTTCGCCCGTTACGACGAGCGCCTCGCCGCCCCCGGCCCCGACGAAGCGGAACTGGCGGCCGATCTTGTTGAAGTGTTGCAGTCGATCCAGCAGATCACCCTGGAGGACGAAGGCCACGGCCTGCGCGCCGTCCATGCCAAGAGCCACGGCCTTCTGCAAGCCACGTTGCACATCGACGACGGCCTCGCACCGGAACTCGCACAGGGCCTGTTCGCGCAGCCCGGGCGTTACGACACGGTGCTGCGTATGTCGACGACGCCGGGCGATCTTTTGTCGGATCGCGTGTCCACGCCGCGCGGGGTCGCGATGCGGATCTGCGGCGTCGAAGGCGCGCGTCTGGAAGGCAGCGAAGACATGGCCGTGCAGGAATTCATCCTGGTCAACGGGCCGACCTTCAACGCGCCCAACGGCAAGGCCTTCCTGCGCAATCTCAAGCTGCTGGCCAGGACCACCGATCGCATGGACCGCACCAAACGCGTGATCTCCGCGATCCTGCGCGGCACCGAGCGTGGCCTCGAAGCGATTGGTGGCGAGAGCACCAAGCTCAAGGCGATGGGGGGTGAGCCACCGAACCACATCCTCGGCGAGACCTTCTTCAGCCAGCTGCCGATCCGGCATGGTGACTACATCGCCAAGTACCAGCTGGTGCCGGTCTCCACGTCGCTGCGCGCGCTGACCGACGTGCGCCTCGACCTCAAGGACGACGATGCGATCCGTGATGCAGTGGTCGCGTTCTTCGGCGCCAATACCGCCGAGTGGGAACTGCGCGCGCAGCTGTCGACGTCGCTGGAAGACATGCCGGTCGAGGATGCGTCGGCGGAGTGGGACGAGGTGCGCAGCCCGTTCCGCACCGTGGCGCGTCTGGTGGCCGGACCGCAGGCGGCCTGGACGCAGGCCCTGAGCCGCGAGATCGACGATGGCGTGGGCTTCAGCCCGTGGCACGGTCTGGCGACGCATCGTCCGCTGGGCGAGATCATGCGTCTGCGCAAGCCGGCGTACGAGGCCTCGCACCGGTTCCGCGCGCAGCAGAACGGACAGCCGCTGCAGCGGGGGTGTCCGTTCGCGGGTGCGGGCGCGCGCGGTTAATGTGGTGCGACGGCGCCTAATCGACGCCTTGTCCTCTCCTACATGACGCGATGCCGATGCCGGCCGCGCGCTGGCATCATGCGGCGATGCCGCCGCTGACGCTCGATCATCTGCGCCGCCATGCGGTGGCGCGATCACTGTTCAAGCCAACCACGCTGATGCGCGCGGTCGGCAGCCTTGGTTTCGTGCAGGCCGATCCGATCCGCGCGCCGGCGCGCGCGCAGGATCTGACGCTGCGCCATCGCGTGACCGATTACCGCGCCGGCGATCTGGAGCGCCGCTATCCGCGACTGGCGCTGGAAGAGGATTTCTTCGTCAACTACGGCTTCCTGCCGCGTGCGGTACAGGCGCTGATGCATCCGCGCACCGCGCGCGAACACTGGACGCCCGCGCGCTGGCGACAGGCACAGGCCGTGCGCGCGTTCATTGCCGAACGTGGCGCGGTGCATCCGCGCGAGGTCGACGCGCACTTCGCCCATGGCAAGGTCACCAACTGGTTCGGGGGCTCGTCGAATGCCAGCACCCAGCTGCTCGATGGCATGCATTACCGCGGCCTGTTGCGCGTTGCACGACGCGATGGCGGCACGCGGGTCTATGCGCTGCGCGAGCCGGATGCGGCACCGCTGGATGCGGACGAGATCGACCGGCGCCTGGACCGGATGCTCGATCTGCTGGTGCACACATACGCGCCGTTGCCCATCGCCAGCCTGCGCCAGCTGATGTCGTATCTCGGACGCGGGGTGCCGCAGTGGCATGCCGCGCGCGCTGCGACGCTGGCGCGTTCGCGTGCACGCCTCGGTGGTGCGCGCATCGAGGGCATCGACTGGATCTGGCCCGCCGACGAATCACCGCAGAGCCGGCGCTGGCGGCCCGATGCCGGTGTGCGGCTGCTGACGCCATTCGATCCCGTCGTCTGGGACCGCCGTCGTTTCGAGCTGCTCTGGAACTGGCGTTATCGCTTCGAGGCGTACACGCCGGCGCCGAAGCGCACGCTCGGCTATTACGCGCTGCCGCTGCTGTGGGGCGATCGCGTGATCGGCTGGGGCAACGTGTCGGTCGTGGGCGGCGCCCTGGACGCGCGCTTCGGTTACGTCGCGGGCAAGGCGCCGCGCGATGCGGCGTTCCGCGATGGACTCGATGCCGAGCTCGCGCGCCTGCGGATGTTTCTCGGCCTGGCGTGAGGCAGGCGACGCGGCGGTGGCTGCCGCGCCGCATGCACGCCCAGCGTCACTGGATCAGGTTGGCCTGCAGCACCGCGGTGTCGGTCAGCAGACCGAAGTGTCCGGTCGCCAGGGTGTAGGTGGCGGTCTCGCCCGGCAGCGTCGAGCTGTGGACGCCGCCGACGGTGCAGACGCCGCCGTAGCAGACGATCTGGTCGATCCAGGATTTGATCGAGACCGTCTTCATGCCCAGCGGCCTGCCGGCCAGCGAGGCCAGCAGCGGGCTGTTGATCGACAGGCCCTGCGCACCGCAGGTCGAGGTCACCACGTTCCACGGATAGGTGCCGCAGCTCCACAGGCCGCGATACGCGCCGGCGATGCCGACGAACGTGGCGACGTCGTTGGCGAGGCCGTAATTGACGATCTGTTTCGCCGCCAGGGTGACGCCCATCGAGTGGCCGATGACGTCGATCTTGCCGGTGCACGAACGCGCGATCGCCTCGACCAGCGCATCGAGCACCGGCGTCTCCTCGCTGCCGCTGTGGTCGTTGCAGGCCGCGCAGGTCTTGCTGCCCCAGCTCGGCCGCAGGATCTCCGACGCGGCCCAGCCGCGGGCACGCAGTTCCACGTAGGTGTTGTCGAACTGCGCCGGCGTGCCGGCATTGCCGTGCACCAGCACCACGGCATCGCGGCACGCGGCCTGGGCGGCCGAGGCGCACGTGGCGGCCAGCAGGATCAACAGCAGTCGGAGCAGCCGCGCAGGGCGGCGATCGGTGCATCGGGTCATCGGACATCTCCCACGGCCCGCAGGCCGCACGCAAGTGGCGCGGCCGGCGGCGCCGGTCGCGATCCGGCCCCGTGGGGGAGATGGCCAGTGCGCGGATGTCAGCACGCGCGCGGCGGGCGCGGCATTGGACCTTCGGCCAGTCGTGACCGGCGACGCGTTCCGGAATTCAGGGCTTCTCGCCGACCCAGACCTGCATTTCGACCGTCTGCAGCAGGCCGTAATTGGTGAGGAACGCGACGTCGGCCGCGTCGCGGCCGTAGGCGACGACGATGCGGCCGCCGCGGGGCGCCGACTGGGTCGCGTCGAAGGTGTACCAGCGGCCGTCGAGATAGGCCTCGAACCAGGCGTGCAGGTCCATCGGCTCCAGGCCGTGCAGATAGCCGACCACCATGCGCGCGGGAATGCGCAGGCTGCGACACAGGGTGATGCCGACGTGGGCGTAATCGCGGCACACGCCAGCGCCGTGCGCCATCGTGTCGAAGGCGTCGGTGGTGGCGTCGCTGACGCCATAGCGGTAGGCGATGTGACGGCGGATCCAGGCAACGATCGCGCCGACCTGGCCGGCGCGCGGGCCGGCCTCGTCGACGATCTGCTGGGCGCGTTCGAACGCGCGATCGCTGGGACAGTAGCGGCTGGGCAGCAGGTACTGCAGGGCGTGATCGGGCAGGGTGGCCGGCGCCATCGGCGCGCTCCACGGGGCGATCGCGATGTCGCGCTCGGTCTCCACTTCGAGTTCGGTGCGGATCCGCATGCGCCCGCTGTGCACGACGAAGCGCTGGCACAGGTTGCCGAAGGAATCGACGAACTCCGTCGGCCGCACGTCGGGATCGAAGGCGTAGTGCTCGCTGACCAGCCACTGGGCATCGCCGCTGCGTGGACGCAGCATCGCGACGACGGCGCAGTCGACCTCCGCTTCGACCACGAGTTCGCAACCGGCTAGCAGGCGCATCGCGCGTCCTGGAAAGGGAAAGGCGCAGCGTGGGCGCCGGGGCGTGTAGCGGGCGTCGCGGTGGCGATGCCCGTGGCGCCGGCGTAGGCTGACGTCTTTCCGTCGTCCGCCAGTCCCAATGGAAGTATCGAACCAGGTGCAGCGCGACATCGATGCAGTCGGCCGCATCGCCGCGGTTCCCAGGATCCTCGAGGTCATCACCCGCACCACCGGGCTGCGCTTCGCTGCGGTCGCGCGGGTGACCGATACGCGCTGGGTGGCCTGCGCCGTGCGCGACGAGGTCGCGTTCGGCCTGCAGGCCGGGGGCGAACTGGAACTGCGCACCACGATCTGCGACGAGATCCGCCAGCACCGCCAGCCGGTCGTGTTCGGCCATGCCAGCACGCACCCGGAGTTCGCCGGCCACCAGACGCCGAAACTCTACGGCCTGGAGAGCTACATCTCGGTGCCGATCCATCGCGCCAGCGGCGAGTTCTTCGGCACGCTCTGCGCGATCGATCCGCTGCCGTCGCGGGTGGAAGCGCCCGAGACCCTGCAGATGATGGAGCTGTTCGCCGAACTGATCGGCGCCCAGCTCGAAAGCGACGAACGCTATGCGCTGAGCCAGGCCGCGCTGCACACCGCGCTCGACGTCGCCAAGCTGCGCGAGCGCTTCATCAACGAAGTGAGCGCCGACCTCAAGGCGCCGATCCAGGCGCTGGTGATGGACGCCTACATGATCCGGACCACCGACGGACTCGACGCCGACCTGCGCGCACGTGTCGTCGCCATGGAGTCCAACCTCTGGCGCATGGCCGCGCTGGTCGGCGGCATCGCCGATTTCGCACACGACCGCCTCGTACCCAGCGCCCCGTTGATCCCGACGTCGGCGACGACGCTGACGGTGGGGCTGCAGCGTGTGCTGTCGGAAGTGGTGAGCACCTATCCGCAGCGTGCGCTGGTGACGGACGTCCGGATCGAGGCCACCGTCGACTGCGATCCGGCGCGGCTCGGCCAGCTGCTGGTGAGCCTCGCGCTCAATGTGCTGCGGCATGTCGATGCGGCGGCCGCGGTGTCGATCGAGGCGCTCACCACCGATGCGCAGCTGGTGCTGACGGTCGCAGCGCCGGGCCTCGTGCTGGCGGGCGACGAACTCGACAGCGTGGCCGGGCCGCTGGCCGGCCGCGGCGGACTGGTGCCTGCGCAGCAGCGCTGGGATTTCTACATCGCCGGCGAGATCGCCCGCGCGCACGCAGGCGAGATCACGGTGGCGGAATCGGCCGGCGTCACGCGACTGGTGTTCGCGATGCCGCTGCGGGCAGTGCCCGCGGACACCGCAGCGCTCGGGACGACCGCCACCGCCTGACGCGCGGCGCTGGCAGGCGCGGTGCTCCCGACGCACGCACGCGCAGGTGCGGATGCGATGCAGAATGGCTGGGGACCGGGCCGTGAATTCACGGCCGGGCGACGATACGGGCGCGAGCGTGGCGGACCCGCCTCCAGGAGCCTCCACCATGAATCAGCCCGCGCAGCAGCAGGACGTGCCCGGCGTCGAGACGCAACTCGATCCGCCCGCCGATCACGGCGAAGACAGCTACCGCGGCAGCGGCCGCCTCGCAGGCAAGGTGGCGATCATCACCGGCGGCGACAGCGGCATCGGTCGTGCGGTGGCGCTCGCGTATGCACGCGAGGGCGCCGACGTGCTGGTGAGTTACCTCAACGAGGATGCCGACGCGCGCGAGACGCAGCGACTGGTCGAGGATGCCGGTCGTCGCTGCACGCTCGTGCCCGGCGACATCGCCGATCCCGCGCACTGCCGCGCGATCGTGCAGCAGGCCATCGACGTCTTCGGCCGCATCGACATCCTCGTCAACAACGCGGCCTACCAGATGAGCTACGACGCGATCGAGGACATCCCCGACGACAAATGGGACTACACCTTCCAGGTCAACGTCGGCGCGATGTTCCACCTGTGCAAGGCCGCGGTGCCGCACATGCAGCGCGGTGCGTCGATCATCAACACCAGCTCGATCAACTCCGACAAGCCCAAGGCCACGCTGCTGCCGTATGCGGCCACCAAGGGCGCGATCGCGAACTTCAGCGCCGGCCTGGCGCAGCTGCTGGCCGACCGGGGCATCCGCGTGAATTCGGTGGCGCCGGGTCCGATCTGGACGCCGCTGATTCCATCGACGATGCCGCCCGACGAGGTGGCGTCGTTCGGCTCGCAGGTGCCGATGCAACGCCCCGGTCAGCCTGCGGAATGCGCGCCGATCTACGTGCTGCTGGCCTCCGACGAGGCGAGCTACATGAGCGGCGGGCGCTATGCGGTCACCGGCGGCGCGCCGATCCTGTGATGCAGCTGAGCGGCACCGCGACGCGGCATCGAAACGTGCTGCTTCTTCACCCCGGCGTGGCGATTCGCGGTGCATATCGTGTCCACCCTGCAATCCAGCAGGCCGGAGACAGCGACGTGGACAAGAACCGCAGCGAAGGCATCAAGAACCAGGTCAAGGGCACCGCGAAGGAAGTGGCCGGCAAGGTCACGGGCAACACTTCGAAGGAAGTCGCGGGCAAGGCGCAGAAGACGGCCGGCAAGGTCCAGAGCGCGGTCGGCAAGGCCAACGACGACGCGCGCAAGGGCCGCTGAATCGGCGGCAGATGTCACGGACGGGCGGCTTCGGCCGCCCTTTTCGTAGGTGCCGGCGAAGCGTCGGACCGATCCGGAGGCAGGGCGATCGGAGTTGCTGTTCTCGGCTCGCCCATGGGTCGCGTCCTAGCGGACCGTTGCAGCGATGCAGATGCGATCGCCGTAAGGCACCGCGCTCAGGGCGCAGTCGCCCGCTCCAGCGCCTGGAGCATCACGAATGCAGCACCGCGCGAAGCGCCACACATGTCCAACGCAGGCCGCAGCGACCCGCAGAACGCAGGCCGTTCCGGACGTCTGAACAGACGGCATCGCAGATGTTCGTCGAGCTGCACGCACGCCACCCCCGCGGGCTTGCCGTCGGGCATGCCCGGAATCGGCGACGTGATCGAAGGCGCGATGCAGCAGGCCGCGCAGCCGTCCCGGCACTCCATGCCGGTCAGCGCGCGCCGCGCACGATGGCCAACGCCAGCAGCACCAGCCCCGCGGCATCGAGCAGTGCCAGCGGCACCGCCAGCAGCGCGAACGTCATCTGGATCTGCGCGGCCGACATGGCTGCATCGATGATGGACGCCTGCAGCAGCGGCCAGCCCAGCATGCCGAGCAGGTTGCCGAGCAGCAGCAGCGCGAAGCCGAGCAGTGCCGCCTTGCGTGATGTCGCCGGGAGCGTGCGGCGCTGCGCGACCAGCGCCAGTCCCACCACGAGCGCGATCAGGACCGGGAGCCGGCTCGGCAGCTGGCCGGCGATCAGCAGCAGGATGTCGCGGACGTCCATGTGCGCGCCTCAGTCCGCATTGACCAGCAGTGCGCTGCGAGCGTGCAGGGACGCGAACACCGCCGCGGTATCGGGTCGAACGCCATGCCAGAGCGCGAAGCTCTCCGCGGCCTGCTCCACCAGCATGCCGAGACCGTCGATCGCGTCGCGGCATCCGTGCGCACGGGCCCAGGCCAGGAACGGCACCGACGCTTCGCCATAGCTCAGATCGACGGCCGCCGTGCGCACGCCGACCAGGGCGCGCGGCAACGACAGCATCGCCCCGCCACGTCCGGCCGACGTCGCATTGATGATCAGCTCGAATTCGCCCAGTTCGTCGAGCCGGTCGAGATAGCGCGGATGCACCCGTCCCGGCTCTCCGAGCGCGTCGGCCAGCGCATCGGTGCGCGAGGCCGTGCGGTTGACCACGTAGAGTTCGCTGATGCCGGCATCCAGCAGCGCCGGGGCCACGCCGCGGGCCGCGCCGCCCGCGCCGACCAGCAGGGTGCGACGGCCACGCAGATCCAGTCCGTGGCGCTCGGTGAGATCGCGGACCAGGCCGGCGCCGTCGGTGTTGTCGCCGTGCCAGGCCTCGCCCTGCCGCACCAGCGTGTTGACCGCACCCGCGCGCTCGGCACGCTCGCTGCGCGTGGAGGCCAGTGCGTGCGCGTGTTCCTTCAGGGGCAGCGTCACGTTCGCGCCGATGCCGCCTGACGCGGCGAAGGCCGCCAGCGCACCGGCGAACGCGTCGGGCGCCGCATCGATGGCCTCGTAGGTGATCGCGATGCCGGTCTGCGCCGCGAACGCGGCGTGGATGCGGGGCGACAGTGAATGCGCGACCGGGTGGCCGAACACGGCAAGGCGGGCAGACGACATGGCTCTCTCGGCAGGCGGCACGCCGGGCTGGCGTCGGCGCAGTCTAGCCGCGCCATGCCGCGGCGGGGGTCATCGCGCGCCGCTCGGACCCGACGCCGCGGTATGGAAAAAAAGTGTCAGGTACATGCACCGGCAGGGCCAAAAAGTTGTATACAACGTCACAGAACCGGTGGCGTGGTACGGCAGGGGGCTCGCCTGTCACCGGAGGGAAGGATGTCGATGCGGTCGGCAGTCGGACGGCATCGTCGTTTGGTCTGGCAGGTTCCATCACTAGGGGATACGTCCGTATGTCACGCATTCGAAAGGTCGGGGTGGCTTCGGCCCTGCTCGGCCTCGCCGTCGTCGCGGTCGCGAGTACCGCGCTTCCGTCCCGTGTCCCGGCCATCGGGAACGCGGTCAATTCCGCCAAGGCCAGCGTCGGCTCGCTGTTCGGCGCCTCGTCTTCCGAAGCGGCCGTTGCGACCGCCGCCGGTGGACGCGTGCTCGCGCCTGTCGCGCCGCCGCAGGCGTCGGACACGCCCGAGCGCTACATCGTCGTCTTCCAGGAGCCTGCACTGGCCGGCTACAAGGGCGAGATCAGTGGGCTCGCCGCGCCGGCGCGCCGCGTCGACGCACGCGGCAAGTCGCGTCTCGACGTCAAGAGCGCGAGCGCGCGCAACTACGTCAACTACCTGCAGGGTCGCCAGTCCGATCTCGTCGGCGCGATGGCGCTGCGCGTGGGCCGTCCGATCGACGTCGAATACCGCATGCAGCACGCGCTCAATGGCGTGATGGTCGAACTGACCACCACCGAAGCGGCGCGCATCGAGCAGCTGCCCGACGTGCAGCTGGTCGAGGCCTACCGCGAGTACGCGCTCGACACCGACACCGGTCCACGCCTGATCGGTTCCGAAGCGGTCTGGAACGGCACCTGGTCCGGTGCGACCGGCCAGTACCAGGGCGAAGGCATCGTCTACGGCATCCTCGACTCGGGCATCAACTTCGGTGCGCCGTCGTTCACGGCGGTCGATCCGGTCGACGGCTACCAGCACGTCAATCCGCTGGGCGCCGGCAACTACCTGGGCACCTGCCGCACGGGTGAGGTCGACGCGGGTCGCTGCAACGACAAGCTGATCGGCGGCTACAACTTCGTCTGCGGCGCGCCGGGCAATGTCTGCGGCCAGCCGAACATCCGCGAAGAACCCGGCTTCGGCGACACCAACGGTCACGGCAGCCACGTCGCCTCGACCGTCGCTGGCAACCGTCGCGATGCGCTGTTCCGCGGCAACACGCGCCGCATTTCCGGCGTCGCACCGCGCGGCAACATCGTCGCCTACGACATCTGCTACACCAACACCGCGACGGGTCAGGGCCTGTGCCCGAACAACTCGGCGGTGGCCGCGGTCAACCAGGCGATCGCCGACGGCATCGTCGACGTGCTGAACTACTCGGTCGGCGGCGGTGCGCAGCCGTGGACCGAGGCCGTGTCGCTGGCGTTCCTCAACGCCACCGATGCCGGCATCTTCGTCGCGTCCTCGGCCGGCAACAGCGGTCCGGGCCCGAACACGATGGGTCACCTCGAGCCGTGGGTGTCGTCGACGGCCGCATCGCAGCACGGTCGCGGTTCGTTCGCGCTCGCCCTCGACGTGACCGGCCCGGGCAACGTGCCCGAACCGCTGCGTCCGGTGCTGGTGGAAGAAGGCACCGGCGGCGTCGCGTTCAACGCCACGATTCCCGGCACGACCCCGCTCCGGGTCAGCGCGCGGATCGACACGGGGGACGACGGCTGTGCGGCCTTCCCGGCCAACAGCTTCCAGGGCGCGATCGCCGTGGTCCGCCGCGGCACCTGCTCGTTCGCCATCAAGGCCGATGCCGCCAGGGCAGCCGGTGCGATCGCGGTGGTCATCGCCAACAACGCGGCGGGCGCCATCATCCCGTCGGTGCCCGGCGCCACGATCCCGGTGTTCGGCATGCCGCAGGCCGATGCCAACGCGCTGCGTGATTTCGTCGCGGCCAATCCCACCGCCACCGCCGGCGTGCAGTACCCGCCGCTGGTACTGCCGAATGTCGCCGATGCACTGGGCGCCTTCAGCTCGCGCGGTCCGGCGGGCACGTTCGATCTGGTCAAGCCCGACGTCACCGCACCCGGCGTGAGCATCCTCGCCGTCATCGCGGGCACCACGATCACCGGCTTCGAAAACGCGGTCGATCTGTACAACGGCACCTCGATGGCGTCCCCGCACCAGGCCGGTGCTGCAGGCCTGATCCGCCAGGCGCGTCCGACGTGGTCGGTGCCCGAGATCAAGTCGGCACTGGCGATGACCGCCAAGACCGAAGTGTTCAAGGAAGACCAGGTCACCGTCGGCACCCCGTTCGACAAGGGCAGTGGTCGCATCCAGGTCGACCGTGCGATCAATGCCGGTCTGGTGATGCACGAAACGAAGGCGAACTACCTGGCGGCCGATCCGGCGCTCGGCGGCAACGTCTCCGCGCTCAACCAGCCGAGCATGGCGAACCGCAACTGCTACAGCAGCTGCACCTTCGTCCGCACTTTCCGCAATCCGCACGGCAGTGCCTCCAGCTGGCGCATCAGCTTCAGCGGCGTCAGCGCGACCGCAACGCCGTCCACGCTGAAGGTGCCGGCCGGCGGCTCGGCTTCGGTCCGCATCACGGTCAACACGCGCGGCATGGCGCCCAACGGCACCTTCAGCTTCGGTGAAATGCGGCTGCAGTCGACCGGTCCGATCCTGGGCGTGCAGCGCGCGCCGCTGACGCTGCCGATTGCGATCGCGATCCAGGCGCCGGTGGTCAAGCTGCCCGATGCGATCTCGCTGGCACTCGCGGCAGGCCGCAGCGGCACCGCGGTCGGTTCGGTCGGCAACACGGGCGGGTCGCCGTTGATCTACTCGATCGACAACACCGGCAATGGTGCGGTGTCGCTGGTCGACAACTCCAGCCTGGGTGTGGCCAGCGGCTTCCGGAACACGAGCTACACCGATCCGGCCACCGCGGGCGCGCAGGCCCAGTACAGCGCCGACGATTTCGTCGTCGAGCGTCCGCTGCAGCTCACCTCGCTGTCGGCGCCGGGCTTCGTGGTCAGCGGCACCGCCCTGACCACGGCCGCGACGTCGCTGACGTGGTCGATCTACCCGGACGCCAACGGCGTGCCGGCAGGCAACCCGACCAGCGGCGTCGGCGCGGCGATCTGGAGCTACACCGCGGCGCCGACCGCGGCGGGCGTGAGTGTCGCCGGGACCGCACTGTCGTTGAACCTGCCGGCAGCCGGCCAGAGCCTCACGCTGCAGCCGGGCCGTTACTGGCTGGTCGCGTCCACGCGGGGCACCTTCGCCAACCGGTTCGCGCAGTACGGTTCGACCGCCGGCAACGGCAGCTTCGCCTCCATCACGGTGGCCGCCAACGGCACGGGTGCATGGGCGTCGAACACCGCCTTCCCGGGTCTGGCGATGACGGTCAAGGGCCTGGTGCCCTGCGGTGCACCGTGGATCGGTGCAGTGACGCCGGCATCGGGCACCGTGCTCAGCGGCGCGACGCAGGCGAACCGCGTGGCCTTGAATGCGGCGGGTCTGGGTGCGGGCCGCCAGCTCGGCTACCTCTGCGTGGCCAGCAACGATCCGGTCACCCCGAAGGCCGCAACGCCGGTGGTGCTGACGGTCAACTGATCGTCTGCTTCAAGGGGTACGAAAACGCCCGGGCTTGCCCGGGCGTTTTCTTTGCCGGGTGACCTCGGCATCGCGACGTGTGGCGGGCGTCGCGCCCGGCGACCGGCCTGTGCGCACAGCAGAACGCCCGGCAGTGCCGGGCGTTCGCGTTGCGCCGGTGCGCGGCGTCGAGCGGCGCGACTCAGCCCGCGCGCAACCACCGTGCGGCGTCGAGTGCGAAGTAGGTCAGCACGCCATCCGCGCCGGCGCGCTTGAAGCCGAGCAGGGCCTCGAGCGCGCACTTGCGCTCGTCGAGCCAGCCGTTGGCGGCGGCGGCCTTGAGCATCGCGTACTCCCCGCTGACCTGGTACGCGAACACCGGCACGCTGAACTCTTCCTTCGCGCGGCGCACGATGTCGAGGTAGGGCATGCCCGGCTTGACCATGACCATGTCGGCGCCTTCGTCGAGATCCTGCGCGATCTCGCGCATCGCCTCGTCCGAGTTGCCGGGGTCCATCTGGTAGGTCGACTTGTCGGCCTTGCCGAGCGCGCCGGACGAGCCCACCGCGTCGCGGAACGGGCCGTAGAACGCGCTGGCGTACTTGGCGGCGTAAGCGAGGATGCGCGTGTGCACATGGCCGTCGGCTTCGAGCGCATCGCGGATCGCGCCAATGCGCCCGTCCATCATGTCGCTGGGCGCGACCACGTCAGCGCCGGCGCGCGCGTGACTCAGCGCCTGCTGCACGAGGGCATCGACGGTGATGTCGTTGACCACGTAACCGGTGTCGTCGGTGATGCCGTCCTGGCCGTGCGAGGTGTAGGGATCGAGCGCGACGTCGGTGATCACGCCGAGGTCCGGGAAACGGGATTTGAGCGCACGGATCGCGCGCTGGCACAGGCCGTCGTCGTTCCACGCGGCCACCGCGTCGAGCGACTTGGCCTCGGGCGCGGTGACCGGGAACAGCGCGAGTGCCGGAATCCGCAGTTCACTCGCGGTCTCGGCGACGCGCAGCAGATCGTCGATCGACAGGCGTTCGACGCCCGGCATCGACGGAATCGCAACGCGGCCATCGGCCTCGTGCACGAACACCGGGTAGATCAGATCGTCGGCGGTCAGCGTGGATTCGCGCATCAGCCGGCGCGAGAAGTCGTCGCGGCGCATGCGTCGCATGCGGGTATCGGGTCGGGTCATGCCGCGGATTCTACGCGCGCGGCCGGTGCAGGGCCTGCGACGCCGGGTCGCAGGCGCGCCCCGCTCAACCGGCGTCGTGGACGCCGTCGATTTCCAGTGCCAGCTCGCGGCGGCAGATCGCCGCATGCAGCACCACACGCGGCAGTCGATCGCCGAAGCGCGCGTCGAAGGCCTCGGCGACGGCAGCGAGGTCGGTCGCATCGCGCACGTAGATCTTCAGCCGCGACCCGGGCCCGAACGCGGCCGGCAGGTCGGGGCGATGCACGCGCGCCGATGCGATCAGCGCATCGAAGTTCGCGAAGGTCTCGTCGAGCTGGGCCAGCAGTTCGCCCTCGTGCTGCGAGGCATGGCCGACGACGCTGGCCGTGCCCGAGAGCATCAGCGGGATCGCGCTGCCGGCCGGTGGCAGCATCGCGCGGGCGAAGCTCGGGGCCTGCGGCCCGTACTGGCGCGGGTACTGGTAGGCGCTGACCTGGCGCGGGTTCTCGACCGGGATGCCCGGCATGCGCGCGGCCAGCCAGTAGACCTGGATCGTGCGGGCGTCGTCGCAGCGGCCGATCGCGGTGGCGGCCGGCAGCTGCGATGTGTCGAACGCGCCGAGCCCGCGCGCGCGGCCCACGCAGAACTGGCGGTAGCGTTCGGTGTCGCCATCGCCGTGGGTGATCGCGTCGAGGTAGTTCCAGATCCGCAGCAGGTGCGGAAATTCGCTCTCGCCGACGAATTGGCTCAGTGCGCGGTAGGCGTGTTCGGCGGCGAGCAGGATGCCGCTGTGGTCGCCTGCGCCGGTGTGGCCTTCGGGTTCGTCGACCTCGATCGCGCCGAACATCAGATGGCCGTCGGTGGACCAGCCGATGTCGCCATCGCGGCCGTGGTGGACGGGCGCCTGGCCCCGCCAGACTTCCAGCGGCGCCGGGCCGTAGGGCTGCAGCGGCACGCGCAGCCAGCGCGGGTCGTCGAGCACCGGCGCGGCGTCGCCGAAGCCCAGCACGGCGAGCACGTCGACCTGCGCGAGGAGATCGGCCGGCGCGGCATCGTCGACGTAGTCGACGCGCAGGCGCGGCAGGGTGACGGGATGTTGCGGCGCCGGTCGGCTCATGGGTTGCCCTCGTGCAGGGTGTCGCCGCGGAAGGCGGTGGCGGCCTGACGGCGCCGGGTCAGCCAGCCGCGCAGTGCCTGCGGCGCGATCGCGACGGCGTTGATGGCGTAGATCAGGCGGAACACGTACAGCCGCCAGCGGACGGCGGCGTTGTCGAAGACGTCGCCGGCGAGCATCGAGATCACCGCCTGCTCGACCTGCAGGTCGTTGCGCGGCGCGGCGAAAAGCCGCTGCATGACCGGCGTGTTGAAGCGGTGGATGAACCAGGTGAAGTGGCGCAGGCCGCGATCGAGCCGCGCCTGCATCGCGCGCTGCAGCGTGGCCTCGCGCGCCGGCGCGCGCAGCGCCGCATCGACCACCGCCGCGCCGCGTTGCGCGCTGTCCATCGCGAGGAACACGCCGGAGGAGAAGATCGGATCGACGAAGGTATAGGCGTCGCCGACCAGCAGCCAGCCGGGGCCGGACATGCGCGTGGCGCCATAGGAATAGTTGCCGGTCGCGTGCACGGGCGCGATGCGCTCGGCACCGTCCATGCGCGCCCACACCGCGGCATTGCCCTGCAGCGTGCGCATCAGCAGCGCTTCATTGTCGAGGCGGCCACTGTCGGCATTGCGCTGTCGCAGGTATTCGGGGAAGCACACCGCGCCGACGCTCATCACGTCGTCGGGCAGCGGGATCAGCCAGAACCAGCCGTGGGAGAAGCGCGCGATGGTGATGTTGCCTGCGTCCACGCCCGGGTGCCGGCGTACGCCGCGGAAGTGGCTGAACAACGCGGCCGACTGGTGCCGGCGGCTCCTGCGCTTGGTGCCCAGCTTCGAGGACAGCACGGTGTCGCGTCCGCTGGCGTCGATGACGTAGCGCGGCCGGAAGTGCAGGCGCGCATCGTCCGGGCCGATCGCGTCCACGCGCGCGGGGCGCCCGTCGGCGCCGAACGCCACGTCGACCACGCGCGTGCGCTCGTGCGTCTCCACGCCGCTGGCCTGTGCATGCGCGAACAGCAGCTGGTCGAACTGGTCGCGGCGCACGTGCACTGCGTAATCGGCCTGCGGCGCGAGGGCGCGGGTGAAATGGAAGACGTGGCTGCGCGTCGCATCGTCGGGCAAGGGAAAATCGGCGCCGGCCTTGTGCACGCCGATTGCGCGGACCTGCTCGAGCACGCCCAGCTCGGCCAGGATCGGCATGTTCATCGGCAGCAGCGATTCGCCGATGTGGAACCGCGGATGCGCGTCCTTCTCCAGCAGTGCCACCGAATGGCCGGCGCGCGCCAGCAGCGTGGCGGCGGTGCTGCCGGCCGGGCCGCCGCCGATCACCACCACGTCGACGTCGCGGGCGAATGCATCGGAACTGTGGGGCACGGGCGCGTGCGGCGTAGGTGTCATCCGGCTGAAATGGGCGGCGGGCAGGCGCGCATCATAACGGCAAGCCCCCATCCCGGCCGGGAGTGCTTGCGCGCGCAGGTCCGATGCCGGATCGTGGCACCCCTGTCACTCCACGGAAGTCCCGATGTCCGCCCAAACCGAAGCCGAACGCGCGCTCGCCGACCTGCTGGTCGAGAGCCTGAACCTGGAGGACGTGCAGGCGGCCGACATCGATCCCGAGGCGCCGCTGTTCAACGCCGGCCTGGGTCTGGATTCGATCGATGCGCTCGAACTCGCGCTGGCCGTCAGCAAGCGCTACGGCTTCCAGCTGCGGTCCGACAACGACGAGAACCGGCAGATCTTCGCCTCGCTGCGCGCGCTGTCTGCGCACATCGAGCAGCACCGCACCACTTGATCCTGCTGCTGCAAATGCTGCTGGGGCTCGGTTACACGGCCCTGGCGCATCTCGCAAGCCGCTGGCACCACGACGGCCTCGCGCTGGGCGCCCTGGTGCTGCTGATCGCGATGGTGGTCATCGAACCGCTGCTGGCGCGTCGCCCGTGGGCGTACGTCGCCACGCCGCTGCTGGCATGGGGGGCGTGGGCGCTGTACGCCGCCGGGCACGCCGCGCTGCCGCTGCTGCTGGTGCCGGTGGTGTTCGTCGTCGCGATCGCGTGGCTGTTCGCACGCACCCTGCGCGCGGGCTCGGTGCCGCTGATCACCCGCATCGTGCTGGGGATCGAGGGCGGCGATGGCCCCGAGGCGCTCGAGCCTGACCTGCGCCGCTACACCCGCAATCTGACCGCGGCCTGGGCCGGCGTGCTGTTGCTGATGGCCGGCGCCAACCTCCTGCTCGCCCTGATCGCCAGCCCGGCCGGGCTGCTGGAAAGCGTGGGCGTGGCATCGCCGCTGCCGATCACCCAGGAACAGTGGTCGCTGTGGGCGAACCTGCTCAACTACAGCGTGATCGGCGGGTTCTTCGTCATCGAGTTCGCGTTTCGCAAGCGCCGCTTCCCGGGCCGCTACAGCGGATTTCTGGATTTCCTGCGCAAGCTGGCCGGGCTGGGCCCGGTGTTCTGGCGCGATCTGCTGCGCTGACGCGGTATTTGCTGAACGCATTCCGCGCGATGCGCAGCGGTCACACGGGATATCCTATCCGTCACATGGAATACCGACAGACCCGTGCCGCACCCGGGGCCGCGGCGTTCGCGGCCTTGTCCGCACGCGCGATCAACGTCCTGGAGTGCCTGTACACCCTGCTATGGACGGCGGGCTGGATCAGCGTGTCGCTGATCCGCCAGGCGGTGACGGGCCGGCGTGATCTCGCGCTGGAGATGGCGCGCACGCACTGGGCGCCGGGGCTGGTCGGGCCAGCCGGCGGGCTGACCGTCGAAGGCGCGGATGCGATCGACTGGAATCGCCCGTACCTGGTCGTGGCCAACCACGAATCCCTGCTCGACATCTGCGTGCTGTTCATGGCCGTGCCGGCGCCGCTGCGCTTCCTGCTGAAAGAGGAAATGCGCCGCGTGCCGTTCCTGTGCGGCTATGCGCGCGCCACCGGCATGCTCTTCATCAGCCGCGAGGACCGCCGCGCCGGGCCGCTGCTGCGGCGCCAGGTGGCGGGCCTGCTCGGTTCGGGCAGGACGCTGTGCCTGTTTCCAGAAGGCACGCGCTCGCGCGACGGCCGGCTGGGCGAATTCAAGTCGGGCTCGTTCCAGGCCGCGATCGATGCCGGCGTCGACGTGCTGCCGATCGCGCTGCACGGCACCGGCCGCGTGCTGCCGCCGACGGGATTCTTCCGGACCTGTCGCGGTCCGATGCGGGCGACGGTGGGCACGCCGATCCGCGTCGACGGCCGCATCGGCGCCGCCGGCCGCCAGGCGGTCGCGCGCGAAGCGCAGGACGCCGTGGCCGCGATGCTCGGCAGGCGCTGACCGATGGCGCCGCACACCTTCGTCATCGACCCCGCGCACCCCTGCCTGCCGGGGCATTTCCCGGGCCAGCCGCTGGTGCCGGGCGTGGTGATCCTGGATCGCGTGGTCGCCGCGGTGGAAGCCGCGCACGGCCCGCAGGGCGCGTTGCGCCTGCCGCAGGTGAAGTTCGTGCAGTCGCTGCTGCCCGGCGAACAGGCGTCGATCGCACTCGACGCAACCGCGCGCGACGGCGTGTCGCGCTGGCGTTTCCGGGTGGAACGCGACGGCGTGCTGCTCGCGAGCGGCGAGCTCGTCGCCGACGGTCCCGCGCTGGCATGAGCGCGGCGTGGAAGGCGCGCCGCGAGGGCGGCGGGCGGTTTGCATTGCGCGCATTGCGGGTGTTCGCATCGCATTGCGGCCGCACGCCGGCGCGCGCGCTGCTGTATCCGATCGCGCTGTATTTCATGATCCGCCGCGGCGCCGAGCGACGCGACTCGCGCCGGTACCTGGCGCGCATGTTCGGCCGGCCCGCCACGACCTTCGAGGTCGCGCGACATTTCCGCACGTTCGCCGCGACCATCCTCGACCGGCTGTTCCTGCTGAGCGAAAACACGCGCCGTTTCGACGTGCACCCGCAAGGCCTCGATGTGCTGCACCGGCATCTCGACACCGGTCGCGGCGTGCTGCTGTTCGGCTCGCACCTGGGCAGTTTCGAGGTGCTGCGCGTGCTGGCCACCCAGCGTCCCGAATTCAAGATCCGGGTCGTGCTCGACCGCGCGCACGGCCGGGCGATGACCGAACTGCTGGAAGCGCTGAATCCCGCGGTCGCCGCGACCGTGATCGACGCCGGCGACGGTGGCCCGGCGGTCGCGCTGGCGATCCAGGAAGGTCTGGCGCAGGGCGCCATGGTCGCGCTGCTGGTCGATCGCAGCCAGGAAGGCGGGGTGACGATGCCGGTGCCGTTCCTCGGCCGGCCGGCGCCGTTCCCGGTCGCGCCGTGGCTGCTGGCGTCGGTGCTGAAAGTGCCGGTGATGCTGGCGTTCGGCCTGTACCGTGGGGGCAACCGCTACGACCTGGTGTTCGAACCCTTCAGCGACGGCATCGACCTGCCGCGCCGCGATCGCCAGGCCGGCGTGGCCGCGCTCATCCACCGTTACGCCGCGCGTCTGGAACATCACGCACGCAGTGCCCCCTACAACTGGTTCAATTTCTATGACTTCTGGACAGGTGCCGATGACAAGCGCGACGTTCCTGCGCCGGTGGCCGGCGCCCTGCCTGCTGCTGGCGATGCTGCTCGCAGCGCCGACGTGGGCGGCGGCGCAGACCGCTGACAGCGCGCCACGCGCGAACCAGTCGCGCGACCGCGTGCCCGCGCCCGCCGCCGTCGCCCCCCGCAGCGTCGACGCCGACTGGATCCTGCAGCGCCTGACCCAGCACGGCGCGAGCGCGACGCCGTTCGTCGAACTGCGCGTCTCGTCGATGCTCAAGCGGCCGCTGCAGCTGTCGGGCGAGTATCGCCGTCCCGACGCCGACACGCTGGTGCGCGAGGTGCGCGCGCCGTATGCGGAAACGACGACCATCCGCGCCGGCGAGGCCACCATCGCCCGCGAAGGCCGCAGCCCGCGCACGTTCTCGCTGTCGCGCGTGCCCGAACTCGCCGCGTTGCAGGGCAGCTTCGGCGCGCTGCTGGCCGGTGACCGCAAGGCGCTGGAAGCGGTCTATGCGCTCGAAGCCGACGGCGTGCCGGCCGACTGGACGCTGACGCTGACGCCGCGCGATCCGCGCACCGCCACGCGTGTGGCCGGCATCGTGCTGCGCGGCCGTGACGCGGAACTGCGCTGCATCGAGACGCGACCGAAGCAGGGCGACGCGCAGCCGACCCTGCTCGGCAGCGCCGCCACCGCGGCGGCCACCGTGGATTCGCTCGAAGCCGCGCAGCGGCTGTGCCACGACGTTCCGCGTTGAGCGGGCGTCCCGGATTGCGCGACACGCTGCTGCAGCGCCCCGGCCTGCGGCTGACGCTGGCGGTCGCGTGGCTGCTGGCGTTGCTCGCGCTGGGCTGGATCGCGGCGGCGAAACTGGAATTCAGCGGCGACCTGCGCCGCTTCCTGCCGGACGCGCGCACGCCCGAGCAGCGTCTGCTGATGGAGGAACTCGGCGACGGCCCGGGGTCGCGCCTGCTGATGCTGGCGATCTCCGGCGACACACCCGAAGCGCTCGCCGAGCGCTCGCGTGGCCTCCACGATGCACTCGTCGGCGATCCGCGCTTCACCCTGGTCACCAACGGTGGCGAGGCCGGGCTCGATGCGTTTCCGCAGGACCTGCTGCCCTATCGGTACCTGCTGACGTCGACGTTCGACGATGCGCCGCTCGATGCCGACACCCTGCGCGATGCGCTCGACGCGCGCCTGCAGGATCTCGGCTCGCCGGCCGCCGGGCTCGTCGAGCCGCTGATTCCGTCCGATCCCACGCTCGAGGTGCTCGCGCTCGCAGAAGCCTGGCAGCCCGCCGGTGCGCCGCAACGGCTGCACGACGTGTGGTTCGACCAGTCCGGCACGCAGGCGCTGATGCTGGTCGAGACACGCGCCGCGGGCTTCGATCCGACCGGCCAGCTGGATGCGGTCGGCACCATCCGCGACACCTTCGCGCAGCAGGCGGGCGAGGGCGCTGCGACCCTGGAAGTCGTCGGTCCGGGCGCGTTCTCGGTCGACATCGGCGGGCGCACGCAGGCCGAGGCGCAGCGCATCGGCATGGTCGACACCATCGGCCTGATCCTGCTGCTGCTCGTCGCCTACCGCAGCTGGAAGATGCCGCTGCTCGGCGTGTTGCCGCTTGCGAGTGCCGGCATCGCCGGGCTCACGGCAGTCGCGTTGCTGTTTCCCGGCGGCGTGCACGGCATCACCATCGCGTTCGGCTTCACCTTGATCGGCGTGGTGCAGGACTATCCGATCCACTTCTTCAGCCACCAGCGCGCCGGCCTGTCGCCGTGGAAGAACGTGCGCGGCCTGTGGCCGGCGCTGTCGACCGGCGTCGTCGCGACCTGCATCGCCTACGCGACGTTCCTGTTCTCGGGCGTCGACGGGCTGCGCCAGCTCGCGGTGTTCACGATCGCAGCCTTGGGCGTCGCCGCGCTGACCACGCGCTATCTGTTGCCCGGTCTGGTCGATCCGTCGCCGCCGGATCTCGCCGATTCGGCACGCCTGCAGCGGTTGTGGCATCGGATCGAAGCGCTGCCGCGGCCGAAGTGGACGCTGGCGGTGCTGGCGCTCGCCGCCGTCGCCGCGATCGCATTCGCGCCCGGTGCGTTCTGGCAGAACGATCTGTCGAAGCTGACGCCGGTCGATCCCGAATCGATGCAGCGCGACACCGCGCTGCGCGTCGAGCTCGGCGCGCCCGACGTGCGCTACGTGCTGGTCGCGCAGTCGGCGGACAGCGATGCGGCGCTCGGTGCGACCGCCGCGCTGCGGCCGGCGCTCGATGCACTGGTGGCCGCCGGCCGGCTCGACGGCTACGACATGGCCGCGCGCTATCTGCCCGGCGCCGACACGCAACGCGCGCGTCAGGCCGCGCTGCCGGACAGCGACGCGTTGCGCGCGATGCTCGCCGATGCATTGACGGACTCCGCGTTCAACGACGACGCGTTCGAGCCGTTCGTCGAGGACGTCGCGCGCGCGAAGGCCGCCGCGCCGTTGACGCGTACCGATCTCGAAGGCTCGCCGCTGGCGACCGCGGTGTCCGGCCTGCTGCTCGAGGGCGAGGGCCGTTCGACCGCGCTGGTCTCGCTCAGCGGCCTCGACGATCCGGCCGACGTCGCCGCGCTCGCGACGCAGGGTCGCGCGCCGGGCGTGGACATGCGCCTGCTCGACATGAAGGACGCCTCGGAATCGCTGGTCGTCGAGTACCGCGGCCGCGTGCTCGCGGCAATGGCGGTCGCGCTGGTGCTGCTCGTCGGCACCGTGTGGATCGCGCTGCGCAGTCCGCGCCGGGTCTGGCGCGTGCTGCTGCCGACGCTGTTGACCTTGCTGGTCGTCGTCGCGGTGCTGCGACTGGTGGGCGTCGAACTGACCCTGTTCCATCTCGTTGCGCTCATCCTCGCCGCCGGTCTCGGTCTCGACTACGCGCTGTTCTTCGAACACGCCGGCGAGGACCGCCAGGACCAGATCCGCACCCTGCACGCGATCCTCGTCTGCAGCCTGATGACGCTGCTCGTCTTCAGCCTGCTCGCGCTGTCGTCGATTCCGGTGCTGCGCGCGATCGGCAGTACGGTCGCGCTGGGGGTGGTGTCCAACTTCGTGCTGTCGTTGCTCGTCGCGCGCCAACGCGCGGCGATCGAGGCGGCCCGCGCCGAACCGGAGCCTGTCGCATGAGCCACATCGATCGCCAGACGATCCTGTCGATGATTCCGCACCAGGGCGCGATGTGCCTGTGGGATGCGGTGACCGCATGGGACGCGGCGTCCGTGACGCTGCGCAGCGCGAGCCATCGCGACCCGGCCAATCCGTTGCGCAGCGACGGCCAGCTGCGCGCGCTGCATCTGTGCGAGTACGGCGCGCAGGCGATGGCGGTCCACGGCGGCCTGCGTGCGCAGGCCACCGGCGCCCCGGTGCGGCCGGGCATGCTGGTCGCGTTGCGCGGCATGCAGTTGCATGTGGGGCGTATCGACGACCTCGACGGCGATCTGGAGTGCGTTGCCGAGGTACTGGTCGAATCCGACGACAGCCAGCAGTACGCCTTCCGCATCACCTGCGACGGCGCACTGCTCGCCGACGGGCGCGCGGCGGTGATGCTGGGACCGGCGCGGAGCGCTGCCTGAGCTGACCTGACGGATCCCGTCCTGCGTGGATGCTTAGGCGCGTCCCGCATCCGGCGGGGGCGTCCGGCGACGCCCGCTACAATTCCCGCATGACCAGCTCAGCATCCAGCTCACCCGCGCGCCGCGCGCTCGTCACCGGCGGCAGCGGCGACATCGGCGGCGCGATCTGTCGCCGTCTCGCAGCCGACGGCCTGCACGTGATCGTCCACGCCAACGGCAATCTCGCGCGTGCCGAAGCCGTGGTCGCCGACATCGTCGGCGAGGGCGGCAGCGCCGAGGCGGTGGCGTTCGATGTTGCCGACGGTGCGGTCACGCGCCGCGCGCTCGATGCACTGCTCGAGGCGGGGCCGATCCAGGTCATCGTCAACAACGCCGGCGTCCACGACGACGCGCCGATGGCCGGCATGTCGGAGGCGCAGTGGAAGCGCGTCATCGACGTGTCGCTGCACGGCTTCTTCCACGTCACCCAGCCGCTGCTGCTGCCGATGGCGCGCAAGCGCTGGGGACGCATCGTCAGCGTGTCGTCGGTGGCCGCCGTCACCGGCAACCGGGGCCAGACCAACTATGCGGCGGCGAAAGCTGCACTGCATGGCGCGTCGAAATCACTGGCGCGCGAGATGGCCAGTCGCGGCATCAGCGTCAACGTGGTCGCCCCCGGCGTGATCGCCGGCAACATGGCGCAGGATGCGTTCCCCGATGAGATGATCAAGCAGATCGTGCCGGCGGCCCGGGCGGGCACGCCCGACGAGGTCGCAGCGCTCGTGGCCTTCCTGTGCTCGGACGCGGCCGGTTACGTCAACGGCCAGGTCATCGGCATCAACGGCGGCATGGGCTGACGGGGTGGCGGTAGGCGGACATGCGGCCTTCAGCGCCATGAACCCTGATTCACACCGCCCGTCGCATCATCCCTGCACCCGCCACGAGGATTCCCTGATGCGCGTTTCCCGTCTGCTTCCGTTGCTGCTCGGCGTCGGCCTGCTCGCCGGCTGCGCCAGCTCCCATGTCCTGACCGGTACGCCGCGGGCGCCGATCGATCCGTCGCAGGTGCGCATCTACCACGGGCCGCCGCCGGGCCAGTACGAGGAAATCGCGATCCTCAACACCAGCAGCGGCGCGCTGACCTATGGCGAACAGAACAAGGTGAACTCGGTGCTGCAGAAGCTGCGCAACCAGGCGGCCAAGCTCGGTGCCAACGGCGTGCTGTTCCAGGGCACCGCGGACGGCTACCGCAACGGCGGCGTCAGCGTGGGCGGCGGCGTGGGTCGTGGCGGCGGACGTTCGTTCTCGTCGGCCGGCGTCGGTGTCGACATCAGCCCGCAGCAGAAGTACGCCAGTGGCGTCGCGATCTGGGTGGCGAATCCGCCGCCCGCCGATGCGCCGCAGACACCGCCGGTCCTGCCCGGCACGTCCAACTAAGCGCGCGCTTCGCGCCACGGAACCGGCACACGGGCGGCGTGCCGCCGGTGCCGCCGGTGCCGCGTGGCCGCGCGTCATGCCGCGTCGGCGTACCAGGTACCCGACAGCGACGGAGCCGCGCCCGTGCTGACATCGGCCAGCAATGCATCCAGTCCCATGTCGTCGATATCGGGATGTGCCGCGCGCGCGTGCTGCAGGATCTCCGCGGCCAACCACTGCATCCGCGCGACGTTGTCGCCGATGCGCGCCACCAGGGCGTCGTCGTCGAGCACGTCGGTGAGCGCGCCGTTGAGGTCGCGGAACCACGCAATGCCGGACTGGTCGAGCATCCGCGAATCGTGCGCGGCGCCTTCGCGGTTGCGGCGTCCCCAGTCGCGCAGCAGCGTCTGGATCGAGCGATTCAGGCCGGCGGCGGTCGTGAACGCCGGACGCAGGCGGCCGAGCACCGTCATGCTGGTCAGGCGATCGGCGAAGAACAGCGGCGCCAGCAGCGACCAGTAGTAGGTGTAGTCCCAGATCACCTTGACCGGCATGACTTGGGCATCGCCGAACAGCGGGTACTGGTCCTGGTAGAGCGTGAGCGTGTTCTCGTAGAACGAGACGTACAGCTGCTGGTAGAGCGCGACGTAAGGCCGGTAGTCGATGCCCGCGCGATCCTTGCCGATCATGTCGCAGATGTAGGTGTTGGCGATCGCGATGAAGTCGGTACCCGGCGAATAGAACGGATCGAGGAACAGGCCGGCCTCGCCGGTCAGCGCCCAGCGTTCGCGCGAGAACACCTGCTTGCAGCCGTAGGAGAAGTGCCGCAGGAACAGGAAGTCCTGCAACGTGTGTTCGCTGCGGTCGAGCGTGGCCGCGACCTGCGGCTGGTGCGTGCGCAGCCAGTCCATCGCCTTGGCGTGGGTGTTCATCGTCTCGAGCGGATGCAGCTTCGCGTCGCAGACGATGCCCAGAGAGTGCGCGCCCGAGGCCAGCGGGATCAGCCAGAACCAGTAGCCGGGCCCGCACATGTGGTTGGTCGAGCGCCAGCGGTCCGGCGGATCGCAGCGCTGCAACCAGCCTGCGTCCTGCGACCAGGTGTTCGGATCGATGATGCCGTCGACCCGCCACCACACCGCATTGGCATCGTGGTCGTTGGGCTGGGCCAGATCGAGCTTGCGCTTGAGCAGGCCGGCGCGTCCGCTGGCGTCGACGAGCCACCGGCTGCGCAGCGTGTGCGTCGCGCCGTCGCGCTCGAACGCGACCGCGTGATCGCCGGCGCCGTCCCCGGCCATGGTGAGCTCGCGCACCACGGCCGCGTCTTCGAACTGCACGCCCAGGTCGCGGGCCCGCTCACCCAGGAAGTTCTCGAACCTGCCGCGATCGATCTGCCACGACGGGGCCGGCAGCAGTTGGCTGACGCCCAGTTCCGTGCACTGGTCGATGTCGGTACGGCGGTCGGAGAAGAAGAACCGGAAGCCGAACTTGCGGATCTGCTCGGCCTCCAGGTGCGCCTCCAGGCCCAGCACCTTGGCCAGGTAGTGCGCACCGATCTCGACCGTGGACTCACCGACCTTGTGGGCGGCCTCGCGCACCGGATGCGCGCGGCGTTCGATGACGGTGACCGCGCAATCGGGATCGCGCTGGCGCAGCTGCAGGGCGAGCGTGAGTCCGGCGAGTCCGCCGCCGAGAATGGCGACGTCGGTGCGCGACTGGCGGGCGTCTGCGTGGGGGCGGCTCGGCTCGGACATCATCGTGCGCCTTGCATGGGTTCATGGGCGAGCATCGCATCGGGCGCGGCGCCGGGATCGAAGATCACCGGCGGGCTAGCGCGCTTGGCGCGCCAGGTCTGCAGCAGGTCACCCCGCGCGAGCACCTGCCGCAGCACGTGCAGGGTGATCGATTTCAGGTCGCGATAGAGCCGGAAGTGGCTCTTGCGGAACTGCTCGTCCGAATCCGCGCAGCGGTAGCGTGTCTCCACCGGGACCGACACCACGCCGCAACCGAGCCGACGCGCCGCGCTGATCAGGATCTGCGCCTCGAACACGAAGCCCTCGCCGGGCACTTCGTCGAGCGCGAGCACCGCGGCGGGATAGAGCCGCTGGCCGCTCTGCGTGTCGACCATCCGGAAACCGCAGCCCCAGGCGATGCCCCAGTCGCCGAAATCGTTGCCGATCCGCCGGTACCAGGGCTGGGTGCCGCGCTTCTTCAAGCGTGCGCCGTTGACGATGCAGTGCGGATAGCGGTTGGCGGCTTCGATCATGCGCGGAATGTCGCTGGCGCGGTGCTGGCCGTCGCCGTCCATCGTCACCACCGCGGCGAACCCGCGCCGGCGGGCTTCCGCAAAGCCGTTCCGCAATGCCTGCCCCTTGCCCCTGCGCTGCGGATGGCGCAGCAGCGTGACCGGCAGCGCGGCGACGATGTCGGGCGTCGCATCGTCCGATCCGTCGTCGACGACGATCACGTGTTCGCAGTAGGCCAGCGCCTCGCCGACGACCTCGTCGATGCGGAGCGCCTCGTTGAGCGCCGGGATCACGACCGCGACGTTGCCGCGATGCAGGTGCGGATGCTCAGCCACGCGCGTGCTCCGGCTGTGCCTGCGTGGGGTGCGTGATCTCCAGCGCCAGCGAACGGTGCGGTCCCGCGCGCAGCACCGCGCGCGACCCGCCGGTGGCGAGCGCATCGAACAGCGGCAGCATCTGCACCATCGCGTTGTGTGCCGCGTGCGTGCTGAGCGGACCGGGCGCGTCGAGTTCGGCGCCGTCGCGCAGCGCGGCCTGCAGACGCGGACCGTTGCCGTCGCGCACCAGCACCAGCGCCGCGCCGAGCAGGCCTTCGCTGCGGGTCACGGTGCCGAGCAGTCCGGTGGACGCGGTGTCGTAGGCGACCAGCAGCACGGCGGGGCTGCCGGCGGCGAGTTGCATCATCGCCTCGAGCAGGCCCTGGGCGAAGGTGGCCTCATGGGCGCTGATCGCGGTCGTCGCCTCGGTGCAGCCGGCGCCGATGGTCCAGTAGCCGGCGGCGGCGTTGTGCACCGAGTTGTGGAACTTCGTCGGCGAGATCGCAGTGGGATCGGTCGCCAGCGTGTCGCACATGTAATCGGTGATGCCCAGGTCGCCATGGGTCGAGGCGAACACCGACGGCAGCGTCTCCGGTGCGACCCCGGCATCGCGGCACGCGGCAAGCGCGACCTCGAGCGCGACGGCGACCGAGCCCGGCGCGCGCCGGCGTTCGTTCGGTGCCAGCAGCTGCGGCGATGGACGCGAGGGTGCGGTGTCCGGGCGCGTGCCTTCACGCGCGAACGCACGCGCGGCGTTCCAGTCCGGCAGGCCATCGGTCCAGAAGCCGATGCCGGCGATCGTCGCGCCTAGGGCGTTCGACGCGCTCATGCCGCCACCTTGCCGAACACCAGCGAGCAGTTGTTGCCGCCGAAGCCGAAGGAATTGTTCATCGCGAACCGGATGTCGGCCTGCGCATTGTCGAAGCGGATCTGCGGACCGCAGGCGGGATCGCGCACGGCGCTGTCGAGGATCCCCGGCAGCAGGCCGTTCTCGAGCGCCAGCAGCGCGAACACCGATTCGACGATGCCGGCCGCGCCCAGCGTGTGACCGGTCCAGCCCTTGGTCGAACTGGCGTGCAGCGTGTCCGGGAACACGCCATCGACCGCGCGTGCCTCGACCGAATCGTTGGCCGGCGTCGAGGTGCCGTGCAGGTTGAGATAGCCGACTTCGGCCGCGTCGATGCCGGCGCGATCGAGCGCGCCGCGCATGGCCAGTGTCGCGCCGAGACCTTCGGGGTGCGGCGCCGACATGTGGTGCGCGTCGCTGGATTCACCGTAACCGCGCAACTGCAGGCCGGTATCGCCGGCCGCGGCTCGCTCGAGCACGGCGAAGCCGCCGGCCTCGCCCAGCGACAGGCCGTCGCGGGTGGCGTCGAAGGGGCGACAGCGCTCGGTCGACACCAGGCCCAATGCGTTGAACCCGAACAGCACGCTGCCGCACAGCGTGTCGACACCGCCGACCAGCGCCGCGTCGACGAGGCCGGCTTCGATCATCCGCGCCGCCTGGGCGAACACCTTCGCGCTCGACGAGCACGCGGTGGCAACCGTGATGCAGGGACCGCGCAGGCCGGTGGCGTGCTGCAGGAAGTCGCCCAGCGAATGCGGCGTGTGCACGATCGGGCGGGCGAGATCGTCCGGAAGGTGGCGCACGCCCTCGGCATCGGTGCCGGCGCGCGCATAGCCTTCCTCGCTGGCGCCGATGCTCGAGGTTGAGGTGCCCACGACCAGCGCGACGCGATCCACGCCGTAGCGCGCCACCATCGTGTCGAGCGTGGCCAGCACGCCATCCTGCTGCAGCGCCAGCCAGGCGAGCCGGTTGTTGCGGCATTCCCAGCGGGCGAGCGCGGACGGCAGCGGCGCGTCTTCCACGCCGTCCACGCGACCGATCCAGGTCGGCAGCGGGGTCGGGCCGAAATCGTTGCGGCGCAGCCCGCCGCGGCGTTCGCGCAGGGCCGCGGCCTGGGCGGCATTGCCGCGTCCGAGCGCAGTGGTCGCGGTGAACGCACGGATGGCGAGTGCCGGAATCGGCGACAGGGACAGCGGTTCAGTCACGCAGTGAATCCGGGACAATCAGGCGGTCGAGTATAGCGACAGCATGGTGAGGCTAGACTTCAGGGCCACCCCCAGTTCCGGACCGTTCGGGAAGCGGTTCCACGATGGCCCGTACCCGCCTGCTGTACCGCCTCAAACGGCTTGCCGACCGCGATGCCCTGCACACGCTGGCGGTCGCCGGGGCGGTCTGCGTGCTGAGTCTGGGTCTGGTGTACGTGGGCTATCTGGTGCACGTGCTGCGGGTCGCGCGCAATGCGCCCTGTGTGCCGGTCGGTGGCGAGTGCGTGCTGGTGTTCGGCAAGCACGCGCCGCAGGGGCGCCTGGACGCGGACTTCCAGGCCCGGCTCGCGCGCGCGGCCTCGCTGTGGACCTCGCATGCGCCCGGCAGCGTGCTGCTGCTCGGCGGCGGCCCGGCGGGCAGCCCGACCGAAGCCGCGCTGGCCCGCGATGCCCTCCATGCCCTGGGCGTGCCCGAGGACGCACCCCTGGTGCTCGAGGACGCCTCGCGCGACACCCTGCAGAACCTGCGCAACGCGCGCAGCCTGCTGACGGCCGCCGCCGTCGACCCCGACGCGCCGACACGCCGTGTCACCCTGCTCAGCAGCCGCTACCACCTCGCGCGCTGTGCTCTGTTCGCACGCGGACTCGGCCTGCACTGGGAACTGTGCGCGGCCGAACCGGCGCTGTCCTGGCGCCCCGGCTCGCTGTGGCGCATCGCCGGCGAGGCCGCCTACGTCTGCTGGCTCGATATCGGCATGCGCTGGGCGCGACTGATCGGGCATCGACGGTTGATGGACCGGATCAGCTGAGCATCGACCGCGGGCCGGGATGCGCCCCGCCCCGGCGGGGCAGGGCGCACCGGATCGATCAACGGCGCTGCTGCGCGGGGATGAACACCGTCTCCACCGCTTCGGCCAGCTGGTCCGGCGGCAACAGGCCCTGATCGAGCAGGAAGTTGTTGAACGCGCGGCGGTCGAACTTCGCGCCCAGTGCCAGTTCGGTGCGCATGCGCAATTCGAGGATGCGGGTGTAGCCGTAGAAGTAGCTCGTCGCCTGGCCCGGTGCGTTGAAGGTGTAGCGGTCGAGTTCCTGGCGCGCCATCGCGGGCGAGAGCATCACTTCTTCGGTCAGCACGCGGCCGGCCCGTTCGCGGTCGATCATGCCGAGATTGAGCATCGGGTCGAGCATCGCGCGCGCGGCGCGCAGCAAGCGGAACTGCAGGGCGATCAGCTGGCCGTCGAGCGGCTCATAGGGCACCAGCTCGGCTTCGGCATACAGCGCCCAGCCTTCGACGTTGACCGAGTTGAACGCGAACATTGAGCGGGCCAGCGAAACACCGCGCTCGACCATCGCGGTGAACTGCAGCTCGTGTCCGGGACGGCCTTCGTGCGCTGACAGCGTCCAGCGCACGGCGTCGAAGTTGAAGTCGTCGTATGCCGCGTCGTCGCCGGTGCCGCCGGGATTGCCCACCGGCAGCACGAACGTGCCCTGCTGGCCGGTGTTGCCGACCAGCGGCGCCGGGCGGAAATGCGGCGCGGGCTGCGCGGCCGATTCGGCGTCCGAACCCAGGCGCATCTGCATCTCGCGCTGCGGCACGTCGACGATGTCCTCGCGCTCGATGATCGGATCGATCGCGTCGATGACCTCGCGGTAGCTCGCCTCCAGACGCGCGTTCGGAATCGTGTCGCGCTTGAGCGCGGTGATGACACCGCGGTAGTCGGTCGCGTCGATGCCGTTCTCTTTCGCGACCAGCGGCGCAAGCTGCTGCATCTGCGCGCGGATTTCCATGAAGGCCAGCTGCGCGCGCTGCATCAGCAGTTGCGGGTCGACATCGGTGCCGTACTGCTTGAGCCCGAACGCATAGAGCTCCGGCGGCAGGCGCGTGTCTTCGCGCGCCTTCGGCAGCACGGTGGCGCGGGTCCAGTCGGCGTAGGCGGTGATCTCCTTCGCGATCGCTTCAAGTGCAGGTTCGGCGCCCTCGATCTCGTATTCCTCGAAGAGCTTGCGGATGCCGGCGATGTAGGTGTCGGCGCTGTCGAGCGCGCGCTGCACCTCAAGCTTGGTGGGCTGGAGCAGCTCGGGGTTCGATAGGCGCTCTTCATAGCGCTGGCGGGCGAGGGTGGTGATCGGTGTGCTGCCTTCGGTGAGGCCGGCATAACGCTGCAGACGGGCGAGCGCATGCACGCGCCGCTCCGACGGCGTCTGTGACGACAGCAGGCCGTTGATGCCGCCGAAGATCAATTGCGGCGCATCGGTCCAAGGCAGCAGATAGCGCTCGCCGAGCGTGCTGCCCTCGATGCTCTGATCGATGCTGGTCAGCAGGATCTGCAGGTCCTGGCGCACGTTGGCATCGCGCTCGAGTTCGAGCTGCGTCTGCAGCTTGGCGCGCGCCGCGGTCATCGCGTCGCGGTAGCGCCGGGCATTGTCGGGGCCGAAGTCCGCGACCTGGTCGTCGTAACCGGGCACGCCGAAGAAGCCTGCGGATTCAGGCTGGAATGGCGCCTGGGCGTCGATCAGGATCTGCGACAGTTCGTTGCTGCGCGTGACCCAGGCCGGCGATGCGGTCGGCGACGCAGCGACGACCGCCTTGGCGTCATCGGTGTGGGCGAGGGCCGTGAGTGGCGCGGCAAGGGACAGGGCGATCGCAAGGACAAGCGGTTTCATGGCAGCACCAGCGGCAAGGACGAACGCCGACCGTAGGCGCTCGCGTGCGTGCCGGCAATGGCCGGAGGTCACGGCACCGGCAAGGCGTGGTGTTCGACCGGCGTATCCGCTTCGGCGATCGTGATGATGTGCTCCAGATCGTTGTCGCCCGGCACGTACAGCAGCGACTCCCAGGTCCATGCACCCAGCCGACGATCGGCCGTGGCGATGAGGCGACCTTCACCGCGCGGGCCTTCGATGCCGATCACCAGGTCCGCGCGGCCCGAGCCGCCGCCGTCGGTCGAGGTGCTGACCGAGCCCATCGGCATGAAGCCGGGCGTGATCGGCGTGCCGATCGTCGCGACGAGTTCCGGATGCGCGCGGGCGCGTGCCATCGCGTCGGCGTAGACATCCGAGCGCATCATCGAGCCGCGGATCGCGAACAGCACGATCGCGACGAGCGCCGCCACCAGTGCGACGAACGTGACCACGACGACCGGCAACGCCCACTTCCAGTTGCGCTGCCACCAGCCACGCGGCGGTGGCGGCACAGGCGCGGGACGCGGCGGCAGTGGGGGCGGACTCGTGGACATGCGTGTGCCTTCGGCGTGTGCGGTCAGGGCGCCAGGCAACGCCCGAGAAACGCCTCGCTGGTGCGATAGCGATGCAACGCGTCGCGTCCACGCAGGCCGTGCTTGGCGCCCGGATACGTCATCAGTTCGAACGGCGTGCCGGCCTGCTGCAACTGGCTCATCAGCTGCGTGGCATTGGTGAACAGCACGTTGTCGTCGGCCATGCCGTGGATCAGCAGCAGCGCGTTCGGCTTGATGTTGTCGGCGTGGGTGAACACGCTGGCCTCGCGGTAGCCGTCGACGTTGGCCTTCGGCAAGTTCATGTAGCGCTCGGTGTAGTGCGTGTCGTAGAGCGCCCAGTCGGCGACCGGCGCGCCGGCGATGCCGCAGGCGTAGGCGTCAGGCGCCTTGGCCAACAGCATCAGCGTCATGTAACCGCCGTTCGACCAGCCGTTGACCGCGATGCGGTCGCCGTCGACCCACGACTGCGACTTCAACCATTCGACGCCGCGCAGCTGGTCTTCGACTTCGACCGTGCCCTGGCGCTCGTACAGCGCGCCGACGAAGTCACGGCCGCGACGCGGGGTGCCGCGGTTGTCCAGCGAAAACACCACGTAGCCCTGCTGCGCCAGGTACTGGTGGAAGCTCGCATCGGCGCGGCCGGGCCAGGTATCGAGCACGGTCTGCGCGGCCGGGCCGCCGTAGACGAACACGACGACCGGGTGCGGCTTGGTTTCGTCGAAATCCGCCGGCTTGATCAGCGAGTAGTGCAGCGGCGTGCGGCCGTCGGCGGCGGTCAGCGTGCCGAACTCGGTCGGGCGCTGCGCGGCGAGGAACGGCGCGTAGGGATGATCGGCGGCGGCGAGATCGTTCTCGACCAGCGTCGCCAGTTGCGTGCCGTCGGCGCGGTGCAGCGCGATCTGCGGCGGCGTGGTCGTGTTCGACCAGCTGTCGACGTAGACCGACGCATTGCGCGCGAAGCTCGCGCCATGCATGCCGGGCTCACGCGACAGTGCGGTGTAGGCACGCTTGCCGTCGAGGCCGACGCTGTAGAGCCGCGATTCCGTCGCACGCGGCAGCGCCTTGCCGTCCTCGAGTGCCATACCGGCGCGGAAGTAGGACAGGCCCGCCGTGGCATCGACCGCCAGCAGTTCGTCGACCGGCCAATCGCCCTGCGTGAGCTGGGTCATGCGGCGTCCGTCTTCGGACGCGAGATACAGATGCTGGAAGCCGTCGCGCTCGGACGACCACACGAAGCGGCCGTCATCGAGGAAGCGCAGGCTGTCGTGCAGCGGCACCCAGGTGCGGCCGCGCTCGGTCAACAGCGTGCGCTGCGCGCCGGTGGCGAGCGTGGTCTCGATGAGGTCGAGCGTCTGCTGGTCGCGCGACTGGCGCTGGAAGGTCAGGCGCTGCGCATCGCGCCACTGCACGCGGGCGAGATAGATGTCGGTGTTCCTGCCGAGATCGACGTCCGTCACCGCGCCGCCCTGCGGGGCGACGACGTGCAGGGTCACGCGCACGTTGTCGTCGCCGGCGGCGGGGTAGCGCTGCTCGACGACTTCGGTGCGATCGGGATACACCTCGTAACGCTTCTGCACCGGCACCGGCGATTCGTCGATGCGCGCGTACGCGATGCCGCTGTCGTCCGGCGCCCACCAGTAGCCGGTGTGGCGGTTCATTTCCTCGTCGGCGACGAACTCGGCAACGCCGTTGCCGATCACCTCGCTGCCGTCGGTCGTCAGCTGGCGCTCGGTGCCGCTGGCGAGATCGATCACCCACAGATTGCGTGCGCGCACGAAGCTGACGAAGCCGCCACGCGGCGACACCTTCGGGTCGGTCGCGAAGCCGCCGCCGTCGGTGAGCTGGCGCACCGCCTCGGAACCGGTCTTCGACAGGTCGTACAGATACAGCTCGCCGCCGAGCGGAAACAGCAGACGCTGTGCATCCGGCGCCCACTGGTAGTCGACGATGCCGGACTGGCCTGCGATGCGCTGGCGCTCACGCCGCGCCTTTTCCGCGTCGCTGAGCGTCTCCTCGCCCGGCAGCACCACCTTCGAATCGACCAGCATCCGCGTCTGCCCGCTGGCGATGTCGTATTCCCACAGGTCCAGCTGGTTGCGGTTGCCGTCCTTGCCGCGCAGGAAGGTCACGCGCGAGCCGTCCGGTGCGACCTGCGGCTTCATCAGCGTCGGCCCCGACAGCGGCGCATCGCCGGTGGTGGCTTCGAGCGTAAGGCCGCCGGCGACGGGCGGTGTGGCGGCAAGGGTGGATGTGGTGGCGATCATCAGGGCGGCGGCAGCGAGTAGGGAGCGCATGGCGGGTCCAGTGGAGCGATGCGGTGAGTGTATCGGGTCGCCGCACTGCGCCTGCCGCGACGCATCAGCCTGCCGCGCAGGATTCGCGGCGTACTGTGCTGTCCGACCAGCCCCACATGCGATGCACCTGCGGCTGGAAGGTGTGCAGCGCATGACCGCACGGCGCGCCTGGCTCGGGCGGCACGCAGGCGACGTGGGCGCCGTCGGCGGCAATGCACCACCGCGCCAGCGCAGGCGCGGTGGTGATGTGGGCGAGCGTCAGCAGCTCCGATGCGACCTCGGGCGGTTCGATGCGCTGCCAGTCGGGACCGGCGAGCGCGTCGCAGCGCGTGACGTCCGCACTCGCGCGTGATGCGGGGGCGACGCGCAGCCCGCGAGCAGGCAGGCCGCAGTCAACAAGGCGGTCGATCGCATCGGTGTCATCCCTGATCCGGTGTGGACCCCGATCATATGGACGCGTGCATGGCGATGCACTCCGCCACGCAGTGGGCCTCAGCGACGCCCCTGCCCGAACAGCAGTTTCTTTTCCTCGTCACTCATCGCCTTGCCCGCGTCGGGATTGACCTCTTTCGCTTTCGCGTACGCGCGACCCGTGGCGGGGCGTGCCTGGATGGCCGCGTGCCAGCGCTGGACTTCGGGATAGGGCGTCATGTCGATCGGCGCCTTGTCGTAGACGCCGATCCACGGATACGTGGCCATGTCGGCGATCGAATACGCGTCGCCGGCGATGAAGTCGCGACCCTTCAGATGCGTGTCGAGCACCTGCAGCAGACGGTTGGCTTCATTGGTGTAGCGGTCGATCGCGTAGGGAATTTTCTCCGGCGCGTAGACGTTGAAGTGGCCGTACTGGCCGGTCATGGGCCCCAGGCCGGCCATCTGCCAGAACAGCCACTCCAATGTCTCGATGCGCACGCGCGGATCGGTCGACAGGAACTGTCCGGACTTCTCCGCCAGATACATCAGGATCGCGCCGGACTCGAACACGGTCTGCGGATCGCCGCCGTCGGCCGGGGCGTGGTCGACGATCGCCGGCATCTTGTTGTTCGGCGAGAGCGCGAGGTACTCGGGCTTGAACTGGTCGCCCTTGCCGATGTTGACGGGGTGGAGCGTGTACTCGAGGCCGGCTTCTTCGAGAAACAGCGTGATCTTGTGGCCGTTCGGGGTGGGCCAGTAGTGCAGGTCGATCATGGGGGAGATGCTCCGCGGGACAGGTGCATCGAGTCTAGGCGCGCGCCTGTAGCGCGGCGTGGACGCGGCGCGCACGCTGCGTTGCGGTGGTGGGCGCGGGGTGCGGATAGCACGACGCCGCCTGGAGAGGCAGCGTCGATGGGTGTCTCGCAGGCGACTGTCCGCACCCGACCCCTCCCCAGCGGAGAGGGGCTCGGAGCGAAGCGTGCTGCGCTTACTGAGTCTTGCAGTCGAGCGTATGCGCGGCTTCCGTGCCGATGCGGACGTCGGCCAGACCCAGGGTCAGGCCGGCCGGCGCGCGGATCGCGAACGGCGTGCTGACGCGGGTGGCGTCGAGGCCTGCAACGGTGAGGCACTTCAGCGGCACGCCGGCCGTGATCCATTCGCCGCGCGGTAACGTGGCCAGCCACGGACCGATCGGCAGTTCGGCCTTGCAGCCGTCGCCGCAGTCCGCGTACAGCACGGTGTCGCCGGACGCCGGCACTGCGTCGATGCGCAGCGTCGCCAGCAGCAGAGAATCGCCGTTGGTTTCGCGGCTTAGGTCGGACGGCGAGTGCGACAGCAGTTCGGCGGTCGCATTGCCGGTCCAGGTCAGCAGGCGTGCGCCCTCCTGGGTCTGGTAATCGACCGCGGCGAGGCTCAGCGTGCCGTCCGGCGTGACCACGCGCGGGTGCAGCACGTCGGCGCCACGCCCGTCGGCGCCGGTGACCACCAGGCGGATGCCGGGGCCGGGCACGCCCTTCGCGAAATAGCCCGCGTCCTTGCCGTCTTCGGCGCTGACACCGGCGTCTTCCGGCAGCGCGGCGAGGTTGCCGTCGTCGGCGTAGGTCAGGCCGTGTCCGAACGCGAACAGCGGGTCGTAGCCCTCCATGCCGACGTTGTTGACGTACTGGTCGCCACGCTTCGGCCACGAGAAGCTGAGCTTGCCCTTGAAGTCGTGCTGCGGCTGGCCATCCGCGCCGCGCAGCAGCACATCGGCGATGCCTGCACCCTCCGAGCCCGGCAGCCATGCGGCGACGAAGGCGTTGGAGGCGTTGATCTCGCGGTTGACCCACAGCGGGCGACCGCTGAGGAAGACCGAGACCACCGGAATGCCCGCCGCACGCAGGCGCTTGACCAGTTCGAGATCGGCATCGTCGCCGGGCTTGTACAACAGGTTCGGCAGATCGCCGAGGAATTCCGCATACGGGTCTTCACCGAACACGACGATCGCGACGTCCGGCTTCTGCCGGTACGCACCGTCTACCGCCAGCTGCGCGGTGCCGCCGGCGGCGGTGACCTGGGTGCGGATGCCGTCCCAGATGCTGTCGGCGTTCGGATAGTCGGCGCGCTTGGTGCCGGTGCCCTGCCAGTTGAGTGTCCAGCCGCCGGACTGCTTGCCCAGATCGTCGGCGCCGTCGCCGGCCACCAGCACGCGCTGCTTGGCGGCGAGCGGCAGGATGCCGTCCTGGTTCTTCAGCAGCACCAGCGATTCGCGCACCGCGCGACGGGCGACCTCACGGTGTTCCGGCGCGCCGAGCAGTTCGAACTTGCCGCCGAGTGCACGTTCCGACGGCTTCGGCGCGTCGAACAGGCCCATGCGGAACTTGACCCGCAGGATGCGGCGCACCGCATCGTCGAGGCGTGCCATCGGCAGTTCGCCCGACTGCACGTGCTTGACGGTGCTCTCGTAGAGGCCGCGCCAGCTGTCGGGTGCCATCGCCATGTCGAGGCCGGCGTTGAACGTCGCCGCGCAATCGGTGGTGGTGCAGCCCGGCAGCTGGCCGTGGCCGTTCCAATCGCCGACGACGAAGCCACCGAAATTCATGCGGTCCTTGAGCACGTCGATCAGCAGGGCCTTGTGCCCGTGCATGCGCTGGCCGTGCACGCTGTTGAACGAGGCCATGACCGCCTGCGCGCCGGCGGCGATCGCCGGCGGATAGCCCGCGCCGTGGATGTCGCGCAGCTGCGCTTCGGTGACCGCGGTTTCGCCCTGGTCCTTGCCGCCGGCGGTGCCGCCGTCGCCGAGGTAGTGCTTCACCGACACCATGACGTGGTGATCGTCGAGGAAGTCCGGCGAGCCGGCCTTGCCCTGCATGCCTTCGACCACCGCCGGCGCGAACGCGGCGACGACGTCGGGCGATTCGGAGTAGCCCTCGTAGGTGCGGCCCCAGCGGTCGTCCTGCGGTACGGCGACGGTCGGCGCGAACGCCCATTCCATGCCGGTGGTGCGCGTTTCGATCGCGGTGACGCGGCCGATCTCGCGCATCAGTTCGGCGTTGCGCGTCGCGCCCAGGCCGATGTTGTGCGGGAACAGGGTCGCGCCGACGATGTTGCTCTGGCCGTGCACGGCGTCGATGCCGAAGATCACCGGGATCGCCTTGCCGCCGCCGGCGGTATCCATCGAGGCTTCCCAGAACGCGTCGGCGAGCTTCAGCCACTCGGCCGGCGCCGCGTCGTAGCGACCGCCCGGGTCGGAGTTGCCGCCGGCGAGGATCGAGCCCAGACGGTATTTGCGCACGTCCTCGGGCGTGACGTCGGCGATGTCGCCCTGCACGATCTGGCCGACCTTCTCCTCGACGGTCATCGTCGCCATCAGGTCGGTGATGCGCTGTTCCAGCGCCGCGTCCTCGGCCAGTGGCCACGCGGTGTCGGGCCAGTTGGCCGGATCGATCGCGCCGGCGTCGGCGGCGCTGGTGTCCGCAGGCGCGGCAGCGGCGGACGCGGCGGGTGCGTCGTCGCGGGCGCAGGCGCCGAGCGCGAGCGCGAGCGCGGCGAGCATCGCGGGCAGCAATGCGCGACGCAGGATCGGGTGTGCGGGGCGATGCGACTGGATCATCGAAGGGCTCCGGAGCAGGAGGTGGCGACGTGCGTCGCAGGGTGGGTGGGCCGCCAGGCTGCCGGGCAGCGATGACAGCGTTGTCAGCGAGTGGCCAGCATACCGGTGCGCATCCGCCGACGCTTGCTGCAGGGCGTCATCGACCCTGCTCACATCCCGCATGATGCACTGTGCGCTCTGGCAGAATGCGCCACCGGGACGACGGATGATGGCCGGATTGAACACCATGCGTGTGCGGATCGAGGATGTCGCGGAAGCGGCGGGCGTGTCGATGAAGACCGTGTCGCGCGTGCTCAACAACGAGCCGAACGTGTCGGAGCGCACCCGCGTGGCCGTGGAGGCGGCGGTCGAGAAGCTGCAGTACCGGCCGCTCGCGTCGGCCCGCCTGCTCGCCGGCCGCCGGTCGTATCTGGTCGCGATGCTCTACGACAACCCGTCGAGCAACTACCTCATGGAGGTCGAGCTCGGCGTGCTCGATGCGTGCCAGTCGCAGCACTACAACCTGATGCTCGCGCCGGTCGACTACACGGCCAAGGACATCGTGGCCAAGGTCGAGTCGATGATCATGCAGTCGCAGCTCGACGGCGTGGTGCTGACGCCGCCGATCACCGACGACGCGAAACTGCTCGCACGCCTCGACGAGATGGGCGTGCCCTACGCCAGCGTGTCGGCGCAGGAGCGCAACCGGCGCATCGGCACGGTGGTCGACGAGCGCAGCGCGGCGCGCGATGTCGTGCTGCACCTGGCCGGTCTGGGCCATCGCCGCATCGCGCACATCAAGGGCCACCCGGCGCATGGCGCCAGCGGCTGGCGCTTGGCCGGCTATCGCGACGGTCTCAAGCAGGCCGGCCTCGAGTACGACGCCTCGCTGGTGGCCGCCGGCAAGTTCTTCTACGAATCCGGCTTCGACGCGACCAATACCCTGCTCGACCTGCCGGATCCGCCGACCGCCGTGTTCGCCGCCAACGACGACATGGCCGCGGGCGCGATCTGCGCGATCTGCGAGCGGGGTCTGTCGGTGCCGAAGGACGTGTCGGTCTGCGGCTTCGACGACATGCCCATCGCGCGCCACATCTACCCCTCGCTGACCACCGTGCGCCAGCCCAGCCGGGAGATGGGGCGGCTGGCCGGCCTGGAACTGCTCAAGGCGATCCGCGACCGCAGCGCCGGCGAGACCCTGGAACTGCCCTATGCCCTGCAGGTCCGGCGCTCGACGGGGCCGGCGCCGCGCTGATCCGGGCGCTGGATCCCCGCGTCGGCATGCCGCGCGCATGCCGGCCGCCTCAGGCGCCTGCGGCAGGCGCGTAGCTGCGCACGTACTCCATGTGCGGCGGCAACTGGCGCAGCGTGCGGTCCACGTCCTGGCGGATGCCGTCGAGGAATCCCTTGAGTTCGGCGTCGCCCATCAGGTCCGCGGAGCGGTGGTACTCCCGGGGATAGATGCCCTGGCCCATCATCACCTGGATCCAGGAGTTCTCCGCGAACAGTTCGGTGGGAACGTGGAACACCCGCCCGGTTTCGCGGAACAGCTCGATGCGGTGGCGCAGCGAATCGGGGATCGGCATCGCGCTGCAGTCGCGCCAGTAGGGCGTGTCCTGGCGGTCGGTGACGTTGAAGTGCAGGATCACGAAGTCGCGCGCGTGCTGCAGCTCGTCGGCCATGCGCATGTTGTACTGGTCGATGTCGGGCCGGGACAGCGTGCGCGGGAAGGTCTGCATCAGGTGGATGATGCCGCGCTGGATCAGGTGGATCGTCGTGGATTCCAGCGGTTCGATGAAGCTGGCAGACAGGCCCAGCGCTACGCAGTTCTTCTCCCAGTAGCGCAGGCGCTGGCCGGGACGGAAGCGCACCGCGAACGGTTCGCGCAGCGGCGCGCCGTCGATGCTCGACAGCAGCGTGTCGCGGGCCTGGTCGTCGTCCATGTAGCGGCTCGAATAGACGATGCCGTTGCCGACGCGATGCTGCAGCGGAATACGCCACTGCCAGCCGGCCGGGCCGGCGATCGAACGGGTGTAGGGCACCGCGTCGCGGACCGTGGCCGTGGGTACCGCGAACGCGCGGTCGTTGAACAGCCAGTGCGACCAGTCCTCGAATCCGACGCCGAGCGTCTTCTCGATCAGCAGCGCGCGGAAACCGGTGCAGTCGATGAAGAAATCGCCTTCGACGCGCGTGCCGTTCTCGAGCTGCAGCGCGGTGATGCAGCCCGATGCGGGGTCGGTGGCGACGTCCGCGATCTTGCCCTCAATGCGGCGCGCGCCGTTGGCCTCGCTGAAACGCCGCAGGTAGCGCGCATACAACGTCGCATCGAGGTGGTAGGCGTAGTTGAGCTTGCGCTTGGGCAGGTGGGCGAAGCGCCCGTCAAGCGCCGCCTTCAGTTCCAGGCAGTAGTCGTCGTAGGCGCTGGCCAGGCCGCGCTCGCGGCCGCGCATCCAGAAGTGCTGGAAGCCGGCCGTCCAGTGGTCGGTGCCGGTGAGGCCGAAGGAATGGAAATAGTCCTGGCCGACGTCGCGCCAGCTCTCGAAGTTGATGCCGAGCTTGATCGTGGCCTGGGTCTGCGCCATGAATTCCTGCTCGCCGATGCCGAGCAGGCGATGGAACGTCATCAGGGTCGGGATCGTCGCCTCGCCCACGCCGATCGTGCCGATCTCGTCCGACTCCACCAGGGTGACATCGATCACCTTGCCCAGGGTGCGCGACAGGGCGGCCGCGGCCATCCAGCCGGCGGTGCCGCCGCCGGCGATGACGACACGGCGGATGGGCGATGGGGCCGGTTCGGCGGCTGCATGCATGGACGATCTCCTAGCGTTCGAAGCGCTTGCGCAGGCGGGCCCGGATCGCGCGTGCGCGCGTCTCGTCGAGCGGTGCCAGCGCACCGCGCGCCGGGGCCGGCACATGGCCGGCGACGATGTCTTCGTCGTAGTCGAAGACGTAATGACGGAACACGTCGCGCCAGATCGCGCGCTCGGCGTCGGGCAGGTCGCGGATGCTCGCGATCGCGTGCATCAAGGTATCCATAGGCGTGGTGGCCCAGGCGGGCGCCTGGCGCCACCAGTAGTTCACCAGCACGTTGAAGGTGGTCTGCGCTTCCATGTGGTGCCACCACATGCTGGGGATGAACAGCGCATCGCCCGGCTCGAGATCGGCGTACTGCGCCTGTGCCTGCGCCTGCGCGAAGCGCGGAAACCGCGCATGGTCGACGTCGGCGAAATCGACCAGGCTCACCGCCTGCCCGGCCGGGGTGACCTCGAGCGGACCGATGTAAAGATTCTCGAGCTGCTGCGGCGGAAACAGCGTCGCGCGCCGCGTGCCCGCGACCACGCAGGCGAGGTTGTCGGGCAGGTCCTGGTGCGCGGCGATGCGCGTGCGGTTGCCGATCCAGATGCTGGCGAGCGCGTCGCGCCCGCCGAGCGGCAGGTCGTTTTCGGTGCGGAAGCCCGGCAGCCAGGTGTCGAGGGTGGTCGAGCCGATGTAGATCGCCGGCGGCGCGGGATCGGGTGCGTACTTGAGCAGCGTCTTCAGCGCGACACCGAGCGGCACGTGTTCGCGGCGGAAGTTGAAGCCTTGCAGGGTGTCGTCGTAGAAGAAGCGGCCGTCGATCTCCGGCGGGCCGACCGTCGCGATGACCGGCGGGCCATCCACGCGTTCGAAACGCTGCAGATACTGCGCGGCCGCGTCGGACGACGTCCGCGCCGCCTGCACGACAGGCCACTCGGACAGCAGCCCGCGCAGCACCAGCGGCGTCTCCGAGCGCAGCACGGCGTCCGGAATCGCGCGGGGATCGATCCCCGTGCGCTCCGGGATGCGCTTATCGACCTGCAGCGCCGGCACGGTTCACCCGCTCGATCAGGTCGCGGAAGCGGACTACGGACGCCAGCATCATGTAGACCGCTTCCAGGTGACCGGCCCGGCCCAGCGCCGAGAAGGCGTCGCCGTCGAGCTGGCGCAGGCGGTCCTCGTTGACCGTGTAGTAGCCCGACAGGCGATTGTCGGAGCCGTCGTCAAGGCGGATGTCGAGCACGAAAGGCTCGAGCAGATCGTGCTGCAGCAACGCGGCCACGAACGGCGCCGTGGCCTGCACGCCCTGGTGGATGGTGTTGAGCACGGAGCTCGCGTGTTCGAGGAACGCGCTCGTGCCGCCGTGCGGCAGGAACAGGGCTTCGCCCCGCGTGCTGCCGACGCGCGGGTGGTCGAGATCGATGTGCATCAGCATCTCATCGGCGGCGCGTCCGATCAGGAACGGCTGGCGTTCGATCGTGAGCGGAATGTAGGTCGCATCCCAGCGGTCGCCGTCGAGAAACAGGTTCTGCCGGTCGGTGAAGCCGAACAGCGCCAGCGGCTGGAAGTCCCCTTCGGCCGATTTGCCGAACACGATCGGATAGTGCGCCTGCACGTTGCGGAATTCCGCCGGAAACGTGAGCGCCCACATCACGTCGTCGCCGAGCGTGGCGCCATGGCCGGTGTCGACGCGGAGGTCCCGGTGGTCGACGTTGTTGAGTTGCACGGTCCTGGACATCGGGCTCGCCTAGACGGGGGACAGGCCCCGGGTATGGATGTGGTGGATCAGTTCGCGGTGGCTGGGCAGCGCCGGAATCATCCTGCGCGCGAGATCCGAGGCTTCGCGGAACGCCGCCTCGGCACGATCCGCGGGCGCTGCGCGCCGCGAGGTGGCGCGCGTCCCGGGCTGGAATCCCATGCCGTAGAGAATGTACTGCCAGCTGGCGGAGGGAAACACCTCGTCCACGCGCGGCAGGTCATAGCGCGACGGCGACTGGTGCCGCCACAGTGCCAGGAGTTCGGCCAGGCGCGCGGGCATCGACGCGGCGTCGCGATGGTCGCGCCAGTAGGCACTGTCGTCGCGCTGCGACAGCACGTAGTGCAGCTTGAGGAACTCGATCACGCGTTCCCAGCGATAGGCGAACGTGTCGTTGAAGCGCGCGGCCACGACGTCCATCGTCTCGCGCGTGGCCGGCAGCTGGTCGCTGAGCATCGTCGCCGCCAGTTCCACCAGCACCAGCGAGGACGCCTCCAGTGGTTCGACGAACCCGCTCGACAGGCCGATCGCCACGCAGTTGCGGTGCCAGCTGCGCCGCCGGTAGCCGGGTTCGAACGACAGCGACTGTCGGGCGATGATCTCGCAGTCCGCGCCGCCGGTCTCGCGGATGTAGCGGTGCAGGGCGGCTTCGACCGCGTCGGCATCGGTATGCGCGCTGGAATAGACATGGCCTACGCCGCGCCGCGCCGACAGGCCGATATCCCAGATCCAGCCGTTGGCCTGCGCGGTCGACACGGTCTGGCAGGCGATCGGCGTGTCGGCATGCGGATAGCGCACCTGCAGCGCCAGTGCGCGATCGTTGAACAGCATGTCGCGGCAGTCCGTCCTGTCGATGCCGTAATGCTGGCCGATCAGCAACGCCCGCATGCCGGTGCAGTCGACGAACAGGTCGGCGTCGATCGCCCCGTGCGCGCGGGTGCGCAATGCGGCGATGTCGCCGGTGTCGTCGACGTCGATGCCGTCGACATGGTCCGACACCAGCCGGACGCCGAGCCGCTCCGTGCAGTGCGCCCGCAGGAAGATGCCCAGCTTGGCCGCATCGAGGTGGTAGGCGTAATTCGCGACCGCGGCGTACTCGGGCGTGCCGAACTGCTTGGGCGCGCGCCCGGCATCGCACAGTTGCGGCTGGAAGCTCACCAGCCGGTCGAACGGCACGTCGCCGCGGCGCATCCAGCCCGCGACGAGATCCGCATCGTGGTAGCCCTGTGGCAGCACGAACGGGTGGTGGTAGTGGTCGTCGGCCGTGTCCCGGGTCCAGCGCACGAACTTCGAACCCTGCTTGAAGGTCGCATCGCAGGCGCGCACGAAGTCGGTTTCCGACACGCCGATGCGGCGCAGCGTGTCGCGCATCGTCGGCCAGGTGCCTTCGCCCACGCCGATGGTCGGCACGTCCGGCGATTCGATCAGGGTCACGCGCAGGCCGCCGGGCGATGCGCCGTCGTGATCGGCGGCCAGCAGCGCCGCGGTCAGCCAGCCGGCGGAACCGCCGCCGAGGACGACGACATGACGGAGCGGACGACTCAACGCGACGGACTCGCAGCAGCGGCCCGCCTGTCAGCGCGGGCCCTGCGGAAACGCGGCGCCGCGGCATGGAGCCGCGGCGCCCGGGGGGTGGTGGAAATCAGAACGTGTACCTGACGCCGAACATGTAGCGCGGGCCGGTCTGGGTGCCGTACAGCAGCTGGCGTGCGTTGCGTCCGTGGGTGCGCTGGGTCTCGTCGGTCACGTTGATCGCCTCGGCCTGCACGGTGAGGTTGTCGGTCACCTTGTAGCCCACGCTGACGTCGAGCTGGCCGTACTCCTCGACGTACACCGGATTGGGCCGTTCGCTGTCGAAACCGCTGGACAGAAACTTGTCGCGCCAGTTGTAGGCCGCACGCGCCTGCCACGCACCCTTGTCGTAGAACGCCACCAGGTTGGCCGAATCGCTCAGGCCCACCAGCGCGAACTGGCCGCCAAGGTTGGCGTTGTCGTAGTTCAGGTCTGGACTGTCGACATAGGTGTAGTTCGCCGCCAGGCCGAAACCGCTGTCGCCGAACACGTGCTGGAGGTTGAGCTCCAGGCCGTCGAGCTTCGACGAGCCGGTGTTGGCGGGCGTGGTGATGCGGAAGTTCGCGATCGGATCGCCCGGCTGGCCGGTGATCGTGCCCGTCGCATTGCCGCCCGCGTCGTTCGGACCGCGCACCACGCCGGGCTGGCCGTCGAAGTTGGTGAAGATGTAGTTGCGGATGCAGGTCAGGTCGGTCGTCGGGCAGGCATTGGCCACGGCGGCGTTCCAGTACGCGCCCCCGATCGGCGTCGTCAGGTCGAACGGCGTCGCCTGGATGATCGTCGTGCCGATGTAGTTGTCGATGTTCTTCTGGAAATAGCCGAACGACAGGTAGCTGGCTTCGGCGTAGTACCACTCCAGCGACAGATCGAAGTTGTCGGCCTTGAGCGGCTCGAGCCCCGGATTGCCCTGCTGGCCGGTGCCGCCGTCGATGCGCACCGGTTCGTTGAGCGTCTGCCCGCCCTGGATGTCGCCCCAGCCGGGACGGCCGATCGTGCGACTGTAGCTGCTGCGCAGCACCAGGCTGTCGGTCAGCTCGGCGCTGAGGTCGATGCTGGGCAGCCAGTGCGCGTAGTCGCCGTAGAGCGTGGTGAAGTCGGAGCCTTCGCGCTGGATGCCGATCTCGTTGTTGGATTCCCACAGCAGCGCCGTGGCGACGGGCACGAGCGCTGACGAGGTGACGTCGGTCTTCTCGTAACGCACGCCGGCCGCCGCGTTCAACTGGATGCCGATGTCCCAGCTCGAGCTGATCTGGACGTAGGCGCTCTTCGACTTCTCGGTGACGCGCCGGTCGGTGTTGTAGGTCGCGGGCGCGAGATACAGCGACTCGTCACCGGCGAACTGCGCGGCGAGATCGCGCACGGTCTTGAAGTCGAACATGTAGAAGCCGTCGGTGAACGCCGGGTTGCCGCTGCCGGCGAACGCGTCGAAGTAGTCGGCCATGTTGCCCGGGATCCAGATGTTGTCCGGATAGTCCTCGGCGCTGCCTTCCGCGCCGCCCCAGGTGTTGTCGCGCTGCACGTTGCCGTAGGCGGTGCGGTTGTTGGCTTCCGTCGCCGCCACACCGAAATCCAGGCGCGAGTAGTCGCCGAACTTGAAGTGGCCGCGGGCCTGGACCTGCTCGATCTCCGACTTCATGTAGCTGCGGTGGAACACCGAGCCGGTGACCAGCATGTCGGAGGCGCGCGGACCGGTGTAGCCCGGCGGGTACTGCACGGTCAGGATCGGGAAATCGCCGCTGAAGTCGGCGGTGGTGTTGCCGCGGATGAACGCGGCCGTGCCCAGCGTGCCGCCCGAGCCGTAGGGGCTGTCGGGGCTGGTTTCGGCCGTCGACTTGTGCACGTCGAGCTCGAAACCGAGGTTGTCGGTCGCTTCCCACTCGACGTTGAAGCCGAGCGACTTGTTCTCGTTGCGGTTGGCGATGTCCGCGCCGCCCATCGCGAGATCCGCGCCGCGGCACACGCCGGCATCGCTGCAGGCGAAGGGCAGGAACTCGGTGTAGAGCAGCGGCGCCGCCACCGGGCCGTCGGTCCACGACGACGACGACGGGCCGTAGTTGAACCACACCGACATGTCGTTGCGCTGCTGCTGGATCTTGTTTTCGGAGTACGTGTAGTCGAGCGTCGTGGTGATGGCGTCGGTCGGCGCCCACTGCAGCACCACCTGGCCGTTGGTGCGCTGACGCTGCACGCCGGTGACGGCGTAGTTGAGGTTCTGCGGCACCGAATACACGTCGTCCGGGCCGGGCCGGTTGACGATGTTTTCCGAACCCGGCGCGCCGGGCTGCGGGATCGCGCCCCAGTTCTCCTCGTCGCCGCGGAAACCGCGCCAGCCACCCGGCACCGAAACCTGGTTGTAGCCCAGGTCGCGTTCCTGGTAGCTGCCCGTCACCGCGATGCCGAAACGGCCGTCGGCGCTGGTCGTGCTGAAGATGCCCGAGACTTCCGGCGTGACCGAGCTGCCCTTGAACTGGTCGGGCAGATTGTCGAGCGAGGTGTCGTAGACGCCCTTGAGGCCGACGTTCGCCCGGAAGCCCGGATTGTCGAGCGGACGCGCGGTCTTGATGTTGATCGTCGCGCCGATGCCGCCGGTCGGGGTTTCCGCGCGGCCGCTCTTGTAGACCTCGACCGCGGAGATCGCCTCGGAGGCGATGTTGGCGAAGTCGTAGGCGCGCGAGTTGGAGACGGTGCTGCCGTCGCCGTTGCTCGATGCGGGCATCTGGCGGCCGTTGAGCAGCACCAGGTTGAAGTCGGGGCCGACGCCGCGCACGGTCACCCGCGAGCCTTCGCCGATCGCGCTGCGGTCGATCGAGACACCGGAGATGCGCTGCAGCGACTCGGCCAGGTTGGTGTCGGGGAACTTGCCGATGTCCTCGGCGATGATGCCGTCGACGATGCCGCGGGCGTCGCGCTTGAGGTTCATCGACGACTCGAGGCTGCCGCGGATACCGGTCACGGTGACCGCATCGAGCGTGGTCGCATCGGGGCTGTCGGTCGCCGGTTCGGCCACCTGCGCGGCCAGCGGCGGCGCGAGCGCGAACAACAGCGCGGACGTGAGAAGCCGCTTCTTCGGCGCGGCGTGCAATCGCTTCATGGATCTCCCCTCCCAAGGATTCGCATGGAATCTCGTTGTGACCATGCATCCAGGCGGATGCCGGCGGTTTCGTCAGCGCGGATTGGAAGTCAGGTTGACAGCGTTGTCAACGGACAGGCGCGCCGGACGCGAAAACAGTTTCCTCACGCGGCAAAACCCCGGGTTCGTGTTGCGTTGCAGCAGTCATCTGCGACGGGGGGCGGGCGGCGGCACCGCGCGGAGCGGATGCGCTTCGGTGGTGAGCACCGTGTGCGCGGGGTCGAGCGTCGCCGGATCGGCATAGAGCAGGTAGAAATACTTGAAGGTCTCGGCCAGCACGAAGCTTTCCATCTCGTCCTTCCGGGTCTTGGTGACCACGTCGGCGAGCGCCGCGAAGCCGGACCTGGTGCGCGTGTGACGCACGAAGTCGTCAAGCAGCGTGCGCCCCATGTCGCGCCAGGCCGGGTCACCGGTCAGGCGATACAGGTACCAGGCCGATTCCACGATTTCCGGCCGCAGCGGGTAGCCGGGCGACACGACGGTGCGGGCGCGGTAATCCCAGACTTCCGGTTCGATGCCATGGGCCTGCCACATCGAAAACGCCGAGTGCTGCAGGCGGGCGGCGCGGTCCACATCGCCGGAGACGGCGAGCAGCCCGGGGAAGAAGGCGTCGAGGGCGCCGAACCGCGACGCGATGCGCGCCCCGGTGGCCATGTCGACGTGTCCGTACCACAGCGCGCCGTCGACCTCGTCGGCGACATGGGTATTGAGCGCGGCGATGTGCGTGTCCCACATGGTCTTGCAGCGCGGCTCGGCGAACAGCTGCCAGCACTTCCACAGGTACTCGTAATAGGAGTCGATGCGCGCGCCGACGTGGGTGCGGGTCTGCGTCCACTGGCCGGTCTCGACATCGAAGCGTTCGCCGACCAGGCCGATCGGCGAACGCATCGCGTAGGTCGCCTCGAGCGCGCGCCAGGCCTTGTCCCAGTAGATCTGCTTGCCGGTCAGGCGGGCCAGCGTGCCGTACTCGAGCAGCAGCGTGCCGGACTCGGCCGGATTGCTGTCGGTGCCGCTGGTCGCGCCGGTGCGCAGGTTGACGGTGACGTAGGGCAGGCCGGTCGGCGAATCGAACGTGGGCAGCAGGCGCGTGCCGAGATCGTCGGCCAGCGCGAGCAGGCGCGCGTCGCCGGTCATCTGGTAACCCGACAACAGTCCACCGAGCAGGCGGATCACGATCTCGAAATGCTTGACGTCGAGGTCCTTGTCGAAGGACAGCTGCGTGGCGATCAGCTCACGCGCCGCATCGGCCTCGTCGGTCAGGCCCATGACCAGCAAGGTGTCGAGTGCATCGACCGGCGTCATCAGCAGCGACTCGGCGTACCAGTCGCTGCCGGTGTTCGACAGCGGCTTGAGTGCATCGCGGCCCCAGGCGTAGGTCTTGTAGCCGTTCCAGCCGTGCAGGAATTCCGCCTTGACGCGGGCGGCCATCGCCGCGTCCGCGCCGTTGGCGTCGAGGCGGCGTTGCGCCCCTGGCGCGACGTACACGACGGTCCGCGGGATGGCGGTCTGCGCGGCCGGCGCCGTCGACGCACAACCGGCGAACAGCGCAGTGCAGGCGGCGAATGCGATGGCGACGGACCGTCGGCGGAAGCGCGAGCGCGCAAGACTCATGTGTCGATGCTCCGGGTGTGGACGCCGCGCATCACCGCGAGCGCGTCGTGGCAGGCGCCCATGGTGTGGTAGTCGGTCTTGCCCGCGGGGCTCTTGAGGTCGTCGAGCTTGCGGTTGTGACGGTCGAGGATGCGGAACCACGCGCCGTGGGTGTGGTCGACGAAGTGCCGCCATGCGTACGCCCACAGGCGCAGGTAGTCGTCGCGATAGCGCGCGTCGCCGGTCGCATCGAACAGGCGCCAGGCGGCCGCGATCGCTTCGGCCTGCACCCAGAAATACTTGTCGTCGTCGCACCAGAACATCGGTGCGCGGGCGAGATCCGGTGGCGGCGCACCGGGCGCGGGCGAGGCGTCGCGCAGCGACTCCGGCGCGAAGCCGTAGACGATGCCGCCGTGCTCGGCATCCCCGCCGTGGGCGAGTGCGGTGTCGTAGAGGTGGCGCGCGGTGGGCAGCAGCCAGTCCGGCGCGGCGGCACCTAGGTGCGCGCGCAGCGACAGCAGCAGCTTCGCCCATTCGATCTGGTGCCCGGGCTGGAAACCCCACGGCCGGAACAGGTGATTGGGATCGTCGCGGTGGTAGTCCCAGTCGACCGACCAGTCCGCGTGCCAGTGCTCCCACACCAGGCCGCCCGACAACGCCGCCTGACGGCGCGTCATGTGGTCGGCCACCTGCAGCGCGCGTCGCAGATAGCGTGCATCGCCGCCGGCCTCGTGCGCGGCGATCAGCGCCTCGCACAGGTGCATGTTCGCGTTCTGCCCGCGATAGCCGCTGTAGCGCCACTGTGCATCGGCCTCGTCGCGGTACAGGCCCGCGTCCGCATCCCAGGCATGACGCTCGAGCAGATCCCAGGTCTCGTCCATCCACGCTCGCGTCGGCAGCCCGGCCTTGCACGCGCTCGCGCAGGCCAGCAGCACGAAGGCCAGGCCATAGCTGTGACGCGTGTCGTCTTCGATCGCGCCGTCCCGCAGCGTCCACGCGTAGCCACCGCGCCCGGGGTCGCGGTGGACCGTCTGCAGGAAGTGCAGGCCGTGCATCGCGGCATCCCGCCACGCGTCCGCCTGCGGCGCATCGGCGAACTCGATCGCGGCCATCGCATAGTCGTAGACGAAGCGGGTGCTGCTGACGAGATGGCGGTGGCCGCGGTCGTAGACGCTGCCGTCGTCGCGGAAATAGTGGAAGAAGCCGCCGTCGGGGTCGATCGCACGCGGGTGGTAGAACGCCATCGTGTCGGCGATGTGCGCGCGCAGCGTGGCCTCGGTCAAGAAGTCCGGTACGGGCGAGGCGGGCAGGTTCAACGGGCGGTCTCCAGCAGGGTGGCCAGCGCCGCCGCAGTCGGCATCGCCTCGAAGGCGCCGTGACGCGTGGTGGCGAGCGCACCGGCGGCGGCCGCATGACGCAGCAGGTCCTCGCGGGTCGCGTCATCCTCGAATGCGGCGGCGAGGCGCCCGCCGTCGATACCGCGCGCGACCAGGCAGTGCAGCAGGCCGGCCACGCATGCATCGCCGGCGGCGGTGGTGTCGATCGCCTCGACCTCGAACGTGCCAGCGGTCCCGGCGCGCCCGCGTGTCCACCAGCGCATCGGCGCGGCGCCGTCGGTGACCAGCACCGCCTGCGTCGCGCCGGCCAGCATGCGACGCACCGTGTCTGCCGGGTCGCCATCGGCGGTCAGGAATGCGAACTCCTCGGCGCTGAGCTTGACCAGCTGCGCTGCCGCCAGCGCCTGCCACAGCGTCGGCGTGGGATCCACGGCGCGCGGCCACAGCGCGGGCCGCAGGTTGAGATCCAGGCTCACCAGCGCGCCCGCCTGCGCCGCGCGCGTCATTGCCTCCAGCGTGGTCGCCGCGATCGCGGGCGCGGTCATGCTGTTCGAACACACGTGCAGCACGGCGACATCGTCGAAGGCGTTCTCGACGAAATCGCTGGACTGGAACAGCAGGTCCGCGGCCGGGGGCCGGTAGAAACTGAAGCTGCGTTCGCCGTCCTCGGCCAGCGCCACGAACGCCAGCGCGGTCGGCGCGTCGGCGGTCCGGCGCACCTGCGAGACATCCACGCCGCGGACGACGAGCGCGGCCTGCAGCGCATCACCGAACATGTCCTGCGCCAGCATGCCGATGAAGCGCGCCCGGCCGCCAAGCACCGCCACGCCGACCGCGACATTGGCCGGTGCGCCGCCCGGCTGCTCGACGAAGCGGCGCGTGCCGTCGTCGGCATGCTCGGCGCGGAAATCGATCAGCGCCTCGCCGAAGCAGGCGACGACGCCGCGTGCGCCGGCCGTTCTCAATGCATTGCACCCGGGCGCGGTGCCGGCACGTCGGCCGCGGTCAGCGCTGCGCCGCTCAGACGCGAGCCGCGCAGGCCGTACCAGATGATGTAGAGGTAGCAGACCAGCGGCACGAAGTAGGAATGCTGGATGCCGATGCCATCGGCGAAAGCCGCCTGCACCAGCGGGATGATCGCGCCGCCGACGATCGCCATGACCAGCAGGCTCGAGGCCTTGCTGGTCAGCGTGCCCAGGCGTTCGATCGCGGTGGTGAAGATGGTCGGGAACATGATCGAGTTGAACAGGCCGATCGCCAGCGCACTCCACATCGCGACCTGGCCGGTGGTGCTCATCGTGATGATCAGCAGCAGGCAGACCATGCCCGCGGCGAAGCCGAGCAGCTTGCGCGCGTCGATGCGCGTCATCAGCGCCGCGCCGATGAAGCGGCCCACCATCGCGCCGCCCCAGTAGAACGCCAGGAAGCGCGAGGCTGCCGCTTCGCTGAGGCCACCGATCGCGGGCTCGGCCATGTAATTGATCAGGAAGCTGCCGATCGCGACCTCCGCGCCGACGTAGCAGAAGATGCCCAGCACGCCCCAGCGCAGATGCGGCGTGCGCAGGGCTTCGAGGTAGGTGTGATGCACGGCCGGGCTGGCTTCGGTGGATTCGCGCAGCGACGGAATGCGCATCAGCAGCACGAACACCGCCACCAGCAGCAGGCCCCCGGACAACAGCAGATAGGGCATTTCGACCGAGCGTGCCTCGGCGGCGCGGTAGGCGATCTGTTCGGCCGCGCCCATCGCCGCGATCTCGTCGGCGCCGAGCACCGCGCCCACCAGGATCAGCGGACCGATCAGCAGCGGGAAGACCGTCGTGCCCAGCGAGTTCAACGCCTGCGCGAGGTTGAGGCGGCTGTGCGAGGTCTCCGGCCGGCCGAGCAGGCTGATGTACGGATTGGCCGCGACCTGCAGCAGCGTGATGCCGCTGGCCAGCACGAACAGCGCGGTCAGGAACACCGGATACGAGGGCAGGCGCGCGGCGGGATAGAACAGCGCCGCGCCGATCGCCGCGATCACCAGGCCGATGACGATGCCCGCCTTGTAGCCCACGCGCGCGACGACGGCGCCGGCCGGCATCGACATCAGGAAGTACGCGCCGAAGAACGTGAACTGGATCAGCAGCGTCTGCGTGTAGTTCATCGAGAACACGGCTTTGAGATGCGGGATCAGCACGTCGTTGAGACTGGTCAGCCCGCCCCAGGTGAAGAAGATCAGGCTGACCACCGCGATCGCGGCGGGATTGGACATCGTGCGGCTGGACGGATTCATGCGGCGCTACCTCGGGCCCGGGCGGGCGGTTGGGCGGGGGTGTCGGACGCGGCGGCCGTGCTGGCACGGACCTGCAGCGCCACGGGGGCGGTGGTGGAGTGGGGCGGTTCGGGCAATTCGCCGCGCAGCCGCGCAAGCACCAGGCGCGCAGCCTGCAGGCCGCGAGCGCGTGGGTCGGTGGCGACGGTGGTCAACGGCGGCGAGGCGAAGGCGGCTTCGGCGATGTCGTCGAAGCCGGTGACCGAGAAATCATGTCCGGCGCGGCGCCCGCAGCCAGCGAGGCCGGCGATCAGGCCCAGCGCGACGGCGTCGTTGTAGCAGACCGCCGCGGTCGGCGCGGGGTCGCGCGCGAACAGCGCCGGCGTCTGGCGTGCGGCTTCGAGGCGCGTGGGGGCGCATTCGATCAGCCAGGCGGGGTCGGGCGCGATGCCGGCATCCGCCAGGGCCGCGCGATAGCCGGCGCGACGTTCGCCGCAGGAACTCGACTCGCGATGGCCGCCGAAGAACGCGATCGCGCGATGCCCCTGCGCCAGCAGATGCTCCGTGGCCAGGCGTGCGCCGGCGTGGTTGTCGAGCGCCAGGTAGTCCCAGTCGCCGGCGCCGCCGTCGTCGAGCGTGCGGTTGAACAGCAGCACCGGCAGGCGCGGTCCGCAGATCCGGCGCAGCCGTGCGGCGCTGCTGTGTTCGGCCGGCGAGAGGATCAGGGCGGCGGGACCGTGCTCGACCAGGGACGCCAGGACCGCCTGCTGGCGTTCGACCGATTCGCCGGTGCTGCCGAGCAGCAGCACGTGACCGGCTTCGGCCAGCGCGGCGTCCACGCCGGCGGCGAACTCGGCGAAGAACGGATTGGCCAGATCGTTGACCACCAGGGCCACCGCGTTCGACGTCCCGCCATGGCGCAGGCTGGCCGCGCCGCGGTGGTAGACGTAGCCCTGCCGCGCCAGTTCGGCGCGCACCCGGGCGCGGGTGTCGGGATGCACCTGCGGGTTGTCGCGCAGCACCATCGAGACCGTCGCCTTGGACAGTCCGCAGGCGGCCGCGATGTCGGCCAGGGTCACGCGTCGGGTCGAGGACATGCCAGAAAATTGAACCGGTTCAGACGCGCGCATGGTGACCAGTGCGGCCGCCCACGGCATCCTGCGGCGCAACATGCAGGACCAGCGCGCGGGTGCTAGCGTCGCGGCAATTGAACCGGTCCAATCGAGGATGTGATGGCGAAGCTGGGGACGGCGATGGCGCGGGCGGTGTTCGCGATGGGCGCGCTGCTGGGTACGGGCACGGCGTCGGCCGAGGCGCGCGAGGTCGATGTGGGGGAGAGCGCCTATGCCTCGGTGGATCCTTTCATCGGCACCGGCGGCGAGGGCCACACCTACCCCGGCGCGACGGTGCCCTTCGGCATGGTCCAGCTGAGCCCCGACACGCGCATCCAGCCGCGCGCGCAGGCCTACGACTGGGCGGCCGGCTACCGCTACGACGACAGCAGCATTGTCGGCTTTTCGCACACGCATTTCTCCGGCACCGGCCATTCCGATCTCGGCGACGTGCTGCTGATGCCGGTTACCGGCCCCGAGCAGCTCGAGCGCGGTGATCCCGAGGTGCCCGGCAGCGGTTACGCCTCGCGCTTCCGCCACGACGACGAGATCGCCCGGCCCGGCTACTACGCCGTCACCCTCGACGATTCGAAGGTGCGCGCCGAACTCACCGCGAGCGCGCGCGCCGGCGTGCACCGCTACACCTTTCCCGAGGGCGCCGATGCGCGCGTGCTGCTCGACCTGCGCACGTCGATGTACGACTACCCCGGCAAGATCCTGTGGTCGCGGCTGCGGCGCATGCCCGACGGCACGATCACGGGTTTTCGCGAGACCCGCGGCTGGGCGCCGGGCCGGCAGCTGTACTTCGCGATGCGCTTCTCGCGCCCGCTGACCGGACACGCCTTCCACAACACCGAGACCGACATCGCCTACAAGGGCTTCGCGCCGCCTGGCGACCGCAGCCCGGGCGAACGCGCGCAGATCGAAGGCCGGCAACTCGTCGGCACCTTCGACTTCGGCAAGCTCGATGCGCCGCTCGTGGTCAAGGTCGCGATCTCCCCGGTCGACGAGGCCGGCGCGATCGCCAATCTCGACGCCGAGGTGCCGGACTTCGATTTCGACCGCGTGCGCAGCGCAGCCAAGGCCGAATGGACCGAGGCGTTGTCGGTGCTCGACATCGACGCGCCCGAGCCGGACCGCCGCAGCGCCTACACCGCGCTGTACCACACGCTGCTCGGCCCCACGCTCTTCATGGATGTCGACGGTCGCTACCGCGGGCCGGACCAGGCCGTGCACACGGCCGAGGGCTTCGCCCACTACTCGACGTTCTCGCTGTGGGACACCTATCGCGCGCTGCATCCGCTGCTGACGCTCGTGCAGCCTTCGAGTCGCAACGCCGACTTCGTCGACTCGCTGCTCGCGCACCGGCAGCGCAGTCCCTACGGGATCCTGCCGGTGTGGTCGTTCCACGGGCAGGAGACGTGGACGATGATCGGTTACCACGCCGTGCCGGTGATCGCGGACGCCTACCTCAAGGGCATTCGCGGCTTCGATGCCGAGGCCGCGCTCGACGCGATGGTCGCCAGTGCGTCCTACGGCCCCTACGACGGGCTGCGCGAGTACATGGAACTGGGCTGGGTGCCGATCGACGAGGAAGGCGAGGCGGCGTCGAAGACGCTCGAATACGCCTACGGCGACTGGACGATCGCGCGCATGGCGCAGGCGATGGGCCGCGCCGACATCGCGCAGCGGTTCGACACGCGGGCCGCGAACTGGCGCAACGCCTTCGATCCGGGCACCGGTTTCATGCGCGCGAAGAACCGCGACGGCAGTTTCCGCACGCCGTTCGATCCGACCGCCAGCGGCTACGGCACCGACTACACCGAGGGCAACGCCTGGCAGTACTCGTGGTACGTGCCGCACGACGTCGCCGGCCTGGCCGCCGCCCACGGCGGCGCCGACGCGCTGCTGGGCAAGCTCGATCAGGCCTTCGAGGCCGAGGTCGACCCGTCGGTCTTCGAGCACATGGAGGACATCACCGGCCTGATCGGCTGGTACGCCCACGGCAACGAACCCAGCCACCACGTCGCGTATCTCTATGCCTACGCCGGCCAGCCCTGGCGCACGCAGGCGCGGCTGAAGACGATCATGGAGACGCAGTACGCCGACGGGCCCGATGGCCTCGCCGGCAACGACGATCTGGGCCAGATGTCGGCCTGGTATCTGTTCACCGCGCTCGGGTTCTACCCGGTCGCGCCGGGCAGCGGCGAGTACGTGATCGGCCGGCCGTTCCTGCCGCGGGCCACGCTGCGGCTGCAGAACGGCAAGCAGTTCACCGTCATCGCCGACGGGCTCGATCAGGGCCACGGCTACATCGGCAGCGCCACGCTCAACGGCAAACCGCTGGACCGCGCCTTCCTGCGTCACGCCGAGATCCTCGCCGGCGGCGAACTGCGCTTCACGATGCAGGCCACGCCGTCGCGGACATGGCCGGGCCTGGACGCCGAGGCGCCGTACTCGATGACACCGGCCGCCGCCGCGCGCTGAGTGCGCACGGCAGTCCACCGGTGAGCGGGCGGCGCGGCACCTGCCGCGTCCGCCGTTCGCGCCAGGCGCGTCGACGACATCCCTGACCCTCCCAGATCCGGACGCGACACCGGACGGCACCGCGGACTGGGTTGTACCGAGTGGCTGACAACGCTGTCAATTCGAAGGCGCCGCGGTCTGGTGCATGGCCCGCCCGGACGCGGCCATCGTCGCGCCATCTGCAGAATTGCGCTGCAGCGCAGCATCCGGTGCGCGTCCATAGGGCCTGTGGCGTGAATGCGGCGCCCGCTGGACGCCTGTGCGCGATTGGCAAAGTCATGGCCGGTCGCTACGCTCCGCGCACCGCTTTCCGGCCCTAGTCCCCCATGTCGATCCAGCCCGCCGCGCCGACGCGCATGACGCCGCTCACCTACATCATCTTCGGCTCACGCTGGCTGCAGCTGCCGCTGTACCTGGGCCTGATCGTCGCCCAGTGCGTCTACGTATTCCTGTTCCTCAAGGAACTGACCCATCTGGTGACCGACGCCAACAGCCTGACCGAGCAGGGCATCATGCTGCTGGTCCTGGGCCTGATCGACGTAGTCATGATCTCCAATCTGCTGGTGATGGTGATCGTCGGCGGCTACGAGACGTTCGTGTCGCGCCTCGGCCTGCAGGGCCATCCCGACCAGCCGGAATGGCTGAGCCACGTCAACGCGAGCGTGCTCAAGGTCAAGCTGGCGATGGCGATCATCGGCATCTCGTCGATCCATCTGCTCAAGACCTTCATCGCCGCCGGCGAGGTGGGGCTGCCGGTCTGCGGCTCGGCCGATTTCATCACCGCCGCCACCGCGCATGCGCAGGCGCTCGCCGCGGGGCTGTCACTGGCGGCGCCGGCCTGTACCAAGGTCACCCAGGCGGGCGTGATGTGGCAGACGATCATCCACGGCGGCTTCATCCTGTCCGCGATCGGCATCGCCTACACCGACCGCCTGATGACCAACAGCACCACCAAGCGCGAGCACGCCGCGCACTGAACCGGGCGTCACGCCGGCCATCTGTGGCAGCATCGATGATGCCGTGACAGGGGTGAGTCGGGCCGGTGATGCAGCGCGATCATAGGAAGGACAGACAGGACCGGTCGTTTGGCGCGCGCGCGCGCCGTCGACGCAATCGCGCACTGCTCGTCGGCGGCCTGCTCGTCGCCAGCGTCTGCGCCGCGGCCGCGGTGGTCGCCTGGAACGACCTGCGCGTGCGGCAGGACGCGGGCGAGCGCTACGTGCGCGAGATGTCCGCCGGCCTGGCCCGCAATCTGGAACTGAGCCTGGCGAACCTGGAGCGCGCCTTCACCGGGATCGGCGCGGATCTGGTCGCGATCCGGCAGCGCGCCCCGGACGCCGCGGAGACGCTCACCGACGAAGCCGTCCGCGGGGTGCTGTCGCGGCACGCGGAGCTGCAGGATCTCGCCCTCGTGGATACGCGTCCGGCGTTCGCCACCGCCACGGGGCAGGCCGGCGTGCGGCTGCAGGCCGGCAGCCCGCAGCCGGCGTCCGATCGCGACGGCTGGGTGCTGCCGCTCGCCCTCGCGCTGCCCGGCGCGCCGGATGCGCCGCCGCGCTGGCTGGTCGGCCACCTCCGGGTGGAATCGCTGCACGCGCTGCTGCGCGAACTCGACCTGGGCCGGAACGGGACGGCGAGCTTCGTCCATCGCGACGGACGCGTCATCACCCGCGCCGACGCGCTGGACCGCTATGCGGGCACGGACATCGGGCAGTCGGCGCTGTTCACCGAGGGCCTGCGCGTCGCCGACGCCGGGCTGCTGGACGCACGCAGCGATCTCGACCGCACGCGGCGCCTGACCGGATTCCACGCGCTTCCGCACTACCCCCTGATCGCCACGGTCGGGGTCGGGCGCGACGATCTGCTCGCCGGCTGGTGGGCGTTCGTGTCCGCGCTGGCGACCGGTGCATTCCTCCTCCTCCTGGCTTGGCTCTTCGGCGTGCGGATGCTGGTGGTCGGCGGGCGCCGGGAACAGGCCCTGAGCGCCGACATCGCGCGCTCCGAAGGCACGATCACCGACCTGACCGCGCGCATGCGCGATGCCGAGGCGCAGTACCAGTACCTCTACGAACTGCACCCGTTGCCCGCGTTCGTCTACGACCGCGATTCGCTGCGCGTGCTCGCCGTCAACGATGCGGCCATCGCCGAATACGGATACACCCGCGAGGCGTTTCTCCAGCTGGCCGCCGACGCGATCGCCGTCGGCATGGACGGCGACGGGATCCGCGGCGAGATCGCCCGCGCGCCCGCGCCGCACGTGGGGCGCCGCTTCCGTCACCGGCGCCGCGACGGCAGCACGTTCGCCGCGATGATGTACGCGAGCAGCCTGTATTTCCTCGGGCGTCCGGCACGCCTGGTCCTGATCGTGGACATCAGCGACGGCGAACGCGCGGAGGCCGAGCGCGCCCGCACCGAAGCGCGTTTCCAGATGGTGGCGCGCGCCACCAGCGACGCGATCTGGGACTGGGACCTGACCACCGGCAGCCTGTGGTGGAACGAGGGCTTCACCACGCAGTACGGCTGGGACTGGCGCGTGCATGCGGCGACGATCGACCAGTGGTCGGCGCTGCTGCATCCCGACGACGAGGCGCGCGTGGCGGGCGAGCTCGACGCCGCGGTGGCGGACGGTGCCACGGAATGGCGTGCGCAGTACCGGCTGCGGCGTGCCGAGGGCGACTACGCCTGGGTCGAGGACCGCGGCATGATTCTCCGCGATGCGGACGGCGTGGCGGTGCGCGCGGTCGGCGGCATGCTCGACGTCACCCGCCGCCGGCGTGACGAGGCGGACCTGCGGCTGTTGCGGCGCGCGGTGGAGGCGACCGAAAACGGCATCCTGATCGCGGACGCGCGCGCGCCCGACCAGCCGGTCGTCTACGTCAATCCCGCGTTCTCGCGTATCACCGGCTACGCGGCCGACGAGACCGTCGGCCGCAACTGCCGGTTCCTGCAGGGCGAGGAACGCGACCAGCCCGCTCGCGTGGCGATCCGCGACGCGATCACGCAGGCCCGCGAGGTCCGCGTGCAACTCCGCAACTACCGGCGCGACGGCACGCCGTTCTGGAACGAACTGCGCATGGCGCCCGTCCGCGACCAGGAGGGTGAGCTCACGCACTTCGTCGGCATCCTCAACAACATCACCGAACGCCGCCGCGCGGAGGAAGCGCTCGCGCACCGCGCCACCCACGACGAACTCACCGGCCTGCCCAACCGCGAGCTGGTGATGGAGCGGCTCGCGGACGCCGTTTCCCGCGCGGATGCGGCCGACGGCTGCGTCGGGCTGGTCTTCGTCGATCTCGACGACTTCAAGCTGATCAACGACAGCCTCGGCCACGCCAGCGGCGACGAGGTCCTGCGGACCGTCGGCCGGCGCCTGCTCGGTGCAGTGCGGCCGGGCGACACCGTCGGCCGGTTCGGCGGCGACGAGTTCGTGATCGTGATGCACGCCGCCGACCGCGACGCGATCGCGCGCGCGACCGAAGGCGTCTTCGCGGCACTGTCGCAGCCGATGGAGATCGGCGCCGCGTCGCTGCAGATCACCCCCAGCATCGGCTACTGCCGTCACCCGGAGGACGGCGACGATCCCGCCCTGTTGCTGCGCCACGCGGACCAGGCCATGTACCAGGCCAAGCAACAGGGCCGGAACTGCGTCGTGGCCTACCGCGAGGAATTCGGCCTGCAGGCCACCCAGCGCCTGGCCCTGGTGTCGCAGCTGCGCGACGCGTTGCAGGCCGACCAGTTCGCACTCGTCTTCCAGCTGCAGTTCGACCAGCAGCGTCGACCGGTGGGCATGGAAGCGCTGTTGCGCTGGCGCCATCCCGAGCGGGGCCTGCTGGCGCCGGACGCGTTCATCGGGATCTGCGAAGACAGCGGACTGATCGTGCCGATCGGGCGCTGGGTGCTGCGCGAAGCCGCGCGCCATCACCAGATCCTCGCCGCGCACGGCTGGGGACACCTGCGGCTCGCGGTCAACGTCTCGGCCGCGCAGTTCCAGCAGGGACTGGTCGACGACGTGCTGTCGGTACTGCAGGCGTTCCAGCTGCCGGACGGCATCCTCGAGCTCGAGCTGACCGAAAGCGTGGTCATGGCGAGTCCCGACCACGTGATCCGCGACATGGCCAGGCTGCGCGACGCCGGGGTCTGCATCGCGATCGACGACTTCGGCACCGGCTATTCCAGCCTCGCGTATCTCAAGCGCCTGCCGCTGCACCGGGTGAAGCTGGACCGCTCCTTCGTGCAGGATCTCGGCCGCGATCCCGACGACGAGGCGATCTGCGACGCGATCATCCGCATGGCCCAGCGCCTGGGCCTGTGCACCACGGCCGAGGGCGTGGAGACGGAGCAGCAGTGGCACTGGCTGGCCACGCACGGCTGCGAGGAACTGCAGGGGTACCTGTTCGCGCGGCCGGCGCCGTTCGAGGACGTGCTGGCGTGGCTGGAGGGGCCGGGCGCGGCCTGATCCGTCGCAGGAGCGGCGACGGCGACCGCGTAGAATGCCGCGATGGATGTGTCACACCTGATCGACGGCCTCAACGCCGCACAGCGCCAGGCGGTTTCCGCGCCCGATGCCCACTACCTCGTGCTGGCCGGCGCCGGCAGCGGCAAGACCCGCGTGCTCACCCACCGGATCGCATGGCTGAACGAGGTCGTCGGCGTGCCCGCGCACGGCATCTTCGCCGTCACCTTCACCAACAAGGCCGCCGCCGAGATGCGCCACCGCGTCGATGCGCAGCTGCGCAGTGGCGCGCGCGGCATGTGGATCGGCACCTTCCACGGCCTCGCGCACCGGCTGCTGCGTCTGCACTGGCAGGACGCGAAGCTGCCCGAGAGCTTCCAGATCCTCGACAGCGACGACCAGCTGCGCCTGGTCAAGCGTGTGGTCCAGCAGCTCGAACTCGACGATGCGCGGTTTCCGCCGCGGCAGATCGCCTGGTGGATCAACGCCCAGAAGGACGAGGGGCGTCGTCCGCAGCACATCCAGGACGGCGCCGACGAGTGGTCGGACGTCATGCGCAAGGCCTATGCGCTCTACCAGGAGCGTTGCGACCGCGCGGGGCTGGTCGACTTCGCCGAGATCCTGCTGCGCGCGCACGAACTGCTGCGCGACACGCCGGCGCTGCTCGCGCATTACCGCCAGCGCTTCGGCCACCTGCTGGTCGACGAATTCCAGGACACCAACGCGATCCAGTACGCCTTCGTGCGTGTGCTGGCCGGCGACACCGGCAAGGTGTTCATCGTCGGCGATGACGACCAGGCGATCTACGGCTGGCGTGGCGCGCAGGTCGAGAACGTGCAGCGCTTCCTGCGCGACTATCCGGGCGCGGAGACCATCCGCCTCGAACAGAATTACCGCTCGAGTGCCAACATCCTCGGCGCCGCCAACGCGGTGATCGCGCACAACCCCGAACGCCTCGGCAAGCAGCTGTGGACCGACAGCGGCGAGGGCGATCCGATCGATCTGTATTCCGCCTACAACGAGATCGACGAAGCGCGCTACGTCGTCGAGCGCGCGCTGCAGTGGGTTCGAGATGGCGGCTCGCACGGCGACATCGCGATCCTCTATCGCAGCAATGCGCAGTCGCGCGCGATGGAAGAACAGCTCGTCGCCGAGCAGGTGCCGTATCGCGTCTACGGCGGCGTGCGCTTCTTCGAACGCGCCGAGATCAAGGACACGCTGGCCTATCTGCGTCTGGTCGCCAACCGCGACGACGATGCGGCGTTCGAACGTGCGGTCAACACGCCGCCGCGCGGCATCGGCGAGCGCACGCTCGATGAAGTGCGCCAGCAGGCGCGCGCGCAGGGCATTCCATTGTGGGAGGCGGCGATCCGCAGCGCGCACGGCAATGTGCTCGCGGGGCGTGCGCGCAATGCGCTGGCCGGCTTTGCGCAGCTGATCGACCAGTTGTCCGTCGAGCTGGCCGAGCTGTCGCTCAAGGACAAGATCGACCACGTGCTGGCGCGCTCGAACCTGCGCGTGCATTACGCCAACGAATCGAAGGGCAGCGCGGATTCGCGCGTCGAGAATCTCGACGAACTGGTGTCGGTGGCCTCGCGCTTCGTGCGCGGCGACGACGAGGAAAGCGCACAGCTCAGCGAGATGGTCGCCTTCCTCGCCTACGCCTCGCTGGAAGCCGGCGAGAGCCAGGCCCAGGCCGGCGAGGACGGCGTGCAGCTGATGACGCTGCACAGCGCCAAGGGTCTGGAGTTCCCGCTGGTGTTCCTGGTCGGTCTGGAGGAAGGGCTGTTCCCGAGCGCGCGCACCGCCGAAGAGAGCGGGCGGCTCGAGGAGGAGCGCCGGCTGGCCTATGTGGGCATCACCCGCGCGCGGCAGAAGCTGGTGCTGACCTATGCCGAAGCGCGGCGCCTGCACGGACAGGACATGTTCGGGGTGCCGTCGCGCTTCCTGCGCGAGATTCCGCCGGCGCTGCTGCACGAGGTCCGCCCGAAGGCGCAGGCCGCGCGTGCCGCGTTCCCGCAGCGCCAGCGTGACCTCGGCCACGCGAGCCTCGCGCCCTCGGTCGGCGTGCGGCTGGGACAGAACGTGAGCCACGTGAAATTCGGCACCGGTACCGTGACCGACATCGAAGGCGATGGCGCGCACGCGCGCGTGCAGGTCAACTTCGACGATGCCGGCAGCAAGTGGCTGGTGCTGGCCTACGCCAATCTGCAGCCGGCCTGAGGAGGCCGGCCGCGCATCGGCGGCGCGGGGTCAGGCCGACGGCGGATCCGGGCGCCGGGTACGCGAGACCGCCTTCACGATGCCCAGGCCCAGCAGCACGATCACGCCGACCGCGATCCACTGCGGCGCGAGGCCGGCGAGGTGGGCGCCGTAGGCGAGCCCACCGATGAGGACGAACATGCCCACGAGGTAGATGGAGAACGAAGACATCGGCAGCTCCGGTCGGAAAAGACGGCCGGATGCTAGCCGGCGGGCTGTGAGGATCATCCGCATTCAGCTGAACCGCCCACCGCAGGTCGGACGCGTCAGTCGCGGATCTCGAATCCCGGGTTCTCGTCGAGGCCGCCATCGCCGTCGACCACGATCCAGCGGCTGCCGGCCTTTTCGAACAATACCGGCACCGGATCGCGGAACAGGGGCCGGCGGACGAATCGCAGGGTCCAGCCGAACTGCTCGAGGGTGGCGATCGCGCGGGCCTGGGCGGGCGTGAGTCCGGCACGCAGGGCAGCGGCGTCCGGATGGTCGGGCTTGCGGCGGTCGGTGGGATGCATCGGGCTCCTCGGCGGACTGGCGACCGTCCTTCCTCGTGTCGCGTGCGCGCAGATCGTACGTGAATGCGTCGGGCAGACCAAACCGGGACCGCGGACCATGACCTTCCGGCCACGCCGGCCGCCTCGCGGGCGCGTACGCTGGGCGGCCTCCGGCCGCGCTGCGGCCGCCTCGACTGGAGATTCCATGGCGTCCGCCACGTCCTTGCCCGTTCCGTCCCGCGCGCGGCTCGCCGCGTCCATCGGCGGCCTGTTCGCCCTGTCACTGGGGTCTGCCGCATGCGCCGCCGAAGGCATGTGGACGCTCGACAACCTGCCCAAGGCCGCCCTGCAGTCGCAGTACCGGTTCGCGCCCGATCAGGCCTGGGTCGATCACGCGATGCAGTCGTCGGTGCGCCTCGCCGGCGGCTGTTCGGGGTCGTTCGTCTCGCCCGACGGGCTGGTGCTGACCAACGCGCACTGCGTGGTCGGCTGCGTGCAGGGGCTGTCCTCGCCGCAGCGCGACCTGCAGAACGACGGCTTCGTCGCCGATGCGCGCGGCGAGGAGCTGCAGTGCCCGGCCGAGGAACTCAACGTGTTGCGCGAGATCACCGACGTCAGCACTCGTCTCGCCAGCGCCGCCGAAGGCAAGCAGGGCCAGGCCTACGTGGAGGCGCGCAATGCCGAGAAGAGCCGCATCGAATCGGAATGCGTCGGCGACGACGAGGCGAAGACACGCTGCGACGTCGTCGAGCTCTACAACGGCGGCCAGCAGCACCTCTACCGCTATCACCGCTATTCCGACGTGCGCCTGGTGTTCACGCCCGAATATTCGGTCGGCTTCTTCGGCGGCGACCCCGACAATTTCAACTTCCCGCGCTACAACCTCGACGCCGCCTTGCTGCGCGCCTACGAGGACGGCAAACCGGCGAACGTCGAACACCACTTCACGCTCGAGCCCAAGGGCGCGGACGCCGGCGAGCTGGTCATGGTCACCGGCCATCCGGGTCGCACCCAGCGCCAGCTCACCGTCGCCCAGCTGGAAACCGTGCGGGACGTCAGCCTGATCAACACCCTGCTGTGGCTGGCCGAACGGCGTGCGATGCTAGGCCAGTACGGCCGCACCGGCGACGAGGCCACGCGCCAGGCGCAGTCGGATCTCACGTTCACCGACAACAGCTACAAGGTGGTGCGCGGCCAGCTGCAGGCGCTGCTGGACCCGCAGGTGTTCGCCGGCAAGCGTGCCGAGGAAGCGCGTCTGCGCGACGGCGTGGACGCGGCGCCCTGGAACGCGGTGGAAGCGGCCCAGGTCACGGCGCGTCAGCTCGCCGTGCCCTACATGCTGCTCGAGCAGGGCCGCGGCTTCGACTCGCGCCTGTTCGGCATCGCCCGCACCCTGGTGCGTGGCGGCGCGGAGCGCGCGAAGCCCAACGATGCGCGCCTGCCCGAATACCAGGAGGCCGGCCAGGGCCGTCTGCGCCAGACGCTGCTGAGCTCGGCGCCGGTGTATCCGGAGTTCGAGATCGCCAAGCTGACCTGGTCGCTTACCAAGTTCCGCGAACTGCTGGGCACCGACGATCCGCTGGTGAAGTCCATCCTCGGCACGCAGTCGCCGGCGCAGCTCGCCAAGGCACTCGTCGAAGGCTCGACGCTCGCCGACGTCGCCGAACGCGAGCGTCTGTGGAACGGCGGTGCCGCGGCGGTGGATGCGTCCGACGATCCCTTCATCCGTCTGGCCCGCGCCGTCGATGCGTCGGCACGTGCGGTGCGTCAGCGGCAGGAATCGGAAGTCGCGTCGATCGAATCGCGCGCCGCCACGCAGATCGCCAAGGTGCGCTTCGACAAGCTGGGCACCACGGTGTATCCGGATGCGACGTTCACCCTGCGCCTGTCCTACGGCGATGTCGCCGGCTGGGAGGAGAACGGCAAGGCGATCGAGCCGTTCACGACGATGGGTGGCGTGTTCGCGCGCAATACCGGCGCCGAGCCGTACGCATTGCCGAAGCGCTGGCTGGATGCGCAGGGCCGTATCGCACAGGACACGCGCTTCAATTTCGTCAGCACCAACGACATCATCGGCGGCAATTCCGGCAGCCCGGTGATCAACCGCGATGCGCAGGTCATCGGCCTCGCGTTCGACGGCAACATCCACTCGCTGGGCGGCAACTTCTGGTACGACCCGAAGCTCAACCGCACGGTGTCGGTGCACAGCGCGGCGATCATCGAATCGCTGAAGTCGGTCTACGGCGCAGATGCGCTGGTAGGCGAGCTGCTGCAGAAGTAGGCACGACGTGCGGAAGCGGCACACGGACGGCGTCCCGGTTTCGGGGCGCCGTTTGCATCTGCGCCGTCCGCAGTCAACTCAGTGCGACGACGCGTCCGTCCGCGGCGCTGTCTATGCCGGCCTGCAGCACGCGCATCACGTCGAGCGCTTCGTCGATCGTGACCGGCGGCGGCGCACCGTCGCCGATCGCAGCGCGGATGCCCGCATAGAAGGCGCGGTAATCGCCGGCAGGCGTCGGTGACGGCGCGTCGTGCAGCGTGCCGTCGGCGTCCACGCGCAGCAGCTGTCCGGGCGCGGGATCGACGCCCCAGTCCGGCCCACCCGGCGCCGCGCCTGCGCGCAATGCCGCTTCCTGCGGATCCATCCCGCGCTTGCGCCAGCTGCCGCCGGTGCCGTGCACGGCGAACCGCAAGCCGGCATCGGGGACCAGTGCGCCGGCATGCAGCACGAACCGCAGTCGCGGGTAGCGCAGCACGACATGGAAGAAATCGTCGACCTCGGCGCCGGTGCGCTGGATCGCGATATCGGCCTGCACCGCGTCCGGCATGCCGAACAGCTGCAGCGCCTGATCGACCAGATGCGGGCCGAGATCCAGCCACAGCCCAGCGCCGGGACCCGCGCGTTCGCGCCAGCGGTCGGGCACGGCGGGGCGGAACCGGTCGAAGTGCGAATGCACCTCGGCGATGTCGCCGAGCGTCCCGGCGTCGATCAGCGCGCGCAGCGCGAGGAAGTCGGCGTCCCATCGGCGGTTGTGGAAAACCGCCAGCAGCCGATCGCTCGCCTGCGCTGCCGCGGCGACGCGCCGGGCCTCAGCCAGATCGATCGCGAACGGCTTGTCGACGACCACATGGCGGCCTGCCTGCAACGCCGCGATCGCCAGCGGCGCGTGGGTGACGTTGGGCGATGCGATGACGACGAGATCGATCGCCGGATCTTCGAATGCTGCCTGTGGGTCGGCCAGCACGCGCGCACCGGGCAGGTCTGCATGGACCTTGCCGGCATCGCTGGACACCACCGTGTGCAGCGCCAGCCCCGGCGTCGCTTCGATCAGCGGCGCATGGAAGACGCGGCCTGCGAGGCCGTAGCCGACCAGCGCGACCTGCAGCGCCTCGCCCATGGACTTACCAGCCGAACAGCTTGAAATAGGTCTGCGGCACGTCGTCGCGGTCGCCGTCGATGCTGCCGTCGCCGTTGCGGTCGTACAGGAAATACGCCGGGCCGCGCGACGGCACCACCTGCACGGCGCGCAGCTGGCCACCGATGCGGTACTCGGTGATCTGGTCGCCGTTGGACTCGGTGCGTGTCACCTGCTCGGCATCGGCGGGAACGCCGTCCGGCATACCCGTGCCGCCGGTAGTCGCGCAGGCGGACAGGCCCAGCAGGGCGGTGGCGAGCAGGGCGGTGCGGAACCTGTGCATGGGGAACTCCGGCGCGGACCAAGGACGGCCAGTATGCGTGGCCGGGGATCGCGCCGGGGTGACGCGTCTCACGGGCTGCGTGGGGCGCGGCGGTAGAATCGACGCCATGAAACGCCTCATCCTGATCGACGGGTCTTCGTACCTGTATCGCGCGTTCCACGCGCTGCCGCCGCTGGCCAATGCCGACGGTGAACCCACCGGCGCGCTGTTCGGCATCGTCAACATGCTGCGCGCGACGCTGAAGGAAGCGCCGGACTTCGCGGCGTTCGTCGTCGATGCGCCCGGCAGGACCTTCCGCGACGATCTCTACGACCAGTACAAGGCCAATCGCCCGCCGATGCCCGACGAGCTGCGGGCGCAGGTCGAGCCGATGTGCACGATCGTCGAGGCCCTGGGCTTTCCGATCCTGCGCGTTTCCGGCGTCGAGGCAGACGATGTCATCGGCACGCTGGCGCTGCAGGCGGCCGACGCCGGTATCGAGGTGACGATCTCCACCGGTGACAAGGATTTCGCCCAGCTGGTGCGTCCGCGCGTGACCCTGGTCAACACGATGAGCGGCAGCCGCATGGACAGCGACGACACCGTGCGCGAGAAGTTCGGCGTCCGCGCCGACCAGATCGTCGACCTGCTCGCGCTGATGGGCGACAGCATCGACAACATTCCGGGTGTGCCGAAGTGCGGGCCCAAGACCGCGGCGAAGTGGCTCACCGAGTACGAATCGCTCGACGGCGTGATCGCGAATGCGGGCAACATTAAGGGCAAGATCGGCGAGAACCTGCGTGAGGCGCTGCACCAGCTGCCGCTGAGCCGCGATCTCGCGACGATCAAGACCGATGTCGCGCTCGACGGCGGGCCGGAGACGCTGATCCTGCGGCCGCGCGCTGTCGACGCCCTGCGAGTCCTTTACGCGCGCTATGGCTTCGGCCAGGCGCTGAAGGATCTCGACGCGGCCGGCGACACGGGCGCGGCGTCTGCAGCCGCGGCTGCGATGCCCGCGCCACCGTCGACGCTCGATCCCGCGCTGTCGGTGCCGGGCGAGTACGAGACGGTGATGACGCGCGAACAGCTCGATGACTGGGTCGCGCGTCTGCAGGCTGCCGATGAGTTCGCGTTCGATACCGAAACCGATGCGCTGGATGCGATGCGTTCGGGCCTGGTCGGCCTGAGCTTCGCGATCGAGCCCGGCCGCGCCGCGTACATCCCCGTCGGCCACGACTATCCCGGCGCACCGGCGCAGCTCGATCGCGCGCGGGTGCTCGATGCGCTGCGCGGCGTGCTGGAAGACCCGGCGAAGCGCAAGCTCGGCCAGCACGGCAAGTACGACATCCATGTATTGCGCCGGCACGGCGTCGACGTGCGCGGGTATGCGGACGACACGCTGCTGGAAAGCTTCGTGCTCGACGCGGGCATCGCCCGGCACGATCTCGACTCGCTGGCCAAGCGGCATCTGGGGATGGACACGATCAAGTTCGAGGACGTGGCCGGCAAGGGTGTCAAGCAGATCTCGTTCTCGCAGGTCGCCATCGACGATGCGTCGAAGTACGCCGCCGAAGATGCCGATATCACCCTGCGGCTCCACAGGGTCATGAAGCCGCGGATCGAGGCCGATGCGGGCCTCGCGCGCGTCTACGCTGATATCGAGATGCCGCTGGTGCCGGTGCTCGCGCGCATCGAAGCCAATGGCGTACGCGTCGATGCCGACGAACTGCGCCGGCAGAGCGCGGACCTGTCCAAGCGCATGCTCGCCGCGCAGCAGAAGGCGACCGAACTCGCCGGCCGCACCTTCAATCTCGATTCGCCGAAACAGCTGGGGGCATTGCTGTTCGACGAGCTGAAGCTGCCGGCCGTGGTGAAGACGCCCAAGGGCCAGCCAAGCACCAACGAGGAGGCGCTGGAGGCGATCGCCGACCAGCACGAGCTGCCGCGGGTGATTCTCGAGTACCGCGGTCTCGCGAAGCTGCGCAGCACCTATACCGACAAGCTGCCGGAGATGATCAACCCCGACACCGGCCGGGTGCACACCAGCTACCACCAGGCAGGCGCGGCGACGGGCCGGCTGTCATCGAGCGATCCGAACCTGCAGAACATTCCGATCCGCACCGACGATGGCCGTCGCATCCGCCGCGCGTTCGTCGCGCCGCCGGGCCGCAAGCTGATCGCCTGCGACTACTCGCAGATCGAGCTGCGGATCATGGCCCACCTGTCCGAGGACCCGGGCCTGGTGCGCGCCTTCGAATCCGGTGTCGACATCCACCGCGCGACCGCGGCCGAGGTGTTCGGCCGTCCGCTGGAAGAGGTGACCGGCAACGAGCGCCGCGCGGCGAAGGCGATCAACTTCGGCCTGATGTACGGCATGAGCGCGTTCGGCCTGGCCCGGAATCTCGGCATCGGCCGTGGCGAGGCGCAGGACTACATCGCGCTGTACTTCTCGCGGTATCCGGGCGTGCGCGACTTCATGGACCGCACCCGGCTGCAGGCGCGCGAGACCGGCTACGTCGAAACCGTGTTCGGGCGCAGGCTCACGCTGGACTTCATCCAGAAGGGCAATCCCGCGCAGCGCGCCGGCGCCGAGCGCGCCGCGATCAACGCCCCGATGCAGGGCACCGCGGCCGACATCATCAAGCGGGCGATGATCACGATCGACGACTGGATCGCCGCGCATGCGGACCGGGCGAAGATGATCCTGCAGGTGCACGACGAACTGGTGTTCGAAGCGGACCTGGATTTCGTCGACACGCTGCTGGCGGAAGTCGTGACCCGGATGACCGGGGCAGGTGCATTGCGCGTTCCGCTGGTGGTCGACAGCGGCATCGGCGACAACTGGGACGAGGCGCATTGATACCGGTTCGCAGCGGGAAATGTGCCGCATTTGGCGGTGCCGGCATCTGCGGCGGACACGAGTAAATGCGGCCTGAATCCAACAGAAAATTAACCATAATCTTCACGATTCATCCATCCGCGGAATGGTCTTATGTCCCTCGACAGATGCAAGGTCTGTCGCCAGATCGCTTCCTTCCCCTGGAGTGATCGACCGGAACCATCAGGCGTCTCCCCGCGCCCGGTTCCCCGAGCCCCGTAGGCCCCCCCTGCCTGCGGGGCTTTTTTATGTCCGCGATTTGCAGCCGCCGTATGTATGGGTTGCAGGCGCGCCGGTGGCGCGTGCTGCGTCGGGATCCAGCCTGTCGGAAGCAGCTGCCTCAGAACGGGGCGGCGGCTGCGATCTCGAGCCGTGTACCGGTCGCGGGGTGATCGAATGCAAGGGTTTCGGCATGCAGCAGCAGGCGCGGCGCGCAGGCCGCGACGCGAGGCGGCGCGTACAGGGCATCGCCGAGGATCGGATGGCCGATCGCCTGCAGATGCACGCGCAACTGGTGCGTGCGCCCGGTCTCGGGGACCAGCGCCAGTCGGGCATATGGCCTGCCGTCCCCGGATTGCCCGCGGGACAGCACCTGCCAACCGGTCAAGGCGGGCTTGCCGCCGGCATGATCGACGTGCTGTTTCGGCCGGTTCGGCCAGTCGGCCTGCAGCGGCAGGTCCACCGTGCCGGCATCGGCACTGGGCCAGCCGTCGACAAGCGCGATGTAGCGCTTGTCGATCCTGCGGTCGGCGAAGCAGGCGTTGAGCCTGCGCTGCATCTCGAGGCCCCGGGCCAGCAGGATGACGCCGGAGGTCGCCTGGTCGAGCCGGTGCACCACGCGCGCATCGGGCCATCGCGCCTGGACACGGCTCGCGAGGCAGTCCTGCTTGTCCGCGCCGCGGCCGGGCACGGACAGCAGCCCGCTGGGCTTGTCGAAGGCCAGCAGGTGATCGTCGGCATGCAGCACCTGCAGGGCCTGCGGCGCGATGTCCGCTCCGGTGGCGTCGTCGGACGCGCGCACAGACTCAGGCCAGCTCGGCGAGCCAGTCGCGCGGACGCAGGTAGTCGGCCAGGCGGGCCTCGTCGCTGCCCGCGCCGGGCTGGAAGCCGTACTCCCAGCGCACGCGCGGCGGCAGGCTCATCAGGATCGACTCGGCGCGGCCGCCCGACTGCAGGCCGAACAGCGTGCCGCGGTCGTAGACCAGGTTGAACTCGACGTAGCGCCCGCGGCGATACAGCTGGAATTCGCGCTCGGCCTCACCATGCGGCGCGTGCTTGCGACGTTCGACGATCGGCAGGTAGGCATCGAGAAAACCGTCGCCAACCGCGCGCATGTAGGCGAAGTCGCGGTCGAAATCGCCGTGCAGATCGTCGAAGAACAGGCCGCCGACGCCGCGCGTCTCGTTGCGATGCTTGAGGAAGAAGTAGTCGTCGCACCACTTTTTGTGCGCCTCATAGCGCGCCTGCCCGCCGAAGGGTTCGCACAGATCGCGCGCGGTGCGGTGCCAGTGCAGCACGTCTTCGTCGACCGGGTAGAACGGGGTCAGATCGAAACCGCCGCCGAACCACCAGGCCACGGTTTCGCCGTCGCGCACGGCGCGGAAGTGGCGCACGTTGGCGTGCGTGGTCGGCAGATGCGGATTGTGCGGATGGAACACCAGCGACACGCCGCAGGCGCGCCACGAGGCGCCTGCGAGTTCGGGCCGGTTGGCGCTGGCCGACGGCGGCAGCGCCGTGCCGGAGACATCGGAGAAGCCGATGCCGGCCTGCTCGAACACCGCGCCGTCGCGCAGCACGCGGGTGCGTCCGCCGCCGCCTTCGGGGCGTTGCCACCGGTCTTCGACGAAACGGGCGCGGCCGTCCGCGCCTTCGATCGCATGGCAGATCCGGTCCTGCAGGCCGGTCAGATAGTCGCGGACGGTGTCGAAATCGTTCATGGCCCGCATTGTAGGCGGCGCCCGTGTGGCGGCATTGATCCGGGTCAATGCCGCGACGGCGTCAGGCGTGCGCGTGGCGCCAGCGTTCCAGCTTGGCGGCGAGTGCGGCCGCCCGGTGTCCGTAGGTGTCGGGCAGGGCCCCGTCGAAGCCGGTCAGGCCCCGGTTGACGCGGCGCAGGCGCGCCGCGGCGTCCACGTGGTCGGCGAAATCGATCCCGACCATCGTGTGCAGTCCCACGCGCGTGGGACCGAAGCGCACGACATCGCGCCAGCCCCAGCGGGTGACCCGGAACAGCGAGCGCAACTCGATGCCGTCGGCATCGAGCCGCAGATGGTTCGCGCCGGGCAGCAGCGACACCAGCGCGACCAGCGTGCACAGCCCGAAGAACCCACCGCACAGCCACGCGATCAGCAGATGGCGCTCGCCGATGACGAGCGCCATCCACACGAACCCGGCCGAAATCGCCAGCAGCGCGAGCATCTTCCACGGCGACGGCCGCAGCAGCTCGACCGCCGGCAACGGGCCGGGCGCGGTCATTTCAGCGTGCGCTCGAAGAGTTCGTAGATGCGGCGGTACTGGTCGTACCACGAGGCCGGGTGCTGGTAGGCGTGGCGTTCGAGCGGGTAGCTGGCCAGTTCCCACTTGTCCTTGCGCAGCTCGATCAGGCGCTGGGACATCATCACCGAGTCCTTGTAGAACACGTTGTCGTCGATCATGCCGTGCGCGATCAGCAGGTTGTCCTGCAGACGGTCGGCGTACTCCATCGGCGAGGACTTCAGGTACGCCTCGGGGTCGATGTCCGGCGTGTTGAGGATGTTCGCAGTGTAGGCGTGGTTGTACTGCGACCAGTCGGTGACCGGGCGCAGCGCGGCGCCGGCCTTGAACACGCCGGGCTCGCGGAACAGCGCCATAAAGGTCATGAAGCCGCCGTAGCTGCCGCCGTAAATGCCGACGCGGTCGCGATCGGCCTGGTGGTTGTCGACCAGCCAGTCGATGCCGTCGAGGTAGTCCTCGAGTTCCGGATGGCCCATCTGCCGGTAGATCGCGGTGCGCCAGTCGCGGCCGTAGCCGGCGGATGCGCGGAAGTCGAGATCCAGCACGATGTAGCCCTGCTGCACCAGCAGGTTGTGGAACATCTGCTCGCGGAAGTAGTTCGGATAGCGGTCGCTGACGTTCTGCAGGTAGCCGGCGCCGTGCACGAACAGCACGACCGGATACTTGCGGCCCGGCTCGTAGGTCTCGGGCGCGTAGAACTTGCCCCAGACCGTGCCGGCGCCGTGCTTGGACGGAATCTGCACGTATTCGGGCTGCAGCCAGTCGTGCGCCTTGAACTCGGCGGTGCGCGTGTCGGTGAGCACGCGCACGTCGCCGCCGGCGACGTCGGCCACCGCGAGCTGCGGCGGCGTGTAGCTGGCGGAGGTGCGCAGCAGCAGGCGGGTCTCGTCGGGCGACAGCGCGAAATCCTCGATGCCGCCGGTCTTCGTGAGCTCGCTGACGGTGCCGCCACTGGCGCTGCAGACCTCGTACCGGCCCGGCCACTGTTGGTTGCACAGGAAGAAGAAGCGGCTGCCGTCGCGCGACATCACCGGCGAGGAGACTTCCCACCGGCCCGTGGTCAGCGCGCGCGAGCGGCCGCCGTCGTTGAGATACAGATGCGAATAGCCGGAGGTCTCCGACAGGAACCACAGCGTGCGGTTGTCGGGCAGCCAGCCGAATTCGTTGAAGTCCCAGTTGATCCACGCGGCGTCGGTCAGGCGGTCGCGGCTGTGCAGCGTCGCGCCGGCCAGATCGACGGTGGCGAGCCAGCGGTCCTTGTTGTCGACCGAATGGATCGACAGCGCGACGCTGCGACCGTCGTCGCTCCAGCGGATCGCACCGCCGCCACCGCCGCGACCGTCGAGTTCCAGACGCACGGGGCGGTTGCCCTTGAGGGCGTCCTTGCCGGCGGCGCGGCGCAGGTCGGCCAGCGGGTCGGTGCCGATGCCGGGCAGGGCATCGGTCTTCAGCTCACGCGCCTGGCCGCTGGCCACGTCCACCAGCCACAGCGTGTGCGGCAGCGGGTCGTTGCGGCCGACGCGCGTGCGCACGTCCTCGAATTCCTCGTAGCCCGATTCGGTGACGTAGCGCGGCATCTTGCCCTCGCGCCCTTCGTCGCCGCTCTTGGCGGTGGTGACGACGATCAGACGATCACCGGCCGGCGACAGCGCACTGCCGGCGATGGTGACGTCCTTGCCCAGGAACACCGGGCCGGGCGCGCGCGTGGCATCGCTGCGGCGCCAGGCTTCGTTCTGGGTGCGCAGGCCGTCGCGACGGTCGCGCTCGACGCGCAGGGTTTCGATCATGCGCAGCTGGCGGTCGCGCAGGTCGTCGTCCTTCGGCGGCTTGGCCGGATCGTCCTCGGCCTTGAGGCTTGCGAGCTGCGTGGTGCCGCGCTGCGCGTCCCAGCCGAACCAGTCGTTGCCGGCGCGCCAGACCAGGCCGCCGGTTGTCGACCACTGCGGCTGCGCTTCCTGGGCTTCGGTACGCGTGACCTGGGTCAGCGCGCCGGTGCGCAGATCGCGAACGAACAGATCGCCATTGCGCAGGAACGCCATGCGCGTGCCGGTGGCGTCGGTGATCGGGTTCTGCGCATCGAGATCGGCGCGCGCGCCATCTTCGACGCGGGCAGATGCACCGCCGGCCAGGGGCTGCTGCCAGGTCTCGCGGACGCTGCTGCCTTCGCGCTTGCGCGTGTAGTACGCCGCCTGGCCGTCCCAGCGCCACCACGCGCCTTCGACCGGCGCGCCGATCCAGTCCGGATCGGCCATGATCCGCTCCATCGTCAGCGGCTGCGCCGGCTGTGCCAGAACGGCGGGAGACACGAGGGCACAGGCGAGCACCCAGCTCAACGGCAGTCGACGCATTCGACGGTTCCATCACGGACAAGGAGGCCGAAGTGTAACGGGCCGGGTCGTCCGGGCTGCTCTGGCGAAGGTCATGGTCGGCGCCGTGACGTGCGGCATCACGCCGCATCGTGCTTTCACGTCGCCGCGGTCAGAATCCACCAGCGCCGCCCACTGGAGCTCCGCTTGGACGCCCTGCTGTTGTCGCGGATCCAGTTCGGATTCGTGATCTCCTTCCATGTGCTGTTTCCCGCGTTCACGATCGGTTTGTCGAGCTGGCTCGCCTTCCTCGAGTTCCGCTGGCTGCGCACGCGCGATCCGGTGTGGCGCGAGCTGTATTTCTTCTGGATGCGGATCTTCGCCGTGTCGTTCGGCATGGGCGTGGTGTCGGGCATCGTCATGAGTTTCCAGTTCGGCACCAACTGGTCGGCGCTGAGCATCGCCGCCGGCAACATCCTCGGACCGCTGCTCAGTTACGAAGTGCTGACCGCGTTCTTCCTGGAGGCGAGCTTCCTCGGCGTGATGCTGTTCGGCTGGGGGCGGGTGTCGGAGAAGCTGCATTTCCTCTCGACGTGCCTGGTCGCAGTGGGCACGTTGATCTCGACCTTCTGGATCCTCTCGGCCAACAGCTGGCTGCACACGCCGGCGGGCTATGAATTGATCGACGGCGTGTTCCATCCCGCCGACTGGATGGCGATCATTTTCAACCCGTCGTTCCCGTACCGACTGGGGCACATGGTGCTGGCGGCGTTCATCACCACGTGCTTTGTCATCGGCGGCGTGGCGGCGTGGTATCTGCGCCGTGGGGAACATGTCGATGCGGCGACGCGGATGCTCAAGCTCGCGGTCGCGTTCGCGGCGATCACCGTGCCGCTCCAGATATTCTTCGGCGACCTGCACGGCCTGAAGACCGGCGAGATGCAGCCGGTCAAGCTGGCGGCGATGGAAGCGCACTGGCACGAAAGCGAGCCCGGCGAAGGCGTGCCGCTGGTGCTGTTCGCGGTGCCGAACGTGGATGCGGAACGCAACGATTACGAGATCGCGATTCCGCGGCTCGGCAGCGTGATCCTGACCCACAGCTGGGACGGCACCATCGCGCCGCTGACCGCGGTGCCGCGCGACGAGCGACCGCCGGTCGCGCCGGTGTTCTACGCGTTCCGGGTCATGGTCGGCATCGGCATGGCGATGCTGCTGCTCACGGCCGTCTCGCTGTGGGCGTGGCGCCGGCGCTGGCTGTTCGAATCGCGGTGGCTGCTCGATGCGTGGCGGCTGATGGCGCCGAGCGGGTTCATCGCGGTGCTGGCCGGCTGGTTCGTCGTCGAGCTCGGGCGTCAGCCGTGGGCGATCCAGGGCCTGCTGCGCACCGCGGACGCGGTCAGCGACATCGACCGCACCAGCGTGATCATCTCGCTGACCGCCTTCGTCATCGCCTATGCGGTGGTGTTCGGCGCCGGCGGCGGCTACATCCTCAAGATGATACGCAAGGGCCCGCAGCCCATCGACGATGGTCCGGATCACGACGATGGCGAACGCACGCCGATGCGACCGATTTCGGCGGCCGACGGCCCGGTGGGAGACGACTGATGGATCTCGATCTGCAGACCGTGCTGCCGGTGATCTGGTTCGGCGTGATCGGCTTCGGCGTGCTGATGTACGTGCTGCTGGATGGCTTCGTGCTGGGGCTGGGCGTGCTGGCGCCGTTCGCCGAGGACGGCGAGCAGCTCGACCACATGATGACCACCGCCGCGCCGATCTGGGACGGCAACGAGACCTGGCTGGTGCTCGGCGGTGCCGGCCTGCTGGCGGCGTTTCCGCGCGCCTATGCGATCGTGCTGTCGGCGCTCTACCTGCCGGTGCTGTTGATGCTGATCGCGCTGGTGTTCCGCGGCGTCGCGTTCGAGTTCCGCTTCAAGGCCCGGCGCGGCAAGCGCTTCTGGGGCGTGGCGTTCGCGCTCGGCTCGCTGCTGGCGGCGTTCGCGCAGGGCGTGATCCTCGGGGCGCTGGTCGAGGGCATGGCGCTGGAGGAGGGCAAGTACGCCGGTGGCGCGCTGGACTGGTTCAGCCCGTTCGCGATGCTGACCGGCGCGGCGGTGGTGGCCGGCTACGCGCTGCTCGGCAGCGGCTGGCTGATCCTCAAGACCGAAGGCCGGCTGCAGCAGCTGGCGCGCAAGGCGACCCGTCCACTGGTGCTGGTGGTGGCCGTGTGCATGGGCCTGGTCAGCGTGTGGCTGCCCTTCCTCGACTCGCAGATCATGGCGCGCTGGTTCGAGGGCGCGAATTTCTGGTGGCTGTCGCCGGTGCCGGTGCTGGCACTGGTCAACGCGATCTGGCTGTTCCGCGCGGCGCTGCGCGAGGGCCGCGACGCGCGCCCGTTCCTGCTGACGCTCAGTTTCTTCGGTCTCGGTTTCGTCGGCCTGGTGCTGGGGATGTGGCCGAACATCGTGCCGCCGTCATTGAGCATCTGGGAGGCGGCGTCGCCGCCGTCGTCGCAGGGCTTCGTGCTGGTCGGGCTGATCGTGCTGCTTCCGCTGATCCTGGGCTACACGGCGTGGTCGTATCGCGTCTTCCGCGGCAAGGTGGCCGCCGACGCCGGCTATCACTGAACGCGACGTCGACGCGCAAGGCCGATCCGCCCGGTGTCGCGATACCCAAGCCCGGCCTTTTGCCGCACAATCGAGCGTGTTTCCGCGGTTCTTCGGCCATGCACGCCTACGTCTACAAAAGCCAGCGCAAGGCGGACACTTATGTGTACCTCGCCGAGCGCGATGCGTTCGACGTCCTGCCCGACGCGGTGCGCGCACAGCTGGGCGAGCTGACGTTCGTGCTGGACGTGGCCCTGACGCCCGAGCGCAGGCTCGAGCGCGAGGACGCCGCGATCGTGCGCGAGCGCTTGCGCACGCAGAAGTTCCACCTGCAGATGCCGCCGCGCCTGGTCCACGATCCGCTGACGGAGGACTGGGGCACCGATGCCTGAGTCCGCGCAGCGGCCGTCGGCCGCGTTCGCCCGATCCCTGCTTCCCGTCCTGCTGGCCGGCCTCGCGCTGGCGGCGCTGACGCTCGTCGGTGGGCCGCTCGCCGCGGTGGCCGGCGCGCTTGCGCAGCCCGCGTTCGCGCAGGTCATCCGGTCGTGGCGGACGCGCACGGTGCCGGGCGGCCTCGCCCTGCGGACCGATCTGCTGTCGCTGGCCGGTGCCTGGGGTGGCGCCACGCTCGCGACCGCGGCGCTGGTGGCCTGGCCCCTGTCCGCGTTGCGTCAGGGCGGCGAACTGGGTGCGGCGCTCGCGCTGAGTGTCGCGGTCGGGCTTGCGGTCATCGGGTTCTGGCGCACCTGGCCGTTGTGGCACGGGCTCGAGCGCGACGGCGGCGATCTGCGCGCGCACTGGCGCGCGCTGTCGGAACGCGAGACCGGCAACTGGCGCGGGGTCGGTGCGGCGGTGTGCGTGGCGGCGATCGTCGCTCTCGTGCTGGTGCCGGCCTGGTTGCCGGCCGGTGGCATCGGCCCGCGCGTAGGCGTGGCGATCCTTACCGTGCTCGCGTCGCTCGGCCTGCACGCGGTGCTGCAGCGCATCGCACCGCCGGCGCCGATGCCGATCCAGATCGTCGAAATGGCAGGCGACCCCGCCGTGGCGCTGTCGATGGAGCCGATGGATGCGGCGCCCGATGTCGCGCTGTACGCCGCTGCCCGGGCCGGCCGCGTCGACCGGGCCCTGGCTCTCATCGAAGCCGGCGCCGATGTGCGCGTGCTGCCTGCGGGCGACGACCGTGACCAGCGCAGCCTGCCCGTCCTGGCAGCGGTGCTGCCGGACCTGCGCCTGCTGCGTGAACTGATCGCACGCGGCGTCGACGTCAACGCCGCGCATGCGGGCATGACGCCGCTGCTCGCGGCGACGCGCGACAGCTGGCACGGGCGGCCCGACGCGGTGATGACCCTGCTGGCGAACGGCGCCGATCCGCGGATCACCGACCACGAAGGCAATACGCCGCTCCATCTGGCGGCCCGCAGCTCCGACCCCGGGGTCGCCGCGCTGCTGCGCGATGCCGCCGCCGAGCTCGAAACGCGCAACCATGACGGCCTGACCCCGCTCGGCATGGCATGCGCGGTCGGCAACTGGCGGCTCGCGAAATTCCTGCTCGAACGCGGCGCCCGCGCCGAGGTCGAAGGCGGGACGCCGGCGCTGCTGGCGGCGGCTGGCGGCGACGAGGACGATGCGGCCGGCGTGCAGTTGCTGCTCAAGCACAAGGCGCGCGTCGATGCGCGCGATGCACAGCGCCGCAGCGCCCTGCATGTCGCGGCCTTCCAGGGACACGACGACATCCTGTCGGCGCTGCTGGGCGCCGGTGCCGACGTGCGCGGCCGCGATAGCGACGGCCGCACGCCCTTGCTCGAAGCGGCGCGTGGCGGCCGTCTGTCGGCGCTCGAAGCGCTGCTCGCAGCTGGCGCGGATGTCGCCGCGGTGGACGTCGCCGGGCGCAACGCGGTGATGCTGGCCTGCAGCGCCGAACTGCCCTCGGCCGCATTGCTGCAGCGCCTGCTCGAACTCGGCGTGCCGGCGGACGTCGCCGATGCTGATGGCCGCAAACCCGTCGATCGCGCCGCCGAGACCGGCCGCTGGACGCTGGTGCGTCTGCTCGATCCCGAGTACCCGCTGCCGGTGAACCTGGGCATCGGCGACGACGAGGACGGCGTCACTGCGAGCGACCGCACGCCGGTGCTGCTGCTGCGCGCCAGTCTGCGCGAAGGCCGGTTCGACGAGCAGGGCCCGCTGCTGCGGCTGCTGGGTGCGCGCGAGCTCGGCGGCCTGTTGCTCGATCCCGAGGCGCCGCCGTCGCTGGACCGCATCGAATGGCTGCTCGCGCAGGGCGCGGATGTCGAGGTGACCGATGCCACCGGCGCGCCGCCGCTGTGCGCGCTGCTGGCGTCGGCGCCGCAGCATCTGCCGATCCTGCAGACGCTGTTGCGTCATGGCGCTTCGCCCGGCGGCGCCGGCACGCTGGCGCGCTATCTCGCAGCCTGCAGCGATGACGACCAGGCCGCGCGCACGTTCGAAACCTTCGCGCTCGATCTGCTGGCGCGTGGTGCCGATCCGTTCGCGCCGTCGTCGGCCGGCGACCCGCCGCTGTCGCTCGCCGTGCGGTTGGGCTGGCTGCGGCTGATCGAGCGCCTGGTCGGCCACGGCGTCGATCTCGACGCCCGCGACGCCCGCGGCATGACCGCCTTGCATCTCGCCGCCGCGCTCGGCCGCGAGGGCGCGCTGAAAGTCCTGGTGCGTCACGGCGCATCGCCGGCGGCCTGTGCGGCCGATGGCCAGACACCGCTGGGCGTTGCGCTGTCGGCCGGCCGCCGCGATCTCGCCGACTGGCTCGACTGGCGCGGCTGGACGTTGCCGCGCCGCGCGCTGGAACCCGCCGATCTGCCGGCCGCCGCGACCACCGGCGATGCGCAGGCGGTGCGTCGCCTGCTGGATCTCGGGTTTCCGGTCGACACCGTAGACGCCCAGGGCTGCACCGCGCTGCTCCGCGCCGCCGGCGGCGGACATCGCGAGGTCGTCGATCTGCTGCTGGCACGCGCGGCCGACGCCGCACGCGCCGCGGCGTCCGGTGCGACGCCGCTGTCGGCGGCGGTCAGCATGCGCCACGCGGACGTCGTCGATCGCCTGCTGGCAGCGGACGTCTCGCTCGACCAGCGCCTGCCGGGCGAAGTCAGCGTGCTGATGCTGGCCGCTGCGCTGGGCCTGCCGGATCTCGCCGCGCGTCTGCTCACCGCCGGCGCCGACATCCACGCGACGGATGCGCAGGGGCTCACCCCGCTGCACTGCGCGGCGCTGTACGGCTTCACCTCGCGCGATCGGCCGCGCCTGCTCGCGCTGTTCGACACCCTGTTGCTGGCAGGTGCCGAGGTCGACGCCCCGGCGGCGGGCGGCGTGACGCCGTTGCTGCTGCTGCTCGGGGCGCGCGCCGAACCCGGCACGCCCTGCGACGAGGACGTGGCGCTGGCGGCCATGGAGCATCTGCTCGACGAAGGCGTATCGCTCGATGCGCAGGACCAGCGCGGCTTCGGCCCGCTGCACCTGTCGGGCCTGCACGGCCAGCTCCGGCTCGCCCGCCGCCTGCTGCGCGCCGGCGCCGATCCCGACCTGCGCGATACGCTCAACCGCACACCGCGCGAGATCGCGATCATGCGCGGTTTCATCGACGTCGCCGCCGAGTTCGCGCCGCCCCAGAGCGGGGATGGCGTATCGATGGCGCGGTTCCTGCGCGAGCAGCGCTGACCGCACAGGGTTGACCCCGGCTTGTCCGGGCCGGGGTCCGGGCGTACCGTCGGGTCCTCACTCAAGGATGGACCCGTGATGACACTTCAAAGATTGCTGGGTGTACTGCTCGCGACGGCCTGCCTCGTGCCGTCGGTGACTGCGGCGCAGAGCGCGCGCGAAATGCGCCAGCAGGTGGAGGGCAGCATGCTGGTGACCGGGCATGTCGACATCGCGCGCGACGGCAGCGTCAGCGCCCACACGCTCGATCAACCGGACAAGCTTCCCGACTACGTCGTGCGTCTGATCGAGCGCGCGGTGCCGGCGCTGCGCTTCGAACCGGTGCGCGTCGACGGCGCGGCGGTGCTGGCGCGCGCGAAGATGACCATCCGGCTGGTGGCGACGCCTGCGGACGACGGCAACATGCAGATCGCGATCAAGAGCGCGAGTTTCGGCGAGGAATACGATCCGGACGACACCGGACGCGTCCGCTCGATCGAGATGAAGCCGCCGCGGTATCCGATGCACATCGCGCAGATCGGCGGCAAGGGCACGGTCTATTTGCTGGTCAAGGTCGGGCGCGATGGCCGTGTGGAGGACGTCGCAGCCGAGCAGACCAACCTGACGGCGCTGGGCTCGGCGCGGCAGATGGAGATGATCCGCCGCGGCCTGGAGAAGGCGGCGATCGACAAGGCCCGGGAGTGGACGTTCTCGCCGCCGACCACCGGCGACGCGGTCTCCAGCGATCACTGGGTGGTCCGTGTGCCGGTTGACTTCTCGCTCTCCGATGACCCCCGGCGTCCGGAAGGTCCGGCTTACGGCCAGTGGCTCGGATACGTGCCAGGCGCGCAGACCCGTCCGACCTGGGCGATGCCGGACCCGCCCGGCTTCAACCCGGACGCGCAGGTCGCCGGCACGCTGCATCAGGGAGAGTCCCGCTTCCGCCTGCTCACGCCGTTCGAAGGCTGAGCCCGCCGGACCGGCCCCAAAAAAAGCCCCGCAACTGCGGGGCTTTTTCGTGCGCGAAGACCTTCGGGTCAGCGCTTCATCGACGAGAAGAACTCGTCGTTGGACTTCGTGGTCTTCATCTTGTCGAGCAGGAATTCCATCGCGGCGATCTCGTCCATCGGATGGAGCAGCTTGCGCAGGATCCAGATGCGCTGCAGCAGGTCCGGCTCGATGAGGTAATCCTCGCGGCGGGTGCCCGACTGGTTGACGTTGATCGCCGGGTAGACGCGCTTCTCGGTGATGCGACGGTCGAGGTGCACTTCGGAGTTGCCGGTGCCCTTGAACTCTTCGTAGATCACCTTGTCCATCGCGCTGCCGGTGTCGACGAGGGCGGTGGCGATGATGGTCAGCGAACCGCCTTCCTCGACGTTGCGCGCGGCGCCGAAGAAGCGCTTCGGGCGGTGCATCGCGTTGGCGTCGACACCACCGGTCAGGACTTTGCCCGAGCTCGGCACGACGTTGTTGTAAGCGCGGGCGAGGCGGGTGATCGAGTCGAGCAGGATGACGACATCCTTCTTGTGCTCGACCAGGCGCTTGGCGCGCTCGATGACCATTTCTGCCACCTGCACGTGGCGCGCGGCCGGCTCGTCGAACGTCGACGAGATGACTTCGCCGCGCACGGTGCGCTGCATCTCGGTCACTTCTTCCGGACGCTCGTCGATCAGCAGCACGATCATGTGCACGTCAGGATGGTTGTAGGTAATCGCGCTGGCGATCTGCTGCATCATCATCGTCTTGCCGGCCTTCGGCGGCGAGACGATCAGGGCGCGCTGGCCCTTGCCCTGCGGGGCCATCAGATCGAGGATGCGGCCGGCGATGTCCTCGCTGGAACCGTCACCACGCTCGAGCTTGAAGCGCTTGCGCGGGAACAGCGGGGTCAGGTTCTCGAACAGCACCTTGCCCTTGCTGGCTTCCGGCGGCTCGCCGTTGATCGTGTCGACGACCGACAGCGCGAAGTAGCGTTCGCCGTCCTTGGGCCAGCGGATGCGGCCGAGCAGGTGGTCGCCGGTGCGCAGGTTGAAGCGGCGGATCTGGCTGGGCGAGATATAGACATCGTCGGGACCGGCGAGGTAGCTCGCTTCGGCCGCGCGCAGGAAGCCGTAGCCGTCTGGCAGGATCTCGAGCACGCCGTCGGCGACGACACCCTCACCGTGACGGGTCAGGACCTTGAGCAGGCCGAAGATCACGTCCTGCTTGCGCGCGCGGGCCACGCCTTCGATCGCCAGCTGGTCGGCGATGTCGAGCAGCTTGTGCGCCGGCATCCGCTTGAGGTCGCTCAGCGTGTACTGCGGGAAGCCTTCCGGAATGTTCGGAGGCGGCAGGCGCTGGACGTGGTCGTTGCCGCCGTCCTGCGGCAGGCCGTCATCGCGGCCACCGCCACGCGGACGGTCACGACGGTTCTTGAACCGGTCGCGGCGGTTGTTGCCGCCCTGTTCGTTGTTGTTGCCGCGGTTCTGGTGCTGCTGGCCGCCGCCGTGCTGGCGCGGCTCGCCGCCCTGCTGGGCATGGTGCTGGCCGCCGTTGGACTGGCCACCACCCGGGTTGTTCTGCGCGCCCGGGTTGCCGGGATTGCCGCGCGGCGCATCGCCCTGGGCGGAGTCGCCGGATGCCTTCGGCGCCTCGGGCTGCGGCGGTGCGCCGGCCTGCGACGCCTTCGGGGCCGGGGCGTCCTGCGTCGCCAAGGGCAACTGGGACTGGGAATCGGGGGACGCGGTGTCGGTGGCCTTCTTGGCCACGCGCGGCTTGCGCACGCGCTTCACGGCGGTGTCGCCCTCGGGCGTGCCGGGATCGGATGTGTGGTCGGACAAGCGGAAAATCCTCGCTCGGTTGCGAGCGCCCGGGACGGGCGGCGGCAGGAAAACGGACAGTCGGGAGTGACGCCAGATGGGTGCGGCGCGCGGTACACACGCCGGAGCAGCGCAAACCTAGCACTGCGTCCGACCGGCGGCAAGCGGCGGCCGCAAGGTCGGTTCAGACGACAGGCCGCCCGCGGGCGGCCTGTCGCTGCATGGAAGCGGGTCTCAGAGGGCCTTGTCGATCAGCTGCGCCAGCTGCGGCTTGCCCACCGCGCCGATCTGCGTGCCCTGGACCTGGCCGTCCTTGAACAGCAGCAGCATCGGGATCGAGCGCACGTGGTACTTGAGCGCGGTGGCCTGGTTCTGGTCGACGTCGATCTTCACGATCTTGGCGCGGCCGGCGTAGTCGCCCGCCAGTTCGTCGAGCGCCGGGGCGATCATCTTGCAGGGGCCACACCACGGGGCCCAGAAATCGACCAGCACCGGTACGTCGGACTGCAGGACGGTGGTGTCGAAATCGGAATCGCTGGCATGGATGACGGCATCGGTCACGGGGGGCTCCGGGGGGCTGGGGCGCGCTTCGAAGCAGCGGCGCCGGGATGGATGTAAAATGGGGAATCGCCGCCCGGAATCAAGGTGGCGCTCCTGCGGGACGACCCACGCGTCCTGCGCCCAGGCAGTCTGCCGTCGCGACTGCCTCCCACGCAAGCACGCGGCGCCCTCCCAGTCGGCGACGCCCGGACACCTTCCTACGCATGAGCGACAAGCCTCTTACCGACATCACCTTCTCGTCCTTCGACCTGCATCCGGCATTGCTCGCCGGGCTGGAAGAGGCCGGGTTCACCCGCTGCACGCCGATCCAGGCGCTGACGCTGCCGCTGGCCCTCAACGGCCGCGACGTCGCCGGCCAGGCCCAGACCGGCACCGGCAAGACCCTGGCCTTCCTGGTCGCGGTGATCAACCGCCTGCTGTCGAAGCCGGCGCTGGCCGACCGCAAGCCGGAAGACCCGCGCGCGCTGATCCTCGCGCCGACCCGCGAGCTCGCCATCCAGATCCACAAGGACGCGGTGAAGTTCGGCAGCCACCTCGGGCTGAAGTTCGCCCTGGTCTATGGCGGCGTCGACTACGACAAGCAGCGCCAGATCCTCACCGAGGGCGCGGACGTCATCATCGCGACCCCCGGCCGCCTGATCGACTACGTCAAGCAGCACAAGGTCGTCAGCCTGCACGCCTGCGAGATGTGCGTGCTCGACGAAGCCGACCGCATGTTCGACCTGGGCTTCATCAAGGACATCCGCTTCCTGCTGCGGCGCATGCCGATCCGTACCGAGCGCCAGACGCTGCTGTTCTCGGCGACGCTCAGCCATCGCGTGCTGGAGCTCGCATACGAGCACATGAACGAGCCGGAGAAGCTCGTCGTCGAAAGCGAGTTCATCACCAACGCCAAGGTCCGGCAGGTGATGTATTTCCCCGCCGACGACGAGAAGCTGCAGCTGTTGCTGGGCCTGCTGTCGCGCAGCGAGGGCGCGCGCACGATGGTGTTCGTCAACACAAAGGCGTTCATCGAGCGGGTGGCGCGTGCGCTGGAGAAGGCCGGCTACCGGGTTGGCGTGCTGTCGGGTGACGTGCCGCAGAAGAAGCGCGAAAGCCTGTTGAAGAAGTTCCAGGCCGGCCAGCTCGAACTGCTGGTGGCCACCGATGTCGCCGCGCGCGGTCTGCACATCGACGGCGTCAGCCACGTCTTCAACTATGACCTGCCGTTCGATGCCGAAGACTATGTCCACCGCATCGGCCGCACCGCGCGCCTCGGCGCCGAGGGCGACGCGATCAGCTTCGCCTGCGAGCGCTACGCGCAGAGCCTGCCGGAGATCGAGGCCTACATCGAGCAGAAGATCCCGGTGGAGCCGGTGACCTCGGAGCTGCTGACCGCGCTGCCGCGCAAGCCGCGCGAGGGCGTCGAGCTCGACGACGAGGACGGCGAGAGCATCCACGAGATCTTCAAGGAAGTGCGCGAAGCGCGCGCCGTCGAGGATGCCAAGCGTGGCGGTGGTCGCGGTGCGGGCGCCGGTGGCGGCGGTCGGGGTGCGCCCGGTTCGCGTGGGCCGCGTTCGGCGGGCAGCGGCGAAGGTCGTGGCGAGCGCGGACCGCGCAAGCCGCGTCCGCCGCGGGTCGAGGGCGAGCAGGCCGCGGCCGCACCGGCCGTCGCCGCTGCGCAGCCGGGGATCGATGCCGCCGGATCGGTCGCGCAGGCGATGCCGGACGAATCGCGACCGCCGCGCAAGCGTCGTCGCCGTCGCGCGGGCAAGAAGATCGAAGGTGCCGAGGGTGCAGCGCCGCAGGCTGCCGGGACCACCGCAGCCGACGCGTCGAAGAAGCCGCAGGGCAACGGAGCCAAGGGTCCGCGCGAAGTGCGTCCGACCCAGCGTCCGGCGCCGGCGCCGAAGTCCGAACAGGCGCCGTCGCTGCTGAGCCGCATCGGTCGCGGGCTGCGTCGCCTGGTCTCGGGCGACGACAAGCGCTGATCGCAGGCGTCGGCCGGTGTGATGAAAAAGCCCCGCTTCGGCGGGGCTTTTTTCTGGGGGCCATCCGGATGGCCGCGCCTGGCGACCGCCGTGCCGCGCCTGCGCCAGGACTCGATCACGGGGTCTGCGGCATGGAAGCCATCGCGCCACGCACTTTGCACCGGTACCTGCGCGGCTCGCTGCGTCGATGCGTCCGGACCGGCGCAACGCGACGCCACGCCTGCTGCGGAATCGCCCGCCGGCGCGCGCCGGTCATGACGCTGCTGTGCGCATTCCCTGCGATACTGCCGCGCATGAGCGTTCTGCGATTCGACAACGTCAGCAAGCAGTATCCGGGCGGCCACGTGGCGCTGTCGGACGTGAGTTTCGATGTGGCGGCCGGCGAGATGCTGTTCGTCACCGGCCACTCCGGTGCGGGCAAGAGCACGCTGCTGAAACTCATCCATCTGGCCGAGCGGCCGAGCCGCGGCGCGGTGGTGTTCGGCGAGCGCAATCTGCTCAAGGTGCGCGGTCGCCGGGTCGCACTGCATCGCCGCGACATCGGCGTGGTCTTCCAGGACCACCGCCTGCTGCCCGACCGCAGCGTGTTCGACAACATCGCGCTGCCGTTGATCCTGCGCGGCATGCGCCGGCCGGAGATCGGCAAGCGCGTGCGCAGCGTGCTGGAACGGCTGGCGCTGGGCGCGCGCGAACGTGCGTTGCCTACCCAGCTCTCGGCCGGCGAACAGCAGCGCATCGGCATCGCCCGCGCGATCGTCGGCGAGCCGATGCTGCTGGTCGCCGACGAACCGACGGGCAATCTCGACCCGACGCTGTCGGCCGAAATCATGGCCCTGTTCGCCGAGCTGCCCGAGCGCGGGACCAGCGTGTTGATCGCCAGTCACGACCTCGGTCTGGTCAAGCGCATGAAGAAGCGCACGCTGGTGCTCGACCACGGCACGCTGGCCGACGACATTTCGCCGGAGGACCTCGCCGATGCCTGAGGCGCCCCGCAACCAGCCTGCGCGCAAGGGCACGTCGCCCGTCGGCACGTGGGTGGACCATCACGTCTACAGCGTGCTCGCCAGCCTCGGCCGGCTGTTCAAGAAACCGTGGTCGGCGGCGCTGACGATCGGCGTCATGGCGGTCGCGCTCGCACTGCCGCTCGGCCTGTGGCTGGTGCTCGACAACGTCGGGCGCCTGGGCGGCAGCATCGACGCCTCGCGCGAGATCAGCGTGTTCCTCAGACAGGACGTCGACGGGCCGCGCGCCGAGGCGCTCGCCGGCGAACTGCGCGGTCGCGGCGACGTCGGCAACGTCGTGCACCGCTCGCCGGACGAAGGCCTGGCGGAACTGCGCGAGCGCGGCGAATTCGGCGACGCGATCGACGTGCTGGGCGAGAACCCGCTGCCGCACGTGCTGATCGTGACGCCCGGTGGCGACGAGATGCTGCTGGCCGAGTCGCTACGTACGCTGCCGGAATCGGAACTCGTCCAGCACGATGCGCAGTGGCGCGAACGGCTCGACGGCTGGCTGCGCTTCGGCGGCCGCGTGGTCTGGGTGCTGGCGGCGCTGCTCGGCATCGGCGCCTTGCTGGTGGTCGGCAATACGGTGCGGCTCGACATCCAGTCGCGGCGCGACGAACTGGGCGTGCTGCAGTTGCTCGGCGCCACCGACGGCTTCATCCGTCGACCGTTCCTGTATCTCGGCGCCTGGTACGGGCTGGCCGCGGGCGCGGCCGCGCTCGGACTGCTCGCGCTCGCCGGCCTTGCGCTGCAACCGCCGCTGGCGGAACTGGCCGCGAGTTACGGCGCGGCGTTCGCGCTGCGCGGCTTCGGTCCGATGGGCGTCGTGGCGGTGCTGGCCGGCGCCACCGCGCTGGGCTGGTGCGGTGGCGGTGTCGTGACCGGGCATTTCCTGCGCCAGACGCGGCCCACCGATACCTGATCCATGCACGATCTTCGTCATTTGGCCGGCGACGCCCCCCGGGTGATGGTCGTCGACGGCTCGAAGCTCGTCCGCCGGCTGATCGGCGACGTGCTGCGGCAGTCGCTGGCCGATGTGGACGTGGTGGAGTGTGCGGGCCTGGCTGACGCGGTGGCCGCGCTGGAGGCCGCGCCGGTGGATCTGGTCAGTACCGCGCTGGCGTTGCCCGACGGGGATGGCCTGCAGCTGGCGCGCCGCGTGCGCGAAGCCACCGGGCAACGTTACGTGCCGGTGATCGTGGTGTCGGGCGACGCGCAGGCCCATCTCGAAGCGCGCCGCTTCACCGAAGACGTCACCGATCATTTCGACAAGGCACTGGGTCATCGCGCGCTGGCGGAATTCATCCGCGGCTACGTGCAGCCCGCGCCGGTGCCGGACGCGCACGTGCTCTACGTCGAGGACAGCCGCACGGTCGCGCTGGCGACCCGTCGCATGCTCGAGGCGCAGCAGATGCGCGTGACCCACGTGCTCAGCGCGGAGGACGCCCTGGCCTACCTCGACGCCTACCGCGACGGCCCGGCCGCGCCGGGCGCCGACCTGCTGCTGACCGACGTGTATCTGAAGGGGGAACTCAGCGGCCACGACCTGCTGCGGGCCGTGCGCCGCGACTTCGGTTACGGCAAGCGGCGCCTGCCGGTGCTGGTGATGACCGGCGACGGCAACCACGACAACCAGGTCGCGCTGCTGCGTGCAGGCGCCAACGATCTGGTCGTCAAACCGGCCGAGGAACGCGTGCTGGCCACCAAGACGCTGTTCCAGCTGCGGCTCGCCGCAATGCCGGGCTGAGCGTCCGCGTTACCCTGTCGCGCCCCGCGCCGCATCGAACCCCTGCATGTCCGACATCCGACTCGAGCCCTCCTGGAAAGCGCACGTCGGCGACTGGCTGCGTCGCGACGACATGCAGGCGCTGTCGGCGTTCCTGCGTCAACGCAAGGCCGCCGGTGCGCGGATCTACCCACCCGGGCCGGACATCTTCGCGGCCTTCGATGCGACGCCGTTCGATGCGGTGAAGGTGGTGATCCTCGGCCAGGATCCCTACCACGGCCCCGGCCAGGCGCACGGTCTGTGTTTCTCCGTGCGTCCCGACCAGCGCGTGCCGCCGTCGCTGGACAACATGTACAAGGAACTCGAACGCGACCTGGGGCTGCCGCGGCCCGATCACGGCTGGCTGATGCCCTGGGCCCGGCGCGGGGTGCTGCTGCTCAATGCGGTGCTGACGGTGGAAGAGGGCCGGGCCGGCGCGCACCAGGGCAAGGGCTGGGAAGGCTTCACCGACCACGTCGTCGATGTGCTCAACCGCGAGCGCGAGGATCTGGTGTTCCTGCTGTGGGGCAGTTACGCGCAGGCCAAGGGCAAGGTCATCGACACCACTCGACACTGCGTGCTGCGCACCACGCACCCGTCGCCGCTGTCGGCCTATCGCGGTTTCCTCGGCAGCGGGCATTTCTCCAAGACCAACGGGTTCCTGCGCAAACGCGGCATCGCACCGATCGACTGGTCGTTGCCGCCGCGAGCGGAGCTGGCCGCATGATCCGCAGCGTCGAGGCCACGCGCTACGTGACGCCGCTGCGCGAAGGCGGCTCGCTGCCGGCGGTCGTCGAAGCCGACGACGACGGCATGTACGTCATCAAGTTCCGCGGCGCGGGGCAGGGCGCCAAGGCGCTGGTGGCCGAACTGGTCGGCGGCGAATTCGCGCGCCTGCTGGGCCTGCCGATGCCGGAGATCGTCTTCATCGATCTCGATCCGGACCTGGCCGCGACCGAGCCCGATTCGGAAATCCAGCACCTGATCCGCGCCAGCGGGGGCTGCAATCTCGCGCTGGACTATCTGCCCGGCGCGATCAACTTCGACCCCGCGGTCGCGCCGCCCGATGCCGCGCTCGCGTCGTGGATCGTCTGGTTCGATGCCTTCATCTGCAATGTCGACCGCACCGCGCGCAATACCAACCTGCTGGTCTGGCACCGCCGGCTGACGCTGATCGATCACGGCGCGGCGTTGTACTTCCATCACGACTGGGACAGCGCTGCACGCATCGCGACCGGGCCGTTCGCGCGCATCGCCGACCACGTGCTGCTGCCGTTCGCGACCGCGCTCGACGCCGCCGATGCCGCCTTGTCGGCGCGCATCACGGAGGCCGACATCCGCCGCATCGTCGCGCTGGTGCCCGACGGGTGGCTGGCGCCCGAACCCGGGTTCGCCGACGCCGATGCGCTCCGCGATGCCTACGTCGCGTTCTTCTGCACGCGCCTGGCGCACCGGTCGACGTTCGTCGGGGAGGCGCAGCGTGCGCATGCAGCAGGTCTATGACTACGCGGTGATCCGGGCCGTGCCCCGGGTCGAGCGCGAGGAGTTCATCAACGTGGGCGTCATCGTGTCCTGCCAGGGCGCGCGGACGCTCGCGGCCGCGGTCGCGCTGGACCCGGCGCGGCTGCACGCACTCGATCCGCACGCCGATCTCGACACCCTGCAGCGGCATCTCGACGCCATCGTGCGCATCTGCCGCGGCGATGCGGATGGCGGGCCGATCGCCGCGTTGCCGGCGCGTGCGCGCTTCCACTGGCTCACGGCGAAGCGCAGTTCGATCATCCAGGTCTCGCCGGTGCACACCGGGCGCACCGACGATCCGCATGGACTGTGCACGCGCCTGATGACGCGGATGGTGCTGCCCCCGGCGCCGCTTCGCGGCGCATAAAAAAAACCCGGCAGCGTGGGGGCTGCCGGGTCGGCTACGGGCGAGGGAGGGATCGCCCGGAGTTCAGGTGGCGGCGCCGGAGCGCCGCAGCGCGGTTCAGCGCTTCGCGGTCTTCGCGGCGGCCTTGGCAACCTTCTCGGCCTCGGCGCGGACGTCGGCGGTGGCCGATTCGACCTGCGCCTTGGCGAGGCCGGCGATGGCTTCGTGCGTCTTCACCGTGCGGCCCAGGGTTTCCTGGCCGGCGCTGACGAGACGCTCGACGTTCTCGCGTGCAACCTGCGCGCCCTTCGGCCACAGGGCCTTGAGGCCATCCATGTCGCGCACGTCGATCGCTTCGTTGACGAAGGCGAACGTGGCATTGGTGTTGTCGTTGAGGGTCGAGAGGTGGAGACCGAACAGGGTCTCGGCGTTCTCGAGCGCCAGGCGGTTGAACTGGGCGGCTGCATCGGCGAACTGGCGCGACGCGGCGGTGAACTGCTCGTTGAACTGGTAGGACATGGCGGTTACCTGCGTGAGCCGGCGATCTGCCGGGTTTGTGCGGTGCAGCATATCGCAACCATGCTGCGTTGCAACAAACTTCCGACAAGCGGTCGTCGTGCATTCAGTTCCGTAAGCGAATCAGTGGCTTGGAACCGTTTCCAGTGCCCGTGCCGGCCTGCTCAGGGGCCGGTATAGCGACATCCGGACGTGCAGGTCTCGCGGATCACGATGGCGCTCAGCGCCGGCAGGCCGGGCTTGAGGCGTTCCCAGATCCAGATCGCCAGACGCTCGCTTGTCGGGTTCTCGAGGCCGGGAATGTCATTGAGATAGTGGTGGTCGAGCTGGGCATAGAGCGGTGCGAACGCGGCCTTCAGATCGCCGAAGTCCATGATCCAGCCGGTCTCCGGCCCCGGTTCGCCGGACACGTGCACCTCGACCTGGAACGAATGGCCATGCAGGCGCGCGCACTTGTGGCCCGGCGGCACGTTCGGCAGCCGATGCGCGGCCTCGAGGGTGAAAACCTTGAAGATGTCCATGCGCGCATTCTCGGGCGTGGCCGCTCGCGCGGCAATCGTCGCGGTGCCGACCTGCGCAGACGCCACGATCGCCGGGTCCTGTCTGCCCGGCACCCGCTCCGCTGTCCGTTGCGCTGCCTGCTGCCGCTGCTGATCGCCACCGCCGCCATGACCTTGCCCGAGCACGCCGCCTCCGCTGCCCCGCCCGCTGCCGGAGCGCCGCGGGTGATCGCGCATCGCGGCGCGAGCGCGCACAGGCCCGAGCACACGCTGCCGGCGTATCGCCGCGCGGTCGAGGACGGCGCCGATTTCATCGAGCCGGATCTGGTGATGACCCGCGACGGCGTGCTGGTCGCGCGTCACGAGAACGAGCTCGGCGGCACCACCGATGTCGCGCTGCATCCTCAGTTTGCGGCACGACAGCGCACGCAGCCCATCGACGGGCGCGCCATCACCGGCTGGTTCACCGAGGACTTCACCCTGTCCGAGCTGAAGACGCTGCGTGCCCGTGAACCGATGCCGGCCCTGCGCGGCGATGCGCACGACCGCCGGTTCCCGGTGTCCACGCTGCACGAGATCCTGGCGCTGCTCGACGATCTGGTGCGCACGTCGGGCCGTCAGGTCGGCCTGATCCCGGAACTCAAGCACCCCACGCACTTCCGCGCGATCGGCCTGCCGATGGAACAGGCGCTGATCGACGTGCTCGCGGAACACGACATCGCCACGCGCGTGCCGCTGGTCGTGCAGTCGTTCGAATCGACCAGCCTGCGCACGCTGCGCGACATCGCCGCGCCGGTGCTGCCCGACCTGCGCCTGCTCCAGCTGATCGGCGATCCGCGCGCGCGTCCGGCGGATGGCGACGCCGCTCGCAGCGATCTGCGCGACCGCGACATGCTGACCCCGGACGGCCTGCGTGCGATCGCGACGTACGCAGCGCTGCTGGGACCGCACAAGTCGCAGATCGCCGATGGCCGGTTCGAGGCGACCACGCTGGTGGCCGATGCGCACGCCGCCGGCCTGCAGGTCATGCCCTACACCTTCCGTCCCGAAAATCGCTATCTGCCGCTCGGATTGCGTCACGGCGGTCCCGATGCGCGCAACGAGGCCGGCGCCATCGCCGAGATGCGGGCGTTCCTCGATGCGGGCGTCGATGGTCTGTTCGCCGACGATCCCGCACTCGCGCGCCGCGCGGTGGACGCGCGCTGAACCGACTGCATCCGCGCCCCGCAATGCCGGCGTACGTCCCGTGAACCTCATCACGGGAGCCGCCCATGCCACTGTCCGTCGTCGAAGCTGCCGTCCGTCCGCGCGTGCGATGCGCTGCGCTGGCCGCATGCCTGCTGGTGGCATCGCCGCTGGTGGCGGCCGAGCGGGAGGAAGCACGCGCACTGGCGCGCGATGACGGTCGGTTGCTGTATCGGGAAGTGCATTACCAGGATCACGACGGCGATGCCGCGCGCCGCGTCGTGCTGTACCGGTGCCCGGACGGCGCGGCGTTCGCGCGCAAGGTGGTGCGCACCCAGGGCGTCGCCGCGCAGCCGGACTTCGCCTTCATCGATGCGCGCAGCGGCTACCGCGAAGGCGTGCGCACCCAGGGCGGCGCGCGCGAAATCTTCGTCCAGCGCGGCGATGCCGCGCCGCGCACCGCGGCACTGCCTGCGACCGAGGGCGCGGTGATCGATGCCGGCTTCGACGCCGCCGTGCGCGCACGCTGGTCGGCGCTGGGCGAATCGCCGCAGCGGCTGTCGTTCCTGCTGCCCGAACGTCTCACGTTCATGCCGGTGCGCGTGGAAAAAGTGGACGACGCCGGCGGCGTACGCCGGTTGCGGATGTCGGTGGATCGCTGGTTCGGCTTCGCGGTCGCCCCCATCGAGCTGCAATACGGGCTCGAGGACCGGCGGCTGCGCGAGTTCGCGGGTCCCGGCACGGTGCGCGATGCGCGCGGCAAACCGCGCGAGGTGCGGATCGTGTTTCCCGTCCAGCCACCGAGCCGCGTCGCGGCGACCGAAGTCGCCGCCGCGCTGGCCGAACCGTTGACAGGCCGATGCGCCACCTGACGTCCGCCGCCCCCCGCACTGGCCGCCGCCGGCGATCCGCACGACCGCGCTTGCGCGAACGGCGGGCCGCTGTGAGGATGGCGGTCCATCATTTCTCGGGATGCGTGCGCCGGATGCCACAGCACGATGCGATCGCCACAGCGCAACAGCCGGGCCTGGATCACTGGCTGGGCCAGGTGGCCGAAGGCGACCAGCGCGCGTTCGAATCGCTGTACCGCGCCAGCGCTTCGCGGCTGCTCGGCATCTGCATCCGGGTGCTGCACGACCGCGGCGAAGCCGAAGACGCGCTGCAGGATGTCTATGTGCGCATCTGGCGCAAGGCCGCGCAGTTCGATCCCGCGCGCGCCGCGGCAGCGACCTGGCTGGCGACGATCGCCCGCAATACCGCGATCGACCGGTTGCGCGCGCGCCCGCAGCACCAGCTCGCGCCGGTCGAACTCATCGAGGCGATGCCCGACGACGGCGACACGCCGCTGGAGTCGAGTGAACGCGCGGGTGACCGCGCGCGCCTGGACACCTGTTTCGACACCCTGGAGCCGCGCCGTCGCCGACTGATCCGTGCTGCGTTCTTCGACGGTGCCACCTACGAAGAACTCGCGCAGCGCGTGGGCTCGCCGCTGGGTTCGGTCAAGAGCTGGATCCGCCGTGGCCTGCTGCAGCTGCGGACGTGCCTGGAGCCATGAACGTGCGCGACCTCGACTTCGACATCGACGACAACGGTGGTCCCGAGCCGCCGCGGGCGGATCTGCTCGCCGGCGAGTACGTGCTCGGTGTGCTCGACGCGCCGGCGCGCGCGTCGGCCGAAGCGCGCATCGCCCGGGATCCGGGCTTCGCGCGTCTGGTGGCCGAATGGGACGTGCGGCTTGCGCCGTGGTTCGCCGAGTTTCCGGCAGCCGATGTGCCCGCGCACGTCTGGCCGCGGATCCGCACCGCCCTGGGCTGGACGCCGGTGGCGGCACGGCCCGAGGGTCTGTGGCACAGCACCGGTTTCTGGCGCGGCGCCACGGCGTTGGCGGCCGTGGTCGCGATCGTCGCGGTGCTGGCCGGCCGCATGCCTGTCGACGACGAGCGCGCGTCGCCGGTGGTGGTCGCGCCGACGCCTGCGCCGGTGCCCGCGCCTGCACCTGCACCCGCCATCGATGCGCTGCCGGTCACCACGCTCGCGCATGAAGACGGCTCGCCGGCGTGGCTGGCGTCGGTGGATGCCGGGCAGGGCCGGGTGCTGGTCGTGCCGGTGCCCGCCGATGTCGATGCGGCAGGGCGCGTGGCCGAGTTGTGGCTGATCCCCGAGGGCGGCGCGCCGACCTCGCTCGGTCTGTTGCCGCACGACCGGACGCATGCGGTCGAAGTGCCCGCCGCGCTGCAGGCTGCGCTGGTCACGGGCGCCACGCTGGCGGTGTCGCTGGAGCCGCCGGGTGGCTCGCCAGGGAACGCCCCCACGGGTCCCGTCGTCGCCAGCGGCGCCTTGCGCATCTAAGCGATCCCCAACCGGCGGCGCAGGCCGCCGGACATCGCGGCGCGCCACGTGCGCGCGTGAACGCAGGGATGCGGCGTGCATCCGTTCCACGCGCCTGCGCGTATTTCCCGTAAGCCACATCCGCAGGAGTCTTTCAATGTCGAGCGATCCCGGCCGCAGCGCGACCGGCACCCGCACGTTGCGCGCAAGTCTGGGCCGCTGGTTCGATACCGGCGCGCAAGCCAACGACGTGCGCGAAGGCGACGACCGGATCGACTGGCTGCGCGCGACGCCGTTCGTGGCGATGCATCTCGCCTGCCTGCTGGCGTTCTGGGTCGGCGTGTCGCCCATCGCGGTGATCGTGGCGGTGGCGCTGTACGCGATCCGGATGTTCGCGTTGACGGGTTTCTACCACCGTTACTTTTCGCATCGCACGTTCCGCACCTCGCGCGTGGTGCAGTTCGTGTTCGCGCTGATCGGTGCGTCGTGCGTGCAGCGTGGTCCGCTGTGGTGGGCCGCGCATCACCGCAATCACCATCGGCATACCGAGACCGCACTGGATCCGCATTCGCCGCGCGTCCACGGCTTCTGGTGGAGCCACATGGGCTGGTTCCTGACCCGCGAAGGCTTCCGCACCGACTGGTCGCGCATTCCGGACCTGGCGAAGTTCCCGGAGCTGCGCTGGCTCGACCGCTTCGACACGCTGGTACCGGTGCTGCTCGCGGTCGCGCTGTACGGCCTGGGCGCGCTGCTCGAACGCGTGGCGCCGGGCCTGGGCACCAGTGGCGGGCAGATGCTGGTCTGGGGCTTCTTCATCTCCACCACGGCGCTGTTCCACGCGACGGTGACGATCAATTCGTTGTCCCACCGCTTCGGCAGCCAGCGCTTCGACACCGGCGACGACAGCCGCAACAACGTCTGGCTGGCGCTGCTGACCTTCGGCGAAGGCTGGCACAACAACCATCACTTCTTCCCGGGCACCGTGCGCCAGGGGTTCCGCTGGTGGGAGATCGATCTGACCTGGTACGGCCTCAAACTGATGTCGTGGGTCGGCCTGGTGCGTGATCTCAAGCCGGTGCCTGCCTGGGTGCACGACAAGGCGCGCGCATGACGCAGCGCATCGCCGTCGTCGGGTCCGGCATTGCCGGTCTGTCCACCGCGTGGTGGCTGTCGCAGCGTCATGCGGTGACGCTGTTCGAGGCCGACACGCGGCTTGGCGGCCATACCCACACGCACGACGTGCAGGTGGGCGGTCAGCGGTTCGCGGTCGACACGGGCTTCATCGTCTTCAATCCGGCGCACTATCCGCTGCTGAGCGGGCTGTTCGAATCGCTGGACGTCGCCTCGCAGCCGACGACGATGAGTTTCTCGGTGCACAACGAAGCGGACGGGCTGGAGTACAACGCGACCACGCTCGACACCCTGTTCTGCCAGCGGCGCAACCTGGCGTCGCCGCGCTTCTGGGGCATGCTGCGCGACCTGCGACGGTTCTATCGCGAGGCGCCGGCACTGCTCGACAGTGACGATGCCGGCCCGACACTCGGCGAATACCTGCAGGCCAATCGCTACGGCGCCGCGTTCCGTGATCTGCATCTGGTGCCGATGGCCTCGGCGCTGTGGTCGTCGCCGAGCACCGGCATCCTCGAGTTTCCGGCGCGCTATCTCGTGCAGTTCATGGCCAACCACCACATGCTGCAGCTCAGCGGCCGGCCGGAGTGGCGTGTGGTGCGCGGCGGGTCGTCGCGCTACATCGATGCGCTGCGCGCCCGCTGGTCGGTGACCGAGCGCGTCGGCTGTCCCGTCGATGCGGTCCGCCGCGATGCCGAGGGCGTGCTCGTGACGTCCGCCGCCGGCAGCGAGCGTTTCGACCAGGTCGTGCTGGCCTGCCACAGCGACCAGGCACTCGCCCTGCTCGACGATGCCGATGCCGCCGAGCGCGACATCCTTGGCGCGATCCGCTACCAGCACAACGAGACGGTGCTGCACACCGATGCACGTCTGCTGCCGCGCAACCGCAAGGCCTGGGCGGCGTGGAACGCGCACATTCCCGCCACGCCCGGTGCGGCGTGCACGGTGAGCTACTGCATGCACCAGCTGCAAGGCCTCGATGCGCCCGAGCCGCTGGTGGTCACGCTCAACCGCAGCGGTGCGATCGATCCGGCGCGCGTGCTTGCGCGCATGCGTTATGCGCACCCGGTCTACGACGCGGCGATGGTGGCTGCGCAGGGCCGCCGCGAGGAGATCCAGGGCACGCGCCGGACCTGGTACGCCGGTGCGTACTGGGGCTGGGGATTCCACGAAGACGGCATCCGCAGCGCGGCCCAGGTCGCGCGTGCGTTCGGAGTCGGACCACTGGCCGACGCAGCCCGCGAACCGGCGGCGCCGCGGCCCGTGAGCGCCGTCGCATGAGCGGCGACGGCATTCGCGCGACGCCGGCCCCGGGGCTGCACAGCGCGGTCTACGAAGGCGTGGTGCGCCATCGCCGTTACCACCCGGTGCCGCACGCATTTTCCTACCGCGTCGCGCAGCTGTGGCTCGATCTCGACGAGCTCGATCGCGTGTTCGAGGGCCGCTGGCTGTGGTCGACCCGACGCCCGGCACTGGCCCGGTTCCGCCGCGCCGATTACCTCGGCCCGACCGACGTGCCGCTCGCCGAGGCCGTGCGCCTGCGCGTCGAAGCCGCACTGGGACGCAGGCCCGACGGCCCGATCCGGCTGCTCACGCATCTGCGCTACTTCGGATTCGTGTTCAACCCGGTGAGCTTTTACTACTGCTATCGCGCCGATGGCACGACGCTCGACTGCATCGTCGCCGAGATCACCAATACGCCGTGGAAGGAGCGCCATGCCTACGTGCTGCCGGCCGCGGATGCCGAACGGCACGGCCGCGCGCTGCAGTGGGCGTTCGACAAGGTCTTCCACGTCTCGCCGTTCATGGCGATGGACCACCGCTACCGCTGGCGGCTGACGCCACCGGTGGAGGATCTGCACATCCACATGGACGTGCTGCGCGATGACGTGCGCGAATTCGACGCCACGATGACACTGCAACGGCGACCCTTGGACGCGGGCTCGCTTGCGCGCGTGCTGTGGCGCTACCCCGCGATGACCGCACAGGTCGTCGCCGCGATCCACTGGCAGGCGCTGCGTCTCTGGCTCAAGCGCAATCCGGTGCACGACCACCCGCGTCTGCCGCGGACCGAACAGGAGCCTTCCCGATGAACCAGATCGCCGCCCATGCGACGCTGCGCCCGCCCGGCGCGCTCGAGCGGGCTCTGCGTGCGCGCCTTGTCACCCAGTTCGCCCGGATGGAAGGCGACGCGCTGCGGCTCGATGACGCACTCGGCAGCGAGACCTTCGGCGACGCGACGATCCGACCGGTGCACGTGCGCGTGCACGATCCCGCGTTCTACCGCCTGGTGGCCGCCAACGGCAGCGTCGGTGCGGGCGAGTCCTACATGGAGGGACACTGGGATTGCGACGATCTGGTCGGCCTGGTGCGCCTGCTGGTGCGCAACCGCGATCTGCTCGACGGCATGGAAACCGGCATCGCGCGCCTTGGCGGGCTCGCGATGCGCGGCTGGAACGCGCTGCGCCGGAACACGCGCGACGGCAGCCGCCGCAACATCGCCGCGCACTACGATCTCGGCAACGATTTCTTCTCGCTGTTCCTCTCGCCGGACCTGATGTATTCCTCCGCGCTGTTCGAACGCGAGGACGACACGCTGGAAACCGCGTCCACGCGCAAGCTCGACCGCATCTGTACGCGTCTGGCCTTGCGGCCGGGCGACCGCGTGGTCGAGATCGGCACCGGCTGGGGCGGTTTCGCGCTGCACGCCGCACAGCACTACGGCTGCCACGTCACCACCACCACGATCTCGCGCGAGCAGCATGCGCTGGCGAGCGCGCGGATCGCCGAGGCCGGTCTGCAGGAGCGTGTCACGCTGCTGCTGGAGGACTATCGCGACCTCGAGGGCACCTACGACAAGCTGGTCTCCATCGAGATGATCGAGGCGATCGGCGCGCAGTATCTCGAGACGTATTTCGGCAAGCTCGGCAGCCTGCTCAAGCCCGACGGCACCGCGCTGGTCCAGGCGATTACCATCGAGGACCACCGCTACGCGCAGGCGCGCGATTCGGTCGACTTCATCAAGCGCTTCATCTTCCCCGGCAGCTTCATTCCCTCGATCAGCGCGATGCTGCAGGCCAAGACCGCGGCCAGCGATCTGCAGCTGCTGCAGCAGGACGATTTCGGTCCCTCCTACGCGCGCACGCTGCAGATCTGGCGCGAGCGGTTCCTGGCGCAGCTCCCGGAGGTGCGCCGGCAGGGATTCGACCGGCGCTTCGAGCGCATGTGGACGTTCTATCTGGCGTATTGCGAGGGCGGGTTCCGCGAGCGCTCGATCGGCGTGTCCCACCTGCTGTTCGGCAAGCCGGACCATGTGCGGTTGGTGGCGTCATGAGCCCGCTGTGGACGCTGCTGGTGGTCTGGGCGCTCGCCGCGATCGCGATGACCGGCGCCTGGCGCTGGCAGAAGGCCCGTGACAACGCCGGCATCGTCGACGTGGTGTGGGCCTGTGGCGTCGGCGGCGCGGCGGTCGTGGTCGCGTTGTTGGGCGATGGCGCGCCGCTGCCACGGATCCTGCTCGCCGTGCTCGGCGGGCTGTGGGGCCTGCGCCTGGCGGCGCATCTGTGGAAGCGCGTGCGCAGCGAGGACGAGGATGGCCGCTACGCCTATCTGCGCACGCACTGGCACGGCGACCAGCGCAAGTTCTTCCTGTTCTTCCAGGCCCAGGCGCTGCTGATCGTACTGTTCGCGGTGCCGTTCCTCGCGGTGGCGGCCAATCCCGTCTCCTCGCTCGGTCTGCTCGCCGCGATCGCGGTCTGGCTGATCAGCGTCGGCGGTGAAGCGGTGGCCGATCGGCAGCTGGCCGACTTCCGCGCCGATCCCGCCAACCGCGGCAAGACCTGCAGGGATGGCCTGTGGCGCTACTCGCGGCATCCGAACTACTTCTTCGAATGGCTGCACTGGCTGACCTACGTGGTCCTCGCGGCGGGTTCGCCGCTGTGGTGGCTCGCGCTGGCCGGACCGGTGGTGATGTACCTGTTCCTGCGCTATGTCAGTGGCATTCCCTATACCGAACAGCAGGCACTGCGGACGCGCGGGGACGACTACCGCGACTACCAGCGCACCACGCCGATGCTGTTTCCGTGGTTCCCCAAATCCGACTCCAGAGGACCGTCCGCATGAATGCCGTGGCTCGCCCCGAACTCGAACGCGACACCGCCGCGCCCGGCCTGATCGGCATGGCCGAACGCGGACTGGTGCCCGATGCGGCGCTGCGCCTGGGCATCCGTCGCCTGTGCGCGCAACGACTGGCCGAAGAAACGGCCGGCAGCATGGAGGCGCAGTCGACGCGCTTCGACACGCTGCTGCAGTCGCTGCGCACCAGTCCCGTCGCCATCCACACCGATGCGGCCAACACCCAGCACTACGAACTGCCGCCGGAATTCTTCGCGCTGTGCCTCGGGCGCCGCTACAAGTACAGCAGCTGCTACTACCCGACCGGCAACGAGACGCTCGACGAAGCCGAAGACGCGATGCTGGCGCTGTACGGCGCCCGCGCGGAGCTCGCCAACGGGCAGGACATCCTCGAACTGGGCTGCGGTTGGGGTTCGCTGACGCTGTGGATGGCCGAGCAGTTTCCCGGCGCGCGCATCACCGCCGTCTCGAACTCGCGCCCGCAGCGCCAGCACATCGAAGCGCAGTGCAAGGCGCGCGGCCTGGGCAACGTGCGGGTGATCACCTGTGACGTGAACGAGCTGTCGCTCGACACCGGGGCCTTCGACCGCGTGGTGTCGATCGAGATGTTCGAGCACATGCGCAACTACCAGACCCTGATGACGCGCATCGGCACGTGGCTGCGACCGGGCGGCAAGCTGTTCGTGCACATCTTCGCGCACCGCACGCTGATGTATCCCTACGAGACCGCGGGCGAGGACAACTGGATGGGCCGGCATTTCTTCACCGGCGGCCTGATGCCGGCGGCGGACACGCTGCTGCATTTCCAGCAGGGCGATCTCGGCATCGAACAGCGCTGGCTGCTCGACGGCACGCACTATGAAAAGACCTCCAACCACTGGCTCGCCAACCAGGACCGCAACCGCGATGCCGTGATGCGCGTGCTCGAGCAGGCCTACGGCGCGGACGGGGCGAAGCTGTGGTTCCAGCGCTGGCGCATGTTCTGGATGTCCTGCGCCGAGCTGTTCGGATACGAGCGTGGCCAGCAGTGGCTGGTCGCGCATTACCGGTTCTCACGCGCGGGTTGACCGCGACCGACGCCGCACTCACGGCAGGAGGGGTTTCATGGCGACTTCGAACCGGCGGTTTGCCGCTGGCCTGATTTTCGCGGGCATCGCCACCGGCATGCTCGCGGCCTGTGGAGGCGGCAATGTGAAGGAACAGATTCCCCCGGTCGCGCACGTCGATGTACCGCGCTTCATGGGCGACTGGTACGTCATCGCGCAGATCCCGACGCGCCTCGAGAAGGAGGCCTTCGATTCGGTGGAGACCTACACGCTGCGCGAGGACGGCAAGGTCGACACGACGTTCCGCTATCGCGACGGCGGCTTCGACGAGAAGATCAAGACCATGCACCCCACCGGCACGGTGCGCGAAGGCACCGGCAATGCGATCTGGGGCATGCAGTTCGTCTGGCCGATCAAGGCCGAGTACGTGATCGTCTACGTCGACGACGCGTACCAGCAGACCATCGTCGGGCGCAGCAAGCGTGACTACGTGTGGCTGATGGCGCGTACGCCGTCGATCCCGGAATCCGATTACGCGGCGCACATGGCGCGCATCAGTGCGCTGGGCTACGACATCTCCAAGATCCGCCGCGTCCCCCAGTCGGCGGCCGATCCGGCGCGCGTGCCCGACGCGACCCGCGTCGACTGAGCGGTGCAGGCCGCGCGGCGCTCACGGGCGCCGCGCATAGAATGCGTCATGCAACGACGCGCGCGCTTCCGCTGGGCCTGGTGGCTGCTGGCCTACGCCAGCCTCGGGCTGGGCATCGTCGGCGTGTTCGTGCCGGGCCTGCCGACGACGGTGTTCGTGCTGATCTCGGCCTGGGCCGCCGCGCGCGGTTCCGATCGCCTGCATCGCTGGCTGCTCGCGCATCCACGATTCGGTCCGGCCATCCGCGACTGGCAGGCGCATGGCGCGGTCAGCCGCCGCGCGAAGTGGCTCGCGACCGGCACGATGACGGTCTGCGCCGCGATCCTGCTCGCGCTGATGCTGTGGATTCCCGCCCATCGCTGGTGGATGACCGCGTTGCCGATCGCGTGCATGGCCGCGGTGGCGATCTGGCTGTGGCTGCGGCCGGAGCCGCCGGCAGCGTGATCCCTAGGGCGCGCCGGTCTCGGCCTTGTAGCGCTCGAGGTAGTCGCGATAGCGCGTGTCGTTGAGGTTGCCCGACAGGCGGTACGGCGCGGTGTAGCCGAACTGGAAGTCGTACTGGCCGTCGCGCTCGACGACCAGCGTGCTCGTGGTCCAGTCCTGGCCCTTCTGCGCGTGCATGATCCGGCCGATCTGCGCGAAGCCGGCCTTGGCTTCGGGCGACAGGCGGAACGCGACCTTCTCCAGCGGGCCGTCGCCTGCGCGCGCGATCGCGAACGAAATGCTGCTGGTGCGCGGCGCGCCGCCGTCCTCGGACAGCGATTCGAAATCGACCACCAGGCGCAGCCAGTCACGCGCGCCCCATTCGCCGTCGTTCACGTCGCGGACGCTCGCCGCGACGGCACGCACGGTGTCGGCATAGGCGGCGTTGAGATCATCCATGGCGTGTGCGCATCACTTGTTGGGGAAGGTCTGGTCGATCCAGTCGCCGCCATCCAAGCGATATTCCGCAACGAAGGTGTCGGGACGGTTGCTGGTGTTGCCCGGATTGTATTGGGGCGATACCCGCATATCCACCGCGTGCCCGTCGCCGGCCAGCCGCGCCAGCTCGTTCTCGAAGCGCTTGTAGTCGCCGTTGTTGAGGTTCGGCAGGCCGTCGCCGATCGGCTTGCCGTTGCCCGGCACCACGTTCAGGCGGTTGGTCGGTCCGGCGAGCCGGTCGGCGATGACGTGGAAGCCGACGTCGGTGTCGCGACCTTCGTTGCCGATGTCGCGCTGCAGGCCGGCGTCGTTGCGGCCCACCGGCTCGAGATCGACGCGGCCTTCGGCGCGGATCACGCGCGCCTGGTCGTCGGTGGTCCAGCGGTAGGCGCCGAATTCGTAGACGGTGTCCGGGCGTGCGGCGTTCGCGGCGAGGTTGAAGTCGTCCATCGATTCGAACGCCAGCACCGGGCGCCCGCCGACGGTGCGGCCGGTGTCGGCGTCGGCGAGGATGTCGCCTAGGGCCGTCTCGTCGGCGCCGTGCGCCGCGGTGGTGCGACCGGCATCGCCGAGATCGTCCACGCGCCCGCTCGCGCGGGTGGCGTCGGCGGCGGTCTCGACCGCATCGGCCACCTTCGCGCCCTTGGCCGCCTTGTCGGCGCCCTTGGTGCCGACCACGGCCAGCACCAGTTCGGTCGCGCCGCGGCCGATGGCCTCGCCGTAGTGGCCGGCCTGCCAGTCGGCCTTGATCGGCTCGACCACGGCGTCGACCAGCAGTCCGGGATTGCGGGCGAGGGTGGAGACGACCTCGGCGGCCGCTTCCATCCGCTCACCGCCGCGCGCGGCCGACGGCAGCCACGCCGGCGCATCGAGCGTGTCGCCGGTGGCACGCTCGTACAGCCCGGTCACACCATCGACGGCGAAGCCCGCGGGGCCCAGGTCGTAACTCGTCTTGAGCGCGTTGCCGCCGAGCGTGACCACGCCTTCGCCGGTCTCCCAGAGCACTTCGCCGGCGCCCTTGAAGAACCCGCCCGCCTGCGAGGCGGCGTTGCCCAGCCCATCGAGAATGCCCATCGTGCGGTCCTGTCGGCGCGGATGCGCGCAAGTCTGGGCGGCGCCTCGGACCCGGACAATCTGGGGGCGACCCTTGGTGCGCCGTCACCGCGCGGTCATCTGAACGGCATCGCCGGTGGTGTCGACCGCGACGCGGCGGGCTACACTTCCGCGCATGCCTACCCGTCCTCTTCTGCCGATGCTCGCCGCCACGCTGCTGTTGTCCGCCTGCGGCAACAAGGCCGATCTCCTGCAGCCCCGCCAGGTGCCGCCGGAAGACCGTGGCCGCTACATCTTCAAGTCGTCGATTCCGACCCAGGAACAGCTCGACGCCGAAGAAGACGCGGCGTGGGAGGACGATGCCGACGCAGAGGCCACCGACGACGGCACGACCGACAGTGCCACCGACGATGCGACCGGCACGCCGCCGGTGCCGATGATCCGCGACGTGCCGCCGGCCACCGGAACGCCGTGATTCCTCGCGACACCCGTTCGCCCGCCTGCCGTTGCTGATGGTCCGGACCGTGTCCCCGCTGCGCTTCACCAAGATGCACGGTGCCGGCAACGACTTCGTCGTGCTGGACCTGCGCGGCGATCTGCCGCCGCCCGATGCCACGCAGTGTCGCGCGCTGGCCGACCGCCACACCGGCGTCGGCTGCGACCAGATCCTCACCATCGAAACCCCGCGCGCGTCCGGCGCGGTCGCGCGCTACCGCATCTGGAACGCGGACGGGTCGGCGTCCCAGCAGTGCGGCAACGGCGCGCGCTGCGTCGCCGCGTGGCTGGTCCGCGACGGGGTGGACACGGAGGCCTTCGTGCTGGAGAGCCCGGCCGGTCTGCACGCGGTCACGCGGGCCGGCGACGGCTACCGCATCGCGATGGGTGTGCCGGTGTTCGCGCCCGCGCGGATTCCGATGGCCGGCGTCGACACGCCGCTGCCGCTGTACACGCTGCCGGTCGAGGGCGTGGGCAGGCTCGCCTTCGGCGCGGCGTCGATGGGCAATCCGCATGCGGTGATCGAAGTCGACGATGTCGATTCTGCGGACGTCGAACACATCGGCCGCGCGCTGCAGGCCTCGCCGTGGTTTCCCGAATCGGTCAACGTCGGCTTCGCCCAGGTGATCGCCGATGACCGCATCCGCCTGCGCGTGTTCGAGCGCGGCGTCGGCGAGACGCTGGCCTGCGGCAGTGGTGCGTGCGCGGCCGTCGCGGTGCTCGCGCGGCGGGGTCGCACCGGGCGCGAGGTCGCGGTCTCGTTGCCCGGCGGCACGCTGCAGATCGACTGGCCGGCCGACGATGTCACCTTGTCGATGGCCGGTCCGGCCGCATTCGTTTTCGAAGGGGAGTTGTGATGAGCGAAACGACCGAGAAACTCGGCGCACACGAAGTCGCCACCTGGTTGCGTCGTCACCCGACGTTCCTGCAGCAGTTCCCGGATCTGGCGCTGACGCTGGTCGTGCCGCGCGAGGACGGGCCGGCGGCATCGCTGGCGAGCTACCAGCTGGAAGTGCTGCGCGACAAGAACCGCGAACTGTCCAAGCGCCTGCGCGACCTCTATGCGATCTCGCAGGAGAACGAACGTCTCGCGGTGCGCACCCACCAGCTCACGCTGGCGCTGATGCGCCAGTCCGACGCCGCGTCCACCGTGCGCGCGCTCGCCGCCACGCTGGCGGAAGACTTCAACGGCGATCTGGTGCGCCTCGTGCTGTTCGCGCCGGTGCCAGGACTGGAGGAGGACTGGTTGCAGGTCGTCGCGCGTGACGACCGCCTGTTGCAGCCCTTCGTCGACTGTCTCAAGGACGAGGAGCCGCTGTGCGGCCGCCTGCATCCGGACAAGCAGTCGTTGCTGTACGGCCCGCGCGTCGACGAGGTGCAGTCGAGCGCGCTGCTGCCGCTGGCCGGTGTCGGCCTGGTGGCGGTGGGCAGCCGCGACGCGAACCGCTTCTATCCGGGCATGGGCACGCTGTTCCTGCGCATGATGTGCGAGGCGTTCGCCACCGCGATGCGACGGTTCGACACCGCCGCCTGAGCGCACGCGCATGCACGCCGACGTCGACGCGTTCCTCGACCATCTGCAGATCGAGCGGCGGATGTCGGTGCACACCCTCGACGCCTACCGCCGCGACCTGACCGCGCTGGTCGACTGGACGGATGTGCAGGCGCGCGGCGATCTGCGCGGCCTGCAGGAGGAGGACATCCGCGCATTCGTCGCGGCCGGCCATCGCGGCGGCCTGTCGCCCAAGAGCCTGCAGCGCCGGCTGTCGGCATGCCGCAGCTTCTACCAGTGGCTGCTTAAGCACGGGAACGTGACCGCGAATCCCGCGTCGGGCGTGCGTGGTCCCAAAGCGCCGCGCAAGCTGCCGCAGGTGCTCGACGTCGACGAGGCCACGCAACTGGTCGAAGTGCCGGTCGACGCGCCGCTGGGCCTGCGCGATCGCGCGCTGCTGGAACTGTTCTATTCGTCGGGCCTGCGCCTATCGGAGCTGGTCGGCCTGCGCTGGCGCGCGCTGGATCTCGACGGTGGTCTGGTGACCGTGCTCGGCAAGGGCAACCGCCAGCGCAGCGTGCCGGTCGGCAGTCATGCCCTGCGCGCATTGATCGACTGGCGCAGCGAAAGCGGCGGCACGCCGGAGACGCCGGTGTTCCCCGGCCGTGGCGGCGCGCCGATCACCGCCCGCGCCGTGCAGTTGCGCCTGCGCTTGCTGGCGCAGCGCCAGGGCCTGTTCAAGCGCGTGCATCCGCATCTGCTGCGGCATTCGTTCGCGAGCCACGTGCTCGAATCCTCGGGCGATCTGCGCGGCGTGCAGGAACTGCTGGGTCACGCCGACATCGCGACCACGCAGATCTACACCCATCTCGATTTCCAGCATCTGGCCAAGGTCTACGACGCCGCGCATCCGCGGGCGAAGCGGCGCAAGGCCTGATCCCACAACGACTTCATGGAGGAAGCCGTCATGCCGATATCCCCGACTGCAGCGCGATGGGTCGCGTCTCTGATCTTCGTCGCGTGCGCGACGACGACCGCAGCCGAGCCGCCGTCCGACTGGTACCAGCGGCTGCAGGAGAATCGGCCGCTTGCCGCTCTGCACGGTGTGCGGCAGATGCCGGCGATGGATCAGGTGGCGGCGCAGCTCGGCGTGTTCGTCGGTGATGAGACTGGGGGCTGCACCTTGTTCGGCCGGAGCGCGTTTCCCGATGGCGCCGAGTACCGCGATGCGCTCGACGCGATCACGGAGGCGGCGTCCGGGCGTCGGGTGGTGATGCTCAACGAATCGCACTTCCGTACGGTCCATCGCGCCTTCCTCCTGCGTTTGATCGAGCGCCTGCATGCACAGGGTTTCGATGCGCTCGCCGCAGAAACCCTGAATCGCAAGGCGCCCGCGCAGCTCCAGCGCGGTCCGGTGGATGTTGGTATCGGCTTCTACACGCCAGATCCCGTATTTGCTGCCGCATTGCGTCGCGCACAGGCATTGGGCTGGGACTTCGTCCACTACGAGGCGATGAACGGCAACGATCGCGCTGCGCGCGAGGCGGGGCAAGCGCGCAATCTCGCCGACTGGCTCGAGCACAATCCCGGACGCCGCTTGCTCGTGTATGCCGGGGGCTCGCACATTTCCAAAGTGGCCGAGGATGGCTGGATGGCCGCGCGTTTCATCGCGGACACCGGCATCGAACCGCTGACGATCCAGCAGTCCGCGACAGCGTGTCCAGACAGCGTGGAGGAATGGCCGATGCAGTCCGCATCGGCGCAGGTCGCGTGGCGTGATGGCGCGCCCGTACGCGGCTCTGGAGATGCCGATCTGATGGTCCTGCATCCCTCGGCAGCGGTCGAAGCCGCGAAGTCGGTGCTCGGTGCGCAGACCGCGATCTGCATCGCGCCGGTAGAAGGTGAAACCCTGTTGCGCGCCTTCGCGTCGGGCGATCCGGCGCTTGCGATCGCACGCGATCAGATGCGCGTCCCGAAGGATGCCCGCATCGCGTCGCTGTGGCTGTCGCCCGGCCGCTACCGCATCGAGCGAGAGCACCCCGACGGCCGGCAGCCCCTGGGCCATGTCGTCGTGCCGGACGACCCGGTCGAGGCCTGTCTCTCACCCGTCAAGGGCTGATTCGGCTTAGGTTACGCCGCCTTTAGATCTTGAAAACCATCCCATGAGCCTGCGCACAGTCATCGGTCTGGCCGTGTCGGTCTCCCTGCAGATGCTGCTGGGCCTGCTGGCTGCGTCGCTGTTTCCGCCGGTGCCGTCCGGCGTGGCTCCCGTGTCGACTGCGGTGCAGGCCGGGGTGCTGTCGTCGACCGGCAGTGCCTTCGCCGCGCGGCAGCCGTTCATGCGCGCGGCGCTGGTGCTGTGGGCGGTGGGCTGGCTGTCGAGCGTGCTGGTGGTGCAGCGCCTCGGTGGCGGGCAGTTCACCTTCGCCGATGCGGCGAGTGCGAACGCGATGGCGATCGTCGTCTCCGGCATCGCGACGGTACTGGGCGTGCGCGCGGGACGCCGGCTCGATCGCCACGTGCGCGGGCCTGCGGCCAACGCGACGCCCTGACGCAGCCCCGGATGCCTTGATCCGGGCGGGTGCGGCCCCATCCAGTGGATTCGATCCTTGGAGGCCGCATGGACCCCAGCCAGAATCCCAACGTATTCCACGCCACGACGATCGTGTCGATCCGCAAGGGCGGCAAGGTGGTCGTCGCCGGCGATGGCCAGGTCACGCTCGGCCACACCATCATGAAAGGCAACGCGCGTAAGGTGCGTCGTCTGGGCGAAGGCGGCAAGGTGCTCGCCGGATTCGCCGGCGCCGCCGCCGATGCGTTCACCCTGTTCGAACTGTTCGAAGGCAAGTTGCAGCAGCACGGCGGCCAGCTGGTGCGCGCCGCGGTGGAGCTGGTCAAGGACTGGCGCACCGATCGCCGCTACGGAAAGCTCGAGGCGCTGCTCGCGGTCGCCGATGCGGAGACCTCGCTGATCATCAGCGGCAACGGCGACATCATCGAACCCGACGACGGCATCATCGCGATCGGTTCCGGCGGCTCCTACGCGCTGTCGGCCGCGCGCGCGCTGCTCGCGCATACCGAACTCGATGCGCGCACCGTCGCCGTTGAGTCGCTCAACATCGCCGGCGACATCTGCATCTACACCAACCGCAACGTGGTGGTCGAAGAGCTGTGATCGATCTGCGGCGGCGCGTGTCGATCCCCCGGGTCGCATGCGCCGGCCGGTCGCGCGCACCCGCCCACGCTTCTACGGACACCCGATTCCCATGACGAATGCCAATTCCTCGACCATGACCCCGCGCGAGATCGTGCAGGAACTCGACCGCCACATCGTCGGCCAGAACGCGGCCAAGCGCGCGGTCGCGATCGCGCTGCGCAACCGCTGGCGCCGGGCGCAGCTCGACGACGATCTGCGCAACGAGGTCATGCCCAAGAACATCCTGATGATCGGCCCGACCGGCGTCGGCAAGACCGAGATCGCGCGCCGTCTGGCGACGCTCGCCAATGCGCCGTTCGTCAAGGTCGAAGCCACGCGCTTCACGGAAGTGGGCTACGTCGGCAAGGACGTCGAGCAGATCATCCGTGACCTCGCCGACACGGCGGTCAAGCTCTACCGCGAACAGGCCAAGGTGCGCGTGCGCACGCAGGCCGAGGACCGCGCCGAGGACCGCATCCTCGATGCGCTGCTGCCCAAGCGCGAAGCCGCGCAGCCGGCGTTCGGTTTCGGTGCGCAGAGCGCGACCGTCGATATCGGCGCCGAGCCGTCGTCGAAGGAATCGGAGACGCGGCAGAAGCTGCGCCGTCAGCTGCGCGCCGGTGATCTGGACGATCGCGAGATCGAACTCGAACTCAGCGCCGGGCAGGGCATGGACATCATGACCCCGCCGGGCATGGAGGAAATGGGCCAGCAGCTGCGGCAGATGTTCGCCAATCTCGGTGGCGGCAAGACCCACAAGCGCAAGCTGACGATCCGCGCCGCGCGTCCGCAGCTGGTCGAGGACGAGGCCGGCAAGCTGGTCAACGAGGACGATGTGCGCGAGGCGGCGATCGAAGCCTGCGAGCAGCACGGCATCGTCTTTATCGACGAGATCGACAAGGTCGCCAAGCGCAGCGAAGGCGGGTCGAGCGGTGCAGACGTCAGCCGCGAAGGCGTGCAGCGCGATCTGCTGCCCCTGGTCGAAGGCAGCACGGTGAGCACCAAGTACGGCTCGGTGAAGACCGACCACATCCTCTTCATTGCGTCGGGCGCGTTCCACCTCGCCAAGCCCAGCGACCTGATTCCCGAGATGCAGGGCCGCTTCCCGATCCGGGTCGAACTGACCGCGCTGACCAAGGACGATTTCGTCCGCATCCTCACCGAGCCCAAGGCGGCGCTGACCACGCAGTACGTGCAACTGCTCAAGACCGAAGGCGTCGGCCTGACGTTCGCACCGGACGCGGTGGACCGGCTCGCCGAGATCGCCGCGCACGTCAACGAGCGGCAGGAGAACATCGGCGCGCGTCGTCTGCACACCGTGCTCGAACGCCTGCTCGATTCGCTGAGCTTCGAGGCGCCCGACAAGGGCGGCACCGTGCTCATCGACCGTGCCTACGTCGACCAGCAACTGGGCGATCTGGTGCAGGACCAGGATCTGAGCCGCTACATCCTCTGACGCCTCCGCGTTCACCGCGTTCGAACCCCGGGCCCGCATCATTGCGGGCCCTTTCGTTGGAAACATCGCGATGTCGAATGCTGCTCGCAAGTCGGTGCTTCTGGTGGCGCTGCTGGTTTCGCTGGGCGCGTGCACGCAGCGCGATGCGGAGACGCCGGCATCCAGCGCCGCGCCTGCGGCGCCACCGGAGACCGACGCCGCGTCTTCCGCGGACGCATCCGCACGGCCCGCGGCACCGGCCGGCACGCCGGCCGCGCCGGTCTACCGGACCTTCCGCGACGTCACGGTCGCCTGCGACAACGTCCGCAGCTGCGCCGCGATCGGCGTCACCGACGCCGCGCCGGGACTGGTGCTGTCGTTAACCCGCGATGCTGGCGCCGATGGCGCGCAAGTGCTGCTGCTCAGTGCACCGTGGGCCGACGTGGACGCCTCGACATTGCAGCTGGACGGTATCGTCGCACCCGCGATTGCGGCGCTGCCCTGGCAGCGCGATGCCGGTGAGAACGCAGCCCTGCGCATCGAGGATCCTGCAGCGATCGCGCGCTTCCTCGATCTGGTCCGCGACGGCACACGTCTGGGCGACGACCAGGACCGTAGCGTGTCGTTGTCGGGCCTCAATGCGGCGCTCCTCTACATCGACGAACACCAGCAGCGGCTCGAGACGCCCGGTGCGTGGGTGCGACGTGGGGATCGGGATCCCGCGGCCATCCCTGCGGCGCCGGCGCTGCCGGTCCTGGTGCGGCCCGCGTCGGCACCGCCGCCGTTGTCCGACGCCGATGCCGCGCGTCTGACCCGCAGCGTGCGTGCGTCGCAGACCTCCGCGCTGCGCGCGCAGGAGTGCAACGCGGCCGGCGGCGATTTCGATGTCTCGCGCGAGGACGCCGCGTATCCGCTCGATGTGGATCACGCACTGGTCTTCATCAGCTGCTACAGCGGCGCCTATCAGGGATCGAGCCTGGTGTTCCGCGCGGCGCGCGACGGCAGCGACGTCACGCGACTGACCCTGCCCGCGCCGGAGTTCTCCGACGACAGCGTGCACCCCAGCGAGGATTTCGACCTGCTGGTGAGCCCGGGCCTGGATGCCGTCACCGGCACGCTCGCGCAGTTCGCGAAGGGCCGCGGCATCGGCGACTGCGGCTTCGAAGCGACGTGGCAGTTCGATGGCCGGGCGTTCCAGCTGTCGCACTACGCCGAGATGCAGACGTGCGGGGGTCTGAGCGCCGATGCATGGCCGGTGCTGTGGCGCGTGGCCGAGCCTGCCGCCGCGCCTTGAGCGCGCGCGGCGACATTGCCACAATCGCCCGCCCTGTCCGGTGCGCCGCCCATGTCCGTGCTGCTTCGACTCGTCGCGATCCTGCAGATCGCCGGTGGTTTCTACGGCCTCGCCAGCACGCTGCTGCGTCTGGCCTCCGGCGCGGCCGGTGGTGGCGCGGTGCTGGTCCTGGTGATCGGCCTGCTGCTGTCGACGTTCGCGATGATCGCCGGCGTGCTGCTGCTCGAAGGCGACGCGCTGGGCGCGCGCCTGTCGCGGATCGCGCTGGCCCTGCAGATTCCGGTCATCGCCACACCGTGGCTGAGCTATGCTTGGCACGCGGGCGCCACGGTGCCGCTGCAGGTCCGCTTCGGTCGCAGCACGGTCGTGGACCTCGACTGGTCGGTGCCGTCGGAGGCCTTCCGGCTGGCACTGGCCGGTCCATCGACCGCGGCGCTGGGCGTGAACCTGCTCGCCCTGGGGCTGTGGCTGGTCCTGCATTTCAACCGGCGCTGAGCCGGCCGGCGCGAGCGGCGTCACGTGAAAGGCCAGATGGGCCAATTGGGGTATATTGGCCCGTGACCGCTGCAGGAGCGACCGCCGTGACCATGTCTCTCAAACTCGATGCCCTCGACGTGCTGCCGCGCACGCCCGCGTCCGACGTCAAGAAGCTCGGCTGGCGCGGGGTGATGAAGACCGTCGCCCGCGGCGGCAAGGTCGTGGTGACGAACCACAACACGCCCGAGGCGGTGATCCTGTCGGCCGAGGAGTACGGCGCGATCCTCCAGGCGCTCGACGCCGCAGGGGCGGCCCAGCGCTCGGCGCTCGACACGCTCCGCACACGCTTCGATACGCGTCTGGCCGCACTGCAGGCCGACGACGCCGGCGCCCGGCTGCGTGGGGCGATGCGCGGTCCCGCGCGATTGCGCGGCAAGGTCAAGGCCGGCGCGACCTGCTGAGCGTGGCGCGTCCGGTCCTCTACGTGCTGGCCGGCGTCAACGGCGCCGGCAAGAGTTCGGTCGGCGGCCACCTGCTCGAACGCGCCGGCATGACATGGTTCAACCCCGACACCTTCGCGCGCGAACTCGCCGCCGCGACCGGCTGCACGATGCCCGAAGCGAATGCGGAGGCCTGGCAGGAAGGCGTGCGCCGGCTGGACGTCGCGCTGGCCCACGGCCACAGCCATGCATTCGAAACCACGCTCGGTGGCACTACCGTGCCGGCGCGCATTGCCGAGGCCGCGCGCACGCACGACGTCCTGATGTGGTTCTGCGGCCTGTCGTCGGCGGAGCACCACATCGCGCGCGTGCAGGCGCGCGTCGCGGTGGGTGGTCACGACATTCCCGACCCCCACATCCGCGCGCACTGGACCCGGGCCCGCGAGAACCTGATCGCGTTGATGCCGGTGCTCGCGCAGCTGCAGGTCTATGACAACAGTGTCGATGTCGCGCGTGGCAGCGCGGTGCCGGACCCGGTGCTGCTGCTGGAGATGATCGACGGCGCGCTGGTGGTGCCGGATGCGGATGATCTGGCCGCGCTGGCAAAGACGCCGGACTGGGCGAAACCGTTACTGGAAGCGGCGCTGGGCTACGAAGACCAGGGTGGCTGAGTCACCGGGCCCGTGGTTCCAGCGTGACCGGACCCTCGACTGGCACGCGCCGCTGCAACGACGGACAACGGCAGCGGACTCAAGGCGTGCGCGGCGCCGGCGCATCGGCCTCTTCGCGCGCCGTCGCGCCCGTATCCACGCTCACCTCGACCGACATGCCCGGCCGCAGCCGTTCGGCCAGCGGCTGGTCGCGATCGACCGCGATGCGCACCGGAATCCGCTGCGCGATCTTGACGAAGTTGCCGGTCGCGTTGTCCGCCGGCAGCACGCTGAACTCCGAACCGGTCGCGGGTGAAATACGTTCGACGCGACCGGACAGCCGCGCCCCGCCGAGGGCGTCGACGGTGAAGCTCGCCGGCTGACCGACGCGCATGTCGACCATCTGCGTTTCCTTCATGTTCGCCAGCACCCAGACATCGGCCGGCACCACCGCCATCAGCTGCGTGCCGGCGTTGACAAGCGCGCCCTGGCGCACGGTGACCTGGCCGAGCCGGCCGTCGTCGGGCGCGGTGATGCGCGTGTTGTCGAGATCGATCTTCGCCAGCCGCACCGCGGCCTCGGCGCTGGCGACCGCGGCTTCGAGGCTGTCGCGGTTGACGTCGACGCTGCGCGCGTCCTGCTCGGAGATGTCCAGCGCCGCGCGCGCCTGCGCTGCCGACGCACGCGCCTGCGCATTGCTGGCGCGGGCCAGGTCACGGTCGTGTTCGGAGATCAGTTGCTGCGCCGCCAGTTCCTCGATGCGGCGCAGGTCGATCGCGGCGACGTTCGACTGCGCCCGCGTCGCGGCGATGTCGGCGGCGCTGCGCGCGATGCCGGCTTCGGCACTGCGACGCGATTGCGTGGCGTTTTCCAGCGCGGCCTGCTGCACGCGCAGGTTGGCTTCCGCCTGTTCGAAGCGCTGGCGGTAGATGCGTTCGTCGATCGTCACCAGCAGCTGGCCCCGCTTCACCGCTTCGAAATCCTGCACGGCGACGTCGGTGACGTAGCCCGAGACCTGCGGCGCGATCAGCGTGACGCGGCCGCGCACGGTCGCGTTCTCGGTGCTCTGCACGCTGCTGCCGAACGGCGGCAGGCGCCAGGCGTAGAGCACCAGCAGCACCCCGGTCAGGGCGACCGCGGCGAACGCGGCGATCTGCAGCACGCGCTTGCGTCGCGACGGCGCAGCCGGCTGTTCGGGGAGAGGCGACGGGGCGGGTGTGCTCATGCGGATTCCGTGGCGGCGGCGGAGGGCGGTGACGGTGCGGGAGCGGCCGGCGTGGCCCGGACGTGCGCCCAGATCCGCGACGCGATGATCCACACCAGCGTGCAGAACGCGATGAAGGCGATCAGCAGGAACACGTCGTTGTAGGCCAGCACGTTGGCCTCGCGCGTGGCCGCGCTGCCGAGTGCGCGCACGGCCAGCGCGTTGCGCTGGGCGGGATCGGCGATCGTCGCGGCGTAGCCGTTGGCGGTGGCCTGCACGCGCGCGGCCACCAGCGGATCGAGCAGGCTCAGATTCTCGGTCAGCACGCTGGAATGGAATTTCTCGCGCACGGTCTGGAAGGTCCCCAGCAGCGCCGAGCCGAGCAGCCCGCCGAGGTTCTGGGTCATGCCGAACAGCACGACGAAACTGATCAGGTTGCGCGGCTGGCTGATCACCGGGCCGATGCCCGCGATCAGCATCGGGCCGAGGAAGAACGTGCTGCCGAAGGCGAGCAGGAACTGGCTCACGTACATCTGCTCGGGCCGGGTGACGTTACTGGCCTGCGCATCCATCAGCGCGCCGGTCATCATCAGCGCCAGCGAGATCAGCACCGGCTGCCAGGTGCGCGCGGGATCGATCGTCAGCGCGCTCGTCGCAAGGCCGGCGACGCTGCCGACGAGCACGATCCCGAACAGCATGCGCATCTGTTCGGTGCCCAGGCCGAGCGCCTGCAGGAAGCCGACCGCGCCGGTGGCCTGTTCCGACAGCACGATGCGGATCAGCACGATCGCCAGCGCCAGCCGCAGCATCGGCCCGGTCGCCAGCCAGCGCGTGTTGAGCAGCGGACGCGCGCGGACGTGTTCGATCGCGATCGCCGCCGTCACCAGCACCACCGAGGCGGCCAGCGCCCAGCCCAGCCAGGCGGTTTCGGTCCACCAGGCGAGCCGGCCCTGCACCAGCACCGCGGTCAGCAGGGCGACGCCGGGCGCGAACAGTCCGAAGGTCAGGAAATCCAGGGGCTCGAACGCCTTGTGGCGGTCCCCGGGTGGCAGCTTCAGCAGCAGCACGCCGCCGAGTGCGACCAGCGCCAGCCCGAGTTCGAACATGTACAGTCCGCGCCACTCGCCGAACTCCAGCAGTTCGGTCGAGAACACACGCGCCAGCGGCAATGCGAGCTGCCCGATGCCCAGGCCGATCACCAGGCCGCGCAGGCGATGTTTCTGCGGAAAGGCCTGCAGCATGTAGTACAGGCCCAGCGTGTTGAGCGCCGCGCCGGCGATGCCGTGCCCGGCGCGCACCGCGATCGCCGAGCCCAGATCGTTGACGAACAGATGCGCCAGGGTGATCAGCGCATAGAGGATCAGGAACGCCTCGGTGAACAGCCGCAGGCCGAACTGCTGGCGGAACTTCACCAGCAGGATGTTCATCGACACGTTGGTCATCACATAGGCCGCCGGCAGCCACGCGATCTCCGATGCATACGCGCCGAGCGCGCCCTGCAGGTTGACCAGGTTCGCGGTGACCAGCGCGTTGCCGAGGCCGCCGGTGATCGCAACGATGAACCCGACGAGGCCGAACGCGACACGCCGCCGCATGGAATGCAGCGGCGTCGACGGCGAGCCCGGCATCATCGGCCGTTCGTGCGGCGCCCAGTCGCGGGGCGCGTAGCGCAGCGCGGCCCGATCCGGAACCGCGGCAGGCGGCGTGGCAGGCGGCGGGCTCGACATGGCGCCAGTCTGGGCCGCGGCCCGGATCAGGACAAGCCGCGCGGCGGCATGCAGTGTCCGGTCTCGCGGAGGCCGGTTTCACGCGTCCGCCACGCGCCGCGGGCAGGTGGTTCAGTGCCCCGAGGACAGGCGCGCATCCGGCTTGTCGTGCACGCCCAGCCGCTCGACCAGCGTCGCGCTCGCGGCATTGAGCCCCAGCACGTCGACGTCGACGCCGCGCGCGCGAAGCTTCATCACCACGGTGTCGAGGGCGCCGATCGCGCTGAGGTCCCAGAAGTGCGCATGGGTCAGGTCGATCACCACGCGCCGCGCCGGTTCCAGCAGATCGAAGGCATCGCCGAACGCATTGGCCGATGCGAAGAACACCTGGCCGCGTACGGTGTAGCGGCGGGTGCCGTCGTCTTCGAGCGAATCCTCGACATCGAGCAGCCGGCCGACGCGCCGGGCGAAGAACAGCGCCGACAGCAGGACGCCGGTCAGCACGCCCTTGGCGAGATCGTGCGTGGCCACGGTCACGACGACGGTGCTGAGCATCACCACGCTCGAGCCCGCCGGATGCCGGCGCAGGTCCCGCAGCGACTGCCAGCTGAAGGTGCCGATCGAGACCATGATCATCACCGCGACCAGCGCGGCCATCGGAATCATGCCGACCCACGGCCCGGCGAACACCACCAGCGCCAGCAGCACGGTGCCCGCGACCATCGACGACAGCCGCCCGCGGCCACCGGATTTCACGTTGATCACCGACTGGCCGATCATCGCGCAGCCGGCCATGCCACCGAGGAAACCGGTGGCGATGTTGGCCGCGCCCTGGCCCACGCATTCGCGGTGCTTGTCGCTGGGCGTGTCGGTCATGTCGTCGACGATGCGCGCGGTCAGTAGCGATTCGAGCAGGCCGACCACGGCGAGCGTCGCCGACACCGGCAGCACGATGCGCAAGGTCTCCAGCGTCCACGGCACGTCGGGCAGCAGGAACACCGGCAGGCTGTCGGGCAGCGCGCCCATGTCGGACACCGTGCGCACGTCGATGCCCATCGCGGCGACCAGCACGGTCATCGCGACGATCGCCACCAGCGGCGACGGCACCGCGCGGGTGAGGCGCGGCAGCCCGTAGATGATCGCCAGCGCCGCGGCGCACAGCGCATAGACCGTCCACGGCATGCCGATCAGTTCCGGCAGCTGCGCCGCGAAGATCAGGATCGCCAGCGCATTGACGAAGCCGGTGATCACCGAGCGCGACACGAAGCGCATCAACGATGCGAGCTTGAGCACGCCGGCGAGGATCTGGAACGCGCCGGCGAGCAGCGTGGCGACCAGCAAATACTGCAGGCCGTGGTCGCGCACCAGCGTCACCATCACGAGCGCCATCGCGCCGGTGGCGGCGGAAATCATCGCGGGTCGGCCGCCGACGATCGCGGTGACCACGGCCATCGAGAACGAGGCGTAGAGGCCGACGCGCGGATCGACGCCGGCGATGATCGAGAACGCGATCGCTTCGGGAATCAGTGCGAGCGCGACGACGAGTCCGGCGAGCACGTCGCCGCGTACATTGCCGAGCCATTGCTGGCGCAGCGGAATTCTGGGATGCATGGAAAAAGCCCTGGCAGGGCCGGACACGGCGGCGTGGCCGGCGGAATGACGGTGCATGGCATAGCGCGGCGTCGCCCGGTGGGCGGCGCGGACGGGGCGGCTATGGTGGCGTGGTCGTCATCGAAGGGCAGGGCGGGTGACGCGGGGTGCGCAGTCTAGCGCAGTGGGTCGCGGCAGGCCTCAGTCCTCGCCGATGTCCTCGTTCCAGACCTCGGGATACGCGGCGATGAAACCGCCGAGCAGGTCCACGCATGCCTGGCTCTGCAGGTCGATCACCTCGACGCCGGCCTCGCGCAGCCAGTCGATGCCGCCCTGGAAGGTCTGCGACTCGCCGACGACGACAGTGCCGATGCCGAACTGGCGCACCAGCCCGCTGCAGTACCAGCACGGCGCCAGGGTCGTGACCATGATCGTGTCGCGGTAGGAGCGCTGGCGGCCGGCCTTGCGGAAGGCGTCGGTCTCGCCGTGGATCGACGGATCGCTTTCCTGCACACGCCGGTTGTGGCCGCAGCCGAGCAGGCGTCCGTCCTGGTGGTACAGCGCCGCGCCGATCGGAATGCCGCCTTCGGCCAGACCCTGGCGGGCTTCGGCAATGGCGGTGTCGAGCAGGGCGGGGTAGTCGGGCGTGGCGATCATCGGGCACATCGTGGGCACGTGGCGCACGAGTCTGACGGCAGCGGAGGCTGCGGTCGAGCCGCGTACACGGGCGCGCATCGGCGGATGAGGGATAATCGCGGGCATGAACGACGACTCCAGCAAGCCCGGCACCACCCATTTCGGTTTCCGCGACGTCCCCACCGGCGAGAAGCAGAAGCTGGTCGGCGAGGTGTTCTCTTCGGTCGCGGGCAACTACGACCTGATGAACGACCTGATGAGCCTGGGTATCCACCGGGTGTGGAAGCGCTACTTCGCCGCGACCGCGCAGGTGCGCACCGGCGACCGCGTGCTCGATCTGGCCGGCGGCACCGGCGACATCGCCGCGCTGCTGAAACCGCGCGTCGGTGAATCCGGCGAACTGGTGCTCGGCGACATCAACGCCTCCATGCTGCGGGTCGGCCGCGACCGCATGACCGACCGCGGCAACGTGCGCGGCTTCGAATACGTGCAGTGCAACGCCGAGACGCTGCCGTTCCCGGACGCCAGTTTCGATCTGGTGACGATCGCCTTCGGCCTGCGCAACGTCACCGACAAGGATGCCGCGTTGCGCGAGATGCTGCGCGTGCTGAAGGTCGGCGGCCAGGCGCGCGTGCTGGAATTCTCGGAAGTGAAGGCGGACTGGTTCAAGCCGATCTACGACTTCCACTCCTTCCAGATCATGCCGCGCCTGGGCAAGCTGTTCGCGCGCGACAGCGACAGCTACCAGTACCTGTCGGAGTCGATCCGCAAGCATCCGCCGCAGGATGCGCTCAAGGGCATGATGGAAGCGGCGGGTTTCGCGCGTTGCAGGTATCGCAACCTCAGCGGCGGGATCGTCGCGATCCACGACGGCTACAAGGCCTGAGACCGCGCAACGCGGCGGCGCGCGCTGGGGACAACCCTGACGCGCCCGTCGTCGGATGCCAGCGGGGCGCCGATGCGCCGGACCGCTAGTCCGCGTGGCTGCCGCCATCGGCCGGCGACGCCGCGGCCAGCGCGCGCCATTGCGGCATCAGGTGCAGCGCGCCGACGCGCTGCAGATAGTCGTGGTCGACCTCGGTGCCGTTGACCAGGGCCGAGGCCACGTGCACCGCGCCGGTGATCCAGAACGCGCCCGACATCCGCGTCGGGTGCTGGTGGTAGGCGACCGCCTCGACGATCGGCGTGGGCAAGCCCCAGAGCCCGAGCAGGTAGGCGCCCGCGATGCTGTGCGGCACGTCGCCGAGGCTGTCGGGCGGCAGCAGGCGGCCGACATCGGCCAGCAGACCCGCGGTCGCCGCCACGCCGGCGCCGCTGCCGGGCAGGATCTGGCCGGCCAGCCAGGACGTGCGCAGTGCGCGTTCGCGCATGCTGTCCATGTCGGGACCGGAGGCGAACACCTCGCTGGCCAGCACCAGCCGGCGCAAGGCGTCCTGGCCCAGCCGCACGACCGCGGTGCGCAGGTCGCCGATCTCGCGCCCGATCGCGTAGTAGGCCGAATTGCTCAGCCGCAGCACCCGCGCCGCCAGCGCCGGATCCTGGGCGATGATCGCGGTGACCGCGTGCGTGCCGGCATCGGGATCGCGCAGCAGGCGGGTCAGCGCGAGGTACTGCTTCGGCGCCGACGGCAGCGCGCCGACCCGTTCGATCGCGCGCTTGAGTTGTGCGTCGTCGAGCAGGTGCTGCAAATCGAGCACGCCCTTCACCGCATCGACGACGGTCTGTGCGTCCAGCGGCTCCGGCAACACGCGATGCGCGTGCTCCAGCGCATCGACCGCGCGCGCGTTGTCGCCGGCCTCCATCAGCACGATGCGCACCGCGTGCGGGTGGCGCACGCGCACTTCGTCGAGCAGCAGGCGGCAGCGGCTCCAGCCGCTGTCGGCGGTGCACACCAGCGCGTCGGGTTCGAGATCGGCGGCCGAGCCCGTCGCCTTGTCATCCAGCGGCAGCCAGCTGACCTGCCAGTCGAGACCCCGTGTGGCGATTTCCGCCTGCAGACGCTCGACCTCGTCGCCGCGTTCCCATGCTACGACCAGATGCACGGCGTCTCCCAGTGCGCATTGCGCGATGTGAATCGGCGGGATGATAGCAACGCGGCGCAGCGCGCAGGCGCGGTGGACTCAACCGGCATCGGGACCGGCCGGTGGCAGGCGCAGCGTGATGCGGGTACCGCCCGTCGATGCGGTTTCGTCGAAGTCGATGCCGGCCAGGGCGGCCCGGTCGCGCATCGCGGCGCGACCGAATCCGTGCGCGGCCGAGAGGTCGTGGCCGCGCCCGTCATCGGTGATCCGCAGTCGCAGCGCGTCGCCATCCGCCTGCAGTTCGATACGCACGCACCGCGCCTGCGCATGGCGCAAGGCATTCGCCAGTGCTTCCTGGGCGATGCGGTAGGCGGCGATCTCCACCGGCGGCGCGGGCCGCGGCAGACCGGACTCGCTTTCGAAACGCACGTCGACCTCGCCCAGTGGCACGCCATCGACGAGTTGCCGCAACGCGGCCTCGAGCCCGTGGCTGGCGAGCTGCGGTGGATGCAGGCCATGGGCGACCGCACGCACCCGCGCGAGTGCGGCGTCGGTGAGCACGACGACGTCGTCGGCCAGGGTCTCGCGCGGATCGTCGACCAGGGAGGCCGACAGCGAATGCGCGCTCATGCGCAGCGCGCCGAGAATCTGGCCCAGGTCGTCGTGCAGATCGCGGGCCAGCGCGCGCCGTTCGGCGTCGAGGCGGTCCATCCAGTCGGGCGCGCGTGTGCTCATGAAGGCCTCATTCGATCGCCGCGATGCTCGCGCGGCGGCGTTCGTAACCACTGAGCCAGTGGCCGAAGTCGACCAGCGGCAGCGCCTGCGAATAGTAGAAACCCTGGACCTCGTCGCAGCCGAGCTTGCGCAGGAAGTCCGCCTGCTGCGCGGACTCCACGCCCTCGGCGGTGACCTGCATGTCGAAGTTGCGCGCGATCAGCAGGATCGAACGCACGATCGCCGCGTCGCCGCGGTCCTCCATGACGTCGCGCACGAAACTGCGGTCGATCTTGACCCGGTCCACCGCGAGGTGGTGCAGCATCGACAGCGACGCATAGCCGGTGCCGAAGTCGTCGTAGGCGGCCTTGACCCCGCGCTGGCGCAGGGCCTGCAGCGTCGCGGCCGCGGCGCCGTCGTCGCGCAGCGCGATGGTTTCGGTGAGCTCGAGTTCCAGCGACGACGCCGGCAGACCGCTCCCGCGCAACGCGGCATCGACCTCGTGCAGGAAATCCTCGTGGCCGAACTGCGAGGGAAACAGGTTCACGCTGACCGTCATCGCGTGGCCGCCCACCTGCGGCCAGGTGGCCGCGTCGCGGCAGGCGCGGTCGAGGATCCACCAGCCGACGGTCGCGGCGATCCCACTCATCGCCAGTGCTTCGATGAAGCTCGCCGGCATCAGCAGGCCACGTTCGGGATGGCGCCAGCGCAGCAGGGCCTCGGCGCCGGTCGGGCGGCCCGTCTCCAGGTCGATCTGCGGCTGGTAGTGCAGTTCGAATTCGTGTTCGCTGGCGGCGCGGCGCAGTTCCAGATCCAGCCGGCGGCGATCGATCGCCTCGGTGCGCATGCTGGGTTCGAACCGGCGCAGCATCTGTCCGCGGCTGCGCTTGGCGTAGTGCATCGCCAGCTGCGCGCGCGCGACGAGTTCGAGACTGTCGGTGGCGCCGTCGTCGTCGGGCGTGCCGGGAATCAGCGGCTCGGGGCTGGCGTCGTCGTCCGCCGCGTCGAGCAGCACGCCGACGCAGGCGTCGAGATGCACGCGATGCATGTCGACTTCGCAGGGCTGCGCCAGGTCGAGCAGGATCGCATTGAGCAGCGCTTCGGTCGCACGCGGCTTCTGCCCGTGCACCGAGAGCGCGATCGCGAACTCGTCGCCGTCCAGGCGCGCCAGGAACGCGTCCATCGGCAAGCGCGCGAGCAGGCGTGCGGCGACGACCTGCAGCATGGTGTCGGCCATGCCCGGTCCCAGCGTCACGCTGATGGAGCGGAAATTGTCGAGGCCGAGCACCGCGACCGCGGTGGGAATCCGGTCGGCGCGGCGGGAGTCGAGCGCGCGCAGCAGGCCGGCGCGGTTCGGCAGTCCGGTCAGCGGGTCTTCGTCCGCGCGGGTCGTGTCGAGCAGCGCCTCGACGTAGTCGGACATCGCTTCGTCGGCGGACGGCGGGCTCATGCCGCGACGGCCGCGGTGGCCGGTGGTGCGGCGCTCGCGATGCGCGTCCGCAGCCAGGCCAGCGCGCTGCGGTAGCCTTCGGCGCCGCGGCCGGTCAGCGGTCCGTTGCCGGCGATGCTGCGGGCGTCGCGCAGGCGGGTGTCGACCGGAATCGCCTCCGACCACACCAGGCCTTCGTAGCCGGCATACAGATGTTCGAGGCTCTGCCGGCCGCTGCCGGTGCGGCCGTCGTAGAGCGTCGGCAGGATGGCCCGCACCAGCGGCCGTTTGCGCGAGCGCTCGACCATGTCGGCGGTGCGCAGCATGTCGGCCAGGCCGTGCAGCGCCAGCGGATCAGTCTGGGTGGGCACGACGAGACAGTCGGCGGCGGCCAGCGCATTGACCATCAGCAGGCTCAATGTCGGCGGACAGTCCAGCAGGACGTGATCGTAGAGTTCGGACACACCGCCGAGCGCGCGCTGCAGGGCCATGCCCAGGCCCGGCTGGGTCGCGCTGCGGCGTTCCAGCGTGGCGAGCGCCGCCTGCGCCGCGACCAGGCGCAGGCGTTCGATCGCGGTGGTGCGCGAGAGTCCGTCGAGCGACGGCGTCTGCGCGACGAAGACCTCGTGGGTGCCGATCGGCGGCGGCTGGCGCGGCACGCCGAAGGCGCGGGTCAGCGACGCGTGCGGATCGAGATCCACCACCAGCACGCGCGCGTCCTCGGCGAGGTTGCGCGCCAGGCACAGCGTGGTCGTCGTCTTGCCGACGCCGCCCTTCTGGTTCGCGATCGCCCACACGCGCACGTCAGTGCGCCCCGGCCGCGGGATCGGTCGCCTGCCGCTCGACGCTCGCGACGGCCACGCGCGTCGCCGGCTGCGGCACGGCGTCGGGGCCCTGCGGCGCGGCGAGGATCACGAGCATGACGCGGCGATTGGCGTTGCGACCTTCCACGGTCGCATTGTCCGCGATCGGCTGGAATTCGCCATAGCCCACGACGCCCAGGCGCGACTGGGCCACGCCTTCCGCCGCCAGGATGTGCACCACGCTCGCGGCGCGGGCGGTCGACAGCTCCCAGTTCGACGGGAACGCGGCGGTGCGGATCGGCTGGTCGTCCGTGTAACCCTCGACGCGCATCGCATTCGGCACCTCGCGCAGGACCGTGGCGACCTTGCGGATCGTGTCGGTGGCGGTGGCGCTGGGTGCGGCGACGCCGCTGGAGAACAGGATGTCGCTCTGGATCTCGACTTCCAGATAGTTGTGGCCGCGGCGCAGGGTGACCAGGTTCTTCTGCACCAGATCCGACAGCGCGGTCTGCAGATCGCGGCCCAGCGAGACCAGTTCGCTTTCGCCCTCCTGGCGGCCGCGACCGCTGCCGTCGAGCGCGCTGGGGCCGTGGCCGTTGACGCCGCTCGCATAGCGCGGCATGTCCAGCGCCTGCTGCAGGCGCGCCTGGATCATCGCGCTCGCCGGGGCCGGGCCGCTCTTGGCGGCGGCGGTCATCAGCGACGGTCGGTCGAAGGACGAGCCCAGGCGCTGGGTCTTGCCCAGCTGCAGCGGGCTGACCGAACGCGGCGGTCCGCCGAACGCGGCGTTGAGCGAGTCGGACACCGCGCGGTACTTGCCCTCGTTGACCGAGGAGATCGCGTACATCACCACGAAGAACGCGAGCAGCAGCGTCACCAGGTCGCCGTAGGGAATGGCCCAGGCTTCGTGGTTGGCGTGTTCCTCGTGGACGTGCTTCCTGGCCATGGCTCAGTGCACGTATCCGGCCAGGCGCGACTCGATGTTGCGCGGGTTCTCGCCCTGGGCGATCGCGATCAGCCCCTCGACGATCATCTCGCGCTCCTCGGTCTGCGCGTTGATCAGCGCCTTGAGCTTGTTGGCCATCGGCAGCAGGAACAGGTTGGCTGCGCCGATGCCGTAGATCGTCGCGGTGAACGCCGCCGCGATGCCGCCGCCGAGTTTGCTCGGATCGGCGAGGTTCTTCATCACCGCGATCAGACCCAGCACCGCGCCGATGATGCCCAGCGTCGGCGCGTAGATGCCCATGCCCTCGAACACCTTGGCCGCGGCGAGATCGCCCTGGCTCTGGTGATGCATGTCGGTCTCGAGCACGGCGCGGATCGAATCGGGCGCGATGCCGTCGACGACCATCTGCAGGCCCTTCTTCGTGAAGTCGTCCTGCTGCTCGGCGACCTGCGATTCCAGGCCCAGCAGGCCCTGCTTGCGCGCGGTATTGGCCCATTCGACGAGGCGGGCCAGGATCGCCGCGCGATCCTGGGACGGCGGCTTGAACACCCATTTGGTGATCTTCATGGCCCGCTTGAACGTGACCAGGCTGGTCTGCAGCAGGATCGAGGCGATGGTGCCGCAGATCACGATGACGAACGCGGCCGGCGACCACAGGCTGGACAGGCCCGCGCCCTTGAGCACGCTGCCGATCAGCAGCGCGACGAGCGCGAGGATCACACCGATGACGCTGAGCTTGTCCATGGAGTCGTTAACGGTCGGGTCGGGGATTTCTGAAGAGGGGATGTGCACACGGGCACGCCCCGGCGTCGCGCGGTCGGGGCGACGGATTTCCGTCGATACCGGGCACGCGCAGGAGGGATGCAAGAGACGGGCCGTGGACGGCCGCGGGTGCGCGGGGCGCTGAACGGACTGTCAGGTCCGTGAAGGCAATGCGGATCGGCGCGCTTTGCGCCTTCCCCCGTGCGCGGGGGAAGGTCGGGATGGGGGCGAAGTGGTGAGTCGAGGGAAGATCGGAATCGCCGACTGATGCTTGCGCCCGGTGACGCGGGTCCGTGTCGGAATGGCTGCCCCCACCCAACCCTCCCCCGCACGCGGGGGAGGGCTCGGAGCTGCATCACTCCGGCCCCAGTGCCTCGTCCGGATCGCGCTTCCAGTCCGACAGGCGGGCGCGCAGGCGGACCATGGCCTGGCCGTGGATCTGCGACACCCGTGATTCGCTGACCGACAGCACGGCGCCGATCTCGCGCAGGTTGAGTTCCTGCTCGTAGTACAGCGACAGCACCAGGGCCTCGCGTTCGGGCAGGCCTTCGATGGCCTCGACCAGGGCGACCCGGAAGGCATCGTCCTCGAACGCGCGCGCCGGGCTCGCGGACTCGCGGACCGCGAGACGGGCCTCGCCGTCGTGTTCCTCCAGGTGCGCATCGAAGCTGGTCAGCTGGCCGCGGGCGGCGTCCTCGACCAGGCGGTGGTACGCGTCGAGGGTGATCTCCAGGTGCGCGGCGATCTGCGCCGGCACCGCGCTGCGGCCGGTCTCCTGCTCGATCGCGCGCACCGCGGCGATCATGTCGCGATAGCCGCGGTGCACCGAACGCGGGGTCCAGTCGCCGCGCCGCATCTCGTCGATCATCGCGCCGCGGATGCGGATGGACGCATAGGTCTCGAAGGTCGCGCCGGGATCGGACTGGTAGTTCCGCGCCGCGTCGATCAGGCCCAGCATGCCGGCCTGCACGAGGTCCTCGATCTCGACACTGGCCGGCAGCCGCGCGGCGAGGTGATGGGCGATCCGGCGCACCAGCTCGCCATGACGCTCGACGATGTCCGCCGGCGAACCGGTCTGGGTCGCGCGGTAGCAGGCGGTGGCGGTGGCGTTCATGCGGGCAGGCCTCCGGTGGACCGGGCGCCCGGGGCGACCAGCCGGTCGACGAAGAATTCGACATGGCCGCGCGCGACCGCCGGCGACTGCCAGCTGCGTGCGCGACGGGCGATCCCGCGATAGGCGACCGCGGACGGCGCCGACGGGAACGCATCGACGACGGCTTCCTGGCGCTGCACGGCGCGGCGCAGCCATTCGTCGCGCGGGATCGATCCGATGTGGTGCAGGGTCACGTCGAGGAAGCGCGTGGTGACGCGCTGCAGTTTCTCGAACAGCGCCGGTCCCTCGCTCGCGTCCTGCACCTGGTTACACAGCACCTGCACACGCTGCACGCCGCGGTCGCGGGCGAGCACCTTGATCAGCGCATACGCATCGGTGATCGAGGCCGGTTCGTCGCAGACCACCACGATCACGTCCTGTGCGGCCTGGCAGAACGTCAGCACGCCATCGGCGATGCCGGCGGCGTTGTCGACGATCATCGTGTCGATCGAGCGATCGAGTTCCGAGAACGCATGCACCAGGCCCACGTGCTCCTGCGGCGTGAGCTGCGCCATGTGCTGCTTGCCGGACGCGGCGGGTACCACCATCAGTCCGTTCGGACCTTCGAGGATGGTGTCGGCGAGCTCGCAGCGGCCGGCGAACACGTCGGCGAGGGTGAAGCGCGGCGACAGGCCCAGCATCACGTCGACGTTGGCCAGGCCCAAATCGGTGTCGAGCAGCAGCGTGCGCTGGCCGGCATTGACCATCGCCGCGGCGAGGTTCACCGAGGTCGTGGTCTTGCCGACGCCGCCCTTGCCGCTGGCGACGGCGATGACGCGGGGCGCGGCGGAATCGGGTGCGGCATCAGACGGCATGGCGGGCCTCGGGCGCGGCGGTGTCGGCGACGGCGGCGTGGCGGCCGGCGGCCATCGCCTGGGCGAGCACCAGGCGGTTGCCCGGCGCGATGTCGGCGGTCGCATCCTGGCCATCGGCGGTGTAGGCGATCGGCAGCCCGTTGCGCACGGTCACCGACAGCGCCGAGCCCAGATAGCCGGTCTCGTCGAGCTTGGTCAGGACCAGGCCTTCCGGCGAACACGGCCGGTAGCGGCGGATGACCTCGTGCATGTCCTGCGGATTGCCGTTGGCCGGCAGCACCAGCAGGCTGCGGACCTTGCGCGCGGTGCGCAGCCACAGGATCTGGTTGAACAGCGCGCGGTCGTTGGGCGCGTAGCCGGTCGTGTCGACCAGCACCAGCGGATAGTCGGCCAGCTGGGTCAGCGCCTGCTGCAGGCCGGTCATGCCGCGCGCTTCGCAGACGGTGATGCCGAGCTTGCGGCCGTGCGCCTGCAGCTGTTCGTGCGCGCCGGGACGTTCGCAGTCGGTGGTGATCAGGGCAACGTCGCGCGCCCGGTGGCGGGCGGCGAAACGCGCGGCCAGCTTTGCCGCGGTGGTGGTCTTGCCGGCGCCGGTCGGGCCGACGAGGGCGATCACGCCGCCATCGTCGATCGGCTCGCAGGCGCTGACCTCGAGCGTGCGCGCGAGGGCGTCGAGCATCGGGCCCTGGATCGCGTCGACCGGCAGCGCCGGATCGAGCTGGGCGGCGACCGACTGCGCCAGTGCCTCTTCGCAACCGAACGCGCGCAGTGCATCGAACGCTGCGGCGCGTGCGGGCGAACCGCGCAGCCGCTCGCGCTCGAACTGCGCCATCTGGGTTTCCATCAGTTGGCGCATGCGCGCCATCTCGTCGCGCATCGCGGCGATCGCCGGCGCTTCGGGCTCCGGCGTCGGCACCAGCGACAGTGCAGGCGCTGCGGCGACTGCAGGCCGGACGATCCCGACCGCTGCGTCGGACGCCGCGGCGTCGTCGAGGGCCATCGGCTGCGGCGCCTGCGGCATGCGCGCGGTGAGCAACGCGGCGAAGGAGGGCGCTTCGTCGGCGATCAGGGCATCGAGTGCGTGGGCATCGTCGGCGCGCAGTTCGGCATTGGCGGCGGCGACGGTCGCGCGCGCCGGCGAGGCGGGCTGCAGCGGCAGGCCGCGGGCCACTTCGGCCACGGCGGCGGCCGGGCGGATCGCCGAGGTGAGTTCGGCCAGCGTGGGGCCGTCGCTGTCCTTGAGGCGGGCACGCGCGCGGTCGCGCAGTGCGGCGGCCTGCTGCTCGGCGTCGCCGGATGCGGTCACCGCCGCGTCGACGGCGGGGACGGCGGGGCGCGCCTGTCCCAGCGCAGCGGCGAACGCCGCGGCCGGATCGACGATGGTGCGTTCGAACATGCTGCGCGCAGGTGCAGGCGCAGCCGGGGCCACCTGCGCGGGCACGACGGCAGGCGTCGGGATTCCGGCATCGGCGGCCGGTGTGTCGTCGGCTTCGGCGGCGCGCAGCACGCGGGCCAGCGCGGCCTCGTCGTAGCCCAGCGAGGCGACCACCTCGATCCCGTCGGCGACGCCGCGGGTCGACAGGATCACCGCATCGGGGCCCAGCGCTTCGCGGATCTTCCGCAGCGCGGTGCGCATGTCCGGGGCGATGAAACTCTTGATCTTCATGGTCCTCTCCGCGGCCGCCGGCAGTCCGGCGCGCCGACCGTGTCAGTGGCGGGCAATGGAACCGCGGGTCATCCCACGGCGCCGACCAGACGCAGACGCTTGTCTTCGGGAACCTCGGCGTAGGCGAGTACGGACAGCGACGGAACGCTGTGCCGCACCAGCCGCGCCACCGAGGCGCGGACCCCGCCTGGAACGAGCAGCACGGCGGGTTCGCCGCGGCTCTCCTGACGGGTGACGCACTCGCTCAAGTTCTGGTGCAGACGCTCGGCGAGTCCCGGTTCGAGCGCTGCGCCCTGGCCGTTGACCGAGTCCTGCAATACCCGTTCCAGCTGCGGCGCCAGGGTGTAGACGGGGAACTCCTCGGCCATGCCGTTGAGCTCCTGCACGATGAAGCGGCCCAGCGCGACACGCACCGCGGCGGTGAGCTGCGCCGGGTCCTGCGTGTGCACGCCGTGCTCGAGCAGGGTTTCGACGATCTGGCGGATCTGCCGCACCGGCACGCGGTCGGCCAGCAGCGACTGCAGCACCTTCACCACCACCGACAGCGGCAGCAGCTTGGGTGTCAGATCTTCGACGAGCTTCGGCGTGCCCTTCGCCAGCGTGGACAGCAGCTGCTGCACTTCGTCGTGGCCCAGCAGTTCGGCGCTGCGTTCGCGCACCAGGTGCGAGAGGTGGGTCGCGACGACGGTCGCCGCATCGACGACGGTGTAGCCCAGCGATTCGGCATGCGCGCGCTGGCTCGGCAGGATCCACGTGGCGTCGAGACCGAAGGCCGGGTCCTTGCCGGGAATGCCGTCGAGCGGTCCGAACACGCGGCCCGGATCGAGCGCGAGCTCGCGGTCGGGGTGGATCTCGCCGCCGGCCACCGGCACGCCGTGCACCATCACGCGATACGCGCCGGGTGCGAGTTCGAGGTTGTCGCGCACGTGCACGGCGGGAATCAGAAACCCGATGTCCTGGGTGAGCTTGCGGCGGACACCCTTCAGGCGCGCCAGCAGTTCGCCGCCCTGGGTCTTGTCGACCAGCGCGATCAGCTTGTAGCCGACTTCGAGCGCCAGCGGCTCGACCGGGCGGATCTCGTCCCAGCTCAGTTCGGCCAGCGGCGATGCCGCCGCCAGCGCCGCGGTCGCCGCCGCTTCGCGTTCGGCCTGTTCGGCGGCCGCGGGCGCGGCGCGCAGCTTCCACGCGGCAATGCCGAGGATCGCCGCCAGGATCAGGAACGGCAGGTTGGGCATGCCCGGGATCACGCCGATCAGCCCCATCAGCAGGGCGGCGACGGTGAGCGCGCGCTGGTGACCGAAGACCTGCTTCGACACCGCCTCGCCCATTTCCTGCTCGCCGGTCGAGCGCGTGACCAGCATCGCGACCGCGGTGGCGACCAGCAGCGCCGGCAGCTGCGCGACCAGGCCGTCGCCGATCGCCAGCAGGGTGTAGGTGCGCGCCGATTCGGCGAAGCCCATGTCGTGCGACATCATGCCGATCAGCAGGCCGCCGACGATGTTGATCAGCAGGATCAGGATGCCGGCGATCGCGTCGCCGCGGACGAACTTCGAAGCGCCGTCCATCGAGCCGTAGAAGTCGGCCTCGTCGCGGACTTCCTGGCGCCGCGCCTTGGCTTCCTCGCGGGTCAGCACGCCGGCGTTGAGATCGGCGTCGATCGCCATCTGCTTGCCGGGCAGGGCATCGAGGATGAAGCGCGCCGAGACTTCGGAGATGCGCCCCGCGCCCTTGGTCACGACGATGAAGTTGACGATGGTCAGGATCGCGAACACCACGATGCCGACCGCGAAGCTGCCGCCGATGACGAACTGGCCGAAGGACTCGATGACGTGGCCGGCCGCGCCCGGTCCCTTGTGCCCGTGCAGCAGCACCACGCGCGTGGACGCGACGTTGAGCGCCAGGCGCAGCAGCGTGACCAGCAGCAGCACGCTGGGGAAGATCGAGAAGTCCAGCGGCTTGCGCACGTAGACCACCGCCATCATCACCACCAGCGACAGCGCGATGTTGATGGTGAACAGCGCATCGAGCACCGGCGGCGCCAGCGGCACGATGATCATCGCCAGCAGCGCGAGCACCACGACCGGCGCCGCGGCGCCGGCCTTGATCGCGCCGAACGCGCCGCCGACGGAGAACCGACCCGGCTGTGCGCTCATCGCGCCGGTCCGTTGACGCCGTTGCCGGCGATGGGATCGAAGTCGATCGCGCCCTCGGGCCCGGCGTCGAGCTCGGCCAGCGCCGGCATCGGCCCACGGCCGGGCGCCCAGGCGCGCAGCTGGTACACGTAGGACAACACTTGTGCGACGGCGGCGTAGAGCTTCACCGGGATTTCCTGATCGACCTGCGCCTGTCTGTACAAGGACCGTGCCAGCGGCGGCGCCTCGACGATCGCGATGCGGTGGCGGTCGGCGATCGCGCGGATGGCCAGTGCGAGTTCGTCGACGCCCTTGGCCACGACGACCGGCGCGCGCATGTCGCCGTCGGCGGTGTACTTCAGCGCGACGGCGTAGTGGGTCGGGTTGACCAGGATCACGTCGGCGGTCGGGACCGCGTCCATCATCCGGCCGCGCGACATCTGTGCCTGGACCTGGCGCACGCGCGCTTTCAGTTCGGGATTGCCTTCGCTTTCCTTGAACTCGTCGCGGATCTCCTGCTTGGTCATCTTCAGCTTGTTGCGGTACTGGAGGTGCTGCCAGGGCACGTCGATCAGTGCCAGGAAGCCGAGCGCGCCGACCATTGCCAGCAAGGCGTTCATCGCCATGTCGATGCCGCCGGCGACCGACTGCTCCAGCGATGCCAGCGGCATCGACAGCAGCGACGAGAACGCGTGGTGGACCATGTAGATGCCGACGCCGCCGATCAGGAGCACGCGCAGCAGCGAGCGCACCAGTTCGGCCGCGCCTTCCTTGCCGTAGATCCGGCCCAGGCCGGTCATCGGATTGAGACGTTTGAAATCGGGCTGCAGCGATTTCCCGGCGAAGCGCAGGCTGCCCATCGCCGCCGGCGCGATCGCGCAGGCCAGCAGCGCGGCGACGAACAGCGGCGTCATCGCCAGCAGCAGGCGTCCGAACAGGCCGGCCGCATGCGGCAGCAGGCGGTCCTGGGTGCCGAGTATCGACGCGTCGATGATCAGCGCGTCGCGCATCCAGTCTAGGCTGGTCGCGCCGATGCCGCCCGCGGTCGCCTTGAGGGCCAGCACCGCGCAGCCGAGCACGGCCACGTTGGCCAGCTCGCGCGAGCGCGGCACGTTGCCCTTCTCCCGCGCATCCCGCAGCCGTTTTTCGGTGGGAAGTTCGGTCTTGTCGTCCTGGTCGGTCTCGCTCATCGCCCGGGCCTTTAGCCGATCAGTCCGCGCGCGGCGAGAAAAGCCGAATCGAACAAGGCCTGCACCGGCGCCAGCAACTGGCGCATCAGCAGCATCAGCAGGATCAGCCCGGTCAGCAGCGAGACCGGCAGACCGATCGCCATCGGATTGAGCTGCGCGGCCGCGCGCGAGAGCACGCCGAACGCGATGTTGACCGACAGCAACGCCATCACCACCGGCAGGGCCAGCAGCACACCCGCGCGCAGCGCGGTCGCGAAGAATGCCGGCACCGCCGACAGCAGCGCCTGCAGATCCGGCAACGCCTGGCCGATCGGCAGGCTGGCGTAGCTGTCGTGCAGCAGCCCGATCAGCGCCAGGTGCCCGTCGAGGGTGAAGAACAGCAGCGAGAACACCAGGAAGAACCACTGCGACAGCACCGGCGACGCGGCCCCGCTGAGCGGATCGGCCATCGTCGCGAACGACAGGCCCATGCCCTGCGATACCAGCTCACCGGCCAGCTGTCCGGCCTCGAACGCCATCCGCAGCACCAGCCCGATCGCCACCCCGATCGTGAACTCGCGCAGCACGCCGAGCACCGTCGCCGAATCCACCGCCATCGGCGGCGGCGCCGGCAGCACGGTGCTCATGGTCGCCGACAGCGCGATCACGAGGATCAGGCGCGCGCGCACCGGCATCGTCCGTCCGCCGATCGCCGGCAGCACCTGCAGCGCCGCGCCGATGCGGATCGCATGCCACAGCACGGCGGCGAGCATCGCGAACATGTCGACGCCGGTCGAGGTGGTGAGGGTGACGGTATCCATCGGGGAGTCGAGCGGTCCGGGCGATCGCGGCGGGAGGGCCGTGACGGCGGGATGCAGGATTTGTGCCGGGGGTGGTTCGACTTTCCGGCGCGCCGATCAAGCCCTCCCCCGCATGCGGGGGAGGGTTGGGTGGGGGCAACGCGTCAGGTCGGCGGACGCTGCAACCGAGCGACGGTGCCTGCCGCCCGATTCGTCGACACGTCGGCCTGACCGTTCGCCCCCATCCCAGCCTTCGACCCGTGAAGGGCCCAATGCCCCGCGCGCGTGGGAAGGGGCGGTTCAATGCGCGAGCAAGGTTGATCGCGAGCGCAAGAACGATCGAATCACCCGATCAGATGCGGAATCCGATGGAACAACTCCGTCGTGAACGCGACCATCCGCCCCAGCAGGAAATTCCCGACCAGCGCGAACGTCGCCACCAGCGTGATCGCCTTGACCACGAAGGCGATCGTCGGCTCGTTGATCTGCGTGGCGGCCTGCAGGATGCCGACGATCACGCCGATCGCCAGCACCGCGACCAGCGGCGGGCCGCCGAGGACCAGGGCCATCTGCATGCCGCGGGAGATTTCGGTGAGTGCGGTCTCGGGCGTCATGGCATCAGACCGCGTTGAAGCTGGCGGCGAGCGAGCCGACCACCAGCACCCAGCCGTCGACCAGCACGAACAGCAGGATCTTGAACGGCGCGGAGATCAGCATCGGCGACATCATCATCATGCCCATCGACATCAGCACGCTGGCGACGACGAGATCGATGATCACGAACGGGATGAAGATCAGGAATGCGATCTCGAACGCGGTCTTGAGCTCGCTGGTCAGAAACGACGCGGCGAGCACGCCGAAGGGCACGTCCGCGGCGCTGTTGTAGGGGCCGCTGTTGGACAGGCCGGCGAAGGTCATCAGGTCCGTCTCGCGCACCTGCGCCAGCATGAAGCCGCGGAACGGGTCGCTGGCCGCGGTCCAGGCGCTGCGGAAATCCAGGGTGCCGTCGAGATAGGGCGCGATGCCCGCGCTCCACGACGCGTCGAACACCGGCGTCATCACCATGAAGGTGAGAAACAGCGCCAGCGCCAGCAGCACCTGGTTGCTCGGCGTCTGGCCGGTGCCCAGCGCCTGCCGCAGCAGGCCCAGCACGATGATGATGCGGGTGAAGGCGGTCATGCCCAGCAGCGCGGCCGGCAGCAGGGTGATGCCGGTCATCAGCGCCAGCACCTGCAGCGGCATGCTGACGGTCTCGCCGCCGACCTGGCCGACGGTCACCGCCGGCATCGACTGCGTGGCGAGATCGGCGAAGCCGGGTGCACCGCTGTCGGGAATCGCGGGCGCGGCGATCGGCGCGGGCGTGGGCGACGGCGCGGTCTGCGCGAGCGCGCTGCCGGCGAAGGGCAGCAGCGCGGCGAGCAGCAGCGTGGCGATGCGGATGCGGGACGTGGCGCTGGTCACGGCTTCTTCTTTCCGAACTGTTGGGCGAGCACCTGCGCGAACACCGGTGTCGGCTTCGCCTCGGGCACCGGCAGGGGCGTGTCGAGCGTGTGCAGCACGCGGGTCCCGGTCGCGCCGGTGCCCACGAGCAGCTGGGTGTCGCCGACGGCGACCACCACAACGCGTTCGCGTGGGCCGAGCGACAGCGAACCGAGCACGCGGAGCGCCGGATTGCTGGCGCCGCCGATGCCCGGCATGCGCCGGGCGAACCAGCCCAGCGCCACGATCAGGCCCACGACAAGGACCAGTGCAAGGACTGCGCCACCGATGCTGCCGGCGCTGCTGGCCGATGCGACCGTCGTGGCGCTGCCGGGCGTCGCGACCTGTGCGGTCCTGTCGGTCGAGGGACGACCCAGTGGCTGCGCAACGGCCGGCGCGGCGGTCATCGCCTGCGCGCCGATCGCGGTGGCCGGCGCGGTGGCGGCGGGCATGTCGACGACGAAGGCGTCCACACCGAATGCAGTGGCCGGCGGCGCGGGTGCATCGACGACCGCATCGGGCGCGGACGCACTGCCGATCGCGACCGGTGCCTGCGCCGCGGCGAGCGTGGCGTGGGCGGCGAGGGCACTGGGCATCGCGGTCACTTCAGGCGCTTGATGCGCTCGGCCGGGCTGACCACGTCGGTCAGGCGCACGCCGAAACGGTCGTTGACGACGACGACTTCGCCGTGCGCGATCAGCGTACCGTTGACGTAGACGTCGAGCGGTTCGCCCGCGGCGCGTTCCAGTTCGACCACGGCGCCAGGCGTGAGCTGCAGCAGGTTGCGGATCGGCATGCGTGTACGGCCGACTTCCAGCGACAGCTGCACCGGCACGTCGAGGATGACGTCGAGGTTCAGATCGCCGGCGGGCGCCGTGGCGGCCTCGTCGGTCAGCGGGTCGAACGCGGCGGTGGTGGCGGTGTCGGTGGTCATGGGGTCGCGGCCTGGAACTCGTGGGAATCGTTGGACGGGGTCGCCTGCGGGAACTTCAGCCGGGTGACCTTCAGTGCGTTGAAGCCGTTGTGTGTGCCGAACTCGCCTTCGAACATCGGCGTGGACTCGACGTCCATCTGCACAGGGCGTGCCAGCTCGATCGGAATCACGTCGCCGACCTTCAGGTGCGCGAGTTCGCGCAGGCTGATCCGGCGATGCGCCAGCGACACGCTCAGCTCCAGTGCCGCGGCTTCGACACCCGCGCGCAGGTGTCGCGCCCAGGTCTCGTCGGAATCGCTGCGCTGACGGCGCGGGCCGGTGGCCTCGAGGTGGTCGCGCAGCGGCTCGAGCATCTTGTAGGGCAGGGCGATGTGCAGATCACCGCCGCCGCCGTCGAGCGCGATGCTGAAGCGGCTGATGACGATGTGGTCGCGCGGATCGATCAGTTCGACCTGCAGCGGATTGCTCTCGGTACCGGTATGGGCGAATTCCAACGCCTGCACGGGCAGCCACGCGGTGGCCATGTCGGCGAACACCTGGCGCAGCATCAGCTGCACGATGCGTTGCTCGGTCGGGGTGAATTCGCGCTCGGCGACCTTGGCCGGGAAACGCCCGCCGCCACCGAAAAAGTTGTCCACCACGGTGAACACCAGCCGCGGCTCGAACACCACCAGCGCATTGCCGCGCAGCGGTCGCGCCTGGATCACGTTGAGGTTCGCCGGCTGCGGCAGCGAGTGCATGTACTCGTCGAAGCGCACCACGTCGACGCCACGGATGGTCAGTTCGCACGAGCGCCGCAGCAGGTTGAACAGGCCGACCTTGAAGGCCAGCGCGAAACGTTCGTTGACCGCGTCCAGGCCCGGCAGACGACCCCGCACCACACGGCCCTGTCGGGCGAAATCATAGGGCCGCACTTCGCCCGGCGCGGCCGGCGCGTCGGTGCCGACCGCGCCGCTGTCGACGCCGTGCAGCAGCGCGTCGATCTCGTCCTGCGACAGCAGCTCGGTGCTCATCACTGCACAACCAGGCTGGTGAAGATGACGGCCTCGACCTTGGTCGGCTGGCCTTCCTCGCGCAGCAGCTTGCGCACTTCGGCCAGGCCCTGCTCCTGCAGGCGTTCCTTGCCGCTGCGCTGGCCCAACTGCGCGGCGGTCTGCTGGCCGAACAGCAGCAGCAGCCGGTTGCGGATCGCCGGCGCCTGCGCCTCGATCGCCGCGAGCGTCGGCGCGTCGCGCGTCATCACCTGCACATCGGCCTGGAGGAAGCGGGCCATGTCGGTATCGGCGAGATTGACGACGAACGCGGGGTCGAGCGCGAAATAGGTCGCGGCCGCCTTGGCGGTGGTCGCCGCGGCGGCCTCGCCCTCGGGCGCATGCGCAGCGGCATTGCGCTGGGTCCACCACCAGCCACCGCCGGCGCCACCGGCCAGCAGCACCACCGCGCCGATGATCAGCGGGAGCTTGCTCTTCTTCTTGGGGGCGGCGGCTTGGGCAGAGGCAGCGGACACGGGACGACTCCGGGGATGGATGTCTACCGGATGCAAGGCGTGTGCCGGAGCGCCGACAGGGCGGCTGCCGGAAAGCCGACAGTCCCGCCAATGCGCCCTTCGTAGGATGGGTCGAGCGCAGCGAACCCCATCACCTGGATCCCGAGGTCAAGGATGACCCGCTACAGACGCGACCACACGCCAGGCGCCACCTGGTTCTTCACGGTCAATCTCGCCGATCGGCGGCAACGCCTGCTGGTCGAACGGATCGCCGCGCTCAGATCAGCGTTCGCAGTCGTGCGCGACCGGCGTCCCTTCAGGATCGATTCGATTGTGGTGCTGCCGGACCATCTCCACGCGGTCTGGACGCTGCCGGCAGGCGATGCGGACTATCCGCTGCGTTGGCGACTGATCAAGGCAGCGTTCTCGCGCGGGCTCGATGCGGACGAGCCTCGATCACGGAGCCGGGTGTCGGCTGGCGAGCGTGGCATCTGGCAGCGTCGGTACTGGGAGCATCGGATCCGGGACGAGAGGGACTTCATGCGCCACGTCGATTACATCCACTTCAATCCGGTGAAGCATGGGCACGTGGCGCGCGTCGCGGATTGGCCGTGGTCGAGCTTTCATCGATATGTGCGTCGCGGCGTCCTGTCAGCCGATTGGGCAGGAGATGCATCCGACGCGCACGAATTCGGCGAACGTAAATAGCTTGGCCGTCCTGCTCTGCAGGCGATGGGTTTCGCTGCGCTCCACCCATCCTACAAAGGCATGGCGGCGCGACCTTAGGATGGGTAGAGCGCAGCGAAACCCATCATTGCCATCTCGCAGTGGTGCGAACCTCAGGCGTACTCGTCCAAGAGCCCACGATCGCGCAGCATCGGCGCTGGCGTCGATGTCGCGACATTCGCGCTCGGGCCCTCATCGCCGACGCCGCTACCGCCGAAGCCCGACGTAGTCTGCTCCTGCGACTGCGGAGCGTTCTGCTGGCGCTGGCCGACATCCGCCTGGCCCAGCTGCAGGCCATGCTGGCCGAGCATCTCGCGCAGGCGCGGCAACGTCGACTCGAGCGCCTGGCGCACATCGGCGTTCGCGCTGGCGAACTCGGCCGACACGCGGGTGCCGTCGAGCTGGATCTTCAGGTCGATGCGGCCCAGGTGTTCGGGATTGAGGCGGATCTCGGCATGGCCGAGCTTCTGTTCGGCGGCCCAGGCCACGCGGGCGCCGAGGGCGTCGTCGAAGCCGGCGTCGGGATCGCGGGGCATCTGCAGCGGCGGCAGCGTCGCGACGGGCACGCTGGGGCCGCGGGTCGATCCGTGGACGGCCAGCGGGATGCCGGGCGGCAGCGCATCGAGGCCGTCGATCGGCGCAGCCTCGTCGCGCTCGACCGTCTGCGCGGCGGCCAGCGCGATCTGCGCGGCCGTCACAGCGGCACCCGGTGCAGCGACGGCGGCGGTCTCGCCCGCGCGCGGCATCGCCGGCAATTCGGACAACAGCGACGCCAGGTCGATCGCACCCGCGCCGGCGTCCGCATCGGGCATCGCGACGGCCGCCGCGTTCGCGACCGGGTCTGCCTGCGCGGGCAGCACGATCTGCAGGGCTCCTGGGGATGCGCGCATGCCGGCGAGCAGATCGGCGGCGTCGGTTGCCGGCGTCGGTGCGGTGGACGCGGTCGGCGGCGCGAGCCCCGACAGCAGTGCGAACATCTGCTGCGACAGCGCGTCGTCGGGCGATGCGGTGACGGCGGCGTCGCGCTCGTCGGCCGCCGGCAGTGTCGGCAGCCGCGCGGCGGCGTCGGCGGGCAACGTGCGCAACGCGGGATCGATCGTGGCGTCCGCCGTCGGCACGACCAGACGCGCATCGAGCCGCGCTTCGATCGGCGTGGCGTGTCGCGTCGTCGGCGCACCGGATTGCACGATCGGCGAGGAGCCGCCGGTGGTCGGCATCGGGTTCATGGGGGCATCCGGGTCGACGGGAACGGGGCGCGTGGTCGTCGCCGCACCGCCCGTCTGCAGGGCGGCTGCGAGATCGGCCGCGACGCGTGCGAAATCGGTGCCGGTGCCGGTGTCCGTGCTCGTCACACCGCTGCGCGCCGGCGATGGCGTCGCGGCGACTGCAGGCGTCGCCGCGAGGCGCTGCAGGGCAGGCGCCCCGCTCATGCGACGTCTTCCGCGGTGGCGGCATTGCGCGGGCGACGCCCACCGATCTCGTCGAGTTCGCGCTGGGTCTTGGCCTGCTCGACCCTGGCTTCCTGCGCGCGATAGCTGTCGGCGAGCTTCTCCAGGACCAGCGTCTCGCGGCTGGCGAGCATCAACCGCGCGCGTTCGACATCACTGACCTGGCGGCTGTGGTCGACGATGCCGGCCTGTTGCACGACCGCGGCGTTGAGCCGCTCGCGGAACGCCATGCGGTTGACCAGCAGCGCAGGCGAAATGCTGACGGTGCCCGGCGATGCGGCGTATTCGTCGGCATAGCGGCGCAGGGCCTCGAGCCGGTCCTGCTGCTCGCGCACGACGCGTTCGCGCTCCGCGACGCGGCGCGCGGCCTCGTCCTGGCGCTGTTGCACCACCTTGATCAGCGGGTCGAGCCGTTGCGAACGCATGGGAATCAGCTTCCGTTGGCGGAGTTGAGCGGAAAGGGTTGGCCGGCGGCATCGTCGAGCAGGCGGGCGAGCGCGTCGCGACTGGCGGCCACGTCGGCCGATTCGCGCACGTCCTGGCCGAGGAAGTGCAGGATCGCGGGCCAGCGCTGCAGCGCTTCGTCGACGACCGGGTCGCTGCCGCGCTGGTAGGCGCCGATCGCGATGAGATCGCGCTGCGCGCCGTGCGCCGCCATCAGGCGCTTGAGCTTGCGGATGCGCTCGCGCCACGGCGCGTCGGTGATGTCCTGCATGACGCGGCTGACCGACTGTTCGATGTCGATCGCCGGGTACTGGCCGGATTCGGCGATGCGGCGCGTCAGCACGATGTGGCCGTCGAGGATCGCGCGCGAGGCGTCGGCGATCGGCTCCTGCTGGTCGTCGCCTTCGGTGAGCACGGTGTAGAATGCGGTGATCGAGCCGCGTCCGTCGGCGCCCATGCCGGCACGCTCGACGAGCGCGGGCAGTTTGGCGAACACGCTCGGCGGATAGCCGCGGGTGGTGGGTGGTTCGCCGACCGACAGGCCGATCTCGCGCTGCGCCTGGGCGAAGCGCGTCAGTGAATCCATCAGCAGCAGCACGTCGAGACCCTGGTCGCGATACCACTCGGCGATCGCGGTCGCGCGCAGCGCGCCGTGCAGGCGCGCGAGCGGCGGCCGATCGGCAGGCGCGGCCACGACGACGGCGCGGCGCAGACCTTCTTCGCCCAGCGTGGCTTCGACGAAATCACGCACTTCGCGGCCACGTTCGCCGATCAGGCCGACGACGATGACGTCGGCCCGGGTGTAGCGGGTCATCATGCCGAGCAGGGTGGATTTGCCCACGCCCGAGCCCGCGAACAGGCCGACGCGCTGGCCGCGACCGATCGGCAGCATCGCGTTGATCGCGCGGACGCCGACATCCAGCGATGCTTCGATCGGCTGGCGCGACAGTGGATTGATCGGGGTGCCGGCGAGCGGGACGTAGTTCTCGGCGCGGATCGGGCCACGCCCGTCCAGCGGCTCGCCATCGTTGTCGATGACCCGGCCGAGCAGGCCCTCGCCGACCGCGACTTCGCCCTTGCGCCGGGTACTGAGCACGCGCGCATTCGGCAGCAGGCCCTGCAGGTCGCCGGTGGGCATCAGGAAGGTGCGGTCGCCGGAGAAGCCGACGACTTCGGTGTCGACCCAGCGGTCGCCGGACGTGGCGACGCGGCAGCGCGAACCCAGCGGTGCGGTGCAGCCGGACGCCTCGAGCGTGAGCCCGACCGCGCGTCGCAGTACGCCTTCGCGCACCAGGCCGCGATGTTCGACATCGGGCGTCGCGCCGCGCAGGCGCATCGCCAGGCGCAGACTCCGCGCGCCGTGCCAGCCGGCGAGCGTGTCGTCGTGCGGAGCGATCGCCGTCGCCTGCATCGCCGGGCTCATCATCACGGCGCGTCGCCTTCGTCGGCCTGCAGCGCGTCGAGCACCGCCTGCAGTCGCGCGGCGACGGTGCCGTCGATGCGCACGCCCTCGCTGTGCAGACGGAGTTCGCCACGGCCGAGCGACGGGTCGGGTGTCACGCGCACGCCGGCGAGGCCGGACAGGTGCGGCGCGAGCACGTTGAAATCGTCGGGCTGCAGGCGCAGTTCGATCTCGCGCGAGGCGCTGCCGACCGCGTCGAGCGCTTCGCGCACGAGATCGGCGAGCAGGGTGGGATCGGCGGCGTAGGCGCGACCGACCAGTGCGCCGGCGATGCGCACGGCGAGTTCGGACAGCGCGTCGTTGACTTCGCCATCGAGCCGAGCGAGCGGTCGGGTGAAACCGTCGAGCACGCCCTGCAGCTGGGCGATGCGGCGCTGGATTTCCGCTTCGCCCGCCGCGAGACCGGCCGCATACCCGGCGGCGTGGCCGTCCTGCTGCGCGGCGTCGCGCAGCGCTTCGATCTCGGCCGCAGTCGGCGGACGCGGCACATCGGCCGGACGGGCGAGCGCACGCGGCGCCTCGCCGAAACCGGGTGCGATCCACCGTTCGGCCTGGTCCATGTCGAGCGCAACGGCGTTCAGACGAAGTCCTCCGACCGGGTCTGCAGCGTGATGTCACCCGACTCGGCCATCTTGCGGATCTGTGCGAGGATTTCCTTCTGCGCCGCTTCCACTTCGGCCAGGCGCACCGGGCCGCGCGATTCCATGTCGTCGATCAGGATTTCGGCCGCGCGCTGCGACATGTTGCCGGTGACCTTGGTGCGCACGCGCGGATCGGCGCCGCGCAGCGCCAGCGCCAGCGAGTCGGACGACACCTCGCGCAGGATCGACTGCATCGTGCGGTCTTCCATCGTCGCCAGGTTGTCGAAGGTGAACATCAGGTCGCGGATCTCGTCGCCCAGCGCGCCGTCGGCTTCGCTGATCGACTGCAGCAGGGCTTCGTCGCTGCCCGCGTCCATGTAGTTGAGGATGCCGGCCGCGACCTTGGCGCCCCCGACGACGGCGGGCTTGGCGGTCTGGGTGCCGGAGAACTGCCGCGCCATCACGTCGTTGAGTTCGGTCAGCGCGTGCGCGGGAATGCTGTCGAGCGTGGCCACGCGCATCAGCACGTCGCCGCGGATCGTCTCGGGCAGGCACTTGAGCACGTCGGCGCCCTGGTCGCCGTCGAGATGCGCGAGCACGATCGCGATGATCTGCGGGTGCTCGTGACGCACCAGATCGGCGATCGCCTTGGGCTCCATCCACTTCAGCGCATCGAGGCCAGGCGTGTTCTGGCCGGTCAGGATGCGGTCGATGACGCCGCTGGCGCGTTCTTCGCCCAGCGCCTGCATCAGCACCGCGCGCACGTATTCGTCGGCGCCGTCGCCGATCTTGGCCGGCTGGGTGATGACGTCGGCGAACTCGCCGATCACGCGCTCGACGGTGCGGTGCGGGATGTCGCCGACGGTCGCCATCGCGACGCCGAGTTTCTGCACGTCCTTGGCGTCCATGTGGCGCAGCACTTCGGCGGCCTGCGCCTCGCCGAGCGAGAGCAGCACGACGGCCGCGCGCTGGGTGCCGCTCAGGGTGTCGGATGCATCAGCCATCGGCGGCCACCATTTCGCGCACGACCTGGGCCACGCGCTTGGGATCGGCGCTCGCGGCGTTGCGCGCCGTCTGCAGGTTCTGGTCGAACCCGGGCGCCGGCGGCAGCGCCGGCTTCGGGGAGTAGGCGGCGGACAGCTTGACCGGCACTTCGTCGTCGTCGACGACTTCGGCGGTCACCGTGCCGAGATTGCTGGTGCCGGCCGCGGCCGCGCCCACGGGCACGAGTTCGCTGCCGGCGCTGCGCTGGCGCGCGCCGATCAGCTGGCGGAACGCCGGGCGCAGGACGAACAGGATCACCAGCAGCACCGCGATGCCACCGAGCACCATGCGTGCGATCTGCAGCATCTGCGGGTCCTGCCAGATCGGCGGGCCGGCCGGCGTCTCGATCGCTTCGCGGGCGAACGGTGCGTTGACGACCGAGACCGCATCGCCGCGCTGCGCATCGAAGCCGATCGCCTGCTGCACCAGCGTCTCGATGCGGGTGATCTCGGCTTCGTTGAGCGGACGCGCCGCGGCCACCGCGCCGTCGGCGCCCGGTGCACCGGCCACGTTGTCGACCAGCACCGCGGCGGTGACGCGGCGGATGCGCGGCACGGCCTGGCGCGTGTGGGTGAGGGTGCGGTCGATCTCGTAGTTGCGCGTGGAACTGCGGCTGCCCGGACCGGTGGCGGTCGCCTGCGCGGGCTGTGCCTGCGGGTTCGCCGGATCGGTGGTGTTGGCGGCGTTGGGCGTGTTGGCGACGGCGCCGGGCACGCCCTGCGCAGGCGCGGTGGCGCCGAGGTTGCCGCTCTCCGACAGTTGCTCGCTGCGCACGATCGCCGCCTGCGGACCGTAGGTTTCGCTGGCCTGCTCGGTGGTGGCGAAGTCCATGTCCACGCTGACCTTGGCGCTGACGCGGCCCGGGCCGGTCATCGGTGCCAGCAGCTCCTCGATGCGCTGCACGTACAGTGCTTCCTGGCGGCGCTGCTGCTCGAACTGCTTTCCGGTGACGGCGTCGGCGCTGTCGGGATCGGGATTGGACAGCAGACGGCCGAACTGGTCGACCACGGTCACGCGCTCGGGCGAGAGGTCCGGCACGCTGGACGCGACCAGGCGCTCGATCGCGTCGATCTGGCTCTGCTCCAGCGCCTGGCCCGCATGCAGCTGCAGCACGACCGACGCGCTGGCGGGTTCGTTCTGGCGGGTGAACGCGGAGGGCTTGGGAATCGCGAGATGCACGCGCGCCTCGCGCACCGGGCGCAGGTTGGAAATGGTGCGCGCCAGTTCGATTTCCATCGCGTGCTGGTAGCGCGCGGTCTCGACGAACTGGCTGGTGCCGAAACCCTGGTCACCCTGCAGCGATTCGAAGCCGGCCGGGCCGGCCGCGGTCAGACCGGCCGAGGCCAGTGCCATGCGCGCGGCGCCGGCCTGGTCGGCGGGCACCGACAGGCCGCCGGTGGCCGCGTCGAGACGCACCGGAATCTGCGCCGTGCGCAGCGTGTCGGCGGCCTGGCTGGTCGACTTCGCGTCGAGGCCCGCGGAGACCATCACGTAGTCGGGCTTCTGGGTCCAGAAGAACAGCCACAGGCCGAGCGCGATGGTCGCCGCGACGAGCAGGAACAGGCCTGCCTGGCGCACGACCGGAATGTCCTGGAAACGGCCGAGGTCGCGCAGCGCGGCGGCGGCCTTCGGAAGTCCTGCGTTGGGAACGGAGACGGCGCTCATGGGCGGGGATTCGGACTTCGCGGAAGGAGGTGGACGAGCGGGAACGGACGATCAGGCCTGTCGCACTTACACCGGCATGTTCATCACGTCCTGGTAGGACTGGACGAGGCGGTTGCGGACCTCGACCGTGGCGCGGAAGGCGACCGACGACTGCTGCATCGCGACCATCGTGCGGGCGAGGTCGGCGCGTGGATCGCCCAGCTCGAACGCGGTCTGCATCGCACCGCTGTGGGCCTGGGTCTGGCTGACCTTGTCGATCGCGCCCGACAGCAGTTCACCGAATCCCGGCGCTTTGGTGCCGTTGTCGACGCGGCCCAGCTGCGCGTTGCCGAGCGCGGTGTCGATCGCGTTGCCGGGACCGACATCGCCACGCGCGCGGGTCTCGTGCGCACGGATCTGGCTGAGGATCGAGGAAATGGCGTCGGTCATCGGGGTGGCTTCGCAGCGGCTCTACGCTGTTCAGGCAATTCCCGTGCCAGCGGGTCGTCAGAAACCTGCCGCAGCGGCCGTGGTGGTATCGGCTTCGCGGTCGATGCCGTACTTGCGCAGTTTTTCGACCAGCGTTGTGCGGCGCAGGCCGAGAAGCGGCGCGGCATGCGCGACCACGCCGTTGGCCTGCGCGAGCGCGGCGCGGATCAGCTGCAGTTCGATCGCCGCGATGTGGTCGCGCAGGTCGAGGCCCTCGCTGGGCAACGCGGCATCCAGTGACGGCAGGCTCGGTGCGGCCTGCGTGGGCGATGCGGGCGGCGGCGCGGCGACCAGACGCGCGATCGGCGCATCGGGTTCCGCGATCTGACGGATCGCCGGCGCGTCGTCGAGCAGCTCGCCGGTCGGCAGGGCGGCGCGGTAGCGCGCCGGCAGATCCATGGCGCGCACGGTGCCGGCCGGATGCAGCACGGCCAGGCGTTCGAGCAGGTTCGACAATTCGCGCACGTTGCCGGGCCAGCGGTGCCGCTGCAGCGTGGCGACGGCGTCGGGCGACAGCGTGACCTGGCCGCGACCCTGCTCGGTCTGCTGGCGCGAGATCGCCGCGATCAGCGCCGGCAGGTCCTCGGTGCGCTCGCGCAGCGCCGGCAGTTCGATCGGGAACACGTTGAGACGGTAGAACAGGTCCTCGCGGAACTGGCCACGCTCGATGCGCGATTCCAGATCGCGGTGCGTCGCGGCGATCACGCGCACGTTGCACTTGATGGTGCCGGTGCCGCCGACGCGCTCGAAGCAGCGTTCCTGCAGCACGCGCAGCAGCTTGACCTGCATCGGCAGGCTCATGTCGCCGATTTCGTCGAGCAGCAGCGTGCCGCCCTCGGCCATTTCGAAGCGGCCCTTGCGCTGGGTCAGCGCGCCGGTGAACGCGCCCTTCTCGTGGCCGAAGAGTTCGCTTTCCAGCAGGTCGGCCGGAATCGCACCGCAGTTGACGGCGACGAACGGCTTCTCGCGACGCGTGGACCGGTCGTGCACGGCGCGCGCGGCGACTTCCTTGCCGGTGCCCGATTCGCCGAGGATCAGCACGGTGGTGTCGTGGGGGGCGACCTGGTCGATCATGCGGTTGAGCGCGACCACGCCGGCGCTGTGGCCGGTCGGGCCGCTCTGCGGACGCGCGGCGCGCGCCTGCGCCTCGGCATGGTTGATCGCCGCGCGCTGCAGGCAGTCCTGCAGCTGGCTGCGGCGCAGCGGAAAGTCGAGCGGCCACACCGACTGGCGGTGCAGGCGCGAACGCCAGGCGGCGTCGGGCGCATGACCCGGCAGTTCCAGCACCGGCGGATGCAGCGACTGCTTCGACAGCCACGCGGCGAAGCCGGCGAGCTCGGCCTCGTCGATGTCGCCCACGACCACCGCCAGCCAGTCCTCGGCGCGCGCACGGGTCAGGTCCAGGTCCTCGAGGCCGGCGATGATGCGCGGCGTGTATTCCATGAACTCGAGCAGCGTGGCCACGCGCTCGGCGCGCTCCATGTCCTGTTCGATCACGAGGATGCGGGCGGTGTTCATCAGGCGGCGACCTGCAGGGCGACGGCGGTGCGGTTGGAATGGCGGGCCTTGGCGGGGCCGATCGACAGCTGGTCGCGGTACTTGGCGACGGTGCGGCGGGCGATGCGCACGCCCTGGCGGGCGAGGATGCCGGCGATCACGTCGTCGGCCAGCGGCGCGTGGCGCGGCTCGTCGTCGATCAGGCGCTTGACCATCGCGCGGACCGCGCTGCCCGACACGTCGGCGCCTTCGAGCCGCACCGCGAACAGGCGCTTGAGTTCGATCGTGCCGCGCGGGGTCTGGATGTACTTGCCGGCGACGATGCGCGAGACGGTGGATTCGTGCACGCCGATCGCATCGGCGACCTCGCGCAGGGTCAACGGCAGGATCGCTTCGTCGCCCTGTTCGAGGAAACCGCGCTGGCGCGTCACCAGAAGCTGCGCGGTGCGGAACAGCGTGTCGTTGCGCATCGCCAGGCCGCGGACCAGCCAGCGGGCCTCGTCGAGCAGGCCACGCAGCACGCTGTGGTCACTGCCGGCGAGCGCACGCTCGCAATGCGCGCTGATGCGCACGCGCGGCGTGGTGTGGCGGCCCAGCGCGACGCGCCAGGCGCCGCCCGCGTGCCAGGTGACGACGTCGGGCACGATGTGGCTGTCCTCGGTCGCGGCCGGCGCTTCGACCGGATGCGCGCGCAGCGACAGGATCAGGGCGACCGCGTCGCGCACCGCCGTGGTGTCGACCGACAGCGCGAGCGCGAGGGCCGCATCGTCGTGCGCAGCCAGCAGGTCGACGTGCTCGGCGAGGATGCGCAGCGCCAGCGAGCGGGCATCGGAGGGGAGAAGCACGCGCAGCTGCGCGGAGAGGCATTCGGTCGGATCGGTCGCGGCCATGCCCGGCCACTCGCCGTGCAGCAGACGCTGGCGCGCGATGTTCAGATCGTCGCCGCGGCCGGGAAATTCGGTTTCGCCTTCGGCCTGCAGTTCGACGAGCGACTGTTCCAGGTAGCCGTTGTCATCGCAGCGGTCGAGCCAGAACGCGGCCAGCGGCAGATCCGTGGCGGCCCATTCCAGCGCCAGGCGCGACAGCAGGCGCTGGCGCATGTCGGTGGATTCGCCGTCGGCGATGCGCGCGGTGGCATCGTCATCGAAGCCGCCAGCGCTGCCGTTGCCACCGAGGCCGGCGAGGAATGCGGGCTCGGGCAGCTCGTCCCAGGCGGCCGCTTCGAAGCCGGCGATGTCGGCTTCGGGGGTCTCGATGTCCAGCTCCGGCTCGTCCTGCTCGAGCAGCGGATTGCGCTCGAGGGTCTGCTGGAGTTCGGTCGCCAGCTGCTGCGAGGTCAGCTGCAACAGACGGATGGACTGGAGGAGTTGCGGCGTCAGATTGACGCCCTGCGCCATCCCGGCGCGGAGAGTGCCCTTCATCACTTCGAATCCCCAAGGCCGACACCCCGTCAGCCAGTGAAGACATCGTGACGTCGGGTTCCTGTCCCACGAATCAGGGCAAACCCGTCGCCCATTCAGGGCGTTCCTGTCGGGGTGTCAGGGCAGCCCTGACTTTGTGTCGTGAAAATGACGTGAAAGCCGTGTGAAGTGACGCGGAATGACGCGGCGCGTCACGTGTGACGGCGATCACAAGTCGGGTTTTCGACGCTTTTTTCGATCATGTCGGGATCGACCGCCGCATCCGGCAAGACGCGTGCCGCGGGCGCTCATGTCAGGGCAGCCTACCTGCGGCCCGCCGTAGGACGGATAGCGCGCAGCGAAACCCATCGAAGGTGTGCATGACGCGTCGAGTGGCGCCGCTGGGCGTCGGGACGGCATCAGCACGATGACGCCTTTCCGACGCAGGCCACATGGACATGGCGCGATGGGTTTCGCTGTGCTCGACCCATCCTGCAGAGCGGTTTGCGGCGCTCAGGGCCGATCGTGGTGCCGCATCGCGATACGCAGCAGTTCGCCGGCATTCCGGCATCCGAGCGCTTCCATCATCCGCGAACGGTGGGTTTCCACCGTCTTGATGCTGATCGCCAGATCCGCGGCGATCTGCTTGGTGCTGCGGCCTGCGCCGAGTGCGTTGAGGATCTCGCGTTGCCGGCGCGGCAGGTTTTCGACATCACCCGGCGCGCGTTCGGCGCGATAGCTGCGCAGCTGCGGCGCCGAGACCTGCGGGCTCAGGAAGGTCCGGCCATTGACGGCGGCGCGCAGGGCGATTTCCAGCTCCGCCGGCTGTGCATCCTTGACCACGTAACAGAGTGCGCCGCGGGACAGCGCTTCGCGCACGTGCAGTACGTCCTCGTGCATCGACAGGATCACGATCTGGCTCTCCGGCACGGCCAGGCGCAGTTCGGCCAGCGCGTCGAAGCCGCTGCGGCCCTTGAGCGACAGATCCAGTACCACGATGTCGGGCAGGGTCTGGCGCGCGCGCATGACCACGTCGTCGGCGTTGCCGGACTCACCGACCACCTCGACGCCGTCCATCGCTTCGAGCAGCCGGCGGACGCCCGCGCGCATCAGCGCATGGTCGTCGCAAATCAGTACCCGAATCACGTCCGTGACCCTGCTCCTCGTGTCCCCGGCCTGCACCTTAACGAAGATCGGCAGGCCGCGACAGGCTGGACATCACGCTCGCGATGCGATCAACGTCGACGAATCTCGGCGACTTCGCGGCGATGGATACGGAACACGTGGCGTTCGAGGGCATCGGCGAGCGAAGGCGACACCGGTCCGAAGCGCAGCCAGACGCGGCTCACGCCGTCGTCGCCGGGGACGCTCGCCACGACCGTCGCCGGCACCATGAGCGGGGTCGGCAGCCAGTCGCTGGCCGACATGCGGAAGGCGCCTTCGGTGCCGATCGCATACGCACCGCGCACCTGCACCTCGGCGCCGCGCGCCGACCAGGTCAGGACGACAGGCGCGTCGATCGCGCCCTGCGCGGCGGCGAAGCCGGTCATCAGCAGGGTCAGCACGTCGAGCTTGGCTTCGAGCCGCAGCAGCACCGGGTCGGCCGGCTGGTCGGGATCCTCGGCCCGCGGCGCGCCGTCGTCGATGACCGCCAGCCCACGCAACAGCGCTTCGCCCTGCAGGGCCAGGCGCTCGCGTGTGACATCGTCCAGCGCGCCGGGCAGAAAGGTCGCCGAGCGCGTCTCGTGCAGGGTGAGGATGTCGCCGAACAGCGCGTCGCGCGCCTGCGCCGGCGTCAGCGTCGGAAGATCGGCGGCGCTCATGCGAGGGCCCGCAACCAGGCGTTGGCGCCGCGCCGGCCATGGCCCAGGCGCGCGAGTTCTGCCGAGGCCGCATCGCGGGCGGCGCGCAGTTCCTCGATCAGCACGCCGTGCGCGGCCAGCAGGTCCAGCCAGGGCTGGCGCGCGACGACCTTCAGATCGACCCTGGCCAGTGCGAGCACGATCTCGCCGTGATGCGATTCGAGCAGCGACGCTGCCGTGTCCCAGTCCTCCGCGGCGATCGCCGCGCGCACGGCCTCGGTCGGCAGTTCGGGCACACGGGCGAGCGCGGGGTGCTGGGACGCCATCGGGTCAGTCCTTGGGAGCGATCTGGCGCCAGGCGCCTTCGATGTCGCCGAGGATGTCATCGATCTCGCGCAGCGGCGAGGCATCGTTGTTGAGATTGGCTTCCAGCAGCCGACGCTGGCAGTAGTCGTACAGCGCCGAGAGGCCGTCGGCGATCTCGCCACCGGCCTCGAGGTTCAGCGAGCTGTTGAGCCCGCCGATGATCGCGCAGGCGTCGGTGATCGCATGCGCCTTGCGCGGCACGTCGCCGCGTTCCAGACAGGCCAGCGCCAGGCGGATGCGCTCGCGCGCGGTCGACAGCATGATCGCGATCAGCTGGTGCGGGCTGGCGTCGAGCGCGGCACTGGCGGCGCCGGTCTGCTTGTACTGGTTGGCGAGATTGCGCGCGTGCATGGTCATTCTCACGTGGCACTCGTCGAGGACGAGAGTTGCTGGGACAGGAAGTTGCTGCTGCTCTGGAGCTTGGTCACCAGCGTATCGAGGGCGATGAACTGTGCCTTGTAACGTGCTTCCGCCAGCGACATGCGCCGGTCGAGCGCGTCGCGCTGCTGGGTCAGCGTCTTGGTACGCTGGGTCAGGCTGTCGTCGCGGGTCTTCAGGGGCCCGTCGGCTGCGAGCAGCGAGGTCATCGTGCCGTTGAGCTTCGCGCCGAGGGTGTCGCCAGTGCCGAAGCCCTTGCCCACGACCGACGGATCCCTGGCGACCGCGGCGGTGAAGTCCGCTTCGTTGAGCGTCAGCTTGCCGTCCTTCGCGATGGCGATCCCCATGTCCTTGAGCATCGTGACCTCGCCACCGACCATGTCGCGCAGCTCGCGCGTCAGGCTGCGGACCATCGAGTCGCCGTTCAATACCGCCGCAGTCTGGGTGGCGGCGTTGTAGGACGTCAGGCTGGCCGTCGTCGATAGCGCCGCGTTGTACTTCTCGACGAAGGTCTTGACCGACGCCAGCTGGGCCGCGGTGTCGATGCCGACATTCATCTGCACCGTGGTGCCCGGTTTCGCTTCGGTCAGCGTGAAACTGATGCCCGGCAGCAGATCGGTGATGGTGTTGGACGCGCTGGTGCGGGTGATGCCGTCGACGACGACCATTGCGTCCTGTGCGGCGACCAGTGACGTCATGCCAGCGCCGGTCGAGAGTTGGGCCAGTCCGCCATCACCACCGTTCGCACTCACGGTAATCGTGTTCGCGGTGCCACTGTCGACGGCGCTCAGCACCAGGCGGGTGCCGCCATCGCCGTTGACCAGGGTGGCCTGCACGCCCTTGCCGGCGGCCTGCGCGTTGATCGCATCACGGATGTCGCCGAGCGAGTTCTTGCCGGCGACGATCTCGATGTCGAACTGGTGCGCGCCGGCCGAGATCGACAGCGTGCCGGTGCCGACGACGCTGGCCGCGGCGGTATCGAACGGACCCGATGCAAGCTTCTGCGCACGTGCGAGCTGCTGGACCTCGACCTCGAACTGTCCGGTTGGCGCGCCCGAGGCCGCCGTGGCCGTGAACGCGCCGGCGCTGGACAGGCCCACGCTGCGCGGCTGCGAAGCGGCGGGCGCCGCCAAGGTGCGGAGCGCGGACTGCAGGGCCGACATCGCCGAGCGAAGCGTCGCGACCGCAGACACCTCCGCTTTGATCTTGGTTTCGGTCCGGGCGAGACGGTTGTCCGCGACCGCACGCTCGGCGGCGACCAGTTGCTGCGCGGTCGTGGCCGGATCGAGGCCGGATCCAACGCTGCCGAGGCCGGCCATCAGTGTTGGGCTCCAGCCCGCGACGCGCCCGCGCGCACCGGGCGACCGGGCTGCTGCATGGCGATGGCGAAGTCTGCGGTCATGAAAGCCCAGTCTGGCGAGGTGGATGAGGCGGGTGGAGTCGTATCGCCCTGTTCCGCTGCGGCCGCGGCGCCGAAGCCGCAGCGGAACAGGGCGTGGCGCAAGCGCCACGCCCCGGTGTTGCGATCAGCGGATCAGGCTGAGGACGCTCTGCGAGCTCTGGTTGGCCTGGGCCAGCATCGCGGTGCCGGCCTGCTGCAGGATCTGGTTGCGGGTCAGCGCCGCCGATTCCTTGGCGAAGTCCGCGTCCTGGATGCGGCTGCGGGCGGCCGACAGGTTTTCGGAGCCGACCGACAGGTTCGAGATGACCGAGCTGAAGCGGTTCTGGATGGCGCCGAGGTCGGCGCGACCGTCGTTGACGATCTTCAGGTTGTCGTCGATCGTGTCGAGCGCGGTCTGGGCAGCGGCGGCGTCGGTGAAGTCGATTGCGGCAACAGCCGTCGCAACGGCGCTCATGTCGACGGTGTCGATGCTGATCTGGTTCTCAGCGGCGCTGTTGGCGCCGACCTGGATCGAAAACGATGTCGTGGTGCCGTCGAGCAGCTTCGTGCCGTTGAACTCAGCGCTGTCGGTGACGCGGGTGATTTCGGCGGACAGCTGCGTCACTTCCTTCTGGATCGCGGCGCGGTCGTCGTCGCTGATGGTGCCGCTCGACGCCTGCACGGCCAGCTCACGGATGCGCTGCAGGTTGTCGCCGATCGAGCCCAGCGCGCCTTCGGCGGTCTGTGCCAGCGAGATGCCGTCGTTGGCGTTGCGCGCGGCCTGGTCCATGCCGCGGATCTGGGTGGTCATGCGCTGTGCGATGGCGAGGCCGGCGGCGTCGTCCTTGGCGCTGTTGATGCGCAGGCCCGAGGACAGGCGCTGCAGCGAGGTGGCGAGATCGTTGCCGGACGCGCTCAGGTTGCGCTGGGCGTTGAGCGACATCACGTTGGTGTTGATGACTTGGGACATGGAAGCTCTCCTGGAGGTTGGGTCCGGCGGCGACGAGTAGGCCTTTGCCGGCTTGTGCAGGGTGTTGGCCGGGATTGGCCCTCGCCGCTGCTGACATGGATAACGGCACCCCCGGGGGATCCTTTAGGGCGGATCGCGAAATATTTTCAGACGATCGGCTGAAAAGGCTGTTGTCGGGGTTGGGAAGGTGCTAGGCAGGCGTCGTTGCAGCGGACGCGCGCGTCGGCGCTGCGTAGGATGGGTAGAGCGCAGCGAAACCCATCGTGGCGATGCGCGTGGCTCGCGACGAATTGGGGCGGGAAGTCGGGTTCGCTTGAGCGTCAGCCCTCACCCCAACCCCTCTCCCCGAGAGAGAGAGGGGCTCGGATATCGCGAGCGTTTGCTTCGTAGCCCCGCTCCCCTTGGGAGAGGGGTTGGGGTAAGGGTTGCCCTTCGCGTTACAGCAGATCGAAGATCGACATCTGCTGCACCTTGATCAGCGTGCGTTGCGCGGCTTCCAGCGCGGTCGACTGCAGTGCGAGACGACTCGCGGCCTCTGCCGGATCGACGTCGCGCAGGTTCGACAGCATCGTCTCGAGGCTCAGGCCGTAGGCGCCGCGGCCGTCCTTCGCGTCGTCGAGCGCGGCGAGGCGGGTGCCGGTGCTGCTGCGTGCGGAGAGGAAGTGATCCTGGGCGCTGCCGATGTCGCCGAGCGCGGCCTGGATCGCGTTCTGGCGCGCGGCCTTCTCGGACGCCGTGACCGCGGGTGCGTCGAGTGCGATCGCCAGTGTCTCGATCGTCGCGAACACGTCCTGGTTCGGGGCCTTCGCGATCGTGAAGCGGTCCCCCGCCGCGGGCGCGCCGGTGAGCGTCAGCTGGATGCCGCCGGCAGCGATCGTGGTCCCTGCGACGTACGGTCCGCTGGCGACCACGCCGCCGGCATCGTCGCGGAGTTCGTAGGCGTCTGGCGCGGTGAAATGCACGGTGAGGCTGCGACCGGCCCAGGTCGCGGTATCGGTGACCGCGCCACTGCCGATCACGCCGCTGCCGGTGTTGCCAACGCCCGCGGTCGTGCGGCTCAGGCCGTCGCCGGTGCGGATGCGCAGAAACAGATCGCTCCCGGGATCGGTGTCGCCAACGCGCAGGCCGGGTGCGACTTCGACCTGGTTGCGCCCGTCGTCGCCGATGTAGCTGACGCCGCCATTCGCATCGACGACGAACGGCGACACGCCATCGCGCGAACCCGCGAACAGGCGGTTGCCGGTGCCGTCGTCGCGATTGCCGATCGCGATGATCGCGTCCTTGATCTGCCGCAGCTCGCCGGCGATCGAGGCGCGGTCGGCGTCCGACAGCGCGCCGTTGCCGGCCTGCACCGTCAGCTGCCGCGCCCGGTCGAGCTGGCTACCGACGTCGCTCAGTGCCTGCTCCTGTGAGCGCAGGCGGTGTTCGAGCAGCGTCGAATCCTGGTCCTGCTGTTCCAGTGTCGACAGCGCATGTTCGAGGCGTTTGGCGTTCGCCATGCCGGACGGATTGTCGGCGCCGGTGATCAGCTTCTGCTGCGTGGTCAGTTCGAGCTGCGCGCGGGCGACGTTCGACTGCTGGCGCAGCATGGCCGACAGGCCCTGCTGGTGGATGCCGGCGGTGGACAGGCGGAGTGTCATGGCGGGCCCTTATCGACTGACCGAGACCAGCAGGGTCTGGAACAGCGTGTCCGCGGTCTTGAGGATCTGCGCCGCCGCCTGGTAGGCCTGCTGGTACTTCATGAGGTTGGCGGCTTCCTCGTCGAGGTTGACGCCGCTGACCGACTCGCGCTCGGCGGAGACCTGGGCGTCGATCGCCTGCTGCGCTTCCAGCCCCAGCGCGGCATGCCGCGACTCGGTGCCGGCCTTGGCGACGAGTTCGCTCAGGCCCACGGTCAGCGAGACCGTGCCGCCGTTGAGCGTGCCGGCGGTGTCGAGGCCGGAGAACGCGAGCGCATTGGCGTTGCTCGAAGAACGCGCGGGCGTGCGGCCGAGGGTGAATCCGTCGCCGGGCGACGGCGTGCCGGCGAGCGTGATCGACCACGCACCTGCGGGATCGTCGATCGGGCTGCCCGGCGTCCACGTGAACGGACCGGCGCCGTCGACCGTGTACTGGGTGCTGTCGAGGAATTCGATGGTCGCGCCATTGAAGCCGGCGTACGCGGCAGCGTTCGTCACGCTGGTCGAGGCGACGCGCGCGTTGCCGAGGTTGGCGAGGTCGCGGGTCGAGGTCATCGTGCCGGCCGCGGCGATCTTCGCCGGATCATCGAAGGCCAGCCTCAGGCTGCCGGCGGCATCGGCGGTCGGGCGCAGGGCGAAGCGATCGCCCGCCGCTGCGCTGCCGCTCATCACCAGCGAGACGCCATCGACGATGAACGGGTCGGCCGCAGTGCCGCTGCCGGTCATCGCGACGGGCGCGCCATCGGTGCGCTGCGCGGTCCAGCTGCTGCCGTCGAACCGCAGGGTGAGGTCCTGCCCCTTGAGCGCGCCCGTGTCGGCGATGCCGGTCTGGAACGCGGCCGAGCCGGTGTTCGCGGCATTGCCGGTGACGCGCGGCGGTGCGAGGGTGAAGAGGTCCGCACCGACATCGCCGTTGTAGTCCACGCCCGCGCGCTGCGCCGCGTTGAACTCGGTGGCGAATACGGTGGCCAGACGGCCCAGCTCGTTGCGCGCCGGATCGAGCACGCGGCCGCGGAACTCGAGCAGTCCGCCGAGGGACCCCGACACGCTGCTGTCGGCCAGGCGCACGGGCGAGCCGTTGCCGGTGTCGAGGCCCAGCTGCAGGCGGTCGGGCTGGTAGGGGTCCTGCAGCGTGGTCAGCGTCGACGCCTTGGCACCGAGCACCAGCGGCTGGCCGCCGAGGGTGAACACGTTGAGGGATCCGTCGTCGGCCTTGACGACGCTGGCGCCGGTGAGGGTGGCCAGTCTGCCCACGCGCAGGTCGCGCGCGTCGAGCATGTCCGGCGTCGCCGACGGACCGCTGGCGGCGATCGCCTGGTTGAGATCGGCGATCTCGCGCATCAACTGGTTGGCGTCGCCGATCCGTCCGGTCAGGCTGGCGTTGGTCTCGGCGTCGATCGTCGACAGTTGCGTGTCGAGTGCATTCCAGCGCGTGGTCAGCGCCTGCGCGGCGGCCAGCAATGCGGTGCGTGCCGTGTTGGACGTGGGATCGGCGGCGACGCCGCGACTGGCGTTGAAGAACGCATTGAACGGCTGCGACAGACCGGTCGAGCCGTCGGAGAACAGGCTGTCCACACGCGTCGCCATCGACGACAGGCTGGCCAGCCGACCGACCTCGCCGCTGCTGTCGATCTGGCGGCCGAACACCAGGCCATCGGCCAGGCGCTGCAGACGCGCGATGTCGACGCCCTGGCCGATGTAGCCGCCACCGGCCTGCGGCGTGCCCGCGCGCGCGGCCATGTCCACGCGCTGGCGGCTGTAGCCCTCGGTGGTGGCATTGGCGACGTTGTGGCTGATCGTGCCCAGCGCGCGCTGGAACGCGAGCAAGGCGGAACTGCCAGTGGAGAGCATGCCGGTCATCGGAATCCTTTACGCCTAGTCCCGCGGACCCATCGGCATGCGGTGGCGCGTGCCGAGCGAAGCGAGCAGGGCGACGTCGGTGCCGCCCGCGTCCAGTGCTGCAAGACGTGTGCCGGGCGCGGGCATCGCGCCGGCGTAGCGCAGGCCGGTGTCGTAGGCGGGCAGGCTGCGTTGCTCCAGGCCGGCGATGGCCTGGGTGACGGTCGGGCCGTTGGCGATCGCGGTGAGCTTGGCGGCGTAGCGCGGATCGGTGGCGTAGCCGGCGCGCTGCAGCGCGGTCGCGAAGCGGTGCACGTCGTCGCCGGTGCCGCGCGCGGCGGCGTAGCGGTCGTTGCCGATCAGGCGCGTGTAGTCGGCGAAGCTTTCCGCGGGCGAGCCGTAGGCGCGGAAGCGCGCCTGTTCGGTCTGGCGCACGCCGTCGACGTATTCGTGGGTGCCGGTCCTGACGCTCTCGCCCGACCAGCGGTTGCCGGCCTTGATGCCGAACAGGTTGTTGGAGTTCACGCCTTTTTCGCCGGCCAGACGCCGGCCCCAGCCGGTTTCGAGCGCGGCCTGCGCGACCAGTGCCTTCGCTGGCACACCGAGTTCGGCGGCGGCTTTCTGCGCGTGCGGCCAGATCGACTGCACGAAGGCTTCGGGGCTGCTGGCGTCCAGCGCCAGACCGGCATCGAACGCCGCGTCGGCCGGCGGCGCAGTCATCGACGGCAGCGGCAGCGCCTGCAGCGACACGCCACTGCGGGTGGATGCGAGCGACAGCGTGCCGCCGGGCGCGGCGCTCGGCAGTGCGCTGCGTCCCGCGTTCGAGAGTTCGCCCGCCGGACGCAGGCCCAGCGTCATGCCCGCGGGCTGCGCGAGCGGCAGTGCAGGGGCGGTGATCGTGCCCGGCACACGCGTATCCAGCGGCACCTCGTCGACGGCTTCGCCGGTGCTGCGCTGCAGCTGGCGCTCGATCTGCGAGGCCAGGCCGAGGCCCTTGCCCTTGGTGATCTCGCGCGCGAGCTGCTGGTCGTACATGTCGCGATAGGTGCTGTTGTCGCCGCCGAGCGGATCGCCCGACGTCGTGCTGCGCATCGACTTCACCAGCATGTGCGCGAACTGCGTTTCCAGTTCGCGCGCGGCCTCGCGGATGCGCGGCTGCGACGGTGTCGCAGCGGCGTCCAGCGGCAGGGCGGTGGCGGCAGCGATGCGCATGGCGGGGGCGTCAGATGATCTCGAGCTCGGCGCGCAACGCGCCGGCGCGCTTGAGCGCTTCGAGAATCGCGACCAGATCGCCCGGCGCCGCGCCGACGGCATTGACCGCGCGGACGATCGATTCCAGCGACGTGCCGCCCTGGAACATGAACATCTTGCCGCCGTCGGCCGTCGCGCTGACCGTCGACTGCGGCACGACGACGGTCTGGCCACCGCGAGAGAACGCTTCGGGCTGGCTGATCGCCGCGCCCTCGACGACCGACACCGTCAGCGAGCCATGTGACACCGCCGCCGGCAGCACGGCGACCATGCCGCCCATGACGACCGTGCCGGTGCGAGCATTGACGACGACCTTGGCCGCAGCCGCGCCCGGGCTCACGTCCAGGGATTCGAGCTGGGCGAGAAAGCCGATGCGGTCCATCGCCGGCGGGGTGATCTCGATGGTCACGCCGTCGATCGCCTGCGCGGTGCCGACGCCGAAGCTGCGGTTCACCGCTTCGACGATGCGCGAGGCGGTGGTGTAGTCGAACTGGTGGAGGTTGAGCGTCACCGTGCCGCTGGCGCTCTGCGCGGCGCCGGGCACGGCGCGCTCGACGATCGCACCGTTGGGAATGCTGCCGCCGTTGGGCGCGTTGACGGAGATCTTCGAGCCATCACGGCCCGACGCGCCGAAACCGCTGACCACCAGCGTGCCCTGCGCGATCGCGTAGATCTGCCCGTCAGCGCCGCGCAACGGCGCCATCAGCAGCGCACCGCCACGCAGCGAGCCGGCGTTGCCGATCGACGACACGGTGACGTCGATCGTCTGGCCCGGCTTGGCGTAGGGCGGCAGTTCGGCCTGGATCGCGACGGCGGCGACGTTCTTGAGCTGCGGGTTCACGCCAGGCGGAATCGTCACGCCCAGCTGGTCGAGCATCGTGCGCAGGCTCTGCACGGTGAACGGCGTCTGCGAGGTGCGATCACCGCTGCCGTCGAGACCGACGACCAGGCCGTAGCCCACCAGCGGATTGCCGCGGACGCCGGCGACCTGCGCCAGGTCCTTGACGCGTTCGGCGTGGACCGGCGCGGCCGGCAACGCGAGGACCAGCGTGCCCAGCAGTGCGGCGCAGGCTGTGAGGACGCGTGAGACGGAAGACGGGGAAGCGAACGACATGTCGGCGGGCCTTCAGTAGGGCGCAGCGGCGGAATTGAAGAAGCGGCCGAGCCAGCCCATTGCGTTCGAACGGGCCATCGCACCGCGACCGCCGTAGAGGATCTGCGCATTGCCGACGCGGTCGGAGGACACGCGGTTGTCGGGGCCGACGTCGGACGGACGCACGATGCCCTGCACCTGCACCAGCTCGTCGCCCTGGTTGAGCCGCACCTGTTTCTCCCCGGCGACGCGCAGGTTGCCGTTGGGCAGGCGCTCGATGACGGTCACGGTGATGTTGCCGGCCAGCGCGTTGCTCTGGGTCGAATTGCCCTGGCCGTTGAAGCCGCGCTTGGCTTCCACTTCGGCCTCGAGCACGTTGCGGCCGTTGAGCGTGACGTTCTGGCCGAACAGCGTGGGCGCGCCCATGCCGATGGTCGAATTCTTGCTGATGCCGGTCTGCGCGTTGCTGCGCGCGCTGGTGCTCTCCACCAGCACGACGGTCAGCAGGTCGCCGACCTCGCGCGCCTTGTTGTCCTGGAACAGCCGGATGCCGGGATTGCCGCTGCCGTCGGTGGCGCCGGCGAAGATCGAACCGCCGCCGTCGCCCGACACCGGCTGCACGTAAGCCGCACGCGGGCCGTAGGCCGCGGTCGTCGCGGCCGGGTGCGTCGGGAACGGCACCACGTCGCCGACGAAACTGGCGCAGCCCGACAGCGGCAGCGCGGCGAGTACGAAGGTGGGCAGGAGCAGGCGCATAGTCGCGATCACATGTTGTTGTTGAGGTAGGCGAGCATCTGGTCGACGGTCGAGATCGCCTTGGCGTTGGTTTCGTACGCGCGCTGCGTCTCGATCATCGACACCAGCTCCTCGACGGTGTTGACGTTGGAGCTTTCCAGCGAGCCCTGGATCAGCAGGCCCGCACCGCTCTCGCCGGGCGCACCGGTCTGCGCCGGCCCCGATGCACTGGTCTCGGTGTAGAGGTTCCCGCCCAGCGACTGCAGGCCGGTGGGATTGACGAAATCGGTGAGCGTGAGCGAGCCGATCTGGGTGGCTTCGCTGGCGCCCGCCAGCTGCACGCTGATGGTGCCGTCGCTGGCGATGGTGATGCTCTGCGTGCCTTCCGGCACCTGCAGACCCGGCTGCACCGGGTAGCCCTCGTTGGTCACCACTTCGCCTTCGGCGTTGATCTGGAACGCGCCGTCGCGGGTGTAGGCGCTGCTGCCGTCGGGCATCAGCACTTCGAAGAACGCGCGGCCGTTGATCGCCACGTCCAGCGCGTTGCCGGTCTGCGACAGGTTGCCCTGCACGAAGGACTTCGCGGTCGTCGCCACGCGCACACCGGTGCCCGTCGCCATGCCGCTGGGCAGCGTGGTCTGTTCCGACGACGCGCCGCCGGGCTGGCGCTGCACCTGATATAGGAGGTCTTCGAAGTTCGCGCGGTCGCGCTTGAAGCCGGTCGTGTTGACGTTGGCCAGATTGTTGGAGATCACCGCCATGCGCGTCTGCTGCGCGTCGAGGCCGGTCTTGGCGATCCAGAGTGCCTGTGTGGTCATGGCGGTCTATTCCTGAAGAATGGGATCAGCGCGAGGACAGCAGGGAGTTGGACGAACGCGCGGACTCGTCTCCGGCCTGCAAGACGCGTACCTGCATCTCGAACTGGCGCGAGAGCTGGATCATCGACACCAGCGCGCCGGTCGCATCGACGTTGCTGCTTTCCAGCACGCCGTTCTGCAGCACCGCGCCCGCGGCCGGCACCGGCGCCGGGCGCGTCGCGCTCGCGCGCAACAGCCCGTCTTCGCCGCGGACGAGATCCGCGGTCGTGGTCTCGACGACCTGCAGCCGGCCGACCTGGGTCATCGACGACCGCGGCGAGCCCTGCGGAATCACCGACACCGTGCCGTCGGCGCCGATCTCCATGCCGTCGTTGGGCGGAATCGCCATCGGCTGCCCACCCGCATCGAGCAGTTGAAGCCCGGTGCCGGTGGTCAGCAAGCCGTTCTGGCTGACCCGCAGATCACCCGCGCGGGTGTACGCCGTGCCGCCGGTCGGGTCCTGCACCGCGAACCAGCGATCGGCATTGAGCGCGACATCCAGCGGACTGCCCGTCGTGCTGAGCGCGCCGGTCGCATTGCTGACCCCGACCACGCGCTCGGCCGTGGCCACCCGCGACGACAAACCGTCGCCTGTGACCGGCATCGCCGTCGTGGCGCTCAGGGTTGCGCGGAAGCCGACGGTGTCGACGTTCGCCAGGTTGTGGGCGACGCTCGCCTGCGCGCGCAGCGAAGCGCTGGCGCCGGTCATCGCGATGTAGAGAGCCTTGTCCATGGGAATGGACTTGCAAGGGCTGTGCCGCGGGTGGCTTTTCGCGTGCTTTCCCGCCTGGGTTCCCGATTGCTTCGCCCTGGCCCCGTGCCCCCATCCCAGCCTTCCCCCGCAGGCGGGGGAAGGCTGGGATGGGGG
>NZ_LR733312.1:1502094-1997988 GCF_902506295.1 Luteimonas sp. 9C | reverse complement strand
GGCAAACCCCACGCTCGGGCGATACATGAGCCGCTGGCGGACGCTCGCCGCTTGATCGAGCTTCGAACCGGGACTTATCCGGAGTCGGAATGCGCACGGGCCAACGCCAGAATCTTGCTCGACGTCTCCGCCACGCGATGACACCGGCCGAGATCGCGTTATGGCGTCATCTGCGTGGCCGGCAACGCTGCGGCGCCCGTTTCCGACGGCAGCATCCGATCGGGCCGTTCATCGCCGACTTCGCGTGCCTGGCGCCGACGCTGGTGATCGAGGTGGACGGCGGGCAGCACAGCGGCTCACGTTCGGATGTGAGCCGGGATGCGTACCTGCGCCAGAAAGGATTCCACGTGCTGCGGTTCTGGAATCACGACGTCCTGCGGAACGTGGATGGTGTCTGCCGGGTGATCGACGCCTGGCTCGAGAATCGTGAGGTCCGCATGGACTGAGCCCTCCCCCGCGCGCGGGGGAGGGTTGGGTGGGGGCAAACCGTGAGAGGGCGAAAAAAACGATGCGAGCGCATGACGAGATGCGCGTGCCCGTCGCTTCCGCGCCCCCCAGCCTTTGCCCCCATCCCAGCCTTCCACCGCAGGCGGGGGAAGGCGCAGGTCCATCGCGCTTCAGCCGCCTCGCCCGATCGGGGCGAAGCAATGTTCCGCATCAACGCAGGTTGATGACCGTCTGCGTGATCTGGTCCTGCGTCTGGATCATCTGCGCGTTCGCCTGGAAGTTGCGCTGGGCGGTGATCATGCTGACCAGCTGTTCGGTCAGATCGACGTTCGAGGCTTCCAGTGCGCCGCCCTGGACCAGGCCGAACTGCGAGGTGCCGGCGGCGCCGCGCAGCGGCTGGCCGGATTCGAAGGTTTCGGAGAACGCGTTGTCGCCGGCCTGCTGCAAGCCCTGCGGGTTGGCGAACATCGTCAACGCGACCTGGCCGAGCGGCTTGGAGACGCCATTGCTGTAGCTGGCCTGGACCACGCCTTCGGCCGAAACCGAAATCCCCGACAGGCTGCCGGTGGCATAGCCGTCCTGGGTCAGTTCCGACACGGCGAAATTCTGGCCGTACTGCACCGAGTTGCCCAGCTCCAGCGCCAGTGTCATCGGGCCGGCGCCGCCGGGCGGCGTGTAGGCGGGCAGGGTGAGGCTGCCGCCGGCCGGCGACACCAGCGCGCCGGTGGGCGAGTACTGCAGGGTCTGCGGGGTGCCGACATCGTTGCCGTCGATCTGGGTCTGCACGGTCCACTCGTTGTCGTTGGCGGTCTTGCTGAAGTACAGCGACTGCGAATGCGCGGCGCCCAGCGAGTCGTACACCGTGACCGATGTGGTGTGGCTGTAGGTCGTCGGATCGGCGGCGTCGAACGGCGCGTTGACCGGGACGGTCGCATTGCCGGGCAGGGTCACGCCCACGTTGACTGCGGAGCTGACCTTCGGCGGCGCGTCGCCCGTCGCCAGCTGCAGGTCGCTGAGCCTGCCGGTGTTGAAGCTGCGGCCGTCGCCGGCGGGGGCGTAGACCTGCAGGCGCTGTCCCGACGGGTTCACCACGAACCCGTTGTTGTCGGTGGTGAAGTTGCCGGCGCGCGAGTAGACCGTCTGGCCGTTGTTGGACAGGGTGAAGAAGCCCTGGCCCGACACGCCCATGTCCAGCGCCTGGCCGGTGAAATCGATGTTGCCCTGGTTGAACTGCTGGGCCACGCGCTGCAGGCGCGAGCCGGCGCCGACGGCGTTCTTGGCCAGGCCGTAGGGCGACACCGCGAACACGTCGCCGAACTCGGCGCGGCTCTGCTTGAAGCCGATGGTGTTGGCGTTGGCGATGTTGTGCGAGGTGACGCTCAGATCGGACGAGGCGGTGTTCATGCCGCTCAGGGAAATACGGAAGCTCATCGGGATTCTCCGGAGGAGTCGGGTACGGGTCGGTAGGAAGAGGACAGCGCGGCGGTCAGCCGATGCGACGGACGGCGGCGAGCGACTGGCTGCCGATGCCGGCCATGTTCAAGGTCAGGCCGCTGGTCTCGATGGAGACGCTCTCCACCTTCGCCTTCACGCGCACCGACAGGGCTTCGCCCGTGCCGGCACCGTCGGCGGCGCTGCCCGCGACCGCCCGGATCGTGTACGGGCCGCCCGGCGCCGGCGCACCGGCATCGGTCAGTCCGTCCCAGTCGAACGCCGTGGCACCGGCGCCGGGCGCCTGCACCACCATGCGACGCACCGGCGTGCCACCCGCATCGACGATTTCGATCGTCTGTGCGCCGGCGCGGGTCGCCTGGATCTCGCCGCTGAGCGGTGCGCCCGCGGCCAGCTGCACCTTCGAGGTTTCCACCAGCGCGTCGTGGCCGACGAGGCTGGCCGCGCGCAGGGTCTGGTCCGATTCCATGACGCTGGCCATCGAGCCCATCGCCGTCTGCATCTGGTCGATGCCCTGCACGGTCGAGAACTGCGCCAGCTGGCCGAGGAACTGCTGGCTGTCGAGCGGCTTGAGCGGATCCTGGTTCTTCAGCTGCTCGGTCATCAGCAGCAGGAAATTAGCCTGGCCCAGGGCACCGGTCGATTTCTCGGCGGGGGTCTGCTTCGGCCCGAGGCCGAGCGAGGCGAGGGTGTCGGTGTTGATGGCAGCCATGGTGGCAGTCTCGAAGGGCGGGCCGTCAGCGGCCCATGTTCAACGTGGCCAGTGCGGTTTCCTTCGCACTGTTAAAGACCTCGACGTTCGCCTGGTAGCTGCGCGAGGCGGAAATCAGATCGACCATCTGCGCGACCGGATCGATGTCCGGCGCATAGACGTAGCCGTTGCCGTCGGCCAGCGGATGGCCCGGCTCGTAGCGCTTGATCGGCTGCGCCTGGCTGTCGAGCACCTGGGTGGCGCGTACGCCCTGCAACGCCGGATTCGCGCCCACCTGTTCGGTGGTGAAGACCGGCTGCTTGGCGCGGTAGACGGTGTTGGGATCGCCCGACACCGAATCGGCATTGGCCATGTTCGAGGCGACGGTGCTCAGGCGCACCGACTGGGCGTTCATCGCCGAACCGGCGACGTCGAAGATCGGCAGGTTGCTCATGGGTGCGCTCCTTACTGGCCGGTGATCGCGGTCAACATGCCGCGCACCTTGGCCTCGACGAACGACAGCGAGGCGCGGTACTCGAGCGAGGCCTGCGCGAACGCCGCGTTCTCGCGGTCGCCGTCGACGGTGTTGCCGTCGAGGCTGGGCTGGCTGCTCGGGCGCAGGTAGTGGGCGTTGGTCACGGCGGTGGAGATCGCATTGCCCTGTTCCAGCGGCCCGCCGCGCTGCGCCGCCAGGGCGGCATTGAGCGCCCCGTTGAAATCGAGGTCCTGCGCCTTGTAATGCGGCGTGTCGGCGTTGGCGATGTTGGCGGCCAGCACCTGCAGACGCTGTTCGCGCACTGCGAGCGCGGTGCCGTGGATGCCAAGGAAGTCGGCCATGCTGCCCTCCAGTGGGCGGGGTGTCGCCTGCGATCAGGCAAGCCGCGTGCCAGAGGCGCTGCGACGGGCTTGCACAGGCGTGGCGAGCTGGAATGCGCGGGTGTCCCGATGTCGGCGCCGGTGGCGTCGGATTTCTGTCGCGCCGGTGATCTGCACGCGACTGACCTGACGCATCCAGGGTGGGTGCAACCGGCGTTCCCCGCCTGGCTCTCTCGCAGGGGGATCCGGCGCCCGGCGTTCAGCCGCTAGGCAATCGAGTGCGTCGGGCGCTACGGGCCACGTCACTGGATGACCCGCTGCGCGCTGTCGAGGGCGCCTCCGGACTGCGCCGGAATGACGGCAGCTGGGCGCCGGACGGACCAGCGCCGGCACATCCCTTGCAGCTCTCCCGCGCATGGACACTCCGCGCGCCCGATTCCGATCCGTCTGCCTGCCCGCGATGCTGGTGCTGGCCTGGGCGTCACCCGTTTTCGCCGACTCCGCGCCGCAGCCGCTCGACGCCATCCGCGCTGCCGCCCTGCAGGCGATCGGCGGCCCGGAGGCTGCCGGCGAGGCGCGTCTCGACTCCCGCCTGCGGCTGGCCGCCTGCAGCCAGCCACTCGAAGCCGTCGCCACCAGTCCGCGGATCGCCCAGGTGCGCTGCGGCGATGCGCCCGGCTGGCGTCTGTATGTGCCGGTCACGTTGCGCCGCGAGGCCGACGTGGTCGTCGTCACCGGTCCGGTCCGTGCCGGCGAGCCGATCGATCCGTCGAAGCTGAGCGTGCAGCGCCGCGAGGTCGGCCATCTCGACGGCGCGGTCTTCAGTGATCCTGCCGAACTCGCCGGCCGCATTCCGGCCCGCGGCCTCGGCGCCGGCAGCGTGCTGACCGGCAATGACGTGCAGGCCGGGCAGCCGGTCAAACGCGGCGATCCGGTCGTCCTCGTCTCGCGCGCGGGCGGCGTGGAGGTGCGCGTGCCCGGCGTCGCGCTCGGCTCGGCCCGGGTCGGCGAGCGGGTCGCGGTGCAGAACAGCGGCTCGAACAAGGTGATCCGCGGCCGGCTGACGCCGGAGAGCGGCGTGGTCGAGGTCGTCCTCTGAAACCCGCCGTCCGAAGCTGAACGTGTCATCACACACTCGCGGTGCGCGGGGCCTCAAGTTCCGCCGCGGGTGGCCGTTATCGTGTTCGTACCGAGCACGAGGAGCCGCCCGATGACCCACAGGATCGATGCACCGCCCCCGGCGGCCCGCGCACCGGAAGCGGCGGCGCTGTCGTCCGTGGGCCGCACCGGCGCCCCGCGCAACGAACCCGTCGCGGCGACCCCGGCGGTCGACCGCGTCATCCTGACCGGCGACGCCGAAGGACTGCAGGCCATGGGACGCGAACTGGGCACCGCACCGGCGGGTATCGACATGGCCCGTGTGAACGCGCTGAAGGCCGCGATCGCCGACGGCAGCTATGCCATCGACGCCCCGACCATCGCCACCCGCATGCTGGGTCTCGAACGGCAGCTGGAAGGCGCGCGATGACCGCGATCGCCCAGTCCGGCGCGCTCGACGCGCTCGAAGGCGCCCTGCAGGCCGAGCGCCAGGCCCTGCTCGACAACGACGTGGTCGCATTGCTGGCCTCCACCGAGGCCAAGGTCCGCGCCCTGCGCCAGGCCGAAGCCGCCCCGCCGGATCTCGCCGTCGCCGACCGCATTTCCGCGCTGCGCATCCTCAACCAGGCCAACAACGTGCTGTTGTCGCGCCGCCGTCGTGAAGTCGACTGGGCGCTGCGACACATGGGCCGTACGGAGTCGACCGGCACCTACGGCGCGAACGGCTACACCGGTACCCGCGCGCAGGCACGGCAGTTGGCGGTGGTGTGAGGCGCGCTCCGCTCTGATGTGTCAGGAAGGCCCGCGGAAGCGGGCCTTCTGCTTTTATGGGTGATCAGGTTTTCGACGTTGTGCTTCGCGCTCGCCGGCGCGGCCTATTGCCGAAGCCCGTCGCGCACGAAGCCTCACGTTCGTCGTTCCAGCGAAAGCTGGGCTTTCAACGGATGCATGTCCGATCATCCATTCTGATCTTTCTTTTCGCCTCGGCTCTGGTTTTTGGCTTTGGCTTCGGCTGTTCGCCGTTGACTGGAATCGAGCCGTAAAGCGAGCCGAGCATCGCAGGGCGTCGGGGTCGAAGAGCAGCCCATGTCTGAGCGTAGCGAGTTTGGGCTGCGTGCCCCGTCGCCCGAGAAGCGCAGGGAACCGCTGCGGCTGTATCGCGGCGGATCGCGTCCGGCGAAGGGACCTTTTGGTTCCTTTTGGGTCCGTCCAAAAGGGACTCGCACGCGCAGCGGGCGAAAGCTCTGTACTTGCCTGCGCTTCTCAGCTCGTCTCTCTGCGACTTCGATGTTCCCAGCAAAGAATCAACCGCAGGAGCGAAGGTCAAGTACAGGGCTTCCGCGCTGTCGCGCGGCTTACTTTTGTCTTGGCAAAAGTAAGCAAAACCGTCTTCGCCGGACGCGAGCCGACGCATGAAGCCGCGTCGGTCCCCTCCGCGCCTCGCCTGACGCGGCACGCAGCCCAAACTCGCTGCGCTCAGACATGGGCTGCTCTTCGGCCACGCCAGGCTCCGGTGCTCGGCTCGCTCTACGGCTCGATTTCAGATCAAGAGCTGAAAGCCAGAGCCAGAGCCAGAGCCAGAGCCAGAGCCAGAGCCAGAGCCAGAGCCAGAGCCAAAGCCAAAGCCGAAGCCGAAGTTGAAGTTGAAGTTGAAGTTGACGTTGAAGTTGAAGTTGAAGCAAAGCCGCACAGGTGCGCGATTCCGCGCGCGCCACAGGCCCGCCATCCCCCCGCGCTAGACTGTGCATCCCTGTCCGTTGCCAAACACCCCTATGCGCTCGAAGCTGGATGTCCGCCGGTTCCTGCCGGCACTGCTGTTCGCCCTGCTGGCCGTCGGTTGCCAGCGCGAATCCGGAGAACAGACCGCCGTGACCCCCGGGACCGGTGCTGCGCCCGCCGCCGTCGACCGCGACGAGCATTCCTACGCCGAGCCCGACAAGGTCGTCACCGAGGACCTGGCGCTCGATATCGCGCTCGACTTCGACGCGAAGACCATCGCCGGCACCGCGACCTACACGTTGCAGTGGAAGGACCCGGCTGCGACGCAGCTGGTGCTCGACACGCGCGATCTGACGATCTCGAAAGTCGAAGGCGAAGCCGCGGGTGGCCAGTGGCAGCCGTTGCAGTACGCGCTGGCGCAGGCCGATGCGACCCTGGGCAGCAAGCTCACCATCGAAACGCCCGCGCGCAACGCCAAGGTCCGTGTGACCTACGTGACCTCGCCGGACGCGTCGGGCCTGCAGTGGCTCACGCCGGAGATGACCGAAGGCAAGCAGCTGCCCTTCATGTTCAGCCAGTCGCAGCAGATCCACGCGCGTTCGTGGGTGCCGCTGCAGGACACGCCGGCCATCCGCTACACCTACACCGCGCACGTCACCGCGCGTCCGGACGTCATGGTGCTGATGAGCGCCGACAACGATCCGGCCGCCCAGCGTGACGGCGATTACACCTTCAAGATGCCGCAGAAGATTCCGTCGTACCTGATGGCGATCTCGGCCGGCGATCTGGTGTTCAAGGAGATTTCCGGGCGCGCGGGCGTATGGGCCGAGCCGGCGATGATCGATCGCGCGGTGGCGGAATTCGCCGACACCGAGAAGATGATCGCCACGACCGAGCAGCTCTACGGCCCCTATCGCTGGGAGCGTTACGACCTGCTGATCCTGCCGCCGTCGTTCCCCTACGGCGGCATGGAGAATCCGCGCCTGTCGTTCATCACCCCGACCGTCATCGTCGGCGACAAGTCGCTGGTCTCGCTGATCGCGCACGAGCTCGCGCACAGCTGGTCGGGCAACCTGGTGACCTTCTCCAGTGCCAAGCATGGCTGGCTCAACGAGGGCTTCACCAGCTACGTCGAGAACCGCATCGTCGAGTCGCTGTACGGCAAGGAAGTCAGCGACATGGAGTACGTGATCGCGCGCAACTCGCTGCGCGACAACATCGGCGCCATGCCCGAAGCCACCCAGGCGCTGGCGGTCAAGCCGGGGACCGATCTCGACGCCGACGACGCGCTGAGCGCGGTGTCCTACGACAAGGGCGCGTGGTTCCTGCAGTTCCTGGAGCAGCGCTTCGGTCGCGAGAATTTCGACACCTTCCTGCGCGGCTATTTCGACCACTTCGCGTTCCAGAGCATCACCACGGAACAGTTCCTCGCCTACGCCAAGGAAAACCTGTTCGACAAGTTCCCCGACACCGTGACCGAGGCCGAGATCCAGGAATGGGTTTACGCGCCGGGCATTCCGGGTTACGCGCCGCAGGTGATGTCGCGCAACTTCGGCATCGTCGATTCCGCGCGTCTGGCGTGGCTGGGCAGCGCGCAGCTGCCGCCGCGTCAGATCACCGATGCGTGGTCGACCCAGGAGTGGCTGCACTTCCTCGAAAGCCTGCCGCCGACGCTGACCGTCGAACAGCTGGCCCAGCTCGATGAGGCCTACACGTTCACCGGCACCGACAACGGCGAGATCGCGATGCGCTGGTATCCGCTGGCGGTGCGCAGCGGGTACACGCAGGCGAACGAGGCGCTGGCCGAGTTCACTGCGCGCGTCGGCCGTCGCAAGCTGATCATGCCGATCTACACCGCGCTGGTGCAGACCGAGCCGGGTCTCGCACTGGCGAAGCAGATCTTCGAAACCGCACGTCCGGGCTACCACCCGATCACGACCGGTTCGGTGGAGAAGCTGATCAACGAGGCCAAGCCGGCACCGGCGCCTGCGCCGGCTGACGTGCCGGCGGTCGATCCGGCCGCGCCTGCCGATCCGGCGGCGCCAGCACCCGCCAACTGAGGCGATGCAGGCATTGAGCCAACCGTTCGCGGCCGCCCTCGTGGCGGCCGCGTGCGTTGCGGCCATCGGCATCGCCGCATTCGCGTGGCTGCTGTTCCGCGAGCCGCGGCAACTGATCCGCGCCGAGTACGCGCGCCAGCGTCGAAGGCTGCGGCTGCGCGTGCATCGCGCGCGCATCGACGGCCTGCGCTGGTGCTGGACCGAACGCGCGGGCACCGATGCGTCCGCGTCGACGCTGGTGATGCTGCACGGCTACACCGGCAGCAAGGAGAACTGGTACCGGCTGGTGCCCGAACTCGATGCGCGCCATCGCCTGGTCATGCCGGATCTGCCGGGCTGGGGCGACAGCGAACGCATCGCGGATGCGGATCACGGCTTCGTCGCCGAAGCCGCGCACGTCGCTGCGTTCCTGCGTCATCTCGATGCAGGCCCGGTGGTGCTGCTGGGGCATTCGATGGGCGGCGGCATCGCCGCACTGGTCGCCGCGAAATATCCCGAGCTCGTCGCGCGCGTCGGTCTGCTCGATGCGGCCGGCGTGCACTTCGAGGACAACGCCTTCGGTCTCGCCGTACTCGACGGCCGCAATCCCTTCGGCATCGAGGACACCGCGTCGATGGAGCAGTACATGTCCGTGCTGTTCCACGAACGCAGTGCGCGGCCGCCGCTGCCCTGGCCGGGCACGATCGCGTTCGTGCGCCATCGCCGCAATGAGGCCGCGTTCGAACAATCGGTGCTCGATCGCATCGGCCGCAGTGACGAACGGTTTGCGCCCGGCGATGCTGCCGGCGAGATCCGTCAGCCTGCGGTGCTGATCTGGGGCGCGCACGATGCGGTGATCGATCCGAGCGCGATGGCCCTGTACGCTGCCCGCATGCCGCAGGCGCGTCAGGTCCTGCTCGAGCGCAGCGGCCACATGACCCTGATGGAGCAACCGCGCGATGTCGCCGACGCGGTGCACTGGCTGATCGAACGAGGAACGCCCGCATGACATCCCGACACCTGCTCGCCACCGCACTGCTCGCCGCGCTGCTCCCGCTGACCGCCTGCCAGGATCGCGAAGCCCAGGCCGCCGCACAGGCGCAGGCCCAAGCCGCCGCAGCCGAACAACAGGCCGAAGCGGCGGAGGCTGATTTCGAAGCCGCCATCGCGATCGAGAACTGGGCATTGGCGAAGGCACAGGCCGACGTGTTGCTCGCGCGCTACCCCGACACCGCCGCCTCAGAACGCGTGCGTGCGAAGTTCGACGACGTCGCGGCCAAGGGCGAAGCGTTGCGCGAAACCGCGCGCACCCAGGCGTTGTGGATCTACAACACCGCGAACGTCGAAGGCGGCGAACAGCTGTCGGCGGCGATCTACGCCAAAGACAACATCGACGTCGATGGCACCGGCGCGAAACAGGTGCGCCTGATCTTCCGCGACCATCCGTCCTGGGGACGCAGCAGCTACCTCGTGCTGCAGGCCGGCGATTTCGACTGCTACCCCAGCTGCCGCGTCAGCGTGCGCGTCGACGACGGCGAGCCGCGACGCATGGCGGCAAACCGCCCGAAGACCGACGAGGCCATCGCCATGTTCATCGACGACGAGCGCGCGCTGTGGCGCCTGCTCGACGGCGCGAGGACGGTGTCGATCGAGTTCCCGGTGAAGGCGGGCGGCACGCGGATCGCGGTGTTCGAGGTGGCGGGGCTGGATCGGGCGAAGATGCCGAAGTGGGGGTGAGGTGCGTCGGGCGGTTGTCTGCAGCCTCGATGGCTACTAGCGCCTCAGTGCTCGATCTTCGCGAATCGGTTCGTCCCCGGCATTCCAGCGGACGCCGGACTGCATCCTCATTTCCGCGCGGCATCACCAATCGCCCGATGTGGGATCTCGCGAAGATGGAAGCCCCGTGGTTCCGCTGACGCGAGACGCCTCCAGCGTCTAGTGGAATGTTGACGCAGCGACATCCGCAGAGCGCGCTCCCGCAGAGGCGGTCAGCAGGAGCATAGGTCAGCGGCAGTTGGCCTGGGCGAGCGCGACACGCTGATTCGCTGCAGTGCGCTCGCGCGTCACCATGCGCTGGCTGGCATCGCGCTGCGCGCGCAGTCCCGACCGGTCGGTCGGATCCGCGGCATCGCCACCGCGCGCTGCACGTTGCGTCTCGACCGCTGCAGCCTGTCGTTGCGCGCTCGCCACACGCGCATGGCTGGTCGGCTGGATCGACGCGGTCGCGCGTTGCAGACAGCGGTCGCGCGCGGCATTTCCTGACGGATCAGCAGCAGAGCGCGTGCCCGTCGCCGTCGGAATCCGCGGCGCCGGTTCCACCTGACGCAGCGTCTGTCCGGCATGTGGCGGCGGATCGGCCGGGTCGCGCAACTGCTGCGCAGTCGCAGGCAATGCGACGCACGCGATCAGCAGCGATGTCGTCAGGGCATGGATGAGACGCATGGAAGAGTTCCGGAGGTGCGCGAGGCGTGCGCTCTAGATGCCGCCGCACATCCGGTGGGTCAAGGCATGGCGGGACGAAGATTCAGCCGCGGGCCGGCTGTCGTCCCGCGGGCTCCGCATCGTCGGGATCGACACCGGCCAGCGGCGCCGGCGGATGGGCCGGCACTTCCGACGGAATCGCGCCCGGTTCGCGCGGCGCATCGCCGAGCATGCGCGCGCGGCGCCAGCCGCCCCACCGGTAATAGGCGATCGACAGCAGCATCGCCAGCAGCGCACTCGCGGGGAAGCTCCACCAGATCGCATCCACGCCCAGCACCGGCTGCATGAGTGTCGCGAACGGCACGCGCACGCCCCACAAGGTGACCGCCAGGATCAGCAGCGGCGGCATGACCGCGCCGGTCGAGCGCACCACGCCGAACAGCACGAAGGTCACGCCGAAGAACAGGAACGACCAGACCGCGATGCGGTTGAGATGTCGTGCGGTCTCCAGCGCCACGCTGGCATCGCCGAGGAACAGCGACAGTGCGGCGCGGTCGAGGAGCAGCAACAGCGCGATCAGTCCGCCGGTCATCAGCACGTTGAAGCCCACGCCGGTGGCGGCGATGCGCGAAACGCGATCCCAGTGACCGGCGCCGACGTTCTGCGCCGCCATCGTCGAACACGCTGCGCCGATCGCCATCGCCGGCATCTGCACGTAGGTCCACAGTTGCAGCGCGGCGCCGTAGCCGGCGGTGGTGTCGACGCCGTGCGCGTTGACCATCGAGATCATCGCGATCATCGCCGCCGACAGCATCACCATCTGCAGCCCCATCGGCAGGCCCTTGGCCAGCAGCGCACGCACGATGGTCCAGTCGGGCCGGTAGAGATGGCGCTCGGTGCGATGGATCCACAGCCGGTGGCGGCGATGGCGCAGCCACGCGAGCAGGGCGATCAGGCCGAGCGCGTTCGCGATCAGGCTCGCCAGTGCCGCGCCGGCCATGCCCATGTCCGGCAGCGGGCCGACGCCGAGCATCAGCAACGGCACCAGCACGATGTCGAGCGCGACCACCAGCAGCAGGAACAGGAACGGCGTGCGCGCATCGCCGGCGCCGCGCAGGATTGCCGACAAAAAGGCGAAGGCGTACAGGAACGGCACGGCGAGAAAGATCAGCTTCAGATACGCGTCCGCATGCGGCAGCGCTTCGGCCGGCGTGCCCATCCACAGCAGCACGGGGCGCGACAGCGGCAGGCCGACCAGCGCGACCAGCACCGAGGCGGTGAGGAAGAACGTCGCGCTGGTACCGATCACGCGCTTGGCGCCGGGCAGATCGTCGCGGCCGATCGCCTGGGCCACGAGGATCGTCGCCGCCATGCCGACGCCGAACACCGCGCCCAGCAGCAGGAACAAGATGTTGTTGGCGTTCGCGATCGCCGCCAGGGCGCCCTCGCCGAGGAAGCGCCCGATCCAGACCGCATTCACCGAACCGTTGAGCGATTGCATCACGTTGCCGCCCAGGATCGGCAGGGCGAAGGCGAACAGCGTGGGGCCGATCGCGCCGCGGGTCAGGTCACGTGGGCGGGCGGTGGGATCGGCAGGTCGGCGTCGCGGCATGCGCGCATTCAATCGTCAAGCGGATCGCGGTGCGGTGAGGACACGGGTTGGCGTGTCGCGGAACGGCGCCGCCGGAGCGTGCGGGATCAGAGCTCCATCGCGAAGGGCCGCCTCCCGGGCCACCCGCGAACGGGTATCGCACGCCAAACTGTGACCTGTGCACGCTGGGGCACCCCCCATCTGTCGCCCGGGGCCGCCGGCCGGGACACTGCCTCCATACGGGGTCACCCGTCCCCCGCCGATCCAGGAGCCCGCCGTGAGCCTCAACGCCCTCTCGTCCTCCGACACCGCACAGCGTCTGCAGAGCCTGCCGCCGCCGGGCGAGGCGACCCAGTCTTACACCGCGCAGCGCGGCGACACGCTGTCGGAGATCGCCAGGGCGCACGGCGTCAGCCTCGACGGATTGCTGGCGGCGAACCCACAGGTGCTCAACCCCGATGTCATCTACCCCGACCAGGCCATCGCACTACCGGCGGGCGTGAAGCCGCTGGGAGGCGAGGGTGCGCCGGTCAGCGCGACGACCGCGGCCAACGACCCGCAGGCGCCCTACAGCGGTGGTCCGCTGGATCGCACCCAGCTGGCCCAGCTCTTCCACGAGGCCGGCTTCCGCGGTGAGAACCTGGTGAGCATGGTCGCCATCGCGATGCGCGAATCCAGCGGCGATCCGGCCGCCTTCAACGGTAACCGCGCCACGGGCGACCAGTCCTATGGCCTGACCCAGATCAACATGCTCGGCGGCATGGGCCCGGAACGTCGCGAAGCCTTCGGCCTGACGTCGAACGACCAGCTGTTCGACCCGCAGACCAACGCGCGGGTCGCATTCGAACTGTCGAACAACGGGACCAATCTCTCCCCCTGGGGCGCCTACAAGGGTCTGACGAACACCTACAACACCGATGTGTCCGCCGCACGCGCGGCCGTCGCCGACGCGCAGGCGCAGGGCTTGCTCGGCACGCCGTTCAATGGTGGCGCACGTACCGGCGACGCCGCGCCCGTGCAGCAGAACGCACCGGCGTCGGCAACGCCGACGCTGGAGCGCGACGACCGCGGCCCGGCCGTCGTGGATCTGCAGAACCGCCTGGCGGCTGCGGGTTTCAGCCCCGGCACTGCCGACGGCATCTTCGGCGCCCGCACCGAGAGTGCGGTCCGCAGCTACCAGGCCAGCCGTGGCCTCGAGGTCGACGGCATCGTCGGCCCGAACACCTGGGCGCAGCTCAACGGCGCGCCTGCGGTCAATCCGCCGCCGGCCACCGGGCCGGTGGCGCCGGGCGACGTCGCCCAGGTCAGCGATGGCCCGAGCAACGCCCGCATTGCCGGCCTGCATCCCGAGCTGCGCGGCCAGGCGGCCGAATTCGTCAATCGCGTCGAACAGGAGCTGGGCATCACCCTGCGCGTGACCCAGGGCTTCCGCACCTACGCCGAGCAGGACGCCCTGTATGCCCAGGGCCGCACCACGCCGGGCGACATCGTCACCAATGCGCGCGGCGGCTACAGCAACCACAACTTCGCCACCGCCTTCGACGTCGTCGAAGTCCGCCCGAACGGCAGCGTCAACTGGAACCCGGACTGGCAGGCCATCGGCCGCATCGGCACCGACATGGGTCTGGAATGGGGCGGCAACTGGACGACCTTCGTCGACCGGCCGCACTTCCAGCTCGATACCGGTCTGAGCACCGCGGACATGCGCGGCCGGATCGCGGCCGGCAACGTAGACGCGGATGGGTTCGTCAATCTGCGTTGATGCGAAGTTATGGGAATTGGCAACGACACAGGGCGCCGAGAGGCGCCTTGTGCGTTGGGGCCCGGCGAATACGCGTGAATCCAGCTGGCCCGGTGGGTCGGAAAGAGGTGAACCGGGGGACCGATATCCGCGCCAACAAACACGCGCGGCAGCTGTGGGCGATGCTGGCGCGGGGCGAAGATTACGACGCCGAAGCTTGGCTGAGGCATCCGATGGTGCAGAGGCCGGCGAAGCGCAAGACACACGCCATGGCCACCTGAAAGCGGGGCACGGCACACGAGGTTCAATGCCAGGGCGAACAGGTAGCAAGCGGTCAGACCGTCCCGAAGAGAGCCTGACTAACAAGGTGGCGCCATCGCATGACACGGCTTATCCCCGTGCATGGGCCAAACCGATGAATGAGAGAGGCCGTCGGGTGCGGTTTTTTACCCTGGTCCGGATCGCAACCCCGATCCAACAAGACCGATTAAGGAAATGCAGTCTGGCAGCGCTTGAATCCCCAAATCACTATGGCGAGTGGCACGCAGCACGCAGCAAGACTAAGGAGCAGCGAACGACTGAAGCTCAAGGCAAGGACATCATGCACTCGGGGTTGACGGGAAGCTCTTTACGGATGTTAGGCGCCAACTGGAAGCACACGCCGCGCTAGAACTACGATGCCGCCAACGATGAGCGCCACCAGCAGCGAGAAGCCGCCAAACATTGCAAAGGCCTCAAGAGAAAATGGGGAGGGCAAGCCGCGCTCTTGAATTGAAGATGCAACTGCAAAGAGGAGTGGATTTGCAATCGCACTGACCAACGATGCGCGCCAGAAGCCGCGCAGTTGCCAATGGCAGAAGGCGGCCACTGCAAAGGCAAGCCCGGTAAGGACCAGCATGCCCATCGGAATAACTGGAAGGTCCATCTGTCAAATCTCCTTGTCGTAAGCGCCTAACGCCTGAGTTAAGCCGAAACGCGAAGCGGTTTCGGCTTGAACGAATAGTTAGGCCGCAGGCTACCCACGACACCTGAACCTTGTAAAGAAGGCCTTGTGTGCGAGCCACGTGAGCAAAGGTGCAGCAACCAGCACGACAACCGTAGCGTAGTTGCCAAAGTCGGTGTCACAAGCAAGAACAGAGTGACCACCGTGATTACAGCGAACGTCTCCAGGAAGAAGCTGACTGCGCCGCCAGAGCCACCACAGCACGCCAGCGGTGCTGCAGCACGCTAGGACCAGCGCAGCAAATGCGGGTATGTGGATACTGCGCCTCATCTCTGCGGCCTAACGCCTGAATTAAGCCGACTGGCGAAGCCAGTTCGGCTTGAATGAACTGTTAGGCGGCACGATCTCATCGAAGCCTGTAGTGGGTGGGATTGGCAAAAACAGCCGCTGCCGTTTGTTGCGCCTGCTGGTCCGTCAACTTTGCCTGTTGCAGCACCCTAACTACGGCTGAGAGATCGCGAGATGCAACTGCAGAATCGAAAGCGACGAACAGGCCAAAGTGAGCGAGCCGCTCATTGACCGTCATGCCTCCGATTTGATCGATCTCGCTCATTGCTCTTTGCCGCCTAACGCATGAATTAAGCCGATCCGCGAAGCGGATTCGGCTTGAATGAATTGTTAGGCAGCTCAGCCGTAAACGACCACATTGCCACCACCTTGACCGACCGCAACCATGCCCGACGGCCCCACCACCTGCCAAGCCTCATAACCACTTGAGTCAGCGACAGCCTGAAGAATCAGCACACCGAAGTGGAGAGTGAGATCAGCGGTCCCCTGCGCTACTTGGACCGCGATGAGTGTGTGGCCGAGCAACTTGCCCGCAAGCTCCGATACAGCATGTACTGGCTCATTGAGGCCGAAGAGTTGCCCCTCGTCTTGGCTGGTGCGCGTCAAAGTGCCAGATATGAGTAAGCGCCATAGCGACTCAATTTGTACGTTATAGCCGCCAGTCAAAGTAATAGCGCAAGTGCCGCCTTCCCATTGCTCTATGGCGTTAACAGTCTGGCCTATGAGCTGCGAAGTCCAAGAATCATCCATGAGCTGCCTAACACCAGAATTAAGCCGACCCGCGAAGCGGGTTCGGCTTGAATGAAATGTTAGGGCTCACGCCCCGCATGCTGGTACGACGGCCGGTGCCGGACTCATGTACGTAACCTCTCCCGCACAGATTTGATAAGCAAATGAAGTGCTGGTAACGCCGGAGTCCGGAATAGTCGCGGTATGCATGACCTTGCCGGATGGGGCGATGAGTCTGATCAATGCGCCATCAGGGCTGGCTGAATTGCCCGGTGTCGCAAGCTCAAGTGTGGAACCATCGGAAAGGTGAAGCTTAGCGGCTTGTTTGGAGGGCAACTGCACGTCGAGTGCAATTGGCAAAGAGTCGTCGAGTTGCAAAGTGCCAGTGAACTGAACGCGCTCTGGGGCGCCAGCCGATGCAACAAGAGAAACGCTGGTCAAGAACACAAATGCGGCTACAGCTTTCATCGTGCACCTCCAAGTTGTGGGATTGCTGCTCGTGAGCCCTAACGCCTGAATTAAGCCGATCCGCGAAGCGGATTCGGCTTGAATGAATTGTTAGGCCGCAGCCGGAGGAGCACAAAAACCACAATTGGGAGTGCAGCCGCGAACACTAGCAAGTCTATGGCGAGAACTGCGAGCGTGAAGGGTCTAGAGGATGGCACCGACATGAGATAGAAATCGAAGGCAGCGCCGAAGAGCGAGATGGTGGTGGCAACGAGAAGAGCGTACTGCCGATAGAGCAGCGCAACCGGAACCGCGAAGGCGATGCCGGCGAACAGACCGCAAAGGGCAGAAGCCGCAAGAAGCCCGGACAGCTGCAATGGCCGTGAGGAGAACAAATCCGGCAGCCACTGCGCCCAGAGTGCGAGACGTGAGTGAACGAGCCAGTAGCCGTATAGCAGCGGAAAGTAGAGAAGGATCTGTACGACGAGTCTCATAGATCTCCCATGCGGCCTAATGCTTGAGTTAAGCCGCGCCGCGAAGCGGCGTCGGCTTGAATGAACTGTTAGGCCGCTGACTGGTGCCCACTAACGGAACCGCAATTGTGCTTCTACATTGCCCGACAATGCCGCCGCAACAGCATCTTGCCACTCTTGAACTAACGCCTGATCTGCGGGAGACCCGTCTGCAAGTAGTGACATTGACCCAAGAATCCCGCCAAGCTCCTCGCAGCCCAGCGAGAATTGCTTGTCTAAGAAAGCATACATAGCCAAATACGCTTGATCTTGAGTCAACTGCGCTTGTGTAGTCATCGCGGTGCGTGCTCCTGCGGCCTAACGCTTGAATTAAGCCGTGCCGCGAAGCGGCATCGGCTTGAATGAATTGTTAGGCGGCACCCGCAGACGCCAACCTAGCCACGCGAACAGTAAAACTGAAATCGCCAACGAAGCAGCGGCCCACACCGAATTGCTCGGATAGTCGGGGCCCTCAAGTAGCACTGACAATACATTGGGCGGGATGATAGGCAGCATGCCCGGTGGTGGCATCGGCGCCACTAGCAAGCCAAGCAAGGCGCCTGTAAGTGGGCGAACCCATGGCAGGAAATCGGCGCGGCGATAGCGGAACGCCAAGAAAGCAAACGCGATTAGCAACGGCAAAGCAAACATGACCCAAGTGGCAAATGCCGTTACAACAGCGAGTAATAATCTCTCAACGTCCATGGAGATACTCCGTGCCGCCTAACTAGTATTCGACCCCGGATGCGGGGTGTTGCGCCGAGTATGCGTCGGGTGTGGGCCAGCCGCAAAGGTGGTGTCTGGCAAAGGGAATCAAGGGTTTGACGCATGTGGGGCAGTCTTCGCGATCGCGTGGCCGACTGCGTTATCAGGCAGGAGCCGATAAGCGGTGTTATGCGACGAAAGCGGGGTGTAACGCAGCTGAGTGGTGGTTGGAACAAATACCAATTCTCCAGATAGCGGATCTGGTGAAGCGCCGCAGGCCTCCCTGGATCGCGACAAACTTCACGCAATAAAAAGGCGCCCCGAAGGACGCCCTTGTTTCATTCGTCGCAATGTCGCCCGACTCAAGCCGTCGTCTTGCTTTCCAGCGCATACCCGAACTGCTGGCGGAACTGGAGCGAGAACTCGGCGTAATCGAAACGCTGGTTCTGCGTGCCGGGGTGTTCGACCTTCAGCGCACCCATCAGGTTGCCGATGCGGCCGATGGTCAGCCAGTCGCAGCCCTTCTCGATGCCGAACAGCAGGCCGGCACGGAAGGCGTCGCCGCAGCCGGTGGGGTCGGTGACGCGACGTTCGTGCGCGGGCGGGATGTCGTGGGTCTGGCCTTCGGCGTGGATGACGACGCCCTTGGGGCCGCGGGTGCAGATATAGGCGCGCACCTTGCCGGCGATGACGGTCTCGTCCCAGCCGGTGCGCTCCTGCAGCAGGTTGGACTCGTAGTCGTTGACGACGACGTAGTCGGCCAGCTCGATGAAGTTGCGCAGTTCTTCGCCGTTGAACAGCGGCATGGCCTGGCCGGGGTCGAAGATGAAGGGGATCTTGCCTTCCGAGAATTCCTGCGCGTTCTGCAGCATGCCCTCGCGGCCGTCCGGGCCGACGAGGCCGATGGTCACGTTCGGGACGTCCTTCACGTGGTTCTCGTGGCTGCGCATCATCGCGCCCGGATGGAAGGCGGTGATCTGGTTGTTGTCCAGATCGGTGGTGATGAAGGCCTGCGGCGTGAACAGGTCGGGGATTTCGCGGACCTGCGACAGGTCGATGCCGTGTTCCTCGAACCACTCGCGGTAGGGACCGAAGTCCTGGCCCACGGTGCCCATCGGAATCGGGTCGCCGCCCAGCAGCTTGAGGTTGTAGGCGATGTTGCCGGCGCAGCCGCCGAATTCGCGACGCATCCGCGGCACCAGGAACGAGACGTTCAGGATGTGCACCTTGTCCGGCAGGATGTGGTTCTTGAACTGGTCGGGGAACACCATGATGGTGTCGTAGGCCAAGGAGCCGCAGATCAGTGCAGACATCGGGCGGAAGCTCGCGCGCGGAAAGGTCGCACAGGGTACCGGCGCGGGGGGCGCGAGGCCAGCGCGGAGCCGGTCACGCCGGCGCGCGGGGCCCCGGAACGGACGCCGACCGGGCGCGCAACTGGGGGTGTCCCGGGGCCGCGGGCGGGCTGCTTTTTTGCTAGGCTAATCCGCTTCGTTTCGCCTCTCTGCCGGACGCCCTCCCCCGATGTTCAAGAAGTTCCGCGGTCTCTTCTCCAATGACCTGTCCATCGACCTGGGCACTGCAAACACCCTCATCTTCGTCCGCGGCCAGGGCATCGTGCTCAACGAGCCGTCGGTCGTGGCCGTGCGCCAGGATCGGACCGCCGGCCAGAAGGTCGTCGCCGCGGTCGGTTCGGAAGCCAAGCAGATGCTCGGCCGCACGCCCGGCAACATCACCACGCATCGCCCGATGAAGGACGGCGTCATCGCCGATTTCACCTACACCGAGGAGATGCTGAAGTACTTCATCAAGAAGGTGCACAAGTCGCGCTTCCTGCGGCCCAGCCCGCGCGTGCTGATTTGCGTGCCGGCGGGGTCCACCCAGGTGGAGAAGCGCGCGATCAAGGATTCGGCGCTCGAAGCAGGTGCACGTGACGTGTCGCTGATCGAAGAGCCCATGGCGGCCGCGATCGGCGCCGGCCTGCCGGTCACCGAGGCGCGCGGTTCAATGGTCGTCGACATCGGTGGCGGCACCACGGAAGTGGCGGTGATCGCGCTCAACGGCATCGTGTACTCGCAGTCGGCCCGCATCGGCGGCGACCGCTTCGACGAGTCGATCATCAACTACGTGCGCCGCAACCACGGCATGCTGATCGGCGAGTCCACGGCCGAGCGCATCAAGCTCGAGATCGGCTGCGCCTACCCGCAGGAAGAGGCGATGGAGATGGAAGTCTCCGGCCGCCATCTGGCCGAGGGCGTGCCGAAGATCGTGACCATCAGCTCCAACGAGGTTCTCGATGCGCTGCGCGAGCCGCTGTCGGGCATCGTCGAGGCGGTGAAGCAGGCCCTCGAACAGACGCCGCCGGAACTGTGCGCCGACGTCGCCGAGCGCGGCATCGTGCTGACCGGTGGCGGCGCGCTGCTGCGCGATCTCGACCGCCTGATCAGCGAAGCCACCGGCCTGCACGTGCAGGTGGCCGAAGACCCGCTGACCTGCGTCGCCCGCGGTGGCGGTCGGGCGCTGGAACTGCTCGACCTGCACGGCAACGAGTTCTTCGCGGACTGATGGCGTCGGGACCGGCGATCGGAGCGCAGTTCTGGTCGTCATCCCGTCGTCGCCGCAATACCCGTGCGGCCCGGGGCCGTGTCCCGCCTGCGGATCTGCTGCGCCGTCCCGCGGCGGGCCCGCGATCCGGCCGGCGCCCGCGCGTGCCCGGGCAACGATCCTGCGGCCTTCGACTGTTGAGCCCACGTCCGAGATGACGCCGAGCGACCGCCCCTGATGTCCGCCTACGCCAGCTCTCCCGCGCCCCGGCCCGGCGATGTCGCCGGCACGCTGCGTCTGCTCGCCTATCTCGCCCTGTCGTGTGCGCTGGTGGTCAGTGATCACCAGGGGGGCTGGCTGTCGCAGTTCCGCCAGCAGGCCAGCGTGGCGATGCAGCCGCTGTGGTGGCTGGCCGGTCTGCCGTCGCGCCTCGGCGACAGCATGCGCAACGATGCCGCCACGCGCACCCAGTTGTCGGCCGACAACCGCCGCCTGCGCAACGAGCTGCTGGTGCTCAACGCCGGCCAGGCGCGTCTGCGCGTGGAAGCGGTCGAAAACGCGCGGCTGCGCGCGCTGCTGGGCGCGGTGGAGCAGGGCAGTCTCGACGTGCAGCTGGCGCCGATCCTCGATGTCGACCAGGACCCCACGCGGCAGCGCCTGCTGCTCGACGCCGGCAGCCGCAATGGCGTGCGCGTGGGCCAGAGCGTCATCGATGCCGGTGGCCTGCTCGGCCAGGTCATCACGGTGACGCCACTGACCTCGACCGTGCTGCTGGTGACCGATCTCGAGCACGCGGTGCCGGTGATCATCGCCCGCAACGGCGTGCGTCTGGTCGCCTACGGCAGCGGACGCGCCGATCACCTCGCGCTGCGCAACATTCCGCTGTCGGCGGAGGTCGAAGTCGGCGACACGCTGGTGACCTCGGGTCTGGGCGGGCGGTTTCCGCCGGGCTTTCCGGTCGGCACCATCACCGAACTGCAGCCCGACGACAGCCGCGCGTTCCTGGTCGGCGATCTGACCCCGGCCGCCCAGCTCGATCGCGGGCGCGACGTGTTGCTGCTGCGCGATGTCGTGGTCCCGGTGACGACGGCCGATCTCGAAGCCGCCGCCGAACGCGAGGCCGCGGCGCGCGCGCAGGCCGAGGCCGACGCGGCGGCCGTGCCTGCCGAGGGCGCCGACGCGGCGCTGCCCGACACCGGCGACACCCCGCCCGCGGATACGCCGCCCCCCGCGTCGACCGGCAACCCGGACGCGCCGGCCGCGGCCACGCCGCCCACGCAGGCGCCGCAGCGATGAGCCGTCGTCGTCATCCCTGGGTGCTGCCGGTCAGCCTGTTCGTCGCCCTGCTGCTCGGCCTGTTGCCGTTGCCGCCGGGCCTGCAGCCGTTCCGGCCGTTCTGGCTGGCGCTGGTCGTCGGCTACTGGGTCATCGAGGATCCCGACCGCGCGGGGCTGGGCTTCGCGTTCTCGATGGGCCTGATCGCCGATCTCGCGTTCGGCGGCCTGCTCGGCGAGCAGGCGCTGCGGCTGGTGATCATGGCGTTCATCCTGCAGCGCTTCCGCTCGCAACTGCGCTTCTTCCCGGTCGCGCAGCAGGCGCTGGCGATCGGCGGTCTGCTGCTCAACGACCGCATCGTCAGTGCGGCGGTCCACTTCGCGCTCGGCGTACCGCAACTGCCGTGGGCGTACTGGCTGGCGCCGTTGATCGGCATGCTGCTGTGGGCGCCGCTGTATCTGGTCATGGACGCACTGCGCTTCGGGCGCAAGTCCTGAGGGCGGGCGGCGATGGCCAGGCGCGGGCGCCGTCCCGACATCCGCAACAACGCGGCCGAGGCCGCGGCGTTCCGTACGCGCGCGCTGATCGGGTTCGGCGCCGTCGTGCTGGCGCTGGGCGTGCTGGCGGGCTGGTACTTCAAGCTGCAGGTCGTCGACCACGACATCTACGCCAAGCGCTCGGAAGCCAACCGCATCAAGCCGCGGCCGGTGGTGCCTGGGCGCGGGCTGATCCTCGACCGCAAGGGCCGCATCCTCGCCGACAACGAGCAGGCCTACCGGCTCGAGGTCACGCCGGAGGAAGCCGGCGACACGCGTCGGCTGATCAGCGAACTGTCGCGGATCATCGCGCTGTCGCCCGACGACATCGCCCGGTTCGACCGCGAGCGCAAGGCGCAGCGGAGCTTCCGCGCGGTCACGCTCAAGCTGCGCATCAGCGAGGACGAGATGGCGCGCTTCGCGCTCGACCGCTGGCGCTTCCCGGGCGTCGAAGTGGTGCCGTATCTCAACCGCTACTACCCCTACGGTGATCTGTTCGCGCACGTCGTCGGCTATGTGGGCCGCACCGACGAGAGCGACGTCGCACGTTACGGCCAGGGACATCTGCTGTATCCGCAGACCGGGCGCACGGGCCTGGAGCGGTATTACGACGAAGCGTTGCGCGGCAAGATCGGTTACGAGCAGGTGGAAACCAACGTCGAAGGGCGTGCCCTGCGCCGGCTCGGCCTGCTGCCCGCGACCGCCGGCGCCGACCTGCGCCTGAGCGTGGACGCGGACCTGCAGCAGGCGATGGTGCTGGCCTTCGGCGGCCTGCACGGCTCGGCGGTGGCGGTGGAGCCGGCGACCGGCAACATCCTCGGCATGGTCAGCCTGCCGAGCTTCGATCCGAATCTCTTCGTCAACGGCATCTCGCACGACGACTACCGCAGCCTGATGGACGATCCGGCGCGTCCGCTGTTCAACCGCAACGTGCTCGGCGGCGGTCCGCCGGGTTCGACGATCAAGCCGCTGGTCGCGCTGGCCGGTGTCGACAGCGGGCTGCGGACGCCGGAATCGCGCGTGTTCTCGACCGGCGAATTCTTCATTCCCGGGCAGCGCCGCGGGTATCGCGACGCCGCGCGCGGCGCCGGCTGGACCGATCTGCGCGACTCGATCGCACGTTCGGTGAACTACTACTACTACCAGCTCGCCTACGAGATGGGCATCGAGCGTTTCGACCAGTACATGACGCGCTACGGCTTCGGCCAGCCCACCGGCATCGACCTACTGGGAGAGAACGCCGGCATCGTGCCGTCTCCGCGCTTCAAGGCCTCGCGGACGCGCGAGCCCTGGTATGCGGGCGAGACAGTGATCGCCGGCATCGGCCAGGGCTACTGGATCGCGACTGCGCTGCAGCTCGCCCGAGGCACCGCGGCGATCGCCAACGGCGGACAGCTCAACACGCTGCACCTGGCCCACGAACGCCGTGACGGTTTCGATGCGCCGTGGCGGGTGGTCCCGCGCCCGGCGCCGACCGCCATCACCGACAACCCCGCGCACCTGCGTGCGGTGCAGGAGGGCATGGTCACGACCATCCACGGCCGCGGCACCGGCACGCGCATGGCGATCGGCGCGGACTACCGCATGGCCGGCAAGACCGGCACCGCGCAGCGCGTCAGCCGTCGCGGCAGCGCGAGCATGGACCCGCGCAACCTGCCGTACCACCTGCGCCATCAGGCGCTTTTCGTCGGCTACGCGCCCGCCGAGAATCCGACGATCGCGGTCGCCATCACCGTCGAGCACGGTGGCTACGGCGGCAGCACGGCCGCGCCGATCGCGCGCCGCATCTTCGATGCCTGGCTGCTGGGCAAGATGCCCGAGGTGGAAATCGACGCCGCCACCGGCGCGCCGGCCGCCGTCGCGGCGATCGTGCCGGAGGCCAACCTCGCGCCCGAGCCGTCGTTCGAAGCGGTCGTCGCCGGTGTGCGCACCGCGCCGCGGGACGCCAACGGCCGGTTTCCCGGCGTACCGCCGGCGGACGCAGCCGCGACCGGCGCGCCTTCGACCGGCAATGCGCCGCCGACGGAGACGACGCCATGAACGTGATCCTGCGCTGGCTGCTGGAAATGCTGCAGCGCTTCACCCGCACCCTGGACTGGCCGCTGCTGGCGGCGCTGCTCGCATTGATGGGCATCGGTCTCGCCGTGCTGCACAGCGCGACCAACCAGAACGTCGCGATGGTCGCGTCGCAGGCCAGCCGTTTCGTCATCGGACTCGGCGCGATGTGGGTGCTCTCGCGCATTCCCGCCGTGCAGCTGCGCCGCTTCACCCCGGCCGCTTACGTCGCCTCGCTGCTGCCGCTGGTCGCCGTGCTGTTCATGGGCACCGGGCGCAGCGGCCAGCACTGGATCAACCTGGGCGTGTTCTACGTGCAGCCGGCCGAACTGATGAAGCTGTCGCTGCCGATGATGGCGGCCTGGTGGCTGGGCCAGCAGCCCACGCCGCCGCGGCTGTCCACGATCGGCATCGCGGCGGCGATCATCGGCCTGCCGACCGGCCTGATCCTGCTGCAGCCCGATCTGGGCACCGCGGTCCTGGTCGCCTCGGGCGGCGTGTTCGCGCTGTATCTGGCCGGTCTGTCGTGGTGGTGGTTCATCGGCGGCGCCACCGCGTTCGCGGTCGCCGCGCCGGCGGCCTGGTTTTGGTATTTCCAGCAGTACCAGAAGGACCGCATCCTGACCTTCCTCGATCCCGAATCCGATCCGCTGGGCACCGGCTGGAACATCATCCAGTCGAAGATCGCGATCGGCTCGGGCGGGTTCTCGGGGCAGGGCTGGGGCGACGGCTCGCAGTCGCACCTCAACTACGTGCCCGAGCACACCACCGACTTCATCTTCGCCGTGCTGAGCGAGGAGTTCGGCTGGCTCGGCGTGATCGTCGTGCTGGGCCTGTACCTGTTCATCGTCGGCCGCTGCCTGTGGATCGCCAGCGAGGCGCGCGACGGCTTCTCGCGTCTGCTGGTCGGCAGCCTGGGCCTTGCGCTGTTCGTCTACGTCATCGTCAACGGCGGCATGATCTCCGGCCTGCTGCCGGTGGTCGGCGTGCCGATGCCGCTGCTGAGTTTCGGTGGCACCGCGGCGGTGTCGCTGCTGGCCGGATTCGGTGTGGTGATGGCGGTGCAGGCGAGTGCGACGCGGCGTCGCTAGCCTTACCGGCCCTGACTGCGCCGGTGCAACGGTGCGTGCCGCGCGCACGTGCGTGCTAACCTCGCCGCCGATGAGCCGACGCCCGTTTTTCCGACTCGCCGTGGCCGCGCTGCCCTTCGCATTGGCAGCGTGTGCGACCCCCGTCAACCCGTCCGATGGTCATGCCGAGGACTTCGGAGCGGTGACGCCGTTGCCCGAGCCTGCACGCACCGAAGGTGCCCTGCTGGCGCCGGTGCCGCAGCCGCCCGAACGCCCGGTCGCGCCGAGCCCGGTCACCGATCCGGCGATCCCGCGCGCGCAGCGTGTCGAGAACTTCGTCAACTACACCGCCGCGACTTACGGCGCCGATCCGGCGCACGTGCGCGACGTGCTGGCGAAGGCGCAGGTGCAGCAGGCGATCCTCACCGCGATCAGCCGCCCGGCCGAAGCCGTGCGCCCCTGGCGCGACTACCGCCCGATCTTCATCAACGATGCCCGCATCAACGGCGGCGTGGCGTTCTACCGCGAGAACCGCGCCGCGCTCGACCGCGTGGCGGCCGAGACCGGCGTGCCGGCCGAATACATCGTCGCGATCATCGGCGTGGAGACCAGCTACGGCCGCATCACCGGCAACTGGAAGGTGGTCGACGCGCTGTACACGCTGGCATTCGACTACGCGCCGCGCGCCCCGTTCTTCGCCGGCGAACTCGCGCAGCTTTTCGCACTCGAGAAGGCCGAGCCGCAGCTCGACGTGCTGGACCTCAAGGGCAGCTACGCCGGCGCGATGGGCATGGGCCAGTTCATGCCGTCGAGCTATCGCCTGTGGGCGAAGGACGGCGACGGCGATGGCCGTCGCGACCTGCTGACCCACAAGCCCGACGTGTTCGCGTCGATCGCCAACTACTTCGTCGTGCACGGCTGGCAGCGGGGCGGCCCGGTCGTCGCCCGCGCCCAGCGCGATGCGTCCGCGGCCGACTTCAAGCCTGAGAACTGGGATCCGGTGTATCCGCTGGCCGATCTGGCCAGGCGTGGCTACACCCCGGCGCCGGGCCAGCCGACCGGCGAGGGCGCCACGCTGCTGTCGCTCGATGGCGAGGCCGGCATGGAGTACTGGCTGGCGTATCGCAACTTCTACGTGATCACCCGCTACAACCGCTCGCCGATGTATTCGCTGTCGGTGCACCAGCTCGCACAGGCGATCCGGGCCGGGGTCGGTCCGTGATCCGATGGCTGCTGCCGCTGGCGGCGGTGGCCCTGCTGGCGGGCTGCGCGGGTAACGCCAAGCGCGGTGATGCGCCTGTGGCCGGTGGTACCACCGCGGCGCCGGCGCCTGCCGGCAGTGCGCCTCGGCCCGCGTCGGGCGCGCGCGGAGTATCGCCATACGCACCGGCGCAGGAAGATCCCAGCACCCGCGGCCACTACACCGCCGGCGGTCTGTACCGCCCGGGCGTGCCGGACAGCCTCCCCGATTATTTGCCCAATGTGGACGCGATTCCGGAACCGGAGGTCGTTGACCTGCCGCGTTCCCCGGTCGGCAACCGCAGCCCCTACCAGGTGCTGGGCAAGAGCTATCGCGTGCTCGACGACCACAGCGAATTCGCCGAGACCGGCACCGCGTCCTACTACGGCGCCAAGTTCCACGGCCGGCTGACCTCGAACCGCGAGGTCTACGACATGTACGCGTTCACCGCCGCGCACAAATCGCTGCCGCTGCCGAGTTTCGCGCGGGTGACCAATCTCGACACCGGCAAGTCGGTGATCGTGCGCGTCAATGATCGCGGCCCGTTCCACGATGGCCGCGTTGTCGACCTGAGCTACGCCGCGGCAGTGAAGATCGGCATCCATCCTGCGGGCACCGGTCGCGTCGAAGTGCGCGCGCTGAGCCCCGGCGAGAACGCCCGCAACGACTACGATGCGGTTGCCGCTGCGTCGCCGGCCGTGGTGCCGGTGGCTGCCGCGGCTGTCTCGCCTTCGGCGCGACTTGCGACCGTCGCCGCCACGCCGGCGGCGAGTGCGATCGATACCATTGTCGAAGCGCTGCCGTTGGCCGCCGCGCAGGCGGGCGAACGTCCGGCGCCTGCACCACAGGGCGACCCGGCGAACGGTCGCTTCAACATGTACCAGAACGGCAAGGTCATGACCGCCGACGATTTCGACGCCTGGCTCGCCTCGCGCGGGATCAAGCTCGAGAACGGCCGACAGGTGCCGATCAATCCGCAACCCGCGGCTGCGCCGGCTGCTGCAACGGCCGCCGTCGCGGCGCCGACGCCTGCGCCGCTGCGCACGGCTGCGCAGGCCCTGGGCGGCGTGACCCTGCAGGTCGCCGCCTTCGGCGCACGCGCCAATGCCGAGCGTGCGCTCGCCACACTGCGCGGCGCCGGCATCGCGGCTGCCCAGCTGCAGGACGGCACCGCCGCCGGCAAGCCGGTCTGGCGCTTGCGCGTGGGCCCGGTCGAAGCGACGCAGGTGGCCGAGGTGTCCTCGCGCGTGGCCGGCCTGGGTTTCGGCGCGCCTACCGTCGTTCGCGACTGAATTTTTTCCATCAACCGCCGGTCGACGCGGCCGGTTCCCCGGAGTTGTGCATTACATGAAACTGTCCGTAGTCGTTTCGCGCATGTTGCTGGCCGCGCTGGCCACCGCCACGGTGGGCATCGCCGTGGCGCAGGATCCCGCGCCCACGCCGCAGCCCGCGCCCCGGCCTGCCGCGCCTGCCGCCGCCGCGCCCGCGCTCAGTGACGACCTGCCGACGCCGCCCCCGCCGACCATCACCGGCACCGCCTGGATCGTCATGGATTACGCCACCGGCCAGATGCTGGCGGGCGACAATCCGGACGAGCGCGTCGAGCCGGCCAGCATCACCAAGGTGATGACGAGTTACGTCATCGCCGCCGAACTCGCCGCGGGCAAGATCAAGCCCGACGACCAGGTGCTGATGAGCGAGAACGCCTGGCGCAAGGGCGGCGCCGGCACCGACGGCAGCTACAGCGGGTTCCCGGTCAACCAGACCGCGCCGTTGCTGGACATGGAAATCGGCATGGTGGTGCAGTCCGGCAACGACGCCGCGATCGCGCTGGCCGAACACGTCGCCGGCAGCGAGGAAGCCTTCGCCCAGCTGATGAATGCCTACGCCGCGCGCATCGGCATGAAGAACAGCCACTTCGAGAACGCGACCGGCCTGTCGGGCCCGGAGCACTACTCGACCGCGCGCGATCTGGCGATCCTGGGCCGCGCGATGGTGCGCGACTTCCCCGAGGAATACGCGCACAACAAGATCAAGGAATTCACCGTCGGGCCGATCACCCAGCACAACCGCAACCGGCTGCTGTGGCGCGACGACAGCGTCGACGGCATCAAGACCGGTCACCACAGCGGCGCCGGCTACTGCCTGATGGCGTCGGCCCTGCGCGGCGACCAGCGCCTGATCTCGGTCGTGATGGGCTCGACCAGCGAGGCGCAGCGCGCCACCGATTCGCTGGCACTGCTCAACTGGGGCTTCCGGTTCTTCGAGACCCACGCCGTCTACGACGCCGGCAAGGCCGTCGCCACGCAGAAGGTCTGGAAGGGCAAGGCCGACGCGGTGAACCTGGGCGTCGCCGAGCCGATGCTGGTCTCGATGCCGCGCGGCAAGTACGCGCAGCTCAAGCCGTCGATGGACATCCCGCAGACGCTGGAAGCCCCGATCGAGAAGGGCCAGGCCATCGGCACCGTGCGCGTCGAACTCGACGGCAAGGTCATCGCCGAGCGTCCGCTGGTCGCGCTGGAGGCGGTGGAGGAAGCCGGCTTCTTCAAGCGCCTGTGGCACGAGTTCCTGATGTGGTGGAACGCCTAAGAGCGGGGGCTTTGCGGCTTCATCGGGGCCGCGTGTTCGCCTCCTTCTCCCGCCTACGGGGGAAGGGGAAGGCTGGGATGGGGGCAAACGTTCCGGTTGCGACGGACCTCGCTTTCAGGTCATCCAGCAGTGCTTGATCCTCTTTCAGCGTGTACCTGACGCGCCACCCCCACCCAATCCTCCCCCGCGATACGGGGGAGGGCTTTAACGTCCAGGCGGTTTGTCGCCAGATCATGGTCCCCCACCGCTTGGGTTCGGCCGCCACTGCCCCGATAATCCCGCGATGGATATCTCCTCCGACAACCCCGACCACGGCTTCCAGTTCCCCGGCGTCTTCGAGATCACCGCGATGGGTCCGGCCGACGCCGGCCTCGACGCCGAGATCCCGCGCCTGCTGACGGCCGTCGGTATCGCGGTGCTGCACGAAACGGTCACCGCGCGCGAGTCGAGCGGCGGCAAATATGTGTCGATCAAGCTCAGCATCCGCGCCGAGACGCGCGCGCAGTACGACGCCGCACACGCGGCCCTGCGCGACCATCCCGAAGTGAAGTGGACGCTGTAGCCCACACCACGGAACGCCGCACATGATCCGCCAGCTGCTCTATCGCAGCGGCCAGCTGTTCGAGTTCACCCTGCAGGACATGCAGCGCCTGCTGGTGCGGGCGCGCGCCTACAACGCGCGCCACGGCATCGGCGGCATGCTGCTGTTGCAGGACGGGCTGTTCATGCAGCTGCTCGAAGGCCCGGCCGACGCCGTGGACGCGCTCTACGCGCGGATCGCGTCCGATCCCCGCCACTGCGAGGTTCGCCTGATGGTGCGCGCCGAGCGCACCGCACCGCTGCTGCCCGGCTGGCACATGGCCTGGGGCGAGGCACTGCCCGTGGACGAGGCACCGCTGTTCGACGGCATCGCGCCCGATACGCGGGCGCTCACGCTGCTCGAGGGTGCGCGCAACGATCGCGTCGCCGCTGCGATGCGCGATTTCCTGCACGGTGCGCCGGTGCCCCACGGCGGCCTGGGCTGCGCGCGCGTCATGGAGCGGGTGCTGTGAGCACGACGGCGATCGTCCGCCAGCTCGGCCGTCAGCCCTACGAGCCGGTCTGGCGCGCCATGCAGCGCTTCACCGATGCACGCGGGGCCGACGATGCCGACGAACTGTGGGTCGTCGAGCACGATCCGGTGTTCACCCTCGGCCAGGCCGGCAAGCCCGAGCACGTGCTTGCGCCCGGCGACATCCCGGTGGTGCAGGTGGACCGCGGTGGCCAGGTGACCTATCACGGCCCCGGCCAGCTGGTGGTCTATCCGCTGCTGCACCTGCCGCGCCTGAAGATCGGCGTGCGCGAGTACGTCTGCAGGATCGAGCAGTCGATCATCGACACACTGGGCGACTGGAACATCGACGCCGTGCGCCGCGCCGGCGCGCCGGGCGTGTACGTCAACGACGCCAAGATCGCCGCGCTGGGCATACGCGTGCGCCGGGGCTGCACCTTCCACGGCCTGGCCTTCAACGTGGCGATGGATCTCGAACCCTTCCAGCGCATCAATCCCTGCGGCTACGCCGGCCTGCAGGTGGTGTCGCTGTCCGATCTCGGCGGGCCGTCCTCGCCCCAGGCGGTGGCGCCGATGCTGCTGGAGAATCTGGCCGCGCAGTTCGGGCTGTCCATGCGCGCAGGCCCGCCGCCGGTGCTTCAGTCCGCTGAATGACACGCAGCGTCCCCGGCGACTGGCAAGACAGTGCCGGGGCAGGGGCCTACAATGGCCCTCCGACCGCAGCCCTGGCCGCCATGTCCTCTTCCGTCGACAAATCGATTCCGCTGCAGGTGGTGTCCGCCCCGCCGCCGGCGTCGCTGCAGACCGGCGTCAAGCAGGTGGCCGGCGACAAGATCGCGCGGTCGCCGGTGCAGTTCGCCGATGCCCCCGTGCTGCGCAAGCCGTCCTGGATCCGCGTCCGCATCCCGTCCAACGGCGCGGTCGCCGCGCTGAAGTCGAAGCTGCGCGAGAACCGTCTGGTCACGGTCTGCGAGGAAGCCAGCTGCCCGAACATCCACGAATGCTTCGGCCACGGCACCGCCACCTTCATGATCCTCGGCGAGGTCTGCACGCGCCGCTGCTCGTTCTGCGACGTCGCCCACGGCCGGCCCAAGCCGCCGGATGCGGGCGAGCCGCTGAATCTGGCGAACACCATCGCCGACATGGGCCTGAAGTACGTCGTGATCACGTCCGTCGACCGCGACGACCTGCGCGACGGCGGCGCCCAGCATTTCGTCGACTGCATCCGCGAAGTCCGCAAGCAGTCGCCGCACATCCGCATCGAGGTGCTGACGCCCGACTTCCGCGGCAAGGGCCGCATGGAGCGCGCGCTGGAGATCCTCAAGAGCGATCCGCCGGACGTGTTCAACCACAATGTCGAGACGGTGCCGGACCTCTACCGCAACGTGCGGCCGGGCGCCGACTACCAGTGGTCGCTCGACCTGCTGAAGAAGTTCAAGGCCCAGCATCCCGACGTGCCGACCAAGTCCGGCATCATGCTCGGCCTCGGCGAGACCATGGAACAGGTGCAGGGCACGCTGCGCGACCTGCGCGCGCACGACGTGGACATGGTCACCATCGGCCAGTACCTGCAGCCCAGTGCGCACCACCATCCGGTGCTGCGCTACTGGACGCCCGAGGAGTTCCGCGCGCTCGAGGACTACGGCATGGCGCTGGGTTTCAGCCACGTCGCCTCCGGCCCGCTGGTGCGCTCGTCCTACCACGCCGACCAGCAGGCGATGGGCGCCGGCGTCGCCGCCTGATCCGGGCCGACGCCGTCGCGGGCGACTGACGCCGCGATGAACGCAGCGTCGATTCATCCTGTATCCGTAGAGTCGATTGCACCCGGCGTGCAACTTTCGGCACTGTCGACACGTCTGTTCACGCGACAGCCTCGAAGGCTTGTCGCATGATGCCCCGCATCCGCAATCCAGGACCCTGCATGAAAGCTTCCCGCGTCGTTTCCGGCTCCCTGATCGCCCTCGCGCTGGCGGTGCCGCTTGCGCTGATGGCCCGGCCCGACGCCATCGCCGACGTACCGGCGACGCCGAACGCCGACCAGATGGCCGCGTCGAAGCTGGTCTACGGATTGCTGTCCGACAGCCGCTACGCCTACCGGCCCCGCGCGCTCGACGGCAGCCTGTCGGGCGAGATCTTCGACCGGTACTTCGAGAATCTCGACGCCGGCAAGCTGTTCTTCACCCAGCAGGACATCGCCCGGTTCGAACCGCTGCGTAGCGGCATGGGCGCGGCCGTCCGCGACGGTGACGTCGCCCCTGCGCTGGAAGTGTTCGCGCTCTACAAGCAGCGCGTGGCCGAGCGCATCACCGGCGCGCGCGAGCTGCTGAAGCAGGACATCTTCGATTTCAGCGGCACCGACCGCTGGGAATACGACCGCGAGGACGCTCCGTGGGCGGCCGACGCGGCCGAGCTCGACACCCTGTGGCGGCAGTCGGTGCGCAACGACTGGCTGCGCCTGAAGCTCGCCGGCAAGGCCGACGACGAGATCCGCAAGACGCTCGACCGTCGTTACCTCAACACCGCGAACACGGTTGCCTCGCTCAACGACGAGGATGCCTTCAGCAGCTTCCTCAACGCCTACACCGGCTCGATCGATCCGCACACCGACTACTTCAACCCGCGCGCGGCGCGCCTGTTCAACCAGAGCATGTCGCTGTCGCTCGAGGGCATCGGCGCGCAGCTGCAGAAGCAGGACGACGTGGTCGTGATCCGCGAGGTCATCCCCGGCGGTCCGGCCGCGATGAGCAACCGCTTCAAGCCCGGCGATCGCATCGTCGGCGTCGGCCAGGGCACCAACGGCCCGATGGAAGACGTGATCGGCTGGCGCATCGACGACGTGGTCGACAAGATCAAGGGTCCCAAGGACACCCAGGTGCGCCTGGACGTGATCCCGGCCCAGGCCACGCTCGACAGCGAACCGGTGCGCATCACGCTGACCCGTGCGCGCGTGCGCCTGGAAGAGCAGGCGGCCAAGGCCGAGACGCTCACCCTGCCGGCCGATACCGAAGGCGGCCGCGAGAAACAGATCGGCGTGATCAAGCTGCCGGCGTTCTACCAGGACTTCGAAGGGCGCCGGAACCGTGATGGCGAGTACGCGTCGGCGACGCGCGACGTCGCGCGCCTGCTCGAGGAGTTCAAGGCCAAGAAGGTCGACGGCGTGGTGCTCGACCTGCGCAACAACGGGGGCGGCTCGCTCAACGAGGCGGTCGAACTGACCGGCCTCTTCATCGACCAGGGTCCCGTGGTGCAGGTGCGCGAATCCGGCGGCCGTGTCGGCGTGCAGGGCGATCGCGAACCAGGTGTCGCCTGGGACGGTCCGCTGGCGGTGCTGATCAACCGCGGCTCGGCGTCGGCGTCGGAGATCGTGGCCGGTGCGATCCAGGATTACGGTCGCGGCCTGATCATCGGTGAGACCACCTTCGGCAAGGGCACGGTGCAGAACCTGGTCGATCTCGACCGCTGGCCCGCGAACGAGACCAAGCGCTTCGGCCAGGTCAAGCTGACCATTGCGCAGTTCTTCCTGCCGGGCGGCAGCAGCACCCAGAACAAGGGCGTCGAGCCGGACATCCATTTCCCGGTGACGGTGGATGCCACCGAATTCGGCGAAAGCACCTACGACAACGCGCTGCCGTGGACCCGCATCGCCGCCGTGCCGCATACCCAGTACGGCGATTTCGCGCCGCTGCTGCCGCGCCTGGAACAGCTGCACGACACGCGCGTCGCGACCGACAAGGAGTTCGTCTGGTGGGCGGAGGACATCGCCGAATTCCGCGCCGAGCGTGAGAAGAAGTTCGTGTCGCTCAACGAGGCCGAGCGCCGTACCGAGCGCGACCGTCAGACCGAGAAGCGTCAGGCGCGTCAGGAAGAGCGTCGCGCGCTGGGCCTGGAGCTCGATCCGCTGGCCGAGGATTCCGACGACGATGGCCTGCAGGCCAGCGAGCGTGCGATCGCCCAGCAGAACCGGTTGGAGAAGGCCGCCGAAGAGCGTCCGGACCCGCTGCTGCGCGAGTCGGCCGCGATCCTGGCCGACGCGGTGCGCCTGCTCAACGCGGATCGCGACCTGTCGGCCACGGTGCTGCCGGAGTCGACGGCGCCGGGTCGCTGGGCGCGTTGATCCGTTGACACGCTGGAACACGAAGCCGCCGCGAGTGATCGCGGCGGCTTTTCGTTATGTGGGGTTGCGGCTGAGGCGCACCAAGAAATTTCGCCGAACACGTGGACTCGACGCCTTCCCCCGCTGGGCGGGGGAAGGTTGGGATGGGGGCGGACGGATAGGTTTTTTGAACCCGGAGTTCCATGCGAAGCCCGAGCCCTAAGCTTGGAGACCCGCCATCCTGCCAATCGAGGTCGTCTACGCGCGCGCAATCAAAGCCCTCCCCCGCGAGCGGGGGAGGGCTTTGATTGCGCGCGCGTAGACGACCTCGATTGGCAGCGGTTTGGGCTTGGGATGCGCGCATGCGCAGCGCAGCGTCGCTGCAACACCACCGTTCCAGCCGTGCAACGGGCCGCGGGCGTAGAATTCCGCTCCGCATTCGCGGCTTCTCCTCTCTTCTCCGGAACCTCCATGAGCGTCGCGCCGGTGTCGCGTCCCGCCTCGGCCCTGGCCATCGCGCTGGCGCTGGCGGCCGTCTATCTCGTCTGGGGGTCGACCTATCTCGCGATCCGCTTCGCCCTCGAAGGCGGGTATCCGCCGCTGCTGATGGCAGGCATGCGTTTCATCGTCGCGGGTGGGCTGATGTATGCCGCGCTGCGCCTGCGCGGCGTGCCCGCGCCGACGCGTAACCAGTGGAAGACGCTGCTCGCGATGGGCGTGCTGCTGCTCGGCCTGGGCAACGGCATGGTCTGCATCGCCGAGCAGAGCGTGTCTTCGGGTCTGGCCGCGGTCGCGGTCGCCTCGGCGCCGATCTGGATCGCGCTGTTCGCGGCGATCCGTGGGGACCGTCCCTCGCGCATCGAATGGGCCGGTCTCGCGGTCGGCTTCGCCGGCGTGCTGTGGCTCAACGCCGGCAGTTCGTTGACCGCGTCCCCGATGGGCCTGATCGCATTGCTGATCGCGCCGCTGGCCTGGGCCTTCGGTTCGGTGTGGAGTCGCGGCCGTGATCTGCCGTCGCCGTTCATGGCGGCCGCGGCGCAGATGCTCGCCGGCGGCGTGATCATCCTCGCGGTGGGCCTGCTGATCGGCGAACGCTTCGCCGAGCTGCCGACGCTCAAGGGCACGCTGTCGGTGGCGTACCTCGCGTCCTTCGGCTCGATCATCGGTTTCACGGCCTACGTGTGGCTGCTGCACAACGTGCGCCCGACGCTCGCCGGCAGCTACGCCTACGTCAATCCCGCGATCGCGGTGCTGCTCGGCGCGTGGCTCGCGTCGGAGCGCTTCCACGTCAACGATCTCGGCGCGATGGCGGTGATCCTGGTCGCGGTGGTCGCGATCACGCTGGGCCGCGCGCGCGCGAAGAAGCCGGTGCCGACGCCGGCCGCAGCGGTTGCCGGAGAAGATCCATGATCGACGCCGCACAGAGCCGCCGCGGCCTGTGGATCGCGGTCGCGGCCTTCGTGATCTGGGGCCTGATGCCGCTGTACTGGTATTTGCTGCGGCACGTGCCGTCGCTGCAGATCGTGCTGCACCGCTCGATCTGGTGCGCGATTCTCGTCGCCGCGTTCCTGACCATCCGCCAGGGCCGCGGCTGGCTGCGCGAAATCCTCGCGCAGCCGAGACTCGCCGGCATGCTCGCGATGTCGGGTTGTCTGATCGCGGCGAACTGGGCGCTGTACGTCTGGGCGGTCAACAGCGGACACGTGGTTGAGGCGAGCCTGGGCTACTTCATCAATCCGCTGCTCAATGTCGTCATCGGCGTGGTGTTCCTGCGCGAGCGGCTGTCGGTGCCGCAGTGGATCGCGGTCGCGCTCGCCGGCGGCGGCGTTGCGTGGCTGACCTTCAACTACGGCAGCTTTCCGTGGATCGCGCTGTGCCTGGCGACCTCGTTCGCGCTGTACGGCCTGATCCGCAAGTTCGCCGCGGTCGAAGCGGTGCAGGGGCTCGGCGTCGAGAACCTGTTCGTGTTCGGTCCCGCGCTGCTCGCGCTGGCGTGGTTCGAAAGCCAGGGCGGCGGCGGATTCTTCTCGCTGCGCTGGGGTGGCTGGACCGACGTGCTGCTGGTGCTCGGCGGCGCGCTGACCGCGATCCCGCTGATCTGTTTCGCCTACGCGGTGCGACGCGTGCCGCTGACGATCATCGGCCTGTTGCAGTACATCGGTCCGACGCTGCAGCTGCTGTTGGGCGTGTTCTTCTTCGGCGAAGCCTTCGGCATCGACCGTGCGATCGGCTTCGGGTTCATCTGGGTCGGGCTGGTGGTGTTCGCGCTCGACGGCTATCTGCAATCGCGCAGGCGGATCGTCGCGCAGCAGGCCTGAGGTTTATGGGCCCTCTGGATTCGATGGGTTTCGCTGCGCTCTACCCATCCTACGAAAGCATCAGCGGGCGGCGAGCGCGGTCTGCGGGCAGGCCGCTGCGTCGAACCAGTCGACGACGGTCGGCGCCAGACGGTCGAGCCGCATCGGCAGGCTGAGGTGGTCTTCGCCGGCGAGTTCCAGATAGCGCGCACCGGGCACGGCTGCGGCGAGCGCACGGCCGTGTGCGACCGGTACATGGCGATCCGCATCGCCGTGCACCAGCAGCACGCAGGCCGGTGCCTGTGCCAGCGCGGCGCCGACGTCGATGCCGTCGAGCGGCAGCGACAGCGTGTCGCCGGCACGTGCGATCGCCGCGTCCAGCACCGAGGCGTCGATGCGCCAGCGCAGCCAATGGCGGGTGAGTTGCGCGTGCCAGCTGCCGCCGTCTTCATCGAGCATGTGCGGCACCATGTCGCGGATCGCGGCGCCGGCATTGTCGAAGGATTCCAGTGCGACGACCCGCTCGGCCTGCAGGCGCGGATCGGCCGCCGCGAACAGCGCGGTCGCCGCGCCGTAGGACACGCCGAAGATGTGCAGCGGGCCGGCGATCTCGCCCTGCGCGCGGAGGGCAGCGACCGCGTCGACGACATCGCCGGCCTCGCGCGTGCCGTAGCCCGACGGCGCATGGCCGGAACGGCCGTGATTGCGCAGGTCCAGGGTGATGGTGCGATAGCCGGCTTCGGCCAGCGCGATCGACCACGGCAGCAGCGAGCCGCCATCCATCATCCAGCCGTGCAGCAGCACGATGGTGCCGCGCGGCGGGGCGGACGGCTCGGACGGCGCGTGGAAATCGAGCGAGAAGTCGACGCCGTGCGGATCGTCGGCGGGCCGCGTCCACGCGTAGTCCATGCCGTAGTCGCCGGGATCGAGCGCACGCCAGAACACCGGCACGTCGTCGCGCGTCACGACGTGTCCGCTGCGGTTCGGCAGCCGCGCGAATGCGGCGTCGACGCGCTCTGTCTGCAGCAAAGGCGATACGCCGGGCGGTGCGACCAGCTTCGACGCCAGCGAACTCGCCATGCCCGGCCAGGACGAAAATCCGGCGACGAGCAGGCTGGCGACGAGGAGGGCGGCGAGGCGGCGCATGGCGATGGGCGGTGGCGAGGCGGCCGCGCAGACTATCGACGCGGCGCCGGGCGTCGCTATCGCACGGCGATGACAGCTGCATGACAGACGGTCGCCATTCATCGGCGCGCGCCGGTCACTGCACTGGCCTTCTGGCACAGTGCGGCCATGTCGACCTGTCGCACGGGAGTTCTTCGATGATCACCGCGCATGCCGCGATCGTGCTGGCCGCCGGCGGCAGCACGCGTCTGGGGCGGCCCAAGCAGCTGCTGCGCCACGACGGCGAAAGCCTGGTCGCACGCGTCGTGCGGCTGGTCGCGGAAACCCATCCCTGCAGGCTGGTCGTGATGCTCGGTGCGTATCACGACGCCGTCGCGGCGGAACTCGCGCCGTCGCCGCATGGTTTCGTCGAGCTGCACGACGTGCCCGACTGGCGCGACGGTCTCTCCGCCAGCCTCGTCGCCGCCGCGCGGGCGCTGCAGGCGCATCGCGGTCCTGTATTGGTGACCGGCATCGATCAGCCTGCGCTCAACGCGCTGCACCTGCGCGCGCTGCTGGACGGCGCCCGCAGTGTGCGTTCGGGCTGCGCGGCGGTGATGCACGGCGAACGCCCCGGCGCGCCAGCGGTGCTGTCGCACACGTTGTTCGCGCAGGTGGATGCACTGGCAGGCGATCGGGGATTCGGCGCGCTGTTGGCGGCATTGCCGGAGGACGCGCTGTTCCGGCTGCAGGCGCCCTCGCTGGCGCAGGACATCGATACGGCGGAGGACGTCGCGCAGGCGCTGGCGGACGGGTTGCTGGATCGTCCGGGGCACTGATGCGATCGATCGGGCTGTGCGTTGCGACCCGTGCTGGATGCTCGAACTAGCCGGGGTCTGCTCCTTCCCCCGCGTGCGGGGGAAGGCTGGGATGGGGGCGAACGATCAGCTCGAGGCAATAGGAGTGCCTGCGATAAACGCCAAGTTTCCGCTCGCGTCATCGTCTGTGATGGCCGACGGTTTGCCCCCACCCGACCCTCCCCCGCGTCGCGGGGGAGGGCTTATGGCGCATCTCGCGCCGTCCGGACGCGGTAGAACTCACTGCATCCGCGACAGCATCCACACCACGCACACCGCCCCGACGACGCCGATCGCCAGCGCCGCGTTGCGCCAGCGTTGCGCACGGCGCCGGTAGCGCGCGACGCGTTCGTCGTTGAGTGCGGTCGCGCGCGCGATCCACGGCGCTGTGTCGCGCTCGGCCTGTGCGTAGATCACCTCTGCGCGCGCGGGATCGGCCTCGGCGCGCAGCGCAGCGTCTTCGTAGCGTTCGAACGCACGCTTCTGCAGCGACTGGATCTCGCGTGCGATGTCCGCGTTCGACAAGGTGTCCGGCGATGCAGCACTCATGTCGCGCGCAGCGCCGCGGTGACCGGCAGGCGCGCGGCGCGCAGGGCGGGGAACAGGCCGCCGACGAGGCCGATGCCCAGCGCCCACTTCAGGCCGTTCCACAGCAGCTCGGGCGAGACCTTGAACTGGAACACCACCTGGCTGAAGTTGCTGCCCAGCGTGCTGACGCTGTAGCCGTTGAAGATGCTCCACGCGAGCAGTCCGCCGAGCAGGCCGCCGAGCAGCGCCAGCAGCATCGTCTCCAGCATCACCGCGACGACCACCGGCAGGCCGCGGAACCCAATCGCGCGCATCGTCGCGATCTCGCGCGCACGGCCAGCGACGGCGGCGTACATCGTATTGAGCGCGCCGAATACCGCGCCGACCGCCATGATCGCGCCGATCACCGTGCCCAGCACGTTGATGATCGTGGCGAGCTGGCCGGACTGTTTGCCGTAGTAGGCGCGCGTCGTCGAGACGTCGAGCTTCAGGCGCTGGTCGGCATCCATCGCGGTCTTGAACGCGGTGAAGCCGGCGGTGCCCTCGGTGCGCACGGTGATCGACTGGTAGGCGCTGCGGTTGTAGGTCGACGCCAGCGTCTCGGCATCGGTCCACAGCTCCGAATCGTGTGCATCGCCGGAGGCGAACACACCGACCACCGTCCATTGCTGGTTGCCGAGCGTCAGCGCCTTGCCAACCTCGAGCCCGCGGAACTGGCCGCGCGCGCCCTGGCCGACGACGATCTCGCGCAGGCCCGGCGCGAATTTGCGGCCTTCGATCATCCGCACCTTGTCGTGCACGGCCCAGGCGAGTTCGCCGACACCGCGGAACTGCGCGTTGACGTCGCTGCCGTCGGCCTTCGACGGCAGGTTGACCACCTGCGACAGCTCCGGCGATAGCAGCGGGCGGCCCTGGGCATCGCGTGCGATGCCGGCGAGCGTACCGATCAACGGCACCTGGTCGCGGGTGATCACCGAATTGGTTTCGGCCTGCGAACCACCGCGCAGCACGATCGCCGACGTTTCATCGCCGGTGCTGTTGAGCGTCGCCTTGAAGCCCTCGCCCATCGCCAGCATCGCCACCAGCACGCCGACCACACCGGCGATGCCGACCACGATCACCGACGAGGCGCCCCAGCGCTGCGGCAGGCTGCTGATGCCGATGCGCGCCGCCGCCAGCGCCAACCGGCCACCGCGGGTGAGCACCAGCCAAAGCCCGATGGCGACCGCGATCGCCAGCACGCCGTACCAGGGCAGCAGCACCCACACCGTGAGCCCAATGATCAGCGCGACGATCGACAGCAGGTTCCAGAGCCAGGGTCTTGTCATGTCGGTCCGATCCGGTTCGTCATGCAGCGGAAAGCAGTGCGAAGGGCCATGAGGTCAGCGTCCCGCCAGCGCATCGACGATCTTCAGCCGCTGCGCGCGCAGCGCCGGCAGCACGCCGACGATGATCCCGATGCCGATCATCAGGCCCAGCCCGATCAGCCAGGTCTGCGCCGGCACCGTGGGCAGCGCGATCGCGCCGCCGCTCGCCGCGCTGACCCCGGGCATGATCGCTGAGGCGAGGCCCAGGCCCACCAGCCCGCCGATCATCACCAGCAGCACCGATTCCACCATCACCAGCACCAGCACGGTGCCGTCGGTGAAGCCGAGCGTCTTCAACGTCGCGAGTTCGGGGATGCGCTCGCGCACCGCCTGCGCCATCGTGTTGCCGGTCAGCAGCAGCAGGGTGAAGAACACCGCGCCCATGATCGCGGTGACGATCAGGCCGATGTCGGCGAACTGCTTGGCGAACGCCTGCTGGAACGCGGACTCGGTCTGCGACTTGGTCTCGTGGTCGGAGTTCGCCGAGATCGCATCGATCGCCTGCGCTACGCGCGAGGCCTGGTCGGCATTCGCCAGTTGCACGGTGAACCAGCTGACCTGGTTCTTGATGTAGTCGTTGGATTCGTCGAAGTAGGTCCAGTTCATCATCAACTGGTTTTCCGCGCCGACGTTGCCGCGGTCCTTGGCGCGGAAGATCGCCTTGAGTTCCAGGGGCCAGTCGTTGCTGCCGCCACGCGGGAAGATCGTCGCCTGCATCGGAATCGTGTCGCCGATCTTCCATCCGAACTTCTTGGCCAGCGCTTCGCCCACGGCCGCGCCGGTGCGCGTGTCGCGGAAGGCCTGGAGCTGGTCGGGCGGCACCTCGTATTCGCCGTAGACGTCGAAGAAATTCGGCGCGACCGAGAAGTTCGGGAAGAAGTTGCGCTGGTCCTGGTAGATGCCGCCGAACCACATCGCGTAAGTCACCTGGCGCACGCCGGGGATCGACTCGATCTGTGACTGCAGGCGCACCGGCAGCGACTGGGTGATCGACAGCCGCGAGGCGACGATCAGCCGGTTCGCGCCGTCGACGCTGCCGCCCGAATTGAAGGCCACGCGCACCGAATCGAGCATGCCGAACAGCAGGAACGCCGCGACCACCGACAGCAGGGTCAGCAGCGTGCGCGTCTTGCTGCGGAACAGCTGGGCCCACACCAGCGACAGGTATTTCATCGTGCCGTCTCCCGGTTGCGGTGGGTCAGTGCGCGCCGATCGGCGTGTCGACCAGCTCGCCCTTGTCGAGATGGATCGTGTGGGTCGCGTATTCGGCGGCCTTCGGATCGTGCGTGACCATGACAATGGTCTTGCCGTGTTCGCGGTTGAGTTCCTGCAGCAGGCCGAGGATCTCCTCGGCGCTCTGCCGGTCGAGATCGCCGGTGGGCTCGTCGCAGATCAGGAACGTCGGGTCGGACACGATCGCGCGGGCAATCGCCACGCGCTGCTGCTGGCCGCCCGACAGCTCGTTGGGCTTGTGCGTGCGGCGGTCGGCGAGGCCGACGAGGGTCAGCGCGATTTCCGCATTGCGCTTGCGTTGCGCCGCGCCCAGCGTGGTCAGCAGCAGCGGCAGCTCCACGTTCTTCTGCGCGTTGAGCATCGGCATCAGGTTGTAGAACTGGAACACGAAACCGACGTGGCGGCTGCGCCAGTTCGACAGCTGGCCGGCGCTCATGCGGTCGATGCGCTCGCCCTCGATCTCGATCTCGCCCGAGGTCGGCGTGTCCAGACCGCCGATCAGGTTCAGCAGCGTGGTCTTGCCCGACCCCGACGGGCCCATCAGCGCGACGAAATCGCCGCGCGGGATATCGAGGTCGATGCCGTGCAGCACGTCGACCTTTTCCGGGCCGCGCTGATAGGTCTTGTGCAGGTTGCGGATGCTGACGAGGGACGACATGGCACACTCCGGAGTGGATGCTGCTCGGTGGATGTGGTGTGCGATCAGCGGGATTCGCGTTCGGCGTCGGCCATGCGCACCTTCGCGCCGTCGGTCAGCGTGTCCGGCGGATCGAGGACGACGGTGTCGCCGGCGTTGACGCCCGACAGCACCTGGCGGTCGTCACCGAGCGCGATGCCGGTCTCGAGCGTCTGCTGCGTCACGGTGTTGTCCTCGCCGAGCACGAAGGCGACGTCGGCACCGTCGCGCTGCACGATCGCCGCGCCCGGCACGCGCACGCCGCGCGGCTGCTGCGCATCGTCCGCCTTGGGCGCTTCGAGGAAGCTCACGCGCACGCCCATGTCCGGCACGATGCGCGCGTCCTTCTGCTTGATCGCGATGCGCACCTTGACCGTGGCCTTGCCGCGGTCGGCGGCCGGGATGATCGCGATGACTTCGGCCGGAATCTTCCAGTCGGGATAGGCATTGAGCGTCGCCTCGACCGGCATCTTCGGCTGCACGCGGCCGATGAAGGCCTCGCCGACGTCGACTTCGACTTCCAGCGAATCCATGTCGACGATCGTGCCGATGCCGGTGCGGGTGAAGCCGCCACCGGCCGAGAGCGGCGAGACGATCTCGCCCGGTTGCGCGGCCTTGGCGGTGACCACGCCGGCGAACGGCGCGCGTACCACGGTGTTGTCGACGCCGAGATCGGCGATCGCCAGCGACGCGGACGCGACCTGGGTATTGCGCTGCGCGGTGACCAGCTGCGCCCGCAGCGCATCGCGCTGGGCGATGGCCTGGTCGTACTGCGAACGCGACACCAGCTGCTGCGCGACCAGCGACTGCAGACGCGTGGCATCGGCCTCGGCCTGCGCCAGCTGGGCCTGCACGCTGCCGGTCTGGCTGCGCGCGGCGGCGAGCTGCGAGGCCGACAGGCTGCGCTGCGCATCGGCGTCGATCGGATCGAGCGTCGCCATGATGTCGCCGGCTTCGACGCGCTGGCCTTCCTCGATCAGCACTTCGCGCACGCGGCCGGTGATCTTCGACGACACCGTCGCGGTGCGGCGGGCGACGACGTAGCCGGTGGCGTCCAATACCGATGCATTCGCGCCGCCGGCGGTGATCGCGACGACCGGCGCCGTGCGCACCTCGACGCCGCCATCGCGCCCGAACAGCGCCCAGCCGGCGACCAACACGAGCAGCAGCACGACGACCGCGATGGCGATCCACAGGCCGCGACGACGCGGCGGCTCCGGCGGCGCCTTGCGGTCGATACGGAGTTCGTTGAGCAGATCGGCCTTGGTATTCATGGGTTCCATGGCAAGCAGGACGGAGCGACAGGCGCGAGTGTGACCGCGGGCGGTACGGGATCGAACCTGCCGGAAGTCAGCGACCGGGGCGCCGGACCGGGCGGGCACCGTGAAGCGCCGGGCCGAGTCTGCGCGCTTCCCGGCCGCGGGTCACCTGACGGGTGTCATCTGCAGGAGATGACGCCTGCGACTGCCGGTGCCGGGCGCCGCGCACGAGACTGCGGGCCACCCGGAGGACCCGACATGCACCCAGCCCCGCTCATTGCAGACACCACGCCGCAGATACCGGCACCACTCGCGCGCCTGTGTGGCGTGCGCCGCCGCCGCGGCGCCGTGCAGGCGCTCGACGGCGTCGATCTCACGCTGCCATCCGGTCAGGTCACCGCGCTGCTCGGCGTCAACGGCGCCGGCAAGACCACCGCGATCGAGATCCTGCTCGGTCTGCAGGCCGCCGACAGCGGTGAGGTGACGCTGTTCGACCGGCATCCGTCCGACCTCGACGCGCGCCGGCACATCGGCGTGATGCTGCAGCAGGCGCAGTTGCCGGAACGCCTGCAGGTCGGCGAGCTGCTCGCCCTGGCACGCAGCTGGTATCCGCAGCCGCGCAGCGTCGCCGATTGCGTGGCGCTGGCCGGACTCGACGGCCTGCTCGGCCGGCGTTACGGCCGGCTCTCGGGCGGCCAGCAGCGTCGCGTGCAGTTCGCGATCGCGTTGTGCGGGCGGCCAAAGCTGTTGTTCCTCGACGAACCGACCACCGGTCTCGACATCGGCGCGCGCCAGCAGGTATGGCGCGCGATCCGCAGCCTGGTCGCCGACGGCGTCGGCATCCTGCTGACCACGCACTACCTGGAAGAGGCCGAAGCGCTGGCCGATCGCGTCGTCGTGCTCGATGCCGGCCGGGTGCGTGCCGACGGCCGCATCGGCGAGATCCGCGCGCAGGTCGCGCAGCGGCGCATCCGCTGCACGAGCGTCGTGCCTGCCGAGGTCGTGTCGACCTGGCCGGGCGTGCGGACCGCGGACGTCGTCGACGGGCACCTGGTGGTCATGGCCGAGCACGCGGAAGCCGTGCTGCGCCGGCTGCTCGACGCGGACCCGCAGCTCGCCGACCTCGATGTGCAACGCGCCGGTCTCGCCGAAGCCTTCGTCGCGATGACCGCGCCGGGAGCACCCGCATCCGATACGAATCTGGAGGCCGCGTGATGGGCACCACGATCGACCCCGGCGCGCGCGTCGCGCTGTGGCGCTGCCATCTGCTCGAGACGCGCTGCGAACTGCTGCGGCTGCTGCGCGAACCGATGTACATCATTCCGACGCTGCTGTTCCCGGCGCTGTTCTACGTGATGTTCGGGCTGCTGCTCGGCGGTCGCGGCAGCGGCGAGGCGGCCCGGTACCTGCTGGCCACCTACGGCGTGTTCGGCGCGATGGGCGCGGGCCTGTTCGGGTTTTCGGTCACGCTGGCGATCGACCGCGAGCGCGGCTTCTTCGCCCTGCGTCGCGCGCTGCCCGCCCCGTCGAGCGGGTGGCTGGTCGCGCGGCTGCTGATCGCGATGCTGTTCGCGCTCGCCATTGCGCTGGAACTCGCGCTGCTGGCGACGGTCTTCGGCGGCGTGTCGCTGGCGGCCGGGCAATGGGCGCTGCTGTGGACGGTGACCGTGCTGGGCGCGTTGCCGTTCTGCGCGATCGGCCTGCTGCTCGGCAGTGTGGCCAGCGCGAACGCGGCGCCCGCCTGGGTCAACCTGCTGTTCCTGCCGATGGCCTTCCTGTCCGGCCTGTGGCTGCCGCTGGCGATGCTGCCCGACGTGTTCGCGCGGCTGGCCCCGCTGTGGCCGGCCTGGCACCTGGCGCAGATCGCGCTGGGCGTGACCGGGCAACCGGCGACCACGTCGCCGTGGCTGCATCTGCTGGTGCTGGCCGTCGTGACCGTGGCCTGCTGCGTGCTCGCGCTGCGCCGCCTCGCGCGCGCGGTCTGACATCGCGCTTCGTCTTCTGGAGAGACCGACATGACACATGCGAACAGGACAGGACCGCGACGCTGGCCGGGCGTGGCCGCGGTGGCCGCCCTGGTGGCCGTGCTGGGCGGCGCCGTGGCACTGATGGGGCGGACGTCCGCGCCGACCGCGGGCGCGACGGCGGCAGGGACGCCGGCGGCGCACGCGTTCGCGATCCAGGACGTGCGCATCTTCGACGGCGTCGACGTCATCGAACGCGGCACGGTGGTGGTGCGCGACGGCCGCATCGAGGCTGCCGGTGCCGGGGTGGCGGTGCCCGACGGGGTCGAGATGATCGACGGCGCGGGCCGCACGCTGCTGCCCGGTCTGATCGATGCGCACGTGCATGCCTGGGGCGACGCGCAGCAGGACATGCTGCGCTTCGGCGTGACCACCGGGCTGGACATGCACGGCCTGGCGGACCGGCTGCCGGCCCTGCGCGCGCAGCGCGAATCCCTCGCGCCGACCGTACAGGCCGACCTCTGGGCCGCCGGCACCGCGATCACCGCACCCGGCGGGCACGGCACGCAGTACGGGTTTCCGGTGCCGACCGTCGACGCCGACACCGACATCCCGGCCTTCATTGCCGCGCGCGTGGCCGAGGGCGACGACTTCATCAAGCTGATCGTCGAGGACCTGAGTGGCTACGCCGCCGGCCGCACCCTGCCGACGCTCGACGCCGACCAGGTGCGTGCGGTCGTCGAGGCCGCGCACGCGCAGCAGCGCATCGCCGTGGCCCACGTGTCCACGCAGGCGAGTGCGCGTGCGGTGCTGGACGCAGGCATCGACGGGTTCGTGCACGTGGCCGACGATGCGCCGGCCGACGACGCCTTCATCGCCGAGGTTGCACGGCGCGACGCGTTCGTCATGCCAACGCTGTCGGTGATCGCCTCGTTGGCCGGCGACGCCGCGGGCCGGCAGCTCCTCGACGATCCGGCGCTGGCGCCGTGGCTGACGCCCGGACAGCGTGAAAGCCTGGCTGCGCGCATGCCGATGACGCCACGGCCGCAGCGCCTCGCCGATGCGATCGACAGCGTGCGTCGCCTGCACGCCGTCGGCGTGACCATCCTCGCCGGCAGTGATGCGCCCAATGCCGGCACCGCGCAAGGCGCCAGCCTGCACGGCGAGCTCGCCCTGCTGGTGCGCGCCGGTCTGACGCCGCAACAGGCGCTGGCCGCGGCGACGTCCGCGCCGGCCGCGCGCTTCGGGCTCGCCGACCGCGGACGCATCGCGCGGGGCCTGCGCGCCGATCTGGTGCTGGTCGACGGCAATCCGCTCCAGGACATCGCCGCGACGCGCCGCATCGCCACGATCTGGAAGAACGGCGTGCGCATCGAACGCACGCCATCCGGCGCAGCGGTCGCGACGGCCGCGGCGGGCACCCTGCCGGACGACCCCCGCATCAGCGATTTTGAGACCGGGCTCGACGCTCGCTTCGGCAGCTGGGCGCCGACGACCGATCAGATGGCCGGCGGGGCCTCGACCGTCGCGCATGCCCGCATCGACGGCGGCGCGGACGCGTCGTCCGGCGCGCTGTCGGTGCGCGGCGAGATCAGGCCGGGCTTCGCGTTTCCGTGGGCCGGCGTGATCTTCTTCCCCGCGTCCGAGCCGATGCAGCCGGTGGATCTGTCCACGCGTCGCGAGCTCGTGTTCCGCGTGCGCGGCGATGGCCGCCGCTACAGCGCGATGCTGTTCTCCGGCGCGTCGCCGACCGGGATGCCGGCGACGCAGCACTTCGACGCCGGCAGCGCGTGGACCGAAGTGCGTCTGCCGCTGTCGGGATTCGCCGGCGCGGATCTGTCGCAGGTGCGGGGGCTTGCATGGACCGCGGGGCAGCCGGAAGGCGGCTTCGCGTTTGCGCTCGACGACGTGGCGCTGCACTGACATGCAGGCGGAGCGCCGCGGCGGAAACCGGCCGCCACTTCTGGTGGGCGCCTGAGGTGGCTACGCTGCGCGACATGCAGACCCAGCCGGCCGCCACGACGATGCCCACCTTCGCAGGCCTGCGGGCCGCGCCGGATTCCATCATCGGCAGCGCGCTGCGCCAGGGGCGGCCGGTCTGGAGCGAAGGCATCCACGTGCTGTGGTCGGTGTGGGTGTTCGTCGTGCCGATGTTCTCGCCGCAGGGCTACGACCTGCGCTGGCTGGTGCTGACGCTGCTGTCCTACCCGGTCTTCATCGCCCTGTTCGCGGGCGCGCTGCTGCTGCCCGAACGGCGCGCCCCCTGGTGCGCGCTCGGCATGATCGCGCTGTGCTTCGGCCTGCTGCCCTGGTACGTCTCGAGCCTGAGCTATTTCGTGTTCGGCTGCGTGTTTCTCAGCGCGCTCTCGCGCACGTCCGTGTGGCGGTACGTGGGCATGCTGGCACTGTCGAACGCGGCGCTGCTGTTGTGGGCGCGCACGCTCGGCTATCCGTGGGTGGCGCTGGCCTGGATGCCGGTGACGACGGTGGTGATCGGCCTGCTGGTCCACGTGGAGCGCCTCAGGCACCGGCAGGATGCCGCGCTGCGGCTGTCGCACGACGAGGTGCGCCGGCTGGCTGCGGTCGCCGAGCGCGAACGCATCGGCCGCGACCTGCACGACCTGCTCGGGCACACGCTGTCGATGGTCGCGCTGAAGGCGGATCTCGCCGCGAAGCTGGTGCCGCGCGATCCGCATGCCGCGCAGCAGGAGATCGGCGAAGTCGGCGGCATCGCACGCGATGCACTGGCGCAGGTGCGCCAGGCGGTCAGTGGCATCCGCGCGGCAGGCCTGGCGGCGGAGCTGGCGTCCGCGCGGCTGCTGCTGGAAACCGACGGGGTCGCGTTCGACTACGCGCTCGACGATCGTGTGGCCGCCGCAGGCCTGCCGGACGACATCGAGACCGCGCTGGCGATGACCCTGCGCGAGGCGGCGACCAACATCCAGCGCCATGCGCGCGCCACCTGCGCGCACGCGCAGTTCGCACGGGACGCCGACGCGGTGCGTCTGCAGATCCGCGACGACGGTCGCGGCGGCGCGATCGTGCCGGGGAACGGCCTGTCGGGCATGCGCGAACGCATCGAGGCGCTCGGTGGCGTGTTGCGCATCGAAGGCGGTGACGGCACCCGGGTCGACGTCACGCTGCCGCTCTCCGCGGACCGCTCGACCGTCGGATCGGCTGCCTGACGTCGCAGGGCGCACGCGCCGCCGCGCGGTGCCTGCTAACGTTTCCGCCATGCCGCGCCTGCCCACGTCCGCCGATCCCCTGCGCATCCTCATCGCCGAGGACCAGGCGATGCTGCGTGGCGCGCTGACCGCGCTGCTGAATCTGGAAGACGACCTGTCGGTGGTCGGCAGCGTCGGCGATGGCGAATCGGCCTGGCGCGACCTGCAGCGCCTGTCGCCCGATCTGCTCGTCACCGACATCGAGATGCCCGGCCTCACCGGCCTCGAACTCGCGCAGCGCATCCAGCGGCATGCGTTGCCGGTGCGCGTGGTGATCGTCACCACGTTCGCGCGCGCGGGCTTCCTGCGCCGGGCGCTGGATGCCGGCGTCGGCGGCTATCTGCTCAAGGACGCGCCGGCCGAGCAGCTCGCCGATGCCCTGCGCCGTGTCCACGGCGGTGGGCGCGCGATCGACCCGCAGCTCGCGCTCGATGCCTGGAGCGAACCGGACCCGCTGAGCGAACGCGAACGTCAGGCCCTGCGGCTCGCGGGGCAGGGCATGAACGCCAGCGAGATCGCCGCCCAGCTGCACCTCTCGCACGGCACGGTGCGCAACTACCTGTCGGACGCAATCGGCAAGCTGGGCGTCGGCAACCGCATCGAGGCGTACCGGCTGGCGCGGCAGAAGGGGTGGTTGTAGACCACGCGTCGCCTGACGCGTGCGACCGGCAACTCCTTCCCCCACTGGTGGGGCATTGCGCCCTTTACGGGTGGAAGGGTGGGATGGGGGCGAACGATCAGGTCGCGGAAATCACTTGCCTAAGGTGTCGACGCACGTGCTTGGGTTTCGAGCGTCGGACGGATTGCCCCCACCCAACCCTCCCCCGCAGGCGGGGGAGGGCTCAAACCACCCAACCCTCCCCCGCAGGCGGGGGAGGGCTCAAACAGCGCGTCTCAGCGCGCCAGCCCCACCGCGACCAGCGAATCCCGCTCGATCCGCGCGTAGATTTCGAACTCGTCGTGCACGCGCGCACCGAGCGCCGTTTCGAACGCCTCGCGGTTCGCCTGCGCCGCGTACGCGCGCTGTTCGCCGCCGCCGAGGTTCGACTGGAAGATGCCGGCCGCGCTGACCGGCAGGAAATCCTCGTAGACCACCGGGTCGGCCGTGACCAGGCCGGCTGCGATCGCTTCGTCGATGCTGCCGCGCGCGATGGCCGATGGATCCGCACGTCCCGCATCGGTCAGCGCATAGCGGTAGTAGCCAAGTTCTTCGCGGCGCAGCGTGTCGTCATCATCCGGAAAATCGTTGAACGCCGTCGCCAGGCGCGCGGCGTAATCGCCGGTGCTGCCTGCGCCGCCGGCATCGCGTGCGCGTGCGAGCAGGCTGTCGTAGAGCGCGCGGCCCTTCGGCGTCAGCGCAAGGCCGCGCTGTTCGATCTCGCCGAAACGCGCGGTGTGCGTGCCGGCGTCGGCGCTGTCGCCGACGGGAAACCGCACCGGTTCCTGCAGCGCCTTGAAGCTGGTCTGGCGCAGCAGGATCGGGCAGCGGCGGCGCGGCGGACCTTCGATGACGGCCTTGGCATCGATGCCGCGCGCCTGCATCGCGTCCTGCGCCGCATCGATGTCTAGCGTGCGCGGCGTGAGATGGTTGATGTGCGGGCCGCGGAAGCACACGACATCGGCGATCAGGCGATGCGCCGACAGCAGCGCCTGGTAGGTCGCGTGCGAGACGGTCGCCTCGCTGTGCCAGCGGAAGGTCTCCAGCGCCTGCGCGACGAACTCGGCCGCCTCGTCTGCGGTCAGCCCACCGGCCTGCTCGAAGCGTTCGATCAATGCGAGCGCACGCGGGGTGAAGATCTCGCGCGCTTCGAGAATCGCAGCGGCCTCGTCGCGCAGCGCGGCATCCTCGATCAGTTCGAGCCGCAGCAGCGAGGTGAACACCCGGAACGGATTGCGCGCCAGCGACGCGGCATCGACCGGGCGGAACGCGGTCGCATGGACCGGGACGCCCGCGACGGCGAGGTCGTAGTAACCGACCGGCTGCATGCCCATCACCGCGAACAGGCGGCGCAGCGTCGCCAGCTCACGCGGCGTGCCGACGCGGATCGCGCCATGGCGCTCGGCGTCCAGGCGGTCGAGTGCGTCGCTGCGCTGCAAGCGCGCGGCCAGTGACGGGTCGCTGGACAGCGTCGCGGCGTTCACCTCCGACACCAGCTCCATCAGCGTGCCGTACAGCGGCACCTCGTCGCGGTACATGCGCGACATCGCCTGCGCGAACAGGCTGCGGATCTCGTCGGGGGACAGGTGCATCGAAGCGTTCATGGGGACCGGGCGGAGGACCGGGCGTGCCCCGGCGAAGCGCCCATTTTCGCCTGACGACGGCGACGGCGGGAACCTCGTCACGTTGCGGCGTGGTGTCCGCTTCAGGCAGGACGTGGCGCTGCTACCCTGAGCCGCCGCCGTGCATGACGAGGACACCTGATGCAGACCCGAATGCCGCTGGGCGCCCGCGTGGTCGCGCTGACCGCCCTGTTGTGGAACCTGTTCGGCCTGCTGATCTTCGTGCTGCAGGTGTCGATGACGCCCGAGCAGGTGGCCGCACTGCCTCGCGCGCAGCAACAGATCAACGCGGCCATGCCGCTGTGGATCTACGCCGTGTTCGGCGTTGCGACGATTGCGGGCACGGCCGGTTCGGTCGCGCTGCTCAGCGCGCGCCGCTGGGCCGAGCCCATGCTGCGCGTGTCGCTGGTGGCGGTGGTCGTGCAGATGGCGGCGAGCTACGCGCTCACGCCGGTCTGGTCGCTGACCGGCCTGCGTGGCCTGGGCCTGCCGCTGCTGCTGGTGCTCGTCGTCGCCGCGGTGTGGCTGTTCGCCCGCGGCGCCGCACGACGCGGCTGGCTGCGCTGACGCGGCGTCAGGCGCGCGTCTTCAGCAGCGCCCACGCCGCGCGCAGCCCCAGCGCTTCGCCGCCCTGGGGATGCCCGGCGCGATTGCTGTCGTTCCACGCATAGGTGTCCAGATGCGCCCAGGGCGTCCCGGCCGGGACGAACCGCTCGAGATACAGCGCCGCGGTGACGCTGCCCGCCATGCGCGAACCCGCGTTGGCGATGTCGGCGATGCCGCTGGTGAGATAGCGCAGGTACGGCCGCCACAGCGGCATGCGCCACACCGGATCGCGCGTCGCCTCGCCGCCGGCGATCCAGGCAGCCGCCAGTGCGTCGTCGTTGGAGAACAGGGCCGGCAGGTCCGGGCCCAGCGCGATGCGCGCAGCGCCGGTGAGCGTGGCGAAATCGAGGATGGCGTCCGGCGACTGCTCGCCGGCGAAGGTCAGCGCATCGCACAGCACCAGGCGGCCTTCGGCGTCGGTGTTGTCGATCTCGACGCTGATGCCCTGGCGCGTGGCGATGACTTCGCCCGGACGGAACGCGTCCGGACCGACCGCGTTCTCGACCGCCGGCACCAGCAGCGTGATGCGCAGCGGCAGCTTGCGCGCCATCACCAGTTCGGCCAGCGCGATGGCGTGCGCCGCGCCGCCCATGTCCTTCTTCATGTTGCGCATGCCGTCGGCCGGTTTGAGGTCGAGGCCGCCGGTGTCGAAGCACACGCCCTTGCCGACGATCGCGACGTGCGGATGCGCGGCGTCGCCCCAAGACAGATGCAGCAGGCGCGGCGCGCGGTGCGAGGCGCGGCCCACGGCGTGGATCGCGGGGAAGTTCTGTTCGAGCAGCGCGTCGCCGGCGATGCTCTCGAACGTCGCGCCGTGCGCGGACGCGATGTCGCGCACCACGGCTTCCATCTGCTCGGGGCCCATGTGCTCGGTCGGCGTATTGACCAGGTCGCGCACGCGCGTGGTCGCGGCGATGACGTCGACGGTCTCGGCATTTGGCGCGTCGACCGCCAGTCGCGCCGGCTTGCGCGCGCTCGTCTTGTAACGGGTGAACCGGTATGCGCCCAGGCCCCAGCCGAGCTGCACCGTGGCGGCGTCGTGCGCGCCGGCCACGCGCCAGTCGCCTTCGGGCAGGCCGTAGACCGCATGCGCGTAGCTGTCGGGATCGAGCGCATCGCCGATGCCCAGCACCGCCGCGTCCAGACCGCCGTCGCCGGGCAGCAGGGCCAGCGTGCCGGGCGCCGCGTCGAACGCCTGCGCCTCGAGCCAGGCCTGCACGGCTGCCGGCTGCGCGTCGCGCCAGGCCGCGTAGCCGTCGCGCGCGACGATGTGCAGCGGACGCGCGCGCTGCGCGCCGGTGGTGAAGAGGTCGGTCGTGGTGTCGGTCATGAAACCCCCGGGGTCAGGTGCGGTCGGCGACGGTCGGAACGGCATCGAGCCAGTCGGCGAGCGCGGTGAGCGTGTCGAATTCGAGATCGGGCGCGATCGTGGCGTGTTCCCAGCGCCGGTCCTCGCGATTGATCCAGCAGGTGCGCAGTCCCGCACGCGCGGCGCCGGCCACATCCATCTCGATGTGGTCGCCCACGTGCAGGACGTCGCCGTGTGCGCAGCCGAGCCGGTCGCACGCGGCGTGGAAGATGCTTGCATCCGGCTTGGCCACGCCGTGCTCGCGCGAGCCGAGCGTGAACGCGAACAGGTGACCGATGCCCACGCGGTCGAGATCCGCATTGCCGTTGGTCACCGCCGCCACCGGCACGCGCGCGGCGATGCGCGCGAGCGCGGCTTCGCTGTCGGGGTAGTACTCCACCTTGTTGCGCTCGGCGTAGAACACCTCGTAGGCCGCGTCCAGCAATCCCAGATCGCCGCCGCTGTCGCGCAGCGCGTGTTCGATGGTCAGTTGCCGCAGCGCGGACAGGTCGTGCATCAGGTGCGCGTTCTCGGCGAACACGCGCGTGCGCAGGTCGCGCATCTTCTCGATCGGATACATGTCCGCGGTCGCGGGACTGTGCGTACGCAGGAACGCATCGAGCGTCTGCTCCACGCGCACCCCGATGGGCGCGAACGGCCACAGCGTGTCGTCGAGATCGAGGGTGATGGCGCGGATGGGAAACGTCATGGGCCCATTGTAACGAGTGGCCGCATCGCGCCTCCGGCACGGGCTGACGGCCCGGCGCCGCCACGGGCACGGCGTCGGCCTTGGGTCATACTCGGCGCGCTGAAGCCGTTAACGGCGGGCCGCGGTGGCAAAGGGCGGCTTGCCATCTCCGATTCCGATGCCGAACGCCTACCGATTCTCCGACTCCCTGCTCGACTTCGATGCCCGCGAACTGCGCCGTGACGGCGTGTTGGTCGTCGTGCCGGCACGGGTGTTCACCTGCCTGCAATACCTGCTCGAACATCGCGAGCGCGCGGTATCGCGAGATGAACTGGCGATGGCGATCTTCGCTCGCAACAACGTTTCCGATGCGCAGCTGAGCCAGATCATCTTGCGTGCGCGCCGCGCGGTCGGCGATGACGGCCAGGAGCAGCGCGTCATCCGCACGGTGCCGAGTTTCGGGTTCCGGTGGGTGGCGGAGGTGACGCCGGTGTCCGCTGCAGAACAGACCGCGTCGCCCGCGCCGGAGTCCGGGACGGCGGCGCCTGCAACGCCGCCCGTCGACCCGATGCCGAGCGCGACGTTAGGCCGGGGGCGCCTGTTGTCCGGTATCGCAGTGCTGGTCGCGGCGGCACTGCTGGCGACTGCGGCGTGGTGGTGGACGACCGCCCGGCCGCGCGTGGATGCCGCGCCGCAGCCGGGTGCCGGCGCGTTCATCGTGCTGCCCACCGAGCTCGACCAGACCGCCGACATCGCTTGGGCGCGACTGGGCCTGATGGATTTCATCGGCGATCGTCTGCGCCGCGCCGGCCTGCCGGTGGCCGCCAGCGAAAGCGTGCTGTCGCTGATGCATGCGCACGACGGCGAGCGCATCGAACCCGCGCGCCTGCGCAACGAGGTCGCTGGCGACTGGGTGGTGCACAGCCGGGCGATGCGGCGCGGCTCGGGCTGGCGGGTCGAAATCACTGCCGAAGGGCGCGACGATGCGTCACGGCATGCTTACGGCGAGCACGCCGATCTGGTGCGCGCGGCCGATCAGGCCTGCGGCCGCCTGCTGGCGGCATTGGGCCGGGATGCCACCGGGCCGGACGTCGATGCAGACCTCAGCGAAAGGCTGCAGCGCGCGCAGGCCGCCTTGCTGAGCAATGAACTGGACGCGGCACGTCACATCCTCGCCGAGGCGCCGCCCGCGCAGCGCAACGATCCGCGCCTGCGGCTGCGTCTGGCGCAGGTCGATTTCCGCGCCGGTCTGTATCCGAAGGTCCGCGACGAGGTCGAGCGGCTGCTGCGGATCGAGGCTGCCGACACGCCGCTGTTCCGCGCCCAGGTGTTGCTGCTGCGGGCCGGGATCGACCGCCGGCTCGATCATCGCGTCGCCGCCGAGCGCGACTACACCGATGTGCTGGCGCTGGTCGGCCCTGCGGGCGACATCGTGCTCCGCGGCGATGCGCTCAACGGCCGCGGCATGGTCCGCTCGCTGCTCGGCCATTACGACGGTGCGCTGGATGATCTGGGCCAGGCGCGGATACTGGCCGTGCGCACCGGCGATCCACTGGCCGTCGCCCGGGTCGATGCGAGCCTGGGGTTTCTGGAAAAAGTGCGTGGCCGCCCGGCGCAGGCGGCGGAGTACATCGCCCGCACGCTCGGCGAGTTCCGACGCTTCGGCGCAATCTACGAGCTGGTGTCGATGTCGGTGGCACTGGCCGAAACGCAGCTGTTGCTGCTGCAGCCCGACGAGGCCCGCGCGAGCATCGAACAGGCCTGGGCGCTGCGCGCGCGCATTTCCGATCCGAGCCAGCTGACCAACATCGCCCTGGGCCGCGCCGAGGCGATGGTCCGGCAGGGTGCGTTCGCCGCCGCCGAGTCGATGCTGGGCGCCGATGCGGCCGGCCCGACGCTCAACAGCGATCTGCATCGCGCCGATGCCCTGCGGATCGAGATGGCCTGGCGCGGCGGCGATCCCGCGGCGGCGGTCCGGATCGCCGACCGGGTGCTGGCCCGGTGGAATCCCGAGGCACGGGCGGAACGGTTGTTCCGGGTGCGCTGGATGCGGCATCAGGCGGCGCTGGAAGCCGACCTGCCGCTGCGCGCCGACGACGCCCCGCGACCGGCCTCCGACGACACCGGCTATGCCTGGGACTGGCTGCTGGTGGCGATGACCGCGCAGGCGCAGGACCGCGATGCCGATGCCGGCCACGCCTACCGCGTCGCGGTGGCGCGCGCCGAGCAGGACGGCGTGCCCGAAGAGGTCGCGCAGGCCGTCTACGCCGGCACGACCTGGCTGCTGGCGCACGACGACCGGGCCGAGGCGACGGCGCTGGTCGGCCGCATCGCGCCCTGGGCGCGCCAGGATTTCGACCTGGCCTTGCTGCAGACCCGGCTGCTGCATGCGATCGGACAGGTCGATGCCTGGTCGATCGCGCTGCAGGATGCGAAGCGTCTGGCCGGCGAGCGGGTCATCCCGGCCGCGTTGCAGACCCCGCCCGCGCTGCCGCCGCGCGGCGCCGCAGACCTTTGAACGCAAACGGAAAAATGGAGATGTAATGGATCGGTAACGCGTCAGGAATGGTCTTCTCCGGCGCCGTGCGCCAAGGATCGGGCGTGCCGCACAGCGCGGCGACGCAGGTGGAATGCCCGTTCCGCCGCCACCGTGTCCCTCCGAGAGAAGACCCTTCATGACCCGTACGACCCTGGCGCTCGCCATTGCCGCATTTGTTGCCGTCCTGCCGCAGGCACGCGCGCAGACTTCCGAGACCGCAACGGATGCGACGCGACTGCCCGCCGCTGCAGCGACGCCGTCCGAGCCCGACGAGGCGAGCGCCGACGCCGAGGCCGACGACGCCCCGCAAGCCGGTATCGATCCGCATTTCCAGGCCGACGGCGATGCCGGTGCCTCCGCCACCGGCGCATTCGCGACGGCCGCCGGCTCGGGCGCGATCGCGAACGCACCCGGTGCATCGGCGTTCGGCAGCGGCGCTATGGCGCAGGCGATGCACACGACCGCGGTCGGCTTCGACAGCGCGGCATCGGCCGACTACGCCAGCGCGTTCGGCGCCGGCGCGCAGGCCGCCGCCGACAGTGCGACCGCCATCGGCGGCGAGCTCTACGTGATGAATGGCGAGACCTGGGAGATGGAAGCCTTCGCGACCATCGCATCGGGCCGCGAGAGCGTGGCCGTGGGCGCCGGTGCACGCGCGCTGGCGTACCAGTCGACGGCGATCGGCGCCGGTGCCTATGCCGCCGGCGAGGAGTCGGTGTCGATCGGCGGCAGTGCGCGCGGCGATTCGACGACGGCGGTCGGTGTCATGGCGACAGCGGGCGCCGACCATTCGACCGCGATCGGCAAGGGTGCGACGACCGGTGCGATGCGCACGCTGGCAGTCGGCGGCGGCAGCGCGGCGTTCGGCGACAGCGCCACCGCACTCGGGCAAGCGGCGCAGGCCTATGGCGCGCAGAGCGTGGCGCTGGGCTTTCGAAGCCTGGTGACCGGCGAAGGCGGCATGGCGCTCGGCGCCGATGCATTCTCGACTGCGGCGGGCAGTGTCGCGCTCGGCGCCAATGCCGTCGCCGATCGCGACTTCACCGTCTCGATCGGTGACGCGGGCGCGGAGCGGCAGCTGGTCAACGTCGCCGCCGGCACGGAGGGCACCGACGCGGTGAACCTCGCCCAGCTGCGCGATGCGACCCGGTACGCCGAGCTCTTCGAAGCGACCGGCGGCCCGGACAACCAGCAGCCCGCGACCGTGATGGGCGACTACGGCACCGCGGCCGGCTCGGGCGCGCTGGCCGCGTCGCTCGGCGCGTCCGCCTTCGGCAGCGGCGCGTTCGCCTACGAGAAGCACACGACCGCGATCGGCTTCAACAGCGCAGCGTCCGCCGACTACGCCAGCGCATTCGGTGCCGGCGCGCAGGCCTCGGCCGACAGCGCCACTGCGATCGGTGGCCAGTATTACGTGATGAACGGCGAAACCTGGGAGATGGAAGCGTTCTCGACTATCGCCTCCGGCCGCGAGAGCACCGCGGTGGGCGCCGGCGCGCGCGCACTGGAATATGCATCGACCGCGATCGGCGCAGGCGCCTACGCCGGCGGCGAGGAGTCGGTGTCGATCTCCGGCAGCGCGCAAGGGAATTCGACGACGGCGATCGGCGTGATGGCGACGGCGGCGGCCGATCATTCGACCGCGATCGGCCACGGCGCGGCGGCCGGTGCGATTCGCTCGTTGGCGGTCGGCGGCAGCGCCGGCGCCTATGCCGACAGTGCCACCGCGCTCGGCCAGGTCGCGCGCGCCTTTGGCGTGCAGAGCGTGGCGCTGGGATTCCGCAGCCAGTCCGACGGCGACGGCAGTCTGGCGTTGGGCGCCGATGCGTGGTCCACCGCGACCGGCAGTGTCGCGCTCGGCGCCGGCGCGTTCGCCGATCGCGCGCACACGGTGTCGATCGGTGCTGCGGGCGCGGAACGGCAACTGGTCAATCTCGCTGCCGGTACGCAGGGCACGGATGCGGTCAACTTCGACCAGCTCAGCGCGGTCGCCGCGCGTGTCGGCGAAGTCGCCGACAACGCGATCGGTTACGACGATGCGAGCCGCGGCCGGGTGACGTTCGCCGGCGCGCAGGGCACGGTGCTGACCCACCTCGCCGACGGCGACGTCGCGGCCGACAGCACCGATGCGGTGACCGGCAACCAGCTGTTCGAGACCAACCAACGCGTCGGCGTGGTCGAAGGCCGTGTCGACGGCATCGAGGACCGCATCGGCGACATCGAAGGCGTGGCCGGAAACGCGGTGGCCTACGACGACGATGCGCGCGACAGCGTCACCCTGGCGGGCGAGAACGGCACGCGACTGGGCAACGTGGCCGCCGGAGCGATCAACGCCGCGAGCCGCGAGGCGGTCAATGGCGCGCAGGTGCACGCGGGGATGCAATCGGTCGCGACTGCGTTCGGCGGCGGCACGGTCATCGATGCCGGCGGTCGTCTGATCGGCAGTGTGTTCACGATCCAGGGCAGCCACTACGGCAACGTCGGCGATGCGCTGGGCGCGCTCGACGGCGTGATCGCCGGACTCGATGGCCGGATCGGTGCGCTGGAGACCGGAGGTGGCGGTGGTGGCGTCACTGCGCCGCCATCGGGGCGTGGCGACGGCCTGGCGGTCGGCAACGACAGCGTGGCGGTCGACGGCAACGACACCGCGGTCGGGCATGGCGCGGTGGTCGAGGCCGAGGGCGGCACCGCGCTCGGCAGCAACGCATCGATCACTGCCGATGCATCCAACGCAGTCGCGGTCGGCGCCGACGCACGCGTCGAGGCGGCATCGGGTACGGCCGTGGGGCAGGGTGCACGCGTCAGCGCCGAGGGTGCGGTTGCGCTCGGTCAAGGCGCAATTGCCGACGAGGCGAATACGGTGTCGGTCGGCAATGCCGATCAGCAGCGTCGTGTGACCAACGTTGCCCAGGGCGTCCGCGATACCGACGCCGCCAACGTCGCGCAGGTGAATGCAGGCGATGCGCGCACGCTGCAGAGCGCCAATGCTTACACCGACAGCCGCTTCGCCGCCTGGGAAGACAACTTCTCCGCGCTGCGCGGTGAGATCGACGACCGCATGCGCCACCAGGATCGGCGCATCGACCGCATGGGCGCGATGAGTGGTGCGTACGCGGGCATGGCGAGCAACACGTCGGGACTCGCCGGGCGTAACCGCATCGGCGTGGGCGTCGGTGGACAGGGCGGCGAGCAGGCGATCGCGATCGGCTACCAGCGTGCGATCGGCAATCGCGCGAGTGTCTCGCTGGGCGGCGCGATCGCAGGTGGCGAGAGCAGCGTGTCGGCAGGTGCCGGTTTCAGCTGGTGACGTGACGACCCGTGCCGGCGCTGCCGGCGCGGGTCACGCCAGCAGTCGCGCCCAGCCCTCGAATCCTTCGATGCGCGACAGCACCAGCTTCACGCAGACGATCAGCGGCACCGCCAGCAGCAAGCCGACGATACCCCACATCCAGCCGAACAGCATCAGCGCGAGGATCAGCATCAAGGGCGAGATCGCCATGCGGCGACCGAGCACGATCGGGGTCACGAACTGGCCTTCGATGGTGTGCAGCAGCAGGTACACCGCCGCCGGAATCACCGGGGCCCAGGCCGCGTTCGGCCAGGTGCCTTCATAGCTGACGAAGCCCATCAGCAGCATCAGCAACACGCCGATCAGCGGGCCGACGTACGGCGCGAAGTTCAGCAGCGCGACCACGGTGCCCCACAGCAGCGCGTCCTGCAGCGGCAGGCCCATCCAGAACACCACGCCGGCGAAGACCGCGCCGAGCAGGGTATTGATGATCGAGATCGTCAGGACGTAGCGCGAGATCTCGTGTTCGATGGACTGCATGATGTCCACGGTGAGCTTGCGGCGCTGGCGGTCGGGCAGCATCGCGATCGCGTTGCGCTGCAGGTTTTCGCCATAGACCATGAAGAAGAACGTCAGCAGCACCACGGCCAGCACCGAGGCCAGCATCATCGGCGTGGCGACGATCGTGCGCCATGAACTGTTGTCCTGGATCTGCACCAGCTGCACACGCCGCTGCGGGCGATCTTCGGTCGCGCGCGCGAAGGACTCGGCGGCCTGGCTGGCCTGGTGCACCGGCTGGGTCATCGCCTTGAGGCGCGGCGCCAGGGTGCGCAGGGTCTTCGGCGCCTCCTGCACCCATTCGCTGGCCGGGCCGTAGAGTTGCAGGCCCAGCGCACCCGCGCCGGCGATGCCCAGGCTCAGCACCAGCAGCGCGCCCACCATCCGCGGAATCCACAGCCTGCGCAGGGCGCGCAGCACCGGGTTGCCCACCAGCGCGAAGAACATCGCCAGCAGGACCGGCAGGATCACCGCCTGCGCGGCCCACAGCGTGGCGAGGATCGCGAGCGTGGCGAGGACGACGAGCGCGGTCGAGGCGCGGGGTCGCAGCGCCACCGGCGTCGGCGTCGGCAGGGACGCGTCGTCTTCGGGCGGCGCGCTGGGTGTGGAATTCATGGGGACTCGATGGACCGGGCGCTCAGCGCCCGGATTCCGACAGTTCGGTTGCCGCTTCCGCGGGTCGCGGTTGTTCCGACAGCACCGGATCGGGCCGGCCGCGGTCCGTGCGCGGCGACGCGGCTGCGTCGTCGACGGCCGGCCCGTCTGCCGGTGCCGGTGCACCGCTGCGCTGCTGCTGTGACGCGCCGGCAGCGGTCTGTTGCACCTGCACCGCGGCGGCAGCGCCCGCGGCAGCGGCCGCCTGCGTCGCGCTGGCGCCGCCGGTCTTCGCGGCGACATTGTCGGCCGCCGCGTCGGCGGTCTGCGCAGCGTCGTCGGCCGTCTCGGCCGCCTTCTCCGCCGTCGCCGCCGCCACGGTCGCCTGCACCGAGGTCAGCAGGCCCGACAGGGCGCTGATCAGCTGGATGGACTTCGGCCCGCCCAGCTTGCCCAGACGGGTCAGCGCGCGACGCGGCTCCAGATGCCCGGTCGCGAATCCCATCACCAGACCGGCGATCAGGATGCGCGGCGGCGTCCAGGCGTCACGCCAGCTGGTGCGCAGGGCGCGGTAGCGGTCCGAGGTCTGCACCACGCGACCATCGACCAGCGTCTCGGCACGTTCGACGCGATTCTTGAGGCCTTCGAAATTCATGGCGTCTTCGCCTCGCCAGCGGTGCGTGCGGACGGGGACGTGTCGTCCTCGTCGTCGTCATCGCCGTGTCCGGCTTCCGAAAACATGCCCAGACGGGCCAGCTGGCGACGTGTGGCATGCATGCCCGCGTAGTCGAAGAACACCGACACGCGCCATGCGGCGATCGCGGTCACCACCAGGCTGATCAGCGTGGCGATCGAAATCGAGGCCAGCCACGACAGGCCCCACGATTGCAGGAACGCGATCGCCGCACCCATCGCCAGCAGCCAGGCGGATGCGCCGAACACCACCGACACCGCCGACCATGCCAGCGCACGCCCGAGGGCACTGCGCGACAAAGCCATGTCGGCCGCGACCAGCTTGCGCAGGGCGCGGCCGCTGTCGAGGCCGGAACTGAAGGTTTCGGTGGCCGCCGCACGGATGCGGCGGATGCTTTCGTCGAGGTGTGGCACTTCGCCGGGCGCACGGTCTGCGCTGCCGGCGGCTTCCTCGCGCGGGTCTTCCCCGGTCACGCGCTCGGTCACGAAACGCCGCGCTTACTTGCTGCGCGCGAGCTTGGCGATGATCCAGCCGGCGGCGAACGCGGTGCCGAATGCGGCGATCGGACGCTCGCGGATCAGGTCGGCGGCGCTCTCGACGAGATCGCGGCCCTTGTCCAGCAGCACGTCGTACTGTTCCTTCGCGGCGGTGCCGCCTTCTTCGAACGCAGCGACGCCGGCCATCGCGGAGTCGGCGAGATCGGACTTCACGGTCGCGCGGCCGAGCTTGAGCTCGTCGGCGGCCACGTTCGCGGCGTTCTTCACTGCAGCGCCGGCATCACGGGCGGCCTGGCTCAGGTGCGAACCTGCCTCGCCAAGATGGGTCTTCACCGCGTCGGTCGAAGTGGGGCTCATGGTCGTGCTCCTGTCGGTTGAACGGTGCCACGCACGCGGCGCGGCACAGGGGGGAAATCGGTCAGCGCATGATCAGGTCGTTGATGCGTCCACGGCGTGAAATGCGCAGCACCAGGTCGGACGGCCGGTCCGCCAGCGAGTCGCGGAAACCGGCCAGATCGCGGAATTGCCCGCTGTTCGCGGCGAGAATCAGATCGCCGTCGCGCAGGCCGCTCTGGAATGCGCGGCTGCCCGGCGCCACCGTCTCCACCAGCACGCCGCCGGCGCGCTGGTTCTGCCGACGCAGCGCCTCGGGCAGGTCGGCGAAGGTCGCGCCGGTGAGTCGCGCATCCACGCTCGCGCCATCGCGCGGCAACGCGGTCAGGCGCGTGTCCACCTTGAGCGTGCGCCCGTCGCGCACGACATCCAGCGTCACCGGCGTGTCGATCGCCTGCAGGCCCTGGAAGTTGCGCAGCGATTCGCTGTTGTCGATGCGTTCGCCGTTCGCCGCGACCACCACGTCACCGGCGCGCAGGCCGGCGCGCGCTGCCGGCGAGCCGCCGTAGACGCGCGTGACCACCGCGCCGCGCGCATCGGCCAGTCCCAGGCCCTGGGCGATGCGGGCATCCACCGTCTGCGTGTCGATGCCCAGCGTGCCGCGCTGCACGCTGCCGGTCGTCGCCAGCTGGGTCATCACGTTGCGGGCCAGGCCGATCGGAATCGCGAAGCCCAGGCCGATGTTGCCGGCCATGCTGCCCTGGGTGTTGAAGCTCGCGGTGTTGATGCCGACCAGCTGGCCGCGCAGGTTGACCAGCGCGCCGCCGGAGTTGCCCGGATTGATCGACGCATCGGTCTGGATGAAGTTCTGGAAGCCCACGCCCGGCACGTTGCTGCGGCCGACCGCCGAGATGATGCCCGACGTCACCGTCTGCCCGAAGCCGAACGGGTTGCCCACCGCCACGACGAAATCGCCGACCTGCAGGTTGGCGTCCTGTGCCAGCGGAATCGCGGTGAGGTTGTCGGCCTTGATGCGCATCAAGGCGACATCGGTGTCCATGTCCGAGCCGATGAATTCCGCTTCCACCGTGCGGCCGTCGGCCAGCGTCACCGACACGTCGTCCGCGCCTTCGATCACGTGGTGGTTGGTCAGCACGTAGCCCTGCTGCGCATCGACGATCACGCCCGAGCCCAGCGACTCGTTCATCCGCTCCTGGTCGAGTTCCGGAAACATGCGGCGGAAGAAGGGATCGTTGCCGAACGGACTCACCCGCACGCGCTGCTTGGCGTGCACCGACACCACCGACGGCGTCACCGTCTTGAGCATCGGCGCCAGCGACGGCAGCGGCGCGCCGTCGACCGCCGTCGGCAATGCGGCCATCGTCGGCACGGCGGCCACTGCGCCCGGCGTCGCGCCCGCGGGTTGCTGCACCACGTCGCGGATCGCGGTGGCGGCGAAGCCGCCGAACGCGGCGGCGCAGGTCAGGGCGAGGAGGGTGGTCTTGGCGCGCATGGAACGTCCCCTGTCGGCGGTGCGGCGTGCTCGACGCCAGCTTGGATGTGGTTCGACGGGCGACCCTAACGGCTGCCGTCGAGGCGTGCCAGTGTGCGACGCCGCATTTGAATCGGTGTTGAAAGTCGCATTCATCGGCAGGCCGCCGCGCGGCGTCCATGCGCGGGCCACGGAATCGCCGGAGACGCGGAATTCCGGTTGACACCGGTCCGAGTCCGGGCGTAGCGTGGACCCCCGTTGCCGCCACTACATCTTGGGTGTCGGTTCTGGAAATGCCCAACACATGGGGCTTTCAACGGTCAGCGACACTTCGCAGCAAAGGGGATGCACGCGATGGGTTCGAACGTCATGGAGCAGACGGCCCCAGGCCGCATCCGGCGATGTGCGCGCACGTCCAGCAGTCTCTTGAACACAGCACCGATCGGCGGCGCCTGATGCGCGGCCGGTTCGCGCGTGTCCGCATCACGCACATCACAGGCGACCGGTCCACGCCGGCGCGATTCCAGGAGCGCACAGCAGCATGAGTACGGTTCGCCTCGCGGCGGTGAAGTCCGATCCCGGTCGGGAGATTCCGATGCAGCCCGCGTCGGACGACATCTGGGACAAGAAGTACCGCCTCAAGACCAAGCAGGGCGTGGCCGTGGATGCCGACATCGACGGCACCTATCAGCGCGTCGCGAAGGCGCTGGCCGAGGCCGAGACCACGGTGGAGAAGCAGCGCCACTGGCACGAGCGTTTCCTGTGGGCGCTGCGCCGCGGTGCGATTCCCGCCGGCCGCATCACGTCCAACGCCGGCGCGCTGGAGCACAAGCCCGCGACCAGCACGATCAACTGCACCGTGTCGGGCACCATCGTCGATTCGATGGACGGCATCCTCGAGAAGGTCCACGAGGCCGGCCTCACCCTGAAGGCCGGCTGCGGCATCGGCTACGAGTTCTCCACGCTGCGGCCCAAGGGCGCGTTCGTCGCCGGCGCCGGCGCGTACACCTCCGGCCCGATGTCCTTCATGGATATCTACGACAAGATGTGTTTCACCGTGTCGTCCGCCGGCGGTCGCCGCGGCGCGCAGATGGGCACCTTCGACGTCAGCCATCCCGACGTGCGCGACTTCATCCGCGCCAAGCGCGAAGACGGCCGCCTGCGCCAGTTCAATCTCTCGCTGCTGATCACCGACGGGTTCATGGACGCCGTCGACACCGACGCCGACTGGCCGCTGGTGTTTCCGATCAACGAGAAGGAAGCCGCCGATTTCGATCTGGCCGATGCCGAGCAGGTGATCTGGCGCGAATGGCCGCAGACCCGCAGCTACGTGACCCGCGACGACGGCCTCGTCGCCTGCAAGGTCTACGGCAAGGTCCGCGCGCGGCACCTGTGGGACATGATCATGGTCTCGACGTACGACTACGCCGAGCCGGGGTTCATCCTCATCGACCGCGTCAACGAGATGAACAACAACTGGTGGTGCGAAACCATCCGTGCGACCAATCCCTGCGGTGAGCAGCCGCTGCCGCCCTACGGCGCCTGCCTGCTGGGCTCGGTCAACCTCACCAAGTTCGTGCGCGAACCCTTCACCGAGCGCGCGCGTTTCGACTGGGAGGAATACAAGGAAGTCGTGCGCGTGTTCACCCGCATGCTCGACAACGTGGTCGAGGTCAACGGCCTGCCGTTGCAGAAGCAGCGCGACGAGATCATGCGCAAGCGTCGCCACGGCATGGGCTTCCTCGGCCTCGGCAGCACCATGACCATGCTGCAGATGAAGTACGGCGAGGCGGACTCCTGCGAGTTCACCGAGCGCATCGCGCGCGAGATGGCCGTCGCGGGCTGGGAAACGGGTCTGACGCTCGCCCAGGAAAAGGGCGCCGCGCCGATCATGGAAGAGCGCTTCACCGTTACCGCCGCAATGCTGCGCAAGCGCCCGGAAATGGCCGTCGACGGCTGGAAGCTCGGCCAGGAGATTCCCGGCCGCGTACTGCATGCCAAGTACTCGCGCTACATGCAGAAGATCGCCGAGGTGGCGCCCGATCTCGTCGACCAGATCGCCGAGGCCGGCGCGCGCTTCACCCACCACAGCTCGATCGCGCCCACCGGCACCATCTCGCTGTCGCTGGCCAACAACGCCTCCAACGGCATCGAACCGTCGTTCGCGCACCACTACAGCCGCAACGTGATCCGCGAAGGCAAGAAGTCCAAGGAGAAGGTGGACGTCTTCTCGTTCGAGCTGCTGGCGTACCGCGAGCTCATCAATCCCAAGGCCATGCCGTACTCGGACGATGCCGACGCGCAGCTGCCGGATTACTTCATCGCCGCCGACGACATCACGCCCAAGGCGCATGTCGACGTGCAGGCCGCCGCGCAGAAGTGGGTGGACAGCTCGATTTCCAAGACCGCGAACGTCCCGACGGATTACCCGTACGAGGACTTCAAGGACATCTACCGCTACGCGCACCAGCAGGGCCTCAAGGGCTGCACCACGTTCCGCTTCAACCCCGCCGCGTTCCAGGGCGTGCTGGTGAAGGAAGCGGATCTCGCCAACACGACGTACCGCTTCGAACTCGAAGGCGGCGAAGTGCTGGAGGTCGCTGGCAACGAGCAGATCGAATACGACGGCGAAATGCACACCGCCGCCAATCTGTTCGACGCGCTGAAGGAAGGCTATTACGGCAAGTTCTGACGCGACCGCCTCGCGCCGGCCGCAATGCCGGCGCGCGCAGGGCGCAGCACGTCGATGTCGCACCACCGCCACACCCGCAATTGCTGCTCCCCTGCGCACCGGCTTCGCGCTACATTTCCGCCGCGGACAACGTGCTCCGTAAAGATCACTGACGAGGACACCCAGAATGAGTAACGGAAACGGGGTTGCAGACACCCTGACGCACGCCGCCGAAGATGTCGCCGAGAAGGCGAAGGACATCGTCGCCGAGGTCAAGAAGCGCGCCAGCGCTGTCGCGAAATCCGCGAAGAAGAGCGCGCAGGATGCCGAAAAGACGGTCACCAAGCGCGTCACCAAGGTGCGCAAGGCCGCGACCAAGCGCGCCGAAACGGCGAGCAAGGCCGTCAGCAAGCGCGTGTCCGCGGTGAAGAAGAAGCTCGCTGCCGCCAAGACCGCCGCCTCGTCCGAGATCGCCGCGCTCAAGCGCAAGGGCGCCGGCAAGACCGCCGCGAAGAAGGCCACCAGGAAGACCGCCAAGAAGACGACGGCGAAGAAGGCCACCGCGAAGAAGGCCCCGGCCAGGAAGGCGGTCGCCAAGAAGTCGGTCGCCAAGAAGGCACCGGCGAAGAAGGCCGCCACGAAGTCGGCGACCCGCAAGACCGCCGCCAAGAAGGCCGCGACCACCCGCAAGGTCAACGCGACCAAGAAGACCGTCAAGAAAGCGGTGAAGAAGGTCGCCAAGAAGGCCGCCGCCAAGACCGCGACCGCCAAGCGCAGCGTCGCCGCCCGCAAGGGTGTCGCCAAGAAGACGGCCAAGACCGCCCAGCGTTCGGTCGCCGCCAAGAAGGGCGCCGCCAAGCGCGCGTCGAAGAAAGCCTGATCCATCTGCTTCAAGGCCGCTCTCTCGATGAGAGCGCGCGGTCGTTTTAAAGCCCCTCTCCCTCAGGGAGAGGGGTTGGGGTGAGGGAAGCACGACGTCCCAATCCCGAACCAGGCGCCACCCATCCTCCAGAACATCCGTCGCGACAGCTGCCCGTCGCCGCCGAACGCGTCCCAAGCCGTACCGCCAACCGCCCCACCCAGGACACCCGCCATGGCCGTCAAGATCGACCGCAAGATCACCGGATACGCCGTCGTCAAACCGGAAGACAAGGCCGTCGAAGCCTCGTCCGTGCCGCGCGAGACCGTCGAGGCGGAACTGCCCAAGGCCGATGTCATCCACATGCACGAGCGCATCGAGCGCCCGGACGTCCTGATCGGCAGCACCTACAAGATCAAGTCCCCGCTGGTCGAACACGCCATGTACGTGACGATCAACGACATCGTGCTCAACGCCGGTTCCGAGCACGAACAGCGCCGCCCGTTCGAGATCTTCATCAACTCCAAGTCGATGGACCACTTCCAGTGGATCGTCGCGCTGACGCGCATCATGTCCGCCGTGTTCCGCAAGGGCGGCGACGTGACGTTCCTGGTCGAGGAAATGCGCGCCGTATTCGACCCCAAGGGCGGCTACTTCAAGGCCGGTGGCGTGTACATGCCGTCGCTGGTCGCCGAGCTCGGCATGATCGTCGAGGACCATCTCAAGTCCATCGGCATGATGCACGACCCGGAAATGAGTGAGGCCCAGAAAGCCCTGATCGCCGAGAAGCGCAAGCAGATCGCCCAGCGCGAAGGCTCAAAAAAAAACAGTGACGTGAGCGGCGCGCCGCGCGCGCCCAGCAGTGCCGACGAGCACCACGAAGACATCGCAATCACCGGCGACGGCGCGAGCTTCCCGCCGTCCGCGACCATGTGCCACAAGTGCAGCACGAAGGCGCTGGTGCTGATGGATGGGTGCGCGACTTGTTTGAACTGTGGGTATTCGAAGTGTGGGTGAGATCGAGACCTTTGCTTTCACACGGCACGGGTCGCAGGTTCGAACCCTGCACCGCCCACCACACATAAAGCCCTGATTCGTCAGAGCTTTTTTGTTGTCTGTGCCGCACAGATCGTGTCAACAGACTTGACGGTAACAGCATCGTCACAGCAAAGCGTGTTTTCCGCTGCTAGGGCGCTGAATACTTTGCCAAAGCCTGCCCTGCCCACTGCGCATTGGAGGCGCTACCCTTCTATGAACGCCTAGGGGGGATGGACGATGCAACTCAAGTCATTTCGTGTCAGGAAGTTCCGGAACATTGTCGATTCCGGGGACGTTGCTGCTTCGGATTCGGTGACATGCCTTGTAGGCAAGAACGAAGCCGGAAAGTCGGGGCTGCTGGAAGCGCTCTATCTGTTGCGCCCTGCCTACCAGGACAAGCCAGATCATGAACAGCAGTATCCACGCTGGCTCTTAGCAAAAGATCGACGCGCCGGCGACCTTTCCGAAGTGGAGTTCATCGAAGCTAGGTTCGCACTTGATGAAAGTGAGATCGAAGAACTTGAACAGGAAGTCGGTGCAAAATCGTTTAACTACGAATCTTTGAAGGTCACGCGAAAGTACGATGGCGGCTTGCTTTGGTATATGGATGCCAAGAATGCTGCATCAATAGCCACTCATCTTCGTAGCAGCCTTTCTAAGGATGTGCAAAAAATTGTAGGTAAGCCATCTACGCTCAAGGAGCTTGGCGAAGCTATCAATTCCATTGACAAAAGCGAGCATGAAGATATTGATGCCGCTGAAATTGCACAAGCTAAAAAGTTGGTAACTGATCGCAACCTACTTAAAGCGAGTGCATTTGATCTTATTCACGCCGTCATTGGCAAATATCTCCCAACTTTCTTCCGTTTCACCGGATACAACACACTTCCGGGGCGAATTGATCTTCGGGAAGTGACTGCGGCAGAAGAAAAGCCCGGCAACAGCCCAATGCAGACTGCCCGCGCGTTGATCGCGCTCGCCGGAACGACAGCAGAACAGCTTAGTTCGGATGACTATGAGCAACGCCGCAGCGAAATGGAAGCGGTGTCGATTGACCTTACAAATCAAGTCTTCGACTACTGGAAACAGAATCCAGATTTAGAAGTAATCATTGACGTTGATAAAGAACAAATCCAGCAACATAACGGCGTGCGCATCGCAGCCAGATATCTTGATATCCGCCTTCGGGACAGAAGGACGGGCTACTCCAACAACTTCAGTCAGCGATCTTCAGGGTTCCAGTGGTTCTTCTCTTTCCTGGCAGCCTTCAGTGAGTTTGAAAGCGAGGACTCCACCATCGTGCTTCTTGATGAACCTGCCTTAGCATTGCACGGCCGGGCGCAGGCAGACTTCCTCCGTTTTATCAATGAGCGACTCGCTGTCGTGTCCCCGGTTATCTACACGACGCATTCGCCTTTCATGGTCGAAATGGGTCAACTTGATCGGGTAAGAATTGTTGAGGATCGTGGGCCTCCAACTGGTTCCGTGGTGTCGAAAGATGCATTGGCAAGCGACCCCGACAGCCTGTTCCCATTGCAAGCAGCATTAGGCTATGACATTGCACAAAGTCTTTTCATTGGCCCTAACAACTTGGTTGTTGAAGGAACTTCAGATTTCATTTACCTGACAATGATGAGTCAGGTTGCAAATCAGAAGAAAAAAACGGCGCTAAACTCACGCTGGCGAATTCTCCCTAGCGGCGGCGCAACTAACATCCCAACGTTTGTGAGCCTTGTTGGCCCGCACCTTGATATCACCGTCCTAGCCGACTCGGACACACAGGGAATGCAACGCGTCACGGGGATGATTGAAAAGAAGCTGATTACAGGCACAAGGCTGATTCTTGCAAACGCGGTAACGGGGCAAAAGAATGCCGACATAGAAGATTTGTTTTGTATTGAAGACTACTTAAGCCTTTACAACGACACGTTCAAAGCGAAGTTGAAGCCTGCCGACTTAGGGCCTGGCGACAGGGTCGTTAAGCGAATCGAAGCAAAAATCGGCAAGACTTACGATCACGGTGAAGTCGCTGAAACGCTTTTGAAGACTCATCAGGGACGGACTTTTAGCGATGAGACTGTTGACAACTTTTCCAAGCTAAATGAACTCGTTAACGCGACCATGAAGGTGTGACGGAGGAAGTCGAATGAATGATGCCGAATGGACTGACGTTAACGACCGCCTTCCAATGCACGCAACGTCGGTGTTAGTGAAAGTTCGCAATGGTGACGCGCAGTTAACGGTGCCAGGTTCACTTACGGGCTCAAGAGCTCACGGGGGCCGGCTGAACTAAGGGTGCCAGGTTCACTTATCGCTGAGGCAATTGACCTCTTGAAGCACAAGGAGGGCTTGAACGTTGCATGGATGATCGACCGCCCGCACTGAGCTTTGCTGCATTGGATGCGCGTATCGAAGTGATGCCCGATGGCCCGGCCTCGATCCTCAGGACTTCGCGCACCCTCTACTGGCTCAACATCCTCGGATCAATCGCGATCGTGTTTGGGCTGCAGAACTAACGGTGCCAGGTTCACTTATCGCTGCGGCAATTGATCGGCAAACGGTGTCAGGTTCACTTCCGCTGTCGGGAGCTTGCGTATGTGTCGAAGCCTGATGATGGCGCTTCTCGTTGTGTGGTTGGCTGCGTGTGCGGGTGGCCTCAAAGCCGAGCAGCATCCCCAGCGTAGCGTCAGCTGGATTTTGCAGCAGTACGAACGAGGCGATCCTGCAGCGCTCGAGCGCGTTCTCGACATGCTGGGAACCACAGCCAGCTATACCCCCCATGACATCGGGCCTTCGAGAGATCTCGAAGACGCGCGCATCTACAACATCGGCGGATTCGGTTCCGGCGACATGTGGTTCCGCCTCCAGGCTTCACCCTGCTATTCGCTCGAACAGGCTCGGCGTGTCCTGAAAAGTGGTCTGGCGCCTCGGAGTGAACGCTCGTATCGATACGAGAATTCGCGGTATGTGCTGTTTCTTCGCATGAGCACTGAGCATCCCGACTGTCTGCACCAAATCGACTTCCTGCCCGTCGCTCTTGCGAAGTAGTAGAGCGATAAACCCTGAATGTCCTGATTTCAGCTAACAGTGCCAAGCTTATTTGTAGCGTTCGCAATTGACCGCTCGAAACAGGAGGCCGGGTCAGGTTCACTTTTGAGGTGTAGCGCGACGGCTGGCTGAAACGACAAGGCTGTTCAGAACGCGACAGAGTCTTTGAGAGCGCCGGACGCCAACGCGCCCGCTAAACTGGGCGCCCGTTTCCGCATTCGACAAGGATCCCCCCGAGATAACGGTGCCAGGTTCACTTATCGCTGATGCAATTGACCTCTTGAAGCACAAGGAAGGCTTGAACGTTGCATGGATGATCGACCGCCCGCACTGAGCTTTGCTGCATTGGATGCGCGGATCGAAGCGATGCCCGATGGTCCGGCTTCGATCCTCAAGACGCCGCGCATCCTCTACTGGCTCAACATCCTCGGATCGGTTGCGATCGTGTTCGGGCTGCTGCCGTTTCTGCTGGTGCAGTTCCTGACGCCGCAATGGTGGATGGTGCAGATGGCGCAGGTCGGCGTGTGGAGCGCGGGACTGCTGTACGCCCCCGGCATCCTTCGCGGTCTGGTCGTCATGGCCCGCGAGTTCTGGCACTGGCGCATCAAGCTCGTGGCGCAGAGCGACCACGACCTGGCGCAATTCCGCGGGTTGCGGACGTGGCTGCAGGCCTTTCCGCGCACCGAGCTGGAAGAACACCGAAATTTCGCGCGGTTCGCCCATGAGCGCCTCGGATCGAAGCTGGTGCTGCTGATGGGCGGGATCGAGCGCGCCGGCATCCTGCCGGTGCTGGTCGCCGGGTTCTTTCTGCTGCGTGAGGTCGACGGCCTCGGCATCGAATCGCTCGCCGACGTGCCGCTCTGGCAGGGCGTCCTGGCGCCGTTTCTCGTCATCACCTGGTGGATGGGCGTCATGGCCGTTCGCATGCGCCTGACGCATGAGCTGTACGTCATGGTGCTTACGGATGCGTTGGAGCACGACACCGAGGAGCCGGCATCAACGCTGATTGCTGAGCGCCGCGAATGCCAGGTCATCGAGAGTAGTGATCCGTAACGGTGTGCCAGGTTCACTTACGGGCTCAAGAGCTCACGGCGGCCGGCGCGACTCCAATTCTCTGTCTGAAGATGGTGGCTGAGTGCGGCCATTCCCGAATCTAACGCGGTAAATCCTGGGGGTTCCGATGTTCAGAGCAATGTGTGCAGTCATGATGTTGATCGCAATGCTGCTGCCTGGAGCCGCGTTGGCGACGGCACAGATGGCCGATCGTATCCAGATCGATGGCGAGGCGCACCTGCTTCACACAAATCCATTGGCCTCATATCTCCGCGAGCGGGACTGGAAACCGCCGCAGGACGCCGTCCGGTCTACCGCGAACTGGCGCGGCTACGTCGCTCACTGGGAAATCTCAGGCGGCCAGCTGGTGCTGAAAGACGTCACTGTCCGCATTGCGGTCAGTGAGAGCCGCGAATATGTCGATAAGAGCATTTTGCCTACGCTTTTCCCTGCCTCCCAGCGAGTGGTCGCGAGTTGGTACAGCGGCGCGCTCGTTGTGCCGGAGGGCCAAGTGAAGAACTACGTCCACATGGGCTACGCCTCCACGTTCGAGCGCTATCAAGTGCTGCGAGTCGCATCTGGGCGCGTGGTGGAGCATCTCCACCTATCCGCCGAAGCGTTCGAGGCCTACAGGGCTGAGAAGTTCAGGATGTTCACCGGGACGGAGGCGTATCGCGAAATGCTGGAACGTGTGCGCAATTTGGGGGACGGTAGAACCGAAGCGGGTGCACGGGATTTCATCAGGGATTTTGCGGCCGAGGAGTACTTGGCGCTTTGAAGCTGCGACGCGAGGCTGGGCACGCTCGAACCGCCGAAGAATCTGGCTTCCGACGTACCCGCTAAACTGCGCGCCCGTTTCCGCATTCGACAAGGATCCCGCCATGACCTCCATCACCACGCCGTCCGGCCTGCAGTACGAAGACACCGTCGTCGGCACGGGCAAGGAAGCGCAGCCCGGTCGCAATGTGACCGTGCATTACACGGGCTGGCTGTTCGAGAACGGCGTGCAGGGCGTGAAGTTCGATTCGAGCAAGGATCGCGATGAGCCTTTCATCTTTTCCTTGGGCGGCGGCATGGTCATCAAGGGCTGGGACGAAGGCGTGCAGGGCATGAAGGAAGGCGGCCAGCGCACGTTGATCATCCCGGCGAATCTCGGCTACGGCGCACGCGGTGCCGGTGGCGTCATTCCGCCCAATGCCACGCTGAAGTTCGACGTGGAGCTGCTGGGCGCCTGACGCCGGCGGCGCAGGCCGAAGTCATGGCGGCAGGGCCGCGCGCTCCGCACACGCCGTCTCCAGGTCTGCACCGCAGGTGCTGTGTGGGGCGCCGCGTCGAGCCGCGATGGCGGGCGTCGAGCGCCTGCCCCTACACTTGATGCGGATCGCGCCATGTCGGCGCAGCATGGGGACACGGATGAACCTTGGAATGGGCGATGGCATTGCGGCGCTGGGTCTGTTGTGGATGCTGTTCGTGGCGGTACTCGCGATCCTGTGGATTCTGGTGCCGTTCGCGATCTTCGGCATCAAGCCGTTGCTGCGTGATCTGATCCGCGAGCAGAAGACGACGCAGGCCTTGCTCACGACGATCTCCCAGCAGGTCTATCCGATCTCCGTCGAAGCCACGCGCACGCAGGCGGGGCACGCGGATCGCATCGACACCACGCCACACGCGTAAGCACCGCGGCACCCGTGGGCGGTGCCGGGTGCACTGCCGCAGCACAGCGCCTGTCGGCGCATCAGGGTGGCAACCAGCGCCAGGCGTGTCTGCCTGGCGCTTCGACGTGAGACGTTGCGATGTCTCATCACGCGCAGCGCCGATCGGAGCGCTTACCGCGTTGGCCGATCGACGGTTTCGGCGCCGCGCCGGGATGAGACAACCGCAGCTGCATCTCTTCGCATGCGGGTCACGAACGTAAACCGGCGTCATCACATCCGGAACGCTCCATCACGCGGTGGACGCATCGCACCCTCGACACTCTGCGCCACACCCCAGACGCTGGAGCTTCAGATGACTTCCAATCTCACCCGTATTCCGCTCGCCATCGCCATGTCGTCCATGCTCGCGCTGGCCGTGGGTTGCTCGAACGACCGCACCGCCGAAGACCAGGCCGCGATGCAGCCGGCCAACGATCCGGCCATGCAGACCACCACGCCGCCGGCCGACACGACCATGCCGCCCGCCGACACCGCGATGGACGGCATGACCGACGGTATGGATTCCGACCAGCCGGGTAGCGACACCTGGATCACCACCAAGGTGAAGTCCTCGCTGCTGGCCGACTCCGATGTCGCCGGTCTGAAGATCGACGTCGAGACCGTCAACGGCGTCGTGACGCTGACCGGTCAGGTCGAGCAGGCCTCGCAGGTCACCGAAGCAACGCGCATCGCGCGCGAGATCGAAGGCGTGACCGACGTCGTGACCACGAACCTCACGACCACGATGTAAGAAGCGCTGCGGCGCCGACCGGGCTCGATGCCCGGTCGATGACGCCAGGCGTCAAGCCGCTTGTAACGAAAAAGCCGCGCACCTTCGGGTGTGCGGCTTTTTTTTTTGGAGGCGTCAGGTGCGCGCCGATGCAGCGATCGGCGGGATGCATGCGCGACGACCGGCGTCCGGTCGCGTAGTACGTCGCCGGCGGATCGAGGTCGCGCTGATCGATACGGACGTGCTCGCCGTATGGGCAATCGCGCGCGTCCGCGCGCCATACTCTCCGGCATTCCGCACACGTCCCGGAGACAGCACATGCTCAACCACGTCATGGTCGGCTCGAACGACATCGCACGTTCGAAGCGGTTCTACGACACCGTCCTCGCGGTGCTGGGTGCGGGTGCGCCGCTGGAGAACCGCGCGGCGTCCGGACACATGCGGCTGTTCTACCGGCACGACGGCCATACGTTCTGCGTCAGCGAGCCGATCGACGATGCGCCGGCGACGCCCGGCAACGGCGCGACCGTCGGCTTCAAGTGCGTCTCGCCCGAGCAGGTGCAGCAGTTCCACGATGCCGCGGTGGCGGCCGGCGGCACGTCGATCGAGCAGCCGCCGGGGCCGCGGGACGCCGGCCTGGGCCGGCTCTATCTCGGTTACGTGCGCGACCCCGACGGCAACAAGCTCTGCGCGATCCACCGCCCCGCGTAAGCCCCGGGGGCGCCACGGCCAGCGGATCGGTGTGGGCGGCACCGGCCGCAGGCCCGGTGATGCGGGCCGCGTTGCGGGGGCTGCGCGGGCGTAGGATGCGCTGACCGCCGGCGCCCGCAAGGTGCCGCCATCCGGGAGATTCCGATGCGCCGCTTCCTGCCATGGCTGCTCGTGTGCGTGCTGCCCCTCCCCATGCTGGCCGGAGCGTCCGGTCTGGACGGCGACTGGGTCGTCGACCTGTCCACCGCGCCTGGCCAGGTCTATACGCAGCCGATGGTGCTCCGCCTGGTGGCCGACGGCACGGTGACCGGCAGCTTCTACGGCAGCGCGATCAAGGCGGGCCGCTGGCGGCAGGACCGCGGCCGCCTGTGCGCGAGCTTCCGCACCACCGACGGCGTCGGTCCGTACCACACGGCCGTGTGCCTGGACGGCGAGACCGCCAGCGGCCAGACCTGGGCCGAGCATCGCGCGTTCCTGTTCAACTGGAACGCGACGCGGCCCACGCCCTGACGGCGCGGGCGATCGCGGGTCAGGCCGAGCGCTGTGTGCTCACGTGCGCGTTCGCGACCTGCGCGGCCTGGCCGAGCAGATCGACGAACGGTTCCGGGCGGTGGAAGTGATAGCCCTGCCCGTAGGTGATGCCCATCTCCGCCAGGTGCGCGGCCGTGTCGGCATCCTCGATCTGTTCGGCGACGGCGCGGATCCCCAGCACGCGCGCCACGTCGACGAAGCAGCGCACGGCGGCCTGGTCCAGCGGCGAGCGCAGCACCCCGCGGACGAACTGTCCGTCGATCTTCAGCTTGTCGACTTCCAGCCGGCGCAGGTAGCCGAACGAGGATGCGCCGGCGCCGAAGTCGTCGAGCGCGACCTGGATGCCCTGCGCGCGCAGGTCGTTGATGAAGCGCTCGGCCTGCACGATGTTGGTGATGGCCGCGGTCTCGGTGATCTCGAACAGCAGCATGTCCGGCGGCAGGCCGGAGTCGGCCACCGAGCGCAGGGCGAAGCGGTGGAATTCGGAATCGCCGACCGACTGGCCGGACAGGTTGATGCTCACGCGTTCGATGCCCTGGCACGACAACCGCCGCAGGGTGGCCAGCACGTTGCGCAGCACCCAGCGGTCGATGCGGCTGGCCAGCTGGTAGCGCTCGGCACTGGGCATGAAGATCGCGGGTGAGACCAGGCGGCCGTACTCGTCGCGCATGCGCAGCAGGACTTCGCAGTGCAGGCCCTCGGTGCCACCGTCGAGCCGCACGACGCGCTGCGCGTAGAGCTCGAAGTTGTCTTCGTCCAGCGCGGCCTCGATGCGGGCGCCCCAGGCGGGCAACGGCAGTGCGCTGGCGGCATCGGCCGGCGCGTTGTGCAGCACCGCGCGCCCGCGCCCGGCGGCCTTGGCGGCGTAGCAGGCCGCATCGGCCGCCTTGATCAGCGCCGCCGAGCCGTTCCAGCGGCTGTCGAGCGGCACCAGGCCGATGCTGGCGCCCACCCGGAAGCGACGGCCGTCATCGGCGGCGTAGCGGTGCGCATCGATCGCGTCGCACAGGCGCTGGGCGATGCGTTGCGCGACGGGCAGCGGACAGCGCTCGAGCACCAGAGCGAACTCGTCGCCGCCGAACCGGGCCACGAGATCGGCCTGGCGCACGGCCGCGCCGAGCAGGTCGACGATCTGCAGCAGCACTTCGTCGCCCGCCTGGTGGCCGCAGTTGTCGTTGATGACCTTGAAATGATCGAGGTCGACGAACAGCAGGGCGCCGGTGGCGCCGCCGCCGTGGACGCGCTGCAGCGCATCGTCGAGCCGCGATTCGAGCTCGCTGCGGTTCGCCAGTCCGGTCAGCGGATCGTGGCGCGCACGGAAGCTCTTTTCCTTGGCCAGGCGGCGGCGCTCGCTGACATCGCTGAAGACGAGCACGGCGCCGTGCATGACGCCGGTGTCGTCGATGATCGGCGCGCAGGAGTCCTCGATGGCGACCCGCTGCTGGCCGTCGCGAGTCACCAGCACCGTGTCGGCGGCGAGTCCCACGGTGTCGCGTTCGCGCAGGCAGGTGTCGATGGGGCAGGGCGGCGCGCCGGGGCGTCCATCGGTTTCCAGGCGCAGCACGGCGGAGGCGGGCTGCCCGGTCGCATCGGCCTGCGACCAGCCCGTGAGGCGCTCGGCCACCGGGTTCATCCACACCACGCGGCCTTCGAGATCCGACGTCACCACCGCATCGCCGATCGACCGGAGCGTGGTCTCCATCAGCCGCAGCGTGCCGGCGAGCGCGATTTCCGCCTGCTTGCGCGCAGTGATGTCCTGGAACGCGCCGACCAGGCGCACCGGCCGGCCCTGCTCGAGCACCACGTCACCGACCGCGCGCGCCCAGAACTTCCGGCCGGTGTAACTGACCAGCGGCAGTTCGAGATCCCAGGGCGTGCCGTCTGCGAGCGCGCGTTCCACCGCCTCGGTGATCGCCGGCCGGCCCGACGGCGCGTAGAACTCCAGGGCGCTGTCGACGTCGGGTTCGACGTCGTCGGGCAGGTCGTGCAGGCGGCGCGTTTCGGCGGACCAGTCGAGCCGGCCGGTCGCGATGTCCAGTTCCCAGCCACCGACGCCCGCGGCGCCGTTCGTCCGCTCCAGGAAAGCTTCGCTGTGGCGCAGCGCCTCGGCCTGCCTGCGTTCTTCGGTGACGTCGGAATGGACGCCGATGAAAGCCGTGCGGGTGCCGTCGGCGCCGACGATCGGCTGGATCTCGACGTCGGCCCAGTAGATGCGGCCATCGGCGGCGCGGTTGCGGATCGTGCCGTGGAAGGCCGATCCGTCGCGGACCGCGTCGCGCATGGCGCGCACCGCGTCGGGGTCGGTGCCCTCGTACTGGACCAGCTGGCCGGGCGTCGCGCCGATCAGGGCCTCGCCCGAGTAGCCACTCAGCCGTTCGAACGCGGGGTTCGCCCATTCGATGCGGCCCTGCGCGTCGGTCAGCACCACGGCGTTGCGCGTGAGGCGGGCGACCATCGCCAGCCGCGCCAGATCGCCGGCCATGGATTCGGCGAACGCGAGCGCGCGCATGCGCGACGACGTCAGCACCCAGACCAGCAGCGCGGCCATCGCGCTGAGGCCCAGGCCGGTCAGCAGCACCAGCCACACCGGCACCGGGTCCAGTCCCGCGTACAGGCCCGGCAGGGCTTCGTAATGCGCCGCGAACCGGCGGCCGGCGAAGTCGAACGTGACCGTGCGCGTCTCGCCGGTGCCCGGCGCGGCGCGACTGGCGAACAGCTGCGTCTGGCCGGCCGGCGCGTCGAGGTCATGCAGTTCGAACCGGCCCTGGGTGTCGTCCGCGGGCAGCACCTGCCGCAACAGGTCCGGATAGAGGATCGGCGAGTAGACGGCGCCGATGATCGGGCTGCCATCCGCGCGCGCCGCGCCCGAGGCGAAGACCGGCGTCAGCCACAGCGCGCCCGGCGAATCGGGCGCCTGCAGCAGGCGGACCGGCGCGGTCAGCGTGGCGTCGCCGGTGCGGTAGACGCGCTCGACGGCGGCCCGCCGCAGCGGTTCGGAGCCGATGTCGTAGCCGAGCGCCGCGCGGTTGCCCGAAGCCGGTTCGATGGCGCGGATCGGAAACAGGTCGGCGGCCTCGCCGCTGGTGCGGAGCGCGAACTGGCCGTCGTATTCGGCCGCCACACCGTCCACCCAGCCCGGCAGGTCGGCGCGCAGCACGCGTTCGATCAGCCCGACGCCCAGCATGCCGGGCGCTTCCCGGGCGAGATCGCGCGCGTGGACGTAGCGCGCGAAGGTGTCGGCCCGCATCCGCGTGCCTGCCGCTGCATACGCACCACGCGCGCCGCCCAGGATGTAGGCGGGCCGCTGGAGGGCGTCGCGCATGGCGCGGTCGGTCCGGTCGCTCCACTGGTCCAGTCGCGTCTGCCGCGCCGTCTCGGCATTGGCCTCGACGCGATGCGCGAGCAGTCCGGTGGCGATCAGGCCGAGCACGAACACGACCAGCGGCACGCAGCAGGCGCGCCTGCCGATCGCGGTCCCGCGCCCGGTACGTGCCTTCGATAGGAATGCCCCGAATCCTGCGTTCACACACACCAGCCCGTTGTCCTGTCTGGAGCGGATCAAGCAAGTTGCGTGCCGGATGTGGCGCGGGTCGCTGGCATCGCGACGCCGCGTCCGGCTGTCCGGGCGATACGCCTGCAGCGGCGCGGACGCGCGCCGGGACGGGCGCATACTGCCGGCCTCCCACCCGCCGGCCGCTTCCATGATCGACCCGATTCCCCTCGAAGACCTGGCGCTGCTGGACGTGCTGCAGCAGATCAGCGAGGCCCGCGATCCCACGCCGGTCGAAACCGAAATGACCCGGCGTCTGCGCGAAGGCGCGCTGGTCGAGGAAGCCGAGGGCGACGTGCGCCTGACCCATGCCGGCATCGCGCTGTGCAAATCGCTGCAGCTGCGGGTGGCGGCGGACAAGCTCGCCAACGAGATCATCGAAAAGCGCGGCAGCGCCCCGGACGCCGTCCGTCCGTTGCCGGGCGAGCAGCCGCTGGTCGAGCCGCCGGCGATGCCCTGACGCCTCGCGCTGTGCGGATCGCCGCGCAGGCGGCAACCGCGTGCGGTTTTAAAGCGCGACCGGCGCGCTCGGTCAGCGCGCCGTTTTCGCAGATGGCCAGCGCGTCCGGCGCGCTGCCGCGCCGGTCTCGAACGCAAAACGCAGATCCCGGTCCCGCGCGAAGAAGCGCGTGGTCGATTCCGGATGCAGCAGGACGACGACGTCGCCGGCGGTCAGCCTGAGCTGCTCGCCTTCGACGACGAGCGAAATCCTGCCGATGCGCGCCGAGCGACCGAAGCCGGCGTTGGCGGCGCGCGTCGACGCGGGCAAACCGGATCGCCGCCGGTCCCGCGTGCCTGCCGCGATCGCTGCGTCGGCGATCGGCCGCTCCGGTGCGGCGAAGCCGTTCGACCGACAGACGTGTTCGCGATCCAGCGCAGGGGTGCACCGATGTTCGTTCCGAAATGGCTTCTGGCGGTCGGTTGCGGTGTCTTCGTCGCGTTCGCGGTCTGGACCTGGTTGCTCGCCAATGGCCGCAACCCGTTGCCGTTCCCCGACCGCGGCTCGCGGATCTTCGCGGCGGCGTCGCCGGAGGCCAAGGCGGCGATCGTCGACGTGCTGGCGCGCAACGGGCTGCAGGAACGCATTCGCGTCGACACCGACGGGGTGCTGCGCTCGATCCTCTTCGACGGCACGATCGTCAACTGGTCCGCGCCGGGCGTGACGCGCAGGCTGCAGGGCGCGACGTCGGCGATCGGTCTGGTCGCCGACGATCCGCTCGCCAGCGCCGAAGAGGCTGCAGGCGTCCTGCGTTCGCACGGGTTCCGCGCGGACGTGGTGCAGCACGTGGAACCGGACATGCCGGTGGTGTTCCTGCTGACCGATGCGATGCCGGGCACGGCGCTCAACTTCCGCCGGCACGTCATCCACATGCCGCGGCCCGGCGCCGCGTCGACGCGTTGACCACGAGGCGTGTCCGCATGTGCCGCGTCCGCGGCGCGACCTACATCTCCGCGTCGATCGTCTCGTCCAGCCGGTCGGAGGCCACCATGTAGCCACTGGCCTCGATCGCATCGCGCACTTCGAACAGCGCGATGCCCAGCGCGTCGAGATCACCGGCGTCGGCCATGCCGACGATCTGGATGCAGCGGTCGTTGAACCAGGTCCAGAACTGGCGATAGGTCTTGCCCTGCCAGTGCTCGTGACGGATGGCCTGGTAGAGCTCGCCCACGGCGATGGTCAGGTCGTCGCGCATCAGAACTCCGCCTGGCCGGGCAGCAGCGCCCGCAGTTCGGCATCGGTGAGATTGCGCCACTGCCCGGGCTTGAGATGCGCGAGCTTGACCGGACCGATACGCACGCGGATCAGCTGCTTCACGCGCAGCTTGAAGTGCGCGGCCATCAGGCGGATCTGCCGGTTGAGGCCCTGGACCAGGATGATGCGGAAGCCGAACTTGCCCAGCGGGCTGGTGCGGCAGGGAAGGGTGGTCTGGCCGTGGATCGGCACGCCGCGTGACATGCCGCGCAGCACCTCCTGGCTCACCGCGTGGTTCACGGTCACCAGATACTCCTTCTCCAGCTTGTTCTCGGCGCGCAGGATCGCGTTGACGATGTCGCCGTTGCTGGTCAGCAGGATCAGGCCCTCGGAATCCTTGTCGAGACGGCCGATCGGAAAGATGCGCTCGCGGTGATCGACGAAGTCGACGATGTTGCCCTTGACCGAAGACTCGGTGGTGCAGGTGATGCCGACCGGCTTGTGCAGCGCGATGTAGACGTGGCGCCGCTTGCCGGGTGCCGCGCTGCGCGTCTGCAGGGCCTGGCCGTCGACCATCACGGTATCGCCGTCGCCCACTTCCGAGCCCACGCGACCACGGATGCCGTTGACCGTGACCCGGCCTTCGCCGATGAGGCGGTCGGCCTCGCGTCGCGAGCAGAAGCCGGTGTCGCTGATGTGCTTGTTCAGGCGCATGGCCGCGTGCGGTGCCGGTGATCGCGAAGGGCACGCAGTCTGGCAGATCGTGCAGGCGGGGTCATCGAACGGTACACAGCCGCTGCGCCCCGGACTCGAGACGCGTGCGAACCGGTTCACGATGGCGCTGGCGCCTGTCGAGCGGACGGCGGCGACGGAGAGCGGCCACAAAAAAACCCGGACGTTGCCGCCCGGGTTCTCTGGCGCCGCTTGCGCGACACAGGTCGAGTCGAACTTACTCGGCCTGGACTTCTTCAGCCTGCAGGCCCTTCTGGCCCTGCGCGACCTTGAACGAGACCTTCTGGCCTTCCTGGAGCGACTTGAAGCCGCTGCCCTGGATCGAACGGAAGTGGACGAACAGGTCGTCGCCGCTCTGCGGGGTGATGAAGCCGAAGCCCTTGGCGTCGTTGAACCACTTGACGGTACCGGTCTGACGATCAGTCATGGTGTTACTCCTTGGATCAGTGAGTGAAAGCACGGCCCGCAAGTGCGGTGCCGGGACTGTATCGAGCAAGGGGTAACGCGAAGCGATGGAGCGGATCGTCTGGAGAGGCCGTTGCCGGCCCTGGAACCTGTGATCAACCGCATCGGAGCCACGATGTACCGTGATCCCGCTTTGAACAGTGGGTGCACCTTACAGCACTTTTCAGATTTGTCTGTGAACCGTGAGTGCCGGACGCCACGCCCGATGCCGCAAATCCCGTCCGGGAGGCGGTGTGACGGGCCGGAGCGGGGCGTCGACGCGGGTCGCGACGCACGGCGGCAGCGTGTCGCCCACCACACCAATGCGCCGGAACGCGGGCCATCGCCCGGATGCAGTGCGTCACCCGATCGGCAGGTGTCGATCAGCTGCGGCGGGACGTGGGCCTTGCCTGCAGTGCATCCAGGACCTCGGCATTCCGCCGCGCCCAGTCGTAGATGAGTTCGATCGGTTCCACCAGGCGCACGCCCAGCGGCGTCAGCGCGTAATCCACCGCGGGCGGCACGGTGGCATGCACGGTGCGCGCGACGGCGCCCGCGGTTTCGAGTTCGCGCAGCGTCTGGGTGAGCATCTTCCGCGAGATCTCCGGCAGGCTGCGATGCAACGCGCCACTGCGCGCGCTGCCGCCGTGACGCGCCTGCAGCGTGTGCAGCACCATCGACGTCCACTTGGTGCCGAAGAGTTCGAGCACGCGCCGGGGCGCGCAGTCCTCGCGCCAGTCCGCGTCCGCGCTGCCCGGTTTCATGGGGTGGTGACCATTTGGTGCCTTCTTTCGGATGTCGGCCCGGATGCGCAGGATGGTCGCTCGAATCGGCAAGCAAGGCGAGACAGATGACGCAGCAGGCACTGGTGGTGGGCGCAACGGGAATCGTGGGCAGTGCGCTGGCGACGCAGCTGCTGGACGCGGGCTGGACCGTGCACGGGCTGGCGCGGCGGGCCGACGCGCTGCCGGCAGGCGTCCGGGGCGTGGCGGCCGACCTCACCGATGCGCAGGCCACGCGCGCTGCCTTGGCAGGATGCGCGCCCACCCATGTCTTCATCACCACGTGGTCGCGGCAGGCCAGCGAAGCGGAGAACATCCGCGTCAATGCGGCGATGGTGCGCCACCTGCTCGACGGCCTGCAGCCCGCGGGTTCGGTGCGACACGTGGCGCTGGTGACCGGGCTGAAGCATTACCTCGGGCCGTTCGAAGCCTACGCGCAGGGCGCGCTGCCGCAGACGCCGTTCCGCGAGACGCAGCCGCGGCTCGACATCGAGAATTTCTATTACGCGCAGGAAGACGAGGTGTTCGCGGCCGCCGCGCGCGACGGGTTCCACTGGAGCGTGCATCGCCCGCACACGGTGATCGGCGCGGCGGTCGGCAACGCGATGAACATGGGCACGACGCTCGCCGTCTACGCCTCGCTGTGCAAGGCGACCGGCCGGCCGTTCCGCTTCCCCGGCTCGAGCGCGCAGTGGGACGGCCTGACCGACATGACCGATGCCCGCCAGCTGGCGAAGCACCTGCGGTGGGCCGCGACGACGCCCGCCGCCGCGGACGAAGCGTTCAACATCGTCAACGGTGACGTATTCCGCTGGCGCTGGATGTGGGGCCGCATCGCGGCATGGTTCGACCTGGAACCCGCGCCCTTCGACGGCACGGTGCAGCCACTCGAGATGCAGATGGCGCACGACGCCGACGCGTGGATGCAGTTGGCGCGCACGCACGGCCTGGTCGAATCCGACATCCATCGGCTGATCTCGCCCTGGCATACCGATGCCGATCTGGGCCGGCCGCTGGAAGTGGTGACCGACATGTCCAAGAGCCGGCGCATGGGGTTTCTCGACTACCAGGCCAGCGACGACGCGTTCTACGACCTGTTCGCGACGCTGCGTGCGCAGCGGTTGATCCCGTAGCCGGCGATGGCGCGCGCGTCACGGGTGGTTGATGGGCGCGGGCGCAGGGTGGGCTGCACATCCACCGCATCGCAGGGCGCATTGCCATGAGCATTCCGCAGACACCGGACAGCATGCAGAAGTCGCAGCAGGACAAGACGCCGCCGCAGAAGCCCGCGGACGAGACGCCGTCGAAGCTCTCCAACGACGACGTGGGCGATCGGGCGGAAGAGCGGCAGGGCGGTCACTGAGTGCATGCGGAAACCTGGCCATTTCCGCCTGCTGGAAACGGACATGTCGGCCGGCGCGGGACACCTGTGAAGCCGCGATGCACGCGGGCATCGCGGCGCGGAGGCGTCGACGATGCGGTGTGGTTTTACGCGTCCGTCGCTGACGTCCGCGCGCGCGCGGCGTCCACCAGTCGACCACCACTGGCCAGCGCCTGCTTGAGGGCTTCGGCGCCGTAGGGCTTCTGGAGCACGTAATGATCGCGCAGGCGCTCGGGCACGCCGGCCGCGCCGTAGCCGGTCATGAAGATGTACGGAATGCCGCGTAAGTCGAGCGCATCGGCGATCGGGAAGCTCTGTTCGCCGCCCAGATTGATGTCGAGGATCGCGAAATCGATGTCGCGGGTCTCGACCAGACGCAGGGCCTGGGCGACGTTCGAAGCCACGGCCGGCGGCGCGTAGCCGAGGTCGTCGAGAAAATCCTCCAGCAGCATGGCCAGAATGGATTCGTCCTCGACGATGAGCAGCGCGGCATCGGTCGCGATCATCGGCATTCCGGCTCGTGCGACGGGGCGTCCTGCGGATCGGTTTCCAGCCGCGCGCTGGCGCGGAACACGACGCCGCCGGGTGCGTAACGCAGCTCGACGTCGCCGCCCAGATCGTTGCGCAGCCCGCGCTCCAGCAGCCGCGAGCCGAAGCCGCGCCGCGTCGGTGGCTGCACCGTGGGGCCGCCGGATTCGCGCCAGTCGAACTGCATGGCGGCACCCTCGCCGTCATGCGTGCAGTCCCAGGTGATCTGCACTTCGCCACCGTCGCGTGACAGCGCGCCGTACTTCACGGCATTGGTGGCCAGCTCGTGCAGCGCCATGGCCAGCGCCAGCGCGCGCTGCGGGCTGAGCCTGCAGCTGGGACCCGACAGCTTGAAGCGGACGCCGGGCGCGGATTCGTAAGGGGCGATGGCGCCGGCGACGACGTCCTGCATGTCCGCGCTGTGCCAGTTCTCGCGGGTGAGCACGTCGTGCGCCCGCGACAGCGCCAGCAGCCGCGATTCGATGCGCGTGCCGCCGTCCTCGAGATTCTCGGCGGTGCCGAGCGTCTGCCGCACCAGTGACTGCACCGTGGACAGCGTGTTCTTGACCCGATGGTTGAGCTCGTGAACCAGCAGCTCGAGGTGCTCTTCGTGCATCCGCCGGTCGGTGACGTCGCGCGTGCTGCCGGCGACCGCCTCCACCTCGCCATCGGCGCCGATCACCGGGGTGAAGATGTAGTCGTAGACGCGCACGCCCTTGGCGTGGTGCGTGAACGGCACGTCGCCACGGATCGGCGCGCGGGTCCGGATCACGCGATCGATCTCGGCGTCGTGCATCGCGGCGTGCCAGGGCGCGTAGCCCAGTTCCAGACAGGTCTTGCCGGCAGCCTCTTCCCACGTGGTGCCCCACATCTCCAGCAGCGCATCGTTCGCGAACACGAAGCGGTGCTGCAGATCGAACACGTAGAGCAGATCGGGCGTGGCCTGCAGCAACGCCTCGTAGGCGCGCAGTGTGGCGGGGTCACGCGGTCGGGCAAGTTGCACGTCACGGGCTCGCAAGACGGTGGCCGACTCTAGCACCGGGGTTTGTGCGCATCCTGTCATCGGAGCGGAGATTCCTGAATGCCCGCCAGACGGCGACGGGACGTGCGTGCCCGTGTGTGACGACGCCCTGACGCGCCGCCCGCGTACGCTGCGCGCATCATCAGGATGCCGGACGCGTCACATGCACAGAGAGGGCCGATATGCACTCGTCGCGACGGTGACGCCGGCGGTGGACAGGCCCGGCCTGTGGATGGCGGAAGGCGCGCTGTATCTGGACGGCGGGTCCGATCCGGTCGAGATCGTGCGCGCGGGCGATACCTTCGAGACAGCGGCCGTTGCGGAGGTTGCGGCGATCGAAGCGGCCCGGCAGGTGGCCTCGACGCGCGACGCCGCGCCGCAGGTGCCGGAAGCGGGCTGAGGACGCTCAGGCCTCGGTAGCCTGCTCGAGTTGCGCCCACAGCGACTCGGACACGGTGTCGAGCGCTTCCAGCCGCGGACGGCCGAACAGATACCCCTGGAACAGCGGCACGCCCAGTGCGCGTAGGCGCCGGTATTCGCCGGGGGTTTCCACACCCTCGGCCAGGACCGTGCAGCCGAGCGTCCCGGCGATCTGCACGATGCCGCGCGCGATCGTGGTGCGCACCGGGTCGTCGTCGATGCCGCGGATCAGCGCGCTGTCGAGCTTGAGCAGATCGGGCTGGAAGTCGGCGAGCAGGCCGAGCCCCGCGTACCCGGCGCCGAAGTCGTCGATGGCGGTCAGGAAGCCCCGGCTGCGGTAATCGCGAAAGATGCGGGTCAGGTGCGCATGGTCGCGGATCTGTTCCGACTCGGCGGTCTCGAAGATCAGCCGGTCGGTCGGAAACCCGAACATCTGCGCCGCGGTCAGCGTCAGGCGGATGCAGGTCGCCGGCTCATAGACCGCATTGGGAAAGAAGTTGATGGACAGCCGCTGCTGCAGGCCGAGCCGCGCGGCGGTCTCGATGGCCTTGACGCGACAGGTCTGGTCGAAGCGGTAGAGCTGCGCCGGCGTGACGCGGGCGATGACCTCGGCCGCGCCGCCTCCATCCTCGGTGCGGACCAGCGCCTCGTAGCCGTAGATCGAGCGGTCGCGCGCGTCGACGATCGGCTGGAAGGCCATGCGGACTTCGAAGTCCAGCCGCTCCTCGCCGCCGCAGCCGCTGCACGGATGGGGCGAAGGCGCAGCGCCGAAGAATTTTTCCAGGTACATGCCGGTTCCGCGATGGAGAGATCGACCGGGCGTGGGACGCGCCGCGGCGTGCCGACATCCTACGGTCGTGCCGCAGGGCGGTGCGAGCGCTTCCGCACACAGCGCCCCTCCGCACCGCGCGCGCCTGCGCTCATCCCGTCTGCGGCAGCACGCATTCGTCCGGCACGTGATGCTTGGCCGCCAGTGCGTGGAGTGCCTGGTTGATCCAGTCGCGTTCGTCGGCCGGAGCGCTTTCGCGCAGGCGCACCGCCATGTTCGCCAGCGCCGCGATCTTCTTCAGGCGATCGCCTTCCGAGTCGCCGTAGTTGCACAGACTGACGTCGAGGTCGTGCAGTGCGGCTTTGGTCGCGTCGTTGATCGTCATGGTGTGGAGTCCGGTGGGTTGGGGCACTGTAGAGCGCGCGCGTGCACGATGCGTCACGGTTGGCGGACGTGCCGGCGGCGCGCGTCCGGGCCGGCATGACCGAGTGTGGCGGCGTGCATCTTCCGCAGTGCGGCGGTGGGGCGCGGGTGCAGCGTGCGTCGCGCCTGCGCCCCGGCTAGGCTGCGCAGACACGTCCTGCAAGGCGTCCGGATGAAGTCCACCCACGTGCTGTTGTGTTGCGCGCTGTCGGCCATTGCGGGCGCGTTGATCTGTTACGCCGCGCTGCGCACGTGGGAGTCCGCGAGCGGGCAGGCCGCCACCGCGCCAGCGCAGACCGCGGCGATGGTCCGGTCCGTGGAGGGGGCGCCGAACGCGACGGACGTCGCGGCATCTATCGACAGCCTGGCGCCATCGCCGGAGGCGGGGCGCGCGGCAGGCGGCGCAGCGGACACATCCGCCGGCGCCGTGCCGACCACGGCGGGCGTGGTGTTCGATCCACGCGCGCGTGCCGCGCGACCGGCGTCGGGCGCTGGACCGATGCTGATCTCGGACGCGAACCTGCGCCGCGCCGACGCAGTCGTCGCCGAGATGCGCCTGCACGACAGTGATCTGGATGACCTCTACACCCTGCTGGACGGCGAGGGCCGGGACGCCGCCTGGTCCGATGCCGCGGAGGCGCAACTCGTCGCGTTCCTGCGGACACACGGCGGCGGTTACGATGGGCTGGAAGTGAAGCCGCCACGGTGCAGTACCAGCGTCTGCGAAATGATCGCGGTCGCGCAGCCGGGCCTCGGCACGGATGCCGCAAACGCGAACTGGCAGGCGCTGATCAGCACCCTCTTCGGGCAGGACTGGTTCCGCAATACCTTCGACAGTCCGCGCTCGGGCGTGGTGATCCGGGACGGATCGGTGATCTACATTTCGACGTTCCTGCGCCAGGCGTCCGTCCCTTGAGCCGCCTGCCGGTCGCTCTGTGGCTGCTGGCCGCGATGTGCCCGGCGATCGCTGCGCCGCCCGTCGCCTTCGAATGGCCGCAGGGGCAGCGCGCCGCGGTGAGTCTCGCCTACGACGACGCCCTGGATTCGCAACTCGATACCGCGGTGCCCGCGCTGGACCGGCACGGCCTGAAAGGCAGCTTCTACCTGACGCTTTCGGCCGACACGGTGCGCAGGCGCCTGGACGACTGGCGCGAGGCGGCCCGCAACGGACACGAGCTCGGCAACCACAGCCTGTTCCACCAGTGCGCGGCGTCGAAGCCGGGACGCGACTGGGTGCGTCCCGAGCACGATCTCGATGCGATGACCGCGCGGCAGATGCAGGAACAGGTGCGCCTCGCGTCGACGATGCTCCACGCGATCGACGGCGCCACGTTGCGGACCTTCACCGTGCCCTGTGGCGACACGCTCGCAGGCGACGGCGACTACGCCTCGGACCTGTCCGCGGATTTCGTCGCGATCAAGGTCACCGGCGGCGCCGTGGTGCCCGACATGCAGACCCTCGACGCGGGCGCGGTGCCGGTGGCGGCTTCGGTCGGACTCGACGGAGCCGCACTGATCGCACTGGTGGACGAGGCCGCGCGTCGCGGCACGATGGTGAACCTCACGTTCCACGGCGTCGGCGCCGACCACCTGGCAGTCTCGAGCGAGGCGCATGCGCAGTTGCTCGAACACCTGGCCGCCGCGCCCGACATCTACTGGACCGCGAGCTTCCGCGACATCATGACGTGGGTGCGCCAGCAGCAGGCATCGGCGGTTCCCGACGCGCCGCCCGGCACGCGGACACCCTGAGCGGCCGCATCGCATCTGCGTCTGCAGCGGCGCGCGGCGGCTTTTTTTTAGGTTTTGCAGATGCCCGTGAACGCCTCGCGATCGCTGCGACCTGCGTGATCACGCAGCTGCCGCGCTGCCGTCCTGCGCGCGGCGCAACCGCGGCGGATCGTGAGCGCCTGCCCCGCGGCGGCACGCCATGCCAGGGCGGCAGGCCGCACGTGGCAGAATTCCACACCGTTTCCGGAAGTCTCCCATGCATCAGGCCGCCGATAAGTTGCCCGCCCACGCCGAATCGAGGCGGTTGTCCGCGCTGCGCAGCTACGGGATCCTCGATACGCCCGCCGAGGCCGTGTTCGACGACATCACCCGGATCGCCGCCGCCATCTGCGGCACGCCGATCTCGGTGGTCAACCTGATCGATGCCGACCGCCAGTGGTTCAAGTCCGAAGTCGGGCTGGGCGTGCGCGAGACGCCGCTGGAAACCTCGATCTGCGCGCACGCGATCCTCGAACACGATTTTCTCGAAGTGCAGAACACGACGACCGATCCGCGCTTCGCCGGCAATCCGCTGGTGACGGGCGATCCGGGGCTGCGTTTCTACGCCGGCGCGCTGCTGAAGACGCCCGACGGGCTGCCGCTGGGCACGGTGTGCGTGCTCGACACCGTGCCGCGCGAACTCACGCCGCAGCAGATCGACACGCTGCGGGCGCTCGCGCGACAGGTGATGGCGCAGCTCGAACTGCGCCGCATGCTGGTCGAGGCGCAGGCCCTGAACCAGCATCGTGCGCGCGTGCTCGCCACCGCCGGTCACGACCTCAAGGGCCCGCTGCGTGCGGCGCTCTACGCGCTGAGCAAGGCGCGCGCGGCCGATGGCGCGGATCGCGACGCGCGGCTGGAAAGCGCGGAGCAGGATCTGGCCTACATCAACCAGAAGTTCGGCGACATGATCGCCGGTGCCACCGGCAAGGGCGGCGCCGCGGCGCCGGAACTGCGACCGACCGAACTGGCGCCGGTGCTCGACGAAGTGGGTCGGGTCTGGACCCGTGCCGCGCGTCGCAAGCACATCGACCTGGTGGTCGATCCCTCGGCCTGCACGGCCAGCACCAACGCGGGCCTGCTGGAAACGCTGATCGGCAATCTCCTGTCGAACGCGATCAAGTACACCCCCGACGGCGGGCGCGTCACGGTCGGCTGCCATGCGGTCGAGGACGCCATCGAGATCGTCGTGGCCGACACGGGCATCGGCATGGACACCGCACGCGTCGAGGACTACTTCACGGCCTTCCGCCAGGCGGACGCGTCGTCCGAAGGGCTCGGCATCGGCCTGTGGATCGTCCGCCAGGCCGCCGACGTACTCGGTGCGCGCATCGATGTGCATTCGACGCTGGGCGCGGGGACCCGCATCACGGTCTCGTTGCCGACGCCGTGAGCCGCCCGGACGGCGCGCATGTCCGCGTGATGCGCTGCGTCCACGCGGCCGCGTCGCTGCCGCTAGAGTGGGGCGATGTTCCGACATCGCTGCAGGCACCCTCGATGAAGCATCCCCTTGTCCGGATCGCCTGGCGCGCGGCCGCGCTGCTGGCGTTGTGTGTCGGGGCTCCGACGCTGGCCGCTGCCGATGGCCCCGCGCGCGTTCGCGTCGTCGCCACGGCGGACGGCCACCAGTTGCAGGTCGACGGCACCCCGTTCCGCATCCGCGGCGCCGGGTTGCAGGACGGCGACCAGGAAGCGCTGGCGGCGCGCGGGGCGAATGCGTTCCGGACCTGGCACACGGCCGAGGATCCGGCGCAGGTCCGGGCGATGCTCGATCGCGCACAGCGCAATGGGCTGATGGTCGCGATGGGCCTGCATGTCGGCAAGGAACGGCACGGATTCGACTACGGCGACGCCGCAGCGGTCGCGGCGCAGCAGGCGCGCCTGCTCGCCCAGGTGCGCGCACACAAGGCGCACCCCGCAGTGCTGATGTGGGTCGTCGGCAACGAACTGAATCTGGAAGGCCGCGATCCGCGGGTCTGGGACGCGGTCGAGTCGATCACGCAGGCGATCCACGCCGAAGACCCGCACCATCCGGTGATGACGCCGCTGGCCGGATTCGATCCCGCGCTCGCGGATCTGCTGCGCACGCGTGCACCGTCGCTGGATCTGATCGGCGTGCAGCTCTACGGCGACATCGTCGAGCTGCCGCGCAAGCTCGAGGCCGCGCGCTGGAACGGGCCCTACATCGTCACCGAATGGGGCCCGACCGGGCACTGGGAGAGCCCGCTGACTGCGTGGGGCGCGCCCATCGAGGACGATGCGTCGCGCAAGGCGACGCTGCTGGCCGATCGCTACACGCGCATCATCGAGGCCGATGCCGCACAGGGGCTCGGATCGTTCGTGTTCCTGTGGGGCCAGAAGCAGGAGCGCACGCCGACCTGGTACGGCCTGTTCCTGTCGAGCGGCGAATCCACGCCCGGCGTCGATGCGATGCAGCGCATGTGGACCGGGCACTGGCCGGCGAACCGTGCGCCGGAGATCTCGCCGCTGCGCATCGACGACCGCATCGCCACCGACAGCGTGGTGCTCGCGCCCGATGCCGAGCACCGCGCGCACGTGGTCGCGACCGATCCCGAGGGCGATCCGCTCACGTATCGCTGGACCGTGCGCGAGGAAAGCCGGGCGACGTCGATCGGCGGCGATCCGGAAACCCTGCCGCCCGAGGTGTCGCTGCGACTGGCCGGGCATGCGGACGGCGCACTGCGGTTCTCGGCGCCCACCCGGCCGGGCGCGTACCGGTTGTTCGTCGAGGTCCGCGACGGGCAGGACCATGCGGCCTACGCGAACATGCCGTTCCACGTCGGGCCACCCGCGACGGAATGACCGGTCGCGCCGGCGGGCGCGCGACCGGTCAGTCGGCGGGGGCGATACGCAGCACGCGCCCGTTCGCGCTGTCGGTCAACAGGTACAGCGCGCCGTCGGGCCCGCTGCGCACGTCGCGGATGCGCTCGCCCAGCTCGGTGAACAGGATGTCCTGCGGGCCTGCCCGGCCGCCGGTCATCGGCACGCGACGCACGCTGCGTTCGGCCAGCGCCGAGACGAACAGGCTGCCGCGCCAGGCCGGAAACAATGCACCGTCGTACCAGGCCATGCCCGACGGTGCGATCGATGGTGTCCAGTGCGTCAGCGGCGCGGTGATGCCGGGCCAGGTGCGATAGGGCGATACGCGGGCGCCGGTGTAGTCGATGCCGTCGGTCGTGATCGGCCAGCCGTAGTTCGCGCCGGAGGTGATCGCGTTGAGTTCGTCGCCACCCTTCGCGCCGTGTTCGTTGGCGTATAGCACGGTCCCCACGCGCACCATCGCCTGCGGATTGCGGTGGCCAGTGGAATAGATCTCGGGCAGCGCGCCGGTGCGACCGACGAAGGGGTTGTCGCGCGGCACGCGGCCGTCGGTGTGCACGCGGATGGTCTTGCCCAGATGCGTGTGCAGGCGCTGCGCATCGGTGCGGTCGAGATTGCCGTCGCCGACCGCGGTCACCAGCGTGCCGTCGGCGAGCAGCGCCATGCGTCCGCCGAAATGCTGGCCGGCGCGTTTGGCCGGTTGCGAGGTGAACACCGGCGCGACGTCGTGCAGGCGTGCACCGTCGAAGCGGGCGCGCACGATGCGCAGGTGGTTCGCCTCCGCGGTGCCGTACGCGAACGACAGGTAGACCAGGCCCGAGCGCGCGAAGTCCGGATCGACCAGCACGTCGAACAGACCGGCCTGTCCCATCGCCAGCACCTGCGGAACGCCGTCGACCGGTGCGGTGCGCAACGCGACGGCGCCATCGCGGCCGCGCTCCAGCACGCGCAGGCGGCCCGCACGTTCGGTGACCAGCATCCGGCCGTCGGGCAGGAAGGCGAGTGACCACGGGTGGTCGAGTCCACCGGCGACGGTCTCCACGCGATAGTCGCGGGTGGCGGCCGGTGCGGCACCGGCGAGCAGCATCGACAGCAGGGCGACGCACGCGATGCCGATGCGCGCGGTCGGCGTGCGCGTTACCTGCGGCAAGGCGGGGCAAGGGGCTGCGATCGACATGCACACTCCACATCCGGCGCCGCGACTGCGGCATCATCGACGCGCATGATGCTGCAAGCCCGCCGCCGATGACGATCGCCCGCACGCCCCGCGCCATCGGCTGGGGCCGACGCATCGCCGCGTTCCTGGGCGCGTTGGCGCTCGCGACGGTCTGGGGCAGCGTGGCGCAGACCCAGTTCAATCTGCAGGCACTGGCGGCGCTGGAGGTCGACATGCCGCTGCGCGTACGCGCGTTGACCACGCTGCAGGATCTCGTCGGATTCGGCCCGGCCTATGCCGGCATCGTGCTCGCGGCGTGGCTGCCGGCGTTTCTGGCCGCAGCGCTGCTGGTCCGCGTCTGGCCCAACGCGCGTGTGCCGGTGTATGCACTCGCTGCCGCGGTGGGTCTGGTCGCCGCGATCCGCGCGGTGGATGCGGTCGCGCCGATGCCGGTGTTGATCGACGCGACGCGCGGCACGGGCGGACTGCTGGCCATGGCGAGCGGAAGCCTGCTGGCCGGCGCCGCGTTCGCGATCTGGACGCGCACGGGGCGCCGTCGTCACCGGGCGTGACGGCGGGAGGAATCCGGTATGGGACGGGGTGCCGTGCGGGCGCGGCACAGCGCGCGCCGCGTGACGCTCCGGCGTGGGAGCGTCACGCGTGGGCGGTCAGGCGACGGCCTTGTCCAGGTCCGCGACGCGATAGCCCGCGCCGGTGATGGTATGCAGCAGCTGCACGTCCTGGTCGCGATCGACGGCCTTGCGCAGGTTGTAGAGATGGCTGCGCAGCGTGTCCGAATCGGGCAGGGTCAGGCCCCAGATTTCCTGTTCGATCTCGCGGCGGCTGACCACGCGCGGCGCCTCGCGCATCAGGATGGTGAGGATCTTCAGCGCGATCGGCGCGAGGTTGAGCTCGCGGCCACCGCGCTGCACGCGCAGCGAAGCCGGGTCGAGTACGAGATCGGCGATCTGCAGCACGCTGGCACCGATTTCGCGACGGTCGCGACGGATCAGCGCGCGCACCCGCGCCTCGAGTTCCTTGATGTCGAACGGCTTGGTCAGATAATCGTCGGCGCCGGCTTCCAGCCCCTCGATCTTCTCTTCCAGCGAATCGCGCGCGGTCAGCATCAGGATCGGCGTCGTGCTGCGGTGCTCGGTGCGCAGGCGACGGCACACTTCGAGTCCGCCGAGTCGCGGCAGCATCAGGTCCAGCACGATGACGTCGAACGCGATTTCGGTCGCGAGGTTGACCGCGTCGAGGCCGTCTGCGGCATAGTCGACCTCGAAACCGCGGCTTTCGAGAAACTCACCGACGGGCTCGGAAATATTGCGGTTGTCCTCGACGAGCAGGATGAGACCGCCGGGACTGTGGTGCGCCATGGAGCAACTCCGATCTGCAGGATTAAGGTTCGCGAAGTTCGCATCAAGGCGGTGGAAACACGGTGAAAACCCATGTGCGTTTCCGAACATATAAGCGGCTGTTCGAGGACGTTGAGCGACATTATTTGCAAAGTCTGCCGATCGCATTGCGCAGTGCGGCGTGATGACGCCAGCCGCCCACGCGGCGCGTCAGTCGGCTCGTGATCCTGGGTTCCCGATCGACCCCCGGAGCGGCCTGCCGGCCAGCGCAGCCCCGCAATGCCAGACGCGTCCGATCAGTCGGCGAACTCGGGCAGGGCGTCCGCGAAGGCGGTCCGGTCACGACCGGCACGCTTCGCGGCATACATCGCGGCGTCGGCCCGTTGCAGCAGCCCGTCCACCCCGGCATCGTCGGCGCGCAGCGCACCGATGCCGGTACTCAGGGTGACCGTCAGGCCCGGCTTGTCCAGCAGCACGCCGGTGTTGGACAGCACGGCGCGGAGGGCATCGACCCGCAGGCGCGCATGTTCGGGGTCTGCGCCCGGCAGGATCACCAGGAATTCCTCGCCCCCCATGCGCGCGACGTGATCCGCGCTGCGGAATGCTCCACGCAACGCATGGGCGACATGGCGCAGCACCCGGTCGCCGCACTCGTGGCCATGCAGATCGTTGATGCGCTTGAAGTGGTCGAGATCGAGGAACGCGACGGTCAAGGGTGCGCCACTCGCATGCGCAGCGGCCATGCAGTGCTCGAGGTGTTCCAGTGCCGCGCGCCGGTTCGACAGCCCGGTCAGCGGATCGGTCTGCGCCAACCGGGTCATCTCGTCGCGCTGCCGCCGCAGCAGGCCCAGGCGCAGGGTCAGCACCATGCTGCAGGTCAGCGCGAGCCAGCCGCCCGACAGCATGAAGGCCTCCACCTTCCACAACGCCAGCGCATTCGGTGCCAGGGCCTCCAGGGCGCCGACGGCCAGGAACGGCAACACGCCCGCCAGCAGCGAGGCGCCGCCTTCGCGCCGCTGCACGATCGCAGTCACCGCGACGCCCGCGAAGCCCAGCGCCAGCAGGTAGAACCCGAGTTCGGTCGCCACCGACATCGCGGCAAGCGCGATCGGCGGCAGCAGGGGCGCGCTCAGCCCGGCGATGACCAGCGCGCTCGCACCCCAGCGCACGGCGCGCTCGACCTGCGGCGTACGACGTCGCAGCCACGACTGGCGCACCAGCGCCAGCGTGGTCGCGCCGACCAGCATCACCGCCAGACCGACCATGGCTTCGACCGCGAAGCCGGCGATCGGCAGCCACGGGCGCGGCCATGCCCACATGCCCGACAGCAGCGCCAGCCAGATCGCAAGGACACCGACGGTCGCGGCGTAGGTGAGAAATGCACGTTCCCGCGTCGCGACGAAGCTCAGCAGCGCGGACATCATCAGCGTCAGTACGACGGCGAGCGACCCCACCCGGATGGCGAAGCGTCCGATGTCGGCGCGCTGCACTGGCGTGGGCTCGCCGAGCTGCACGATGGGGCGCCACAGGGGCAGCGGATTGGCGTCGTATTCGATCCGGATCGGCGCGGTGTCGCCGCGCTCGGGCACCAGCACCGTGCCCACGCCGGCGCGGAATCGCGAATCGAGCGTGCGCGCGTCGGCCAGCGTGCCGCAGCGGTCACGCTGGCCGTGGCGGATGTCGACTTCTCCGGCCAGCGCGTTGAGCACGACGACCGCCTGCGGATGCCCCGACCAGCCACCCTGCGGCGCGGGCAGTTGCAGCCGCTGACGATCCGGGCGGTGGGCATGCCTGCATTCGTGCTGGTCGTCGGAGACCAGCGCCGGCGTGCCGGTGACGACGGGCACGGGCACGCCTGCCTGCCCGCAGGCAGACAGCACACACGCCAGTAGCGCCCCCGCGATGGACATCGCCATCGCCTGCCAACCCCGCCTTCGCATCATCGTCCGCGCCGAAGACACCCTGCCTCCCGGAATGGGAGTTCCGTCAATTGTAACGGCCGTGCCGTGCGTTTCATGAGCAGGCGTCACGTGTAGGCTGACCCGCATGACGCGAGCGCCTAAGCTGTACGCCTCTCGTCAGGCGGACCGTCGCGCATGAGTGCACGCGCCATCCTCCATCTGCTGCTGCACGCCGCCGTGCCCGCGCTGCTGGCCTGGCTGTTCTGGCGCGAACGCTTCGGCCGTGCATGGGCGCTGCTGATGCTCGGCTGGATCATCGACATCGATCACCTGCTGGCCGACCCCATCTATGCACCAGGTCGCTGCAGCACCGGCTTCCATCCCTTGCATACCGTGCCGGCGATCGCGGTCTACGCCGGTCTGACGGTCCCCAGACGGACGCGTCTTTTCGGCCTCGGCCTGCTGGTGCACATCGCCCTGGATGCGATCGACTGCGTGTGGATGCGGCATGTCGGCTGACGGCGCGACCGTGCTGCTGGTCGGTGCGACCGGTCTCGTCGGCGGCCATGCGCTCGATAGGCTGCTGGCGGATCCGCGCATCGCGCGCGTCATCGCGCCGGTGCGACGTCCGCTGCCGCACCGGCACGCGCGCCTGTCCGCGCCGGTCGTCGATTTCGAAGCGTTGCCCGACGACGCCGCGCTGTGGCGCGTGGATGCGGTGATCTGTGCGCTCGGCACGACGATACGCGCGGCCGGCTCGCGCGAGACATTCCGCCGCGTCGATCACGACTATCCGCTGGCCGTCGGCGCACACGCGCGCCGGCAGGGTGCGCGCGCATTCGCGCTGACCTCGGCGATGGGCGCCGACGCGCGTTCGCGGGTGTTCTACAGCCGGGTCAAGGGCGAACTGGAAGTCGCGCTGCAGGCGCAGGGCTGGCCGTCGCTGACGCTCGTGCGTCCCGGTCTGATCGGCGGAGACCGCGATGAAGTCCGGCCGGCGGAGCGCACCGCCGCGCGGGTACTGGGCGTGCTCGGTCCGGTCCTGCCGAGACGCTGGCGCATCAGTCCCGCGCCGCATGTCGCCGACGCCCTCGTCGACCACGCACTGGCCGCCGCGCCGGGGTGCAGGACCGTCGATGCCGGCGCGTTGGCCTGAGCGCAGCCAGCACCGATTCAAGCGCGCGGTGCTAGCGTCGAACTCCGGGCCACGCGCTCGCCCACGAATCCGGAGCAGGCCCGTCATGCGAATCACCCCCGTGTTGTGGATATCTCTCCTCGCCGCGCCGCTGATGGCGCACGCGGCGGAGGACGATCGCGTCGACCTGAATCTGCCGTCCCAGCCCATGTTCACCGGCGAGGCGGCGTTCGGTGGCGAGACCTACACCGGCCCCCGGACCGATACCCCCGAATACCGGGCGCGCCATGGCGACGATCTGGTGCGTCGCGGCGGCTGTCCCACCGCACCCGACGGCAGCGAGCGCACCGTGACCGGCAGCGTCACCACCGGCATCGGCTATTCCTCGCGTGGCGGCAACAGTCACTTCAACGCCGCCGACATCAGCCTGTGCAAGGAAACCGTGAGCGACGCCGGCAACCTCAACACGATGCAGCTCAACCTGCGGGTCGCGCAGTTCGACGGTCCCGGCGCCTACGGCCATGGCCCCGGATTCGGTGCTTACGGCGGCTACGGCGGCTATGGCGCGGGCCGTTACTTCGACGGTTTCGGTCCGGGCTACCAGGATCTCTACGGCCCCATGCCCGGCCCGCGCGTCCGCAGCGAATCGTGGACCGAGGGGCGCCAGCCCTGGCGTTGACGCGGTACGCGTCCCGGGCTCAGAGGTAGCGCAGCCAGGCGAGATCGCGCCTGCGCGCCTTGAGTCGCGCGAACGCCGCCGTCGGCGGCTGCAGCAGCAGCGCCAGCGCGATCGAAAGCGCGACCAGCGTGGCGACGCTGTCGAACCCGAACACCGCACCGCGATTGGTGCCCCACAGCGCGACCGCACCCAGGTACAGCAGCTTCAGCACGTACAGGTGCAGCAGGTAGAAGAACATCGGCGCCGCGCCCAGCGCCGACAGCGGCTGCAGACGGCGTGCCACCGCAGGTGACTCGTAGAGCCGCAATAGCAGCAGACCCATGCCGAGCGTCAGCAGCACGAACTGCAGCGACGGCGGGTATTTGGTGACGTTGAAGAACGCCATCAGGGTCCGCGCAGCGCCGTCCTGCAGTGTCCACGCCGCGTCGCCGTAGACATTGACCACGCGCAGCAGCAGGAAGCCGGTGACTGCGGCAAGCCCACTCCAGAGCAGCAGAGCGTGTCGCCGCGACGTGGACGCGTCACGTGCGAACCAGGGGCCGGCTGCCCAGCCCAGTGCGATGACACCGATCCAGGGCAGCACCGGATAGGAGGTGCGCGCGCGCACCGCATCGCCGAACTGCAGCCAGTCGCGCTGGTGCAGCACCGCCCACAGTGTGTGCAGCGGGTGCCCGGCGTCGAGGCGCACGCCATCGAGCAGGTTGTGTCCCGCGACGACGACGACCGCCAGTGCGACCAGTGCCGCGCGCGGCAGCCACAGCAGCGCCGACAGTCCCAGCATGCTCAGGCCGATCGCCCAGATCACCTGCAGATAGAGTGTCTGCGGCGGGAATTCGAAGGTCCACGCGAAGTTCACCAGGGTGAGCTCGAGCACGACCAGGAACAGACCGCGCTTGAACAGGAACGCGGATGCCGCGCGGCGGCCGTCGCGCTGGCGGCTCGCGTAGAGCCAGGCCGAGAGGCCGGTCAGGAAGACGAACACCGGCGCGCACAGGTGCGCCAGCAGGCGGCAGGCGAACAGTGCGGGCGAGGCCGTGGCCACATCGACCGGATCGCCCAGTTGCACGTGCAGGAAAAATGTCTCGCGGACGTGGTCGAGCAGCATCAGCACCATCACGGTGCCGCGGAGCAGGTCGATCGAGGACAGGCGCGCGAAGGGCGCAGGGGCGGGAACGGTCGAGGACACGGTGCAACCGGAAACGTTCAATTGTTAGATTATTACATGACCGTTCCGTGCGTCCCCCTTGGTCCTGAACACAGCGCCGTGGTCCGAACGGAGCCGTGCCATGCCGCTCACATTTGCGTGCCTACGCTGGTGACAGCCGTATCGCGGCACAGACCAAACAGATGGAGGCGAAGATGACGATGAAGATTCCGCAGGGTGCCCTGATCGTAGTGGCGGATGGCGGCTCGGCCCGCGTGTTCAGCAACACCGGAGACGACCGCAACCTGGCGCTGAAGCAGGAGGCACTGCTGGAAGGCATGAACCTCGACGACGAAGGCCCGTCGGGTTCGATGCCGTCGGAATCGAGCGCCTCGCAGCTCGACGAAGCGACATTCGCCAAGCAGCTGGCGAAGGGGCTCAACGATGGCGCACTGAAGAACAAGTACGCGCATCTGGTGCTGATCGCCGATGCCAAGACGCTGGGCCGCGTGCGGCCGCTGTTGCACAAGGAGACCCAGCAACGCCTGGTCGGTGATCTCGCCAAGGACCTGACCAACGCACCGCTCGAAGACATCCAGCGTTCGCTGTCCTGATGGACACCGCCAGCGGCTATCGCGCGGAGGCGCCGCCACGCGACGCGATCGACGCGCAGCGTGGGCCGCTGGTGATCGAGTTCGGCACTGACTGGTGCGGCCATTGCCAGGCTGCACAACCGGCGATCGCTGCGGCGCTCGCCGGTCACGGACCGGTCGACCATCTGAAGATCGAGGATGGCAAGGGTCGTCCGCTCGGCCGCAGCTTCTCCGTGAAGCTGTGGCCCACGTTGATCGTGATGCGCGATGGCGTGGAACGCGCGCGCGTCGTGCGTCCGACCGACGCAGCGGACGTCGAAGAAGCGCTCCGCACGCTGGACTAGCGCAGGCGCGGAAGCCGGGCCTTCGGTGGCCCGCGATGTTTCGAGACATGGGGGCTGCCCGGCACGCAGAAGCGCCAGGGTGCGTCCACCGCATGCCGGATACCGATGCGGGTCGTAACCGACGGCGCGTCAGGCGGCGGCAGCCCGTCATCGCCGATCCAGATGCGGGACGTGCGCCGGGTGATATCGAGACCGGCGTCCGCGCGCGTGACGCCCAGTGCCTGCGCCAATCGTCCTGGCCCGGAGGCCAGCAACGTCGGCGTTGCCGTGCGCCGGGCCTCGGCCATGCACTCCAGTCCCGCCAGAGGCTCCGCTGCGCGAATCAGGACGCCATGACCGGAACGGTGTCCGCAGACCGCGTTGATCGCCCAGTGCATGCCGTAGATGAAATAGACATACAGATGCCCGGCAGCGCCGAACATCACGGCGTTGCGCGGCGTCGGTCCGCGGAACGAATGCGCCGCCGGATCGTCCCGGCCGCAATAGGCTTCGACTTCGACGATGCGCGCGCGGCGTCCGTCCGTGGTGATCAGCACCTTGTGGAGCAGCTCGGGGGCGACGACCTGCGCATCGCGGGCATAGAAACGGCGGGGCAGAGGACGCATGCGGGCAGCGTGCCGGGTATCGCGTGGGCCGCGCGCGAATGCCGCATCACCGGGCGCCACGCATCGACCTTGCGGGCGTCACACACGATGCCGTCATGCCGCAGCTGTGAGGATGCCGCAGTGCCCGGCGCTCCCCGCCGTCGATGGACACCTCCGCAATGCCTCCACTCAGTTTCACCCTGCGGCACAACGCCGCCACCTTCGACTGGGAGCTGGCCGCCGCCGGCGACGCCGCACCCTCGCATCACGCGACGCACTCGTCCGCATTCGACACGCTGGCCGCGAATCCGCTGATCGTTGCGAGCGGCGCGATCGTCCGCGTGTTCGGTGCCGACGGTGGTTACGAGCGCGCGCGCACCTATGCACCGGCCGAGTCGGAACGCCCGGATGCGCATCGTGACGTGACGGGCGCGGCGGTCGCCGTCGCGCTCTAGGACGTGCTGTCGGCCGGACGCCGGGCGCCTGCCGCGCGCCGGACCGGCCCGGCCGTGGCGCCGACGCCTTTGCACGCCAGCGCGCGCGGCCCAGGTCCAGGCGCCGGATCGCGACACGCGCCGCGGCGCATCGCGCTGATCGTGCGCCGTGTACTCAATACGTCTGCGGTGGATCCTGCGGCTGGTTCGGCGCCGGCGGGTCCTGCATGGGCTGCGGGTCGCGCTCGGGATCGCCGGGCGTCGGCAGCGGCGGATCGACCGGCTGGTCCGGCATCGGATCGTGCATCGGATGCGGAATGCTGCCGGGCACGTCATCGGGCGGCGTGGGCGGGTGCGAAGGGTTCGGCATCTGCATGGCAGCGTCTCGGTTCGGGGACGTGCCACCGTGGCCGCGGTCGCGACATGCACGCGTGAAATCCGCACCTGCTTCACGTGCGGCATCGCAGGCTTGCGGCATGTCGCATCGCGCGCACCACCTCGTCGATCCGGAGCCGGCAGATGCGTAGATTCGTGCAGGCCATCGCCGCCGACGCCGTACCGTCCGGTCTGCCGCCGACGCTTGCGTCTGCGCTGTCGGACGCGCCGCCGCGCTACAACATCGCATCCAACGGCGCTGCACTCGCGCTGGTCATGCACGACGGCGAAGTCGCCGTGGATATGCTGCGCTGGGGACTGGTGCCGCGCTGGTCGAAGCTGCCGGAAACCGCGTACAGCACGATCACTGCGCGCCTCAATCGCGCACCGACCAGTCGCATCTACGCGAGGCCGTGGGCATCGCGCCGGTGCGTCGTGCCGATGAACGGCTATTACAAATGGGACCGTAGCGGCGCACATCCCGTGCCGCATTTCATCCAGTCGCGTAGTGGCGACCTGCTGTTCGCAGCTGGCGTGTGGGATCTGTGGGAACGCGAGCCGCCGCCGCTGGCCTCGTTCGCACTGCTGACGATGCCGAACACCGCGATCCCACGGCCGCTCTCGCCTGACGGGCCGCTGTTCCTGCCGGCTGCGAACATTCTCGATTGGCTGTCCGGTCCCGCACCCGATCCCGCTCGGATCGCCGGCACGCCGCAGCCGGCACTCGAGGCCTATCCCGTCTCGAAGCGGATCCGCAGCCGCGACGTCGACGATTACACCCTGCTCGAACCCGCGGTGCCAGAGGCCGCCGACGAGATGGACGACGACCCCGACGGAGACGTCGACGACGACTGACGAAAATCTCACATCGCAGCGCTATCGTCCGCGCTTCCCCCGACCGCTCCGGAGTTTCCCCATGACGATCCTGCGCACCGCCTGTCTTGCGCTGTCCCTTGCCGCCGTCGGCGCACCGGCATTCGCCCAGGCCCCGCTCGACGACACCCAGGCCGCTTACATGGGCGCACACGTCTTCGACCGGCAGATCGAGGTCTTCCGCGAGTTCTGCGCCAAGGATCCGGCCGGCGCACAGGCGCTCGACACCGGCGTGACGCAGTTCCGCCTGAACAACCCCGATTACGTGGCCGCGAAGGGCCGCAAGCCCGATTCGCCCGAGTTCGCCGCGACGGTCCAGGCCGTCGACGCACAGTTCGACCAGGTGGCCGGCACCATGCGCACGCAGCTCGCGTCACGCCCGGTCGGTCCCCAGTGCACGACGCTCGGCGACCAGCTGCGTCAGGCGCGTTTCGCGGCGTTGCTCGAGCAGGCCAAGCGCGGTGCGCCGCCGGCGCCTGCAACCCCCTGACGCAACGCTAGAACGGCGCGCCGTCGGTGGGATCGCGCGGCGGCGCCGGCAGCGCATGGATGCGCGCGCGCGTCGTCGCATCCGGCGCATCGCGCTGCAGATCCCAGTCCTGTCCATCGGGATAGGCACCGACCACGCGGAACGCGTCGTCGGAATTGAGACAGCGATGTCCGGTGCCCGCCGGCAAATACAGCGCGTCGCCTGTTTCAAGCGTGAAGATGCTGCCGTCCGGCCCTCCAATCTCCAATCGCGCGCGACCCGCGTACACGCCCAGCACTTCGTGCGCCGTCGAATGGTAGTGGTGATAGGCGTAGACGCCACCGCGCCAGTCCGGCGGCCAGCCGTGCGACGCGAACGTGCGCTCGAAGGCCGGCGCATCCAGCACGTGGCCGTCGGCTGCGCGCAGCCCGCGATACACGCGCACCGCGATTGATGGATTGTTCGGCACCCAGTCGTTGGGGCCGAGAACCAGATGTTCGACGCGCATCGCAGGCTCCGGACCGATCTGCCGACAGCCTGCCCAAGTAGGCGTCAGCGCGCCGGGAAGTCAGCCCTGCAGGGCGACGTGCAGCGGCGCGTCGCTGTCCCAGCGTGCGCGGCCCTCGAGCTCGGGTAGTTCGACGAGTACCGCGGCGCCGACGACGGCCGCGCCCTGCCGGCGTGCGAGCGACAACGCGGCGCGCAACGTACCGCCGGTGGCGAGCACATCGTCGACCAGCACCACGCGTGCGCCGGGCGGCAAGGCATCGGCGTGCATTTCCAGCCGGTCGCTGCCGTATTCGAGTGCGTAGTCGTGCGACAGCGTGCGCGCCGGCAGCTTGCCCGGCTTGCGCACCGGGACGAAGCCCGTGCCCAGCGCATGGGCGAGCGCGGCGGCGAAGATGAAACCGCGAGACTCGATGCCGATGAAGGCGTCGGGCACCGCGTCGCGCCACGGGGCGGCCATCGCGTCGATCGCATCGGCGAAGCCGCGTGCATCGGCGAGGACCGGCGTGATGTCCTTGAACACGATGCCGGGTTTTGGAAAGTCCGGGATGTCCCGGATCAGCGACGACCAGTGCGGCATCGGGGGAGGGCTCGTTCGGGGGGCGACGATCATGGCTGCACAGGCGTTCCGACACAATGTGCACCCACGGCGGCCTCGAAGGCCGCGCCCCGTCTCCGGTGCCGCCATGCCCCAGCTCCCGTCCATGTCGCACCGTTGGCCGGCCATCGTGATCGCGACCGCGCTCGTGGCCGCCGCGCCGGTCGAGGCGCGGACCGTGTGGCGCTGCGTCAAGGGCGGCACGGTGAGCCTGTCGACCGCGCCCGAGCCGGGGTCGAAATGCGAAGCGCGCGAGATCGCCGACGACGCGGTGCAGACGCCGAATCTGTGGGGCGCGATGGGCGTCTTCAGCGGCGTGCTGTACGAGCGCGAGCAGGACGGCGTGATGGTCTACGGCACGCGCCGGCTGCCGGGGTCGCGCGAGTACCTGCGCTTCACCGCACAGACGCCGCCCGGCGAGCCCGCCCACGCAGGCCTGGGCAACGTCGGCGCGCCACAGCTGAAGCCGCACTCGGCGCTGTTCGCGGCGAATGCGAAGACCTATGGACTCGACGAAGCCTGGCTGCGCGCGATCGCCCACGCCGAAAGCGGCTTCGATGCCACGGCCGTGTCGCCGAAGGGCGCGCGTGGGGTGATGCAGCTGATGCCGGATGTCATTGCCGACTACGGGGTCGTGGATCCGGACGCGCCGGCCGAATCGATCCGCGCCGGCGCGCGCCATCTGCGCGGTCTGCTGCGCCGCTACGACGGCGACCGCACGCTCGCGCTCGCCGCCTACAACGCGGGCATCGGCACGGTCACGCGGTTCGACGGCGTGCCGCCGTATGCGGAGACGCGCGCCTACATCGACAAGGTGCAGGCGCTGTACGTGCGCTACCGCGCGGCGCTGGGCAATCCGGTCGAGCGGCCGGAAATCTGAAGTTCCTAAAACGACGCAGGCCGCGGTGTCCCGCGGCCTGCGTTGCGACGCGTGGGCGGTCAGCCCGCGCGCGGCGCCAGCCGGATCAGGCGGCCGTCCTTGCCGTCCTCGATCACGTACAGCGCGCCGTCCGGGCCCTGCGCGACATCACGGATGCGCCCACCCATCGGGAACCGCTCGGCTTCGCGCGCGCTGTCGCCGTCGATCTCCACGCGGACCAGCGCCTGGCCCGACAGGCCGCCGATGAAGGCGTTGCCGGTCCACGCCGGGAACAGCGTGCCGCTGTAGAAGGCCAGGCTCGACGGCGAGATCACCGGCGTCCACGTGATCGCCGGCTTCTCGAACTCGGGGCGCGTGTCGTGGTCGGGAATCTCGCGACCATCGTAGTGGTCGCCGTTGGAGACGATCGGATAGCCGTAGTTCGCGCCGCGCTTGACGAGGTTGAGTTCGTCGCCGCCGGCCGGCCCCATCTCGCTGTTCCACAGCCGGCCCTGCGCATCGAAGGCGATGCCGAGCGGGTTGCGGTGGCCGAGCGACCAGACCTGCGAGGCGACCTCGCCCTTGCCGGCGAACGGATTGTCGTCGGGCACGCTGCCATCGTCGTTCAGACGCACGACCTTGCCGAGGTTGGACTGCATGTTCTGCGAGGGATCGAACTTCTGCCGCTCACCCGACGAGATCCACAGCTTGCCGTCGCCATCGAATGCGATGCGATGGCCGTAGTGTCCCGCGCCATCGACCTTCGGTACCTGGCGCCAGACGACCGAGACGTCCTGCAGTGCACCGGCTTCCAGATCGAGGCGTCCGCGTGCGACGGCCGCGCCGCGGCCGCCTTCGCCTTCTTCCGCGAAGCTCAGGTACACGATGCCGTTCTGCGCGAACTGCGGATGCGGCTTCACGTCGCCGAGCCCGCCCTGGCCGGTGTAGGCGACGGCCGGCACGCCCGAGATCTCGCGGACCTCGCCGCCCGGCAGCGTCACGTGCTTGAGCACGCCGCTCTTCTCGGTGACAAGCACGCTGCCGTCCGGCAGGAAGCCGATCGCCCAGGGCTCGTTGAACGTCGCCACGGCCGTGCTCGCGAACGGCAGGCCTTCGATCGCATCGGCGGCCGGCGCCGCGCCGGTATCGGCGGCAGTCGCCTGGGGCGAGGCGGCGTCCTGTGTCGCCGTCCCGTTGGCGGCATTGCCGTTACAGCCTGACAGCCACAGCAGCGAGGCAGCCAGGGTGGTGAGAACGAGGGGTCGCGTGCGTGTCATGCCGATCTCCGGGGCGCAATCAGGGTGAACCCGAGTGTCGCATAGCGCCTGCCATGGCGCGCTCTGGTGGGGCGCGCGGCGGAGATCGTAAACGTTGTGTTCGATTCAGCGCGCCGGGCGCATCAGGACGTCCAGTGGACGCAAATGTGTGCACGTCCGCATCGCCTGTGCGAAGGGGTTCCGCGGCTTGCGCTCACCTGCCGCGAACGATTGCACTAGAGCGCGTGGCACGCTCTGTGGTTAAGCGTTCGTAAGTCGCGCGTCCGCGGTCTCCGCCCGGTTCATTCGACCGCCTGCAAGGTGGCTTCCGTGCGGTATCCCCGACGAGGACGCATCACCACCCCGCGCAACAAACCCAAGTTCTGAAACACGGAGAAGACGCTCATGAAGAATGCACGCAAGCCGCTGACCGCGATGATCGCCCTGGGTGTTGCCATGGCCATGCCGATGGCATTCGCGCAGGATCCGGCCGCCTCCACCACGCAGGCGCCGCCGACCACCGAGGCTGCGACCACGACGCAGGATTATGCGCAGGACGCCACGGCCGAAGCGCCGCAGGCCCAGCAGGGCCAGGTCACCTGGGCCGATCTCGATGCCGATGGCGACGGCAAGCTCAGCCAGGCGGAAGCGGCAGGCCTCGAAGGCCTCGCGCAGGTGTTCAGTGAAGTCGACGCCGACGGTGATGGCTTCATCACGCCCGAGGAATATCGCGACTTCGTGAACCGCCAGGCAGCAGGCGCGGGCGCTGCGGAGGAGTGATTGCGGCGCATGCATGACGTGATCGATGCATGTGATCACGCGCCTTGGGGCGGCCTTCGGGCCGCCCTTTTTCGTGGCACGCCGCGATGTTTGCCTGACACGCCGGCGCATACTGCACGCATGACCGGACTCCGCATGATCGGCTTCGACGCCGACGACACGCTCTGGCGCAGCCAGGATTATTTCGACGACGCGCAGGCCGAATTCGAGCGGATCGTCGGTGGCTATGTCGATCTGGCCGATGTGCGGGTGCTCGACGCGCTGTATGCGGTGGAGACGGCCAACATCGCGGTCTTCGGCTACGGCGTGAAAGGCATGGCGCTGTCGATGGTCGAGTCGGCGACGCAGATCACCGGGGGGCGTATCGCTGCCCTGGATCTGCATCGCATCGTCGAGATGGCGAAAGGCCTGCTGCGGCATCCGGTCAAACTGTTGCCCGGCATCCGCAAGGCGGTCGAAGCGGTGGCCGTGGAGTTCGACGTGGTGCTGATCACCAAGGGCGACCTGTTCCATCAGGAGGCCAAGGTGCGCGAGTCCGGGCTGTCGGATCTGTTCCGGCGCATCGAGATCGTCAGCGAGAAGGATCCGCCGACCTATGCCCGGCTGCTGGCCGAGTTCGGGATCGACGCGGGGCAGTTCCTGATGATCGGCAATTCGCTGCGTTCGGACATCGCGCCGGTCCTCGCGCTCGGCGGCTGGGGCGTGCACATGCCGTACCGCACCACCTGGGCGCACGAGACCGCGGCGGAGATCCCGACGGACCAGGACCAGGCGCCCAGGATGCGCGTGGTTGCCGCGCCGGACGCACTGCCCGCAGCTGTCGACGCCTTGGCTGTATGCGCGAGGACGCCGCGCGAGGCCTGACGTCTGCTGCGCGTATCGTCGGCGTAAACGCTTTCAACGGCGGTAAACGGTTCCAGTTTGAACCGATTCTTTACGTCGCTGCCCGGCACGCGGCCTGCGCGGGGAAATTGCACGCCTGTTCATTCCGGACGCGCCATGTTGGCCCCATGGCCGCTGCGGTGGCGGCCCACTGGAGAGACGTCATGATCACCAACCCCCTGACCCGATGGATTGCGCCCGGCCTGCTCGCTGTCGGCCTGTCGGCCGCCGCGCTTGCGCCGGCGCCGGCGCATGCACAGTCCGGCGACGACCTCGTGCAGGTCATCGTCGATGTCGCCGATGTGGTGTTGCGCGGCAACCAGCCGTACTACCGCGGGAACTACAACGACCGTCTGCGCGTGTCGTACGACCATCGCGGCCGCCCGGTCTACTACCGGATGGCGCCGCGGCATTACGACGCGCGCTACTACTCGCGTCACAAGGGACCGCCGCGTCACGCACCGGCGCACGGCTGGCGCAACAACCACCAGGTGCGCCGCGAGAGCTGCGACCGTCGCGGTCGTTGCACCGTGCAGTACTACGATCCGCGCCAGGACCGCGCGCGCGATCGCCGCTGGCGCTGACGGCTGCACCGCGCGCGTGACGCGCGCCTCGCGCAAACCATTGCCATGCCGCAGTCACAGACTGCGGCGTGTGTCCGCCAGGCGCTTCTGCTAGCGTTGGGCCCATGCGCATTCCATGTCGTGTCCGTCGATTCCACCCACTGCCAGCGTGCGCCCTGGTGCTCTGCACACTCGCGGGCGTCCCGGCCACGGGGGTCGCAGCCGAGGCGATGCGCTGCGAACTGGCGTTCACGGCCGGTGACTGGTCGGCGCGTCACCGCACCGCGCGCGGCATCGGCGAACTGCGATGCGACGACGGGCGGACGTTGCCCGTGCGGGTCAGCGTGAAAGCCGACGGCGGCGACGCCCTGCGCATCGATGCGGGCGCGGCGAGCTTCAGCGGTCTCGAGGATCCGCGCGACGTGATCGGCGCCTACGTCGCCAGTGGCGAGGCCGGTGACGACCTGGCGATGCGCAAGGGCAGCATCGCCCTGCGCGTAACGGCAACGGGCGACTGGTGGCACCAGGGCGGGCGTCCGGGCACGCTGGTCATCGCCGCGCGCTGACCGGACGCGCGGTCCGTGGTAGGCGGATCAATCCGCCCGCAGGCGGTTGTCCTCGCTGCGCGGCAGTTCGCGCAGGCTGCTTTCCGCGTCGAGGCCGATCCGCGCGGCGAACCGGTCGAGCGCCAGCCACCAGACGCCCAGCAGTACGACGGCCACACCGATGCCGAGGCTCCAGCGCCAGATGCGGGCGGTGCGGGAGCGGGTGGGGAGGGCGGTCATCGCGGCTGTCCTTGTATCGCAGGGGTGGGCTATGGTCGTTCGCCGTGCGTCGCGGGGGCGTCGTGGTCACGCGGTCGCCTGCACGCATCCGGGTCAACGGCGCCCACGCGACCTCCCGGCCATTCGAGGAGCACGTCACCATGCCCATCCGTTCCGTCCTGATCGCGTTGCTGCTGATCGCCCCGGTGGCGCCTGTGCTCGCGCAGGACGCGCCCGCAGGCACGACGGCGCCTGCGGACGTGGCGCCGTCGCTTACCGGAGATGTCTGGCTCGACACCTGGCTCGCAGACGTCGACCTCTATGCCGGCCGCTATCGCGGCGCGTTCGTGGACGAGCTGGTGCGCTACCAGAGCGCGCCGCGCGCGTTCGTCGACGAGTTGCTGGCAGCCGGCGCGCGGCCGGCGGACGTGTATCTGGCCTGCGCGACGGCGCGGTCGCTGGGGCGGACCTGCCGCGAGATCATCGCCGAATGGCGGCGCGATCCGGCTGCCGGATGGCGCGGGGTGCTCGACCGGTTGGACGCAGGCCCCGGCACGGAGACATTCGTGCGCGTGCGTCGCGGGCTGGTGTCGAGCTTCGATCGCTGGGCGCGGCCGATCCGTCTGGACGCAGCCCTGCGTCGCGCGTTTCCGGATCGGGCGGACTGAGCGGTCCGGGCGCCGCGCAGGCGACGCCCGGAGATGCCTCAGCCGATCGCCAGCGTCTTGTTCTTGCGCTCGGCGAGGCGCTTCTCGAGATAGTGGATGTTCTGTCCACCGGCCGCGAAGCCCTGGTCGCGCATGATCCGCTGCTGCAGCGGGATATTGGTCTTGATGCCGTCGACGACCATCTCCGACAGCGCCACGCGCATACGGCAGATCGCCTGTTCGCGATCGGCGCCGTGCACGATCAGCTTGCCGATCATCGAGTCGTAGTTCGGCGGCACCGCATAGCCTTCGTAGACGTGCGTGTCCACGCGCACGCCCGGGCCACCCGGCGCGTGGAAGTGCCGGATCGTGCCGGGCGAGGGCATGAAGGTGTCCGGGTCCTCGGCGTTGATGCGGCACTCGATCGCATGGCCGGTCAGCACCACGTCTTCCTGCTTGATCGACAGCTTGTGGCCCGAGGCGATCATCAGCTGCTCGCGCACCAGGTCGATGCCGGTCACGAGTTCCGTCACCGGATGCTCGACCTGGATGCGGGTGTTCATTTCGATGAAGTAGAAGCGGCCGTCCTCGTAGAGGAACTCGAACGTGCCCGCGCCGCGATAGCCGATGCGGATGCAGGCATCCACGCAGACCTTGCCGATCTCCGCCCGCGCCTCGGCCGTGATCCCCGGCGCCGGCGCCTCCTCGACGACCTTCTGGTGGCGGCGCTGCATCGAGCAGTCGCGCTCGCCCAGATGGATCGCGCCGCCCTGGCCGTCGGCCAGCACCTGGATCTCCACGTGACGCGGGTTCTCGAGGAACTTCTCCATGTAGACCATGTCGTTCGAGAACGCGGCCTTGGCTTCCTGCTTGGTCGTCGCGATCGCGTTGACCAGCGCGGCCTCGGTGTGGACCACGCGCATGCCGCGTCCACCGCCGCCGCCGGCCGCCTTGACGATGACCGGATAGCCGATCTCGCGGGCGATCTTCACGTTGGTCGCCGCGTCGTCGCCGAGCGGGCCGCCGGAGCCGGGCACGCAGGGCACGCCGGCCTCTTTCATCGCGCGGATCGCCTCGACCTTGTCGCCCATCAGGCGGATGGTCTCGGCCTTCGGCCCGATGAAGATGAAGCCCGACTGCTCGACGCGCTCGGCGAAATCGGCGTTCTCGCTGAGAAAACCGTAGCCCGGGTGGATCGCCTGGGCATCGGTGACCTCGGCCGCGGCGATGATCGCCGGCATGTCGAGATAGCTCTGCGCGGAGGGCGGCGGGCCGATGCAGACCGATTCGTCGGCCATCGCCACGTGCTTGAGGTTGCGGTCGACGGTGGAGTGCACCGCGACCGTACGGATGCCGAGGGTGTGACACGCGCGCAGGATGCGCAGCGCGATCTCACCGCGGTTGGCGATGACGACTTTCTCCAGCATCGCGGCGGCCTCAGCCGATCACGAACAGCGGCTGGTCGAACTCGACCGGCTGACCGCTCTCGCAGAGGATCGCGACGACCGTGCCCGAGGTCTCGGCCTCGATCGGGTTGAACATCTTCATCGCCTCGATGATGCCCAGCGTGTCGCCGACCTTGACCGACTGGCCCACGGTCACGAAGGCCGGCTTGTCCGGCGCCGGAGACGCGTAATAGGTGCCGACCATCGGCGACTTGGCCACCTGGCCCGGGGGCAGCTCGTCGTCCGCGGCCTTCGGCGTGCCGCCCGTGGCGGCATCGACCGGCGAGCTCATCGGCATCACCGGTTCGGCCGGACGCGGTGCGGCCGGCGCCGGTGCCTGCGCGTACATCATCGGCGCGGCGGCCGAATTGCGCGACAGACGCACCGATTCCTCGCCTTCCTTGATCTCGATCTCGGTCAGATTGGACTCTTCGAGCAGGTCGATGAGCTTCTTGATCTTTCTCAGGTCCATGCGGGCCTCTCTCTTTGCGTGGGTCGCGCAATCGCGCGAAGACGGAACGGAAGGGTTGGGAGCGGGTCTCAGCCGGCGCGCAGCCGGGCGATCGCGGCGTCGAGTGCGTAGCGGTAGCTGTCGGCGCCGAAACCGCAGACCACGCCGATGGCGAGGTCGCTGAAGTAACTGGTGTGGCGGAACGGCTCCCGGCGGTGCGGGTTCGACAGGTGGATCTCGTAGAACGGCAGCGCCACCGCGGCCAGCGCGTCGCGCAGGGCCACCGAGGTGTGGGTGAGCGCGGCGGGGTTGAGCAGGATCAGCGCGGTGCCGTCGCTGCGGGCGGCCTGCACCCGGTCGACCAGCACGTGCTCGGCATTCGACTGCAGGCTCTCCAGCGTGTGGCCGGCGGCCTGTGCGGTCGTCTGCAGTGCAGTGTCGATGTCGGCCAGGGTCGCGTGCCCGTAGACCTGCGGCTCGCGGGTGCCGAGCAGGTTGAGGTTGGGGCCGTGCAGGACGAGGATCGAGGCCATCGGGGACGCGGTGCGGCGGGTGCGCGAAGTCTGCGGGATGTCCCCGATGGTGTCCAGTTCGCAGACGTTTGACGATTTTAAACGCCCGTTTGAATTTTCGCCGTCAGGGCTTGACCCAGCTGTCGATCTCACCGTGGGCAAACGGCCCGATCCGTTGCTTCAGCAACCGGCCGTCGGGCGACAGCAGCACGGTATAGGGCAACACGCCGCGCGGATTGCCCAGACGCACGCCGGCATCGGCCGGCCCCGGTGCATCGAGGGCGATGGGGTAGGCCACCGGAATGCGGTCGAGAAACGCGCGAACGGCGTCGGCGTCGTCGAGCGCGATCCCGAGCACCTGTACCCCGGTATCACCCTGCGCGCGGGCGAACCGGTCGAGTTCCGGCATCTCCTCGATGCAGGGGCCGCACCAGCTGGCCCACAGGTTCACCAGCACCGGACGACCCGCATAGGCGGCCGGCAGCTGCAGCACCGGGCTATCGAGACCGGCGACCTCGAAGGGCGCGATGACGTCGCCGCGGCGCGCGACGGTCACGCCTTGCGGCGGCGCAGGCGCGGTGGCGCTGAGCGTGTCGGCATACAGGTGTTGCCCGGTCTCGGTGCCGAGCAGCGGTCCCGGACCACCGACGAACAGGCTGGCGAGCACGCCGAGACCGCCGGCGACGACCGCGATCACGACGACCGTCAGCGGCCCGACCTTCACGGACCCGGTCCCGCGCGCCCGAGCGCGTCGACGACGATCGCATCGCTGAGCAGCGCCGGCAGCACCACACCGTCACCGCCGCCGGCGGGATACACCACGTAGAGCGGTACCCCGACGGCGCCGTGCGCTTCGAGGAAGGCACCGATCTCCGGATCCACATTGGTCCAGTCACCGACCATGTAGGCCGCCCCGGCATCGGCCAGCGCCGTCTTGAAGGCGTCACCCGACAGCACCCGGCGTTCGTTGGCCTTGCAGGTCACGCACCAGTCGGCGGTCATGTTGACGAACACCGGCGTGCCGGCGGCGCGCAAGGCGGCCAGACGGTCGGCGGCGTAGGCGATCCGCGCACCGTCGGCGCTGGCCGCAGCGGTCGTGGCCACCGGGGCGGTCAGCATCCCAACGGCGAACACCGGCAGCAGCGCCACCAGGGCGAGCGCCAGCGCGAGGCCGCGATGCAGCGCGTGGCCGGTCCAGCGACGGCGTTCGAACCACCACAGCGCCAGCGCGAGCACGGTCATGCCGGCCACCAGCAGCGCCATCGCATCGACGCCGCGCTGCTTGCCGAGCACCCAAGCCAGCCACAGGGCGGTGAGATACATCGGGAACGCCAGCACCTGCTTCAGCGTCTCCATCCACGCGCCGGGTTTCGGCAGGCGGTCGGCGAGCGCCGGCACCAGGCCGATCAGCAGGAACGGCAGGGCGAGGCCCAGGCCCAGCATCAGGAACACCGCCAGCGCCATCGGCGTGGACGCGGTGAACGCATAGGCCAGCGCGCCGCCCATGAACGGCGCGATGCATGGGCTGGCGACCACGCAGGCCAGCACGCCAGTGAAGAAGTCGCCGACCGGACCGGTGCGCCCGGCGAGGGCCTGCCCGACGTTGCCGATGCGCCCGCCGAGAGTGAACACACCCGACAGGCTCAGGCCCACCGCGAACATCAGATAGGCCAGCGCCGCGACGAACCACGGCTGCTGCAACTGGAAGCCCCAGCCCAGCGCCTGGCCGGCGGCGCGCAGCGCGATCACCAGTAATCCGACCGCGGCGAACGCGACCAGCACGCCGGCCGTGTACCAGAGCGCGTGCGAGCGCGCGGCGGCGCGACTGCCGCCGCTCTTCGCGATGCCCAGCACCTTCAGCGACAGGATCGGCAGCACGCAGGGCATCAGATTCAGCAGCAAACCGCCGAGCAGGGCCAAGCCGAGTGCGGCGAACAGGCCGATCGACGCGTCGCCGGGCGGCCGTGTACGCGCCGCGTTGTCGGCGCTGGCATCCGCGGCGTCGGCTGCCGCGCCCGGCCCTGCGGACGTGTCGAGGGCGCCGGATGTCGCGGGTGCCGGCGCTTCAGGCGCCCCGGCAACCTCGGACGCGCCGGACGGGGCCGTGGGGGACGCATCCCCCGACGCAGTGCCCGCCAGTGCCGCAGCCGCTTCGGCGACGGTCTGCGCGCGCCCTGCCGGCAGCGCGACGCGCACCGTGCGGGTCATCGGCGGATAGCAGATGCCTTCGCTCTGGCAGCCCTGGAAGGTCGCGACGACATCGACGTCCGCCGCGGCGGACGTCGTGCGTACCAGCGGCAACGGCACGTCGACCTGGTCGAAGTAGACGGTGACGTCGCCGAAATGCGCATCGTGATGCGCTTGTCCCTTGGGCCAGCGCGGCGCGCCGGCACGGATGCCTTCGACGCCGCGCACCTCGAAGCGGTTGCGGTCGCGGTAGAGGTAGTAGCCCGTGGCTGGGGTGAAGCGCAGCAGGATCGTGTCGCCGTCGCCCGCGATGGCCTCGAATGCGAACGCGCGCTCCGGCGGCAGGGCATCGTTCGCGCCGATGAGGGTCGGCGCGCGCCCCGCGCTGTTGCCGCCAAGCGCCTGGCCCAGCGCAGCGAAGCCGGAATCGCGAGTGGTCGGCGCGCGGCCTGCGCCGCGCGGCAAGGCGACCTGCAGGGTGCGCGTCTGCGGCGGATAGCAGATGCCCGCATCCGCGCAGCCCTGGTACTTCACCTCGACCTGCACCCGGTCGACGCCGTCGGCCGGCGCGCCGGTCAGGACGGCGGTGACTTGGCCGCGATACGTCTCGACCTCGCCGAAGAACTCGTCGGTGTGCTTGCGGCCGTCCGGCAACTGCAGGGGATTGGTCTTGAAGCCGGCCTCCACCCGCGCGCCCATGCGGTGGCGGTAGAGGTAATACCCGTCGGCGATGGCCCAGCGGATCTCGATCCGGTCCGGCGCGACCGCTTCGGTGGAGACCCGCAGCGCTTCGTCGACCGGCAGGACGTCGTCGAAGCCGATGCCCTGCGCCCGGGCCGGCAGCCCGGCCAGCAGCAGGAGGCCGGCCAGCAGTCCCGCGATCACGCGGGCCGGCGCGCCCGCAAAGAAGGAGAGCCGGCGATCGCGGCCTGACATGACTTCGGAGGAGAGCGCGCGCATCGCGCCAGTATCGCAGGCCGCCGCGACGGATGCCGAACAGCAGTTCAGCGCCGGCGGCGTGTGCGCCCAGGCCTGATCATCGACGGCCCGGGCCACCCGTGGCCCAGATGTACCCCGCCCGGGACCAGCTGGCCGGTCCGGCAGCGGATGCTCGCAAGCCGCACGGAGGCGGGAACACGGGCGGCCGAAGTCTCGACCGCTGCGTCGCTGCGGGTGGCGCAGTGCCGAAGCGCGACGCCGGTGCACCCGTGCACGGCGCCTCCACGCGTCCGACTCCACGCTTGCGCGCCGACGGGGACGCAGCATCCCGTCAGGCGGCCCCACGCATTAGTGAACCGGTCGGTATAATTTCCGACTTCCCGTTGCCAGACGAATCGCGCCGCGATTCCCACAGAGCTCGATGCGCCCGATTACCTCCCTCATTGCCGCAGCCGCGCTCGCCTGCGCCGCCCTTCCCGTCGCTGCCCAGAGCGCGCCCGTCGATATCGGTGTAGGCGCGTCCGCGACCCGCGAGAACGAGACCACGTTCGTCGCCAGCGCGGCCTGGCTGCCCGAATGGCGCCGCACCCGGAACGGCGTGCTGCGCTGGGACGTGGGCGCGATCTACGTGCGCGGTCGCGACAACACGCGATTCGACCTGTCCGAAGACGCCGGCGTCTTCCACGGCGGCGCGCGCTACGAGCGCGACAACGGATTCGTGGCCGGCTTCGGCGTGGGCGTACAGGCCGGGCGGACCAGTGCGCTGTCGGGCAATCCGCAGTTCGTCAGCACGGTGGGCTGGCGCTGGGACCGGTTCTCGCTGCTGGCCCGGCACATCTCCAATGCCAGCATCAAGCAGCCCAACGACGGCGAGACGATGCTGCTCGCGGCCTGGCGGTTCCGCTGAGTCCAGGCGTGTCCGGCGCGTACCGGGCACTGTTTTCGAGCGCCCGCGCCTGCGGATGACCGCGCGGCGCTGACAGCCGCACGACGATCTTCTTGACCGGTGCAGATCGCGCCGCGTGCCGGCGGGGCGCGCCCGGCGCATCCGGCCGCAGCGCCTGCACGGGCGATCGCCCGCGTGCCGGGCCGAGGCGCACCCGGTCCTGGTCCGGGCGCCGGAATTCTTTCGCCTCCCGCCCTTGTAATCCAATTCCCCGCGCCCATCTCCGGTGCGGCCCCGGTTCTGCCGGGTGCGTGCGCCAGGGTTTCTGGCACTCCCGCAGGGCGAGTGCTAGAATCGGCGTCCGATTTCTTTCCAATCAATCACTTAGCGAGGCTGTAATGAGCAACCTGAAGCCGCTTTACGACCGCATCGTGGTCAAGCCTGTCGAGGCCGAAGAGAAGAGCGCCGGCGGCATCCTGATTCCGGACAACGCCAAGGAAAAGCCCACCAAGGGTGAAGTCGTCGCCGTCGGCGAAGGCAAGGCCCTGGACAACGGCAGCGTGCGCGCGCCGAAGGTCAAGGTCGGCGACATCGTGATCTACGGTCAGTACGCCGGCAGCGCCTACAAGGCCGACGGCGTCGAATACAAGATCGTCAAGGAAGACGACGTCCTCGCGATCGTCGGCTGATCCGCGGCGGACGCCCCGGCGTCCGCGCGACTCGACGATCGACCCGGTGGGCCTCGCCCGCCATCCCATCCCCTTTCATTTCTGAGGTAATACCGCAATGGCTGCGAAGGAAATCCGCTTCGGCGAAGACGCACGTTCCAAGATGGTGCGTGGTGTGAACATTCTCGCCAATGCCGTCAAGGCAACCCTGGGCCCGAAGGGCCGCAACGTCGTGCTCGAGAAGAGCTTCGGCGCGCCGACGATCACCAAGGACGGCGTGTCCGTCGCGAAGGAGATCGAACTGGCCGACAAGTTCGAGAACATGGGCGCGCAGATGGTGAAGGAGGTCGCGTCCAAGACTTCCGACAACGCCGGTGACGGCACCACCACCGCGACCGTGCTGGCACAGGCGCTGATCCGCGAAGGTTCGAAGGCCGTCGCGGCCGGCATGAACCCGATGGACCTCAAGCGCGGTATCGACCAGGCCGTCAAGGCCGCCGTCGCAGAGCTGAAGAACCTGTCCAAGCCGACGGCCGACGACAAGGCGATCGCGCAGGTCGGCACGATCTCCGCCAACTCCGACGAGTCGATCGGCACGATCATCGCCGACGCGATGAAGAAGGTCGGCAAGGAAGGCGTGATCACGGTTGAAGAAGGCTCGGGCCTGGACAACGAACTCGACGTCGTCGAGGGCATGCAGTTCGATCGCGGCTACCTGTCGCCGTACTTCGTCAACAACCAGCAGTCGATGTCGGCCGAGCTGGATGATCCCTTCATCCTGCTCTACGACAAGAAGATCTCGAACGTCCGTGACCTGCTGCCCGTGCTCGAAGGCGTGGCCAAGGCCGGCAAGCCGCTGCTGATCGTCGCCGAGGAAGTCGAAGGCGAAGCGCTGGCGACCCTGGTCGTCAACACGATCCGCGGCATCGTCAAGGTCTGCGCCGTCAAGGCGCCGGGCTTCGGCGACCGTCGCAAGGCGATGCTCGAAGACATGGCCACCCTGACCGGCGGCACCGTGATCTCCGAGGAAGTGGGCCTGACGCTCGAGAAGGCGACCATCGCCGACCTCGGCCGCGCCAAGAAAATCCAGGTCTCGAAGGAGAACACCACGATCATCGACGGCGCCGGCGAGACCGGTGGCATCGAAGCCCGCATCAAGCAGATCAAGGCGCAGATCGAAGACACCTCGTCCGACTATGACCGCGAGAAGCTGCAGGAGCGCGTCGCCAAGCTCGCCGGTGGCGTGGCAGTGATCAAGGTCGGTGCCTCGACCGAGATCGAGATGAAGGAAAAGAAGGCCCGCGTCGAAGACGCCCTGCACGCCACGCGCGCAGCGGTCGAAGAAGGCGTGGTCCCGGGCGGCGGCGTGGCCCTGGTGCGCGCGCTGCAGGCCATCAATGGCCTGAAGGGTGCGAACGAAGACCAGAACCACGGCATCGTGATCGCCCTGCGCGCGATGGAAGCCCCGCTGCGCGAGATCGTCACCAACTGCGGTGAAGAGCCGAGCGTCGTGCTCAATGCCGTCAAGGACGGTTCGGGCAACTACGGCTACAACGCCGCGACCGGCGAATACGGCGACATGATCGCGTTCGGCATCCTGGACCCGACCAAGGTCACCCGTTCGGCACTGCAGAACGCGGCTTCGATCGCCGGTCTGATGATCACGACCGAAGCGATGGTCGCCGAGCTGCCGAAAAAGGAAGAGCCGGCGATGCCGGGCGGCGGCGGCATGGGCGGCATGGGCGGCATGGATTTCTGATCCAGCCCCATCTGCACTAACGCTCCACGAAGAACCCCGCCGCGAGGCGGGGTTTTTTTTGGCCTTCACACGGGACGCGACGCCGCCGGCCCCACGCGCTCACCTGCGTGGAGGCAGTCCTCACTGCCGGTCGCTCATGCTGATGGCATGCCGGCGACTCCTTCCCATCCGTGGTGGCGCGCGCACCGCACCGGCCTGCGCCGCGCGGGCATCGCCGCGTGCGTGCTGTATCTGCTGTATCTCGTCGCGGCCAATGTGTTCCTCAACAGCGCCTTCGGCGCCGATGTGATCAACCGCAAGCCCGAGCGCTTCCACGCGCGCTGGGACTGGGCGATGAGTCTGTACCCGGGGCACATCCACGCACGTGGCATCGTCATGGGTGGACATGCGCGCACGAACCTGTGGACGATCGCCAGTCCGCGCGCCAACGGACGCATCCGGGTCCTGCCGCTGCTGGGCCGCAAGATCACGTTCGGCACGATCCGTGCGCAGAACGTGTCAGTCCACGTCGCGCGCACGCCGCACGATCTGCCGACGACGGTGCGTCCGGGCACGTCGCCCTGGACACTGCGCTTCTCCGCGATCACCACGCCGAGTCTGTTGCGGCTGGATTTCTACGACGCGCGCGTGACCGGTCATGGTGAGGCGCGCTTCGTGTTCGAGAAGACCCTGCAGGGCGGGGCGATGGAAGTCGGGCCGTCCACGCTGACGATGCCCGACGCGACGCTGCAGGTCAGCGACGTCATCGTGCTGCGCGACGGCAGGCTCGATTTCGAGATCGAGATTCCGGCGCACATCCGCGAACAGGCGCAAGGCGAGGAAAAGCTGGTGCTGCTGGATGCGCGCATGCGCGTGGACGGGCCTGCGCCGGGCATCGACCTGGTGGCGCGCAACGACGATGCGCTGCCTGTGGGCACCGCGGGATTCGTCGGCCATCTGCGCGCCGACCTCACGCTGGCGCGCGGCGTGCTGATGCCCGGCAGCACGCTCGACTGGTCGGCGCCGGTGTATTCCACCGCGGCCGACGGGACGCCGTTGCGGCATCCGCTGGGGGTGGCGCTGCGCACGTCGCCCGACGCCATCCTGATGGCCGCCCGCGTCCCGGCGCCCGCATCGGGCACGCCGTGGCTGCGCGCCGATCTGCGGGTTGCCGATCGCCGCATCGGCCCGGACGACTGGCTGCGGCCGGTGCGTGCACTGGGCGGTACGGTCGAAACGCAATGGCCGGCCGTGCCGCTGCGCTGGATCGACGTGATCCTGCGTGACGTCGACTGGCTGGCCTTCGACGGCCGCGCGGATCTGGATGCCGACGTGCGTCTGCACGACGGACAACTGCAGCCGGGCAGCCGCATCGATCTCGACGATGCCGCATTGACCGCGCAAGTGCTCGATAACCGTTTCAGCGGCAATGCCCATGCACGCATGCGCATGCGCGAGGATGCAGACGCCGGGCAGCGCACGACGATCGGCATCGTGCTCGACCGCTTCACCCTCGCGCCTGAATCCGCGCCGGACCGGATCGATCTGCGCGGCCGCGATCTGCGACTGGATCTGAATTCCACCGGCACGCTGGCCGAATTCCACGAACGTCTCGATGCGCGACTGCGCTTCGAGGATGCGCAGGTGCCGGACCTGCGCACCTACAACCGCTATCTGCCTGGCGACAGTGCGCGTCTGGTCGGCGGCAGCGGACATGCCAGCGGCGACATCCGTCTCGACAATGGCGGCGAGATGATCGGCGGGCGCATGCGTGTGCGCGGACAGGATGTGCGCGTCGCGCTGGGGCCGTCGCAGCTGTCGGGCAATGTCGATCTCGACAGCCGTCTGTCACGGATGCAGCGCGTCGGGCGGCGCTACAAGATCGATGCGATGGCGTTGCGTCTCGACGGTGTGCGGCTCGACGGAGCGGGCGGCGACGATGCGCCGTGGTGGGCCAAGCTCGCATTGGAAGACGGCACGCTGGACTGGCGGGAACCGTTCGAGCTCACGGGCCGTGGACGCGTCGACATGCGCGATGTCAGCGTGCTGCTGGGCCTGTTTGCCGAGCGCAGCGTGTTCCCGCGCTGGATCGGCAATCTGATCGATTCCGGCGAAGCGCATGCGACCGGTGACCTGCGTCTGCGTGGCAACGAACTGGTGTTCGACCGCGTGCAGGCCCGCAACGACCGCATCGATCTGCAGGCGCGGCTGCGCATCGCCGACGGCACGCCGGATGGCGATCTGTACGCGCGCTGGGGCGTGCTGGGCATGGGCGTCGAGCTGCAGGGCGGCGACCGCAAGCTGCACATCGCCGGCGCGCGCGACTGGTATGAATCACAGCCGCCGCTGCTGCCGGAGTGACCGCGGTCCGGCGCGATGGTCGCGACTGCAACCGTCGCACCGCGCGGAGTGCCGTGTTATCAATAGCGCCATGAACCCGCGCCCCGCCTGCTGCTTCTATTGGTACGCGTTTCCGACGCCACAGGCGGCGGACGGTCCGCGCGCGCCCTGACACCAGGTCGCACGTATGTCCCGGAAGCCGCCAGAAACCCTGGCGGCTTTTTTCGTTTCCAGCCTGCCGTTTTCGAGATCGACCATGCCCCCGCACACCGACGACCTCCGCATCCGCGACCTGCAGCCCTTGACCCCGCCCGCCGTGCTGCTCGCCGAACTGCCCTGCAGCGAGGCGATGTCGACCACCGTCGCCGACGCCCGCGCCGCCTGCCACGCGATCCTGCACGGCGAGGACGACCGTCTGATCGTCGTCGTCGGCCCATGCTCGATCCACGACCCGGTCGCGGCGATGGACTACGCGCACCGCCTGCGCGCGCTGCGCGACATGCATGGCGACGCACTGGAACTGGTGATGCGTGTGTACTTCGAGAAGCCGCGCACGACTATCGGCTGGAAGGGCCTGATCAACGATCCCGATCTAGACGGCAGTTTCCACATCGACAAGGGCCTGCGCCTGGCGCGCGGCCTGCTGCGTGAGATCAACGCGCTGGGTCTGCCGGCGGGCGTGGAATTCCTCGACATCATCAGCCCGCAGTACCTCGCCGATCTGGTCGCCTGGGGCGCGATCGGTGCGCGCACGACGGAGAGCCAGGTGCATCGCGAGATGGCGTCGGGCCTGTCGTGTCCGGTCGGCTTCAAGAACGGCACCGGCGGCGACGTGCGCATCGCGGTGGATGCGGTCGGCGCGGCCTCGCATCCGCATCATTTCCTCGCCGTCGGCAAGGACGGGCGCTGCGCGGTGGCATCGACCGCCGGCAACCCGGATGGCCACGTGATCCTGCGCGGCGGGGCGGCGCCGAACTTCGATGCGGCGCATGTCGAGGCGGCGTCCGGCGTGCTGCAGGCGCAGGGCCAGCGCGCGGCGCTGATGATCGACGCCAGCCACGCCAACAGCAGCAAGAATCCCGACAACCAGCCGAAGGTGATCGCCGACATCGCGCGCCAGCTCGAAGGCGGCGAGCGCCGCATCGTCGGCGCGATGATCGAGAGCCATCTCGTGGCGGGCAAGCAGGCGCTGGTGCCGGGCACGCCGCTGGTCTACGGCCAGAGCATCACCGACGGCTGCATCGACTGGGAGACGACGGTGCGCACGCTCGATCGTCTGGCCGATGCGGTGCGGACGCGCCGTGCGCGCGCCGACGCGCAGGCGGCCTGATCCATGCAGGCGCGCGAGCGCGCTCCTACGACATTCCTTACGCCGCGCTGCCCGCGGCCATGCCCGACGCCCAGGCCCACTGGAAGTTGTAGCCGCCGAGCCAGCCGGTGACGTCGAGCACCTCGCCGATGAAATACAGCCCTGGCGCGTGCTGCGATTCCATCGTCCGCGACGATACGCCGCCGGTGTCCACGCCGCCCAATGTGACTTCGGCGGTGCGGTAGCCCTCGGTGCCACTGGCGACCAGCGGCCAGGCCTGCAGCAGCGCGGCGGTGTCCTGCAGCTGCGGCGGGGTGAACTGTTTCATCGGCCGGTTCGGCAGCCAGATTTCGCACAGGCGTTGCGCGAACCGGCGCGGCATCAGTTCCGCCAGCACGTTCTTCAGTTCGGTGCCCGGACGCTCGGCCTGCTGGGTCTGCAGCCACGCCAGCGCATCGCGACCGGGCAGCAGGTCCAGGCGCAGATCGTCGCCGGGTTGCCAGTAGGACGAGATCTGCAGGATCGCCGGTCCGCTGATGCCGCGGTGCGTGACCAGCATGCGGTTGCGGAAGAACGCGCCGTTGCAGCCGGCTTCGACATCGAGCGCGACGCCCGACAGGTCGTCCAGCCGTTCCTGGTGCTTGCCGCTGAGCGTCAGCGGCACCAGACCGGCGCGCGTCGGCACCAGCGTGTGGCCGAAGGCACGCGCGAGGTCGTAGCCGAAGCCGGTCGCGCCCATGCTCGGGATCGACAGGCCGCCGGTGGCGACGATCACCGACGCGCAGCGCAGTCGACCGGCCGCGGTGTCGATCACGTAGCCGCCGTCGACGCGTCGCGGCAGCTGCACCGCGCAGTGCGTGCGCACCTGCACGCCGACGGCGTCGGCCTCGTCGAGCAGCAGCTGCACGATCTGCTTCGAGGAGCCGTCGCAGAACAGCTGGCCCAGTTCCTTCTCGTGCCAGGCGATGCCGTGGCGGTCGACCAGCTCGATGAAATCCTGCGGCGTATAGCGCGCCAACGCCGACTTGCAGAAGTGCGGGTTGTGCGACAGGTACTGCGCCGGCGTGGTGCCGGTATTGGTGAAATTGCAGTGGCCGCCGCCCGACATCAGGATCTTCTTGCCGACCTTGTTCGCGTGGTCGAGCACCAGCACGCGACGCCCACGCTGGCCTGCCGCAATCGCCGCCATCAGGCCGGCGGCGCCCGCGCCGAGCACGATGACGTCCCAGTCGGTGGACGGCAGGGCGGTGGAGGCGGGGGCAGGAACGACGGACATCGTGGACGCAGGGGAGCAGGGGCGCGCAGTCTAGCGGGCGCCGGCCGGGCGCGTCGTCGGCGCATTCACGCGCCCGTGCCTAGGCTGTCGCACCTCCCCTCCGATGCACGCGCATGGATCTCAAGAGCGGTTATCCCTTCTGGGCCGTCCGCAACGGACTGATGCATGCGTTTCCGCGACTCGAGGCGCATGCTTCCTGCGACGTGCTCGTGGTCGGCGGCGGCATCACCGGCGCGTTGATCGCCGACGAACTCGCCACGCACGGGCATTCGGTGATCGTCGTCGAGCAGCGCGACATTGCCTGGGGCAGCACGGCCGCCAGCACGGCGCTGCTGCAGTACGAGATCGACACCCATCTGGTGGATCTGGCCAAGCGCTACGGCGAGGCCGATGCCGCGCTGGCGTATCGCGCCTGCGGCGACGCGATCGACATGCTGGGCGAGGTGGCGCGCGGCCTGCGCGACGTGGATTTCGAACGCGCCGACAGCCTGTACTACGCCAGCCGCAAGCGCGATGTCGCCAGTCTGCGCGAGGAGTACGCGGCGCGTCGCCGCCACGGGTTCGACATCGAATATCTGGAACCGGAAGCGCTGAAAGCGGAATACCGGATCGACGCGCCGGCCGCGTTGCGCAGCAAGCAGGCCGCCCAGGTCGATCCCTACCGTTTCGCGTCGCGCCTGCTCGCGCGGCTGGTCAAGCGCGGCGCGCAGGTGTTCGACCGCACCGCGATCCTCCGGCTCGATGCGCGCGCGCGCGATGTGGTCGCGACGACCGACAACGGTGCGCGCATCCGCGCCCGCCACGTCGTGATCGCGGCCGGCTATGCCAGCCAGCACTGGCTGCCCAAGCAGGTCGCGCGCAACCGCAGCAGCTATGCCTTCGTCACCGATCCGATCTCGGAGGCCCAGCTCGGCCCGCTCACCCACACCCTGGTCTGGGAAACCGCGCGGCCCTATCTCTATATGCGCACCACCGGCGACCGGCGTCTGCTGATCGGCGGCGAGGATGACGATGTCGACGTGCCCGCAAGGCGCGACGCGCGCGTGGAGAAGAAGGCGCGCGTGCTGATGAAACAGATCGCCAAGATCCGACCCGATCTCGACCTGACGCCGACCTTCTCCTGGGCCGGCACCTTCGCCGAAACCAAGGACGGTCTGCCGTTCTTCGGCCCGCATCCGGCCACCGGACCGCGCGTGCAGTTCGCGATGGCGTACGGCGGCAACGGCATCACCTATTCGATGCTGGGCGCCGGGCTGCTGCGCGCGCTGATCGAACGGCGCAAGCACCCCCTCGCGGCGCTGTTTGCCTTCGACCGACTGGACCGCTGACAGCGCTGCGCGCGTGTGGATAATCGGCGCGATGACCACACCGTCGCCCTGGCACCTGTACCTGCTCGAATGCCGCAACGGCAGCTGGTACGCCGGCATCACCAATGATCTCGATGCACGGTTTGCCGCGCACGCGGCCGGCCGTGGTGCGAAGTACACCCGCGGCAATCCACCGGTGCGCATTCTCGCCAGCCGCGGCTATCCCGATCGCGCCAGCGCCTCGCGCGCCGAGTGGCAACTCAAGCGCCAGCCGCGTGCGCGCAAGCTGGCCTGGCTGCAGGCGCCCACGTCGACGCTCGAGATCCGCGCCGGCGGTCTCGATGATCCACGCGTCATCGCGCTGCTGCAGGCGCATCTCGCCGCGATGGCCCTGCATTCGCCGCCCGAAAGTATCCACGCGTTGGACCTGTCCGGCCTGCGCGCGCCGGGTGTGTCGTTCTGGGGCGCCTGGCACGGCGACGCGCTCGCCGGCTGTGGCGCGCTCAAGGATCTCGGCGACCGGCATGGCGAACTCAAGTCGATGCGTACCGATGCCGCGCACCTGCGTCAGGGCGTCGCCGCGACGATGCTCGCGCACCTGATGGCGACCGCACGCGCACAGGGCTGGCGGCGGCTGAGCCTGGAGACCGGCACCGCGGCTGCTTTCGCGCCTGCGCATGCGCTGTATGCCCGCCACGGCTTCGAGCCCTGCGGTCCGTTCGGCGATTACGTCGACGATCCCTTCAGCACCTTCATGACCCGCACCCTGGACGACTGAGCGCGACGCGCGGGCGTGAACGCGTCGGGCGCACTGGCTATAGTCGTGCGCTGTCGTGATTCCCCGGGTTGTCCATGTCGCACGCGTCCCCCGCACCGCTTCCCACCATCGCCTGCGCCGCCGGCGGGACCGGCGGGCATCTGTTCCCGGCCGAGGCGCTCGCGCGCGAGCTGCAACGGCGCGGACATCCGGTGGTGATCTACACCGAGCGCCGCGGCGCCGCGTACACGCAGGCGCTGGCCGGGCTGGACCACGTGGTGCTGCCGGCGCGCAGCCTCGAGGGCGGCCTGACCGGCAAGCTGGCCGCCGGCCTGACGATCCTGCGCGCGACGGCGCAGGCCCGCGCCGACATGCGCCGCCGCGACGTGCGCCTGCTGGTCGGCTTCGGCGGCTATCCGAGCTTTGCCCCAGCGCTGGCCGCCAAGAGCCGTGCGCTGCCGCTGCTGCTGCACGAGCAGGGCGCACGGCTGAGCATGGCCAACCGCAAGCTGCTGCGCTTCGCCGACGGCGTGGCGACCTCGTTCCCGGCCACCGCGGGTCTCGACGGCTTCGACGCCGCGCGCATCGTCGACACCGGCAATCCGGTGCGTCAGGCGATCCTCGATGCGCGTGGCGACTATCCGCTGCTGGATGCGGCCGCACCGCTGCGCCTGCTCGTCGTCGGTGGCAGCCAGAGCGCGCGGGTGTTCGGCGACGTCGTGCCGCCGGCGCTGCTGCAGCTGCCGGATTCGATCCGCCAGCGCCTGCAGGTCTCGCTGCAATACAAGGGCGATGCGAGCGACCAGATCGAGCGCACGCTGCGTGCAGTCGGTATCGACGCGACCGTGCGTCCGTTCTTCGACGACATGGGCACACGCCTGCGCGATGCGCATCTGGTGATCACCCGCGCCGGCGCGACCACGGCTGCCGATCTGCTGACGGTCGGCCGGCCCGCCGTCCTCGTGCCGATTCCGCAAGGCGGCTCGCGCGAGGAGCAGCGCCGCAATGCCGATACGCTGGCCGCGGCCGGCATCGGCTGGTGCGTGCCGGAAGCCGACCTCACGCCCGAACGTCTGTCGACGCTGCTGTCCGATGCGTTCGTGTCGCCAACGGTGTTGCCCGAGGCCGCGCGTGCGTCCGCCGCGCTCGGTCGCCCGCAGGCCGCGTCGACGCTGGCCGATCTCGTGCAGTCCACGCTGGCCCGGCACGCATGAGCGGTCGCCGCGCCGACTGCGACGTGCTGGTCGTCGGCGGCGGCCACAACGGCCTGGTCTGCGCGGCGTATCTCGCCGGCGCCGGCCTGCGCGTGCGTGTACTGGAGCGCCGCCGCGTCGTCGGCGGCGCGGCCGTCACCGAGGAATTCCATCCGGGGTTCCGCAACTCGCTGGCGAGCTACACCGTCAGCCTGCTCAATCCGCAAGTGATCGCCGATCTGCGGCTGGCGCAGCACGGCCTGCGCGTGGTCGAGCGGCCGTACTCGAATTTCCTGCCGCTGCCCGATGGCCGTGCATTCCGGCTCGGCGGACCGGACGGCACGGCCGAACTCGCACGCTGGTCGCCGCGCGATGCCGCGCGTCTGCCCGAGTACTACGCGATGCTCGACCGCGTCGTCGTCGTGCTGCGCGCGCTGATGCACGCGACACCGCCCAACGTCAGCGATCGCTTCGTGCTCGCCGACTGGCTCAATTCGCTGACCGTCGCGAAACAGCTGAAATCGCTGGACATGCGCGGCCGCCGCGACCTGCTCGATCTGTTCTCGAAATCCGCCGGCGAACTGCTCGACGACTGGTTCGAGTGCGAACCGCTCAAAGCGGCGCTGGGCTGGGATTCGATCGTCGGCAATTTCGCCAGTCCCTACACGCCGGGCTCGGCCTACGTGCTGCTGCACCACGTGTTCGGCGAGGTCAACGGTAAGAGCGGTGTGTGGGGCCATGCGATCGGTGGCATGGGCGCGATCAGCGATGCGATTGCGACCGAATGCCGCGCGCGCGGCGTCGTGATCGACACGGATGCGGAGGTCGCGCAAGTGCTGGTGGAGGACGGGCGCGCGGTCGGCGTCGCACTCGCGGACGGGCGCACACTGCGCGCCGGCGTGGTCGCGTCCAACCTCAATCCGAAGCTGCTGTACACGCGTCTGGTCGCGCCCGAACATCTCGACGACGACACCACCGCGCGCATCCGCCGCTACCGCTGCGGTTCCGGGACGTTCCGCATGAACGTCGCGCTGTCGGAACTGCCGGATTTCCGCGCAGCCCCGGGCACCGTGCTGCAGCCGCATCACCAGAGCGGCATCCTGATCGGCGATTCGCTTGGCTATTTCGAACGTGCCTACTTCGACGCGAAATCGCGCGAACACAATCCGGGCTGGTCGCGCGCGCCGGTCGTCGAACTGGTGCTCTCGTCCACGCTCGACGACAGCCTCGCGCCGCCCGGGCAGCACGTCGCCAGTCTGTTCTGCCAGCACGTCAATCCGGTGATCGAAGCGGCCGACGGCGGCTGGGACGCGCATCGCGACACGGTCGCGCAGCTGATGATCGACACCGTGGATGCGCAGGCGCCGAACTTTGCGCGCAGCATGCTCGGCTACGACGCGCTGACGCCGCTGGATCTCGAGCGCCGGCTCGGCCTGATCGGCGGTGACATCTTCCACGGCGCGCTGGGGCCGGACCAGCTGTTCAGTGCGCGGCCGCTGCTGGGGCAGGGGCATTATCGCGGCGCGCTGTACGGCCTGTATCTCTGCGGCTCGGGGTCGCATCCCGGCGGCGGCGTCACCGGCCTGCCCGGTCGTAATGCCGCGCGCGAAATCCTGCGCGATCTGCGGCGCGGCCCGAAACCCTGAACAGGAAAGATTTTTTGAACCCGTCGGTATCGTTTTGCAATGCAGCGTGCAAAGCGGTAACGACTCTTTCACTATTGCCCTGCACCCGACGTGGGGGAGGGAGCAAGGCCCGCAACCGGTTTACCGGTCGCGGGCTTTTTTTTGCCTGATGTTTCTGCGCGGCCTGCCGGAACGCCACACGTCCCGGCGCGACGACGGCATCGCGATGCGACAATCGGCCGATGCCTGACGCCCCGTTGCCGCCCGAACTCGACGCCCAGCTCGACCGCCTGCTCGCACGGCTGCCGGAGCGCATCCGCAGCGACGCCGAGGCCATCGCGCGCATCCGCCCGGTGGCGCTCGCCAGCGATTTCGCGCTCGAGGTACTGCAGCGTCAGCTGGACGTGCTCGCGCAGCTGCTCGAAGACGATGCGCAGCACGGCCTCGCGGCGCCTGCACTTGAGGCCGCCAACCGCAGCGAATGGCCGGCGTTGCTGCGCCGCTACCGCACCGCCTGTTCGGCGCGGCTGGTCTGGCGCGACGTGCACGGTCTCGATGACGTCGACGCCACGCTGGCAGGCAGTACCGCGTTGGCCGAGACCTGCCTGTCCCTCGCGCTCGATGCACTGGAGGCCGAGTTCGCGCAGCGCTACGGCCGGGTGCGTGATGCGGCGGGCAACGCGGTGCGTCTGGTCGTGTTCGGCCTCGGCAAGCTCGGCGGCGGCGAACTCAATTTCAGTTCCGACATCGATCTGATCTATGGCTTCGCGACCGCAGGCGAGAGCGACGGCGCGCGTGCGCTCGCGGCCGAGGACTACTTCACCCGGCTCGGCCAGCAGCTCGCCAAGCTGCTCGACGAGCACACCGCCGACGGCTTCAGTCACCGCGTCGATCTGCGGCTGCGTCCCTTTGGCAGCGCCGGACGCATCGCGTTGAGCTTCGCGGCGATGGAGCAGTACTTCCAGCACGAGGGTCGCGACTGGGAGCGCTACGCGTGGCAGAAGGCGCGTCCGGTGGCCGGTGACCTCGAGGCCGGCGAGCGCTTTCTCACGCAGCTGCGGCCTTTCATCTATCGCCGCTATCTCGACTATGGCGCGCTCGACGGCCTGCGGGAGATGAAGGCGATGATCGCGGCCGAAGTCGCGCGCAAGGAGTTGTCCGACGACATCAAGCGCGGTGACGGCGGCATCCGCGAGATCGAATTCCTCGCCCAGGCGCTGCAGCTGATCCGCGGCGGCCGCGAGCCGGCGCTGCGCGATCGCCGTCTGTTGCCGACCCTCGAGGCGCTGCACGCGCATGCGCAGATCGATGCGGACACGCTGGGGCTGCTGCAACGTGCCTACCGCTTCCTGCGGCAGCTGGAGAACCGGCTGCAGATGCTGCGCGACGCGCAGACGCACGTATTGCCCGGCGATGCGGTCGACCGGCTGCGGATCGCGCGCGGACTGGGATACGCCGCCTGGGAGGCGCTGGTCGATGCGCTGCGTACGGTGCGCGCCTCGGTGGCGCAGGAATTCGATGCGCTGTTCGCCGTGCGCAGCCAGCAGCGTTCACCGCAGAGCGATGACGATCTCGCCGGCTACTGGCGGGCGCTGCCCGATGGCGGCGAGCGGGGCGTTCTCGAGGCGGCCGGGTTCGCCGACAGCGGCGACGTGGATGCCGCGCTGCGCGATTTCGCCCGTTCGCCCAGCGTGCGCGACCTGTCCGACAGCGCACGCACGCGTCTGGACAGACTGATGCCGGTTTTGCTCGAGGCCTCGGCGCCTGCCGACCGCCCCGTCCAGGCGATCCGGCGCCTGCTCGCGCTGCTGCACAACATCCTGCGGCGCGCGAGTTATCTGGCGCTGCTCGACGAGCGGCCCGCGGCGCTGGCGCGACTGGTCGACGTGGTCAGGCGGAGCGCATTCCTCGCCGAGCGCCTGGCCGCGCATCCCCTGCTGCTCGACGAACTGCTCGACGCGCGCGACGAGGGCCCGCTGCAGCCGCGCGGGGAGATGGCCCGGGCCTGCGCGCGCGCGTTGCGGCAGCCGGATCTGGAAGCCGGGCTGCTGGATCTCAACGAGACCCGGCAGCAGCTGAGCTTCCGCATCGCCCTGGCGACGCTCGACGGGCGCCAGTCCGGCCAGGACGCGACGCGCCAGCTCGCGTGGCTGGCCGACGCGGTGGTCGATACCGTGCTCGCGCTGGCCGTGCGCGATCTCGAGGCCACGCACGGCGCGCTGCCCGATGCGCGCTTCGCGGTGATCGGCTACGGCAGCCTGGGGGGCGAGGAACTCGGCTTCGGGTCCGATCTCGATCTCGTCTTCCTCTACGACGCGCCCGCCGATGCGCAGTCCACCGGTGCGCGCCCGCTCGATGCACAGCGCTGGGCGGCCCGTCTGGGGCAGAAGATCGTCGCGTTGCTGGGCACCGTCACCGGCGGCGGACGTCTCTACGACGTCGACGTGCGGCTGCGGCCGGACGGCGGCAAGGGCCTGCTGGTCTCGTCGCTGGCCAGCTATGCCGAGTACCAGCGCGAGCGCGCCTGGACCTGGGAGCACCAGGCCCTGGTGCGTGCCCGCTTCGTGGCCGGCCATAACGACATGGCCGCGGCGTTCGAGGCGGTGCGCCGCGACATCCTGACGACGCCGCGCGAGCACGACGCGCTGCACGCCGATGTCCTGTCGATGCGCCGTCGCATGCGCGCCGAGCTGGACCGCAGCAACGGCGAGCGGTTCGACCTCAAGCAGGGCAAAGGGGGGCTGGTCGATCTGGAATTCCTGCTGCAGTTCCTGGTGCTGCGCCACGCGGCCGCGCGTCCGGCGCTGACCGGGCCTCGGGCCACGCCTCTGCTGCTGGAGGCGGCCGCTGCGGAGGGCCTGCTGGACGCGGCCACCAGCGCGGGATTGCGGGCGGCCCACGCCACGCTGCTGGCGCTCGGCCTCGAGTGCACGCTGGACCGCCGCACCCGGATCGTCCTGGAGACGCCAGAACTGGAGCCGGCCCGCGAGACGATCCGTTGCGCCGCGGATTGGACCTGAATGCGCTGCTTTTCATGCGGGGTTGGCGGCTGGGCTTGCAGACTGGGCCTCGACACGTCGGCCTGGTTGCGAGCCACGGCAACGCGCCGAAGGTGAATAAAAGTCAACGAAATCTCGCACTTCGTTCTGTGAATGGAACACTCGGGAACTCCGCTCCGCCTTAGCAGTCCTATCTTGCGACTGCTAACATCCTTCCCCATGAGCACGCAGACCATGTCCCACGCCCTGGTTGCCAACAGCCTTCCGACCCTCAATCCGCTGGGTTCGCTGGATGCCTATATCGGCGCCGTGCACCAGATTCCGGTGCTGTCGGTCGAAGACGAGCAGGCCCTCGCGCAGCGCTACCGCGACGACGACGACCTCGACGCCGCACGCGAGCTGGTGCATTCGCACCTGCGCTTCGTCGTGCACGTGGCCCGCGGCTACAACGGCTACGGCCTGCCGCTGGGCGATCTGATTCAGGAAGGCAACATCGGTCTGATGAAGGCGGTGAAGCGTTTCGACCCCGAAGTCGGCGTGCGTCTGGTGAGCTTCGCCGTTCACTGGATCCGTGCCGAGATGCACGAGTTCATCCTGAAGAACTGGCGCATCGTGAAGGTCGCCACGACCAAGGCGCAGCGCAAGCTGTTCTTCAACTTGCGCAAGAGCAAGAAGCGTCTGGGCTGGCTCAATGCGAGCGAAGTCCGGGCGGTGGCCGCGGATCTCAACGTGTCCGAGCGCGAAGTGCTCGAGATGGAATCGCGCCTGTCCGGTCGCGACATCGGGTTCGACGCGCCCGCGGGCGAGGACGACGACAATGCACCGCCGGCGCCGGTGGCTTATCTCGTGGCCCAGGACGAAGACCCGGCGCAGGCCTACGAGCGTCACGACAGCGAAGGCAGCAAGCTCGACCTGCTGCGCGAAGGCATGTCCACGCTGGATGCGCGTTCGCGCGACATCATCAGCCGCCGCTGGCTCGACGACGAGCACAAGGTGACGCTGCAGGAGCTCGCCGACGAGTACGGCGTGTCCGCCGAGCGCATCCGCCAGGTCGAAGCCAACGCGCTGAAGAAGATGAAGGCGCTGTTCGCTGCCTGAGCCGCACGACCACAGCGATATATGGAACGGCCCGCGCAAGCGGGCCGTTTTCCGTTGGGTCGTTCAGAACTGTCGCGGGCTCACCATTTGAACAGCACCAGGCTGATCGCCAGCGCGGCCATGCCCGACACCAGGCCGTAGACCGTCTCGTGACCCTTGGCGTAGCGCTTGGCGGCGGGCAGCAGTTCGTCGAGCGCGAGGAACACCATGACACCGGCGATCAGGCCGAAGACGATGCCGAACACCGGCTCGGACAGGAATGGCCGCAGCACGGCGTAGCCGATCAGCGCGCCCACCGGCTCGGCGAGGCCCGACAGCAGGCAGGCGAGGAACGCGTAGAGCTTGTTGTTGGTGGCGAAGTACACCGGCACCGCGATCGCGATGCCTTCGGGAATGTTGTGGATCGCGATCGCGAACGCCAGCGGCATGCCGACGCCCGGGTTCTCCAGCGTCGCGAAGAACGTGGCCAGGCCTTCGGGAAAGTTGTGCGCGGTGATCGCGACGGCGGTCAGCAGACCGACGCGCTTGATGTAGCTGGCGTTGTGCTCGCGGAAATAGGGGTCGTCGACTTCCAGGCGCTCGTGCGGATTGGGCACCAGGCGGTCGATGCCGACGATGAACAGCAGACCGCCGAGAAACGACAGCGTGCCCCAGGTGAAACCGAGCTGCGGGCCATAGGCATTGGTGAAGGCGAGGATCGACTTGTCGAGGATCTCGGTCAGCGACACGTAGACCATCGCGCCGGCCGCGAACGCCAGGCCGAACGACAGCAGGCGCGCGTTGGGCTGCTTGGAGAACAGCACCAGCAAGCTGCCGAGGCCTGTGGCCAGGCCAGCGGCGGTGGTGACCGCGAGCGCGATCCAGAAGTTGTGGGTCGAGATTTCAAGCATGCGCGAAAACGCCGGAACGTATGAGGGGAGCGACTCAGCCTGGCTGCAGATCCGGCTTGGATGGGCGCGCGGCCATGCTAGCCGATGCGCGGTGCGTCAGGCCCTTCGCTCGTCGGCTTCGTGACCGGTTCGGCATCGACGGGCGGGCCGAAGATGATCCGCGCCGCGCGCTGGTAGCTCCAGTACGCCATGGTCCAGTTGAGCAGCACGACCACGCGATTGCGGAAGCCGATCAGGAAGAACACGTGGGCGACGAGCCAGAACCACCAGGCGAGCACGCCCGAGAGTTTCAGACGGCCGAAATGCACCACCGCGGCCATGCGCCCGATCGTCGCGAGGTTGCCGAAGTCGCGGTAGGCGAACGGCGTCGTCGACTGGCCGCGCAGCCGTGCGCGGATGCCGGCCGCGACGTGCCGCCCCATCTGTTTGGCGGCCGGCGCGACACCCGGCACGGGTTGGCCCGCGCTCTGGATCGCGGCGAGATCGCCGGCGACATAGATGTCGCGGTGACCCGGTACGCGCAGATCGGGTTCGACCAGCACGCGGCCGGCCCGGTCGCGCGGTGCACCGAGCAGGGCGCCCAGTGGCGACGCCGCCACGCCCGCGGCCCAGACCACCGTCTTTGCGGGCACGCGTCGATCGCCGAGGCGGTAGCCGTCGGCATCGATGTCGGCGACCGGCGTGCCGGTCTGCACCTCGACACCGAGCTTCTGCAGTTGTCCGCGCGCCTTCTCCGAAAGGTCGTCCGGAAACGACGACAGCACACGCGGACCGGCTTCGATCAGGCGCACCTTCGCCAGCGCCGGATCGATGTTGCGGAATTCGCTGCGCAACGTGTGGCGCGCGATTTCCGCCAGAGTGCCGGCAAGCTCGACACCGGTCGGGCCGCCGCCGACGACGGCGAAGCTGAGCCATGCCGCGCGCTTGTCCGGATCGGTTTCGGCTTCGGCGCGCTCGAAGGCGAGCAGCAGTTTGCGACGCAGCAGCAATGCGTCGTCGAGCGTCTTCAGGCCCGGCGCATGCGCGGCCCAGTGATCGTTGCCGAAGTACGCATGGGTGGCGCCGGCGGCGAGCACCAGCGTGTCGAACGCGAGCGTGGTGCCGTCGGCGAGCGCGAGGGTCTTCGCGGCGGTGTCGATGCCCTTCACCTCGGCGAGGCGCACCTCGACGTTGTCTTGGCGACGCAGGATGTGGCGCAAGGGCGCAGCGATGTCCGGCGCCGACAGGCCGGCCGTCGCCACCTGGTAGAGCAGCGGCTGGAACAGATGATGATTGCCGCGATCGACGAGGGTGATGCGCACCGGATCGCGCGCCAGCGCACGCGTGGCCCAGAGGCCGGCGAACCCGCCGCCGACGATGACGACGTGGGGAATGCGATCGGAACTGGACATGGCATCGACGTGCGTGGAGATGGCCGATTGTAGGCGGCGGCCCGGAAACGCGATGTCAGGATCGGGACCTGCAGGCGCGCTTGCACGCGATGGGCTCTGACAGAGGACGCCCGGTCGCGCACGAGCGCGCGCCTGCAGGAGACGCGTCGCGTGTGTCTCAGAGCCGCGCGCGCTGCGCGGCGAGAGCGTCGTGCTGTGCGGTCCAGTCGACGAGGCGCTGACGCTCCTGGTCGACGACGGCCACCGGCACCTTGTCGCTGAACTTCGCGATCTTCGCCGCGCTCTTGTCCTTCTCCGCCAGCACGCGGGCGATTTCCTTGTCCAGGCGCGCGCGCTCGGCATCCAGATCGACGAGGCCTTCCAGCGGCACGAACAGCTTCACGTCACCGACCAGGCCGGTCGCGGCCGGCGGCGGGTCGCCATCGACGGCGTCGATGCGTTCGAGCCGGTTGAGGAACTTCAGCTGCGACTCGAAGCGCTGCAGACGCACGCGCGCGGCGTCGCTGCCGGTCTGCACCAGCAGCGGCACCTGCTTGCCCGGCGACACGCCCAGCTCGCTGCGCACGCGGCGCAGCGCGGTGACCATCTGCTTGAGCCATTCGACGTCGGTCGTGGCCTGCGCGCAGCGGGCGATCAGGTCGCTGTCGGGCGCCGGGTAGGGCCGCAGCGAAATGGTCGCATCCGCGATGCCGACGCGCGGCGCGACCTGGCGCCACAGTTCCTCGGTGACGAACGGAATCAGCGGATGCAGCAGGCGCAGCAGCGACTCGAGCACGTGCAGCAGCGTGTGGCGCGTGCTGTGCGCGGCCGCGGCGTCGTCCCCGAGCAGCGCCGGCTTGGCGAGTTCGACGAACCAGTCGCAGAAGTCGTTCCACGCGAATTCGTACAGCGTCTGCGCGAGCAGGTCGAAGCGGTAGCTGGTGAAGTGCGCGCGCGCCTCGTCGGCGGTCGTCGCCAGTCGCGCGAGGATCCAGCGCTCGGCGTCGGTCGTCGGTTCGGGCGCACCGTCGGCGCTGAAGCCTTCGGTGTTCATCAGCACGAAGCGCGTCGCGTTCCACAGCTTGTTGCAGAAATTCTTGTAGCCCTCGGCGCGGCCGAGATCGAACTTGATGTCGCGGCCCGGGCCGGCCAGCGCGGCCATCGTGAAGCGCAGCGGGTCGGCGCCGTGGGCGATGATGCCGTCCGGAAATTCCTTGCGCGTCGCCTTCTCGATCTTCGGCGCGTCCTTGGGCTTCATCAGCCCGGTGGTGCGCTTGGCGACGAGGTCGTCGATGCGGATGCCGTCGATGATGTCGAGCGGATCGAGCACGTTGCCCTTCGACTTCGACATCTTCTGGCCGTCGCGGTCGCGCACAAGACCGGTCATGTAGACGTCGCGGAACGGCACCTGGCCGGTCAGGTGATCGGTCAGCATGATCATCCGGGCGACCCAGAAGAAGATGATGTCGAAGCCGGTGACCAGCACGCTCGACGGCACGAAGTGGTCGAAGCCGCGCTCGGCCATCGCCGCCTCGTCCGGCCAGCCCATCGTGTTGATCGGCCACAGGCCCGACGAGAACCAGGTCTCGAGCACGTCGGTGTCCTGGGTCAGGACGACATCGGCGCCGAGCCCGCTGCGCGCACGCGCGTCGGCCTCGTCGCGGCCGACGTGGGCGCGGCCATCGGCGTCGTACCACGCCGGAATGCGATGGCCCCACCACAGCTGGCGGCTGATGCACCAGTCCTGGATGTTCTCCATCCAGTGACGGTAGGTGTTGGTCCAGTTCGGCGGCACGAACTTCACCTGGCCGCTTTCGACGAGGTCCATGCCGCGCTTGGCGAAGCCGTCCATCGCGACGAACCACTGGTCGGTCAGGTAGGGTTCGATGACCTGGCCGGTCCGGTCGCCACGCGGGACCTGCAGCTTGTGCGGCTTGGTTTCGACGAGGAAACCGCCGCCTTCCAGATCGGCGAGCACGGCCTTGCGGGCGTCGAAGCGATCGAGGCCGCGGTAGCGCTCGGGCGCGTTCTCGTTGACCGCCGCGTCGGGCGTGAACAGGTTGATCATCGGCAGGCCATGACGCTGGCCGACCTGGTAGTCGTTGAAATCGTGCGCGGGCGTGACCTTCACCACGCCGGTGCCGAACGCGCGGTCGACGTAACCGTCGCCGATCACCGGGACCCGGCGACCGGTCAGCGGCAGCACGACCGACTGGCCGATCAGATGCGCGTAGCGCGCGTCATCGGGATGCACCATCGCCGCGGTGTCGCCGAGCATGGTTTCCGGGCGTGTCGTCGCGACGACGAGATAGTCACGCGTCTCGCGCAGCGTCTCGTTGCCGTCGGCGTCGACCTGGACGTGTTCGTAGCTCGCGCCATCGGCGAGCGGGTAGCGGATCGACCACAGCGAGCCGTCTTCTTCCTCGCTGACGACTTCCAGATCCGAGATCGCGGTCTTGAGCACCGGATCCCAGTTGACCAGGCGCTGGCCGCGGTAGATCAGGCCTTCCTCGTGCAGACGCACGAAGGCTTCGACGACCGCCTGCGAGGGCAGCGGATCCATCGTGAAGGTCTTGCGCGACCAGTCGCCGGACGCGCCGAGGCGACGCATCTGGCGCTCGATCGTGTCGCCGGACTGGCCCTTCCATTCCCACACCTTCTCGATGAAGCCGTCGCGGCCCAGCGAGTCGCGGGTCTCGCCCTTGCCTTCGAGCGCGAGGTTGCGCGAGACCACCATCTCGGTCGCGATGCCGGCATGGTCGGTGCCCATCTGCCACAGCGTGCGATGTCCCAGCATGCGGTGATAGCGGATCAGCGCGTCCTGCAGCGTGTGCTGGAACGCGTGGCCCATGTGCAGCGTGCCGGTGACGTTCGGCGGCGGCAGCAGGATCGTGTAGGCCGGGCCGTCGCCCTGCGGCTGGAAGACGCCGCTCTTCTCCCATTCCGCGTACAGGCGGGCTTCGAAGGTGCCGGGGTCGTAGCTTTGGGCGAGGGACATGGGAGGGCCGTGATGGGTGATTCGTAGTTCGGGACTGGACAGGCGGAGCGGCATCAAGCGATCGGCCCGGTGTCCTTTCGAATCACCCGTCACCCATCACCCGGTACCGCGTCTCACATGTCGTGCTTGGCGAGATCGAGGCCGGCGGCCTTGTACTGCTTCCAGCGCTCGCGCAGCGGTTCGCGCGCCGAGTCGTCGGCCGGCACCACTTCGAGCACGCGCTCGAAGCCCGGCGGCGCCACTTCGTCGCGCAGGTTGATGACCAGGGCGCGCATCGGCGCATCGAAGTCGGGTGGGGCGATGAGGACGGGGGTGTCATCGTCCTCCTCGTCCATGCCGGCGATCTGGTGCGGGATGTAGGCGTCTTCGCCCATGTCCCACAGCAGGTCGTCGAGCGCCTCGGCCTGTTCGGCGTCGCGGGCGAGGATCAGCGTCCACAGGTCGGCCGCATAGGACTTGCGGACCAGTTCGCAGACCAGGCGCAGCGGTTCCTCGCGGAAACGCGGCTTGGCGATCAGGTAGAAATCGGCGCGGGCCATGGCGGTGGCGGTCGGGCCGGAACCGGGGACGCGACGCGATGCCGCATCCCCGCTGGGCCCGGACCGGTCAGGCGACCTGGTCCATGAGCCACTGGCTCAGCAGGCCGACCGGGCGGCCAGTGGCGTAGGCCATCTTGCCGCTGCCGCTGGCACTGCCGGCGATGTCGAGATGCGCCCAGCGCTGGCCTTCGGTGAAGCGCGACAGGAAGCAGCCCGCGGTGATCGCGCCGCCCCAGCGGCCGCCGATGTTGTAGACGTCGGCGAAGTTGGAATCGAGCATCGACTGGTATTCGTCCCACAACGGCAGACGCCAGGCGCGGTCGAACACATGCTCGCCGGCGGCCAGCAGTTCGGCGGCCAGATCGTCGTGCTTGCTCATCAGGCCGGTGGCCTGCGTGCCCAGCGCGACCATGCAGGCGCCAGTCAACGTGGCGACGTCGACGAGCGCGGCCGGCTCGAAGCGTTCGGCGTAGGTCAGCGCGTCGCACAGGATCAGGCGGCCCTCGGCGTCGGTGTTGCCGACTTCGATGGTCTTGCCCGACATGCTGGTGATGACGTCGGACGGGCGATACGCGTCGCCGTCGATGCCGTTCTCCACCGCCGGCACGATCACGTGCAGGTTGATCGGCAGATCCAGGCCGACCGCGGACACGAACGTGCCCATGACCGTCGCCGCGCCGCACATGTCGAACTTCATTTCCTCGATGCCGCCCTGCGTCTTGAGGTTGACGCCGCCGGTATCGAAGGTGATGCCCTTGCCGACCAGCACGACGGGCTTGGCGTCGCCGCCGTTCTTCCAGCTCAGCACGACCAGGCGCGGCCGGTTGGCCGAACCACGCGCCACGGCGAGCAGCGAGCCCATGCCCAGCGCTTCCATCTGCGCCTCTTCGAGCACTTCGCACGAGGCCTTGTCGAAGCGCGAGGCGAATGTCTTCGCCTGCTCGCCGAGATAGGCCGGGTTACAGATGTTCGGCGGCAGGTTGCCGAGCTCGCGGGCGAACTGCACGCCCGCGGCGATCGCCTTGCCCTGCGCCAGGGCATCGCCATCGTCACCGACGATGGCGACCGACTGGAGGGTGTCGGGCTCGCGCTTCTTGTTCTTGGCGCCCAGCGTGGCGACGTAACGGTATGCCGCGTGATCGGCGGCGACCACGGCCTGGCGGATCTTCCAGGCGGTGTCGCGACCGGCGACGTCGAGATCGGCCAACGCGATCGCGGCGCTGGCGCTGTTGCCGTCGCGCAGCGCGCGCACCGCATCGGCGACCGCCTTGAGGTACTGCGGCACGCCGAACTTGGCGCGTTCGCCCAGGCCGATGGCCAGCACGCGCGGCGCGGTGACGCCCGGCAGGTCGTGCAGCAGGCTGGTGCGACCGGCCTTGCCGGACAGGTCGCCACGTGCGGCGAGGGCGGACAAACGGCCGCCGCTGGCGGTGTCGAGCGCGTCGGCAGCACCGGCGAGCGGGCCATCCGCGAAGACGCCAATGACGAGGCAATCGCTGGTCAGGGTGGCGGGGGACGTGTGGTTCAGGGTGAATTCGAGGGTCATCAACCAGATTCCATGGGGTGATCGGTACACTTCACGGTCCAGCGCACGGCGCCCAGTCAGGCTTGCCGCTGCAGAAGCGCCGTGGTGGCGCGGCTGGACGAACTCCCAAGTCTAAAGCAAAGCCCCCACACCCGATGTCGAAGCTCGACCGATACCTGTCCCGCGAGTTGGCCCAGTCCACGTTCGCCGCCCTCGTGGTGCTGCTGATCGTGAGCCTGGGCGGCGTGTTCGCGGACGTGCTGAGCGACATCGCCCGCGGCCGCGTGCCGGCCAAGCTGATGCTGGCCCAGCTGGGCCTGTCGGTCATCAGCTACATGCCGCTGATCCTGCCGCTGGGCCTGATGCTCGGGCTGATGCTGGGGTTCGGCAGGCTGTACCGCGACTCTGAAATGCCCGTGTTGACCTCGGTCGGCATCGGTCCGCGGCGCCTGCTGCGGTCGCTGGCGGTGGTGGTGGGCCCGATGCTGCTGGTGATCGGCGCCTGCTCGCTGTGGCTGGGCCCGTGGGCGCGCGACTATTCGCAGCAGATGATCGAAGCCGGCCAGCGCAGCCTGCTGGTGTCGGGCCTGGAGGCCGGACGTTTCGTCGAATTCCCAGGCGGCAGCGGCGTGGTCTACGTCAATGCGATGTCCGACGACGGCAGCAAGCTGGGCCGCGTGTTCGTCTATCGCCAGGACGAGGGGCGCATGGACGTGACCACCTCGTTGACCGGCGCGCTGAGCATCGACGGCACCGAACGCTTCCTGCGCCTCGATGAAGGCTTCCGCGTCGAAGGCCCGCTCGATGGCGGCCTCGACTACCGCCTGATGCGCTACGCCAGCAACGAACTGCGCCTGCCGGCGGTCGAATCGCGCGCCGACGGCGACGATCCCGAGCTGCAGCCGACGCTCTCGCTGTTCGGCGATGCCCGCCCCGAAGCGCATGCCGAGCTGCACTACCGCCTCGCGCCGGTGCTGCTGACCCTGGCATTCGCGCTGCTGGCGGTGCCGCTCGCGCGCAGCCCGCCGCGCCAGGCGCGCTATGGCCGGATGATGACCGGCTTCCTCGCCTACGTGATGGGCATGAACCTGATGATGCTCGGCAAGGACTGGGTCGCCGAAGGGCGCATTCCGGTGCTGCTGGGCCTGTGGTGGCTGGTGCTGCCGCTGCTGGGCTTCGCGGCCTGGATGTACTTCAGCGATGGCCGGGTCGCCGCGCCCAAGTGGAAGCGCGCGAAATGAAGCCCTTGATCCGCATCCATGACCTCTACGTCGCCAAGGTCGTCACCGTGATGGTGCTGGCGACCTGGATGGTGCTGGTCGGTCTCGACGCGGTGATGGCCGGCGTCAGCGAGATCGGCGCGGTCGGCCAGGGCGATTACACCTATTTCAGCGCGGTCACCTACATCCTGCAGACGCTGCCGCGGCGCGCGTATGTGATGTTTCCGACGGCGGCTGTCATCGGCTCGCTGATGGGCCTGGGCCAGCTGGCGGCGACCTCGGAACTCATCGCCATGCGCGCCGTGGGCCTGTCGCGCACGCGACTGAGCGTGTCGGTCGCGCTGCCATTGCTGCTGATGACCGCAGTCATGGTGCTCAACGGCGAGACGCTGGGTCCAATGGCCCAGCGCAGCGCGGACAGCATGAAGTCGGCCGCGCGTTCCAGCGACATGATCGTCGGCCGCTATTCGGGCCTGTGGGCGCGCGAGGGCGATACGTTCCTCAACGCGCAGAACGGGACCGAGATCAGCGACGGCGCTGGCGCCCGCATCCAGCTGCAGGACGTGCGCCTGTTCGAATTCGCCAGCGATGGCCGTCTGGAATCCGTGGCCCACGCCAAGACGGCGGAGCACGGCGTCGACGGCTGGCGCCTGCGCAACGTCCAGAGAACCTGGTTCGAGCCGCGCGCGGTGACCCGCACCGAAGCGCTGGAGGAGCAGTGGGATTCGCAGCTCGACGCGACGACCCTGGCGGCGAGCGCCAGCAACATCTGGCGTCCGCGGTACATGCCGGCGAGCGAGCTGCGGGCCGGCATCGAATATCGGCATCGCAACGAGCTCGATGCGAGCGAGTTCGAAGAGCACTACTGGGGGCGCTGGTTCTATCCCCTCAACGTACTGGCGCTGTGTCTGGCGGCGATTCCGTTCGCGTTCGGCTCCCTGCGCAGCGGCAACGCCGGCAAGCGCCTCTTCATCGGCGTCGTCTTCGCGCTGGGCTTCTGGCTGGGCCAGATGCAGATCGTCAAGCTCGCGGCCGTGTACCGCATCGACTATCGCCTGGCCTACCTCATACCGCCGGTGGTCATGCTGATCGTCTCCTGGACGCTCTTTCGCCGCCGGAGTGGGTGAGCGCCCGTCGCTCACGCGGCACTGCCGCGTGACGGGCGCGAACGCCTCGCGTGCGACGCGAGGCTGGACGCGCGATCCAATGAATCTTCGATAGCAGGTCGCCCAAGCCGCGTACGGCAGCGAACGCCTCGCGTGCTCCACGAGGCCGGACGTGAGATCCAATGATTCGTCGATGGCGGGTCGACCCGATCCGCGTGACGGGCGCGTACGCCGGACGCGCGATGCGACGAAAAGGCCGGGCGCAGCGCCGGAATGACGCGAGACCGCGTCAACCGCCGGCCGATCCCCGTTTCGCTTCCCGCACCATCCGCGTGCCGCTCGCGCGGTCGTGCCAGGTCAGCCGGTCTCGGTCGATCCAGGCCCACCAGAATCCCAGGCCGCCGGCCAGCAGCGAGATCGTCGCGACCCCGAATCGCAGCCACAGGGCGCGGGTCGATGCGCGCCCACCATCGAGCGTGCGCACGCGCAGACGCCATGGCCGCATGCCGAGCGTCTGCCCGCCGTTGCGCCAGCTGATCACGGCGTACAGCCCGGTCACGCCCCAGCACGCCGCCCACAGCGCGAACTGCAGCCCGCTCAGCGGCGCGATGTTCTGGTGCGCGTCGTGGCGGCCGAGAAACGTGAAAGCGGCCGTGAATGCCGCCGACAACAGCAGCCACAGCGCGAGTGCCGGCCACAGGTCGTAGACCAGGGCCAGCAGGCGCCAGCCGATCCATGGACGGGGACGCGCGGTCGGCAACATCGGGGCATCGGACATCGAGCAAGCATAGCCGCAGCGTCGACCGTCTAAGCTGGCGCCGATGTCCAGCCGAACCGCCACGACCACGCCTGCAGACCGCCGCGCGCTTGCGATCGCGCTGCCGCCGTTGCGCGAGGCCGACCGCCGCGACATCGAAAATTTCCTCGATGCGTTCTGGGCCGAACACGGCATCGCCCGGCAGACCGCGGCCGCCTACCGGCGCGATCTCGAGGGTCTGGCACGCTGGCGTGACGGTCGCGACGGCGGCATCGCGGACGCGGACCGAGTCGCGCTGTTCGAGCACCTCGCCTGGCGCACGCGGCATGGCTGGTCGCCCCGCAGCAACGCCCGGTTGCTGTCCGCGCTGCGGGCGTTCTTCGCGCATCGCCAGCGCCGACATGGACGTCGCGACGACCCCACCGCATTGCTCGATCCGCCGAAGCTGCCACGTTCCCTGCCCAAAGCGCTGGGCGAGTCGGAGATCGACGCGCTGCTGGGTGCGCCCGACACCACCAGCGTCGACGGCCTGCGCGATCGCACCATGCTGGAACTGATGTACGCCTGCGGCCTGCGCGTCAGTGAGCTGGTCGATCTGCCGGCCAACGGCGTCAATCTTCGACAGGGCGCGCTGCGCGTGACCGGCAAGGGTGAGCGCACGCGTCTCGTGCCGCTGGGCGAGGAGGCCCAGCACTGGCTGCAGCGGTATCTCGACGAGGCCCGGCCGACGCTCGCAGGCGGCAGGGGGGCGGCGCGCGACGCTGCGGGCGACACGCCCCTGTTCCTGACCGCGCGGCGCACGGCGATGAGCCGGCAACGATTCTGGGTGCTGGTGAAACGGCACGCGGCCGCGGCCGGCATCGACCCCGCCCGCATCAGCCCGCACGGCTTGCGGCACAGCTTCGCCACCCACCTGCTCAACCACGGCGCGGATCTGCGTGCCCTGCAGATGCTGCTGGGTCACAGTTCGCTGTCGACGACGCAGATCTACACGCTCGTCGCCCGCGAACAGCTCAAACGCCTGCACGCCACCCACCATCCGAGGGGGTGAGGCGCACCCGTATGCGCGGCACTGCCGCGCGGGTGCGCCGAACGCCCGGCGTGCTTCGCCGGGCCGGACGGGCGATGAAACGAAGGGCCGGCAGCGGGTCGATCCAGGCCGCGCGGGTGCGCCGAACGCCCGGCGTGCTTCGCTGCGACAACGCGCGTTCCCGCGAGCCGATCAGGTGCTGGCCGGGCGCGCGATCATCGTTGCGTGCAGTGCGCACGTAGATCGCCTGCACCGGTCGGAGGTGTCGTTCGCCGGGAGACCGGGAGTCAAACGCCCTCTCCCCGTGGGCGAGGGTTGGGGGCAGCAGGTCGCAGCGAACCGGCCGCCGTAACGAGGAGCGATGGGTTTCGCTTCGCTCTGGCCATCCTGCGAAACAGAACGATGCCCGGTCGCTGCGCTTTCGAACGCGCAGAACCGGTGTTTCCATCATCAGGCCGGGCCCGCCACGCCACTCCGGTCCCCACCATGAACGCCCCCAGCCGCGCTCCAGGCCGCGCGGAGCCCGCCCCAGCCCTTCATGCCAGAATGACCACCCCCGGGATCGCCCCCGCTCTTGGTCGTCAGATTCGATGAAGCACTACGTGTTCGCCCTGCTCGGCGCCTTCAGCCTGTCCGCCTGTGCCCAGAATCCCGGGGCCTCCGATCCCGTCACGGCGACTCCGTCGGCCACGCCCGCGCCGGCCGCGATCGAAGCGCCTGCAGGCTCGCCGGCTGCCGAGGCGCGCGATGCGATCCTCTCGATCAATCCGCGCGTGTCGATCGAAAGCGTCTCCGATGCGCCGCTGCCGGGTTTCCAGGAAGTGGTGGTGTCCGGCCAGGTGCTCTACGTCAGCAACGACGGCCGCTACGTGCTGCAGGGCAGCCTGTTCGACGCACGCGAGAAGCGTGACCTGAGCCAGGCGGGCCTGTCGAAGCTGCGCCAACGCCTGCTGTCGGAAGTGCCGGAAGACCAGCGAATCATCTTCGCGCCGGCCAATCCCAAGTACACGGTGTCGGTCTTCACCGATGTGGAGTGCGGCTACTGCCGCCGCCTGCATGAGGAGATCGCCGAGTACAACAAGCGCGGCATCGCGATCGAGTATCTGGCCTACCCGCGCATGGGCCCGGGCAGCGACGACTTCCGCCTGATGGAATCGGTCTGGTGCGCCGCCGATCGCAAGAAGGCCCTGACCGATGCCAAGGCCGGCCGCCGCGTCGATTCCAAGGCCTGCGAGAATCCGGTCGCCGCGCACTACGCGCTCGGCCAGCGCGCCGGCCTGACCGGCACGCCGATGATCATCGCCGCCGACGGCACCCAGATGCCCGGTTACATGCCGCCCGACCAGCTGCTCGAAGCGCTGCAGCGCCTCGATGGCGAGGCCGCTGGCGGCAGCCGCTGAGCCGATCGGACCCGCGCACAGGCGCGGTTGGGGCGGCGGGCGCGGCCATTGGCTACAATGGCCGGCCCTGAAATACGGTTTCCCCGGACATGATCGTCCTCGAGGGCCAGCAGGCCCTGTCGCCGTTCCGCCGCGAACGGCTTGAAGCACGTCTGCAGTCGGTGTCGCCCGCGCTTTCCGTCGCCGGTGCCTGGCATGTCTACTTCGTCGAAGCCGAGTCCGGGCAGTCGCCCGACGACGCCACGCTGCGACGCATTCTCGAGGTCGATGCCGGTCCCGCACCGGCGCGCGTCGACGGCGCGGTGTCGCGCTACGTCTCGCCGCGGCTGGGCACGATTTCGCCCTGGGCCAGCAAGTCGACCGAGCTGCTGCGCGGCGCCGGCCTTCCGGTGCATCGCGTCGAACGCGGCCTGCGCCTGGATCTGACCGGCTGGCCGGACGATGCGGCCACGCAGTCGGCTGTCTCGAAGTTGCTGCACGACCCGATGACGCAGTCGCTGCTCGACGACGTGGACGCCGCCGACGCACTGTTCGCAGCGCCCGCGCGCGGCGCGCTGGAGCGTATTCCGCTCGACGGTCTCGATGCCGCCAACACGCGTCTTGGCTTGGCATTGGCCGATGACGAAATCGCGTACTTGCGCGAACGCTTCGGCGCCCTCGGCCGCGATCCCGCCGACGTCGAGCTGATGATGTTCGCGCAGGCGAACTCCGAGCACTGCCGGCACAAGATCTTCAACGCGTCGTGGACCATCGACGGCGAAGACATGCAGCGCAACGGTCGCACGCAGTCGCTGTTCGGCATGATCCGCCACACGCATGCGACCACGCCCGAACACACGCTCTCGGCCTACAGCGACAACGCCGCGGTCGTCGAAGGCTATCCCGCGCAGCGGTTTCGGCCCGATCCAGTGTCGTTCGAATACCGCAGCGAGCCACTGGCCGACAGCGCGTTCTGCATCAAGGTCGAGACCCACAACCATCCGACCGCGATCTCGCCGTTCGCGGGCGCGGCGACCGGCGCCGGCGGTGAAATCCGTGACGAAGGCGCGACCGGCCGCGGCGGCAAGCCCAAGGCCGGCCTGACCGGTTTCTCGGTCTCGCACCTGCGCATCCCGACGCTGCCGCAGCCGTGGGAAGCGCCGCGCGCGCTGAATCCGCGCATGGCGCCGGCGCTCGAGATCATGCTCGACGGCCCGCTCGGCGGCGCCGCGTTCAACAACGAATTCGGCCGTCCGAACCTGCTCGGTTATTTCCGCAGTTTCGAACTGCCCGAAGGCGAGGACGGCCTGGTCCGCGGTTACGACAAGCCGATCATGCTGGCCGGTGGCCTCGGCGCGATCGATCGCACGATGGTCGAGAAGAAGACGCTGTCGGCGGGCGATGCGGTGGTCGTGCTCGGCGGCCCGGCGATGCTGATCGGCCTGGGCGGCGGCGCGGCGAGTTCGGTGGCCTCGGGCGAGAGCGCCGAGGATCTCGATTTCGCCTCCGTGCAGCGCGACAACCCCGAGATGGAGCGCCGCGTGCAGGAGGTCATCGACCGCTGCGTGGCGCTCGGCGATCACAACCCGATCCTGTGGTTCCACGACGTCGGCGCGGGCGGCCTGTCGAACGCGATTCCCGAGCTGCTGCACGACTCGGACGTCGGCGGCGTCATCGATCTCGACCGCGTGCCCAGCGACGACCCGTCGCTGTCGCCGATGCAGCTGTGGTGCAACGAGTCGCAGGAGCGCTACGTCCTCGGCATTCCGCAGGACCGCGTCGAGGAGTTCGAAGCCATCTGCGCGCGCGAGCGCTGCCCGGTCGCGATCGTCGGCGTGGCGACGGCCGAAGAACATCTGACGGTCGGCCATGGTGCGACGCTGGAGACGATCGGCAGCGGCCGTGACTGGCCCATCGATCTGCCGATGGATGTGTTGTTCGGCAAGCCGCCGAAGATGCATCGCGACACCGCACGCACCACACCGCATCGCTGGCCGGCGCTCAACAGCCGCGCCGTCGATCTGCACGAAGCCGGTCTGCGCGTGCTCGCGCATCCGACCGTCGCGTCGAAGTCCTTCCTCGTCACGATCGGCGACCGCAGCGTCGGCGGCCTGACCGCGCGCGACCAGATGGTCGGCCCGTGGCAGCTGCCGGTCGCCGATTGCGCGATCACGCTGTCGGGGTTCGAAGGCTTCACGGGTGAAGCCATGGCGATCGGCGAGCGCAGCCCGCTGGCGCTGATCGATGCCGCCGCCGCCGCGCGCATGGCCGTGGGCGAGGCGATCACCAACCTGTGCGCCGCGCCGGTCGAGACCCTGCACCGGGTCAAGCTGTCGGCGAACTGGATGGCCGCGGCCGGACATGCCGGCGAAGACGCGCGTCTGTTCGACGCGGTGCATGCGGTGGCCATGGAACTCTGCCCCGGGATCGACCTGGCGATTCCGGTGGGCAAGGATTCGCTGTCGATGCAGGCGCAGTGGCAGGCGGACGGCACCGCGCACAAGGTGGTGTCACCGGTCTCGCTGGTGATCACCGCCTTCGCCCCCGTGCCCGACGTGCGCACGCAGCTCACGCCGCTGCTCGGCCGCGAGCCCGACACCGAGCTGTGGCTGATCGGCCTGGGCGCCGGCAAGCAGCGTCTCGGCGGGTCGGTGCTGTCGCAGTGTTTCGAGGGCTTCGGCGGCGCCGTGCCCGACGTCGACGAACCCGAGCGCCTGAAGGCGTTCTTCGAACTGATCTGCGAAGCGCGCGAGGCCGGCCTGCTGATGGCCTATCACGACCGCTCCGACGGAGGCGCATTCGCCGCGCTGTGCGAGATGGCGTTCACTGCGCACGTCGGTCTCGACATCGACCTCGAAGGCTGGGGCGACGACCGCAACCGGGATGCCCTGCGCACGCTGTTCTCCGAAGAGCTCGGCGCGGTGGTGCAGATCGCAGGCGAAGACCGGGCCGAGTTCGCCGATCTCGTCGCACGCCATGGCCTGATCGAATGCGCGCAGCGCATCGCACGGCCGACGACGGCGAACGCGATCCGCGTCCTCGACGGCGACGACGTGCTCGCCGAGTGGAAATGGGAGGCGCTGTTCGATGCGTGGTGGTCGGTGACGCACGCGATGCAGGCGCTGCGCGACAACCCCGCATGCGCGGAGGAAGAGCGCGCGACCGCCCGCCGCTTCGATGCGCCGCCGATGCGTCCGGTGCTGACCTTCGATCCGTCCGAAGACATCGCCGCGCCCTACATCGCGACCGGCGTACGACCGAAGGTCGCCGTGCTGCGCGAGCAGGGGGTCAACGGCCAGATCGAAATGGCGTCCGCGTTCGACCGCGCCGGCTTCACCGCCGTCGACGTGCACATGAGCGACCTGATCGCCGGCCGCGTGGACCTGGCGACGATGCAGGGACTCGTGGCCTGCGGCGGCTTCAGCTACGGCGACGTGCTCGGCGCCGGCCGCGGCTGGGCGACGTCGATCCTCGAAACCGCCGAGCTGCGGGCCGCGTTCGAACGCTTCTTCGCGCGTGGCGATACGTTTTCTCTGGGTGTCTGCAACGGCTGCCAGATGCTCTCGCAGCTCAAGCCGATCATCCCCGGCGCCCAGCACTGGCCCCGCCTGCTGCGCAACCGCAGCGAGCAGTTCGAAGCACGCTTCGGCCTCCTCGAGGTCGAGGCCTCGCCATCGCTGTTCTTCAATGGCATGGCCGGCTCGCGGATTCCGGTGGCCATCGCCCACGGCGAAGGTCGGGTGCAGTTCGACGACGATGCCGACAGGATCGCGGCCACGGTCGCCCTGCGGTATGTCGACGGGGCAGGGCGGGCTGCGTGCTATCCGGCCAATCCGAACGGCTCGGAGGACGCCATCGCCGGCCTCGCCTCCGCCGACGGCCGCGCCACGATCCTGATGCCGCACCCCGAGCGCACACCGCGCACGGCCAATCTCAGCTGGGCACCGGCCGACTGGCCGGACGACAGCCCGTGGCTGCGCATGTTCCGGAACGCGAGGCAGCATCTCGGCTGAGCTGACGCACTGCGTCAGATGTTGCGCATACAGGTCGGGGCGGGCGATGGAGACATCGTGCCGGCCCGATCCATTTTGTGCGCTGTGCACGGTGTCATCCGACGTGATCGGCGCCGGCAGGGACGAAACCGCCGCCGTTGAGTCGCTCCGTGCGCCCATAAAAGCCAAACCGAATCAGTGATTTAACTGGATTTCTAGATCGCGGGCGGCAGGCGTTCGCCTGCAGGCATGGCGCATTGCACCCTCGGCCACGGAGTGACAATTTTTGCGCACCGCCGCTTGACGCCAGCGCTCACTCGGGAGGAGTATCGGGTCACAGTTTGGCGTTTGGGGAAGATTCAAGTTGCATACATCCCGCCTTCATCTGGCGCGTTATCGCGCTGCAACGCCGGTTCCGGGACGCGGAACCGCCATCGCCTGAGACATACCGAAGCCGCAGTGGTCGCTCGACGACCCTGCGGCTTTTTTTTCGCCGAAATTCCAATCAAACCAAGCACTTCTAGGGGCTGTCGAAATGAATCGCATCTATCGCAAGGTATGGAACAAGTCGCTGGGCCAGGTCGTGGTCGCATCCGAGCTGGCCTCCAGCGACAGCGCTGGCGCATGTGACGGTGGCGGCGCAGCCGCGCACAGCCGCTCCGCGCTCGCGGTGGCCCTGAGTCTGATGCTGTTCGGCCTGGCCTCGCCCATGGCATTGGCACAAGCGGTATGCGTGGACGCGGACGGCAACCCGATCGGCACTGCGGCGGGTGCGGACAGCACCGCCTGCGGTATCGGCGCCGAGGCGACCGGCGCCGCGTCGACCGCGGTCGGTCGCGCAGCGATCGCCAGTGGCCTGCGGGCGACGGCCGTGGGCGCCCGCGCCAATGCGACCGGGGACAACGCCACCGCGCTGGGCAACAACGCCCAGTCCACCGGCAACGCATCGACCGCCGTGGGGCGCAATGCCGTCGCCAGCGGCACCGCCGCGGCGGCGATGGGTGTCAACAGCACCGCGTCGAACACCAACACCACCGCGCTCGGCACCGGCAGCAACGCCACCGCGTCGAACAGCACGGCCGTCGGTCGCAGCGCGAACGCCCTCGACACGAATGCGGCCGCGTTCGGTGCGCTGTCGAACGCGGCGGGCCTGAACTCGACCGCGATCGGCACGGCGGCCATCGCAGGCGGCAATGCCGCCGTGGCCCTGGGTCGCGGCAGCCAGGCGCTGGGCGTCGCGTCGACCGCAGTGGGTACCACCAGTACGGCCTCCGGCGATGGTTCGGTGGCCCTCGGGACCTCGGCCAGCGCGGAAGCGGTGCGCTCCACCGCGCTGGGTCGTGGTGCGGTCGCCAGCGCCGCCGGCAGCGTGGCGCTGGGTCATGGCTCGGTGGCTGATCGCGCGAATACGGTGTCGGTCGGCACGGCCGACGCGCAGCGCCAGATCACGAATGTGGCCGCGGGCACGCAGGCGAACGACGCCGTCAACGTGGCGCAGCTGGAGGCCGTGGCGGACGACGCCGCGCAGTCGGTGCGTCATTTCCAGGCGACGGGTGTCGCCGATGCCAGCGCCACAGGTGCCGAATCGGTGGCGTCGGGTGCGGGCGCGAGTTCGTCCGGCGACGGCAGCGTGGCATCGGGCGCGGGCGCGGATGCCTCGGGCGTCGAAGCTGTTGCGATCGGCTACGCGACCGATGCGTCGGGGGACGGGGCCACTGCGGTGGGCGCGGAGAGCAGCGCGGCGGGTTCGCAGGGCGCGGCATTCGGTCTGGGTGCCTCGGCGGGCGGTGATTTCACGACTGCAGTCGGCGCGAATGCCGACGCCAGCGGCTTCAACAGCACCGCGGTCGGTAATGCGAGCCGCGCGACCGGTCTGCTGAGCCTGGCCGTGGGCGCCGACAGTGGCGCTGCCGGGGATTTCAGTACCGCGATCGGTACGGTCGCCTTCGCATCGGGTGACGAGAGTGTGGCGCTGGGCCTGTTCTCGGAAGCCGCGGCAGCGGGCAGCGTCGCAATCGGTGCGTTTTCGCTTGCCGACCGCGAGAACAGCGTGTCGGTCGGTTCGGCCGGCAACGAGCGCCAGATCACCAACGTCGAGGCCGGTACGGAAGCGACGGATGCGGTGAACGTCGGCCAGTTGGAAGAGGCGACGGCCAACAGTCGTTATTTCCGCGCCGATGGTGCGGGTGAGGCCTATGCGCTCGGCGCCGATTCGACCGCAGCGGGCTCCGATGCCTATGCGGAAGGCGACTTCAGCACGGCGATCGGTGCAACGAGCAGCGCGAACGCGGAAGGTGCTTCGGCATTCGGCAGCGGCTCGACTGCGCAGGCGAGCAATTCCACGGCGGTCGGCTTCAACGCGACCGCGTTCGGCCAGAACAGCGCCGCACTCGGCGCCGGGGCGCAGGCTGATGGTGCCGCCAGTGTCGCGATCGGCGGCAACGCGGTGGACGAAAACGGCGATCCACTGCTGACGCTGGGCGGCGCGCCGGTGGAGACCTCGGCCACCAGCGCGGGCGTCGCCGCGACGGCCGTCGGTGCAAGCGCGGACGCGACGGGCTTCGCATCCGCTGCGGTCGGCGTGGGTGCCAGCGCAATCGGTGACCAGTCGCTGGCGCTGGGTGCGGTATCGACCGCGTCGGCCGATTTCGCGACGGCGGTGGGCTCCCAGGCGGTTGCCAGTGGCGCCAGCAGCGTGGCGGTCGGCGGCCCGGCGGATCTGATCCCCGGGTTCGGCTTCTTCGTCTCGACGGCCGCCACCGGCGACAACGCCGCGGCATTCGGCGCGGGCACCATCGCGTCGGGCGACAACAGCACCGCGGTCGGCACGCTCAGTGAAGCGGCGGGCGCGGGCAGCACCACGGTCGGCTACTTCGCATACGCGGCAGGTGAGAACGCGACCGCGATCGGCGGCGAGTCCTGGGCCAGCGGCGTGGACAGCCTTGCAGTGGGCTACTTCTCGACGGCACTGGGGGCGAACAGCGTTGCGCTCGGCGCCAACTCGACGGCTTCGCGCGCGAACACGGTGTCAGTGGGCGACGTCGACAACGAGCGCCAGATCACCAACGTCGCGGCCGGTACGGAGACGACCGATGCGGTGAACGTGGGTCAGCTGGAAGAGGCGACGGCCGACAGCAAGTACTTCCGCGCGACCGGCGAGGGCGAAGCATTCGTCAATGGCGAAGACGCCACGGCCGCCGGCTCGAATGCCTTCGCCGATGGCGACTACGCGACCGCATTGGGTGCATCGAGCGATGCGTTCGGCACCGGTGCGTCGGCGATCGGCAGCGGCGCAGTCGCGCAGGCCGAGTACGCGACGGCGCTCGGCTACAACGCGAGCGCGTTCGGCCAGAACAGCGTGGCGGTCGGCGCACTTGCGCAGGCGGATGGCGCAGCGAGCGTGGCGATCGGCGGCAACGCCGTGGACGCGGACGGCGAACCGCTGCTGACCCTGGGCGGCGTGCCGGTGGAGACGGCCGCCACCAGCGCCGGCGTGGCCGGTACGGCAGTGGGTGCGAGCGCGGATGCCTCGGGTTTCGCAGGCTCTGCCTTCGGCGTCGGTGCAACGGCGTCGGGCGAGGTGTCGTCCGCCTTCGGTGCGGTTGCGACGGCCGCGGGCGATGCGTCGACGGCGATGGGCTATGCATCGGCGGCGAGCGGCGTGGACTCGACCGCGATCGGTTCGTACTCGGTGGCTTCGGGCCTCAACAGCGTCGCCGTCGGCGGCGGCGCGGGGATCTTCAGCCTCTTCCCGACTGCAGCCTCCGGCGACTACTCGACCGCCGTCGGTGGCGCCGCGTCGGCGAGTGGTTTCAACAGCACGACGGTCGGCAACTTCTCCGAAGCGTCCGGTGATGACTCGCTGGCACTGGGTTCGGACGCCATCGCCTCCGCGGAGGGCAGCGTTGCGCTCGGCCAGGGCTCGGAAGCCACGCGTGCGAATACGGTGTCGGTCGGCAGCGAAGGCAGCGAGCGTCAGATCACCAACGTTGCTGCCGGTACGCAGGGCACCGATGCGGTGAATCTGGACCAGCTGGAAGACGCCACCCAGTACAACAAGTACTTCGCCGCGACGGGCGGCGTGGACAACGACAACGCTGCCGCTGCGGATGGCGAATACGCCACGGCGGCGGGCGAGAGTGCCTTTGCGGGCAGTGATGGAGCGTCCGCTTTCGGTAGCGGCGCGTTCGCGTTCGAAACGGGCGCCACGGCGATCGGCTTCAACGCAACGGCCAGCGGCGCCAGCAGCGTGGCCCTGGGCGAGTCGGCAGAGGCGAGCAACATAGAAGCGGTCGCGGTGGGCTACACGGCCGCTGCAACCGGCAGCGCAGCCACCGCCGTGGGTGCGGAGAGCGTCGCCAGTGGCGACCAGACGGCAGCATTCGGTCTGCTGGCCGAAGCCTCCGGCGATTTCGCGACCGCGGTCGGTAGCAGCGCAGTGGCCAGTGGCTTCAACAGCGCCGCCTTCGGCAGCGCGAGCGCGGCCACCGGCGACGACAGTGTGGCGGTCGGCTCCGACAGCACCGCCTCGGGCCTGGGCAGCACGGCGGTCGGTCAGGGCAGCGTCGCTTCGGAAGAAGCGACCACCGCAGTCGGCGGAATCGCGGCTGGATTCGCAACACGCGCGTCGGGACTTGCCGCAACCGCACTGGGCGCTGGCGCGGAAGCGACGGCCGACTTCACCACTTCCGTGGGCACGTTGTCCTGGGCCGAAGCCGAAGACTCGACGGCGCTTGGTTTCGGCGCCTATGCCTCTGCAACCAACAGCGTCGCGCTCGGCGCGCTCTCCGAGGCCGACCGTGCGAACAGCGTGTCGGTGGGCTCGGCCGGCAACGAGCGCCAGATCACCAATGTCGCGGCCGGTACGGAAACGACAGACGCGGTGAACATGGGCCAGTTGGAAGAGGCGACGGCCGACAGCAAATACTTCCGCGCGACCGGCGAGGGTGAGGCGTACGCCGACGGCCTGGACGCGACTGCGTCGGGTTCGAACGCGACTGCCGGTGGAGACTATTCGACCGCCACAGGTTCGGGAACGAACGCCATCGGCGTCGGCTCGTCGGCCTTCGGCAGCGGTGCGGGTGCCTGGGGCGACTACGCCACGGCGTCCGGCTACAACGCAGTAGCCGAGGGCAATTCCAGTACCGCAGTCGGCGGCTGGCTGTATTACGAAGATCCGGACACCGGTGAAGTGCTGCTCGACCAGACGACGACCGCGCTCGGGGACGGCGCGTCGGCATTCGGCGCCGGCGCGCAGGCCAATGGCGCGTTCAGTACCGCAACCGGCGCAGCTTCGACCGCCGACGGTCAGCAGTCGACGGCGGTGGGCTACAGCAGCACCGCAATGACGGACGGCTCGAGCGCGCTGGGCGCGTTCTCCGAAGCGACGGGCGGTTTCGCAACCGCCGTGGGCTACGGCAGCGTGGCCAGCGGTGACTACGGTCTCGCGGTTGGCGGCATTGCCGACTACGGCGATCTGCTGATTGGCTTCCCAGGTCTCATCCTGCAGACGACGGAAGCCAGCGGCGTTGCATCGACGGCGCTCGGCAACGGCGCGCTGGCGACCGACATCGGCGCGACCGCCGTCGGCACGCTTGCCGAAGCGACCGGCATCCAGTCGACGTCGGTCGGCACACTGGCCTACGCCACCGCGGATGGCGCATCTGCAATCGGCAGCGGCACGTCGGCCTCGGCCGACGACGCAACTGCGATTGGATTCCTGGCGGATGCCAGCGCGGTGAACAGCGTGGCGCTGGGTGCGAACGCGGTGGCCGATCGCGAGAACAGCGTGTCGGTCGGTTCGGCCGGCAGCGAGCGCCAGATCACCAACGTTGCCGCGGCGACCGAGGGGACGGACGCGGTGAATCTGGACCAGCTGGAAACCGCGACCCAGTACAACAAGTACTTCGCGGCGACGGGCAACAACGCCGATCCGGCGGACGACGTCGGCGCATACGCAGAAGGCCTCAACGCCACCGCGGCCGGCGATGCCAGCAATGCGTTCGGTGACGGCGCATCGGCGTTCGGCAGTGGCGCCTTCGCGGGTGCCGACCTGGCCACCGCGATCGGCTTCAATGCGACTGCATCGGCCGCCAACGCGATTGCCATCGGTGCAACGGCCGAGGCGACCGGCGAGTACGCCGTCGCACTGGGTGCCGAAAGCCTGGCGAGCGGCGAACTCTCGACCGCCACCGGCGCTGCCGCTGTCGCCAGCGGCGACGGTAGCTTGGCGTCCGGTTCCCTGGCCGAGGCCTCGGGTGTCGAGTCGACCGCGGTAGGCTTCTTCGCCGAAGCATCCGGCGAGACCGCAACCGCAGTGGGCGCGGAGAGCATCGCCAGCGGCACCGAGTCGGCTGCGTTCGGTTTCCTCGCCGAGGCATCGGGCAGCTTCTCCACTGCCGTGGGTGGCAGTGCGGCCGCCTCGGGCTTCAACAGCTCGGCATTCGGCAACGCGAGCGCGGCATCGGGGGATGACAGCGTCGCGGTGGGCTCGGACAGCACCGCCTCGGGCCTGGGCAGCACGGCGGTCGGTCAGGGCAGCATCGCCTCCGAAGAAGCGACGACTGCAGTCGGCGGTATCGCGGCTGGATTTGCGACCCGCGCGTCGGGACTTGCCGCAACCGCCCTGGGCGCGGGCGCGGAAGCCACGGCAGACTTCACCACCTCGGTCGGCACGTTGTCGTGGGCCGAAGCCGAAGACTCGACGGCGCTCGGCTTCGGCGCGTATGCCTCTGCAACCAACAGTGTCGCGCTCGGCGCGCTTTCCGAGGCCGACCGTGCGAACAGCGTGTCGGTGGGCTCGGCCGGCAACGAGCGTCAGATCACGAACGTCGCGGCCGGCACGGAATCGACCGACGCGGTGAACGTGGGCCAGCTGGAAGAGGCCACCGCCGACAGCAAGTACTTCCGCGCGACCGGCGAGGGAGAGGCCTACGTCAACGGCGAGGATGCAACGGCCGCGGGCTCGAACGCGTTCGCCGACGGTGACTACGCCACCGCGCTGGGCGCAGCGAGCGACGCGTTCGGCACCGGCGCATCGGCAATCGGCAGCGGTGCACGTGCGCAGGCCGACTACGCGACGGCGATCGGCTTCAATGCCTCGGCGCAGGGCCAGAACAGCGTGGCGGTCGGCGCACTTGCGCAGGCAAACGGCGCTGCGAGCGTGGCGGTGGGCGGCCAGGCTGTCGACGAAAGCGGGAACCCGCTGCTCGTTGACGGTGACGGCAATCCCATCGAAACCGGTGCAACGAGTGCGGGCGTCGGCGGCACTGCAATGGGTGCGAGCGCCGACGCGACCGGGTTCGCGTCGACGGCGGTCGGCGTCGGCGCGGCTGCAACGGGCGCCCAGTCTTCGGCGTTCGGTGCGGTGGCCAATGCGCTGGGTGATTTCTCGACCGCGGTCGGCACCGAAAGTGCGGCCACCGGCGACAGCAGCGTGGCAGTCGGTGCGGGGGCAAGTGCAACGGGTGGATTTACGACGGCGGTCGGCAGCGGTTCGCGTGCGACTGCGGAGAATGCGACCGCGCTCGGCGAATTCGCCTGGGCGACCGGTGCCAACGCCACCGCCGTCGGCGAGTTCGCGTGGGCGACTGGCGCGGGCACCACGGCGCTCGGTCAGGATTCCTTCGCGACCGGCGCGAGCGCGACGGCCCTGGGGCTGGGTGCGTTCGCGTCCGCCTCGAACAGCGTGGCGCTCGGTGCCAACTCCCAATCCACGCGTGCAGACACCGTTTCGGTGGGCACCGCGACCAGCCAGCGACAAATCGTCAATGTGGCTGCAGGTACGCAGGCGAATGACGCGGTGAACCTCGCGCAACTCCAGGGTGCGGTCGCATCGGTCGATACGGAAGGCAATCGCTACTTCGCAGCGACGCCTGCCGATGGTGACGTCGGCGTCGGTGCGACGGCCGGCGCGGCCAGTTCGGTGGCGGCGGGTGAACTGGCGGTGGCGTCCGCTGAAAACTCGGTCGCTGTCGGTGCCAACGCCAGTGCCAGCGGCGTCCGCTCGACCGCGGTTGGCCAGGGTGCGTCTGCAAGCGACGAAGAAGCGGCAGCGTTCGGCCAGGCGGCCGATGCGTCCGGCTTCCATTCGACGGCGATCGGCGCGCTCGCCGAGTCCAGCGGCCGTGGCGCGACCGCGATCGGTTGGGACTCGACCGCGTCGGGTGCGCTCTCCACCGCCCTGGGCAACTCCGCAGCGGCGACGGGCGAGAACAGCACGGCACTGGGTCGCGCGGCCATCGCTTCGGCAGCCCGCTCCACAGCGGTCGGCCAGGCTGCATCGGCCAGCGACGAAGAGGCGGCAGCGTTCGGCCAGGCCGCTGATGCCTCGGGCTTCCATTCGACGGCGATCGGTGCGCTCGCCGAGTCCAGCGGCCGCGGCGCGACCGCGATCGGTTGGGACTCGACCGCGTCGGGTGCGCTCTCCACTGCGCTGGGCAACTCCGCGGCGGCGACGGGCGAGAACAGCACGGCACTGGGTCGCGCAGCCATTGCTTCCGCAGCCCGCTCCACAGCGGTCGGCCAGGCTGCATCGGCCAGCGACGAAGAGGCGGCAGCGTTCGGCCAGGCCGCTGATGCCTCGGGCTTCCATTCGACGGCGATCGGCGCGCTCGCCGAGTCCAGCGGCCGCGGCGCGACCGCGATCGGTTGGGACTCGACCGCGTCGGGTGCGCTCTCCACTGCACTGGGTAACTCCGCAGCGGCGACGGGCGAAAACAGCACGGCCTTGGGTCGTCAGGCGGCTGCATCGGGGCTCAACAGCACGGCGGTCGGCCAGACCGCGGTCGCAACTGCGGACAATAGTGTCGCGCTGGGCCAAGGTTCGATCGCAGATCGTGCCAATACCGTCTCCATCGGCGCTGCCGGTAACGCGCGACAGCTGACCAATGTGGCGGCAGGCACGGAGGACACGGACGCGGTCAACATGTCGCAGTTGAATGACACGAATGCGCGCGTCGACGTTGTTGAAGGACGCGTGGACGATCTTGATGTGCGGATCGGGGATGTGGAAGGCGCGGCGGCCAATGCCGTTGCGTACTCCGATGCCGACAAGTCGACCGTTGAGTTGGCCGGCGAGAACGGGACACGGATTTCCAATCTCGCTGCCGGCAGCGTCTCCGCTGCTAGCACGGACGCGATCAACGGTGGGCAGCTCTACGACGGTCTCGCGAGCACGGCGAACGCGCTCGGCGGCGGTTCGATGGTCGATACCGCGTTCGGCACGGTGACGATGCCCAACTACTCGATCCAGGGCAGCAGCTACGCCGGCATCGAAGCGACCTTCGGTGCGCTCAATACGGAAATCACCAACCTCAAGAACCGCGTCGGCAGCGTCGAAGGCGTGATCGAAGGCGGGGCCGGCACCAACGACCGCGTGGCGGTGGGCGGTGACGGCTCTGGTGACGACCATGCCAGCGTCGGCACCGACACCAACGGTGTGGCGATCGGCTCCAACGCCACCGCCAACGGCCAGAACGGCGTCGCGGTCGGCGGAGACGCCTACGCCGCCGGTCCCAACGACACGGCGATCGGCGGCAATGCACGCGTCGATGCGGACGGCAGCACGGCGGTCGGTGCGAACACCAGCATCTCGGCGAACGCGACAAATGCGGTAGCGGTGGGCGAGGGCGCGTCGGTGACGGCGGCGTCGGGCACTGCGATCGGTCAGGGCGCCAGCGTGACCGCGCAGGGTGCAGTGGCGCTGGGTCAGGGCTCGACGGCCGACCGCGCGAACACCGTGTCGGTGGGCAGCGCGGGCAACCAGCGCCAGATCACCAATGTGGCGGCGGGTACGCAGGCAACGGATGCGGCGAATGTGGGCCAGGTGGACGCTGCGCGGACCCAGGCTGTCGCAACCTCCAACGCCTACACGGACCAGAAGTTCGCCGCATGGAACGACAACTTCGAAACCTTCCAGGGGGACGTCGACCGTCGCTTCTACGACACCGATCGCCGGATCGACCGTCAGGGTGCGATGGGCGCGGCCATGCTCAACATGGCCACCAGCGCCGCCGGCATCCGGACCGAGAACCGAGTCGGCGTCGGCATCGGTTTCCAGGGTGGCGAGAGCGCGCTGTCTGTGGGTTACCAGCGCGCGATCAGTGAACGTGCGACGGTGACCGTCGGCGGCGCCTTCAGTGGTGACGAGAAATCAGTGGGTGTGGGTGCCGGCTTCGGCTGGTAAGCAATGCGTACGGGTCGCCGTCACGTCCGCTCGCGGGCAGGCGGGGCGGCGGCCCGCAGCGTCATGTCGAAAGTGGAACAAATCCAAAAACGTTGAGGAGAGTGTTGATGTCGATGAAGAACAAGACGCTGCTGTGCGCCGCTGTCGCAGCCGCAATGAGCATGCCGAGCGCGTTCGCAGCCGGTCCGGTGATTGGCGACTCGAAGATCGTCCAGCCGTCGGCGTCTGCGCAGCAGGCGGGCGCGCGCCTGATCGTCAAGTATCGGGAAGGCACGCTGGAGCGCAGCAGCAACAGCGCCAAGACGCGCGTCATCCAGTCCGCAGCAGCCCGTTCGGGTGCCAGCGCCAAGGCGGCCCGCAGTGGCGGTGTTTCGGCCACGCACCTGCGTCAGCTTGGCGTCGGTGCGGATCTGCTGCGTCTCTCGCAGAAGATGGACAGCAGCGCGCTGAACGCGCTGGTCCGCGAGATCTCGGCCGATCCGTCCGTTGAGTATGCGCAGGTCGACACGCGTGACTACGCGCTTGTCGGACCGCGCCGCACGACGGATGCGCAGCCGCAGTTCACGCCCAACGACCCGTTCTACGCGCAGTACCAGTGGAACTTCACCAACCCCGTGGGCGGCGTCAATGCATCCGCGGCGTGGGATGTCTCCAGTGGTGAGGGCATCGTGGTGGCGGTGATCGACACCGGCATCCTGCCGACGCATCCGGACATGAATGCCGGTCAGTTGCTCGACGGCTACGACTTCATCACCGATGCGTTCGTGTCGCGTCGTCCCACGGACGAACGTGTGCCGGGTGCACTCGATTATGGTGACTGGAATCCGGAAGCGGGTGAGTGCTATGCCGGCTCCCCGGTCAGCGGCAGCTCGTGGCACGGCACGCACGTGGCCGGTACGGTGGCCCAGTCCACCAACAACGCGCTGGGCGCAGCCGGTCTTGCTTACAACGCCAAGGTTCTGCCGCTGCGCGCCCTGGGTCGCTGTGGCGGTTACGGCTCCGACATCGCCGATGCCATCGTCTGGGCCTCCGGCGGTTCGGTTCCGGGACTTCCCGCGAACGAAAACCCGGCCGAAGTCATCAACCTCAGCCTCGGTGGCGGTTCCGCATGTGATGCCACGTACCAGGACGCCATCGACATCGCGACCGCCAACGGCAGCCTCGTGGTCGTGGCTGCAGGCAACAGCAACTCCAACGTCGCCAATTTCCGCCCTGCAAGCTGCAACAACGTGGTCGCCGTCGGCGCGTCGCGCATCACCGGCGGCCGCGCGTCGTACTCGAACTTCGGTCCGCTGGTCGACCTGGCGGCACCCGGCGGTGGTGGTGGCCAGGATACGGGCAACGACGGATGGGACGGCTACATCCTCCAGGCAGGCTCCAATGCCGAGACCACGCCCGATTCGGGTACGTTCTCCTACGTCGGTTACACCGGCACATCGATGGCCTCGCCGCACGTCGCGGCGGTGGCAGCGCTGGTGCAGAGCGCGTTGTCGGCTGCGGATCGTGACCCGCTGACGCCGGCGGCGCTGGAAGCCCTGCTGAAGTCGACGGCACGACCGTTCCCGACCACCATTCCCAGCAACACCCCGATCGGCACCGGCATCGTCGATCCGGTCGCGGCGCTGTCGCTGGCCCTCGAGGAGCCTTGCGATCCGGAGGTCGAAGAGTGCGCCCCGCCGGCCACGCCGCTCGCCAATGCGACGCCCGTGCGTGCGCTGTCGGGCACTGCGGGTGGCGAGACGCTCTACAGCATCGACGTGCCGGCTGGCGTCAGTGGCCCGCTGAGCGTCACCACGAGTGGTGGCAGCGGCGATGTGTCGCTGCATGTCAGCCTCGACGAGGCGCCGGGTGAGACCGGAACCTGGAACTCGACGCGTCCGGGCAACTCCGAAACCATCCGCATCAATGCCCCGGCTGCGGGTACGTACTACATCAAGCTGAAGGGCGTTCGCGCGTATTCGAACGTCACGCTGCAGGCGCGTTTCAGCCAGCCGCCGGTCTGACCCGGCGACCGCGCCGCGTTCGCGCGGCGCGGGTTGCATTGAAGACACGTCGCCGGCGGATGCACGCATCCGCCGGCTTTTTCTTGCCTGCATGAAAAACAAAGCGTCGCAGTCGCGGGATGCGTGCAGGTCCATGCGCAGACCGGTCGGGATGCAGCCGCGTTCGAGACCGCAAGCAGCACCGATCAGTTTCGCTGCGCGCTTCCCAGCACCGTGTCGGCCAGCGCACGCCCCAGGCCCTGGAACGCGGTTTCGGCCTGTGCGATGTCGTCGAAATCCTCCGCGCATGCGAGCACCAGCGTGGCGCCATTGCGGGCGCGTTCGGGATCGATCACGCCGACATTGCAGGCGCGTCGCAGCTGGGTGCCGGTCTTCTGGGCGAAATCCGTACCCGGTGGCAAGCCGGCGCTGATGCGGCGGTCCCCGGTGCTGATGGCGCGCATGTGGTCGAGCATGCGGCGTGTGCTGTCAGATGACAGCAGTTCGCCGGCCGCCAGACGGTCGAGCACGGTGGCGAATGCAGCCAGGGTCGCGGTATTGCGGTCGCCGCGGTAGTAAGCGTCGAACACCGATTCGAGCGTGTCGGCATCGAGATCCGCGCGCGGCACAACGAGTTCTTCCGCCAATGCCTGCAGACGCGGCTCGCCGGCGTCGGCATTGCGCAATCGCACGATCGCCATGTTGTCGAGCTGTGCCACCCCCGGATGCACCGGATCGTAGGCGTCGTAACGCACCTGCAGGATCGTCGTGACCGGGCCGAAGCCGCCGCCGATCCACTCGCGGATATGTGCGTTGAGGTGGTCTTCGCCGACCTTGCGGATCAGCATGTCGGTCGCCGTACTGTCGCTGTCGCGCAGGGACTTCTCCAGCAGCGTGGCGATGGTGAAGGTCTCGCCGGGCATGTGCTCGAGCATGTCGCCGGAGCCGTCGACGAAATCGGTCTGCGCGAGCGTCAGCGTCTCGTCGAGCGACAGCGTGCCGGCGTCGACCTGCTCGAGCACCGCGATCGCGACCGGGATCTTGATCGTCGACGACAGATACCACGCGCGATCGCCGCCGCGGTCGAGCGTGCCGGGCCGCGGGCCGTAATGCCGCACGTACACACCGAAACGGCCTGGCATCGCGTCGTCGAGTGCTTCGACACGTGTCTGCAGCGCCGACACCCACGGCGCATCCGTCAGGGACGCGGCATCGATAGCGGACTGCTCCGCCGGATCGTCGGTCGGTGGCGGCTCTTCGCCGCGACACGCCCCCAGCAGGGCAGCAGCCAGCACGACGGGGACGCATCGCCGCAGGCAGCGGGTGTACGATCGAGGCGTCATCGGGCAGGTGCCTGCGGCTTGAGGGAATCCAGTAGTCCGGACGCCGTAACCGCTGCGCCGAGTTCGCGCAACGCGCGCTCGCTGGCAACGGTGCCGGCGCCGCGGGCGCATGCGGCAATGACTACGTGCGGCTGCGTCCCGCCGTCGCGCGCCGGCACGCTGGCGATGCCTGAATCACAGATACGCCGGTACTGGGTGCCGGTCTTGTGCGCGAAGCGCGCATCCGGCGGCAGCCCCGCGCGCAGACGCTGCCTGCCGGTCTGCACGCGCGCCATCACGTCGAGCAGATAGCGCGTGCGGTGGAGGTCGAGTGCACGGCCTTCCTGCAGCGCTGCCAGCATGTGTCCGTAGTCGCGCAGCGTGGCGCTGTTGACGTGGGTCGCGTAGTAGGACTCGAAGGCGCTGTCGAGGTCGGGCAGCAGGAAATCCGCAGGCGTCACGCCGAGCCGTTGTGCGAGCGTGCGCACGCGCGCCTGGCCGGCACCGGCGCGTTGCAGGGCCAGCATGTCCTGCGAGGTGAGTCGCGCGGCGCCGGGGTGGAGCATGCCGTAGGCGAGACGTCGTACATCCGCCAGGGTGGTGATGCGCACGTCGCGCGCGATCAGTTCAGAGGCCACCGCGTTGACCTGCCCGAGGCCGACGGTCCGGATCAGTACGTCACTCGCGGTGTTGTCGCTGTGGATGATCATCTGTTCGAGGAGCCAGCCGATCGCCAGCCGGTCGCCGGCGCGATGTGCATTGGTGCGGCCGGCGCCATCGACGAAGTCGGTGTCGAGCAGCGTGATCGGCGTGTCGAGCGTCAGCCAGCCCTGTTCGATCTCGCGCAGCACCGCGATCGCGATCGGCACCTTGACGCCGGACGCGAGATACCAGATCTCGTCGCCGCGGAAGTCGTAGGCGCCATCATCGTCGAGTCGCTGGACGTGGACACCCAGTTCGCCCGCGAACCGCGCATCGATGGCGCGCACGCGCCGGTCCAGATCGATTGCCCACGGCGGCATGGCCGCGGGCATCGACCCGCCCGCTTTTCCGGCGGCGGGTTCGACGGGGATGGGCGCCGTCGCACTCGACGGGGTCGACTGCGCGAGCGCCGCGCCGCCCATCCAGAGCAGCGTGAGCGAGGCCGCCACGAGCCTCTGGCGCAGCGGTCTCAGCATGGCCATGGATACTTGATGACGCGCCGGTTCATTTGCGTTGCACGTCCGTGTCGGGCGTGCGCTTCAAGGCGCGCTTCATCGCGCTCCACAACCAGATCCAGGTTGCGGTGGCGGCGAGCAACAGACCCGTCAACACCAGCGCGCGTTCGTAGGTCACGGACTGGTACAGGCCCATGCCTTCGCGCAGCACCAGGAAGATCACGCTGATGTGCACGATGAAGGCCATCAGGGCGTCGCTGCCGATGACCGCGATCGGACGCAGCCAGGCCGCCAGGCGCTCGCCGCCGGCGACGGCGAGTGCGAGCAGCGCGAACGCACCGGCGGTGCTGAAGAGCATGAACATCAATTGGGGCGGATGCTTGCCGGTGTTGCGGGCGATCTCGACCAGCAGTGGTCGCAGCTCGCCGGCGCAGATCGCAAACCAGGCGAACAGCGCCGCCGAGACCAGCGCCAGCACACCCGCCAGTGCCCAGCGTGTGCGCGGCGCACGGTAGGCCTGCAGGAGCACGCCGCCGATCAGCAGGCCGATCAGGATCAGCGGTCCACGCGCGAGCTGGCCCCAGGTGTAGTAGTCGGGATGCTCGACGATCAGCGCCTGCAGCTGCGGCACGCCCCAGAAATCGAAATGGTGCAGCAGCCACCACGATGCGAACGCAACCGGGATCGGGCTCAACCAGCGCAGCATGGCCGGCGTCTTCGCCCACAGCGGCAGCAGCCAGGGAATCCACAGCAGGGCGATCGCGTAGAAGCCGAGAATCTCCACGAACGAGGGAAAATCCCGGTACAGCAGCGTGTCGACGATCGCGGCGGTGTCGTGGCGGCCATACATCTCCACGACGGTCAGCACCTTGTACCAGAACAGCACCACCAGACCGCGCCACAGCAGGCGGTTGCGCCGCTGTGGCCAGTCGGGCGCCGTGGTCCTGGGCACGAACGCGACTGCGAGCGCGATACCGAACACGATCACGAAGAGCGACGAGGAGAACTTGGTGATCGCATGGACCGGCACCTGGCCCCACGCGGGAAAGTCGTCGAGCGGCATCAGGCCGTTGGTGCCGTGACTGAGGATCATCAGGCAGACCGCGAAGCCGCGGGCGAGATCGATCGCGCCGATGCGCCCGGTGGATGGTGTCGACACGCGGCTGGTGGACGCCGCCGCCATGTCTGCCGTCGCCTCCGTCGCGCTCATGCCAGCAACTCGCGAGCCGACGATCGTGTCGGGCCTGTCGCCTGCGACATCACAACCGGTCCGCTGCGGTCCCCACTCGTGGCCCGGTGCGCAGATCCGGCTGCAACGGGCGCACGACGGCGCAACGGACGCAGCCTGTGGACGGAAGCGGGCACCTGGACCATGCGGATCCTTCAGGCTCGGGTGCTGCATTCCAGCAGCGCCTGCGTGAGGACCCGGTCAGCGGGTCCCCGCCGATCTGGGATACTGTCGCGCCAGACTTCCGCGCGAATGCAGTCCGATGTCCATTTCGTCCAAGTCCCGTCGCGACGCCAGGCGTCGCAACGCGCCGCGCCGTACTGACGGCGTGGCCGGCGCGCCGCAGGTCCATGCGCAACTCAAGGGTCCGGACGAGCGCGTGCTCGCCGGTGCCACCTATCACGAGGGCGAGTGGACGCTGGTCCTGCGCGGCGAGCCCGTCACCGCCACGCCGAGCGCGGCGATGGTGCTGGCGATGCTCCGCCACACCGCGGCCTTGCGGCATGCGAGTGGCATCGCCACCAAGCTGTCGGTGTCGAAGGCGCTTGACGCTGCGGCCAGCGCCGAGGCCCAGGCCGAAGGCCGCACGCTGGTCGAACATCTCGACTGGCTCGAGACGGAACGGCAGACGCGCAACGCGCCGCCCGCGGCCCCACCCACGACGCACTGACCTGACGGCGCGTCCGTCTGCGCGATGAACGTGCAGGGCGCGTCGGGATCGGCACGCTTGCGGGTCGGTATCATGCCGCGGTCCCGTCTTTCGACCGCCCCGATGCCGTCCGTCCGAGCCCTGTCGCGTGTGTCCGCCATCGCCGTTGCCGCCCTCGTACTGGCGGCATGCGGTCGCAATGCACGCGAGGACGCGCCGTTCATGGGGGAGTCCTTCGATTCCGACGAGACCTATTCGCGGACCTACGAACTGCCGCCGGCGCAGGTCTGCAGCGCCGCGCGACTGGCGCTGCTCGGCCAGGGCTACGCGGTGAGCAAGTCCAGCGACGACGCGGTGGAGGCCACCAAGAATTTCCAGCCCGAGGACGATGTGCATACGCAGCTCTCGGTGCGCGTGTCCTGTGTCTCGCGTGGCACCGACCGCTCGCTGTTGTTCGTCAGCGCGCTGCTCGACCGTTACGTGATGCGCAAGAGTTCCAATTCGGCGAGCGTCGGTGTCGGCGGGATCGGCTCGCTGTCGCTGCCGGTCGGCAGTCGCGAGGATTCGCTGGTGCGGACTGCCAGCAGCACGGTGCAGGACGCCGGTTTCTATCGTCGATTCTTCGAGCGCGTCGGGTTCTATGTGCCTGCGCCGAGCAGCCGGGACCGCACGCCGAGTGCCGACGAGATGCGCCGCGAGGATCCGCCGCCGGCGGATCTCCAGCAGGGCGCGGCGCCGGTGGCGGACGACCTCCGCCAGCGCTGATCCATCCCGGCGCCCGACGCCGTCGAACTGCTAAAGTCGGCCGGTCCGTAATCGATGGGATGGCCGTGCAGTGAATGCGGTGCTCGAGGATTCCACAGCGACCCCCGACACGCCCGAGGCGCGCATCGTGGCGCGCCTGCGCGCCAGTGGCCGGCTCAAGGACGTCGATCTGGCCCGCGCGCAGCGGCTGCACGCCGAAGCGGGCGGCAGTCTGCTGACGCTGCTCGGCCGGCTCGGCCTGGTGTCAGAGCGCGACCATGCTGAAGCCTGCGCCGCCGAACTGGGCCTGCAATTGTTGCCAGCCAAATCGGTGCCCGAGGAACCGCCGGAACTCGTCGATGGCGCGCAGCCGCTCTCGGTGCGTTTCCTGCGCCAGTTCCATGTCCTGCCGATCGGTGAAAGCCGCGGCCGCCTGCACGTCTGGATGTCCGATCCGCACGACGGTTACGCCCTCGATGCCGTGCGTCTGGCGACCGGCTGCGACATCGCGCCCGCAGTCGGTCTGCGTTCGGAGATCGACGATCTGATCGAACGCTGGTACGGCCAGGGCCGCAGCGCCATGGGCACCATCATCGAATCGGCCGACGGCGAAGGCGGTGGCGACGTCGACGACGTCGAGCACCTGCGCGACCTCGCATCCGAGGCGCCGGTGATCCGGCTGGTGAATCTGGTGATCCAGCGCGCCGTCGAACTGCGCGCGTCCGACATCCACATCGAACCCTTCGAGAGCCGGCTGAAGGTGCGCTACCGCGTCGACGGCGTCCTGATCGACGGCGAAAGTCCCCCGGTGAACCTGACGGCCGCGGTGATCAGCCGCATCAAGATCATGGCGCGGCTCAACATCGCCGAACGTCGCCTGCCGCAGGACGGGCGCATCATGCTGCGCGTGCAGGGCAAGGAGCTCGACCTGCGCGTGTCGACGATGCCGACCGCGCACGGCGAAAGCGTGGTGATGCGTCTGCTCGACCGCGAGACGGTGGTGTTCGATTTCTACCGGCTCGGCTTCACCGACGAATTCCTGCCGCAGTTCAACAAGGTGCTCGACCAGCCGCACGGGATCCTGCTGGTCACCGGCCCCACCGGCTCGGGCAAGACGACGACGCTCTACACCGCGCTGTCGCAGCTCAATACGCCGGACGTCAAGATCATCACCGTCGAGGATCCGGTCGAATACCAGATCGAAGGCATCAACCAGATCCAGGCCAAGCCGCAGATCGGTCTCGATTTCGCGCACGCGCTGCGCTCGATCGTGCGCCAGGACCCGGACATCATCATGATCGGCGAAATGCGCGATCTGGAAACCGCGCGCATCGCAATCCAGTCGGCGCTCACCGGCCATCTCGTGCTCAGCACGCTGCACACCAACAACGCCGCCGGCGGCATCACCCGCATGCTCGACATGGGCGTCGAGGACTACCTGCTGACCTCTACCGTCAACGGCATCCTCGCCCAGCGCCTGGTGCGCAAGCTCGAGCCGACGCACCGCGTGCGCTACGCCGCCTCGCCCGAGGAGATCGAACGCTTCGAACTGCGCCGGTTCCAGCCGGACGGCGAGATCATGCTGTATCGCCCGGGCCCGTCGGCCGGTGCGCCGACCGGCTATCTCGGCCGCACCACGATCGTCGAGTTCCTGGTCATGAACGACACGCTGCGCCGCGCGGTCATGCGCCACGCCGGCATGGGTGAACTCGAACAGCTCGCCCGCGAATCAGGCATGCGCACGATGTACGAGGACGGCATCCTCAAGGCGCTGGCCGGCGAGACGACGATCGAGGAAGTGCTGCGGGTGACGGAGGACGCATGACCCATCCGCAATGGCGCCGGACGTGCTCGGCAGGCACTGGATGAGATCGGCCGCAGCAGTGTGCGTGCTCGCCCTGTGCGTCGTGGCGTGCGGCGCTGATCGGAACCCGGAAGCACACGCAACGGGCGGTGCTGCGGTGGGTGAGAGCGACGATGTCGATCGCGCGGCGCACCTGGACGCTAACATCGGCGCGCTGACGGACGATGCACAAGACCCGACTGGATCGAGCCCGGCCGTCGAGGGCCGCATCGGTAGCGGTATCGGGTCCGGCGCGACCGATGCGCGGGGTCGGGCGTCACAGTCTCGCGCACCCGCTGAAGCACGCTTTCTGCAAGGAGAAACAGTGCTGGCGGACACGGCGCGGATCATCAACGACAGTGCGGCGTGGACCGATGCAGTCCGCCGATTCGAACATGCGGGCCTGACAGATCCCGAAGCGCTCGACCTGCACCGGCTTTTCGGCGATTGGCTGCGGGCGTCGCTCGCTCGCCACGAGTTGGCGCTTTCGGGTTTTGGCTGTGGGCGCAGCCTGTGCGCGGCGACGATCCCGCTTGCCGCCCACGATGGGCGTGCGCGGTACGATCTGTGGAAGTCGGCCGAGGCCAGCCAGCCGCCCATGCCGCTGCCAGTGTTCGTCGAGTTCATGTCCCCGATGTCGAGTGACGCGAGCGAGATTCGGATTCTCTTTTCGACGGATCCGGACGTCTCCGCGATCCAGGCTCCAGACCGTCCAGCCCCATGACCCTCTACCGCTACAAGGCCCTCAACAGCCGCGGCGAGACGCTCGACGGCACCATGGATGCCGGCAGCGAGGCCGAGGTCGCGTTGCGTCTGCAGGAACAGGGACATCTGCCGATCGAGGCGCGTCCTGCGAGCGAGGCGCGGGCGGTCGAGGACTGGAAGGCGCTGTTCAAGCCCAAGCCGTTTTCGGGGCAGCGGCTGGTGCAGTTCACCCAGCAACTGGCGACGCTGCTCAACGCGGGCCAGCCGCTCGACCGGGCGCTGACGATCCTGCTCGATCTGCCCGAGGAACCCGAAGCCAAGCGCACGATCACCGAACTGCGGGATGCGGTGCGCGGCGGCGTGTCGCTGTCGACGGCGCTCGAGCGCCAGCACGGCACGTTCTCGCGGCTGTACGTGAACATGGTGCGCGCCGGTGAGGCCGGCGGCAGCCTCGAAGACACGCTGCAGCGACTGGCCGACTACCTCGAAAGCGCGCGCCTGTTGCGCGGACGCGTGGTCAACGCGCTGATCTATCCGGCGATCCTGATCGTGATGGTCGGCGCGTCGCTGATGTTCCTGCTCGGTTACGTGGTGCCGCAGTTCGCGGCGATGTACGACAGCCTCGATGCCGAACTGCCCGTGTTCACGAAGATCGTGCTCGGGCTGGGCGAGTTTGTGCGCGACTGGTGGATCCTGATGCTGGCGGTGCCGGTGATCGCGCTCTACGCGTTCGTGCTGAAGCTGCGCGATGCGCGGTTCCGGCTGCGGTTCGATGGCTGGCTGCTGCAGCGGCGGATCTTCGGGCCGCTGGTGGCGCGCATCGAAACCGCGCGGATCGCGCGCACGCTCGGCACCCTGCTGCGCAACGGCGTGCCGCTGATCGCGGCACTCGGCATCGGCCGCAAGGTGCTGGGCAACCTGGCGCTGTCGGCGGACGTGGAAGCGGCCGAATCCGAGGTCAAGAACGGTGTCGGCCTGTCGACGGCGCTCGGCCGCAGCAAACGTTTCCCGCGACTGGCGATCCAGATGATCCAGGTCGGCGAGGAGTCGGGCGCGCTCGATACGATGCTGCTCAAGACCGCCGACACCTTCGACCAGCAGACCGGCACGTCGCTCGACCGCATGCTCGCCGCGCTGGTGCCGGCGATCACGATGCTGCTCGCGCTGGTGGTGATGGTGGTGATCCTCGCGGTGCTGGTGCCGATCTACGACCTGACCAGCGTCATCGGCTAGGTTCAGCTGCGCCGCGTCATACAATGCGGGTCCGATTCCACAGCGAGGCAGTGTCGATGCAGCCCATCCGCAGATCGCGTCCCCTCGGCAGTCCGCGCGGCGCGCAGGGCGGCTTCAGCCTGATCGAGATCATCCTCGTCGTCGTGCTGATCGGCGGCATCGTCGCGTTCGCCGCGACCCGCATCCTCGGCGGTGGCGACCGCGCACGCGTGAACCTCGCCAAGGCGCAGGTGCAGACGCTGGCCGAAAAGGTCCACCAGTACGAGATGGACACCGGCACGTTGCCGAATGCGCTGGGTGACCTGGTGACGCAGCCCGGCGGTGCCAGCGGCTGGCTCGGCCCGTATGCGAAGGATGCCGAACTGCGCGACCCGTGGAACACGCCCTACGAGTTCGCTGCGCCGGGCAGCAGCCAGCCCTTCGACATCGTCAGCTACGGCGCGGATCGCAAGCCGGGCGGCGACAGCGTGAACGCCGATATCCGCTACGAGTAAGCGGTCCGCACGCCGTGGAAAGCGGCGCCGATGATGCTAGATTCCGGGGCTGCTCCCGCTCCGGAACGTCGCCGCGCCAGATGTCGCATCGCATCGCCAGGGTCCGCGGTTTCTCGCTGCTCGAAGTGCTGCTGGTCGTCGGCCTGATCGCCGTGACCGGCGTGCTGGCGGCGGCCGCCATGAGTGGCGGCTTCGATCGCATCGCGCTGCAGTCCACGAGCAAGACGATCGCCGCGCAGCTGCGCTACACGCGCGCGCAGGCGATCGCGACCGGTGCGCCGCAGCGCTTCGTGGTCGATCCGCAGGCGCGGACCTGGCAGGCGCCGAACGGGCGTCACGGCACGATTCCCGAACCGCTCGCCGTCGAGTTCACCGGCGCGCGCGAGGCGCAGGCGAGCGACAGCGAAGGCGCGATCCTGTTCTTCGCCGATGGCGCGGCCACGGGCGGGCGCGTGCGGGTCCTGCTGCGCGATGCCGCGTGGCAGATCGACGTGGCGTGGCTGACCGGCGAAGTGCGTCTGTCCCGTGCGAATGCGAACGAATGAGGATGTGCAGCCAGCGCGGTTACACCCTGATCGAGGTCATCGTGGCGTTCGCGGTGCTGGGCATCGCGTTGATGCTGTTGCTCGGCACCTTGTCGAATGGCACGCGCCAGGTGCGCTGGGCGGCCGATTCGGGGCGCGCGGCGTTGCATGCGCAGTCGCTGCTGGACGGCATCGGCATCGACATCCCGGTGGTGCCCGGCAGTTCCACCGGCGAGTTCGAGGACGGCCGCTATCGCTGGTCGCTGGAGATCGCGCCCTACGTCGATCCGGCGCTGCCACCGGCCTTGGCCGATTCGTCCGGCCAGCAGCTCTTCGAGATCGGGCTCGCCGTCGACTGGGGCGAGCGCGGTCCGCGCGAGCGCCTGCAGGTGCGCACGTTGCGGCTCCGCGAACCCGACGCGCCCGGCGTGGCCCTGCCATGAAGCACGCGCGCGGCTTCACGCTGATCGAAGTCCTGCTGGCGACGGTGTTGCTGGCGGCCGGCCTGGCGTTGGCGCTGACCACGCTGCGCGCCGCGACCGCGACGGTCGATCGCGGTGAAGCGCTGTCCCAGCGCAGCGAGCGTCTGCGCGCCGTGGAGGGCTTCCTGCGCCGGCGGATCGCGTCCGCGCAGCAGATCGCGTTCCAGACCGACGACAACACCGGCGAGATCTCGCAGTTCATCGGCGAGCCGCAGCGCCTGCGCTTCGTCGCCGATCTGCCCAACTACCTGGGGCAGGGCGGCCCGCATCTGCACGACATCGCCGTCGACGAGGTGCGCGGCACGCAGCGCCTGACGGTGGCGTTCGGCATGGTGATGACCGGCCGTACGATCGAGCCGCGCAGTCCGCGCCCGGCCGAACCGCTGGTCGACGATCTCGTCGAACTGCGCCTGCGCTACCGCGGCTTCGACGAGACGGGCGCACTGGGTGACTGGCAGGACCGCTGGGGACCCGCGGCATTGCCGTTGCAGGTCGAAGTGTCGATCGAGACCGAGCGCGACGGCGCCTGGCCCGCGCTCGTGGTCACGCTGCCGCAGGGCACCGGACAGGCCGCGCCGGTGGCGATGCCATGAACGCGCGCCTGCATCGCGGGGCCGCGCTGCTGCTGGTGCTGTGGCTGATCACGCTGCTGGCGGCGCTGGTCGGTGCCTTCGCGCTGACCGCGCGGATCGAACAGCAGCAGGGCCGCACGCTGAGCCGCGGCGTCGCCGGCGACCAGGCGGCACGCGCAGGCCTCGAGTACGCCCTGACCCGGGTGGCGATGGACGACCCCGCGCTGCAGTGGCAGCCCGATGGTCGTCCTTATGCCTGGCGGTTCCACGACATCAATGTGGAACTGAAGATCGTGGACGAGACCGGCAAGATCGATCTCAACGCCGCCGACGGTCTGCTGCTGGCCGCGGTGCTGGAGATCACGGGCGCCGACCAGGCCACTGCGGTGCAGGTGGCCGGCGCGATCGTCGACTGGCGCGACGGCGACGATTTCGTGCAGATCACCGGCGGTGCCGAGGCCGCGGACTACATCAGCGCCGGGCGGCCCTACGGCGCCAAGAACGCGCCGTTCGAGAGCGTGGCCGAAGTCGAGCAGGTCCTGGGGATGACGCCAGCCCTGTTCGATGCGGTGGCGCCGCATCTGACGATCCACAGCCGCCTGCCGACGCCCGATCCCCAGTTCGCCGCGGGCCCCGTGCTGCAGGCGATGGGCGTCGACGCCGATCCCATCCTCGCCGCGCGCGATGCCGCCGTGGCGCAGCTCACGGGCGTCCTGCTGGGCGGCGGCAGTGGCACGTATAGTATCGAGAGCCAGGCGCGGCTTCCGGAGGGACGGGCCGCGCGGCTGCGTGCAGTCGTCAGGACCGGCGGTGGCGCCGTACCAGGCACGGCCTACACCGTGCTGCGTTGGGAGGAAGGAGCGTCACCACGATGATGTCCGCTACACCCGCATCTCCGGCCGACACCGCGCCCGGCCGCCGCGCCTGGCGTCTGGACGGCCGCACGTCGGCGCGCGTCCGCACGTTCCTGTCATGGTGGGGCGCGGCGCTGTCGAGCTGGTTGCCGGCGCGGGTACGGGAACTGTTCGGACTCGCCAGCCGGCGCCTGCTGCTGCGCGGCGACGTCGGCGAGATCGCCCTGCATCTGCAGGATGCCGACGGCGTCCGTGATCTCGCGCGCGTGCCCCGCGCCGCCTTCGACGACGGCGTGGGCGACCCGCTGGCGACCCTGCTCGCGCCGCGCACCATCGACCTGCCGCGCTGGCTGCTGCTGCCCGCGCGCGCCGGGCTGCGTCGCCAGCTGACCTTGCCCGAAGCCGCGGGCGATCGCCTGCACGACGTGCTCGGCTTCGAGATCGACCGCCAGACGCCGTTCGCCGCCGCCGACGTGCGCTACGACCATCGCGTGCTCGGGCGGCGCGGCGATGGCCAGATCGACGTGGAGCTGGTGGTGGTGCCACGCGCTGCGATCGACACCCAGCTCGCCGCACTCGGTCCGCTGGCGCCGATGCTCGCCGGCATCGATCTCGACGGTGAATCCGGTCCGCTCGGCGTCAATCTGATCGACGATGCACGGCGTCGTCGCCGCGAGGATCCGCAGCGGCGCGTGCAGGTGCTGATTCTCGGTATCGCGGTGCTGCTGACCGCGTTCGGTCTGTGGCAGATGCGCGAGAACCGCAGCGCGGCGGCCGATGCACTCGAAGCACGCGTCGCCGCCGAAGCCACGCGCGCGCGCGCCGCCTCGGCGCAGCGCCAGCAGTTGACCGATCTCCGCGAAGGCATGGCCTTCCTGCAGGCGCAGCGCGCCGCGCGCCCGCTGACGGTGGCGGTGCTCGATGAACTGGCGCGCCGCCTGCCCGATTCCACATCGCTGGAGAAGGCCGCGATCGAGGGCGACCGCGTGCTGCTCATCGGCCTGAGCACCGAGGCCTCGGCGCTGGTCGGGCAACTGTCGGGTTCCACGCTGTGGCGCGCACCCGCGCTCGCCGGCGCGCTGCAGAACGATCCGCGCACGCGCTCCGACCGCTTCACCCTGACTGCCGAGCTCGTGCCGCCCGTGGCCACGGCGGCATCCGCATCCCCTTCACCACAGGAGCCCGTGCGTGCGGACGACGCCCGATAGGCCCGTGTCGGCCCGCGACCGCTGGCTGGCGCTCGCGCTGCTGCTGGGCGTGCTGTTGCTGGGCTACCTGCTGTTGATCCATCCATGGTGGACGCAGCCGATGCGCGAGCTCGGTACGCGCATCGACACGCTGCAGGAGCGCGAGTTGCGCATCCGCCGCGAACTCGAGCAGGCGCCGCTCGTGCGCGCCGAGCTCGAGCGCGCCCGCGCGGCGATGGACGACGCGCCCGGTTTCATGCCGCAGGCCGGCGTCGAACTCGCGACTGCGGCGCTGGTGCAGCGGCTGGAAAGTGCGGTGCTCGAGGCCAGCCCCGGCAACCGCAGCTGCGCGATCAGCAACCGCTCGCCGATCGCCGGCCAGCGCAGCGACAAGTACCCGCGTGCCACCGTGCAGGTGCGCCTGCGATGCGGCAATGCCGAACTCGCCAACGTGCTGCATTCGCTGGAAACCGGCACGCCGCGATTGTTCATCGACAACCTCAATATCCTCAGCCAGCGGCATACGCTCGCCGCCGGCGCGACCAGTGGCGGCGTGGACGTGAGCTTCGACCTGTCCGGCTACGTGCTGCCGGCGCCCGGCGCGGCGCCTGCGGCCAATGCCGCCGCGCGCCCGGCTGCGGCCGATGGAGGCGCCGATGCGGATTGATGCCACCAACGCGCGCACCTGGCTGGTCGCGGCGGTCGGCGCCTGGGCACTGCTGTTCGCGCTGCTGTCGCTGGCCGGACTGGGCGGCCGGATCGGTGCGCTGGAGGACGACGGCATCGTCGCCGCGCCGATCGGTCCTGCGCCCGGCACTGCCGCGCCTGCACCGCCGCTGTCGAGTTTCAATGAAGTCGCCGCGCGTCCCCTGTTCACCGGCGACCGCCGCCCGCATCCGTTCTTCATCGATCCGCAGGACGAAGGCGAGGGCACCGGCACGGGCTTCGACTACGTGCTGACCAGCGTGCTGCGCACCCCCGAGTTCGCGATGGCGATCCTGCAGCCCAGCGGCGGCGGCGAGTCGATCCGGCTCAAGGTCGGCGAAGGCCCGCCCGAGGCCACGAACTGGCTGCTCGATTCGGTGGACACGCGCAGCGTGGTCTTCAATACGCCCGAGGGCCCTCGCACGCTGGAACTGCGAGTGTTCGACGGCACCGGGGGGCAGCCGCCGACACCGATGACGCCGACACCGCCCCCGGACGGGCAATCGCCGACGCAGGCGGCATCGCGCCCGCCGGCGACACCCGCACCGAACGCAGCCATCGCGGCGCGCGCGTCTGACAACGGCGCGGCGCCGCCCCCGGGCGGCACCGCGCAGACCGGCAACGGACAACCGCGGGGGCCCGCCAACCAGCGGCCGGCCCCGGTGGCCGACAACGGAAGCAGCGCGACACCCGAAACGGCGGCCGCCGCCGGCCCGTCCGAAGCCCAGGTCGAAGCGATCCGTCGCCGGATCGAAGAACGGCGCGCACGTCTGCGCCAGCAGCAACAGCAACCCAATTCCGCCCAGGACTAGACTCCCGTCGATGAAGCCTTTCCAGACGCCAGCCTTCCACCTCCGGGCGATCGCCCTCGGAACCGGCATCGCACTGCTCGCCGGCTGCGCCACCGCGCCGACGCCCGCGATGCGCCGCGATGCGGACCTCCGCCAGGGCGCGCAGGCGGGCGACACGTCCGCCGACACCGCCTCCGCGCCGGGCGCACGCACGCAACCGCTGCTCGGCGATGACGAGCGTCCGCAGCCGCAGATCCGCCGCGGCAGCGGCACGGTCATCAACCAGCGCGCTGCCTCCGCCGCGCCGCCCACGCTGGGCGCGACCAGCGGCCAGGCCTCGTTCAATTTCGAGGGCGAATCGGTGCACGCGGTCGCCAAGGCGATCCTCGGCGACATGCTGGGCCAGAACTACGTCATCGCGCCGGAAGTGCAGGGCACGGTGACGCTGGCGACGCCGCAGCCGGTGAGCGCGGCCCAGGCGCTGAGCCTGCTGGAGATGGTGCTGGGCTGGAACAACGCACGCATGATCTACAGCGACGGCCGCTACAACATCGTCGCTGCCGACACCGCACTGGCCACCGGTACCGTCGCACCGCGCACGGGCAGCACCGGCGCCGCCCGCGGCTTCGAAGTGCGCACCGTGCCGCTGCGCTACATCTCCGCGACCGAGATGGAAAAGGTGCTCGAGCCGTACGCGCGTCCGAACGCCATCGTCTCCGCCGACAACGCGCGCAACGTCATCACGATTTCCGGCAGCCGTTCCGAGCTCGACAACTACCTGCGCACGATCGAGATCTTCGACGTCGACTGGCTGTCGGGCATGTCGGTCGGCGTGTTCCCGCTGCAGTCGGGCAAGGCCACGCAGGTGGTCGCCGATCTGGAGAAGGTCTTCGGCCAGGACAGCGAATCGCCCGTGTCGGGCATGTTCCGTTTCATGCCGCTGGAGGGCGCGAACGCGGTGCTGGTGATCACGCCGCAGGCCGACTATCTCGGCGAGATCCAGCAGTGGCTGGAGCGCATCGACAACGCGGGCCAGGACCCCAAGCTGTTCTCCTACGAACTGAAGTTCATCAAGGCACGCGAACTCGCGCAGCGCCTGTCGGAAGTCTTCGGTGGCGGCAGCGGCAGCAGTGGCGGCCAGGATGCGGCGTCGCTGATGCCCGGCCTGACCGGCAACACGCTGCGCACCGGCGGCACGGACGGGTCTTCGGGTTTCGACAGCGGCAGCAGCTCGGGCCTGGGCAGCAACAATCGTGGGGGCACGTCGGGCATGGGCCGCGGCGGTAGCAGCAGCGGTGGCGGCGGCAACATCGGCCAGATGGAGCTCAGCGAGCAGCAGGACGGCCCCGGCAGCGTGACGCTGGAAGTCGAAGGCGACCGCGTCGGCGTGTCGGCGGTCGACGAGACCAATACCCTGCTGGTGCGTACGACGCCGGCCGCCTGGCGCTCGATCCGCGATGTCGTCGAACGGCTCGACGTGATGCCGGCGCAGGTGCACATCGAGGCGCAGGTGGTGGAGGTTTTGCTCAGCGGCGACCTCGAGTACGGCGTGAACTGGTTCATCGAAAAGGGATTGACGGATAACCAGATCGGACCGTTCCCCGGACCGGGTGCTCCCGGGATCGGCGGGCCGAGCCGCTGGAGCACGCTTGGCGCCAGCATCGGGGGGGTCTCGGGTCCGGGGCTCGCATGGTCGCTGGTGAAGAACGACGCCGCTGCGATCATCCGGGCGCTCGACCAGGTCACCGACGTGCAGGTGCTGCAGTCTCCCTCGGTGTTCGTCCGCAACAACGCGATGGCCGAGTTCAACGTCGGCGCGAGCATCCCCGTTGCATCGAGCAGCGTGAACCCGATCCTCGGCGACAGCCAGTTCACCCAGGTCCAGTACATCGAGACCGGCACCATCCTCAAGGTGCGGCCGCGCGTGACCCGCGACGGCATGGTCTTTCTCGATATCGTGCAGGAAGTCAGTACCCCCGGCGCGCAGAACACGGCCGACTCGCAGGGCAATGTCCGCATCGACACGCGGCGGCTCAAGACCGAGGCCGCCGTGCAGGCGGGCGACACCGTCATGCTGGCCGGTCTGATCCGTGACCAGGTGTCGCGCACGTCGTCGGGACTTCCCGGTCTGAGTCGTATTCCGGTGATCGGCGGGCTGTTTGGCTCACAAGGTTCGGGTACCGAACGCAGCGAAGTCATCGTTTTGCTGACGCCGACCATCGTGCGCAACCCGCTCGAAGCGCGTCAGCTGACCGACGAATACGGGCGTCGCTTCCGCGCGTTGCAGCCGTTGCAGACCCCCCGGGACTGAGGGGCCGCGGTGCGCGGAGCCACTGCGCATGGCTGAGCTGCCGGTGATCCTGCTGCCGGTCGGGCACGACGACGACGCGCTCGACGCGTGCCTGGCCGCGCTCGATGCCGGCACGCCGGCGGGCACGCGGATCTGGCTGGCCGACGATGCGCGCATCGGACCGCGCGGTGCGGAGATCGTGCAGCGCTGGCTCGCCACCACGCCGTTGCAGGCCGACTACACCTGCCGTCAACGTGCCATTGGTGAGGTCGCGCACCTCGACGACGTGCTGCGCGCCTGTGGCGATGTGGATGTCATCGTCCTCGCGCCCGATGCGATACCGACGCCGGGCTGGGCGAACGCCCTGGCTGCGTGCTTCGCGCGCGATGCCGCGATCGCCACCGCGACGCCGTGGTGCAACGCCGGCGAGTCCGCCGCGTGGCCGCGCATCGGTGAGATCAACCCGGTGCCCGACGATCCCTCGCGCCTCGCGCGCGCCTGCCGGGCACTGCCGCCGCTGTATCCGGAACTGCCGGCCGCGATCGGCCATGCGGTGCTGCTGCGGGGCAATGCGCGCCGCAAGGCCGGCGGCCTCGACGCGTCGAGTTACCACTCCTGGTACGCCGCCCTGATCGACCTGTCGTTGCGCATGGCCGGCCTGGGCTGGCGCAACGCGCTGTGCGAGACCGCATTCGTCGCGCGCGGTGGCGAGGGCGGTCCGGCCGACGGGGACATGGACGCACTCGCGGTGCGCTGGCCGTCCTGGCATTCGCGGCTGGCGACCTTCCTGATGCAGGATCCGCTCTATGCGACACGCGTGGCCCTGCAGCGCGGCTTCGATGCCCTGGAGAACGCACCGGCGCAGCAGCAGCTGTTCCGCGAGGAAACCGCGGATGCAGTCCCCCCGCTCACGTCCCGCGCCCTCCCGGAGGACGTGGGAACCGTCCGCGAAGCGGATGGTGAGGGGCGGGCAGCCGACGCGCGCGATACGCCAACTGCACCCGACGCAGCGGACAATATCGCGTCCACCGAAGACATGCCGCCCAAGTGACCGCTGCCGATTCCGCCCCGCCCGACATCGTCGCCGTCGTCGTCACCCATCGCAGCGGCAGCACGATCGACGCCTGCCTGTCGCGGCTGCGCGCGGCCGAGCGCATCGCGCAGATCCGCGTGGTCGACAACGCCTCCGACGACGCCACGCTGGCCATCGTGCAGCGACACGCGTCGCTCGATCCGCGCGTGCACTTCATCGGCAACCCGGACAATCCCGGGTTCGCGGTGGCCTGCAACCAGGGCGCGCGCGATGGCGACGCGTCCTGGATCGCATTCGTCAATCCGGACTGCCTCGTCGACGGGGACACGCTCGCGCGCCTGCACGCGCACGCCGACGCGCTGGCGGCGCCGTGCCTGCTGGGCACGGACCTCGTCGGCGAAGACGGCGCGCGGGATCCGGCCGCGCGCCGCCGTGACCCGGATTTCGTCGCGATGCTGCGTGACCCGCAGGCCCGCGTGCTCGCCGTGCCGCGTGATGCCGCGCAGCCGCTGCAGCGCGTGCAGGCGATCTCCGGCGCGCTGATGCTGTTGCCGCGCGCGCTGTTCGAGTCCATCGACGGCTTCGATACCGGCTACCGGCTGCATGCCGAGGATCTGGACCTGTGCCGGCGCGCGCGCGAGGCGGGCGCCGTCATCGCGGTCGCCAACGACATCGCGGTGCTGCACGTGCGCGGCGTGTCCAGCCGGTCGCGACCGGTCTTCGTCGAGTGGCACAAGCACCGCGGACTGTGGCGTTACTTCCGCCGCTTCGAAGCGGCGCGCCGCAGCAGCCTGCAGCGCATCGCGGTGTGGGCGATGATCTGGGCGCGGTTTCCGGTCGCGGTCGTGCGTCGCGCGGCGCAGGCGGGCTGACGATGGCCGCGGTCGCGTCGCTGCTCGATACCGATCTGTACAAGTTCACGATGATGCAGGCGGTGCTGCACCAGCACCCGGGCGCCCTCGTGCAGTACCGGTTCAAGTGCCGCACGCCCGGCATCGATCTCGCCCGGTACATCGACGAGGTCGACGCGGAGATCGATGCGCTGTGCGCGTTGCGGTTCACGGCCGACGAGCTCGCATACGTGCGCGGGCTGCGGTTCGTGAAGCCGGACTTCGCCGATTTCCTCGGCCTGTTCCATCTCGACCGCAAATACATCGACCTGCGCGCCTCGACCCGGGTGCCGGGCGAACTCGAACTCGAGATCACCGGCCCCTGGTTGCACACCATCCTGTTCGAAGTGCCGCTGCTGGCGATCATCAACGAGGTCTGGTTCCGCAACACCACCCGTCCCGATTTCGGGGAAGGCGAACGGCGCCTGCAGGCCAAAGCCGCGCTGCTGCGCGATGTGGCCGGGTACGAGGACTGCCGGATCGCCGACTACGGAACGCGTCGCCGGTATTCGCAACACTGGCACGGGCACATGCTGCCGCTGCTGCGCGATGCGCTGGGCGACCAGTTCGTCGGCACCAGCAATGTCCACTTCGCGCGCCGGTTCGGCATGACGCCGCACGGCACGATGGCGCACGAGTACCTGCAGGCGTTCCAGGCGCTCGGCCCGCGCCTGCGCGACTCGCAGATGGTGGCGCTCGACGCCTGGGCGCACGAATACCGTGGCGATCTCGGTATCGCCCTGTCGGACGTCGTGGGGCTGGACGCGTTCCTGCGCGATTTCGACCTGTATTTCTGCAAGCTGTTCGACGGGGTGCGCCACGATTCGGGTGACCCGTTCGTCTGGGGCGACCGGATGCTCGCGCACTTCGCCGAGCACCGCGTGGACCCGGCCAGCAAGATCCTGGTCTTCAGCGATGGTCTGGACATCGACAAGGTCAAGCGCCTGCACGCCTATTTTCGCGGGCGCTGCCGACTGGCCTTTGGCGTGGGCACGCATCTGACGAACGATCTCGGGCCGACCCCGCTGAGCATCGTGATCAAGATGGTCCGCTGCAACGGCCAGCCGGTCGCCAAGCTCAGCGATTCTCCGGGCAAGAGCATGTGCGACGACGCAGGCTATCTCGCCTATTTGCGGCAGGTGTTCGAAGTGCGGGCCGACGCCGGCCCCTGATCAGGGTTTCGCGTCATCGGCATGACACGGGGACGCGCTGGAATGTGCGGTCGCGATGTCTCGCGTCGTCCTCCATCGCCCGAATCCTCCATGCCTCGACTCTCCCGCGTGTCCCCGCTTGGCTTTTCTCCTTCCCCCGCATGCGGGGGAAGGCCGGGATGGGGGCGAACCATCCGGTTTCGGGGATCACAATCTCGTGCGGTCGCGAGGCGCGGGGCCATGCATGTCTCGATCCGAACGTTCGCCCCCACCCAACCCTCCCCCGTGCACGGGGGAGGGCTCAGGCAGCCTCAGCGATAGCGGTTGATCGCATCCCGCAACGTGCGCGCCTCGCGCGCTGCCGCATCCGCGTAATCGTCGCCGTTCGACGCGTACAGGATCGCGCGCGAGGAGCTGACCATCAGGCCGGTGCCGTCCGCGGTCTTCGCGTTCGTCACGACGGCCCCGACATCGCCGCCCTGCGCGCCGACACCGGGCACCAGGAACGGCATGTCGCCGACGATCGCGCGCACCTCGCGCAGCTGTTCGGGCCAGGTCGCACCGACGACCAGCGACACGTTGCCGTGGCCGTTCCACTCGCGCGCGATGGTCTCGGCGACATGCTGGTACAGCGGCCGCGTGGCGCCGGCATGCGCGACGGGCAGGTCCTGCAGATCGGCGGCGCCCGGGTTCGAGGTGCGGCACAGGATCACCACGCCCTTGTCGCTGCGGTCGAGGAAGGGCTGCACCGAATCACGACCGAGATAGGGATTCACCGTCACCGCATCGGCCTCGAAACGCTCGAAGGCCTCGGCGACGTAGCGCTGCGCGGTGCTGCCGATGTCGCCGCGCTTGGCGTCGAGGATCACCGGCACGCCGGGGTGCGTGGCATGCAGATGCGCGATCAGCCGCTGCAGCGCGTCTTCCGCGCCCAGCCCGGCGAAGTGCGCGATCTGCGGCTTGAACGCGCAGGCGTATTCGGCGGTGGCATCGGCGATGTCGCGGCAGAACGCGAACACCGCATCGGGGTCGTTGGCGAACCGCGCCGGAAACTTCGCCGGTTCGGGATCGAGGCCGACGCAGACCAGCGTGTCGGCGGACTGCCAGCGCGCGCGCAGCGCCTGCATGAAGGTGTGCGTCATGGAACGGCTCTCAGGTGACGATGATCGGCGCGCCGTGGGTGACGACGACCGTGTGCTCGAACTGCGCGCCGACACCCTTGGGGCAGATCAGCGACCAGCCGTCGTCCAGGTCTTCGGTGCGGGTGGCGTGGGTCGCCAGGAACGGCTCGACGGTGATGACCATGCCGTCGTGCAGGCGACGGGTGTCGCGGCGATCGAAATAGCCGGGAATCGAACCCGGCGCCTCGTGCAGTGCACGGCCGACGCCGTGGCTCTGCAGGTTGCGGATGATGCGGAAACCGCGGCGCGCGGCGACGGTCTCGATGGTGCGGCCGATGCCGCTGAGCAGTTCGCCCGCGCGCAGCTGGGCGATGGCGGCGTCGCGTGCTTCGCGCGTCGCATCGAGCAGACGCTGCTGCGCGGTGCTCGCGGTGCCGACGACGAAGCTCGCGCCGGTGTCGGCGAAGAAACCGTCGAGTTCGGCGGACACGTCGATGTTGACCAGATCGCCATCGCGCAGCGGCGTGGCATCCGGGATGCCGTGCGCGACGACGCGGTTGACGCTGATGCAGGTCGCGGCCGGGAAGGCGTAGGTCAGCACCGGCGCGGACTGCGCGCCGGCGTCGCGCAGCATGCCGGCGCCGATGGCGTCGAGTGCCCGCGGGGTGATGCCGGCCAGCGCCTGCGCGCGCATCGTCGAGAGGATGCGTGCCACCAGCGCACCGACGCGCTTGAGGCCTTCGAGTTCTTCCAGCGTCTGGATGGTCATGCGTGGCTCCCGGTGGTCTGCGCTGCGCTCCGCCCGACCCCGTTCCGGAAGGAGCGGGGGGCATCACCTGCCGGTCTGTGGGCCGCGTCTGCATCGACGTCGGCCCGTGACCGGCAGGTTTACTTCAGCGCCTTGAACCGCAGACGCTTCGGACCGGCGTCGTCGCCCATGCGGCGGCGCTTGTCTTCTTCGTACTCGCGGTAGTTGCCCTGGAAGAACTCGACGTGGCTGTCGCCTTCGAACGCGATGATGTGCGTGGCGATGCGGTCGAGGAACCAGCGGTCATGCGAGATCACGAACGTGTTGCCGGGGAACTCCAGCAGCGCGTCTTCGAGCGAACGCAGGGTCTCGATGTCCAGATCGTTCGACGGTTCGTCGAGCAGCAGCACGTTGCCGCCCTGCAGCAGGGTCTTGGCCATGTGCAGACGGCCGCGCTCACCACCCGACAGCGTGCCCACCAGCTTCTGCTGGTCCTGGCCCTTGAAGTTGAAGCGGCCGATGTAGGCCCGGGACTGGATCTCGACGCCGTTGATGTTGAGGATGTCCAGGCCGCCGGAGATTTCCTGGAAGACGTTGTGGTTGCCCTCCAGCGCATCGCGGCTCTGGTCGACGTACGAGAGCTGCACGGTGGGGCCGACGACGATCTGGCCCGAATCGGGCTTTTCCTGCCCGGTGATCATCTTGAACAGCGTGGACTTGCCCGCGCCGTTCGGGCCGATGATGCCGACGATCGCGCCCGGCGGAATGATCATCGACAGATCGTCGATCAGCAGGCGGTCGCCGAACTTCTTGGTGACGCCCTTGAACTCCATCACCGCATTGCCCAGGCGCTCGCCCGGCGGGATGAACAGCTCGTTCGTCTCGTTGCGCTTCTGGTAGTCGACCGACTGCAGTTCTTCCAGTCGGGCCAGACGTGCCTTGCCCTTGGTGCGACCGCCCTTGGCGTTCTGGCGCGACCATTCCAGTTCCTTCTGGATCGCCTTCTGGCGGGACTTCTCCTGGTTGTCTTCCTGCTTGAGGCGCTCGTCCTTCTGGGTCAGCCACTCGGTGTAGTTGCCCTTCCACGGAATGCCGCGGCCACGGTCGAGTTCGAGGATCCACTCGGCGGCGTTGTCGAGGAAGTAGCGGTCATGGGTGACCGCGACGACGGTGCCGGTGTAGCGGGCGAGGAACTGCTCCAGCCATTCCACCGATTCGGCGTCGAGATGGTTGGTCGGTTCGTCGAGCAACAGCATGTCCGGCTTCTGCAGCAGCAGGCGGCAGAGCGCGACGCGGCGCTTCTCACCGCCCGACAGATTGCCGACCTTGGCCTCCCACGGCGGCAGGCGCAGCGCGTCGGCGGCGACGTCCAGCTGGTTCTCCAGCGTGTGCGCGTCGCCCGCGGCGAGGATCGCCTCCAGGCGCTCCTGTTCCTTGGCCAGCGCGTCGAAATCGGCGCCTTCCTCGGCATAGGCGTCGTAGACCTTGTCGAGCGCGGCCTGGGCCTGCAGCACCTCGCCCACGCCTTCCTCGACCGCTTCGCGCACGGTCATCTCGGGGTCGAGCTCGGGTTCCTGCGCCAGATAGCCGACCTTGGTGCCGGCCTGCGCGCGGGCTTCGCCTTCGAAATCCTGGTCCACGCCGGCCATGATCTTCAGCACCGTGGACTTGCCCGAGCCGTTGAGGCCCAACAGACCGATCTTGGCGCCCGGGAAGAACGACAGCGAGATGTCCTTGATGATCTGCCGCTTCGGCGGGACCACCTTGGACACGCGGTTCATGGTGTAGATGTATTGCGACATGGGGGCTCCGGTTGTGCCGGCCCGCGCCGGGGCCCGGTCGGGCGGCGTCGGGTGGGAAGGGGATGGCGGCGATTATAACGGCTCGCGCCCGGCGGGGCCGCGCGCCGGGCGGGCCGGCGCTACAATGGCCGGCCCCGCCGTTCACTGTTCCGGAGCCCTCGATGTTCCAGCGCGACGCCCGTCTCGAAAGCTACGATCCCGCACTCGCCCAGGCCATCGCGAACGAGGTCCGCCGCCAGGAAGATCACGTCGAGCTGATCGCCTCGGAGAACTACTGCAGCGCGCTGGTGATGGAAGCGCAGGGCAGCCAGCTGACCAACAAGTACGCCGAGGGCTATCCGGGCAAGCGCTACTACGGTGGCTGCGAGTACGTCGACATCGCCGAGCAGCTCGCGATCGACCGGCTCAAGCAGCTCTTCGACGCCGATTACGCGAACGTGCAGCCCCATTCGGGCTCGCAGGCCAACCAGGCCGTCTTCTTCGCGCTGCTGCAGCCGGGCGACACCATCCTGGGCATGTCGCTGGCCCACGGCGGTCATTTGACCCACGGCGCCAAGGTCAACGCCTCGGGCAAGCTGTTCAACGCAGTGCAGTACGGCGTCGACGACGCCGGCCTGATCGATTACGACGAAGTCGAGCGCCTCGCGCTCGAGTACAAGCCGAAGATGGTCATCGCCGGCTTCTCGGCGTATTCGCAGATCGTGGACTGGGCGCGCTTCCGCGCCATCGCCGACAAGGTGGGCGCCTACCTGTTCGTGGACATGGCGCACGTCGCCGGCCTCGTCGCTGCGGGCGTCTACCCGACGCCGGTGCCGCATGCCCACGTCGTCACCTCGACCACCCACAAGACCCTGCGCGGTCCGCGCGGCGGCATCATCGTCGCCAGCCAGCAGGGCGCCGGCGAGCAGTTCGACGAGATCGCCAAGAAGCTGCAGTCGATCGTGTTTCCCGGCATCCAGGGCGGCCCGCTGATGCACGTGATCGCCGGCAAGGCGGTCGCGTTCAAGGAAGCGCTGGAGCCCGCGTTCAGGACCTACCAGCAGCAGGTGATCAAGAATGCGCAGGCGATGGCCAAGGTCATCATCGAGCGCGGCTACAAGATCGTCTCCGGCGGCACCGAGAACCATCTGATGCTGGTCGACATGATCGGCAAGGACGTCAGTGGCAAGGATGCGGAAGAAGCCCTCGGGCGCGCCCACATCACCGTCAACAAGAACTCCGTGCCGAACGATCCGCGCAAGCCCTTCGTGACCTCCGGCCTGCGCCTGGGCACGCCGGCGGTGACCACGCGTGGCTATGTCGAGCAGGACTGCACCGATCTCGCCCACTGGATCTGCGACGTGCTCGATGCACCGAAGGACGAGGGCGTGATCGCCACCGTGCGCGACAAGGTCGCCGCCCAGTGCGCGAAGTATCCGGTGTATGGCTGAGCAGCTGGGCATGCGGGGTCTTGATCCGGGTGTGGCGGAGCGCCTGATCCCCGGGACGGCCGTTGCGTCGTACGCTCGAATGCTGTTCCCGACGCCCCGCGCCTGATGCATTGCCCCTTCTGCCAGCACACCGACACCCGCGTGATCGATTCGCGCGTGTCCGAGGACGGGGCGACGATCCGTCGTCGCCGCGAGTGCGAAGCCTGCGGGGAACGTTTCAGCACGCTCGAGACCATCGAGCTCAAGTTGCCGACGATCATCAAGGGCGACGGCCGGCGTGAGCCGTTCGATGCGCGCAAGTTGCGTCTGAGCATGGACCGCGCGCTGCACAAGCGTCCGGTGTCGGAAGAGCAGATCGAGGCGACGGTGCGCGCGGTGGTGCATCACCTGCGCATGACCGCGGAACGCGAAGTGTCCTCGCGCCGGGTCGGTGAGTTCGTCATTGCGGAACTGCGCAAGCTCGACCACGTCGGCTTCGTGCGCTTCGCGTCGGTGTACCGCTCGTTCGAGGACGTTGCCGATTTCCGCGAGGAACTCGACCGGCTCGAACGCGACCTGCCGGGCGATGGCCAGCTGCCGCTGCTCGAAGGTGAGACGGCGCCGGTCAAGACGCCGCGCAGACGCTGAGCGTCCGCAGGATTTCGTGCAGGCGCGCGGTCGCGCGCGAGGGTGCTGTGGGATTGCCGGGTTGCGCGCACGCGCCCTCCTACAATGGCGCCATCTCACGCACGCGTCGCCGAGGACCCATGACCGCTTTCACTGCCGACGATCACCGCTTCATGGCCCAGTCGCTGCGCCTCGCCGAGCGCGGCGCCTGGACGACGCGGCCCAATCCGATGGTCGGCTGTGTGCTCGTCGCGGACGGCGAGGTGGTCGGCGAAGGCTTCCACGTGCAGAAAGGCGGCCCGCATGCGGAAGTGGTCGCGCTGCAGGCGGCGGGTGATCGCGCGCGCGGCGCGACGGCCTACGTGACCCTGGAACCCTGTGCGCATACCGGCAGCACGGGACCGTGCGCCGATGCACTGATCGAGGCCGGCGTGGCGCGTGTCGTCGCGGCGATGCGCGACCCGTTCCCGCAGGTCGACGGCGCCGGGTTCGACCGCCTGCGGGCGGCGGGTGTGGTGGTCGAGTCCGGCCTGATGGAGGCGCAGGCGCGCGCCCTCAACCGGGGGTTCCTGTCGCGCGTCGAGCGCGGCCGGCCTTGGCTGCGGGTCAAGCTCGCCTGCAGCCTCGACGGGCGCACCGCGATGGCGAACGGCGATTCGAAATGGATCAGCGGGGAGGCCTCGCGCGCCGACGTGATGCGCTGGCGCGCACGCGCCGGCGCGCTGCTGACCGGCAGCGGCACGGTGCTGGCCGACGATCCGCACCTGACCGTGCGCCTCGCCGGCGACGCGCCGTTTGCGGTGCCGCTGCGGGTGGTGCTGGATCCGGGCCTGGCGACGATCTCGCGGGGCAACGTCCGCGACGGCGCAGCGCCCACGCTGTACGTCCACGCGCACGACACCAAGGTGCCCCAGGGCTTCGACGCGCCGCGCATGGCGGCGCCCCGCGGCAGCGATGGTCAGCTGGACCTGCGCGTGGTGCTCGATGCGCTGGGCGCGGGCGGCATCAACGACATCCAGGTCGAGGCGGGCGCCACCTTGTCGGGCGCCTTCCTGCGTGCAGGCCTCGTCGACGAGCTGTTGCTGTACATCGCGCCGTTGCTGCTCGGTGAGCGCGGCCGACCGCTGTTCGACGGGCTCGGCGTCGACACGATGGCGCAGCGCCTCCATCTGGAGACGATCGACACGCGCCGGGTCGGCGACGACACGCGCCTGCTGCTGCGGCCGAAGCCGACGGCCTGACGCCGCACCCGCCGGCGTTGCGCCACCCCGGCAGGCGCGTGGGGCGCCATCTCGGACGACCATTCCGTACGCAGGCGCATGAACGCACCGGGCCGACTGTCGTGGCCAGCGCGGCCCGCCTGTCCCTGCAATGAAGCGTCCCGCCGCTGCCGGCCGGGCTGCCCGAGCGGCGCTGGTAGAATCGCCGGGCCGGCCCAGCCGGCATCACACAATCGAATGTCTTCGGGGCGGGGTGGAAATCCCCACCGGCGGTAGGCGCGGCGACGCGCGAGCCCGCGAGCGCTGCCGGCACACGCCGGCGGGTCAGCAGATCCGGTCGAATGCCGGAGCCGACGGTCAGAGTCCGGATGCGAGAAGACGACCTCATGCGTGGCCTTCCGGCCGCGCACGCTGTCGCGTCCCGGACCGTTCCCTTTCGGCTTGACCGTGCGGGTGGCCCGCGCGGAGGGAGACAGCGACATGTTCACCGGACTGATCGAGGGCGTCGGGCGCCTGGTGTCCACCGAGGCACGCGGCGGCGACGCGCGGCTGCGCATCGCGGTCGGCACGCTGCCGTTCGACGGCGTGGCGATGGGCGAGAGTATCGCGGTCAATGGCGTGTGCCTGACCGTGGTGGCCTTCGACACCGCGCACTTCGAGGCCGATGCCTCCACCGAGACCCTGTCGCTGACCACGCTCGGCGCGCTGGCGCCGGGGCGTGCGGTGAACCTGGAGCGCGCGATGCGCCCGACCGACCGCCTGGGCGGCCACATGGTCAGCGGCCATGTCGACGGCGTCGGCAGCGTGGCCTCGGTGCACGACGATGCACGCGCGCAGCGCTGGCGGATCACAGCGCCGGCTGCGTTGCTGAAGTACGTCGCGCACAAGGGGTCGATCTGTGTCGACGGCGTCAGCCTGACCGTCAACACCCTCGATGCGTCCGGTTTCGAGGTCGCCCTGGTGCCGCATACCGTCGCGCACACCGCGTTCGGCAGCACGGCGGTCGGCGAGGCAGTGAACCTGGAAGTCGATCTGGTTGCCCGGTATGTCGAGCGTCTGCTCAGCGCGGGCGTCGTCCTGGCGGGAGCGGCGGCATGAATTTCGCACCCGTTCCCGAACTGCTGGAAGAGATCCGCCAGGGCCGGATGGTCGTCATCGTCGACGACGAGGACCGCGAGAACGAAGGCGACCTGATCATGGCCGCCGAGCTGGTGAAGCCGTCGGACATCAATTTCATGGTCACCCACGGCCGCGGCCTGGTGTGCCTGCCGGTGACGCCGAGCCGCGCCGCGCAGCTGGGCCTGGCGCCGATGGTCCGCGCGAATACCGCGCAGTTCCAGACCAACTTCACCGTCAGCATCGAGGCCGCCGAAGGCGTGACCACCGGCATCTCGGCGCACGATCGCGCGCACACGATCCGCACCGCGGTGAAGGCGAACGCGAAACCCGAGGATCTGCACCAGCCCGGTCACATCTTTCCGCTGGTCGCCCAGCCCGGCGGCGTGCTGACCCGCGCCGGTCATACCGAAGCCGGTGTCGATCTGGCGATGCTCGCGGGCCTCGAGCCGGCCGGCGTGCTGGTCGAGATCCTCAACCCCGACGGCAGCATGGCGCGCCGCCCGGAGCTGGAAGTCTTCGCCCGCACACACGGCCTGAAGATGGGCTCGATCGCCGATCTCATCGCCCATCGCCTGGCGACCGAGCACACCGTCGAGCGCATCGATGAGCGCGAGATCGAGACCGAATTCGGCGCGTTCCATCTGGTGACCTACCGCGACCGCATCGCCCACGAGCTGCATTTCGCGCTGGTGCGCGGGACCCCCGACGCCGAGACGCCGACCCTCGTCCGCGTGCAGGTGGAAAACCCGCTCGTCGACCTGCTGCACTGGCGCCGCGACGATTTCGGTGTGTCCGGCAGCGATGCGCTGCGCGCGATCGCCGGGGCCGGGCAGGGGGTGATGGTGGTGCTGTCGGCGCCACGCGACTCCGAAGCGCTGCTGGCGCGCCTGCGCAAGGAAGCCGTGGTCCGGCCGCCCGGCAAGGACAAGGACGTGGGCCAGTGGCGCCGCAACGGCGCCGGCGCACAGATCCTTGCCGACCTCGGCCTCGGCCGGCTGCGCGTGCTGGGCACGCCGCGCAAGCAGGTGGGCCTGGCCGGCTACGGCCTGGAAGTCGTCGAATACGTCACGCCCTGACCCACGCTAAACTGACCGGCCCTGCGCGAACTCCCATGCCCATGAGCTACCTCGAAGGCGACCTGCGCGCCCCGGCCGGCGCGCGTTACGCGATCGTCGCCAGCCGCTGGAATCCCAAGATCACCGACGCCCTGATCGCCGGCGCGCGCAAGGCGTTCACCGATCACGGTGTCGCCGAAGACGCGGTCGACGTGATCCGCGTGCCCGGTGCATGGGAAATTCCCGTGGTCTGCGCGCGGCTCGCCGCGGCCGGCGGCCACGCCGCGCTGCTGGGGCTGGGCTGCGTGGTGCGCGGCGACACCCGCCACTACGAGCAGGTGGCCGACGGCTGCAGCGACGCGCTGATGCGCGTGGCGCTCGACAGCCGCGTGCCGGTCGCCAACGGCGTGCTCGCGGTCGAAGCCTACGTCGACGCCGAGAAGCGCGCGGGCGGCAGTCACGGCAACAAGGGCGAAGAAGCGGCGCTGGTCGCCATCGAAATGAGCAACCTGTTGGACACCATCGGATGAACCAGACCCGCAAACCCCATGGCGTCGATCCCGTGCTGCGTTCGCGCGCGCGTCGCCGCGCCCTGCAGGCCATTTACGCGATGCAGATGTCGGGCACTGAGCCGCGCGAGATCGTCGCCCAGTTCGCCCACGAGCAGGCCAAGGAAGTCGCCGACCTCGCGTACTTCGAGGATCTGGTCCACGGCGTCGGCACGCGCTACCGCGAACTCGATGCCGCGCTGGCGCCGTTTCTCGACCGCACGATCGAAGAGGTCGATCCGATCGAGCGCGCGATGCTGCGCATCGCCGCCTACGAACTGCAGCACCGTGTCGACGTGCCGTATCGCGTCGTCATCGACGAGGCGCTGAAGACGGTCAAGCGCTTCGGCTCCGAGCACGGCCACACCTACGTCAACGGCGTGCTCGACCGCGCCGCCGCGGAATGGCGCGCGCCGGAAGTCGGCGCGCCGCGCGGGCGCTGAGCCCGGCCCCGTCGGATGACCGCCGGCGAGTTCGAGCTGATCGACCGGATCGCCGCGCGTACCGTCGCGCGCACGGATGTGGTGCTGGGCATCGGCGACGATGCCGCGCTGCTGCAGCCGCCCGCCGGCATGCAGCTGGTCGTGGCAATGGACACGCTCAACAGCGGCATCCATTTCCCGCACGACACCGCACCCGCCGACATCGGCTGGAAAGCGCTGGCGGTGAACCTGTCGGATCTGGCGGCCATGGGCGCCACGCCGGCGTGGTGCACGCTCTCGCTGTCCCTGCCCGAACCCGATTCGGCGTGGGTGGATGCGTTTCTCGACGGATTCGACGCGCTCGCGCGCCAGCACGCGGTCACCCTGGTCGGCGGCGACACCACGCGCGGACCGCTGTCGGTGTGCGTGACCGTCTTCGGGTTCATCGCCCCCGGCCGCGCGCTGCGGCGGGATTCTGCATGTGTCGATGACGATATCTGGGTCAGTGGCACGCCCGGCGATGCCGCGGCTGCACTCGTGCAGTGGTCGTCAGGCGTGACGCGTGATCCGGCGTTGCGCGCCAGGCTGGACCGGCCGACGCCACGGGTCGCGCTCGGTCTGCGGCTGTCCGGTCTGGCCCGTGCCGCAATCGACATCTCCGACGGCCTGCTGGCCGATCTCGCCCATGTCTGCCGCGCGAGCGCTGTACGTGCCGAGCTCGATGTCGACGCGTTGCCGGCATCCGATGCCCTGCGCGCCGCTGCGCCCGATCCGGACACACGTCGCGCGCTGCAGGCGAGTGGCGGGGACGATTACGAACTGTGCTTTACCGCGCCGGTCGGCGCTCGTGATGCGATCGAGACCGCTGGGAAGGAGGCAGGCGTTCCTGTGACCCGCTTCGGACGCATCGTGGAAGGGCAGGGTGTCGTCGCGACGACCGCAGATGGCGCGCTGTGGGCTCCAGTGCGCGCTGGGTGGGATCACTTCGCGGGTTGAAGCGCTTTCGCTGGCGGAGCTCGGGCGTACCGAAGTGATGTTTTCGAGCGATGGTCTGGCTCGGCAGCTGGCACGCTCCGGCTCCGGCTCCGGCTCCGACTCTGGCTTTGGCTTTGGCTTTGGCTTTGGCTGTTCGCTTTTGACTTGAATCGAGCCGTAAAGCGTGCCGAGCATCGCGTCCGGCGAAGACGGTTTTGCTTACTTTTGCCAAGACAAAAGTAAGCCGCGCGACAGCGCGGAAGCCCTGTACTTGATCTTCGCTCTGCGAGCAATTCGCTTGGCGATAGAAAAGGCCAACGCCAAGGCTGAAAAGCGAGAGCAAGTGCACGGCTTTCGCCCGCTGCGCGTGCGAGTCCCTTTTGGATGGACCCAAAAGGAACCAAAAGGTCCCTTCGCCGGACGCGAGCCGATGCGATGAAGCCGCATCGGTGCCCTGTGCGCCTCGCCTGACGCGGCACGCAGCCCAAACTCGCTGCGCTCAGACATGGGCTGCTCTCCGGCCACGCCAGGCTCCGGTGCTCGGCTCGCTCTACGGCTCGGTTCAAGTCAAAGGCTGAAAGCCAAAGCCAAAGCCAAAGCCAAAGCCAAAGCCGAAGAAAGAAACACGCCAACGTAAGTCCACGACGGCACGAACAATCGAACACCAAGCAGAGGCGCGTCCTGCCAGGACGAATCAATCATCCGCGCGAAACGCATCCTCGATCCACCGCAGCGTCGGCGCTTCCGCATCGCCGCTTGCCTCGACGACATCAAAACGGCAGGGCAGATCACGCAGCCCGCGCTCGCGCATCAGGAACTGCTGCGCCGCCAGCACCAGGCGCCGGCGCTTGCCGGCATCGACCGAGGCCGCGCCGCCACCGAACGCCGCGGTGCGGCGATGGCGGACTTCGATGAACACCACAACGCGCGTCGCACCGCGTGTGTCCAGCATCACCAGGTCGAGTTCGCCGCCGCGGAAGCCCACGTTCGCAGCGAGCGGTTGCAGGCCGGCGGCCTGCAGATGCGTGGCCGCTGCCCGCTCGACGGCAGCGCCATCGCGCCGCCGGTCGTTCAACCGCCGGCGTCCGCCTGCGGCACCACGTAACCGTTGCGCCACGTCGCCCACGCCGGCTGGCGCATGACGTTGCCGTCGCCGGAGATGCGCAGCATGCCGGTCGCGCCGCCGATGGACGAATCAGGCGTGCGGGCGAGATGTTCGAGATAGCCGCTCAGCAGCCAGGCATCGAAGCCGAACGCGAACAGACGCGCGGCGCCGCCGCGTGCGGTCGGCAAGTCGCGCGACACGGTGGTCAGCGGCGGCAGGGACCGCGCACTGGCGCCGGTCGACCAGCTTTCGGTCGGGAACACGATGCCGTCGAGGATCTGGTCTTCCTCCGCTTTGCCCGTGCCCTGCGCCAGCAGCGAGCTGCCGACGCGCGGGCGCGTGGCCAGGCCGGCGACCGACAGCTGCGGCGCCAGCACGCGGGCCTGGTTGCCGCGGATCGCGAGATACACCGCGTCGACCCCGACGCCGCTGGCCAGTGCGTTCTGCAGCACCGGCGTCTGGTCAACCGGCGTGTCGCCGATGATCGCGAGCGTGCCGACCACGCTGCCGCCGTTCTGGGCCAGACGCGCGGTCAGCGCATCGACGCTGCGCCGCGCGGCATCCTCGCCGTTGCTCAGCACCAGCACGTTGCGCGCGTTGCGCTTGAGCAGGTACTGCGCGGCGGCGTCGCCTTCGTCCTCCGGTGCCAGCGAAAACGCGGCGGCATTGTCGGGGGCCTGCATCGAACCCCGATTCAGGGCGATCACCGGCACCTGCGCCGGGCTGTGGAACAGCGCGTCGACTTCCTCGCGGCCCAGCGGACCGACGACCTGGTCGGCGCCTTCGGCGATCGCGCGGCTGTAGGCATTGGCGGTGCCGGCCGCAGTGCCGGCGGTGTCGTAGAACGCGAGTTCGGGGCGCGTGCGGCGCTCGCCGTAGTAGCCGGCCAGCAGGCCGTCGCGCACCGGCGCGGCGGCGGTCGCCAGCGATCCCGTCATCGGCAGCAACACCGCGAGCTTGCGCGGCGGGCGATAGCCGTCGCGTTCGGCGGCGGGGCGGGTGTCGTCGAAGGTCCAGCGACCCGGCGCGGCCGGGGTTTCCGACGGCGCGGCGACCGGGCCGGCACTGCCGGTGGTCTGCACGGTCGCGCAGCTGGCGAGCACGGCGGCCAGCGCGGCGCCGGCGAGCAGGCGCAGGGCGCGGGGCGGCGCGCCGACGGCGCGCGTCGTGCGCGTGCGGGCGTTCGAAGGCTGGACCGTTGCTGCCATGTCGCGGTTCCGCTGCGGGATAATGGGCGCATTCTAGCGTTCCCGGTGTGCAGACGATGAGCGACCCTTCCCGCGCCCCCGGCGTCCTGCATGTCGTGGCGACGCCGATCGGCAATCTGGGCGATCTGTCGCCGCGCGCGCAGGCAGTGCTGCGCAGCGTCGATGCGATCTGCGCCGAGGACACCCGGCACACGCGCCAGTTGCTCGGCCATTTCGGCATCGAGCGCCCGTTGATCGCCCTGCACGAACACAACGAGGACGGCCTGGCCGCGCGGCTGGTCGAGCGGCTGCAGGCCGGCGAATCGCTGGCGCTGGTCAGCGATGCCGGCACGCCGCTGGTGAGCGATCCCGGCTTTCGTCTGGTGCGGGCCGCCCGCGAGGCGGGGCTTCGCGTGTCGCCGGTGCCAGGGCCCAGCGCGCTGATCGCCGCACTGAGCGTCGCCGGTCTGCCGAGCGACCGTTTCGTGTTCGAAGGCTTCCTGCCGGCCAAGGCCGGTGCCCGCCGCGAACGCCTGCAGACGCTCGCGTCCGAGCCGCGCACGGTGTTGTTGTACGAATCCTCGCACCGCATCGAGGAGATGCTGGCCGACGCGGTGCAGGCCTTCGGTGGCGGGCGCCCGGCCGTGGTCGCGCGCGAGCTGACCAAACTCTTCGAGACCGTGCTCGACGGCCCGCTGGAAACCCTGGCCGCGCGCGTCGCGGGCGAGGCGGACCAGCGCAAGGGCGAGTTCGTGGTGCTGATAGAAGGGGCGGGCGACGACGTCGATGCGCGCCTGGCCGAGGGCCGGCGGGTCTATGCCCTGCTGAGCCGCGAGATGAAGCCGTCGCTGGCCGCCAAGCTCGCCGCCGACATCACCGGCGCACCGCGCAAGTCGCTGTACGGGCAGGGAACTCCGGAGGTCTGATCGCGTCCAACGGTGTCCCAAGGAAGGAAGTCACCGCATGCAGTCCCGATCCGCCCGCGGCCTGGTGGCCGCCGCGCTGTGCGTCGTCATGGCCGGTTGCACGTATTCGCTCAAGGAGTCGCATCTGCTCCGGCCGATGCCGGCGCCGGCGCCCGATCTCGCCGTGTTGGCCGCCACGCATGCCGGCTACACCGCCGCCGAGTCTCGAATCGACACGCCGGACGACGTCTCGATCTACCGCGTCGACCTCAAGCGCGCCGACGCCCGCGCGACGGTGCTGTACTTCGGTGGCAACGGGTTCCGCACCGGCCTGCACGCCCGGCGCATCTTCGACGCCTACGCCGGGCTCCCGGTGGATCTGGTGCTGGTCGACCATCGCGGTTACGGCGCCAGCACCGGCGCGCCGACCATTGAAGGGCTGCGTGCCGACGCGTTGCAGGTCTACGACCGGGTGCGCGCGGAGACGGTGGGCCGGCCGCTGATCGTGCACGGCCAGTCGCTGGGCAGCTTCTTCGCCGGCCATGTGGCCGATGCGCGACAGCTCGACGGCCTGGTGCTGGAAAGCTCGATGACCACCGCCGAGGACTGGGCCCGGGCGATGCGGGCGCGCGCCGGCTTCTGGACGCGGCTGGCGGTGCGACGTTTCGACATCGCGCCTGCCCTGCAGAAGACCGGCAATCTCGCGGTTGCGCGTCGGCTCGACGAGCCGGTGCTTTACCTCGTCGGCGAACTCGACGTCACCACCGCGCCGGAGTTCTCACAGGCGCTGTTCGATGCGACGCCGTTGCCTGCCACCGACAAACAGCTGGCCATCGTGCCTGGTCGCGGCCACAACGACGCCACGCTGTCGCCGGAATTCGGCGTCGTGTTCACCACACTGCTGGACCGGGCATCCGCCGACTGAGCCCATGGCGCCGGTGTGAGGCGTCACCGGCGTGCGACAATGCGCGCGGCGGAGTCGGCCAGACAGTCGCGTCATCCCGGGTGCTCGCATCCGGCGGTGCCGAGGAAAGTCCGGGCTCCACAGGGCAAGGTGCCAGGTAACGCCTGGGCGGCGCGAGCCGACGGAAAGTGCAACAGAAAGATACCGCCGAACGATTCTTCGGGATGCGTGGCAAGGGTGAAATGGTGCGGTAAGAGCGCACCGCGAGCCTGGTAACAGGCCGGCACGGCAAACCCCACCTGGAGCAAGACCAAATAGGGACCTCATGACGTTGCCCGCGTCGGGTCCGGGTAGGTTGCTCGAGCGTACCGGTGACGGTGCGCCTAGAGGAATGACTGTCCACGACAGAACCCGGCTTATCGGCCGGCTCCGCCACCTTGATCCCGCAAGCCCTCCGACGGACCGGAGGCCCGCCGCGTCTGTGGCCGTGGTCGGGGGCGACCTGTCCGGCTCCGTTCGATGCAATCCGCTGGCCCTCGCGGTACCTACGACCGGCGCCGAGCGGGGGCGCTCGTCGAATGCGTGCAGGACGGGTGCGGTTGCGCCGTCGGTTACCTCACGCCTCGACGCCGCCTGGAGGGATGTCAGGGCTCTGCCGTCTGCGCACCGTGTGGCTTCGACACCGCTGATGCTGCGGCGCAGCAGGCCGATTCCGTGAAGCCTGCGTGAGGGTTCCGTTCGTTGTCAATTTGACCGGAATCTCAAAATTTGAGACGAAACAGAAGCTTGTGGATAAAGCTTGAACAAGTCTCTGAAGAGTGCCGCAAGTCATTGACCAGACAGGTGAAAAGTTCTCGACAAAGCTGTTGACAACCCAAATGACGGGTCCTAAGGTGGCGACACGTGGGGAAACCGGGAATTTCGTGGTTTTCCGAACGCCAAAGCCCGCTCCAGACGGGCACTCAAGGGCAGGAACGGACGTGTTGCAGGGCGAGACCGCCATCACCATCGACGACAAGGGCCGACTGGCGATTCCCACCGCCTATCGGGACTTCGTCGCGCGTGAATGCGACAACCGGCTGGTCCTGACCTACAACCCCTTCGATGCCGGCGGGCTGTATCTCTATCCGTTCAAGGCCTGGGAAGCGCTGCGCGACCAGGTCAACGCACTGCCGCGCACCCTGGCCCGCAACCGCATCCTGCAGCTCAAGCTGGTCGGTGCCGCCACGGTGCTCGAGCCCGACGCGAGCGGCCGCATCGGCATTCCGCCCAGCCAGCGCAATACGGTCGGCATCGACCGCCGCGCCGTGCTGGTGGGCATGGGCGACAAGTTCGAGCTCTGGAGCGAGCAGGCGCATCAGGCGCAGATCCGCCAGACCCTGACCGACGAGGACATGGCCGGCGACGATCTCGAAGGATTGCCGTTGTGACCGCGGGTGGTACGGATGTCGTGTCCGGCCACCTCCCGGTGTTGTACGCGCAGGTGCTCGACGGCCTGCACGTGCGCCCGGATGGCCGCTACCTCGATGGCACCTTCGGCCGCGGTGGCCATGCCGCCGGCGTGCTCGCGCAGCTGGGCGCCGATGGCCGCCTGCTGGTGATGGACAAGGATCCCGATGCGATCGCGGTTGCCCAGGCGCGCTTCGGCGATGACCCGCGCGTGTCGATCTTCCGTGGCAGCTTCGTCGAGCTCACCGGCTGGCAGGACGTGACCCGCGCGCCGCTCGACGGCGTGCTGTTCGATCTGGGCGTGTCCTCGCCGCAGCTCGATGTCGCCGAGCGCGGCTTCAGCTTCGGCAAGGACGGTCCGCTCGACATGCGCATGGATCCCGACGCCGGCGAAAGTGCGGCGCAGTGGATCGCGCGCGCCGACGAGGCGGAGATCGCGGACGTGCTGTGGACCTATGGCGAGGAGCGCATGAGCCGCCGCATCGCGCGTGCGGTCGTCGCGCGCCGCGCCGAAGCGCCGTTCCTGCGCACGGCCGACCTGGCGGCCGTGATCGCCGCCAACGTACCGCGCAAGACCAAGCCGGGCCAGAAGGAAACGCATCCGGCCACGCGCTCGTTCCAGGCGATCCGCATCCACATCAACCGCGAGCTGGCCGATCTCGAAACCGGTCTCGATGCCGCGTTCGCTGCGCTGCGTCCGGGCGGCCGTCTCGCGGTGATCAGCTTCCACTCGCTGGAAGACCGCATCGTCAAGCGCTTCATCGCCGGTCACGCCAAGGCGCCGGCCGGCAACCGCCGTCTGCCGGAAGCCGCGCCTTTCGTGCCGCGCCTGCGCATCGTCGCCGACGCGACCAAGGCCGACGATGCCGAACTGCGGGCCAATCCGCGCGCCCGCAGTGCGGTGCTGCGTGTGGCCGAGAAGCTCGACCTGGAGGTGGCCGCATGAAGCTGCGCCATCTCGTGGTCGCGATTCTGCTGTGCGCCAACGTGATCACGGCGATCGGCGTGGTCCACGCGCGCCACGACTACCGCCAGCTCTACATCGACCTGACCCGTCTGGAGCGCGCGCGCGACGAGCTCAACATCGACTTCGGCCGCCTGCAGCTCGAGCAGGCCACGTGGGCGATGAGCAACCGCGTCGACCAGGTGGCACGCGAGCGCCTGGGCATGCGTTTCCCCGAGACGGCCGAGATCGTCGTGGTGCGCCCATGAACTTCCGCAAGTTCATCAAGGCCGGCGACGGCCACGCCAAGAAGCCGCGCAAGCGCGCGCAGTTCGACCTGCGCCTGCGCCTGATGCTGGTCGGCGGCGCGCTGGGCCTGGGCGCGGTGGCGCTGGTCGGCCGCGCGGTGGACCTGCAGCTGATCGACAACGCGTTCTACCAGCAGAAGGCCGACGCGCGTTTCCGCCGCGAAGTGCCGATCCCGGCCTCGCGCGGCATGATCACCGACCGCAATGGCGAGCCGCTGGCGATCTCCTCGCCGGTCGAATCGCTGTGGGCCAATCCGCAGGAACTGAGCAAGCATCCCGACCGCCTGCCCGAGCTGGCCCGGGCGACGGGCCTGCCGCTCGAGGAACTGTCGCGCGCGGTGTCGCAGCGCGCCGACAAGGAATTCATGTACATCCCGCGCCACCGCCGGATCAGCCCGGTCGCGGCCAAGCGCGTGCTGGATCTCGGCGTGCCGGGCGTGTTCTCGCAGCGCGAATACCGCCGTTTCTACCCGCAGGGTGAAGCGGTCTCGCACGTGCTCGGCTTCACCAACATCGACGACAACGGCCAGGAAGGCGTGGAACTCGCGTTCGACGAATGGCTGGCCGGCAAGCCGGGCGCGCAGAACGTGATCCGCGATCGCCACGGCCGCATCGTCGAACACGTGAGCCTGGTGCGCGCCGCCGAGCCGGGCAAGGATCTGGTGCTGAGCATCGACCGCCGCATCCAGTTTCTGGCGCACCGCGAGCTGCGGCGCGCGCTGGAAGACACCGGCGCGAGCGCAGGCTCGATCGTCGTGCTGGACGTGGCGACCGGCGAGGTGCTGGCGATGGCCAACCTGCCGACCTACAACAACAACCGCGTCACCGGCGAGAACCGCGACGCGCACCGCAACCGCGCGCTGACCGATCTGCTCGAGCCCGGCTCGACGATGAAGCCGATCACCGTGGCGGCAGCGCTGGAGAAGGGCGTCATCACGCCGGCGAGCACGTTCAATACCAGCCCGGGCTGGATTCCGAACGGCCGCTTCCGCACCAGCGATTTCCGCAACTACGGCGTGCTCGACACCACCGGCATCATCACCAAGAGCTCGAACGTCGGCTCGGCGATGATCGTGCACAAGCTCGAGAACCAGTACTTTTACGACTTCGTGCGCAGCTTCGGCTACGGGCAGAGCACCGGCAGCGGTTTCCCGGGCGAGGCCGCCGGCCTGTTCCCGGATCCGTCGCGCTGGAGCGGCACCAGCAAGCAGGGCATGTCCTACGGCTACGGCCTGTCGGTCACGCCGATGCAGATCGCCCACGCCTACGCCACGCTCGGCAATCACGGCCGCGCGATCACGCCGACCTTCGTCAAGGGGCAGGCGGGTGAATCGCACCAGGTGGTCTCGGCCGCGGTCGCCGACGAAGTGGTGCGGATGATGCAGACCGTCACCGAGCCCGGCGGCACCGGCACGCGCGCGGCGATCCTCGGCTATCACGTCGCCGGCAAGTCCGGCACGGCGCGCAAGGCCAGCGGCGGCGGCTATGCGCGCCGTTACCTCGCGTTCTTCGCCGGCCTGGTGCCGGTCGAGAATCCGCGCTTCGCGATGGCCGTCGTCATCGACGATCCCGACACCTCCAAGGGCGGCTCGACCTACGGCGGCGGCTACGTGTCCGCCCCGGTGTTCCAGCGGGTCATGGACGGCGCGCTGCGCCTGATGGACGTGCCGCCGGACGATATCGACACCTGGCTGGCCGCGCAGGCCACGGCCGATGCCAAGCGTGCGCGCGAGCAGGGCCGGACCGTGCCCGCGACGCCGGCGGCCGCACCCGCGGCGCCGGTCGTGTCCGCCGCGCAGCCCACGCCGGTCGCCGCGACGCACGTCGCCGGAGGCCAGCGATGAGCCGCGCGATGGCGCTCAGCACCTTGCTGCCCGACGTGGCGGCGGTGCCGGCCGACACCGTGATCATCGGTCTCGTCCAGGACAGCCGCGCGATCCGTCCGGGCGACGCCTTCGTCGCAATCGGCGGCTTCGGTACCCACGGCCTGCACTTCACCGACATCGCGCGCGCCGCCGGCGCCAGCGCGATCCTGTTCGAGCCGCCGGTCCCGGCGGAGATTCCCTCGCTGCCGGCCGATGCGATCGCCGTCACCGGTCTGCGTGCGCGCATGGGCACGATGGCCGATGCGTTCCATGGCCAGCCGTCGCAGGCGATGACGATGGTCGGCGTGACCGGCACCAGCGGCAAGACCTCGACGGTGCAGCTGCTGGCGCAGGCGCTCGAAGCCATCGGCACGCGCGCCGGCACCATCGGCACGCTCGGCGCCGGCCTGCATGGCGCGATCGCGCCGACCGGCTTCACCACGCCGCTGGTGCTGCAGACGCATGCGCTGCTCGCGCAGCTGCGCGACGCCGGCGCAGCTGCGGTGGCGATGGAAGTCAGCTCGCACGCGCTCGACCAGGGCCGCGTCGACGCCGTGCATTACGACGTCGCGGTGTTCACTAATCTCACCCGCGACCATCTCGACTATCACGGCGACATGGCCGGCTACGGCGCGGCGAAGGCCAAGCTGTTCGTGCGCGAGGGCCTGAAGGCCGCGGTCATCAACATCGACGACGCCTTCGGCGCCACGCTGCCCGCGCAGCTCGACGGCAGCGTCCGTGCGATCACCACCAGCGCTGCCGGCAATGCCGCGGCCGACATCGCAGCGCACGACATCACGCTCGACGACCGCGGCCTCGCGTTCACGCTGTGCATCGACGGCCAGTCGCTGCCGGTGCGCGCGGCGCTGCTCGGCCGCTTCAACGTCGACAACCTGCTGGTCGTGGCCGGCGTGCTGCGTGCGCTGGACCATGCGCCGGCCGACATCGCGCGCGTGCTCGGCGCTCTGCAACCGATCGCCGGCCGCATGAACCGTCTGGGCGGCGGCGACACGCAGCCGCTGGTCGTCGTCGACTATTCGCACAAGCCCGATCCGCTTCAGCAGGCGCTGCAGTCATTGCGCGGTCATCTGCGTGGCGAGCTGGTCTGCGTGTTCGGCTGCGGCGGTGAGCGCGACACCGGCAAGCGTCCGCAGATGGCGGCCATCGCCGAAGCGCACGCCGACCGGGTCATCGTCACCGACGACAACCCGCGCGGCGAGAACGGCGATGCGATCGTCGCCGACATCCTGGCCGGCTTCGCCAGGCCCGACGCCGTCACGATCGAGCGCGACCGTCGTCGCGCGATCGAACGCGCGATCGGCGAAGCGAAGCCGGGCGACATCGTGCTGATCGCCGGCAAGGGCCACGAGCCCTACCAGGAGATCGACGGCGTGCAGCATGCCTTCGACGACCGCGTCGTCGCGCAGGCCGCGCTGGATGCACGTGATGCGGAGGCGCGGTCATGAATCCGTTGTCGCTCGCCCGCATCGCACAGCTGGTCAACGGTCGTCTGCACGGCGTCGACAGCGATTTTCCGATCGATGCCGTCGCCACCGATACCCGCAAGCTCGACGCGGCCGAAGTGCATGCGCTGCTGTTCGTCGCGCTGAAGGGCGACACCTTCGACGGGCACGATCACGTCGCTGATGCCGCCGCCCGCGGCGCGCGTGCGGCACTGGTCGCGCGTCCGCTCGACATCACGTTGCCGCAGATCGTGGTCAGTGATCCGCAGCTGGCACTCGGTGCGCTGGCCACCGCGGTGCAGCGCGCACGCGCCGCGACGGTCGTGGCGATCACCGGCAGCAACGGCAAGACCAGCGTCAAGCAGCTGGTCGCCGCGATCCTGTCGCGTCATGCACCCACCAGCTTCAACCCCGGCAATTTCAACAACGAGATCGGCCTGCCGCTGGCGGTACTCGATGCGCCGGAAGATGCGGTCTTCGCGGTCTACGAGATGGGCGCCGGCAAGCCGGGTGACATCGCCTACCTGACCGCGATCGCGCAGCCGCGCATCGCACTGGTCAACAACATCGCGCCGGCGCACATGGAGCGCATGGGCAGCCTGCTGGGCATCGCCGATACCAAGGCCGCGATCTACGACGCGCTGCCCGCAGACGGCACCGCGATCATCAATGCCGACGACGCGTTCGCACCGTATTTCGCGGAGCGCGCCCACGGCCGTCGCCTGCTGCGCTTCGGCATCGAGGCCACGGCCGACGTGTCCGCGCGCGACGTGCGCCTCGATGAAGCCGGTGCGCACTTCCGTCTGCTCACGCCCGCGGGCGAGGCCGACGTCACCCTGCCGTTGCCCGGCCGCCACAACGTGCGCAACGCGCTCGCCGCGACGGCCATCGCGCTCGCCGCCGGCGTGCCGCTGGCGACCATCGTCGTCGCGCTCGGCAGCGCCGAAGCCGTCGCCGGCCGTCTGGTCCGCTACACGGTGGCTGAAGGCGCGGTGCTGATCGACGACAGCTACAACGCCAATCCCGGTTCGCTCAACGCCGCCATCGACACGCTCGCCGCCGGCGGCGGTGACCGCTGGCTGGTGCTGGGCGACATGCGCGAACTCGGCACCGATGGCGCGGCGATGCACGCCCAGGCCGGTGTGCGCGCGAAGTCGGCCGGCATCGCGCGGCTGTATGCGCTGGGCGCACTGAGCGCGGCCGCCGCTGATGCCTTCGGCGACGGTGCGCGCCGATTCGAGACCCACGACGCGCTGATCGAAGCGCTGCGGGCCGACCTGCACGCCGATGCGCGCGTGCTGGTGAAGGGCTCGCGCGGCAGCGCGATGGACCGGGTGGTCACCGCGCTGCGCACGACTGAAGGAACCGGACATGCTGCTTGAACTCGCCCGCTGGCTGCAGGGTCTGGAAGACTTCTTCAAGCTGTTCGAATACCTCACGTTCCGCGGCATCCTCGCGGCGCTGACCTCGCTGCTGCTGTCGCTGTGGCTGGGCCCGGCGGTGATCCGCAAGCTCGCCCAGTTCAAGGGCGGCCAGCCGATCCGTCAGGACGGTCCGCAGACGCATTTCTCCAAAGCCGGTACGCCGACCATGGGCGGGGCGCTGATCCTGCTGACCATCTTCCTGTCGGTGCTGCTGTGGGGCGACCTGCGCAACAAGTACGTGTGGGTGGTGATGGGCGTGATGGTGGCCTTCGGCGTGATCGGCTGGTACGACGACTGGATCAAGATCGTCAAGCGCGATCCCAACGGCCTCAAGTCCCGCTGGAAGTACCTGCTGCAGTCGATCTTCGGCCTCGCCGCCGGTCTCTACCTCTATCTCTATGCCGACGTCGCCGCGGCCACCACGTTCTACGTGCCGCTGTTCAAGTCGATCGCCCTGCCGCTGGCCGGCGTCAGTTTCGTGGCGATCGCCTACTTCTGGATCGTCGGCTTCTCCAATGCGGTGAACCTGACCGACGGGCTCGACGGTCTGGCGATCATGCCGACCGTGCTGGTCGCCTGCGGTCTCGGCGTGTTCGCCTACGCCTCCGGCAACGCGGTGTTCTCGAACTACCTGCAAATTCCGCAGGTGCCGGGCGCGGGTGAACTGGTGATCATCTGCGCGGCGATCGCCGGCGCGGGCCTGGGCTTCCTGTGGTTCAACACGTATCCGGCGATGGTGTTCATGGGCGATATCGGCGCGCTGGCGCTCGGCGCCGTGCTCGGCACGATGGCGGTGATCGTCCGCCAGGAACTGGTGCTGGTAATCATGGGCGGCATCTTCGTCATCGAGACGCTGTCGGTGATGATCCAGGTGGCCAGCTTCAAGCTGACCGGCAAGCGCGTGTTCCGCATGGCGCCCATCCACCACCACTTCGAACTCAAGGGCTGGCCCGAGCCGCGCGTGATCGTGCGTTTCTGGATCATCTCGGTGATCCTGGTGCTGGTCGGCCTCGCCACGTTGAAGGTGCGCTGATGGCCCGCAGCTACGATGCCATGGCCCACGACGGCGCCGGCACCCGCCAGGCGACCCGCATCGACGACATCGTCGGCCGCTTCGATCCGTGGCTGGTCGGCATCATCGTGTCGATCGCGACGCTCGGCGTGATCATGGTCGCGTCGAGCTCGATCGCCATCGGCGAGGACCTGCGCGTCGGCCGCTACTACTTCCTGACCCGTCATCTGATGTTCCTTGCGCTGGGTTTCGGCCTGGCGTTCGCGGTGATGCGCACGGAACTCAAGACGATCGAGAAATACGACCGCTTCGTGCTGCTGGCCTGCTTCGGCCTGCTGCTGCTGGTGTTCGTGCCCGGCCTCGGCCGCTCGGTCAATGGCGCGCACCGCTGGATCTGGCTGGGCGTGTCGAACTTCCAGGTCGTCGAGGCGGTCAAGGTCATCTACATCGTGTGGCTGTCGAGCTATCTCGTGCGCTTCCGCGACGAGGTCAACGCGACCTGGCCGGCGATGCTCAAGCCGCTCGGCGTCGCGGTCGGCCTGGTCGGCCTGCTGCTGCTGCAGCCCGACTTCGGCCACGCCTCGCTGATCCTCGCGGTGACCGCCGGCATGCTGGTGCTCGGCGGCGTGCACATGCCGCGCATGGCTGCGCCGGTCGTCATCGGCCTGCCGATCTTCGCCTTCATCGCGATCCTCGAGCCCTACCGCGTGCGTCGCCTGACCTCGTTCCTCGATCCGTGGGCCGACCAGCTCGGCGCGGGCTACCAGCTCAGCAATGCGCTGATGGCGGTGGGGCGCGGCGAGTTCGCCGGCGTGGGCCTGGGGGCATCGGTGCAGAAGCTGTCGTACCTGCCCGAAGCGCATACCGACTTCATCTTCTCGGTGCTGGCCGAGGAACTCGGCTTTATCGGCGTGTGCCTGGTGATCGGCCTGTTCGTCGCGCTGGTCGGCCGTGCGTTCTGGGTCGGCCTGAAGTGCGTCGAGATGCGCCGCCACTTCGCCGGCTACTGCGCCTTCGGCGTGGCGCTGATGATCGGCCTGCAGAGCATGGTGTCGATCGGCGTGAACCTCGGCTTGCTGCCGACCAAGGGCCTCACCCTGCCGCTGGTGTCGTCGGGCGGCTCCAGCGTGATGATGACGTGCGTCGCGATGGGCCTGCTGCTGCGCGTGTCCTACGAACTCGACCGTGCCCAGCGTCAGGTCGCCCGGTTGCGCGGCGACGCCGCGGCGCCGGCGCCCGCAGGCCCGGTTCCCCCCACCACCCAGCCGCCACTGCCCGTGCAGTCGGGCGCGCCGTCGCGCGGTACCAGCCGCCTGCAGCAGCGCGTCGAGCCGAGCTTCGGCGGCAGGAGCCAGGCATGATCCGTCGTCTCCACCAGACCCGCGGCCTGTCGAAGGAAGACTTCGCCAAGGTGTTCTCGCGCGTCCACTTCGTCGGCATCGGCGGCATCGGCATGAGCGGCATCGCCGAAGTGCTGTGCACGCTGGGCTACAAGGTGTCGGGTTCCGATACCGCCGACAGCGCGACCACGCGTCGCCTGACGCGTCTGGGCGCGACGATCCATCGTGGCCACGCCGCGGCCAACGTGCTGGGCACCGACTGCGTGGTCGTGTCGAGCGCGATCCGCCACGACAACCCCGAGCTGATGGAAGCGCGCGCGCAGCGCATTCCGGTGGTGCCGCGCGCCGAGATGCTCGCCGAGCTGATGCGCTTCCGCCGCAGCATCGCGGTGGCCGGCACCCACGGCAAGACGACGACGACCTCGCTGACCGCGAGCGTGCTCGCCGAGGGTGGCCTCGATCCGACGTTCGTCGTCGGTGGCCAGTTGCTGGCCGCGGGCGCGAATGCGCGGCTGGGCAGCGGCGACTGGCTGGTGGCCGAGGCCGACGAGAGCGACGGCAGTTTCCTGCGTCTCAATCCGCTGGTCGCCATCGTCACCAACATCGACGCCGATCACCTGGAGAACTACGGCGGCGACTTCGCCCGCGTGCAGGCCGCGTTCCACGAATTCCTGCACCGCCTGCCGTTCTACGGTCTCGCGGTGCTGTGCATCGATGACGCCGAAGTCGCGCGTCTGGCGTCGGAAACGCCGCGCCACGTGATGACCTACGGTCTGTCCGAAGACGCCGACGTGCGCGCCGAGGACATCGGCCAGGACGGCGCGGCGATGACGTTCACGCTGTGCCTGCCCGAGAACACCCGCGTGCGTGCGCGTCTCGCGCTGCCCGGCCGCCACAACGTGCTCAACGCGCTCGCCGCCGCCGCAGTGGGCTGGCAGCTCGGCGTCGCGCCGGAAGCCATCGTCGCCGCGCTCGGCCGCTTCGAGGGTATCGGCCGCCGCTTCAATCTGCTCGGCGAGCTCGTCACGCCGACCGGCGCACGCGTGCAGCTGGTCGACGACTACGGCCATCACCCCAGGGAACTCGCTGCGGTGTTCGAAGCCGCGCGTGGGGGCTGGAGCGACCGTCGCCTCGTCGTGGCGTTCCAGCCGCACCGCTACAGCCGCACGCGTGACCTGTTCGACGATTTCGCCGGCGTGCTGTCGGATGTCGACGCGCTGGTGCTGACCGAGGTCTATCCGGCCGGCGAAGCGCCGATCGCGGGCGCGGACGCGAAGGCGCTGGCGCGTGCGATCCGGGCGCGTGGCCGCATCGATCCCGTCGTCGTCAACAGCGCCGACGACCTGGCCGGCGTGCTGCCGGACATCCTCCAGGACGGCGACCTGCTGCTGATGATGGGCGCCGGCGACATCGGCGCCGCCGTGCAGCAGCTGGCGCAGTCCGGCTTCCAGGTGACGGAGGGCACGCGATGAGCCTGACACTGTCGCCGCCGCGCTTCACCGATCCGGCCGTGTTCGGTCGCGTCGCCGTGCTGCTCGGCGGTCCCGGTTCCGAGCGCGAGGTCTCGCTGCAGTCGGGGCAGGGCGTGCTCGAGGCGCTGCGTTCGCGCGGCGTCGATGCGCATGCCGTCGACGGCGTACCGGCGCTGGCCAAGGCGATCGTCGCCGGCCAGTTCGACCGCGTGTTCAACATCCTGCACGGCGGCGACGGCGAGAACGGCGTGGTGCAGGGTCTGCTCGACGCATTCGCGGTGCCTTACACCGGCTCGCGCGTGCTCGGTTCGGCGCTGACCATGGACAAGATCCGCACCAAGCAGGTGTGGATGAGCCTCGACCTGCCGACGCCGCGCTACCGCCGCCTGCAGCAGGGCGACGACGTCCATGCCGCGGCGCGCGAGATCGGCCTGCCGGTCATCATCAAGCCGTCGAAGGAAGGCTCCAGCGTCGGCATCAGCCGCGTGTTCGAAGACGCCGATCTGGAGGCCGCGGTCGCGCTTGCTGCGCGCTATCCGGGCGAACTGCTGATGGAGCAGATGGTCGAGGGCGACGAACTCACCGTCGCGGTAATCGAAGACCTCGAAGGCCCGCGTGCGCTGCCGTCGATCCGCATCGTGCCCAAGGGCGCGTGGTACGACTACGACGCCAAGTACGTGTCCGACGACACCCAGTACCTGTGCCCCGGCCTGGACGGTGCCGACGAGACGCGCATCCGTGCGCTCGCCGTCGACGCGTTCGTATCGGCCGGCTGCAGCGGCTGGGGCCGCGTGGACGTGATGCGTGACCGTCGCACCGGCGCGCTGCTGCTGCTCGAAGTGAACACCGCGCCGGGCATGACCAGCCATTCGCTGGTGCCCAAGGCCGCGGCGAAGATCGGCATCGACTATCCGGCGCTGTGCTGGCGCGTGCTCGAAGCGACCCTTCCGTTGGAGGTGACGGCGCGATGAGCCAGGCGTTCGGCACGATGCTGCGGGTTCTGGCCTGGACACTGGCGATTGCGCTGGTGGCCCTGCCGGTGGTCGCCGTCGTCAACGGCTGGATCGGCGCCGACCGCTGGCCGCTGCGTGTGCTGCGCGTCAACGACGGCCTGGAGCAGGTCGACACCGCGCGCGTGCGCGCCGCGGTGCTGCCGCATGCGCAGCGTGGATTCTTCGCCGTCGATCTGGGCGATGCGCAGCGCGACATCGCGCGTCTGCCGTGGGTGGCCGGCGTCGAAGTGCGCAAGACCTGGCCGGACGTGCTGGACGTGCGCATCGCCGAGCACGTGCCCTTCGCGCACTGGGGCGACGCGCGCCTGCTGTCGACGCGTGGCCGCCTGTTCGCCGCGGACGGTGTCGAGGCCCCCGCGCAGATGCCGCACTTCGAAGGTCCCGAGAACCGCATCGCCGACATCGTCGCGCTCTACAACGAATCCCGCGATCTGTTCGGCGGCGCCGGCGTGCAGGTCGAGCGCGTGGTGCTCGACGCGCGCGGCAGCTGGCACCTGACGCTGTCGAGCGGTACCGAAGTCATCGTCGGCAGCCAGGAAGCGCGTCTGCGTCTCGCCCGGTTCGCGCGGATGCTGCCGCGCCTGACCACCGGCCGCGCCGAGCCGCTCGCGCGCGCCGACCTCCGCTACACCAACGGCTTCGCCCTCGTCTGGGCGCAGCCCGAAGCGGCCGAAGCCGCTGCCGATGCAGGCGCTGCGGCGCTGGCCGGCACACCCGCCAACCGCGTCGCGGTGGCCCCGATGTCCCACGCACTCCGCATCCAGAAGCACGGCCTCACATGAACCGCAAAGGCGACAAGACGCTCATCGTCGGACTCGACATCGGCACCTCGAAAGTGGTGGCGCTGGTCGGCGAATATTCGCCGGGCAACCCGATCGAAGTCATCGGCATCGGCAGCCACGAATCGCGCGGGCTCAAGCGCGGCGTGGTGGTCGACATCGAATCGACGGTCCAGTCGATCCAGCGTGCAGTGGAAGAGGCCGAGCTGATGGCCGGCTGCGAGATCCGCTCGGTCTACGCGTCGATCTCCGGCAACCACGTGCAGTGCCGCAACTCGCCGGGCATCGTGCCGATCCGCGACAACGAAGTGACCTGGGCCGATCTCGACCGCGTGCTCGACGCCGCCAAGGCCGTCGCGATTCCGGCCGACCAGAAGATCCTGCACGCGATTCCGCGCGAGTACGTGCTCGACGATTCGCAGGAAGGCATCCGCAATCCGGTCGGCATGACCGGCGTGCGCCTCGAAGTGCATGCGCACCTCGTGGTCTGCGCGCAGTCGGCCGCGGCCAACATCAGCAAGTGTGTGCAGCGTTGCGGCCTCTTGATCGACGATCTGATCCTGTCGTCGCTGGCCTCGAGCACCGCGGTGCTGACCTCGGACGAGCGCGAGCTCGGCGTGGTGCTGGTCGACATGGGCGCGGGCACGACCGATCTGGCGGTGTTCGTGCAGGGCGCGATCTGCCACACGGCCAGCCTGCCGATCGCCGGCGACAAGGTCACCGAAGACATCGCGCACATGCTGCGCACGCCGACGCCGGAAGCCGAGCAGATCAAGGTCCGCTACGCCTGCGCGCTGGCGCAGCTGGCGACCAGCGAGGAATCGATCCAGGTGCCGAGCGTCGGCGACCGTCCGCCGCGTCGCCTGCCGCGCCAGTCGCTGGCGCAGGCGGTGCAGGCGCGCTACGAGGAAATTTTCGAGATGGTGCAGGCCGAACTGCGTCGCTCGGGCTTCGAACAGCACGTCCGCGCCGGCATGGTGCTGACCGGCGGCGCCTCGAAGATGGAAGGCGTGGTCGAACTCGCCGAGGAAATGCTGCAGATGCCGGTGCGCGTGGGCATTCCGCAGCACGTCACGGGCCTGGGCGAAGTGGTCGGCAATCCGGTCCACGCGAGCGGCGTGGGCCTGCTGCTGATGGGCAGCCAGATCGAACACCCGCGGCGTCCGGTGGTTTCCGGCGGTCGCGCCGGCGGGTGGATGAAGAAGATGTGGGCGCGGTTCAACGGCGAATTCTGATTCGCGCCAGTGCGGGATGCGGCGGGCAGGGCGACGGCGACAGATGCAAGTGCGGCAGGCGACACCTAAACCAATAGATGCCGGGAAGGACGTGGACACCACGCCGAAACCCGGCCCAAACCCAGAGGACGACGGACATGGCACATTTCGAACTGGTCGAGAAAATGGCTCCAAACGCGGTGATCAAGGTCATCGGTGTCGGCGGCGGCGGCGGCAACGCGGTCGCCCACATGGTCAACAACAGCGTCGACGGCGTTGAGTTCATCACCGCCAACACCGATTCGCAGGCGATCAAGAACTGCGGCGCCAAGCTGCAGCTGCAGCTCGGCAGCAGCGTCACCAAGGGTCTGGGCGCAGGCGCCAACCCGGAAGTCGGTCGTCAGGCCGCGCTGGAAGATCGCGAGATCATCATGGACGCGCTGCAGGGCGCCGACATGGTGTTCATCACCGCCGGCATGGGCGGCGGCACCGGCACCGGTGCGGCGCCGGTCGTCGCGCAGCTGGCCAAGGAGATGGGCATCCTGACCGTCGCCGTGGTCACCAAGCCGTTCCCGTTCGAAGGCCGCCGCCGCATGCAGGTCGCGCTCAAGGGCATCGAAGAGATGTCGGCGCATTGCGACTCGCTGATCACCATTCCCAACGAGAAGCTGATCACCGTCCTCGGCCGCAACGCCACGATGATCCAGGCCTTCCGCGCCGCCAACGACGTGCTGCTGGGCGCCGTGCAGGGCATCGCCGACCTGATCGTCCGTCCGGGCCTGATCAACGTCGACTTCGCCGACGTGCGCACCGTGATGTCGGAAATGGGCCTGGCGATGATGGGCACCGGCAACGCACGTGGCGACGACCGCGCCCAGGCCGCCGCCGAAGCCGCGATCCAGAACCCGCTGCTCGACGACGTCAACCTGGCCGGCGCCAACGGCATCCTGGTCAACATCACCGCCGGCGCGGACTTCACGATGGCCGAGTTCGACGAAGTCGGCCGCACCGTGGAGAACTTCGCCAGCGAAGACGCGACCATCGTCATCGGCACCGTGCTCGATCCCGACATGCAGGACGAAGTCCGCGTGACCGTGGTCGCCACCGGCCTCAACCGTGCACCCGCGCGCGCCACCGGCTACAACGGCGACAGCGCCGGCCGCGGCAAGCCGCAGGTCCAGCTGATCAGCAACAACCAGCGGGGCGTGCGCGACGGCACGACCGGCATGCTGATCGACGACGCGCCCGATGCTGTGGCCCCGTACAGCCCGGGCCACAGCATCGCGGCGTCGCTGCGCGGCAACGGTGGCGGCGCGTCGACGGCTTCGCCGCTGCGCGGTGCGACGCGCGCTGAACCGTCGGAAGCGCCCAAGGCGGCCGACTTCGGCAGCGACAGCAGCTACCTGGATATTCCGGCTTTCCTGCGTCGCCAGGCTGACTGATGCCATCCATGGCGCAGATCATCGGCTCCGGTAGGTCCGGCCCGGCCATCCATGGCCGGGCGCGCGACGAAGCGCGAGGCAGTGCCTCGCAAGCGCTTCGTCTCGCCCTGCGTCGCCAGGCCGACTGATCCGCGTCCATCGCGGCAGTCCGTTGCGCGCGTACCGGTGACTGGTGCGCGGCGATGGCAAGCCGCTGCGTGACGGATCGTCCTCCCGTCACGATGTGTTGCCCGGCGTCGCGTTGTCCGCGCGATGCCTTTGGGTCCACCGGGCATTCCGGTGGACCGTTTTCAGGCGTTGCGATGCGGGGTTTTCCGCATGCCTCCAGCGCATTGCTGCACTGCCGCGCTTTCGTTCAGGTTCAGGCGGTGCCGTGATAATCTGCCCCCCGGTTCCGATGACCGTCTGATGTCGGACGTTGCGGATCCTTCCTTTCTGCGGACTCCCCCATGCCCCGCCAACGCACCATCAAGAACGTGATCCGCGCGACAGGCGTCGGCCTGCACAGTGGCGAGAAAGTGTTCCTGACCCTGCGTCCGGCAGCGCCCGACACCGGCATCGTGTTCCGCCGCGTCGACCTGGAGCCCGTAGTCGAGATTCCGGCCGACGGCAACCTCGTCACCGAAACCACGTTGTGCACCGGCCTGAGTTGCGGCCCGGCCAACGTGCAGACCGTCGAACACCTGATGTCCGCGCTCGCGGGCCTGGGCGTCGACAACCTCTACATCGAACTGTCCGCGGCCGAAGTGCCGATCATGGACGGCTCGTCCGGTCCGTTCGTGTTCCTGCTGCAGTCGGCCGGTGTGGTCGAGCAGGACGCGCCCAAGCGCTTCATCCGTGTGCTCAAGGCGGTGGAAGTGCGTGAAGGCGACAAGATCGCGCGCTTCGAGCCCTACGACGGCTTCAGGCTCGACTTCACCATCGCCTTCGACCACCCGGCGATTCCGGTGGCGCAGTCGCGCGCCGAAGTGGAGTTCTCCACCGAGGCCTATATCCGCGAAGTCAGCCGCGCGCGGACGTTCGGCTTCATGCGCGATCTCGAATACATGCGCGAGCGCAACCTCGGCCTCGGCGGTTCGATGGACAACGCGATCGTGCTCGACGAGTTCCGTGTGCTCAACGACGACGGCCTGCGTTACGCCAACGAGTTCGTGCGTCACAAGATCCTCGACGCGGTGGGCGACCTGTATCTCGCCGGTCATCCGATCCTCGGCCGCTTCGTCGGCTACAAGTCCGGTCACGCGCTCAACAACAAGTTGGTGCGCGCGCTGCTGGCACAGGCCGATGCGTGGGAGACGGTGAGCTTCGACCACACCGCGCCGGCGCCCGTCGCTTACGGCACCCCTGCGCTCGCCTGATCGGGCCGTTCATCTTCGGCAATCCGGGTTGAATCCCGTCTCCGCGGCTGCGAAGCGTTCAGGCCTGCCTGCGTAGTTAACAGAAATTTAATTCTTAATTTCTGAATCTTTAATTTTCAGTTAACTTCCCGCCGCGGAACCGCCGGTAGGATGCCCGCTCCCCTTCACCCGGCGTCGACGTCGGTGACCAGGGGACCGGGATCCACCGACTCATCGCGTCCCGCTGTCTTCGTCATCCGACGGTTGCAGCGACGCCAGCGCGGCCGCCACGGCCCTGCGGGCGACGGGGGATGGCGGTGTCGGACGCGCGCGACCCGCATCGATTTCGGGGCGCAGCGGCCGGGTCGAGGTCCTGATCACGATGTCGCTGACATCCAGCCCGATGGACCGGGCGGCGTCGAGCAGCACGTCGGCCGACAGGCGCAGCCTGGCGTGCCAGATGGGCGAATCGACGAGGAAAACCAGCCTGTTGCCATCGACATTGGCCAGCCGCGCATGCGGCGCCAGCGTTGGAGGCAGCAGGGGAACGAGGCGGCGATCCAGCGCGTCGAGCCACATGGCCCGGCGGATCGGATCGGCCGACGCACCACCCAGCGCCGCATCCAGTGCGGCCGTCGGTATCCCGCTACGGGACGCGCCGATGCGGGGTGGCTTGAACCTGGACCTGAAATCAGACATTGGCACGCATGACTCTAGATACGTTGTTGAATGATATGCGCGGTCGCGCTGCGCAGGTGGCCGCCAAGGCCCGCGCACTCGCGGTCCGCAAGCCGCTGACCGTGATGACCGCCGTTGCGGTGGCCAGCCTGTGCGGCGGCGTCGCCCTCAACGCCACCGAGGTCGTGCGCATGCACGGCGTGGCCACGGCGAACGAGCGCGGCATCGAGGACACACGCCGCGAGGCGCAGCGCGAGATCAACGCACTGGCCGCCCGCATGGGTGAACTGCAGGCGCAGGCCAACCGGCTCAATGCGCTCGGCGACCGCCTCGCGCGCGGCGCGGGACTCGAGGACGGCGAATTCGATTTCGACCGCCCGGTGGGCCAGGGTGGTGCGGAGCCCGCCCATGACATGCCGGCGCGGAAGCTGCTCGGTGGCATGGATGCGCTCGACAGCGATCTGGCCAGCGCCGGTCAGCAGCTGTCGGTGCTGGAGGCGCTGCTCTTCGACCGCAAACTCGAACAGAATGCGCGTCCGTCGCGCTCGCCGGTCACCAGCACCTTCGTGACGTCGTCCTACGGGTACCGCGCCGATCCCTTCGGTCGCGGCGGGCAGTTCCACAAGGGCATCGACTTCAATGCCCGGACCGGCGATCGCGTGATGACCGTCGCCGACGGCGTGGTCAGCTACTCCGGCGTGCGCAGCGGTTACGGCAACGTGGTCGAAGTGGACCACGGCAACGGCTACGTGACCCGCTACGCGCACAACTCGCGCAACGTGGTGCGGGTGGGCGATCTGGTCCGCGTCGGCGACGAGATCGCCAAGGCCGGCTCGACCGGTCGCTCGACCGGCGCCCACGTGCATTTCGAGGTCTGGGAAAACGGTCGCGTGCAGAACCCGCGCAAGTTCCTCGGCGACATGGGCGTGCGCCGCCAGTAAGCCGGTCGCGCGCGCAGCTCGCTTGCGGCGCAACGATCGGGCCACGCCGCTTTTCGTGAGCGGTCGATGCGCACGGCGCGTCGGCTGCGGCCCGCTTGAAAACGCGGCCGCGCTCCCCAAGCTACAATGCGTGTTGCCATCGAAGGGCGCTTGGCGCCCTTTTTCTTGTGTGCGGATTCGGGGGAAACCGCCCCGGACCGCGTTCCGTCTCCAGAACCCGGACTTCCCATGCTCAATCGCCTGCTCACCAGCGTCTTCGGTAGCCGCAACGACCGTTTCGTCAAACAGCTCGAGAAGATCGTTGTGAAGATCAACGCGCTCGAGCCGCAGATGGAGGCGCTGTCGGACGCCGAACTGCAGGCCAAGACGCCCGAGTTCAAGGCGCGTGTCGGCAACGGTGAGACGCTCGACAAGATCCTGCCGGAAGCCTTCGCGGTGTGCCGCGAGGCCAGCAAGCGCGTGCTGGGCATGCGCCCCTACGACGTGCAGCTGATCGGCGGCATGGTGCTGCACATGGGCAAGATCGCCGAGATGCGCACCGGTGAGGGCAAGACGCTGGTCGGTACGCTGCCGACCTACCTCAATGCACTCGAGGGCAAGGGCGTTCACGTCATCACGGTCAACGACTACCTGGCCCGCCGCGACGCGGCGCAGATGGGCAAGCTCTACAACTGGCTGGGCCTGTCGGTCGGCGTGATCTGGCCCGGCATGCCGCACGGCGAAGCCAAGCGTGACGCCTATCGCGCGGACATCACCTACGGCACCAACAACGAGTTCGGCTTCGACTACCTGCGCGACAACATGGCGCTGTCGAAGGCCGACCGTTACCAGCGCGGCCTCAACTACGCGATCATCGACGAGGTCGACTCGATCCTCATCGACGAGGCGCGCACGCCGCTGATCATCTCCGGCCCCGCCGACGATTCGCCGGAGCTCTACATCAAGGTCAACCGGATCGTGCCGTCGCTGGTGCGCCAGGAAACCGAGGACGGCGACGGCGACTTCTGGGTCGACGAGAAGGGCAAGCAGGTGCATCTGTCCGAGGCCGGCCAGGAGCACGCGGAAGAACTGCTGCGCAAGGCCGGCATCCTCGGCGAGGACGAGAGCCTCTACGCCCCGCAGAACATCCACGTCGTGCACCACCTCAACGCCGGCCTGCGCGCGCACGCGATCTACCAGCGCGACGACCACTACATCATCCGCGACGGCGAGGTCATCATCGTCGACGAGTTCACCGGCCGTACGCTGCCGGGTCGCCGCTGGTCGGACGGCCTGCACCAGGCGGTGGAAGCGAAGGAAGGCGTGCCGGTGCAGCGTGAGAACCAGACGCTCGCCAGCATCACGTTCCAGAACCTGTTCCGCATGTACGGCAAGCTTTCGGGCATGACCGGTACGGCCGATACCGAGGCCTACGAGTTCGAGAGCATCTACTCGCTCGAAGTGGTGGTGATTCCGACCCACCGTCCGATGATCCGCAAGGACAATCCCGATGCGGTGTTCCTCAACCGCGCGGGCAAGTACCGTGCGGTCGCGCGCGAGATCCAGGCCGCCAACGAGCGCGGCCAGCCGGTGCTGGTCGGTACGACCTCGATCGAGGTGTCCGAGCTGCTCAGCGAACACCTGCGCAAGGAAGGCATCCACCACGAGGTGCTCAACGCCAAGCAGCACGAGCGCGAGGCGACGATCATCGCGCAGGCCGGTCGTCCCGGCGCGGTGACCATCGCGACCAACATGGCCGGCCGCGGTACCGACATCGTGCTCGGCGGCTCGCTCGAGACCGAGCTGGCGACACTGGAAGCCGAGTCCGGCGTGCCGGTCGACGAGGCCACGAAGACCAGGCTGCGCAGCGAGTGGCAGGTGCGCCACGACGCGGTCAAGGCCGCCGGCGGCCTGCACATCATCGGCACCGAGCGCCACGAATCGCGTCGTATCGACAACCAGCTGCGCGGCCGTTCGGGCCGCCAGGGCGATCCGGGTTCGAGCCGCTTCTACCTGTCGCTCGAAGACAACCTGATGCGCATCTTCGCCGCCGACTGGGTGCAGAAGGTCATGGCGCGCATGGGCCTGCAGGAAGACGACATCATCGAGTCGCCGCTGGTCACCAAGCAGATCGCGAACGCGCAGCGCAAAGTGGAAGCGCACAACTTCGACATCCGCAAGAACCTGCTCGACTTCGACGACGTGAACAACGACCAGCGCAAGGTGATCTACGGCCAGCGCGACGAGTTGCTGGACGCGGAGAGCATCCAGGACAACGTCGACGGCATCCGCGCCGACGTCGTGGCCGGCATCGTCGGCCGGTACGTGCCGCCGCAGTCGATCGACGAGCAGTGGGACCTGCCGGGCCTGGAGTCGGAAATCGACCGCGAATTCGGCGTGCGCCTGCCGCTGGTCGACATGGCCAAGTCCAGCGACGAACTGGATGCCGAGCAGATCGCCGAACACGTGCAGAAGGAAGTCGACCGCCTGTTCGTTGAGAAGGAAGCCTCGCTCGGCGACGAGACGATGCGCATGCTCGAGAAGCACATCATGCTCAACGTGCTCGACCAGGGCTGGAAGGAACACCTCGGCCGCATGGACTACCTGCGCCAGGGCATCCATCTGCGCGGGTACGCGCAGAAGCAGCCGAAGCAGGAATACAAGCGCGAAGCGTTCGAACTGTTCTCGGAGATGCTCGACAAGGTCAAGCATGACGTCGTGACGATGCTCGCCCGCGTGCGCGTGCGCAGCGAGGACGAGATCGCCGCGCTGGAGGCCGAGGAGCGTCGCCAGATCGAAGCCAAGCTCAACCAGGCCCAGTTCCAGCACGCCGACGCGGGTGGCTACGGCGCCGACGAGGAAGCCGAGGACGTGCGCGCGTCCGCGGCCGCCCAGGGCCCGCAGGCCACGATCGTCCGCGACGGCGACAAGGTCGGCCGCAATGACCCGTGCCCGTGCGGCAGCGGCAAGAAGTTCAAGCACTGCCACGGGCAGCTGAGCTGAGTTCCGTTCAGCGGGTTTTCCGGTACCTCTTCCTCCGCGAGTGGGTCGTCGACGCGCAGAGCGCGTCGGGTGAGGGTCGGCGTCTCGCGTAGAGCACCGTCACCCCGACCCCACTACAGGCCCCAGCCCTCGCGCCAGCGCGAGGGCGTTTGTAGTCACGGAAGCCGGTGGCTCGCACGCGTGCTTTTACCCTGGAGGGAGAGGGGCTCGACGGCGTCGAAGCCGGGGCGACTGGGCGGTCTTCCGGCGATTGCGGTCATGGCTGGCAAACCGCCCGCACCCCGCCTAACCTGAAGCCCTGTCCGGAGCGTCGAGCGGCATGAGCGAACGCGTCATCGAAGTCGTCGCCGGCGTCATCACCGACAAGCGCGGCCGGATCCTGCTGTCACGCCGCACGCCCAATCGCGACATGCCCGGACTCTGGGAATTTCCCGGCGGGAAGCGCGAAGCCGGCGAGACGCCGGAAGCTGCGCTGATTCGCGAGCTGGACGAGGAACTCGGCATCCGTGTCACCGTCGGCGCGCCGCTGATGACCGTGCCGCAGCGCTACCCGAGCAAGCGCCTGCGGCTCGACGTCCGGCATATCGCGCACTGGGAGGGTGTGCCGAAGGGTCGCGAAGGCCAGGCACTGACCTGGGTGGCGCCCGACAAGCTGGGGCGCTATTCGATGCCCCCCGCCGACCTGCCGGTCGTGGCCGCGCTGCAGACGCCCGATCGCTATCTGGTGACGCCGCCGCCGGGCGCCGACGATGGACCGTGGCTGGAGACGTTTGAGACCGCCCTGCGCCGTGGCGTCCGGCGCATCCAGTTGCGCCTGCACGGCATGCCCGCTGCTCGCCAGTCCGTGTTGCTGCAGCAGGCGGCGGCGCGCTGCCGCAGGTACGACGCGCAGCTGCTGTTCAACGGACCGGTCGAGGCCGCGCTGGCTGCCGGCGTCGGTGTCCATCTCCGGTCGGACGCGTTGCAGGCACTCGCGGCGCGTCCCGTCCCCGAGGGCACGCTGCTGGCGGCCTCCTGTCACAGCGCGGAAGACCTGTCCCACGCTGCCCGTCTGGGCTGCGATTTCGTCGTGCTCGGGCACGTCGCCGACACCGCCAGCCATCCCGGTGTGCCGGGCATCGGCTGGGACGCGTTCGCGCGGCTGCGCGAGACCACGGCGCTGCCGATCTACGCGATCGGTGGCATGACGCCCGCCGACATTCCCGAGGCCCGCCGCCATGGGGCCCAGGGCATCGCTGCGATCCGGAGCCTGTGGTCGCCCGGATGAGCGCGCGTCGGGTCGTGGTCGCGCAGGCAGGGCGCGGGTCGCCCGGTGGCCGCGCCACACGCGAAGCTCAGCGGGTCGCGCCTGCCATCTGCCGATATTTCGCATCGAGAACACCGACGGCGGCGTCCAGCGCATCGAGTGATCCATCGTTGAAGATCACGTCGTCCGCAATCGCCAGGCGCGCTGCGCGCGTGGCCTGGGCCGCCACCATCCGCTCGGCAAGCGCGGCATCGATCCCGTCGCGCGCCAGCAGCCGCGCCAGTTGAAGTTCGCGCGGCACGTCGATCACCAGCACGCGGTGCAGCCACGGGTACGCCGCGCGGCCGCCTTCGGTCAGCAATGGAATCGCCGCGACCGCGTACGGTCCGGGCGCCGCCTCGCAGGCGACGCGCAGGGCCTCGCGCACGCGGGGATGGATGATCGCTTCCAGTCGCAGCCGCGCCTCGGGATCTTCGAAGATCCGCCGCCGCATCGCAGCCCGATCAAGGCTGCCGTCGTCGGTCAGAGCGTCGGCGCCGAACGCTTCGACGACCGCTGCGAGGCCCGCACTGCCGGGTGCGACTGCATCGCGCGCCGCCAGGTCCGCATCGGCGACGACGATGCCGCGTCGTTCGAATGCCTGCGTGGCCGCGGTCTTGCCCGAGGCGATGCCGCCGGTCAGGCCGATGATCAACGCGCTCATTGCGAGGCAGTGGTCAGCCGAGGCCGGCGAACTGCTTGTAACGCTCGACCAGATCGTGGCCGAACATGAAGGTCACCCAGCCGGCGATGGCGAGATACGGCCCGAACGGAATCGGCGTGGACCGGTCACGACCCTGCACGGCCAGCATGATCGAACCGATGATCGCGCCGGCCACGGCTGAGAGCAGGATGATCGGCAGCAGACCGCTCAGTCCACACCACGCGCCGAGTGCGGCGAGCAGCTTGAAGTCGCCATGGCCCATGCCTTCCTTGCCGGTGGCCTGCTTGAACAGCCACCAGACCGTCCACAGGCTCGCATAGCCCACCACCGCGCCCAGCAGCGCAGGTTTTGCGGGCATGTAGAGATTGTCGAGACTCGCGATCAAGCCCAGCCACATCAACGGCAAGGTCAGGGAGTCGGGCAGCAGCTGGGTCCGCAGGTCGATGCCCGAGGCCGCGACCAGGAACCCGGTCAGCACCAGCGCACCGAAGCCCTGCCAACCGAAGCCGAAACGCCACACGCAGGCCACGAACAGCAGCATCGTCAGCAGCTCGACCGCCGGGTACTGCATCGAGATCGGCGTCTTGCAGCTGCGGCACTTGCCGCGCAGCGCCAGCCAGCTCAGGACCGGGATGTTCTCGTACCACGACAGCTGATGGCCGCAATGCGGGCAATGCGACCGCTCGACGACGATGCCGGGCGGCGGCGGATCATAGAGCTCCGGCTCGCCGAGGATCTCGCGCGAATCGCGTTTCCACTGCCACTCCATGCGCCGCGGCAGCCGAAGGATCACGACATTGAGGAAGCTGCCCACCAGCAGGCCGAAGCCGGCGGCGAGCGGGAAGCCCAAGGCGGGGTTCTGGTCGAGAAACGCCATTTACAGGATCACTGCGGAAAAACGCATCAGACGACCGACGCCAACTTGAAGATCGGCAGGTACATGCCGATGACCATGCCGCCGACGAGGCCGCCGATGAACACCATGATCATGGGTTCGAGCAGACTGCTCAGCGCATCGACCGCATTATTGACCTCTTCCTCGTAGAACTCGGCCACCTTGAACAGCATCGTGTCGAGTGCGCCGGCCTCTTCGCCGATCGCGGTCATCTGCACCACCATGTGCGGGAACAGATTCACCTGCTTCATCGCCATGTTGACTTGGTAGCCCACCGACACGTCATCGCGCATCCGCAGCACGGCTTTTTCGTAGACAGTGTTGCCCGTCGCGCCCGACACGATATCCAGCGCTTCGACCAGTGGGACGCCCGCTTTGAATGTCGTCGCCAGCGTCCGCGCGAATCTTGCAATGGCCGCGTTGTGCAGCAGCTGGCCGATCACAGGAATCTTGAGCAGAAGACGATCAATGCCGTGCTGCATGGGTACAGAGCGTCGATACGCGAACATGAAGCCTGCGATGCTTCCCGCAAAAACCAGCAGGACGATCCACCACCACGCCACCATGAAACGGCTGGCCGACACGATCATCTGGGTAAACGCGGGCAACTCGGCGCCGAAATCCTTGAACACCGACTCGAACTGCGGCACCACGAAGATCAGCAGAATCGCGCTGACGATGATGGCAACCGCGATCACCGCGATCGGGTAGAACAGGGCCTTCTTGATCTTGCCCTTCAGTTTTTCGGTGTTCTCTTTGTAGGTCGCGATGGTGTCGAGCACCGTCTCCAGGACACCTGCAGATTCGCCAGCGCGGACAAGATTCTGGTAGAGCTCATCGAACTGGACCGGGTGCTTGGACAGCGCCTCGTTGATCGACGAGCCGCCCTCGATGTCCAGGCGCATCGTATTCAAGAGCTTTGCCATGCGTGGGTTCTTGTTGCCGTTCCCCACGATTTCCAGCGCCTGCACCACGGGCACGCCGGACTTGATCATGGTCGCGAACTGGCGACTGAAGACCGAGATGTCCTTCGGTGTGATCTTCTTGCCAGCACCACCGAACAGAGGCTTGCCCTTCGCTTTGATGACGCCGGGCTGGATTCCCTGTCGCCGCAACTCGGCGCGCAGCATGTTGACGTTCTTCGACTGCTGCTCGCCCTTCATCTTGACGCCGCGCTTGTCGGTGCCCTCCCAGACGAACGTCTCCAGGGTCACGCCCTCGCGGACGGGGAGCGCGGGCTTGTTGCCGACGGTTTTGCGGGCGGCGGTGCGGGTGGCAGACATGCGGGTGTTCCCCCAGATGAACCGGCTTTCCCCAGCCGGGCAGATGGCCGCATGGTAGCGGCTTGGCGTACAAAGTGGCAGATCGCGCCGTGACCGGTTGCCGGGTTCCGTACTCGGGTCTGAAGCGCCGGGCGGCCGGCTCGACCTCAGGACGCGCGTCTACCCCCGCAGGCGGCTTGAACCGGACCATGGAACTGCGCGCACGTGTGCGCGACTCCCCATGGTCAATCCTTCGTGACCCGGTTGATCTCCGCCAGGCTCGTCAATCCCTGCCGCGCCTTCTCCAGCGCCGACTTGCGCAGATCGTTGACGCCTGCGCGTGCGGCGACCTCGGCGATCTGGATCGCGTTGCCACCCTGCAGGATGATTTCCTGGATCTGCTCGCTCATCGGCATCACCTGGTACACGCCCACGCGACCCTTGTAGCCGTTGGTGCACTCGTCGCAGCCCACTGCTTCGTGGATCTCGATTCCCGCGCGCACCTGGTCTTCGGTATACCCCTCGGCCAGCAGCGCATGGTCGGGCAGGTCCACCTTGCGCTTGCAACGTGAGCACAGACGGCGGGCGAGTCGCTGCGCGATCACCAGCGTGACCGAGCTGGTGATGTTGTAGGGCGCAATGCCCATGTTCATCAGGCGGGCGATGGTCTGCGGCGCATCGTTGGTATGCAGGGTGGACAACACCATGTGGCCGGTCTGCGCGGCCTTGATCGCGATTTCCGCGGTTTCAAGGTCACGGATTTCGCCGACCATGATGATGTCCGGGTCCTGGCGCAGGAACGAGCGCAACGCGGCGGCGAAGGTCATGCCGCGCTTGTTGTTCTGCTGCACCTGGTTGACGCCGGGCAGGCGGATTTCCACCGGATCCTCGGCGGTCGAGATGTTGCGGGTCTCGTCGTTGAGAATGCCCAGCGCCGTGTACAGCGACACCGTCTTGCCCGAGCCGGTCGGGCCGGTCACCAGCACCATGCCGTAGGGCTTGTGAATGGCTTCGAGGAAGAGTTTCTGCTGCTCCGGCTCGTAGCCCAGCTTGTCGATGCCCAGCTTGGCCGCGCTGGCATCCAGGATACGCAGCACCACCTTCTCGCCGAACAACGTGGGCAGGGTGCTGACGCGGAAGTCGATCTGCTTGGTCTTGGACAGGTTGAGCTTGATGCGCCCGTCCTGCGGGATGCGCTTCTCGGCGATGTCGAGCTGCGCCATGACCTTCAGGCGCGCAGTGATGCGCCCGTTGAGCTTGACCGGCATCTTGGCGACCTGCTTGAGGATGCCGTCGATGCGCAGGCGCACCCGGTAATCGGTCTCGTAGGGCTCGAAGTGGATGTCGGAGGCGCCGCGCTTGATCGCATCCACCAGCACCTTGTTGACGAACTTGACGATCGGCGTGTCGTCCTTGCCGTCGACCGCGTTCTCCATCTTGCCCGGATCGTCGTCGGTGCCGACATCGAGCGCGTCGAGTCCGTCCCCGTCGTCGAGTGCGTCGCCGAAGCTGTCCGAGGACTGCAGCCAGACCTCCAGCGTACGGCGGATGCTCTCCTCGTCGACCAGGATCGGTTCGACCGTGAGGTTGGTGTGGAACTTGATCTCGTCGAGTGCATGCGTATTGGTGGGGTCCGCCGTGCCCACGAACAGCCGGCTGCCGCGCTTGAACAGCGGCAACACGCCGTGCTTGCCCAGCAACTCCTCGCTGACCAGCTTGACCGCGCTGGCCTGGGCATCCATGACCGCCGGGTCGAAGACCGGCATGCCGAATTCGATCGAGTTGGCAGCCGCCATCTGCGCCGCGGTCACCAGCTTCTGTTCGCGCAGATAGGCCGAAATCTGCTTGCGCGCTGCGGTCGCTTTCTCCAGCGCATCGCGCGCGGCGGCTTCGTCCAGCGCACCGTCGAGGACAAGACGGCGGGCGATGCCGGTGATACCGACCAGATTCGGGGTCGCGACGGCGCTCATAGGCGGTTTCCAGTGTGGCTGGACGCACTTTACTGCATGGAGACCGCCCGGACGCGCCTCCGCGCACTTTGCGCGCGGCAGGGCGCAGGCTACGCTCTCATCCGGGAAAGGGGAGCGCGATGCGGATATCGGTGGTGATGCCGGCCAAGAACGAGGCCGAAGGACTTCGGAAGATCCTGCCGCTGCTGCTGCAGTGTCAGCCCGACGCGGAAGTCGTCGTGGTGGACGACGGCTCGAGCGACGACACCGCGGAAGTCGCACGCGCGCACGGGGCACGCGTCGTGGGCGCGCCCTACTCGATGGGCAATGGCGCCGCGATCAAGCGTGGCGCCCGCGCGGCGACCGGCGACGTGCTCGTCTTCATGGATGCCGACGGCCAGCATGACCCTGCGCACATCGAGCCGCTTCTCGAGCGTTTGCGCGCGGGATACGACATGGCGGTAGGCGCGCGCGACGCGTCGGGTCAGGCCAGCCGCGGCCGCAGCTTGGCCAACGGCTTCTACAACCGCCTGGCCAGCTGGATGACGGGGCATCGGATCGCCGATCTCACGTCCGGATTCCGAGCCGTGCGTGCGGACAAGTTCCGCGAGTTCCTGCATCTGCTGCCGAACGGGTTCTCCTATCCCACCACCTGCACCATGGCGTTCTTCCGCAGCGCCTATCCGGTCGCCTACGTGCCGATTCCAGTGGCGCAGCGCATTGGCAGAAGCCATCTACGGCCGATGCGGGATGGTGTGCGGTTCCTGCTGATCATCTTCAAGATCGCGACGCTGTATTCGCCCTTCAAACTCTTCATGCCGGCCAGCGTCGGATTCTTCCTGATCGGACTGGGCTACTACGGCTGGACGTTCGCAACCGAGCATCGTTTCACCAACATGAGTGCGTTGCTGCTGAGCGCGGCCGTCATTGTGTTCCTGATCGGTTTGGTCTCCGAACAGGTCACCGCGTTGACCTACCGGCGCGACGCATGACCCACGATTCCGACGCCCAGTTCACCGGCAAGTACGAGAGCGGTGGAATCGGCGCGCGTCTCGTGGACGGGTTCTATTCGGGCGTGCGCAGCCTTCTGGAGCCCGCGTTACGGGGCGGGGATACCCTGGTCGAGGTCGGCTGCGGTGCCGGATATTCAACCGAGCGACTGCGCCGCTGGTTGCCCGCGGATGTGTCGATCTGCGCATCCGACATCGGCGACACGCTGGTGGCGGCCACGTCTGATCGCAATCCCGGTGTTCCCGTCTTCCGGCAGTCCGCATATGCGCTGGCCATGGGCGATGCGTCGGCGGACGTCGTGGTCATGATGGAAGTCCTCGAGCATCTCGACGCGCCCGAACGCGCACTCGACGAGTTGGCCCGTGTCGCGCGTCGACATGTGCTCATTTCCACGCCACGCGAGCCGGTCTGGCGCGCAATGAACATGTGCCGCGGCAAGTATCTCGGGCAGTGGGGCAATACGCCGGGACACGTGCAGCACTGGTCGCGCAGTGGACTGGTCAGGCTGGCGGCCACGCGCTTCCGTGTGGAGGCGGTGCGCTCACCGTTGCCGTGGACGATCCTCCTGCTGTCACCACGATGAGCCGCGGGCGACTGGTCCGCTGGATCAAGGCGCTCTATGTCGTTGCCGTGTGCGTCGCGATGGTCTGGTATGCGCGTGATCTGGATGTGGCGTTGGTGGCGTGGGCCGAATGGCTTGCGACGCCGGCGCCGTATGCCTTCGCGATCGCCTGGGTGGCGATGGCGTGGATACTCGGCTTCGCCTGGACGGAAGTGGTGCGTGCGCATCTCGGCCTGCGCTTGGCCGCGAAGGACTGGCTGCCGCTGCAGGCCATGGCCTGGCTCGGGCGCTATCTTCCCGGCAAGGTCGGACTCTTCGCCGGCAAGCTGGGACTGGTGTCGCGCCATGGCGTGACGGCGCGTGCGCTCGGATTCACCGTGCTCTACGAACAGCTCGCCTTCGTCTTGGCCGGCCTGGCGCTGGCGGTGTGCGTATCGGCGGCGGCACTGGGGCTGGATGGGTCGATCGCACGCGCGTGGGACACTGCGGTGGTGTGGCGCCTGCTGACAGCCTGTGCGCTGGCTGTCGTGATCGTGCCGGCGATGCGAGTGTCGCGACCGCTCGGCGGGCTGCAGCGCACGCCGCCCACCCACCGAGAATGGGGCGTGCCGCTGCTGTATCTGCTCGCGCACGTGTGCGCAGGTGCCGGTCTGTTCGTGTGCCTGCGCTCGATGCCCGGCATGGAAGGGGCGGGCCCATCGATGACGTACGTCGTCGGATTGCTGGCTGCGGCCAATGTGGCAGGCATCCTCGCCGTGTTTGCGCCGGCGGGGCTGGGCGTGCGCGAGTTCGTGCTGGTGGCGGGCCTCGCCCCCTGGCTGCCTGCGTCGGACGCGGTGGTCCTTGCCGCCGTGTTGCGTGTGCTGTCGGTGGCGGCGGACCTGTGCTTCAGTGCGCTGGCCTGGTCATTCGCGCGGCTGCTGGGCAGCACCCGGTCTCAGCGGCAGGCCGAGGGTACGTAGCGCGCGTCCACGCCGCTGCAGTTCCAGTGCAGGCTGCCGGCGTCCAGTACGGCCTGCATGGCCAGGGTCTGGCCGGCGATGCGGTTGCTGGCCTGATTGCCCAGCCGCACATCGATCTGTCCGGCCGGCCCGATCGTGACCGACTCCACATAGGGCCCGGCGATCGAGCCCGGCTGCGCGATTCCGGCCGCCGCGTTGTCGGCTGGAAACGTACCCGAGTATGCGTGACGCATCGCGATGGCGGTGCGCGCATCGCTGGACAGCGAGAAGCCCTCGGCGACCTGCGCGCGCGCCACGTAGTCCTGGTAGGCGGTCAGCCCGATCGCGGCCAGGATGGCGATGATCGCGACGACGATCATCAGTTCGATCAGCGTGAATCCCCGGGTACGTCGCATCGATGGGCTGCCTTGTTCAAGGGGGCGGATGTCCGTCCCGGGTGTCGGCGGCGCTGGACAACGCGTCCAGTTCCGCCAGTTCCTGACGCAGCAGGCCGGCCTCGGGTCCGCTCGCCAGCGCCAGGGTCACCGCGCGGCCCTCCTGCACGGCCGCCGCGTCCCCGGATGCAAGCAGGAACTTTGCCAACGCCACGCGGTAGCCGGTATAGGCCGGCGCCAGTGCGACTGCCTCGCGCTGCATCGCGATTGCCAGCGGGCGGTCGTCGAGCACGTTCCAGGCGAAGTTCGCGTACAGCGTGTGTACGGCGGGACTGTCGGGATTGCGCTGCAGCACTGCGAGGAACGTCTGCAGAAGCTGCGCGTCGTCAAACCGGCAACGCATCTGGATGCGGCATTCGGACAATGCGAACAGCGCGCTCAGTCCTTCCGGTCCCAGTGCGCGACGGGTGATCCGCTCGCGCAGCGCCTTCCAGGTCGCGGGCGCGCTCGGGCGCCCGGCGCGTCCCTCGATCAGCAGCAGGCCCTGGAGCGGCAGTGACGACGGCCCGGGCAGTGCGGCCGCGCGCGACATCTGTGCGTGGGCCAGGCCCCAGGCCGGGGACGCGGGATCTTCACCGGCGCGCGCCATGAGTTCCTTGGCCAGATCGTAGCTGGCGCGCTGCGAAGTCGGGTTGCGGTTCTCGAGCGTCCACGCCAGCCGCAGCGGATCGCCCCAGCTCGCGGCCTGGATCCAGCACAGCGTCGCCAGCGCGATCACAGGCAACATGGCCAGCACTGCGCGCGCGTCGGCATGCAGCCTCGCTCCGACGGCTGCCAGTGGCTGCACCAGGGCCAGCAGCACCCCGAACAGCGCCAGATAGTTGCGATGTTCGAACGCCAGCTCCAGCGGGATGACATTGCTGGTCAGCGCATGGGCCATGAAGAACCAGCCGATGCCCAGCGTCACCAGGGGCCAGCGTCGCCAGCAGGCCAGCGCCACCCCCAGCATTGCCAGCAACAGCGCGCCCGCCCAGGCGGTGCTCGCCGGCTGCAGCGGCCCGCGCGAGATCGCGACGTTGTCGTAGTAGAACCACAGGCTGTCCGGCAGCGGCAGCAGGCATTGCCGCAGGTACATCGCCAGCACCGGCAACTGGGTCCACAGTCGCTCCGTGAGCGAGAACTCGCGGATCGCGTAGAGCGAGTCGGGCGCGGTCAGCGGGAGGACGATGCGGACGTATGCGGCCATCGCCAGCGCGGCGCCAATGCCGTAGGCCCACAGCCACCCCCGGTCACGGCCGCCGCGCGCATTGCGGAAGCGGAAGACCGTCAGTTCGATCAGGAAGGCGAAGCCCGGCGCGAGCGCGGCGGTCTCCTTGAAGCCGAGGCCGAACACGATGGCGGCGCCCATCGCCAGCAGCCAGGGCCAGGCGCGTGCGCCGCGCAGCTGGGACTGGCGCAGGCGGACATAGGCCAGCAGGGCCAGCAGGGTGCCCGTGGCGGCGCCCAGTTCCATGCGCTGCACCACGTACAGCGCGCTGGAGACCTGCAGCGGATGCAGGGCCCAGGCCGCCGCCAGCAGCGCGGGGGCGAGTGCGCCGGTGAGCGCCGCATGCGGCGCCGCGCGCAGCAGGGCGCGGGACAGCGCGTAGACCAGCACGCCGTTGAACGCATGCAGGGCGAGACCGGTGGCCTTGAGCCAGAACGGGTCCATGCCCGTCAGCACGTGGTTCAGCGCGAAACTCGCGATCGCCAGCGGCCGGCCGGCGGGGCTGGCCACGCCGCTGCGCAGCGCGGCCAGCCATTCCTGCAGCGCGAAGCTGCGCAGCTTCCAGCCGTCCTCCAGCACCAGATTGCTGAAATCGTCGAAGAGGAAACCGCCGGCCAGGCCAGGCGAGAAGACGACGAATGTGGCCAGCGCCAGCAGCGCGGCAATCCAGGGCGGCGACGGAATCCGGAGGCTCTTCATCACTCGTTCCAAAAAAAGGGGCCGCTTGCGCGGCCCCTCGATGAGCAGATGTCGACGCGACGCGTCGTCACCGTGTCTCCGCGATTAGCGGCAGGCGCTCGGCAGGAACTTGTTATCGATGGTGCTGGCGTCGCAAGCCCACGAAATCGAACCGTCGTTGTCGGTCGGGGTGAACACAAGCGTGTCGCCCGAGACCTTGTCACTTGCGTCATTGCCCATGGTGGCGGTGACCGTGCCCGCGGCAACTGCCACCTGGGTGACGTACTTGCCGACGATCGAACCCGCTGCCGACAGGCCGGCGGTGCTGTTGGTGATGCCGGTGAACGTGCCCGTGTTGGCGAACTGTTCGGCAACCGCAGTCTTCGCACCCGCGGACAGGGTGGCGGCTTCCGACACCTGCGAACGGGCGACGTAGTCCTGGTAAGCCGGCAGCGCGATGGCGGCCAGGATGGCGATGATCGCGACCACGATCATCAGTTCGATCAGGGTGAAGCCCTTCTGCATCTTCTTCATGGTGTATCCCCTAGGAGTGATTGATTCCACGTGCCGCGTGGCCGGCTGGTGCCGATCCGTGGGCAGCCGTGCGACCTGCACGTGCGTAGGGGATAACGCACAAGGCGTGCCAACTTTTCCGCCCACGATTGACCCCGTAATGTGCCGGTGCGCACGGTCGGTGGGCACGTGCGGGAACGGATGGTGCGCGATCGCGTCACAAGGTGACGCATTGTGTCGAGTCGGGGCCCGCGTCCAGCGCAGCGACGCCGATGGCTTATCCGGCCTTCGGTGTCCGGATCGATGCAACGGGGCCGCGGCAACCTGCACGCAGCGGCGCGCAGCATGCGGGATAGGGTGTGATATCCGCGGCGCGGCCTGGATCACGCGCCGCCGGCCATCGACGTGCCGATCAGTCGATACCGAGCTTCTTCAGCTTGTAGCGCAGCGCCCGGAACGTGATGCCCAGCGCCGCCGCAGTCTTCGTCTTGTTGTAGCGGTTTTCCTGCAGCGCCTGCTGGATGGCGGCGCGCTCGATGTCCTCGATGAAGGACGGCAGCGCCGAGCTGGCAGTGTCGTAGGGACTGAGCGTGCGCGGGTCGCGCGGCGGCGCGGCGCTGGGCGGCAGGGCCTGGTGGGTGCCGGTGACGAAGGGCGAGGCCTGCTGCGGCTGTGCGGTCTGCTGGGCGCCCCGGGCGACCGGCAGATGCAGGTCGGCGGCAGTGATGAGGTCGTCGTCGGCCATGGCCAGGGCGCGCTCGAGGATGTTCTCGAGTTCGCGGACGTTGCCGGCGAAGCCGTAGGCCTCGAGCGCGGCGACGGCGTCGGGTGCCAGCGTCGGCGCGGGGCGGTGCATGGCCTGGGCGAGGCGCTGCAGGATGGCGTCCGACAGCAGCGGCAGGTCGCCGGCACGCTCGCGCAGCGGCGGCACGTGCAGGCCGATGACGTTGATGCGGTAGTAGAGGTCGTGGCGGAAGCGGCCGTCGTTGACCAGCTGCGACAGATCCTTGTGCGTGGCCGAGAGGATGCGCACGTCGACCTGGATCTCGGCGGCGGCGCCGACCGGGCGGATCGACTTCTCCTGGATCGCGCGCAGCAGCTTGACCTGCATCGCCAGCGGCAGCTCGGCGATCTCGTCGAGGAACAGCGTGCCGCCGTCGGCAGCCTGGAACAGGCCCGGCTTGTCGCTGTGCGCGCCGGTGAAGCTGCCCTTCTTGTGGCCGAAGAACTCGCTTTCCATCAGTTCGCCGGGGATGGCGCCGCAGTTGACCGGCACGAACGGACTGCTGGCGCGCGCGCCCTGCGCATGGATGGTGCGGGCGACGAGTTCCTTGCCGGTGCCGGACTCGCCCTGGATGAACACCGGCGCCTGGCTGCGGGCGACCTTGGCGATGGTGTTGCGCAGCGTGACCATGACGTCGGAGGTGCCGAGCAGGCGGCTGCTGTGTTCCTCGGTGTCGCGCTTGGCGCGATCGCCCAGTTCCAGCGCCTGGCGGACCAGGCCGCGCAGGACGTGGATGTCGACCGGCTTGCTGACGAAGTCGAAGGCGCCGACCTTCAACGCCTCGACCGCGGCCTCGACGTTGCCGTAGGCGGTGATCATGGCGACCGGCGTGCCGGGAAAACGCGTGCTGATCTCGCCGACCAGATCCAGGCCCGAGCCGTCCGGCAGGCGCATGTCGGTCAGGCACAGATCGTAGGTGGACGCGGCCAGCAGTTCGCGTGCGGCGGCGAGGGTCGGTGCGGTCTCGGTCCGCAGCCCCATGCGGCTGAGCGTCAGCACCAGCAGCTCACGGATATCGTGTTCGTCGTCGACGATCAGCACGCTGCGGGTTTCGCTCATCGATTCGCCACACAACCGGGTCCGAGGTGTGACGCATAGTGACAGATTCTGTCAAAAGCGACGAGGCTTGCGCGGGGTCGGCGCGCGCAGCGCGCCCGGTCGGTGACGCGTCCGTCGGCGGTCTGATCTTGCGCCTGCGTGCCGGGCGATACGGACCGGATGCCCCGGGGCGAGGATGTCGCGGGAAGGCGCAGTGCCGTCCGCGGCGGCATGCCGCTGGAGTCACGCGGTTGCTCCGGCCTGGGAGGACAGCCGCCCGGAGCCGCGACGGCCGTGCGCACTCCAGCGCGATCTCGCGCCGCAGCCGGCGTCAGCCTGCGTTGCGCAGCAGTGTCTGCCGCGCGGCCAGGGTGACGCGGAAGCAGGCGCCGCCGCCCGGCACCGCCACGTATTCCAGATGGGCCTCGTTCGCGCGGCACAGTTCGTGGCCGATGTAGAGGCCCAGGCCGGTGCCGCTTTCGGATGTGGTGAAGAACGGACGGAACAACTGGGATGCGACGGCGTCGGGAATGCCGGGGCCGCGGTCGAGCACACTGAGCGTGGGGCAGTCTCCGGCCTGCTCGAGGCGCAGGGTGATGCGCGCCGGCTCGCCCGGCATCCGCCCGTAGCGGACGGCGTTGTTGACGAGCGCGGTCAGCACCTGCTGCAGGTGGCGCGGGTCGAAGATCGCGCGCAGCGTGGGCTGGTCGCAGCTCACCTTCAGTTCCGCGTTCTCGTCGGTGACGATCATCCGGTAGTCCTGCACGAAGCCGTGCGCCACGGCGACGAGGTCCACGTGTTCCGGGCGCGCACGTTCGCGGCGGGCGAGGCCGAGCACGCTTTCCACGATGCCGTTGGTGCGCATGCATTGCTGGTGGATGATCTGCAGCAGGCGGCGATCGGCCTCTCCGATCTGGTCCGATTCCTCCATCAGCTGGGTCGCGTAGCTGATCGCGGCGAGCGGATTGCGGATCTCGTGGGCGAGGCTGGCGGAGAACCGGCCCATGGTGGCGAGGGTCAGCGATTCGGCGCGGCGCGACACCAGCGAGGTGTCGTCGAGGAACACCAGCGTGCTGTCGCTCTCGGCCAGCAGGCGGACGAAGCGCGGCATCACGTCGGTGTGTTCGCGCAGAGTGAGCGGGGCACTGTCGATGCTGCCGCTGCGCAGCCACTCGGCCAGGCGCATCGCCAGCGGCGGCGCAAGCTGGCCCAGCGTGCGGCCGTGCAGGCCGTCCTCGCCCGGCGTTTCGGCGTCGCCGATCAGCAGCGTGGCGGCCTCGTTGGTCAGGCGGATGTGGCCGCTGCCGTCGACCAGCAGCACGCCGGTCTGCATGCGCCGGATGATCAGCTCGTTGATCTCGGCCAGGTTCGCGGCCTCCGCGCCGCGGCGGTCGGCCAGCGCCTGCGTCTCGCGCACCTGCTTGCCCAGCTGCCGGGTCAGCGAGGCGGCGGCGAAGAAGCCCAGCCCGAACATCAGCATCTCGGCGAAGGGGCGGTCGAAGGTGCCGGTGCCGAACAGGCCGGACAGGCGCTCGACCAGCAGCGCCAGCGCGGCGGCCGTGGCGATCAGCAGGCTGGTGCGCAGGGTGACGAACAGCGACGCGGCGCCGATGTTGAACAGCAGCAGCATCGCGATGCCGGGCGCGACTTCCGGGATCGCGTGGGTGATCAGGGTGGCGACGCCGATGTCGACGCCCACGCCCACGACCGCATGGCTGGCGAAGTCCGCGCGGGCGCGCCGCGCATGCCACCACAGCCCGGCCGAAGCGATCAGATAGCCGACGCTGACCGAGATTGCGACCGGCGCATCGGTCATCGCCCCGAGCGTTTCGCCCCAGGGACTGAACACCAGCAGCGCGAGCAGGGCGGCTTCCAGCACCCGGTAGAGCGCGAACAGCGCGAGTTCGCGCTGCAGCAGCGACGGGGTCAGCGTGGACGCTGCGGACAGGGGCACGGGGGCGTTCCATCGGAGCTGGACGGCCGAGTATAGGCGTCGGTCCGGGACGGCCGGGTGGGGCGGTTTTGCCCGCCGCCGCCGCATGGGCGAGAATAGCGGACCCCCGTCGACCCGCCGCGCCCTCCGCGCCGCCCGTCGGCCGGTGTCTTTTCCTTTCCGTACGGACCCCACATGAACTTCCACGAATACCAGGCGAAGCAGTTGTTTGCCGATTACGGCATCCCCGTGCCGGCAGGACGCGTCGCGTCCACCGCCGATGAAGCAGTCGAAGCAGCGAACGCCCTGGGCAAAGGCCCCTGGATGGTCAAGGCCCAGATCCACGCGGGCGGCCGCGGCAAGGCCGGCGGCGTGAAGTTCTGCAAGACCACCGACGACGTGAAGGCCGCTGCGGCCAAGATGCTCGGCACCAGGATGGCCACCTATCAGACCGCCGGCGTCGAGCTGCCGGTCAATCTGGTGCTGGTCACCGAAGCCGGCGAGATCGCCAAGGAACTGTATCTGTCGGTGCTGGTCGACCGCGGCACACAGTCCATCACCTACATCGTCTCGAGCGAGGGTGGCGTGGACATCGAGCAGGTCGCTGCCGAGACGCCGGAGAAGATCGAGAGCCTCAACGTCAACTTCGTGGAAGGCTTCCAGGCCTACCAGGGCCGCGAGATCGGCTTCAAGATCGGCCTGACCGCCAAGCAGGCCAACCAGCTCGCCAAGATCATGGGTGGCCTCTACACCCTGTTCAACGAGAAGGACCTCGCGCTGGTCGAACTCAACCCGCTGGCGATCCTCGACAACGGCGACCTCTACGCGCTGGACGGCAAGGTCGACTCCGACGACAACGCCGCGTTCCGTCACAAGGATCTGGCGGCGATGCGCGACGCCACGCAGGAAGACGAGGCCGAGGCGCGTGCCAGCCAGTACGACCTGAACTACGTGACCATGGACGGCAACATCGGCTGCATGGTCAACGGTGCGGGCCTGGCCATGGCGACGATGGACGTGATCGCACTCAACGGCGGTTCGCCGGCGAACTTCCTCGACGTCGGCGGCGGCGCGACCAAGGAGCGCGTCACCGAAGCGTTCAAGCTCATCCTGTCGAGCGACAAGGTCAAGGCGATCTTCGTCAACATCTTCGGCGGCATCGTCCGCTGCGACATGATCGCCGAGGGCATCATCGCCGCGGTCAAGGAAGTGGACGTCAAGGTGCCGGTGATCGTGCGCCTCGAAGGCACGAATGTCGAAGCGGGCAAGCAGCTGCTGGCCGACTCGGGCCTGGCCATCACCGCGGCCGACGACATCAACGACGGTGCCAAGAAGGCCGTCGCGGCCGCCGCCTGATTCCGATCGACTCTATTTCCTTCCCTTCTCCCTCTGGGAGAAGGTGCCCGAAGGGCGGATGAGGGTGCTTGCATCCATGCGGCCCTCACCCCAACCCCTCTCCCAAGGGGAGAGGGGCTCAACAGGACAATTCCATGAGCGTTTTGATCAACAAGAACACCAAGGTGATCGTGCAGGGCTTCACCGGCCAGCAGGGCACCTTCCACGCCACCCAGATGGTGGAGTACGGCACCCAGGTCGTCGGCGGCGTCACGCCGGGCAAGGGTGGCACCACGCACATCGAACTGCCGGTGTTCAACACCGTGCGCGAAGCGGTCGACGCCACCGGCGCCGACGCCTCGGTGATCTACGTGCCGCCGCCGTTCGCGGCCGACGCGATCCTCGAAGCCGCGGCTGCCGGCATCAAGGTCATCGTCTGCATCACCGAAGGCATCCCGGTGCTCGACATGCTGCGCGTCAAGAACGTGCTGAAGTCGCATCCGGACGTGACCCTGGTCGGTCCGAACTGCCCGGGCGTGATCACGCCGGGCGAGTGCAAGATCGGCATCATGCCGGGCCACATCCACATGCCGGGCAAGATCGGCATCGTGTCGCGCTCGGGCACGCTGACCTATGAAGCGGTCAAGCAGACCACCGCGGCGGGCCTGGGCCAGTCGACCGTCATCGGCATCGGCGGCGACCCGATCAACGGCCTGAACTTCGTCGACTGCCTCAAGCTGTTCAACGAAGACCCGCAGACGCTGGGCATCATCATGGTCGGCGAGATCGGCGGCGACGCCGAGGAAGCGGGCGCCGAGTACATCAAGGCGCACGTCAAGAAGCCGGTCGTGGGTTTCATCGCCGGCGCGTCGGCCCCTCCGGGCAAGCGCATGGGCCACGCCGGTGCGATTGCCTCGGGCGGTTCGGGCACGGCGGAAGGCAAGTTCAAGGCGATGGAAGCGGCGGGCGTCAAGACCGTCCGTTCGCCGGGCGACCTGGGCGAAGCGATCGCTGCGCTCGTCAAGTAATCGCCCTCGGGTGATTCGAAAAAGGCCGCCCCCGGGCGGCCTTTTTTTTGCGTCGCGAACCGCGTCCCCGCACGACCGATGGCGGCGCAGGTGCGTGCGGCGTGCGCAGGCCCGGCCGCTATGATGGATGCTCCCGACCGCGTGCCCGCCGACATGACCGATTCCCTGCGTATCGCACTCGCCCAGTTCGACTTTCCGGTCGGCGACGTCGGCCGCAACGCCGAGCGCATCGCAGAGATGATCAGCGCGGCGCGCGACGAGTTCGGTGCCCACGTCGTGGTGTTTCCGGAGCTGGCGATCAGCGGCTATCCGCCCGAAGACCTGCTGATGCGCCCCGGGTTCCTGATCGACTGCGAGGCGGCGCTGATGCAGATCGCCAAGGACGTGCGCGGCATCGTTGCGGTGGTCGGCTGGCCGGAATCGGCAGGCAGCGTGCTCTACAACTCCGCCAGCGTGCTGCGCGACGGCAAGCTCGAGCGCACCTACCGCAAGCGCGAGCTGCCCAACTACAACGTGTTCGACGAGCGCCGCTATTTCCACGTCGACCCCGACGGCGAACCCTGTGTGGTCGATGTCGGCGGCGTGCCGGTCGGCGTGCTCGTCTGCGAGGACCTGTGGTTCCCCGAGCCGCTGGCCGACACCGCCGCGGCCGGCGCGGCGGTCGTCGTCGTGCCGAACGCTTCGCCCTACGAGCGCGGCAAGCATCGCCAGCGCGACGCTCTGCTGGCCGAGCGCACCCGCGAGAGCGGCGTGGCGCTGGCCTACGTCAACGTGGTCGGTGGGCAGGACGCACTGGTGTTCGATGGCGCATCGGTCGTGGCCGACGCCGACGGCACCGTGCACCCGGCAGCGGCCGCCTTCGACGACCAGTGGCTGGTGGTGGATTTCGATCCGGACTCGCGCGCGTTCTCGCCGGTGGTCTGGGTCGATGATGGCGACGAGAGCATCGATGCGCTGGCCTGGCGCGCGGTGGTGCGCGGCACGCGCGACTACTGCGGCAAAAACGGGTTCTCGAAGGCGTGGGTCGGGCTGTCGGGGGGCATCGACTCGTCGGTGGTGCTGGCGATGGCCGTCGATGCACTGGGCGCGGACCACGTCACCGCGGTGCGCATGCCGTCGCGCTTCACCGCGGGCCTCAGCAACGACCTGGCCGCCGAGCAGTGCGAGGCGCTCGGCGTGCGCATGCTGACCATTCCGATCGAGCTGCCGTTCCAGGGCTTCCTGGACACGCTGACCGACGCCTTCGAAGGCAAGGCCGTCGACATCGCCGAGGAAAACCTGCAGTCGCGCACCCGCGGCGCGATCATGATGGCGCTGTCGAACAAGCACGGCGGCCTGCTGCTGACCACCGGCAACAAGAGCGAATACGCGGTGGGCTACGCGACGATCTACGGCGACATGTGCGGCGGCTATGCGCCGATCAAGGACCTCTACAAGACCGAGGTCTTCGGCCTGTCGAAATGGCGCAACACGGTCGGCGGTGCGCCGGTGATTCCGCCCGCGGTGATCGCCCGGCCGCCATCGGCCGAATTGCGCGACAACCAGCTCGACCAGGACTCGCTGCCGCCCTACGACGTGCTCGACGCGATCCTGCGCCGCTTCGTGGACCAGGAGGAATCGCGCGACGAGATCGTCGCGGCGGGCTTCGATGCGGCCACCGTCGACCGTGTGCTCCGGCTGGTACGCATCAGCGAATGGAAACGGCACCAGGCCGCGCCGGGGCCGAAGATTTCGCGCCGCGCATTCGGGCGAGAGCGGCGGTATCCGATCAGCAACCGGTATTCGGGCTGATGGGCCGGCACCTCGGTCAGTCTGCGAGCGCGCGCCTGCGGAGGGGAGGCGTGGCGTGACCGGTGCCTCCGAGCTTCGCGAGGGGCCGGCTGGCGGTGCCCGCCCGTGCTGAGCCTGATCCAGCGCGTCAGCGAAGCCGCCGTCCGCATCGACGGCGCGGTCGTCGGCCGGACCGGTCCGGGGCTGCTCGCGCTCGTCGGCATCGAGCCCGGGGACGGCGAGGCCCAGATCGCCCGCATGGCCGAACGCCTGTTGGCCTACCGGGTCTTCGCCGACGACGCGGGCCGCATGAATCGCTCGCTGGCGCAGACCGGCGGCGGCCTGTTGCTGGTGAGCCAGTTCACGCTGGCGGCCGATACCGGCTCAGGCAATCGGCCCGGCTTCAGCACCGCGGCGACGCCCGATGTGGCTGAACGGATCTTCGACCGCCTGGTCGCCGTCTGCAGGTCGCGTCATCCGGGGGTGGAAACCGGCCGCTTCGGTGCCCATATGGAAGTCAGCCTGGTCAACGACGGCCCGGTCACCTTCCTGCTCAGGGCATGATCCCGGCCCCGCTGGTGGTATAATTACGGGTTCACTTTTCAGACGGTGCGCCACATGGCGAATGAACGTCCCGCCCAGCAGTCCGACATCAAGATCCTGATCAGCAAGGGTCTGGAGCAGGGCTATCTGACGTATGCCGAGGTCAACGACCACCTGCCCGACGACATGGTCGATCCGGAGCAGATCGAAGACATCATCGGCATGATCAACGGCATGGGCATCGCGGTCCATGAAGTGGCGCCCGATGCCGAGACCCTGCTGCTGGCCGGCGAATCCAGCGGCAACCGCGAAGTCGACGAGACCGCCGCGGAAGAAGCCGCGGCCGCGCTGACCTCGCTCGATACCGAAGGCGGTCGCACCACCGACCCGGTGCGCATGTACATGCGCGAGATGGGCACGGTCGAGCTGCTGACCCGCGAGGGCGAAATCGCCATCGCGAAGCGTATCGAGGAAGGTCTGAACCAGATGATGACCTCGGTGGCGAGCTTCCCGTGGTCGGTGCAGCTGCTGCTCGAGGAATATGAACTGCACAAGGGCGGCAAGAAGCGTCTGGCCGAGGTCGTGGCCGGCTTCAACGATCAGCTGCTCGAAGAGCTGGCCGCCGAGGAAGAAGCGGCGGCGGGCAACGCGCCGGCCGCCGTCGAGGCGGTCGAAGAGGCCGACAGCGACGACGACGACTCCGACGATTCCTCCGACGAGGAAGAGAGCACCGGCCCGACCGGTCCGGATCCGGAAGAAGTCCTGCGCCGCATGGACCTGATGGCCGACCTGTTCAACAAGTTCCAGAAGTCGTACGCCAAGAATGGCGCGACGGCCAAGGCCTCGATCAAGCTGCGCGCGGAGATGGCCGAGGTCTTCATGACCTTCAAGCTGCCGCTGCCGCTGACCGACCTGCTGGTCCGCAAGCTGCGCGAGGTCGTGTCCGAGCTCAAGGACCACGAACGCCGCATTCTCGACCTGTCGACCCGTGTGGCCAAGATGCCGCGCAAGGACTTCATCCGCGCCTGGGACGGCAACCAGACCAATACGGGCTGGGCGGATGAGATGATCAAGCGCAAGCAGAAGTGGTCGTCCGGCCTGAAGGACGTGCGCGACCAGATCGTCGCCGAGCAGGAAGCCACGCTCGCGATCGAGAAGGCGATGGGCGTGACCCTGGGCGATCTCAAGGAGATCAACCGCGCGATGGCCTATGGCGAGGCCAAGGCCCGCAAGGCCAAGAAGGAAATGGTCGAGGCCAACCTGCGCCTGGTGATCTCGATCGCCAAGAAGTACACCAACCGCGGCCTGCAGTTCCTCGATCTCATCCAGGAAGGCAACATCGGCCTGATGAAGGCCGTGGACAAGTTCGAGCACCGTCGTGGCTTCAAGTTCTCGACCTATGCCACGTGGTGGATCCGCCAGGCGATCACGCGCTCGATCGCCGACCAGGCGCGCACGATCCGCATCCCGGTGCACATGATCGAGACGATCAACAAGCTCAACCGCATTTCCCGCCAGATGCTCCAGCAGTACGGCCGCGAGGCCACGCCGGAGGAGCTGGCCAAGGAAATGGACATGCCGGAAGACAAGATCCGCAAGGTCATGAAGATCGCGAAGGAGCCGATCTCCATGGAGACCCCGATCGGCGACGACGAGGACTCGCACCTGGGCGACTTCATCGAGGACACCAACGTGGAGTCCCCGATCGATGCGACCACCAACACCAACCTCATGGAAACGGTCCGCGACGTGCTCGCCGGCCTGACCCCGCGCGAGGCCAAGGTGCTGCGCATGCGCTTCGGCATCGACATGAATACCGACCACACCCTCGAGGAAGTCGGCAAGCAGTTCGACGTCACCCGCGAGCGCATCCGCCAGATCGAGGCGAAGGCGCTGCGCAAGCTGCGTCATCCCTCGCGCAGCGAGCAGCTGCGGAGCTTCCTCGACGTCGAGTAAGTCGAGGCTGCCTGCAACAAGAAAAAGCCCGCCGGAAGGCGGGCTTTTTCGTGGCTGTCTTGTCCGGCCCGGAAGAGCATGTCTGGCCTCAGCCCCGCCAGCCTTCCTGCTGCTCTTGCACGGTGGGTGCCCGCTCACCCGTATGACCGAAGTGATCCGGTGCGCCCAGCCCGCGGCTCACTCCAGGACGGTCGGCGTCGCCGTGCCCACGATCACCACGTCGGCCTTGCGGCGGGCGAACAGCCCGACGCTGACCACGCCCGGGATCTGGTTGAGCTGCGTCTCCAGCGCCACCGGATCGGTGATCGACAGGCCGTGGATGTCGAGCACCCAGTTACCGTTGTCGGTCTTCACGCCTTCGCGCCAGACCGGCTGGCCGCCGGTGGTCTCCAGGATCGTGCGCGCGACGAGGCTGCGCGCCATCGGGATCACTTCGATCGGCAGCGGAAACGCACCCAGGACCGGCACCTGCTTGGCGGGATCAATGATGCAGACGAACTGCTTGCTGGCTTCGGCGATGATCTTCTCGCGCGTCAGTGCCGCGCCGCCACCCTTGATCAGGTGTTTGCCCGGATCGCATTCGTCGGCGCCGTCGACGTACAGCGCCAGCGGACCGGTCGCATTGAGTTCGAGCACGTCGATGCCGTGCCCGCGCAGGCGTTCGGTGCTCTGGTCCGAACTCGACACCGCGCCGTCGATGCGGTGCCTGATGCGCGCCAGTGCGTCGATGAAATAGGCGACGGTCGAACCGGTGCCGACGCCGACGATCATGCCGTCTTCCACGTATTCGATCGCCTTCTCGGCGGCCAGGCGCTTGCCTTCGCTCATCGCTTCTTCTCCAGGGACACCAGCAGTTTCCATTGCGCGGCCGTGACCGGCAGCACAGACAGGCGTGCGCCTTTCCGGATCAGCGCGAACTCCTCGCCGAGCTCGGCGCTGTGCTCGCGGATCTCCGCCAGCGCAATCGGATGGGCCAGCGTGCGCACGTAGCCAACATCGACGAGAAACCAGCGCGGCGTCTCTTCGGTGGCCTTCTCGTCGAAATACTTCGAGGTCTTCTTGAACTGGCTGGGATCGGGGTACGCGGTGGATGCGACCTCGGCGATGCCGTAGATCCCGGGCACGTCGGTGTTCGAGTGATAGAACAGCACGCCGTCACCGACTCGCATGCCGTCGCGCATGAAGTTGCGCGCCTGGTAGTTGCGCACGCCGGTCCAAGGCTCGGTGCCCACGCGGGCGAGATCGTCGATCGAGAAGTCCTCGGGTTCGGACTTCATCAGCCAGTAGCGTTTGCGGGTGCTCATCGTGTCTCGATCAGGCGGCGGCGGTGGGCGGGTGGAGCGTGTTCGATTCGGTGCAGATCGCGTCGAGCGGCACGTCCCAAGGCGCGGCATCGAGCGCCTCGACCTGCTGCAGCGCGAATGCTGCGCCGACCAGCAATGGCGGCGCCGCCTGCGCAAGCCGGAAGTCGAAGCTCCGGTCGTACCAGCCGCCGCCCATACCCAGCCGGTGGCCGCGCGCATCGAAGCCCACCAGCGGCGCAACGACCAGCGCCATCGCGCTCGCGTCGAGCGCGGAGGCCGGTTCGACGTCGGGCTCGGGAATGCCGTAGCGGTTGGTGACCAGCGGGTCGCCGGCGCGCCAGGGCGCGAAGCGCAGCACCTCGTCGTGCAGCACCGGCAGGCAGTAGACGAGCCCGGCGGGCAGTCGCATCTGGAAGACGTGGAGGCCGATCTCGCCGTCGCTGGCCCAGTAGCCGGCCACGTAGCCGGCACTCGGCCAGGCAGGCAGCGCGAACAGTTGCGCCGCGAGCCCTTCGGCGGCGGCGATACGGGCAGGCGCGGGCAGGGCACGACGCTGGTCGCGCAGGCGTCGGCGGAGGGCGGTGCGGTCGGTCATGCGGCCGGGCTCGTCGTCGGTAGTGCCGGCGACGCGGCAGGCAGACTCAAAAAATACGTTCTCCGCCGATGCCGATGCAGGCGAAACGACCTTGAACCCGGGGTTCAAGTGGGAACGCTGGGATTCCTTCGGGCTTTCCGCTCGGGGGCGGACCGGCACTCCCGGTTTCCTGACGTCCCCGGTGTCGTTATTAAGGGACAAGGCGAATGTTTTGCACGCTGTCGAACACGGCAGAGAACGCAGGCGCAGTATAGCCAATCGATCCGCAGCGGGTGTTCCGTTCGTCGGTCGCGACGTGGCGGACCGCGGTGTGGATTCAGTTGCGTGCAGGCGTCGCGAAGACGGAATGATCAGCGCTGTTCGGTGTCCAGCACGTCGAGCTTGCGGTGCAGCGACGCCACCGTGCTGGCGACTTCGTTCGAGCCGCGCGACTGTCCGTCACCGAGCTGCTGCAGTTCGTGCGCCAGATTGAGCGCTGCGAGAATCGCGATGCGATCGACGGCGGCCATGCGGTTGGCGCCGCGGATTTCGCGCATCCGCGTGTCGAGCAGCTTGGCCGCCGCCATCAGGCTGTCGCGTTCGTCGGGCGTGACGCCGACGGTGTATTCGCGATCCAGCACGCGGACGCTGACGGCCTCGGTGGCGCTCATGTGTGCTGCTCCAGGGACTTGAGCCGGGCGATCATCGCTTCGACCCGCGAGCGTGCCTGCTCGTTCTTCGACAGCAACTGGGCGCGCTCGCCGACGATGGATTCCTGCTGCTGGCGCAGGCTGCGGTTCTCGTCGCTGAGGATGCGCACGCGCTCGATCAACGCGTCGATTCGCGACGTCAGTCTGTGCAGTTCGGCGATGACGTCGGATTCGGTCATTGCCGCACCATAGGCAGCGCGCAGGTGGCGGTCAAGGCAGCGCGACCAGCGACTCGCGGCGCGCCAGGAGCAGGGCATCCGGGCGCCAGTTGCGCATGAAGGCCAGGCACTGCAGCGCATCGAGTGGTGGCGACAGCCAGAAGCCCTGGATCTCGTCGCAACCCCGGTCGGAGAGGAACCGCATCTGGGCCTCGGTCTCGACGCCCTCCGCCACCACGCGCAGACCCAGCGAGTGCGCCATGGCGACGATGGTCGGCGTGATCGCCGCATCCTCGGCGTCGTGGGGCAGGCCGTCGACGAAGGCCTTGTCGATCTTGATCGTGGTGATCGGCAGGCGCTTGAGATAGGCCAGCGACGAATAGCCGGTGCCGAAGTCGTCGATCGCCAGCGACACGCCGAGCGCGCGGAACGCCTGCAGGCGCGCGGCGGTCTGCTCGGCGTTGGCCATCAGCACGCTTTCGGTGAGTTCCAGTTCGAGCAGATGCGGCGGGATGCCGACGTCGTCGAGCACGCGCTCCACCACGGCCACGAAGTCGCCGCGCAACAGCTGCAGGACCGAGACGTTGACCGAGACGTTGAGGTCGTCCAGCCCGTGCTGGCGCCAGCGCTGCAGCACCAGGCAGGCCTCGCGCAGTACCCATTCGCCGATCTCCAGGATCAGCCCGCTTTCCTCGGCGATCGGGACGAACTCGGCCGGCGGGATGTCGCCATGCTCCGGACTGGACCAGCGCAGCAACGCCTCCACGCCGGTGATGCGCGGCGGCGACAGCGACAGCCGCGGCTGGAATACTAGGCGCAGTTCGCCGCGGTCGAGCACCTTGCGCAGCGCACCCGAGATCGTCGCGCGCTGGCGGACCGCCAAGTCCATGTTGTCGTTGTAGCGCATGAACGTGCGGCGCCCGGCCGCCTTGGCCTGGTACATCGCGGTGTCCGCCTGCTTGAGCAGTTCGGTGGGCACCTGGGCGTGGTCGGGATAGAGACTGATGCCGATGGACGGCGAGATCGACACCTCGCGGCGATCGTCGATCAGCAGGGGCGCCTCGAACGCGTTGATGATCTCGCGCGCCATGTGCTCGGCATCGTCGGGCCGCTCGAGACTTTCGAGCAACACCGTGAACTCGTCGCCTCCCAGCCGCGCCACGGTGTGCTGCGCGCCAACCGTCTGCTGCAGGCGGGTCGCGGCTGCGCGCAGGATGCGGTCGCCGGCGGCGTGGCCGAGCGAATCGTTGACGTCCTTGAAGCGGTCCAGGTCGAGGAACAGCACCGCCAGCCGGGTGTCTTCGCGATGCGCGCGCACGATCGCACGCGACAGGCGCTCGGAGAGCAGCGAACGGTTCGGCAGGCCGGTGAGGGTGTCGAAGTTCGCGAGGTAGCGCAGTTCCTGTTCGGTGCGCTTCTGCTGGGTGATGTCGTTGTAGACGCAGACGTGCAGCACGCTGTCGTCGTCGGCGTCGCGCACGGTCCGCAACTCCAGCGCGGCCAGCAGCTCTTCCCCGTCCTTGCGGCGCTGCCACAGCTCGCCGCTCCAGTGCCCCTGTTGCCCGGCCTGTGTGCGCATGCGCCGGGCGAGCGCGCTGTCGTGCTGGTCGCTGTCGAGCAGCGACGCGTTGCGTCCGAGGATCTCCGTTTCCGCATAGCCGGTCATGCGCAGGAAGGCCGGATTGACGGACACGAAGCGGAATTCCGCGTCCAGCACCGCGACCGCCTCGGCCATGCTGCGCAGGATGGTGGCGGCGATCTGGCGTTCGCGTTCGGCTTCGCGCGTTGCCGACACGTTGAGCGCGGTGCCGGCGATGCGCAGCACGTTGCCGGCGTCGTCGCGCTCGACGGCGCGGCCCCGCACGCGGACCCAGGCCCAGCCGCCCTCGCCATCGGCGACCCGCAGCTGCGCCTGGTAGCGACCGGCATCGCCGTCGAGATAGCGGCGCAGCGATTCGCGCGCGAGGGCCATGTCGTCGGGATGGACCAGCGCGTCGACGGCCATGCTGTCTTCGAGCAGACGGCCTTCGCCATGCGGTGCGTGCTCGCGCAGGCGCCGCAGCTCCCCGCTGCCGACGTCGTAGTCCCAGTAACGCTCGCCGGTGGCCCACAGCGCGAGCTGCAGCCGGTCGCTGTGATCGTTGATCTCCGCGACGAACGCGTGCTCGCTGCTGCGCCGACGCACCACCATGACCACCAGCAGGACCAGCAGCGCGAGCAGCACCGCGGCGCCGGGCACGTGCAGCTGGCTGGGTTCGATCACGCGTCGGCGCTCCGTGCCGGGATCGGCGAAGGCGAGTGTAGGCACGCGGGCGCCGTGGCAACAAGCGGGACGGTCGATGGCGCAGACGCGGTTGGTACACTGGCGCACCCGTCCCAGAGCGCCCCCGCCGTGTCCGACACCCTGCCGAGCCTTGCCGAAATCGACGCCGAGATCCGCCATCTGCAGTTGGCGATGCCGGGCAGCGAACTGCACGGTGGCCTCAGTGGCTGGCTGGCGGGCGGTGGTGACGACGTGGCCGCCTGGCTGGCGCCGGTGCTCGCCGATGCAGGCCTGCCCGCGCCCGCGGCCGGCAGCGCGCTGGACCGCCTGCGGGTGGCCACCGCCCACCAGCTCGAGGACCGGGATTTCGCATTCGCATTGCTGATGCCCGAAGACGCGGCCCCGCTGTCGGTGCGCAGCGCGGCCCTGTTCGACTGGTGTCGCGGGTTTCTCGGTGGGTTCGGTCTGGCGGCGGGCGAGCGGTCGTCGCTGTCGGAAGAAGGCAACGAGGCGCTGGCCGATCTCGCGCGGCTGGCCGCTGCCCAGCCCGATGCGGACGATGAGGACGATGCGGTCGAGGAGGACGCGCTGACCGAGATCGAAGAGTTCGTACGTGTCGCCGTGCTCCTGCTGCACGGCGATGCCGCACTGGGGCCGCGTCACCGCAACCGGCTGAACTGACATGGCGGGCGCGAGCGGCATCACCGCCGCCACCTATCTCAAGCGCCGTCGCCAGCTGATGCGGCTGGCCGGCGACAACGCGATCCTGGTGCTGGCCAGTGCGCCGGAGCGCGTCCGCAGCCGCGATACGCATCACGCCTACCGGCAGGATTCCGACCTCTGGTATCTCACTGGTTTCGCCGAGCCCGATGCGGTGCTGGTGCTGGTGCCGGGCCGCAAGCATGGCGAGGCGCTGCTGTTCTGCCGCGAACGCGACCTGGAGCGCGAAGGCTGGGACGGTCCGCGCGTCGGGCCCGAAGGCGCGGTCGCGGCCCTGGGCATGGACGATGCGTATCCGATCGACGATCTCGACGAGATCCTGCCCGGCCTGCTCGAAGGCCGTACGCGTGTCTATTATCACTTCGGCCGCGACACCGAGTTCGACCTGCAGCTGATCGGCTGGCTCAACCGCGTGCGCGCGCAGGTGCGCGTGGGTGCGCAGCCGCCGCACGAGTTCCTCGAGCTCGGCCATCTGCTCGACGAGATGCGGCTGTTCAAGGATGCCGGCGAGCTCAAGCTGATGCGGCGCGCGGCGAAGATCAGCGTCGAGGCGCACGCCGCGGCCATGCGCGCGGCGCGCCCGGGCATCCACGAGTACGCCCTGCAGGCCGAACTCGACTACGTGTTCCGCCGGCACGACGCGGTGCCGGCCTACGAGAGCATCGTCGGCGCAGGCGCCAATGCCTGCGTGCTGCATTACCGCGCCAACAATGGCCAGGCGCGCGACGGCGACCTGGTGCTGATCGATGCAGGCGCCGAATACCGCGGCTACGCCGCCGACATCACCCGGACGTTCCCGGTCAACGGCCGCTTCACGCCTGCGCAGCGCGCATTGCACGACGTGGTCGAATCGGCGCAGCAGGCCGCACTCGCGCAGGCGCGGCCGGGCGTCGCCTACGAGTCGGGCCACAACGCCGCGGTCGAAGCGCTGACCGAGGGCCTGCTGCGGCTCGGGTTGCTGAAGGGCAAGCTGGCGGCGCGCATTGCAGACGGCAGTTACAAGCGCTTCTACCGTCACAAGACCGGGCACTGGATCGGCCTCGACGTGCACGACGTCGGCGACTACCGCATCGAAGGCGAATCGCGCCTGCTGGAGCCCGGCATGGTCTTCACGATCGAACCCGGCCTGTACGTATCGACCGACGACACCACGGTGGATGCGAAATGGCGCGGCATCGGCATCCGCACCGAGGACGACGTGCTGGTCACGAAGACCGGCCACGAGGTGCTGACGACCGGGCTGGCGCGCACGGCTGACGAGATCGAGGATTTCATGGCGCGCCGATGAGCGCCCCGGCGCCTACGCAGCGCGCAACGCGCGCTGCGTGATCTTTCAGCGGAAGCGGGCCACGCAGCGCGGGCCCGGGCTTGATCAGGCCGCCGCGTGCTCGTCCGCCCACGCGTCGCGCGTGAGGTTCTCGGGCGCATCGTCGGTGCAGACCACATCGTCCTCGATGCGGATGCCGCCATAGGGGCGGAAGGCGGCCACGCGCGCCCAGTCGATGCTGTCGCCGTGTCCGGCGGCCTTCAGGTCTTCGAGCAGCATGTCGACGATGTAGACGCCCGGTTCGATCGTCACGACCATGCCCGGCGCCAGCACGCGGGTCAGGCGCAGGAACGGATGGCCATCGGGCTTGGCGATGACGCCGCCGGTCTCCGATGCGGCGAAACCGGCCACGTCGTGCACCTGCAGGCCGATGCCGTGACCCAGGCCGTGCGGGAAGAACGCGGCGCTGACGCCGGTCGCCAGTGCGGCTTCCGGCGACACCTTGATCAGGCCGAAATCGCGCAATACACCGGCGAGGGCGAGGTGTGCGTCGAGATGGAGCTGCTTGTAGTCGGTGCCGCCGCGCACCTGCGCGACCAGCGCCTGCTGCGCGGTGTCGACCGCTTCGATCATCGCCTGGAACTCGCTGCCGGTATCGGTGGCGTAGGTGCGGGTGATGTCGGCGGCGTAGCCGGCATGGCTGGCGCCGGCGTCGATCAGGAAGCTGCGCACCGGGTCGGGCGGCAGACGTCCGAGCTCGGTGTAGTGCAGGACGGCTGCATGTTCGTTGAGCGCCACGATGTTGCCGTAGGGCAGTTCGTTCGCGTCCTGGCCGGCGGCCTGGCAGTACGCCAGATGGATGCCGAACTCGCTGGCGCCGGCGCGGAACGCGCGCTCGGCCGCCGCGTGTGCACGGACGCCACGGCGCGAGGCCTCGCGCAGCATCGACAGCTCGTAGGGCGTCTTGAACGCGCGATGGTAGTCGAGGTGATCGACGACGGCCTGCGGATTGTTCGGCTTGTAGGCGCCGTAATGCCCCAGCGCACTCTGTGGCTCGCCGAGGATCGCGCAGCGCGCCGCGTTCTTGGACAGATGCTGCTGCGCGTCTTCAGGCTTGCGGATCACGACGATGTCGAAGTGCTCCACCCAGTCGCCGGACGGCGCTTCCGGTACCACATGCCAGTAATCACGCGGCTGCAGGTACACCAGTTTCGGCCGCGCACCGGGCGTGATGACCAGCCAGCTGCCCGGATTGCGCGTCAGCGGCACCCAGGCCTTGAACTGCGGATTCACCGCGTACGGATAATCGCGGTCGTCGAACAGCTGGTAGTGGAGCGTGCCGCTCGGAATGACGAGATGGTCCAGGCCGGCGCGCTCGAGCGCGGTCGCGGTGCGCGCCTGCAGCGTCGCGAGGTGATCGGCGTAGAGGCTGGCGGCGGTCGAAGCAGACGTGGACATCTTGATCCCGGGGCGGCGAGTGGACCGGTCTATTCTGCCGTATTGATGCAGGTGCGTTGTTTTGCGGCCGTGGGCTTCTGCTTCTAGGTGCGCTTCCGCTGTTGTCGCGGTTTTGCCTTTGCTCCCTTTCCTGATCGGCGTGCGATAGCGAGCTCACACACCCGGTAGGCGCCGCCCATCCATGGGCGGCGCCCGATGGATTTGCTCACATGGGCCATTGCGTCTAGACGAAAAAAAGCTGGCGCAGTGCGCCGCGACGCCGAACGTCAGGCGTAATGACTTCCCGGCGCATTGACCCACCCCTGCAACCGATGCGCCAACGATGGCGTTGTTGCGATGAAGCGGAAGCCTGCCCAGCTCGCACCGGCGAGCGTCGCATCGTCGAGCCACAACAGATGCGCGCCGATCTCGACCGGTGCGTCCGGCGCGTCGGGCAGCGTGAAGGACAGCTGGTACAGCGCATCCTCGACAAAGGGTTCGCTGGCGATCAGCAACATGCCGGTCTCCGACAGATTGCCCACTCTGCCGACGACGCGGGCGGTCATCGCATCGGTCACCAGGATGACGTCGGGTGCCTTGCGGCGCTTGGCGCGGCGGAATTCCTGGATCATGCCGTCGCCTCCGGTGCGCGGTGCTCGCTGCGCCCGGCGAAGCTGCGCAGGGCGCCCATGGCGGCCTGCCAGGCGCGGTCGACCAGATGGCCGCGGTCGGCGGTCACCACGCGCGCATTGCCGGTGGCCATCAGGCGTGCGACGGCGTCGAGCGACTGCTCGCCCGTGCGCTGGCCGCGCTGGTTGACGAACAGCACATGGTCGGTGATCGGGCTGTACCAGGACATGCGCCGGCGCACCATGTCGCCCTGCTGGTTCGTGGTGAATTCGATCCAGGTGCCGAAGGGCAACGTGCGCAGATGGTCGTACTGCGCCTGCTCCTCGGGCGTGCGCGCCGGCGGCTTCTCGCGGCGCGCGGTGCCGGCCTCTTCGCCCAGACGCGCGCGCGCCTTGAGCTTCATTGCCAGTTCGGTACGCGAAGCGGCGTCGTCCTCGTCGCTGCGGTGGCTGGTCAGGCGCTGGGCGATCACCGTCGCCTCTTCGCCGTGGTAACCGACCTGGCCGAGCGCGGATTCGACATCCGACTGCAGCGCGCCGTCGTTGCAGGGCGCGGTGTCGAGCGATGCGTCGACGATGCGACGCGTCATTGCCAGCTGGTGGTCGGCCTCCGGCGAGGCTTCGCCGTGACGCAGCAGGGTCAGCGTGAGGACGTCCGCCCAGGCCTGGTCGAGCAGCGCACGCGAGAAGCGGGGCAGTCGACGGTCGCCGACGACGCCCTGCATCAGTTCGTCGGCGCGTGCGCGCGCGGCAGCCAGTTTCTCGCGGCCGCGGGCGGCCTCGACGTGGCGCCGCTCCTGCAGTTCGGCGGTGCGCGCCTGCGTCTGCAGCTGGGCCTGGACCCGCGCGTTGCCTTCGGCGAACACCGCCATGTCGCCTTCGTAGTTCCCCACCACGAAGGCCACCGCGGACCGCAGGGCGGCCTGCACGCGGGGATCGAACGCGGTGTCGTCGTGCCAGTTGGCCGCGCTTTCGGCGACGGTGTTGAGCAGCTGCCGCGCCGGATGCCGCTGGCGGGTGAAGAAGGAATGGTCCTGCAGCGCCGCGCGCAGCACCGGAATCTGCAGTTCGCGCACCAGCGGCGCGGCCGGCGCCTCACTCCGGATCTCCTGCTCGATGTGCCCGTAGAGCATGCCGAGCAGCTCGAACGCGTCTTCGTCCTGTGGCGCCAGACTGGCGCCTTCGCCGCTGCGCTGGCGGGCCTGCGCCAGCAGGGAGCGCTTGATCTCGACGAGGCTGCGCCCACCGCTCTGCGGCGGCTGGTGCTGGAGCTGGCGCAGCGCATCCGACACCTCGCGCGTGGCGAGCTGGCGCCGGGGCAGGGGCGCCTCGCCGCGCGGCTGGAACTTGCGCAGCAGTTCGCGACGTCCGGACATCAGCGCCTGCAGACGCGCGAACGCCGCCTCGTGCGACTGCGCGTCGTCGGTGCCGTCATCGGTTGTGTCGGGTTCGCCCCAGGCGGTATAGGGCCGCTGCGCATCGTCGGCCTGCGTGCGTGGCGTCTCGGGAGGTTCGGCAGTCCTTGCCACGGGGGTCGGTTCCTTGGTTTCGACAGGCTCGGCGCGCGCGCGCATAGGCACGAAGGTCAGCGCGGGCAGGATGCCGTCATCGGCGAGCTGCACATCCAGACGCTCGAGCACCCGGGCGTAGCCGGGCATCACCACGCGATCGAACATGCGGTAGAGCAGCAGCCGGGCGTCGTGCTCGATCTCCAGCGCGCGGGCGGCCGAGGCGATCGCCCGGCACAGGCATTGCGGGCCCAGCGGCAGTCGCTCGGCATCGAAGGCAGGCGTCGCGGCGAGCACGCCGAAGCGCTGGCCCAGCAGATGCAGCGACAGGTTCGCGCGGCCTTCCTGGCGGCTGGCGATCTCGCGCAGCACCGTGCCTTCGTCCATCACCGTGTCTTCGACCAGGCTCAGCGGGCCGAAGGATCCGGTGTCCAGCGGTGCGGGCGGCGGTGGCAGTGCCGGCGTGCGGATGGCGGCGACCGACCCTTCCAGCGCGAGCAGGAACCGCGGCACGAGGTCCGCGCGATTGGCGCGGAACGCGCGCAGCGTGGCCATATAGCCCGATTCCAGGCCCGGATGGCGCGCGTGATCGGCAAGCCGGAAGAGCTCCTGCTCGAACTCGGAGACGAGGTTGGACAGGCCGCCGTCGAGTTCGGTGGAGACCAGCGACAGGGCGCGCTCGAGCGTGCGACGCACGCGCGGTGGCAGACCCGCCGCAGCGAGCGAGCGGGGCGGTGGAGGGGCGTGTGCGGTCGCGGGCATTCCGGTTGCCGTGCTGGGCATGAGGACGCACTCTTTAACATGCGCGCGAGGCCTTCACCACAGGGAATCCAGTGCCGGCGGCCGACGACGCGCGAGCGCGGCCTCCCGTGCATGCGAACGCCGGATCCGGCGTGCGGCGGCCACGCATCTGCTGCAATGCGTCAAGCGGCTGCGCGCCGGCGTCAGTCCTCGAGAAACAGGGCGACGACGTCGTTGGTGAAGCGCCGGCCCAGTTCGGTCGGCACGATGCGGTCGCCGTCGCGTTGCAGCCAGTCCCGATCGAACGCGACGGCGAGTGGCGCATCGATATGCGCGGGCGTCAGACCGGTCGTGGCCTCGAAGCCGGACAGTGTGAAACCGTCGACCAGTCGCAGCGCATTGAGCATGAACTCGAATGGCCGTCGGCCCGGCGCGATGCGCTCGTCGCCGCCGATGCCGGCCTGCGTGCCGGCGCCCGCCAGCCACGCCACGGGATGCTTGGATTTCCAGCGGCGCAGGATCGTCTGCTCGCTGCCCAGCGTGAGCTTGCCGTGCGCGCCGGCGCCGATGCCCAGGTAGTCGCCGAAGCGCCAGTAGTTGAGGTTGTGCGCGCACTGCCGACCCGCGCGCGCATACGCGGACACTTCGTACTGCGCATAGCCGGCCTCGGCCAGCAGCGCCTGGCAGTGCTCCTGCATGTCCCAGGCGAGATCGTCGTCGGGGATGCCGGTCGGCGGACGCGCGGCGAACACCGTGTTGGGTTCCAGCGTGAGCTGGTAATGCGAGATGTGGGTCGGCGCGAGCGCGATCGCGCGCCGCACGTCGTCTTCCGCCATCGCCAGCGTCTGGTCGGGTAGGGCGTACATCAGGTCGAGATTGAAATTGTCGAAGCCTGCGTTGCGGGCGAGATCGACTGCCGCGGCTGCCTGCGCGCTGTCGTGGATGCGGCCGAGTTTCCTGAGCGTGGCGTCGTCGAAGGTCTGGATGCCGAAGCTGATCCGGTTCACGCCGGCGCGCCGGTAATCCTCGAAGCGCCCGTGCTCGGCGGTGCCGGGATTGGTCTCCAGCGTGATCTCGGCCTCGGGCGCGAACCGCAGACGGGAGGACGCGCCCTGCAGGATGCGTTCGATCGCATCCGCCGGAAACAGGCTCGGCGTGCCGCCGCCGAAGAACACGCTGTGCACGGTGCGGCCCCAGACCAGCGGCAGATCCTGGTCGAGATCGGCGAGCAGCGCATCGACGTAGGCATCGAACGGGGGCGTGCCGCCCTTGAACTCGTGCGAATTGAAATCGCAGTAGGGGCATTTGCGCACGCACCAAGGCAGGTGCACGTACAGCGACAGGGGCGGCGGGATCAGCATCGACAGAAGGTCAGGGTAGCGGGCAGCGTGCGCACGTGCGCGCGGCGATGGCTCAGGCAACCGGGCCGGACAGCGTCAGCCGGTCGCGCAGCGCCTGCAGCGCCCGTGCGCGGTGGCTGATGCGGTTCTTCCGTTCGGGCGCCAGTTCGGCGGCCGTCAGGCCATGCCCCGGATCCAGGAAGACCGGGTTGTAGCCGAAGCCGTGGTGGCCGCGTGGCGCATCCAGAATGCGGCCTTCCCAGCTGCCTTCGGCGATCAGCGGCTGCGGATCGTCGGCATGGCGCAGCAGCACGATCACCGCATAGAAGCGTGCACCGCGTTGCGCCTCGGGCAGGCCGTCCAGTGCCCGCAGCAACTTGGCGTTGTTGGCGGCATCGTCGGTCGGGGTGCCGGCGTAGCGCGCGCTGTAGAGCCCGGGCGCGCCGCCCAGTGCATCGACGATCAGGCCGGAGTCATCGGCCAGCGCCGGCAGGCCGGTGACCTGTGAGGCGTGCCGTGCCTTGATCAGCGCGTTCTCGACGAACGTGGTGCCGGTCTCGGGCACGTCGTCCACGCCCAGCTCGCGCTGCGGCACGATCGTCAGCGGCAGATCGGCCAGCATGGCGCGCAGTTCGACGAGCTTGCCGGCGTTGCCGCTGGCCAGGACGAGCGTCTTCATGCGGCAGGCTCCAACAGGTCCCATTTCGTGCCATACAGATCGACGAAGACCGCGACGGTGCCGTAGGGCTCGACGCGCGGCGCTTCGAGGAATGTGACGCCGGCGGCCGTCATCGCCGCGTGGTCGCGCTTGAAATCGTCGGTGTAAAGAAAGTGATCGACGCGGCCGCCGGTCTGGTCGCCGATACGCGCGCGCTGGGCATCGTCGGCTGGCTGGGCCAGCAGCAGCGACGCCTCGTCCGCAGTGCCGGGGCCGATCCGGACCCAGCGCTTGCCGTCGCCGAGCGGACGATCCTCGAACACCCGGAACCCCAAGGCGCGCGTGTACCAGTCGATCGCCGCGTCGTAGTCGGCGACGAGCAACGTGGTCAGCGCGATACGCCGCTTCATCCCGCAAGCGCCTCGCGCTGCAGGGCGACCAGCTGGGCGACGCCGGTTTCGGCCAGCTGCATCATCGCGTCCATCTCGGCGCGACGGAACGCATGGCCTTCCGCGGTGCCCTGGACTTCGATGAAGCCGCCGCCGTCGTTCATCACCACATTCATGTCGGTGTCGCAGTCGCTGTCCTCGGCGTAGTCGAGGTCCAGCACGGGCACGCCGCGATAGATGCCGACCGAGATCGCCGCGATCGCGCCGTGCACCGGGTCGCGGGTGATCTCGCGCTTCGCGCGCAGCACGCCGATGGCATCGACCAGGGCGACATAGGCGCCGGTGATCGCGGCGGTCCGCGTGCCGCCGTCGGCCTGCAGTACGTCGCAGTCCAGCGTGATCGTGCGCTCGCCGAGCGCCTTGCGGTCCACGCAGGCGCGCAGGCTGCGGCCGATCAGGCGCTGGATCTCCAGCGTGCGGCCACCCTGCTTGCCACGCGAGGCTTCGCGATCATTCCGGGTGTTGGTGGCGCGCGGCAGCATGCCGTACTCGGCCGTGACCCAGCCCTCGCCCTTGCCGCGCAGGAAGCCCGGCACGCGGTTCTCCACGCTGGCCGTGCACAGCACGCGGGTGTCGCCGAAGCTGACCAGCACCGAGCCCTCGGCATGGCGCGTGAAGCCGCGCTCGAAGCGCACGGCGCGCAGCTGGTCGGCAGCGCGGCCGCTGGGACGGTTGAAGTCGGACATGGGGAGCCTGCAGGGGGAAAGCGGGCATGGATTCTAGCAGTGGCACCGGAACCGCCCCGGCGTGCGGTGGCATACTCGTCCGCCGTTTTCCGCAGTGAACGTGCCGATGATCCGCAGCATGACCGCCTTCGCCTCCGGCGAGCGCAGCACCGAGTGGGGCACCCTGGCCTGCGAACTGCGTGCGGTGAACCACCGCTTCCTCGAGCTCGGCACGCGGATGCCCGAAGAAATGCGCGCGGCCGAGCCTGCACTGCGCGAACGCATCGCGACGAAGGTGTCGCGCGGCAAGGTCGATCTGGGCCTGCGCCTGCGCAGCGCCGAGGGCGGCGGCGAGCTGCAGCTCAACCAGGCGCTGCTGTCCCAGTTGCAGGGCCTGGCCCAGGACCTGCGCGGCGGATTCCCCGAGCTGCGCGCCAGCCTGACCGAACTGCTGCAGTTCCCCGGCGTGCTGCAATCGCGCGGCGTCGACCCCGCCGCGCTGCAGGTCGAAGTGCTGGCCCTGCTCGACACGGTGCTCGACGATTTCGTCGCCGCCCGCGAGCGCGAAGGCGGCAAGCTGGTCGCGGCCATTCTGGAGCGCGTCGACGGCATCGCCGCGATCGCGGCCGAGATCCGCGTACTGATGCCGCAGATCGGCGAAGCCCAGCGCGCCAAGCTGCAGGCGCGGCTCGACGATCTGCCGCACCCGGTCGAGCCGGGCCGCATGGAGCAGGAACTGGTCATGTGGCTGCAGAAACTCGACGTGGACGAGGAGCTCGATCGTCTCGACAGCCACGTCGTCGAAATCCGCCGCGTGCTGGGCCAGCGCGAGCCGCAGGGCCGGCGCCTGGATTTCCTGCTGCAGGAGTTCAACCGCGAGGCCAACACGCTGGGCTCCAAATCGGTCGACCGGCGCAGCTCGCAGGCGGCGATCGAACTCAAGGTGCTGATCGACCAGATCCGCGAGCAGGTGCAGAACATCGAGTGATCCTGCGCGGGCCGGCCCGCCTCCGGCGCGGGCCCGCGTAAAGCGGTACGATGCGCGGCCTTTCGAGCGCTGGAGACGGGCGTGACCCCCGAATCCCATCCTGCCGCGGATACGCCGCCGATGCGCGGCACGCTGTTCATCGTCGCCGCGCCCTCGGGCGCCGGAAAATCCAGCATCGTCAACGCGTGCCTGGCGAAGGATCCGGACATCGCCCTGTCGATCTCGTTCACGTCGCGCCTGGCGCGGCCGGGCGAGCGCCATGCCGAGCACTACCATTTTGTCGGCAAGGATGCGTTCCAGCAGATGATCGAGGCCGGCGATTTCTTCGAGTACGCGCAGGTGCACGGCGACTGGAAGGGCACCGCGCGGCAGTCGGTGGAACCGCAGCTCGCCGCCGGCAAGGACGTGCTGCTGGAGATCGACTGGCAGGGCGCGCGCCAGGTGCGCGACAAGGTGCCCGAGGCCGTGAGCGTCTTCATCCTGCCGCCCTCGCGCGAAGCGCTGGACCAGCGCATGCGCAAGCGCGGGCAGGACAGCGAAGCGGTGATGACGCAGCGCCTCGCCGCCGCCCAGGAGGAGATGTCGCACTACGACGAGTTCGATTACGTCGTGGTCAACGAGGATTTCGACACCGCCGTGGCCGAGATGTGCGCGATCTTCCGCGCCAGCCGGTTGCGTCGCGAGCGCCAGGCCGAGCGCCATGCCGCGCTGATCGCGCGTCTGCTGCGCGAAGAAGCGGCGCCGATGGCGTTGAAATAGACCTAACTGATTGATTCGTATAGCCGGCGCTTGCGCCGGCATGGGGCCGGCGCTACGATGCGCGACCCTTTTTCGTCAATTCGCGCGGCCCATCCGGTCGCCGGGAGCCCGTATGGCCCGCATCACCGTAGAAGATTGCCTGGAAGTCGTCGACAACCGCTTCGAGCTGGTCATGCTGGCCGCACGTCGCGCCCGCCAGCTCGCCAATGGCGTCGAATCCCAGCTCGACAACAGCGAGAACGACGACAAGCCGACCGTGCTGGCGCTGCGCGAGATCGCCGCGCGCCGCATCGATCAGCCCTTCATCGAAGCCGTCGACAAGTCCGAGCGCGAGCGCAAGGAACGCGAGGCGCTGGAGTGGGCCGCCGCCGAAGTCGTGGCCGACGAGGACATGGGCAAGGGCGACGATCTCTGATCCGCCTGCCGCGCCGCTGACGCGCGGCGCTCGACAGCGTCACCGACGACCCCGCTCCGGCGGGGTCGTTGCGTTTCGGGGTGCGGGACCGGCGCGCGGCCGGGCGTCGATGTGGTTCCAAAACCCCCAGCGTGCCCGTAGGCTTCGTGGATGACAGCCGCCGTCCCCGCCGACACCGCGTTCGCACCGCCCGACGTCCCCGCGGACGATGCGGTGCCCGAGTACATGCGGGTGCTCGAGCGGGCGGCGCAGTACCTGCCCGACGAGCAGCGCGTGCAGTTGCGGCGGGCGTGGTCGGTCGGCGCGGCCGCGCACTCGGGCCAGATGCGCAAGTCCGGCGAGCCCTACATCACCCATCCGGTCGCGGTGGCGGTGGTGCTGGCCGAACAGAAGGTCGACATCGAAACGCTGGTCGCGGCGATCCTGCACGACACCATCGAAGACACGCCGCTGACGCGCGAGGCGCTGGCGTCGGCCTTCGGCGAGACCGTCGCCGAACTGGTCGAAGGCGTCACCAAGCTCGACAAGCTCAATTTCGGCAGTCGCCAGGAAGCGGACGCGGAGAGCTTCCGCAAGATGATGCTGGCGATGGCGCGCGACCTGCGCGTGATCCTGATCAAGCTCGCCGACCGCCTGCACAACATGCGCACGCTCGGCGCGCAGCCGGGTCCGTCGCGCGAGCGCATCGCGCGCGAAACGCTCGACATCTACGCGCCCATCGCCCAGCGCCTGGGCATGAACAAGATCAAGGCCGAACTGCAGGATCTCGGGTTCCATGCGCTGCATCCGATGCGGCACACGATCCTGGAAAAGCGCATCCGCAACCAGCCGCTGGTGCGGCGCGAGGCGCTGGCGAGCATCGAAGCGCAGCTGGCGCAGCGGCTCGCCAGCGCGGGTCTGCAGTACCGGCTCGTGGGGCGGGTCAAATCCCCCTGGAGCATCTACAACAAGATGCAGGGCGAGGGCAAAACCTTCACCCAGGTCATGGACGTGTTCGGCTACCGGATCATCGTCGGCAATGCCGCCGACTGCTACCACGCGCTGGGCATCGCGCATTCGGTGTTCAAGCCGCTCGACGGGCGCTTCCGCGATTTCATCGCCATTCCCAAGGCCAACGGCTACCAGTCGCTGCACACGGTGCTGTTCGGTCCCTATGGCGCGCCGATCGAAGTGCAGATCCGCACCGAGGAAATGGAGCTCATCGCCGAACGCGGCATTGCCGCGCACTGGGCCTACAAGCACGGCGGCGACGGTCCGAACAGCGCGCAGTCGCGGGCGCACACGTGGATCGCCGGACTGCTCGAATCCCAGCGGGCCACCGGTTCGTCGCTGGAGTTCCTCGAGAACGTCAAGGTGGATCTGTTCCCGGACGAGGTCTATCTGTTCACGCCCAAGGGCGACATCATGTCGCTGCCGCGCAATTCGACTGCGTTGGATTTCGCCTACGCCGTGCATACCGACATCGGCAACCGCGCCGTCGCCGCGCGTGTCGACGGAAAATTGGTGCCGCTGCGCACGGTGCTCGCCAGCGGCCAGCGCGTGGAAATCGTCATCGCCAAGTCGTCGATGCCGCGTCCGCAGTGGCTGGAGTTCGTGGTCACCGGCAAGGCGCGCACCGCCATCCGCGCCCAGCTCAAGCATCTGCAGCACGAAGATGCGGTGCAGCTCGGTCATCGCATGCTCGACCGCGCGCTGGAACTGCTGGGCACCTCGCTCGACCGGTTGCCGCAGGAGCGTCTCGACGCGTATCTGGTCGAAGCGAAGTATCCCCGGCTCGAAGAACTCATGGCCGACATCGCGCTGGGCAACTGGATGCCGGCGCAGGTGGCGCTCGCGCTCGCGCAGCACGACGGCGGCGTGCCGACGGAACAGATCGCGCGCGCCGGCGAGACGATCCGCATCCGCGGGGACGAGCGCGGCGTCATCACGTTCGCCAACTGCTGCATGCCGATCCCCGGCGACGACATCATGGGCTACCACACCACCGGCCGTGGCATCGTCGTGCACCGCGTGGATTGCCCGAACGTCGCCGAGTTCCGCAAGTCGCCCGAGCGCTGGGTCGCGATCGACTGGGACCGCGAGGTCGTCGGCGACTACAACGTCGCGCTGCGCATCGAGGTGGAGAACCATCCGGGCGTGCTGGCCCAGGTGGCGGCGGCGATCGCGCGCGTGCACTCGAACATCGACGGCGTGGAATACCTCGAGCGCGACAGCACCATCGCCGCGATCCGCTTCTCGATCGAGGTCAAGGGCCGCAAGCATCTGGCCGAGGTGATTCGCCGGACACGGCGCCTGCCGGTGGTGCACGGCGTGCAGCGGATGTAATCCGAATCGCGGCCACGTGCGCTCCCGGTAGAATGCGGGCTTTCCCGTTGCCGGAGTTCCGCGATGCCCCGCACGCCCGTTTCCACGACCGATGCGCCTGCCGCCATCGGCCCGTACTCCCAGGCCATCCGCGCCGGCAATACCGTGTATTGCTCGGGCCAGATTCCGCTCGACCCGGCCACCGGCGAGATCGTCGCCGGCGACATCACCGCGCAGGCGCGTCGCGCGTTCGACAACCTCAAGGCCGTGGCGGTTGCGGCCGGCGGCAGCCTGGACGACATCGTGCGCGTCGGCCTCTACGTCACCGACCTGGGCGAGTTCGCGCAGGTCAATGCGGTGATGGCCGAATACTTCGCTGCGCCGTATCCCGCACGTTCCACCATCGAAGTGCCGGCGCTGCCCAAGGGCGCGCGCTTCGAGGTCGATGCGATGATGGTGCTCGGCTGAGCCCCATCGGCCCCGCATGAGCCGGTCCGGCACGCACGCACCGACGCTTGCCGACGCGGGCCAGGCGCCGGTGTCCGCCTTGTCGGGGGTCGGGCCCAAGGTTGCCGAAAAGCTCACGGCCCGCGGTCTGGCGACGATCGGCGACCTCTGGCTGCATCTGCCACGTCAGTACGAAGACCGGACGCACGTCACCCCGATCCGCCATCTGCGCGGCGGCGTGCCCGCACAGGTCGAGGGCCGGGTCGAAGCGATCGAGAAAGGATTCCGGCGCCGGCCGATGTTGCGTGTCGCGATCGGCGACGAGTCCGGCGGCACGCTGGTACTGCGCTTCTTCCATTTCCGCGCGGCGCAGGTCGCGCAGTTCGCCGTGGGCACGCGCCTGTGCTGCTTCGGGACGCCGCGTCCGGGGCAACAGGGTCTGGAGATCGTGCACCCGAGCTACCGCTTGCTCGACGACGACGCGATGACCGTGCTCGACGATCGTCTCGATCCGGTGTATCCCGCGATCGAGGGCGTCGGTCCGCAGATGCTGCGTCGGCTGGTCGGACAGGCCCTCGACCGGCTGCCCGGCGACGCGGCCCTCGAACTGCTGGCGGGCGAGGATCTGGCGGCGTTGGACATGCCGACCCTGCGCGAAGCGCTGCTCTATGTCCATCGGCCGCCGCACGATGCGGACGTCGCGATGCTGGCGTCCGGTCGTCATCCCGCGCAACGGCGACTGGTGTTGGAGGAGATGCTCGCCCACCACCTCAGTCTGCGCCGGCAGCGGATCGCGCTGCAGGCGCACCGCGCGCCGCCGCTCAGATCGGGCGCTGTGGCCGCATCGCTGCAGGCGTCGCTGCCGTTCGCGCTGACCGGCGCGCAGGCGCGGGTGCATCGTGAGCTGCTGGCCGATCTCGTGCGACGCAAGCCGATGCTGCGGCTGGTGCAGGGCGATGTGGGCAGTGGCAAGACCGTGGTCGCCGCGCTCGCCGCTGCGGCCGCGATCGATGGTGGTCGCCAGGCGGCGTTGATGGCGCCCACCGAACTGCTGGCCGAGCAGCATGCGCAGAACCTGCGCGCATGGTTCGAGCCCATCGGCGTACGGGTGGCGTGGCTGGCCGGCAAGGTCACCGGGCGGGCGCGCACCACGGTGCTGGCGGAGATCGCGTCGGGCGCCGCGCAGCTCGTGGTGGGGACGCATGCATTGATGCAGGCGGGCGTCGCGTTTCACGACCTCGCGCTCGCGATCGTGGACGAGCAACACCGGTTCGGTGTGCACCAGCGACTGGCGCTGCGCGACAAGGGCGCGGGCGGCGACTGCGTGCCCCATCAACTGGTGATGACCGCAACGCCGATTCCCCGCACGCTGGCGATGTCGGCCTACGCCGATCTGGACGTGTCGGCGATCGACGAGCTGCCCCCCGGACGCACGCCGGTACAGACGGTCGTGCTCAGCAGCGAGCGACGGCCTGCGCTGATCGAGCGGATCCGACACGCCTGCGCCGATGGGCGCCAAGCGTATTGGGTCTGCACGCTGATCGACGATTCGGACGAGGTCGTCGCACAGGCCGCGCAGACGACGTTCGACGCGTTGTCGAGCGCATTGCCGGCACTGCGCGTGGCACTGGTCCACGGGCGCCTGAAGCCTGCGGCCAAACAGGAGGCGATGCGCGCGTTCAAGCGCGGCGACATCGACCTGCTGGTTGCAACCACCGTCATCGAGGTCGGGGTCGACGTGCCCAACGCCTCGCTGATGGTGATCGAGAACGCGGAGCGGCTGGGACTTGCCCAGCTGCATCAACTGCGCGGACGCGTCGGGCGCGGCAGAGCCGCATCGAGCTGCGTACTGCTCTACCAGGCGCCGCTGTCACGGCTGGCGCGCGAGCGTCTGGACACCATGCGCACCACCAGCGACGGCTTCGTCATCGCCGAAAAGGATCTCGCCTTGCGTGGGCCGGGTGAGCTGCTGGGCACGCGCCAGACCGGGTTGGCCGAATTCAGACTGGCGGACCTAGTGCGCGACGCCGATCTGCTGCCCGCCATTCATCGGATTGCAGCGGGCATGCTCGAGCGTGCGCCGGAGATCGCGGACCGCGTCGTCAGCCGCTGGATCGGTGGCGCGACGCGCTACGCCGCAGCCTGAGGATGGCGCCGTCTCCGACGGCGTCGCCGGCGGATTCACCATCCCATCATCTCGAAGAATTACGGTATCGGTTCGCGGCAAATATGTGATCCGGGTCGCGCTTCGGCTGTAGCGTTCGTGCGCATCGATGTGGAAAATCACGGATCACACTCGCGGTTGGCATCGCGGGGCTGGTCATGTCACCCAGGGAGGGATGATGGACACAACGCGCATCTTCATCGCGGACGATCATCCGTTCACGCTGGCCGGTGTGCGTGCGGAGATCGAGCAGGCAGATGAGCCGCTGGTGATTGCAGGGGAAGCCTCCCATGGCGCCGCCCTGCTCGACTTGCTGGGGCAGTCGTGCCCGGGGGATCTTCTGGTCACCGACTTCTCCATGCGCGGGCCGCCCTGTCGAGATTGCGATGGGCTACCGCTCGTGCTGACCGTGCGTCGACAGTGTCCTGCCCTGCCGATCATCGTGCTGACCGAGCTGGACAACCCGGCAATGCTCCGGGCCTTGGTGGACGCCGGCGTGCGCGGCCTTGTGGACAAGGGCTCCGCGCGCAGCGAACTGCTCAAGGCGATCCGGAAGGTGGCGACAGGGCGCATCCATTTCTGTCCTGCAATGCGCGCCGCCCTCGATCAGGCCGGCGGTCTGGACGGCTCGCAGAAAGCGATCTCGCCCCACGAAGCAGAGGTCGTGCGCCTGTTCGTCGGGGGACTGACGGTCAGCGAGATCGCAGTGCGACTGTCGCGCAGCGTGAAGACCATCAGTCGCCAGAAAAGCGATGCGATGCACAAGCTGGGACTCGGCAACCACACCCAGCTGTACGCGTACGCGCGCGATCACGGTCTGACGTCCTGACACCGTGGACGACCGATGCCCATGGCGTTCCCTGCTGGCGCATCGATGCGCCGACCGCGACTCGCGTGCGGCTCTGCGGGCGCCCATGCAGACCAGCGCGCTCATGCGCGTGGCTGTACGCCCGCGACTTCGGCAGGCCCGTACGCGTTGCACGAAAGCCGGGCGATAATGCGGCATGACCGACAAAATCCCGCTGCTGATCGATACGGACCCCGGCGTCGACGACGCCCTGGCATTGCTGCTCGCCTTCGATGACGATGCGCACGATGTCGTGGGGCTGACCATTGCCGCCGGCAATGTCGGCCTGCATCACACCGTCGCCAACGCGCTGAAGCTGTGCGAAGTCGCCGGACGTCCCGATGTACCCGTGTTCGCGGGCAGTCCGTCGCCGCTGCTCCATGCCGCGCCCGATGCCGCGTACGTGCACGGCAACGACGGGTTCGGCGACATCGGCTACGCACCCGCGTCGCGCGGCGTCGAGGCCGAACACGCTGCGCTGGCGATCCTGCGCCTGTCGCATGTCCATGCCGGACGCCTGGTCCTGGTCGCGCTGGGGCCGCTGACCAATGTCGCACTGGCGCTGAAGCTCGATCCGACGCTGCCGTCGCGCGTCGCGCGTTTCGTGGCGATGTCCGGCGCGGTGACCGGCCACGGCAACATCACGCCGAGCGCCGAGTTCAACGCCTACTTCGACCCGGAGGCGGCGAAGATCGTGTTCGATGCGTTCCCGTTGTTCGACCTGGCCGACTGGGAGGCCACCGTCGCCCACGGTCTGCCGCACGACGCGGTGCTGGGCTGGATGCAGGCCGGTGGCGGGATCGGCCGGTTCTACGAAGCGATCTCGCGCAAGACGCGCGAGTGGTCCGCGGACCGTCGTGGTGACGACTGGCATTCCGCCGATGCGCTGGCGATGGCCTGGGTACTGGAGCCCGGCGGGGCGCTGGAGATCGCCGAGCGCCCGATCGACGTGGTGCTCGAGCAGGGCCCGGCCCGGGGCGCGACGATCGTGGACTGGAACCGGCAGCTGGGCCGGTCCGACAACGTCCGGATCCTGATGCGTTACGACACCGGGCGGTTCCATGCCCGGGTCCGCAACGTGCTCGCCCGCTGATCCTGTACCGGCCGGTGCTTGCGCCCCGTGCCGGTCGATGGTTAAAATGCCGCTCTTCCCTTGCGCAACTTTGGTGCCGCCATGAAGGCCGACATCCATCCCGAATACCGCGAAGTCGTCTTCCAGGACGTCACGTCCGACGGTTTCAAGTTCCTCACCCGCTCGACCCTCGCCGCCACGGCGAAGGAAAAGATCCAGTGGGAGGACGGTAACGAATACCCGCTGATCAAGATCGAAGTGTCTTCGGCCACGCATCCGTTCTATACCGGCCAGAACAAGATCATCGACACCAGCGGTCGCGTCGACAAGTTCCGCAAGCGCTACGCCAAGTAAGCGCGCGCGGAACGATGTGTGCCGCGCACGCGGCAGGCATCCTCCGACGACCCAGCGGCCGCCCTCGGGCGGCCGTCTGCATTCCGGACATCGCATCGCGGCGCCGCATGACGTGGCGGCGAGATCCGTCGTGTTCGACTTTCGTGGCATGCCGCATACCGGCGCGCATGGAGCCGCTATGCGATAATTGACGCGTTGCGGCATGCGCCGCCCGCCAGGCCGGACGGCGTCGCCGCCCGGGGAAATGAGGAGCCTCCAGAGTGTCTGAATCCAACGCCAAGCTCGACCAGGTCACGCTCGATGCCGCCGGCAAAACGGTGACGCTGCCCGTTCTGCACGGCACGCTCGGCAACCCCTGCGTCGACATCTCGAAGCTGCCCAAGGAAACCGGCTGCTTCACCTACGACTCCGGCTTCACCGCCACTGCAAGCTGCAAGTCCGCGATCACGTACATCGATGGCGACGAAGGTGTCCTGCTGTACCGCGGCTATCCGATCGACCAGCTGGCCGAGAAGTCGAACTTCCTCGAAGTCGCCTATCTGCTGCAGGCCGGCGAGCTGCCGACCGCCGACGAGTTCGCCAAGTTCGAGCACGAGGTGACGCATCACACGATGATGCACGAGTCGCTCAAGAGCTTCCTGCAGGGCTTCCGCCACGATGCCCACCCGATGGCGATGCTCGCTGCTTCGGTCGCTTCGATGTCGGCGTTCTACCACGACACGCTGGACCTGCAGGATCCCGAGCAGCGCCGCCTGGCCGCGATCCGCCTGATCGCCAAGGTGCCCACGCTGGCCGCGGCCGCCTATCGTTATTCGATCGGCCAGCCGATCCGCTATCCGCGCAACAGCCTGGGGTACGTCGACCGCTTCCTGCACATGATGTTCGAAGTGCCGAGCGAGCCGCTGGAGCTCAATCCGGTCGTCGCCAAGGCGATGGATCTGCTCTTCATCCTGCACGCCGACCACGAGCAGAATGCGTCGACCTCGACCGTGCGTCTGGTCGGCTCCACCGGCGCCAATCCCTACGCGTCCGTCGCTGCCGGCATCACCGCGCTGTGGGGCCCTGCGCACGGCGGCGCCAACGAAGCGGTGCTCAAGCAGCTGGCCGAGATCGGCGATGCGAAGAACGTCGAGAAGGCGGTGCTGCGCGCGAAGGACAAGAACGACCCGTTCCGTCTGATGGGCTTCGGCCACCGCGTCTACAAGAACTTCGACCCGCGCGCGAAGATCATCCGCGAGATGACCCACAAGGTTCTCGGCGAGCTGGGCATCAACGATCCATTGCTCGATGTCGCGATGAAGCTCGAAGAGGCGGCGCTGAAGGACGACTACTTCGTCGAGCGCAAGCTCTACCCGAACGTCGATTTCTACAGCGGCATCATCTACAAGGCGCTGAACATCCCGACGGAGATGTTCACCGTGATGTTCGCGATCGGCCGCACGGCTGGCTGGGTGGCGCACTGGCTCGAGCAGCAGGTCGATCCGGAAGCCAAGATCGGCCGTCCGCGCCAGATCTACACCGGCTACGACGTGCGTGATTACAAGGGCGCCAGCCAGCGCTGATCCATCCGGGACACCGGGTATCGACCGGGTGTTGCACAACGGGGGCGGTCTTCGGGCCGCCTTCGTCGTTTCTGACGCTCGCCCGACCGTTGTCGGCAATCCCTGACATCCGTGGAAGGTGCTTTCCGGCTGCCGAGTCCGGGCAGGTTGCGCAGACTGCCCCGACGCGCGCCGCTCCGTGCCCCGTGCCTCACGGGCCGCCCGGCGCTCGACTCAGTCGAGGGGAAAGCGAATGAAGATGCGATCGATGTGGGGGGCACTGCTCCTCTGTGCTGCTGCGCTCGCGGCCGGCCATGTGGCTGCCCAGGAAATGTCGTTCCGGAGCGGACTGATCACCGGCATCAGTCCGATGCAGGTGCCCGCGTCCGCCCAGCCGCAGACGAAGCCGTCGCAGACCGGCGGCGCGTTCGGTCGTGCGCTGGGGAGGATGGCCGGGCGTGCAGCCTCCCGGGTCACGGGCGAGTACTCGTACGAAGCCTATGAGGTGGCCAGCGGTGCCACGCGCGACATGGTGGAAGGTGCGACCGCGGCTCCCGCGGCGGGCGCTCAGATGGTGACCGCCTACATGGTCATGATCCGGTTCGATGACGGCAGCGAGTCGGCGATCCGCGCCGCGAGTGCGAACGGACTCCAGGTGGGCGCCCGCGCACGCGTGTTCGGCACAGGACAGAGCGCGCAGATCGTCATGGAGTAGGTGCATGGGCCATCGTCCGGATGGCCTGCGGCACTCAGTCGGCGCCGTGCTCCAGCGCGATCAGCTGTTCGAGCTGCGATCGGGAGGCTCGGCGCATCGGCCGGTCGTCCATCGTGGACACAGGAGCCTGTCGCAGACTCGCTTCCGGCAGCACCGTCAGTTCGAACGTGATTGCTTCAGCCGCGAAGACCCATACGTCGAAATCGCCCGTCCGTTGACGGTCGAGCCGCAGCCGGCGCATCCGGCTGTCGGCGGGGATGCCGTGATCGTCGAGAAAGCGGGCGAGACTGCCCGGGTCGTCGGTATGCACATGCAATGCCACCGCGGAATGGGCGTCCGCGGTCCCTTCCAGGACGGGGCCGACGAGTCGCGGTGAGAACCGCTCGAAGAAACCCATCGCCCGCAGCGCCGCGGCGCGGCGCTCGCGCAGGGCGTCGGTCTGGCGGGCGCCCACGAACAGGCGCTGATATTCGCGCAATGCCTCTTCGATCTCGTGGTTGCGGGGCAGTGATGCGTCGTCGTGGATGCCGAGCCGGCTCGCCGCCTTGAGCTTGGCGGCGTGGAAATCGTGGATCCCGCCTTCGGCCATGAGGCGGGCGGCCTCGTGCGCGAGGCGATGGCGGCGTTCACGGGTCTGTGTTGCCGCGTGCTGACGTGCGCGATGCATACGCGTCCCCTGTCGTCGATCACCTGCATCCGACTGTACCCCGGCGCCGCGGCGGGTCAATACGTCGTGCGATACGCTTCAGCCACGGGATGCACCCGGGGGGCTGGTCTGCGTCCGACGCGGCCGCGGGCGGCGGGCGCGCGTCGACCCGAGGGCAGTGCCCGTCAGAAAATGTCGAACGCTTCCTCGGCCGGCACATCGTCGATCTGCAGGTCGATCTCCGACTCCATGCGATCCAGGTCCTCGGCCTTCACGTACTCGATGATGCCGCCGTCGGACGTGCTTGGCAGCAGACGACCGCCCGCAGTGACGGCGACCCGCACCATCCCTTCGGGCGGCTCGTTGGTGGCTTCCGGCACCCCGTCGAGCGCGACCCGCATGAAATCGATCCAGATCGGCAGCGCTGCGCGGCCGCCGTATTCGCGGTAGCCGAGCGAACGGTTGTCGTCGCGGCCGACCCAGACCGAGGTCACGAGATTGCCGCCGAATCCGGAGAACCAGGCGTCCCGGTGATCGTTGGTGGAGCCGGTCTTGCCGCCGACATCCTCGCGCTCGAGCACGCGCGCGGCGGTGCCGGTCCCCCGCCGCACGACATCCCGCATCATCGAGACCATCTGATAGGCGACGCGCTCGTCGATCGCGCGCGGCGCCATGACCGGCGCTGCACCATCCGCGCGGGGCTCGGGCGGAGGGGGGGCTTCCGCTGGTGCGGCGGTGACTTCGCGTGCTTCGGCCGCTGGGCCGAGGTTGAAACCGTCGACGACATGCCGCGGCGTCGAAGGCTGTCCGGGCGTGCCGCCAGTGCCGCAGCCACGACACGCGCGCGCCGCGTTCTCCTTGAACACCAGGGTGCCTTCGCGGTCGCGGACCTCGTCGATGAACCAGGGGGTGATTCGGAAACCGCCGTTCGAAAACACCGCGTAGCCGCGCGTCACATCCAGCGGTGTGAGCGACGGCGTGCCGAGGGCGATAGACAGATTCGGCGGGAGCTGTGACTCCTCGAAGCCGAAATGACTGATGTAACGGCGGGCGTAATCCACGCCGATCGCATCGAGCAGGCGCACGGCAACAAGGTTGCGCGACTGCACCAGCGCCTCGCGCAGGCGCATCGGGCCGACGAACCGGCCGTCCGAGTTCTGCGGGCGCCAATCCTGGCCGCGGCGCATGCGGAAGAGCACCGGCGCGTCGAGCACGATCGATGCGGGGTTGAAACCCTTCTCGAACGAAGCCGCGAAGATGAAGGGCTTGAAGCTGGAGCCCGGCTGACGACGCGACTGCGTGGCACGGTTGAAGTTGCTGCCCGCGAAACTGAAACCACCGATTAGCGCGCGCACTGCGCCGTCGTCCGGCTCCATCGAAACCAGCGTCGCCTGCGCCCTGGGCAACTGCTCGAGCTGCCAGGTGACGACGGGCGGAGGCAAAGCGTCCGGCGCGGCATCGGGCGATGCCTTGGCCGGCGTCTCGATGCGCCGCACGCGGGTCAGGTCGCCGCGCGTGAGCAGCGCGGCCGGGTTCTTGCCGGTCCAGCGGCTGGCCGCGGCATCGAGCGTCACGGTGCTGCCATCGGCGAGCACGACGTCGGCCGTGCCTTCGCCGCTGCGCACGACGACCGCCGGCAGCATGCCGCCCTGCGGCGCGATACCGCGCAGCCTTCGCGCGGTGGTATCGGCGTCCTCGCCGGTCGCCAGCTCGAAAGTATCGGCAGGCTTCACCCAGCCATGGCGCCGGTCGTAGGTGGTCAGCCCACTGCGGACGGCGAGCTCGGCGCCGGCCTGCATCGTCGGATCGATCGTGGTCGTGACGTGGTAACCGCGGGTCAGGACATCGCCGCCGTAGCGGGCCACCATTTCCAGTCGCACCATCTCCGCCACGTACGGTGCGAAGACTTCGATCGGGCGCTCGTGGGGGCTGGCATGCATCTCGACCGCGCGGGCGGCGGACGCTTCCTGCGCGCTGATGAAGCCCAGCTCCTGCATGCGCGACAGCACGTAGACGTCGCGACGTTCCTTCGCGCGCTCGGGATTGCTGAGCGGATTGCCGCTGGAGGGGAACTTCGGGATCGCGGCCAACGAGGCCATCTCGTCGAGGTCGAGCTCCGCCAGCGGTTTGCCGTAGTAAAACTCGGCCGCCGCGGCCACGCCGTAGGCGCGGTTGCCGAAGAAGCTCTTGTTGAGATAGAGCTCGAAGATCTCGTCCTTCGACAGGTTCTGCTCCATCTTCCGGGCGAGCAGCATTTCGGCGAATTTGCGCGTGAAGCTGTATTCCGAACTCAGGAAGAACTGGCGCGCGACCTGCTGGGTGATGGTCGAGCCGCCCGGCACGCGGCGGTCGCTGGTTGTGGCCAGAAGCCAGAGTGCGCGCGCGACACCGCGGTAGTCGATGCCGCCGTGCTCGTAGAAGCGGGCGTCTTCGGTCGCGAGGAATGCCTGCTTCAGGCGATCGGGTACATCCTCGATGTCGACCGGATAGCGGCGCGTCTCGCCGAAGAGGGCGATCAGTCGGCCATCCCGCGCATAGACGTACATCGGCTCCTGCATTTCGATGTCGCGCAACGCTTCGACGTCGGGCAGCTTGGAGGCCACCGCCGCGTAGAGGATGCCGCCGGTGATCGCGCCGAGGATGCCGAGCACCAGCACCAGGACCAGGGTCCAGCGCAGCAGGCGGCGAAGGCGGGATGGGCGGGGCTTGGGCGTCGACATGGGGGCTGGGCTCATGGCGGGAAAGTATAGGGGAGCCGCTTGCGGCCCGCCGGCGCGTCGGTGTGGAACGCGACTTGCACGGCCAGGGCGTCGGGCCCGTTCGCCGACCACTCGACGCCCGGGAGTCGACGATGCGTGTTGCCAATACCCGGAAAGTCCGCTATTTAATGCGCCGGGACACGAGGCGTGGCTAAACGCCCGTGGCAAAGGGGATATTTCGTGGGGCTCATCACAAAAAGCCAGGTGCCGGTCATCGGCGTCGACATCAGCTCGACCGCGGTCAAGCTGTTGCAGCTGTCGCGCCAGGGCAATCGCTACCGCGTCGAGCACTACGCGGTCGAACCGCTGCCGCCGAACGCGGTGGTGGAAAAGAACATCGTCGAGGTCGAGGCGGTCGGCGAGGCGATCCGCCGCGCGGTCTCGCGCTCGGGCACCAAGGCCAAGCATGCATCGGCCGCGGTCGCGGGTTCGGCGGTGATCACCAAGACCATCCCGATGCCGGCCGATCTCGACGAGGACGATCTCGAATCCCAGGTCGAACTCGAGGCGGTCAACTACATTCCGTATCCGATCGAGGAAGTGAACCTCGATTTCGAGGTGCTCGGGCCGATGCCGGGCAACGCGGAGATGGTGCAGGTGCTGCTCGCGGCGTCCCGTTCCGAGAACGTCGAGCTGCGCGCGTCCGCGCTGGAGCTGGGCGGTCTGACGGCCAGAGTCATCGATGTCGAGGCCTTCGCGGTCGAGAACGCGTTCGCGATGATCGCCGGCACGCTGAGCATGCCGGCCGACGGCGTGGTCGCGCTGGTCGACGTCGGCGCGACGATGACCACGCTCAACGTCCTGCGCAACGGACGCAGTCTGTACTCGCGCGAGCAGGTGTTCGGCGGCAAGCAGCTCACCGACGAGGTGATGCGGCGCTACGGTCTCAGCTACGAGGAAGCCGGTCTGGCCAAGCGTCAGGGCGGCCTGCCGGAAAGCTACGAGGTCGAAGTCCTCGAGCCGTTCAAGGAAGCCATGGTCCAGCAGGTCAGCCGGCTGCTGCAGTTCTTCTATGCGGGCAGCGACTTCAACCGCGTCGACCAGGTGGTACTGGCAGGCGGCTGCGCGTCGATTCCCGGCGTGGCGGACATGGTGGAAGAGCAGCTGGGCGTCCAGACCGTGCTCGCCAATCCGCTGGCGCAGATGACGCTCGGACCGCGCGTGCAGGCGCATGCGCTGGCACAGGACGCACCCGCATTGATGATCGCCTGCGGCCTGGCGCTGAGGAGCTTCGACTGATGTCCAGGATCAATCTCCTCCCGTGGCGCGCCGAACGGCGCAAGCAGCGGCAGAAGGAATTCGGCGTCATGGTCGGCATCGCTGCGGCGGCCGGCGTGGCGCTGTGGTTCCTCGTCAACATGTATTACAACGCGCAGATTGACGGTCAGAACGAGCGCAACGCGTTCCTGCAGCAGCAGATCGCCGCGGTCGACACGCAGATCACCGAGATCGACGCGCTCGAATCGCAACGTGCGCGTCTGTTGGCCCGCAAGGCCGTCATCGAGCAGCTGCAGGGCAACCGCTCGCAGATGGTCCACCTGTTCGACCAGCTGGTGCGGACGATTCCCGACGGCGTGCTGCTGACCTCGCTCAAGCAGGAGGGGCAGACCCTGACGCTCGAGGGGCGCTCCCAGTCGAATGCGCGTGTCAGTACCTACATGCGCTCTCTCGACGGATCCGGCTGGATGACCAGCCCGCAGCTGTCGGTGATCGAGGCACAGGATGGTGTGCCGGGTCTGCCGTACGCCTTCACCTTGAACGTGCAGTTGTCGACGCCGGCCGCCAAGGAAGCTGCGGCGGCCGAGGGTACCGATCCGGGCGCGCCGGCCGACGTCGTGCCGGAGACCGCACCGGTCGCCGCACCTACCGCAGAAGGAGCCGCGTCGTGAGCAAGAAGAAGGTGTCGCTCCGCGAGCTGGACATCAATAACACGGGCTCGTGGCCGCGCGAGTACAAGATCGGCGCCTGCATCCTGGTGGGCATGCTGATCTTTTTCCTGCTGTGGTACGTGATCACGCGCGAGAAGGGCGACGAGCTGACCGGTCTGGAGGCGCAGGAAGCAACGCTGCGCGCCGACTTCGAGACCAAGCAGGGCAAGGCTGCGAATCTCGAGCCGCTCAAGCAGCAGCTCGCCCAGATGGAACAGCAGTTGCAGCAGATGCTCCGTCAGTTGCCGAGCAAGACCGAAATGCCGGATCTGATCGTCGACATCTCGCAGACCGCGATCGCGACGGGCATCCAGAACGACCTGTTCAAGCCCGGCGAAGAGCTGCCGCGCGAGTTCTACGCCGAGCAGCCGATCGCGCTGCGAATGGTGGGGACTTACCACCAGTTCGGCGCATTCGTCAGTGGTGTGGCATCGCTGCCGCGCGTGGTGATCATGACGATGCACGACATCTCGCTGAAGCCTCGCGCGGGTGGCGCGGATGGACTCGCCGCGATTGGACCCAACTCCAGTCTCGAGCTTTCGGGCACCGTGAAGACGTACCGGTATCTGGACGAGGATGAGACGGCGGCACAGGCGCAGGCCGAGCAGACAACGGAGGGCACGCCGTGATGGCTGGCCAGACAGGCACCCTGATGCGCGGCGTTACGCTGCTGGTCTTGTCGCTGGCGGCCACCGGCTGCGGCCGGGGCGTGACCAGCGAGCCCGGCGAGGCGCCCAATCTCGAAGTGTGGGCCGAGGAGGTCAAGCAGCGCCCTGCGCCTGCGCTCGATCCGTTGCCCGTGATGCAGCAGTTCGAGACGTTCGAATACTCGGCGCAGGGCATCCGCGATCCCTTCAGCAATGCCTTCACCGACGACAGCGGTGGCAGCGGCCCGCGACCGGATTCGAACCGGCGCAAGGAGATCACCGAGCAGTACCCGCTGGACAGCATGTCGATGGTGGGGACGATTGGCACCGGCGGTCGCATCGTCGGTCTGGTCCTCGCGCCGGACAAGGTGACCTACCGCATTACCCCGGGCAACTACCTGGGACAGAACGATGGCCGCGTCACTTCGGTCAATGAAAATCGCATCGAGCTCGTTGAGCTCGTGCCCGATGGCGCCGGCGGCTGGTTGGAACGTCCGGCTTCGCTCGCGCTGAACGAACAATGATGAGGGGAAGCAACATGACCGTGAGCAATGCGGGGAGCCTGCAGTCGGGCCGGATGAAATCGGTGCGTGCCGGCGCGCTCGGTCTTGCGATAGGACTGGTGGCGACGTTCAGCGGCGCCCAGGCGGCGCAGGGACCGACATCTGCGTCAGCGCTGCCGCTGCTGCAGGCATCTGTCGCGGCGACGCAGCCGGCGGGCGCGGTTGCGGTGACGGACATCGATTTCCGGCGCGGCGATGGCGGTTCCGGCAAGCTCGTGCTGCGCTTCGATGGAGACGGGGCTGCCCCCGATCTGCGGACGCAGGGTGGCAACGTGGTCATCAACCTCGGTGGCGCCACGCTTCCCGCCTCGTTGCAGCGTCCGCTCAACGTGACGGATTTCGCCACCCCGGTGCAGCGCATCGATGCCCGTCAGGGTGCCGATGGCTCGCAGGTCGTGCTCAGTGCGCGCGGCGAGTTCGAGCCGATGGCCTACCAGAGCGGTCGCGACTACATCGTCGAGATCATTCCGCGGACCACGGCAGGCGCCGAGCGTGCGGTCGGCGCGGCCACGGCGGCTGCGACGATGGGTCAGGCCGCGTCCGCCACCGTCTCCGACGTCCGCGCCTACAGTGGTGCGCCCGTCACGTTCAACTTCCAGGACGTGCCGGTGCGCACGGTCCTGCAGCTGATCGCCGACGAGTCGAACCTCAACATCGTGGCCAGCGACAGCGTGACCGGCAACGTGACCCTGCGCCTGCAGAACGTGCCGTGGGACCAGGCCCTGGACATCGTCCTGCAGGCCAAGTCGCTCGACAAGCGTCGCAGCGGCAACGTGGTCTGGGTCGCGCCGCAGAGCGAGATCGCGGCGTTCGAGCAGGCCAAGGAAGACGCGCGCCTTGCGATCGAGGAACGCGCGGAGATGACCACGGAGTACATCCCGATCAGCTACGGCAATGCGGAGGACATCGCTAAGCTGCTGACGGAGGAGAGCAAGAGTGGCTCGGGCAGTGGTGGTGGCGCCAGTGCGGCGGGCGGTGCCTCGCAGCAGCGCGGATTTCTATCGTCGCGCGGCAGCCTCAGCTTTGATCGCCGGACCAACACACTCCTCGTCATCGACATCCCGAACCGCGTGGCGGAGGTGAAGCGGCTCGTCAACATGCTTGATAAGCCTGTCGACCAAGTCGTGATCGAAGCGCGGATCGTGATCGCGAACGAGTCGTTCGCGCGTGATCTTGGCGCCCGGTTCGGGGTTAGCGCCAGCAAGCAGCGCGTCAATATCGGTGGCGCCCTGGGTACGACGGAGGACGGTGGGCCGCTCGCGCCGCTTGGTTTGAACGTTGATCTGCCGATCGAATCGGGCCCTTCGCTCGCGTTCACGATTCTCGGCAATACGATCAACTGGGCTGTCGAGCTTCAGGCCTTGCAAACCGAACAGCGCGGTGAGGTGATCTCCAATCCTCGCGTCGTGACCAGCAATCAGCGCGAAGCCGTGATCAGCCAGGGGCAGGAGATCGGCTATCTGACTATTACCGGCGGACAGAGCAACAGCATCCCGACGGTAGAGTTCAAGGATGTCCTGCTCGAACTCAAGGTGACCCCGACGATCACCAATGATGGACGTGTGTTCCTGGCGATGGACATCAAGAAGGATGAAGTGACGGGTGAGGTCAACTACCCTGGCATCGGGACCGTGCCGCTGATCAGCAAGCGTAACGTCACCACAGCTGTTCTGATCGATGATGGTCAGACCGTTGCAATCGGCGGCGTGTATGAGTTCGCCGATCGCGCTTCGTTGTCCAAGGTGCCCTTCCTGGGCGATCTGCCCATCATTGGTAATCTGTTCAAGAGCCGTGGCCGATCCAGGGAAAAGGCGGAGTTGCTGATTTTCGTAACGCCGAAGGTCATGCGGGTGGCGCAGCGTCCAATCAACTGACCAGCGCGGTCAGCGATGCAAGTAGCGACGGGGCCTTCGGGCCCCGTTCGCGTTTCCGGATCTCCGGTTTGGCTGGCGTTGTGAACTGACGGCGCGGGTTCCGGTCAAACTGGGTCTCTGCGCGATAGGCGTTGGCGACCGAGGATGGCGATGGACCTGGAGGATGGAGCTGCGGGTGACCTGCATGCGCGGTTCGTGGCGCTGCGTGATGCGTTGTCGGACGAGATCATCGGGCAGGCGGCTCTGGTCGAGCGGCTGCTGGTCGCATTGCTGGCGGATGGGCATCTGCTCGTCGAAGGCGCGCCGGGGCTTGCGAAGACGACGGCCGTGCGGGCATTGGCGGCGCGGCTGGATGCGGAGTTCGCGCGTGTGCAGTTCACGCCGGACCTGCTGCCTGCGGATCTCACCGGCACCGAAATCTGGCGTCCGCAGGACGGCCGCTTCGAGTTCCAGGCCGGTCCCATCTTCCATCCGCTGCTGCTGGCCGATGAGATCAACCGGGCACCGGCCAAGGTGCAATCCGCGCTGCTGGAAGCGATGGGCGAGCGGCAGGTGACCGTGGGCCGCGAGACCTACCGGTTGCCGGATCTTTTCCTGGTGATGGCGACCCAGAATCCGATCGAGCAGGAAGGCACTTTCCCGCTGCCGGAAGCGCAGCTGGACCGGTTCCTGATGCACGTGCGCGTGGGATACCCCGAGGCAGAGGCGGAGGCCCGCATCCTGCAGCTCGCGCGTGACCGCGCGCTGGCCCGGCTCGACGATGTGTCGACGCAGGTCGAGCGGATGCCGCTCGCGCAGCTGTTCGCGGCGCGTCGGGCGGTGCTGGCGATGCACGTGGCGCCAGCGGTCGAGCGCTATCTCGTCGAACTGGTGCTGGCATCGCGCGATGCGGGACGCTACGACGCCGCGTTGGCGGCACGTATTGCCTGGGGCGCCAGTCCACGCGGCTCGATCGCGTTGGAACGCTGCGCACGTGCGACCGCCTGGCTGGCGGGACGCGACTTTGTGACGCCGGACGACGTGCGCGCCGTGGCGCCCGACGTCCTCCGCCACCGCGTGCTGCCGAGCTACGAGGCGACGGCCGAAGGCTGGGACGGCGAACGCCTCGTGCAGGCGCTGATCGAACGGGTGCCGCTGCCGTGAATCCCGCCGAGCCGGCTTCCGCGCCCGGCATCCGGCCCTCGCTGGCGGAGCTCGTGGCACTGCGTCCGCTCGCCCGTCCACGCGGCGTGGTGCGGCGTGCACGCAGCGGCGTGCGTGCGCTGGCGCCCTCGCCGCAGCGCGGGCAGGGCATGGAGTATGCGGAGTCGCGCGAGTACGTGGCCGGCGACGATGCGCGGCACATCGACTGGCGTGTGACCGCGCGTACCGGGCGCCCCCATACCAAGACCTTCCAGCGCGAACGCGAGCGACTGACCCTGCTCGTCGCCGATACCGCCGCGGCGCTCTACTTCGGCACGCGGGTGCGGTTCAAATCCACCCAGGCCGCACGTGCCGGCGCGATCGCCGCCTGGGTGGCGGCCGCTGACGGCGATCGCATTGCCGCGCTGCGCGGGTCGGTGCTGGAAGCGCCCGTGCCACCCGCGGGCGGCACCCGCGGTGCGCTGCGCGTCCTGCACGCGTTGGCCCGCTGGTACGAGGCGCCGCCCGCTGGCGACGCCGGACTGGGCGTGGCGATCGACCATGCCCGTCGCCTGTTGCGTCCGGGTTCGCGCCTGCTGGTGCTGGCGGATGCAGACAGCGTGGCGGCGGTGCCGGCGCGCGACTGGGCCGCAGTGGGCGCGCACTGCGATGCGCTGGTGCTGTTGCTCGACGATCCGCTGGAACGCGTACCGCCACGCGGACGTCTCGGCTTCGCGCATGCCGGCGGCCGGGTCGATCTCGATCTGGCGGGCGCCGCACAGCGCGAGCGCTGGCATGCCGCGTTCGATGCGCCACGCGATACGGCGATCGCCCATCTCCGACGCGCCGGCATCGGCGTCGAGTCGTTGTCCAGCGATGCGCCGAGCGATGCCTGGCTGCCTGTCTTCGTCCGGGGTCGGCCGGTCTGATGGCCACGATGCCCGACCTCGTCCTGCGCGACATCCATCAGTCGCCCGCGCCGTCGTGGTGGCCGCCCGCACCGGGCTGGTGGTGGCTGGCGGCTGCAATCCTGGCGCTGGTGTGCGCCCTCGTGGGTTGGCGGCTGTTCCGGGCCTGGCAACGGCGGCGATGGCGTCGCCTGTTCGATGCCGAGGTCGCATCCGCGTCCGACGCGGCCGGCCGGATCGCAGCGATGTCGTCGCTGTTGCGCCGCGCGGCGCGGCGTCAGCGCGCTGATGCCGACCGGCTGCGCGGGGACGAGTGGCTGCGGTTCCTCGATGGCGGCGTACCGGATGCCCCGTTCTCGACGGGCGCGGGTAGCCTGCTCCGCGATGCGGCGTTCCGCCGGGATACCGACGCCCTGGACCTCATTGCACTTGCAGCGGTCGCACGTGGGCGGTTCGTCGAGCTGATGCAGGGGCGCCCCTGATGACGGGCGAGCCGGCCGGCTGGTTGCAGGCGCTGCGCGAGGTCTTCGCATGGCCGTGGTGGCTGCTCGCGATCCCGCTGCCGGCGCTCGCGCGACGTGTATTGCCGGCAGCCACGCAGACTGGCGGCGCGCTGCGCGTGCCCTATCGCGGACTGGGCGCGCTGGCGACCGCCGGCCACGCGCGCGGCGCCTCGGGTGCGCCATGGCTGCTGTGGGCGGCATGGTGTCTGCTGTGCATCGCTGCCGCGCGTCCGGTCCAGTGGGGCGAGGTCGAGCAGCCGCCACGCAGTGCCCGTGATCTGATGCTCGCCGTCGACCTGTCGGGCAGCATGAGCGAGGAAGACATGGTCGTCGGGCGACGCCCGGTGGACCGGCTCACTGCCGCGAAGGCGGTCATCGCCGATTTTCTCGAGCGCCGCGCCGGGGACCGCATCGGTCTGATCGTGTTCGGACAGCGTGCCTACGCGATGACTCCCATGACGCTGGATCGCGACAGCGTGCGTCAGCAACTCGATGCGACCGTGGTCGGTCTGGTGGGGCGTGAAACCGCGATCGGCGATGCGGTCGGTCTGGCAGTCAAGCGCCTGCGGGATGCGCCGCGCGGCCAGCGTCTGTTGATCCTGCTTACCGACGGGGTCAGCAATGCGGGTGTGCTGACCCCCGACAAGGCCGCCGAGCTGGCGCGCGATGCCGGGGTACGCGTCCACACGATCGCGTTCGGCAGCGATGCCGGCGCCGGCAGCATGTTCGGCTTCCAGATGCCCGGCAGCGAGCCGGCCATCGACGAGGCCGCGCTGCAGCGCATTGCCGATACCACCGGCGGTCGGGCATTCCGTGCGCGCGACACCGGCGAGCTCGCCGGCATCTACGGCGAGATCGATCGCCTGGAGCCGGTGGACCAGCCCGGGCCGGCGTTGCGGCCGCGCATCGAACGGTATCCGCTGCCACTGGCCGCAGCGTGTGGGTGCCTGCTGTTGAGCCTGCTCGTGCCACTGCGTCGCAGGGCGGTCGCATGAACGTGCTGGATGCCCTGCAGTTCGCGCGGCCTGCCTGGCTGTGGGCGGGGCTGGTCCTGCCGCTGCTGGCGGGGATCTGGTGGCGACGCCGACGGACCGCGGAGGCCTGGCGCGAGGCGGTGGATCCGCATCTGCTCGCCCATCTGCTCGAGGCGCGCCCGGACCGTCGGGGCGTATTCGGTCTGGTCGCATGGCTGTTTGCCGGGCTGCTGGCGGTCCTGGCGCTGGCGGGTCCCGGCTGGCGCGAGGTCGCCGTCCCGCTGGATGCCCGGGGCGCGGCGCCGCTGGTCGTCGCGATCGACCTGTCCACGGCGAGTACCGCGAGCGACCTGCCGCCGTCGCGCCTGCTGCAGGCGCGCGCGAAGCTGGCGACCCTGCTGGCAAAGCGCGATGCAGGGCAGGTCGCGCTGGTGGCGTACGCCGACGACGCGTTCACCGTTGCGCCGTTGACCGACGACGCGCGCAACGTGGCGCTGTATCTCGATGCGCTGTCACCGGAGATCATGCCGGTCGACGGCCACCGCGCCGACCGTGCGATCGCGCACGCCACACGCCTGCTGCGGCAGGGGCAGGCCCTGCGCGGTGACATCCTGCTGGTGACCGGCGATGCGGACACGGTTGCAGCGGCGGAGGCGGGGATCGCCGCACGCATGGGCTATCGGGTCTCGGTGCTCGGGCTCGGCACGGCGACAGGCGCGGCCTATCGCGATGCCGACGGTGCGCTCGCGCATGCGCGTCTCGACGAAATCGCGCTGCGCGCACTTGCGGTCGCCGGGGAAGGCCGATATCGGGCGCTGTCGATCGACGACGGCGATCTGCGCGCACTCGGCGTCCTGACGCCGGATGCGACTGCAGGCGCGGCGTCTGTCCACAGCGACGCCAGCGTGCGCCGCGTACTCGACGAAGGCTACTGGCTGGTGCTGCCGCTGCTCGCCCTGGTGCTGCTGGCGTTCCGGCGCGGGTCGGCGTTCGCCTGCATTGCCGCACTTGCGCTGCTGCCGGCACTGCTTCCGCTGCCCGCGCAGGCCCAGGCGCCGGTTGCGACACCCTGGCAGCGCGCCGACCAGGTGGCCGATGGCCGGATGCGCGCGGGCACATCGGCCTATCGCGGCGAGCGCTACGACGAAGCCCTCCAGGCTTGGACCGGATTGCCCGGCGCCGATGCCGCCTACAACCGGGGCAATGCGCTGGCGCGGCTGGGGCGTTTCGACGAGGCGATCGCAGCCTACGATGCGGCGCTGTCGCAGCAGCCGGGCATGGCCGATGCGCAGGCCAACCGCGATGCCGTCGAGGCCGCGCGCAACCGCAAGCCGCCGCCGGGGCAGGGGCAGGATCCACGCGCGCCTCAGCAGCCACGCGACCAGGGCGACAGCCAGCCGAAACCGGGCGACGCCGGCGATCCCTCGGATAGCCAGCCCGGTGATACGCAGGGGCAAGGCGATACGCGTCCGCCGCCGGACGAACCGGAACCGCAGGCATCCGACACCCCGCCGCCGGCCGACGCACAGGCGCAGCGCGACGCCGATGCGCAGCAGCGCGAACAGATGCAGCGCGCACTCGAAGGTCGGACGGAGCCGTCCGACGAAGACACCACGGACGCCGGCGCGACCGGCGCCGACACCGGCGACGAACGCGAGCAGGCGAACGCGGCGTGGCTGCGGCGGGTGCCCGACGATCCGGGTGGATTGCTGCGGGCCAAGTTCCGGCTCGAACACGAACGTCGCGCCACCGGAGGCGATCGATGAAGGCTGCATGTTGCACACGCGCACGGTCCGTGGCGTGGGTCGTCGTGATGCTGGTGCTGTCGGGTCTTGTTGGCGTGGCCCACGCGCAGACCCGCGCCTGGCTCGACCGCGACCGCATCGCGCTCGGCGAAACGACCACGCTCAACGTCGAAACCGACGGCGCTGGTGACACGCCCGACTGGGCGCCACTGGCGCGCGATTTCGACGTCAGCGGCCATACCAGTCGACGCGAAGTCGAGATCACCGGCGGTCGCCGCGTCACGCGCTCGCTGTACGGCGTGGCGCTGCGGCCGCGTCGCGAAGGCGTGCTCACGGTGCCGGCCCTGCAGGTCGGCGGCGCACGTACCGCACCGCTGTCGCTGAGCGTGGCCCCGGCCGCCGTCACCGCCGCGCGCAATGGTGCGCCGGCCTTCATCGAGGCGGACATCGACGTGCAGTCGCCGTACGTGCAGCAGTCGGTCGGATATGTGCTGCGGCTGTACTACGCGACGCCACTGCTGTCGGGCAGCCTCGACCAGCCATCGCCCGAGGGCGCATCGATGCAGCGCATCGGCAGCGACGTGCAGTACAGCCGCGACATCGACGGACGCCGTTACAGCGTCGTCGAGCGCCGTTACCAGATCGTGCCCGAGCGCAGCGGCACGCTCTCGATCCCCGGTGCGCGTTTCGAGGGGCGTGGCGCGGGTGGCGGCATGTTCGACGACGTGTTCAATCGCGGCCCACGCGAGCTGTCGGCCAACGGACCGCCCAGCGTGCTCGACGTGCGCGCGATGCCCGCGAACGCACCGCAGCCGTGGTTGCCGCTGTACGGCGTGCAGGCGCGCTGGGTGGAAGCACCGACGGAAGGCCGCGCCGGCGAGGCGAGTACGTTCGTGCTGGAAGCGGTGTTCGATGGCGCGGTCGGCACGCAGTTGCCGGAGATTGCGCTGCCGCCAGTGCAGGGCGCGCAGGTGTTCGCCGAGCCGCCGCAGTACGACGAGAGTTTCGAGGACGGCCGCCCGCGGGTGCGCCTGACCCGGCGTTACGCGGTGGTGCCGCGTGCGGAGGGCGTGGTGCCGGTGGCTGCACCGCGGATCGCCTGGTGGGACGTGCGAGCGGGCGCCGCGCGGACCAGCGGTCCCCCGGCGATTACGCTGGCGGTCGCGGCGGGCGCGACACCGGGCAGCGCGACGCCGCAGGCGGACATGGCTGCGGCGGCGCCGTCCGCCCAGGCATCGCCATCCGCGGGACGCGCGGGGCTGTGGCCCGCGCTCGCAGCGCTGCTCGCGGCGCTGTGGCTGGCCACCGCGTGGCTGGCGTGGCGGCTGTATCGCCACCGCCCGAACGCTGGCCTGCGCGCCGGCAAGGCAGCCGTCTCGGCTGCCGGGACGGCGTCACCGCAGGCGCCCGCGACAACCGGTCAGGCCCACCGGCGCCTGATGCATGTCCTGCAGACCGGATCGCCCGCCGACGTCGAGGCGGCCCTGCGCGCGCTGTGCGATCCCCCGGCGATGGATCTCGACACGCTGGCCCGGCGTCTCGAATCCGGTGCACAACGCGAGGAAATCGGTGCATGGCAGCGGGCGCGCTGGACCGGAGGCGACCTGCCGGCCGTGCGGCAGGCGCTGCGCACGGCGTTCCGCGGCGGTGCGGTGTGGCGTGAAGCGCCCGCACGGGAGGACAGCCCGGACCTGCCGCCGTTGTATCCGCGCCGCTGAGCGCGCCCTTGCGCAGCGTGCAGGCCCACCGCATCGCCGCAGTCTCCCGGACCTCGTGCGCGGGCCGGCATGCCACCGGGGTCGGGTCCTCGCCCAGGGGACAGGCAGCGGACAGGCGACATGGAAATGCGCCCGCAAAAACGCCCGGTCGAGCCGGGCGTGTGTAGTGCAGGGGATCGGGCTTACTGCAGCAGGGAGCGCAGCATCCAGGCGTTCTTCTCGTGGGTCTGCAGACGCTGCGTCAGCAGATCCTCGGTCGGATCGTCGTCGGCGTCATCGGCGACGTCCAGCGCCTTGCGCGCGCTGCGGCACACCGCTTCGTTGCCGATGACCAGCTGGCGCACCATCTCGCGCCAGTCCGGTGCCTTCTCCAGGCCCGGCTCTTCCTTGATCGACGACAGCGCGATGAATTCGCCATAGGACCCCGGCGCGTTGTAGCCCAGCGCACGGATCCGCTCGGCGATCTCGTCGAGCGCGTTCCATTGTTCGGTGTACTGGCCTTCGAACATCACGTGCAGGGCGTTGAACATCGGCCCGGTGACGTTCCAGTGGAAGTTGTGGGTCTTGAGGTACAGCGTGTAGGCATCGGCGAGAAACACCGACAGATGCTGCGCGACCGCCTTGCGATCGGCGTCGCTGATCCCGATATCGATGGCCGGCGCCTTGGACTGCGCGTCGGGTGACGCAACCGCCGGGGCGACCGGTGCCGTCGTGGACTTCTTGGGCTTGCTCGCTTTCGTCTTGGCCATGGCAGGACTCCGGTAGTGAGGGGATTGCGCCCACAATAGGGGCGCATCCGTTGTGGATATGTGACTTGAGGGCGGGTTCCAAGCGTGACGCAGCATTCCAGCGACAAGGCGGTGAACGGCGCGTTGAAGCACGCCCAGTCCGCGATCGAATCCGCCTCGACGCGCGACCGCGGTCGGCTGCTCGGACTGCTCGGCCGCTGGCGCCGGGCGCCTGAAGACGCTGCCACGCGCGAGGCCTTCGAGACCCGTCTGCAGGCGTCGATCCGGCAGCGCGAGACACGCGCCGCGCAGCTGCCGCGTGCCGAGGTCGATCCGGTGTTGCCGATCGCCGGCAAGGCGGATGAGATCGTCGCGCTGATCCGCAGCCACCAGGTCGTCGTCGTCGCCGGCGAAACCGGTTCGGGCAAGACCACCCAGCTGCCGAAGCTGTGCCTGGCCGCCGGTCGCGGCGCGGCCGGTCTGATCGGCTGCACCCAGCCGCGCCGCATCGCCGCGCGCACGGTGGCCAAGCGCGTGGCCGAAGAACTGCAGGTGCCGAGCGGCGGACTGGTCGGCTACCAGGTCCGCTTCAACGACAACGTCAGCGATGCGACCGCGATCAAGTTCATGACCGACGGCATCCTGCTGGCGGAGATCGCATCCGATCGTTGGCTGTCGGCCTATGACACGATCATCATCGACGAGGCGCACGAGCGCAGTCTCAACATCGATTTCCTGCTGGGCTATCTGAAGCAGCTGCTCGGCCGGCGTCCCGATCTCAAGCTCATCGTGACCTCGGCGACGATCGACACTGCGCGTTTCGCCGAGCATTTCGACGGTGCGCCGGTGGTCGATGTCGAAGGTCGCGGTTTTCCGGTCGAGGTGCGCTACCGGCCGCTGGAAGGCGAGAGCGACGACGCAGGCGAACGCAGCGTGCTCGACGGCATCGTGTCGGTCTGCGACGAGATCATGCAGATCCGTGGCACCGGTGACACGCTCATTTTCCTGCCCGGCGAGCGCGAGATCCGCGATGCGCACCAGGCGCTCGAACGCCGCAAGTACCGCCACACCGAGGTGCTGCCGCTGTACGCGCGGCTGTCGGCGAAGGACCAGGACCGCGTGTTCAATCCGGGCCCGCAGCGACGCATCGTGCTGGCGACGAACGTCGCCGAAACCTCGCTGACGGTGCCGCGCATCCATTACGTCGTCGATCCCGGGCTCGCGCGCGTCAAGCGCTACAGCCCGCGGCAGAAGCTCGACCGCCTGCATATCGAGCCGATCAGCCAGGCCAGCGCCGACCAGCGCAAGGGCCGCTGCGGCCGCATCGCGCCGGGCACGTGCTTCCGCGTGTTCTCGGAAGCCGATTTCGCATCGCGTCCCGCCTACACCGATCCGGAGATCCGCCGCGCGTCGCTCTCGGGGGTGATCCTGCGGATGCTGTCGCTGGGCCTGGGCGACATCGAGTCCTTCCCCTTCGTCGAGCCGCCGGATCCGCGCGCGGTCGCTGACGGTTGGCAGCAGCTTGCCGAGCTCGGTGCGATCGACGGCGAACGCAGGCTCACCGCGACCGGCCGCACGATGGCCAAGCTCCCGGTCGACGCCAAACTCGCGCGCATGCTCGTCGCCGCACGTGCGCATGGCTGTCTGGACGAGATGCTCGCGATCACCTCGTTCCTTGGCATCCAGGATCCGCGCGAGCGGCCGTCCGATCAGCGCGGCGCGGCCGACGCCGCGCACGCGCAGTTCGCCGATGCGAAATCCGAATTCGTCGGCATCGTGAAGTTGTGGGACGGCTACCGGCAGGCGCATGCCGATCTCACCCAGTCGCAGCTGCGCAAGTGGTGCGACCGCAACTTCCTCGGCTTCCTGCGCATGCGCGAGTGGCGCGAACTGCATCGGCAGCTGCGGCTGCAGTGCGAGGAACTCGGGTGGTCGATCGAGGCGCGTGCCAACGCAGTTGTGGACGCGGATCCGCGTATGGCGGCAAAGGCGGAAGCAGCGGCATTCATCGCTCTGCATCGCGCGTTGATCGCCGGCCTGCCGACCCAGGTCGGCCATCGCGCCGATCCCGGTGGCGGTGGGCGCGTGTCCGGACAGTACGAAGGCCCGCGTGGACGGCGCTTTCAGCTGTTTCCCGGTTCGCCGCTGTCGAAGAAGCCGCCGCCGTGGGTACTGTCGGCGACGTTGCTGGACACCGAGAAGGTCTGGTCGCTGACCAACGCGGCGATCGAGCCGGACTGGGTCATCAGTGAGCTCGATCATCTGCTGGCGCGGCGCCACCACGATCCGCGCTGGTCGCGTTCGCAGGGGCGCGTGGTCGGCAGCGAGCAGATCAGCCTGTTCGGCCTCGTGCTCGCACCGAAGAAGCCGGTCGATTATGGGCGGCTGTATCCGGACGAATCGCGCGCGCTGTTCCTGCGCGACGGACTGGTCACCGGCGAGATCAACACCCGCGCGAACGTCGTCGAGCGCAACCTGCGCACGCTCGCGCGCGCACGCGAAGAGGAAGCCAAGCAGCGCCGCTCGGGACTCGTCGTCGACGAAGAATGGATGGCGCAGTGGTACGCGCAGCGATTGCCCGCCGACGTGTTGTCGGCGCAGGCGCTGGATGCATGGTGGCGCAAGGCGCCCGAGGCCGCGAAGCAGGCCTTGGCGTGGAGCCGCGACGATCTGCTGGTTGCCGATGGCGTGGACGCCGATCTGTTCCCGGCGTTCATCGCGCTGGGTGAAGCGCGTCTCGCGGTGTCGTACCGGTTCGAGCCCGGTGCAGTGGACGACGGCATGACGGTTTCGGTGCCCTTGCATCTGCTCAATGCGATCGATCCGGTGCGGTTGTCCTGGCTGGCGCCCGGTTTCGTCGAGGACAAGGCGGCCGCGCTGATCCGCAGCCTGCCGAAAGCGCTGCGTCGCAATTTCGTGCCCGCGCCGGATTTCGCCCGTGCATTCGCGCAGGCCTGGCGCGACGGCGATGCGGATGCGTTCACCGGCACGCTGGCGCGTTTCCTGAAGAAGCTCGCCGGCGTGGACGTTACCGCGTCGGATTTCGACGAGACGGCGCTGGAGGCACATCTGCGCGCGAATCTGCGTCTGGTCGACACCGGGCGCGACCGCAAGGGCGCGACCGTGCTCGCCGAGTCGCGCGACCTGGACGATCTGCGTCGCCGCTTCGGTGAGCGCGCCGCACGTGCATTCGCCTCGCACGCCGCCGACGGTCTGCAGCAGGCGGGGCTGACCGCCTTTCCGGAGACGCCGGTACCGGTCTCGATTCCCGGCGCCGGCGGCTTGCCGGCATACCCCGCGCTGCAGGACGACGGCGAGACCGCGTCCCTGGCGGTCCACGCCGATGCGTCGCATGCGCGGCGCCTGCATCCCCAGGGCGTGCGGCGCCTGCTGACGATCGCGCTGGCGGACCGCGTGCGCCATGCGCGCAAGCAGCTGCCGGTCGCACCGAAGACCGCGTTGCTCTACGCGGCGATCGAATCCGCCGCACCGCGCGCCGGCAAGCCCGGCGATCGGCTGCGCGAGGATCTGGTCGACGGTGCACTGGCCGCGCTGCTCGCCGACGGTCTCGAGACGATCCGCGACGTCGATGCCTTCACGGCGCATCGCGACGCGGTCGGCAAGGCGCTGTTCGGTGAGGCGATGGCGCGCCTGCAGCAGGCCGAGGCGATCCTGGACCGCGTCGCCGAGGTGCGCGCGAAACTCGAATCGAAACTGATGGGCTGGGCCCGCGCGAATCTCGACGACATGCAGGCCCAGTTGCACGCGCTGGTGCCGCCGGGCTTCCTGCGGACGGTGCCGGCGACGGCGCTGTCGGAATACGCGCGCTGGCTGCACGCGCTGTCGTTGCGCGCCGAGCGTGCGCAGCGCGATCCGCAACGCGACCAGCAGCGGATGCTGGACGTCAAACCGTTCGTCGACGCGCTCGTCGATGCCGCCTCACGTGGCCGTGGCGACGCGCCCGACTGGCAGGCGCTGCGCTGGGATATCGAGGAACTGCGGGTCTCGCTGTTCGCCCAGGAACTCGGTGCCAAGGGCGGTGTCTCGCCCAAGAAGCTCGCGACCCGGGTGGCGGCGCTTACCTGACGCGTTCGACGCGCGACCGCAGGTTGTAGCCGGCGACGCGCATCCACCAGCCGCCGAGCCGGGCGGGCTCGATCTCCACAACAGGTGATTCCGCGCGGCCGCCGTCGAGCGAGGCCTCGTTGACCTGCCTCCAGACCTGGCCGTTCGCCAGCGTGTATTCGCGCCCACGCCTGAAGCCCTCGAAGCGGCCGACCAGCGTGCTGGTCACCGGTTCGGGGGCCACCTTGGATGCGGTCTGCGACGCGGCGGCTTCCTCTCGTCCCGCGGCGCGCGCTTCGGCAAGTTGTGCCTCGGTGGCCGGAGCCGCGGTCATCTGGCTCGCCAACCATTGCTCCAGCGCACGCAGCTCGACGGGGTCGAGTTTGTGCAAGCCGGATGTCCGGAACTGCGCGCTGCCCATGCGTGACTCGAGCGTGGACGTCTGCGCCCAGGCGCTGGCGCCTGTGCATGCGAGCGTGAGGGCGAGTGCCAGAGTGGAGAGTGCGCGCATCGGTGGGCTCCTGTTGAAATCCGTGTCGGTCGGCTCAGCGGACGCGTTCGACCTTGGCCTGCGCGTTGTACCCGTCGACCTGCAGCCACCAGACGCTCAGCAGTCCGGGGCGTATACGCACGCCGACATCCTGGCCGCGCGCGCCGGCGATCGAGGCATTGTCCGTCTGCCGCCACACCTGTCCATTGGCCAGCGTGTATTCGCGCCCACGGGCGAATCCCGTGAATGCGCCGGGGATGGTGCTCTCCACCGGTTCGCGCGACGCGGCCGGCCGCACGCCCTGGTCCGCGGCCACCGCCGCCTCGCGGCGACCGTCCTCACGCGCCTGCGCGATGCGCGCCTCGACGTCGGCCGATGCCGGTGCATCCGTGGCGGACGTGCCCATCTCCCGGGCAAGCAGGGCGTTGAGGCGTGCGAGCTCGGCTTCGTCGAGCTTGCCCAGGCCCGCGGCGCGGAACTCGGCATCCGTCAGGCGATCCTCGATGCGCGTCTGCTGTGCGTAGGCGGGCAAGGCCGCGGCGAGCGCCGCTGCGATCAAGACACTGTGGACTGCACGCATGCTCTGTTCCTCTGGTCGGGGCGCCGCTAGTGTAGACCGTCCTGCCCGCATCGAGCGGCCATGCCCGAGCGTCCGGACAACCTGCGCGATCGCCTGCTGGCGCTGCCGACCATGGCCGCGTCGGGACCATCCTTGCGCGCATTGCTGGCCTCGCTGCCGACCGATGTGGAGATCGCCGAGGACGATGCAGCGGTGCTGCTGGATACCGTGAGCTCGCTGGGCCTGCTCGGCGCCGATACCGAAGTGGTCGCGACCGCCGTCGCCGATGCCGTGCCGGCCTGGCGTGCGGCGCTGACGGCGCGGCTGCCGGCGATCGCGCAGCTGCTGGACGGCCTGGCCGCCGCGCACCAGGTCTGGTCGCTGCACGCCGAACATGCGAGCGCGGGCAATCCCGAAGGCCTGCGGCGACTGTTGCTGGCCTTGATCCGCGATCTGCGGCTGGTGCTGGTGCTGCTGGCCCGGCAGCTGGCGCTGATGCGCGTGGCGGCGCGCAGCGAGGACGACGGCGCGCGCCGTGCGCTGGCGTCGCTGACCCGCGACATCCACGCGCCGCTGGCGAACCGGCTGGGCATCTGGCAGCTGAAGTGGGAACTCGAAGACCTGGCCTTCCGCTGTCTCGAACCCGACACGTATCGCCGCATCGCCGGCCTGCTCGACGACAAGCGCACGGGTCGCGAACGCCACATCGAAGCGGTCCGCGTGCAGCTCGGCGAGGCGCTGGCCGCGCAGGGCGTGCGCGGCGAGGTCGCCGGCAGGCCCAAGCACATCTACAGCATCTGGAAGAAGATGCAGCGCAAGCAGGTGCCGATCGGCGAGCTCTACGATCTGCGCGCGGTGCGGGTACTGGTCGATGACATTCCGGCCTGCTACGCCGCGCTCGGCGTGGTGCATGCGCTGTGGACGCCCATTCCCAGCGAGTTCGACGACTACATCGCCCGCCCCAAGCACAACGACTACCGCTCGCTGCACACGGCCGTCATCGGTCCCGAAGGCAAGACGCTGGAGGTGCAGATCCGCACCCGCGAGATGCACGAGGCGTCCGAGCTCGGCGTGGCCGCGCACTGGCGTTACAAGGAGAGCGGCGGTTCGCAGCGCGCCTCGTCCGCGGGCGCCGCCGCGCTCGAGCGGCGCATCGAGTGGATGCGCCGCCTGCTCGACGCGCACACCGAACCCGGAGGCGAGGGCGACCCATCGCTGGCCGGCGCGCTGGGCAACGCGCTCGTCGAAGACCGCGTGTTCGTGCTCACGCCCAAAGGCGAGATCGTCGACCTGCCGCGAGGCGCGACGCCGCTGGATTTCGCGTATCACGTGCACACGATGGTCGGCCACCGCTGCCGCGGGGCCAAGGTCGACGGACGCATCGTGCCGCTGGATTACGTCCTGCACAGCGGCGAGCGCGTCGAGATCCTCACGGCCAAGACCCCGTCGCCGCGACGCGACTGGCTGGTCGCCGCCAATGGATTTCTGGCGAGCGCGCGATCGCGCGAGAAGGTACGCAACTGGTTCCACAAACTCGACCGCGCGCGCAATCTGCAGGCGGGGCGGGAACTGCTGGACAAGGACCTGCGCCGGCTCGGTCTGCTGCACGCGGATCTGGCGCCGGTGCTGCCGCGCTTCAACGTCTCGTCGGTCGACGATCTGCTGGTGCTGGTCGCGCTGGGCGATGTGGGGCCCAACCAGATCGGCCGCGTGCTGCTGGAACTGGAACGCGAGCGGGAAGCGCCCGCCGAGGCTGCCGCGCCGACACTGCCGCTCCGTCAGCCGCGGCGGCTCCCCAAGACTGCCGATTCGGAGTTCCACGTCGTCGGTGTCGACAATCTGCTGGTGCAGGTCGCGCGCTGCTGCCGGCCGGTTCCGGGCGAGCCGATCGCCGGCTACCTGACCCGGGCGCGCGGCGTGACCGTGCACCGCCGTGACTGCCCGTCGTTCCTCCGGCTGTCGGCCAGCGCGCCGCAGCGCGTGCTGCCGGTGGAGTGGGGGCGCGCGAGCGGTGGGCACGCGTCCGACATCGTCGTCGAGGCCGTCGACCGCCGGCATCTGCTCAAGGACCTCAGCAACGCGATCGCGCAGGAAGACGTGCACGTGCTGTCGATCCAGAGCGAGTCGCTGGGCCTGTCGCGGGTGCGTCTGCAGTTGCGGGTGAGGGTGGCGGATTTCGGCCAGCTCGCGCGCCTGCTCGGCAAGCTCGACGGCATGCCCGGCGTGGATGCCGCACGCCGGTGACGCGGACGTTCATGGCGGTCTTCCATACTGCGCCGCGTGCGACGCGAATCCGACAGACCTGATCCCGTGACGCCGCCACCGCGTGAGCGGCTGGCGCGTGTGGCGTCGCGTGCGCGCACCGCGGCCGTCGACGCTGCGGCGCGTCGGCGCGGCGCGTGGATCGCGGCCGGCGTGCTCGCGGTCGTCCTGGTGCTGGTGGTGTGCGTGCGCTTGTTCCTGGTGGACCGCCTGTGGCCGGAGACCCGCGTCCAGGCACTGCTCGATGACGCCGCGGCCGCCACCGCCGCCGGGCATCTGACGGCCGCCGATGGCGATGGCGCACGCCAGCTCTACGAAGCGGCGCTCGCCCTGGATCCCGATGACGTCCGCCCCCGCGCAGGTCTGTCCGACGTCGCGCGCGCTGCGGTGGTGCAGGCGGCGGCAGCGGTCGAGGACGGCCGCTTCGACGACGCCCACGCGGCGCTGCGACTCGCCAGCGAGCTGTCCGCGCCGCGCGAGCATGTCGACGCGGTCGCGACCACGCTGCGGCGCAAGGAAGCGGCCGGCGCGGGACTCGATCGGCTCGTGGCCGCGGCGCAGGCTGCACAGGCCGCGGGCGATCTCGACGGCGGCACGCACAGCGCGCTGCCGCTCTACCGCCGCGTGCTGGCGCTGCAGCCCGACAATGCGGATGCGTTGCGGGGGCGCGAGGATGCGCTGGCGTCGCTGCTCGACGACGCGCGGCGTGGCCTGCGCGAAGGCGGCCTGCGCGACGCGGCCGACACGATCGCGCGCGTCCGCGCCTACGATGCCGGCCATGTCGATCTGCCCGACACCGAAGCACGACTGACCGAGGAACTCGATGCACTGCGCCGCCGCGCGGCGCGCAATCTGGAAGCGGGCCGTGTCGAACGCGCGGTCGCCGAATGGCGCACCCTGCTCGCGTTCGATCCGGACGATGCGCGCGCACAACGCGGACTGCAGGACGCGGGCGCGGCCTATGCGCATCGCGCCGAACGCTTCGCGCGCGACTTCAACTTCGCCGACGCCGATGCACAGTTGCGCGAAGCCCGCGCCCTGGCGGCCGACAGCGAAGCGGTACGCGTCGCCGGCGAGCACGTCGAACGGTCGCGCGCGCGACATGCGCGCCTCGGTCCGCAGCTGCCAGCGGGCGCGCGCCGCCAGCGGGTGGACGCGCTGCTGGAGCAGGCCACTGCTGCCGAGGCCCGTGGCGATCTGCTGACGCCGCCCGGCGACAGCGCCTACGACAAGATCCGCGCGGCGCGTCTGGTCGCGCCGGACGATCCGGCGGTCGCGCGCGCGTCCTCGCGCCTGCTGCCCTCGGCGCGGCAGTGTTTCGACGCGGGACTGCGCGCGAACAACCTGGCACGTGCACGCGCATGCCTGGATGCCCGCGAAGTGCTCGGCGACGCAGGCAGCGCGGTGCGCGAAGCACGCCGGCGGCTCGCGCAGCGCTGGCTGGCGATCGGCGACGAACGTCTGGGCGCCGGCAACCTCGCCGGCGCGGAAGCCGCGCTCGCATCGGCTCGTGACGTCGATGCAGGGGTGCCGGGGCACCGGGAATTCGCGCAGCGCCTGCGCACGGCCTCGATCAACCCGAATTGACATCCGGCCGGGTGCGGGTCGGCATTCGAGCCAGTGCGGCGTCCAGGCGCGCGGCGATTGCGGGCCAGCTGACGTCCGATACCGCAGCCGGGGACAGATCGAGTGTCGAATCCAGTGTCTGGACGGATTTCTCAGCCAGTCTGTGCCGCAGGCAGTCCGCGATTGGCCCCGCTAGGTTGGGACAGTTCCAGCCGCGCCGAAGATCCGTGATGACGCGGGACACCGGATCGTCTCCCGGCCCCAGATTCAGAAGCGGGCGGCCTGCCCCGAGATATTCGTTCACCTTGCCGGGAATCTGGGTCCTGTCGTCGTTCGCGATGTTGACGAGCAGGTCGGCACTGCGCTGCAGGTCCAGGATCGCGCCATGCGGCCGGAATCCGAGAAGCCGTATCTGCGCAGGCGCACGCCGCGCCGCTTCCAGAATGGACTCGGGAACCGTGATCGCAGCGATCGTGAGTCTCGCTTGCGGCACTGCGAGCAGGCCCTCCAGCAGCGCATCGGGACGACGGAACTGGTAGAAGCTGCCGGTGTAGAGCAATTCCAGCCGATCAGGGTCGAAGGGCACGCCGACGCTGGCCACCGGCACGCGCCGTGAATCGTGCCCCTGTGGCAGCACGAGACAAGCGCCCTCACGGCCGTGGCGCTTCTGCATCAAGGTGACAGTGGCGTCGGTCGTCACCGTCAACAGGTCCGCTTCCGCACACATGGCCCGTTCGAGTTTTTCCGACCGGTGTCTCCACCTGGCGGGCGTGTAGGACGCGAGCACGGGATCCCCGAGATCGGCAATCCAACGGAATCCACGGCGTTTCGCCAGCAGCGCGAGTTCGATCGTCGTCGCCGGCTCATGGGAGCTGATTACCACGTCGGGAGACACCGTCTCTAGCAACCGGCGCAGTGCACGCCGACCCCAAGGGCGCCACTCTCCGCGGATATCCGGGAAGTGGACGCGTTGCGCGACCGCCTGGATGCCTTCCGACACGTTCTGTTTCCAGTTCCGCGGCGGGCGGATGACGGTCGCGAGCGAGCCGTCGGGCGGTGCATCGTCCTGGGGGGGCAGACGTCCTGCGTCAATCTTCCGCTGCCGTCGCTTGCGCAGATGGGCAAGCATTCCGCGCACGGGCCCGGGATACGTCCGATGTATCCGGATGCGTGCCGGCAATTCGGGCAAACCAGGAGTCTCGCCGCCAAGATCGGCGGTCAGCACGTGGACTTCGTGCCCCAGCAGGTCCAGTTCCCTCGCGAGATAGGTCCAGCGCAGCGATTGCGGTGAAGGGCTCGGCGGGAATTCGTAGGCGATCAGCAGCAGGCGCATCAGATGGCGGGATCCGGAGAGGGAAGCGATGCTGCCACGGCGTCGCGCGCCGCGTCCGCGGTGAAGTGTCGTCGGGTGAGGTCCTGGCCGGCCTGCGAAAGCCGCACCCACATCGCGTCGTCGGAGCAGAGCGCTGCCACCGCGCTGACGAACGCTTGCGATGAGTCGGCAATCAGCGCGTGTTCGCCGTCGACGAGATGGAGTCCTTCGGCGGCGCATTCGGTGACCACCATCGGCAGCCCATGCGACATGCCGAGATTCACCTTGCCTTTGACGCCGGCGCCGAAGCGCAGCGGCGCCACGCCCAGTCGGACGCGTTGCAGCAATGGCGTGAGATCGGGGACATGTCCGTGGACCACGACGCCCGGATCTGGCTCTCGTACCACACGGTCGAGACCTTCGCCTGCGAGGTGCAATTCGAGGGCGGGCAGGATCTTCCGCATCGCCGGGAAGAGGTCCGTAAGCAGCCAGGACACCGCATCGAGATTGGGTGGATGTGCTGCGCCGCCCACGAACAGGATGCCCGCGCGCCGCTCCGGCCCGGGCGCGCCCGTCATCGGTTCGTGCAGATTGGAGACCACGCGCACCAGCGCACGCGGGCGCTCACGTGCCAGCAGTGCCTGCTCATGCGGACTGACGACCCAGCAGGTATCCGCGGCATCGACCATCGCCAGTTCGCGCTTGCGCGTTTCGGCAGACAGGCGCAGCAGATGACGATCCGCGTTGCGTTCGGCTTCGCGGTGCTCCCGCAAGTGGTGCAGGTCCACGGTGTCGAGGATCAGCCGGCTGCGGGGTGCAATTCGCCGCAGCAGTGGGAACACGGCTTCTGCCAGGTGGTACCGACTGACGATGACCGCGGCGTAACGCGGAGCGTGTTCGACCAGCCAGCGGGCTTGCTGCAGAGCACCGGGTACGTGCACGACATGGATGCCGTCGGCTGCGAGCGCGTCCGCGTAATGCCCGCCGGGAACGCCGTCCTCGGGCAGGAAATCGACGCCGTACCCCAATTCGACCATCAGCGCCATCAGACGACGCGCGCGCATCGATCCCGAGTCGCGGTCGGGACGCGGCGTCGAGACATCGATCACCAGGATACGGACCGGCGCGGCGCCCGTGCCGGCTTCGGTGCTGGCGTCGTGCGCCACCGCTGCGGCGGTCGGTTGCGGCGGCTCGGCGCCTCGCGACCGGTTCGCGACACGCTCCCAGAGTCCACGCCATCCACGCGCATGCAGCGCCAGTCGCAGACGGTGGCATCGCGCCGAGAGTCTCTGGAAGTGGTAGCGCAGAAGCACGGGCACAGCGTTGATCCGTCAGTCTGAATGGATGGCGACCTCGCCCTCGGAGCACGCCGTGACGCTGCGCTAGACTCGCGCCGCTGCCCATTGTCGCATTCCGCGTCGGGCGACGGCTGACTGGTGCCATGGCCCGGATCGATTACGAAGACGACGACACCGACGATCTGAACGACGACGCGCCACCGGTGTGGCGCCGGCGCGCGGTGACTGCGGTGCTCGCCGTGGTCGGCCTCGGCCTCGGTTTTCTGATTCCCTACACGCTGTACTTGAACAGTCAGGTCAGCGAGAAGTTCGGTGCACTGACCTGGCAGGTGCCGACCCGCGTCTACGCGCGGCCGCTGCAGCTCACGCCGGGCGTGGCGATGAATGCCGCGACGCTCAAGACCGAACTCGATGCCGCGGGCTATCGCGAAGGCGACGGCGTCAAGCCGGGCACCTACGCGAGCGAGGGCGGGCGCTGGACGATCTCCAGTCGCGGCTACCGTGATGTCGACGGCGCGGTCGCGCCCGGTCGCGTGCAGGTGACGTTGTCGGGTGGCCGCGTGTCGCGGTTGCGCGATGGCGCCGGCGAGCGCGCGCTCAAGGTCGCGCGCATGGACCCGGCGCGCATCGCCACGCTCTACGGCCAGCGCCAGGAAGAGCGCCGGCTGGTGCGCATCGACGAGGTGCCGCAACTGCTGACCGACACGCTGCAGGCGGTCGAAGACAAGGATTTCGCCCATCACCACGGCATCGACCTGAGCGGCATCGTCCGTGCGGCGATGATCAACATGCGCGCCGGCGAAGCGCGCCAGGGCGCCAGCACGCTGACCCAGCAGCTCGCGCGCAGCGGCCTGCTCGGCATCGGCCGCGAGCAGACCTACACGCGCAAGTTCAACGAAATCCTCTACGCGATGCTGATCGAGGCCCGCTACGGCAAGGGCCCGATCCTCGAGGCGTATCTCAACCAGGTGTATCTGGGCCAGCGCGGCGCGCAGGCGATCCACGGCGTCGCCGCGGGTGCGGAATTCTGGTTCGGCCGTCGTCTCGACGATCTGGAAACCGAGCAGGTCGCGCTGCTGGTCGGCATCATCCGCGGTCCCTCGCATTACGACCCGCGCCGCAATCCGGAGCGCGCGCGGGAGCGTCGCGATTTCGTGCTCGGCAAGATGCTCGAATCCGGGTTGATCGACCAGGCCGCGCACGACCGTGCGGTCAAGCGTCCGCTGGGCGTCACCGAGACGCCCGGCAGCATCGCCGCGAACCGCTTCCCGGCCTATGTCGACCTCGTGCGCCGCCAGCTGGCGCGCGACTATCCGACCGGCGAACTGCAGGGCGCAGGCCTGTCGGTGATGACCGCGATGGCCCCTTCCGCGCAGGCCTACGCCGAAGGTTCGACGGTGCGGACGATCAAGGACCTGACCACTGGCAAGCGCCCGCCGCTGCAGACGGGCCTGGTCGTCACCGATGTGCATTCGGGCGAAGTAGTGGCGGCGGTCGGCAGCCGCGATCCGGTCGAACACGGCTTCAACCGCGTGGTCGAGGCCCACCGTCCGGTCGGCTCGCTGCTCAAGCCATTCGTGTATCTGCTCGCGTTCGGCAATCCGTCGCAGTACTCGCTCGCGAGCTGGGTCGACGATTCCCCGGTGACGATCACGCTGGAGAACGGTCGGCGCTGGTCGCCCGGCAATTCGGATGGCCGCAGCCACGGCACGGTGCGGATGATCGATGCGCTGGCACGCTCCTACAACCAGGCCACCGTGCGCGTCGGCGAAGCCGTCGGTGCGCGCGCGCTGGCCGACCTGGTGCACGTGCTCGCCGGCGTGCGCGCCACACCGAATCCCTCGCTGACGCTCGGCTCGATGGACCAGAGCCCGTACGCGATGGCCCAGCTCTACCAGTTCCTCGCCTCCGGTGGCGAAATCCAGCCGTTGCGCGCCGTGCGCGGGGTCATCGACGAGCAGGGCCGGGTGGTGAACCGCTACGACAATGCGCCGCGCCCGGCGCAGGAAGGCGACGCGATCGCCGCGCGTCTGGTGACGCTGGCGCTGCAGCATGCGGTGACCTCGGGCACCGGCCGGCAGCTGGTCAGCGACGGCCTGGGCCGGCTCAATGCCGCCGGCAAGACCGGCACCAGCAACGACGGGCGCGACAGCTGGTTCGCCGGCTGGACGGGCGATCACCTGGCCGTGGTGTGGGTCGGCAACGACCAGAACGAGCAGACCGGCCTCTACGGCGCGACCGGCGCGATGCGTGTGTGGTCGGGCATCTTCTCGCGCCTGCCGAGTGCGCCACTCGAAGTCGGCGATGCGGGGCTCGAATGGCAGTGGGTCGCGCAGTCCAACAGCACCGACGCCGACTGCCCCGACGCGCGCCGCTTCGCCTTCGTCGCCGGTTACGCGCCGCCGTATCAGCCGTGCCCGACCTACGATCCCAACCAGACCTTCGTCGACGCGAACGGCAATCTCGTCGATGCGACGGGCGCGCCGGTGCAGCAGGAGCGCCGCGGCTGGCGCGAGTTCTTCGGCTTCGGCCGTGATGAGGAGGCCGCGTCGCCGGCCGATACCGCGCCGCCGGCCCCCGTGCCGGCCCCTGCGCCTGTACCGCCTGTCGAGGAGTCACCCTGATGCATCCGTTCCGTCTCGCGTTCCGCCTGTCCGCACTGTCCGCCGCGCTCGTGCTCGTCGCCTGCGCCAGCCCGTCGCCGACCACCGCCGACACCGCGCCGGTCTCGACCATTCCGCCGGCGACCATGGTCCAGGCGATCCGTGCATCCGCGGGCGATGGCGACGGCGAACTCGCCGTGCAGCCGCTGCGTGATCCGATGGTCGAAGACCTGCGTGCACGCGCGGTCACGCTGGAAGCGCAGGGCGATCTGGCGGGCGCCGTCGCCGCACTCGACGAAGCGATGACGATCGTCGACAGCGATCCCGCCCTGCTGCAGGAGCGCGCCGAACTCGCGATCCTGCAGAACGATCTGCCCCGGGCCACGCAACTGGCCGAACGCGCCTACGCGCTCGGCGCGCAGGTGGGGCCGTTATGCCGGCGCCACTGGGTCACACTCGAACAGGTGCGCCTGTCGACCGGCGATGCCGAAGGCGCGACCCAGGCGCGCGGCCAGGCCGACGGCTGCCGTGTCGCCGGGCCCAATCGCTACTGATCGCGCCATCGGCCGGGCCCGTGCTCGACGCGCGTGACGCCCGCCTCGCGGACCGCAGCCGCGAGGCGCTTGTCGAAGGCGGCCTGCTGGCGGAACGGATTCCCGCGTTCCGGCCGCGCGTCGCCCAGCAGTCGCTGGCGATGGCAGTCGCCGATGCGATCGACCAGCGGGCCACGCTGCTGGCCGAGGCCGGCACCGGCACCGGCAAGACCTTCGCGTATCTGGTGCCGGCGCTGCTGTCGGGGCTGAAGACGATCGTCTCGACCGGCACACGCGCACTGCAGGACCAGCTGTTCCACCGCGATCTGCCGCGCGTACGCGATGCGCTCGGCAGTGGACTGCGCAGCGCGCTGCTCAAGGGCCGCGCGAATTACCTGTGTCTGTATCGCCTCGAGCAGGCGCGCGGCGAACCGCGGCTGGCTTCGCGCGAACAGATCCACCAGTTCCAGCGCATCGCCGCCTGGGCCGGGCGCACGCGCATGGGCGACATGGCCGAACTCGACGGCCTGCCCGAAGACACGCCGCTGCTGCCGCTGGTGACCTCGACCGTCGACAACTGTCTCGGCAACGACTGTCCGTTCTGGAGCGAGTGCTTTCTCGTGCAGGCGCGCCAGCGCGCGCAGGCAGCCGATGTGGTCGTGGTCAACCACCATCTGCTGCTGGCCGATCTGGCACTGAAGCAGGAAGGCTTCGGCGAAATCCTGCCGGGCGCGCAGGTGTTCATCGTCGACGAGGCCCACCAGCTGCCGGAACTCGCCGCGCAGTTCTTCGGCGAGGGCATGAGCGCGCGGCCGCTGGTCGAGCTGGCGCGCGATGCGATCGCCGAATGCAAGGACGTGCCCGGCGCGTTGCCGGTGCTGCAGTCGCCGGCGCATGCGCTGGAAGAGGCGACGCGCACGCTGCGCACCGCGATGGAGGGGCTGCCGCCGCGTGGCACCCGGTACCGCGCGCTGTACGAGCCTGCGGTGGAGGACGCACTGCATGCACTCGACGATGCGCTGCTGCATCTGCGCGACGCGCTCGGTCCGCTGCGCGAAGCGTCCCCGGGCTTCGACAGTTGTCATGCCCGCGCGCAGGCGTTCGTCACCAGGCTGCGGCGGTGGAACGACGGTAGCGTGGCGGCGGAGTCGCTGTTCGACGACGAAGAGTCCCCGGTCGACATGGCCGAGCCGACGCCCGACGACGCAGGTGTGCTGTGGTACGAACTCACGCCACGCGGCTTCCGCCTGCAGCGCACGCCGCTCGATGTCTCGGCGCCGCTGCGCGCGCATCGCGAAGCCTCGGGCGCGGCGTGGATCTTCACGTCGGCGACGCTGGCGGTCGACGGCCACTTCGACCACATCGCCGAGCGCCTCGGCATCGAAGCGCCGCAGACCCTGCTGACACCCAGCCCCTTCGACTGGCCGCACCAGGCGCTGTGCTATCTGCCGCCGAAGCTGCCGCAGCCGTCGGCGCAGGACTACACGCGCGCCGTGGTCGATGCGGTGCTGCCTGTGCTCGAAGCCTCGGCAGGTCGTGCGTTTCTGCTGTTCGCGTCGCATCGCGCCCTGCGTGAGACCGCGGCGCTGCTGCGCGACGGCAGCCGCGACTGTCCTTGGCCGCTGTTCGTGCAGGGCGAGGCGCCGCGCCACGTGCTGCTGCAGCGCTTCCGCGAATCGGGCAACGGCGTGCTGCTGGGTGCGGCGAGTTTTCGCGAAGGCGTCGACGTGGCCGGCGGCGCGCTGAGCGTCGTGGTCATCGACAAGCTGCCGTTCGCCGCGCCCGACGATCCGGTGTTCGAGGCCCGGCTCGACGCGATCCGGCGCGGCGGGGGCAATCCCTTCCGCGACGAGCAGCTGCCGCAGGCGGTGATCGCGCTCAAGCAGGGCGTCGGCCGGTTGATCCGCACCGAGTTCGATCGCGGTGTGCTGGTGCTGTGCGATCCGCGCCTGCTCGGCCGCAGCTACGGCAGCGTGTTCCTCGATTCGCTGCCACCGCTGCCACGCACGCGCGAAATCTCGACGGTCGCCGCATTCTTCGCGCGCGACGCGACGCCCGTGCCTGCGACAATGGCGTTCGATCCGACGCCCGACTCCCCACTTCCGACGCCAGACGCCCGACCGTCATGAAACTGCTCGCATTCGAAACCGCCACCGAAGCCTGCTCGGTCGCCGTCTGGGACGACGGTCGCGTGCTGGAGCGCTTCGAGATCGCGCCACGCCGGCATGCCGAGCTCGCGCTGCCCTGGGCCGAGGCGCTGTTGGACGAGGCCGGCATCGCCCGCAACCAGCTCGATGCGGTCGCGGTCGGTCGCGGTCCCGGCGCGTTCACCGGCGTGCGTCTGGCGATCGCGCTGGCGCAGGGCGTCGCCCTCGCGCTCGATCGCCCGGTCATCGCGTGCTCCACTCTCGAAGTGCTGGCGATGCGCGCGCAGACGGCGCCGGACGCGTCGGTGCTGGCTGCGATCGACGCGCGCATGGGCGAGGTCTACAGCCAGGCGTTCGCGCAGGATGGCGCGCGGCTGCGCGCGCTCGGGCCGGCCCGTGTGTCCGCCCCGGGTGCGGTGGACCTGCCCGGTGACGCAGGCGGGTGGTCGGGTGTTGGCACCGGATTTTCGGCCGTCGACGACGCCCTGTCGTCGCGTCTGGGCGCGCGGTTCGCGCAGGTCGATGCGACCGCGCTGCCACGTGCGGCCGATCTCGCGCGGCTGGCGGCGGCGGCCTTCGCGCGCGGCGAAGCGATCGCGCCCGAACGCGTCGAGCCTGCGTATCTGCGCGACAACGTCGCGCTGACCCTCGTCGAACAGGTCGCCCTGCGGGCTGCACGCCGCGCCGCGGCGTCCGGCACGTCCGGCCCGGCCTGAGCCACGCATCGTTTGGAGACCGCGAGATGACCGCGACGCCCCCGACTCCCTCGCCCTGGCGCGCCGGTCCGCGCGGGGTCCGCGTGCGGCGCTGGTTGCGCCGCGAAGGCCTGCCGCTGGTTTGCCTGCTCGGGCTGCTGCTGGTCGCACGCTCCTCGCTGGCGAACCATTACTACGTGCCCAGCGGTTCGATGGAACCCACCCTGCTGCCGGGCGATCGCGTGGTCGTGGACATGCGCGCCTACGGCCTGCGCGTGCCGTTCACGCAATGGGCGGTGTGGGGCGGCGACACGCCTGCGCGCGGCGACGTGGTGGTGTTCCGGTCACCATCGGACGGCACGCGCCTGATCAAGCGCGTGGTGGCGGTGGGCGGTGATCGCGTCGATCTGGTCGCTGGACGGCTGGCCATCAACGGCGCGCCGCTCGCCGGCCGGCCCGATGCGCCGGAAGACTTCGGCGACGTGCAGGTGGTGCTTAATCTCGATGCCGGCGGCGGTCCCGATCTGCGCGGCCTGCACGTGCCCGAGGGGCAGGTGCTGGTGCTCGGCGATCATCGCGGTGCCAGCATCGACGGCCGCTACTTCGGTTTCGTGCCCGCGGCCGCGATCTACGGCCAGGCGCGCGGCGTGTTCTGGCGGTCGGGCGACGGCTTCGGCTGGCGGACCTTGTAGGGACCAGCGCCCGCAGCACGCTCAGCGGTCGTCGATCAATTCGCCGCCCGGCAGGAAGTTCCACGTGCGGGTGACATGCAGCACGTCGACTTCGTCGCCGGTGGCCGGCAGCGGAGGGTACGGTTCGGCGAGCCGCGCGATGCGCAGCGCCGCGTCGTCGAGCAGGGGGGCGCCGCTGCTGCGGATGATGTCAGCGCGCTCGACCGAACCGTCGCGGCGGATCGCCACGCTGATCACCAGTTCGCCGGCCAGCCGACGGCGCCGCGCTTCGTCGGGATAGTTGAGGTTGCCGACGCGCTCCACCCGGTCGACCCATTGCCGCAGGTACGCCGCGTAGGCGTACTCCTGGGTGCTGGCCGAGACGAACTTGCGCTTGGGCCGGCGCGCGTAGCGCTCCGAACGCATGTGGATCTCGGCGGCCAGCCGCGCCATTTCCAGATCGCGCTCGATCTTCTCCGGTCCGCGCGGCAGCGTCGACGGATCGCTCTGGCGGGTTGGATCCTCGCTCGGCAGCGTGGTCTCGCCGCGCGTGCTGGCGACGACGCGCTCGCGCGGCGGCGGCTGCGCATCCGGCGACTGCGCGCGCACTTCCATCGGCGCGACGCCGGTGGTGTCCTGCGGCACCTGGCCGAGCTGGGCCTCGCGCGGCCGGTTGGTGCGCTCGTGTTCGCCACCGCCCTGGTTGCTGGCCTGGGCGAGAAAGTCGGCCTGCGCCTGGGTCAGCGGGCTCGTGGTTTCGGTGAGGATGACGTCGAGCGTCGGCATCACCGGCGCGGCGTCCTCGGTCGCGAAGCCGATGCCCAGCACCAGCAGGCCGTGCACCAGCAGCGACAGCACCAGTGTCGCCCCCAGGCGCGCGCCGTCGTCGATCTGCGGTGGCGGCGCGGCGGCCTGCATCGTCTGCGACGCGGCGCGCGTCAGGGCGTGCGCGACGCGACCGGGCCGCGTTCGATGGCATCGAACAGCAGACCGGCAATGTTGGTGCCGTAGGCCGCATCGATTTCGCGGATGCAGGTCGGACTGGTGACGTTGACTTCGGTCAGCCAGTCGCCGATGACGTCGAGACCCACGAAGCGCATGCCACGCGCGGCGAGTGTCGGGCCGACCTGCGCCGCGATCCAGCGGTCGCGCTCGCTCAAGGGTCGCGCTTCGCCACGGCCGCCGACCGCGAGATTGCCGCGGAACTCGTCGCCCTGCGGAATCCGCGCCAGGCAGTAGTCCACCGGCACGCCGTCGATCAGCAGGATGCGCTTGTCGCCCGCCGTGATCTCCGGCAGGTACCGCTGCGCCATCGCGAGGCGACGACCACCGTCGGTGAGCGTTTCGAGGATCACGTTGAGGTTGGCGTCGCCGGCGACGGCGCGGAAGATCGAACGGCCGCCCATGCCGTCGAGCGGCTTGAGCACCGCGTCACGGTGTTCGGCGACGAAGGCCTTGAGCAACGCCGCGTCGCGACTGACCAGCGTCGGCGGACAGCACTGCGGAAACGCCAGCGCGCCGAGTTTTTCGTTCATGTCGCGCAGACCCTGCGGATCGTTGACGATCTGCGCGCCCTGGCGCTGTGCCACGCCGAGGATCTGCGTGTCGCCGATGAATTCCGGGTCCACCGGCGGATCCTTGCGCATCAGCACCACGTCGCCGGCGCCGAAGCGGCGCATCGTGGGCGTGCCGAGCGTGTACCAGTCGCCGGCGTCCTCGCGCACCGTCAGGGGCGCCGTCCGCGCGACCGCGTCGCCGCCGGTCATCGACAGTCCGCCCGGGATCACGTAGTGCAGCCGATGGCCACGGCGCTGCGCTTCGAGCAGCATCGCGAACGTCGAGTCCTTGGCGATCTTGATCGACCCGATCGGGTCCATCACCACGACGACATCCAGGGACATGTGCAGGACCTGCGGGAGCTGGGGCGCCCGATCTTATCAGGGGCGGTTCCCGTGCCGCGCCGCCGCATTTCGAGGCACTGCGCACAAAGCGTGTGAAATTCTTGACAGCTCGACGCCGCGCCGCGGTATAACTCCGTCCTGCACCGGCGTGCGAAGTCCCGCGCCGCGCACCAGGGGAGATTGCATGACCAGTGACGACAAGCCGTCCTCCGGCAGCCTCGACGGGCTGCGGGTGATGGTGATTGACGACTCGAAGACCATCCGCCGCACCGCCGAGACGCTGTTGCGTCGCGAAGGCGCGGAGGTCGTCACCGCTGTCGACGGATTCGAAGCGCTCGCGAAGATCGCCGACCAGAAGCCGCAGATCATCTTCGTCGACATCATGATGCCGCGGCTGGACGGGTATCAGACCTGCGCGCTGATCAAGAACAACCAGGTGTTCCGCAACACGCCGGTGATCATGCTGTCGTCGAAGGACGGGCTGTTCGACAAGGCCCGCGGCCGCATCGTCGGCTCCGAGCAGTACGTCACCAAGCCGTTCACGCGCGAGGAACTCCTCGACGCGATCCGTACGCACGTCAACGCCTGATCAGGGGAGAGCAGGGCATGGCACGCATCCTGTTGATCGAGGATTCGCCGACCGATACCGCGGTACTGACCCAGTGGCTGGAACGCCATGGGCACCAGGTCACCGCGTCGGGCAACGCCGAGGACGGCATCGCCGCGTGCAAGCGCGAGCGCCCCGACCTCGTACTGATGGACGTCGTCCTGCCGGGCATGAGTGGCTTCCAGGCCACGCGTGCGCTGGCCAAGGACGCCGAAACCGGCGGCATCCCCGTGATCATCATCAGTACCAAGGGCATGGAGACCGACCGCATGTGGGGCATGCGCCAGGGCGCGAAGGGCTACATCGTCAAGCCGCCCACCGAGGACGCGCTGATCAGTCAGGTCAACGCGGTTCTGGCGGGCTGATGTCCGCCGTGCAGTCCGACGCGCCCGCGACGGGCGCGTTCGCCGTCCTTGCCGAGTACGAGCGGCGCAGTCTGGCGCACAGCGTCGGCCTGCCCGACCAGCTCGATGCGCCCGGCCTGTGGCGCGGCGTCGGCTACCGCATCGGCCGGCGGATGCTGGCCTCGTCGTTCGACGAGGTCATCGAGATCCTGCCGATGCCGCCGGTGACGCCGGTGCCCGGCGCGCAGCCGTGGGTGCTCGGCGTCGCCAACATCCGCGGCAGCCTGCTGCCGATCGTCGATCTCAAGCAGTTTCTCGAAGGCGAGCGCACGGTGCTGCAGGAAAGCCAGCGCGTGCTGATCGTGCGCCAGCCCGGCGGCGACGTCGCGCTGACGATCGACGAACTGTTCGGCCAGCGCAGTTTCCTCGAGGAAGACGAGGTGTCGGCCGATCGCATCGCCGAAGGCCGCTACGGCCACTTCGTCGAACGCGCTTACGCGCACGCCAACGCGACCTGGGGCGTCTTCAGCCTCGAACGACTCGGTCGCACCCCGGAATTCAGACACGCCGCGGCCTGATGGCCGTCGTCGCACACCGCATCAGGAACGGACAGCACGCATGAGCACAGCCGCCGATACCCTTGTCGTCAAACGCCGCACCTTCGGCACGAACTTCTGGGTCGTGTTGCTCATCGTCGCCGGCGCGATCCTGGTCCTCAACACCGGTTACGGAACCTGGAAAGCCTCGCGTCTGGGCGGTGCGAGTACCGCGGCCTCGAACCTGCGCGTGGACAGCCAGCGTCTGGCCAACCAGGGCAGCGATGCGGTCCGCGGCAACGCGGCCGCGTTCGCCACGTTCAAGGCCACGCGCGCGCAGATCGACGGCGACATCCAGCAGCTCAACGCGAACTTCGGCGACACCACCGGCGTGGCCGGGCCCGTCGCCAAGGTCACCGAGACCTGGACGCCGCTCGCCGCCAGTGCGCAACGGCTCGCCGACAGCGAGGCCGCGGTGACCGCATTCGCCGGCCAGGCACAGCGTTTCAGCCAAGGCGTGCCGCAGCTGCAGGCCCTGCTCGACGAACTGGTGCGCGCGATGTCGAGCAGCGGCTCGCCGTCCTCGCAGGTGTACATGGCATTGCGCCAGGTGGTGATCGCCGGCGACATGGCGCGCCGCGTGACCGAAGTGCAGGCCGGTGGCGCCGGCGCGGCGATCGCGGGCCAGGGCCTGCGTCGCAATGCGGAAGATTTCCAGCAGGTCATGACCGGCCTGCGCGAGGGCGATCCGTCGCGCGAACTGCAGGCGCTGACCAACGGCAACGCGCTCGCCGCACTGACGCGCGCCGACGAGACCTGGGCGCGCATGCGCGCCGAGCTCGAGGCGATTCTCGGCAGCAGCGAGCAGCTGTTCCAGGCGCAGGCCGCCGCCGGCGCGCTGGTGGCCGGTTCCGACCAGCTGCTGACCGACAGCGAATCGCTGTTCAACGCATTCACCGCTTTCGGCTCGCTGACCGACCGCAGCATCCTCGGCAACATCTGGATCAGCATCGTGTCCGGCCTGATCGCGCTGGTCGCCATCGCCGGTCTGCTCGTGTCGCTCAACCGCGCGCAGCGCGAGCGCTACGAGACCACGATGGAACTCAACAACCGCAACCAGGAGGCCATCATGCGCCTGCTGGACGAAATGGGATCGCTCGCGGAAGGCGACCTCACGGTCAAGGCCACGGTCACCGAGGACATGACCGGCGCGATCGCCGACTCGATCAACTTCGCGATCGAGCAGCTGCGCAGCCTGGTGCAGACGATCAACGACACCTCGGTGCAGGTCGCCTCCAGCGCGCAGGAAACCCAGGCCACCGCGATGCATCTGGCCGAGGCCGCCGAGCATCAGGAACAGGAAATCAATTCGGCATCGGACCGGATCAACGAGATCGCGGTCAGCATCGACCAGGTTTCGAAGAACTCGGCCGAGTCCGCCGACGTGGCGCAGCGCTCGGTGCAGATCGCGACCAAGGGCGCGGGCGTGGTGCGCGAGACGATCGCCGGCATGGACTCGATCCGCGACCAGATCCAGGAGACTTCGAAGCGCATCAAGCGCCTGGGCGAAAGCTCGCAGGAGATCGGCTCGATCGTCGAACTGATCAACGACATCTCCGAGCAGACCAACATCCTGGCGCTCAACGCGGCCATCCAGGCCGCCTCCGCCGGTGAGGCGGGCCGCGGCTTCGCGGTCGTGGCCGACGAAGTGCAGCGTCTCGCGGAACGCGCGACGAATGCGACGCGCCGCATCGAAACGCTGGTCCAGACGATCCAGTCCGACACCAACGAGGCCGTGACGTCGATGGAGCAGACGACGTCCGAAGTGGTCGCCGGTGCGCGTCTGGCGGAAGACGCCGGCACCGCGCTGGGCGAGATCGAAAGCGTCTCGACCAGCCTCGCCGACCTCATCCAGGGCATCTCCTCGGCCGCGCACCAGCAGTCCTCGGCCGCGACCAACATCACCACGGCGATGCACACGATCCAGTCGATCACCAAGCAGACCTCGCAGGGCGCGAACCAGACCGCGGCGTCGATCGGCAACCTGGCGCAACTCGCCGCCGACCTGCGTCGCTCGGTCGCCGACTTCAAGCTGCCGGCCTGAGCCACGGAACGGATTTCATGACCGTCTGTTTCATTTGCGCGCATGCGCGCGGCGTCCTTCGCGGAGCCGCCGCATGAGCGGCCTGCGCGTCGCCCTCGACCACACCATGCTCGGCTGGATCAAGCCGGAGCTGGACGAAGTGCTGCGGCAGGCGCGGATCGAGCTGGAAGGCTTCGTCGACGCGCCCGACGATCCGGGCCGCATGCGTCTGTGCGCCGGGTATCTGCACCAGGCGCAGGGCACGCTGCGCATGGTCGAGCTGTATGCCCCGGCCATGGTCGTGGAGGAAATGGAGCGGCTGGCCGATGCGCTGCGCGACGGTGCGACGGCCGACCGCGACATCGCGTCCGCGGCCCTGTTGCGCGGCATGCTGTTGCTGCCCGATTACCTCGAGCGCCTGCAGGGCGGCCATCGCGACATCCCGATCGTGCTGCTGCCGCTGCTCAACGAACTGCGCGCCGCGCGTGGCGAGACCGGGCTGAGCGAGAGCATCCTGTTCGCGCCGGATCTGGCGCGCGCGGTGCCCGAAGACGCGCCGGTCGACGATGCCGGCCTCGATCCCGAAGCCGCGCTGCGCCAGGTGCGTGTCGCGCTGCAGGCCTGGCCCGCGGCGGGCAGCCCGGGCGATATCGGTGCACTGGTCACCGGCCTGTCGGCGTTGGCGGCACAGGCCGCTGCCGACACGCAGCGCCGCATGCTCTGGGTCGCCTCGCGCGTGGCGGAGGCCCTGTCCGACGGCGCGTTCGCGCCCGCCGTGCATCCCGCATTGCGGCAGGTGTTCGCCAGCGTGGAGCGCGAAGCGCGCCAGTACGCGCAGGCACCGCGTCTCGATGCCGCGCTGGCCGATGCCGCGCAGGAACCCACGCGCCAGCTGCTCTACCACGTGGCCCACAGCGATGCCGCGCATCCGGCGCTCGAGGCGTTGCGCGAGGCGTTCGCGCTGGAGGCGCAGCTGCCCAGCGCGGCCGAACTCGAACACGCCCGCGGCAGCCTCGGTGGCCGCAACCGCGCGTTGCTGGACACGGTGTCAGCGGCCGTCAAGGAAGACCTGCTGAGGGTCAAGGACGCACTGGACCTGCACCTTCGCACCGGCTCGACGGACATCGCCGGCCTGCAACCGCAGGTCGAAGTGCTGGCCGGGGTGGCCGACACGCTCGGCATGCTCGGCCTGGGCGCGGCCCGTACCGTGGTGCAGCAGCAGCGCGACACGATGCGCGACATCGTCGGCGGCGACATGCCGGCCAGCGAGGACACGCTGCTCGATGTCGCCGGCGCGCTGCTCTACGTCGATGCGACGCTGGACGACCAGGTCTCGCGTCTCGGCGCCGAGGTGACCGACGGCACCGACGATTCGCTGGCCGTCGAAGCGCAGCAGTCCATGACGATCCTCGTCCGCGAGGCGATCGCCAATTTCTCCGATGCGCGCCAGGCGCTGGTCGCGTTCGTCGAGACCAGCTGGGACCACGCCGAGCTGCAGGAAGTGCCGCGCCTGCTGGCCGAGGTCGGTGGCGCGCTGTCGATGCTCGAACTGCCGCAGGCGACCGGTTATCTGGACGGCGTGCGCCTGTACGCCGAGCGCGAGCTGATCGCGCGCCAGCGCGTGCCCAATGGCCGCCAGCTCGATACCTTCGCCGACGCGCTGGCGAGCCTGGAGTACTACCTCGAGGCGCTGCGCGAGCAGCGCCCCAATCGCGCGGACATCCTCGACATCGCGCGCAGCAGCCTGGAGGCGCTGGGCTACTGGCCGCTTCCCGCGGCGGACGCGGCGTCGGAGACCGCCGGCGCACCGGATCCGTTCGAGGACGGCGACGGTGCCCCGGGCGTCGATCTGGACCAGCTCGCGCGCGGTATCGACGTCTGGGAGCCGCCGGCCACCGTGGCGCCGGCATCGGCACCGGTATCGACAGCCGGGCCGGTGGAGACGCCGCACCCGTCGACGCCGTCGATGTCGCCCGCGCGCAACGTCGCCGGTGGCTTCGAGGATGTCGGCGACGAGATCGACGACGAAATCCGCGAAGTGTTCCTCGAGGAGTTCGCCGGGGAGATCGAGAATCTCGATGCCCTGCTGCCACCCTGGCGTGCGCAGCCGGACAACATCGAGCGGGTGCGGCCCATCCGGCGCGTCTTCCACACCCTCAAGGGCAGTGGACGATTGGTCGGTGCGAAGGCACTCGGCGAATTCAGCTGGTCGATCGAGACCATGCTCAACCGGGTGATCGAGGGGCGCCCCGCCACGCCGGCCGTGGTCGAAATGGTCGACCAGGCCTTCTACACGCTGCCCGAGCTTCTGGCCGTGCTGCGCGGGGACGGCACCTTACGCGCCGACCTCGACACGATGCAGGCCAACGCGGCCCGTATCGCCGCCGGCGACGACGCCATGCCGGCGCGACCCGCCGCACGCGTCGTCGCAGCAGACAGCGCTGAAGTCGGGACCGTCGCGGCATCGCCGGCCATCGACGGATCCGGGGCCGCGACGGTTGCAGCCGCGCACGAGGACGCGGCCGTCGACGACGCCGAGACGACGCCGGTCGCAGCCACGGACGAGGTCGACACGGTGCCCGCGTCGGTGGACGCGCTGCTGCTGGAAATTCTCGACACCGAAGTCCAGGGCCACCTGCAGACCGTCGGCGACTGGCTCGGCGCGATCGATGCCGGCATGCCTGCCGATGGCGAACGCCTGCTGCGCGCGCTGCACACCATGCACGGCGCGTTCGCGATGGCGGAAGTGCCCGCGATCGGCCTGCTGCTCGGCCCCGCAGAGGAGTATGCGCGGCGCCTGGTCGCGGCAGGCACGGCGCCCGAGGCCGACGTCACGCCGGTGCTCGACGCCGTCTGTGTCGCAGCCCGCGAAGCATTGCGGCAGCTGCACGCGCCCGAACCCCGCATCGCAGTGCGCACCGCACTGGCCGCACAGGTGAGCGCACTGCGCGACCGGCTGCCCGAGGCGCCGGTCGAACGCTTCGAATTCGATCTGCCCGACGACTTCGATGCGTCGGGCGATCTGTCGGATCCGACGCGTGCCGATGACGATCAGACTGATCAGGAGGCACCGGAAACGCTCGAAGCCGAGCGACTCGAAGCGGAACGTCTCGCGCAGATCGAGGCCGAAGCAGCCGAGGCGGCGCGTCTCGACGCCGAGCGGCTCGAAGCGGAACGTCTCGCGCAGATCGAGGCCGAAGCAGCAGCGGCGCGTCTCGAAGCCGAGCGGCTCGAAGCGGAACGTCTCGCGCAGATCGAGGCCGAAGCAGCCGAGGCGGCGCGTCTCGAAGCCGAACGGCTCGAAGCGGAACGTCTCGCGCAGGTGGAGGCCGAGGCAGCAGAAGCGGCGCGCCTTGAAGCCGAGCGGCTCGAAGCGGAACGTCTCGCGCAGATCGAGGCCGAAGCAGCCGAAGCGGCGCGTCTCGAAGCCGAGCGGCTCGAAGCGGAACGTCTTGCGCAGGTGGAGGCCGAAGCAGCCGAAACGACGTCCGACCTCGCGCGCACGGACGAACCGCACGCCGACGGCGACCGTCCGGCGGCGCAGGACGCAGACACGGATGCTGCCGACGGGGCACGTCACGAAACCGCCGCGCGTGTCGCACGCGACACCTTCGAACGACTGCGTCGACAGGCGCAGATCGACGCCAGTGTGCTCGTCTCCGAGCGCGCGCGTTTCGAACAGCTCGAAACGGCGCGTCGCCTGCGCGACGCCGAGTCGGCAGCGTTGCAGCCGCCCGTGTCCGACACGGTCGACGTCGCACACGGCGACGAGGCGGCTGATGCCGGCGGCGCCCCGGATGACATCGGTGCGACGACGGTGCGTGATGACGAAGCAGCGCCGGTCAGCCTGAAGGCCGATGTGGATGACGACGGCGCGTCGCACACCGAGGTCGAGACGATCGACATCGGAGAGGACGGCGCCGACGCGGCTGCAGAGACCGACCTCGAATCCGCCGCAGCGGAACCGGTCGAGCCCGTGGACGGCGCGATGCAGGCGCCCGCAGACGGCGAGCCGTTGCCGGACGCCGGCATCTCCGTGGATGTCGATGCCCTGCCGCCCAGCGGAGAGGATCCCGACGCGCCGCTGGCACTCGACGGCCTGGATCCCGAACTGATCGACATCTTCGTCGAGGAAGGCATCGACCTGCTCGACCATTCCGATGCGCTGCTCGCGCAGCTGCGCACGGCGCCCGACAACCGCGATGCGGTGGCCGGTCTCCAGCGCGACCTGCATACGCTCAAGGGCGGCGCGCGCATGGCCGGCCTGATGGAGATCGGCGAGCTCGGGCATGCGATGGAGACGCTGCTCGAGTCCGTCGCCGAGCGTCGACGCACCCTGCGCCGTGGCGACGTGATGCTGCTCGAGCGTGGGTTCGACCGCCTGCATACGATGGTCAGCCGCGCGGGCGAGCGCCGGGCGATCGGGCCGTCGCAGGCGCTGGTCGATGCGTTCAACGGCAAGCCCGGCGGCGACGCCCCGGCTGCAGTGCCGACGCCGGCCAGCGAAGCGCCGAAGATCGAACTGGCGCCGCTGTCCGCACCGCTGCCGCTCGACGGCGACGGCGGCGAAGAAGACGAGACCGCGTTGCGTGGCTCGCAGGAGCAGGTGCGCATCCGCGCCGACCTGCTCGACAAGCTGGTCACCTACGCCGGCGAAGTCGCGATCTATCGTGCGCGTCTGGAACAGCAGCTCGGCGCGTTCCGTGGTGCGATGAACGAACTCGCGCAGACCAATACGCGTCTGCGCGATCAGCTGCGCCGGCTCGACATCGAGACCGAGGCGCAGATCGTCGCCCGGTACCAGCGCGAAGGCGAGACCACCGACACGACCTTCGATCCGCTGGAGCTCGACCGGTTCTCCACGCTGCAGCAGCTCTCGCGCGCGCTCAGCGAGACCGCGTCGGACTTCGGCAGCCTGCAGCAGATGCTCGACGACCAGACGCGCCAGTACGAGACGCTGCTGACCCAGCAGTCCCGTGTGAGCTCGGATCTGCAGGAAGGCCTGATGCGCACGCGCATGGTGCCGTTCGACGGCCTCGTGCCGCGGCTGCGTCGCGTGGTCCGCCAGGCGGCCCAGGACACCGGCAAGCAGGTCCAGCTGCGCCTCGAAGGCACGCAGGGCGAGCTAGACCGCAACGTGCTCGAACGCATGGTGTCGCCGCTGGAGCACATGCTGCGCAACGCGGTCGCACACGGCCTCGAAGCGCCCGACGCGCGTCGCAGCGCCGGCAAGCCCGACGAGGGCAGCGTCCATATCGCGGTGCGTCGTGAGGGTTCGGAAGTGGTGCTCGAAGTCGGCGACGACGGTGCCGGTCTCGACCGCGCCGCGATCCGCCGCCGCGCGGAGGAACGCGGTCTTCTGCAGGCGAATGCCGACGTCACCGAGTTCGATCTCGATGCGCTGATCCTGCAGCCCGGCTTCTCGACCGCCACCGAAGTCAGCCGGCTGGCCGGCCGCGGCGTCGGCATGGACGTCGTCGCCAGCGAAGTGCGCCAGCTCGGCGGCACGTTCGACATCCGCTCGCGCGACGGTGCGGGCACCACGTTCACCCTCCGTCTGCCGCAGACGCTGGCCGTCACCCAGGCCGCGTTCGTGCGTATCGGCGAGACCAGCTTCGCGGTGCCGATCGCCTCGGTGCGCGGCGTGGGCCGTATCGCCCGCGCGGATGCGCAGCCGGGGGCGATCTACCGTTACGGCGGCGAGGACTACCCGCTCTACGACCTGGGTCGCCTCGTCGGCCAGCCTTCGGCGCGCGCCGAAGGGCAGCTGCAGATGCCCTTGCTGCTGATCCGCGCCGGTGAACTGCGCGCGGCGGTGGCGGTCGACGAAATCGTCGGCAACAAGGAAATCGTGGTGAAGCCGGTGGGGCCGCAGATCACCTCGATCCCGGGCATCTTCGGCGCGACGATCATGGGCGACGGCCGCGTGGTCGTCATCCTCGACATCGCGCCGCTGGTGCGTCGCCACGGTGCACAGGCCGCCCAGCCCGACGCGCCCGTGCAGGCCGCGGAGCCGGTGGTCGAACGTCGCGCGGTGCCGCTGGTGATGGTCGTCGACGATTCGGTGACGATGCGCAAGGTCACCGGGCGCGTACTGGAGCGACACAACTTCGAGGTGGTGACCGCGAAGGATGGCCTCGATGCGCTGGAGCGCATGGACGAGCGCGTGCCGGACCTGATGCTGCTCGACATCGAGATGCCGCGCATGGACGGCTACGAACTGGCGACGCACATGAAGGCCGATGCGCGGATGCGCGACGTGCACATCATGATGATCACCTCGCGTACCGGCGAGAAACATCGCCAGCGCGCGTTCGAGATCGGCGTCGACCGCTATCTCGGCAAGCCCTACCAGGAGCCGGAATTGCTGCGCCATGTCTACGAACTGTTGAAGCTGGAGCGCGACGATGACTGACGCGGTCCGGACCGTGGTGCTGGCACGCGCGGGTGCGGCCTGCGATCGCGTGATCGAGGGCCTGGCTGAAGCCGGCGCCGAACTGGTCGCGACGCTCGATCCCTCGCAGCACGCGGCGGACGCCGTCGAGGCGCTGTCGCCGTCGGCGCTGGTCGTGGTGCTCGAACCCGCCGACGAAGACGCGCTCGAAGCCTTCGAGCCGGCGTTCTCCGTGCCCGGCCGGACCGTGATCTTCGAGGAAGCCGCGCTGGTGCTCGAACGCAGCGGCTGGGACGCCGCCCGCTGGGTGCGGCATCTGGCCGCGAAGCTGCGCGGGGGCGGGGATGTGCTGCCGCCGTCGGCGGCCACCGATACGCCGGTCGAAGACACGGCGTTGGCGCTGGAGCTCGACGCGCACCGCGATGTGCCATCGTTCGTCGTGGACCCGGCGCCGGAGGCCGCGGAGAGCGCGGCGTCATCCGCGCTGGTATCCCCGTCCGACGACGCGGTACATCTCGCATTCGATCCGGTCGCGGCCGAATTCGACGCGCCGCCGAGCGTGCAGACGCCCGCGGTTGAATTCAGTTTTGATTTCGAACTCGCCGAGTACGACGAGACCAGTTACACGCCGCCGGCGGTGCCGCCGGGCGAAGTGCGCGATCTCAACGAGAATCTGGCGGCGTGGTCGGACGATTTCACGACCTCGATCGAGCCGCCGGCCGCAGCGCCGTCCGCAACGGAGGCGGGCGACGAAGCCAGCGTCGGTCAGGCGTCTGAACCGACGGTCGACCCGGTGTCCGAACCGCTGACGCTGCTCGACGACGATGCACTGCCGTCGTTCCGTACCGCAGCGGCGGCCGGGGACGATGCGCCGGTCGCCGCGACGCCGGCCAAGACCCTGCAGCGGGATCTGTCGGAGCTCGAATCGCGCATCTCGGGATTGAGCCTCACCGACACCGACAGCTACGGCCACGGGGCGATCAAGGGTGTGGTGCTGATCGAAGGCGGGCTGGGCGGCCCCGATGCGGTGCGCCAGCTGCTGGGCGCGTTGCCGGAAGGCTTCCCGCGCCCGGTACTGGTGCGGCTGCAGCTCGACGGCGGACGCTACGACCGGCTCGTGCGGCAGATGGAGCGGGCGACCGCGATGCCGGTGCAGCTGGCGGAGGCCGGCATGACGGTCTCGCCGGGCGAAGTCTATTTCCTGCCGCCGGATCTGCTGCCGACGGCGGTCAAGGGCGAGCTGCAGTTCGCGGAGACTGCGGATGTGGCCGGTCTGGCCGACGCGGTGCCCGCCGACGACAGCGCGCTGCTGTTTCTCAGCGGCGCCGATGCCGCGCTGGTGGACGTGGCCATGGGCCCTGCCTGGCAGGGCGCGCTGGTGGGCGGCCAGAGCGAAGAAGGCTGCTACGACCCGGGCGCGGCCCGCGCGGTGGCGCAGCGCGGCGGTCCCTCGGGCAGTCCGACCGACATCGCCGACTGGTTGATCGCACGCTGGATGCCCAGCGAGCGGCATTTCGATTCCGGAGGCTTGTCGCTGTGAGTGCCCATCAAGAAATCCGGGGCGTCCTGATCCGCGCCGGTGCGACCCAGTTGCTGCTGCCCAATGCGACGATTTCCGAGGTGCTCTCGTACTCCCCGCCCGAAGCGGTGGCGAACGCGCCCGACTGGCTGCTCGGCCGTCTGCGCTGGCGCGGCTGGCGTCTGCCGCTGGTGGCGTTCCCTGTGCTCTCGAAGCAGGGCAACGAACACGCCGAACTCGCCAGCAAGGTAGTCGTGCTCAAGACGCTGGGCGGCGACGCGCGTCTGCCGTTCTTCGCGCTGCTGACCGAAGGCTTTCCGCGGCTGGTGACGATTTCCGAGGAACACCTGCTCGACGAATCCGACGGCGACGGCGACGCGCTGCCGTTCGCGGTGCGCGCCCGCGTGCGCCTCAACGACGACATTGCGCTGATTCCCGACATCGACCTGATCGAACAGTCGGTGCGCGAGGCGCTGGCCGCCTGAGGCGCCGCCGGCGCTAGCCGGCCAGATCTCCGAAGCGGGCCTGCAAGGCCGCGATCGCGGCCATGCCGGCAGTCTCGGTGCGCAGGATCCGCGGGCCGAGCCGCAGTCCCCCGAAGCCCGCGGCCACCAGCGCCGCGCGGTCGTTCGCGGACCAGCCGCCTTCCGGGCCGATCGCGAGCACGATCCCGGCTGACGGTGGCGTCATCGTCGCGACCCCCGATCCGGCATCGGGATCGAGCAGCCAGCGCGACGCACCCGCCGGCAGATCGGCGAGTGCGGCCGCGAGGGCGCGAGGCGGTGCGACGTCTGGAATTCTCGAGCGCCAGCTTTGTTCGCAGGCCGACACCACCACGCTGCGCCAGTGCGCGAGTCGCTTGGCCGCGCGTTCGGCGTCGAGCTTCACTTCGCTGCGATCGCTCGAGACCGGCACGAACGCTGCGACGCCCAGTTCGGTTGCCTTCTGCAGGATCCAGTCCATCTTCTCGCCGCGCGCGATGCCCTGCACCAGGGTGATCGACAGCGGCGATTCCAGATCGATCGCGCGGCTGCCGGTGATCTGCGCCACCGCGCTGCGCTTGTCCACGCGCACCAGGCGTGCGTCGTGGTCGACGCCGTCGCCGTTGAACAGCACGCAGGCGTCGCCTTCGCGCAGACGCAGCACGCGCACCAGATGCGCGACGGCGTCGTCCGGCAGTTCGACACGCTGGCCGGCCGCGAGCGGGCGCTCGACGAACGCGCGGATCACGCGCATGCGGCGCCCGCCTCGATGGCCGACGCGGTGACCTCGGCCAGCAGCTGCAGCTGCGCGTCGTCGATGCAGTAGGGCGGCATCCAGTACAGGATGTCGCCGAGCGGACGCAGCAGCACGCCGCGCTCGACCGCATGGCGATAGGCGTGCAGGCCGACGCGCAGCGCCGGATCGAACGGCGTGGCCTTGTCGCCATCACGGCTGAGCTCGAACGCGACGACCATGCCGGTCTGGCGCGTGTCGGCGACATGCCGGTGCGCGCCGATCTGCGCCGCGAGTGCGGCCATCTTCGCGGCCGTGTCGCGGTTGCGTGCGAGTACGTCGTCGGTGCGGAAGATGTCGAGCGAGGCCAGGGCTGCGGCGCAGGCCAGCGGGTTGCCGGTGTAGCTGTGCGAATGCAGGAAGGCGCGTTCGCGCGAGGCATCGAGGAAGCCGTCGTACAGCGCCTGCGTCGCCAGCACCGTCGACAGCGGCAGGAAGCCGCCGGTCAGGCCCTTCGACAGGCACAGCAGGTCGGGCTGTACGCCTGCTTGTTCGAACGCGAACAGCGTGCCGGTGCGTCCGAAGCCGACCGCGATCTCGTCGGCGATCAGGAACACGCCGTGCACGTCGCAGAGTTCGCGCACGCGCTTGAGATACACCGGGTCGTGCATGCGCATGCCGCCGGCGCACTGCACCAGCGGTTCGAGGATCAGCGCGCAGATTTCGCCGGCGTGCGCGTCGAGCAGGTGCGCCAGCGCATCGGCCGCGTCTTCGGCGTGGCCGGCCGCGCTCTGGCCGGCGCGCGCGGTGTAGGCATCGGGCGAGGGCGCGAACACCGCTTCGCACAGCAGCGGTGCGTAGACGCGGCGATACAGCGGAATGTCGCCGACCGCGAGCGCGCCGAGCGTCTCGCCGTGATAGCCGTTCTGCAGCGCGACGAACTTGGTCCGGCGCGGCTCGTCGCCGCGGTTCTGGAACCACTGGAACGCCATCTTCAGCGCGACTTCGACGCCGGCCGAGCCGTTGTCGGCATAGAAGACCTTGGTCAGCGGCGGCCGACCGGGCTCGCGCGGCGCGACGGCAAGCAGCCGCTCGGCGAGTTCGACGGCGGCGGGATGCGTGCAGCCGGCCAGGATCACCTGTTCCAGCGTGCGCGCCTGGGTGGCGATGGCCTCGGCGATCCGCGGTTCGGCGTGGCCGTGCAGGTTGGTCCACCAGCTGCTGCCCGAATCCAGGATCTTCCGACCCCCGGCCTCGACCAGCCACGCACCGTCGCCGCGCACGATCGGCAGCATCGGCTGGATGTCAGGGTGCTCGCGCATCTGGGTGCAGGGGTGCCAGACCGCGGCGAGGTCGCGGGTCCGCCAGTCGTTGCCGTCGGCTAGAATGGCCGCATCGTGAATCTGTCCAGTCATCCGCGCATTATCGCTCCGCAACGCAGCCACCGTGCAGACGGGCGGGTGTCGGCATGAGCAAGACCCTGCCGATCATCCACGACGTCACCGAGCACGACGCGGCGCTGTACCGCATGGAACGGCTGGACCTGGAATTCTCCAACGGTGAGCGGCGCCTGTACGAGCGCCTGCACGGGCGCGGCCACGGCGCGGTGATCGTGGTGCCGATGCTGGACGCCGACACGGTGCTGCTGGTGCGCGAGTACGCCGCCGGCTTCCATCGCTACGAGCTGGGCCTGGTCAAGGGCCGGATCGATGCGGGCGAGACCGCACTCGAAGCCGCGAACCGCGAACTCAAGGAAGAGATCGGCCATGGCGCGCGCAGCGTCGAAGCGCTGCGGTCGATCTCGCTGGCGCCGCAGTACATGAGCCACCAGGCGACGCTGGTCGTCGCGCGCGATCTCTATCCCGAGCGGCTGGCCGGCGATGAGCCCGAAGAACTCGACGTGGTGTCGTGGAAGCTCGATGCGCTGCACGAGCTGATCCTGCTCGACGAGTTCTCCGAAGGCCGTTCGATCGCTGCGCTGTTCATCGTCCGCGACTGGCTGCGTCACCACGGTGGCTGACGCCGCCGGATCCGTCACCGCGGCGGTCCGCGACGGTGTCATCGCGATCGCGCGCGCCGCGGCCGATGCGATCCTCGCCATCTACGCCGAGGATTTCGATGTCGTCCGCAAGGCCGACGCCAGTCCGGTGACCGCGGCCGATCTGGCCGCCCATCGCGTCATCGTCGACGGCCTGCGCGCGCTGACGCCGGAGATTCCCATCGTGTCGGAGGAATCCGCCGTGGTGGTGCCCGCGGCGGAGCGCCGCGCATGGACCCGCATGTGGCTCGTCGATCCGCTCGACGGCACGCGCGAGTTCGTCAAGCGCAATGGCGAGTTCACGGTCAACATCGCGCTGATCGAAGACGGCGTCGCGGTGTTCGGCGTGATCCAGGCGCCGGTGACCGGTGCGCTGTGGCATGGCGCGCCCGGCTTCGGCGCGTTTGTGCGCGAGGGCGACCGGGACACCGCGCTGCACGCGCCGCGCCACGATCCCGCGGCGCCGGTCGCGCTGCGCGTGGCGGCGAGCCGCTCGCACCGGGACCCGCGCACGATGGCGCTGCTCGAGCGGATCGGCGAGGTCACGCCCGTGCCGCTGGGCTCGTCGCTGAAGTTCTGCCGGCTCGCCGAAGGCGGCATGGATGTCTATCCGCGCTTCGGCCCGACCAGCGAATGGGATACGGCGGCCGGTCAGGCGATTCTCGAAGGCGCAGGCGGCGCGGTGCTCGATCCACAGGGTCGCCCGTTCCGTTACAACCAGCGCGACACGATTCTCAATGGCGATTTCATCGCGCTGGGCGATCCGTCGTTGCCGTGGCGCGACTGGCTCGAGGCCTGAGCCCATGCGTGCGTGGACGGCGCACCGCCGCGCGCGCATGCAGCCCCGATGGAGACTTCCGTCCCGACGTCGCGCGCAAACGCGTGTCCACACCGCCTTGCCTCGCGCGAGGTGACGCATGACCGTTCCCAAGGAGTCCGACGTGACCGATGCCCCCGGCGACATCCGCCGCATCCTCGACATCATGGCGCGCCTGCGTGACCCGCAGCGCGGATGCCCCTGGGACGTCCAGCAGGATTTCGCGTCCATCGCCGCCTACACAATCGAGGAGGCCTACGAAGTCGCCGACGCGATCGATCGCGTTGACCTGCCGGGTCTGTGCGACGAGCTCGGCGATCTGCTGCTGCAGGTGGTGTTCCATGCGCAGATGGCGCAGGAGCAGGGCGCGTTCGCGTTCGGCGACGTCGTCGCTGCGATCAGCGACAAGATGATCCGCCGGCACCCGCACATCTTCGGCGACGTGGACGCGGGCGACGCCCAGACCGTGCTGCGCAACTGGGAGGCGATCAAGCGCGAGGAGCGCGCTGCGGCCGGGGACACCGACACCTCGGCGCTGGCCGGCATCGCGCGCGGGCTGCCCGAATGGCAGCGCGCGGTGAAACTGCAGTCCCGCGCCGCGCGCGTCGGCTTCGATTGGCCGAGTCCAGAGCCGGTGATCGCCAAGCTGCACGAGGAGATCGACGAGGTGCGCGTGGAGTTCGACGCGGTCGCTGCCGATCCGGACGACACTGCGGCGCAGGATCGGCTCGAGGAGGAACTGGGCGATCTGCTGTTCGTCGCCGCGAATCTCGCGCGGCACGCGAAGGTCGACGTCGGTGCGGCCCTGCGCCGCGCGAACCACAAGTTCGAGCGCCGCTTCCGCGCCATGGAAACGATGGCCGACGCCGACGGCGGTGCGCTCGCCGGACAGTCGCTGGACGCGCAGGACGCGTACTGGAATCGCGCGAAGCAGGCCGAGCGCGGGACATGAAGACGCTGCTGCTGTTCGTCGCCACCGCGGTCTTCGAGATCGTGGGTTGCTATCTGCCGTGGCTGTGGCTGCGCAAGGACGGCAGCGCCTGGCTGCTGCTGCCGGCGGCAGGGGCGCTGGCGGCGTTCGTGTGGCTGCTGACCCTGCATCCCACCGCGTCGGGTCGCGTGTATGCGGCCTACGGCGGCGTCTACGTCGCGGTCGCGTTGCTGTGGCTCTGGCGGGTCGACGGCATCGTACCGGGCCGCTGGGATCTGCTGGGCGCCGCGCTGTGCCTGTGCGGCATGGCGGTGATCATGTTCGCGCCGCGCAATGCCTGAAGCGGTTGACGCCTCCAGGCGCCGGTGCGATCAATGACGCGGACACCGCCTGCCCCGGGAGGACGCATGCGCCGCTTCGCCAGCTTCCGCGAGTTCTATCCGTTCTATCTCGGCGAGCACGCGCACCCGGTGTCGCGGCGCCTGCATTTCATCGGCAGTTGTGGCGTGCTGGTACTGCTGGCCATCGCGCTGTGGCAGCGCAATGCCTGGTGGGCATTGGCGGCCCTGGTCTGCGGCTACGCCTTCGCGTGGGTCGGGCACTTTTTCTTCGAGAAGAACCGGCCGGCGACCTTCAGGCACCCGATCTATTCCTTCATCGGCGACTGGGTGATGTTCAAGGACATCCTGACCGGCCGCATCCGCTTCTGAAGACGCGTGTCGCCGAAGGCGGAATGCCCCGACGCCCTGCGCCCTCCGGGAGCGGAGATGACCACTCGCGATGCAGGTGGCGGGGTGAGGAGCGTGCAGTCGCGGCGCCCGACTACTCCAGAAAAATCAGCCAGGCCGCGACCACGATCAGCGCGAAGCCCGCCCAGTGGTTCCATTTCAGCGGCTGGCCCAGATACCAGGTGGAGAAGCCCGCGAACACCAGCAGGGTGATGACCTCCTGCATGCCCTTGAGCTGGGGCGCCGAATACACCGCGGCGCCGATCCGGTTCGCCGGCACCATCAGCAGATATTCGAAAAACGCTATGCCCCAGCTGACGACGATGACCGTCAGGATCGGCACGCTGCGGTATTTCAGGTGCCCGTACCAGGCGAACGTCATGAAGATGTTCGAGCCCACCAGCAGCAGGATGGGCAGATAGCGCTCGTAGCCGGTCATGACGGGCTTCCGGATTGGGGAGAAGGCGCAGATCGTAGCGCCAAGCCCGCTGTGACGCGGTCGGGGCACGAAATCTTCACAACTCCTGCACTGCAAAAGTGGGAAATTCACAAAGCTTAATCCACACGCACCCAGCTACGGAGTCGTTTCATGCGCGCAGGTCAGGAACCCGGAGGCCTCGTCCTCATCGTCGAGGACAACCGCAATATTTCCGAGATGGTCGGGGAGTACCTGGAAGGTCGCGGCTTCGAGGTCGACTACGCGGCCGATGGCCTCGACGGCTACCGGTTGGCCACCGAGAACAACTACGACGTGATCGTCCTCGACCTGATGCTGCCGCGCCTGGACGGCATCGAGGTCTGCAAGCGTCTGCGCGAGGATGCGCGCAAGTCGACGCCGGTGCTGATGCTGACCGCGCGCGACACCCTGGACGAAAAGCTGACCGGCCTGAGCTCGGGCGCCGACGACTACCTGACCAAGCCCTTCGCGATCCAGGAGCTGGAGGCGCGCCTGCGCGCGCTGATCCGTCGCGAGCGCCGCCAGGTGGGCTCGGAAGTACTGAAGGTCGCCGACCTCGTGCTCGACCCGGCCAGCATGCGCGCCACGCGCGGTGGCACCGAGCTGCAGCTCTCGCCGATCGGCATGAAGCTGCTGACCATCCTGATGCGCGAGTCGCCCCGCGTGGTGAACCGCCAGGAGATCGAGCGCGAGATCTGGGGCAACAGCCTGCCGGACTCCGACACCCTGCGCAGCCACCTCTACAACCTGCGCAAGATCATCGACAAGCCCTACGACAAGCAACTGCTGCACACGGTGCAGAGCGCCGGGTACCGCATCGCCGACATCGAGCAGTCGCCGGCCTGAGCCGGCGACGCGACGTCCGACCATGCCCCAGGGGCTGCCCAACCGCATCCGTGATGCGTTCACGTTCCAGGCGGTGATCGCCGGAATGACGCTGATCGTCTGTGTGATGACCGCGGCCTTCATCGGGCGCGAGGTCGTCGCGCGGCAGTGGCTGCAGGCCGAAGCCGATGCCTGGTGGCAGGCCAAGGCCACCGATGCGTCGTATCCGCCGCCGTTCGGCGTCAACCTGCAGGGGTATTTCGTGCCTGCCGGGGGCGGTGAGCTGCAGGCGATCATCGGTGGCGACCGCGCGGTCGCCAATCTGCTGTGGTTCAAGGGCGCGCCGGAAGGGTTCTCGCCCAGGCGCGACACCGAGGGTGTGCTGCTGGTGGAGCGGCGCGAGGCCGGTACCCTGTACCTGGCCGCGTCGCTGTCGCTGTTCGATCGCATTCTCGCACTGGCCGCCGGCGGTCTTGCACTGCTGATGATGGCGACGATGTTCGTCGTCTCGTGGATGACCTATCGCACCTCCAAACGCATGGTCCTGCCGATCCACCGGCTCGCCGACGAGGTCGGTCGCTGGAATCCGTCCGACGACGACGACGGCGTGCCCGCGGCCCTCACCACGCAGGACGACGCCGGCCGCGAGGCGCGCGCGCTGACCAGTGCGCTGCACGGGCTCGGCGATCGCATCGGCGCATTCGTCCGGCGCGAGCGTGAGTTCACCCGCGATGCCAGCCACGAACTGCGCACGCCGCTCACCGTGATCCGCGTCGCCAGCGACATGATCGCGGCCGATCCCACCACGCCGCCGCACCAGCAACGTCCGCTGCTGCGCATCCGGCGCGCCACGCAGGACATGGAGGCGGTGATCGATGCGCTGCTGGTGCTGGCGCGCGAGCGGGGCGTGATGCCGCAGAGCGAGATCTTCGACGTGGTCGAGGTGGTCGAGGAGGAACTCGACAAGGTGCGGCCGCTGTTCGACGGTAAGCAGCTGACGTTGACGCTCGATATCCAGGCCCGGCCGCGCCTCGACGCGCCGCCGCGCGTACTCGGGGTCATGATCGGGCATCTGCTGCGCAACGGCTGGGCCTTCACCGAAGCCGGTGGCGTCGAGGTCGTGATCGAGCACGACCGCATCATCGTCCGCGACACCGGCATCGGCATGACTCCCGACGTGCTCAAGCGTGTCTACGACCCGTTCTACCGCGCCGATCCGTTCTCGCAGTCCGGCAAGGGCATCGGCCTGTCGATCGTGCGACGCCTGGGCACGCGTTTCGGCTGGCCCGTGGCGCTCGACAGCACGCCCGACGAAGGCACGACGGTCACCATCGTGCTGGGCGATCGTCTGGTCTGAATCGTCGCCGACCCGATGTCGGCGGATCGCACCGCGTATTCAAAAAATTCCGGAGCGCGGTCAACTCCGCGCCGTGCGATGCGTTAGCGTCTCCAGTTGCCCATCAAGACCGCATCCATGTCGACCCGTCCCAAGCCCCGTCGCCGCGCGCTGTCGCGGTTCGCGCCCGTCATCGTGATCGCCGTCGTCGTTGCCGCCGGTGCGTGGTTCTGGTCCCAGCGCAGCGCAGCCGGCGCAGAGGACGCGTGGCGGACGACGCCGGTGGAGCGCGGCGACATCCGGGTGGTGATCTCGGCCACCGGCACGCTCAGCGCGACTTCGACGGTCGTCGTCGGCAGCCAGGTGTCCGGCCAGATCACCGAGGTGCTGGTCGACTTCAACGATCCGGTCGAGCAGGGCCAGGTACTCGCGCGCATCGACCCGGCGACCTTCCAGGCGCAGATCGAACAGGGCGCGGCGCAGGTCAACAGCGCGCGTGCCTCGCTGACGCAGGCCCAGGCGACCCTGCGTAACGCGCAGCTCGACTACGAGCGCAAGTCGTCGCTCGCCGGCGAGCAGCTGGTGGCCCGCAGCGACGTCGATCTGGCGCGCGCCGCGCTCGACCAGGCGAAGGCGCAGGCGACCTCCGCGCAGGCGCAGATCGTGCAGCAGACCGCGTCGACGCGGACTTCGCGGATCAATATGGAGCGCACCGTGATCCGCTCGCCGGTCGACGGCACCATCCTGACCCGCTCGATCGAGCCCGGACAGACGGTGGCAGCCAGCCTGCAGGCGCCCGAGCTGTTCACCATCGCCGAGGACCTGCGCAAGATGCGCATCGAACTCGCGGTGGACGAAGCCGACATCGGGCAGGTGCAGGTGGGCCAGACCGTGACCTTCACCGCCGACGCCTTCAACGACCGCCGCTTCAACGGCACCGTCGAGCAGGTGCGGCTGGCGGCGACGACGACCAACAACGTGGTGACGTATCCGGTGGTCGTCGCGGTCGACAACGCCGACAGCACCCTGCTGCCGGGTCTGACCGTCAATGCCGAGATCGAAGTCAGCAACCGCGAGAACGTGTTGAAGATCGCCAACGCGGCGCTGCGCTATCGCCCGGCGGATGCCGCCGACATCGCCGCAGCCGAGCGTCCCGACGTTGGCAGCGCGCCGCGTGGCGGCGGGCTGGCCGACGATCTGGCGGCGGCCGCCGCGGCCATGCAGCTCACCGCGCCCCAGCAGGCCGCGTTCGACAGCGCGCTCGCGACGATGCGCGAGCGCTCGCAGGCGCCGCGTGCCGGCAATGCAGGCGGCACACGACGCGGCAGCGCTGGTGGCGGACCGCCGCCGGGCGTGGCGCAGGGCGGCGGCGGTGCGGATCCGAGCGTCCAGGCGCAGATCCGCCAGCGGATGATGGACCGCTTCCAGCAGACCTTCGCCGGCTTCACTGCAACGCTCGACGCGAACCAGCGCGCGCAGTGGAACCGGACGCTGGCATCGACCGTCGGCGCGACCCGCGTCACCGTCTACCGGCTGGTCGACGGGCGCCGGGAAGCAGTGCCGGTGCGTCTGGGCGCCAGCGACGGCAGCATGACCGAGGCCTCGGGCGGCCTATCGGAAGGCGACCTGATCGTCACCGGCGAGCGCGCGGCGGCCCGATGAGCGCGACCGTCGTTGCGCCGCAGTCCGGCCCCCGGCCCCCGGTCATCGAGACCCGCGGCCTGGAGAAGATCTATTCGGCCGGCACCGAGGCCGAAGTCGTCGCGCTCAAGGGTGTGGACATGTCGATCGCGCACGGCGAGTTCGTCGCGATCATGGGCCCGTCGGGCTCGGGCAAGTCGACGCTGATGAATCTCGTCGGCTGCCTCGACACGCCGACCGGCGGGCAGTACCTGTGCGACGGCATCGACGTCGCGACGCTCGATCGCGAGCAGTTGGCCGAACTGCGCCGCGACAAGATCGGCTTCGTGTTCCAGGGCTTCAACCTGTTGCCGCGGATGACCGCACTCGAGAACGTCGCCATGCCCCTCGGTTACGCGCGGGTGCCGAACGAGGAACGCGCGGAACGCGCGCGCGAAGCCCTGGCCTCGGTCGGTCTGGAGAATCGCGGCAGCCATCGCCCCAGCGAACTCTCGGGCGGGCAGCAGCAGCGCGTGGCGATCGCGCGCGCGCTGATCAACCGGCCACCGGTGCTGCTGGCCGACGAACCGACCGGCGCGCTCGACACCAGGACCGGTGAGGAGATCCTCGGCCTCTTCAAGCGGCTGCGCGACGACGGCCACACCGTGGTGCTGATCACCCACGATCCCGACGTCGCCGCGCACGCTGATCGCACCTTCGTCATGCGCGACGGCGAACTGCACGAGGAAGGCCCCTACGACACCCGCGCGCATGCGCACTCCGGAGCCGCGACATGACCTATCTTGACGTCCTGCGCACCGCGATCTTCGCGTTGCGGGGCAACTGGATGCGCAGCGCGCTGACGTCGCTCGGCGTGATCATCGGCATCGCGGCGGTCATCGTCATGGTGTCGGTAGGGCAGGGCACGCAGGGCGAGATCGACCGCATGGTGTCGGGTCTAGGTTCGCAGCGGCTCGACATCTCGCCGGGCTCGCGGCGCACGCCGGGCGGCGCGCGTCAGGCCGGCAGTAGTTTCTTCACGTTGAACGAGGGCGACGCCGAAGCGATCCGCGGCGAGATTCCCGAAGTGCAGTTGGTCTCGGGTTCGCTGCGCGGCAACAGCCAGATCGTGTTCGCCGAGAAGAACTGGGCGAGCAGCTGGCAGGGCGTACAGCCGGACTTCTTCGAGATCAACGGCTGGACGATCGTCGACGGGTCGGGTTTCGAACCGCAGGATTACAGCGGCGCCGGCAAGAACGTGATCATCGGCGAAACCGTGCGGCGCGAACTGTTCGGCGAGGACAGCGGCGTAGGCCAGACTGTGCGCATCGGCCGCACGCCCTTCGTGGTCGTCGGCGTGCTGAATTCGAAAGGACAGGGCGGCTTCGGCCAGGACCAGGACGACGTGATGATGGTGCCGCTCGAAACCGGGCGCCGGCGTCTGCTCGGCGCAATGGGCATGCCGGCCGGCGCGGTGATGCAGATCGCGTTGACGGTCGGCAATGCCGACGATCTGCCGTATGTGCAGGGCGAGGTGGAAGCGCTGCTGCGGCAACGTCACCGCATCGCGCCGGGCGCGGAGGACGACTTCAGCGTGCGCAACATCTCCGAGATCGTCGCGACGCGGACCGCGACCACGCGTCTGATGTCGCTACTGCTCGGCGCGGTCGCGACGATCTCGCTGATCGTCGGCGGGATCGGCATCATGAACATCATGCTGGTGTCGGTGACCGAGCGGATCCGTGAGATCGGCCTGCGCATGGCGGTCGGCGCCGGGCCACGCGATGTGCGTCGCCAGTTCCTCGCCGAAGCGATGCTGCTGTCGCTCGGCGGCGGCGTGCTGGGGATCGCGATCGGCGTCGGCGGTGCGTTGCTGGTGGGCCGCTTCAGCGATCTGCCGACCGCGCTCAACAGCCAGATCGTGCTGCTGGCTGCAGGTTTTTCGGTCGCGACCGGTCTGTTCTTCGGTTACTACCCGGCGCGCAAAGCCTCGGAGCTCGATCCGATCGACGCACTGCGGCAGCAATAGAATCCGCGGAAAAAAAAGGGCGCCCGAGGGCGCCCTCCATCAAAAATCGTTCGCATCACGCAGAATCGACAAAGATCTGCCGCGCTGTTAGGGGAGTCAGGTCGCAGGTCCGTGTCGAATGTGCAACGCACACGTCTCCTTGCCGCACGATGGCGGCAGGGTCCGGACGCGGGACCCCGCCCGCATCATCGGGTCATGCCGTCAACGGAGCAGGTAGGGCCCGATGATGTCGCGCCACATCGCATAGCCTGCGGCGTTCATGTGCAGGCGGTCGGCGATGAACAGGTCTTCGCGCGGTACGCCGTCCGCATCGAGCATCGGCGTGAACACGTCGATGTAGGCGATGTTGCGCTGGGTCGCCGCCCAGTCGCGCAGCGCATCGTTCGCAGCGCGCTGCACGTCCAGCAGATTCGCGCGCGAGGGGCTGGGCTTGATGCCCAGCAGGGCGATCGGCGTGCCCGGCAGGGTCGCTCGGATGCGGGTGACGAAGGCCTGCGTGTCGGCGAGGACCTGCGCGGCCGAGCGCCCTTCGGCGATGTCGTTGTCGCCGGCATAGAGCACGATCTGCCGCGGCCGGTAGCGCAGGGCGATCTCGTCGGCGTACCACACGGCGTCCCGCACCTGGGAGCCGCCGAACCCGCGATTGAGCACGGCGACTTCCGGAAAATCCGCGGCCAGCGTCGTCCACATCCGCACCGAGGAGCTGCCGGTGAAGACGATGGGGCGTCCGGGAGGCGGCGTCGCGGCGTCCTCCGCGGCGAAGCGCGCCATGTCGGTGGCCCATGCCGGCGACGACACCGGATCCAGGTCGGCGGTCACGCCACCGCCGGTGGCGCAGCCTGCCAGCACACCGGCGACGAGCAGCGCGGCGGCGCACAGGGTCCGACCGCGATGTAAGAACGGGATGAAACGCATGGGCTGCTCCACGAAGATCCGCCGGCCAGTCAAGCAGCCGCCGCCCGTCAATGCAAACCGGTGAGGCGGTCGCTCCGCGGGTGATGTGTCAGAATTGCCGCACCGCGACTGCCCCACGGCCCCGCCTTCCATGTCATCGACTGTTCCGCGGCCCGTGTACGGCCGCAGTGTGGCGCGCATCGCGCGACATGTCGTTCGACGGGCGCGTTGAGTCGTGGCGGACGGGATCGGTCATCGCCCCCGTGGGTTCGGGCGCATGCTCCAGGCGACGGTCTGGTCCTGCCAGGGTCTGCGTGCGGCCTGGCTGCACGAGTCGTCGTTCAGGCTCGAGGTCTACCTGCTGGTGGTGCTCGCGCCCCTGGCACTGTGGCTGGGCGACAGCGGTGTCGAACGGGCGCTACTGCTCGGCAGCTGCCTGCTGGTGCTCGCCGTGGAGCTGCTGAACTCTGCGATCGAAGCGGTGATCGAGCGCTACGGCGCTGAATTCCACGAACTCGCGGGCCGGGCCAAGGACATGGGCTCGGCTGCGGTGTTCGTCACGATGGTCCATGTACTGGTGGTGTGGGGCCTGATCCTGCTGCCGCGCTGGATGTGAGCGCAGCGGCGGCCGGTCGCCACGCCGATCGAATCTCAATGAGGATGTGTCACCGATGATGGAATTGCTCACCGACCCGCAGGTCTGGATCCTGCTGATCACGCTCAGTGCGATCGAGATCGTGCTCGGCATCGACAATCTGGTCTTCATCTCGATCGCGGTGTCCAAGCTGCCGGTCGAGCAGCGCGAGTTCGCGCGCAAGTTCGGCATCGCCGTAGCCTGCATCACGCGGATCGGCCTGCTGCTGATGCTGGCGTGGCTGGCGGGTCTGACCGAGCCGCTGTTCGAACTGTTCGGGCGTGGCATCTCGGTGCGCGACCTGGTGCTGATTCTCGGCGGCCTGTTTCTGATCGTGAAGGGCGCGATGGAGATCCGCGAGCAGCTCAAGGGCGAGGACGGCGAAGCGCACGGCACGGTCGGCAAGGCGACTGCGTCGTTCGGCGCAGTCATCGCGCAGATCGCGGTCATCGACATCGTGTTCTCGCTGGACTCGGTGATCGCGGCGGTCGGCATGGCCGGCGACTACGTGCCGGTGATGGTCTGCGCGATCCTGCTGGCGGTGGCGGTGATGCTGCTGGCGGCACAGCCGCTGGGCAAGTTCATCGACGCCAATCCGACGGTCAAGATGCTGGCGCTGACCTTCATCGTGCTGATCGGCATGTATCTGCTGCTGGACGGTTTCGGGGTGCACATCCCGAAGGGCTACATCTACGGTTCGATGGGGTTCTCGGCTGCCGTCGAGCTGCTGAACCTGTGGGCCAAGCGCAACGCGATGCGGGTGCGCGGCGCGTCGACGCCGCCCGTGGACGAGCCGACCCATCCACTGCCGCGCTGATCCGATGACCATCCTCCACCAGATCGATCCGATCGCCGTCCAGCTGCCGCAGCTCGGCGCGTTCCATCCGTCGGTGCACTGGTACGGCGTGATGTACCTGCTGGCCTTCGGCGTCGCCTGGTTGCTTGGTCGCAGCCGCATCCGTGCCGGACGCCTGCCGGGCGTGAATGTCGAGCAGTTCGGCGACCTGCTGTTCTACGGCATTCTCGGCGTGATCCTCGGCGGCCGCATCGGCTACGTCCTGTTCTATGCCTTCGGCGACCTGCTGCAGAACCCGCTGATGCTGTTCAAGGTCTGGGACGGCGGCATGAGTTTCCACGGCGGCCTGCTCGGCGTGCTGGTCGCGGCCTGGTGGTGGACGCGCCGGCAAGGCCTGCACTTCTTCGACGTCATGGATTTCGTCGCGCCGTGGGTGCCGCCGGGGCTCGGCTTCGGCCGACTCGGCAACTACATCGGCGCGGAACTGTGGGGCAAGTACACGCAGGCAGGCTGGGGCGTGGTGTTCCCGACCGATCCCGCCTTCCGCGGCTGGTCGGCAGAGCGCCTGCAGAGCGAGTTCGCAACCGGTGCGCTGGACCAGTTCGCGCGGCATCCGTCGCAGCTCTACCAGGCGTTTCTCGAGGGCCTGGTGATGTTCACGGTGCTGTGGTGGTTCTCGCGCAAGCCGCGGCCGCGTTATGCGGTGTCCGGCCTGTTCGCGCTGCTGTACGGCGTGTTCCGCTTCATCGTCGAGTTCGTGCGCGTGCCCGATGCCGAGCTCGGCTATCTGGCGTTCGGCTGGCTGACGATGGGGCAGGTACTGTCGCTGCCGCTGATCGCGCTGGGCCTGTTCCTGCTGTGGAAGTCGCGCAGTGCGCCGACCCTGCAGGCGGTGCCGCCCGCGGCAAGCGTCGACACGAAATAAGCGACGCGAGTCGCTTTGCATGATCCGGAGATCGCGATGAAGCAGTACCTCGATCTGCTGCAACACGTACTCGAGCACGGCGCGGAGAAGTCCGACCGCACCGGCACCGGCACGCGCAGCGTGTTCGGCTGGCAGATGCGCTACGACCTCAACGCCGGTTTCCCGCTGGTGACGACCAAGAAGCTGCACCGGCGCTCGATCATCCACGAGCTGCTGTGGTTCCTGCAGGGCGACACCAACATCGCCTATCTGCGCGAGCACAAGGTCAGCATCTGGGACGAGTGGGCCGACGCCGATGGCGAACTGGGTCCGGTCTACGGCAAACAATGGCGGCGCTGGACGACGGCCGACGGCCGCACCATCGACCAGATGCAATGGCTGGTCGACGAGATCCGCCGCAATCCCGATTCGCGTCGTCTGGTGGTCAGCGCCTGGAACGTCGGCGAGTTGTCGGAGATGGCGCTGATGCCGTGTCACGCGCTGTTCCAGTTCTATGTCGTCGACGGCAAGCTCAGCTGCCAGCTCTACCAGCGCAGCGGCGACATCTTCCTCGGTGTGCCGTTCAACATCGCCAGCTACGCGCTGCTGACCCACATGGTGGCGCAGGTCTGCGGGCTGGGCGTCGGCGATTTCGTGCACACGCTGGGCGATGCGCATCTGTATTCGAACCACTATGACCAGGCGCGCGAACAGCTGACCCGCACGCCGCGCGCGCTGCCGACCTTGCGGCTCAATCCGGACGTCACCGATCTGTTCGGGTTCCGCTTCGAGGACATCACGATCGAGGGCTACGACCCCGCGCCTGCCATCAAGGCGCCGATCGCGGTATGACCATCGCGCGCATCACGTTGGCGCTCGTCGTATCGCTGGCCGCTGCGGGTTGCCAGCAGATGGCGGCGCGCGGGAACGCGGTGGCGACCGCACCCGCAGCGTGCGCCGGCGCATCGCCTGTCGATGCCGCGGAGACGTTCTTCCGGCAGGTCGTCACGTTGAATCCGCGCGGGCTGCCGTCGGCCGAGGCGATGCGCACGCTCGGTCCGCTGCTGTCGTCCGGCATGCAGGCTTCGATCGCGCATGCGCGCGTCCGCCAGCAGGCCGAGATCGCGGCGTCCCCCGACGACAAGCCGTCCTTCATCGAGGGCAGCCTGTTCACCAGCCTGTTCGAAGGCCCGACCGCCGTGCTGTCGGCAGAGGCCGATCCTGCCGCGCCGACGCGCGTCGCGGTCGGGATGCGCTATGCCGGCGAGGCTGAAACGCGCTGGCGCGATCATGCGCTGATGCGTTGCGAGAACGCGCAGTGGCGCGTCGACGACGTCGAGCTCGGCGGTGACTGGGAATTCGCGTCCGGTGGACGCCTGCGCGATGCGCTGGACGCACGATGAGCCGTCCCGCCCTGGTGCTCGTCGCCGCGCTCGATCGCCAGCGCGCGATCGGCCGCGGCAATGCCATGCCCTGGCACCTGCCCGACGATTTCCGCCACTTCAAGACACTCACGGTCGGCAGGCCGATCGTGATGGGGCGCCGCACGGCGGAGTCGCTGGGGCGCGCGCTGCCCGGACGGACCAACCTGGTGTTGACCCGCAGCGGGCGTGCGCCGTTCGATGGCATGCAGGCCGTCGCGACGCTCGAGGCGGCGATCGCAGCGGCGAAGGCGCAGGACGCGACCGAGCTCTGCGTCATCGGAGGCGGTGAGATCTACGCGCTCGCGCTGCCGTGTGCGGACGTCCTGCAGTTGACCCACGTCGACACGGTGGTCGAAGGTGCGGACGCGTTCTTCCCGGCCTGGGATGCGGCGACGTGGCAGGAGATCTCGCGCACCGCACATGCCGCCGATGCGCGTCATGCGCACGCCTTCGCCTTCGTCGAGTACCGACGCGCCTGATCAGCGCGCCGTGCGGGCGGCGGGCAGGTCCGGCCGGTATCGGCCGATCACCGGATGCGCGAACAGCAGATCCTCTTCGCGCGTGCCGCGGGCGATGTTGTGCAGGATCAGCGGCGTGCCCGCCGTGCTGCGGCGATCCGACACGATGCCGATGTGGAGCAGGCCGCTGCGCAGACGCCAGGCGACGATGTCGCCCGGCCGGTAGTCCGCCGGCCTGTCGCTGATCGCGCGTTGCCAGCCCTGCCGCTCGAACCAGCGCATCTGGTTGGGCACGCGCCGGTGGTCGATGTTGCGATCGGGCGCCCGGGCGCCCCAGTCACGCGGGTATGCGGCGAACGCGGTGCGCATGTCCTCGTGGACCGCGCGCTGCAGATCCAGTCCCTGTGTGCGCAGCGCGCGCACGATGACATCGGTGCAGACGCCGCGGTCTTCGGGCACGTCGCCGCCCGGATAGGACAGACGCACGTATGCGGGGTCGTAGCGGACGGTGACGCCCACCTGGGCGCGCGCGGCGTCGACCAGCGCCGGCATCGCGGCCGCCTGCATGGCAACGCAGGAGAGCAGGAGCAGCAGTGCGAGCCGCGCCGGTGCCCGCATCGGCGTCAGGCCTGGATCTTCCGCGGTGGCAGGCCGGACACGTCACGGCCGGGTACCTGCACCAGGCGCAGGGTGTCGGCGTCGAGCTGGAGCGCGGTGAGGGTGCCGCCCCACACCGCGCCCGTGTCGAGTGCATGCACGCCCATGCCGAGGAACAGACCCAGCGTCGACCAGTGGCCGCAGACGATCTTCAGATCGCGCTCGGCGCGCCCCGGCACTTCGAACCAGGGGTAGATGCCGGGCTGCTGGGTGCCGGGCGTGCCCTTCTCCTCGAACGCGATGCGGCCGCGCGGGGAGCAGTAGCGCATGCGCGTGAACACGTTGATGATCGCGCGGTCGCGGTCGTAGCCGGTGAGGTTCGGCGACCACGCGGGGCGATCGCCGTACATGTTGCGCAGCAGCTTCTTGTAGCCCGGACCGCGCAGCTTGTGCTCGATCTCGCGTGCATGGCGCTGCGCGAGCTCGACATCCCAGCGCGGCGCGAGGCCGGCGTGCAGCATCATCCAGCCGAGTTCGCGGTCGACGTGCAGCAGGGGACAGGTGCGCAGCCAGTCGAGCAGCACATCGCGGTCGTGCGCGAACAGCACGCCCTGCAGGTCGGCATTGACCTTGCGCTGGTCTTCCTCGCGCCGCTCGGCGATCGCCAGCAGCGACAGGTCGTGGTTGCCCAGCACGCTGACGACGTTGTCGCGCAGCGAATGCACCAGCCGCAGGGTCTCGACCGATTCGCCGCCGCGGTTGACCAGATCGCCGCAGAACCACAGACGGTCGACCGCCGGATCGAAGCGGATCGCCTCCAGCAGTCGCTGCGTGGGGCCATAGCAGCCCTGCAGATCGCCGATCGCCCAGACCGCCATCAGTGCAGGGTTCGCGGAATGGAGAGCGTGAACGGCGGGATCGGCGCGTCGAACTGCGCGCCGTCGTCGCCGACCATGTCGTAGGAGCCTTCCATCGTGCCCACCGCGGTCGAGAGCACCGCGCCGGAGGTATAGGTGAAGGCTTCGCCGGGTTCCAGACGCGGCTGCTCGCCGACCACACCGTCGCCATGCACTTCCTCGGTGCGGCCGTTGGCGTCGGTGATGAACCAGTGGCGGGCCATCAGCTGCGCGGGCAGGCGCCCGGTGTTGCGGATGCGGATCGTGTAGGCGAACACGTAGCGATCGTCGTCGGGCGTCGATTCCTCGTCGAGGAAGCGCGTCGCGATCTGGATCTCGAGGGTGTAGTCGGCGGTCTCGTCCATGCTGGAGACAGTGTATCCGCAGGCCATGAATGCATCGACTACGCAGTTACCGGATGATTCGCCAGACGTACGAAATCGGCGACTGCGAGCTGTTCGGCACGCAGCTGCGGATCGATGCCGGCGGCCGCGATCGCGTCACTCTCCATCACGCTCGACAGTGCATTGCGCAGCGTCTTGCGGCGCTGGCCGAACGCGGCGCGCACGATGTCGGAGAAACGGCGCGGATCATCGATGCCGACGCTACCGGGCGCACGCGGCCTGAGACGCACCACGGCCGAATCCACCTTCGGTGGCGGCCGGAACGCGCCGGGACCGACGACGAACAGCATCGTGACCTCGCAGTAGGCCTGCAGCATCACGCTGAGCCGGCCGTAGACCTTGCTGCCGGGGCCCGATGCCATGCGCTCGACGACTTCCTTCTGCAGCATGAAGTGCATGTCGGTGATGACCGCCGCATGGTCGAGCGCGTGGAACAGGATCGGCGACGACAGGTTGTAGGGCAGGTTGCCGACCAGCCGGATCGACGCATCGCCGGCGAGCGCGGTGAAGTCGACGTCAAGCACGTTCGCGTGGATGAGTTCGAGCGCGCCGTGCGCGGCGGCCTGGAGGGTCAGCGGTTCGAGCAGGTCGCGGTCGAACTCGATCGCGGTCAGCGCGCCGTGACGCTTGAGCAGGGGAAAAGTCATCGCCCCCTGGCCGGGGCCGATCTCGACCAGTCGCTCGCCGGGCTGCGGATTGACCGCGAGCACGATGCGCTCCACAACGCCGCGCTCGTGCAGGAAGTTCTGGCCGAGGGATTTCTTCGGCGGCTCGGAGAACGCGCCGGGCGCGGCAGGGGAACGCATCATCGTGTGGTCAAGCCAGGATGTATGGAGAGGGAGATCACAGCAGGCGGGTGCCGGGTGCGACGTCGCCGTCGGGCAGGCACAGGCGCACGTGGCCGTCGACATCGTGGAAGCCGGTGACCAGGCATTCCGACATCAGCGGGCCGATCTGCTTGGGCGGAAAATTGACCACGCCGACCACGAGCCGGCCGAGCAGCGTTTCGGGCGTGTAGTGCGCGGTGATCTGCGCGCTTGCCTTGCGCACGCCGAGCTCGGGGCCGAAATCGACCTGGAGAATGTAGGCGGGGCGTCGCGCTTCCGGGAACGGTTCAGCCGACACCACGCGGCCCACCCGCAGGTCGACGCGCATGAAGTCGTCCCAGCCGATCGCGGCGTCCGTGCTCACGCAGCAGACCTGCGGTTGCGGCCGAGTGCGGTGCACTGTTCGATCGCAGCGAACAGGCTCGACGGATCGGCGCGGCCCGTGCCGGCGAGTTCCAGCGCAGTGCCGTGATCCACGGCGACACGTGGATACGGAAGGCCGAGCGTGAGGTTCACCGCGGACTCGAAGCCGCTGTACTTGAGCACCGGCAGGCCCTGGTCGTGATACATCGCGAGCACGGCGTCGGCATTGGCCAGACGCGCGGGCAGGAACGCGGTGTCTGCCGGAAGTGGACCTTCGAGCAGCAGGCCGCGTGCGCGCAGGCGTTCGAGCACCGGTGTGACGGTCTCGATCTCCTCGTGTCCCAGGTGCCCGGCTTCGCCTGCATGCGGGTTGAGGCCGAGCACGGCGATACGCGGTGCGGCGATGCCGAAATCCGTGCGCAGCGCGGTGTCGAGAATGCGGATCACGCGTTCGAGCAGCGGCGCGGTGATCGCGTCGGGCACGGCCCGGAGCGGCAGATGCGTGGTCGCGAGCGCGACGCGCAGCGTCGGATTGGCCAGCATCATGACCACATCGCAGCCGGCGTCCTGCGCCAGCAGTTCGGTGGTGCCGGTATAGGGCACGCCGCCGGCATTGATCGCCGCCTTGTGCACGGGCCCGGTCACCATCCCATCGAAGCGGCCATCGCGGCAGCCCGCAGCGGCGTGCAGCAGGCCGTCGAGCACGCTGCGTGCATTGCGGGGATCGGGACTGCCGAACGTGGTGGCCGTGGCATGCGGCAGTTCGATCAGTCGCAGTGTGCCGGGCGGCGCGTCGACGGCTTCGGCATCGGTGAAGGCGATCGACAGGTCGATCGCAACGGCGGCGCGCTGGAGGGTGGCACGATCGCCGATGGCGACGAGATCACAGCCCCAGTCACGCCACGCGGCACGCACGCAGAGTTCCGGTCCGACGCCGGCCGGTTCGCCCGGGACCAGCGCCAGCCGGACAGGGCGCATCTCAGCCGCCGCTGCCGATCTCGGGATCGCGGTTCGGACCGACGCGCACGCTGACGTACGCTTCGCCGCGCAGTTCGCGCACGTAGCGGTCCCACTCGTCCTCGAGCTTGCGCTGGCCGATGGCCTCGCGCGCCTGGGCGCGGCGGTTGTTGTCGTTGCCGGCACTCTGGCGCGTGGCCTGGCGCTGCACGATGTGCCAGCCGGCCTGGGTGCGGAACGGCTGGGACACGTCGCCATCGCCGATGGCGGCGACCTGGCTGCCGAAGTCCGGGCCGAACTCGTCCTGGGTGAACCAGCCGAGCTCGCCACCCGTGGCCTTGGTCGCGTTGTCCTCGGAGTTCTCGCGCGCGACTTCGGCGAAATCGGCGCCGCCTGCCAGACGGGCGCGCAGGCTGTCGGCGCGACCCTTGGCAGCGGCGTCGTCCCCGGGCGTGCTGCGGATCAGGATGTGGCGGGCCTGGAACTCGGTGACCGACCCGGCATCGGCCGACTGCGCGGCCTCGCGGCGGTCGACCAGCTGCAGGATCTGGAATCCGCTCGGGCCACGGATCGGGCCGATCGTCTGGCCGGGCTGCAGGCCGGTGACCGCGGCGGCGAACGCGGACGGGATCTCGTCCGCACGACGCCAGCCCAGGTCGCCGCCTTCCAGCGCATTCGGGCTGTCGGAGTAGCGCACGGCAGCCGCCGAGAATTCCATCTCGTTGCGATCGAGCAGGGACTTGATGCCGTCGACCTTCTGCTGGCCGGTCTGGATCTGCTCCGGCGTCGCGCCTTCCGGCAGCGCCACCAGGATGTGGGCCAGACGGTACTGCGCACCGGTCGCCGCGGCCGACAGCGCCGCATCGACTTCCGCGTCGCTGACCGAAATGCGGGTCTGGGCGAAGCGCTGGCGCATGCGCTGGATCATCAGCTCTTCGCGTAGTGATGTCCGGAAGTCGTCGAACGACATGCCGTCACCCGCCAGCTGCTGGCGCAGCTGGTCGATGGAAAAATTGTTCTGCTGGGCGATCGCGGCGACCGCCTGATCGACTTCCTGATCGCTGATGCGCACGCCGGTCCGCTGCGCGTTCGCGGTCTGCAGGCGCATCGTGATCAGGCGTTCGAGCACCTGGCGCTCGAGGATTTCCTGGGGCGGCAGCTGGTCCTGGCGGGTCGCGTACTGGCCACGGATATTGGCCACGGCGCGCTCGAGTTCGCTGGCCAGGATCACGTCCTCGTCGACGACCGCAGCGATGCGGTCGAGCGGCTGGAGGTCCTGCGCGTGCGCAGTCGATACGAACAGCGCGGCCGCGGCCGCGAGGGAATAGATCAGTGTCTTCATTGGCTCAGGCCGGGGGTCAGGGTCTCATCATCGTCGCTGTTACGCAGCTCCGACGGCGGCACGAGATAGAGGTCATCGCGGTAATAACCGAGAATAGCACGGCGCAAACGGTCTTCCGTGTTGGGTCCGGCCGAGCCCAGACCCTTCAGTTCAAGTTCGAACATGATGGCGTTGTTCAGCTCGCCCTGGCGGTTGCGCAGGTAGCGGCGCGCCACCACGCGGGCCGCGAGGCAACAGCTGTCCCACTGGAAGCCGGCAATGCTTTCGAGCAGCCGGTTGTCCGTCAGCGAGTAGTAGTAGCGGCCAATGACGCTCCACGCCGGCGAGATCGGATACAGGAACGACAGATCCACCTGCTCGATCAGGTCGCCGCGGCTTCGATAGGAGAAGTTGGCGATGCCTTCGTCACCGATGAGGTAACGCGTTCGCAGACTGGCCAGATCTTCCTGACGGCTCTTGGGGTCCCACTGGTAGCTGGCGCCGACCGTCCAGCGGTCGTTCACCGCATAGGTCGTGTCCGCCACCCACGCCGAGCGCCCGCGTTCGATTGGCGACCGGTTGGGCAGCGAGACCCGCGAGTCGTCGAGATAGAAGATCTGTCCGACGCTGGCCGACAGTTTTTCCATGCCATCGGATTCGCGGATCAGGCGGGTGCTCGTGGCCAGCGTGATCTGGTTCGCATCCGCCTGACGATCGGCCCCTGAGAACCGGTTGTCGCGGAACAGCTGGCCCCAGCTGAAAGTCAGATCCCGCGTGTCGAACACGGGCAGATCGGACTGGTCCCGGAACGGGGTATGCAGGAAGAACACCCGCGGCTCGAGCGTATGCAGGAAATCCTCACCGCGGAAACGGGTGTTGCGGTCGAAAAAGAGGCCGGCGTCGACCGAGGCGATCGGCAGGTTTCGGCTGGGCGACTCATTGGGAGTGCCCCGGCCGTTGGTGCGGGCGACCTGCGCGGCAAGTTCGTTGGACAGATCGTAGCCCGTATAACGCCACGCGACCGTGGGACGCACGAACCAGCTCGCGCCCTCCAGCGGCATGCTGATGTACGGTTTGATGTCGACGCGGGCGCCACCCGGGCGGGCGGTCGAATCCAGGTGACTGAACTTCGTCGCCTCAGCGTCCAGACCGGCGACGAACAGCCGGCCGATGGGCTGGTCCCAGCTGACCTGCGCATAGGGCAGCCTGTGATACGCCAGCCTGCTTTCGTTGAGCGTGTAGTCCGTCAGCTGGTAGTAGTCGGCACCGATAGCGGCGTTCCAGTACAGGCCCCGGCCGAATACGCCCAACGTACTGCGCGTCGATGTGCTGGAAATGCCATCGATGTTGTTGCTGAAATCCTCGAGATACCGGGGATCGCTCATGTAGGTCAGGTTCGCGCGCGCCTGCCAGCTTCCGGTCACGGCCTGCTGCCCTGCGTAGCTCAGCAGGAAACGGTCGTCTTTGCGCCGATTCTCGGCGATTGGAACTTCGATCAGTTCCAGTTCCCGGTCGTCACGCGTGAGGCCGTCTGACGGCAGGACGTTGAAGTCGAATTCGCCCTTGCCGCCTTCGTTGAGATACCGGAACTCCGTCGCCAGGCCCACGCCGCGCTTGCTCATCCAGCGCGGTTCGAGCGTCATGTCGTAATTCGGTGCCAGGTTGAGATAGATCGGCTGGCTGTAGTCGAACCCATTGCGACCCGACTGCGAGATACGCGGAAACAGGAGACCCGACAGGCGGCGCTCGTCGATCGGGAAGCGGAACCACGGGACGTACAGCACCGGCACCTTGCCCACGCGCAGGGTCGCGCTGCGCGCGGTGCCCATGCCCATGTCGGTGTCGATGTCGATCTGGCCGGCCTTCAGCTCCCACCAGCGGTCGCTGGGCGGACAGGTCGAATAGGTGGAGCCGAGCAGGGCGCCGACGGTGCCGTCCATGCGGATGTGGTCGGCGCCGCCGTTGCCGCGACGCGCGGTCAGCTGGTACTGCACGCTGTCCATGCGGTAGGACTCGGCGATGGTGTCGCCTTCCACGCGGTCGGCCACGACACGCATGCCGCGGTCCTGGTAGCGCACGTTGCCGTCGGCGACGAAGGTGCCATCGTCCTGCGAGAACTGCAGGTCGTCGGTGCCGAGGAACTGGTCGCCGCGGCGCAGGGTCACATTGCCGCTGACGTTGCCGGTGAAATCGCTGTCGATACCGGCCAGGCCGTCGAAGGCGTCGCCGTCGATGTCGGTGGGCTGGCGTTCGCGGTCCTCGACCGTGCCGACGGGGGCCTGTGCGTCGACGAACGCGGGGACGGCGTCTTCGATCGGACACAATGCCCAGTAATTCGGACGCAGCCGGTCGTCGGCGTGGGCGGACAGCGAAACCGCGATGCAGAACGGCAGGGGAAGCAGGCGGAGAGCTGTGCGCACGGTCGATCCGTTCAGCGGGAAAAACGGGCGCCAGCATGACCGATCCACCGGGCAGCGGCAATGCGGCCGACCCGCATCCCGTTCACCTGCGATGCCGGCGTCGTCCGCTAGGGCCGCAAGCGCGCCCAGGCGCGTCTCAGCCGGTCAGTGCGCGCAGGTGGGCCACGCTGCTTTCGCGCAGTGCCTGCAGGTCGTAGCCGCCCTCGAGCATCGACACCACCCGGCCCTCGCAGTGCCGTTCGGCAATCGCGACGAGCTCGCGGGTCAGCCAGCCGAAATCCTCGGCATCGAGCTGCAGTTGCGCCAGCGGGTCGCGCCAGTGGGCGTCGAAGCCGGCCGAGATCATCAGCAGTTGCGGGGCGAAGGCGTCGATTTCGGGCAGCAGGCGCTCGCGCCAGGCCTCGCAGAACCGCGGGCTGCCGGTGCCCGCGGCCAGCGGCACGTTGACGATGTTGCCGACGCCGCGCTCGTCGCGCCGGCCGGTGTCGGGAAACAGCGGCATCTGGTGCGAACTGACGTACTGCACGCGCGGCTCGGCTTCGAAGATCGCCTGGGTGCCGTTGCCGTGATGCACGTCGAAGTCGACGATCGAGACCCGGGTCAGGCCGTAACGGTCGAGCGCGTGCGCCGCGGCGACGGCGATGTTGTTGAACAGGCAGAAGCCCATCGCGATGTCGGCCGTGGCGTGGTGGCCGGGCGGGCGCACGGCGCAGAACACGCGGCGCTCGCTGCCGCCCTGCACCGCGTCCACCGCGGCCACGCCGGCGCCTGCGGCATGCAGCGCGGCCTGGGCCGAACCCGGCGACAGCACGGTATCGCTGTCGAGCGGAATGCGGCCGGTCGGTCGGGAATCGAGCACCGTCTCCAGCAGCGCGGCGTCATGGACACGCAGCAGTTGCCCGCGGGTCGCGGGCGGTGCCTGACGCAGGTCGAGATCGGGAAACGCGGTGCGCAGCGCCTCGATGACCGCAGCCAGGCGTTCCGGGCGTTCGGCATGGCCTGGGCCGGTGTCGTGGTCGAGCAGGCTCGGGTGCGAGAACACCGGTACCCGCCGCAGGTCACCACCGCCGAAGCCGACCGGATGGTGCATCGCTCAGCGTCGCCGCGTGTGGTGCCACAGCACTTCGCCGTGGCCGCTGGCGCGCGCCAGTACCCGGGCGAGCACGAACAGCAGGTCCGACAGGCGATTCAGATAGTGCACGGCCTGCGGACGCACGTCCTCGACCCGCGACAGCGCGACCGACTCGCGTTCGGCGCGGCGCACCACCGTGCGGGCGATGTGGCAGCGCGCGGCTGCTTCGCCGCCACCGGGCAGGATGAAATCCTTCAGCGGTGGCAGATCGTCGTTGTACCGGTCGAGCTGCTGCTCGAGTCGCTCGATATCGGCGTCCTCGATCGCGGCGTGGCCGGGAATGCACAGCTCGCCGCCGAGATCGAACAGCTGGTGCTGCACGGTCGTCAGCAGATCCCGGATGTCGTCGGGCACGTCGGCGGCCAGCAGCAGGCCGATCGTCGAGTTGGCCTCGTCGACCGTGCCGTAGGCGGTGACCCGCAGCGAATCCTTGCCCACGCGCGCGCCGTCGCCCAGACCGGTCGAACCGTCGTCGCCGGTGCGGGTGTAGATCTTCGAGAGCCGGTTGCCCATCGGCGCGACGTCAGTCGGCGCGCAGCGGGCGGCCGGCGGTCGCGGGCTTCGGCAGCACGCGCGTCAGCAGCACGTGGGCCATCGCGGTGGCGCCGACGTACAGCGCGGCGACGCGCAGGTAGGGCAGCAGCCAGTCGCTGTAGTTCTTCCACCAGCCCGCGAGGGTCGGATCGGCCACCGAGGCGCTGATCCAGTAGAAGCTGCCCTGCGCCAGCAGATGGCAGAGCGCGACCGAGGCCACGAGCGCAACGATCAGCTGGCCGATCGCGACCGGCGCGGAGGCCGACAGACGTCGACGCAGCAGGCCGCCACCGGCCCACAGCGCGAAATAGGCCGGCACCAGGCACCAGTAGGCCGGCGACACGCAGTAGTGCTGCCAGAACGACAGGCCCTGGCTGGTGATGACGAACCAGTCGACCGCGACGGCCAGCACCATCAGCGCCGGAAACGCCCAGCGCTGCCAGCGGGCCAGATAGAAACCGCCGATGAAGAACACGGCCCACGACGCGTCCGGGACGGCCCCGAAATGATGCAGCCGAGTCGCGGCCATCAGCGCGGCCAGCAGGGCGAAAATCGTGGCGCGGCGGGCGGTGACGGTCATCGCAGGGCTCCGGTACAGCATCAGGTCGAGGGCGCATTCTAACGGAGCGGCGACCCGGGGCGCAGGAGGCGGCGCGTATCATCACCGGCATGGTCGAAACCTCTCCAGCACCGGTGCATCCGGTCCTCATCGTCGGCGGTGGTCTGGTCGGCGCCTGTCTCGCCATCGCGCTGGACCGCGCGGGCGTCGATGCCGCGCTGGTCGAGGCCACGCCGGCGGGCGCGATGCCCGCGGTTTTCGACGAGCGCAATCTCAGCTTCGCCGAGGCCACGGTCAACGCGCTGACCGCGCTCGGCGTTCTGCAGAAGCTGCGCGCGCCGGGCGGTCCGATCCGCGAGATCCATGTCAGCCGCGCCGGCGATTTCGGCCGGGTGACGCTGGCTGCGGCCGATTACGGACGCGAGACCTTCGGGCAGGTCGTGGTCGCGCGCGATTTCGGCCAGGCGCTGGAAGCGCGGCTGGCGGAACTGCCGCGACTGGTCCGCTACCGGCCGGCACGCTTTGCCGGCTTCGAGGGGATCGAGGACGGTTGCCGCGTGGTCCGGCTGGACGGCCCGGACGGCGACGTCCGCGTGCGCGCACGGCTCGTGGTCGGCGCCGACGGGGCCGACAGCGCGGTGCGCGGCGCGCTGGGCATTGGCGCGGACATCCACGACTACGCGCAGACCCTGTTCATCGCCCGCCTGCGTGCGGCGCGTGCACCGGATGGTCGTGCGTTCGAGCGCCTGACCGATACCGGACCCACGGCGCTGCTGCCGCGCGGCGACCGGCATTACGGTCTGGTCCACGGCGTGGCCAGCGACGACGCCGAGGCGGTTGCCGCACTCGACGATGCGGCCTTCCTCGCACGCGTGCAGATGAGCTTCGGCTGGCGCGCGGGACGGTTCGTGTCGGTCGGTCCGCGCAGTCGCCATCCGGCGCGGCGCGTCGTCGCCGGGCGCTGCATCGACACGCGCGCCGTGCTGGTGGGCAATGCGGCGCAGAGCCTGCATCCGATCGGTGCGCAGGGCTTCAATCTCGGTCTGCGCGATGCGCTCACGCTAGCCGAATGCATCGCCGGCGCGGTCGATCCGGGCGCCCCCGGCGTGCTCGAGCGCCACGTTGCGCGTCGTCGGGAAGACCGCACGCGCACGCTCGCATTCTCCGACGGCTTGGCTCGCGTCACCTCGAACCCCGCGCGGCTGCTGCGACCGCTGCGCAGCCTCGGGCTGCTGGCGATCGATCAGGATTCTGCACTGCAGGCCATGCTCGCCGGCGGCGCGATGGGCTACCGCGGCGACGTGCCGGCGCTGTGCCGTGGAGCGGGCGCATGAGCCGACGCGAGCGACGCGATGTGGTGATCGTCGGCGGCGGCGTGGTCGGCGCCGCGTGCGCGCTGGCGCTGGCGGCGGAGGATCTCGACGTGGTGCTGGTCGAGTCGCGCGTGCCGGCGGCGTGGTCGACGGCGCACCCCGATTTGCGCGTGTACGCGTTCGCCCCCGACAGTGCCGGCCTGCTGCGTGCGGCCGGTGCCTGGGACGCGGTCCGCGCCGCGCGCGCCCATCCCTACCGGCGCATGCAGGTCTGGGATGCGGGCGGGGGCAGCGAACTCGTGTTCGACGCCGATCAGCTCGGCATGCGCGAGCTCGGCTGGATCGTCGAGCACGGCCTGCTGGTCGACCGGCTGTGGGCGCGGCTGGCCTCGGCCGGCGTCGACGTGCGTGCGCCGGCCCAGGTCGATGCGCTGGAGCAGGACGCCGATGGCGTGACCCTGCGGCTCGATGCGGGAAGCCGGATCGAAGCCCGTCTGGCGATCGCGGCGGACGGTGCGGCCTCGACGCTGCGCACGCTCGCCGGCATCGGCGCGCGCGCACACGACTACGCGCAGGCGGGCGTGGTCGGCTACGTCGACAGCGGCGAGCCGCATCGCGACACCGCGTGGCAGCGCTTTCTGCCCACCGGCCCGCTGGCGCTGCTGCCGGTCGGGCAGGGCCGCAGCTCCCTGGTCTGGACGCTGCCCGCCGACGAGGCGGCCCGCGTCTGCGCACTCGACGACGCCACGTTCGCGGATGCGTTGACGCGCGCGTCCGGCGGTCGGCTTGGCGCGCTGACGCCGGTGTCGGTGCGCGCGGCGTTCCCGCTGCGGCGCCAGTTGGCCGATGCGCAGGTCCAGGGCCGCGTGTTGGTGGTCGGCGATGCGGCGCACGTCGTGCATCCGCTGGCCGGGCAGGGCGTGAACCTCGGCCTGCGCGATGTGATCGGGCTGGCCGAAAGCGTCGCCGATGCGCGGCGACGCGGTGCGCGCTGGGATGCGCCGCAGCGGCTCGCGCGCTGGGCGCGCACGCGGCGCAGCGAGAGTGCGGTCGCCGCGCACGCCTTCGAATCGATCAACCGTGCGTACTCGAACGACGCGCTGCTGCCGGTGCTGCTGCGCAGCCACGCGCTGGGGATCGCGCAAGCGCTGCCGCCGTTGCGCAACCTGCTGTGGAAGCGGGCCGCCGGGCTTTGAGACCGTTGCTCCGGTCCCTGCAGGCCTCCGCCGTGGCGCTGTTGGCCTGCGCCGCATCGCCGGCATTCTCGATGACCCGGTGCCCGGTCGAAGCGGTCAAGCCGGGCGGGTTCGTCGCGCTCGGCTACGCCGTGCTCGCGCTTGCGTTGTGCATCGGACTCGCGGCGCCGCTGCTCACCTGGCGGCGCACCCGCGCACTGCGGGCGGGCCTGCGCGCGCTGTGGCTGCTCAGTGCGTGCACCGTCATGCTCGGGATGTGGCTTGCCGGCCTGCTGGTCTGGCTCGGCGCCTTCGTGCTGCCCTGCTGAGCGCCTGCCGTCAGTGCGCAGTCGCCGGCTTGCCGCGCATGCGACGCACCAGGGTGACGACGCCCACTGCTAGGCCACCGGCCACGATGCCGACGACCGCGTTGATCAGCGTCGGCAGCACCGCGCCGAGCACTATGCCGATCTCCGGCAGCGCGCCCAGGCCGCTCGCGGCGTCGTCGATCCAGGTCTGCACGTCGTGCACGCCGTGGGTCAGGATGCCGCCGCCGACGAGGAACATCGCCGCGGTGCCCACGATCGCCAGCGTCTTCATCAGCCACGGCGCGACGCGCAGGATGCCGCGACCGACTGCCTGCGCCGCGCTGGACGCACGCTTGCTCAGATAGAGGCCGGCGTCGTCGAGTTTGACGATGCCCGCGACCAGGCCGTAGACGCCGATGGTCATCAGCGCGGAGATCGCCGCCAATGCGCCGAGCTGGGTCAGGAAGGCGGCGCCGGCGACGGTGCCGAGGGTGATCGCGATGATTTCGGCCGAGAGGATCATGTCGGTACGCACCGCGCCACGGATCTTGTCGCGCTCGAACGCGACCGGGTCGACATCGGCGCCCGCCAGCGCGGCCGTGCGGCCCGGTTTGGCGGCATCGTCCTCGGCCTTGTGCAGCAGCTTGTGCAGCACTTTCTCGAAGCCCTCGTAGCAGAGGAACAGGCCGCCGGCCATCAGCAGCGGCGTGACCAGCCACGGCAGCCAGGCGCTGATCGCCAGCGCTGCCGGCACCAGGATCAGCTTGTTGCGCGCCGAGCCCTTGGCGACCGCCCAGACCACCGGCAGTTCGCGATCGGCCGTGACGCCGGTGACCTGCTGCGCGTTGAGGGCCAGGTCGTCGCCGAGCACGCCGGCGGACTTGCGCGCGGCCACCTTGGTCATCAGGGCCACGTCGTCGAGCACGGTGGCGATATCGTCGAGCAGGGTGAGCAGGCTGGACGCCATGCGGATCAATCCGGAGTGGAGGGCGGGCGCAGTATGCCGCGCGGATGTGGCGGCTGCGTCAGCAGCGATGCGATGTCACAACGCAGCGATGGCCGCCGGCGCCCGCCACCACTGTGCACGTCCGCGCTGGCGTCGTGCGCGCAGCGTGCTCCCAGGTGGACGCCGGCGAGCTCGTGTATCGCAACCGCTTCTAGCGCGCGAGCGCCCAGGCGGCGAGGCCGAACGCGAGCACCGCGGCGGTGGTCGCGACCACCGCCAGGACCTGCGCCCGCAGCAGGCGCCGTTCCACACGCGCCGCGCCCAGCTGCAGCGCCTCGATGGTCTGCTGCATGTCGGCGGCGAGCTTGCCGATCGAATCGGCATTCTGGCTCGCGGCGTCCTGCAGTTCGGTGATCTGCGCGTCGATCACGTCGTTGCGTCGCTGCTGCCCGAGGTCGACCAGGGGCGGGGGCGTCCGGGTGAAGATCGGCCGCGCCAGCCGGACGATTTCCGGCAGGTACGGGGCGACGACGGTGATCCAGCCTGCAGCCATGACGCGCGCTCCGGTTCCGGGTTACTCGACGCTGGCGTAGACCGTGATCTCTTCGCGGTCGTGGTAGAGCTGCCGCGCGCGGATCACCAGGTTGTCGTGCTCGCCGGCGTTGTTGGCGAACAGGTCCAGTGCCAGCAGCGTTTCCTGCCAGCGCTTCTTCATCGGCAGCTTGAGGTTGAAGACCGCATTGCGGCACCAGCCTTCACGGAACCAGGTGGCCATGCGCTCGGCGACCTTGCGCGGCTGTTCGACCATGTCGCAGACCAGCCAGTCGACGGCGCCGACGGGCTGGTAGCGGAACCCGTCGACCCGGTGGTGGTCGACCAGGCCGGTCTCCATCAGATCGGCCTGCATCGGACCGTTGTCGACCGCGACCACGCGCATGTGCTCGCGTGTCAGCACCCAGGTCCAACCGCCCGGGGCAGCGCCCAGATCCACGGCGCGCATGCCCGGCTTGATGCGCGCGTTGCGCTCGCGCTCGGTGAGCAGCGCCATGAACGCTTCCTCGAGCTTCAGCGCCGAGCGCGACGGTGCATCGGCATGGGTGCGCAGGCGCGGGATGCCCATCGCCCACGGCGCGCTGTCGCCGACGACCGACTGGGCGATGTAGGCATGCGTGCCCGACACGAAGAACACATGCAGCCGCGGGAACCGCGCTTCATCCTTCTGGCTCAGGAAGCCGCGCTTGCGCAGCGCCGGACGCAGCGCATTGGCGAAGCTGCGCGCCAGGCCGGCGAGCTGCTTGCCTTCGTCGGATTCGGGATGCTCGACCATCAGCTCGCCGTGGCGGCCGCGGCCGGCGAGCACTTCGAAGATCGGCGTGATGCGGTCGGTCGGGTCAAGGTCGCGCAGTTCGGCCAGCAGCATCATCTTCTGGCGCGCGAAGATCAGCTCGCGGAACGGCAGTTCGCTGGTCAGCGACGGGCCGTTGTCGGAATGGAACAGCACGTAGCCGTCGCCGCGCCGGGTCTGCGCGTAGCCCGCGACGTGCACACCAGCCGCACGCTCGGTCAGCTCCGCGGCCAGGTCGGGCTCGAAGCCCGGGCGGCAGTAGCAGAGCAGGCCGCTGATCGCGTGCAGGGGCGAGGTGGCGTCGTCGGCCGGGCCGGCAATGGTCGGGTCGTGATCGATGTCGGTCATGTCAGTACTTCGCCCCGTCGGTTTCGCCATAGGCGCGCAGCACCGCGCGCGCATCGTCGCGTCGCAGGTCACGCACGACCTCGATGCCGCGCTGGTTGAGGGCGCCGATCCAGTCTTCGGGCAGCGGGCCTTCGTCGAACGGCGTCAGCGCCTCGACGTCTTCGGAGCGTGCGCCGATCAGCAGCCGGTCGATGCCGGCCCAGACGGTCGCGCCGTAGCACATGCAGCAGGGCTGCGAGGACGTCGCGAGGGTGATCGGACCGCCGCGCTCGTTGAGCCGTGGCGTCTGCAGGCGCTGCTGCGCGAGCATGTAGGCCATGGTCTCGGCGTGCGCCACCGAGCAGCTGTGGGGCATCACCCGGTTCACGCCCACGGCGATGATGCGATCGTCGCTGCCGAACACGGCGGCGCCGAACGGACCACCGCTCTGCGCTTCGATGTTCAGGCGTGAAAGATCGATCGCGAGCGCGACCTTGGCGTCGTCGCCGGCGTAGTCACGCGAGACGTCGACGTGTTCGTGCACCCACGCGGGCAGGGTCAGGTGGACCTGGGCATACAGCATTGGAATTTCCGGAAACGAAACGGGGAATCAGCGCAGCAGGCTGCCCGGGGCGGGCGCCTCGCAGCGCGAGTTGACGCAGGCGCAGGACTGGATCTCGACGAAGCCGCAGACCCCGGCGATGCCGCGGCGTGCGCAGTCGGCCTGCACCGCCTGCGGATCGACCTGCGCGTTCGCATTGACGCAGGCCGGCTGGTAACCGCAGCAGCTGCCGACGTTCTTGACCGCGCAGTCGCTGTCGACGCGGCAACTGGTATCGAGATCGGGCACACCCGATGGGGCGACGGGGCCGTCGATGACCGGCACGCCTGCGGGCGGCGCGGCCTCGGCGACCGGCGGGGCAGGCGCCGCGCACGCGACGAGCGCCAGCAACAGCAGGGCAGGCAACAGGCGGAACGACAGGGCGCGCAGGCGGATCATGCCGGCGATGTTACCTGCTCCGGCGCGCCCGCCGCCGCCCGGCGTCCAGGCCGCAGCGCAGGCACCGGCAGCCGACGGGACCGGTCAGCCGCCGGTCCGGTCCGCCGTCCAGGTGTCGCGCAGCGTCACGCTGCGGTTGAAGACCGGCCTCGCGGCCGTGTGGTCGACACGGTCGGCGACGAAATAGCCGAGGCGCTCGAACTGGAACGACTGCTCGGGCGCGGCCAATGCTGCGGCAGGCTCGACGTAGCCGGTCACGCTGCGCTTCGACTCGGGATTCAGATGGTCGCGGTAGGTCTTGCCGGTCGACTCGTCGTCGGGTTTCTCGACCACGAACAGGCGATCGAACAGCCGGACCTCGGCTTCGACCGCATGCGCGGCGCTGACCCAGTGGATCGTGCCCTTGATCTTGCGGTTCGCGCCGTCCATGCCGGGGCGCGACTCGGGATCGAGCGTGCCGCGGAGTTCGACGATCGCGCCGCTGTCGTCCTTGATGACCTCGTCGCAGCGCACGATGCCCGCGCCGCGCAGGCGCACTTCGCCGCCCGGAATCAACCGCTTCCAGCCCTTGGGCGGCACTTCGGCGAAGTCGTCGTGCTCGATCCACAGCTGGCGCGAGAACGGCACCTCGCGCACGCCCTGCGCCTCGTCCTTCGGGTGGTTCGGGAAGCGCAGCGTTTCGGCATGGCCGTCGGCCAGGTTGGTCAGCACCAGCTTCAGCGGATTGACCACCGCCATGCGGCGCGGCGCGCGGGCGTCGAGATCGTCGCGCAGCGCGCCTTCGAGCACCGAGAAATCGATGACCGAATTCTGCTTGCTGATGCCGACACGATCGACCAGCAGACGCAGGCTCGCCGGCGTGTAGCCGCGGCGGCGCAGGCCCTGCAGCGTGTACATGCGCGGGTCGTCCCAGCCGTCGACCAGGCCTTCGGTGACGAGCTGGGTCAGCTTGCGCTTGCTCATCACCGTGTAGTTGATGTTGAGGCGCGAGAACTCGATCTGGCGCGGTTTCGCGGCGACGTTCGGCAGGCCGCGCGCGGTCAGCGAGTCGAGCAGGTCCGGCGTGCCGGCCAGGTCGACGCGGTCCACCACCCAGTCGTACAGCGGGCGGTGGTCCTCGAACTCCAGCGTGCAGAGCGAATGGGTGATGCCTTCGATCGAGTCGCCCAGCGCGTGGGCGAAGTCGTACATCGGATAGATCGGCCAAGCGTCGCCGGTGTTCTGGTGCGTGACCTGCTTGATACGGTACAGCGCCGGGTCGCGCAGGTTCATATTGCCGCTGGTCATGTCGATCTTCGCGCGCAGCGTGCGCGTGCCGTCGGCGAACTCGCCCGCGCGCATGCGCCGGAACAGGTCGAGGTTCTCCTCGACGCTGCGGTCCCGGAACGGGGAATTGCGGCCCGGCTCGACCAGCGTGCCGCGGTACTCGCGCACCTGCTCGGCCGTGAGGTCGCAGACGAAGGCGTCACCCTGTTCGATCAGCTTCTCGGCGGCCCGGTAATAGACGTCGAAGTAGTCCGAGGCGTGGCGCAGCTCGGCCCACTCGAAGCCGAGCCACCGCACGTCATCTTCGATCGCGCGGACGAACTCGAGGTCTTCCTTTTCCGGATTGGTGTCGTCGAAACGCAGGTTGCAGCGGCCGTCGAACTCCGAGGCGATGCCGAAATCGAGGCAGATCGCCTTGGCGTGGCCGATGTGCAGATAGCCGTTGGGCTCGGGCGGGAAACGGGTGCGGACCGAGGCGTGTTTTCCGCTGGCCAGGTCCTCGCGGACGATCTGCCGGATGAAGTCCTGGCGTGCCGGGGTGGCGGGATCGGTCGACGGAACGGTGGAGTCGGCGGAGGACATGGAGGCTCGGGTGGCGGCTGCGGAAGAGCCGCGCAGTGTAGCGGACCGTCCACAAGCGACGCGCCGGGCCGGGCGTGATGGCGTCGTAGCGATCGATGTGACGCAGTCCTGCCATAATTTTGTGACGACGGTACGGAAACCGTGGCACGCGAGTTGCGATGGAACAGACGAGACCAGGGGGGCGACGCATGCGCGATCCAGCGCATCGGGGCATCGGACAGATCCAGGAGCGGCCCTGCGCGGTCGACGGGCAGGCATATTCATGGAGGTAACCGCCTCGCGTGCAATGCCCGGCCACGGCTGGGTGCTGGCCGCCTGCCTGCTGCTGTTGATGGGCCTGTTCGTGGCGCTGGTCTCCGCCACCCAGCTGCGTCCGGGCGAAAGCGTTCCGGTCGAGGTGCAGCCGCAACCGGACGGACGGATGACGCTCGCGTTCGAACTGCCCGGCGAGGTGACCACGCGCTGGGCGCTGTGGTTTCCGCGCGAGCCGGTCAGCCGGCTGCAGCTGGTCGCCACCGACGGCTGGCGCAGCGAGGCACTGGATTTCTTCGCCGTCGGCGCCGAGGAGGGCATCCTGCCGGCCGGCTACGCGTTCCTGTTGCCGCGCGATGCCCACGGTCCGATGGTGCTCGAGGTGGAGGCCGACGGCGGTCTGCGCGGCAGCATGCAACCGGTGCTCGCCCAGGCGATCGACATCCGGCGCGTGGAGCGGTCCGGCGTGGCGCTGGCCGGTGGCGTCTATGGCGGCCTGCTGACCCTGGCGGCGCTTGCGCTGGCCCTGGCCTATGCGTCCCGTGACCGGCTGTTCATCGGCTTCTTCGGGTTCACCGTCGCGCTGGTGCTGTTGCTCCAGGCCATGAACGGGCATCTGTACGGGCTGCCGGGCGTGCGGTTCTTCGGCCTGTGGCGGCTGCAGGGCGTTTCGGCGCTGACACTCCTCCATGCGGCCGCTGCGCTGTGGCTGATCGAAGCCTATGCGATGCGCGGCGTGGTCTATCGGCACGCCCGCCTGGTGCGGGGCATCGGGATCGGCCTGGTCGCCCTGGCTGCGGTGTTCCTGCTCAACCTGCCCGGGCTGGGCGAGGTGTCGCAGGCGCTGAGCGCGGTGGGCTGGACGATCGCGGGGCTCGCGGTGACCGGGATGCTGATCGACGCGGGGCGCCGGGGCGTGCCGATGGCATGGGCACTGACGGCCGCGACGGCGCTGACCGTGCTGACCGGCATGTGGGTGGCCCTGGCGCGGCATGGCCTAGCCCCCGACGGACCGATGCTGCATTTCGGTTACCAGGGCGCCGCCGTCGCGTTCGCGCTGCTGCTCGCGCTGGCGTTGACCCATCGCATCGGTGACTACCGCGAAGCCCGCGACCGGGACCGGCTCGCGCGCCAGGACACCGAGCGCAAGATGCGCCGCGAATCCGCGCGCGCGGACCTGTCGACCGCCCTGCAGACCCAGCTCCACGGTCTCGACCCGGGCGAGATTCCGTGGCAGGGCTTCCGGCTGCTGATGGACCATCTGCTGCCGCTGGTGCCGACCGAATCCTGCATCGCGGTGCTGCGCGGCTACCAGGGCCGCGACCATCTGCTGGTCGAGCCCTCGGACGCGCTGCCGTCGGTGGAGCACGAGATCAACCGCCGTGGCCTGCTGCTGCGCCGGCAGGCGACCGCGGGTCTGGCGCTGCAGCAGCCGGTGCGACCGTCGGTCGGCGGCCCGGTGGTGGCGATGGAAGCGCTGGTGCCGTTCCAGGTCCGCGCCCCGGGCTGGGGCGTGCTGTTGCTGCGCCGCGCCGGGGACGAAGGCTTCACGACCGACGAGATGTCGGTGATCGGCGAGCTCGCGCGCGTGGTGCAACTGCACGTAGACCAGGCCGCCGCTGCGGTCAAGCTGCGCCGCTCGGCGGAGATCGACGCGCTCACCGGCACGATGAACCGCCGCACCATCGATGTCTGGATCGAACGCACCTTCACCGATGCCGAGCGCACGGGGCGGCCGGTCTCGGTGCTGTTCATCGACCTCGACCATTTCAAGTCCGTCAACGACCGCTACGGTCATGCCTGCGGCGACGACTGCCTGCGCGCGGTCTCGACCGCGCTGCGCAGTGTGCTGTCGGACGCCGACATGTTCGGCCGTTACGGAGGCGAGGAATTCATCGCGGTGCTGCCGGGTCGCGATGGCGCGGAAGCGCGTGCGGTCGGCGAGCGTATGCGCACCGCGGTCGAGAACTGCGAGGTGCGCCACGAAGGCCAGCGCGTGCGGCTGACGGTGAGCATCGGCATCGCCACCCGCCAGCGCGGCGAAGACACGCCGGCCGCCGCGGTCGCACGTGCCGACAAGGCGCTGTACGCGGCGAAGCGACAGGGCCGCAACTGCGTACAGGTGGCGCCCGCGGTCTTCAGCTGAAGACCGCAGTGCGGCGCTGCTACGCTGCGCGCTCCCCACGCGAGTCCAACCGATGCACGACACCCCGGCCGGTCGCGCCGCCCTCGCGTGGATGCTGACCGGCGCCGCGCTGATCGGCACCAACGGCCTGATGGTGCGTCTGGCCGGCACGCCGCCGACGGTCTCGGCCTTCTACCGGATGCTGTTCGCCGGCGTGCTGCTGGCTCTGTTCGTGCATCTGCGCCGCGACTGGCGCCCGCTGCCGCGACGCATGTGGTGGCTGGCGCTGCTGCCGGCCACCGCGTTCGCCGCCGACCTGTGGCTGTGGCACCGGAGCATCCTGCTGATCGGCCCGGGACTGGCGACGCTGCTGGCCAATGCGCAGGTGTTCTTCATGGCGCTGGCCGGGGTCGTGCTGTTCGGCGAACGTGTGGGCCTGCGCTTCGTCGCCGGCATTGCGCTGGCGTTCTTCGGCCTGTGGCTGATGCTCGGCGCAGACTGGGCGACGCTGCCGGCCGATTACCGCTGGGGCGTGTGGCTCGGGCTCGCGACCGGCCTGTGTTACGCGGTCTACAACATCGGCCTGCGTCATGTGCAGCGCGCCGGCAATGTCGGCGCGTCGAGCGCAGCCGCTTCCGCGCCGGTGGCGCAGGTGCTGGCGATGGTGTCGCTGCTGTGCGCGGGGCTGCTGGGGCTGGCGGGGGTCGCAGAGGGCGTGTCGTTCGCGATTCCGGCCTGGCAGGCGCTGGGCTGGTTGCTGCTGCTCGCCGCGCTCGGCCACTGCCTGAGCTGGATCCTGATCTCGCGCGCCATGCAGCATCTCTCGGTCGCACTGGTCGGCCTGCTGCTGCTCGTGCAGCCGGTCTGCGCGTTCCTGCTCGACATCCTCGTGCTGCAACGCGAGACCCTGCCGCGCGAATGGCTGGGTCTCGCGTTCACGCTGGCCGGCATCTTCCTCGCGAGCCTGAAGGGCCGCGCGCGGGTGCCGCAGCAGCCGGGCTGAGAACCTGTTCACGTTCCCGGCGTATGTCGCGCCGGAGCGTGCGGGCCTGCATGCCCACAGGCCCGGCCCGCAAGGTGGCCGCAACGCGGCCACGCGACGTGCGTCGGGAGCGCGAACAGATGCTGACACCTTGGAAGCGGGCACGCGCGCCCGCATCCAATACGGACGGCAATCTGCCGCGACCCGGAGATATCGCGATGCTCGGAATCGGAGCCTGGAAACAGCGTCTGCCGCGGCCCCAGGACGCGCTGCCCGGTCGCGACACGCCGGTGACGCTGGACAACACGCATGCCGTGCACGGCCGCCCGCTGCAGGATGCGTTCGAAGGTCTGGAGCAGGTGCAGTTCGGCATGGGCTGCTTTTGGGGCGCGGAACGCAAGTTCTGGTCGCTGCCGGGCGTGGTCACGACCGCGGTCGGTTACGCCGGCGGGGTGACGCCGAACGCGACTTACCGTGAAGTGTGCTCCGGACAGACCGGACACACCGAAGTCGTGCTCGTCGTCTACGACCCGGCGCAGGTCGCGTTCGACACGCTGCTGCAGACGTTCTGGGAAAGTCACGATCCGACCCAGGGCATGCGCCAGGGCAACGACGCCGGCACCCAGTACCGCTCGGCGATCTACTGCACGACGCCCGGACAGGCCGTGTTGGCCCATCGCAGCCGCGACGCCTACGCCGCGAAGCTGCATGCAGCAGGCTATCCGGACATCACCACCGAGATTCTCGACGAGGCGCCGCCGTTCTATTACGCCGAGAACGAACACCAGCAGTACCTGCACAAGAACCCGGGCGGGTATTGCGGCATCGGCGGTACCGGCGTGGCCTGCCAGGTCGGCGTGCCGCTCTGAATCGTTGCGTTGAACCGTGCGGCGCCCGGGTCGGCGCCGCACGCAGGGCGATCAATGATCAGCGGGCGCGACTTCCAGCACGCGCAGGCGCAGGGTGCGACCGCCGCTGACCGGCCAGTCGATGCGCTGGTCGATCGTCAATCCCAGCAGGGCCGTGCCGACGGGCGCGAGGACCGACACGCGGCCGGCGTCCACGTCCGCTTCGTGCGGATAGACGAGGGTGAGGGTGTGTCGGGCGCCGGTGGCGTCGTCGATGCACGTCACGCGTGCATGCATGCCGACGGTCGCGTCGGCGGGCGCATCGTCCGGCAGCAGGTCGGCGCGGTCGAGTTCGCGCTGCAGCGCAGCTGCGCCGGGGTGTTGCCGCCAGGTCGGTGAGGCGAGCAGCGCGTCGAGGCGCGCGAGATCGTGACGGGTCAAACGGATCGACGGTGCGTCGGAGGGCGGCAGGCCGCTGGTGGAATGCGATGACATCAGGAATTTCCTCGGGTTGGGAGGGCGCTCGAACGACGCCCATACGAAAGGCGACGCAGTGCGCCGCCCGGGGTCCATTGTGACGTGTCCCGCGTGCGCGGGAATGACTCAGGCCGCAGCGTGCTCGAACAACGCGGGTGGCAGATCGCGCAGTACGCCCGCCAGTTCCAGCAGGAACGCGTGCATGGCCGAGCTGCGGCGCCAGACCAGGGCGATGCGCCGGGTCGGGCGGGTGTCGCTGAAATCGAGCAGGCGCAGATGCGGCGACGGCGCGACCGGCGGCTTGGTCGCCAGCACCGGCAGCAAGGTCACGCCGACATTCGCGGCGACCATCTGCCGCAGCGTTTCCAGACTGGTGGCGCGGAACTCGGCATGTTCGCCGGCGCCCGAGAGACGACAGACGTCCAGCGCCTGTTCGCGCATGCAATGCCCATCCTCGAGCAGCAACAGCTTCTGCGACGACAGCTCCTGCAGACTCAAACGTTCGCGCGCGGCCAGCGGATGCTGGTCGGACACCGCGAGCAGGAAAGGTTCCTCGAACAGGAATTCGGCATGCAGTGCGTCCTCGTCGACCGGCAGCGCGAGGATCGCAGCATCCAGGCGGCCGTCGCGCAGTCGCGTCAGCAGCACGTCGCTCTTCTCTTCGACCAGCAGCAGTTCCAGCTGCGGAAACCGTGCGCGCAGCGGCGGCACGGCATGCGGCAGCAGATACGGGCCGAGGGTCGGAAACAGGCCGAGCCGGATCGAACCGGCTTCGGGATCCATGCTGCGCCGGGCCAATGCTTTCATCTGCTCGACATCGCCGACGATGCGGCGCGCGCGGTCGGCGACCTGCACGCCGATCGGCGTCAGCATGACCTTGCGCGGTGCGCGTTCGACGAGCGCGACGCCGAGTTCTTCTTCGAGCTTGCGGATCTGCGTCGACAGCGTCGGCTGACTGACGAAACACGCGGCCGCGGCGCGGCCGAAATGCCGCTCGTCGGCGAGCGCGACCAGATAGCGCAGGTCGCGCAGGTTCACGGCGCGCGCTCCGCACACGTCCCGGATCGCGCAGGCGATGCCGGGATATGCAGGACGCGGGCCGCGCGCGGGATCACGCCGCTTCGGCCTCGGCCGTCTCGACGACCGGCACGCGTATCAGATGATCGAACGCGCTGAGCGCAGCCGTGGCGCCCTGGCCCATTGCGATGACGATCTGCTTGTAGGGCACCGTCGTCGCGTCGCCAGCGGCGAACACACCGGGCAACGAGGTCTGGCCGCGATCGTCGACGATGATCTCGCCACGCGGCGACAGCGCGACCACGCCCTTGAGCCATTCGGTATTGGGCAGCAGGCCGATCTGCACGAACACACCCTCCAGTTCGACACGGTGGCTGTCACCGCCGACCCGGTCGCGGTAGACCAGCGCATTGACCTTCGCGCCGTCGCCGAGCACTTCGGTCGTCTGCGCGCTGGTCACGATGCGCACGTTCGGCAGGCTGCGCAGCTTGCGCTGCAGCACTTCGTCGGCGCGCAGCTGCGCGTCGAACTCGATCAGGGTGACGTGGGCGACGATGCCGGCCAGATCGATCGCGGCTTCGACACCGGAATTGCCACCGCCGATCACCGCCACGCGCTTGCCCTTGAACAGCGGCCCGTCGCAGTGCGGGCAATAGGCCACGCCCTTGTTGCGGTACTGGTCCTCGCCGGGCACGCCCATCTGCCGCCAGCGCGCGCCGGTCGACAGCACGACGGTGCGCGACGTCAGCGACGCCCCGTTATCCAGCTGGATTCCGATCAGGCCGTCATCGCCCGCCGGCACCAGCTGCGTCGCGCGCTGCAGGTCCATGATGTCGACGTCGTACTCGCGCACGTGCTGTTCCAGCGCCGCGGCCATCTTCGGGCCTTCGGTCTCCTTGACCGAAATGAAGTTCTCGATCGCCATCGTGTCCAGCACCTGGCCACCGAAACGCTCCGACGCCACGCCCGTGCGGATGCCCTTGCGCGCGGCGTAGATCGCCGCGGCCGCGCCGGCCGGGCCGCCACCGATTACCAGCACCTCGAACGGCTTCTTGGTCGCGATCGCCTTCGCCGCGCGGTCGGCCGCGCCGGTGTCGAGCTTGGCGACGATCTGCTCCAGCGTCATCCGACCCTGGTCGAACTTCTGGCCGTTGAGGAACACCGTCGGCACCGACATGATCTCGCGCGCCTCGACTTCCGCCTGGAACAGCGCGCCGTCGATCGCGGTGTGGCGGATGCGCGGATTCAGCACGGCGGCGAGGTTCAACGCCTGCACCACGTCCGGGCAGTTCTGGCAAGACAGCGAGTAGTAGGTCTCGAAGGTGTAGTCGCCATCGAGCGCCGCGACCTGCTCGATCGTGTCCTTGGCCGCCTTCGACGGATGACCGCCGACCTGCAGCAGCGCCAGCACCAGCGAGGTGAACTCGTGACCCATCGGCAGGCCGGCGAAGCGCACGTCGATGTCCGTATGCGGCGAAGTCAGTGCGAACGACGGCTTGCGCGCGTCGGTGCCGGCGGCGTCGACGGTGATCTTCGGACTCGCATCCTTGAGGTCTTCGAGCAGCGACAGCAGCTCGCGCGACTTCGCGCCGTCGTCGACCGACGCGACGATGTGGATCGGGCGCACCGCGCGTTCCAGATAGGCCTTCAACTGCGCCTTGAGATCGGCTTCCAACATGGCAACGCTCCTGACGACGGGTGGGGGCGTCCGCGACGCGCCGGCAAAGCGGCGCGCCGGAACCGGGGGAGAGGGGTGGACCGCAGCCGGCGGGGGAGGGTGCCGGCTGCGGTCCACCCCCATCCTCGCTGTGCGGGATGGGGGTGGAAACGGCGCGATGGACTGCGCCGTCGTGTCACACGATCAGATCAGGCGATCAGATCTTGCCGACGAGGTCGAGCGACGGGGCGATGGTCTTCTCGCCGTCCTTCCACTTGGCCGGGCAGACCTCGTTCGGGTTGGCGGCGACGTACTGGGCAGCCTTGAGCTTGCGCAGGGTCTCGCTGACGTCACGGGCGATCGCGTTGTCGTGGATCTCGACGGTCTTGATCACGCCTTCGGGATTGATCACGAAGGTGCCGCGCAGGGCCAAGCCGGCTTCTTCGATGTGCACGCCGAACGCGCGGGTCAGCTGATGGGTCGGATCGCCGACCAGCGGGAACTGCGCCTTGCCGACGGCCGGCGAGGTTTCGTGCCAGACCTTGTGCGAGAAGTGCGTGTCGGTGGTGACGATGTAGACCTCGGCGCCCAGCTTCTGGAACTGCGCGTAGTTGTCGGCGGCGTCCTCGACTTCGGTCGGGCAATTGAAGGTGAAGGCGGCCGGCATGAAGATCAGGACCGACCACTTGCCCTTGAGGCTCTCGTTGCTGACTTCGATGAACTCGCCGTTCTGGAACGCGGTGGTCTTGAACGGCTGGACTTCGGTGTTGATGAGGGACATGAAAGCTCCTGGACGGGGGAAGGCGTGCGACTTGCCATCGCGGCCGGCGAATCCGGCTGCACATAGAGTAGGCGCCATCTATCGATATGGGAAATCGATAATAGGAATTCAATCGATAGCCTATGGCTATGGAACGCTGGCGCGAGATCCATCGAAACAGTCTCAATGGAAACGATTACATACGCGCTTGCAATCGCTGTTGCGCTGCAGCAATATCGGGTCAACAGGCGTCGCGCAGTGGTTCTAGGCGGCGCCAGCGGCCCCAAGGGCCGCGCATCGGATTCCGTGTCCGTACCTCCCTCCCACACGCGTCACGGAATTTTTGAAGGCGGCTTCGGCCGCCTTCATTTTGCGTCGGTGTCGGCGTCCACATCGCCCGATACGGGCAGGCCGACGAACCGGCGCACCGCGGGCAGCACATCGGGCGCGCGCTCCGGATCGTAAAACGCGGCCGCGGTGATGAAGTGGTTACCACCCGGGATGACTTCGAGGGTCGAGGCGATGCCCTTGCGGCGCAGAGCGAAATCCAGCTTGCGGCTGTTGCCGACGTCCACCGTCCGGTCGCCGTCTCCGTGGATGAGCAGGAAGGGGGGCTCGTCGCCGTCGACGAAGCGCAGCGCCATCGCCTCGGGCCACTGGCTGCGCGGGCCGAAGATGTCTTCGAGCTTGCCGCTGATCACGAAATCGTACGGACCCGACAGGCCGATCACGCCGGCAAGGTCGCGGGGGCGCAGATCGACCTCGGCCAGATGCCGCGCATCGGTGCCCAGCAACGCCGCGATCTGCGCACCGGCCGAATGACCGGCGATGAAGACGCGCTTCGGATCGCCGCCGAACTGGGCCGCGTGGTCGACCGTCCAGCGCACGGCATGTGCCGCGTCGCCCATGAATGCCGGGAAGCCCGCGGCCGGCCAGGTGCGGTAATCCGCGACCACCGCGACGACCCCGTTCTGCGCCAGGCGGCTGCCGACGAAGGCGTATTGCGCGCGGGTGCCCATCTGCCAGGAGCCACCGTAGAAGAACAGCACGACCGGCGCGTCAGGCGCCGCGTTCTGCGGCCGATAGATGTCGAGCGCCAGTCCGCGTCTGGTGTCGTAGACGGCCGTGGCATCGGGCTGCGCGCTGTCGCGGTTGACGAAGCCGAAGAACGCGCTTTGACAGCCGGAGACGAGCAGGGCGAGCGTGGCGGCGACACAGGCATGGATCGTACGGCGCATCGGTGATCTCCTCGGGGTGCGACACCATGCCCGGCCGGGGCCCGGCTACGATGTGAAATCATGATTACGAATCCGAGTCCCGCATTGGATGCACTGCTGCGCGATGCCGCCGCGCGCATCGACGCCATCGACGCGCGCTGGCTGCTCGCGCACGCCGCAGGCCGTTCGCAGACGTGGCTCTACGCCCATGCGCGCGATCCCGCGCCCGACGGCGTGGCGGCGCGATTCGAGGCGCTGGTCGCGCGCCGCGCCGCGGGCGAGCCGGTGGCCTATCTCACCGGCATGCGGGGGTTCTGGGGGTTCGATCTGGCGGTGACGCCGGCGACGCTGATCCCGCGGCCGGAGACCGAACTGCTGGTCGAGCTGGCACTGGCGCGGCTACCTGCCGGGCACGCGCGGGTCGCGGATCTGGGCACCGGCAGCGGCGCGATCGCGCTGGCCATCGCCCGCGAACGGCCGGATGCCGATGTGCTGGCGACCGATGCCAGCGTCGACGCGCTCACGGTCGCGCGTGGGAACGCGCACGCACTGGACGTGCCACATGTGCGCTTCCATCACGGTGACTGGTATGCGCCGCTGGCGGGTGCGCACTTCGACGTCATCGCCAGCAATCCGCCCTACATCGAAGACGCGGACCCGCATCTGGCACAGGGCGATCTGCGCTTCGAGCCCGCGTCGGCGCTGTCCTCCGGTGCCGACGGCCTGGACGCGATCCGCGTGCTCGCCGCGGGCGCGCGGGCGCACCTCGTGCCCGGCGGCTGGCTGCTGGTCGAACACGGCCTGGCGCAGGGCGCGGCGGTCCGTGCGCTGTTCGAGCAGGCGGGGCTCGTCGAGGTCACAACCGAGCGCGATCTCGAGGCCCGCGACCGCGTCACGCTGGGCCGCGCGCCCGGTGCGCCCGGGACCGGCTGATAGACTGGCGGCCGGTTTTTCCCGGATCCACGCGCATGCGCCAGCTCTATCCCGCCATCGAACCCTTCGACACCGGCATGCTCGCCGTCGACGATCGCCACACGCTCTACTACGAGCAGTGCGGCAACCCGAAGGGCAAGCCGGTGGTGCTGCTGCACGGTGGGCCGGGCGGCGGTTGCAGCCCGAAGATGCGCAGCTTCCACGATCCGGCCAAGTACCGGATCGTGCTGTTCGACCAGCGGGGCGCCGGGCGTTCGACCCCGCATGCCGACCTCGTCGACAACAGCACCTGGGATCTCGTCGCCGACATCGAAGCGCTGCGCGCCCATCTGGGCATCGACCGCTGGCAGGTGTTCGGTGGATCCTGGGGGTCGACGCTGGCACTGGCCTACGCCCAGACGCATCCGCGCCAGGTCACCGAACTGATCCTGCGCGGCATCTTCATGCTGCGCCGCTGGGAGCTGGAATGGTTCTACCAGGAAGGCGCGTCGCGTCTGTTCCCGGAAGCCTGGCAGCAGTACATCGCGGTGATTCCGGAGGACGAGCGGGGCGATCTGATCGCCGCGTTCCACGCGCGTCTGACCAGCGACGACGAGGCCACGCGCCTGGCCGCCGCGCGCGCGTGGAGCGTCTGGGAAGGCGCGACGAGCTTCCTGCACATCGATGCCGATTTCGCCGACAGCCATGCCGACGCGCAGTTCGCGCTGGCCTTCGCGCGCATCGAGAACCACTACTTCACCAACGCCGGCTTCTTCGAGGTCGACGACCAGTTGCTGCGCGATGCCTACCGCATGGTCGACATTCCCGGCGTCATCGTCCACGGCCGCTACGACGTGGTGTGTCCGGTGCAGAACGCGTTCGACCTGCACCAGGTGTGGCCAAAGGCCGAGCTCGTGGTCACGCCGGCCTCGGGTCACTCCGCATTCGAGGCCGAGAACGTCGACGCGCTGGTGCGCGCGACCGACCGCTTCGCCTGACGCACGCGCAGTCGGCCTGCGGCGACGTCATCTCCCATCTCGTTGCGCGACGGCAGGCCCGTCGCGCGCAGGAAATACCGATGTCTGAAGAAGAGCGCGTGGTCAGGGACAGCAACGGCACCCGCCTCGCCGACGGTGATGCGGTCACCGTGATCAAGGACCTCAAGGTCAAGGGCACCAGCGTCACGCTCAAGCGCGGCACGCTGGCCAAGCACATCCGCCTGACCGACGACCCGGACCTGATCGAATGCAACGTCGAGAAGGTGAAGGGCCTGGTGCTGCGGACGGAGTTCGTCAAAAAGGCCTGAGGACTCGCGCCCGTGCCGGCGACCCGCTCAATCCGCGGGTGAACCGTCCGGATTGAAGTCCACCATCCACAGCCCGGCCCAGAGCTTGAGGTCGAGTTCGAAGCCTTCCGCGTGCTTGCGCATCAGCCACGCCGGCGCGGTCGCGCGGGGCACGGTGTGGACGATGATCGCTTCGTCATCGACGCCGCCGCCGTCGCCGACGCGCGTCAGCTCGCGCGCCCGGACGAACGCGACGCGCTCGTTGCTCATGCCGGCGGTGGTCGGGCCGGTCAGCAGCACGTCGACGCGACCGGCGGACCAGCCGGTCTCCTCGATCAGTTCGCGGCGCGCGGCGTCTTCCAGTGAATCGGTGGAGCCGCCATCGCCGACCAGGCCGGCCGGCATTTCGATCGTGCGGGCGCCCAGCGGCACGCGGTACTGCTCGACGAACAGCACCTCGTCGTCGGGCGTCACCGCGATCACCAGCACGGCCATGCCGTTGCCGCCGTGCGTACGTTCGCAGGCCTCCCACGTGCCGTGGCGAACCAGTCGGAGCCAGTCGCCCTGGTAGAGGACTTCGGTGGTGTCGCGCATCGATGGATTCGTCATGCGCCGATGCTAACGCGCGGCCGTGACGATCGACAGCGCTCTAGGCCAGCGCGGGCGGCGCGTAGTCCAGGCCGGCGACGGCGTGCAGACGGCGGCGCGTCAGCGGTCCGAACCGCAGGGATTCGCAGAGCGCGTGCAACGCCCCAGCGTCGCCGTTGCGGCGTGCGAACCCGGTCGCACCTTCGCCCAGCGGCGCATCACAAGCGATCGTCGTCAGCTGGCGGTACAGGCGTGCAGCGTCGGCATGCTGCCGCAACTTCGGCCCGACCTGTCCGGCGCCGCGGAAGCGCAGAAACTGGATCTCGTCGCTGCGTTCCAGCAGCGCGTCGAGCGTACGGAAGTGGTGCAGCAGACTCGCCGCGGTCTTGCTGCCGATGCCGGGCACGCCGGGAATGTTGTCGACCGCGTCGCCGCACAGCGCGAGGTAATCGGCGATCTGGTGCGCTTCGACGCCATGACGGTCGCGCACCCCGGCCGCAGTCCAGCGCACGCCGCGCGCGTAGTCCCACTGCTCGTCGGCGCCTTCGAGCAGCTGCGACAGGTCCTTGTCGGCCGAGACGATGACGCCGTGATGCGCGCGCGCGCGCCCGGCCACGAGCGCGCTGCCGATCAGATCGTCGGCTTCGTACTCGGTATCGGCGAGCACCACGAAACCGAGCGCGCGGCACAGCGCCTTGCAGTGCGCGAACTGACGGCGCAGTTCGTCGGGCGCGGGTGGACGGTTGGCCTTGTAGGCCGGGTAGAGGCGGTTGCGGAAGCAGCTGTCGAGCGCTTCGTCGAACGCGACCGCGATGTACTGCGGGTTCGCCCGCTCGACAAGCTCGGCGAGAAAGCGCGCGAAGCCGTGTACGGCATTGGTCGGCCAGCCCTCGGCATCGCGGAACTCGTCGGGCATCGAATGCCAGGCGCGGAACACGTAGAGGCTGGCATCGACCAGATACAGCGGCGCGGTGGGCGGCGCCGGCGTCGCCTGCAGTGCCTGCGGCGGCAGGGTCACGGCGCGTGCCAGTCGCTCAGCAACGCGGCCGGATCCGGCCGGTCGCGCTCCGGCGCGTCGATCCGCGGCGTGCCGATATGGATGAAGCCGGCGACGCGCTCGTTGGGACCGAGCCCGAGCAGGGCGAGACTCTCGGCATCGTAGGCCGGCCAACCGGTCAGCCAGGACGCGCCGAAGCCCAGTGCCTGCGCAGCCTGCAGCAATGCGAAGCAGACGCTGCCCGCGGTGAGCAGCCGCTCGACCTCCGGGATCTTGGCATCCGCGGGGTCGAGCACAGCGACCACGACGATCACCAGCGGCGCGTGCGAAAAGCGCCGGCGGTCCTTGTCCAGCGCGCCTTCGCCGATGTCCGGATCGCGTTCGCGCGAGCGCGCCGCGAGCCGTTCGCCGAGCGCGTCGCGATCCTCGCCGGCGATGCGCAGGAACCGGAACGGCACGCGCTTGCCGTGGTCGGGCACGCGCGAAGCCGAACGCAACATGCGCAACAGCGTGGCGTCATCCGGTCCGGGGGCGCCGAGCTGCTTGGCGGGGATGGAGCGACGTGCGTCGAGCGCGGACAGCGCCTCGTGTTCAGTATTTGCGGAGATGGTCACAGACCTGCCGTGGGGGTTCGGGAATCTTATGTACGGGGCAGTCTGCCCTTCCCCCGATTCTCCTTCAAATGACGCATCACCACGACATCGGCGCCGCCTCCGGCGTGCGCGCGGGGCCCGCCCGCGACGCCGCGCGCGTCCTCGAAACGCTGCGGCATGACGCGGTGACCGCGCTGGGCGGGGTGTTGTCAGGCTTCTGGAGCGCCATCGAAGAGCAGGTCCGGCTGGCTGCGATCGCACGCCACGACTACATGGTCGCGCAGGAAGAGCGCATGGCCGTGCTCGATCTGAGCCAGCGCGCACTGGAACTCGCGACCCGCTTCCGCAAGACCATCGAAACCGAATTCGACCAGTGGCTGGCCGATCGCCCTGCGCCGCCGGTCGCCGACGGACTGTCGTTGATGTCGGAAGGCGAGTTGGAGGTCCAGTTGGCCGCGCAGCAGATCGTGGAGCTGATGGATCACCAGTTCCTGCATCCGCTCGCTGCGCTCGCCGATCGGCTCGACGCCCTGGCGACCCGTCTCGGAATCGAGGGCGTGCACGCCAACCCCTTGCGTCCGGAAGTCCCGGTCATGGCGTTCATGCGGCTGTTCAAGGCCGACGAACTACCGGCCGGCCTGCGGACCATGGTGTTCAACCAGTTCGACAAGCGCCTGCCGGGCATTCTGGCCGAGGTCTACGCCAAGGCCAACGCATCCATGGATGCGGCCGGGATCGGTCCGGGTGCGGTGACGCCGCAGGCGTCGGCGCGACCCGCCGCGCACGCGGTGGCGCCGGCGCGTGCCGCGCATCGCGAGCCCGCCGGCGACAGCTGGGTGCCCGAAGGCGGCGTGGTGGCCCACGCCGAATCTACCGCGACGAACGCGGCCGAGACGGACGTCGCCGGCTATGGACCGCTTTCGTCGGGCCTGATGGATGTCCTGGCCGCGCACGGCCATCCACACGCCGGTCAGAGCGCACCGCGCGGATACCGCGACCTCGTGCGCGAACAGCTGCACCAGTGGCGCGAGCGCCGTGCACACGACACGCCGACGGATACCGGCGCCGATGGCGCCGGCGGACCGGTGCTGGGCATGTCACAACTGCTCAGCGTCGCCCGGATGCTGCAGGGCGACGATCCCGCGCCATTCGCGCGGGCGCTGGTCGGTGACGACCGCCGTCGTCTGGGCGACGTGATCCGGGACGAGCTCCTGCGCGGCCTGCGCGAGCTGGGCGTGGACCCCGAACAGACGCCGATGCGCCGCGAGGACCAGGACGCGATCGATCTGATCGGCATCCTGTTCCAGTCGCTGTTCGACGCCAACGATCTGCTGCAGCAGGCGCGTGACATCTATGGCCGGCTGGTCATGCCCTATCTCAAGGTCGCGCTGACCGACGACTCGATGTTCAACCAGCGCGCCCACCCCGCGCGCCGGCTGCTGGACGCGGTCACCGAGGCCTGCGACGGCAATGTCGGCGACACGCCCCAGGATCGTGACCTGCTCGACCAGGCCGGTCGCGTTGTCGACCGGGTCGTGGACGAGTACGAGAGCGACCAGGCGGTGTTCGAACTGGCCGCCGGCGAACTGCGCGAACGGCTCGACCAGCAACGCCGGCGCGCGGATGTCGCCGAACGCCGCGCGGCCGAGTCGATCCACGGCCGCGAGCGGTTGCAGCAGGCGCGTCGCAGCGTCGACGACATGGTCGCCTCGCGGTTGTCCGGGCGCAGGCTGACGGCCGCGGTGGCGTTCTTCCTCGATCGCCACTGGCGGCACCACCTCACCCAGACCTGGCTGCGCGAAGGCCCGGATTCCGCGCGGCATCTCACCGCGATCGGCATCGGCGACGCGATGGTCCAGGTCGACTTCGACGCCGCGCACGCATTGGGCGCCGCCGTCGCCGACGAGCTGCTCGCGCTGCAGGTGCCGCTGGCCGAGTGCTATTCCAGTTGCGGTCTCGATGCCGGCGCTGCGCGCGATGCGGTGGCGCGGATCATCGCCGCGCTGGCAATGCCGGATACGCCGCGCAGCGTGCACGCCCCACAGTCTTCGGAAGTCGAGGACGACGCGCCCGATCCCGCCCTGCGTCTCGCGGGTGGCCATGACGCATTGACATTCGATCCCACGATCGCGGCGCGCATGCGCCAGTTGCGCGTCGGCCAGTGGCTGCGCCTGGTCGACGACACCGGCCGCGAGTCCGCCGCGCGCGTCGCGTGGATCAGTCCGCTCACCCAGCGGTTGCTGATCGTGAACCGCCGCGGCATCCGCCGGATGGTGGTGTCGCCGGAGGAACTGGCCGCGCTGGTCGGCGCCGGACGTGCGGTGGTGCGCGCCGTCGATGCCCCCTTCGACGAGGCGATGAAACAGCTGTGGCAGCAGCTCAACGCCGCCAACGACGCCGCGAGCGACGCGGCGACCGCGTGACTGTTGCGGCTTGGCGTTAAGACGCCTCGACAACGCTTGCGTTATTGTCCCGCGATCATTCGAGGGACGGAGTGGGCGCGATGCCCGTGTCGACACAGGGGCCGGGCGACGTATCACGGGCGGAAGCGCCTGCGCAGTTGATGGAAGGCATCCGCCGCGAGGCGACCGCGCGCCTGCTGCCATTGCTCGGCGAGGCCTTGCGTGCGGAACGGACGCGGCTGCAGCGCGTCGCCGACGAAGCGAGCCCCGATGCCGCAGGACGCGACGACGATGCGGAAGACCTCACCAGTCTGACCGTGCTCGCCGCCGAACTGATCCAGCATGAGCATCGCTGGCAGAAGGCGATGGGCGAGGTGTTTGCCGCCTGGCCCGAGCCGCCGCTCACCCATGCACGCAGTGCGTTCTCGCTGCTGTCGGACGACGAACTGCAGGCGCAGCTGATCGGCCAGCCGGTGGCCGAAGCGCTGGACCGCCGCTTCGAAAGCATGCGAGACATCATCGACCGTCGTCTGCACACGCTGGCTGGCCGCTTGGAGTATCGCGGGCGCCCTTCCAACCCCCTGGCGGCGCGGTTTCTGGTCGACTGTTTCCTGCGCGCCTTCCAGGCCGGCGACTGCGGGCGTCGCTTGCGCACGTCGCTGCTGCGCCGGCATGAAGCCCTGCTCGATGCCGAATTGGGTGGGCTCTACGCCTGGTGCAATACGCGTCTGGCTGAAGCCGGCTGCGCCCTGGCGGGCGACAGCGATCATGCGACGCTCATCGCGGGCCTCGCCGGCTCGACCGACGCGCTGCCCGCCAACAAGACCCGGATCTGGGAGCAGGGCAATGCGGTGGTGCGATCCGGCGCCGGTGTGACGCCGGCCGCACATGCCGACGCGCCGCGCGGCAACCTGCTGCGTCGGCACGCGCGCCGCCAGCGCGACGCGCGCCGCGCGGAACTGGATGCCGCCGAACGCAGTTTCCGTCGCGACGAATTCCTGTCCACGCTGGCGCTGCTGCAGTCCGAGCGCAGCCTGCCGTCGGGTGAAGGCCATGCAGTCCGCTTGCGCGAGGGCCTGTATGCAGTCGCCTCCGGTCTCGGCATCGATCGAAAGACGGTCGCATTCGACGGCGAGCAGGACGAGGCGCTGATTCTGGTCGGCGCGTTGTTCGACCTGCTCGTCGCCCGCCACCAGCTCGCGCCTGACGCACGCGAGCGTTTGGCGCTGCTTTCGGTGGTCTGGCTGCATCTCGCGATCGAGGATGCGCATCTGTTCGAGCCCTCGTCGCCGCCTGCGATGCAGCTGCTGTCGGCGCTGGTGGAACTCTGGGACGGCGTCGATTCGGAGGATCCGCAGTCGATCGAACAGCAACTGCTCGCCGATCGCGTGGCCGACGCGGTGCTCGACAGTCCACATGGCGATGGCCGGGTGTTTCCCGCCCAGCTGGCGCAGATCGACGGTGCGCTCGCTGCGCACCGGCGTCGCGCCGAGGCGGTGGAGCGTCGCACCTGGCAGGCCCTGCGCGGTCGCGAGCGACTGGATGCGGCCCGGCGCCGGGCGCGTCTGGAGCTGGCGCGTCGCCTCGACGGGCGTCAGTTGCTGCCGTCGGTCGCCGGCTTTCTCGATGTCGAATGGCGCCGCGCACTCGCGCAGTCGTGGCTGCGCGATGGCGAGACATCCGATCGCTACCGCGAAGTGCTGTCGCTCGGCGACGCACTGGTCGAATCCGACGGCCTGGCGGCGAGCGACGGCGGCAGTGCGGTCGCCGATCGCCTGCTCGGCATCCTGCCCGCCCTGCGCGACTGTTGCGCGCAGTCCGGCGATGATGCCGCTGCCACCGAGGCGCGCCTGGCGGGTCTGGTCGCCGAACATGCCAGCCCCACGGCCCGGCAGGTGCATGCGTCGACGCCGCCGGCCGACGAGGACGCGCCGTTGTTGCCGGACGATGCCGATCCGCAGGCCGGGCTCGCCGACACCACCTTCGCCGAAGGACAGCGTTTCATGCAGCCCGCCGGCGCCGGCGCGGCGCGCACCCTGCGGCTGGCCTGGCGCAGTTCGCTCAGCGGCGCCTGTCTGCTGGTCAATGCGACGGGCGCGCGCGAATGGCTGCTGATGCCGGCGGACCTGCACGCGATGATCGACGCGGGGCAACTGCAGGCCCGTCCTGGCGGGGGCGCGGTGTCGCAGGCGCTGGCGACACTGGCCAAGCAGGCGGGCGCGGGCTGAGCGAGCCGGGACACCAAGGCAGCGATGCGCCGCGAGCGGCGACATGCCCTAGGATGAGGTCGACTCCAGGGCGAGGACGAGGTCGATGTCGGTGATGATCGGCGTGGCGCGTGAAACCGCGGCAGGCGAACAGCGCGTGGCGCTGACGCCGGAGACCTGCAAGAAGCTCGTGGCAGCCGGCGCCCGGGTGCGCGTCGAGCGCGGGCTCGGACGCGCCGCCCATTTTTCCGATGCGTCGTATGCCGACGCCGGGGCGACCCTGGTCGACGATGCGCGCGCCGCGCTTTCGGGCGCGGCGGTCGCGTTGTGCGTGCGGCCGCCGGACGTGAGCCGTCTGCAGTGGCTCGATCCGGGCGCGGCCCTGGTCGGCGTGCTGCAGCCCGAGGCCGATCGCGAGCGCGGCGAGACGATCGTCGCGCGGGGACTGGTCGCGTTTCCGCTCGAACGCCTGCCGCGCACGACGCGCGCGCAGTCGATGGACGTGCTGAGTTCCCAGGCCGGCATGGCGGGCTACAAGGCGGTGCTGATCGGCGCGCAACTCGCGCCGCGGTTCTTCCCGATGCTGACGACCGCCGCCGGCACGATCCGGCCGTCGAAGGTGCTGGTCGTCGGCGCCGGCGTCGCCGGCCTGCAGGCGGTCGCGACGGCGAAGCGCCTCGGCGCACAGGTCGAAGGCTTCGACGTGCGGCCGGAGACACGCGAGCAGATCGAATCGCTGGGTGGCCGCTTCCTCGATCTCGGCGTCAGCGCCGCAGGCGAGGGCGGCTACGCACGTGCGCTGACCGACGACGAGCGCGCCGAACAGCAGCGACGGCTCGGCGATCACCTCAAGGGCATCGACGTCGTGGTCTGCACGGCCGCGGTGCCCGGACGCCCTGCGCCGAAGATCGTCACCGCGGACATGGTGGCCGGCATGCGGTCGGGCAGCGTGATCGTCGATCTCGCGGCGGAGAGCGGCGGCAACTGCGAGGCGACGCAGCCGGGCCAGACGGTCGACATCGGCGGCGTCATCGTCGCGGGTCCGCTGGATCTCGCGTCCATGGGCGCCACGCATGCCAGCGAAATGTTCGCGCGCAACGTCCTCAACTTCGTCCAGCTGCTGCTGGTCGACGGCGCGCTGGCCCCGGACTGGGGCGACGAACTGCTCGCAAACACCGTGTGGCCGGCGCGCCCGGTTGAAGGCGCCCCCGCGGGCTGAGCGCAGCGCTCGTGGCCGGGCAGACCTGCCGGTCGCCGAGGCCGTTCACCGTCTCGACTTCTGCCAGGGGGGCGGTTGCCGTCCTCGATCAGGGACCGCGCGACTCGCGACGCGGCGGCGCCGGGTTCTCCGCGGCCCATCGGCGACGCTGTTCGGGCGTCATCTGCTTCCAGCGCTCGCGCAGGGCTTCGCGCTCGGCGTCCGGCAACGTGCGCAGTTTGGTGTAGAGCGCGCGTGCTTCCTCGCGCTGCTCGGGTGGCAACTGCTTCCAGCTGTGCATGCCGTGACGCGCCTCGGCGCGCTCGGCCGGCGTCATCGCCTGCCAGCGTCGTGCGTGCTCGAGGATACGTGCGCGCTCCTCGGCGCTGGCGCCGTTCCAGCGCTCACGCACCGGGCCGATCAGCTGGTCGCGCTGCGCGGGCGTGAGCTGATCCCAGGCGGGCGTTGGCGTGGACTGCGCGCGCGCGGCGTGGCCGCACAGGAGCACCACGGGCAGCACGACGGCAAGAAGAACGGGACGGGTCAGGAACGGGGACATGGTCATTCCGCGGCGATGAGGGTGGATTCATTGGCGGCGAGCCAACGGTAGAAATCGGGCGATTCGTCGTATCCGGCCAGCGCTTCGTCGACACCTTCGTCGAGATGCGCGGCCGATTCGGCTGCCGCGAGCACCGGCATCGGGGTCGATGATGGCGTTTCGGTGCCCGGCATCAGCATGCGCGCGCCGATGGCCAAGGCACAGAGTGCGGCGAAGCCGGTCGCCAGCGGCAGGCCCCAGCGGCGATGCCCGGATCCGGCGCCCTGGACGGCGTCATGGCGCGCGCGATGCAGGCGCGCGGTGGTCGCGGGCGTGATCGTGTCCTGCGCCTGACGATAGAGCGCGCGCAGGGCGGCATCGTCGTGCGGGTCGTGCGACCGGTTCATCGGAATTCCTCCAGGTGTTTCTGCAGCGCCTCGCGGGCGCGGAACAGATGGGTTTTCACCGAACCTTCGCCGCATCCCATGATGCGGGCGGTGGTTTCGACATCGAATTCTTCGAGCACGCGCAGCGAAAATGCTTCGCGCTGGCGTCGCGGCAATTGCCGCAGGCCTTCCGCCAATCGTCCCCAGGCCTCGCGGCCATCGTGGTTGCGGGCCGGGTCGGGACCGGTGTCGGCCCAGTCGATCTCCTCGCCGTCCGGCATGCGCGCATCGCTGAGCCAGCTCAGGCGGAACGTGCGGCGCCGTTGCACGTCGATGATCCGGCTGCGCAGGACGGTCCAGAACAGCGGTGTCCATTCCGTTGGCGGTCGGTCGCGATAGCCGAGCATCTTGATCATCGTGTCCTGGACCGCGTCCAAGGCGTCGTCGCGATGCCGCAGGCCGAGCTCGGCAAAGCGGAAGGCGCGGCGCTCCACACTGGCGAGAAAGCCTTCCAGCGATGTGGGCGGGGCAGGGCGGGCGGCGTCGGCCGCGACAGAGGAGTCGGTCACGTCGCCAAGCCTACCGTGAGCGCGGTGCGCTCGTGAGTCTGGGAAGTGGCTGCCATCCATTGTCAGGGTCGTCGCCAGTGGCGGGGTGTGCACAGGTCAACGCATGTCGGCCCCGGCGGTTGACGTGGCCCGGCGGCGTGCCGCTGGCGCGCCGTTCAACGGCGGTTATGATGCGGACGACAGGCACGGGGACTCGCGATGATCGATGGTGTCGTGGCGCTGTACATCTTCATGCTGGCGGCGATCGCCGGCCACGTGATCATCTCGCGGGTGCCGGTGATCCTGCACACCCCGCTGATGTCGGGTTCGAACTTCATCCACGGCATCGTGCTGATCGGTGCAATGCTGGTGCTCGGCCACGCCGAGACCACGCTGGAGAAAGTGATCGGCTTCATCGCCGTGTTGATGGGCGCCGGCAACGCCGCCGGTGGCTACGTCGTGACGGAGCGGATGCTGGAGATGTTCAAGCCTTCCGGCCGTCCGGGGAAGCCCGAGTGATGGCCTTCGGCGCGCAGACGGGTTCGCACGCAGGGTGCATCGCATGAGCGGCCTGCAGTGGCTCGTGGCTGCAAGCTATTTCATCGCTGCCACGCTGTTTCTGCTGGGCCTGCAGCGCATGGCCTCACCGCGGACCGCGCGTTCGGGCATCCAGTGGGCCGGCGTCGGCATGGTGCTGGCGACGGTGGCCACGTTCTTCGTGCCGGGGCTCGCGAATCTCGGCCTGATGCTGGTGGCGATCGCGCTCGGCACCGGGCTCGCGTGGATCTCCGGCAAGAAGGTGGCGATCACCGACATGCCGCAGATGGTCGCGCTCTACAACGGCCTGGGCGGCGGCTCGGCGGCGGCGATCGGCGCGGTCGAACTGCTGCGCTGGTCGTCGTCCGGCGAGGCGCCGGCAACGTTGTCGCTGGTGCTGGCCGTGCTGGGCGCCCTGATCGGCGCGATCGCGTTGTCGGGCTCGGTCATCGCCTGGGCCAAGCTCGACGGGCGCATGGACAAGCGCTACGTGTTCCCGGGGCAGCAGCTCTTCAATCTGGCGGTGTTCGTCGGCGCGCTGATCGCCGGCGGCCTGATCGTGCATGCGCTGGGCGTGCCGGCGATTGTGGTGTTCTTCGTGCTGGCACTCGCGCTGGGCGTGCTGATGACATTGCCGATCGGCGGCGCCGACATGCCGGTCGTGATTTCGCTCTACAACGCGCTGACCGGGCTCGCGGTCGCGTTCGAAGGCTATGTGCTGGGCAACGAGGCGCTGATCATCGCCGGCACCATGGTCGGCGCGGCCGGCATGCTGCTCACCCGGCTGATGGCCAAGGCGATGAACCGCTCGATCTCCAGCGTGCTGTTCTCGAGCTTCAGCGGCGGCGGCACCGCGGCGGCGATCGAAGGCAGCCAGAAACCGATCGAGGCGGCGGACGTCGCCGCGCTGATGGCGTACGCGGAGCGGGTGGTGATCGTGCCGGGCTACGGCATGGCCGTGGCCCAGGCGCAGCACAAGATCTGGGAACTGAGCCAGCGGCTGATCGAACGCGGGGTCAAGGTGCGCTTCGCGATCCACCCTGTTGCGGGGCGCATGCCCGGGCACATGAACGTCCTGCTGGCCGAGGCCGGTGTGCCCTACGATTTGATCGTCGACATGGACGACGTCAATCCGGAGTTCCCGAACACCGACGTGGTGCTGGTGATCGGCGCCAACGACGTGGTCAACCCGGTGGCGAAGACCGACCCGCAGAGTCCGATCTACGGCATGCCGATCCTGGACGTGGTGCTGGCGAAGAATGTCGTGGTGATCAAGCGCGGCAAGGGCACGGGCTTCGCCGGTATCGAAAATGCGCTGTTCTACGCCGACAACACCCGCATGCTCTATGGCGACGGCGCGGAGGCGGCAGGCGCGCTCGTCGCCGAGCTCAAGGCGCTCGACGGCGGCCACTGAGCCGCCACACGGCTCAGCGCGATGCCACCGCCGCGATCACGATCGCAGCGCCGATCCAGGCCAGATCCACCGGCGCGTTGGCCAGCAACGCCAGCGTGTACGCATGATGCGGACCGAGCTTGAGCACCGACTCCCACGGCAGCATGCCCATCGGACGCGCGAGCTGGGCGGCGACGATGCCGAAGTTGGCGACCACGATCGCCAGTGCGGTGGCCGCCACGCCGGCCAGCGCGCGAACCGGGCCAGGGCGGGTGCGGGCCAGCCGCAGCAGCCAGGCCGCGTCGAGCGCCGCGATCACCGCCATCCAGCTGGTCTGGGTGCCGCGGGCGTCGGCGAGCAGGATCCAGGCCGCCGCAATGCCGAAGCTGCCGAGCAGCAGCAGGGCGGTCGCCATCGGCCAGCGCCGGGCGCCCTGGGGGTGGTGCCTTGGCGGCATGGAAGGCTGCATCGCGGAAATGGCCGGCCAGCATACCGGCGCGCGGCGATACAATGACAGCACTTGTCGTGGCCGTCCCTGGCCACCATCTGATGGTCCTATGTACTCCCGCAGCAGCGAACCCGTCCGTTTCGAGCGCGATTGCGCCGCCGTCCTCGTGCCGGCCGGCGAACACGTGACCCTGCCCGCGGGCAGCGCCGGCTACATCACCCAGGCACTGGGCGGCAGCTACACGCTGTTCGTGGAAGGCAACCTGTTCCGGATCTCCGGCCGTGACGCGGATGCGATCGGCAAGGAACCGCCGGTGCCGCTGGAACTGCCCGACGGCGCGGACGATGCCGCGGTCGAGCGGATGGTCTGGAACCAGCTGCGCACCTGCTTCGATCCCGAGATCCCCATCAACGTGGTCGATCTTGGTCTCATCTACGAGGCGGAAGTGCAGCCGTCGGACGACGGCCAGCGCCGGCTGGAGGTCAAGATGACCCTCACCGCGCCGGGCTGCGGCATGGGCGACATCCTCGTCGATGACGTGCGCAGCAAGCTGGAGCTGATTCCCACGGTCGTCGAGGCCGATGTGGAGCTCGTGTTCGACCCGCCGTGGAACCGCTCGATGATGTCGGAAGCCGCGCGCCTCGAGACCGGCATGCTCTGACGGCCCCGCTGCACGACGGCCCGCGTCGCCGGCAGCACCACGCCCTGCGCCCGGAACACCCGACGCGATCTCGAACGAAGAACCCGGCCGCGCTGCGCGCGGCGCCTCGTCGTGCGCGTGTCCATTCCCGCACCTGACGGCGCTGTCCTGACGCACCAGCCGCGTCACGTCACGCCGGTGCCACGCGCCATTCAGGCTTTGCGCTGTTCAGAAAGCCTGCCCCGTATTGTCATTTTGTGACGATACGCGCTCTTTTTCATGGAAAATTAACGCCTCGAACCGTTGCGGATCGGTTGCGCTGTCGCGTAGCGTCAGTTTGCGGTCAGTTTTGTCACGTCCGCATGTGCATCACCTCGGCGTTGCCCGGAGTTTAGCTGGCGACGCCGGTCTCCAATTTGCCGCCCGCGGGCGGTCCACTCACGGTTCTGGGGGTTATCGGATGTCGAATCACCTGCGTCATGCGCCGCGCCGTCGTCTGCTCGTCGCCGCCACGTCCCTCGCGCTCGCGGCGCTCGCGCCGCTGTCAGTCAATGCCGCCGAGCGGCTCAACCTCAGCGGCCTGCAATCGGCCGACACCCACGACCGCTTCATCGTGAAGTACCGCGACGGGTCTGCCGTGCAGGCGAATCCGGCCGCGATCGACACCGCGCTGCGCGCATCCGCAGGCCGGATCGCCGTCAGCGGTGGCGGCAAGCAGCTGCGCCTCGAACACGTCCGGCGCATGACGCAGGGCGCCGACGTGGTGCGCACCAGCCGCAAGCTCGACCGTGCGGACGCCGAATCGCTGATGCGGCAGATCGCTGCCGATCCGAACGTCGAATTCGTGGAAGTCGACAAGCTCAACCAGGTGTTCTGGACGCCGAACGACCCGCGTTTCAGCCAGCAGTACGGGTTCGGCACCGGCCCCGGCGGCATTCGCGCCACGCAGGCCTGGGACGTCACGAAGGGCGCGGGCACCGTGGTCGCGGTGCTCGACACCGGCATCGCCAGCCACAGCGATCTCAACGCGAACATCCTGCCCGGCTACGACTTCATCATCGATCCCACCGTGGCGGGCGACGGTGGTGGCCGCGACGCGGACCCGAGCGATCCCGGCGACTTCTCCGGCGGCCGCGCGTCCAGCTGGCACGGCACCCATGTGGCCGGTACGGTGGCCGCGGTGACCAACAACGGCGTCGGCGTCGCGGGCACCGCGCCCGAGTCGAAGGTCGTTCCGGTCCGCGTCCTCGGACGTGGTGGCGGCTACGACTCCGACATCGCCGATGCGGTGATCTGGGCGTCGGGCGGCACCGTGAGCGGCGTGCCGGCGAATGCGAACCCCGCCGAGGTGATCAACCTCAGCCTCGGCGGCGGTGGCGCCTGCGGCAACGCGATGCAGACCGCGATTAACGGCGCGGTCGGCCGTGGCACCACGCTGGTCATCGCCGCGGGCAACAGCAACGCCAACGTGTCGGGTTTCTCGCCGGCCAACTGCAGCAATGTCATCGCGGTCGCGTCGAACACCAGCACCGGCGCGCGTTCGAGCTTCTCGAACTACGGCGCCGGCATCACGATCTCGGCGCCGGGCTCGGGCATCGTCTCCACGCTCAACAGCGGCCAGACCACGCCGGGCAGCGAGAGCTACGCGACCTACGACGGCACCTCGATGGCGGCGCCGCACGTCGCCGGCGTCGTCGCGCTGATCCAGGCGGTCTCCAATCCGGCCAAGACACCGGCGCAGATCAAGACGCTGCTGACCAGCACCGCGCGCGCGTTCCCGTCCACGCCGTCCCAGCCGATCGGCGCGGGCATCGTCGACGCTGCCGCCGCGGTGGCGGCCGCAACCGGTGGCACCACGCCGGGCCCCGACCCGGATCCGGGCACCGGCGGTCTGCAGAACGGCGTGCCGGTCACGGGCGTGTCGGGTGCGGCCGGCAGCACGCGGACCTGGACGTTCACCGTGCCGTCGGGGGCCCGCAACCTGGTCATCGCGACCTCGGGTGGCAGCGGCGACGCCGATCTGTACGTGCGCCGCGGCAGTGCGCCGACCACGTCGACCTACGACTGCCGGCCGTATCGCACCGGCAACACCGAGAGCTGCTCGTTCGCAACGCCGCAGGCGGGCACGTACCACGTGATGGTGCGCGGCTACACATCGTTCTCCGGAGTGACGCTGCGCGCCAGCCACAACTGAGGGCGGGTCGGGGAGTTCCGGGGGAGGAAAGGGCAGGCAGCGGGCATCGTGATCGTGATGCCTGCCGCCGGCGGAGCACGCCGTACGCGGTGTGCTCCGTTTTTTCTGGTCACCAACGAGGGGTAGAGAACAGGATGAAGACACTCATCGCCTGCATCACCGCCGGCACGCTGTCGGTCGGTGCTGCCGCGGCGGCAACGCGCGACGCGCGGCCGGCCGCATTCGACAACCGCCTGCCGGCCGAACAGACGGTCGAGCTCAAGCGCATGCCGGCCGTCGACGCCGCGCGGCTGCGCGCCGAAGACGCGCGGCAGGACCGCGCCATGGGCCAGCGCCCGATCCGCTTCGCGACGCCGCACACCGTCGACCTGACGCCGAACAACGCCGGTGACTGGGACGAGATCGCGGGCGGCAACCTGGTGTGGCGCCTGCGTGTGGAGTCGAAGGACGCGCTGTCGCTGAACTTCGGGTTCTCCGAATTCCATCTGCCCGAAGGCGCACGCCTGCTGATCTATCCCGAAGGTCTGGACAGGAACGCCAACCCCGAGGCCATCCGCGCGTTCACCGCCGCCGACAACAAGGCGAACGGCAGCCTGTGGACCCCGCTGGTGCCGGGCGACAACGCGGTCATCGAAGTCGTCGTGCCGAAGGCGCGCGTCGGTGACCTCAAGCTGCGCCTGCGCAGCGTCAACCACGATTACCTCGGCTTCGGCCGGCTCGCCCGCGAAGGCGCGCTCGCGCAGACCAAGGGTGTGTCGGGCAGCTGCAACGTCGACGTGGTGTGTCCGGACGGCGACGACTTCCGCGACGAGATTCCGTCCGTGGGCGCCTACACGCGCTTCGGTGTCGAGTACTGCAGCGGGTCGCTGGTCAACAACACCGCCGGCGACCAGAAGATGTACTTCCTGACCGCCAACCACTGCCAGATGGGCACCGCCGACGCGGCGGCCAGCATCGTCGTCTACTGGAACTACCAGAACTCGACCTGCCGCACGCCCGGCAGTCCCGAGAGCGGCGCCAACGGCGACGGCAGCCTGGCGCAGAACCAGACCGGCGCGGTGGTCCGCGCGACCTACGCGCCGTCCGATTTCACCCTGCTCGAGTTCGACGACGCCGCCGACCCGGCATTCAACCTGAGCTGGTCGGGCTGGGATCGCCGCGATCTGGCCCCGGCGGGCGCGACCGGCATCCACCATCCGCGCGTCGCCGAAAAGCGCATCACCCATTCCGACAATCCGCTGCGCGTCGAGGGCTACTTAGGCAACAGCGGCAACACGCATCTGTGGGTGCAGTGGAACCAGCGCGGCACCACCGAAGGCGGTTCCTCGGGTTCGCCGATCTACAGCCCCGAAGGCCGCGTGATCGGCCAGCTGCATGGCGGCTACGCCTCGTGTTCGACGACCGGCGATGACCACGTCGACTGGTACGGCCGTCTGTTCACGTCGTGGACCGGCGGCGGCACGGCGGCCACACGCCTGAGCGACTGGCTCGATGCCGCAGGCACGGGCGATGCGTTCGTCGACACCATCGGTGCCGACGGCGGCGGCGCGCCGGGCCTGCCGGTGGCCGGCTTCGACTTCAGCGTCGACAACGACACCCTCACCGTGACCTTCACCGATACCTCGACCGACGACGGCGAAATCGTCAGCCGCGACTGGGCGTTCGGGGACGGCACCACGTCCACCGAAACGAATCCGGTCAAGACCTACGACGCGGCCGGCGTGTATTCGGTCGCGCTGACGGTGACCGACGACGCAGGCAACACCCGCACCCGCACCCAGCAGGTGGAGGTGGGCGATCTCACGCCGGATGCGATCGAGCTGACCAACCGCACGCCGGTGTCGGGCCAGTCGGGCGCGGCGGGTGACACGCTGCTCTACAGCATCGCCGTGCCGGAAGGCGTCAGTGGTCCGCTGTCGGTCACGACCTCGGGCGGCAGCGGCAACGTCACCCTGTACGTCAGCCAGGACGAAGAGCCGCAGCCCGATGCCTACGATTTCATCTCGCAGCGTCCGGGCAACAACGAGGTGGTGCGTATCGCCAATGTCGAGGCGGGCACCTACTACGTGAAGGTGGCCGGCGTGTCCGCGTTCGCCAACGTCAGCGTGCAGGCGCGCCACAACCCGCCGAGCGAAGGTGGCGGAGACGGCGGTCTGCGGAACGGCGTGCCGGTCACCGGTCTGAGTGGTGCGACGGGCAGCCAGCAGTTCTGGACCATCCAGATCCCGGCCGGCACCAGCAGTCTGACGGTCGCGATGAGCGGCGGCACGGGTGATGCGGATCTCTATCTCCGTGCGGGCACCCAGCCGACCACTGCGACCTACGACTGCCGCTCGTGGGCGACCGGCAACGCCGAGACCTGCACCATCAGCAATCCGGCAGCGGGGATCTACCACGTGCTGGTCAATGCGTACGCGACCTTCAGCGGCGCGTCGCTGGTCGCAACCTGGTAAGGCCGGATGTGTTCACCCCGGGTACGCCCGGGGTGACGGCATCATGCGGTGTCGCACGCACGCGCGTGCTCCGCGGAGACCGTCATGCCTCGATGCCATCCTGAAATCGCGCGGCGCTTCGGCGCCGCGTTTTTCGTCACGGGCCTGCTGCTGTCGGGCTGCGTGATGGGCGGCGATCCGCCCGCCACCCCGTCCAGCGAGGTCAGTGCCATGCAGCAGCGTTTCATCGTCCGCTACGTACCCGGCAGCGCGCCGGAACGGGATCCGACGCTGGTCGCCGATCGCATCGCCGGAAGCGCGCGCGGCGCGGGTCTCATGGATGCCAAGGGCATGCCCCGCAAGGTGACCTGGCTGCGCCGGCTCGCCGTCGGCGCCGATGTCGTGTCGATCGAGCCCACGCTCGATGCCGCCCAGGCCCGGCGCCTGCTCGATGCGCTCGATGCCGATCCCGACGTCGAGTACGCGGAACCCGACTCTCGCATGACCATCGGTCCCGGCACCGACATGCCGATGCGCGGGCCCACGGTCGACTGAGCGTCAGCCCAAGGGCTCGAAGCGGTTGGCTTCGACGTTCTTGCGGACCTTGAGCGGGTCCCAGATGCGGCCGTTCATCGCCACGTAGACACCGGGAGGCTTCGACTGCACGGCGCCGACGGCGGTACCGATGTTGAATTCCGCATCGGAACCGCGGAACCGCGCCGGGCTCAGCGCACCGGTCAGGATGATGGTCTTGCCTGCGATCGACGACAGCACCTTGGCGGTCTCCACCATCGAATCCGTGCCGTGCGTGAGCAGCACGTGCTTCGCGGGCTGCGCGGCGATGGTCGCGCGGATCAGCTCGCGGTCCTCGTCGTTGATGTGCAGCGAGTCCTTGCGGATGATCGGAATCACCCGGAAGCGGAACGCGACGCCCAGTTCCTCGAGCATGCGCCCGATCTGCGGATCGCCCACCTGGAAGTCCGACTTGTCGTCGAAGTAGATCTTGTCGATCGTGCCACCGGTGGTGACGATCAGCAGCTCGTCCATCGTGATGCGGTCCTGGCGGTGAAGCGGGCCGCCCATGATACCGGCGGCGACGGCCTGCGCGTCCTGGACGTTCAGGCCGCGGGCGAGCGGCGCTTCGAGAAGCGCGCGCGCATGCCGGGCAGGCTGGCGGAAAACACGACCGCCAGCGACAGCGCGATCCCGGCCCACGGCCACAGGCCGAGTTCCGGGTGCGACCAGGCATACATCACGCCATGCGAGAACCAGAATAGCGCCGCGATGCCCGACCACAACGGCGCGCTGGGCCGGCGCAGCAGCACGCCGGCCAGCAGCAGCAGCGGCGGCAGCACGAAGACCAGCAGGGCCGCGCCGAAATGTGCGTCGTCGCGGTACCAGCCGGCATACAGCGCCGCGATCAGCACCAGCGAGGTCGCCAGCACGCGCGTGGAGGGCGGCCGCAGGTTGCTCATGCGCCGAGCTTCGCGGCGAGCGTGGCGATGCGCCGGCCGAGCGCACGCGCCAGCACGGCCTCGTCTTCGGTCGGCTGCGGGTCGTCCTGCTGGCCGGCGACGTGGCTGGCGCCGTAGGGCGTGCCACCGCCGCGCGTGGTCGTCAGCGCCGGCTCGGTGTACGGGATGCCGGCGATCACGCAGCCGTGGTGCAACAGCGGCACCAGCATCGTCAGCAGCGTCGCCTCCTGGCCGCCGTGCTGGGTGGCGGTCGAGGTGAACACACCGGCTGGCTTGCCGACCAGCGTGCCGCTGGCCCATTCGGCGCCGAGTCCATCGAGGAAATGTTTCAGCGGCGCGGCCATGTTGCCGAACCGCGTCGGGCTGCCGAGCAGCAGGCCGGCGCACTCGGCCAGGTCCACGCGCTCGACGTAGGGCGCGCCGTCCTCGGGCACCGGTGGCGCCGCCTGCTGGGTGATCGACGCAACCGGCGGCACGGTGCGCAGCCGCGCCTGCATGCCCTCGACTTCGCCGACGCCGCGCGCGATCTGTTTTGCGAGGCGGGCCACGGACCCGTTGCGGCTGTAGTAGAGGACGAGGATGTCGGGCATGGAAACGCCTGTGTGCGAAAACGGGGAGCAGGCGCGTCGACCCGTGTCGCGTCGAGGCCGCGGAGCCGCGGTGCGCCATGCGTCCGCATTCTCGCGCAGTGGGACGCGCATGTGGGAATCGGGACGTCGCGGCGCTCTCGACACCGTCCGGCTGCGCCGCGATGTCGGGCACGAGCCGGCGCACCCGCGTGCAGCCCGCGCATCCGCACGCAAGCGCTTTGCTACGCTGCGCCGATGGAGCCACTCGCCACTGTCAACCGCTGGACCGAACGGATGGTCGATCGCGCACGCGCGTTGAGTTTCGCGCGCTTCCTGTGGCGACGCTTTCTCGACGATCGCCTGTTCGAAGCCGCCGGCGCACTCGCCTTCACCACCGTGTTCGCGCTGGTGCCGCTGTCGATGGTGGTGTTCGGCGTGCTGTCGGTCTTTCCGGCGTTCGGCCAGTGGCGCGACCAGCTCAGCGACTACATCTTCTCCAACTTCGTGCCCGACTCGGCGCGCGCGGTGGAGTCGGTGCTGCTGCAGCTCTCGGCCAACACCGGGCAGCTGACGACGATCGGCGTGATCGCGCTGGTGATCTCGGTGCTGGTCACGCTGCTCAGCGTGGAAACCACGTTCAACCGGATCTGGCGGGTGAAGTCGGCGCGGCCGACATTCGGGCGCTTCCTCGTCTACTGGACCGTGCTGACGCTCGGCGCGCTGGTCGCGACCGCGAGCCTGGCGGTGTCGGCGCGGTTCTTCGCGCTGGAGATCTTCAGCACCGATTCGGGACGCCTGCTGCGCGGCCTGATGCTGTGGGCGGCGCCGATGCTGATCGAGCTCGCCGCGTTCACGACCATCTTCCGCGTCGTGCCGCATCGCACCGTGCAATGGCGGCACGCGCTGGCGGGCGCGGCGCTCGCGGTGATGCTGTCGGAAATCGTGAAGTGGGCGATCGGCCTGTATCTGGGCAGCTTCGACGCCTACGAGAAGATCTACGGCCAGATCGCGTTCCTGCCGATCTTCCTGCTCTGGGTGTATCTGAGCTGGGTCGCGATCCTGCTCGGCGCCTCGTTCGCCTCGTCGATCTCGGCGTTCCGCTACCAGCCCGCGCACATGCGCCTGCCCGGCGGCTTCGAACTCTACGGCCTGCTGCGCCTGCTGGGCCGCTTCTCGGCCGCGCGCGTGCAGGGGCGGGGACTGCACAGCGACGAGATCCAGGCGCTGGAGCCGATGCTCACCGATACGCTCGTCCAGCAGATGCTCGCGCAGCTCGAGGAGATCGCGCTGGTGCGCCGTGCCGAATCCGGCGAGTGGCTGCTGGGGCGCGATCTCGACACGCTGACCGTCGGCGAACTCTACGAAGCCTGCGACCTGCGCATCCCGGTCGCCGAAGCCCATCTGCCGTGCCGCGACGATGCCCTCGGGATCGCCGCGTCCGCGGCGCTCGACGACCTGCGCATTCCGCTGCGCGACCTGCTCAAGCGGCGGGTCGGCAGCCTCTACGACTCCCCGGAGATTTCCGCATGAACCGCCTCGCCGCCTGCATCGCCCTCGCCATCCTGCTCGCCGCCTGCAAACCCGACGCCCAGACGCCGGCCGACGGTGCGGCGCCCGCGGCCGCCGCGCCGGCAGACGGACAGGCCACGACGGCGTCCGCGCCCGCGCAGGCCGCCTCGAAAGCGCATCCTGCGCTGCAGGTCGACACCATCGAAGGTGGGCGCTTCAATCTCGCCGAACATCGCGGCCAGTGGGTCGTGGTGAACTTTTGGGCGACCTGGTGCGCGCCGTGCCTGAAGGAAATGCCGGAGCTCTCGGCGCTCGATGCGATGCGCGAGCACGTCCAGGTGATCGGGCTGGCCTACGAGGAGATCGAGCCCGACGACATGCGCGCGTTCCTGCAGAAGCATCCGGTGGTGTACCCGATCGCGATCGTCGACACCTTCGATCCGCCCGCCGATTTCGACACGCCGCCGGGCCTGCCGATGACCTATCTCATCGGTCCCGAGGGCCAGGTGGTGGAAAAGATCCTCGGTCCGGTCACTGCCGAAAGCCTCGAAACCATGATCGCGGCCGCGGGCGGTCCGGCCGTCGAGGCCTGAGAGCGACCGCGCTCAGGGCTCGAACGGCGTGATCGGCTGCAGCACGTCGTAGCGTTCCTGCCGCGGTTTGCGCTTGAGCGCGGGGAAGCGCAGCGCCGGGGCATCGACATGGCTGTCGGGCAGCCGGTCGAGCAGGTCGCGGATCAGGGTCAGGCGTCCGCGGCGCTGGTCGTTGAAGTCCACCAGCGTCCACGGCGCATGCGCGGTATGGGTCTCGCGCAGCATCACGTCGCGCGCCCGGGTGTAGTCGTCGTAGCGCGATCGCGCGGCCACATCGACCGGCGAAAGCTTCCAGCGCTTGAGCGGGTCGTGCAGGCGCTCGGCGAACCGCGCCTCCTGCTGCGCCTGGTCGCAGCCCAGCCAGTACTTGAACAGCAGGATGCCGTCGTCGACCAGTTGCCGTTCGAAGCCGGGCGTCTGGTCGAGGAAGGCGTCGACCTGCGCAGGTGTCGCATAGCCCATCACCGATTCGACGCCGGCGCGGTTGTACCAGCTGCGATCGAACAGGGCGATTTCGCCGGCCGACGGCAGCTGGGTGACATACCGCTGGAAGTACCACTGGCCGGCTTCGCGATCGCTGGGTTTGGGCAGCGCCACCACATGGCACTGGCGCGGGTTGAGATGCTCGGCGATCGCCTGGATCGCGCCGCCCTTGCCGGCCGTGTCGCGGCCCTCGAACAGCACGAGCAACCGGCGGCCGCTGTGCTGCAGCCAGCGTGCGACTGCGGCGAGTTCGATCTGCATGGGTGCGAGAGCGGCTTCGTACGCCTTGCGCTTGAGCGGTTGCATCACGGACTCCTGAGAGGGATGGCTAGTCGCGCGACCTGCGCGGCGGCGCCTGCGCCATGGTGCGCGCGACCTCCAGCAGCGCGCCCTGCTGCCGGGTGTTGAGCGCGCGATAGGCGGCGAGCAGGTCGTGCTCACCCTTGGTGCGCGCCGGATCCAGCGTGCTCGCGAGGGTGGCGAGCAGTGCGCCGGCGGGCACCCCGAACGCTTTCGCCAGCGCATCGAGCTGGTCCTGTCCCGGCGTCTTCTCGCCGCGCAGCCAGGCCGAAACCGTGGCCGCGCCGGCGCGTGGAATCGCCGCGGCCAGTTCGCCGACACTCAGGCCGCTTGCCTTGACGAGCAACCGCAGGGTCTGGTCGAGGGCCATCAGGCTTCTTTGAGGCGCGGACGGATCGTCGCGAGGTTGCAGGGCTTCGTGCGCGCATCCAGCTGGTGGCGGACGATCTGCTCCCACGCCGTGCGGCAGGCCGAGGTCGAGCCGGGCAGGGCGAACACGAAGGTCGCATTGGCGAGGCCGGCGAACGCGCGCGACTGCAGCGAGGACGTGCCGATCTCATCGAAGGAAATCGCGCGGAACAGTTCGCCGAAGCCCGGCATCTCCTTGTCGAGCAGCGGCAGCAGGGCCTCGGGCGTCGAGTCGCGGCCGGTGAAACCGGTGCCGCCGGTCACGAGGACGCCGTCGACGGTGGCATCGGCGATCCACTTCGACACCAGGGCGCGCATCGCATAGCGGTCGTCAGGCAGCAGGGCGCGTTCGGCCACTGCGTGGCCCGCGGCGGTCAACGACTCGACGAGGTAGTCGCCCGAACTGTCGGTGTCGAGAGTGCGGCTGTCGGACACCGTCAGCACGCAGATCTGCAAGGGGATGAAATCGGATTGGCTGCTCATGCGGCGAGGGTACCGCAGCACATGGGACGGAGACATCGTGAGCCGGTGGCGATGCGCGCCTTCCGGCGCGGTCACTCACTGCGCGGTCATGCGCGCCAGTTCGTCGGCCTGGTGTTCCTGCGACAGCCGCGCGATCAGGCCGTCGAGATTGCCCTCGAGCACGTTCGGCAGGTCGTACAGGGTGAGGCCTTCGATGCGGTGATCGGTGATCCGGCCCTGCGGATAGTTGTAGGTGCGGATGCGCTGGCTGCGATCGCCGCTGCCGACCTGCAGCTTGCGGACCTCGGCGGTCGCGGCCGCGCGGCGCTCGGCTTCGGCGTCGGCCAGCATCGCGCGCAGGCGCTTCATCGCCTTGTCGCGATTGGCGTGCTGGCTGCGCTCGGTCTGCGACTCGACGACGACGCCGGTCGGCATGTGGGTGATGCGGATCGCGGAGTCGGTCTTGTTGACGTGCTGGCCGCCGGCACCTGACGAGCGGAAGGTATCGACCTTGAGATCGGCGGGATTCAGCTCGATCGGTTCGCCCGCATCCTCGATCGGGATGATCGCGACGGTCGCGGCCGAGGTGTGGATGCGCCCCTGCGACTCGGTCTCCGGCACCCGCTGCACGCGATGCGTCCCGGATTCGAACTTGAGCCGCGCGTACGCGCCGCTGCCGTCGACCGCGGCGATGACCTCGCGGAAGCCGCCGTGCTCACCGGTGCTGGCCGATTCCACCTCGACACGCCAGCCCTGGCGTTCGGCGTAGCGCTGGTACATGCGGAACAGGTCGCCGGCGAAGATCGCCGCCTCGTCGCCACCGGTGCCGGCGCGGATCTCGAGATAGAAACCGCCGTCGTCGCGCGCGTCGCGCGGCACCAGCAGTGCGAGCAGGTCGGCCTCCAGTGCTTCGAGGCGCGCATCGGCGGCGGCGATCTCCTCCTCGGCCATCTCGCGCATGTCGGTGTCGTCGAGCAGGCTGCGCGCGGCGTCACGATCGTCGAGGGCGCGGCGCTCGTCGGCCAGCGCATTCGACAGCGGCTCGAGCTGGGCGAACTCGCGCGACAGGGCGCGGAAACGCGCCTGGTCGGCGACGGTCGTGGGATCGGACAGCAGGCGTTCGAGTTCTTCGCGGCGTTCGGCCAGCGCTTCGAGCTTACGGCGCAGGGTCGGCAGCATCGGGTGTCCGGGGCTCGGGTTCGGGCGGCAGCAGCGCATCCAGGCTGTCGGCCAGGGTGTCGTCGCCGCGCAGCGCGGCGTCGCGCAGGGCGGTGGTCGGCAGATGCAGCAGCCGGTTGGTCAGGGTGTGGGCCAGCAGTTCCAGTACCGCATCAGGGGATTGCCCGGCTGCGAGCTGCTGGCGGGCGCGGGCGAGCGCTTCGCCGCGCACCGCATCGCCGTGCGCGCGCAGACGCTTCACCGGCGCCAGGCGTCCGCGCGCGGCATTGGACTCGCTGAAACGGGTGACCTGCAGATCGATGATCGCATCGGCATCGGCCGCGGCCTCGCGGCGCCCGCGGCGGTTGTCGTCAAGCGTGCGTTCGAGATCGTCGACGGTGTAGAGGAAGACGTCGCGCAGGTCGGCTACGTCGGGCGCGATGTCGCGCGGCACGGCCAGGTCCATCAACAGCATCGGCCGGTGCTTGCGCGCGCTCAACGCCGCGGCGACCTGCGCGCGGCCGATGATCGGCGTGCGGCTGGCGGTCGCCGACAGCACGATGTCGGCCAGGAACAGATGCCGGTCGAGTTCGTCGAGCGGCAGCGCGATGCCGCCGTGGCGCGCGGCCAGTTCCTGCGCGTGCGCGTAGGTGCGGTTGGCGATCAGCAGGCGCTTGACGTTGGCCTGCGCGAGATGCCGCGCGGCCAGTTCGATGGTCTCGCCGGCGCCGATCAGCAGCACCGCCGAATCCGACGGTCGCGCGAAGGAGTCCTGCGCCAGGCGCACGGCCAGCGACGCGACCGATACCGGGCTGTTGCCGATGCGGGTCTCGCTGCGCGCCCGCTTGGCGGTGACGAACGCGTGCTGGAAGACGCGGTCCAGATCGCTGCCGAGCGTGCCGGCGGCGCGCGCGCTGGCCCAGGCCTGCTTCACCTGGCCGAGGATCTGGGGTTCACCCAGCACCAGCGAGTCGAGGCCGGTCGCCACGCGGAACAGATGCCGGGCCGCTTCGGCGTCGCGATGCTGGTACAGGTAGGCCTGCAGCGAGCCGCCGGCCAGGGATGCGTCATCGCCCGGGTGGGTCGCCAGCCAGTGCGCCAGCGCGCTGCCGTCGTCGTCGCAGATGGCGTAGAGCTCGGTCCGGTTGCAGGTCGACAGCAGCGCGACTTCGCGCACCGGGGACAACGCACGCAGCTGCGCCAGCGCCGCGTCGAGCGCGTCGCCGGCGAACGCCACCCGTTCGCGCAGGGCGACGGGCGCGGTCTGGTGGTTGATGCCGAGTGCGTAAAGGCTCATGGGCTGGCGGGCCTGTCGGAGGGGCGATTCCGTTCAGGCGCTTGCGATAAGCTGCGGACGAAGGCGCCCATTTTACGGCCCGGTTGCCCCAGATGCCCGTTTTCTCTCCGCTCCGGACCGCGCGGCTGCGCGCGGCCCTGCTGGTCCCCCTGCTCGGACTGGCCTGCACGGCCCACGCCCAACGCGGCGATCTCGATCGCGCCGACACCCTGCACCAGGATCTGCTGGGCGCGACCCTCGCCGGCGAGTTCGCGGTGCAGGCGGGCCGTCTGGACGAAGCCGCGAACTGGTATCTCGATGCCGCCCGCCAGTCCGGCGACGACGCGGGCCTGGCCGAACGGGCCACCCGCATCGCCCTGCTGGCCGGCGACGACCGCCGCGCCGCGCAGGCGCTGGATCTGTGGCGCCGCAATGCGCCGGATTCGCTGCCGATGCGCGCCGCGGAAGCCACGCTGTCCCTGCGTGCAGGGCGTGACCGCGTGGCCCGTCGCCAGCTGGAGGCGATGTTGCGCAGCGACGATCCGGCCGGCTGGCGGCATGCGTTCACCGTGCTGGGCGGCGGTGCCCGCGACCAGGCCCAGGCGGCGCGCCTGCTCGGCCAGCTCGTCGATAGCGGTGCGATTCCCGATGCGCTGCAGGCCTGGATGGCGTTCGGCGGCCTCGCCCAGCGGCTCGACCGCACGGATCTGACCGAACGCATCCTCGAGAACATCGTCGCGCGCTTCCCCGGCGAGCCGCGGGTCGCGCTGCTGCGCGCAAGCCAGTTGCGCGAATCCGGACGCCCCGACGAGGCGCGGCAGGCGCTGGCGGCCCTCGGGGACGCGGCCCTGATCGGCCCCGATCTGCGGCTGGGCATCGCCGGCGAGTACGAGGCCCTGGGCGACCTCGCCGACGCCGAGCGCACGCTCTCGATGGGGCCGCAGGACGGCCGCACCTACGTATTGCGTGCCTCGCTGATGGCCCGCGCCGAGAACAAGACCGCGCTTGCGGCGCTCTACGAAGAGGTCAAGGCCGTCGCGCTGACGCCCAACCCGGCGCAGCGCCTGCTGCTGGGGCAAATGGCCGAATACCTGGAGCAGTACGACGAGGCGCTGGAGTGGTACCAGACCGTTCCGGGCGGCCCCGAACGCGCCCAGGCGCGGCTGCGCGGCGCGCGCGTGCTGCACGAGCTGGGTCGCCTGGACGAGGCCTGGGCGCGATTGCGCGAGCTGCAGTCCGACGGCGCCGCCGACGAGGACATGCGCCGCAACGCCTATCTGCTGGAAGCCGAGCTGCGGCAGTCGGGCGACGATCCGGCCGAACTCGAGGTCTACAACCGTGGCCTGGCCGCGATGCCGGACGATCCGGCGGTGCTCTACGCGCGCGCCCTGATGTGGGAGCGCCGCGACGACATTCCGCGCGCGGAGGCCGACCTGCGTCGGGTGCTGGTGGCCGATCCCGAGAACATCGCCGCGCTCAACGCGCTCGGCTACACGCTGGCCGATCGCACCACGCGTTACACCGAGGCGCTGGAGCTCATCGACCGGGCGCGCGTGGCCGAGCCCAACAACGCCGCGATCATCGACAGCTATGGTTGGGTGCTCTACCGCCTGGGCCGCAACGAGGACGCGCTGGTCGAATTGCGGCGGGCGTTTTCGATGATGCGCGATGCCGAAGTCGCGGCGCATATCGGTGAGGTGCTGTGGGCGCTGGGGCGCCAGGACGAGGCGCGCAAGTATTTCGACGAAGCGCGCGACATCGATCCCGAGAACCGCTCGCTGATCCGCGCGCTGGAGAAAACGGGCGCATGACGCGCCGCATTGCATGGGCCGCGATCGCGGCGCTCGGGCTGGCGGCCTGTACCAGCGTGCCGGTACGGCCGCCGTTGCAGACGGTCGAGCTGGGGCCGGCGGCGCTGGCCGAGGCGCAGGCGCGCCTCGTCGCGCGCGAGACTGCAGTGCGCGCATTGCCGCAACTTGCATTCAGTGGCCGCGTCGCGATGTCCAATGGACGCGACGGCGGCAGCGGCCGGATCGAATGGCGGCAGACCGGCAGCGCGTACCAGGTGACCCTGAGTGCACCGGTGACCCGGCAGAGCTGGCAACTGCAGGGCGGCCCGTCAGGGGCGCGCATCGAGGGGCTCGAAGGCGGGCCGCGCGAAGGCGCCGATGTCGGCGAGCTGCTGCGAGAGGCCACGGGATTCGAGATTCCGGTCGCCGCGATGGCGGCCTGGTCCGCAGGCGCGCGGGCCGATGTCACCGTCTCCGGGCCGGCCGACGTGGCATTCGATGCCGGCGGCCGCCTGGCGCGCGTCCAGCAGGACGGCTGGACCATCGACTACCTCGAATGGCAGCCCGATCCGGACCCGGGCGCCGCGCCCGCGCTGCCGACCCGGATCAATGCCCAGCGCGGTGACGCGCGCGTGCGCCTCGTGGTCGACAGCTGGGCGCCGGGCGAGGCCGCGGAACTCGCTCCGGCACCATGACCCCCGCGGATACCGCCGACGGCTGGTCGAGCTGGCCGGCGCCGGCCAAGCTGAACCTGTTCCTGCGCATTACCGGCCGCCGCGCGGACGGCTACCACGCGCTGCAGACCGTGTTCCGGATGCTCGACTGGGGCGATACGGTGCGGCTGCGGCTGCGCGACGACGGCATGGTCCGGCGGGTGGGCGCATCGGTACCCGGTCTCGCCGAAGCCGACGACCTCGTGGTGCGGGCAGCAAAATTGCTCCAAATGGACGCGAAGGTCGCCCAAGGTGTCGACATCGCCGTGGAAAAATCGATTCCGACCGGCGCGGGTCTGGGCGGCGGATCGTCCGACGCGGCAACCGTTCTGCGCGCGCTGGATCGCCTCTGGCGGCTGGATCTGGGCGAAGACCGGCTCGCCACGCTCGGCCTCTCGCTGGGCGCGGATGTCCCCGTGTTCGTGCGCGGTCACAACGCCTGGGCCGAAGGGGTGGGCGAGTCGCTGGTGCCCATCCGGTTGCCTCCGGCCTGGTATCTCCTCGCCGACCCCGGCGTGCACGTGAATACCGCAGGGCTGTTCCAGGCCCCTGAATTGACGCGAAATGCTGCACCCGCGACAATGGCGGACTTCGTTTCAGGTGCATCGCTCGGCAACGCGTTCGAGCCGGTCCTGCGTCGCCGCGAACCCGCCGTCGAGGCCGTGTTCGAGGTGTTGTCAGCGGTCGGCACACCGCGGCTGACCGGGACGGGCAGTGGCTGCTTCGTCGAATTCGCCACGCGCGAATCCGCCGAGGCCGCGCAGTCGCAGGTCGCGTCGCGGGTCTCCGCCCGCGTGGTCGGCGGCGCGGCGCGCTCGCCGTTGCTGGATGCGCTCGAGGCGGGAGGCTGAGGGCGGTGACTGGTGGGTGTCGATTCGGAGCGAATGCCCCGAGTCGACACCCGCGAATCACCGCTTTCTAGGGGCGTCGCCAAGTGGTTAAGGCACCGGGTTTTGATCCCGGCATTCGCAGGTTCGAATCCTGCCGCCCCTGATATCCGTACCGGTCCCGGTACGGCCACTCCTCCATCCGCTCGGTCAGAGCGACGCGGAACCGCAGACATGAAAGAAGAACGCAATCTCCTGATCTTCTCGGGCAACTCGAACCGCCCGCTGACCAAGGCCGTCTGCCGCGAACTCGGCGTGCGCCAGGGCAAGGCGCTGGTGTCGACGTTCTCCGACGGCGAGGTCCAGGTGGAGATCGAAGAGAACGTCCGTCGCCAAGACGTGTTCGTGATCCAGCCGACATGTGCGCCGTCGGCGGAGAACCTGATGGAACTGCTGGTGCTGATCGACGCGCTCAAGCGCGCATCGGTGTCCAGCGTGACCGCGGTCATTCCGTACTTCGGGTACTCGCGCCAGGATCGGCGCATGCGTTCGGCCCGCGTGCCGATCACCGCGAAGGTCGCCGCGAAGATGGTCACCGCCGCCGGTGCCGACCGCGTGCTGACGATCGATCTGCATGCCGACCAGATCCAGGGCTTCTTCGACATTCCGGTCGACAACGTCTACGCCTCGCCGCTGCTGCTGGCCGACATCTGGCGCGCCCACGGCACCGACAACATGGTCGTCGTCTCGCCCGACGTCGGCGGCGTGGTGCGCGCCCGCGCGATCGCCAAGCGTCTCGACGACGCGGACCTGGCGATCATCGACAAGCGGCGTCCGCGCGCCAACGTCTCCACGGTGATGAACATCATCGGCGACGTGCGCGGCAAGACCTGCGTGCTGGTCGACGACATCGTCGACACCGCCGGCACGCTGTGCGCCGCGGCCGCCGCGCTCAAGGTGCAGGGCGCCACGAAGGTGGTGGCCTACTGCACGCACGCGGTGCTCTCGGGCGCGGCGATCGACAACCTCAACAAATCGCAGCTCGACGAGATGGTTGTCACCGACACCATCCCGCTGTCGGAGGCCGCCCGCAACTGCGCGCGCATCCGCCAGCTCAGCGTCGCCGAGCTGCTGGCCGAGACGATCCGCCGGATCGCGTTCGGAGAATCGGTCAGTTCGCTCTACGTCGACTGACCTGCTGCAACGTCTCGTCTGGTCGCGGACGAGACGCTTCACCGCCGCGAGGCGGTTTCAATCCTGAAAAGTGAAGACTGAAAATGGCTACCACGCATGAAATCAAGGTGCAGCGCCGCGAAGACGAGGGGAAGGGTGCGAGCCGCCGCCTCCGTCTTGCCGGCAACGTGCCTGCCGTCGTCTACGGCGGCGACCTCAAGCCCGTCAGCATCGAGCTGAGCCACAACGACGTCTGGCTCGCCAGCCAGCACGAGTGGTTCTACGCGTCGATCCTCGACCTGAGCCTCAACGGCGACGTCCAGAAGGTGCTGCTGCGTGACATGCAGCGTCATCCGTTCAAGCAGCAGATCATGCACCTGGACTTCCAGCGCGTGAACGCGAACGAGACGATCCGCACCGCGGTGCCGCTGCACTTCCTCAACGAGGACACCTCGCCGGCCGGCAAGGCCGCCGACGTCGTGATCACGCACGAGCTCAACGAAGTCAACGTGACCTGCCTGCCGGGCGACCTGCCGGAATTCATCGAGATCGATCTCGGTGCGATGGTCGTCGGCGACATCGTCCACCTCTCGCAGCTCAAGCTGCCGAAGGGCGTCGAGATCCCCGAGCTGGCGCTGGGCGCGGACCACGACGTGGCCGTCGTCGTCGCCAAGCACGGCCGCGTCGAAGCGGAGCCGGAAGAGACCGACGAAGCGTCGGCCGATGTGCCGGCCACCAAGGCCGCGAAGGACGACGAGTAATCGTCGCGCGGGCGTGCCTCCGGGCGCGCCCGCGTTGCCGTCTCCATGGCAGGACTGCGACTGATCGTCGGGCTGGGCAATCCCGGACCCGAATACGCACGGACCCGGCACAACGCCGGGTTCCGTTTTGTCGACGCACTCGCCGCCAAGGCCGGGGCGTCGTTCCGGCTCGACAGCAAGCTGTTCGGCGAGACCGCGAAGGTCGACATCGCCGGCCAACCGGTCTGGCTGCTGAAGCCCGCCACCTTCATGAATCTCAGCGGCAAGTCGGTCACCGCCGCGCTGCGGTTCTGGAAATTCGAACCCGAACAGGCGCTGCTGGCGCACGACGAACTGGATCTCCCGCCGGGCTCGGCGCGGCTCAAGTTCGACGGTGGTCATGGCGGCCAGAACGGCTTGCGCGACACGATGCAGTTGCTCGGCCACGGAAAGTTCCACCGCCTGCGCATCGGCATCGGTCATCCGGGCAGCAAGGACAAGGTCACGCCCTGGGTGCTGGGGCGGGCGAACGCCGACGACGACATCCTGATCGGGCGCGCCATCGACGACGCGATCGACGTGTTGCCGCTCGCGATGGACGGCAATTTCATGGATGCGATGACGCGGCTGCACACGGCGAAGCCGTAATTGGCGATTGGTGATTGGTGATTCGGCGGCGCGGCCTGCGCGCGAATCACCAATCACGAATCCCGAATCACGGATCACGGACACAGCAATGGGCATCAAATGCGGCATCGTCGGTCTGCCGAACGTCGGCAAGTCGACCCTCTTCAATGCGCTGACCAAGGCGGGCATCGCCGCGGCCAATTTCCCGTTCTGCACCATCGAGCCGAACGTCGGCATCGTGCCGGTGCCGGATCTGCGCCTCAATGCGCTGGCGGCGATCGTCAAGCCGCAGAAGGTGCTGCCGACGGCGGTCGAGTTCGTCGACATCGCCGGCCTCGTCGCGGGCGCGGCCAGCGGCGAGGGCCTGGGCAACAAGTTCCTGTCGCACATCCGCGAGGTGGACGCGATCACCCACGTGGTGCGCTGCTTCGAGAATCCCGACGTCATCCACGTCAACAACAAGGTCGACCCGATCGCCGACATCGAGACCATCGATACCGAGCTGGCGCTGGCCGACCTGGATTCCGTCGAGCGCGCGCTGCAGCGCGCCGAGCGGTCGGCCAAGACCGGCGACAAGGACGCGAAGGTCCGCGCCGAGGTGCTGGGCCGGGTGCACAAGGGCCTGGCCGACGGCCAGCCGGTGCGTGCGTTGAAGCTGTCGGACGACGACCAGGCGGCGATCCGCGACCTGTTCCTGCTGACCAACAAGCCCGTGCTGTACATCGCCAACGTGCTCGAGGACGGGTTCGAGAACAATCCGCACCTCGATGCGGTGCGCGCGCGCGCGGTGGGCGAGGGCGCCGAGGTCGTGCCGGTGTCGGCGGCGATCGAGGAAGAGCTCTCGCAGCTCGAAGATGCCGACCGCGATGCGTTTCTGACTGACCTGGGGCTCGACGAGCCCGGCCTGAACCGCGTGATCCGCGCGGCCTACGGCCTGCTGACGCTGCAGACCTACTTCACCGCAGGCGTGAAGGAAGTGCGGGCGTGGACGGTGAAGATCGGGGCGACCGCGCCGCAGGCGGCTGCGGTGATCCATACCGATTTCGAGAAGGGCTTCATCCGCGCCGAAGTCGTCGGTTACGACGATTTCATCCGCTACAGCGGCGAGTCCGGCGCCAAGGAAGCCGGCAAGTGGCGCTTGGAAGGCAAGGAATACATCGTCAAGGACGGCGACGTCATGCATTTCCGCTTCAACGTCTGATCCGCGTCATCGATGCGGAGCCCTGCGACGGGCGCCTTCCGGGCGCCTGTCGTGTCTCCGGTGCGCTCCGATGTCCGCGAATTTCGCACGCGGCGATGGCGCCGCGGCGCAGGGGCGGTTAAGATGCGCGCCCGTCTGCACCGGTCGTCGGCCAGGCAGCGGGTCCGGTGAAATCCGACGCCTTCCGGCGTTGACAGAACCGGGAACTGGCCCCAAAATCGCGGGCTGTTTTCACCGGCAAGACGAAAGCGCCGGAGGGATACCCAAGCGGCCAACGGGGGCAGACTGTAAATCTGCTGGCTTACGCCTTCGGTGGTTCGAATCCACCTCCCTCCACCATCTTTCGGTTCGGTGGAAGCAAGTGCAGTGCGACAGGTTGTAATGCGGCAAGCGGGTCCCGGTGCGGGAGTAGTTCAACGGTAGAACCTCAGCCTTCCAAGCTGATGGTGCGGGTTCGATTCCCGTCTCCCGCTCCATTGAACGTTCCACGCGGTTCCCCAGTTCCACATCGTTGCTCACGTAGCTCAGTCGGTAGAGCACCTCCTTGGTAAGGAGGAGGTCGAAGGTTCGATTCCTTTCGTGAGCACCATCCTCCGCGGGTCCGCTTCCACTGCGGATCCGACGCGGCACGCAGTCACCACCTCACCAGATTCGAGATTAGGCAGCCATGGCAAAGGGTAAGTTCGAGCGCACCAAGCCCCACGTGAACGTGGGCACGATTGGTCACGTTGACCACGGCAAGACGACGCTGACGGCGGCGCTGACGAAGATCGGTGCGGAGCGTTTCGGCGGCGAATTCAAGGCCTACGACGCGATCGACGCGGCGCCGGAAGAGAAGGCGCGCGGCATCACGATCTCGACCGCACACGTCGAGTACGAATCCGAGAAGCGCCACTACGCGCACGTCGATTGCCCGGGTCACGCCGACTACGTCAAGAACATGATCACCGGCGCTGCGCAGATGGACGGCGCGATCCTGGTGTGTTCGGCCGCTGACGGCCCGATGCCGCAGACCCGCGAGCACATCCTGCTCTCGCGTCAGGTCGGCGTGCCGCACATCGTCGTGTTCCTGAACAAGGCCGACATGGTCGACGACGCCGAGCTGCTCGAGCTGGTCGAGATGGAAGTGCGCGAGCTGCTGTCGAAGTACGACTTCCCGGGCGACGACACCCCGATCATCCACGGCTCGGCCCGTCTGGCGCTGGAAGGCGACCAGAGCGACATCGGCGTGCCGGCGATCCTGAAGCTGGTCGACGCGCTCGACACCTTCATCCCGGAGCCGGAGCGTGACGTCGACAAGGCGTTCCTGATGCCGGTCGAAGACGTGTTCTCGATCTCGGGCCGCGGCACGGTCGTGACCGGTCGTATCGAGCGCGGCGTGATCAAGGTCGGCGAAGAAATCGAAATCGTCGGTATCCGTCCGGTGCAGAAGACGACCGTCACGGGCGTCGAAATGTTCCGCAAGCTGCTCGACCAGGGCCAGGCGGGCGACAACGCCGGTCTGCTGCTGCGCGGCACCAAGCGTGACGACGTCGAGCGTGGCCAGGTGCTGGCCAAGCCGGGTTCGATCAAGCCGCACACCGATTTCGAAGCCGAAGTCTATGTCCTGTCGAAGGACGAAGGTGGCCGTCACACGCCGTTCTTCAAGGGCTATCGTCCGCAGTTCTACTTCCGCACCACCGACATCACCGGTGCGGTCGAGCTGCCGGAAGGTACCGAGATGGTGATGCCGGGCGACAACGTGAAGATGGTGGTCACGCTGATCAACCCGGTGGCGATGGACGAAGGTCTGCGCTTCGCGATCCGCGAAGGCGGCCGTACCGTCGGCGCCGGCGTGGTGGCCAAGATCATCAAGTGATTCGACGGCCCGGACGTGCAACCCGCACGCCCGGGCCGTCGACCATTCCGGTGCAAGCCGGGATGCAGTGGTTGCGGCAGGGTGCCAACCCCGTCGAAACTGCGACAAGGCGGGCCGGAACCCCGGTCCGCCTTCGCCGTCTAAGGGTGTCCGAAGCCGGTTGTTGTTCCAATCCGTACGCCAGTAGCTCAATTGGCAGAGCAGCGGTCTCCAAAACCGCAGGTTGGGGGTTCGAGTCCCTCCTGGCGTGCCATTCGCGGAATCGTCCGCGCGGGATCGCACGCAGTGCCGTCGGCCCCGTCAACCGAGCAGTCGCAAACCGATGAGTCGCCGGGAATTGAACAGCAGAGTTGAACAATCCAAAGGTGCGTCTTCGACGGACCTCGCCAAGTACGCTGCCGCGATCGTCCTGGTCGCCGCCGGCGTGTTTGCCTTTTACTGGTTCCAGGCGCAGCTGGCCACGCCGGTGCGCAGCATCATCGTCGCCCTGTGCGTCGTGGGCGCGGCCGCGGTCTTCCTGACGACGGACAAGGGTCACCGGACCCGTGACTTCTTCTCGGAGACCCGCTTCGAGATGCGCAAGGTCGTCTGGCCGACGCGCCAGGAGGCGATTCGCCTGACCTGGATCGTGATCATCGCCGTGGCGATCATCAGCCTGATCCTGGCCGGCTTCGACCAGATCATCCAATGGCTGATCCGCCTCATCCTGAGGCAGTGACGGAGTAACGATTCAGATGGAAACCGAAGGCGTCAAGCGCTGGTACGTCGTGCATGCCTATTCCGGCTTCGAGAAGTCGGTGGCCCAGGCGCTGCGCGATCGCATCGTGCGCACCGAGATGCAGGACAAGTTCGGCGACGTGCTGGTGCCGACCGAGGAAGTGATCGAGATGCGCTCCGGCCAGAAGCGCCGTTCCGAGCGCAAGTTCTTCCCGGGTTACGTCCTGGTGCAGATCCTGACCTCGGACGAGGGCGGCATTCCGCGCATGGACAACGAAAGCTGGCACCTGGTCAAGGAAACGCCGAAGGTGATGGGCTTCATCGGCGGGACCGCCGACCGTCCGCTGCCGATCCGCGACGACGAGGCGGCCGTGATCCTCGACCGTGTGCAGGAAGGCGTCGAGAAGCCGCGTCCGAAGGTGCTGTTCGAGCCGGGCCAGATGGTCCGCGTGACTGACGGTCCGTTCAACGATTTCAACGGCGTCGTCGAGGAAATCAACTACGAGAAGAGTCGCCTGCGTGTCGCGGTGCTGATCTTCGGACGTTCGACCCCGGTCGAGCTGGAGTTCGGGCAGGTCGAGAAGGCCTGAACCCCGTCGCGCCCGCCTGTGACGGGCGCGCGAAACCCTGCTATAGTGCGCGGCTCACTGTCTGGTGCGCCGGGCAACCGCACAGGCCGCCGTTCGGGCGGCCTTTCGCGCGAGATGGACAACGTGAATCCGGGACACGCGATTTCCCGGAACGATGGGGAGCCTGAGTCCAGGCGCTTGCACCCGGAGAGAAGAAGACAATGGCGAAGAAAGTCGTCGGTTACATCAAGCTGCAGGTCAAGGCCGGTCAGGCCAACCCCTCGCCGCCGGTCGGTCCTGCGCTGGGTCAGCGCGGCCTGAACATCATGGAGTTCTGCAAGGCGTTCAACGCAGCGACCTCCAAGCTCGAGCCGGGTCTGCCGACCCCGGTCATCATCACGGCCTACTCGGACCGTACCTTCACCTTCATCACCAAGAGCACGCCGGCATCGGTGCTGCTGAAGAAGGCGGCAGGTGTGGCCTCGGGCTCCAAGCGTCCCAACACCGAGAAGGTGGGCAAGGTGACGCGCGCGCAGCTCGAAGAGATCGCCAAGGCGAAGGAAGCCGATCTGACGGCGGCCGAGCTGGAAGCAGCAGTGCGCACCATCGCGGGCTCCGCCCGTTCGATGGGCCTGACGGTGGAGGGCTGAGACCATGGCACAGACCAAGCGACAGAAGAGCATCCAGGCTGCCGTGCAGCCGGGCAAGAACTACGCCATCGATGACGCCCTGAAGATCGTCAAGGACAACAGCAGCGCGAAGTTCGCCGAAGCCGTGGACGTCGCCGTCCGCCTCGGCGTCGACGCGCGCAAGTCCGACCAGCAGGTGCGCGGCTCGACCGTGCTGCCGCAGGGCACGGGCAAGAGCGTCCGCGTCGCGGTGTTCGCGCCGGCCGGTGCCAAGGCCGACGAAGCCCTGGCTGCCGGTGCCGACATCGTCGGCATGGACGACCTGGCCGAGAAGATGCAGGCCGGCGACATCAACTACGACGTCGTGATCGCGACGCCGGATGCGATGCGCGTCGTCGGCAAGCTCGGTACGGTGCTGGGCCCGCGCGGCCTGATGCCGAACCCGAAGGTCGGCACGGTCTCCCCGAACCCGGGCGAAGCCGTGAAGAACGCGAAGGGCGGCCAGGTCCGCTATCGCACCGACAAGGCCGGCATCATCCACTGCACGATCGGCAAGGCCGACTTCGATGCGGAAAAGCTGAAGGAAAACCTGCAGGCACTGCTGGCCGACCTGGTGAAGGCCAAGCCGGCCACCGCCAAGGGCCAGTACCTGCAGAAGATCTCGGTGAGCTCGACCATGGGTCCGGGCGTCGCCGTCGACCAGTCGTCGCTGACCATCGCGCGCTGATCGAAACGCAATCAACGCGCCGTCCCGTTCGCGGGGTGGCGCGATTTGGGGGCATCGCAACGGACTCGTCCGGTGCGGCGCCGTCAAAGACCGCAGGCGCGGTGGAGATCGAAGTGGCGACGGGCAGGGATGCTCGAACTGGCAGGGAATCGCCGCCACCGATGATCGAGACCGCTTAATCCCGAGGTGCTTGCACCGAAAGGCCTGCGTAGATGGTGATGCCTCTCTGAAGTTTTCTGGTGCGACGTCCGTCCAGCCAGGCAGAAGGCCACCACCGGGATGCGTCATGCATCCCCGGCCTCCAGGATGGAAGCCGCTCAGGACCGCAAGCGGCAGGAGCCGTGAGCGGAGTTCACAATGAGGAGTGATTAATGGCTCTCAATCTGTCCCAGAAGCAGGAAGTTGTCGCCGAGCTGGCAGAAGTCGCCGCGAACGCCCACTCCCTGATTGCTGTCGAGTATGTGGGCACCACGGTCAGCCAGATGACCGCGATGCGCAAGAAGGCTCGTGAGACCGGTGTGTACTTGCGCGTTGTCAAGAACACCCTGGCCGCACGCGCGGTGGAAGGTACCGAATACGAGTGCGCCAAGGACTCGCTGGTCGGCCCTCTGCTGTATGCATTCTCGACCGAGGAGCCCGGCGCAGCCGGTCGCCTGATCAAGGAATTCGCGAAGGACAACAGCAAGCTGGTGCCCAAGCTCGTCGTCGTGGAAGGCCAGCTGTACCCGGCCGGCCATGTCGATGTGCTGGCGTCGCTGCCCACGCTCGACCAGGCGCTGTCCATGCTGGCCCGCGTGCTGTCCGAACCCGCTGCAATGTTCGCGCGTGCCGTCAAGGCCGTCGGCGACAAGCAGGGCGGTGGCGAAGAAGCACCTGCGGAAGCAGCCGCCGAGACGGCCGAAACGGCTTAAGTCCGGCCTGTCGGTTCAACGAAACCTATCCCAGAAAATTTTTCAAAGGTAATCACAATGTCCCTTACCAACGAACAGATCGTCGACGCCATCGCCGAGAAGTCCCTGATGGAAGTGATGGAGCTGGTCAAGGCCATCGAAGAGAAGTTCGGCGTCTCCGCCGCTGCTCCGGTCGCCGCGGCCGCCGCCGCCGGCCCGGCCGCCGCTGCCGAAGAGCAGACCGAGTTCACCGTCGTCCTGAAGGCCGCCGGCGAGAAGAAGGTCGAGGCCATCAAGGTCGTCCGCGCCATCACCGGCCTGGGTCTGAAGGAAGCCAAGGACCTGGTCGAAGGCGCACCGAAGGACGTCAAGGAAGGCGCCACGAAGGAAGAAGCCGAGAAGATCAAGAAGGATCTCGAGGCCGCCGGCGCGACCGTCGAAATCAAGTAAGCGGCACCTTGGCATCGCAGCACATGCTTGCGATGCACCGGGGCCGGGGGCGAAAGCCCCCGGCCCTTGGTCGTTCCTGAAATCGGGCGACCTGCGACACATGCAACACGACAACTGACGCAGTTGTCAGTGGGTAGTAGCGGGAGATGGCGTGCTGGTGCCGGCAATACCAGCGACTACCCAGTGACAGCTCCATGTTCCGGATCGCGAGTCGATCCCATCAGATCCAACGAGGCGTACTTCCATGACGACGTCCCAGCTCCCGTCGAGCCAGCAGCAGACTTACTCGTTCACCGAGAAGAAGCGCATCCGCAAGAACTTCGGCAAGCGCCGCGAGATTCTCGAGGTGCCGTTCCTCCTGGCCATCCAGGTCGATTCCTACCGCGAATTCCTGCAGGCCGACCGCGATCCCGCCAAGCGTGAGGACCGTGGCCTCCACGCCGCGCTGAAGTCGGTGTTCCCGATCGTCAGCTACAACGGCTACGCCGCACTCGAATACGTCGGCTACAAGCTCGGCGAGCCCGTGTTCGACGAGCGCGAATGCCGCAACCGTGGCCTGAGCTACGGCGCGCCGCTGCGCGTCACCGTGCGCCTGGTGATCTACGACCGCGAGTCGTCGCAGAAGGCTATCAAGTACGTGAAGGAGCAGGAGGTCTACATGGGCGAGATTCCGCTCATGACCGAGAACGGCACCTTCATCATCAACGGCACCGAGCGCGTCATCGTCTCGCAGCTGCACCGCTCGCCGGGTGTGTTCTTCGACCACGACCGCGGCAAGACCCACAGCTCGGGCAAGCTGCTCTACAGCGCCCGCATCATTCCGTACCGCGGTTCCTGGCTGGACTTCGAGTTCGATCCGAAGGACGCGCTGTTCACGCGTATCGACCGCCGCCGCAAGCTGCCGGTGTCGGTGCTGCTGCGCGCGCTCGGCTACAACAACGAAGAGATGCTCAACGAGTTCTTCGACATCAACAGCTACCACATCCTGCCGGAAGGCGAGGGCGTGCAGCTGGAACTGGTGTCGGAGCGTCTGCGTGGCGAAACGCTGAACTTCGACCTGCTCGACGGCGAGAAGGTCATCGTCGAAGCCGGCAAGCGCATTACCGCGCGTCACGTCAAGCAGCTCGAGGCCGCCGGCATCACCGCGCTGGCCGTGCCGGACGACTACATGGTCGGCCAGATCCTGTCGCACGACGTGATCGACCCGGCCACGGGCGAACTGGTCGCGACCGCGAACGACGAGATCACGCTCGAGACCCTCGAGGCGCTGCGCAAGGCGTCGATCGAGACCATCGGCACGATCTGGGTCAACGACCTCGATCGCGGTCCGTACCTGTCGAACACCCTGCGCATCGACTCGACCAAGACGCAGCTCGATGCGCTGGTCGAGATCTACCGCATGATGCGTCCCGGCGAGCCGCCGACCAAGGATGCCGCGCAGAACCTGTTCCACAACCTGTTCTTCACGTTCGAGCGCTACGACGTCTCCGGCGTCGGCCGCATGAAGTTCAACCGTCGTCTGGGCCGCAAGGAAACCGAAGGCGCGTCGGTGCTGTACGACGCGAAGTACTTCGCCGAGCGCAAGGACGAGGATTCGGTGCGTCTGCGCGGCGAGTTCGGCCAGACGTCCGACATCCTCGACGTGATCCGCGTGCTGACCGAGATCCGCAACGGCCGCGGCGTCGTCGACGACATCGACCACCTCGGCAACCGCCGCGTGCGTTCGGTCGGTGAAATGGCCGAGAACGTGTTCCGCGTGGGCCTGGTCCGCGTCGAGCGCGCCGTGCGCGAGCGTCTGACGATGGCCGAGGCAGATGGCCTGACCCCGCAGGAACTCATCAACGCCAAGCCGGTCGCGGCTGCGGTCAAGGAATTCTTCGGCTCCTCGCAGCTGTCGCAGTTCATGGACCAGAACAACCCGCTGTCGGAAGTCACGCACAAGCGTCGCGTCTCGGCCCTCGGCCCGGGCGGTCTGACCCGCGAGCGCGCCGGCTTCGAAGTGCGCGACGTGCATCCCACGCATTACGGCCGCGTCTGCACCATCGAGACGCCGGAAGGCCCGAACATCGGCCTGATCAACTCGCTGGCGACCTTCGCGCGCACCAACCGTTACGGCTTCCTCGAGACGCCGTACCGCAAGGTCGTCGACAGCCGCGTCACCGACGAGATCGAATACCTGTCGGCGATCGAAGAGAACGACTACGTCATCGCGCAGGCCAACGCCGTCCAGGACGACAAGGGCACGATGACGCAGCAGTTCGTCGACTGCCGCTTCCAGGGCGAGTCGCTGCTCAAGCCGCCGGCGGAGATCCACTACATGGACGTCTCGCCGATGCAGACCGTGTCGGTCGCCGCGGCGCTGGTCCCGTTCCTCGAGCACGATGACGCGAACCGCGCACTCATGGGCGCCAACATGCAGCGCCAGGCCGTGCCGACGCTGCGTGCGCAGAAGCCGCTGGTCGGTACCGGCATCGAGCGCGCCGTGGCGCGCGACTCGGGCGTGACCGTGAACGCCCGCCGTGGCGGCGTGATCGAGCAGATCGACGCCGGCCGCGTCGTGGTCAAGGTGCATGAGGAAGAGATCTCCGGCGAGCACGATGCCGGCGTCGACATCTACAACCTGATCAAGTACACGCGCTCCAACCAGAACACCTGCATCAACCAGCGTCCGCTGGTGAACGTGGGTGACGTGGTCGCGCGCGGCGACGTGCTGGCCGACGGTCCCTCGACCGACATCGGCGAGCTGGCGCTGGGCCAGAACATGCTGGTCGCGTTCATGCCGTGGAACGGCTACAACTTCGAGGACTCGATCCTGCTGTCGGAGCGCGTCGTCAAGGAAGACCGCTACACGACGATCCACATCGAGGAAATGACCGCGGTCGCCCGCGACACGAAGCTGGGTCCGGAGGAAATCTCCGCCGACATCCCGAACGTGTCGGAGAACGCGCTCAACCGTCTCGACGAATCCGGCGTGGTGTACATCGGCGCCGAAGTGCGCGCCGGCGACATCCTGGTGGGCAAGGTCACGCCGAAGGGCGAGAGCCAGCTGACCCCGGAAGAGAAGCTGCTGCGCGCGATCTTCGGTGAGAAGGCGTCCGACGTGAAGGACAGCTCACTGCGCGTGCCGCCGGGCATGGACGGCACCGTCATCGACGTGCAGGTCTTCACCCGCGACGGCATCGAGAAGGACAAGCGCGCCAAGCAGATCGAAGAGTCCGAGATCAAGCGCGTCAAGAAGGACTTCGACGACCAGTTCCGCATCCTCGAAAGCGCGATCTATGCGCGTCTGCGCTCGCAGATCCAGGGCAAGGTCGCCAATGGCGGTCCCGGCCTGAAGAAGGGCGATACGGTCAGCTCGCTGGTGCTCGACGGCCTGAAGAAGTCCGACTGGTTCCAGATCCGCATGAAGGACGAGGACGCGGCCGACGCGATCGAACGTGCGCAGAAGCAGATCGACGCGCACCAGAAGGAGTTCGAGAAGCGCTTCGCCGACAAGCGCGGCAAGATCACCCAGGGCGACGACCTCGCACCGGGCGTGCTGAAGATGGTCAAGGTCTACCTGGCCGTGAAGCGCCGTATCCAGCCGGGCGACAAGATGGCCGGCCGTCACGGCAACAAGGGTGTCGTGTCGACCATCGTGCCGGTGCAGGACATGCCGCACATGGCCAACGGCAACACGGTCGACATCGTGTTGAACCCGCTGGGCGTGCCGTCGCGTATGAACATCGGCCAGATCCTCGAAGTGCACCTGGGTCTCGCGGCCAAGGGCCTCGGCGAGAAGATCCAGCGGATGCTCGACGCGCAGGCCAAGGTGGCCGAACTGCGCAGCTTCCTCGACCAGATCTACAACCACGACAAGGCGTCGTTCGCCCAGCGTGTCGACCTGTCGCAGTTCAGCGACGAGGAACTGCTGAAGCTGGCCGGCAACCTCACCGACGGCGTGCCGATGGCGACCCCGGTGTTCGACGGCGCGGCGGAGTCCGAGATCAAGGCGATGCTCGAGCTGGCGGACATGCCGACCAGTGGCCAGCACCGTCTGTTCGACGGCCGCACCGGCGAGGCGTTCGAGCGCGAGGTGACCGTGGGCTATATGCACATGCTCAAGCTCAACCACCTCGTGGACGACAAGATGCACGCGCGTTCGACCGGTCCGTACTCGCTCGTCACCCAGCAGCCGCTGGGCGGCAAGGCGCAGTTCGGCGGCCAGCGCTTCGGCGAAATGGAAGTCTGGGCGCTGGAAGCCTACGGCGCGGCCTACACCCTGCAGGAAATGCTGACGGTGAAGTCCGACGACGTGCAGGGCCGCAACCAGATGTACAAGAACATCGTCGACGGCGAACACGAGATGGTCGCGGGCATGCCCGAGTCCTTCAACGTGCTGGTCAAGGAAATCCGTTCGCTGGCGATCAACATGGAGCTGGAGGAGCACTGAGGCAGGACGTCCGACGCGCGGCGCGTGAGCGTGCCGCGCGCGACACCGATCCAACACTGCCCAGGTTCCCCTTTCCCGGAGTAAAGACATGAAAGACCTGCTCAATCTCTTCAACCAGCCGCGCCAGATTCCGGACTTCGATGCGATCAAGATCGCGCTCGCCAGCCCGGACCTGATCCGTTCGTGGTCGTTCGGCGAAGTGAAGAAGCCCGAGACCATCAACTACCGCACGTTCAAGCCCGAACGCGACGGCCTGTTCTGCGCCGCGATCTTCGGCCCGATCAAGGACTACGAGTGCCTGTGCGGCAAGTACAAGCGCATGAAGCACCGCGGCGTGGTCTGCGAGAAGTGCGGCACCGAAGTCACGCTGGCCAAGGTGCGCCGCGAGCGCATGGGTCACATCGACCTGGCGTCGCCGGTCGCGCACATCTGGTTCCTCAAGTCGCTGCCCTCGCGCATCGGCCTGATGCTGGACATGACCCTGCGTGATATCGAACGCATCCTGTACTTCGAAGCGTTCGTCGTGACCGAGCCGGGCCTGACCCCGCTCGAGCGCAGCCAGCTGCTCAACGAAGAGCAGTACATGCAGATGCGCCAGGAACACGGCGACGACTTCGACGCCGCGATGGGCGCCGAGGCGGTCTACGACCTGCTGCGCACGATCGACCTGCAGGCCGAGATGGTCCGCCTGAAGGAAGAGATCGCCGCCACGGGTTCGGAAACCAAGCTCAAGCGTCTGACCAAGCGCATCAAGCTGGTCGAGGCCTTCATCGAGTCGGGCAACCGTCCCGAGTGGATGATCATGACCGTGCTGCCGGTGCTGCCGCCGGATCTGCGTCCGCTGGTGCCGCTGGACGGTGGCCGCTTCGCGACTTCGGATCTCAACGATCTGTACCGCCGCGTCATCAACCGCAACAACCGCCTGCGTCGTCTGCTCGAACTCAATGCGCCCGACATCATCGTGCGCAACGAGAAGCGCATGCTGCAGGAATCGGTCGATGCGCTGATGGACAACGGCCGTCGCGGCCGTGCCATCACCGGCACCAACAAGCGCCCGCTCAAGTCGCTCGCCGACATGATCAAGGGCAAGCAGGGCCGCTTCCGCCAGAACCTGCTCGGCAAGCGCGTCGACTACTCGGGCCGTTCGGTCATCGTGGTCGGCCCGACGCTGCGCCTGCACGAGTGCGGTCTGCCGAAGAAGATGGCGCTCGAACTGTTCAAGCCCTTCATCTTCGCCAAGCTGCAGCGCCGTGGCCTCGCCACGACGATCAAGGCCGCCAAGAAGCTCGTCGAGCGCGAAGAGGCCGAGGTGTGGGACATCCTCGAAGAGGTGATCCGCGAGCACCCGGTGCTGCTCAACCGCGCGCCGACGCTGCACCGTCTGGGCATCCAGGCGTTCGAGCCCGTGCTCATCGAAGGCAAGGCGATCCAGCTGCATCCGCTGGTGTGTACCGCGTTCAACGCCGACTTCGACGGTGACCAGATGGCGGTCCACGTGCCGCTGTCGCTGGAAGCCCAGCTCGAAGCGCGTGCGCTGATGATGGCGTCGAACAACATCCTGTCGCCCGCCAACGGCGAGCCGATCATCGTGCCGTCGCAGGACGTCGTGCTCGGCCTGTACTACATGACCCGCGCACTGGAGAACATCCAGGGCGAGGGCATGGTGTTCGCGAACATCGCCGAAGTGCGTCGCGCGTTCGACAACAAGGCCGCCGGCCTGCACGCCAAGATCAAGGTCCGCATCCAGCAGACCGTGATCGGCGAGGACGGTTCGCGCGACAAGGTGACCTCGATCGTCGAGACGACCGTGGGTCGTGCGCTGCTGCTCGAGATCATGCCCGACGGCCTGCCGTTCGAGCTGGCCAACGTCGAGCTCAACAAGAAGAACATCTCCCGCCTGATCAACGCCTGCTACCGCCGTCTGGGTCTCAAGGACACGGTCGTGTTCGCCGACAAGCTGATGTACACCGGCTTCGGCAATGCGACGCGTGCGGGTGTGTCGATCGGCATCAACGACATGACCATCCCGACCGAGAAGGCCGGCATCCTGGTCGAGGCCGAGGCCGAAGTGCTGGAAATCCAGCAGCAGTACCAGTCGGGTCTGGTCACCGCCGGCGAGCGCTACAACAAGGTCGTCGACATCTGGTCGCGTACGAACGAGCGCATCGCCAAGGCGATGATGGACACCATCGGTACCGAGAAGGTCGTCAATGCCAAGGGCGAGACCATCGACCAGAAGTCGATGAACTCGCTCTACATCATGGCCGACTCCGGTGCGCGTGGTTCCCAGGCGCAGATCCGTCAGCTGGCCGGCATGCGCGGCCTGATGGCGAAGCCGGACGGCTCGATCATCGAGACGCCGATCATCGCGAACTTCCGCGAAGGCCTGAACGTCCAGGAATACTTCAACTCCACCCACGGTGCCCGTAAGGGTCTGGCCGATACCGCGCTCAAGACCGCGAACTCCGGTTACCTGACCCGTCGTCTCGTCGACGTGGCGCAGGACGTGGTGATCACCGAAGTCGACTGCGGCACGATGGACGGTCTCACCATGACCCCGATCGTCGAAGGCGGCGATGTCGTCGAGCCGTTGCGCGATCGCGTGCTGGGTCGCGTCGTGGCCGAGGACGTGTTCCTGCCGGGCAACGACGAGGATCCGATCGTTACCCGCAACACACTGCTCGACGAGCAGTGGGTGCAGCGCCTCGAGGAGGCCGGTGTGCAGTCGATCCAGGTCCGTTCGACGATCACCTGCGAAGCGGCGTTCGGCGTCTGCGCCAGCTGCTACGGCCGTGACCTCGGCCGCGGTCACCTGGTCAACCAGGGTGAAGCCGTCGGCGTCGTCGCCGCGCAGTCGATCGGTGAGCCCGGCACGCAGCTGACCATGCGTACGTTCCACATCGGTGGTGCGGCGTCGCGTGCGGCCGCCATCGACAACGTGACGGTCAAGACCACCGGCTCGATCAAGTTCAACAACCTCAAGCACGTCAAGCACGAGAGCGGCAATCTCGTCGCGGTCTCGCGTTCGGGCGAACTCTCGGTGCTCGACGGCCACGGCCGCGAGCGCGAGCGCTACAAGCTGCCCTACGGCGCGACCATTACCGTCGATGACGGCGATGCGATCAAGGCCGGCCAGACCGTGTCGAACTGGGATCCGCACAACCACCCGATCGTGTCGGAAGTGGCGGGTTTCATCCGTTTCGTGGACTTCGTCGACGGCATCACCGTCATCGAGAAGACCGACGAACTGACCGGCCTGGCGTCGCGCGAGATCACCGATCCCAAGCGCCGCGGCTCGATGGGCAAGGACCTGCGTCCGATCGTCCGCATCGTCGATGCCAAGGGCAACGACCTGTCGATTCCGGGCACCGACCTGCCGGCGCAGTACCTGCTGCCGCCGCGCTCGATCGTCAACCTGCAGGACGGCGATCCCGTCGGCGTGGGTGACGTGGTGACCAAGGTGCCGCAGGAAGCATCGAAGACCCGCGACATCACCGGTGGTCTGCCGCGCGTGGCCGACCTGTTCGAAGCGCGCAAGCCGAAGGACCAGGCGATCCTCGCCGAGATCTCCGGCATCGTCAGCTTCGGCAAGGACACCAAGGGCAAGCAGCGCCTGATCATCAAGGGCACCGATGGTGTCGATCACGAAGAACTGATCCCCAAGTACCGCCAGATCATCGTGTTCGAAGGCGAGCACGTGGAGAAGGGCGAGACCGTGGTGGACGGCGAGCCGGGTCCGCAGGACATCCTGCGTCTGAAGGGCGTCGAGGAGCTCGCGTCCTACCTGACCAAGGAAATCCAGGACGTCTATCGCCTGCAGGGCGTGAAGATCAACGACAAGCACATCGAAGTGATCGTCCGCCAGATGCTGCGCAAGGTCGAGATCACCGACGGTGGCGACAGCCGCTTCCTCAACGGTGAGCAGGTCGAGCGCCAGCGGGTGATCGAGGACAACGTCAAGCTGCTCGCCAAGAACGAGCTGCCGGCGAAGTTCGACCCCGTCCTGCTGGGTATCACGAAGGCATCGCTGGCCACCGAGTCGTTCATCTCGGCCGCGTCGTTCCAGGAGACCACCCGCGTGCTGACCGAGGCGGCCGTCCGCGGCACGCGCGACAGCCTGCGCGGTCTGAAGGAAAACGTGATCGTGGGTCGTCTGATTCCGGCCGGTACCGGTCTGGCGTATCACGCCCGTCGTCGTCGCGCCGCTTCCGGCCTGACCGACTCGGAAATTGACGCCCTGTCCGGCAGCAGCACGACCACGGCCGATGCCGAGGTCGCCGCGACGCCGGCAGCACCCGAGCAGGTCATGCTTGAAGATGCACCGGTGACGCCGACGGCTGACAACGACGGCGAAGCGCGCTAAGATTGCACCCCTTTGGTGGCCCCGCGTGGGCCACCCAGACTCCGAAAAGAGGCGCAGGACGCGGCTCGTATTCGGTCCAGGATGGACGGGAGACGTTGTATGCCGGGTGGCGCCCCTCGTGGGCGCGCCAGCGGCGGTATGACCCGCGTTGACGGTACTCGTCAGCGCGGGCTATACTTTTTCGTCTGACAGGCGGCCTATCCGTCTGTCTTCGTTTTCACCGGGCTCCGGCCCGAACCAAAGACCCGAGACCTGATGGCAACGATCAACCAGCTGGTGCGGAAGCCGCGCAGCCCCGAAACCTACAAGAGCACTTCGCCGGCACTGGCGAACTGCCCGCAGCGCCGTGGCGTCTGCACCCGCGTGTACACCACGACCCCGAAGAAGCCGAACTCGGCACTTCGCAAGGTCGCCAAGGTGCGCCTGACCAACGGTTACGAAGTGATTTCGTACATCGGTGGTGAAGGCCACAACCTGCAGGAGCACAGCGTGGTGCTGATCCGCGGCGGTCGCGTCAAGGACCTCCCGGGCGTGCGTTACCACACCGTGCGCGGTTCGCTCGACGCCTCCGGCGTTGCGAAGCGCAAGCAGAGCCGTTCGAAGTACGGCACCAAGCGTCCGAAGGGCTGAGGAATAGACAATGTCGCGTAAAGGAAACACCCCGCAGCGCTCCGTGCTGCCCGACCCGAAGCACAACAGCGACACGATCGCGCGCTTCATCAACATGGTCATGAAGAGCGGCAAGAAGTCGATCGCAGAAAAGATCGTCTACGGTGCCATGGACGTCATCAGCGAGAAGAACGGCAATCCGCTCGAACTCGTCGAGAAGGCGCTGGGCAACATCTCGCCGGCCGTCGAAGTGAAGTCGCGTCGCGTCGGTGGTGCCACCTACCAGGTGCCGGTCGAAGTGCGCGCCTCGCGTCGCATGGCCCTGGCGATGCGCTGGCTGATCGAGTCGGCGCGCAAGCGCGGCGAGAACACCATGCCGCGCAAGCTGGCCGCCGAGCTGATCGACGCGTCCGAAAACCGTGGTGGCGCGATCAAGAAGCGCGAAGAAACCCACCGCATGGCCGACGCCAACAAGGCGTTCGCGCACTACCGCTGGTAAGCGGCCCCGCGGGTCCCGGTTGATTCCGGGGCCCGTCGGCACCATCCAGGTGCCTTCAGGCGGTCACCGACCGCACGCAGGATCCGAAGGCCGCCGCAAGGCGGCATTCGTCCATTCAAGCGATTCCATCGCGAAGGGTCCGTGTTCCAGCGGGACTTCGCCATTCAATACGAGAAACCGACGTGGCTCGCACGACACCCATCGAACGCTACCGCAACTTCGGCATCATGGCCCACATCGATGCCGGCAAGACGACGACTTCCGAGCGCATCCTGTTCTACACCGGCGTCAGCCACAAGATCGGTGAAGTGCACGACGGCGCCGCCACCATGGACTGGATGGAGCAGGAGCAGGAACGCGGCATCACCATCACTTCGGCGGCCACCACGGCGTTCTGGAAGGGCATGGACAAGTCGCTGCCCGAGCACCGCTTCAACATCATCGACACCCCCGGCCACGTCGACTTCACGATCGAAGTGGAGCGCTCGCTGCGCGTGCTCGACGGCGCGGTGTTCGTGCTGTGCGCCGTCGGCGGTGTGCAGCCGCAGTCCGAGACCGTGTGGCGTCAGGCCAACAAGTACCAGGTGCCGCGCCTCGCGTTCGTCAACAAGATGGACCGCACCGGTGCCAACTTCAGCAAGGTCGTGGACCAGCTGAAGGCGCGCCTGGGCGCGTACGCCGTGCCGATGCAGGTGCCGATCGGTGCCGAAGACGGCTTCGAGGGCGTGGTCGACCTGCTCAAGATGAAGGCGATCCACTGGGATACCGCGTCCCAGGGCACCACGTTCGAGTACCGCGACATTCCGGCGAACCTGGTCGACACGTCGGCCGAGGCGCGCGCGTTCATGGTCGAGGCTGCGGCCGAGGCCAACGAAGCGCTGATGGACAAGTACCTCAACGAGGGTGAGCTGTCCGAGGAAGAGATCATCTCGGGTCTGCGCGAGCGCACCCTGAAGGTCGAGATCGTGCCGGTGTTCTGTGGCACCGCGTTCAAGAACAAGGGCGTCCAGGCGATGCTCGACGGCGTCATCCAGCTGCTGCCGTCGCCGTCCGACCGTCCGCCGGTGCAGGGCATCGACGACGACGAGAAGGAAGACACCCGCACCGCCGACGACAAGGCGCCGTTCTCCGCGCTGGCGTTCAAGATCATGACGGACCCGTTCGTGGGTTCGCTGACGTTCTTCCGCGTCTACTCGGGCGTGCTCAACGCCGGCGACCAGGTGTATAACCCGGTCAAGTCGAAGAAGGAGCGCGTGGGTCGCATCCTGCAGATGCACTCCAACAACCGCGAAGAGATCAAGGAAGTGCGCGCGGGCGACATCGCTGCGGCCGTCGGCCTGAAGGACGTGACCACCGGTGACACGCTGTGCGCGCAGGATCACATCATCACGCTCGAGCGCATGGTGTTCCCGGAGCCCGTCATCTCGATGGCGGTCGAGCCGAAGACCAAGTCGGACCAGGAGAAGATGGGCCTCGCGCTCGGTCGCCTGGCGCAGGAGGATCCGTCCTTCCGCGTGCGTACCGACGAAGAATCTGGCCAGACCATCATCGCCGGCATGGGCGAGCTGCATCTGGACATCATCGTCGACCGCATGAAGCGCGAGTTCAACGTCGAGGCGAACGTCGGCAAGCCGCAGGTCGCGTACCGCGAGACGATCCGCACCCCGGACGTCAAGTCGGACTACAAGCACGCCAAGCAGTCGGGCGGCAAGGGCCAGTACGGTCACGTCGTGATCGAGTTGTCGCCCCTGACCGAGGCCGACCGTGCCGATCCGAAGCTGTCGGGCGACATCAAGGACGACTTCCTCTTCATCAACGACATCACCGGTGGCGTGATTCCGAAGGAATTCATCCCGTCGGTCGAGAAGGGCATCCGCGAAACGATCACCAGTGGTCCGATCGCCGGCTTCCCGGTCGTGGGCGTCAAGGTCAAGCTGGTGTTCGGCTCGTACCACGACGTCGACTCGTCGGAAATGGCGTTCAAGCTCGCCTCGTCGATGGCGTTCAAGCAGGGCTTCGTCAAGGCGAGCCCGGTGCTGCTCGAGCCGATGATGAAGGTCGAGATCGTCAGCCCCGAGGATTACCTCGGTGACGTGATGGGCGACGTGAGCCGTCGTCGCGGCATCCTGCAGGGCCAGGACGACAGCCCGTCGGGCAAGATCATCAACGCGATGATTCCGCTGGGTGAAATGTTCGGCTATGCGACCACGCTGCGCTCGATGTCCCAGGGCCGCGCGACGTTCTCGATGGAGTTCGATCACTACGCGGAAGCGCCGACGAACATCGCCGAAACCGTCATCAAGAAGTAATCCTCGGGATTGGAATCCGGCGCTGCCAGGCGGCGTCGGATGTCCGGATCCCAGTTTCCAATCCCGAATCAATAGAAAGGTGAATCACCATGGCAAAGGGTAAGTTCGAGCGCACCAAGCCCCACGTGAACGTGGGCACGATTGGTCACGTTGACCACGGCAAGACGACGCTGACGGCGGCGCTGACGAAGATCGGTGCGGAGCGTTTCGGCGGCGAATTCAAGGCCTACGACGCGATCGACGCGGCGCCGGAAGAGAAGGCGCGCGGCATCACGATCTCGACCGCACACGTCGAGTACGAATCCGAGAAGCGCCACTACGCGCACGTCGATTGCCCGGGTCACGCCGACTACGTCAAGAACATGATCACCGGCGCTGCGCAGATGGACGGCGCGATCCTGGTGTGTTCGGCCGCTGACGGCCCGATGCCGCAGACCCGCGAGCACATCCTGCTCTCGCGTCAGGTCGGCGTGCCGCACATCGTCGTGTTCCTGAACAAGGCCGACATGGTCGACGACGCCGAGCTGCTCGAGCTGGTCGAGATGGAAGTGCGCGAGCTGCTGTCGAAGTACGACTTCCCGGGCGACGACACCCCGATCATCCACGGCTCGGCCCGTCTGGCGCTGGAAGGCGACCAGAGCGACATCGGCGTGCCGGCGATCCTGAAGCTGGTCGACGCGCTCGACACCTTCATCCCGGAGCCGGAGCGTGACGTCGACAAGGCGTTCCTGATGCCGGTCGAAGACGTGTTCTCGATCTCGGGCCGCGGCACGGTCGTGACCGGTCGTATCGAGCGCGGCGTGATCAAGGTCGGCGAAGAAATCGAAATCGTCGGTATCCGTCCGGTGCAGAAGACGACCGTCACGGGCGTCGAAATGTTCCGCAAGCTGCTCGACCAGGGCCAGGCGGGCGACAACGCCGGTCTGCTGCTGCGCGGCACCAAGCGTGACGACGTCGAGCGTGGCCAGGTGCTGGCCAAGCCGGGTTCGATCAAGCCGCACACCGATTTCGAAGCCGAAGTCTATGTCCTGTCGAAGGACGAAGGCGGCCGTCACACGCCGTTCTTCAAGGGCTACCGTCCGCAGTTCTACTTCCGCACCACCGACATCACCGGTGCGGTCGAGCTGCCGGAAGGCACCGAGATGGTGATGCCGGGCGACAACGTGAAGATGGTGGTCACGCTGATCAACCCGGTGGCGATGGACGAAGGCCTGCGCTTCGCGATCCGCGAAGGCGGCCGTACCGTCGGCGCCGGCGTGGTGGCCAAGATCATCAAGTGACGTATTGGCCCGAGCGCGCCTAGCGCGCTCGGCTGCCAGGACGTCGCCCTCGCGAAAGCGGGGATCCAGCGATTTTTGGGGTTCGCACGGAACTCGACAGCAGAAGTCTCTGGATCTCCGCTTTCCCGGGAATGACGATCGACAGACAGGTCTGCCCTGCAGGCCTGTCGGGTCTTCGAAGGACGGGGCTTGCGCCCACCCGGCCAGACCCGCTATGATGCAAGACCCTCGCGGACAGGCCTTCATCGGATGTCCGCGAAATCGCGAAATGAGGTGCAGGATGCCCTCGTCTTCGCCAGACACGGAAATGTCGCGAGGCTGTGCTCCACCCGTTCCGGAAATGTCCGGAGCACGAAGGGATGGAGCCGATCACCGCGTCTGAATTTCTGATGTCTGGGCGGATCGGGAAACCGGTCTGCCTTTTGTGTTTTGCATGGAACGGCCCCGGGGCGCGGGTGAATGCCTCGGACAGCCACGAATCAATGGGGTTCTGCGCACCCAGCCGCAGGCCCGTCGCTCTTTCAACCAAGGATATTTCCGTCATGACGGACCAAAAAATCCGGATCCGCCTCAAGGCATTCGATCACCGCCTGATCGATCGCTCGGCCAGCGAGATCGTCGAGACCGCGAAGCGTACCGGTGCACAGGTGCGCGGCCCGATCCCGCTGCCGACCAAGATCGAGCGTTACACCATCCTGACGTCGCCGCACGTCGACAAGGATGCGCGTGACCAGTACGAGACCCGCACCCACAAGCGTGTGCTGGATATCGTCGACCCGAACGACAAGACCGTTGACGCGCTGATGAAGCTTGAGCTTGCAGCCGGCGTCGACGTCCAGATCAAGCTGACCTGAGGACCGCACCATGACCGCGAAGATTCATTCGTTGGGCATCGTCGGCCGCAAGGCCGGCATGAGCCGAGTGTTCACCGAAGACGGCAAGTCCGTGCCGGTGACGCTGATCGAGGCGACCCCGAACCGCATCACCCAGATCAAGACCGTCGAGACCGACGGTTACAGCGCCGTGCAGATCACTGCAGGCGTCAAGCGCGCATCGCTGCTCAACAAGCCGGAAACCGGTCACCTCGCCAAGGCGAAGGTCGAAGCCGGTCGTGGCCTGTGGGAGCTCCGCGTGGCCGACGACAAGATCGCCGACTTCAGCGTCGGTGGCGAGATCAAGGCCGACATCTTCGAAGTGGGCCAGATCGTCGACGTCCAGGGCGTCACGAAGGGCAAGGGCTTCCAGGGCACGATCAAGCGCTGGAACTTCAAGATGGGCGACGCGACGCACGGTAACTCGCTGTCGCACCGCCAGCCGGGTTCGCTCGGTCAGCGCCAGACGCCGGGCCGCGTGTTTCCGGGCAAGAAGATGTCCGGCCACATGGGCGCCGACGTGCAGACCACGCAGCGCCTGCAGATCGTGCAGGTCGACGCCGAGCGCGGCCTGATCGCCGTCAAGGGTGCCGTTCCCGGCGCGCCGGGCGGTGACGTGATCGTGCGTCCGTCGAGCAAGGCATAAGGAGTAGCACGATGGAACTCGCAATCAACAACAGCAGCACGAAGCTGTCGGTCTCCGACGAAGTCTTCGGCCGTGATTTCAGCGAAGACCTGGTCCACCAGGTGGTCGTGGCCTACCGCAACGCCGGTCGCGCCGGTACCAAGGCGCAGAAGACCCGTTCGGAAGTCAACGGCACGACCAAGAAGTCGAAGAAGCAGAAGGGTGGCGGTGCACGTCACGGCGCCCTGACCGCTCCGATCTTCGTCGGTGGTGGCGTGACGTTCGCGGCCAAGCCGCGCAGCTTCGCGCAGAAGGTCAACCGCAAGATGTACCGCGCGGCGATGTCGGCGATCCTGTCCGAGCTCAACCGCCAGGGCCGTCTGACCGTCGTCGAGACGTTCGACCTGTCCGAGACGAAGACCAGCGGCATGGTCGCCAAGCTCAAGGAATTCGATCTGGGCAAGCGCCCGCTGATCGTGACCGAAGACGCTTCGGAGCACCTGTACCTGTCGGCACGCAATCTGCCCTACGTCGAGATCCGCGACGTGCAGGGCCTGGATCCGGTCGCGCTGGTCGGCGCCGATACCGTGCTGATCACCACCGATGCGGTGAAGAAGATCGAGGAGTGGCTGGCATGAACGACGCCAAGCTCTATGAAGTGATCCGTGCGCCGCGTGTGTCCGAGAAGACCGCGCGCCTGCAGGAAGTGTCCAACCAGTACGCGTTCGAAGTGTCGACGGTCGCCACCAAGGCCGACATCAAGGCCGCGATCGAGAAGCTGTTCGACGTCAAGGTCGAGGCGGTCAACGTGTTGAACGTGAAGGGCAAGAACAAGTCCTTCCGTCAGCGCCAGGGCAGCCGCGGTGACTGGCGCAAGGCCTACGTGAAGCTGGCCGACGGCCAGTCGATCGACGTCATGAACGCGAAGGTCTGAGGAAGCCCCGATGCCATTGATGAAGTTCAAGCCCACTTCGCCCGGCCGCCGCTCTGCGGTCCGCGTCGTGCACCCCGATCTGCACAAGGGTGCGCCGCACGCTGCGCTGGTCGAGAAGAAGACCAACACCGGTGGTCGCAACCACCACGGCCGCATCACCACCCGTCACATCGGTGGTGGCCACAAGCAGCACTACCGCATCGTCGATTTCAAGCGGGACAAGGAAGGCATTCCGGCGCGCGTCGAGCGCATCGAATATGACCCGAACCGCACCGCCCATATCGCGCTGCTGTGCTATGTCGACGGCGAGCGCCGTTACATCATCGCGCCGAAGGGCCTGAAGGCCGGTGACCAGGTGATCTCCGGTTCGGATGCCCCGATCAAGACGGGCAACACGCTGCCGCTGCGCAACATCCCGGTCGGTTCGACGATCCACTGCATCGAGATGAAGCCGGGCAAGGGTGCGCAGATCGCGCGTGCCGCCGGTGCCGGCGTGCAGTTGGTGTCGCGCGAAGGCGTCTACGCCACCGTGCGTCTGCGTTCGGGCGAAGTGCGTCGCGTGCCGTCCGAGTGCCGCGCCACGATCGGCGAGGTCAGCAACGACGAGCACAGCCTCGAGAAGCTGGGCAAGGCCGGTGCCAAGCGCTGGCGCGGCGTCAAGCCGACCGTCCGCGGCGCGGCCATGAACCCGGTCGACCATCCGCACGGCGGTGGTGAAGCCAAGGCCGGTCAGGGCAACCCGCACCCGGTTACTCCTTGGGGCGTTCCGACCAAGGGCTACAAGACCCGCCATAACAAGCGGACGCAGCAGTTCATCGTGCGCGATCGCAGGAGCTGATAGACCATGGCACGTTCACTCAAGAAGGGTCCGTTCGTCGACCACCACCTCGTCAAGAAGGTGGAAGCCGCGGGCACCAACACCAAGAAGCCGATCAAGACCTGGTCGCGTCGCTCGATGGTCCTGCCGGACATGATCGGTTTCACCATCGCCATCCACAACGGCAAGAACCACGTCCCGGTGCTGGTCAACGAGAACATGGTTGGCCACAAGCTCGGCGAATTCGCGTTGACGCGGACCTTCAAGGGTCACGGCGGCGACAAGAAGTCGGGCAGGTAAGGAGCGCACAATGGACAAGGCAACGAAAGCCCGCCTCGAAGAGCAGAAGCGCGCTCGCACCGAGGTCAACAAGCGCACCGCGATCCTTCGCACCGCGCGCATCTCGCCGCAGAAGGCACGTCTGGTCGCCGACCAGGTCCGTGGTCTGCCGGTCGAGCGCGCCGTCGGCCTGCTGAAGTTCTCGGACAAGAAAGCCGCGCACATGATCAAGAAGGTCGTCGAATCGGCCATCGCCAACGCCGAGAACAACGCTGGCGCGGACGTCGACGAACTCAAGATCGCCACCATCACGGTCGACGAAGGTCCGACGCTGAAGCGCTTCATGGCGCGCGCGAAGGGACGCGGTACCCGCATCCTCAAGCGCACCAGCCACATCACCGTCGTCGTGGGAGAGGGCAAGTAATATGGGTCACAAAGTTCATCCCATCGGCATCCGCCTCGGCATCGCCAAGGACTGGAATTCCAAGTGGTACGCCGGCAAGAAGGAATACGCCGAGTACCTGGCCGCTGACCTGAAGGTCCGCGAGATGCTGCGCAAGCGTCTCGCCTCCGCCGGCATCAGCAAGATCCTGATCGAGCGTCCGGCGAAGACGGCGCGCGTGACGATCCACACCGCCCGTCCGGGCGTGGTGATCGGCAAGCGTGGCGAGGACATCGAGAAGCTGCGCAAGGACGTGAGCGACATGATGGGCGTTCCCGCGCACATCAACGTCACCGAAGTCCGCAAGCCGGAGCTCGACGCGCAGCTGGTCGCCGAGTCGATCGCGCAGCAGCTCGAGCGCCGCATCATGTTCCGCCGCGCGATGAAGCGCGCTGTCGGCAATGCGATGCGCCTCGGCGCGCTGGGCATCAAGGTCAACGTCGCCGGCCGCCTCAACGGCGCCGAGATCGCGCGTTCGGAGTGGTACCGCGAAGGCCGCGTGCCGTTGCACACCCTCCGCGCCGACGTCGACTACGGCTTTGCCGAAGCCAAGACGACCTATGGGATCATCGGCATCAAGACCTGGATCTACAAGGGCGAGATCTTCGATTTCAGCCAGGTGGGCCAGGAGAAGCAGGACGACACGCCGCGTGGCGGAGATCGTGGTGATCGCAATGATCGCGATCGTCGGGGTCCGCGTCGCGAGCGCGAGGCGAGGGACTAATCATGTTGCAACCCAAGCGAACCAAATACCGCAAGATGCACAAGGGCCGTAACGAAGGCCTGGCATGGAGCGGCAACGCAGTCAGCTTCGGCGAGTTCGGCCTGCGGTCCACCGCGACCGGCCAGCTGACCGCGCGTCAGATCGAAGCCGGTCGTCGTTCCATCAGCCGTCACGTCAAGCGCGGCGGCAAGATGTGGATCCGCGTGTTCCCGGACAAGCCGATCACCAAGAAGCCGATCGAAGTCCGAATGGGCTCCGGCAAGGGCAGCGTCGAGTACTGGGTCGCACAGATCCAGCCCGGCCGCATGATCTTCGAGATCGAGGGTGTCGAGGAGGAGGTGGCGCGTGAAGCGTTCCGCCTGGCCGCCGCGAAGCTGTCGGTCACCACCCAATTCGTGACCCGGACGGTGCGCTGATGGCTACGACCAAGGAACTCCGCGAGAAGTCGGTCGAGGATTTGCAGTCGCATCTCCTCGAGCTGCACAAGGAGCGTTTCTCGCTCCGCATGCAGAAGGCCACTGGCCAGCTGACCAAGACGCACGACACCCGTCGGGTGCGCCGCGAGATTGCGCGCGTCAACACCCTGATCGGTCAGAAGAAGTAAGGACCCGACCATGAATACCGAAAAGAAGCAGCGTACGGTCCAGGGCCGCGTGGTCAGCAACAAGATGGACAAGACGGTCACCGTGCTGGTGGAGCGTCAGGTCAAGCACGCCCTGTACGGCAAGTACATCAAGCGTTCGACCAAGCTCCACGCCCACGATGCCGAGAACGCGTGCCAGGAAGGCGACCTCGTGAAGGTCGTCGAGATTGCACCGATGTCCAAGACCAAGAACTGGCGCGTGGCGGAAATCGTCACGCGCGCCGCCGAATAACGAGGAGGGCATACCATGATCCAGATGCAGAGCCACCTCGATGTGGCGGACAACAGCGGTGCCAAGGAAGTGATGTGCATCAAGGTGCTGGGCGGCTCGAAGCGCCGTTACGCCGGCATCGGCGACATCATCAAGGTGTCGATCAAGGAAGCGATTCCGCGTGGCAAGGTCAAGAAGGGCGAGGTCTATGACGCCGTCGTGGTGCGTACCCGCAAGGGTGTGCGCCGTCCGGACGGCTCGCTGATCCGCTTCGATGGCAACGCCGCCGTGTTGCTCAACAACAAGCAGGAGCCGATCGGCACCCGCATCTTCGGGCCCGTGACCCGTGAACTGCGTTCCGAGAAGTTCATGAAGATCGTCTCGCTCGCGCCCGAAGTGCTCTGAGCGGAGAAACGAAAATGGCTAATCGAATCAAGAAGGGCGACCACGTGATCGTGATCGCCGGCAAGGACAAGGGCAAGCGTGGTGACGTGGTGCGCGTGATCGGCGAGAAGGTCGTCGTCTCGAACATCAACATCGTCAAGCGCCACACCAAGCCGAACCCGCAAGCAGGTCAGGCTGGTGGCGTGGTCGAGCGCGAAGCGCCGATCCATGCTTCGAACGTGATGCCGTTCAACCCTGCCACCGGCAAGGGCGAGCGCATTGGAACCAAGACACTCGAGGATGGACGCACGCTGCGCGTGTTCCGCTCGAGCGGTGAGGCGCTCGACGCCTGAGGATGCAGAAATGACGACCCGTCTGGAACAGTTTTACAAGGATGAGGTGGTACCGAAGCTCATGGAGCAGTTCGGTTACGCCAACATCATGCAGGTCCCGCGCCTGAGCAAGATCACCATCAACATGGGCGTGGGTGAAGCTGCCGCGAACAAGAAGGTGCTCGAGAACGCGACTGCCGACATGGCCAAGATCAGCGGCCAGAAGCCGCTGGTGACCAAGTCGCGCGTGTCGGTCGCCTCGTTCAAGATCCGCGACGGCTGGCCGATCGGCTGCAAGGTCACGCTGCGTCGCAATGGCATGTACGAGTTCTTCGATCGCCTGGTCAACGTCGCGCTGCCGCGCGTCCGCGACTTCCGTGGTGTGTCCGGCCGGTCGTTCGACGGTCGCGGCAACTACAACATGGGCGTGAAGGAACAGATCATCTTCCCGGAAATCGACTTCGACGCCGTCGACGCGATCCGCGGCATGGACATCGCCATCACCACGACCGCCCGTACCAACGAAGAAGCCAAGGCCCTGCTGGAAGCCTTCCGCTTCCCGTTCCGCAACTGATCCGAAGGCAGAGCACTTATGGCAAAGACGTCCATGATCAATCGCGAGGCCAAGCGCAAGAAGCTGGCCAAGCAGCACGCCGAAAAGCGTGAGGCGCTGAAGAAGATCATCAGCAGCCCCACCGCTGGTTACGAAGAAAAGGCCGACGCGGTCAACAAGCTGCAGAAGCTGCCGCGCGACTCGTCGCCGGCGCGCCAGACCACCCGCTGCGCGCTTTCGGGCCGTCCGCGTGGTGTCTACAGCAAGTTTGGCCTGGGCCGCAACAAGCTGCGCGAAGCCACCATGCGCGGCGACGTGCCGGGCCTGCGCAAGGCCAGCTGGTAAGAGCGTCGTCCTGCAGGTCTGGCGTTCGCGCGCCGGACCTGTAGAATACCGGCCCTCACGTGGTACCCCGCACGACGTCCGTGTGGGTCAAAAACTAGTGTTCGCGCAAGCGGATATCGGTGCACTCAGAAGGTAATCATCATGAGCATGACTGATCCCATCGCTGACATGCTGGTCCGCATTCGAAATGCGGCCGCTGTTGGCAAGCAGACTGCGGCGATGCCGTCGTCCAAGATCAAGGTCGCAATCGCCACCGTTCTCAAGAACGAAGGCTACATCAGCGACTTCCGCGTGACCGAGAACGGCGCCAAGGCCGAACTCGAGATCGTCCTCAAGTATTACGAAGGCCGTCCGGTCATCGAGACCCTGAAGCGTTTCTCGCGCTCGGGTCTGCGTCAGTACCGCGGCAAGGACGCGCTGCCGAAGGTCCTCAACGGCCTGGGCGTGTCCATCATTTCCACTTCGAAGGGCATCATGACCGACGCGCAGGCACGCCAGCAGGGTGTCGGCGGTGAAGTCCTGTGCTTCGTGGCTTAAGGGAGTAACGCACAATGTCCCGAGTCGCCAAGAAGCCGATCGCCCTCCCGAAGGGCGTCGAACTCAACATCCAGCCCGAGCTGGTCAGCGTGAAGGGCCCGAAGGGCACCCTGACGCTCGTCAAGCCTTCGGATATCGAGATCACCATCGAAGACGGCAATGCGCTGCTTTCGGCCAATGATCCGTCGCAGATTCCGCTCACCGGAACCCTGCGCGCGATCGTCGCGAACATGGTGCACGGCGTGTCGCAGGGTTTCGAGCGCAAGCTCGATCTCGTCGGCGTCGGTTATCGCGCAGCGGTGCAGGGCAAGGACCTGAACCTCTCGCTCGGTTTCTCGCATCCCGTCGTGTTCCAGGCGCCGGAAGGCATCACGCTGACCACGCCGACCCAGACCGAGATCCTGGTCCAGGGTGCAGACAAGCAGCTCGTCGGTCAGGTCGCCGCCAAGATCCGCGGATTCCGTCCGCCGGAGCCGTACAAGGGCAAGGGCGTGAAGTACTCCGACGAAACCATCATTCGCAAGGAAGCCAAGAAGGCCTAAGGCCCATCCGCTTCCCGGGGATCAAGATCATGAGCATCAAGAACAATGCCCGCCTGCGCCGCGCCAAGAGCACGCGCTCGCACATCCGTGTCCTCGGCGTGCCGCGCCTGTCGGTGCTGCGCACCGGCCAGCACATCTACGCCCAGCTGTTCAATTCGGATGGCTCCAAGGTGCTGGCTGCCGCCAACACCACCCAGGCCGACGTCAAGGACGGTCTGAAGAACGGCAAGAACGCCGACGCCGCCACCGCGGTGGGTCGCGCAATCGCCGAGAAGGCCAAGGCCGCGGGCATCGAGAAGGTCGCATTCGACCGCTCGGGCTACCGCTACCACGGTCGTATCAAGGCGCTCGCCGACGCTGCCCGCGAGGGTGGTCTGCAGTTCTGATTCGAACGCTGTCGGTACCGGGCCTCGCGTCCGGTGTCGCCTGACCTGCCGGCACGGGGCGTGCCGGACGCCCGCGGCCTTCTGTGCCGCGTCCGCGTTTCACCGATGCACTTTCCAACTCCAAGCGGCACGAGCCGTACATCCTTCTATCAATACAGGCAATCCAGATGGCAAACGAAAGGGATAACCGCGGTCGCGGGCGCGATCGTGAAGAGCTCGACGACGGCATGATCGAGAAGCTGATCACGGTCAACCGCGTCAGCAAGACCGTCAAGGGCGGTCGCCAGTTCACGTTCACCGCGCTGACGGTCGTCGGCGACGGCAACGGCAAGGTCGGCTTCGGTTACGGCAAGGCGCGTGAAGTGCCGGTCGCGATCCAGAAGTCGATGGAGCAGGCCCGCAAGAACCAGAAGACCGTCGATCTCAACGGCAGCACGCTGTGGCACACGGTCAAGTCGCGCCACGGCGCTGCGAACGTGTTCATGCAGCCGGCGTCCGAGGGTACCGGCGTCATCGCCGGTGGCGCGATGCGCGCCGTGCTCGAGGCCGTCGGTGTCAAGGACGTGCTGGCCAAGGCCGTGGGTTCGCGCAATCCGATCAACCTCGTGCGCGCCACGATCCGCGGCCTCGACGAGATGCATTCGCCGGCGCAGATCGCGGCCAAGCGCGGCAAGAAGCTGGAGGATCTGATCAATGGCTAAGAAGGAAGCCGCCGGCGGTACCGTCAAGGTGCGTCTGGTCAAGGGTCTGCGTGGTTCGCAGGCCAAGCACCGCCTTTCGGTGAAAGCACTCGGTCTGGGCAAGCTCAACGACGTGCGTGAACTGAAGGACAGCCCGCAGGTCCGTGGCCTGATCAACAAGGTCCACTACCTGGTCCAGGTCGAGGAATAATCGAAATGAAGCTCAATTCTCTCAAGCCCGCACAGGGCGCCCGCACCGAGCGCACGCGCGTCGGTCGCGGTATCGGTTCGGGCCTGGGCAAGACCGCGGGCCGCGGCCACAAGGGTTCGTTCGCGCGTTCGGGCAAGGGCAAGATCAAGGCCGGCTTCGAAGGCGGCCAGATGCCGCTGCGCAAGCGCCTGCCGAAGGTCGGTTTCCGCTCCAAGCTGAAGCTCGACGTGGCCGAAGTGATGCTCTACCAGCTCGACAAGCTCGACGGTGACATCGACTTCGCCGCACTGCGTGCCGCCAAGCTGGTGCCCAGCACCGCCAAGCGCGCGAAGATCGTCCTCAAGGGTGAAGTCAGCAAGAAGCTCGTGCTCAAGGGCGTGCTCGCCACGGCCGGTGCCCGCGCAGCGATCGAAGCCGCTGGCGGCAAGGTCGAGGAGTAAGCCGGATGTCGCGAAGCGGCAGCGCAATGGGTGGGGTTGGTGCCGGGCTCGGTAAGTTCACCGAGCTCCGCCAGCGCCTGCTGTTCGTGCTCGGTGCGCTCGTCGTCTACCGCATCGGGTGTTTCATCCCGGTGCCGGGCGTCAATCCCGAGGCCATGCTGCAGCTGATGGAACAGCAGCAGGGCACCATCGTGGACATGTTCAACATGTTCTCCGGTGGTGCGCTGTCGCGTTTCAGCCTGTTCGCGCTGAACGTCATTCCCTACATCTCGGCCTCGATCGTGATGCAGTTGCTGGTGCAGGTCGTGCCCAGCCTGAAGGCCATCCAGAAGGAAGGCGAGTCGGGCCGGCGCAGGATCACCCAGTGGTCGCGCATCGGTGCGATCCCGCTGGCGATCTTCCAGTCCGCGGGTATCGCGGTCGCGCTGCAGAGCTCGGGCGCCAACAACGGCATTCCGGTCGTCTACGCGCCCGGCATGGGCTTCGTGCTGACCGCGATCGTCGCGCTCACCGCGGGCACCATGTTCCTGGTGTGGCTGGGCGAGCAGGTGACCGAGCGCGGTATCGGCAACGGTGTGTCGCTGATCATCTTCGCCGGCATCGTGGCGGGTCTGCCGGGCGCGGTACTGGGCACGTTCGATTCGCTGCGCAGCGGCGACATGAGCCCGATCGCCGCGATCCTGCTGGTGGTCGTGGTGCTGGCGGCGGTGTTCTTCGTGGTGTTCGTCGAGCGTGGCCAGCGTCGGATCACGGTCAACTACGCGCGCCGCCAGGGTGGTCGCAACGCGTACATGAACCAGAGCTCGTTCCTGCCGCTCAAGCTCAACATGGCAGGCGTGATCCCGGCGATCTTCGCGTCCTCGATCATCATGTTCCCGGCAACGGTGACCACGTGGTTCGGTGAGGCGACCTCGTCGAGCGGCTGGCAGCAAACGTTGCAGCGGATTGCCCAGGCGATTTCGCCCGGTGAGCCCTTGTACGTGCTGCTGTTCGCTGCATTGATCGCAGGCTTCGCGTTCTTCTACACCGCGCTGGTGTTCAACAGCCAAGAAACGGCCGACAACCTGAAGAAGTCGGGCGCGCTGATTCCGGGCATCCGTCCGGGCAAGGCGACCGCCGACTACATCGACGGTGTGCTGACCCGCCTCACGGCAGTCGGCGCGGCGTACCTGGTGCTGGTCTGCCTGTTGCCGGAGTTCATGCGGGCCGAGTTCGGCAGCTCCTTCCACTTCGGCGGCACGTCGCTGCTGATCGTGGTGGTGGTGATCATGGACTTCATCGCACAGGTCCAGTCGCATCTGATGTCGCACCAGTACGAAAGCCTGCTGAAGAAGGCGAACCTGAAGGGTTCGCGCAGCGGCGGCGGCCTGACCGGTCGTTGATGTTCCGCCGGACGGCCCTCGGGTCGTCCGTCACGGTTCTCGCGGCATGGGCACTCCCCATGCCGTATCGCGGCGCCCGATGGGCACCGCACGAAGTCCGGACATACGCGCCGGACTTCAGATGGGCGACTCGCGCGGCGGTCTCGTGTGCGAGTGGTCCAGGAAGATCCGCACGCCAGAGTAGCGAGCGGGGCAGGCAAGGGAGGATTCTCCCGAAAGCTGCCGGTCCTGGACTGTCGCCGGAGCATGGGCACGCTCCCCATGCCGGGTTCACTGGCGCCTTGGCGCCGTGGGCTTCCAGAAACCACGAGGCCCTGCTATTATTTCTTGTTCCCTTTTGCCGGGATTGAACCCCTGGCAGCAAACCAGTTGGAGATCCGCGCATGGCGCGTATTGCAGGTGTGAACCTGCCTGCCCAGAAGCATGTCTGGGTTGGGCTTCAAAGCATTTTCGGCATTGGCCGTACCCGTTCGAAGAAGGTCTGCGACGCCGCAGGCGTGACCTCGACCACGAAGATCCGCGACCTGTCCGAGCCGGAAGTCGAGCGCCTGCGCTCGGAAGTCGGCAAGTACGTGGTCGAGGGCGACCTGCGTCGCGAAGTCGGCATGGCCATCAAGCGTCTGATGGACCTGTCGTGCTACCGCGGCCTGCGTCACCGTCGTGGTCTCCCGCTGCGTGGCCAGCGCACCCGGACCAATGCACGCACCCGTAAGGGTCCGCGCAAGGCCATCAGGAAGTAAGGAGCACAGCCATGGCCAAGCCCGCAGCTACCAAGACCAAGAAGAAGATCAAGCGCGTCGTCACCGACGGCATCGCGCATGTCCACGCTTCGTTCAACAACACGATCATCACGATCACCGACCGCCAGGGCAATGCGCTTTCGTGGGCGACCTCGGGAGGCGCGGGTTTCCGCGGCTCGCGCAAGTCGACCCCGTTCGCTGCCCAGGTTGCCGCCGAAAAGGCCGGCAAGGTCGCCCTCGAGTACGGCGTGAAGTCGCTCGAAGTGCGCATCAAGGGCCCGGGTCCGGGACGTGAGTCGGCCGTGCGTTCGTTGAACAACGTCGGCTACAAGATCATCAACATCATCGACGTGACGCCCATCCCGCACAACGGATGCCGCCCGCCGAAGAAGCGTCGCGTCTAAAGGAGCGATAAGAAATGGCTCGTTACATCGGTCCTACCTGTAAGCTCGCGCGCCGTGAAGGCGCCGACCTGTCCCTCAAGAGCCCGACCCGCGCGCTCGACTCGAAGTGCAAGCTGGAGCAGAAGCCCGGCCAGCACGGTGCCGGTACCGGCGCGCGTCGCAGCAAGCTGTCCGACTACGCCACCCAGCTTCGCGAGAAGCAGAAGGTCAAGCGTATCTACGGTCTGCTCGAGCGTCAGTTCCGCAACTACTACAAGAAGGCGTCGAACAAGAAGGGCAACACGGGTGAAAACCTGCTGCAGCTCCTCGAGACGCGTCTCGACAACGTCATCTACCGCATGGGCTTCGCGGTGACCCGTCCGGCCGCGCGCCAGCTGGTGTCGCACCGTGGCGTCACGGTCAACGGCCAGTCGGTGAACCTGCCGTCGTACCAGGTCAAGGCAGGCGACGCGATCGCACTGTCGGAGAAGGCACAGAAGCAGCTTCGCGTGCAGGAAGCGCTCACCGTGTGGTCGACGATGGATCTGTCCCCGTCGTGGGTCGAAGTCGACTCCAAGGCGTTCAGTGGTGTGTTCAAGTCCGTCCCGGATCGCGCCGATCTGCCGGCAGACATCAACGAAGCGCTGATCGTCGAGCTGTACTCGAAGTAATTCAACCAGGTACCGCCGCGTCGTAAGCGCGGCGGTCCTCAGGAGACACACACACATGACGGCTACCGCCAACCAGGTCCTGCGTCCCCGCGGTCCTCAGATCGAACGTCTCGCGGGCAACCGCGCGAAGGTCGTGATCGAGCCGCTGGAGCGTGGGTATGGGCACACGCTGGGCAATGCCCTGCGTCGCGTGCTCCTGTCGTCGATTCCGGGCTTCGCGATCACCGAAGTCGAGATCGACGGCGTGCTGCACGAGTACAGCACCATCGAGGGCCTGCAGGAAGACGTGCTGGAAGTCCTGCTGAACCTCAAGGACGTCGCCATCCGCATGGGCACCGGCGAAAGCTCGACGCTGTCGCTGTCGAAGTCGGGCCCGGGCGTCGTGACCGCCGCCGACATCAAGACCGACCACAACGTCGAGATCCTCAATGGCGAGCACATCATCTGCCATCTGACGAAGGACGCGTCGATCAACATGCGTCTGAAGATCGAGCGTGGTTTCGGCTACCAGCCGGCATCCGCACGTCGTCGTCCGGACGAGGAGACCCGTGCCATCGGTCGCCTGATGCTGGATGCTTCGTTCTCGCCCGTCCGCCGCGTGGCGTATGAAGTCGAAGCGGCCCGCGTCGAACAGCGCACCGACCTCGACAAGCTGGTTCTGGACATCGAGACCAACGGCACGATCGATGCCGAGGAAGCCGTGCGCACCGCCGCCGACATCCTCACCGACCAGCTGTCGGTGTTCGGCGACTTCACGCACCGCGACCGCGGCGCGGCGAAGCCGCAGGCACCGGGCGTCGACCCGATCCTGCTGCGTCCGATCGACGATCTGGAGCTGACGGTGCGTTCGGCCAACTGCCTCAAGGCCGAGAGCATCTATTACATCGGCGACCTGATCCAGAAGACCGAAGTCGAACTGCTCAAGACCCCGAACCTCGGCAAGAAGTCGCTGACCGAGATCAAGGAAGTCCTGGCGCAGCGCGGCCTGGCACTGGGCATGAAGCTCGAGAACTGGCCGCCGACCGGCGTGTCCGCTCACGGCATGCTCGGGTAAGCATCCCGGGTGCAACCGATGCCGTCAGGCATCGGTTGCAGGATGCGAACGCCCGGCGTGCTTCGCCGGGCCGGGAGTGCAAACGCGGCGGGAGCCGCGGCTCCCGATCTGCACCGACGCTGTATGCAAGACCGCGCCGACGGGCAGAAGCCCGCGGCCTTGCCGGTGAAGGACGACCGGTTCCGGACCATCCGCAGTCCAAGTTCCAACGCCAGGACGGCGCCAAGGCATTACACAGACCCACCATTCCAGACTGAAGGATCCATCCCATGCGCCACCAGAAAGCCGGACGCAAGTTCAACCGCACCAGCGCCCATCGTGAAGCGATGTTCCGCAACATGGCCGCTTCGCTGATCAAGAGCGAACTCATCAAGACGACCCTGCCGAAGGCCAAGGAACTGCGCCGCGTCGCAGAGCCGCTGATCACCCTCGGCAAGGTCGACAGCGTCGCCAACCGTCGTCTCGCCTTCGCGCGTCTGCGCGACAAGGAAGCCGTCGGTACGCTGTTCACCACCGTCGGCCCGCGCTACAGCGCGCGTCCGGGCGGCTACCTGCGCATCCTCAAGTGCGGCTTCCGTGCCGGCGACAATGCGCCGATGGCGTACGTCGAGCTGGTCGATCGCCCGCAGGCGTCGGTCGAAGCCGAGTAATCCGCATCGTGACGACCTGCGCCACGTGCGCAGGTGCCCGTCACCGATGGAACGAAACCCCGGCACCTGCCGGGGTTTTTGTTTGTGCGGCTCCGGACGATAATCGCAGCCTTCCCTCGCCGGTCTGCCCATGAATCCTGTTCGCTGGTCGTTCCGCACGCTGATGTTCGCCGGTGCCGTCGCCTGCTTCGCGCTGATCGGTTTCGCGATCTACTCGCAGTTGCAGTGGGGGCTGGAACCCTGTCCGCTGTGCATCTTCCAGCGGCTCGCATTCGCGGCCCTCGGCATCGTGCTGCTGGTCGCCGGCGTCCATGCGCCTCGGGGGCGCGGTGGTCGCTCGGTCTACGGCCTGTTGGGCTTCGCCGCCGCGGCCGTCGGGATCGGTATCGCCGGACGGCATCTGTGGCTGCAGATGCATCCGCCTGGATTCGCCACCTGTGGCGCGCCGTTCGCCTTCATGCGCGAGACCATGGACACGCCGACGCTGATCCAGAAGGTGCTGACCGGCTCCGGCGACTGCGGCACGGTCGACTGGACCTTCCTCGGCCTGTCGATGCCGGCCTGGAGCCTGGTGTGGTTTCTGCTGCTGGCGGCGGTCGCCCTGTTCGCCGGTCTGCGCGCTCGCCGTTAGCGGTCGCCGGCGTTGTGACGCAGGGCAGCAAACTGCGATGATGGCCGGCCGTGAGAGGAACACCCCATGTCGTCGTCCATCGAGCGCACCCTGCAACCCGTGAGCCTGCCGGAAGACTGGCAGCCGGAGAGCTGGCGCTCGCGCCCGGCCAGGCAATTGCCGTCCTATCCCGACCAGGCTGCGCTGGCGGCCGTGCAGGACGAGCTGCGCGCACTGCCGCCACTGGTGACGTCGTGGGAGATCCTCAGCCTCAAGCAGCAGCTGGCCGAGGCACAGGAAGGCCGCCGGTTCCTGCTGCAGGGCGGCGACTGCGCGGAGAGCTTCAGCGATTGCACGTCCGACGTCATCTCCAACCGGCTCAAGGTGCTGCTGCAGATGAGCCTGGTGCTCGTGCACGGCATGCGGCTGCCGGTGGTGCGCGTCGGCCGCTTTGCCGGCCAGTACGCAAAGCCGCGTTCGGCCGATACCGAGACCCGTGATGGCGTGACCCTGCCGTGTTACCGCGGCGATGTGGTCAATGCGCCGGCGTTCACACCCGAGGCGCGGATGCCGGATCCGCGGCGCATGGTGCGCGCGCACGCCCGCTCGGCGATGACGATGAACTTCGTGCGCTCGTTGATCGACGGCGGTTTCGCCGATCTGCACCATCCCGAGTACTGGGGCCTGGAATGGGTGGGCGAATCACCGCTGGCCGAGGAATACCAGCGCATGGTCACCGGTCTCGGCGACGCCGTGCGTTTCATGGAGACGCTGGCCGGCACGCAGGTGCACAACCTCAATCGCGTCGATTTCTACACCTCGCACGAAGCGCTGCTGCTGCCCTACGAGGAAGCGAACACGCGCCAAGTGCCGCGCCAGTGGGGCTGGTTCAACCTCAGCACGCATTTTCCGTGGATCGGCGTACGCACGGCGGCGCTCGACGGCGCTCACGTGGAGTACTTCCGCGGATTGCGCAATCCGATCGGCGTCAAGGTCGGCCCGACGTCGACGGCCGACGAACTGCTGCGCCTGATCGACGTGCTCAACCCCGACGACGAGCCCGGGCGTCTGAGCCTGATCCACCGCATGGGCGCGACCCAGATCGCCGAACGCCTGCCGGCCTTGCTCGAGGCGGTGCGCCGTTCCGGCCGTCGCGTGCTGTGGATCTGCGATCCGATGCACGGCAATACCGAGTCGACCAGCAACGGCTACAAGACGCGCCGTTTCGACAACATCCGCAGCGAGATCGAGCAGGCGTTCGACCTGCACGCCGCGGCGGGCACGCGCCTGGGCGGTGTGCATCTGGAACTGACAGGCGAAGACGTCACCGAGTGCATGGGCGGCGCGCGCGCCTTGACCGAAACCGATCTCGAGCGCGCCTACAAGAGCCAGGTCGATCCGCGTCTGAACTACGAGCAGGCGCTGGAGACGGCGATGCTGATCGTGCGCAAGCAGGTGCAGGTGGGTCGCGCCTCGGGCGTGACGTCCTGATCAATCCGCGCGGCGCTGCACAAGTTCGGCGCCCATCTGACGGAAGGTCTCGGCGACGCGGGGATTGTGGGCGACATCGAACGTGCCCGCGTCCACCGCCTCGATGATGCGCGCGCAGTCGCTCTGCGTCACCTCGCCGTCCGCGAACAGTGCCTGCTGCATGCGCGCGACGGTATCGCCGAATTCGGCTTTGCGCTGATCGTGGAACTGCACGGCCGCGGCGTCGCCCATACGCGTGGTGACGGCGTTGCCCAGTGCGTGGATCCACAGGCTGCCGACGAGGAAGGGCTCGGCGTTGCGGCGTTCCCAGCCGGCCTGCGCCGCCCGCGCGCTCGGGCCGTCCGTCGCAGGCAATGCGCCGCACCAGTGCCCCAGCGTGACGTCGACGAACATGCCGTGCGTCATCACAAGACCGGCCGCGGCGTTGCGTGCCTCGATCGTGTCGGTGGCCTGCACCGCGCCGCCGACGGCGGCCAGCAGCAACGCAAGTGCGCCTCGCGCACTGCGGGAAACGGGAGGTGCGGTCGTCATCGTCGCGTCATGGCGTGCGGCGGAGTGCCGTCACACCAGTCTGGCGACGCCGTTGCCGGAGACGATGGGATCAGCCCGCGCCGCGCCGTCGGCGCAAGTCGCGCGCGAGCACCAGCACGATCATCAGGTTGAGCAGGAAAACACCCCAGGTCATCCAGTCCGGGTGCTGCCACAGCGCGTAGATCTCGAACGGTAGATACGCGGCCGCGCCGATCACGCCCAGCCACGAGGCCCACGCGCGATGACCCCACAGACCCCAGCCTTCGAACAGGCGCATGACCGCGTAGATCACTGCGACGCCGATGGCGATGTGCAGCCGTTCCGGGGTGATCGCATCGAGCATGGCGGTGCCGCTGCGCTCGGCATCGACACCGAAGCGTGCGAGTACGCGTTCGAGCTCGTGCTGCAGCGCGTCCGGGCCGATCGCCGCAAGGGCGCCGGCGACGAGCAGGGCGAAGACGCCCTTGGCGGCTTCGAACAGCGCGATCGCGCGCAGGCCTTTGTGGGTGTCGGTGCGATCGTCGGTCATCAGAACAGGGTGTCCTGTCGGGGTGGCGCGGGCAATGCCGCGCCGGTCAATGGCCACGCGCCGAGCGCGTCGTAGCGGCCACCGGGATTGAAGAGCAGCTCGAAAGTATCGACGACCAGTGCATCGCCGCTGCAGTCCACGGCATCGAGCCAGGGCTGCTGCGGCTGGTGTTTGTCGAGATAGGCCAGCGTGACATGCGGCTGATTCGTGACCTGTTCCGGTGCGATGCCGCAGCGGCGGATCGCGTCGCGCGTCGCATCGCAGAGCGCCTGCAATTCTGGGCAGCTGTGCGGCAGTGCGACCACGGCGCCCGACTGCGGCCAGTAGGCGAGACGATCGATCGTAAAGGCGTGCGCGGGTATACGAGCGGCGGCAGCGGCGAATGCAGCGTGCAAAGCCGGAGTGGCGAGGTGCGTGCCGTCACGGCCCACGAAACACAGCGTGACGTGCCACTGGTCGCTGCGCCGCACCTGCAAAGACGGCGCGCCCTCGGGGCGCGCCGTCTGCAGTCGTTGCGACACCGTCGCGAGCGCCGCCCGGCCGTCGGCACTGGGCCGCCACGCCGGGAACAGCGCCTGGCTCACGCGGCGCGGGACGCGCGCTTGCGATCGCTCTCGGTCAGGAACTTCTTGCGCAGGCGGATTTCCTTCGGCGTGACTTCGACCAGCTCGTCGTCGTCGATGAAATCCAGTGCCTGCTCCAGCGAGAACTTGATCGCCGGCGTCAGCGCGATGGCATCGTCCTTGCCCGAGGCGCGCATGTTGGTCAGCGGCTTGGTCTTGATCGCGTTGACGGTCAGGTCGTTGTCCTTGGAGTGGATACCGACCAGCTGACCCTCGTACACGTTGTCGCCCTCGGCGGCGAACAGCTTGCCGCGCTCCTGCAACGGACCGAGCGAATAGGCCGGCGTGGCGCCCGGCGCATTGGCGATCATCACGCCGTTGAGGCGCTTGGCGATCGCACCGGTCTCCTTCGGGCCGTAACGGTCGAACACGTGGAACAGCAGACCGCCGCCCTGGGTCAAGGTCTTGAACTCGTTCTGGAAGCCGATCAGGCCACGGGCCGGGATTTCATAGTCCAGGCGCACGCGCCCCTTGCCGTCCGATTCCATGTTCTTCAGCTGGCCCTTGCGGATGCCGAGCTTCTCCATCACGCCGCCCTGGTGCTGCTCTTCGACGTCGACCACCAGCTGTTCGATCGGCTCCATCATCTGGCCGTCGATTTCCTTGATGATCACTTCCGGGCGCGACACGGCGAGTTCGAAACCCTCGCGGCGCATGTTCTCGATCAGCACCGACAGGTGCAGTTCGCCGCGGCCCGAGACCAGGAACTTGTCCGCGTCCTCCAGCTGCTCGACCTTCAGCGCCACGTTGTGCACGGTCTCGCGCTCGAGGCGGTCCTTCAGCTGGCGGCTGGTCAGGAACTTGCCACCCGACAGATCCTTGTTGCCTGCGAACGGCGAGTTGTTGACCTGGAAGGTCATCGAGATCGTGGGCTCGTCGACGGTCAGTGCCGGCAGCGCTTCCGGGGTATCCAGCGCGCAGACCGTGTCGGAAATGGTCAGGTCCTGGATGCCGGAGATCGCGACGATGTCGCCGGCCTCGGCGGTGTCCTGCTCGATGCGTTCCAGGCCCAGGAAGCCCAGCACCTGCATCACCTTGCCCTGGCGCTTCTTGCCTTCGCGGCTGATGACCGAGACCGGCATGTTCTTCTTCAGGGTGCCGCGCTGGATGCGGCCGATGCCGATCACGCCGACGAAGTTGTTGTAGTCGAGCTGGCTGATGCGCATCTGGAAGGCGCCGTCCGGGTCGACTTCCGGCATCGGGGCGTGCTGCATGATCGCTTCGTACAGCGGGGTCATGTCGCCCGAACGCGCAGCGTCGTCGAGGCTCGCGTACCCGTGCAGCGCCGAGGCGTAGACGATCGGGAAGTCGAGCTGCTCGTTGGTCGCGCCGAGCTTGTCGAACAGGTCGAACACCTGGTCGATCACCCAGTCCGGACGCGCGCCCGGGCGGTCGATCTTGTTGACCACCACGATCGGCTTGAAGCCCATCGCGAACGCCTTCTGGGTCACGAAGCGCGTCTGCGGCATCGGGCCGTCCATCGCGTCGACGAGGATCAGCACGGTGTCCACCATCGACAGCACGCGCTCGACCTCACCGCCGAAGTCGGCGTGGCCCGGGGTATCGACGATGTTGATGCGGTTGCCGTTCCAGGTGATCGCCGTGTTCTTGGCGAGGATCGTGATGCCACGTTCCTTTTCCTGGTCGTTGCTGTCCATCACGCGCTCGGCGAGCACGGTGCGCTCGGAGAGCGTGCCCGACTGCTTCAGCAGGCAGTCGACGAGGGTGGTCTTGCCATGGTCGACGTGGGCGACGATGGCGATATTGCGCAGGCGTTCGATGGACATGGGCAAGGCTGCGCCAGAGTCGAAGACCGGGGCGCACAAGAGTCAGTGAAAGAGCCCCGCATTATAGCGTGTTGCGCTGCCGCATGGCGGACCGGCCCGGCGGCCGCTTGAAACCGGTCATCCGGGGCCGCATGTCGCGGGTTCGTCGGTACGCCGATGATTCTCCCTCCAACCAGGATTCCTCATGTCCCTGAACGCCGTATTCGATACCGACCGTGGCCAGATCACGGTCGAGCTGCATGCCGACAAGGCACCGCTGACCGTCGCCAACTTCGTCAATCTCGCCAAGCGTGGCTTCTACGATGGCCTCAGCTTCCATCGCGTGATCCCGGATTTCATGATCCAGGGCGGCTGCCCCGAGGGCTCCGGTCGCGGCGGTCCCGGCTACAAGTTCGAGGACGAGACCAACAATGGGGTCAAGCACGACCGGGGCGTGCTGTCGATGGCGAACGCGGGTCCGAACACCAACGGCAGCCAGTTCTTCATCACCCACATCAAGACCGACTGGCTCGACGGCAAGCACACCGTGTTCGGCAAGGTCACCGACGGTCTGGACGTGGTCGACGCCGTGAAGCAGGGCGATGCGATCAAGTCCATCAAGATCGAGGGCGACGTCGACGCCGCGCTGGCGGCCAAGGCCGACCGCGTCGCCGAGTGGAACAAGACACTCGCTGCGTAAGCGACACCGACAGGCCGGCCATTCGCCGGCCTGTTTTCTTTAGGGGAATGGAATGGCCTCGAACGGCACGCGGTGGTGCGGTCTGGTGTTGGCGGTGGGCGTCGGCGTGCTATCCGGTTGCGGGCCCGCTGGGCCCGATTCCAACGTCGACCGCGTGGGTCCTGATCTTGCGGATGCGTCGCAGGCGCAGGATCTCGAACGCAGCCTCGACGGCATCTGGAGCACCGACCGCTCGCAGAGCGACGATGCCGAAACGATCTACGCGATTCAATGGCAGGACGCGGACGGCCTGCGGATCCTGCGCGACGGCGTCCGGCTTGCAGGCGGGGTCGAGGATGTCGATGTCGCCAACCAGACGCTGGCCTACCGCGTCACCCGCGAGAACGGGCCCGACGAGACGGTGACCCTGCGCAAGGTGCAGGACGCGGCGTCCGGTGAGGGCTTTCGCCTGCGCGTCACCTGGGCGCAGGGCCAGGTCGAAACGCTGGGCTTCGTGCGCCGGTTGACCGAGCGTGATCACCAGGAACTCGTGCTGGCGATCCGCCAGGCCGACGTGCTGCCGGAGGCCGTGGCCTGCGGTGGCGACGCCCCGGCGGACAGCCTGCGGGCGACGCTGGCCTGCAGCGAGAGCGAGTTCGGCGAGCTCGATCGAAGCCTGCGGACGCAGCTGGTCGAACTGTCGGCGCGCTACCCCGATGGCGACCGCACCGCAGCCGCCGTGGTGAAGCAGCTCGATGCCTGCACGACGCCCGAATGTCTGCGCGACGCCTACGCGCAGTGGCAGACCTATTTCGACGACAACTACGACCTCGGCGACGTGCTCGATTACCTCTGAATCCGGCTCCGCGTGACCCCTGCGGCGGCAGTCGCCAGAGGGCTGCGTGGTACCATCTGCCGCCGAAAATCAGCGTTTCCGCCGCAGTCCCGACGCTTCTCGAAGAGAATTACCGATGCCCCAGCTCGCCGCGCGTACCGGTCGCGCCAAGCCCAGCGCCATCATGCAGGTCGCCGAACAGGCCAAGCGCCTGAAGGCCGAAGGCCGGGACATCATCAGCTTCTCGATCGGGGTGCCGAACTTCCTGCCCGGCCCGCACGTCTACGCGGCGGCGCGCGAGGCGCTCGACCACGACAGCGGCCAGTACGGCAGCAACCGCGGCAGCGACGCGCTGCTCGACGCCTTCATCGGCCATCTCGATCGCATCGGCCTGCCGGGCTACACCCGCGCGCACTGCGCCAGCGGCATCGGCGCCAAGCACATCCTCTACACGCTGGCCGAAGTGCTGCTCGACGAAGGCGACGGCTTCGCTTTCGCCACGCCGTACTGGACGACGTATCTGGACATCGCCGAGATCGTCGGCGCCGACATCCAGCTGCTGCCGTGCCCGCCCGAGCAGGACTACAAGCTCACCCCGGCGCAGCTCGATGCCGCGCTGGCACGTAAGCCCAAGGTCTTCCTGTTCAACAATCCGTCGAACCCGACCGGCATGGTCTACACGCGCGACGAGATCGCCGCGCTGGCCGACGTGCTGGTGCGCCATCCCGACACGTGGATCATCACCGACGACATCTACAACCGGATGGTCTTCGACGGCATCGGCTACCACAACGTGGTGCAGGCGCGGCCCGAACTGCGCGAGCGCACGATCTTCGTCGACTCGCTGTCCAAGACCTACGGCATGCCGGGCTGGCGCGTCGGCCTGCTGGCGGGTCCCGAAACCGTCGCAAAGGCCTTCGCGACGATGAACTCCAACCACATCACCAACGTGCCGGAAGTCGTGACCGCCGCCGCGGTCGCCGCGCTTTCCGGCCCGCAGGACGTGCCGACGGCCAAGTGCGCCGAGTTCCAGGCGCGCCGCGATGTGGTGATGGCGGCGCTGGTGGAGATTCCGGGCGTGGTCTGTCCGAAGCCGGCCGGCGCGTTCTATGTGTTTCCCGACATCAGCGTCGCGTTCGGCAAGTCGCACGGCGACCTGCGCATCGAAAGCGACGTCGACCTGTGCAACGCGCTGCTCGAAACCAAGGGCGTGGCCTGTGTGCCGGGTTCGGCGTTCGGCGAGCCGCGCGCCCTGCGCATCAGCTACACCTGTCCCGAAGCGCAGCTCGCGCCCGGGCTGGCCCGCATCCGCGAATTCTTCGCGGAGCTGACCTGACCGGCCGGCTTCCGCCGACCGGATGCTCCCCACCCACGTGACCGTTTGAACGAACGAGAGGATTGACGATGAAGAAGCCCGTCCGTGTTGCCGTGACCGGCGCTGCCGGCCAGATCGGCTATGCGCTGCTGTTCCGGATCGCCTCCGGCGAGATGCTGGGCAAGGACCAGCCGGTGATCCTGCAGCTGCTCGAACTGCCGATCGACAAGGCACAGGCCGCGCTGAAGGGCGTGATCATGGAGCTCGAGGATTGCGCGTTCCCGCTGCTGGCCGATGTCGTCGGCACCGACGATCCGGAAGTGGCGTTCAAGGACGCCGACATCGCCCTGCTGGTCGGCGCGCGTCCGCGCGGCCCGGGCATGGAGCGCAAGGATCTGCTGCTCGAGAACGCCAAGATCTTCACCGCGCAGGGCGCAGCGCTGAACAAGGTCGCCTCGCGTGACGTCAAGGTGCTGGTGGTCGGCAATCCGGCCAACACCAATGCCTACATCGCCATGAAATCGGCGCCGGATCTCAACCCGCGCAACTTCACCGCGATGCTGCGCCTCGACCACAACCGCGCGCTGAGCCAGCTGGCGACCAAGGCCGACGTGGCCGTGGGCGACATCGAGGGCCTGATCGTGTGGGGCAACCACAGCCCGACCATGTACCCGGACTACCGCTTCGCGACCGCGAAGGGCGTCAACCTCAAGGACAAGGTCAACGACGCGGACTGGAACGCCAACACCTTCATCCCGCAGGTCGGCAAGCGCGGCGCGGCGATCATCGAAGCCCGTGGCCTGTCCTCGGCCGCCTCGGCCGCCAACGCCGCGATCGACCACATCCACGACTGGGTGCTGGGCAGCAACGGCAAGTGGGTGACGATGGGCGTGCCGTCCGACGGCAGCTACGGCATTCCCGAAGGCGTGATCTTCGGCTTCGCGGTGACCACGCAGAACGGCGAGTACACGCTGGTCAAGGGCATCGAAGTCGACGACTTCAGCCAGAAGGCCATCGACAAGACCCTGGCCGAGCTCGAGGAAGAGCGCAGCGGCGTCGCGCATCTGCTCGGCTGATCGGCGCGTCTCTTGGAATCCCGCAGCGGAACGGCGCCAAGGATCGCCGTACTCGTGCCTTGTTACAACGAGGCATCGACGGTTGAGAAGGTGGTTGCCGATTTCACTGCGGCGATTCCGGGCGCGCGCGTCCATGTGTTCGATAACGGATCCTCGGATGACACGCGCGCGCTCGCGGAGCAAGCCGGTGCGCTGACCCGCTCCGTGACGCTTCGGGGCAAGGGCAATGTGGTACGCAGGATGTTCGCCGACGTCGAGGCGGACATCTATGTGCTGGTCGATGGCGACGACACGTACTCCGCCGCCGATGCAGCCAGACTGATCGACGGCGTGCATGCAGGGCACGACATGGTGGTAGCCCTGCGCGAGGCCACCGGCGATGCGGCCTACCGGGCTGGACATGTCCTCGGCAACCGCATGCTGACGGGATTTCTGTCGAGACTTTTCGGACGTCCCTGCCGCGACATTCTCTCCGGGTACCGGGCTTTTTCCCGCCGGTTCGTCAAAAGCTTTCCCGCCCATGCCGCGGGATTCGAGACGGAGACCGAGCTGACGGTTCACGCGCTTGAACTGCAGATGCAGGTGCTGGAAGTTCCGACGCCCTACAAGGAGCGTCCGGTTGGTTCGACCAGCAAGCTCAACACCTGGCGTGACGGGTTCCGCATTCTCCGCACGATGTTGACGCTGTTCGCGACGCAACGTCCCATCCCGTTCTACGGCGCAATCGGTGGCGGTCTGCTTCTGGCAGCTCTGGCCCTGGCAGGCCCGTTGCTGCTGACCTACCTCGAGACAGGGTTGGTCCCGCGACTGCCGACCGCGGTCCTCGTGGCGGCGCTGCTGGTGATCTCTGCCTTGTCGACGGTCATCGGCATTGTTCTAGATTCGGTTGCGCGCGCGCGTCTGGAACTCAAGCGGTTGGCGTATCTGCAGATTCCTGGCCCTTCATTGTCGGGCGGTCGGGCATCAGCAGACTGCTGAGCACGGCGAGGTTCGCGAATACGAACCACGAGAACGGGTGCAGATAACGGAACGACACGATGTGCGCGAACAGGACGTGGTTCGTGACCAGCCCGATCGACGCGAGTGCGAGCAACAGGTAGAACACGCGCTGGGGACGCCGCCAGCCGACAGCCGCAGTCAGCAGGCTCAGCGGCGCAAGCGCAAACAGGCAGAACGTGAGCCATGGCGTCGAGGCCGCGAAGAAACGACGCGCGGGCGTCTCACGTTTGTCGATGCCGGTGGGATCCCAGCCGGTCCAGGTCTTGATCAGCTCGATATCGTGCGCCGCGGGCGCGATCACGCCCTTGTCGTCGAGCATCCGCCAGTACACCCTGTCGTCATCGAAGTAACCTCCCATCGTGTCGAGATTCATTTCAAGAAGACCCAAGGGATCATCGAGCATTGCGCGCCGAGTGATGGTTCGGGCGACTGCCTCTGCGTTATCGCTATGTTTCTGCAACGCCGGCCACAGACCATCCGCCTCCCAGATGTGATGCCCTCGCTGCCAGTGATCCTGCAGTGGGCGTTTCACTTCCTTCAGGACTTCCCCGGACACGCCCGTCCCCTCGAAGTGTTCAGGGCGAATTAGCGGTGCCACGAGTCCGATGCGCATCATGCCGGTATAAGCCAAATAACCCGGTGGATAATGCGTTGCCCGACCATATGCGTGGACATAGGCCGTGTGTGTACTAATCAACAAAGCTGCAGCGACAAATACATGCCCGATCCTCTGCCTGCCCGATAGACGCGAGCTGTTCGCGGAAATCCACAAATAGAGCACGGGCATCACGACTGCGAGACCGATCGCGACCGGTAGAAAACTTGTTCGGAAGGCAGTGGCAGCAAGACCGCCGAGACAAGCCAGCAGGTACCAGCCGAGTCCCCCCGTGGCCAAGTAACGAGCAAACACGAGCACCGTTGTCACGAATGCGAGCAGGCCCAGCGTCTCCGCCATGACCATCCGTTCCATAAAGACCTGTGCGGGCTCAGTGGCAAGCAGCCACGCAGGCACGGCGGCCATCCAGTACCGCAAGCCAAGTACAGAGCGCAGAAACACATAGAGAACCACGCAGGTCAGGATCGACCAGACCGCTTGGACCGCGATGATCGACACGGGAGGGCCGAACGGCAGCGCGACGAAGTGCAGCACCCATCCGTACAGGAAAGAGCGGCCACCGGCTCCGGTCAGCAAGGCTGCAGATTGCAAATACACCATCGAGTCTCCCATGTAGACCCGCAGGGTGGAATCCGCGATCAGCCAGACTGCTTTGATCAGTATCGCAATGACGACGACAGCCACTAGCTGGCGGGGTGAAAAGGTGCTTACGCTGGGTCGGTACATGGCGCTCATGACGTGTTCGGCGATCAGGATCTTGCGATTGTAGGCGACGCTGGCGAGGCGACACCTACTCCGACCAAGGTCGACAGGGCAGCATGCGCGCCGCGCGGTATGCTCGAACGCTCCGTCAGGCCGGGAGTGTCGACATGGGCTACGAGGACTTCCACCGCCGCTCCATCGAAGATCCCGAGGGGTTCTGGGGCGAGCAGGCGCAGGCGATCCACTGGCACAAGGCGCCGGATCGGATCCTCGATTACTCGAATCCGCCGTTCCGCAAGTGGTTTGCCGGCGGCGAGACCAACCTCTGCTACAACGCCGTCGACCGGCACCTCGATGCGCGCGGCGACCAGCTCGCACTCGTCGCGATCTCCACGGAAACCAACGAGACGCGCGAGATCAGCTACGCGCAGCTGTATCGGGAGGTCAACGATTTCGCGGCCGTGCTGAAAGCGCTCGGCGTCGAGCGTGGCGACCGCGTGGTCATCTACATGCCGAACATGGCCGAGGCCGTGTTCGCGATGCTGGCCTGCGCGCGCATCGGCGCGGTGCACTCGGTGGTCTTCGGCGGATTTGCCGCGCACAACCTGGCGCTGCGCATCGACGACGCCACGCCGAAACTGCTGATCGCCGCCGATGCCGGCAGCCGCGGCGGCAAAACGATTCCATACAAGCCGCTGGTCGATGCCGCGTGTGCGGAGGCGCAGGCCCCGCCGCCGCACGTGCTGATCATTGACCGCGGACTCGACCCCGGCTATGCGCGCGTCGAACGGCGCGACGTCGATTACGCGACCCTCCGCGCGCAGCACGCCGGCACCGATGTGCCGGTGGAATGGCTGGAGTCCAACGAACCCAGCTATCTGCTCTACACCTCCGGTACCACCGGCAAGCCAAAGGGCGTGCAGCGCGATGTCGGCGGCTATGCGGTCGCGATGGCGCTTTCGATGTGGTCGATCTACGACATCCGCCCGGGGCAGGTGATGTTCACCACGTCCGACGTGGGCTGGGCGGTCGGGCATTCCTACAACGTCTACGGCCCGCTGATCGCCGGCGCGACGGTCATTCTCTACGAAGGTCTGCCGACCAGTCCCGATGGCGGCATCTGGTGGAAGATCTGCGCCGACTACGGCGTGCGTACGATGTTCTCGTCGCCGACGGCGATCCGCGTACTGAAGAAACAGGACGCGAAATTCCTGACCCAGTACGACCTGTCGAAACTCGACTACCTGTTCCTGGCCGGCGAACCGCTCGACGAACCCACCGCGAGCTGGATCAGCACCGGCCTCGGCGGCACGACCATCGTCGACAACTACTGGCAGACCGAAACCGGCTGGCCGGTGCTGGCGTTGATGCCGGGCGTCGAAATGAAACCCGTCAAGTTCGGCTCGCCCGGCCTGCCCACGCCGGGCTACGACCTGCGCGTGATCGATGAAGCCACCGGCGAGCGGGTGCCACCCGGCGCCAAGGGTGTGCTGGTGATCCAGCCGCCGCTGCCGCCCGGCTGCATGACCACCGTGTGGAACGACGACGCGCGTTTTCTGTCGAGCTACTTCTCGCACTTCAAGGAGTTGCTCTACAGCTCACTGGACTGGGCGATCCAGGATGAGGACGGCTACACCTTCATCCTCGGCCGCACCGACGATGTCATCAACGTCGCCGGCCATCGACTCGGCACACGCGAGATCGAGGAATCGGTGTCCAGCCATCCGGCCGTCGCCGAGGCCGCGGTGATCGGCGTCGCCGACGAACTGAAGGGCCAGGTGCCGATCGTGTTCGTGACACTCAAGCAGGCATCGGTGGATGCGGACGCGCAGCACGCGACCGCGGGCGAGATGATGCGCACCGTCGCGGATCAGCTCGGCGCCGTCGCGCGACCGGCGCGGGTCTACGTGGTCAACGCCTTGCCGAAGACGCGTTCGGGCAAGCTGCTGCGGCGCTCGCTGCAGGCGTTGGCGGAAGCGCGCGATCCGGGGGATCTGTCGACGCTCGACGATCCGAATGCGCTGGAAGAAGTACGCCGCGTCCTGGCGCGGGGCGCGGACGCGGGCTGAGCCGTCATTCCGCCGGCGCGACGCCCGTGTACTGCGCGCGCGGCCGGATCAGCGTGCCGAGTTCCTGCTGCTCCAGCGCATGTGCCAGCCAGCCGGCGAGCCGGCCGGCGGCGAACATGCACAGCGCCGGCGTTGCCGGCAGGCCGTGCACGAAGCAGATCGCCGCGAGCATGCCGTCGATATTGGGCTGACGGCCGCTGGTCTCGGCGGCGGAATGGAGCACCGCCTCGACCTGTTGCATGCGTGTGTCGCCGGCATGACGCGCACGCAGCATCGCCAGCACTTCGGCGGCGCGCGGATCGCCGTCGGGATACAGCACATGATGGAAGCCGGGCAGGTCGTCGCCGCGTTGCCAGCGCTCGGCGACGAATTGCGCGGGCGAGGGCGCGTCGCAGGCCTCGCGGATCAGCGCATGCGCACGCGCAGTGGCGCCGCCGTGGCGCGGCCCGGACAGCGCCGCGAGTCCCGCGCAGACCGTCGCGTGCAGATGCGCGCCGGTGGACGCGACCACGCGCGCGGCGAACGCCGACACGTTGAGCTCGTGGTCGGCGCACAGCACCAGTGCCGCGCGTACGAGCTCGGCAAAGGCCGCATCGCCCGGGCGCCAGGCATCGGCGAGCAGGCTGTGCACCGGACGCGCGTCCGGTGAGCCTGCGACCAGCAGCGCCGCGTTCTGGCGCAGCAGCGTCGCCGCGACGCCGCGCTTGGCTGCGGGCGCGGCGCTCAGCGAATGCCGCAGGTCCGGTGCGAGCAGCGGGATCGCGGCCATCGCGCGTTCGATCGGCGGCAAGCCGGCATCGCGCGCGATCGCGGTGACGCGCGCGGGCCAGTCGCCGGCCTCGTTGTCGAACGGATCGACATCACCGCAGTCCCACAGCAGCCGCGCGGTGTCCTCGAGCGTGGCGCCGCTGCGCACCATCGCGACCGCGGACCGCCCGCGGTAGTAGGGGCTGTCGGGCCGGATCAGCGAGATCCGGGTCTCCAGCACCGGCAGGCCACGATCGAGACTCTGCGCCGCGCCACGCGCCGCGCCGCGGCCCGCACGCTTGCGCTGGGTCAGGCGCTCGACGTCCTGGCGCAGGTACATGCGGCTGCGATGGTCGGTGCCGGGGCGTGACGCCAGCAGGCCGCGGCTGACATAGGCGTAGAGCGTCGCGGTGCTGATGCCGAGTGCGGCGCAGGCCTGCGCCGCGGACATCAGGTCGCCATCGTTCGCATTCACAGTGAATTCCGATGTATTGATTGATTCGATCAAGATTGATCAACCAGTCGGATGGTGCCAGATTGCACGGCATCGCGGTACACCGCAGTCCCGGAGTCGACCCCATGTCCACCGTTTCCGCAGGCGCACGGTTCCGCGCCGCCCTGGCCGCCGAATCGCCGCTGCAGGTGATCGGCGCGATCAACGCCAACCACGCGCTGCTGGCGCAGCGCGCCGGCTTCCAGGCGATCTATCTTTCGGGCGGCGGCGTGGCGGCGGGCTCGCTGGGGTTGCCGGACCTGGGCATCAACACGCTCGAGGACGTGCTGATCGACGTGCGCCGCATCACCGACGTCTGCGACCTGCCGCTGCTGGTCGACATCGACACCGGCTTCGGCGCGAGCGCGTTCAACATCGAGCGCACGGTGAAGTCGCTGATCAAGGCGGGCGCCGCGGCGTGCCACATCGAAGACCAGGTCGGCGCCAAGCGCTGCGGCCATCGCCCGGGCAAGGAGATCGTGTCGCAGGGCGAGATGGTCGACCGGGTCAAGGCAGCGGCCGATGCGAAGACCGATCCCGACTTCTTCCTGATCGCGCGCACCGATGCGATCCAGGTCGATGGCGTGGACGCCGCGATCGAACGCGCCATCGCCTGCGTCGAAGCCGGCGCCGACGGCATCTTCGCCGAGGCCGCCTACGACCTCGACACCTATCGCCGCTTCGTCGATGCGGTGAAGGTGCCGGTGCTGGCCAACATCACCGAGTTCGGTGCCACGCCGCTGTTCACCCGCGACGAACTGGCGTCTGCGGGCGTCGCGATCCAGCTGTTCCCGCTGTCCGCATTCCGCGCCGCGAACAAGGCCGCCGAAGCGGTGTACACCGCGGTGCGCCGTGATGGATCGCAGCAGGCCGTCGTCGAGACGATGCAGACCCGCGAGGAACTCTACGAGCGTATCGGCTACCACGCCTTCGAGCAGCGCCTCGACGCGCTGTTCGCATCCAACAAGAAGTAAGCGACTCCCGATCTTTCCATCCGTGCCTGCGGGCATCCAACGGAGATTACAGATGAGCGACACCGCCACCACCGCCCCCGGCTTCAAGCCGAAGAAGTCCGTCGCGCTGAGCGGCACGGCCGCCGGCAACACCGCGCTGTGTACCGTCGGCCGCAGCGGCAACGATCTGCACTACCGCGGCTACGACATCCTCGATCTCGCGCGCACCAGCGAATTCGAGGAGATCGCCTATCTGCTGGTCCACGGCAAGCTGCCGACCGAAGCGGAACTGCGCGGCTACAAGGCCAAGCTCAAGTCCCTGCGCGGCATTCCGGCGGCGGTCAAGGCCGCGCTGGAAGAGCTGCCGCCATCGGCGCACCCGATGGACGTCATGCGCACCGGCGTGTCGGTGCTCGGCTGCGTTGCGCCGGAGAAGGACGACCACAACCATCCGGGCGCGCGCGACATCGCCGACAAGCTGATGGCCTGCCTTGGTTCGATGCTGCTGTACTGGTACCACTGGAGCCACAACGGCCGCGCGATCGACGTCGAGACCGACGACGATTCGATCGGCGGGCACTTCCTGCATCTGCTGCACGGGCACGAGCCGCGCGAGTCCTGGGTCAAGGCGATGCACACCTCGCTGATCCTGTACGCGGAGCACGAGTTCAACGCCTCGACCTTCGCCTGCCGCGTCATCGCCGGCACCGGCAGCGACATGCACAGCGCGATCACCGGCGGCATCGGTGCGCTGCGCGGCCCCAAGCACGGCGGCGCGAACGAAGTCGCGTTCGAAGTGCAGAAGCGCTACGACACGCCCGACGAAGCGGAAGCCGACATCAAGGCGCGCGTGGAGAAGAAGGAAGTGATCATCGGCTTCGGCCACCCGGTCTACACCGTCAGCGATCCGCGCAACGAGGTCATCAAGCAGGTCGCCAAGGAACTGTCGGACGAAGTGGGCAGCCGCAAGATGTACGACATCGCCGAGCGCCTGGAAACGGTGATGTGGGACATCAAGAAGATGTTCCCGAACCTCGACTGGTTCAGCGCGGTGAGCTACCACATGATGGGCGTGCCGACGGCGATGTTCACGCCGCTCTTCGTGATCGCGCGCACCGCCGGCTGGAGCGCGCACGTCATCGAGCAGCGCATCGACGGCAAGATCATCCGCCCGAGCGCGCAGTACACCGGTCCCGAGGACCAGGCGTTCGTCCCGATCGCCGAGCGCACGTAATCCCGTCCTGCACAGGTCCCCGCACGCGCGGGGACCACGCGTTTCTGCTCCTTCCGGATCGTTGAAGCCAGCCATGAACAGCCAGCACCGCAAACCCCTTCCCGGCACCCAGCTCGACTGGTTCGACGCGCGCGCCGCCGTCGACGCGCTCGCGCCCGGCGCGTATGACCGCATGTCCTACACCGCGCGCGTGCACGCCGAAAACCTGGTGCGGCGCTGCGAACCGGCGCAGCTCGACGACGCGCTGCGCCAGCTGATCGAGCTGCGGCAGGACATCGACTTCCCGTGGTATCCGGCGCGCGTGGTCTGCCACGACATCCTCGGCCAGACCGCGCTCGTCGACCTCGCCGGTCTGCGCGATGCGATCGCCGACCAGGGCGGTGATCCCGCGAAGGTCAATCCGGTCGTGCCGGTACAGCTGATCGTCGACCACTCACTGGCAGTGGAATGCGGCGGTTACGACCCGGATGCGTTCATCCGCAACCGCGAGATCGAGGATCGCCGCAATGCCGACCGTTTCCACTTCATCGACTGGACCAAGCTCGCGTTCCACAACGTCGAGGTGATTCCGCCGGGCAACGGGATCATGCACCAGATCAACCTGGAGAAGATGTCGCCGGTGGTCTACGTCCAGGACGGCGTCGCGTTCCCGGATACCTGCGTCGGCACCGACAGCCACACGCCGCACGTCGATGCGCTGGGCGTGATCGCGATCGGCGTGGGCGGCCTCGAAGCCGAGAACGTCATGCTCGGCCGCGCCTCGTGGATGCGCACGCCGGAGATCGTCGGTGTCGAACTCGCAGGCCGTCCCGGACCGGGCATCACCGCGACCGACGTCGTGCTGGCGCTGACCGAATTCCTGCGCATTTCGAAGGTCGTCGGCGCATATCTGGAATTCCGCGGGCCGGGCGCGGCCGCGCTGTCGGTCGGCGATCGCGCGACGATCTCCAACATGGCGCCCGAGTACGGCGCGACCGCCGCGATGTTCTTCATCGATGACAACACGCTCGACTACCTGCGCCTGACCGGGCGCGAGGACACCCAGGTCGCGCTGGTCGAGACCTATGCGAAGGCCGCGGGCCTGTGGGCCGATTCGCTGGCCAGTGCCCAGTACGTACGCACGCTGCATTTCGACCTGTCGAGCGTGGTGCGCAACATGGCCGGGCCGTCGAATCCGCACAAGCGCGTGGCGACCCGCGATCTCGCCGCCAGCGGCATCGCCGGCGCGTGGGACATGCCGACCGACGGCACCATGCCCGACGGCGCGGTGATCATCGCCGCGATCACCAGCTGCACGAACACCTCGAACCCGCGCAACGTCATTGCCGCCGCGCTGCTGGCGCGCAACGCGAACGCGCGCGGCCTCACGCGCAAGCCCTGGGTCAAGAGCTCGCTCGCGCCGGGCTCCAAGGCCGTGCAGCTGTATCTGGAGGAAAGCGGCCTGCTGCCGGATCTCGAGCAGCTGGGCTTCGGCATCGTCGCGTTCGCCTGCACCACCTGCAACGGCATGAGCGGCGCGCTGGATCCCGCGATCCAGCAGGAGATCATCGACCGCGATCTGTATGCGACCGCCGTGCTCAGCGGCAACCGCAACTTCGACGGCCGCATCCATCCCTACGCCAAGCAGGCCTTCCTCGCGTCGCCGCCGCTGGTCATCGCGTATGCGATCGCCGGCACCGTGCGCTTCGACATCGAGAAGGACGTGCTCGGCATCGACCACGACGGCAACGCGGTCACGCTCAAGGATCTCTGGCCGTCGGATGAAGAGATCGATGCGGTGGTCAAGGCCAGCGTCAAGCCGGAACAGTTCCGCGCCGTCTACGGGCCGATGTTCAAGCTGCACGTCGACACCGGCGAGCGCGTCGCGCCGCTGTACGACTGGCGCGAGATGAGCACCTACATCCGCCGTCCGCCGTACTGGGAGGGTGCGCTGGCCGGCGCGCGCACGCTGACCGGCATGCGGCCGCTCGCGGTGCTCGGCGACAACATCACCACCGATCACCTGTCGCCGTCGAACGCGATCATGGCCGACAGCGCGGCCGGCGAGTACCTCGCCAAGATGGGCGTGCCGGAGGAGGACTTCAATTCCTACGCCACCCATCGCGGCGACCATCTGACCGCGCAGCGCGCCACGTTCGCCAACCCGAAACTCGTCAACGAGATGGCGATCGTCGACGGCACCGTGCGGCAAGGCTCGCTGTCGCGCATCGAGCCCGATGGGCAGGTCGTGCGCATGTGGGAAGCGATCGAGACCTACATGGAGCGCAAGCAGCCGCTGGTGATCATCGCCGGCGCCGACTACGGCCAGGGCAGCTCGCGCGACTGGGCGGCCAAGGGCGTGCGTCTGGCGGGCGTGGAGGCGATCGTCGCCGAAGGCTTCGAACGCATCCACCGCACCAACCTGATCGGCATGGGCGTGCTGCCGCTGGAATTCCAGCCCGGCGTGACCCGGCTGACGCTCGGCATCGACGGCACCGAAACCTTCGACGTCACCGGCGACCGTACCCCGCGCGCGATGCTGACCCTGGTGATCCATCGTCAGGACGGCACGCAGGCGTCGGTGCCGGTGATCTGCCGACTCGATACCGCGGAAGAAGTGTCGATCTACGAGGCGGGTGGGGTGCTGCAGCGGTTTGCGCAGGATTTTCTGGAGTCTTCGAAGGCGGTCTGAGGTAAGCGTAATGTCTTCGCCACCACGCGCGTTCTTTGCGGTCATGCCTTCCGAGCATTGGGTCGCAACAACGCTTCAGCGTCTGATCGAACTCGGCCTTGAGAAGGCGTTGGGTGGTGACATGTTCTCGCCTGAGAACTGGCACCAGTCGCTGTCGGAGAGGGTCTTCAATCCAACGGCGGAGCAATGCGAACGACTGCAACGTGTCGGCGCGAGCATCTCGGCGCACGCGTGCACGTTGCAGTTCAACCGAATCGAAGGGCCGGATCTCAAGAGTGATCGTCAGCACTGCACGCTGCGCGCGTTTGGCGTGCCCAAGGCATTCAAGATGCTGCGCGATGCGGTGAGAGCGGCGCTTGTCGAAGCTGATTTTGCAGAGATCGCGACCGGCGTGACACCGCACATCACCTTGAGCTACGAAGCCAAGAGGTCCTTCGCGAACATCACGATCGAGCCTCCCATTCCGTGGGCTCTCAGCGAGCTGTACCTCATCGTCGGCGGCGGAGATCCTTACCGTTACGAGGTAATTGGCCGCTGGCCATTGCTGCGCGAGCTGGACCCGCCAGTCGCGCAGGAAGAACTCTTCCAGTAACCCACCCGCCATTCAAGCCGGAATTCTTCATGGCATTTGCTCCCCAGCTCCGCATCCCCGCCACCTACATGCGCGGTGGCACCTCCAAAGGCGTGTTCTTCCGCCTCGAAGACCTGCCTGCCGCCGCGCAGGTGCCCAGCCCCGCGCGCGATGCGCTGCTGATGCGCGTGATCGGCTCGCCCGATCCCTACGCCAAGCACACCGACGGCATGGGCGGCGCGACGTCGTCGACGAGCAAGTGCGTGATCATCGGGCCGGCGTCGGTGCCGGATCACGACGTCGACTATCTCTACGGCCAGGTGTCGATCAACAGCGCGTTCGTCGACTGGAGCGGCAACTGCGGCAACCTCAGCACCGCGGTCGGCCCGTTCGCGATCGCCAACGGCTTCATCGATGCCTCGCGGATTCCGCGCGACGGCACCGTCGCGGTGCGCGTTTGGCAGGCGAACATCGGCAAGACCATCATCGTGCACGTGCCGGTCGCGGACGGGCAGGTGCAGGAGACCGGCGATTTCGAACTCGACGGCGTCACGTTCCCGGCGGCGGAGATCGTGCTGGAATTCGTCGATCCCGCAGACGAAGGCGAGGGCGGCGGCGCGATGTTTCCCACCGGCCAGCTCGTCGACGATCTCGACGTGCCGGGTGTCGGCACGCTGCGCGCGACGCTGATCAACGCGGGCATTCCAACGATCTTCATCGAGGCCGCGTCGATCGGTTATACCGGCGCCGAGCTGCAGGACGCGATCAACGGCGACGCGAAAGCGCTGGCGATGTTCGAGACGATCCGCGCGCACGGCGCGGTGCGCATGGGGCTGATCAGTGATGTCTCCGAGGCGTCGAAGCGCCAGCACACGCCCAAAGTCGCGTTCGTCGCGCCACCGCGCGATCACGTGGTGTCGAGTGGCAAGGCGATCGCGGCCGGCGACATCGATCTGCTGGTCCGCGCGCTGTCGATGGGCAAGCTGCACCACGCGATGATGGGCACGGCGGCGGTTGCGATCGGCACGGCCGCCGCGATTCCCGGCACGCTGGTGAACCTGGCGGCGGGCGGCGGCGCCCGCACGTCGGTGCGCTTCGGACATCCGTCGGGCACCTTGCGCGTCGGCGCGGAAGCGGTGCAGACCGACGGGCAATGGACCGTCGCCAGGGCGATCATGTCGCGCTCGGCGCGCGTGCTGATGGACGGCGCGGTGCGCGTGCCGGCCGACGTGTTCGAGTGAAGTCCCCAGCGCGAGGCGCATCCCTGCGCCGCGCGATGGCTTGACGCAGGACGCCTGGCGCGGCAGGGCGTCGCGTCGTCCACAGACGGTGTGGATGAAACGCTGGCAAGTCTGTGGATAAGCGGGGCGACGCCGCATCGGCAGCGCCCCGATTCGGGCTGGTGATTATTTCACCATCGAGCGGGCCGGCCCGCGAAGTTGCGCTTGACCCGCGCACGCAACCGTGCGGTCTCGGCGGCGCGCCGGTGGCTGGACTGCGGCGCGGGGACGAAGCCACGCGCCATGCCACCGCCGCAACGCGGGGCGGTCCTCAGATCAGGCCTTCGGCCGTCATCGCCTTGCGGACGCCATCGTCGGCGAGCATGCGTGCGTCGAATGCGTGCAGATTATCCAGCCCGCCCAGATCGAGCTTCAGGCGCTTGGCCCACTGCAGGGTCACGAACAGATACGGATCGGCGATCGAACGCGTGCCGACGAGGTAGTCGCGACCGTCCAGCTGTGCGTCGAGGCGCTCGTAATAGCCGCGGATCTTCTGCATCGCATGCCTGCGCGTGCGATCGACGGCGTCCGCGTCTTCCAGATATTTGGTGCTGCCGAACAGCGGGTGGAAGGCCGGGTGCAGATCGGCGTTGAGCAACGCCAGCCAGCGGTTGACCTCGGCGCGGCCCTGCAGCGAGCCGTCACCGCCGAGCTTCGCGTCGGAATGGCTGTCGGCCAGATACCCCAGGATCGCGGCGTTCTGGGTGAGCACCCAGTCGCCTTCGACCAGCACCGGCACCGCGCCGGCAGGATTGAGCGCGAGGAAGTCGGCTTCCTTCATCTGCGTCGCGTCGACGACGCGCGCTTCGAACGGCGCGCCGATCCACTGCAGCACGATGTGGTCGGCCAGCGAGCAGGCGCCGGGTTTGGTGTAGAGAATGCGCATGACGGTCCTGATGGCGAACGGGCCGTCATCATGCGCCGGGCGTCGCGGGCGGGGAAGCCGGCGAAGCGGCGCGACTCAGCCGCGCTCGCTGCCGGTCGTCGGACGCGCCGGGCGCAGGGACTGCACGCGCAGGAAGGTGTGGTCGCCGATCGTCGCCACCTGGTGCGCGGTGCGCCAGGACGGCGCCGCGATCGCATGGGCCATGAAGTGGCTCGCGCCGGGCACGACCTGACGGCGTTGCGCGGGCGGCAGCGACCAGTTGCGCTCCGACTCCAGCGCCACGCTGACCGCACGGGTCCAGGCATTGGTATTGGCGAGCTTGGTGTTCGGCGACAGGATCGTCGGCGCGAACTGCTTGCGCGCGGTGACCACCTCGCACATCGACTCGCCCCACAGCCCGCTCTCCTGGCGGCGCAGGGCCACCTCGGCGACGGCTTCCTGCCCGCGGACGGACTGGTCGCGGGCTTCCAGGTACACCGTCGTGCTCAGACAGAGCGAATCGGCGGCGGGGGGCGGCAGCACGGAGGCCAGCCACATCACCCATTCAAGTTTCATCAACGACTCCTTGCTGCGTTGCGCCGGGCCGCACGTCGTCGTCCTCCTTTCGAAAGACACGCAGACGACTGCGGAAACCGGCATGGCGTATTGGGGAGGGCGGCGGACTCTGTGGTGCGCTTGATCGCCCGGGCACCGAAGTCCGCAGAAGGCGGGTCGGGCCGGTGTTCCACCGAAGCGGGCGGAACGAAGAGACGGCACGGTAGCCGTGGTTTTTCGAATCAAACGTGAATGCGGGGCACTGGCGCCGCCGCCCTGCATGTGGCTGGTCGGGGCGTTCGACGACACCTATTCAGGTTTAGCGCGGTCGCAGGGCGACCCGCATCCCGCCCGGGCCGCCCGATCTGGAACCTGAACAGGGCCGAGGTTTCTTCAGAGGCGCGCCGCGAGGCGACTGGCCTGGTCGATCGCCCGCTTGGCATCCAGCTCCGCGGCGACATCGGCGCCGCCCACCAGGTGGACGACCGTGCCACGCGCCTGCAGTGCATCGAACAGCTCGCGACGCGGCTCCTGACCGGCGCAGATCACGACGTGGTCGACATCGAGCGTCTGCTCGGCGCCGTCGACGCGGATGCGCAGGCCGGCGTCATCGACACCGAGATACTCCACGCCGCCGAGCATCGTCACGCCCTTGGCCTTGAGCGTGCTGCGGTGGATCCAGCCGGTGGTCTTGCCGAGCCGCGCGCCGGGCCGGCCCGGGCTGCGCTGCAGCAGCCACAGCGTGCGCGCGGGCGGCGCGGGCGCGGCCGGTACCAGCCCGCCCGGCTGTTCGAAGGTCGGGTCGATGCCCCATTCGCGCATCCACGCAGCGGTATCGAGACTCGGCGACTGTCCGGTGTGCTCGACGAGGAATTCGCCGACATCGAAACCGATGCCGCCGGCGCCGATGATCGCCACGCGCTTGCCGGGGACCACGCGGCCTTCGACCACATCGACATAGCCGACCACCTTGGGATGGTCGCGGCCGGGGAAGTCGACTGCGCGCGGCACCACGCCGGTCGCCAGCACCACCGCATCGAATCCGCCGAGATCCGTGGCCGTGACCGGCGTCGAAAGGCGCACGTCGACACCGGTGTCTGCCAGGCGGTTGCGGAAGTAGCGCAGGGTCTCGTCGAACTCTTCCTTGCCGGGGATGCGCCGGGCGAGATTGAACTGGCCGCCGATGTCGGCGGCGGCATCGAACAGTGTCACCGCATGCCCGCGTTGCGCGGCAACCGTCGCGCAGGCGAGGCCCGCCGGGCCGGCGCCGACGACGGCCACGCGCAGCGGCGTCGCGGCCGGTAGATAGTTGAGTTCGGTCTCCGCACACGCGCGCGGATTCACCAGGCAGCTCGCGGTGCGGTTCTGGAACACGTGGTCGAGGCAGGCCTGGTTGCAGGCGATGCAGGTATTGATGCGCTCGGGCGTACCCGCGCGCGCCTTGGCCACCCACTGCGGATCGGCCAGCAGCGGCCGCGCCATCGACACCATGTCCGCCGCGCCGCTAGCGAGAATGCGTTCGGCGACGTCGGGCATGTTGATGCGGTTGGTCGCGATCAGCGGCAGCGACACGTGCGGCCGCAGCTTGGCGGTGACGCCGGCGAACGCGGCGCGCGGCACCGAGGTCGCGATCGTCGGCACACGCGCCTCGTGCCAGCCGATGCCGGTATTGATCAGCGTCGCGCCGGCGGCTTCGACCGCGCGAGCCTGCTGCACGACGTCGTCCCAGGCCGAGCCTTCGGGCACGAGTTCCAGCATCGACAGGCGGTAGACGATGATGAAATCGGCGCCGGCCGCCTCGCGCACGCGGCGCACGATCTCAGTGGCGAAGCGCATGCGCTGCGCGGTGTCCCCGCCCCAGGCATCGTCGCGTGCATTGGTGCGGCGGCTGAGGAACTGATTGATCAGATAGCCCTCGCTGCCCATGACCTCGACGCCGTCGTAGCCGGACTCCTGGGCGAGCTTCGCGGCATGCGCGTAGGCATCGATCGTGCGTTCGACACCACGCGCCGACAGCGCGCGCGGGGTGAAGGGGTTGATCGGCGCCTTGATCCGGCTCGGCGCGACCTGCAGCGGGTGGTAGCCGTAGCGGCCGGCATGCAGCAGCTGCAGGCAGATCTTCGCGTCGTGGCCGTGCACGGTCTCGGTGACCTGCCGGTGCCGGCGCGTCTCCCAGCGCCACGACAGCTTGCCGCCGAAGGGTTTGAGCCAGCCGGCGATGTCGGGCGAGAAGCCGCCGGTCACGATCAGGCCGACGCCGCCTTCGGCGCGCTCGGCGAAATAGCGCGCGAGCTTCGGGAAATCCGCGGCCCGGTCTTCGAGGCCGGTATGCATCGAGCCCATCAGCACGCGATTGCGCAGGGTGGCGAAGCCCAGATCGAGCGGCGCCAGCAGGTGCGGATAAGAGGCGGCGACGGGCTGGCCGGAGGCTGGCGTCATGGTCTGGATACGCGTGCGTATGGATCGCCCAGCGTGCCGGGAAAGCCGCGTGCCGGCAAGCACGGCCGACGAAGGTCGCCCCGCGCAGGCTGTCAAGAGTTGCCAGTGCCGGTCCGCGCCCTGAACATGGCGCGCCCCGCACCCGGGACGGCCGCCATCCAACCTTTCCAGGACTACCTGCGCGACGGCATCGTCGCCGCCGATCTGCCGGACCTGCATCCGCTGCTGGCGGCACGTGAACAGCTGCGCGCGTTCTCGACGTTGTTCCATGGCGGCGAGGAGATCGTGATGGTGCGGCTGCTGGTGCTGCGCGCGATCGGCGAGCGCGGCGATGCGCCGGACTGGTCGCCGCAGGAGCTGCGCGAACACTTCGCCTGGCTCGACCCGGTGAAGTTCGAGACCGTCATCGGCCGCCTGCGCGACAACGGCCTGCTGGCCTGGGACGCGCGCAGCCAGCGCTACCGCATCAGCCCGGTCGGCCGTCAGGCGCTGTCGGCGCTGGGGTTGCTGGTGCAGTTCAACGCCGAAGGCGACGAACTGGCGTACGTCACCGCGCAGCTCGCGGCGGGACAGGCGATGGGCAAGGTCGGCGCGGCGGACCTGCAGCATCTGCTGTCGCGGCTCAACGAATTGCGCGAGGACTTCGACCAAGCCGTGCTCAGCGGCTCGGAGCACCGCATCCGCCAGGCCGCCGACACGTTGCAGTCGGTGTGGCACTGGGTGGAGAAGGGCACCGAGCTGATCCGCGCGATCGCGGCCGACGACGATCTGGATGTCGCCACGCATCGCGTCGCGCAGCAGATCGGCCGCGCGCAGAGCGCGATGCTGCGCCAGGCCTCGGTGTTCCAGCGCGCCTTGAACCAGCTCGACCGGCATCGCGTGCACTTGGGCGCCAGCGGACTGTCGTCGTCGGACGTCAACCGCTTCCTGCGGGCCTGTGATCCGGGTGCGCTCGCCGACATGGCGACCGAGGCACTGACCATCGCGCCGCAGCCCGCGTTCGTACTCGGGCCGATCGCGCTCGACGTCGCCGAGTACGAACTCGTCGAACGCGAGCGCGAAGCCGCCGACGGGGCCGGCCTGCCGCCGCCGCGCGAGGCGCCCGAAGACCTGCAGGCGCCGGTCGCCGCCGATGATTACGCACGTGCCGCGCAATGGCTCGACCAGCTGCGCGCGCTCGACACGGCCGCGCCGCTCGGCGACTGGGTGCCGCAAGACAGCTTCGCGGTCAGCGCGTATCGCCTGTCGCTGCTGGGTCTGATCGGCGATGCCGGTGCGGAGAACCGCAGTGGCGTCAGTGCGCAGCTCGCGCAGCTGCCGATGCAATGGCGCGTCGACGCGGCATACGAACGCATCGACCGCGCCGGTGTCGCATTGATGAGCCGTGGTCGCCTGCTGCCCGCGGGCGTCGACGACGAGGCCCCGCCCGGAATCGAGATGCCCGACATGACCGCGCACGGCATCAACGACGACCTCGACACCGAGCCAGCCGCTGCGCCTGCGCCGCGCCGTCGACGGGCCGCCACACTTTCCGCGGAGCCCGGCACGCCGCCGACGCCCGCACGACGCAAGAAGACCGCATGACCGATTCCACCGCTACCCTGATCGCACGGCTGCTGGCCGAGCGCTGGCTGCCGCGCGAGGACCGCGCCGTACGCCAGATGCTGGTCGACGCCGAGCTGCGCGAGGACATCGACCGTCGCCTCGCCGCCGCCGGCCTTCGCCTGCTCGAACATCCCTACGCGGCGCATGTCGCGGTCGGCATCGCGCGGCAGCACGAGGCCGACGTGTTCGGCCATGGTGATGCCTGGGCGGCGAGCAACCTGCAGCTCAGCCGCGATGCGATGGCATTGCTGGTGGTGCTGTGGTCGCTGCTGGTGCTGCCCAAGCGCCAGCGGCAGATCGCGCGCCAGCAGACGGACCTGTCGCAGGACCAGGAGCAGATGTTCGCCGAGCTCAAGCCGGTACCCGTCGGCGCGGACGTGGTCGAGCCGATCAACGAACGCACGCTGCTCGCGGACTTCGGCGTGCAGCTCGGTGGCAAGGGGCGCATCCACATGAATCTCGGCACGCTGCAGCGGCAGGGCTTCATCGCCCGGCGCAGGGAGCGGATCCATGAAGGCCCGCTGCTCGATCTCGCGTTCGATTACGAGCGCATCGCCAGTCGGGTCATGGACGGCGCACTGGCACACGTGATCGCCGAGAGCCGCGCCGGCCCCGGTCTGGACCTGGAAGACACCGACGAACCGGACGACACCCTGCACGACGCCGCCATGACCGATGAGGCGCAGGCCGATGTTTGAGTTCCGCAGTCTCGAAGTCGTGCACTGGGATTACTGGCAGCGCTACGCCCTGCCGCTGGATGCCTCGATCATCACCGTCGTCGGCCCGAACGGCTCGGGCAAGACGACGCTGCTCGATGCGCTGCGCACGCTGCTGGCGATCGACGACCGCGACATGGCGCGCGACTACAAGACCTATCTGCGCCACAACGGCAAACCGTTCGCGTGGCTGCGCGCGGTGGTCAGCAATCCGGTCGACCGTCGCGGCCGCCGTGCGTTCTTCCCGTGCATGGACGAGCAGGTGACGATCGCCTGCCGCGTGCGCAAGCGTGGCGGCGACTGGACGCGCGACTACCAGATCGTCGCCGGCGACGTGCCGGTGGAAGCGCTCGATGCCGGTGGCGAATGGCTGGGCGTGCGCGACTACCGCGTGCGTCTCGCCGGCGCTGGCCTGAGTCGTGCGATCTGCCGCGTGTTGACGCTGGAGCAGGGCGCCACCGACAAGCTGTGCCAGTTGTCGCCGCGCGAACTGCTGCAACTCGTCTTCGACGTGTTCGAGGACAAGGCGGTGATGGACGACTACCAGCGCGCCCGCGCCGAACAGTTCGACATCGACAAGGAAATCGCCGAACTGCAGCAGGGTCTGGCCGAGCTGCACATGCGGCTCGAATCGTCGCGCGCCGATGTGCGGTCCTACGAGGACGGCATGGCGCTGCGCAACCAGCGGCAGATTCTGGAAGCGGAAATCGCGCCGAAAGTCGAACTGGCCGACCTGCGCGCGACCATCGACGGCGCGAAGCCGCGCTTGACCGGTTTGCGTCGTGGCCTGCGCGAGCGCCGCCAGGCGCACGATGCGTTGCAGGCCGAAGAGGCGGCGTCGATCGACGCGCGCGACGGCCTGCAACAGGCGATCGCCGATGCGCGCGCTGCACTGAGGACCGCGGAAGCGGGTTTCACCGGGGCGCGCGACCAGGCACGTGATGCCGAGCAGCTGGTGCGTCGCCACGACGAACTCGCGCGTCTGCAGGCCGAACGCGGCGGCGCCGATGTCGATGCGCTCAGCCGCGAGGTCGAACAGGGTCGGCGTCGCCAGGCGGAGCTGCGCCTGGAGGCCGAGCGCGATCGCGCGCGCGGTGGCGAGATCGCCGCGCAGGTCGCCGCGCTGCGTAGCGGCGGGCGTGTCGTCGAGCCCTTCGAACGCGAGTTCCGCGCCGCGCTCGATCGCGCCGACATCGGCCATGCGGTGCTCACCGAACTGGTCGAGATCGCCGATCCGCAGTGGGCGGTCGCGCTCGAGGCCGTGCTCGCCCCGTACCGGCATCTGCTGGTGCTCGACGCGGCGCAGGACGCGCGCCAGGCCTGGCAGCTCGGCGAGCGCCTGCAGTACCGGCACTTCGTCGTCGCCGAGCGCGCGCCTGCCGGTCCCGCGACACGCGGCTCGCTGCTCGAGGTGGTGCGTTTCAATGCCGATCCGCCCGCGTGGTTGCCGCGCCAGCTCGACCGCGTGCAGCGCGTCGCCGATGTCGAGGCCGGCCAGCGCCTGCCCAAGGGGCAGGACTGGATCACCGCGCAGGGGTATCTGCGCGAGCACCGCGGCGGTCGTCACATCGGCGGCGGCCAGCAGCACTTCGGCACCGGCGCGCGCGAGGCGCGGCTCGCGTCGCTGCATGCAGAAGCCATCGCCTTGCAGGAACGCGCGCAGGCGCGCGAAGACGCGCTGACCGCACTGGGCCGCGAGGTCGATGCGGCGCAGTCGCGCCTGCTCGGTCTCGATGCCGGCCAGGAACTGGTGACGCGCGCGGCCGAGTTCGCCGATGCGCAATCGCGCCTGCCGGCGCTGGCGCAGGCCGCGCAGGACGCCGCCGACGCGCTGACCGATGCGCGTGCGGCGCTCGATGCCTGCGAACGACTCGACAAGGACGGCAGCATTGCCGCCGCCACGCGCGCGGGCGAACTGCGCACGCTGGCGCAGGAACTGCGCGACCGCGGCAGCCAGATCGCGCAGGAGCGCGTGGCGCTGGTGCAGCGTCTGGTCGAGTTCCGCAAGCGCCGCGCGCGCATGCCGGTCGCATGGCGCACGCGCGAAGCCCTGCGCGCGGCGCGCGATGCCTACGAGAGTGCCGGTGCGGTACGACGCGAACTCGAACGCATCGACGAGCGGCTCGCGCGGGGCAGTTTCGTCGAGGACGCTGCCTGCGTGGCGATGCGCGACAAGTTCGCTGCCGACCACGACGCACTCGAAGCGGCGATCGCCAAGCGCGAGGCGCACCTGCATCGCGCGCGCCGGCTCACCGAGGACGCGCGTGGTGCCTACATCAACGTGCTGCGCGCGACCGTGCGCCGCTATCGCAAGAACCTCACCGCACTTGGCGAACTCGCCGGCATCGGTGTCGATGTCGGCATGCCGGAACTCGCGAACGAGGACGTGGCGCTGGCCCAGGCCGGTCTCACCGTGCGTTTCGATTTCGACCGCAAGGGCTGGATCGGCCTCGACGACGGCGAGGCGTCGGGTGGTCAGCAGGTCATGAAGTCGCTGCTGCTGCTGGTCGCATTGCTGCGCGACGAAGACCAGCCGGGCGGCTTCGTGTTCATCGACGAACCATTCGCGCATCTCGACGTGGCCAATATCGAGAAGGTCGGTCGCTTCCTGCGCAGCACGGATGCGCAGTACATCCTGACCACGCCGATCACCCACAACCTCAACGTATTCGAGCCGTCGGATCTGGTGCTCGCCACCAGCAAACGGCGCGCGGGCAGCGATTGGGCGGAGCCGGTCGCAGTGCTCAAGCGCGACCGCACGGAGGCAGTGCACGCCGCGGCGTGATCAGCGACCACGTCCGACCCTTGTCCGGTCGGACTTGGCGATGCCGCTTCATTGCACCAGGCTGTGGCTCACGCCCAGCCGGCGACCACCAGCTTGCCGATCGTGCTGCCGGACTCCAGACGGCGATGCGCTTCGCGCAGGGTTTCCGCGTCGATCGGCGAGAGCATGTCCGCCAGCGTGCCGCGCAATGTGCCGGTGTCGACCAGCTCGGCCACGCGCGCGAGGATCTTGCCCTGTTCGTCCATGTCGGGGGTGCGGAAGCGCGAGCGGGTGAACATCAGTTCCCAGTGGATGCCGATGCACTTGGCCTTGTAGGGATCGCCGATCTTCAGCGCGCCAGCGGGTTCGACGATCAGGCCGACATGGCCCTGCGGCGCCAGCAGCTCGCCCAGCACATCCCAGTAGCGGTCGGTGTCGGCGAGGTTGAGCGCGGCATCGACGGTCTCGAAACCGAGTGCCTGCAGCTGGGGCGCCAGGTCCTGCCGGTGGTCGATCACGTGATCGGCGCCCATGATCCGGCACCACGCGATGGTTTCCATGCGCGAGGCGGTCGCGATCACGATGAAGCCGGCCAGTTTCGCGAGCTGGATGGCGATCGATCCGACACCGCCGGCGCCGGCGATGACCAGCAGCGTCTTGCCGGCGCCGCCGCCGTCGATGTCGAACGGCATCCGCTGGAACAGCAGTTCCCACGCGGTGATCGCGGTCAACGGCAGTGCAGCGGCCTGGGCGAAGTCGAGCGAGTTCGGCTTCTTCGCAGCGATGCGGGCGTCGACGAGCTGGAACTCGGCATTGCTGCCGGGGCGGGTGATGTCGCCCGCGTAATAGACGGCGTCGCCGACCGCGAATCCGGTGACGTCGCTGCCGATGGCATCGATCACGCCGGCCGCGTCGTAGCCGAGGACTTTCGGATTCGCTTCGGTCTGCGGCTTCGGTGCGCGCACCTTGGTGTCGACCGGATTCACCGACACCGCCTTGATGCGCACGCGCAGGTCGTGCGGGCCGGGTTCCGGCAGGTCGAGTTCGACATCCTGCAGCGACTGCGGGTCGTCGATCGGCAGGTAGCGGGTCAGGGCAACGGCTTTCATGGCGGGTCCTTGGGACTCTGGGGCGACCTGCGTATTGTCGGCCCGTCGGGTTGCGGTCGATAGCGATAGGATCGCCAATCACCTTCAAGGGATTCTTTCGAATCGATGGACCGGATCGGCGACATCGCCCTGTTCCTGCGCGTGCTCGACACCGGCTCGATCAGCGCCGCCGCGCGCAGCCTCGACCTTTCGCCCGCGCTGGCCAGCCAGCGACTGAAGCGGCTCGAGGACGCGCTGGGCGTGCGCCTGCTGCACCGAACGACGCGGCGTCTGCATCCCACGCCCGAGGGCCTGCGGCTGGCGGGGGAGGGACGCGCGCTGGTGGAAGCGCTCGATGGTCTCGCCGGCAGCCTGCGCGAGAGCGGGGGGCAGGCAGTGGGTGGCACGCTCCGGGTGACGATGTCGGCGTCGTTCGGTCGCCAGCACGTCTCGCCGCGTTTGCCGCGCTTTCTCGCCGCGCACCCGGGCCTGCAGCTCAGCGTGCACATGAGCGACCAGCAGGTCGATATCGTCCGGGACGGGTTCGACCTCGCGATCCGGATCGGCGATCTCGACGACTCCCAGCTCGTCGGACGACAGATCGCGGCCAATCCGCGCGTGCTCGTGGCATCGCCTGCGTATCTGGCGAGGCGTGGTGCGCCGGCGGTACCTGCTGATCTGCGCACGCACGATTGCCTCGTGCTCGTCGGCAGCCGGGGGCGGCAGGATCACTGGCAGCTGCTCGACGCGGCGGGCGCCGAAACCACGGTGACGGTCGCGGGGCCGCTCGAAAGCAACCTGGGAGAGGTGCTGCGCGATGCCGCACTTGCCGACACCGGCATCGCCATGCACGCGCTATGGCACGTCGCCGACGATCTGCATGCAGGCCGCCTCGTACGCGTGCTGCCCGCGCATGCACCGCCCGTCACCGGGATCCACGCCGTCATGCCCGACCGCAGTTTCGTACCGCCGCGGACGCGCGCATTCGTGGCATTTCTCCAGGCCGAGTTCGACTCGATGCCGGAGTGGCGCGCAGGTGAGCGGCGGATCTGACGGCGCGCGTGTGGCAGCGGGAAAACCCAGGCAGACGGCGCACGGATCGGGCGTTGCGCACATGTGATGATCTTGACGCCACGCGCACATCCTCTTCACGACAATCCCGCCCCGTTGAGGTTCCTGACCAAACCAAAGGCTGGATGAATACCTGCTCGTGGCATCTAGGACGCTCTCAACCGTTATGTTAGTGTTAACAACGTCTTCACGCTGCTGACTTTAGGCTATGTGCAAGGCGTGTGCGTTTAACGCCTCAACCCGATGCCACGACGCATTCCCCCTTTTTAAGGAGCTGAAAAAACATGAACAAGAAACTCCTCTGCGCCGCGCTGCTCGGCGGTCTTGGTCTGGCGGGTCACGCCAGCGCCCAGGAGTTCGACGACCGCTGGTACCTCACCAGCTCGGCCGGCTTCAACTTCCAGGCAAATGATCGCCGCACGGACGACACCCCGTTCGTCACGCTGGGCATGGGTAAGTTCATCAGCCCCAACTGGTCGGTCGACGGTGAGCTGAACTACCAGAACCCGGGCTTCGACAGCTCGGTCGAAGGCGCCAACAACGACCTGAACTGGAGCCAGTACGGCATCTCGGTCGACTTCCGCTACCACTTCATCTCTGAAGGCCGTGGTTGGAACCCGTACCTGCTGGCCGGCGTCGGCTACCAGCGTTCGGAAGAAGAGTTCGATGCGTTCCCGAGCACGAATTCGCCGGGCCAGCGCGAGGAAGGCAACTTCGCTGCGAAGGTCGGTGCAGGTCTGCAGACCACGTTCGACAAGCGCGTTGCAGTGCGCGCCGAAATCGCCTACCGCGCTGATTTCGACGACAACAGCATCGCCGCGAACGGTTCGCGCGATTGGGAAGGCTACCCGCACAACTCCGAAGAGAGCTACTTCGGCGACGTGATGGCGTCGGTCGGCGTCGTGATCCCGCTCGGCCCGCCGCCGGCTCCCCCGGCTCCGCCGGCTCCGCCGCCGCCGCCGGCTCCGGCTCCGGCTCCGGCCCCGGCTCCGGCTCCGATCACCATCGATCTGAACGGCGTCAACTTCGACTTCGACCGTGCGACGCTGCGTCCTGACGCGGTGGCCATCCTCAACGAAGCCGTCGAGATCCTGAAGCGTTACCCGGAGCTGCGCGTTGAAGTCGCCGGTCACACCGACTCGGTCGGCACCGACGCCTACAACCAGCGTCTGTCCGAGCGTCGCGCCAAGGCGGTCTATGACCACCTCGCCAGCAACGGCATCATGGCTGACCGTCTGGTGGGTCCGACCGGTTACGGCGAGAGCCGTCCGATCGCGCCGAACACCAACGCCGATGGTTCGGACAACCCGGAAGGCCGTGCGCGCAACCGCCGCACCGAGCTGAACGTTCAGAACTAAGAACGTCCGGTTGTGACACCAGAAAGCCCGGCCTCGTGCCGGGCTTTCTGCTTGTGGGGGTAACCGTGATCTGATCGAAGGCGCCATGTCCGCGTCGAGGAATTGTCTCCCTTCGATGGCGACTGGCAGTCTTTCGGTCGGCAGTATCGTGAATACGCGGAAGCTCAGTTTTTCCTTGTGTGGCGTGTACTTGCCACCTACACTTCAGGCCAATTCGACCTGGGGGTGTTCTGCGCATGCGTGCTTTGTTCCTGTTGCCTCTGCTGGCCATTCCGCTTGCTGGCCATGCCGCTGATTGCAGCACCCTCGATACGCGTACCGCGCGCCCCTTGCAGGCCACCGTGCTCGAGCCCGTGTCTCCGGAACTCGCGGCGCCGACGTATCGTCTGGGCACCAGCGCCGTACTCGCGCGCGCCTACGACGAAGCGCAGTCCGCCGAGCAGGTCGTGCTGCGTCTCGAGATCGAGAAATGCCAGAACGTCGCGTTGGCCGCGCCGGCTGCGGGCGCGGTGAGCGCCAACGATCCGGCTGCCTACGTCAAGCAGACCGAGTTCGACAACACGCCCTACCGCTTCAACATGACCCAGGGCGGCAAACGCATGACCGCCGACGATTTCGATGCGTGGATCAAGGCCAACGGCTACACGGTCGGCAGCCGTCGCGCTGATCCGAACGCGCCGGCTGCACCGGCCGCTGCGGAAACCGCACCGCCCGGCGAGACTCCGCCCGTAGAATGAGTGCTGCGCGTCTCTGCATCGACGGCATGACGACGGCCCGCGCAAGCGGGCCGTTCGCATGTCGAGGTGCTGTGTCTTGAAGCCCGTCGTGCGTCCACCGCGGTATGGCCTCGCGCGCGTACTGTCGAAGCGCGGCCTGTGTTCGCGCAGCGAAGCCGAGCGGCGTGTACGCGACGGACGCGTGCGGGTTGCCGGCAAGATCGTGCGCGATCCGGAATTTCCGGTGGCATTGGACGCGTCGAACATCGTGCTCGATGGCGATGCGGCGCGCGCAACCGCGCATCAGTACCTCGTACTCAACAAGCCGCGCGGCCTGGTCACCACGGCGCGCGACGAGCACGGCCGCGACACGGTCTATCGTTGTTTCGATGGCGCAGATCTGGGCTGGATCGCGCCGGTCGGCCGGCTCGACAAGGCCAGCGAAGGCCTGCTGTTGTTCACCAGTGATCCCGCATGGGCCGCTCGTGTCACCGATCCGGAACAGGGGCCGCGGAAGACCTATCACGTGCAGGTCGATGGCCTGCCCGACGACGCCTTGCTTGAAGCGCTGGTGCTCGGCGTTGACGACGCGGGTGAGCGTCTGCAGGCCGGGTCCGCGCGCTTGCTGCGTCAGGGTGAGCGCAACGCCTGGCTGGAAATCGTGCTCGATGAGGGCCGCAACCGGCAGATCCGCCGACTGCTCGCTGCGCATGATCTGGGTGTGCTGCGACTGGTGCGCGTCGCAATCGGCGAACTGGCGCTGGGCGATCTGGCCAAGGGCGCGTGGCGTCCCTTGGCGGCCGGCGAAATCAACGCGCTGGCGCATCCGTCGGATCCCGCCACCGGCTGAGCCGCGTGGCGAGCAGGGCTTCGACGACTTCGTGTGCGCGGACGTCGCCCGGGCCGCGCGCGTCGTGCCCTTTGCCCTTGGCGTGATTGCAGCGAGCGCAGGCGAGCGCCAGGTTGCGCGGATCGTCCGCGTCATCGCCGACCTGCGCGGTCAACGCCGACGCCGCGCGTCGACCGAACCAGGCCTGCGGCACCACATGTTCGAGCGTGACGAGGCCGAGCGGCTCGCCGTCCTCGCGGACCTGCAGCGCGCTGCGGCAATGCAGGCAACGCGTCGACCAGATGCCGTCGTCGAGAACGGCGAGGGCATCGGTCTGCGCCGCGAGCAGCAGGCGCCGTCGCAGCGCGGCGCGCATGGCTCAGGCCTTCAGTACGCCCAGCTCATGCCCGATGCGGGTGAACGCATCGATCGCGCGGTCCAGGTGGTCGCGTGTGTGCGCGGCGCTGATCTGGGTGCGGATCCGCGCCTGCTCCTTGGCGACGACCGGGAAGAAGAAGCCGATCGCGTAGATGCCTTCCTCGAGCAGCCGCTGCGCGAAGCGCTGCGCGAGCTTGGCGTCGTAGAGCATCACCGGGCTGATCGGATGCACGCCAGGGCGCACGTCGAAACCGGCGGCCGTCATCTTCTCGCGGAAGTAGCGCGTGTTCTCCACCAGCTGCGTGCGCAGGTCGCCGGCGGCGTCGAGCATCTCGAAGGCCTTGATGCCGGCCGCGACCACGTGCGGCGGCAGCGAGTTCGAGAACAGATACGGGCGTGAACGCTGGCGCAGCAGTTCGATGACCTCGCGCTTCGCCGTCGTGAAACCACCGAGCGCGCCGCCCATCGCCTTGCCGAGCGTGCCGGTGACGATGTCGATCTTCTCCAGCACGCCCTTCACTTCGGCCGAGCCGCGGCCGGTCTCGCCGAGGAAGCCGGTCGCATGGCATTCGTCGATGTGTACCAGGGCGTCGTACTTCTGCGCCAGTGCGGTGATCTCGTCGAGCGGCGCGATGAAGCCGTCCATCGAGAACACGCCGTCGGTCGAGATCAGGATCGTGCGAGCGCCGTCGGCGCGTGCCTGCTGCAGCTGCTTTTCCAGATCCGCCATGTCGCAGTTCGCGTAGCGGTAGCGCTTGGCCTTGCACAGGCGGATGCCGTCGATGATCGAGGCGTGGTTCAGCGCGTCGGAAATGACCGCGTCCTCCTCGCCGAGCAGCGGCTCGTAGAGGCCGCCATTCGCATCGAAACACGCGGCGTAGAGGATCGTGTCCTGCTTGCCGAAGAAGTCGGCGATCGTCTTCTCGAGCTGCTTGTGCAGATCCTGCGTGCCGCAGATGAAGCGCACAGAGGCCATGCCGAAGCCGTGCGTGTCGAGCGCGTCCTTCGCGGCGGCGATGATGTCCGGGTGGTCGGCCAGACCGAGGTAATTGTTGGCGCAGAAGTTCAGCACCGTGCGGCCGTCTTCCAGCGTGATTTCGGCCGACTGCGGGCCGGTGATCACGCGCTCGGCCTTGAACAGTCCCGCGTCGCGGATCTCGTCGAGGGTGTCGGCGTAGCGCTGGGTGTTGGACATGAGGAAGACGCCTGGAGGAAACGGAGCTCGAATTCTACGGGGTCGCCCTATCGCGCGCTGTTGCGACCCGCGCGCAGCACCTGTTGTTGCAGCCATTCATTCCAACGCGGCTCGAGCGCTTCCACGGTCTCCGGCAGGTTGTAACGCGTGCCATCGCGCGCCAGCCACGCACTGAAGTCCAGCCCTTCGGCAACGGCGCTGCTGATCGGCGCCAGGATCTTCGGATCTCCACTCATCTCGGCCAGAAAAAGCCCTGTCAGCAGGGACTGCCCGTAGAACGTCTCCAGTCCTGCGAACCCACCGCTCGATGTCACCATCATCTGCACGCCCGAGTCCGACCTGGGGCCTCGGGACAGGGCGCTCGCGAGCGCAGCAGAGCGCACCGGATGCTCGGCGGCGAGAAAATCGGCAAACCCCGGAATCTCACGCCGACGCTGCTTCGCCACCCCGATGAATGCCGCGAGGTGGCGTGCCTGTGACTCCGGTGTTTCCATCGAGATCGCCACAGCCTCGTCCAGCCAGTCGGGCGCGGGGGTGCCGTAGCGCTCCTCGAGCGTGCGCACGGCGTCGGGCCAGAACATCGCCTCGTACATGGCGTGCCCAGCCTCGTGCCGAAGCGTGATTGCCTCCTGCGCATCGGCGCGGGCCAAGGCCTCGCGTATACGACTGCGGTCCACGCCTGCCTGGCGCATCGCGCGCTCGGTCATCGTGCGCATCGCCTTGGCCGGCACCCAGACCAGGGCGAACGCCAGATCGTTCGATTTCGCAAAAGCGGTGGCCTGGGTGGCATCGACCTGGGTGCTCAGGAGCAGCATGCCCACCGGGGCGCGTTCAAAGTAGCTCGCGTATCGCTGCGCCGCCTCGCCGATGGCGCGCGAGGCGACCTCGGCTTCTTCGGCCGTATCGGCATACGCGAGCCCGTACGGACTGGCAAAGCAGGACGCGGCAGGAGGTGCTTCCACCACCGGGCACCGGGGACCGCTTGCGGCAACGACCCCCGTGAGCAGCAGGCCGACGACAGGGATCAGACTGGAAATGCGCATGACCTTCCTTGGTGCGAATCGGACGTAAGCGGCCGGCATCAACGCCAGTCGAGCACCACCTTGCCCGACTTGCCCGATTCCATCAGGTCGAAGCCCTTCTGGAATTCGTCTGCCGGCAGCTGGTGGCTGAGCACCTTGCCAAGCGGGAAGCCCGACAGCACGAGCTGGGTCATCTTGTACCAGGTCTCGTACATCTTCCGGCCGTAGATGCCCTGGACGGTGAGGCCCTTGAAGATGATGCGGTCCCAGTCGATGCCGGCGCCCTTGGGCAGGATGCCCAGCAGCGCGACCTTGCCGCCGTGGTACATGCAGTCGAGCATGTCGTTGAACGCATGCGGGTTGCCGCTCATTTCCAGGCCCACGTCGAAGCCCTCCATGTGCAGGTCCTTCATGACGTCCTTGAGCGAGGTGTTCGACACGTTGACCACGCGCGTGGCGCCCATGTCGGCGGCGAGCTTGAGGCGGAAATCGTTGACGTCGGTCACCACCACGTTGCGCGCGCCGATGTGCTTGCAGATGCCCGCGGCCATCACGCCGATCGGGCCGGCGCCGGTGATCAGCACGTCTTCGCCGACCACGTCGAACTCCAGCGCGCAATGCGCGGCATTGCCGTAGGGATCGAAGAACGCGGCCAGCTCGCTTGGAATCTGGTCGGGGATCGGCCACAGGTTGGTCGCCGGCATCACCACGTATTCGGCGAACGCGCCGTTGCGGGTGACGCCGATGCCCACGGTGTTCGGACACAGGTGCGGCTTGCCGGCGCGGCAGTTGCGGCAGTGGCCGCAGACCAGGTGGCCTTCGGCCGAGACCCGCTGTCCGACGGTGTAACCGGTGACCGCCGAGCCCAGCTCGACGATGCGGCCGACGAACTCGTGGCCGATGACCAGGCCCGGCGTGATCGTGCGCTGGCTCCACTCGTCCCACAGGTAGATGTGCAGGTCGGTGCCGCAGATCGCGGCCTTCTCGACGCGGATCAGCACGTCGTTCGGGCCCGGCGCCGGCACCGGCACCTCCGCCATCCAGATGCCCTTGGTCGCGTCGCGCTTGACCAGCGCCTTCATTGTCTGGGCCATTGTGTCGTGTCTGCCGGTGGCGGAAAGAGCCCGCGATTATACGGGGCGCGCCTGCTGCGGCCGTGCTGCACCCGCACCTCGGCCAGCCGCCGTTGGCCTGCGCCGGGCCGGCGGGTTGGCTAGACTTGGCCCCCCGTCACGATCCACAGGACCACCATGCGCCATCCGTTACTGGCCGCGACGCTGCTGGGCGTCTTCTTCAGTTGCAGCGCGCCGGCGGCGATGGCGGGCGAGGGCATGTGGGTGCCGCAGCAGTTGCCGGACATCGCGCCGGCACTGCGCAAGGCCGGTCTGAAGCTCGATCCGAACCGGTTGGCGGATCTGACCGGCGATCCGCTGGGCGCCGTCGTGTCGCTGGGTGGCTGCACCGCGAGCTTCGTTTCGCCGCAGGGCCTGGTGCTGACCAACCATCATTGCGCCTATGGTGCGATCCAGCTGAATTCGACGCCCGAGAACAACCTGATGCGCGACGGCTTCAACGCCGCGGCGCTCGGTGACGAAATTTCCGCCGGGCCGAATGCGCGCATCTACGCGCTCGACAGCATCCAGGACGTGACTGCCGAAGTCCGCGCCGCGATCGACGCCGCGCCCGACGGTCTGGGCCGGACCACCGCGCTCGATACGATCGAGAAGACCCTCGTCGCGCGCTGCGAGGCCGATGCCGCGTACCGCTGCCGCCTGTACAGCTTCCTCGGCGGCAACAGCTACCGGCTGTTCCGCAACCTCGAAATCCGCGACGTGCGCCTGGTCTATGCGCCGGCGGGCGGCATCGGCAGCTTCGGCGGCGATGTCGACAACTGGATGTGGCCGCGCCACACCGGCGATTTCGCCTTCTACCGCGCCTACGTCGGCCGTGACGGCCGCCCGGCCGACTACGCCGAGGACAACATTCCCTATACGCCGCAGCGCTTCCTGCGCCTGGCCGACAAGCCCTTGCGCGAGAAGGATTTCGTCATGGTCGCCGGCTATCCCGGCCGCACCAGCCGTTACGCCTTCGCTGACGAATTCTCCGAAACCGTCGCCTGGCGCTACCCGCAGATCGGCCGCCATTACCGCGCGCTGATCGATCTGGTCGAGGCGCGCGGCAAGGCGGACCCCGAGATCGACGTGCGCTACGCCAGCGCCGTGCGCGGCTGGCAGAACACGCTGAAGAACTACGAAGGCCAGTTGCAGGGCTTCGAGCGCGTCGGCGCGCTGGCGCGCAAGCAGGCCGAGGAAGCCGCAGTGCTCGAGTGGCTGCGCAGCCGCGGCGACGACGGCGCAGCCGCGCTCGACGCGCACGCGAAGATCGTGGCGCTCGATGCACAGGCCAGGGCCACGCGCGAACGCGATCTGGTGCTGTCGCTGCTCGACAACAGCGGCCTGCTGTCGACCGCGAACCGCCTCTACCGCCTGTCGATGGAAAAGGAAAAGCCCGACGCGATGCGCGAGCAGGGCTACCAGCAGCGTGATCTGCCGGCGATCGAGGGCGGCCTGAAGCAGATGGACCGTCGCTTCGTGGCGGAAATGGACCGTGAGCTCACGCGCTATGCGCTGATGCAGTACATCCAGCTGCCGCCCGAGCAGCGCATCGCGGCGATCGACACCTGGCTGGGCGGCAACGATGCGGCGGCGATCGATCGCGCACTGGATCGTCTGCAGCGCAGCGTGCTCGCCAACAGCGACGAGCGCCTGAAGTGGTTCGCCGCCGATCGCCACGCATTCCTGCGCAGCCGCGATCCGGCGCTGATGTATGCCGCAGCGGTGACGCCGGAACTGCTGCAGATCGAACTCGCCTCGAAGGCCCGTGCCGGCGATCTGCTGCAGCTGCGCCCGACCTATCTGCAGGCCGTGGCCGATTACCGCGCCAGCCGCAAGGAGGCGGTGTACCCCGACGCGAATTCCTCGCTGCGCCTCACGTTCGGCAACGTGATGGGGTACACCAACCTCGCCGGCGCGCAGCAGACCCCGTTCACGCGTCTGGACGAGATCCCGCCCAAGGCCACCGGCGCCGAGCCGTTCGACGCGCCCAAGGCGCAACTCAACGCGATCGCCGCCGATCGCGATGGCGGCCTGGCCGATCGTCGCCTGCGCAGCGTGCCGGTCAACTTCCTGTCCGATCTCGACGTCACCGGCGGCAACTCCGGCTCGCCGGTGCTCGATGCGGACGGTCGCCTGACCGGCCTGCTGTTCGACATGACCTGGGAAGCGGTGGTGTCGAACTGGGTCTTCGATCCGGCCATGACCCGCACGATCTCGGTCGACCAGCGCTACATCCGCTGGGTCATGCAGGAAGTCGAGCCCGCGCCGCGCCTGCTGCAGGAAATGGGCGCGTCCGCACGCTGATGATTGTTCGCGCGCCCGGGCCATGTGCCCCGGCGCGCGCGATGCGTTCGTAGGATGGGTAGAGCGCAGCGAAGCCCATCGCTGCCATCCCGAGAATCCGCGAGATCCGCGTCGCGGCATCACCGGGCTGATCGATGCTGACATGTGCCCGTGCGACATCAGCGGCATCACCAATCTTTTTCACGAGCCGGCACAGAGCAATGACGGGTTTCGCTGCGCTCTACCCATCCTACGGTCGGCATTCCCGGACGCTTCGAGGATGCCCCTCCCGTAAACTGTCGCGCCGGCATCGCCGGACGCCCCCCATTCGAGGAACCGCGCGATGAGAATCCTGCTCGCCCGCCACGGCGAAACGCCGTGGAATGCCGAAGGCCGTTACCAGGGGCAGGAAGACATTCCGCTGTCGGAGGTCGGGGAGCGTCAGGCCACGCTGCTCGGCGCGCGCCTGGCCGATGTGCGCATCGATCGCGCGGTCGCATCGCCGCTCGCGCGCGCCGACCGCACCGCGCGCCTGGCGCTCGGCGAGACACGCGCCGCCACGCTGGCGACCGATCCCGGACTGGCCGAAATCGCCCACGGCACCTGGGAAGGGCTGCTGGCGAGCGAGATCCGCGCGCACGATCCCGAGCGCCTGACCGCATGGCGCGACGCGCCCGATACCGTGCAGATGCCCGGCGGTGAATCGCTGCAGCAGGTGTTCGACCGCGCCTGGCCCGCGTTCGCACGCGCCGTCGACGGTCTCGGTGCGGACGACACCGCGCTGATCGTCGCCCACGACGCCGTCAACCGCGTGATCCTGTGTCGCGTGCTCGGCATTCCGCTCTCGCGCCTGTGGACCTTCCGCCAGGCGCCGACCACCTTGAATCTGCTCGAAGGTCCGGACGTCGACAACCTCGACGTCGTGCGACTCAACGACTGCGCGCACCACACCGCGTTCTTCGGCGAGGCGGTCCACCGGGCGCTATGAGCAACCGTCGTTCGCTGGCCGACTGGCTGTCGGCGATCGAGGCGCGCCACCCGACCGAAATCGAGATGGGTCTCGACCGCGTCGGCGCGGTCTACGCGCGCATGGACTGTGGCCGTCCCGCGACGCAGGTGATCACGATCGCCGGCACCAACGGCAAGGGATCGACCGTCGCCTTCGTCGAAGCCATCGCGCGTTCGGCCGGCTGGCGCGTCGGTGCGTACACCTCGCCGCATCTGCTGGCCTACAACGAGCGCGTGCGCATCGATGGACACGATGTCGAGGACGCCGCGCTGGTGGAGGCGTTCGAGGCGGTCGAGGCGGCGCGTGGCGACACGCCGCTGACCTATTTCGAGACCGGCACGCTGGCGGCGCTGTGGCTGTTCGCGCGTGCGGACCTGGATCTCGCAGTGCTCGAGGTCGGCCTCGGCGGTCGGCTCGATGCGGTCAACATCGTCGATCCCGACGTCGCGGTGATCACCACGGTGGGTCTCGATCACCAGGACTGGCTCGGCGACGACGTCGAGACCATCGGACGTGAGAAAGCCGGCATCGCCCGCGCGTGGAAGCCGCTGGTGCTCGGCGACACCGACCCGCCGGCGAGCGTGCTGCAGCACGCCTACCGCATCGGCGCGGTGGCGATCCGCGGGGGCAGCGATTTCCTCTACGCGCCCACGGACCCGGGTACCTGGATCTGGCGCGAGGTCGGCTTCGAGGTGGCGCTGCCGATGCCGGCATTGTCGGCGCCCGTGCAGCTGCGCAACGCGGCGGTCGCGATCGCGGCGATCCGCGCGCTGGACCGTGACACTGGAGACGCCGCGCTCGCGGCTGGGATTGCCGGCGCGACCGTGGCCGGGCGCCTGCAGCGCTTCGAGCGCGGGGGGGTGGAGATCGTCGTCGACGTGGCCCACAACCCGCAAGCGGCGCAGGCGCTGGCCGAGTGGCTGGTCGCGTCGCCGGCCGCGGGCCGCACGGTGGCGGTCTACGCCGCGCTCGCGGACAAGGACGCAGCCGGTGTGGCGGGCGCGCTGGCGCCTTCGATCGCCCATTGGCATCTGGCGGGATCTACCGCCGCCGGCGCCCGCGGCCAGGATGCCGCCACGCTGCGCGCACGCCTGCCTGCCACGCTGGCCGGCGGGATCGCCGAGCACGCCGATGTCGATGCGGCACTGGCTGCGGCGCGGGCCGATGCCGCGTCCGGCGACCGCATCCTGGTGTTCGGCACGTTCCACGCCGCGGCGGCGGCCCTGCAGGCGCTGCAGGGCAGGCGTTAAGAAGCAGGGCGGGACGGCGCGTATAATTTGCGCGGCCCCGTGTCCGGATTCCGCATGTCGCCTGCATTGAAACAACGCCTGATCGGCGCCGCCGTGCTGATCGCGCTCGCGGTCATTTTCCTGCCGATGCTGATCAAGGGCCCTGCGCCCGCGAGCGGCCTGCCGGACATGTCGCTGGACGTGCCCGATGCGCCGGCGGGCGACTACAAGACCGTCGACCTGCCGTTGATCGCGCCGCCACCGGCGCGCGCGGGCGGTGCGCTCGCAGGCGCGCCGGTGTCCGAAGCGGCGCCCGCGGCGCCGGCGGCCACCCGGCCGGATGGCAGCGCGCTGCCGACCGTCGATACGGCCGACCAGGACACCGCCTTGCCCGTCACCGCGGCCGGCGGCGGGTACGCCGTGCATTACGCCGCGTTCGCCAACGAGGCCGATGCCGATGCGATCCTGCGCCAGCTGTCCCAGTCCGGCCTGACCGGCTACCGCGAAGGCTTCACGCTCAACGGCAAGCCGGCACAGCGTGTACGTCTCGGGCCGTATGCCAATCGCGCCGACGCCGAGATCGTCCGCGTGCGCGCCGCGCAGGTCCGCGACGACGTGACCCCGCGCGTGGTCACGCTCGATGCGGGCACCCGGCCCGACGTGGCGCGTCCGGACACGCCGGCGCCGGCCACGCCGGTAGCCTCGCGCCCGACCCCCGCGCCTGCGCCCGCGACGCCGACGACCGAGCCACTGCCGCAGGACGCGCCCGCGGCGCGACCAGTTGCGCGCACGCCGCCTGCACAGACACCCCCCGCCGCAGCGCCCGCAACGCCGCCGCCGGCCGCAGCTGCGCCGACGTCGGGCACCGGCTTCGTGGTCCAGGTGGGCGCCTTCAGCAACGCCGCCGATGCCAACGCGATGCGCGATCGTCTGCGCGGCGCCGGCATCACCGCGTTCACCGATTCGGTCGAGACCGACAAGGGGCGCCTGACCCGGGTCAAGGCCGGCCCGGTCGCGTCGCGCGGCGACGCCGATCAGCTCAAGACGCGCGTCCGCAGCGCGGTGGGCGTCGACGGTCTGGTCCGCTCGCATCCCTGAGCCCCGCCGGGACGCATCGCCCCACACTTCATACCGGCGCGTCCGCGCGCCCCAAGCCGAACTGGAAATCGAACATGTGCGGGATCGTCGGGATTGTCGGAACCTCTGAAGTCGCAGCCGCGTTGTACGACGGCCTGACTGTGCTGCAGCACCGCGGGCAGGACGCGGCCGGCATCGCCGTCTCCAACGGCACGGTGATGCGCGTGCACAAGGGCAACGGCCTGGTGCGCGACGTGTTCGACACCAGGGCGATGGATCTGCTGCAGGGGCGCGTGGGCATCGCCCACTGCCGCTATCCCACCGCCGGCAGCGAGGGCCATGACGAAGCGCAGCCGTTCTACGTCAACTCGCCCTACGGCATCGCGCTCGCCCACAACGGCAACCTGGTCAACACCGACCAGCTGCGCCAGCAGGTGTTCGAAACCGACCGCCGCAACGTCAACACCGAGTCGGATTCGGAAGTGCTGCTCAACGTGTTCGCGCACGAGCTCGACCGCGAGAAGGCGCTGACGCCCGAGGCCGCGTTCCGCGCGGTCGAAGGCGTGAACCGCCGCGCCAAGGGCGGATACGCGGTGGTCGCGACGGTGCTGGGTCTGGGCCTGGTCGCGTTCCGCGATCCGCACGGCATCCGTCCGCTGGTGCTGGGCAAGCGCGAAACCAGCGAGGGCACCGAGTACGCGGTGGCGTCGGAATCGGTCGCGCTCGACATCCTCGGGTTCGAGCATCTGCGCGACGTGGAGCCGGGTGAGGGCATCGTCATCACCGCACGCGGCGAGCTGCACCACCGCGAATGCGCGCCCCGGCAGCCGCATGCGCCGTGCATCTTCGAATACGTGTATTTCGCGCGTCCGGACTCGATGATCGAGAACATCTCGGTGCACAAGGCGCGCATGCGCATGGGCGTCACGCTGGGCGAGAAGATCCTGCGCCTGCGCCCCGACCACGACATCGACACGGTGATTCCGATTCCGGACACCTCGCGCGATGCGGCGCTGGAAATTTCCAACGTGCTGGGCGTGAAGTACCGCGAGGGTTTCATCAAGAACCGCTACGTCGGGCGCACCTTCATCATGCCGGGGCAGGGCGAGCGCGCGAAGTCGGTCAAGCGCAAGCTCAATCCGATTCCGCTGGAATTCCGCAACCGCGTGGTGCTGCTGGTCGACGACTCGATCGTGCGCGGCACCACGTCCAAGCAGATCGTGCAGATGGCGCGCGACGCGGGCGCCAAGAAGGTGTATCTCGCCTCGGCCGCGCCGCCGGTCCGGCATCCCAACATCTACGGCATCGACATGCCGTCGGTCGACGAACTGGTCGCGCACAACCGCACCGAAAAAGAGATCGAAGCCTTCCTCGGCTGCGACTGGCTGATCTACCAGGATCTCGCCGATCTCGAAACCGCCGTCGCCGGTCCGAAATTCCCCGAGCGCCGGTTCGACAGCTCCTGCTTCAGCGGCGAGTACGTCACCGGCATCGAAGGCGGCTATTTCGAGCGTCTGCAGCAGCTGCGCAGCGACGACGCGAAGAAGAAGCGCCGCGCGTGAGCGCGGTGGTGGTCGCGGACGCGGCGGATCTGTTCGCGGCCGCGCGCCACTGTCTCGATGCGCGCGATCCCGATGACAAGATCGCGCTGACCGCAGCCTACGCGCGCCGGTTCCGCGAGGGCGCGCTGCCGCTCGATACGAACGCGCCTGCGCCCGGGCCGATCGGCATGCCGGGCCGCCCCGAACGCCCGAAACTCGTGCATCCGCGCGAACTGCCGCGGCGCGGCTTCGGCAGCGACGAAGGCCGCGCGGCGTTCATCCACGCCATCGCGCACATCGAGCTCAATGCCATCGATCTGGGCTGGGACGCGGTCTACCGCTTCCGCGAACTGCCTGCCGATTACTACGCCGACTGGGTGTCGGTGGCCGATGACGAGGCGCGGCATTTCGTCATGCTGCGCGACCGTTTGCGCGCACTCGGGTTCGACTACGGCGATTTCGACGCGCACAACGGATTGTGGGAAATGTGCGAGAAGACCGCGCACGACGGCATGGCGCGCATGGCGCTGGTGCCGCGTGTGCTGGAGGCACGCGGCCTGGACGTGACGCCGGGGATGATCGTCAAGCTGCGTGGGCTCGGCGACCACGAGACCGTCGCCGTGCTGGAGGTGATTCTCCGCGAGGAAGTCGCGCACGTCGCCGCCGGCAGCCGCTGGTTCCGCTGGTTCTGCGAGCGCCGCGGCGTGCAGCCCGAACCGACGTTCCGCGACCTGCTGTCGGCGTACGCGCGCGCCGTGCTGCACGGCCCGTTCAATCTCGACGCCCGCGCCGCGGCGGGATTCAGCGACGAAGAGCTGGCCGCGCTGCAGGCCCTCGCCGAACGCTAGCGCTGCATGCAGGCAGGCGCACGCTTGCACGCGATCAGGCGCAGGGAGAGGCATCGCGCGCAAACGCGCTCCTGGCGGAGACGCACCTCCGATCGAGCCGCGATCAGATCGCGGTGGGCAGCGCCGACAGCGCCAGTCGCCCGTCCGCGGATGCACGCAGCACCGAACCCTGTTCGAACCAGTCGCCGAGCACGATGCGCCTGCAATCGCGGCCGGCGACCTGCAGGTCGTGGATCGCGGGGCGATGCGTATGCCCGTGGATCATCGTGTCGACGCCGTAGCGCCCGAACCAGTCCTCGACCGTGTCCGGCGCCACGTCGGTGACGGTTTCCATCGTGCCGTCGCCACGCAGGCTGGCGGCCCGCGCCTGGCTGGCGTCGCGTGCCTGCTGCGCGAATGCCACGCGTGCGGCGAGCGGCTGCGCCAGCATGTGCGACTGCCAGGCCGGATCACGCACCTGCGCGCGCACCGCCTGGTACTGGACGTCGCCGGTGCACAGCAGGTCGCCGTGGGTCAGCAGCACGGGCCGGCCGTAGAGATCGATCACCGCGGGATCGGGCAACAGGCGCATGCCGGCGCGCCGCGCGTAGTCATGGCCGACCAGGAAATCCCGGTTGCCGTGCATGAAGGCCACCGGCACACCCGTCTCCGACAGCGCGGCCAGGCGTCCGGCGACCTGGGCACCGGCGTCGGACGGATCGTCGTCACCGACCCAGGATTCGAACAGATCGCCGAGGACGTAGAGCGCATCCGCGCTGCGCGCTTCACCCTCAAGGAAGTCCAGGAACAGCGCGGTGATCTCCGGACGCGCCGGATCCAGATGCAGGTCGGAGATGAAAAGCGTCGTCATGGCGCCATTGTAATCCGGCCGCCGTGGCCGGCTGGGCGCGCCGGTTAGAATGCGCGCTGTCCCCACGCCGAGTTCCGCGCATGTCCTGCCGCACCCGATTCGCCCCCAGTCCCACCGGCTACCTGCACATCGGCGGCGCGCGCACGGCGCTGTACTGCTGGCTGGAGGCGCGCAGGCGCGGCGGCGAGTTCGTGCTGCGCATCGAGGACACCGACCGCGAACGCAGCACCCAGGCCGCGATCGACGCGATCCTCGAAGCGATGGAGTGGCTGGGCCTGGGTTACGACGAAGGCCCGATCTACCAGACGCATCGACTGGACCGCTACGCCGAAGTCGCCGAGCAACTGGTCGCCGACGGCAAGGCCTATTACGCCTACGAGTCGAAGGCGGAGCTCGATGCGATGCGCGAAGCGGCGATGGCCGCGGGCGAAAAGCCGCGCTACAACGGCGCGTATCGCGAGCGCAACGAACCGAAGCGTGACGATCCGAACCGCGTGATCCGCCTGAAGAATCCGCTCGACGGCAGCGTGGTCTGGGAGGACAAGGTCAAGGGCCGCATCGAGATCGCCAACAGCGAACTCGACGACCTGGTGATCTTCCGCCCCGACGGCTACGCGACCTACAACTTCGCCGTCGTCGTCGACGATCTGGACATGGGCATCACCGACGTCGTGCGCGGCGACGACCACGTCAACAACACGCCGCGGCAGATCAACATCTACCGCGCGCTCGGCGCGGAAGTGCCCGCATTCTCGCACCTGCCGATGATCCTCGACGAGCAGGGCGCCAAGCTGTCCAAGCGCACCGGCGCGGCGGACGTCATGCAGTACCGCGACGCCGGCTACCTGCCGCACGCGCTGCTGAACTACTTGGTGCGGTTGGGCTGGTCGCACGGCGACCAGGAGATCTTCTCGATCACCGAGATGCAGCAGCTGTTCGACCTCAAAGACGTCAACGCCAAGGCCGCGCGTCTCGACATGGCCAAGCTCGGCTGGCTCAACCAGCAGTATCTGAAGTCCGACGACCCGGCCGCGGTCGCCGCGCATCTGGAATGGCATCTGCGCAGCGACGGTTACGACCTGTCGGCAGGCCCCGCGCCGGCCGATGTCGTGGTCGCGCTGCGCGACCGCGTGCAGACGCTCAAGGAAATGTCCGAGCGTGCGGCGGTCTGGTACCGCCCGATCACGGCGTACGACGAGAAGGCGGTCGCCAAGCACCTGAAGGCCGAAGCCCGCGCGCCGCTGGCCGATGTCCGCGCGCGTTTCGCCGCGCTGCCGGAGTGGAACGTCGAGGCGATCGATGCGGCGTTCCGCGAGACCGTCGAGATCCTGGGTCTGGGCATGGGCAAGGTGGCGCAGCCGCTGCGGGTCGCGATCACCGGCACCCAGGTGAGTCCGGATATCGGGCATACGGTGTATCTGGCCGGGCGCGAGAATGCGCTGGCGCAGATCGATGTGGCGATCGGGATGATTCCGGAAGGGGATGCGGGCTGAGGCTGCGTTGTTCTGGATTTTGTTTCGCGCGTTGCTCTGCTTTTCAAGAGACTTGAAGTTGCGGCGCTGCTTAGAGACCCGTAGGGCGCCGACCATGGATGGGCGGCGTTTTCCGATCGAGGCAGGATGCCGATTCGGAAAATCCTGGTACGCGTGACGCCGCGGGCTGTGGACGAGTCGGGGAGGCCGTTTTCTTTGGTTCCGTTTCTTTGACTCGCATCTTCGATGCTCGCCCCTTCGGGGCCGGCTTCGCCGTTCGCACTGCGTGCGTTGGACCAGCAAAAGAAATGAACCCGCTCGCCGCAAGGCGAGTGGAAGCTCTGGACTTCGCTTCTCGCCGAAGGCGAATCGCCAACACGCGCGGGCGTAGATCAAACGCTTTCGTCCGCTGACGCGGCCGAGTTCATTTCTTTTGGTTGACGCCAAAAGAAACGGAACCAAAGAAAAACGTCTCCCCGACACGTCCGAAGCCCGCGGCTTGTAGTGCACCGGGATTTTCCGACTCGGCATCCTGCCTCAGTCGGAAAACGCCGCACATCCATGTGCGGCGCCCTCCGGGTTAGCAAATGCTGTGTGTCGTCGTCGAGCAGCAGCGGTCAGTGAGCGTACGGATCCCTGGCGGGTCTAAAGACCAATCGCATCGCGAGTCGGACACCGGCTTGAAGCGACCACGCCGAACCTCGCGTGAAAACACGGCCACGCTTGAGTCGGTGCGCCCTCGCACCCATCATGGGCGCATGGCCAAGCACGACCACACCTGCACGGATCCACACCACCACGTCGACGATGCCGCGGGCTTCATCCGTGCGGTGGAGCACGCCTGCAGCGAGCGCGGCCTGCGGCTCACGCCGATCCGCGCGCATGTGCTCGGGTTGATTGCACAGGCAGGCCGGCCGCTGAAGGCCTATGACCTGCTCGACCAGGTGCGCGAGGGCGACGGACCCGGCGCTGCGGCGCCGCCGACGGTGTATCGCGCGCTGGATTTCCTGCTGGCCAACGGTTTCATCCACAAGCTGCAGTCGGTCAACGCATTCGTGGCCTGCCACCATCCGAGTACGGCGCAGCATTCGGTGCCGTTCCTGATCTGCGATCGCTGCCACAGCGCCGTGGAGCTGGAGGACGAGGCGGTCGTCGCCTCGCTCGACGAACGCGCCCGTGCACTGGGGTTCGTGCCGCAGGCGCAGACGCTGGAAGTGCACGGCCTGTGCGCGCAGTGCGCGGACGCTCCGGCCGACTGAGCGGATTTCCGGCGCCGTCGACGCTTCGATCGCGCGTCGGGAGCATCGGTCACCGGCTCCGCAGACGCATCCGCTTCATCCCAGGCGTTCAAGGGTTGTGATCGGCTGACCCGGCGCGACCGTGGCCGACTATCCAGCCGCGTAAAAAAAAAGCCCCGCACCGGAAACCGGGGCGGGGCGGTGACGCAGGCGTCACTGGAGAGAGCGGGGACCGGTCAGTGCGTGCCGGCGGGGAGACGCATCAGAAATAGACGCGAATGCCGCCGGCGACGGTGCGGCCGGGCAGCGGCGCGAAATCGCGCAGCAGCGAGGTGTGCGGGCGGGCTTCCTGGTCGGTCAGGTTGCGACCGTCGAGGAACAGCTCCCACTGGGTGCCGTCGGCTTCACCGACGCGCCAGGCGACACCGGCATTGACCAGCGTGTAGCCCGGGCTCGGTGCTTCGAGCGCCGCCACGCGGTCCTGCTTCTGGTAGCGCACCGCGCCGATGTTGGCGCGCCAGCCACCAAGGCTCCAGTTGAGGTCCGCGCCGATGCGTGAGGGCGCGATACGCGGCAGATTGCCGCCCAGCGCGATCTCGGTTTCGTAGTTGTGCGCATGGTCGCCGTGCGGCACCGCGAACTGCACCGTGCGGGTGCCGCTGCCGTCGAGTTCCGCGCGCACGACATCGCCGAACACGCGCAGATCGAAATCACCGGCATCCGATTCGACCAGATGGAACTTCGCCTCGGCCTCCGCGCCGCGGAACGTCGCATCGCCCTGCGTCCACAGCCGCACGGGCAGATCGTCCTCGACCACGCCGGTGTCGGCGAGGTAGGTGAAGCGCTTGAACTGGGTCTGGTAGACGGCCGCCTTGAACTCGACGCGGTCGGTGTGCGCGTGCACGCCGACTTCCAGACGCTGGCCGCGTTCGGTGTCGAGGTCCGCGTCGCCGATTTCGATCGAGCGCGTCGCGATGTGCGGACCGGCGGCGAACAGTTCCTCGTTCGTCGGCGCGCGGCCGGAAATGTCGGCACCGAAGCGCAGGTCGAACACGTCCGTCAGGTGCCAGATCGCCGCCCCGGACAGGCTGCTGGCGTCAAACTTGCGCGACTCACCGTCCGCCGGATCGATCTCGACGCGCTCGTGGCGGCCGCCGAACTCGAGCTTCACCGGTCCGAATTCCTTCTCCTGCACGACGAACAGGCCGAGGGTGTCGGTCACGCTCGGCGGCACGAAGGCCTCTTCGCCGACCGCACTGAAATCGACGTGGCCGATCTGCAGGCCGAACGCGCCGTTCCAGCCGTTGAAGGGGTTCTGCACCGCCTCGATGCGGGCCTCGGTGCCCTTGTTGGTGAACCGGGTGCCGATCTCGTCGCCTTCGAGTTCGACGTGCTCGTAGTCGTTGTAGGCCGCACGCACGTTCAACGCGCTGAGGAACGGCAGCGGATCGTAGATGCCGCCTTTCAGGTCGAGCCGGTTCTGCACCAGATCGATGCGGACCGAGCCGTGCTCATGCGCGTCTTCGGCATGGTCGTGATCGTGGTCATGGTCGTCATCGTGATCGTGATCGTGGCCGCCTTCTTCTTCCTCGTGCGAATGCGCGCCGTCGGGCAGGCCGTAGTTGGTGCGGTAGGTGCTCAGCGCGACACCGAGATGGCCGCGTTCGCCGAAGTATGTGGCGCCGACGGCGCCGGCGCGGGTGCGGATCGAACTGTTGGGCAGCACGCCGAAGGCGTTCTCTTCGTCCGCATGTGCTTCGTCGTGGTCGTGGTCAGGGTTGTGGTCATGGTCTTCGGGCGCCAGGGCGAAGCCGGGAATGTCGAAGTCGCCGGTATTGCGGATCACGCCATCGACGTGCAGCACCAGGTTCTCGCCGCTGACGCCGTCGAGGCGGAACATGCCGCTGCGCTCGTCGTTGCCGCTGCCGGCGCGCAGTTCCGCGCGACCGCTGATCGGGCGGTCCGGCACTTCGCGCGCGATGCGGCCGTCGACCACGTTGACCGCGCCACCGATTGCGCCACTGCCGTAGAGCAGGTTGGCCGGACCCTTGAGCACCTCGATCTGGTCGGCGAGGAAGGGCTCGATGCTGACCGCGTGGTCGGCGCTGACCGTGGAGGCGTCCATGCTGCCGATGCCGCCCGAGAGCACCTGCACGCGGGGGCCTTCTTGGCCGCGGATGATCGGGCGGCCGACACCGGTGCCGAAGAACCCGCTCTGCACGCCCGGCAATGACGACACGGTGTCGCCGAGCGTGCCGGCCTTGCGGTCTTCCAGCGCGTCGCCATACAGCACCTCCACCGGGTGCGCGAGATCCTCGGCGTCGCCACCGAGCGGCGTCGCGGTGACCTGGACGCGGTCGAGCGTGGTCGGATGCGCATGGGTCTGGCTGGTCGACTGGGCGAACGCGGCGGTCGGCAGCAGCAGGGCGACGGCGATGGCGAGACGGGTCGGGGCGGGGGCGGAACGGCAGCTTCTGGTCATTGCGGATGCAGTACACTGGTGGGCGAAGAGGGAATGTTATAATGTTACGCAAATCCCCGCACCCCCCAAAAGACATGGCTGCACACGATTCCACCCTGCAACGCGCAGACCGCGTCGGTTTCGCCGCGTCGTTCCTGTGCGCGGTCCACTGCGCGCTGTTGCCGGTTGCGCTGGCGCTGCTGCCGGCGTTCGGGCTGAACATCGGCGGCTGGGTCGACATCGACCAGGCCTTCGTCGTGTTCGCCACCCTGTTGGGCGCGACCACGCTGACCCTGGGCTGGCGCCGCCATCGCGCGTTCCGCGCCTGGGCCCTGCTGGTGCCCGGTCTCGCGCTGGTCTGGGCCGGCTCGTTCACCCATCTGCACGATCACACCGTGACCCATGCCGTGGTGATGAGCATCGGCGGCCTGCTGCTGGCCGGCGCGCATCTGCTGAACCTGCGCCTGACCCACGCCAGCGCGGGGCGCTGAGCGCCTTCCGACTTCGGGCCGCGTGCTAGAATCCGCGGTCCTGTGCGCCCTGGCGGCGCACATCGCGCCAGACGAATTCAACACGCAGCACTCCAGGAGCACAGTAATGGGTAAGGGCGACCGCAAGACCCTCAAGGGCAAGCGTTACAACTCGAGCTACGGCAACAGCCGCTCGAAGGGCCTCGTCAAGGCCACCGGCACCGCGACCGCACCGGTCGTGAAGAAGGCCGCCGGCAGCAAGACCGTTGCCAAGGCACCGGCGAAGAAGGCCGTCGCGAAGAAGGCCTGAGTTCCAGGCCCCGCCGCGCGTCGAAAGCCCCGCCTGTGCGGGGCTTTCGCGTTTCGGGGCGTCCGCTGCGCTCAGGCCAGACGATTGCCGCCCGCGAACGACATCGCCAGCAGGGGACCGCCGAGCCAGTAGACGAGCTCGGCCGGCTGCGCGAGCTGCCAGCAGGCGAAATCAGCGCGCTGGCCCACCACCAAACGTCCGCGATCGGCCAGGCCGAGCGCACGCGCCGCGTGCACGGTCGCGCCGCGCAGCGCCTCTTCCGGCGTCAAGCGGAAATGTGTGCACGACAGCTGCATCGCCTGACGCAGCGACAGCAGCGGGGACGTGCCCGGATTGCAATCCGTCGCGACCGCCATCGGCACGCCGGCGCTGCGGAACGACTCGAGCGGCGGCAGTGTGGTTTCGCGCAGCACGTGGAATGCGCCCGGCAGCAGTACGGCGACGGTGCCGGCCGCGGCCATCGCGGCTACGCCGGCGGGCGAGGTGTGTTCGACGTGATCGGCCGACAGGCCACCGAACTCCGCCACCAGCGCGGCGCCTGCGCCATCGCTGAGCTGGTCGGCGTGCAGCTTCACCGGCAGGCCGAGCGCGTTGGCCACCTCGAACACGCGGCGCGTCTGGTCCACGCTGAAGGCGATGCGCTCGGCGAACGCATCGACGGCGTCCACCAGGCCTTCCGCGTGCAGGCGCGGCAGCCAGTCGCAGACGGCGTCGATGTAGGCATCGCTGCGGCCCGCGAACTCCGGCGGCAACGCGTGCGCGCCCAGAAAGGTCGTGCGCACGGTGATGCCCAGCACCGAGCCGATACGCCGCGCGACGCGCAGCATCTTGCGCTCGTTGTCGAAGTCGAGGCCGTAGCCGGATTTGATCTCCAGCGTCGTCACGCCATCGGCGACCAGTGCGCGCGCGCGCGGCAACGACTGCGCGAGCAACGTGTCCTCCTCGGCCTCGCGCACCGCGCGCACCGTCGAAACGATGCCGCCACCGGCACGCGCGATCTCCTCGTAACTCGCGCCCTGCAGGCGCTGCTCGAATTCGGCGGCGCGGTTGCCCGCGAATACCGCGTGCGTGTGGCAGTCGATCAAGCCGGGCGTGACCAGCCCATCGGTTTCGACGACGAGATCGGCGTTGGCTTCCGCGTCGGCCGGCAGTCCGGTGCGCGGACCGGCGTAGACGATCACGCCATCGCGCCAGGCGAGTGCACCGTCGTCGGTAAGGCCGTAGCCCGCGTCGTCGGCCAGCGTCGCGAGCGTCGCGCCCAGCAGCAGGCCGTCCCAGGATTCAATCGCCACCGCCGCCTCCATCACCGCCACCGTCCGAGCCCCAATCACCGGCGTCATGGCGTCCGTGTTTCGACCCGGCCTCGACCAGGACGCCATCGCCGCCGGACGACGCATCGGACTGCCGTTTGCGGCTCGAGGACACGCCGGCGAACACCGCCACCAGGCCGCCGGTAACGGCGACCAGTGCGCACAGCAGGGCGATCGAAGTTGGACGCATCGCATGTTCCCGGGCGGAAGACCAGCTAGCCTACCGCACACGTTTTCGAGGAGCCGGCCCGATGCACGATGTCCCCGCGATCCATGCCGAGCGCACGTCCGCAGGCTGGCGCCTGCCCGGTATCGCGAACCTGCACTCGCATGCGTTTCAGCGGGCGATGGCCGGCCTGGCCGAAGTGCAGACCGATCCGGCCGATTCGTTCTGGACCTGGCGCGAGACCATGTACCGCATGGCCGGTCGCTTCGATCCCGACACCCTGCGCGCGGTCGCCACGCAGCTCTACGTCGAGATGCTCGAAGCGGGCTACACGACGGTCTGCGAATTCCATTACGTCCACCACGCACCGGACGGTGCGCCCTACGCGCCCGCGAGCGCGATGGCCGATGCGCTGATCGACGCCGCGCGCATCACCGGCATCCGGCTGACGCTGCTGCCGGTGCTGTACATGACCGGCGGGTTCGACGGGCGGCCGCTCGGCGAACGCCAGCGCCGCTTCGGCCACGACGTGGACGGCTACCTGCGGCTGTTCGCCGATCTGCACGCGCGCCGGGACGACACGCTGCGCGTCGGCTGCGCGCTGCACAGCCTGCGCGCCGTGCCGGTCGATGCGATGCACGCAGTGCTGGACGGCCTGCCGGACGATGCACGGCTCCACATCCACATCGCCGAGCAGGTGCCCGAGGTCGACGAATGTCTCGCGGTGCGTGGTGGGCGCCCGGTCGCGTGGCTGCTCGACAACGCACCGGTCGACGCGCGCTGGACGCTGGTGCACGCGACCCATCTCGACGCGGCCGAAGTCGCCGGCATCGCGCGCAGCGGCGCGACCGTCGCGCTGTGTCCGACGACGGAAGCCAATCTCGGCGACGGCCTGTTCCCCTTGCGCGAGTACCTCGATGCCGGCGGCGCCTGGGGCATCGGGTCGGATTCGCACATTTCGGTCTCGCCGGTCGAGGAGCTGCGCTGGCTGGAATACGGCCAGCGCCTCGTCACGCAGCGCCGCAACATCGCGGTCGCAGCCGCGACGCCCAGCGTCGGCGCGACGCTGTTCGCCGGCGTGCAGGCCAGTGCCGCGGCGTCGACCGGCTTCGACGCAGCTGACGATGCAGTCGTACTCGACGCCGATGCACCGCTGCTCGCCGGCGCGACGAAAGACGACGTGCTCGACCGCTGGCTGTTCGCCGGCAACCGGCCCCTGGCGCGCGAGGTCCACGTGGCCGGGCGGACGGTCGTTACCGGGGGGCGTCATGCACTGCATGCAGACGCCGCGCGCGGCTACGCGCACGCAATGCGGGCGGTGCTGGCCGACTGATCGAATGGGCGCGACACGGCAGGTTCGCCGCGCCGCCGGCGCGCCAGCGCGGCGTTCATCCGCCGGATCGGGTGGTTCGTCGCACGCCCGTGCACAGGTCGCGTTGCCGTTGCAGCATCACGATCCTACTCATGGACAGGAGATCCGCATGTGGCCCAACGCTTTGACCCTCGCCGCGATGCTCGCCGTCAGTAGCGGCGCATCCGCGATGACCGATGGCGAACTCGCTGGCATCGTCGATCAGCGGCTCATGGAAGACCGCACCGGCGCGTGCCTCGCGGTCGCCGTCGTCGATGGCGACACCGTGGCGCGGACGTATCGCTGCGCCGACGGCACGGCCAACCCGCGTATCGGCGCCGACAGTGCATTCGAGATCGGCTCGGTCAGCAAGACGATGACCGCCGCGTTGCTTGCGCAGCTGATCACCGAGGGCCAGGCGTCTCTCGACGACCCGCTGTCGGCCTGGCTGCCTGCAGGGACCGCGGTGCCGACATTCGAAGGCCAGCCGATCCTGCTGCGCCACGTGGTCACCCACACGTCCGGCCTGCCCGCATTGCCGACGCGGATGCCGATTACCGATCCCGCCGATCCCTATGCGGCGCTGACGCCGGAGGCGCTGCTCGCCTCGCTGGCCGATGTCACCCTGACGCGCGCGCCGGGTGCGCAGTTCGAGTACTCCAATTTCGCGTCGATGCTGCTGTCGTATGCCGTCGCGCAGCGCGCCGGCCAGCCGTTCGAGTCGCTGATCGATGCGCAGCTGTTCGCGCCGCTCGGCATGGACCACGCCTATATCGCGCAGCGCCCCGATGGCGTGCGTGCGGCGGCGGGGCACCTGCCCAACGGCAACGAGACCCCGGCCTGGACGATTCCCGGGGACATGGCCGGCGTCGGCGGCGTGCGTGCCACGCTCGACGACATGGTCCGCTACGTCCAGGCGCAGCTCGGCCAGGCGGAGGGCGCGACGGCCGCGCCGGTACTCGCCGCGTTGCAGCGCACCCAGCAACCGGTGTCGCAACAGCCACCGATGGCGATGCACTGGATGATCGCGCCGCTGGCCGGTCGCGAGGTGCTGATGCACGAGGGCGGCACCGGCGGCTTCTCGTCGCTGGTCGGGTTCGATCCTGCGCACGAGCGCGGGGTCGTGATCCTCTCGGACACGGCGCTGACCGCGCTCGGCGGTCTCGGCAGTCTGGGCGCGCATCTGCTCGATCCATCAGTGCCGGTCGGCAAGCCGCGCAAGCTGGCGACACCGCCGTCGGCACTCGTCGACGGACTGGTGGGTACCTGGCGGCTCGGCGCCGGCATGCAGGTCGAGTTGGCGCGCAGGGGCGACGCGCTGACGATCCATCCCGCCGGCCAGCCGATCTTCGAACTGGGCTACGACGATGCAGGGGATTTCTTTCCGGTGCAGTTCGACGCCCTGCTGTCGCCGAAGCGCGCGGCGGATGGCAGCTACAGCTTCGTCTGGCACCAGGGCGGCGGCGCGATGGCGGCGACACGTGCGACCGATACCCGGCCAACGGCAGCGCAGGCGACCGACGTGCCGCTCGCCGACTACGCTGGCGACTACACGCTGATGCCGGACTTCGTGCTCAGGGTCGACAGCGCCGACGGCCGGCTCCGCGCGCAGGCGACCGGACAGGGCGCGCTTCCGCTCGACGCCACCGGCACCGACCGCTTCGCCGCGCCGGCCTTCGGCATCGAGCTGCACTTCCAGCGCGACGCGGACGACACGGTGACATCGCTCGAGCTGCATCAGGGCGGTCAGATCATGCGCGGCGAACGTGACTGAGGGCATGTCGATGCGCATTGACGCCGTGCCGCTTCGCCAGCCGCTGCCCGACGATGTCGCGATCGGCGGCGGTTTCCTGTGGACCCGCTACCGCCGCTATCCGGTCTTCAGCGCGCCCTGGCTCGTCGGCCGCACGCTGCTGTTCTGCAGCGTCATCTTGGGTTTCTCGCTGTTGACACTGCTGGGTGCGTTGATCGGCCCGGTGACTGCGGTCGGTGCATTGACCGCGTCGGCCTACATGTTCGCCGCGTTCGTGCTGATGACGACCGCCGGTCCGTTGCTGGCGACCTGCGTGCGGCATCTGCGTCTGCCGTTGCGGCGCGAACGGACCTTCGTGGTGCTTTCGCTGTGCGTCGGGATCGCGTTGTCCTACTTCGCCGACCGGTGGGCGAGTACGCGGATCGACGCGTTCATGGTGGCCGAGATGGGCAAGGCGCCTTATGACCTCGAGGCAGTCCGCGCGCAGTACGCGTCCGGCGCCGCGCGTTCCGGCGCGGTCGCGCTCCAGGTGTTGACCGTCGTCTGCATCTACGGTCTGGTGGGCGGTGGCGCGGCGCTGCGCGCCTACTTCAGCGAGCAACGGCGCCTGGCCGAGAGCCGGCACCGGATCGAACTCGCGACGATGCAGGCGCACAAGCGCGAATCCGATCTGCGGCTCGGTGCATTGCAGGCGCAGGTCGAGCCGCACTTCCTGTTCAACACGCTGGCCTCGGTCCGCGCGCTGGTACGGCAGGACGCGGCGCGCGCCGAGGCGACGCTCGACGCATTGGTCGATTACCTGCGCGCGACAATTCCGCGTCTGCGCGACGGCGAAGTGGCGCTGCGCTCCACGCTCGGCGAACAACTGGATCTGTGCACGCACTATCTCGAGCTGATGCGGCTGCGTACGGCAGACCGGCTGCGGTACACCGTCGAAGTCGACGACGGACTGCGCGCGGTGCCGTATCCGCCACTGCTGCTGATCACGCTGGTCGAGAACGCGGTCAAGCACGGAATCGAGCCCAAACCCGGCGCCGGCCACATCGCGATCCGCGCATGGCGCGCCGATGCGTCGCTGCATGTCCGCGTGAGCGACGATGGCGCCGGCCTGCAGCCGGGTGTCGGCGGCGGCATGGGGCTGGCGAACGTCCGCGATCAGCTGGCGACACGGTTCGGTCCGCGCGCGTCACTGCGCCTGACCGGCGCGGCAGGCGGTGGCGCCCAGGCCGAAATCCGCACGCCGCTGGATGAGTCCGCATGAGCGCTGCACCGGTCACCGCATTGATCGCCGAGGATGAGGCACCGCAGCGGGCGGCCCTGCTGGACATGCTCGAAACCGCATGGCCGGCGCTGGAGATCATCGCCGCCTGCGAGGATGGCATCACGGCGCTGCAGGCCGCAGCCGAACACCGCCCGCGCGTCGCGTTCCTCGACATCCGCATGCCCGGCGTCGGTGGACTCGATGTCGCGCGTGCCGTCATCGCCGGTGGCGGTCTGGTGGTGTTCACGACGGCTTATGACGAGTACGCGATCCGCGCGTTCGAGGCGGGCGCCGTCGACTACCTGCTCAAGCCGGTGACCGAAGCGCGGCTGCACGTTGCCATCGAGCGCCTGCAGGCACGCCTCGCGCAGCCGGTGGCGGAAGACCTGCAAGCGCTGGTCGACGGTCTCGAAGCGCGGCTGCGCCCGGCCGGCGAGCGCCAGATCCGCTGGATCAGTGCCAGCATCGGTGACCACGTGCGCATGATCGGCATCGACGAGGTGCTGTTCTTCCAGGCGCAGGACAAATACGTGCGTGTGGTCACCGCGGACGGCGAGGCGCTGATCCGCACGCCGGTGAAGGACCTGCTGGCGGGGCTCGATCCGGACGTGTTCTGGCAGGTGCATCGCGGCACCGTGGTGCGCGTCTCGACGATCGACCGCGTGCGCCGCGACGAGCTGGGCAAGGCGCGCATCGAACTGCGCGGACATCGGGAGTCGCTGCCGGTCAGCGCCGCGTTCGTGCACCGGTTCCGCGGAATGTAGAGGCGGATGCCGCGCGTGTATCCCGGCAGACTGCGTTACAGCAGGCGCGCACCACGCGGCCAGGCGCCTTCGAGCGTCAGCAGGAATTCCTTGGTCGGCAGGCCGCCCCCGAAGCCGGTGAGTGCGCCGCTGGCACCGATGACGCGGTGGCAGGGCACGACGATCGACAGCGGATTGCGGCCGTTCGCGGCGCCGACCGCGCGGCTCGCGCTGGGCTTGTCCACCATGCGCGCGAGTTCGACGTAGCTGGCGGTCGCGCCGTAGGGAATGCGCGTCAGCGCTGACCACACCTGCTGCTGGAACGGCGTGCCGCGGGCGGCGAACGGCAGGTCGAAAGCCCGTCGCGTGCCGGCGAAATAGTCATCCAGTTGCTGCGCGGTGGCATCGAGCACCGGATGTGCGCCCTCGCGCCAATCATCACCGCGGGGCACCGGATGCCGGTGCTCGGCGAACTCCACCGCGTGCAGGCCGGCGTCGGATGCGGCGAGAAACAGCGGGCCGACCGGGCTGTCGATGGTGCGGGTCAACACGTGGGCGGTGGTCGGGCTCATGGCGATGGACTCCGTGTGGAACGGGCGCGCGTGCGCGTCGGTGTGGCGGCGCGCGCCGGCGTGGCTGCAGATGCGTCGCGCCACAGATGGAAGACCGCGTAGCCGCGCCACGGGCGCCAGGCCTTCGCGTGCGCGCGCAGTGCGTTCGCCGTCATGCGCGTGCCGTCGGTCGGCAGCAGCTTCTGCAGCACCAGATCCTCGGCGGGAAACGCGTCGGGGTGGCCGAGCGCGCGCAGCGCGATGTACTGCGCGGTCCACGGGCCGATGCCCGGCAGGGCGACCCAGCGTTCGACGAAGTCGTCGAGCGTGCGGGCGCGATCGAAATCCACGCGGCCGTCGAGCACGGCGGCGGCGATGCCGCGGATCGTCGCGATGCGACTGCCGATCAGGCCGAGGCCGTCGAAGTCGGCATCGACGAGCACCTCCGGCGTGGGAAACAGATGCGCGAATCCCTGCGCGGTGAACGCCTCCGGCAGCGGCGCGCCGAAGCGTTGCGAGAGCCGCGCGGTCAGGGTGCGCGCGGCGGCGACGCTGACCTGCTGGCCGATGACCGCGCGCACCGCGATCTCGAACCCGTCCCAGCCGCTGGGCAGGCGCAGGCCCGGCCGCGCCCGCAGCAGGGGCGCCAGTCGCGCGTCGTGGCCGAGATGCGCGGCAATCGCGTGTGGATCCGCGTCGAGATCGAACATCCGTCGCACGCGCTGCACGGTGTCCTGCAGGTGCGACGGCGCGCACCCGTGCAGTTCCAGGCGCAGCGCATCCGGCGCGGGCTCGCCACGCCTGCCAGGCCACGCGCGCACCCGCAGCCAGCCGGGTGCTTCCGCAGTGCCGATCACGCGGGTGTAGGCGACCTCGTCGACGACCTCGATGCCCGGCAACGCGCGCCCGCGCAGGAAATCCAGCATCGCCGGCAGGTCGTAAGGCGGGCGATAGGCGAGGCGCAGTGTCAGTGCGTCGCCGGTGGATTCGGGCGGCGCCTTGCGCAGGTCGCGCGGCGGCGTGCGGTACGCATCCTGGAACACCGCATTGAAACGCCGCACGCTGTTGAAACCGGCGGCGAGCGCGACCTCGGTGATCGGCAGCGCGGTCTCGGTCAGCAGCTGCTTGGCGAACAGCAGACGCCGCGTGCCGTGCACCCCCACCGGCGCCGCGCCCAGGCGCTCGACGAACAACCGCCGCAGCTGGCGTTCTCCGATGTGCAGCCGCTCGGCGAGCGATGCCAGCGGCGCTTCGTTCAACGCGCCCTGGTCGATCAAGGCCAATGCACGCGCCACGAGATCGTCGCCGCGATGCCAGTGGCCATCCGATGGCGACAGCTCCGGCCGGCATCGCAGGCAGGGGCGAAAACCTGCGACTTCCGCTGTGGCGGCGTTCGGGTAGTAGACGACGTTGACGGCCTTCGGCGCGGGCGCCGGGCACACCGGCCGGCAGTAGATGCCGGTCGTGCGCACCGCGGTGAAGAACAGCCCGTCGAAACGCGCGTCGCGACTCAGGCGCGCCTGTTCGCAGATGTCGGAAGCGGGCAGGGGCGGGGACATGCGCTGCAGGCTAGCACCGGGCGCGGGTCGTGACTGGCCGGATTCGGACATGGATGCTGTGGGGTGTGGCGCGTGAGTCTGCCCTCACCCCAATCCCTCTCCCAAGCGGAGAGGGGCTTTAAGCGCGCCGCGATGGATCAATGATCTACGGGCAGCTGCGGATGCGTAGCGCCGCAGCCAACCGAGCCCCTCTCCCACTGGGAGAGGGGTTGGGGTGAGGGCAGACGCGCGCATCGAACCCGGAAGCCCCGATCACTCACGGCCCGACATGCAGCGGCACCCTCACCGACCCGAACCAGCGCACTCAATCCCGCTTACCGCACCCCATCCCGCAACGCCGGCACCAGCGTGTCCGCATTGCCGTCGTTCCGGGCCGGCGTCACCCCGATCAGCCGCGCGAGCATCGGATACAGATCGACATTGTCGAAGCCTTCCAGCGTGACGCCGCTGCGGAACGCCGGTCCGTTCGCGATGAACACCGCGCGCATCTCCGGCAGGGCGGGGTCGTAGCCGTGGGAGCCGCGGGCGTGCGCGGGGCGTCGGGCCAGCGCATCGCGTGGCACGGCGTCCCAGCCCAGGTGCATCTGGCAGACGATCGGCGGCACGCGCGGGTGGGTGCCGAACTTCCAGCGTGCCGGCAGTTCACCCTTGCGCCAGCAGTCGTATTGCGCGTGCGCGCCCAGCAGCTTGCGGGCCACCTGCGCCTCGAAGCCGGCGTTGGGCACGATGCCGATCACCTGGCCGGTCGAGGTCACGCGCGCTTCTTCCAGCGTCACCATGTCCTCGACCGCGATCGCCTGGCCCGGCGGCACCTCGGCCATGCCGTGGTCGGAGACGACGACTAGGTTCACCCGGTCCTGCAGCCCGTGCGTGCGCAGGCCCGCGACCAGACGCCCGACCGCCGCATCCACGGCCTGCAGCGCCGCATGCAGTTGCGGCGAGTCCGGACCGTAGTGATGGCCGGCCGAGTCGGTGTGTTCGAGATACAGCGTGGCGAACGCGGGGCGCGTGGCATCGGGTTCGGACAGCCAGCCGAGCACCGTGTCCACGCGCGTGTCGAGCGGGCGGGTCTCGTCGAAGGGATACCAGCGCGTCGGACGCACGCCGTGCACAGGCGCTTCGCTGCCCGGCCACGACAGCGTCGCCGTGCGCAGGCCTGCGTCTTCTGCCGTCACCCACAGCGGTTCGCCGTCGCCGTACCAGGCGGCGTTGCCTACCGCTTCGCGGTCCGACAGGCGGAAATCGCCGAGCGTCGCGTCCACCATCGAGTTGTGGATCAGGCCGTGGTGATCGGGGCGCAGGCCGGTGACCAGCGTGTAGTGGTTCGGGAACGTCAGCGAGGGATACGAGGGCCGCATCCAGGCCTGTACGCCGCCGCGTGCCAGCGCATCGAGGTGCGGGGTCTCGCCGCGACCCAGATAGTCGGGGCGCAGACCGTCCAGCGACACCAGCAGCAAGGTCGGACGTGCATCGGCCACCGGCGCAGAGGCCTGGACGGTGTCGGAAGAAGCAGCGGTTTCGACCGTGGTGCAGGCGGTCAACAGCAACAGCGGGAGCAGGGCGCAGGCGCGCGGATAGATCATTCGAGGCATGCGTACAGGATACTGGCGACACATGACGCCTCGCAGTCAGCCGCATGAAGCACGGCACAACGGCACGGGCACGCCGGCTGAACATTCATCACCCGCAGACCCCGCGGCGGTGCATCGCGCGTATCGTGGGCGCACTGTCGAACTGCACCGGGAGGTGCGACATGAAGCATGCATGGTGGACGGCGGCGATCTTCGCCGGCCTCGCGTTCGGTGCGGTCTCGCAGGTCGCGCACGCGCAGCAGCAGGAAGAAGAGGAAGAGGAATCCGTACGCGACCGAGGCCAGCGGGCCAGCGCCGCGGACCGCTTCTGCATCCGCGAAACCGGCTCGCGCATCACGGCCGCCCGCAACGCGCGCTCCAAGCGCGCCGAGCAGGAATGCACCACCGGGGGTGGCCGCGTCTACACGCGCGAGGACATCGACCGCACCGGCTCGGCCGACGTCAAGGATGCGCTGCGCAGGCTGGATCCTTCGATCAACTGAGATGCGCGCACGCGCGACGCAGAACGCCCGGCTCCGGCCGGGCGTTTTCGTATCTGCGGTGCCCGCTTGGACTCAGCAGGCGTCGCTGCGTCCGGTCGTCCACAGCAGGCCGCGCAACAGCTGCGCGCGGAACACCGGATCGGCATACAGCGCCGCGTCGTGGCCCAGCCCCGTGTACCAGGCGCGGCCACCGGCGTTCGTGTGGCACCAGGCGATCGGATGGTCGTCGCCCATGCCGCCATCGGGATGCGACGCCGGATCGATCGACGCGATCACGCGTACAAAAGGGCGCGGATTGCGCCGGTAGTCGTAGATCTCGTCGGTGACGTGCCAGTCCTGCAGCCCATCCGGCCCGGCGCCGTCTTCGAACACCACGCGCACCGACTGCAGCCCTTCGGGATGCCGCGCGAACCACGCGCCGACCAGATCGCCGTACCACGGCCAGGTGTAGCCGCTGTCGGCCGCGGCATGCACGCCCATGAAACCACCGCCACCCGCGACGTAGCGCTCGAACGCCGCCTGCTGCGCCGGGTCCAGCACCTCGCGCGTGGTGTGGGCGAAGACCACGGCGCGATAGCCGGCGAGCGTCGCATCGTCGAAGCGGGTCGGGTCCTCGGTGGTCTCAAGCGTCAGACCATGCGCGCTGCCGAGCGCGCGCAGCGTATCGACCGTCACCGGGATCGAATCGTGGCGGAAGCCGGCCGTGCGCGTGAACACCAGCACGCGCGCCGGCGCGTCGTCGGCAACGGACGTCGCCTGCGGCGGCGTTGATGTGGACGTGCATGCGCCGAGCGCGGCGGACAGGACGAGGGCGAGCAGGCAGGCGGTACGTTTCATGCGCGGCAGCTTAGCCGCCGGGACCGGTCCCGCTCACGCCGCGGCGCGTCAGGCTGCCGTGCGGCGCGGTGCGATAATCCCCGCATCGTCATTGCAGGAATGCGCCGCCATGTCCGACACCGCTTCGCGCCACGATCCCTCGCGCGTCATCCGCGCGCCGCGCGGCAATGCACTCAGCTGCCGCTCCTGGCTCACCGAAGCGCCGCTGCGCATGCTGATGAACAACCTCGACCCCGAGGTGGCCGAGCGCCCGGAAGACCTCGTCGTCTACGGCGGAATCGGCCGCGCCGCGCGCGACTGGGCATGCTTTGATGCCATCGTCGAATCGCTGAAGACCCTCGGCGACGACGAGACGCTGCTGGTGCAGTCCGGCAGGCCGGTGGGCGTGTTCCGCACGCACGCCGATGCGCCGCGCGTGCTGATCGCCAACTCCAACCTCGTGCCGCACTGGGCCACGTGGGAGCACTTCCACGAACTCGATCGCAAGGGCCTGATGATGTACGGCCAGATGACCGCCGGTTCGTGGATCTACATCGGCAGCCAGGGCATCGTGCAGGGCACGTTTGAAACCTTCGTCGAGATGGGCCGCCAGCACTACGGCGGCGATCTCACCGGCAAGTGGATTCTGACCGCCGGTCTCGGCGGCATGGGCGGCGCGCAGCCGCTGGCCGCGAGCCTCGCCGGGGCGTGCAGCCTGACCATCGAATGCCAGCAGAGCCGCATCGATTTCCGCATCAAGACCCGCTACGTCGACGAGCAGGCCACCGATCTCGACGACGCACTCGCGCGTATCGAGACATACACGCAGGCCGGCGAAGCGAAATCGATCGCGCTGCTGGGCAACGCGGCCGAGGTGCTGCCGGAGCTGGTGAAGCGCGGCGTGCGCCCGGATTGCGTGACCGACCAGACCAGCGCGCACGATCCCGTGCACGGCTATCTGCCGATCGGCTGGAGCGTCGAGCAATGGATCGCCGAGCAGACCGCCAATCCGGAGAAGGTGCGCGACGCCGCCAAACAGTCGATGCGCGTGCACGTCGAAGCGATGCTCGCCTTCCATGCCGCGGGCATTCCCACCGTGGACTACGGCAACAACATCCGGCAGATGGCGAAGGACGAGGGCTGCGCCAACGCCTTCGATTTCCCCGGGTTCGTGCCGGCCTACGTGCGCCCGCTGTTCTGCCGCGGCATCGGCCCGTTCCGCTGGGTCGCGCTGAGTGGCGATCCCGAGGACATCGCCAGGACCGACGCCAAGGTCAAGGAACTCATTCCGGATGATCCGCACCTGCACCGCTGGCTCGATATGGCCGGCGAGCGCATCGCCTTCCAGGGCCTGCCCGCGCGCATCTGCTGGGTGGGTCTGGGCCTGCGCGACAAGCTGGGCCTCGCCTTCAACGAGATGGTGCGCAATGGCGAACTCAAGGCGCCGATCGTCATCGGCCGCGACCATCTCGATTCCGGCTCCGTCGCCTCGCCGAATCGCGAAACCGAAGCCATGCAGGACGGCTCCGATGCCGTCAGCGACTGGCCGCTGCTCAACGCGATGCTCAACGTCGCCGGCGGCGCCACCTGGGTGAGCCTGCATCACGGTGGCGGCGTCGGCATGGGCTACTCGCAACACTCGGGCGTGGTCATCGTCTGCGACGGCACGGACGAGGCCGACAAGCGCATCGCCCGCGTGCTGTGGAACGACCCCGGCACCGGCGTCATGCGCCACGCCGATGCCGGTTACGACATCGCGAAGGACTGCGCGCACGGACAAGGCCTCAAGCTGCCGATGGTGCAGGCATGAACGCTGCCATCGACCGCGTGCCGCTGCGCATCGATTTCGTCTCCGACATCGTCTGCCCCTGGTGCGCCATCGGCCTGGCCGCACTCGAGCAGGCACTCGCGCGCCTGCCGGCGAACGTCGACGTCGAATTCCACGTGCGCCCCTTCGAACTCAACCCGCAGATGGTTCCCGAAGGCGAGGACATCGCCGAGCACCTGACCCGCAAGTACGGCATGTCGCCCGAACAACTGGCCGCCGCCCGCGCCAACATCAAAAGCCGCGGTGCCGACGTCGGATTCGCCTTCGGCGACCGCTTGCGCACCTGGAATACCTTCGACGCCCATCGCCTGCTGCACTGGGCCGGCATCGCAGGCCGGCAACGCGACCTCAAGCGCGCGCTGCTGCAGGCGTATCACGGTGACGGCGAGAACGTCAGCGACCACGCGACGCTGGTGCGCATCGCGGGCAGCGTGGGGCTGGACGTTGAGCGTGCCGCCGCGATCCTCGCGTCGGACGAGTACGCCGACGCCGTGCGCGCCGAAGAGCAGTTCTTCATCCGCAGCGGCATCAACAGCGTGCCGGCGGTGATCATCGACCAGCAGCATCTGATTTCGGGTGGGCAGCCGGTGGAGGTGTTCGAGCGGGCGTTGGGGGAGATTGTGGCGGGGAAGGTGG
>NZ_LR733312.1:1279669-1501994 GCF_902506295.1 Luteimonas sp. 9C | reverse complement strand
GGGGTGGCATGGGCGGCGGCGGGGCCGGCATCGGGCCGGGGCGCCGCGATACCGGTGAGACGCCCTGAGCGTCAGCGGCGCAGCGCGTCCAGTACGGCGGCCTCCGGCACGCCCGCCAGGACCCGGGCGCGGCCGATGCCGTCCCAGACGATGAAACGCAGACCGTCGGCCTGTGCCTTCTTGTCCAGGTGCATGTGCGCCAGCAGGCGGTCGGGGTCGAGTCCGCCCGGCAGATCGACCGGCAGGCCGAGGCGCTGCAGCAGGGTGCGCAGACGCAGGGTGTCGCTCGCGGGTGCGAGTCCGAGCACGTCCGACAACTGCGCCGCCAGCACCATGCCCACCGCGACCGCCTCGCCGTGGTTCAGGCCGTCGTAGCCCTGTTCGGTTTCGATCGCATGGCCGAAGGTATGGCCCAGATTGAGCAGGGCGCGTTCGCCGTGTTCGAAGGGGTCGCGCGCGACGATTGCCGCCTTGTGCGCGCAGCTGCGCGCGATCGCCTCGGCCAGGGCCGCGTCGTCCATCCCCAGCAACGCGTCGGCGTGGCCGTCGAGCCAGTCGAGGAAGTCCGCATCGCCGAGCGCGCCGTACTTCACCACTTCGGCCAGGCCGGCACGCAGTTCGCGTGCGGGCAGCGTGCGCAGCACGGCGGTGTCGGCGATCACCGCGCGCGGCGGATGGAACGCGCCGACGAGATTCTTGCCCTGCGGCAGGTCCACCGCGGTCTTGCCGCCGACCGACGAGTCCACCATCGCCAGCAGCGTGGTCGGCAGTTGCACGCAGTCGATGCCGCGCATCCAGCAGGCCGCGGCGAAGCCTGCGAGATCGCCGATCACGCCACCGCCGAGTGCGAACAGCGTGGCGTCGCGGCGGATCCGCGCATCGGCGAGTGCGGTCGTGACCTCGGCGAAATGCGCGAGCGTCTTCGCCGCTTCACCCGGCGGCAGCACGTGCCGGTGGATGCGCAGATCCGGGCGCGCGGCCTGCAGCGCGGCGGCGACGCGGTCGGCATACAGCGGCGCCACGTGCGCATCGCTGACCAGCATCGCATCGCGTCCGCGCACGCTGCGCGCCAGCAGCGCGCCGTCGTCGAGCAGGCCGGGGCCGATGTGGATGGTGTAGGGCGTATCGCCGGCGACGGCGACCTCTCGGGCACTGGTGGTCATGCGATCCGGATACAGGTGGGGAAGTCGGCCGGCGCGCGATCTGCGGCGCGGCTCATGAAGCGTGCGTCGATGCGACATCTGCCGCCGCGTCGGAAATGGACGTCTCGACACTGCCGGCCGGCGGCTGCCAGTGCACCTCGACCAGATGGCCGAGCCGGGCAGCGGCCTCGTTGCAGGCATGCGGTCCGGTGTCGAACCGCAGATGCGCGGCGTCGGCGTACAGCGGCGCGCGTTCGACGGCGAGACGCTGCAGGACCTCCGTGCGATCGTCGCCGGCGAGCAGCGGTCGTGTGCGGTCGCGCGCCAGCCGCGCGAGCTGCGCGTCGACATCGGCATGCATGTGCACGACGAAACCGCGCGACCGCAGCAGGGCGCGGTTGACAGGATCGAGCACCGCGCCGCCGCCGGTCGCGATCACCTGGCCACTGCCGGCGAGGATCTCGACCAGCGTCGCCCGCTCGCGCGCCCGGAATCCAGCCTCGCCCTCGCATTCGAAAATCGTCGCGATCCGCGCGCCCGTGCGCACCTCGATCTCGTGGTCGACATCGACGAAGACCACACCGAACCGCGCCGCGAGGCGACGGCCGATCGAGGACTTGCCGGCGCCCATCGGACCGACGAGCACGAGGTTGGGGGCGGGGTGCATGGCTGCATGCTAGCAGTGGGGGCGGGAGGCGCCGAACGTTGCAGGCGCAAGTTTTGGCGCGCATCGAGTTTGCTCTGGCGTTCTTGAAGCCGGATGCCTTCCGGCTGTGCCCAGACCCGGAGGGCGCCGCACATGGATGTGCGGCGTTTTTCGACCGAGCCAGGATGGCGAGTCGAAAAATCCCGGAACGAACAACGCGCCATGACGCTTTGATCGGGGCTGGCCCTTTTCTTTGGTTCCGTTTCTTTTGGGCCAGCAAAAGAAATGAACCCGCTCGCCGCGAGGCGAGTGGAAGCATTTGACGTTGCTTCTCGCCGCAGGCGTAAGACCAAGATCACACGCTTTCGTCCGCTGACGCGGCCGAGTTCATTTCTTTTGGTTGACGCCTACGCGCGCAGCGCGAACGGCGCAGCCGGCCCGAAGGGGCGAGCGTCGAAGACGCGAGTTAAAGAAACGGAACCAAAGAAAAACGTCTCCCCGACACGTCCGAAGCCCGCGGCTCTTAGCGCACCGGGATTTTCCGACTCGGCATCCTGCCTCGGTCGGAAAACGCCGCCCATCCATGGGCGGCGCCCTCTGGGTTTGCAAGACCGCGACGACGTTGAGACCTGGCAGCAGCAACTACGGCCACAGCCACAGGCACAAAAGCTACAGCCGCGGGTCAAATCCGCCCAATCGGAGACTGTGTCGGTGGAAGAACGGGAGCCAGCCGCAAGCTCACCCCGCCGAAACAATTTCCCGCTCGGCATCGAGCGTCACCACCGCATCCGCCAGACCCGGCAATGTCCGCAACGCCTGCCGGCTCACCCGCTCGAAGTGCTGCACGAACCGCGCAATCCCAGCCGCATCCATGCCACCGCGCTCGGGCTCGGCGGCCTGCAGCGTGTGTTCCTGCTGCAGGCGCCAGTCGAAGACCACCTCGAAACCGGGCGGTTGCAGGAACAGCAGGCGGTCGAGGCCGGCCCAGAGCGCGGGGTAGTCGCGGGCGAGGGCGGCGTTGCACCAGCGGCGCCAGGTGCCGGCGGCATCTTCGTCGCGTTCCAGGGCGTTGACCGGCTCCACGAGTGCGGTCGCGGGTTCGGCGGGTGTGCCGACGCACCAGCCTTCGAACAGCAGCAGGTCGAGGCCATGGACGTTTGGCCAGGCCGATTCGGGCACGCGGCGGTCGCCGAGTTTGTCGAAGCGCGGCAGGCGGGTCGGCGCGCCAGCGCGCACGGCGTCGAACGCGGCCAGGCCCAGTGCGACTTCGTGGGTGCCGGGCGGGCCGCGGGTGGCCAGCAGCGGATGCACGCCGCGCGCGAGCGTCTGGCGGGCGTCGCGGTCCAGATAGAGATCGTCGAGCGACAACACGGCGGCACGCAGACCGCGGGCTTCGGCGGCCCGGACCACCTGCGCAGCGAGCGTGGATTTGCCGGTGCCCTGCAGCCCGCTGATGCCGAACACCTGCGGCGCAGCGCCGCGCACCAGCTCGGCGAGCAGGGTGTCGACGAGGGTGTCGGGCCAAGGCGAGGGCGCTGCGGCGTGCATCGGGAACACGATAGCGCGGGCGACGCGTGCTGCGTCGCGGTTCGACATCGCGGCGGGCTGCGGCGATCATCGGCACATGAGCACCGCGACCACCACCCTGCTGTCCGAAGCCCTCGACACCTTCGCCACGCTGTTCGACGAGGCGCAGGCCGCCGGCGAGCCCGATCGCACCGCGATGACCGTGGCCACCGCCGCGCTCGACGGCCGGCCGTCGGCGCGCACGGTGCTGCTGAAGGCCTGGGACGACCGCGGTTTCGTGTTCTACACGCATCTCGATGGCCGCAAGGGGCGCGAGCTGCAGGAGAATCCGCACGCAGCGCTGCTGTTCCATTGGCCGCGCGTGCGCAAGGGCGTGCAGGTGCGGATCGAGGGGCCGGTGGTGATCGTCGCCGACGACGAGGCCGATGCGTATTTCGCGTCGCGCCCGCGCGGCAGCCAGCTGGGCGCATGGGCGTCGAAGCAGTCCGAAGTGCTCGACACCCGCGAGACCTTCGAGCAGCGGCTGGCCGATCTCGAACGCGAGTTCGAAGGCCGCGACGTGCCGCGTCCGCAGCGCTGGTCGGGCCTGCGCGTCCGGCCCGACCGCGTCGAGTTCTGGTACGGCGCGGAGTACCGGTTGCACGAGCGCTGGCTCTACGAATGCGACTGCGCCGGCGACTGCCGCAAGCGGATGCTGTACCCGTGACGAGCGGCCCGCGCCGCATCGTCTGCCTGACCGAAGAACCCACCGAAGTCCTCTACGCGCTCGGCGAGCAGGCCCGCATCGTCGGTATCAGCGGCTTCACGGTGCGGCCCCCTCAGGCGCGCAAGGAGAAGCCGAAGGTCAGTGCATTCACCAGCGCGAAGATCGACGAGATCCTCAAGCTCGACCCCGATTTCGTCGTCGGCTTCTCCGACATCCAGGCCGACATCGCCGCCGAGCTGGTGCGGCGCGGGGTCGAGGTGTGGATCAGCAACCACCGCAGCGTCGACGGCATCGTCGACTACGTGCGCCGGCTCGGCGCGCTGGTCGGCTGCGCGGCGCGTGCCGATGCCTGTGCCGATGGATTGCGCCGCGGGCTGGACGCGATCGAAGCGCAGAGCGCGCGCCTGCCGCAGCGCCCGCGCGTGTATTTCGAGGAATGGGACGAGCCGATCATCACCGGCATCCGCTGGGTCGCCGAACTGGTCCGCATCGCCGGTGGCGACGATGTGTTCCCGGAGCTGTCGATCGAGCCGCTGGCCAGGGCGCGGATTCTCGCCAACGGCGATCCGGTGATCGAGCGCGCGCCCGACATCATTCTTGGCTCCTGGTGCGGCAAGAAATTCCGCCCCGAGCGCGTCGCCGCGCGGCCGGGCTGGGACGCCATTCCGGCGGTGCGCGACGGCGAACTGCACGAGATCAAGTCGCCGTTGATCCTGCAGCCCGGTCCGGCCGCATTGACCGACGGCGTGACCGCGATGGCGCGGATCGTGCAGGCCTGGGCGCAGCGGCGCGGCTGACGCGGGCGCCCACGCGCAGACGCGCCTGCAACCGGCGTGGCGGTCTGCCGGAACAGTGGGTTGCGATGCCGGCACTCCGCCCGCGCCGGCAGGCGCCTAGCATGGCGCTCCCCCACCGCAGGTGCAGTCCCCCATGCAGCGCATCGCCCTTCTCGGCATCACCGGACGCGCGGGTTCGCGTATCGCCCGCGAGCTGCTGGCACGCGGCCACCGCGTCACCGGCCTCGCCCGCAATACCGCCGACACCCCGGCGCAGGCCGGGCTGACCCTGCAGTCCGCCGACGCCTCGCGCGCGGACGCGATCGCGCCGATGCTGCAGGGCCACGACGTGGTGATCAGCGCGATGCGCTTCGATGGCGGCCCGACCGCCGACGTGCTGCTCGACGCCGTGCGCCAGGCCGGCGTGCGGCGCCTGCTGGTCGTCGGCGGCGCCGGCAGCCTGGAGGCCGCGCCGGGTGTGGCGCTGATCGACACGCCTGGATTTCCGGAGATCTACAAGGCCGAGGCCGGGGCGGGCCGCGTGTTCCTGGACACGCTGTGCGGCGCCGGCGACATCGACTGGACCTTCGTCTCGCCCGGCGCGGTGTTCGAGCCCGGCACGCGCACCGGCGTGTTCCGCACCGGCGGCGACGCCTTGCTGGTCGACGCCGCCGGCCACAGCGCGATCTCGATGGAGGATTACGCGATCGCCTTCGCCGACGAGATCGAACATCCCGCCCACGTGCGCGCGCGTTTCAGCGTGGCCTACTGATGGCGACGGCGGGACGCGGTACAGGTCGCTACTGGGCGTTGGTGTTCGCGGGCGGCCTGATCGAGACGGTCTGGGTGGTCGGGCTCAAGGCCGCGACGACATCGCTCGGGTGGGCGCTGACCATCGGCGCGATCGCGGTGAACTTCGCATTGCTGATGCGGGCGATCCGCTTCCTGCCGGTCGGCTCGGTCTATGCCGTGTTCTGCGGCCTGGGCGCGGCGGCCTCGGTGGTCGCCGAGACCGTGTGGTTCGGTGCGCCGGTGCAGCCGGCGAAGATCGCGTTGATCGCAGTGCTGATCGTCGGCGTTGCCGGGCTGAAGCTGGTGACACCACTGGCGCCGGCGCCCGACGTGGAGAAGTCGCCATGACCGGCTGGCTGTTCGTGTTCGCGGCCGGCCTGGCGGAAGTGGCCGGCGTGGTCGCGATGAACGCGATCAAGCAGCGGCCGAGTGCATTGGCCTACGCACGGCTGGTCCTGTGTTTCGGCGTGAGCTTCGGCCTGCTGTCGCTGGGCCTCAAGAGCGGCATGTCGATCGCGATCGCATAATGCGGTGTGGGTCGGCATCGGCACGGTGGGCGCGGTGGTCGTCGGCATCCTGCGCTACGGCGAATCGGCGCGGCCGCTGCGGCTGTTCTTCGTCTCGCTGGTGCTCGCCGCGGTGGTCGGGCTCAAGCTGATCGGCTGAAGGTGCTCGGCGGAGCGTGCGTCGTCAGCGCGGGAGGTCGCGGTTGAAACGCAAGGTGGCGCGCGCGCCGTCCTCGGCGGTGATCCGCAGATCGAGACGCAACGTGTCCGGGCCGCTGACGCGCGCGACGGCCACGTGTTCGACACGCCCGTCCAGATCCACGGCGTCGAATGCCAGCGTCTGGCGCACGCCGCGCAGGTCGCGCGCCTCGCCGGTAATCTGCACCGGCACCGGGACATCGCCGCGTTGCACGCTGACCAGCACCAGCGCCCGGTCCCGCGCCGGCTCGATCGCATACCGCTTCGCGACCGCGGCGCCCACGTGCGCGGCCGGCACGACGCTGGCCATCACTTCGGCATCCCCGAGCATCGTCTGCGCGGGCATCGCGGCATTCTGCGCGGCGGCCTGCGCGTCGGCCGCGTCGGATGGCGCCTGTCCGCAGGCGGTCGCGAGCAGCGCGAGCCCGGCAAGGCACAGCGCGCGCGTGCACTCAATCATTGGCGGCCGACAGTTCGCCGCCGCGACGCGCGGCGTTGGCGATGGCGTCGGCCACCAGCGCGCGCAGGCCGCCGGCCTCGAACGTCTCGATCGCCGCCTGGGTGGTGCCGCCGGGCGAGGTGACGCGGCGGCGCAGGTCCGCCGGCGCCTCGTCGGATTCGACCAGCATGCGTGCCGCGCCGAGCACGGTCTGCAGCACCAGCGTGCGCGCATCCTGTGCCGGCAGGCCCTGCGCGATCGCGGCCGCTTCCATGGCCTCGGCCAGCAGGAAGATGTAGGCCGGGCCGCTGCCCGACACGGCGGTCACCGCGTCCATGCGCGCCTCGTCGTCGATCCACACGGTCTCGCCCGCGCTTTCGAGCAGCGCCTGCGCGCGCGCGCGGCCCGCAGCGTCGACCCGGGCATTCGCGTACAGGCCGGTCACGCCGGCACCGAGCAGGGCCGGGGTGTTGGGCATCGTCCGCACCACCGGCACGCCACCGCCGAGCCAGCGGTCGAGCTGGGTCGCGGTGATGCCCGCCGCGATCGACAGCACCAGCGGCTGCGCGGACTGCGCCACGTCGGCCAGTGATTCGCAGACCCCGCGCAGCACCTGCGGCTTGGTGGCCAGGACCCAGGTCGCCGCACCGTCGACGGCCTCGGTGGCCTCGGCAAACGTGCGCACACCGAAATCGCGGGCCAGCGCGTCGCGGCTGTCGGCATTGGGATCGACGACGCGCACCGAGCCGGCATCGCCACCGCGCGCGACCAGACCGCCGATCAGGCTGCGCGCCATGTTGCCGCCGCCGATGAAGACGATGGGCGCGGCGTTAGGAGTGTGGGGATCGGTCATGGCGGCCTCTCAGTCGGGAACGCGTCGATGGTAGCCGACGGCCCGCGCATCGCCGGTCAGGCGTCGGGACGCGCGCCGAACAGCGCCGAGCCCACGCGCACCATCGTCGCGCCTTCCGCGATCGCCAGTTCCAGGTCGTCGCTCATGCCCATCGACAGGGTGTCGATGGCTGGATCCTGCCCGGCCACGGTGTCGAACAGACGGCGCATGCGCGCGAATGCATCGCGCCGCCGCGCGGGTTCGGCGTGCGGGGCGGGAATCGCCATCAGTCCGCGCAACCGCAGGTGCGGCGCCGCGCGGATGGCCGCCACCAGCGCCGGGATTTCGGAGGGCGCGCAGCCGTGCTTGCTGGACTCGTCGTCGATGTTGACCTGTACCAGCACGTTCAGCGCGCCGCGCGCTGCCGGGCGGTGCGCGGCCAGGGCGTCGACGAGCTTCATCCGGTCGACCGTCTGCACCCAGTCGAACAGCTCGGCGGCCTGCTTCGCCTTGTTCGACTGCAGGTGGCCGATCAGGTGCCATTCCAGTCCGAGGCCGGCCAGTGCCCCGATCTTGTCCGCGGCCTCCTGCACGTAGTTCTCGCCGAACGCGTGCTGGCCGGCCGCGGCGAGGGCGGCGATGGCATCGGCAGGATGGCGTTTGCCGACGGCCAGCAGCCGCGGCGACGCTGGCCGCGCGGCGGCGCGGGCCGCGTTGTGGAGACGCGACACGACGGCATCGAGCGCGGCGCTGGCAGGAGACGAAGTCACGGGGATCGGGGCGTCCGGGCAGGTGAGAACGGTCTGGTTTTGTGCGGGGATTACCGGTCTATACTGCCGCCGGGGACAGGGAGGCGCCAGCCGGGAAGGCTCGTTGCGCACCCTGTGCGGATCATCATCAAGGGGTGTTGCATGGATATCGCCGAACTGTTGGCGTTCTCGGTCAAGAACAAGGCATCGGACCTGCATCTGTCCGCGGGGCTGCCGCCGATGATCCGCGTCGACGGCGACGTGCGCCGCATCAACATCCCCGCGCTCGAGCACAAGCAGGTGCACGCGCTGATCTACGACATCATGTCGGACAAGCAGCGCCGCGACTTCGAAGAGTTCCTCGAGGTCGACTTCTCGTTCGAGATTCCGGGCCTGGCCCGGTTCCGCGTCAATGCGTTCAACCAGAACCGCGGCGCCGGCGCGGTGTTCCGCACCATTCCGTCGGAAGTGCTGACCCTCGAAGACCTGAACTGTCCGCCGATCTTCCGCCAGCTCATCGACCAGCCGCAGGGTCTGATCCTGGTGACCGGCCCGACCGGCTCGGGCAAGTCGACCACGCTCGCGGCGATGATCGACCACATCAACAAGAACGAATACGCGCACATCCTCTCGGTCGAGGATCCGATCGAATTCGTGCACACCTCGCAGAAGTGCCTGATCAACCAGCGCGAAGTGCACCGCGACACGCACGGCTTCAACGAGGCGCTGCGTTCGGCGTTGCGCGAAGACCCCGACTACATCCTGGTCGGCGAGTTGCGCGACCTGGAGACCATCCGCCTGGCCCTGACCGCCGCGGAAACCGGCCACCTGGTCTTCGGCACGCTGCACACCTCCAGCGCGGCCAAGACCATCGACCGCATCATCGACGTGTTCCCGTCCGGCGAGAAGCCGATGGTGCGCTCGATGCTGTCGGAATCCTTGCGCGCGGTGATCTCGCAGTCGCTGCTGAAGAAGGTCGGCGGCGGTCGGACGGCCGCGTGGGAAATCATGGTCGGCATGCCGGCGATCCGGAACCTGATCCGCGAGGACAAGGTCGCGCAGATGTATTCGGCCATCCAGACCGGCCAGCAGTACGGCATGCAGACGCTCGACCAGCACCTGCAGGACCTGGTCAAGCGCGGCCTGATCACGCGCCCGGCCGCGAAGGAATACGCCAAGGACAAGCGTCTGTTCGAGTGACCGGACACGCACACTGATACGCCGCCGGCCGCATCCGGCCGCGGCGCGAGACGGGATCCCGGAGGATCGCCATGAGCAGCATCGACTTCACCTCGTTCCTCAAGCTGATGGCCCATCAGAAGGCCTCGGATCTCTTCATCACCGCCGGCATGCCGCCGTCGATCAAGGTGCACGGCAAGATTTCGCCGATCACCCAGAACCCGCTGACGCCGCAGCAGGCGCGCGATCTGGTGCTCAACGTGATGACCCCGCCGCAGCGCGAGGAATTCGAGAAGACCCACGAGTGCAACTTCGCGATCGGCGTCTCGGGCGTCGGCCGCTTCCGCATTTCGTGCTTCTACCAGCGCAACCAGGTCGGCATGGTGTTGCGCCGGATCGAGACGCATATCCCGAGCGTGGAAGAACTCAACCTGCCGCCGATCATCAAGACGCTGGCGATGACCAAGCGCGGCATCGTGATCTTCGTCGGCGCCACGGGTACGGGCAAGTCGACGTCGCTGGCGGCGATGATCGGCTATCGCAACCAGAACTCGACCGGCCACATCATCACGATCGAGGATCCGATCGAATTCGTGCACAAGCACGCGGGCTGCATCATTACCCAGCGCGAGGTCGGCATCGACACCGACAGCTGGGACGCGGCGCTGAAGAACACGCTGCGCCAGGCGCCGGACGTGATCATGATCGGCGAGGTGCGCACGCGCGAAGGCATGGACCACGCGATCGCCTTCGCCGAAACCGGCCACTTGGTGCTGTGCACGCTGCATGCGAACAACGCCAACCAGGCGATGGACCGCATCATCAACTTCTTCCCCGAAGACCGCCGCAACCAGCTGCTGATGGACCTCTCGCTGAACCTCAAGGGCGTGGTCGCGCAGCAGCTGATCCCGACGCCCGACGGCAAGGGCCGGCGCGTCGCGATGGAGATCATGCTCGGCACGCCGCTGGTGCAGGACTACATCCGCGAAGGCGAGATCCACAAGCTCAAGGAGGTCATGAAGGAATCGACCAACCTGGGCATGAAGACCTTCGACCAGGCGCTGTTCGAGCTCTACCAGGCCGGCGAGATCTCCTACGAGGACGCGCTGCGCTACGCCGACTCCGCGAACGAGGTGCGCCTGCGCATCAAGCTCGCCCAGGGTGGCGACGCGCGCACGCTGTCGCAGGGTCTCGATGGCGTCGAGGTGGCCGAGGTCCGCTGACCGTCCGCATCCTTCGCGAACGCCTCGACAGACGCCCCGCACCCGCGGGGCGTTCTGCTTTTGGCGGGTGCCCGCAACGCTGTGTTGCCGCAGACCGTCACGCCGCAGCGCTATGGTGACGCGGTCTTGTCGCCAACTTGACCCCACCCGGGGGACAATGGCGCGCATTCACCACCAAGGAGATCGCTGATGGCCTACACCCTCCCCGAGCTGGGTTACGCGTACGACGCGCTCGAACCGCACATCGATGCCAAGACGATGGAAATCCATCACACCAAGCATCACCAGACCTACATCAACAACGCCAACGCCGCGCTGGAAGGCACGCAGTGGGCGGACACGTCGGCCGAGGCGCTCATCGCCGATCTCGATGCGCTGCCGGAAGACAAGCGCGGCCCGCTGCGCAACAACGCCGGTGGCCACGCCAACCATTCGCTGTTCTGGACGGTGATGTCGCCCAAGGGCGGCGGCAACCCGGTCGGCGATGTCGCCAAGCACATCGACAGCGATCTCGGCGGCTTCGACGCGTTCAAGGAAGCCTTCACCAAGGCTGCACTGACGCGCTTCGGCAGCGGCTGGGCCTGGCTGTCGGTCGACACGTCCGGCGTGCTGAAGGTCGAAAGCAGCGCCAACCAGGACAACCCCCTGATGAAGGGCATCGGCTCGGGCAACACCCCGATCCTCGGCCTCGACGTCTGGGAGCACGCGTATTACCTGAACTACCAGAACCGTCGTCCCGACTACATCGCCGCGTTCTACAACGTCGTCGACTGGAACGAAGTCGAGCGTCGTTACCAGGAAGCGTTCAAGGGCTGAGTCCTGCCGTTCTGATGTGTGTTTCCATTCCGGCCGCGAAAGCGGCCGGAATGCTGTGGAGGCGGAATTTTCGGGCGCGGCGGACCCGCGCCTTCCCCCGCGTGCGGAGGAAGGCTGGGATGGGGGCGGAGGATGCTGTTGAGAAAATCGGAACACGCGCGCGCCGATTGAGTGCCCGACGCTTCGGCGATCGGAAGGTTTGCCCCCTCCCAAACCCTCCCCCGCAGGCAGGGGAGGGCTCAAGCGCTTCGCTTGGCCTTCTCGATATCCCGCATCACCGGACAATCCGCCCGGTGCGCGCCGGGCAGGTAGCCCAGGCTCATCAGGAATTCGCCGGTGATCTCGCCGCCGGTGAAGCGGAACGTCTTCTTGAACAGCCTGACCCACGAGGCCTTGTCGCGCGGCGCGCCGTGCTCGACCGCATGCGCGTCCAGCCATTCGACGAAGCCGCCGTGGCTGTCGCGCAGACCCTGGATCACCTGCGCGTTGTGGATCGCGGCATCGACTTTCAGCCGGTTGCGGATGATCGACGCATCGCCGAGCAGGCGCGCGCGATCGGCCTCGCCGTAGGCCGCGACGGCGTCGACGTCGAAGCCGTCGTAGGCCGCGCGGAACCCGTCGCGCTTGCGCAGGATGGTTTCCCAGCTCAGGCCGGCCTGGTTGATCTCCAGCAGCAGGCGCTCGAACAGCACCGCTTCCGCGCGCTGCGGAAAGCCGTATTCGGTGTCGTGATAGGGGCCGTGGACCGGATGGCCGGGGGCGATGTCGCAGTAGCCGCTCATCGACGCAGCATAGGACGCGTAGACGGCTGCCGCCATCGGGTGCGACCCGGGTTGCGGCGTTCACGCAGCGCACGTCACCATGCGCTGTCGCCCTTGCCGGATCCGTCGATGGAAATCGCCCACCGCCGCGTTGCCACCGTGCACTTCACCCTGTCCGACGACAGCGGACAGCGCATCACCTCCACCCGCGGGCACGATCCGCTGGTCTACATGCACGGCAGCGGGACGATCATCGCCGGGCTGGAAGCGGCGCTCGAGGGGCGGAAAGCCGGTGAGACCTTCACCGTCGACATTCCGCCCGAGCGCGGCTTCGGGCCGCGTCACGACAGCCTGGTACAGACGCTGCCGCGCACGATGTTCAACGGCAGCGCCACGCCCACGGTGGGCGAGAAACTGCGGGCGCAGACCGAAAAGGGGCCGCTGGATGTGATCGTGACCGCGCTCGACGATGCCCAGATCACGGTCGACGGCAACAATCCCCTCGCCGGACGCGTTCTGCGCGCCGACGTGGAAGTGGTCGGCGTCCGCGTGGCGACACCCGACGAGCTCCAGTTCGGGCTCTAGCCGGCGCGCTGGCCGCAGGCGTATCGCCCGCGGCGTTCAGTCCCGGTCGGGGCTTGCGAAGGCCGCAGCGCCGCCGGTGCACCCGGGTTGGCTAGAATGGGCGCATGTCGTTCTTCGCCAACCACATGCTGGTCGCGCTGCCCGCGCTGCAGGATGCCAATTTCGCCCGGGCCGTCGCGCTCATCTGCCAGCACGACGAGGACGGTGCGATGGGCGTGGTGATCAACCGGCCCTCCGAGTACACCTTCGGCGAACTGCTGGAGCAGATGCACATCGTCCTGCGGGACGAACGCCTGCGCGACCATCGCGTCCTGGCGGGCGGCCCGGTGCACCCCGAGCGTGGTTTCGTGCTGCATGACGGACCCGGCGGCTGGGATTCGAGTCTGGAAATCACGGAGGGGTTGCACGTGACCACCTCGCGCGACGTCCTCGAGGCGATGGCGGCGGGCGACGGTCCCGAGCACGCCACCCTGGCACTGGGGTGCGCCGGCTGGGGCAAGGGGCAGCTGGAGCGGGAGCTCACCGAACACAGCTGGCTGACGGTGCCCGCCGATCCGCAGCTGGTCTTCGAAACGCCGCTCGACGCGCGCTGGCAGGCGGCCGCCGGTCGCATCGGTGTCGACATGATGCACGTCGCCAGCCACAGCGGCCGGGCATGAGCGACGCGACCCCGCCGCCGATCCGCCGCGACGGCACGGTCCTCGGCTTCGACGTGGGTGCGCGCCGTATCGGTGTCGCGGTGGGCAGCGCGTTCGGGCATGGCGCGCGCGCGCTGGCGGTGATCGACGTGCACGGCGCGCAGATCGACTGGCAGGCCGTCGATCGCCTGCAGAAGGAATGGCGACCCGACGGCATGATCGTCGGCGACCCGCTGACCCTCGAAGGCGGCGACCAGCCTGCGCGCAAGCGCGCGCGTGCGTTCGCGCGCGAACTGCAGGCGCGCTACAGGTTGCCGGTGGTGCTGGTGGACGAGCGGGCCAGCTCGATCGAAGCCGCGCAACGCTTCGCGATCGACCGCGCCGAAGGCCGTCGCAAGCGGCGTGACGCGGCCGCGCTGGATGCGGTCGCAGCCGCCGTCATCGTCGAACGCTGGCTGGCGTCGCCGGGCGACGCGACGCCGGTCTGACGCCGCGCCGCGGTGACCGGCGATGCCGGTGGATGTGTTGCGTTGCGCGAGGGCGAAGACGCTCTGCGTCACCGGCGCGTGCGCGTCGTCGCAGCTGTGGGACATTCGCGTCCGACGCGACACTCGCCGCACGCGCGCAGCTGCGGGACAATGCAGGTCCCGCCGCCGGATGTGCACTGCGATGAACGCCGCTCCTGATGCCCAGATCGACGCGACCGGCCGCCTGCGCCATCTGTTGACGCTCGAAGGCCTGCCACGCGCCACGCTCGAAGGCCTGCTCGCACGGGCGCAGGCGATGGTCGATGCGGGAGAGGTCAACACGCGACTGGCCGGCATCGCCGTCTGCACGCTGTTCTTCGAGCCCTCGACGCGGACGCGGCTCAGTTTCCAGCGTGCGACCCAGCGGCTCGGTGCCGACGTGCTCGGATTCGATGCGTCCACGTCGTCGACCACCAAGGGCGAGACCGCGCTCGACACTTTCCGCAACATCGAGGCCATGGGCGTGCGTGGGTTCGTCGTGCGGCATTCCGACGATGGCGCGGTCGCCGCGCTCGCATCCGCCGCGGCGCCGGGCACGGCCCTCGTCAATGCTGGCGACGGCCGCAGCGCGCATCCCACCCAGGGCCTGCTCGACATGCTGACCCTGCAGCAGGCCAAGGGCACCGATTTCTCCGGTCTGAAGGTCGTCATCGTCGGCGACGTGCGGCACTCGCGCGTCGCGCGCAGCGACCTGCACGCGCTGCGCACGCTCGGTGCCGGGGAGATCCGTGTCTGCGGACCGGCGTCGCTGCTGCCCGGTGCGTCCCTGCTGGCTGGCTGCATCGTGTCCCACGATCTCGATGCCGCACTCGAAGGCGTGGACGCGGTGATGATGCTGCGGCTGCAGCGCGAGCGCATGGCCGAGGGTCTGGTCGATTCGCTCGAGGACTACCACCGCGACTACGGCCTCGACGCGCGTCGCCTGCGCCGCGCCGCGAGCGACGCGGTGGTGCTGCATCCTGGTCCGATGAACCGCGGTGTGGAGATCGACGACGACGTCGCCGACGGTCCGCAGTCGCTGATCCTGCGCCAGGTCGCCAACGGCGTCGCCGCGCGCATGGCGGTGCTGGAAACCCTGCTGGGCTGACCGGCCGCCGGGTCGCGAATCCGGTATGGTGCGGCGTCCCCGCAGCCGCGCCCGCACGATGTCCTCGAACGATTCCAACGCGTCCCTGCCGGCGCAGGCCGCCGCCTCGCCGGCACATGCACTGAGCCCGCGCCAGCTGGTGATGATGGGCCTGGGCAGCGCGATCGGTGCCGGCCTGTTCCTCGGCTCCGGCGTCGGCATCCAGACCGCCGGGCCCGCGGTGCTGGTGTCGTACCTGATCGCCGGCGCGCTGGTGATCGTGGTGATGCACGCGCTCGGCGAGATGGCCGCGGCCAAGCCGGCCAGCGGTGCGTTCTCGGTCTACGCCGCCGATGCGATGGGCCCGGTCGCCGGCGCGACCGTGGGTTGGCTGTGGTGGTTGCAGGTGGTGATCGTGATCGCGGCCGAGGCGGTGGGCGCGGCCGGATTGCTGGCCTCGATCTGGCCGTCGCTGTCGGTGCCCGGGCTCTCACTGTGCTTCATGGGCGTGTTCACCGCGATCAACCTGCTGGGCGTGCGCAATTTCGGCGAGTTCGAATTCTGGTTCGCGATCCTCAAGGTCGTCGCGATCCTCGCCTTCATCGCGATCGGCATTGCGCTGATCGCGGGCTGGCTGCCGGCGGTCGCGTCGCCGGGGCTGACGAACCTGCTGGGCGCCGACGGTTTCGCGCCGCGTGGCTGGGCCGGGATCGGCGCGGCGCTGCTGGTGGTGGTGTTCGCGTTCGGCGGCACCGAAATCGTCGCGATCGCGGCGGCGGAGACCAACGATCCGGCGAAAAGCCTCGCGCGCGCGATCCGCACGGTGGCATGGCGCATCCTGGTGTTCTATCTCGGCTCGATCGCGGTCATTGTCGCGGTTGTGCCGTGGGACAGCCCGGCGCTCGCATCGCCGTTCGCGGCGGTGCTGCAGATCGCCCGGATCCCGGGCGCCGCGACCGCGATCACGCTGGTCGCGGTGATCGCCCTGCTGTCGGCGCTCAACGCCAATCTCTACGGCGCGTCGCGGATGATCTGGTCGCTGGGTCGTCGCGGTGATGCACCGGCGGTGTTGGGTCGCAGCGATCGTCGCAACGTGCCGATCGCTGCCGTGCTGGCCAGCGTGAGCTTCGGGTTCGCTGCGGCTGCACTCGAGCTGGCGTTTCCGCAACGGGTCCTGCCGGTGTTGCTGAGCGTCGTGGGTGCGACCTGCCTGCTGGTCTGGACGCTGGCGCTGGTCTCGCAGTTCATCCTGCGCCGCCGGGCCGATCGTGCGGGCACGCCGTTGCCGTTCCGCATGCGCGCGTTTCCGGTACCCACGCTCGCCGCGCTGGCGGTGCTCGGGGTGATCTTCGCGATGCTGATCGCCTCGCCCGACACGCGTGCGCAGTTCCTGTCGATGGCCGCGCTGACGCTGGCGATCGCGGGGCTCAACGCGCTCGCACAGCGCCTAGGGCGCGCGCCGCAGGCGGGCTGAGACGCCTCAGCGCCGCTGCGCGAACAGCCAGGGCCACAGCGCTTCGGTGCGATAGGCCGCATCCCAGCTGTTGTGGTTGGCGTCGGGAAATTCCGTGTAGCGCACGTCGGCGCCGGCATCGCGCAGCGCGGCATGCATGCGGCGCGACTGTTCCGGCGGGACCACGTCGTCGAGCGCGCCGTGGAAGATCCAGCTCGGAATGGCGCGCAGGCGTCGCGCCGTTTCGGCATACGGATCGGCGGCCGGCTGGGTGGATTCGACGTACAGCGTGTCGAGATCGGGCCGCGAGCCGGGCGCGGTGATGCCGCCGCACACGGGGACCAGCGCGGCGAAGCGCGTCGGCTCACGCAGCGCCAGCGACCAGGTGCCGTAGCCGCCGCGCGACATGCCGGTCAGCGACGTGCGGCTGCGGTCGCCGTCGAACTCCGCGGTCGCCGCATCGAGGGTCGCCAGCGCCATCGTCGCGGTGTCGCCTTCCCAGGATTCGCCTTCCGGCGATTGCGGAAACACCACCAGCGCCGGGAAGTCCGCTGCGTGCGCGCGCACGTAGGGGCCGAGACCGGCATGGATCTGCTTCTCGCCATCGTCGCCGCGTTCGCCCGAGCCGTGCAGGAACAGCACCACCGGCACCGGACGCGGCAGCTGCGCCGCCGGCACGAAGACCTGGTAGGCGACGCGGCGGCCGTTCGCGTCGAGCTCGCGACGGACGAAGCGGCCGGGCCCCGCGCCGGACGCGGGCAGGGCACTCACGCAGCCGGACAGCATGGCAGCGCCGCCGGCGAGGGCAAGGCCGCGCAGCAGACGGCGGCGGGCGATGGAATGGGGGACATTGGGCATGCGATCACTCCGGAGCGGATCAGGCGAAGGTCCACAGACCCAGCGCCAGCAGGTGCAGGACGACCATCGAGGCGAACACCTTACGGTAGGCCGGCTTGGCGCGCTTGTGACGCAGCACCTGCTGCGCGAGCGCTGCAGCAGGCCAGCCACCGAGCAGTTCGAGCAGATGCAGATGCGCCTCGGGCGTGCGCCAGCGGCCGTGGCGCGCGGCGTGTTTGTCGAATGCATAGGCGGCTGCGGTCAGCGCATTGAGCCCGGCCAGCGCGGCGAGCGCGAGCTGCGGCAGTCGCCCGGAGACGATTCCGTAGCCGAGCAGCGCACACCAGGCCCCCAGCGCGACCGCGATCGGCAGTCCGCGTACACCGCCCGCGGGTGTGGCCGCCGATGCACGCCGATCGCGCTTCGGCGCGGCGCGCGCAGTGCGGGGTGTCTGCGTCGTGCCGACCGCGGCCACGTGCACCGCGCGCCAGCGTCCATCGGCCTGCTGCGTAGGCGTATAGCGCACACGGACGCCGACATCGGGCCGTGCACCGCTGCGGTCGAAATCGCGGACATGGAAGAAGACGCGATCCGGGCCACCGGTCGCGGCGTCCTCGGGGGTGATGAAACCGAAGCCGCGCGCGTCGTCCCAGCGTTCGATCCGACCGAATCCGGCACGTGCGCGCATGGTCGTCACCTCAGAACCTGTTCACGATCTGTCGCGAGCGCAGCCGGATGGCGCGTGGCGGAGCGCAGGAAGCGCAGTGTACGTGCTGGTACATGAGCATTTGTGTCCGCCATCCATGGCGGACACCCTTGCTGGCCATCGCCATCGCCAACGCGATGTGAAGAACCGCTCCAAGCGGTTCTTTCGAGCACCGCACGCGCGTCATCCGGCAAGCGCAGCAAGATTGTGGACAGGTTCTCAGCGCAGCATGATCGCGGTGGCAAGGCCGAGGAAGCTGAAGAACCCCACGATATCGGTCACCGCGGTGACGACGACGGTGCCGGCGACGGCGGGGTCGACGCCCAGCCGCTTGAGCAGCAACGGCAGCAGCGTGCCGGCCAGCGCGGCCGAACAGAAATTGATCACCAGCGCGGCGAAGATCACCAGCGACAGCACCCAGTCGTGGAACCACACCAGCGCCACCAGGCCGACCAGTCCACCGATCAGCAGGCCGTTGATCAGCGCGACGCGCAATTCCTTCCACAGCAGGATGCGCGCGTTGCTCGCGCCGACCTGGCCCAGCGCGATGCCGCGCACCATCAGCGTCAGCACCTGCACCGCGGCATTGCCGCCGATGCCGGCCACGATCGGCATGAGCACCGCGAGCGCGACGATCTGCTCGATCGTCGCTTCGAAGCGACCGATGACGAACGCCGCGAGAAACGCGGTGCACAGGTTGATGCCCAGCCACACCACGCGACCACGCACCGCGCGCCGGATCGGCGAGAAGAGATCCTCGTCCTCGTCCAGACCAGCGGCCGACAGTGCCTGGTGTTCGGCCTGCTCGCGGATGATGTCGATCACGTCGTCGACCGTGATGCGGCCGAGCAGGATGTTGTTGTCGTCGACGACCGGCGCCGACACCCAGTCGTTGTCCGAGAACTGGCGGGCGACCTGTTCGGCCGACTCGGCGACGTGGATCGAATCGAGCTCGTCGTCGATCAGCTTGTTGATCGGCGTGCCCGGCTCGCGCGTCACCAGATCCTGCAGCGCGACCCAGCCGGCCAGCTGGTGGCGGCGGTTGACGACGTAGAGGTGGTCGGTGTGTTCGGGCAGTTCGCCGCGCAGGCGCAGGAAGCGCAGCACCACGTCCACCGTGGTGTCGGCGCGCACCGTCACCACGTCGGGATTCATCAGGCGGCCGGCGGTGTCCTCGGGGTAGGAGAGCACCTGCTCCAGCCGCTCGCGGTTCTCGCGGTCCATCGCCCGGAGGACTTCGTCGATCACCGCATCGGGCAGGTCCTCGACGAGATCGGCGAGATCGTCGATGTCGAGATCCTCGACCGCGGCGACCAGCTCGTCGGCATCCATGTCCGCGATGAGGCTTTCGCGGACCTCGTCGCCCACGTGGACCAGCACTTCGCCGTCGTCCTCGGGGTCGACCAGACCCCACACGACCATGCGCTTGTCGTGCGGCAGCGATTCGAGCAGGTTGCCGATCTCGGCGGGTGCGAGCGTATTGACCAGCCGGCGCACCGGACCGAGTCGACCACTGTCGAGTGCATCGGACAACAGACGCAGCTGGCGCGCGGTCTTGTCGGGGCGGACGGCTTCGGCCATGGAGAGCTCCGTTGCGCGTCGCGACAGTCTCGGCGCGACAGGGGGTCAGGTGTGCATCGCGGCATTATCCGGGAAATCGCACGTCTTCCGCCATGGTCCACGCGGAAGACGCAGGTGGGCTTCATGCAGCCCACGCGTCTGGCGACGCACGCGCCATCACTCCGCGACGTGCACCGGCTGTACCGCATCGAGCCAGCGCTCGATGCCGGCGCGGTCGCGGGTCCGCAGCAGTGCGGGTGCGCGCGCGCGCAGATGGCCCAGGTCGAGGGCACGGATCGCGCGGCGCACTTCGAGCAGCGGAGACGGATGCAGGCTCAGCTCCTCGATGCCGAGTGCGAGCAGCAGCGGCGTGAAGCGTGCATCGCCGGCGATCTCGCCGCAGATCGACGCCGGCATGCCGCGCGCGCGTGCCACCCGCACCACGCTGTGGAGCAAGCGCAGGACCGCGGGATGAAGCGGCGAGTACAGATCGCCCAGCGCGTCGTTGTTGCGATCGGCCGCGAGCAGGTACTGCACGAGGTCGTTGGTGCCGATCGAGATGAAATCGAGATCGCGGGCGAAGGTCGGCAGCGCGATCGCCGCCGAGGGCACCTCGATCATCGCCCCGAGCGGAATCCGCGCCGCGGTCTCCTGGCCGTCACGCGCCAGGTCGCGCAGCACGCGCGTGAGGACGTGGCGCACCGCCACGATCTCCTCGCGGCCGCTGACCATTGGTACGAGGATCCGCACCGGGCCGTAGCCGGAGGCGCGCGCGATCGCACGCAGCTGGGTCTCCAGCAGGCCGGTGCGCGCCATCGACAGGCGCACGCCGCGCAGGCCGAGTGCCGGATTGGGTTCGTTGCGCAGCGCGAGTCCGCTGTTGTCGGCCTTGTCCGCGCCGATGTCGAGGGTGCGGATGGTCACGGTACGGCCGGTCATGCCCAGAACGAGATCGCGATAGGCGCGGAACTGCGCGTCCTCGTCGGGAATCTCGCGGCCCTGCAGGAACAGGAATTCGGTGCGGTACAGGCCGATGCCGGCGGCGCCGAGTGCATGCGCCTCGGCGACGTCCTCGCGCGATTCGGCGTTCGCGTACAGGCGGATGTCGACGCCGTCGATGGTCTTGCTGGGCTCGCGGCGCAGGCGGCGCAGCTGCTTGCGCTCGCGCTTCTCCTCGCGCAGTCGCGCGCGGTAGATGCGCAGGTCCGCCGGGGCGGGCTCGACGACGATCTCCCCGGTGTTGCCGTCGATCACCAGCACGTCGCCGTCGTTGATCGCGCCGAGCGCCTGCGGTGCGTTGACGATCAGCGGCAGGTGCAGGCTGCGCGCGAGGATCGCGGTGTGCGACAGCATGCTGCCGCCCGACGTCACGATGCCCAGCACACCCTGCGCGTGCAGCTGCCCGATCTCCGACGGTGCGATCGCGTCGGTGACCAGGATTTCGCCGGCGACGCCCTGCAGTTCCGCATCGTGGTCGTGCAGGGCCGCATGCACCCGGCCGATGACGTGGTCGATGTCCTCGATGCGGCTGCGGAAGTAGGCATCGTCCATGCCTTCGAACACCGCCGCGAGCCGGTCGCGCTGCAGGCGCAGTGCGTAGTCGGCGCCGTAGAGCCCGGACCGGACGAGTGCGTCGAGTCCCTGCAGCAGCTCGGGATCCTCGAGCAGCAGGGTGTGCAGATCGAGGAATTCGCCGACCTCGTGCGCGAGCGCGCCGTGCAGCTGGTCGCGCATGGCGCGGATCTCGCCGCGCACCTGTTCGATCGCGGCATGCAGCCGCGCCAGTTCGGCCTCCGCCTCGCCCGGCGCGATCCGCGCCTCGGCGACTTCCAGCGCATGCGGCTCGCGCACGCGCGCCCGACCCAGCGCGCTGCCGCGGGAGGCACCCTGTCCGTGGAGCCCCTGCCGCATCAGCCCTCCTCGTCGAACCTGCGCTCGAACAGGGCTGCCGCCGCCTCCATCGCGGCGGCTTCGTCCTCACCGTCGAGACGCAGCACGACCTGGGTGCCGTGGCCCGCGGCCAGCAGCATCACGCCCATGATGCTCTTGGCATTGACCTCGCGACCCTTGGCGACGAGCGTGGCGTTGCAGCGGAAGCCCGACAGCACCTGCACGAGCTTGGCGGTCGCACGGGCGTGCAGGCCGAGCTTGTTGGCGACGAGCAGTTCGCGTTCGATCATCGGGAAGCAATCCTGGTACAGCGCGGGGGAGGGGGGAAGCGGTGCGGCTCAGGCGTCGTCGAGCAGGACACCGTTGCGGGCGCCCGCCGCAGCCGTCGCCGGCAGGTCGTCGAGCGCCTGCTCAGGATAGTTCATGACCCGCAACAGCATCGGCAGGCTCAGGCCCGACACGCGCCGCGCCGGCGTGCCCAGACGCGCCAGCTGCGCGGCGACGTTGCTCGGACTGGCGCCGTAGAGATCGGTGAGGATCAGCACGCCGTCGCCACCGTCCACCCGGCGCATCGCCGCACTCGCATGTGGCAGAGCGGTGTCGGGATGCGCGTCGAACGGCATCTCGAACACGTCCGCCTTCAAGGGCAGCTGCTGCATCAGACGGGTCGCCACCGCCAGCATCGCGGAACCGATTCCCTCGTGGGTCAATAGAAGTACGCCGACGGCCATCCGCGGACGTTAGCAGAGCAGGGGGATCGCCCGGAAGCGTCGCGCGCGCGATGCAGCATCCGCCGGCACCGATGTCGCGCGACCACCGGCCTCAGTCGAGTTCGCGATGGTAGGTGGCCACGTCCCGCCAGCCCTGTTCGCGCGCATGCCGCGCCAGTGTTTCCGCCAGATAGACCGACCGGTGCCGCCCGCCGCTGCAGCCGAAGGCGACGGTCACGTAGCTGCGCGTGTCGCTGCGCAGCCGCGGCAGCCAGTTGTCGAGGAACTGCGACACCTGCGCGATGAAATCGCCGACGTCCTCCTGCCCTTCGAACCAGGTGCGCACATCGGCATCGCGCCCCGACAGCGGCCGCATGCGCGGGTCCCAGTGCGGGTTGGGCAGCATGCGCGCGTCGAACACGAAGTCCGCATCGGGCGGCACGCCGCGCCGGTAGGCGAAGGATTCGAACAGCAGGGAGACCGACTGGTCCTGGGCGAGGTCGAGTTCGGTGACGATGCGCCGGCGCAGCTGGTGGACGTTGAGGTCGCTGGTGTCGATGACGGTGTCGGCGAGGCTCCGCAGTGGCCGCAGCAGGCTGCGCTCCAGCGCGATCGCATCGGCCAGCGACAGGCCCACACGGCTCAGCGGGTGCCGGCGGCGGGTGTCGGCGAAGCGACGCAGCAGGACCTCGTTGCCTGTTTCAAAGAACACCAGGCGCGGATCCAGTCCCAGCGCACCCACGTCCGCCAGCCAGCCCGGTACCTTCGACAGGTCGGTATGGCGGTTGCGCACGTCGATGCCGACCGCCAGCCGCCGCGGTGGATCGTCGGCGCGGGTGAGGTTGGCGACGAAGTCGGCGAGCATGCCGGCCGGCAGGTTGTCGACGCAGTAGAAGTCGAGATCCTCGAACGTGCGCAGCGCGACCGACTTGCCGCTGCCCGACAGTCCGCTGACGACGTAGAACAGCGGCGGTGGCGCGGTGTCGGCCATCAGACGCCCCGCTCGAGGAACTGCGAGTGCCGGGCGAGAAACGCCGCGGCGGGATCGAGCCCCTTGGTGCGCAGGATGTGGATGCGCGTCGCCGCTTCGGCCAGGACGGCGAGGTTGCGGCCGGGCATCACCGGCAGCGTGATCAGCGGCACGTCGAGATCGAGCACGCGGCGCACGCCCAGATCGCCGGTCAGACGCACCATGCCGTCGCCATCGCCGGCCATCGTGTCGGCGTTGGGGCGGCTGAGATGGATGATCAGCCGCAGGTACTTGTTCCGCTTGACCGCCGTGTCACCGAACATCTCGCGGATGTTGAACACCCCCAGTCCGCGCAGTTCCAGCAGGTCCTGCAGCAGTTCGGGGCAGGTGCCGTCGAGCACATCGGGGGCGATCTGGGTGAACTCGGGCGCATCGTCGGCGACGAGTCGATGGCCGCGGGTAATCAGTTCCAGCGCGAGCTCGCTCTTGCCCGAGCCGGATTCACCTGTGATCAGCACGCCGATCGAGTACACCTCCATGAAGACGCCATGCAGGGTGATGCGTGGCGCCAGTTGCCGCGCGAGGTGGTACTGGAAGAGGTTGAGCAGTTCGTGGCCGCGGGCCGGCGAACTCCACAGCGGCGTATGCGACTCCTCGGCCGCTTCACGCAGGTCCTCGGGGCAGGGCTGGTCCTTGCTGATGACCAGCGCGAGTGGCCGGTACTGCATCATCCGTTCGATCGTCTCCCAGCGCAGGCGCGAGTCGAGACTGTCGAGCCAGGCCAGTTCCTCGGTACCGAGGATCTGCACCTTGTTGGGATAGATGATGTTGAGATAACCGGCGAGTGACGGCCGGCGGGCGATCGTCTCGACCGATTCGAGGACCTTGCGTCCGCCGTGCTGGCCCGCGAGCCAGCGCAGCCCGAGGCGCTCGTGCAGCTGCGCGAACAGCTCCTGGGCCTGGATGCTCGCGTTCAAGCGCGAATCGCGTCCGAGCCGGCGCGCGGCGCGGCCTCGAGCAGCAGCGTACGGAGCCGGGCGAGATCGCGTGCGGCACGCAGATCGTCGCGGTAATCGGCGTTGGAGAAATGCTCGACCAGCCCGGCCAGCGTCTGCAGATGCTGCTCGACCTGGTGGTCGGGCACGCACATCGCGAACACCAGATCGACCGGCTGGCCGTCAGTGGCGCTGAAATCGATGGGATGCGACAGCCGCAGGAATGCGGCGCGGGGTTCGCGGAAGGCGGCGCTGCGTGCATGCGGAATCGCAACACCGCGTCCGATGCCCGTGCTGCCCAGCTGCTCGCGCTCACGCAGGGCGTGGGCGAGCAGGGGCGTCAGCGTCGGGGAATTGCCGGCGAGCAACCGCGCGGCGGAGTCCAGAACGACATCGCGTGAGCCGGGTGCAACCAGCATCACGATGCGGTCGGCCGAGAGCAGATCGGAAAAGGACATGCCGCGCGGTGCCCCGAAGGCAATTCGTGGGAGCAGCAGCCTAGCCGAAAGTCCCGTCGCGTGCAGGGTTCTCACCGCGATGGTGATCGACGACCTTCTTGCGATGCTTCACCAGCAGACGGTCGACCTTGTCGGCCAGCTGGTCGATCGCGGCATACATGTCGGCTGCGCTCGCGTCGGCGTGCAGGGTCTTGCCGGCGATGAGGGCAGTGGCCTCGGCCTTGTGGTGCGGCTTGTCCACACTGAGCTGGACGCGGACGTCCAACGGTCGATCGAAGTGCTTGGCGAGCTTCTGGAACTTGGTGTCCACGTAGTCGCGCAGCGGGGGCGTCACCTCGAGCTGGTGGCCATGGGTCTCGACATGCATCGGCAACCTCCTTCAACGGTTCTGGAAGGACCCGTCCGCGATCGACGCGGGCGATCGGGTCCAGAGTAGCGCGACGGGGGCGCGGTGCAAGCACCGTCCGTCACGCCTTCATGGACCACCGTAGGGAACCGGAAGTTCAGGCGATGCGAACGCGCTCGTGCGAGGAGACGATGTGCAGCGCTTCGCGGTATTTCGCCACCGTGCGCCGCGCCACCGGCACGCCGGCAGCCTTGAGCAGCTCGGCCAGGCGCGCGTCCGACAGCGGCTTGCGCGGATCCTCGGCGTCGACGAGGCTGCGGATCATCTGCTGGATCGCGGTGCTCGAGGCTTCGCCGCCGCCATCGGTGCCGACGCCGGAGTCGAAGAAGTCCTTCAGCGACAGCGTGCCGCGCGGCGTGTGCACGTATTTGCGGGCGACCGCGCGCGAGACGGTCGACTCGTGCATGCCGATTTCCTCGGCGACTTCGCGCAGGGTGAGCGGGCGCAGCGCGCGCTTGCCGAATTCCAGGAAACCCGACTGCTGCCGCACCAGGCAACGCACCACCTTGAGCAGGGTTTCGCCGCGTGCCTCGATGTTCTTCAGCAGCCAGCGCGCTTCCTGCAGTCGCCCCTTGAGATAGCCGGCGTCGGTGGCGCCCGCGTGCTGGATCATCTGTTCGTAGCCGCGATGGATGGTCACGCGCGGAAAATGCGAGCCGGCGAGGGCGGCTCGCCAGACGCCGTTCTGGCGGGTGATCACGCAGTCGGGCGTCACGTAGTTGTCGTGGGGCACGTTGCCGATCTGCGCGCCGGGGCGCGGGTCCAGGCTGCGCAGCAACTGCAGCGCGGTCGCGGCTTCTTCGGCCGGACAGCCCAGCGCATCCGCCAGTCCCGGCGCGCCGAGTTTCGGCAGGCGTTCGATATGGTCGCGCGCGGCCAGCAGGGCGACCGCGCGGCCCGGCGTGTCGACATGCAGCGGTTCGAGCTGCAGACGCAGGCATTCGCCCAGATCGCGGGCGCCGACCCCGACCGGGTCGAAACGCTGCACCCGGCACAGCACCGCGGCGACCTCACCCGACGTGGCCCGCGTCTCGGGCAGCAGCGCCGCGACGATATCGTCCAGCGACTCGCGCAGATAGCCGTCGTCGTCGATCGCGTCGATCAGGGCGATGCCGATGTTGCGGTCACGCGGAGACATCGTGCTCAGGTGCAGCTGCCAGGACAGATGGTCCTGCAGGCTTTCGGACTGGATCATCCGGTCGGCGGCATCGCCGTCACCGTCGATGTCGCCCTGGCCGTTGCCGCTGCCCGTGCCGCGCTCGTTCCAGCCGTCGTCGCCGTCCCAGGCGGCCGCAGGCTCGCCGTCACCCTCGCGATTGTTCGCGTCGTGGTCTTCGCGGCTGCTGTCGGCATCCTGCGCGCTGCCGCGTTCGGAGGTCGGCTGCACGGAGATCGATTCGGGTTCTTCCCAGTCGAGCAGCGGATTGCTCTCGACCGCGGTGGTGATCTCGGTTTCCAGTTCCACCGACGACAGCTGGAGCAGGTGCAAGGCCTGGCGCAACTGGGGCGTCAGGACGAGGTGTTGCCCCAGCGATGTCTGCAGACGTGGCTTCATCGACTCCGGAACTCCCTGGCCGGATGCGTGCGCCAACTACAGACGGAAGGATTCCCCCAGGTAGACGCGACGCACGTCTGGATTGGCGAGCAGTGCGTCCGGAGCCCCCTGCGCGAGCACGCCACCGTCGCTGAGGATATACGCACGGTCACAGATCCCCAAGGTCTCGCGGACGTTGTGATCGGTGATGAGCACGCCGATCCCCCGTTGCTTGAGATGGGTGACGATGCGCTGGATCTCGCCGACCGAGATCGGATCGACACCGGCGAAGGGCTCGTCGAGCAGCATCATGCGGGGATTGGCCGCGAGCGCGCGTGCGATCTCGACGCGGCGCCGCTCACCACCCGACAGGCTGGCGCCGGCCTGGTCGGCGACGTGGGTGATCTGGAGTTCGTCCATCAGGTCGGCGAGGGTCTTCTGGCGACCGGCCTTGTCGAGGTCTTCGCGCAGTTCCAGCACCAGCATGATGTTGTCGGCCACGCTGAGCTTGCGGAACACCGACGGCTCCTGCGGCAGGTAGCCGACGCCGCGCTTGGCGCGGGTGTACATCGGTTCGGCGGTGATGTCGTGCCCGTCGAGCACGATGCGACCGGCGTCGGCCGGCACCAGGCCGACGATCATGTAGAAGCACGTGGTCTTGCCGGCGCCGTTCGGGCCGAGCAGGCCCACGACCTCGCCCGACTCGAGCGTCAGCCCGAAGTCCTTGACGATTTCACGCTGCTTGTAGCTCTTGCGCAGACCTTCGGCGACGAGCATCAGCGGCTGCCCTGCGCCGGGGCGGGCGTCTGGTTGCGCGGCTGGAACTGCATGCGCACCCGGCCCTGGCCCTCTCCGCCGCCCTGCACCCGGCCGGTCGACATGTTGTAGACGATGCGCTGGCCTTCGATCTTGCCCTGTCCGGGCTGGTTGACGACGGCGTTGCCGGTCAGCACGACGGTGTCGCTCTGCATGTTGTAGTCCGCCTGCGCGGCGGTGGCGTCGACCCAGCCGCCGTCGTCCATCTGCTGCTTCATCTTCACCGGGCCACCGTTGAGGATGACGCGCTGGAACTCGCCGCTCCGGCGGCGCAGATCGGCGCGCGTGGCCTGGATCTCGAGTGAGCCCTGGGTGATCGTCACGCCGCTGGTGAGCAGGCAGGGCAGCTGCTCGTCACTGACGGAGCAGTCGCTGGAGCCGGCATCGACGTCGATCGGCTGGTTGCGGTCCGACGCCTTCGCCAGCACGGCGGCAGGCATCGCGAACAGGGCGACCAGAAGCAGACTAGCGGCGGGAATTCGGTTCATTGCGGAATTTCACCTTGGAAAGAAGCTCGATCCGTCCCGAATCGAGGTCGGCACGCATGCCGGTGCCCTGCATTGTAGAACCCGGCTGTTCGACATCGACCAGCGCATCGGACGCGGCCTGGTTGCGTTGCGGAAAGACATTCATCGCCTCGGTCCGCATCCGGGTGGGGCGCGCGCTGCCTTCGGGGCTGTCGGCGGTCACATTGCCGCGCAGACGGACCTCTTCGTTGTCCTCGGAGACCCAGCCGGTCTGCGAGCGGATTTCCCAGCGGCCCTCGCCTTCCTTTTCCGGTACATGGAACAGCGGGGTGACCAGTTCGAGCGTGCGCGCGCCGGGCGTCTGCTGCAGTTGCGGAGCCTGCAGGGAAAACGCCTCGCGGCCTTCGTTGTCGAGGGCGACGATGTCGAAGTCGCGCAGCAGATAGTCGGTGCGGCCGTCGGCGGGGTCTTCGGCGACGATCGTGTCCTTCTGCCGCCAGGCCGACCAGCCGGAGATCAGCGCGCCGAGCAGCAGCACGACGGTCAGGGTCAGGCGCCAGTTCACGAGACCCGTCCGTCGGCATGGATGCCGGCCAGACGGCCCTGCGCGTGGAGGATGAGATCGCACAGCTCACGGCCGGCGCCGCGGCCGCCGCTGGCGCGCGTGCGCCAGTGGGCAGTGTCACCGGCGCAGGCGTGCGCGTCGCGAGGCGACACCGCGAGGCCGACCGCACGCATGACCGCGACGTCGGCCAGGTCGTCGCCCATGAAGGCCACTTCGTCCAGCGTGATGTCGAGCGCGGCGCACAGCGATTCGACCCGTGCGCGCTTGTCGGAGACGTGCACATGCGCCTCGACGCCGAGATCCTCGGCGCGGCGCTCCACGATGCCGCCCTTGCGCGCCGTGACCAGCGCGACCGCGATGCCAGCCTTGCGCAGCAGCACCAGCCCCTGGCCGTCATGGACATGGAAGGTCTTGATCTCGCGACCGTCGCTGTCGAACCCCAGGCTGCCGTCGGTCAGCGTGCCGTCGACGTCGAAGCACGCCAGGCGCACGCGGGCGGCGCGGGCGAGTATCGCGTCGGAGACATCGGCGAAGGGGGCGGGCGTGTCGGGCATGGCGTCGAAAGTATCGGGCATTGAATGAATGGGCACCGGCTCAGACCACGCGGGCGCGCAGGAGGTCCTGGACGTTCAGGGCGCCGACCACCCGGCGGTCGGCGTCGACGACCGGCAGCATCGTGATCTTGCGCGTTTCCATCAGCCGTGCGGCCTCGACCGCCAGCGCATCGGCGGCGATCGCGATCGGGTCGCGGGTCATCACGTCGGCGATGCGCGCGTTGCGGACATCGATGGCGGGGTCGGTCAGGGTCCGGCGCAGGTCGCCATCGGTGTAGAGACCGATCAGGCGCCGGGCATCGTCGACGACCACGGTCATGCCGAGGCGCTTGCGGCTCATCTCCAGCAGGGCGTCGGCGAGCGAGGCCTCTGCGGACACCGCCGGGATTTCGCCGCCGCCGTGCATGACGTCGCGGATGTGCAGCAGCAGGCGACGGCCGAGCGCGCCGGCCGGGTGCGACCGGGCGAAATCGTCGGCGGTGAAGCCGCGCGCTTCCAGCAGCGCAACGGCCAGCGCGTCGCCCATGGCAATGGAGGCTGTCGTGCTCGCGGTGGGGGCGAGCGCCAGGGGGCAGGCCTCGGCCGGCACGCTGATGTCGAGATGCACGTCGGCGGCAGTGGCCATGGTGGAGGTCGCCCGGCCGGTCATCGCGATCAGTGCGTTGCCCTGGCGCTTGAGCACCGGCAGCAGCATCAGGATCTCGTCGGACTCGCCCGAGTACGACAGCGCCAGTACCACGTCCGCGTCGGTGATCATGCCGAGGTCGCCGTGGCCGGCTTCGCCCGGGTGCACGTAGAAGGCCGGGGTGCCGGTCGAGGCCAGTGTCGCGGCGATCTTGCGGGCGACGTGGCCGGACTTGCCCATGCCCATGCAGACGACCCGCCCGCGGCATTCCAGAATGCGCGCGCAGGCGGCCGAGAACTCGCCATCGAGGCGCGCGGCGACCGCATGCAGGCCCTCGACTTCGACCGCGAAGACGCGGCGTCCGCTGGCCGCGAAATCGGACCTGCCGACGGCAACATCTCGGGGGTGGTCGACCATATCCGGCACAGGGCTTTTCCGTTAGGCTAAGCCGTTCATTTTATGCGCTTTCCGGCGTGAATGCCCCGCGACAGGCGGCGTCGGCGATGACGGCTCATCCGCGCTTCACGCAGCGGTCGCAGCGACGTTCACGGCCCGGCAGCGCGGCCACAGGACCCGATTCTTGGATACCCAGACCATCACCGACCTCATCCAGCAGGGTCTGCCCGACGCCGTGGTGCACGTGCAGGGCGACGACGGCGTGCATTTCGACGCACTCGTCGTCTCGCCTGCGTTCGCCGGCAAGCTGCCGCTGGCGCGTCACCGCATGGTGTACGCGACGCTCGGCGCGCTGATGGGTCGCGAGATCCACGCGCTCGCCCTCAACACGAAGACGCCCGACGAACACGCGGCCGCCGGCGCAGGGCAAGGCTGATGGACAAGATCATCGTCACCGGCGGCGCCACGCTGCAGGGCGAGGTGCGCATTTCCGGTGCCAAGAACGCCGTGCTGCCGATCCTGTGCGCCACCCTGCTCGCCGATGCGCCGGTCGACGTCACCAACGTGCCGCATCTGCACGACGTGCTGACGACGACCAAGCTGCTGTCGGGGCTCGGCGCGGGCGTGGAGCACGACGTCGAGAACGGGCGCGTCACCGTCGATCCGCGCAGCGTGACCAGTCACGTCGCACCGTACGAACTGGTGCGCACGATGCGCGCCTCGATCCTCGTGCTCGGCCCGTTGCTGGCCAAGTACGGCGCGGCGGAAGTCTCGCTGCCCGGCGGCTGTGCGATCGGCGCCCGTCCGGTGGATCTGCACATCAAGGCGCTCGAGGCGCTGGGCGCGACGATCACCGTCGAGCACGGCTTCATCCGCGCGCAGGCCGAACGCCTGCGCGGCGGTCATGTGGTGTTCGAGACGATCAGCGTCGGCGCGACCGAAAACGTGCTGATGGCGGCGACGCTCGCCGACGGGACGACGCTGATCGACAACGCCGCGCGCGAGCCGGAGATCGTCGATCTGGCCGAATGCCTGATCGCGATGGGCGCGGACATCCGTGGCGCCGGCACCTCGCGCATCGAAGTGCGTGGCGTCGAGCGCCTGCATGGCGCCACGCACGCCGTCGTCGCCGACCGCATCGAGACCGGCACCTTCCTCGTCGCCGCGGCGATGACCGGCGGTCGCGTGACCGCCGTCGGCGCGCGCCCGGACACGCTGGGCGCGGTGATCGAACGCCTGCGCCATGCAGGCGCGACGGTCGAGATCGACGGTGACCGCATCACCGTCGACATGCAGGGCCGCCGCCCGCGCGCGATCGACATCGTCACCGCGCCGCATCCCGGTTTTCCGACCGACATGCAGGCGCAGTTCATGGCCATGAACTGCGTCGCCGAGGGCACCGGTACCATCGACGAGACCATCTTCGAGAACCGGTTCATGCACGTCAGCGAGCTGATGCGCCTGGGCGCGGAGATCGACATCGACGGCCCGCGCGCCAGCGTGCACGGTGTCGAGCGGCTCAGCGGCGCGCCGGTGATGGCGACGGACCTGCGCGCGTCGGCGTCGTTGATCCTGGCCGGTCTGGTGGCCGAAGGCGATACGACGATCGACCGCATCTACCACCTCGACCGCGGCTACGAGCACATCGAGCGCAAGCTGTCCGGTCTGGGCGCGCGCATCCGGCGGGTGAAGTAACGCATGGCGTTCAGGGGCCGCCTGTCGAACCGGCGCATCGCGCTGTTCACGACGATCGCAGTGCTGCTGCTCGCACTGGGCTGGTTGCGCTACACCAATGCAGCGGCGCTCAGCGGCATGCCGTTCAAGGAGATGGACTGGAACGAGGACGGCGCACTGACGCGCGGTGAAGTGTTGCATGGGTTCTTCACCATCACCGCGGTACGGACGCAGACGGGCAATCGCAGTTGCGTCGACTATCGCCGGCGTGGGTCGTCCGAATCGATCCGCGTGGAATGCAGGACCGAAACCGCACCCTGACACCTCGATGTCGGGAAACGAAAAAAGGGCCCCGCATTGCGGGGCCTTCGCACATGGCGCGCTGCGTGTCGGTCAGTTGACCGACTGCAGCCGCATGTCGATGTGGTCCTTGCCGTCACGACGCTGCAACAGGCGCGCCGGCACCGGCATGTCGTCGACGATCCACGCGATGATCTGGCGACGGCCATCGGTCCGGACGACCTTGGTCGCCTCCATCGAGCGCCCGCCCACGGTCACCTGTTCGGTGCCTTCGCGTTCGAACACCTGACGCTTGGCGCGGCCGTCCTCGACCAGGCGGTAGCGCAGCGGCGACTTGCCGGCCTGCACGTCGCGCACCAGCACGAGGTTCATCAGCATGCCGTCGAGGTCGCCGCTCTGCAGCTTCACCGGGCCGCCCTGGCCGTCGCGCACGTCACCGGCGAATCGGGCCTCGCCCGCGTTCCAGTCGTAGGTGGTGTTGAGTTCGCGGTTCTTCATCAGCATCGCCGCGAGGCCGGATTCGCCGCGCTGCGAGTCGCTGCTCGACACCGGGCGCCACTGCTCGCCATTCGCTTCGAACGTCGTCGTCTGCTCCAGTCGCGCGCCGGCACCGGCGACCTGCAGGCCGTACTTCCAGCGGTTGCCGGCTTCCTGCGCGAGATTCATGTTCGCCTGCGCGCGCATGCCCATGTAATTGGCCTGGTAGGTCGCGGTGAACGGCTCGATCGCCAGCGCGGGCAGCGCTGCGAAGGCCAGCAATGCGGCGCCGGTGGCGGTCAGCAGTCGGCTCATGGGGACTCGTGTCTTCATTGGGGGGCTCCTTGGTATTCGACCAGGCGCAGGTCGACCGCGTCCTCGCCATTCTCGCGTTGCAGGATCCGGACCGGCGTCGGTACACCGTCCGCGACCCAGATGATCATCTCGTCGTTGCCGCCGTTGGTCCGTGAAATGCGCAACGCCGAGTAACTGATGTCACCGACCTGGACGAGTTCCGTCTCGGCCGCGGCCTGGTAGGCATGCGGGCGCACGCGGCCGCCGTCGACGAAGCGGTATTGAAGCGCAGCACCCGGCGCGGCGTCACGCATCACCGCCAGGTTGATCAGCAGCGCGCTCATATCGCCGGGCTGCAGCGGCACCGGATCACGCCGGCGCTTGCTCAGGTCACCGGTCCAGCGCGCCACGTTGTTCGACCAGTCGTAAACGCCTTCCACCTTGCGGTTGAAGAACACGGCCGCCTTGCGCGTGGTGCTCTGGCGCAGCGGGCGGTACGTGCCACCGACAACATCGAACAGCGTGTCCTGCTCGAGATTCAGCCCCAGGATGCCGGCGAAACCGCGGTTGCCGCGGATGCCGAGATCCACCTGCCACTGCGCGCCCCGGGGTTGCAGTCGCATCGTCGCCGTGCCGGCCTGCTTGCCCTGGTACCAGGCGTCGTAGGTGGCGACGAACGGTTCCAGCTCGGCGGCGCGCGCGGCCGTGGGCCACGCGACGATCAGCAGGGCGGTCGCGAACAGGGACAGGAGAGCGCGCATAGGACGGGCATCATGGGAAGCGGTCGGTGGCTGCCAGCTGAAGCGGCCCGCTGGCGCGTCCGTCGACATGAATGCCGGCTTCATGCAGCGCCACGCGGCCGGCGGCGATCCAGCGCAGCGTCTCCAGCAGCAGCGGATGCTCGCGGCCCAGCACGCGCGCCGACAGCGTCGCGGCATCGTCACCCGGCAGCACCGGGACGCGCGCCTGCGCGATGACCGGGCCGCCGTCGAGTTCGGCGGTCACGTAATGCACGCTGGCGCCGTGTTCCGGCACGCCGGCATCGAGCGCGCGCTGATGGGTGTGCAGGCCCTTGAAGTCGGGCAGCAGCGAGGGATGGATGTTGATCATCCTGCCGGCGCGCGCAGCGAGGACGTCGGCGCCGATCAGGCGCATGTAGCCGGCGCAGACGATCAGGTCCGGCCCCGCGGCATCGAGCGCGCCGAACAGCGCGGCGTCGTGTGCGGCGCGGTCGACGAAGTCGCGCGGTCGGATCGCATGGGCCTGCATGCCGGCATCACGTGCGCGTACGAGCGCCTGCGCGTCCTTGCGGTCGGACCAGACGCCGATCACTTCAGCATCCAGTGTGCCGGCCGCGATCGCATCGAGGATCGCCTGCAGATTGCTGCCGCGACCCGAGGCCAGCACCGCCAGTCGCAGGGTCACCGGCGCGCACCCGCGGCGTCGAACAGGGCGCGCGTGTCGGGGCGCTGCAGGACCACCAGTGTCGCGATGCCCAGCGCAGTGCCCAGCGGCACATGCGGGCAGAGCAGCGCTGCGACCGTCGTGCACAGGCCGGGGCGCGTGTGTCGCAACAGATGCAGGCCGGACCAGATGCACAGGACGCCGCCGATCAGCGAGCCGATGGCCAGGACCCCGAAGACCGCGATCGTCGCCTTGCCGACGGGATCGGCGAAGCCTTCGGCGGCTTCCTGGGTGAAACCGAACACCAGAATGACGCCGAAGATCACGGCGCCGGCGAGCGACAGTGCACCGAGGATGTGATGCAGCACGCCGAGCGTGCGCAGCTGTCCGGACGCCACGGCAGATGGCACCGGCACGCGCAGCGCCGGCGATGCGGTCGCCGGCGGCGCATAGGGAGACGCGGGTTCGGGTCCGGCCGACACGGCGCCGGAATCAGCCGATGCGGACGCGATCGCCGTCGCCGGCTTCGACCACTTCGCCGATCGTCCAGTGGGCGAGGTCCAGGCCATCGAGCGCGCGACCGAACGCATCCACGCTGTCGGCCGGCACCACCAGCACGAAGCCGATGCCGCAGTTGAACGTGCGCCACATCTCGTGGTCGGCGACCGCGCCTTCACGCTGCAGCCACTCGAACACCGGCGGCTGCGGCCAGGATTTTGCGTCGATCGTCAGGCCGAGGCCGTCGGGAATCACGCGGATGATGTTCTCGGTCAGGCCACCGCCGGTGACGTGCGCCATCGCATGCAGCTGCGGGCCGAGGTCGCCGCGCAGCAGTTCCAGCACCGGCTTGACGTAGAGCGTGGTCGGCGCCATCAGTGCATCGACGAGATTCACGCCGTCGACCTCGACATCGGCCGGTCGGCCGGCGCGTTCGAAGATGCGGCGGATCAGCGAGTAGCCATTGGAGTGCGGACCGCTGGATGCGATGCCGACCAGCACGTCGCCGGCCTGCACCTGGCTGCCGTCGCGCAGTTCGGATTTCTCGACCGCGCCGACGGTGAAGCCGGCCAGGTCGTATTCGCCGATGCCGTACATGTCCGGCATCTCGGCCGTCTCGCCGCCGATCAGCGCGCAGCCCGACAGCTCGCAGCCGCGGGCGATGCCGCCGATGACGGACGCGGTGGTGTCGATGTCGAGCTTGCCGGTGGCGAAGTAGTCGAGGAAGAACAGCGGCTCGGCGCCCTGCACCAGCACGTCGTTGACGCACATCGCGACCAGATCGATGCCGATCGTGTCGTGGCGGCCGAACTGCTGGGCCAGCTTGAGCTTGGTGCCCACGCCGTCGGTGCCGGAGACCAGCACCGGCTCGCGGTACTTGCCCGAGAGGTCGAACAGCGCGCCGAACCCGCCCAGGCCGCCCATGACCTCGGGCCGGAAGCTGCGCTTGACCAGCGGCTTGATGCGTTCGACGAGTTCATTGCCCGCGTCGATATCGACGCCTGCATCGCGGTAGGTCAGGGGAGTGGGAGCGGTCACGGGAGCCGTCGCAGGGCGGGAAGACTGCGGATTTTAGCAGCCGGCCGGCTTGCAGTCGTGGCCTGCGTGTCGGCGTCGCCACGAACCGTCCGCATCGTTTATGGCACCATCGCGCCTCGATGACGCCCCGATCCAGGACCTGCCGGATGCACCGCCCGAAGCGCTCGTTCAACATGATGACGTGGCTGCTGGCCGCGCTGCTGGGCACGTTCGCCGTGTCGGGAACCGCCTCCGCGCAACGTGTGGAAGGCGACCGGGCCGCGGCCGTCGGCCTGTATGCGGCCGAGATTCCGGTCCGCAGCCAGGGTGAATCCGAGCGCGAGGCCGGCTTCGCCCGCGCGCTGGCCCAGGTGCTCGGCAAGCTGTCGGGCGACCGCAATGCCGCCCAGCGTCCGGGCGTCTCGCAGGAGCTCCGCCGCGCGGCCCAGTACGTCGAGGGCTACGACTACCGCCAGGACGAAGGCGTCTCGTCGCGCGGTTCGCCGACCTTCACCACCACGCTGGTCGTGCGCTTCCGCCAGGACGACGTCGATGCCGTTGCCGGCGCGCTGGGCCTGCCGGTGTGGCCGGACCCGCGCCCCAAGCCGGTGATGTGGCTGGCAATCGACGACGGCTCCGGGCCGCGTCTGGTCGCGCTGCAGCAGAACAATGTGGCCCGTCCGACGCTGCAGCGTGCGATCGAGCGCGGCTTCCGCCTCGGCCTGCCCACCGGCAACGCCGCCGAGCAGGCCGCGGTCGGCGCGATCTGGCGCGGTGACACGGCGTCGGTGGCGCGTATTTCGGCCCGCTACAACCCGCCGATGCAGCTCATCGGCAAGCTCTACCGCGACGGCGCCGGCTGGAAGGCCGACTGGATCTTCGTCGACGGCGGCCGCGTGCTCGCGCGCTGGAGCGAGACCGGCGCCGATGCGCGGCGCACGCTGGCCAGCGGCGCCGACGGCGCGGCCGATGCGCTGACCAGGCGTTATGCGCGCACCAGCCCGGCCGGCGCGCCCTCGACCCAGGCCATCGTGTTCTCCGGCATTAACAGCGGCGCCGACTACATCAAGCTTTCCGCGCAGCTGCAGCGCATGTCGGTGGTGCGGGGCATCCGTCCGGTCCGCGCCACGCCGATCGGACTGGAAATCGAACTCGACCTGCTGACCGGTCTGACCGGCTTCCGCCGCATGGCCGACGAGAACGTGCTGGTGGAAGCCGATGGCAACATCGAGGGCGTCACGCCCGTGTTCCATCTGCGCTGATCCCTTCTTCGCTGCACCGCACGGAACGCCCCGATGATCCAGACCGACCCCGCGAACGCCGACATCGCGCGTTTCCTCAAGCGCCTGCAATGGGGTCTCGTGGCCTTCGCGGTGGGCTACGTGATCTGGCTGCTCGGCCCGATCCTGACCCCGTTCGTGCTCGCGCTGCTGCTGGGCTGGCTGGGCGATCCGCTGGTCGACCGGCTGGAGCGTCGCGGCCGCTCGCGCGCGGTCGCGGTGACGCTGGTGTTCCTGCTGATGACGCTGGCGCTGGCGCTGGTGCTGATCATCCTGGTGCCGATGATCGAGCGGCAGATCGTGACCCTGATCGACAGCCTGCCGGCGTACCGCGACTGGCTGCTCGGCACGGCGCTGCCGTGGATCGAGCAGCGCACGGGCTACGAGGTGATGGCCTGGCTGGACACCGACCGCATGATCGAGCTGATCCGCGGTCACTGGCAGCAGGCCGGCGGCGTGGCGGCGACCGTGCTGGCCTACGTGTCGCGTTCGGGTTTCGCGATCCTCGCGCTGGTCATCAATCTGGTGCTGGTGCCGATCCTCGCGTTCTATTTCATGCGCGACTGGGACCTGCTGGTCGAGCGCGTCGCGGCGTTGATCCCGCGCGACCACATCGACACCGTCACCCGCCTGGCGCACGAGACCAGCGAGTCGCTCGGCGGATTCCTGCGTGGCCAGTTCCTGGTGATGCTGGGGCAGGGCGCGATCTACGCGGTCGGCATGTCGCTGGTGGGTCTGCGCCTGGGGCTGCTGATCGGCATGATCGCCGGCCTGATCAGTTTCATTCCGTATCTCGGTGCGACCGTCGGCATCGCCCTCGCACTGATCGCCGCCATCGTGCAGACCCAAGGCTTCGACTGGCAGCTGCTGATCCTGATCGGCGTGGTGTTCACGATCGGCCAGCTGGTCGAGAGCTACGTGCTCACGCCGCGTCTGGTCGGTGACCGCATCGGCCTGCATCCGGTCGCGGTGATCTTCGCGGTGCTGGCCGGCGGCCAGCTGTTCGGATTCCTCGGCATGCTGCTGGCGCTGCCGGTCGCCGCGGTCGGCAACGTGCTGCTGCGCTACGCCCACGAGCGTTACACGCACAGCCGTCTGTATGCGGGCGACACGCCGGACATCGAGATCGCGGGCGCCGCCAGCGCGTCGCAGCGTCCGGTGATCATCGTGACCGGCGCCGAAGATCCGGACGTCAAGCGTTGAGCCGCGCATGAGTGGTCCTTCGCCCCAGTTGCCGCTGGCGCTCCGGTATCCGCCGGACCAGCGTCTCGAGACCTTCGTCGCCGACGATGTCGCGCTGGTGCCGCAGTTGCGGGATTTCGCACTGGCGGGCGTGCGCCGCGGCCTGTACGTGGAAGGCGCATCGGGCACCGGCAAGACCCACCTCGCCATCGCACTCTGCGCCGAAGCCGACCGCCTCGGCCGTCGTGCGGTGTATCTGCCGCTGCGCGGCATCGCCGGTCGCCTGCGCGATGCCGCACAGGCGCTCGATGGTCACGATCTGGTCGCGATCGACGACGTGGACGCGATCGTCGGCGACCGCGACGACGAGATCGCCCTGTTCGATCTGCACAACCGCCTGCACGATGCGGGCCGCGCAGTGTTCTACACCGCGTCGGCAGCGCCGGACGCGCTCGCGCTCGGTCTGCCCGACCTGCGTTCACGGCTCGGCCAGTGCATCCGCGTCCCGTTGCCGGTGCTCGACGACGCCGGCCGTCACGAGTTGCTGCGCCTGCGCGCCGAGCGTCGCGGCCTGCAGGTCGACACGGCGACGATCGACTGGTTGCTGCGCCGCGTGGACCGCGACCTGCCCGCGCTGACCGCGCTGCTGGACCGCCTGGACCACGCCTCCCTCGCCTCGCAGCGCCGGCTCACCGTGCCCTTCGTACGGCAGGTGCTGGCGCTGGATTAGGCGCGCGACGCGCTTGCCCGCACGCCACCAGCACCGCAGGCGCGTGGCATCCGCATCCGCGTGGGATGCGTTTCAGCGCAGCGCCGCATCCAGCTGCGCCAGCCGCTCCGGCGTGCCGACGTCGGTCCAGCGACCCGTGTGGTGCGCACCGGTCACGCGCCCGGCGGTCATCGACGCCCGCAGCAACGGCGCGAGCTTGAAGCGTGGCGGTTCGGCGTCGACACCGGGCGCGTTGCCAACGATGTCGCGCCAGCCGTGCAGCAGCGCGGCGCGGTAGACGCCGATGCCCGAGAACGTCAGCTTCGTCGCGCCATCGCTGCGCACACGCGAATCGACCAGCGCGAAATCGCCGTCGGGGTTGTGCGCCGGGTTGTCGACGAGTACCAGATGCGCATCGCCTTCGGGCTCGGCCGGCAGGTGCGCAAAGTCGTAGTCGCTCCAGATGTCGCCGTTGACCGCGATGAAGGGCGCATCGTCGAGCAGACGCAGCGCGTGCAGCATGCCGCCGCCGGTCTCCAGCGGCGGCGCGCCTTCGTGCGACCAGCGCAGCCGCAGTCCCCAGCGGCTGCCGTCGCCGAGCGTCGGTGCGAAACGGTCGGCGAGCCAGGACACGTTGACCACGACATCGCGCACGCCGAGCGCGGCGAATTTTTCCAGATGCCAGACGATCAGCGGCTTGCCGCCTGCCGCCAGCAGCGGCTTGGGCGTGGTGTCGGTCAGCGGCCGCATGCGCTCGCCCAGACCCGCGGCGAAGATCAGGGCCTGGCGATGGCGGGCGGGTGCGGTCGCGTTCGACACGGTGGATCCAGCAGGGCGGGCGCGACAGCGTAACCGTCAGCCGGAGCGCGGGCGAGCCGGCCCGCGGCTGAACGTCGGCGACGGACTGCCGGGTGCGCGGCACATGCCGGGCGCATCATCGAAGCCTCTCCGCAACCGTGCATCCGCAGGAGCCCGTCATGGTCTCGACCGTCCGCCGCCGTCTTCGCAGCGCAGCAGCGCTGCTCGCGGTCCTCGCACTCGCCGCCTGCGGGACCTTTCCGCGCACCACCGATGCGGAGAAGTACGCGCTCTACGACGCGCATGCAGGCGAAGCGGTCAATCACTTCCGCTATTACGGTTCGATCAACGGCTGGACGCCGCTCGGTGATTCGGCGCTCGCGGTGTGGACGCGCCCGAGCGAGGCCTGGCTGCTGGACCTGTCCGGGCGGTGCCAGGATCTGACCTCCACGTCGGCGATCGGCCTGACCAGCAACATGAGCCGGGTCAATGCGCGCTTCGACAAGGTGCTGGTGCGCAGCCGTGCATCGGTCAGCATCCCGTGCCACATCCAGCAGATCCGGCCGCTGGACATCAAGGCGATCCGCGCGGCCGAGAAGCGCAATCCCGCGGACGCGCCCGCGATGGATCAGGCGTCGGACGTCGGCACGTAACCGGCCACGCTGCCGGTCTGGCGTTCGAAGAGGTACTTGCGCATCTCGCCTTCGAGGAAGGCGCGGTGCTTGGGGTCCAGCGGCGAGAGCCGGTTCTCGTTGATCAGCATGGTCTGGTGCGCCAGCCAGCGCGCCCAGGCCGGCTTGCCGATGTCGGCGAAGACCTGCTTGCCGAGTTCGCCGGGCCAGGGAATGAAATCCAGGCCGTCGGTTTCGGTCTGGTCGTGGACGCAGAAGACGCGTCGGCTCATGGTCAATCCTCCAGTGCGATGCGCGGCGCGAGCAGCAGCGTGCGGATCGGGGCGGGAATGCCGAGCGTCGCGAGTTCGTCGCGTGCCACCCAGCGCAGTCGGTCATTGTCGCCCACGCGATGACGAGCCGGGAGGCCCGGCCAGTGCAGCGGCTGCAGGCGCAGCTTGAAATGGGTGAAGCCGTGCTGCACCGGCAGCAGGCGGTGCGGCGTGTCGAGATCGACGGCGTCGACGAGGCCCGGTGCCTGCGTGCGCAGCCAGTCGACTGCACCCGCATCGTCGTCGGCCTGCGGCAGCGACCACAACGCCGCCCAGATGCCGGTCGGCGGGCGCTTCTCCAGCAACACGCGGCCCTTGGCATCTTCGAGCAACAGCACGCTGGCGTCGCGCTCGGGCAGGGCTTTGGTCGGCCGCGGCGTCGGCAGTTCGTCGACGCGCCCCTGCGCGAACGCGGCGCAGTCCTCGCTGACCGGGCACAGCAGGCACGCAGGGTTGTGGCGCGTGCACAGCGTCGCGCCGAAATCCATCTGCGCCTGGGTGTAGTCGGCCAGTCGCGTGTCCGGCAGCAGCGTCGCGGCGATCGCCCACAGCTGCTTTTCGATCTTCGGCTGCGCAGGCCAGCCTTCGACCGCGTGACGCCGCGCGAGTACACGTTTGACGTTGCCGTCGAGGATCGGGAACGGATCGCCCCAGGCCTGCGACAGGATCGCGCCGGCCGTGCTGCGGCCGATGCCGGGCAGGGCGAGCAGGGCGTCGAGATCGCGCGGGAGGTCGCCATCGTGCAGGTCGGCGCAGCGCTGCGCGGCGGCGTGCAGGTTGCGCGCACGGGCGTAGTAGCCCAGGCCCGACCACAGCGCGAGCACGGTGTCCTGCGGCGCGTCGGCGAGTGCGCGCACATCGGGCAGCGCATCGACGAAACGCTCGAAGTACGGAATCACGACCCGCACCTGGGTTTGCTGCAACATGATTTCCGACAGCCACACGCGATACGGCGTGCGCGGGTGCTGCCACGGCAGGTCATGGCGGCCGTGCACGTCGAACCACGCCAGCAGACGCGTCGCGTAATCGAGGCGCGCGCTCACGGCGGCGTCTCGCCGCCATCGTCGAACGTGATCTCCACGCCCTCCAGCATCGCGCCGGACACGTCCATGCGATCGGCGCTCAGCTGCCCGCGCAGCGGTGGCAGCGGCGAGCCGGTGGCGCGTGCATCCAGCCAGCCGAGCAGCGCAGCGATGCGGGCCTCGCCATCGAAGCGTGCCCGTTCGTGGTCGAGCCGCAGTGCGACCGGCGCCGACGCATCCACCGGACCGTCGTAACGCAACGCGAACGGCAGCGGCTGTGTCGAGTCCGAAAGCGGCGGCGTCAGGGCCGGCCATGCATCCGGCCACGTGGCGATGCGGCCATCGAGTGCGAGGTGGAGTCGTCCGCCGAGCGCCACGCGGCCGCCGGCGAGCAGGTCCGGCACCGCGCCGGCGCCGCGCAGGGCCAGCCCCATCGGCGCGAAGTCCAGCCCGTCGCCGTCGCCACCGGCATGCAGCGCGCCGTGCAGGCCGAGCACGAACGCCAGCGGTTCGGCAGCGTCGGTGCCCTGCCAGCGCGCGTCCAGCGCAAGGCGCAGCGGCGACAGCGCGAAGCCGGGTTTATCGGCATCGACGCGCGTGGCGTCGGCCTGCAACGTGGTCTCGAGCCGCCCGGCGGCATGTACGAGCGCGAGCGTGCCGCGCGCCTCCAGATCGCGTGCGCCCACGGCGCGATCCGCGTGCAGCCGCAGCCGGAACGGCGCCTGCAGTGCATCGAGGTGCATCGTGCCGCTGACCTGCGCGTCGAGCGCACGCTCCGCATGGAGGGCGGGCAAGGCCACGGCGAGATCGTCCACGGACCAGCCGTCGGCATCCAGACGCCCGCGCACGATGTGAATGCCGTCGGTGACCGGCGGCACCTTGCCGTCGCCTGGCGGGCGCGCATCGAGCCAGCGCAGCAGCGACGGCAGGTGCAGACGCGGCGCGTCGAGTTCGACGCGGGTGATCTCGAGGTCCGCGCCGCGGCTGCGGATCGTCTTCCACGGCAGCGACAGCAGCAGGCGTTCGGCCTGCAGCATCGGCCGCTCGGGCGTGCCCGGAACGGGCGCGGCGATGCTGACGTCGTGAACCACCAGCTGGGGCGTGCCGCGCAAGCGGTATTCGACGGGCCCCCGGAACGTGATGCGCAGGCCCAGGGTGGGTTCGAGGCGTCCCAGCGCCAGGCGCAGGGCGCGCTCGGGCGGCAGCAACAGCTGCACCAGCAATGCGGCGACGATCGACAGCACCAGCGCCGCGAGCAGCAGACGCAGCCAGCGCAGCCGGCGCGGCGCAGCGGCCTCCTGCGCCGGCGCAGGGTCGCTCACGCCCCCAGCGATTCCGGGAGCATCGCGTCGACGAACGCCTCGGCGTCGAAGACGCGCAGGTCTTCGGGCCGCTCGCCGATGCCGGCGAAGCGGATCGGAATGCCGAACTCGCGGGCCAGCGCGAACACCACGCCGCCCTTCGCCGTGCCGTCGAGCTTGGTCACGACCAGGCCGGTGACCTGCGCCGCGGCATTGAACTGGCGCAACTGCGACAGCGCGTTCTGGCCGGTGGTGCCGTCGATGACCATCAGCACTTCGTGCGGCGCGGTCGGGTCGATCTTGCCGAGCACGCGGCGGATCTTGCCGAGTTCCGCCATCAGGCCCTGCTGCGTGTGCAGACGGCCGGCGGTGTCGGCGATCAGGATGCCGGTGCCGCGCGACTTCGCCGCCTGCAGCGCATCGAAGGCGACCGCGGCCGGATCGGCGTCTTGCCCCTGGGCGACGACGGGCACGCCGTTGCGCTCGCCCCAGGCCTTGAGCTGGGCGACCGCGGCGGCGCGGAAGGTGTCGCCGGCCGCGAGCATCAGTGCGTGGCCTTCATCCTTGTAGCGCTTGGCGAGCTTGCCGATCGTCGTGGTCTTGCCGACGCCGTTGACGCCGACGGTCAGGATCACGAAGGGCCTGGCGGCGGGATCGACCTGCAGCGGGCGGGCGACCGGCTCGAGCATCGCGATCAGGTCGGCACGCAAGGCCTGCAGCAGCGCGTTGGCATCGACGAAGGCGCGCGCCTTCATGCGCTTGCGCAGCGATTCGACCAGTTCGGTGCTGGCCTTGACGCCGACATCGGCGGTCAGCAGCGCAGTCTCGATCTCGTCGAGCAGGTCGTCGTCGAGCTTGGGATTGCGCGAGAACAGACCGCCGAAGCTCTTCGCGAACGTGCTGCCGCCCAGACGCTCGCGCCAGCCCGACTTGCCGGGCGCCGCGGCGGGCATGGTGCTCGCGAACACGTAATCGGCGAGCGCCGCTGCCGGATCCACGAACGCGGGCGGCGGCGGTGCGGGCGGTGTCGCAGGTGCAGGGGCGACCGGCGACGCTGCTGCCGGCAGGTGTGTCTCGTCGACCAGTGGCGCGTCGGTCTCGCGCAGTGGCGCGTCGGTCTCGCGGGCCTCGCCGGGCGAAGCCTGCATTGCATCGGGTGCCGGCGCGCGCGGCGCGGCAGTCGGCGCCTCGGGCGGTGTGACGACAGGCGGCGCAGGGGCAGGGGCAGGCGCGGGCGCAGCAGGCGGCGCGAACGCAGCAGCGATCTCGTCCGCGCTGAGGCGGCGTCGGCCGCTGTCGGCCTCGGGCTTGTCGGGGGATTTGTCGCGCTTGAACCAGCTGACCATGCGGCGGTCGGGTCGGGGATGGGGGAGAATGGCGCGCATGGTATCACCCGCCTTTCAGGCGCCCCGAGCGGGCGCACGCGCATGAAGCCGCGCACTCCGCCATCGAACGCAAGCCGGAACTCCGGCCCTGGACGCGTGCGCATCGTCGGTGGCCGCTGGCGTGGCACGCGTCTGGACGTGCCGGATGTGGCCGGGCTGCGGCCGACCTCGGACCGGGTCCGCGAGACGCTGTTCAACTGGCTGCAGCCGGCGCTGCCCGGTGCGCGCGTGCTCGACCTGTTCGCCGGCACCGGCGCGCTGGGTCTGGAGGCGGTGTCGCGCGGCGCCGCGGGTGCGGTGCTGGTGGAACGCGACCCCGGCCTCGCCGCCGCGCTCACCGCCACGGCCGCGCGCCTGCCGGGCGGCGAGGTGGTCGCGGTCCGACGCGGCGATGCGGTGTCGATGGCCGCGGCGTTGCCTGCCGCCAGCATCGACATCGCCTTCGTCGATCCGCCGTTCGCCGCCGACCTGTGGGCACAGGCGTTCGCAGCGCTCGCCCCGGCGCTGGCGGCCGAGGCCTGGCTGTACGTCGAGTCTTCCGCCGAGCGGCCGGCGTCGCCCGGAATGGGGTGGCAGCTGCATCGCGAGCTGCAGACCCGCGAAGCGCACTGCGCGCTCTACCGGCGCGCCGGCTGATCGTCACCCGCGCCGCTGCTACACTTGCCGCCCGCGCCACGTGCCTCCCGATTCCTTCGACAGCGAACGCAAGCCATGAGTGCGAGCCGCAACCGCATCGCGGTCTATCCCGGGACCTTCGATCCGATCACCAACGGCCACGTCGACCTCGTCGACCGGGCCGCGCCGCTGTTCGAAAAGCTGATCGTCGGCATCGCGGAAAGCCCGGCCAAGCGTCCGGCGATGACGCTCGAAGAGCGCGTCGAACTGGCCCGCGTCGCCACCGCCCACCACACCAATGTCGAAGTCATCGGCTTCGACTCGCTGCTCGCGCATTTCGTGCACGAGGTCGGCGCCGGCGTCCTGCTGCGCGGCCTGCGCGCGGTGTCGGATTTCGAATACGAATTCCAGCTCGCCAGCATGAACCGGCATCTGATTCCGGACGTGGAAACCTTGTTCCTCACGCCGGCCGAGCAGTACGGCTTCATCTCCTCCACGCTGGTGCGCGAGATCTCGCGTCTCGGCGGTGACGTGTCGGGTTTCGTGCCCGCCGCAGTCGATCGCGCATTGCGCAAACACTCGCAACGCTGACGTTGCCCATCAAACACCCGAGCACACCAAGAGGGAATGCCATGAAGTCCATCACCCGCGCAATGCTGATCGCCTGCCTCGTCCTGCCGGTCATCGCCTGTGGCAAGAAGGAAGAGCCGCAGCAGGTCGAAGCCGCGCCGGTCGCGGTGCCCACCACCGAGGACAAGACGGCGTGGAACGCCTATCTCAACGACGTGGCCGGCCGCCACATGGAAGGCGTCAACAACTCGCCTTACGTGTACCTGGTGCCGCCGCCGGTCGCCCCTGCGGCCGACGCGCCGCCGGCGGACGCCGCTGCCACCACCGCCGATGGCGACCCGACGATGTCGACGCCGGTCGACGGCGCCTACGAGCGTCTGCTCGAGAAGGCCGAGCAGGACGTCGCGCGCGGCATCACCCGCGGTAACCTGCTGATCTTCGCCGGCCTGGATTCGGCGCGCACCGCCGATCTGGTCGTCGCGTCGTTCGCCAAGGTCGGCGCCGGCACGATGAACGGCGTGCGCGTGCTGTTCATCGGCAGCGCGGCCGACAGCGAGCGCGTCAAGGCCGTGGTCGAGCCGACCGGTTCGGAATACGTGTTCATCGACAACGCGGCCTGATCCAAGGGCACGGCGGCGGCCGGCGCGTCCGGCCCGCCGCGCTTCGACAACGCCACCGCGCGCAGGCCCGGTGGCGTTGTCGTATCTGGAGGGTGCGCGGTGGACCGAGTTCCACCCATGGAACGCCGGCGCCACGGCGCACCCCCTACAATGCGCACATGTCACTGAAGATCAACGCGCTCTGCGTCAACTGCGACGTCTGCGAGCCGGCCTGCCCGAACCAGGCGATTTCGCAGGGCGAGACGATCTACGTCATCGACCCCGCCCGCTGCACCGAATGCGTGGGCCACTTCGACGAGCCGCAGTGCGTGGTCGTCTGTCCGGTCGAATGCATCGACCCCGATCCCGATATCCCCGAAACCCAGGTGCAGTTGCTCGCCAAGCTGGCGCGCCTGCAGCAGGAGGCGTCATGAGCCGTTCCCGCGTCGCGTTCACCGGCCTGCCGGCGTTGCTGCTGTCAGGTCTGCTGCTGGTGGTCGCGCCGTCGTGCGCGCGCGATGTCCGCGCGCCGGATACGCCCGTCGCCGGCGCTGCGCAGCACGCCGCCACGCCGCCCGGCAACGCGGTCGCCTCGGCGCATGCGCTGGCGACAGACGCCGGCCTGCAGGTCATGCGCGAGGGCGGCAATGCGTTCGATGCCGCGGTCGCGACCTCGGCCGTGCTGTCGGTGGTCGAGCCGATCTCGTCGGGTCTCGGCGGTGGCGGGTTCTTCCTGCTGCACGACGCCCGGTCCGGCCGCGACGTCTTCGTGGACGCGCGCGAGACCGCGCCGGCCAGCGCCCACTCGGACCGTTACCGCGCCGCCGACGGCAGCTTCGACCGGGACCGCGCCGAGAACGGGCCGTGGTCGGCCGGCATTCCCGGCCTGCCTGCGGCATTCGTGCACATCGCCGAGACCTACGGCGCGCTGCCGCTGTCGCAGTCGCTGGCGCCGGCGATCCGCATCGCCGAGGAAGGCTTCCCGGTCTATGCGCGGTTCGCACGCGGCTACCAGTCGCGGCGCGCGGTGATGGAGCGTTACCCCGGCACGCGCGCGGTGTTCCTCGCCGATGGCCAGGCCCCGAAGGAAGGCGACATCTTCCGCCAGCCCGAGCTCGCGAATACCCTGCGGCTGCTGGCCGCGCGCGGCTTCGAGGGGTTCTACGGCGGCGAGACGGGCGCGAAGCTCGTGGCCGGCGTCAACGCCGAAGGTGGCGAATGGACCGCGGCGGACCTGGCGGCCTACAAGATCGTCGAACGCGAACCGATCCGCTTCCGCTATCACGACTGGGAGGTGGTCACCGCGCCGCCGCCGTCGTCGGGCGGCATCGCGATGGCGCAGATGCTGCAGATCCTCGAGCCGTATGATCTGACCCAGCTCGACGATGCCGCACGCACGCACCTGGTCGTCGAATCGATGCGCCGCGCGTTCCGCGATCGCACCTTCTACCTGGGCGATCCGGACTTCGTGACGATTCCGCAGCGCACCCTGCGTAGCCGCGACTACGCCGCCGGCCTGCGCGCGACGATCAATCCGGAGAAGGCCACGCCGAGCGATCTTCTTTCCGGCGCGGCGACGCCGCTCGAGGACGAGGAAACCACGCATTTCTCGATCGTCGACGCCGCCGGCAACCGCGCCGCGGTGACACAGACGGTCAATCTGCTGTTCGGCAGCGGTCTCGTCGCGCCCGGCACCGGAGTGCTGCTCAACAACGAGATGGACGATTTCGCGCTGCAGCCCGGCGTGCCGAATGCGTTCGGCGTGATGGGCTTCGATGCGAATGCGCCGGCGCCGGGCAAACGCCCGCTGAGCTCGATGACCCCGACCTTCCTCGTGTCCGACGACCGGGTCGCCGTGCTCGGCACGCCCGGCGGCAGCCGCATCATCACCATGGTGCTGCTGGGCATCCTCGGCTTTGATGCCGGCCTCGATGCGCAGTCGGTCGCGGCGTTGCCGCGCTACCACCACCAGTGGATGCCGGACCGGATCTCGGCCGAGTCCGATGCGTTCTCCGCCGAGACGGCGGCGAAGCTGCGCGCGATGGGTCACACCGTCGATCTGCCCGGCGATCGCGCGGCCGGTGGTCGTGGCTCCAGCCACGTCTGGGGCAATCTGCAGACCGTCGAGTGGAACCGCGCGAACGGCACCCTCACCGGCGGCAGCGATCCGCGCAATCCGGTCGGCGCGGCGAAGGTGGAAGCGGTCGCGCGCTGATCCACTGCGCCTACAATCGGCCACCGGTCTGACGCGGGAGGCGTCATGAAACTGTGGTCGATCCAGGGCAACACCCAGAAGCTCGATGGCGGCTCGATGTTCGGCAACGCGCCGCGCGCGATGTGGACGCAGTGGGCCACGCCCGACGACCTCAACCGCATTCCGCTGGCGACGCGCGGTCTGCTGGCGACGCCGCTCAACGGCAGGACCGTGCTGTTCGAGACCGGCATCGGCGCCTTCTTCGAGCCGAAGCTGCGCGCGCGATTCGGCGTGCAGGAAGACCGGCACGTCCTGCTCGATTCGCTGCGCGACGCCGGCTTCGACCACACCGACATCGACGTCGTGGTGCTGAGCCATCTGCATTTCGATCATGCCGGCGGCCTGCTGGCACCGTGGTCCGAAGGCGCTGCGCCAGAACTGCTGTTTCCGAATGCGACCTTCGTGCTGTCCACGCCGCACTGGCTGCGTGCGAAGCGGCCGCATGCGCGCGACCGCGCGAGCTTCATTCCGGGCCTGTGCGAACTGCTGGAAGCGACGGGCCGGCTGGAGTTCATCGAGGGCGCGCGGGCGCCGTCGCTCGGTGACGCGGTGCGCTTCCACTTCAGCGACGGCCACACGCCCGGCATGATGCTGGCCGAAATCCTCGGCCCCGACGTCCACGACGGCGCGCATCACGGCGGCGTGGTGTTCTGCGGCGATCTCGTACCCGGGCGGCCGTGGGTGCACGTGCCGATTACGATGGGCTACGACCGCTTCCCCGAACTGATCATCGACGAGAAGCAGGCCTTCCTCACCGACATGGCCGCGCGCGGCGTGCGGCTGTTCCTGACTCACGATCCCGAGATCGCGCTGGTGCAGGTCGTGCGCGATGATGCCGGCCGTTTCAGTGCGACACATCCGACCGCGGCACTCGCCGCGCGCGCCCTCCACGACGTCCACGAGACCACGCCATGACGCCACGCATCTCGCTTCTGATCGCCTCCCTGCACGTGGTGCTCTACCTCGTGCTGACCTTCCGCGTGGTCCTGCACCGCAACGTGCACAAGGTCGGGGTGGGCACGGGCGGCGATGCCGCGCTGACGCGCAAGGTGCGTGTGCACGGCAACTTCGGCGAGTACGTGCCGCTGGCGTTGCTGATGCTCGCGTTGCTGGAACTGGCGGCGATCGACACCACGCTGCTGTGGATCTTCGGCATCGCGCTGCTGGTGGGGCGCGTGCTGCACGCGATCGGACTGGGCGGCTCGGCGGGCTATTCGTTCGGCCGCGCGACCGGCGCGCTGCTCACCTTCGTCACGCTGCTGGCGATGGCCGCGTTCGGCATCTGGCGTTTCGTCATCGGCGCGATGCTCGTCGCCTGACGCGCAGGTCTGCGGAAACGCAGGCCCTGCTGCAGACAGCGGATGCGTGCAGGCGCGCGCCTGCACGCGATCGACGCGTGACCGGCCATGCCGCATCGCGCGCTCCTGCATGGCGGACATGATCCGCGTGGCCGAAGCGCGTGCGCTATACCGCGCGTCAGCCGGCGATGAGCCTCAATCCACCCGGGTGCCGAAGATCTTGTCGCCGGCATCGCCCAGGCCGGGCAGGATGTAGCCCTTCTCGTTGAGGCGTTCGTCGATCGAGGCGGTATAGACCTCGACATCCGGATGCACGGCTTCGAGCGCGCGTAGGCCTTCGGGCGCGGCCACCAGGAACAGGCCCTTGATCCGGCTCGCGCCGGCGGCCTTGAGCATCGACACCGTCGCGATCAGTGTGCCGCCGGTGGCCAGCATCGGATCGAGGACCAGCGCGGTGCGGTCGGCCATGTCGCCGACCAGGTTCTCGTAATAGGGCACGGCTTCGAGCGAATCCTCGTCGCGCTTGATGCCCACCACGCTGACCTTGGCCGCTGGAATGAGATCGAGCACGCCCGGCAGCATGCCGATGCCCGCGCGCAGGATCGGCACCAGGGTGATCTTGCGCCCCTTGATGCGGCGGACGCGCACGGTGCCCGCCCAGCCTTCGACTTCGGCGTCCTCGGTCTCCAGGTCCGCGGTCGCCTCGTAGGTCAGCAGCGTCGCCACCTCGGCCGACAGTTCGCGGAAGGTCTTGGTGCTGTTGTCCGCGCGGCGCATCAGGCCGAGCTTGTGCTGCACCAGCGGATGACGGACTTCGACGGTTTTCATGACGGTTTCCTGCGTGGCATCGGCGGAAGTGTGACGGAAAGCGGACAGCACGTCGTGGCACGGCGCGCCGGTTTCGCAATTGCGCGTCCAGCTGTCACCGCGATGACACGCAGCCGACATAGCGTACGCATCCGACGTTCACCTCCCAACGCCGGAACTCCCCATGTCCAACCCACACCCCCTGCACGTGGCGATCGCGCTCGTGCTGGCTGCAGGCGCCGCGACGCTTCCGCTCCATGCGCAGACGCCCGGGCCGTCGCCCGACGGCAGCGCGCTCGCCGATCCGGTCGATCTCGACACGCTCGAAGTCCGCGCCCAGCTCGAATCGCAGATGCGCGCGATCGACTTCAAGCGCGCGTCCGATGCGATCCAGGACACGGTGGCGTCGGATTCGATGGGCCAGTACCCGGACAAGAACGTCGGCGAATCGCTGTCGCGTCTGCCGGGCATCAGCGTCACCCGCGACCAGGGCGAAGGCCGCTTCGTCGTGGTGCGCGGACTGGACGCGGCGTTCAACAGCGTCAGCGTCGACGGCGTCGCCATCGGCACACCGGAAGATTCCAGCCGCGCGGCGCCGCTGGACGTGATTCCGTCCGATTCCACCGAACGGCTGACCGTGGTCAAGGCGCCGACGCCGGACATGCCCGGCGACGCGATCGGTGGCGCGATCCTGGTGGAATCGGCGTCCGCGTTCGACCGCAAGGGCCGCGACATCCGGGCTAGGGCGGACATGAGCCACCAGAGCCTGAGCGGCGAGACCAGCCCCAAGGCCGCGTTCAACTACAGCGACCGCTTCGCCGACGACGCCTTCGGTGTCGCGCTGGGCGTGAGCCACCAGGACCGCACCTACGAGTCGGACAACATCGAAGTCGAATACGACAAGGTGGACGCGCGCGACGGTTTGACACCGATCGAGATCCAGCAGCGCAAGTACAGCATCAATCGCGAGCGGACCGGCGTGAACCTCAACCTGGACTGGCGTCCCGGCGATGGCCACAGCTACTACCTGCGCACGCTCTACACCGACTTCACCGACGCCGAAACCCGTCAGAACAGCATCATCCCGGTGGGCGAGGGCGACATCACGACGAACACGGACGGTACCTACACCGTCAACGGGATCGACCCGAACGACTTCAGCCGCCGCGTCCGGTTCCGCACCAAGGAAGAGGACACCTTCACCGTGAGCGCCGGCGGCGAGAACCGCTTCGGTGCCGGCTCGGCCGTCGATTACAAGCTGGGCTTCACCAAGACCCGCGAGCGCGTGCTCGACGAAGTCGAGGCGCGCTTCGACTACGACGGCGCCGGTGACGTCTCCATCGAGATGGACACGTCGCGACCGATTCCGCGCTACACCATCAGCGACAGCCCGGCCGGCGGCTGGCTCGACAACGACAACTACCAGTTCAACCGCTTCGTGGTCGCCCCGATCTGGGTGGACGACGAGGAATACAGCGCACAGGCGAACTTCACCTTTGCCGGCGATTTCGTGATCTGGAAGGCCGGTCTGCTGGGGCGGTGGCGCGATCGCAACGTCGATATCGACGAGAACGAACTGCGCCGCGGCCCGGACATCAACCTCGGCAGCTGGACCACGGGCGCACCGCGCTACACGCACGGCGACATGGGTGACGGCATCAGTTCGAGCGCGATGAACAGCTACCTGCGTGATCGCCTGTCCGAATACAGCGCACGCCCGCAGGACGTCGCCGCCAACACCGAGGTCTCGCTGATCGAGGACTACGTGGCGAGCGAAGACGTCCTGGCGGGTTACCTGATGGCGACGATGGATTTCGACCGGCTGCGCGTCATCGCAGGCGCGCGTGTCGAGCGCACCGAATTCGAGGCCACCGGCAACGTCGTCGATCTCGCCGACGAGGAGACGATCGGCGCCATCAGTACCCGTGAGGTCTCCAGCAGCTACACCAGCGTGCTGCCCGGCCTGCACCTGCGTTACGACATGGACGACTGGGTGGTGCGCGGCGCGTACACGACCACGATCGCGCGTCCGTCGTTCGGCAGCATCTCGCCGCGGACCCGTATCAATCGCGACGAAGAGGAAGTGGAACTGGGCAATCCCGCGCTCGATCCCTACAGGTCGCGCAACCTCGACATCTCCATCGAGCGTTACCTCGGCGAGACCGGCATCGTCTCGGCCGGCCTGTTCTACAAGAACATCGACGACTACATCGTCGATGTGACCACGCGCGACAACCCCGAGTACCAGGGTTTCGACGTGACCATGCCGGTCAATGGCGACAAGGCCACGGTGTACGGCGCCGAGCTGAACTGGCAGCAGCACTTCGCCAGCGGTCTGCTGCTGGGCTTCAGCGCGACCTGGCTCGACACCGAATACACACTCGACGGCCGCAGCTTCACCCTGCCCAATGCGTCGGATCGTCTCTACAGCGCGTACCTCGGCTACGAGACGGGCGGTCTGAGCACCCGCCTCGCGGCCGTGCGCCGCAGCGAGTACATCGATTCCGTCGACAGCAGCGACAGCGATTTCGACATCTGGGTGGCCGAGAATACCCAGCTCGATTTCAGCCTCGACTACAAGGTCGACGACCGCTGGGGCGTCTATCTCGAAGCGTCCAATCTGCTCGACGAACCCTTGGAGCTCTACCAGGGTTCGCCAGCGCAGACGCTGCAGAACGAGCTGTACGGCCGCACCTACACCGCAGGCGTGAAGCTGCGCTTCTGATGTCCTGCCGGCGGCCTGCGCGACGCGCGCCGCCGATTCCGATCGAGGTTTTCTCATGCGACGACATTCCATTCCCGAAATCGCCCTGCGCGGTTGCGCGCTGGCGATCGCCAGCGCCCTGACCGCCTGCGCGCAGGCGCCCGACGCACCTGTCGCCATGGCGGTCGACCCGCAGGCCACCGCGCCCGCGCCGATCGATACCGCACGCGACGTACCGGTCGTGGACGAGGCGTTCGTCACCGCGCTGACGGCTGACGACAACATCGATTCCCCGACCGCGTGGACCGCGCCCGACGGCACGACGTGGGTCATCGCGACCGCGAAGGCCACCGATCGCCTGGTGATCTACGACGGCGCCACCGGAGAGACGCTGCGCACGTTCGGTACGCTCGGGACCGGCGAAGGACAGTTCGACCGGCCCAATGGCATCGCGGTGATCGACGACCTGCTATTCGTCGTCGAGCGCGACAACCACCGCGTGCAGGTGTTGCGCCTGCCGGACTTCGGCCACGTCGCAACGTTCGCCGCCGACGATCTGGTCAAACCCTACGGTCTGTGGGTGCGCACGCTCGACACCGGGTACACGCTCTACGTCACCGATTCCTACCACGACGGCGAAGATGCCCAGGGCCACGACATCCTGCCGCCGCTCGCGCAGCTCGACCGCCGCGTGCACCGGTATGCGATGCGCTTCGACGGCGAGGGGTTCGCGATCGAGACACTGGGCGCGTTCGGCGATGCGACACCGGACGGTGCGCTGCGCGTGGTCGAATCGATCTGGGGCGATGCGGCGAACGATCGCCTGCTGATCGCCGAAGAGGACGAGACCTACGCCAACGAACTGAAGGTCTACGACCTCGAAGGCCGCTTCGCCGGCCGGACGATCGGTCGCGACGTGTTCGGCGCGCAGGCCGAAGGCATCATGCTCAAGACCTGTGCGGGCGGCGGCGGCTGGTGGATCACCACCGAGCAGGGCAAGGGACGCACCGTGTTCCATCTGTTCGACCGCAAGACGCTGGCGCACGTCGGCGCGGTGACCGGCCGCCAGGTCGCCAACACCGACGGCATCTGGCTGCACGATGTAGCGACGACGCGCTTCCCCGACGGCGTGCTCTACGCCGTGCACGACGACCAGGGCGTGGTCGCGCTGGACTGGGCGCAGATCGCACAGGCGATCGGACTGCCGGCATGCGGGCGTGGCGCATGAGGCGCGCACGTCGGCATCGTCGCCTCGCGCTGCCGCTGGCCCTCGGGCTCGCGGCGCTGTGTTCGGCCGCCAGCCTCGCCGCGGCGCGCCCGGGCCAGACCGAAGTCGAACCCAATACGCTGGTGCCCAAGGGCGTCATCCGCTACGCCCCCGGCGTGTTCCCCGACCGCATCGTCGCCACGCCCGCGCAGGACGCGGCGACGGGCTTCGGCGTGTCCTGGCGGACGGCGTTGCCGGCGCAGCCGTCGCCCGTCATCGATGCGCCGGTCGTGGAGATCGTCGTTGCCGGCGACTCACCGGACATGGGGCCGCGTCGCCGCGTCGCGGCGCGCAGCAGCACCCTGGCGGGGGAGAACGGCGCGGCCGAATTCCATCATGCCCATGTCGATGGCCTGCAGCCGGACACGCTCTATGCCTGGCGCGTGCAGGGCGTCGGCACCTGGAGCCCGTGGATGCACACGCGCACCGCGGCTGCGGCTGATGCACCGCTGACGCTGCTGTACTTCGGCGACACCCAGAACAAGAACGCCAGCCTGAGCACACGCGTGCTGCGAGAAGCGCACCGGCAGGCCCCCGACGCGAAGCTCGCGCTGTTCGCCGGCGACCTGGTCAGCGGCGGCGATGGCGAGGACGACAACGAGTGGGGCGAGTGGTTCGACGCGGTCGGCCCGCTGGCGACGATGGTCGTCAACGCGCCCGCGCCCGGCAATCACGAGTACCGGGAGGAGTTCGAGGACACGCCGCAGGAGCGACGCGTGCTCGGCGGCCACTGGTCGCATGCGTTCGCGCTGCCGGCCAACGGCGCTCCGGGCGCCGAAGCTACCAGCTACTGGTTCGACTACCAGAACGTGCGCGTGGTCGTGCTCGACGGCACCTCTGCGCTCGATCTCGGCACCGCCGAAGCACAGGCCGTGTGGCTCGATCGCACGCTGGCCGCCAACCCGCATCCCTGGTCGATCGCACTGATCCACCAGCCTATGTATTCGCCGCGCCAGGACCGCGACAACGTGGCGCTGCGCGAGCGGGTGCTGCCGGTGCTGGAACGCCGACGCGTCGATCTGGTGCTGCAGGGCCACGATCACGTCTACGGCCGCCGTGCCGGCGAAGACCCGACGCGCGCGACGCCGCAGTATCTGGTGTCGGTGGTCGGGGCGAAGCAGTACAGGCTCTCGGACGATGCACGTCGCGACATGGCGCCGACCGCCGAGGACACCCAGCTGTTCCAGGTCATCCGCCTCGACGGCGATACGCTGCATTACGAATCGCGCACCGCGACCGGCCGCCTCTACGATGCGTTCGAACTCCGCGGCGCCACGCCGCAGACGCGCACGCTGCACGAGATCACCGAAGGCCGCATCGCCCCGCGCGACTGCGCGCGTGACGAGACGCTCAAGGGCCGCGCCGACCGGTGCTGGGGGTGATGCGCATGCGTGCTTGCGTCTCTACAGCGCTGCTCGGCGCAGCATTAGCATGCGGCATGCCGTTCGGCGTGTTTGCGGCGACACCACCCGCGCACGATCGCCAACCGGCGAACGCGCCGGACGAGGCCGTGTTGCGGGTCGAGATTCCGGCCGGCGGCTTCATCAAGTACGAAAGCGACGCGCAGGGCCGGATCCATGTCGACCGCTTCCTGTCGATGCCGATGGCGTATCCGGCGAACTACGGCGCGCTGCCCGGCACGCTGGCCGGTGACGGCGATCCGCTCGACGCCCTGGTGCTGACCCGTGCGCCGTTGCCGCCGGGCGTACTGGTCCGTTTCCGGCCGCTGGGCGTGCTGCGCATGGTCGATGGCGGCGACGCCGACCAGAAGATCATCGGCGTGCCGGCCGACGATGTGGACCCGACGTATGCGGACGTCCGCACGCTCGACGATCTGCCGGCGATGGAACGCGCGCGCATCGAAGCGTTCTTCCGGGTCTACAAGGACCTGCCGGCGGGCGGCAACCGTGTCGAGCTGTCGGGCTGGGGCGATGCAGACGAGGCGCGCGGGCTGATCCGCGCCTCGGTGGACGCGTTCGTGGAATGAGCCCGCGGGACTTTGCCTGATCGAAAGAAAAAGCCGCCGGGTGACCGGCGGCTTGTCTGATGGCGGGTGGGGCGCGGTGGTTTACGCCGCCGCGGCCGCCTTGTGTTGCGGACCTTCGCGCAGCGCCTTGCCAACCATCGACACCATCAGCGCGATCTCCGCGTCGTCGATGTTGAAGTGCGGCGTGAAGCGCAGCGAGTTGGTGCCGCCGTGGATCACGCCCAGGCCCTGTTCGCGCAGCCATTCCTCGGTCGAGCCGGCGCCGTAGCACTTGAACTGCGGCGCGAGTTCGCAGGAGAACAGCAGGCCGGTGCCCTGGACCTTGGTGATCAGCCCGCCGAGCTCGGCCTTCAGTGCCTCGAGCGCCTCGACCGACTTGCGGCCGGCGTCGCGGATGTTGGCGCGCACGTCGGGCGTGAGCTGCGCGAGCACCGCGCAGGCGACGTCCAGCGCACGCGGATTGGCGGTCATCGTGTTGCCGTAGACGCCGCTCTTGTAGAGCTGCGCGGTGTGCTGCGTCACGGCGAGCACCGACAGCGGGTACTGGCCGGCGTTGAGCGCCTTCGAATACGTCTCCATGTCCGGCGCGTCGAGACCCTCGAAGCCGGGGTAGTCGACGACCGACAGCACGCCGTGCGCACGCAGGCCGGCCTGGATCGAATCGACTAGCAGCAGGCTGCCGTGGGCGCGGGTGAGTTCGCGCGCGACGGCATAGAACGCCGGCGGCAACGCGCGGCCCGGGTCGCCTTCGCCCATCACCGGCTCCAGGAACACGGCCTCGACGAACCAGCCGTTCGCATCGGCATCGGCGAACGCCTGGCGCAGCGCGTCGGCGTCGTAGGGCGGAACCGTGATCAGCGAGTTCTCGTCGCGGAAGCTCGCCAGGTACTTCTTGTAGGTCGCGCGCGAGGAATCGGAGTACAGCGCCGGGCGTTCGGTGCGGCCGTGGAAGCTGCCCTTGACCACGATGCGCTTGATCGTGCGGCCGGCGTGGCGGCCGCCCGGATCGGTCTGGGTGCGGGTGTTGATGTCGGCGATGCGCGCGGCCAGGCCGACCGATTCGGAGCCGGAATTCAGGCACAGGAAGTGGCTGAAGGGACAGCCGCCGTCGCGGGTATGGCCGATCTCGCGGCGCAGGGCGCGGTCGAGTTTCAGCTGCGACAGGCTCGGCGTCATGATGTTGGCCATCGGCACCGGCTGCGCCATCGCCTCGATCACCGCCTTCGGCGTGTGGCCGAAGCCGAGCATGCCGTAGCCGCCCGAATCGTGGAGCACCGCGCCCTTGAGCGTGACGATCCACGGGCCGCGTGCGGTCAGCGCGACGTACGGATTCACCGCATCGCCGGGATAGAAATTGATGTAGCCGGCCTGTACGGCGCGCGCCTGCGCATCCTCGTCCAGGTCGAGCAGCTCGGCGAAGTCCTGCGCCAGGGTGGCGTGCGCATCGGCGGCGGCGCGTGCGGCCTCGACGAGGTCGGGGTGCGTGGCGGCGAAGCGCTCGAGCACATCGTCCGGCAGACCGGTGGTGCGGCGCGCGCCGCCATGGGCGCGCAGCGGGGCGAGGATCTGGGTCACGGACATGCGGTGCACTCCTTTAAACGTCGGGGAGGGCCGGCATCGGACGCTGGCCGCGGCCGGCGATGCCGGGCGGCCGCGGGTCGAACCGGCGGTCTCTCCATTATCTGGACGATTCCGTCGAACGGAAGCGACGGAACGCCGAGGGATGCGTAGAATTTCGGCAGATCGCCGAAACAGGCCGCGCCCATGTCCACCGAATCCGCCAATGTCCAGCTGCTGATCCTGCTGCGGGAGAACGCGCGCCTGTCGACCGCGGAGATCGCGCGCCGTCTCGGCCTGTCGCGCACCACGGTGCAGAGCCGGATCGAGCGGCTGGAGCGCGCGGGCGTCATCAGCGGTTACACGGTGCGTGTGCGCGACGATTTCGAGCAGGGCCATATCCGCGCCCAGATCATGATCACCGTACGGCCGCGACAGATGACGCCGGTGATCACCGCGTTGCGCGCGATCAGCGCGGTCCGGGCCCTGCATTCGGTCAGCGGCCCCTACGACCTGATTGCGCTGGGCGTGGTGCCGACGGTCGCCGACATGGACGAACTGACCGACCGCATCGGTTGCATCGAGGGTGTGGAGCGGACGACCTCGTCGATCATCCTGTCGACGAAGTTCGAAAGATGAATCTGTCTTCCGCTTGCGGAAGACGCGCTGGCCCCTCTCCCTAGGGGAGAGGGGAGGACCATCGGCGGATGCCGATGGTGGGGTGAGGGCGGCGCTCGCGGGAAAGCTGCCCTCACCCCAACCCCTCTCCCGGGGGAGAGGGGCTCAGGCTGCCGCGTTCATTACAATGTCCGCCCGCAACCCCCCCCGTCCGACCCTTGAAGAAGTCCGACTTCCACTTCGACCTGCCCGAGCACCTGATCGCCCAGGCGCCCCTGGCCGAGCGCTCGGCCAGCCGCCTGCTGGTCGTGCCGCCAGGCGACGGCGCGTTCGAGGATCGGCAGGTCCGCGACCTGCCGGACCTGCTGCAGCCCGGGGACCTGCTGGTCTTCAACGACACGCGGGTGATTCCGGCGCGGCTGTTCGGGCAGAAGGACAGCGGCGGGCGCGTGGAAATCCTGATCGAGCGCCTGCTGCCCGGCAACGAGGCACGCGCGCAGATCGGCGCGAGCAAGTCGCCCAGGCCCGGCGGCCGCATCCAGCTCGATGCTGGCGGCTGCGCCGAGGTGCTGTCGCGCGACGAGGGCTTCTACCACCTGCGCTTCGAACTCGACGACACGCTCGAGGCCTGGCTGCTCAAGGCCGGGCGCATGCCGCTGCCGCCCTACATCCGGCGCGAGCCGGGACAGGACGACGCCGAGCGCTACCAGACCGTGTTCGCGCGCGAAATCGGCGCGGTCGCCGCGCCCACGGCGGGCCTGCATTTCGACGACGCGCTGCTGGCGCGCCTGCGCGATCGCGGCGTCGAATTCGGCCACGTCACCCTGCATGTCGGCGCCGGCACGTTCCTGCCGATGCGCGTCGAGGACGTGCGCGAGCACCGCATGCACAGCGAGTGGCTCAACGTCGGCGCCGAACTCGTCGCGCAGATCCGCCGCACGCGCGAGGCGGGTGGCCGGGTGATCGCGGTCGGCACGACGGTCGTGCGCGCGCTGGAAAGCGCCAGCGTCGACGGCGAGCTGCATCCCTTTGCCGGCGAGACGCAGATCTTCATCTTTCCCGGCTACCGCATCCGCAGCGTCGACGCGATGGTGACCAACTTCCATCTGTCCGAATCCACGCTGCTGATGCTGGTCTCGGCGTTCGCCGGCAAGGACCGCGTGTTCTCGGCCTACGACCACGCCGTGCGCGCCGAATACCGCTTCTTCTCCTACGGCGACGCGATGTTGCTGTGGGGCGCGCACGCGCCCGCCGCCTGACCATCGCCCGCGTCCACGAGTCTTCATGTCCAGATTGCAGTTCGAGCTGATCACCACCGACGGCGTTGCGCGCCGCGGGCGCCTGACGTTCCCGCGCGGCACCATCGAAACTCCGGCCTTCATGCCCGTCGGCACCTACGGCACGGTCAAGGGGGTGCTGCCGCACCAGATCCGCGCGCTGGGCGCCGAGATCATCCTCGGCAATACCTTCCATCTGTACCTGCGCCCGGGTCTGGACGTCATCGAAGCGCATGGCGGCCTGCACGGGTTCGCGCGCTGGGACAAGCCGATCCTCACCGATTCCGGCGGGTTCCAGGTCTTCTCGCTGGCGCACAAGCGCAAGATCACCGAGGAAGGCGTGACGTTCGCGGCGCCGACGGACGGCGCGAAAGTGTTCCTCGGCCCCGAGGAGAGCATGCGCATCCAGAAGGTGCTCGATTCGGACATCGTGATGATCTTCGACGAGTGCCCGCCGGTGCAGATCGACGGCAAGCCGGTGCATCCACGGGTGGTCGAGAAATCGATGGAGTTGTCGCTGCGCTGGGCCGCGCGCTCCAAACGCGCGCACGAGGGCAACGATGCCGCGCTGTTCGGCATCGTCCAGGGCGGCGTGCACCACGACCTGCGCACGCGTTCGGCCGAGGGTCTGAAGGACATCGGTTTCGACGGCTATGCGATCGGCGGTCTGGCCGTCGGCGAGACCGAGGACGAGCGCAACGCGATGCTCGACCACACCGCGCCGCAGCTGCCGCAAGACCGCCCGCGCTATCTGATGGGCGTCGGCCGGCCGGAAGACCTGGTCGAAGCCGTTGCCCGCGGCGTCGACATGTTCGACTGCGTGATGCCCACCCGCAACGCGCGCAACGGGCATTTCTTCACCTCCACCGGCGTGATCCGCATCCGCAACGCGAAGTTCGAGCAGGATCTGCGCCCCATCGAGGAAGGCTGCGGCTGCGAGGCCTGCAGCGGCGGTTTCACCCGCGCCTACCTGCGGCACCTGGACCGTTGCGGGGAAATGCTGGGGCCGATGCTCGGCACGCTGCACAACCTCTGGTACTACCAGAGGCTCATGGCCGACATGCGCGCCGCGATCGCCGCGGGAACCTTTGCCGCGTTCCGGGAGTCTTTCTACAGCGCCCGGGCGGGGAATCCGGGCGCCTGAGTCGCCCCGGCGCGTTTCAGGTGCCGTCACCGCCCATTCACCCGCTGCCCGGCCTGCGTCCCGGCCCGGCCGTGCCATAATCGCCCGCTGTCTGTTATCGACCCATGGATGCTCCGATGAACCTGCTGGACCTTGTGATCGCCCCCGCCCACGCCGCCGCCGGTGCCGCACCCGGCCCGAGCCTGCTGTCGACGCTGGCCTTCCCGATCATCCTGATCGCGATCATGTACTTCCTGATGATCCGCCCGCAGATGAAGCGCACCAAGGAACACCGCGCGATGCTCGAGAAGCTGTCGGTCGGCGACGAAGTCATCACCAACGGCGGCATCGCCGGCGTGGTGCGCAACATCGGCGACAGCTTCCTGACGATCGAAGTCGCCGAGCGCGTCGAGATCCGCGTGCAGAAGGGCGCGGTCGGCAACGTGCTGCCCAAGGGCACGCTGAAGTCCGCCTGATCCCGATCGCCGATCGTTGATCTCCGGTTCCGTCATCTCTCCAGGCGCCGCCCCAGTGCGGCGTCCGAGGCAAGGCAATGCTTGAATTCCCGCGCTGGAAATACGCCCTCATCCTGGTCGTGCTGGTGGTGGCCACGCTGTATGCGTTGCCCAATGCCTACCAGAAGAATCCGTCGGTGCAGATCACACCCAGCACCAGCGAGTCGCGCATCGACGAGGCGCTGAAGGCGCGTGTCGACGGCCTGCTCGCCACCGCCGGCGTGACTCCGGTGGGTACCGAGATCGACGAGAACCACCTGCTGGTGCGGCTGCCCGATTCCGATGCGCAGACGCTCGCATCCGACACGCTGCGTCCGGCGCTGGGCGAGGGCTACTCGGTGGCGCTGAATCTCGCCTCGACGGTGCCCGAATGGCTCGAGAACCTCGGCGCGCGACCGATGTCGCTGGGTCTCGACCTGCAGGGCGGCGTGCACTTTGTGATGCAGGTCGACCAGGCCGCGGCGCTGCAGAAGCGCGTGGAAGGCTATGCCGACGGCATCCGCACGGTGCTGCGCGATGCGCGCATCGGGTATTCCAGCGTCGAGCGGCGCGCCGACAATACGATCGGCGTGGTGCTGGTCGAGGGCGCGGACGTCAACGCCGCGCGCACCCAGATCATCAACAGCCTCGCCAGCGCGTCGGGCCAGGCAGTGGCCGGCAGCGGCCCGCAGGTGCTGGCCGACGGCAACCGCATCACCGTGCGCCTGTCCTCGGGGGAGATCGGACGCATCGCCACCGATGCGGTAGAGCAGAACCGCACGGTGATCTCCAACCGCATCAACTCCATCGGCGTCGCCGAACCGGTGCTGCAGCGCCAGGGCGAGGACCGTCTGGTCATCCAGCTGCCCGGCCTGCAGGACACCGCCGAGGCCAAGCGCCTGATCGGCGCCACCGCCACGCTGGAATTCCGCGCCGTCACCGGCGACGAGAACCAGGCTGCCGCCGCCGTCGCGTCGGGCAACATCCCGGCCGATTCGCGCATCTACTACAACGAGGCCGGCCAGCCGCTGTTGCTGTCGCGTCGCATCCTGGTCGCGGGTGACCAGCTGATCAACGCCAATCCGCAGACGGATTCGCAGACCGGCACCCCGGCCGTGGGCATCACGCTCAACAGCGCCGGCGGCAAGCGCATGCTCGACCACACGCTGCAGAACGTCGGACAGCGTCTGGGCATCGTCTACGTCGAGCGCATTCCGACCGTGCGCATCGTCGATGGCGAGGAAGTGCGTTCTGCGCGCAGCGTCGAGCGGGTGATCAGTTCCTCGACGATCCGTGGCGTGTTCGGTCGCGAGTTCCAGACGACCGGCTTGAGCCGCGAGGAAGCCAACGATCTCGCCCAGCAGCTCAAGGCCGGCGCGCTGGCCGCGCCGATGGACTTCGTCGAGGAACGCGTCGTGGGTCCGAGCCTGGGCGCGGAGAACGTCGAGCGCGGCCTGACCGCGGTGCTCTACGCGTTCGTGTTCACCCTGATCTTCTTCATGCTCTATTACCGCATGTTCGGCATCGTGACCTGCCTGGCGCTGGTGCTGAACCTGCTGATCGTGGTGGCCGTGATGTCGCTGTTCGGCGCCACCATGTCGCTGCCCGGGTTCGCCGGTCTGGCGCTGTCGATCGGCCTGTCGGTCGACGCCAACGTGCTGATCAACGAGCGCATCCGCGAAGAACTGCGCGCGGGCATGCCGCCCAAGGCGGCGATCGTGACCGGTTACGAAAAGGCCTCGGACACGATCTTCGACTCCAACCTCACCGGCATGATCGCGGGCATCGCGTTGTACGCCTTCGGTACCGGTCCGCTGCAGGGCTTCGCGGTCACGCTGGTGATCGGTATCGTCGCCTCGATGTTTACTGCAATCGTCGTCTCGCGCGCGCTGGTCACGTTGATCTACGCGCCGCGCAAGAAGCTCAAGTCCCTGGCGATCTGACGGGAGAGACCCCATGAAAATTTTCCCGTTGTCCCTCGTGCCCGCGGACACCCGCATCGACTTCATGCGGTTCCGCCATGTGTTCATCACGATCGCGCTGCTGATGTTCGTCGGCGCCTTTGCGGCGATCGGCCTCAAGGGCTTCAACTTCGCGCTCGACTTCACCGGCGGCACCGCGGTGAACGTGCGCTTCGAGAACCCGGTGAGTGTCGACGAGGTGCGCGAGCGCCTGCAGGCTGCCGAGATCGAGAATGCCCAGGTGCAGACCTACGGCAGCGGCAACGACCTGCTGATCCGGGTCCGCGCGGCCGACGACATTGCGCACATCGCCGACAACACCGAACTGGCGCGGCACGTGCTGGAAGCGGCGACGACGGCCGAGAATCCCGGTCAGATCCTGAGCACCGAATCCATCGGCGCCCAGGTCTCGGGAGACCTGCGCAAGAACGCGATCTATGCGGCGGTCTTCGTGCTGGTGGGCTTCCTGCTGTACATCAGCTTCCGCTTCGAATGGAAGTTCGCGGTCGTCGCCAGCATCACCACGCTGTTCGACGTGGCGGTGGTCGCCGGCCTGTTCGCGCTGACCGGGCGCGAGTTCGACCTGACCGTGCTCGCCGGCCTGCTGTCGGTAATGGGCTTCTCGATCAACGACACCATCGTGGTCTTCGACCGCGTCCGCGAGAACTTCCGCGGTCTGCGCGCCGATCCGCTGGAAGTGTTCAACCGGTCGATCAACCAGACGCTCTCGCGCACCATCATTACTTCGCTGGTGTTCTTCCTCTCGGTGCTGGCCCTGTTCCTCTACGGCGGCGGCTCGCTCGAAGGCCTGGCGCTGACGCAGATGCTCGGCGCCGTCGTCGCCACGGCCTCGTCGATCCTGATCGCGTGTCCGCTGCTGACCTACGGCATGCTGCGGGTCACCAAGCAGGATCTGCTGCCCAAGGCCAAGGACGAAGAGGCGCTCGCGCGTCGTCCCTGATCCGGACATCCGGCCCGCGCGACGCGGGTCGCGCGTCTGCATGGAGAAGCCGCGCATCGCGCGGCTTTTTCATGCGCGGGTTTTCGTCGGCGGGCAATCGCAGGACGGCACGCCCGTCGGCGACGCCGATCGGCCGTGCCGGTCGTGATGCGGATCGCGGCCCACGAAAAAGGCCGCGCTTGCGCGCGGCCTTTCGATGCAGCGAATGGGGCGTCTTACGCGAATTCTTTCGCGTAGCCCGAATCGACGAGGGTCTTCTGCAGCGGCGCCACGATGTGCACGTTGCCTGCGACGATCTGGCGGCCGCCGGCGAATGCCACGTGCATCGGACCCGTGGTGGCGCCCTTGAAATCGCTGATGCGGCCGCCGGCCTCGCGGACCAGCAGCACGCCGGCCGCGATGTCCCAGGGGTGGACGCCGGCTTCGAAATAGCCGTCGGTCCGGGCCGCGGCGACATAGGCCAGGTCCAGTGCCGCCGACCCGGTGCGACGCACATCCTCGGCCGACTCGAGCAGGGCTTCGACGGCGCGCAGCTGGGCGCCGATGCGCTTGCGCTCGCGCGGGGCGAAGCCGGTGCTCAGCATCGCGCCGGTCAGCTCGCGACGTTCGGACACGCGGATGCGACGCTCGTTGAGCTGGGCGCCGGCACCGCGCGTGGCGGTGAAGAGCTCGTTGCGCAGGGGATCGAAGATGACCGCGTGCAGCGGCTCGGCGCCTTCGACCAGCGCGATCGACACGCACCAGTGGGGCAGGCCGCGCAGGTAGTTGCTGGTGCCGTCGAGCGGATCGATGACCCAGGTGTAGCGGCTCGGGCCGCCGCGGCCGGGCTTCGCGCCGCCTTCCTCGCCGAGCACGGCGTACTCGGGATAGGCGCGCCGCAGTTCCTTGACGATCGCCTCTTCGGCGAGGCCGTCGACCTCGCTCGCGTAATCGTGGCGCGCCTTCTCGACGACGTTGAGCGCGTCGAGCTTGTGCATGTTGCGCAACAGGACGCCACCGCCGGCGCGCGCCGCCTTGACCATGACATTGACAGCAGGTTGAAGCATCGCGGACGACTCCGGGCGCGGGCAGGATCGAGGGGGAAAAGAGCAGGACCGGCGCCAGGCCGGCCGCGCAGTTTACCATTCGCGCCATGCAAGCGCCCCTGAATCCAGAGTCCGACATGGACACCGCCACCGCGGCCGGCCCCGCCACCCGCATCCGCATCGTGCTCGTCGGCACCCAGCATCCCGGCAACATCGGCTCCGCCGCGCGGGCCATCAAGACGATGGGGCTGCACCGGCTGGTGCTAGTGGCACCGCAGAAATACCCTCACAACGAAGCCGACATGATGGCCGCCGGCGCCGAAGACGTGCTCAACGCCGCGGTCGAAGTGGCGACGCTGGCCGAGGCCGTCGCCGACTGCAGACTGGTGCTGGGCTGCACCGCACGCAGTCGCCGGGTGCAGCTGCGGGAACTGCGGCCCCGTGACGCCGCGGCGTCCGCGCACTCGGAAGCCGTGGCCGGTGGCGAGGTCGCCCTGGTGTTCGGTCGCGAGCGCACCGGGCTGGAGAACGAGGAACTGCAGCTGTGCCACGCCGCGGTGCACATCCCGGCCAACCCGGACTACAGCTCGTTGAACCTGGCCGCGGCGGTGCAGGTGCTGAGTTACGAGGTGCGGCTGGCGCTGCTGGGCGAGGCCGGGGGCGATGCGCCTGCCGCGCTCGCGCCGGTCAATCCCGACGCGGTACCGCATGCCGAGCTGGAAGGCTTCTTCGGCCAGCTGGCGGACACGCTCGAGGACATCGACTTCCACAAGGGCCGCGCGCCGGATTCGGCCATGCGCAAGCTGCGGCGCCTGTTCGTGCGCACCGGTCTGGACCAGAAGGAAGTGCGCCTGTTGCGCGGCATCCTCGCCGACGCCCAGCGCATGGCCCGTCTGGCGACCGACCGCAACGGCGGCTGAGGCGCGGCGTCTGTCGCAGGCGAATCGCTTCCGCTAGGCTTGCCGCTCCGCCCCCGCATCCGGACCTGCATTGGACCCGCGCCACTTCCTTCGACGGCTCCTGGCGGGTGCGCTGCTGGCGGTGATGGCGGTCGCCGGGCCCGTGCAGGCCGCGGAGCCGCGTAATGTGCTGGTGCTGGGCCGCATCAGTGACGATCCCAAGGCGCACTACGAACAGCTCAAGCCGCTGCTCGACTACGTGGTCGCGCGGATGGGCGATGTCGGCATCACCGAAGGCCGCGTGCTCATGGCGCGCGACGCGCAGCAGATGCAGAGCTACCTGCGGCGCGGGCGTGTGGACTGGGTCACCGAGACCGCCGGCGGCGCGACGCTGCTCGAATCGCGGGCGGGCGCGCTGCCGCTGCTGCTGACCGAGCGCAATGGCGTCAGCCACTACAACACGCTCTATTTCGCCCGGCGCGACAGCGGCATCCAATCGCTCGACGACCTGCGCGGGCGCAGCATCGTGTTCCAGAACCGGCAGTCGACCAGTGCCTACTTCGTGCCGGCCGCCGAGCTGCTCGACCGCGGCATGAAGCTCGAGATCCTGCTGTCGCCGCGCGACCAGCCCGAGGCGCGCTCGGTCGGCTACCTGTTCGCACGCTCGGAGCTCAACATGTCCTCGTGGGTGCACAAGCGCCTGGTCGCCGCCGGCGCGATGAGCAATCTCGACTGGGACAGCGACCGTCGCGTGCCGGCGTCGTTCAAGCGCGACTTCGTGATCATCGGCGAGAGCGCCCCGTTCCCGCGCGCGATCGAAATGGTGCGCGGTGATCTCGATGCCCGCGTGACCGCGCGCCTGCGCGAGGTGCTGATCGAGGCGAGCGCGGATCCCGCTGCGGCCGACGCGCTGCGCCAGTTCTTCAGCACCACCGCGTTCCTGCCGATGGATGCCGGCACGCGCGTCGAGCTCGACGTGCTGCGCGCCGGCGTCGCGCGGGTCGTGGCGGAGGTGGAATGAAGCTGCCGACCGGCCTGCAGGCCACGTTCCTGGCGCTGGCGGGCGCCGCGGTACTGGCCGGTCTCGTCGCGGTGGCCCTGGTGCTGCAGCAGCAGGACCAGGCGCAGAAGCAGATCCTCGCGTTGAGCCAGCGCTCGATGCATGCGCTCGCGTCGCAGCGGTTGCTGGTGCGGGGCGAGGCGGTCTCGGCGCAGCTCGCCGATGCACTGGTCAACCCGCTGTACTACTTCGACCTGGAAGCCATCGGCGCCTCGGTCGGCAACGTGCTGCGCCAGCCCGACGTCAGCTACGTGATGGTCTACGACGTCGAGGGCAACATCGTCCACGACGGCAGCCGCGACATCGAGCGCTACGGCCAGCGCATGGACGATGCGTTCGCACTCGAAGTCCTGGCCGCGCCGGGCCAGCACATGCAGAGCGACGGCCGCATGCTCGACGTGTCGATGCCGATCCGGATCGGCGACCAGCGGCTGGGTGGCGTGCGCATCGGCTATTCGCTGGCGACGGCGAAGCAGGACGAGGACGCCATGGTCGCGACCATGCAGGCGCGTCTGGACGAGATCGCGCGACGCCATCTGGTCGCGGTCGGCCTGCTGCTGGTCGTGCTGGTCGCGCTCGGTGCGCTCGTCGCGGCGATGCTGCAGCGCCGGCTGGTGCGCCCGGTGCGCGAGCTGGCCGATGCCGCCCAACGCATCGAGGCGGGGCACTACGACGTGGTGGTACCGGTGGACACCCGGCGCGACGAGATCGGCGATCTGGTCCGCGCCTTCGACCGCATGCGCGACAGCATCGCGCGCCACGACCGCGACATCCGCCGGATGGCCTATACCGATTCGCTGACCGGCCTGGCCAACCGGCTCGCGCTGCGCGAGACGCTGGACCAGCGTCTGCTGGAGATGCAGGGCGCCGCGGGACGGCTGGCGCTGCTGTTCGCCGACGTCGACGACTTCAAGCGCGTCAACGACACCCTCGGTCACGACGCGGGCGACGCCGCGCTGATCCAGTTCACCGCGCGCATCGACGCCGCGGTGCGCGAGTTCGATGTCGCCGATGCCCTGCTGGCGCGGTTCGGCGGCGACGAGTTCGTCGTGCTGCTGCAGTTGCCCGAATCCGACGGCGCCGACCTGCGCGCAGTCGCCGGCCAGCTGGCGACGCGGCTGGCGGAGGAGGTCGCGCGCCCGATCGAGATCGAAGGCCGCCGCGTGTTCCTCGGCATCTCGATCGGCATCACCGTGTTCCCCGACGACGCCGCCAGCGCGGCGATGCTGCTCAAGAACGGTGACATCGCGATGTACCAGGCCAAGCTGGCCGGCAAGAACTGCCACCGTTTCTACAGCCTGGCCATCGACCAGGCGGTCGAGCGGCGCATGCACATGGAACACGAACTGCGCGGCGCGTGGGAGCGCGGTGAGCTGAGCCTGGCCTACCAGCCGGTATTCCGGATGGCGGACAAGGGGCTGGTCGGCGTGGAAGCACTGCTGCGCTGGACGCATCCGGAATTCGGCCATGTCGCACCGCCGGTGTTCATCGACGTCGCCGAGCAGAGCGGTCTGATCGACGTGATCGGGCCGCAGGTCCTGCATGCCGCCTGCGTCGAGGCGCGCGCGTGGCAGCAGCGCTTCCCGGCGGCAGCCGAGCTGTTCGTCGCGGTCAACGTGTCGCCGCGCCAGCTGCGCGGCGCGGCGTTCGCCGTGGAGGTCGAAGCGGCGCTGCGCGAGTCGGGCCTGTCGCCGCACCATCTGCATCTGGAACTGACCGAGACCGCCGTGATCGGCGACGAGGCACGCGTCGGGCAGCTGCTGGGTGCGCTGCGCGCGCTGGGCGTCAAGATCTGGCTCGACGATTTCGGGACCGGTTTCTCCGGCCTGACCCATCTGCGCCGCGTGCCGGTGGACGGCGTCAAGATCGATCGCAGTTTCGTCGCCGACGTGCTGCGCGACCCCGATGATCTGGCGCTGACCACCGCGATCATTTCGATGGCGCACTCGATCGGCATCACGGTCGTCGCCGAAGGGGTCGAGCAGGCGGGCCAGTTCGACGTGCTGCGCGATCGCGGCTGCGACCTCGGTCAGGGATTCTGGCTCGGCCATCCGCTGACGGCGCGGGCGTTCGATGCGCTGCTGGGGTGAGGGCGCGCGGCCCGGGCGCCGGCCTGGGTCTGGCGTGCGCGCGGTGTCCGGGCTTTGACCGGCACCCGGCGGTAGAGCGGCCGGGCCTCGCGCCCGGGTGACCGCCGCGGCAAGTTGCATCGGCCGACCAAGACGTCCGACGCGCGCTTGCGATGCGACACGCTGCTGGAGCCCGGCAGCGGTATGCTCATGCCCCCGAGAGCGCATGGATGTCGCAATGGGTACGTGGTCTCCCCTGGAGATGTTCTGCCTGCTGTCCGGCCTGGTCGTCTGGGCCGTGGTCGGCGTCGTCAGCGTGCGTCTGGTGCTCGCCCACCGGCGCGTCTGGCCGCCGGAAACCGTCGAGCACGAGGAAGGGGCTCCCGCACTGCCGACGCACGCGCGGCTGGCCGCGCTGGACGCATTGCGGTCGCACGGGCGGATCGGTGCGGACGAACATGCGGCGCGGCGTCGCGCACTGCTGCTGGAGGCGAGCGGCCGGTCCCGTTAGACCGTCTGCCACGCACGCGTGCTCAGAACAGCCGGGCCAGCCACTCGCTTGCGGCAGTCGCCAGCGTGCCGCTGAGCACGCCGAAGAACGCGATCGCGACCACGCCGCCCGCCCAGGTCCAGAGCATCAGCGCGCCGTCGCGTTCCAGCAGGGCCAGTGCATAGGCCAGCAGCAGCAGGCCGAACACGTAGTTGGTGAACGGGATCGGCAGCGCCAGCAGCACGCCCAGCAGCACCAGTTGCAGGCCGGTGAACATCGCCGCGGCACGATGGTCCAGAACGCCCGGCAGGCGCGGCCGGCTGACGCGCTCCACGCGGCGGAGCCAGGGCTCGACGACGGTCTCGAAGCGTTGCACGGCGCTGCGGTGCGGGCCGCGCTCGGCGATGAACCGCGGCAGCCACGGCTTGCGCAGGCCCATCAGCAGCTGCACGCCGACCAGCACCACCAGCGGTCCGCCGATCGCGCCGCCGACGCCCGGCACCGGGATGAAGGCGGGCAGCGTGGCGACGAACAGCATCATGCCGAACACGCGTTTGCCCAGTCCGATCAGCAGATCGGTGAAGCGCAGCTGGTCGTCCGGATCGCCCAGGGCCATCGCGGCGAGCAGTTCCCGTGTGCTGGCTTCCTCGCGCGAGGGGATCTCAGGCGTCATCCGGATCCGCGTCCGCATCCGGAATGCGCTGCAGCAGCAGCTTGTCGACCCGCGGTCCGTCGAGATCCACGATCTCGATCCGCCAGCCCTGCCACTCGAAGTGTTCGGCCACGTTGGGGATGCGGCTGAAGCGCGCAATGGTCATGCCGGCCGCGGTATGGAAGACGTGCTCGTCCTCGCCCGGCAGCGGGCCGCCGCCCAGCAGTTCCCGCAACGCACCGGTGGTGAGCGTGCCGTCGACCAGCATGGAGCCGTCCTCGCGCATCACCACCAGCGGCGTCGCGTCCAGGCCACTGCTCTGGGTGCGGCCGATGACCGCCTCCATGACGTCGTTGAGCGTGACCATGCCGGTGATGTCGCCGTACTCGTCGACCACCAGCGCCAGCGACTGCTGGTTCTCGCGCAGGATCTCGAGCAGCTTCATCGCCGGCGTCGATTCAGACACGAACAAGGGCTCGCGCAGGTACTTGAAGAGGTCGAATTCCTTCTTCTCGAGGCGGTCGATCAGCGACTTGATCTCGAGCACGCCCACCACGTCGGCATCGCTGCCGCGGAACACGGGGTAGCGCGAATAGGGCGTCTCGCGCATTTCGGCCAGGTTTTCCTCGAACCCGGCCGAGATGTCGAGCCAGGCGATGCGCGTGCGCGGCGTCATCAGGCTCTCGGCGTCGCGATCGCCAAGCGTCAGCACGCGGTTGACCATGTTCCGCTCGTCGGCGTCGATCACGCCCTGCTCGTGGCCTTCGCTCACGAGCATGCGGATCTCCTCTTCCGACACCTGCGCGGCCTCGGTCTTGTCGAGGCGCAACAGCTTCAGCAGGCCGCGCACGCTGGCGCTGAGCAGCCACACCGCAGGCGTGGCGATCCGCGAGAGCCAGTGCATGGGCAGGGCCACGAGCGACGCCAGCCGCTCGGGTGCGAGAAGCGCCAGGCGCTTGGGCAGCAGTTCGCCGAAGACGATGGTCAGGAACGTGATCAGGCTGACGGCGAGCACGGTGCCGACGGTCGAGGCGTAGGTGCCCAGGATCGGCAGGCTGGCCGCGAGCCACGTGCCGATCAGGCTGCCCAGCGCGTCGCCGCCGAGCATGCCGGTGAGCACGCCGATCGTCGTGATGCCGACCTGCACGGTCGACAGGAAGCGTTCCGGGTGTTCGGCCAGCTCCAGCGCGGCGCGCGCGCTGCGGTGCTCGCCCGCCATCTGCTTCAGGCGCGGCTTGCGCGACGTGACCACCGACATCTCCGACAGCGCGAAGAACGCGTTGCAGGCGATCAGGGCCAGGACGATGAGGATCAGTTCGAGCATTGCCGGGGCCTCCTGCCGGAAAACGGGCGATGCGGGGCATCGAGGGAGGCGGTTGCGGTGTGCGTCGCGGGGGGCGGTCTAGAGTCGTCGTCCATGTGAAAGATGAACAGCGCAAGGGGCGCGGGCCGGACTATAGCAGGCTGCGATGTGACGACCGCGGTCCCCCCGGGCGCGCCCGGACTGGCCCCCACTGTCATGGAACCGTCATAATCCGCGCCTTGCGCAGAGCGTCCGGTCCCGGACGCGCGACTTCAAGGCGTCCGGCATGTTCTCCCTGCAAACGATCTTCGGCCAAGGCAACCAGTTCTACACGCTGCTCGAGGAGGCCGCGGTGGCCGCGCACGACAGCGCCGTCGCCCTCCACGCGATGCTCCGGGCATCCGACCGCCAGCCGGCGCTGGATGCGTTCAAGCTGGCGCGCATGCGCGAGCGCGAGGCGTCGGAGAAGATCAGCCAGGCGCTGGTCGACAGCTTCATCACGCCGATCGAGCGCGAGGACATCGAAGCACTGGGTTCGGCGCTGTACAAGATTCCCAAGCAGATCGAGAAGTTCGCCGATCGCTACTCGCTGGCGACCATGCATCTGGAACACATCGACTTCGCGCCGCGCGCGGCGATGCTCGAACAGGCGTCGGCCGTCGTGGTGAAGATGGTCAAGACGCTTCGCAGCATGAAGCTCGAGCCGATGAAGGCGCTCAACGACGAGCTGCGCGCGCTGGAGAACGAAGCCGACCGGCTGATGCTCGAGCTCTACCGCGACATCTACTCGGGCAAGCTCGATCCGCTGCAGATGTTCCTGCTCAAGGAGTTTTTCGAGATTCTCGAGAAGGCGATTGACCGCTGCCGCGAGGCGGGCGTGGTCGCCTACGAGATCGTGCTCAAGAACTCCTGACGGGCCGACGGACATGCTGACCCTCGTGCTGATCGTGGTCGCGACCGCGCTGGTGTTCGAATACATCAACGGTTTCCACGACACCGCCAATTCCATCGCGACCGTGGTCGCCACCAAGGTGCTCTCGCCGATGCAGGCGGTGGGCCTGGCTGCGTCGATGAACCTGGTCGGCGCGCTGATGGGCACCGCCGTCGCGAAGACCATTTCCTCCGGGCTGATCGACGCCGGCGTGGTCGACGTGGGATCGCAGCTGATCCTCTGCGCGCTGCTGGGCGGCATCGTCTGGAACCTGATCACCTGGTGGTGGGGTCTGCCGTCGTCGTCGTCGCACGCGCTGATCGGCGGTCTGATCGGCGCGGCGCTGGCGGCTGCGTCGAACAATCTCGACGTGGTGATCTGGTCCGAGCCCGCCCAGCCGGTCTGGCACAGCGCGGGTGTGCTGTGGAAGGTCATCGTGCCGATGGTCAGTTCGCCGGTGCTCGGGTTCGCGGCGGGCTTCCTGATGATGGGCGTGCTGTTCTTCGTGATCTCGATGCTGGCGCGCAGCGGCGGCGTGCTCGCTCGCGTCGCGCGGCCGCGCTGGGTCAACGCGTTCTTCGGCAAGAGCCAGATCGTCTCGGCCGCCGGCATGGGCTTCGCGCACGGCATGAACGATGCGCAGAAGACGATGGGCATCGTCGCCCTGACCCTGGTCAGCGCGCAGAGCGTCGGCACGCTGGACAACCTGCCGGCCTGGCTGGCGTTCCTGCATCCCTCCGATGCGGCGCTGGCGGAAGGCGACATCGATCTGTGGATCAAGATCACCTGCGCCCTGGTCATGGCGGCCGGCACCGCGGCGGGCGGCTGGCGCATCATCAAGACGCTGGGCCACAAGCTGGTCAAGCTGCACCCGATCCACGGCTTCGCGGCCGAGACCAGCGCCGCTTCGGTGATCCTGGCCGCCTCGTCGATGGGTATTCCGGTGTCCACCACCCACAACATCTCCGCCGCGATCATGGGCGTGGGCACGGCCAAGCGCCTCAACGCGATCAAGTGGACGGTGGTCAACAAGATGATCTGGGCGTGGATCCTGACGATCCCGATGTCCGGCGGCATCGCCTACGGCCTGTTCCGGATGTTCCACCACTTCGGCTGGGTCTGATCCGCAGCGGCCGGCGCGCGTCGGCCGTTTGCTAGAGTCGTCGCGCACCCTGCATGAGGATGTGCCCGTGTCACGGCTCGGTCTTACCAATCTCTATCTGAAATGCGGACTGGTCCTGATCGTCATTGGACTGGGCTGCGCTGTCGCGCTGTTCGCGATGATGCCGTCGGCGAAGGGCACGTCGTTCCAGTTGCTGATGTGGGGCGCGCAGGGTGGATTCCTGAGCGGCCTCGTGCTCTACGTCATCGGACGCGTCGTGCACGCCACGCGCCAGTCGCGTCGGACCTGATCTCGGCCGGCGCATGGCGGTCAAAAGCCAGGAAGCCGAAGACGCTTACGCGATCTCCCGCGCCCGCATCCTCGCCGCGATCCGCGCGGTGCCCGCCGGCCGCGTCGCCGGCTACGGACACATCGCCCGCCGGGCCGGTCTGCCGGGGCGCGCGCGGCTGGTCGCGCGGGTCCTGCGTGATCACGGTGATCCGGACCTGCCGTGGCATCGCATCGTGCGCAGTGACGGACGCATCGCATTTGCCGATGGCTCGCCCGGGTTCCGCGAACAGGCGCGACGCCTGCGCGCCGAGGGCGTTGCGGTGACGCGTGGCCGGGTGCGGATGCCGATCGACGACACGCTCGACGCCGCGCTGTGGGGACCCGACGCACACGGCTGATCCGGCACGATGCCCTACACGGTCGCGCCGGTATCATGGCGCCCGAAAACGAGGAGTCCGGATGTTCCCGAGGTTGCCACTGGCCGTCAAAGTGATCCTGGCCATCAATGTCGTCGTGTTCGTGCTGCAGTTGTCGATCGGCAACGCGCTGGCGGCGTTCATGCTGTGGCCGCTGGGCGGCGCGGATGCGGGCGGGCTGGGGTTCCAGCCGTGGCAGCTGGTGACCTACGGTTTCATGCACGACCCGCGCTCCATCGGCCACCTGGCGTTCAACATGCTGGCGCTGGCGATGTTCGGCTCGCAGCTCGAACACACGTGGGGAACGCGGCGCTTCGTGACCTATTACCTGGTCTGCGTGGTCGGCGCGGGCCTGTGCCAGCTCGGCGTGGTCAGCTGGTCACTCGCGCAGGGGGCGTTTCCGTATCCCACGCTCGGTGCATCGGGTGGCGTGTTCGGCCTGCTGCTGGCCTACGGTGTGCTGTTCCCCAACCAGCGGCTGGTGCTGCTGTTTCCGCCGATCCCGATGCGCGCCCGGACGCTGGTCATCGTCTACGGCCTGGTCGAGCTCGTGCTCGGCATCACCGGCACGCGCTCGGGCGTCGCCCATTTCGCCCACCTGGGCGGCATGCTGTTCGGCTGGCTGCTGCTGCAGCACTGGCGCGGGCGTCCACCCTTCAGCCGCGGCGGCGGCAAACGCCACGTGCGCCGGGTCTGACGGCGCACGGGCATCCGGAACGACGGGCAGCGCCGCGCGCCGCCCGTCGTGTCGACGCCGGACCGGCTGACGCCGGGTGCCGGACGGGCTGCCGCTCCGCAGACTCGATCACGCATCGGTTCAAAAAAAATGCGCCGGACGAGCCGGCGCATTCCAGTGTCGCGACGTGGCGGTGGCTCAGCGCCAGATGCGCACCTGGTCTTCGGCCTTGCGGGTCATCGCGTTGTTCGCGCTGCACTTGAAGGTTTCGGTATAGGCCGGCAGGTTCGACACCGGGCCGTTCGCGCGCCACTGGCCCGGGGCATGCACGCTGGTCGCGGCATTGCGGGTCGCGGTATCCACGGCCGACTGCTGGCGCCACAGCTGCGCCCAGCCACGGAAGAACGCTTCCTTGCCGGACTGCGCGAGTTCGGGACTCGCCTGCTGCAGAGCGTCCCAGGCGAGCTCCACGCCGGCGAGATCGGCGGCGTTCTCGTCCCGTGTCAGCGCGCCGTTGACCTGCGTGCCCGACAGACCCGGGTAGCCGTAACCGTTGTACTGCGCGACGAGCTTGTCGGTGGCGGTGAGCCAGCCGGCGTCATCGTCGGTGCTCCACCAGGTGCGCACGGTGCCGGTGCTGTCGACCAGCTTGCCCTTGATGTCGATCGCGCGGCTCAGTTCGTGGCCGACCAGCGCACCGTAGGTGCCGTAATGCGTGGCGGCATCGGCCGCCACGTCGAGCACCGGCGGCTGCAGCACGGCGGCCGACACGATCAGGCGGTTCTGCGCCAGGTCGTAGGCCAGGGCCGGCGTCTGCGGCAGCACGTCCCAGCGGCGGGCCGCATTGGCCTGGCCGATACGACGCATTTCCTGTGCATGGCGCCAGGTGGAGGCGATCAGCATGTTGCTGCCGAAGCTGGCACGGCCCATCGGCTGCACGGTGTAGTCGATGTCCTGCACCGGCGCGCCGATCTCGATCTTCAGCGCGGCGAGCTTGGCCTTGGCCTCGGTCTTCGCGGCCGGGGTCATCCAGCTGTTGCGCTCGACGCCACGGCCCAGCGCGTCACGCACCTGGCCGGCGATGGTCTCGGCGCGCGCGCGCGTGGTGTCCGGGAGGTACGCGGCCACGTATTCGCGCGACATCATCGGGCCGGCTGCGCGGTTGATCGCGCCCAGTACCAGCTGCCGGCGCTCGGGCTGTGCGCTTTCGCCGCGCAGGATGCGGCCGTGGAAATCGAACTCGGCGTCGCGGAAGCTCTTGGACAGGTACGGCGCCATCGCATTGCCGATATGGAAGCGCAGGTACGCCTTCCACTGCTCGGCCTTGAGCGAATTGACCAGCGTGTCAAGCTGCGCGAACAGCGCCGGGTTGGCCAGCGACACCTGCGTCGCCTGCACACCCTGCGCGGCGAGGAATTCGCCCAGCTGCAGGCGGCGGTACTGCTTGTCGAGACCGGCGGTGTCGACCAGAGCGTACTGGCTGCGCGGATCGCGCAGATCGGCCAGCGGCGTGGACGCGGCCGCGATGCGGCGCTCCAGGTCGATCACCAGCGCGGTTTCGGCATCGAGGCGGTCCTCGGCGGTACCGGTCAGCGCAAGGATGTTGCGCACGTACTGCGTGTACTGCGCGACGATCTGCTGGGTCTCGGCGTCGCCGCGGCTGTAGTACGCGGGATCCGGCAGACCGAGACCGCCCTGGGTGAAGTAGCCGACGTGACGGTTGAGATCGGCGAGGTCCACTTCGGCGCCGAACTGGAACAGCACAGGAATGCCGACCTGGTGCAACGCGGCTAGCGCCGGCGCGATGTCGCGCGTGCGACGGATGCCGTCGATGCGCGCGATCAGCGGCGCAATCGGCTTGGCGCCATCGGCTTCGACCGCGGCCTCGTCCAGGCCACTGGCCCAGAAATCGCCGAGCAGGCGCTGCACGTCGTTCTGCGGCGACGTCATCGCGGCATTGAGCAGATCGTGCTGCTGGGTGAGCGCGAGCGCCTGCAGCTCGCCGAGGGCGGAACGCGTGCCCTGGCCGGCGACGACCATGTTCGCGGCCAGCCAGTCCTTGTTGGCGAAGCTGTAGAGATCGGTGCACGCGGTGACGGGCGGCGGACCCTTCGGCGCGGCGGCGCGGCGGCGCTGCGCGTCGGCATCGGAACTCAGGCCGACCAGCAGTGCGATCGAAGCGGCGAGCAGGGCGGGGCGGGCGAGTGTGTGCTGGATCGGCATTGCGGAGTCCGTGCGGGCATGAATCGCGCAAGTCTAGCAAGCCGTGGGATGCGCGACGGTGCGGCATTTCGCGTTCAGGGATGTGCGGTGGAAGCAGCGGTGACGGACTCGCCTCAACCGGTTCGAGGGTGATGCCATCCATCACCCGATGCGCTGCGCGCATCGACATCTCCCGAAGAAGAGGTGTCAAAAGCAACGTGCAGTCGTCGCCCGGATCAAGAGGCGTGGCAGGTCCGAAAAAAAGCCCGGCATCGCTGCCGGGCTTCTCTGTTACCGCGGTGCCGTGTGGATCACCAGATCACGACCTGCTGGTCGCCGCTGCGCACCATCGGATCGCCGGCCTTGCACTCGAACGCGGCCGCGAACGCGGGCAGGTTCGACGGCGCGCCGACGGCGCGGAAGTTCGCCGGTGCGTGCGAGTCGGTCTTCAACCGCACGTCGAGTTCCTGCGGCGTGAAGTTGCGACGCCACACGGTGGCCCAGTTGAGGAAGAAGCGCTGGTCGCGGCTCAGGCCGTCGGTCATTGGGTCGGGCGTGTCGCCGGCCGCCTGCTTCATCGCGTCGTACGCCGTGGCCAGACCGCCGAGGTCGGCGATGTTCTCGCCGAGGGTGAGCTTTCCGTCGACGTGCTTGCCCGGCGCGGCTTCATATGCGTTGAACTGCGAGGTCAGCAGATCGGTGCGACCGGTGAAGCCGGTCGAGTCGGCCTGGGTCCACCAGTTCTCGAACTTGCCGGTCGGGCCGAAACGGCTGCCCTGGTCGTCGTAGCCGTGGGTCATTTCGTGACCGATCACCGCGCCGATGCCGCCGTAGTTCATTTCATCCGAGGCATTGGGATCGAAGAACGGCGGCTGCAGGATCGCGGCCGGGAACACGATCTCGTTCTGCAACGGGTTGTAGTAGGCGTTGACCGTCTGCGGCGTCATGCCCCACTCGGTCTTGTCGACCGGCTGGCCGATCTTCGACAGCATCCACTTGTAATTGAACTCGGTCGCGGCCAGCACGTTGCCGATGTAGCTGTCGCGCGAAGTCGACAGGCCGTCCCACGCGCGCCACTTCTCGGGATAGCCGATCTTCGGCGTGAACGAGGCCCACTTCTCCATCGCCTTGGCCTTGGTCTCGTCGCTCATCCAGGCCAGGTTCTCGATGCGCACCTTCAGCGATTCGCTGAGGTTCTTGACCAGCGTTTCCATGCGCGCCTTGGACTCGGCCGGGAACGCGACCTGCACGTACAGCTGCCCCAGCGTCTCGCCGGCCTGGTCGTTGAGCGTGTCGAGCACGCGCTTCTCGCGTGCCTTCAGATCCTTCTGGCCGCGCAGCTTGTTGCCGTAGAAGTCGAAGTTCTCCTGCACGAACGCATCGCCCAGGTAGGGCGCGGCGCCGTCGACGAGGTGGTAGCGCAGATAGCTCTGCCAGTCGGCGACCGGTGTGTCGCCGAGCATCGCGCTGACTTCCTTGTGGAAGTCGGGGATCGCCAGCGAGAACTTCTCCGGCACCGCGACACCCTGCGACTCGAAGAACGCCGTCCACGGGAAGTTCGGGGTCAGCGCATCGGCCTCGGCCGGCGTGACCGGGTTGTAGAACAGCTTCACGTCACGCGACATCTCGACGCTGGACTTGGACTTCGACGCCAGACGCGTTTCGAACGCCAGCACCGACTTGGCCTGCGTCGCCGCGTCGGCGGCCGGCACGCCCGACAGCTCGAGCGTCTTGGCGATGTGCGCCACGTACTGCTCGCGCACCTGCGCCTTGTCGGCATCGGTGTAATACGTGGTGTCGGGCAGGCCCAGCCCCCCCTGCATCGCGTAGGCGATGTTCATCGTCGGCACATCGAAGTCGGCCTCGGGGCCGAAGCCGAACAGGCCGCCTTCGCCGCGCGCGTAGATCTGGCGCAGGTACTCGGCCACCGCCGGGCCGTCGGCCAGCGCTTCGATCGCGGCCAGGCGGTCCTTCAGCGGCTCGATGCCCTGGGCGTTGATCTTGGCTGCGTCCATGCCGGTGGCCCAGAAGTCACCGACGATCTTCTCCACGCCGGTGGCCGCGGAATCGGCCGCTGCCTGTTCGGCCAGTTGGCGCTGGACTGCGGTCGAACGCTCGTCGAGCATTTCGAACGCGCCCCACGACGTGCGGTCGCCGGGAATGGCGTTGGCGGCCAGCCACTTGCCGTTGGCGTAGGCATCGAAATCGGTGCACGCGTTCTTGCTGGTGTCGAGATCACCGATCTCGAAGCGGTTGACGCCGGGCAGGGTGCTTTCGTCGAGCGTCAGCTTCGGCGAGGCGGCGGCGTCCGGCGCCGGGGCGGCGGCCGTGGCCGGCGGGGTGTCCTGGCCGCCCGAACAGGCGGACAGCGCCAGCACCACCGAACAGGTCAGCAGCAGGCGCTTGGGAGCGAAGGCAATCACGTGGAATCTCCGTAGAGGAAGGACCGCCGGGCGGCGCCCGGTGTGGGCGCACTCTACGCCTGCCCCGGGGCCGTCGGGGGTGTCGAAGGTCATGCGTACGGCGGGTCGCCCGGGCATGGTCAAGGCCCCGCCGTGAGCGGCTTTGCGGTTCGTGGCGATGGGCTGTTCGCCGACGGGTGACGTTCGACCCATGCGCGGGCGGGTGGGACAGGTGAGGATCGAGCCGTTGTGCCGATGGCACAGGGAGAAGACCGATGCTCGCGATCCGTGACCTGACCAAGACCTATGCCAACGGCGTACGCGCACTCGACGGCGTGACACTCGACATCCCGCGCGGCATGTTCGGCCTGCTGGGCCCTAATGGCGCCGGCAAGTCGTCGCTGATGCGCACGCTGGCGACGCTGCAGTCGGCCGACGGCGGCAGCGCCACGCTCGACGGCAGCGACGGTCCGATCGATGTCCTGCGCGACAAGGATGCCGTGCGTCGCCAGCTCGGTTACCTGCCGCAGGATTTCGGCGTGTACCCCAAGGTGAGCGCGCTGGATTTGCTCGAACACTTCGCGGTGCTCAAGGGCCTGAGCGAACGCAAACAGCGACGCGAGGTCGTCGACGGCCTGCTTGCGCAGGTGAACCTGTGGGGTGCGCGCAAGCGCAAGCTCGGCACGTTCTCCGGCGGTATGCGCCAGCGCTTCGGCATCGCCCAGGCGCTGCTCGGCAATCCGCGCCTGGTGATCGTCGACGAGCCCACCGCGGGACTCGACCCCGAGGAGCGCAATCGCTTCCTCAATCTGCTGGCGGCGATCGGCGAGGATGTCGTCGTGATCCTGTCGACGCACATCGTCGAGGATGTCACCGATCTGTGTCCGACGATGGCGATCATGAACCGTGGTCAGGTGCTGCTGACCGGACGGCCCAGCGACGCGATCGACGCGTTGTCGCAACAGGTCTGGCGCAAGCAGGTGAGCAAGGAGGCGCTGTCCGGCTACGAGGCCGCGCACACGGTGCTGTCGACGCGGCTGGTCGCCGGCCAGCCGGTGATCCACGTGCACAGTGCGAAACGCCCGGAAGACGGCTTTGTGCAGATCGATCCGGATCTCGAAGACGTGTACTTCCAGCGCCTGCGCCTGCAGGCACGGCAGAAGGCCGCCGCAGCGCCGGCCGTCTGAGCCGGAGCCCGCCATGATTCTCGAATTCTTCCGTTTCGAGCTGCGCCAGCAGCTCCGCTCGCCGCTGCTCTGGTTCCTCGCGGTCCTGTTCGCGCTGCTCGGGTTCGGCGCCGCCTCCAGCGACGCCGTGCAGATCGGCGGCGCGATCGGCAACGTGCATCGCAACGCGCCGGTCGTCGTCGCGCAGCTTTTCGGCGCGTTCACCCTGCTGACGATGCTGATCGTGCCGATCTTCGTCAGCACCGCGCTGCTGCGCGATTTCGAGCAGGGCACCGCGGACCTGCTGTTCTCGGGGCCTGTGCGCCGGCGCGACTACCTGCTCGGCCGCATCGGTGCAGCCCTGCTGGCGAGCCTGGCCGTGTTCGCCGTCATCGCCATCGGGCTGTTCGTCGCGCAGTTCATGCCGTGGATCGATCCCGCACGCCTGGGGCCGGCGTCGTTGCAGCCGTATGTGTGGTCGCTCGGTGTGCTTGTGCTGCCAAACCTGCTCTTCGTCACCGCATTGCTGGCGTTGCTGGCGGTCACCACGCGTTCGATCCTGTGGGTCTACATCGGCGTGCTGGCTTTCTTCGTGGTGTACGGCGTCAGCGCGACGCTGATCAAGGACATCGAGAACATCTGGCTGGCGACGCTGGTCGAACCGCTGGGCGCGCGCGCGCTGTCGCGCACGGTGCGGTACTGGTCGGCCGAGGAACGCAATTCCGGCCTGCCAGCACTGGCCGGGTACATGCTCGCCAACCGTGCGCTGTGGCTGGGCGTGTCACTGGCGCTGTTCGCGGCGACCTTCGCACTCTTCCGGACCGAACGCAGCGGCACCGGGCGCAACCTGTTCAAACGCCTCCGCGTGCCGCCGCCAGCCACGGTGGCGGCGGTCGTGCCGTCGCGCGCACCGATCCGTGTGCAGCCGGTGTTCGGCGCGGCGACCGCGTGGTCACAGACCTGGCGACAGGTGCGCTTCGACACCGCCGGCGTGCTGCGCAGTGTGCCGTTCCTGGTGATGCTGCTGTTCGGCATCCTCAACTTCGTGCCGTCTGCGCTGTTCCAGCAATCGATGTATGGCACGTCGGTCTATCCGGTCACCTCGCAGATGCTCGATGCGCTGCGCGGCAGCTACAGCTTCCTGCTGCTGATCGTGGTGATGTTCTACGCCGGTGAACTGGTGTGGAAGGAGCGCAGCGCCAAGCTCAACGAAGTGGTCGACGCGATGCCGGTGCCCAACCGCATTCCGCTGCTGGCGAAGTTCCTGACCCTGCTGGTGGTGATCGCGCTGTTCCAGATGATCGGCATGGCAATGGCGATGACGATCCAGCTGTTCAAGGGCAGCGTGCAGCTTGAGCCGCTGGTCTACGCGCAGGCGCTGGTGTTCGACTCGATTCCCTACGTGATCATGGGCGGGCTGGCGCTGGCGTTGCAGGTCTTCGCCAACAACAAGTTCATCGGCTACGGCCTGCTGGTGCTGGTGCTCGTCGCCCAGACCGTGCTCGGCATGCTCGACTTCACCCACAACCTCTACACGATCGGCGCGTGGCCGAACGCGCCGTATTCCGACATGAACGGGTACGGGCACTTCCTCGCCGGCCAGCTGGCATTCCAGGGCTATTGGGGTCTGTTCGTCGCAGCGCTGTTGCTGCTCGCGGCGGCGTTGTGGGTGCGCGGCGTGGATGGTGGCTGGCGCCAGCGTTTGGCCGGCATGCGTGCGCAGTTGCGTGGCGGCCTCGGCCTGGCGTTCGCGGCGGCGGTACTCGTGTTCGCAGCGGTCGGTGGCGTGCTGTTCTGGAACACCAACGTCCGCAACGATTTCGTCTCGCCCGATGGCCAGCTCGATCTGCAGGCCCGCTACGAGCGCGACTACAAGCAGTACGAGTCGTTGCCGCAGCCGCGCATCATCGCGAGCCGCTCGGACATCGACCTGCGCCCCGAAACGCAATCGATGACCGGCACGCTGGTCTACACCGTGCGCAACCCGCATGCCGGGCCGATCACCGACGTGCACATCGGCATGAGCGACGACCGTGCGCTGGTCGACGTGGATCTCGGTGGGCAGACGCTCGCCAAGCACGACGAGTCGCTGGGCTATCGCATCTACCGGCTCGCCACACCGCTGGCGCCGGGCGAGACGCGCGAGTTCCGCTTCAGGGTCGACTTCCATCCGACCGGCATCACCAGCACCCAGGCGCAGACGCAGTTCGTCGAGAACGGCAGCTTCTTCAACAGCGGCATGTTTCCGCAGTTCGGTTACAACGCGCGCGCCGAGATCAGCGACCGCAACGAGCGGCGCAAGCGTGACCTTGGCGAGCCGCGACGCATGCCTAAGCTCGAGGACGAAGCCGCCCGCGCGAACACCTATCTGACCGACGACGCCGACTGGATCGATTTCAGCACCACGATCTGCACCGCGCCCGACCAGATCGCGCTGGCACCGGGCTACATCGAGCGCGAGTTCGAACGCGACGGGCGTCGCTGCTTCAGCTACGCGATGGATCGCCCGATGCTGAATTTCTACGCCTTCCTGTCCGCGCGCTGGGACGTCCGCAAGGGCATGTACAAGGACATTCCGATCGAGGTGTATTTCGATTCCAAGCATCCGTTCAACGTCGACCGGATGATCGAGGCGACGCAGAAGTCGCTGGTGTATTACGAGGCCAACTTCACGCCGTACCAGCACCGCCAGTTGCGCATCATCGAGTTCCCGGGCTACGGCAGCTTCGCCCAGGCGTTCGCGAACACGGTGCCGTACTCGGAGTCGATCGGCTTCATTGCCGATCTGCGTGACGCTGACAAGCTCGACTACGTGTTCTACGTCACCGCGCACGAGGTCGCGCACCAGTGGTGGGCACATCAGGTGATCGGCGCGAACGTGCAGGGCGCGACGATGCTGTCCGAATCCCTGTCGCAGTACTCGGCGCTGATGGTGATGGAGCAGGAATACGGGCGGCCGCGCATGCGCCAGTTCCTGAAGTACGAACTGGACCGGTATCTCGGCGGCCGCGGCGGCGAGCGTCTGGAGGAACTGCCGCTCTACCGGGTGGAGAACCAGCAGTACATCCACTACCAGAAGGGCTCGCTGGTGTTCTATCGCCTGCGCGAGGAGATGGGCGAGGCCGCGCTCAATCGCGCGCTCAAGCGGTTCCTCGAGGACAAGGCCTACCAGCAGCCGCCGTACACGACGTCGCGCGAACTGCTGGACTACATCCGTGCCGAAGCGCGCCCCGACCAGCAGACGCTGATCACCGACCTGTTCGAGACGATGAGTTTCTACGACAACCGGGTCGTGGCGACCGCGGCGAAGCGTCGCGACGATGGCCGCTATGACGTCACGCTGACTCTGCACGCGGCCAAGCGCTACGCCGATGGCACCGGTCGCGAGACAGCGGGCGTGCTCGACGACTGGATCGAGGTCGGCGTATTTGCACGCGGGCCGTCGGGCAAGGAACGTGACGAGAAAGTGCTGTACCTGGAGCGCCACCACATCACGACCGCCGATCCGGTGATCACGGTGACGGTCGACGAGGCGCCGTTCGAGGCCGGCTTCGATCCCTACAACAAGCTGATCGACCGGGTCTCGTCGGACAACCGGCGGCGGGTGACGCTGTAGCGGTCAGGCTCCGGGGCGATGCAATGCATTGCCCCGGATGTCCACGATTAGGCCGCCGGGGCGTCGGGCCCGGGCGGTGCCGCCGCGACATCGTTGAGCCGCCTGCTCTCGCGCCGCGGGCGCGTCAGCGGGGTCGGTTTGGGGCCCGGCGTGTTCGTGTTCTTGATGATCAGCGGAATGCCGGCGCGGGTGTCGTTGCTGGCGGTTTCCAGTTCGAAGCGCTCGGCATCGAGGCGGCGGACCTGGGTGGCGATCGCGTCGGCGTCTTCTTCCGGCACGCCGAGCTCGCGCAGCACCGCGGCGCCGAACTGCACTGCCGACTCGAAGGTCTCGCGCACCTGCACGTCCACCCCGGCATTGACGAGCTTGAGTGCATGCGCGCGGTCGAACGCGCGCACCATCAGCTTGGCCTGGGCGAACTCGTGCCGGGCCAGTTCGACGATGCGGTCGGCGGCGGCGCGGTCGTCGATGCAGATCGCGATCGCCCGCGCGGTGCGGGCGCCCGATGCGTGCAACACGTCGAGGCGGGTGCCGTCGCCGTAGTAGACCTTGAAGCCGAACTCGGCGGCGCTCTGGATCATCTCGATGTCGGTGTCGATGATCGTGACATCGACATTGCGCGCCAGCAGCGACTGGCTCATGACCTGGCCGAAGCGGCCGAAACCGATGATCAGCACGCTGCCGCTCTGGTCCGCGACGTCTTCCACGTCGTCCGGCCGCGTGGCCCTGGCCTTGACGATGAAGCGCTGGGTCATCAACACGACCAGCGGTGTCAGCGCCATCGACAGCACGACGATCGCGGTGAGGTTCGCGTTGACCTCGGCGTCGATCAGGCCGGTCGCCGCCGCGGTGGAGAACAGCACGAACGCGAACTCGCCGCCCTGCGCCATCAGCACCGCGCGCTCCAGCGCCTCGGGATGCGAACTGCGCGTCACGCGCGCGACGAGGTAGATGCACAGCGCCTTGGTCGCCATCGCCGCACACACGCCGCCGACGATCAACGGCCAGTGCGCCGCGACCACCGTCAGGTTCAGCGCCATGCCGACGCCGAGGAAGAACAGGCCCAGCAGGATGCCGCGGAAGGGTTCGATGTCGGCTTCGATCTGGTGCCGGAACGAGGACTCCGACAGCAGCACACCCGCGAGGAACGCGCCCATCGCCATCGACAGGCCGCCGAGCTGCATCAGCAGCGCCGCGCCGAGCACCACCAGCAACGCGGCCGCGGTCATGACCTCGCGCGCCTTGGCCGCGGCGAGGATGCGGAACATCGGGTTGAGCAGGTAGATGCCGGCGACGATCAGCGCCACCAGCGAGCCGATGCCGATCGCGATCGAGGTCCAGCGCGAGGGCGCGTCGGCCGCGGTCTCGGGCGTCGGTGCCAGGAACGCGAGCAGCGCGAGCAGCGGCACGATCAGCAGGTCCTCGAACAGCAGCACCGAGACGATCTTCTGGCCATGGGGCAGGGCGGTCTCGCCGCGCTCCGACAGCAGCTGCATCACCACCGCGGTCGAGGTCATCACGAACCCCGCGGCGCCGACGAACGCGATCGGCCACGGAAAACCGAATGCCTTGCCGAGCAGGGTGAGCGCGGTGATGCTCAAGACGATCTGCAGCGCGCCGAGCCCGAAGATCTGCCGGCGCAGACTCCACAGGTGCGAGGGCCGCATTTCCAGGCCGATGACGAACAGGAACATCACTACGCCGAGCTCGGCGACGTGCAGGATCGATTGCGGATCGGAAAACCAGCCGAAGCCGAACGGCCCGATCGCCAAGCCCGCGGCCAGATACCCGAGCACCGAGCCGAGCCGGAGCTTGCGGAACAGCGGCACCGCGACAACGGCCGCGCCCAGCAGCGCGACGACCTGGATCAGCTGGCTGGTGGTTTCGTGGGCCTCGGTGGCCATGGCTTATTTCCTGGACGCGGTCGCCGACAACAGCAGGAAGCCGCCGGCGAGCGCGATGTTCTTCATGAAGTGGAGCAGCTGGCCGTCGAGCGCAGCCGCGCGCGTCGACCAGACTGGATGCGAGAGCAAGGCGTCGGCGACCATCAGCGCCGCGGCGGCCAGCGCGACCCCGCGCAGGCGCCAGCCGCCGAGCAGCAGCAGGCCCAGCACCAGCTCGCCCACACTGAGCACCAGCGTGGCGTTGGCGAGCGGCAGGCCATTGAGCGCGCCCCAGACCCGCCAGCCACCGAGCACGATGAACAGACTGGCCATCAGCACGCGCGCGAGCAGCATCGGCGGCGTGGGCGTGCTGGAACGGAAGGCCATGGCTGCGTCCAGTGGAGGATGCGTGAAGGGTGACACAGCGCCGGACCACCGCCCAGCATCCGCGGGGCCCGCACGGAGGCGAGGCCGCTGCGGCTGAGCGCCGGCTGTCGCGGCGTGCGCAACGTGACTGGAGCCGCAGCCTGAATTGGCGTAGACTCTGCCCCGTTCTGCAACACGGCTGCCCCTGTCCGACGCGCTCCGCGCCGGCAGATACGATCCTGGTACGCCTGCCGCATCGATCGATTCCTGATCCGTGCGGACTTATCCCGCACGTCTTTCGTCGCGCAGACCACGGCCCGGAGCATCCGGCAGCCGTTTCATCATTGCTCGCAGCGCGGTTTGTGGATAGCTCCGAGCAAGACTTCCCAGCGTGTCCGTCCCGGTGTTCGTGCGTCCGCACGATTCGCAGGCGGTGGCGTGCGGAAGCGCAAGGAGTTCCAAGCATGACCTTTGAAGACCTCGGGCTGTCGCCCGCGCTGCTGCGCGCGCTCGCCGACAACGACTACAACACGCCGACGCCGATCCAGGCGCAGGCTATTCCGCTGATCCTCGGCGGCAACGACGTCCTGGGCGGCGCCCAGACCGGCACCGGCAAAACCGCTGCGTTCGGTCTGCCGCTGCTGCAGCGTCTCGCCAAGGAAACGCCGCCCAAGGGCCCGCGCAAGCCGCGCGCGCTGATCCTGGTGCCGACCCGCGAGCTCGCGGTGCAGGTGGCCGACAACCTCAAGACCTACGGCCGCCACCTGCGTCTGAACGTCACGACTATCTTCGGCGGCGCCGGCATGCAGCCGCAGATCGACAACCTGCGCCGTGGCGTGGACGTGCTGATCGCCTGCCCCGGTCGCCTGCTCGACCATATGGACAGCGGCCACGCCAAGCTCGACGCCGTCGAGGTGCTGGTGCTGGACGAAGCCGACCGCATGCTCGATATGGGCTTCCTGCCGCAGATGAAGCGCATCATGAACCGCGTGCCGAAGCAGCGTCAGACGCTGCTGTTCTCGGCCACGTTCGAGCCGCGCATCAAGGCGATGGCGCTGGAGTTCATGCGCGATCCGCAGCAGGTGCAGGTCGCGCAGAACAGCACGATCGCCGACACCATCGCGCACCGCGCGCATCCGGTCGACAACAGCCGCAAGCGTGATCTGCTGGTCGACCTGCTGTCCAAGCGCCACACCGACCAGGTGCTGGTGTTCGGCAAGACCAAGCACGGCTGCAATCGTCTGGCCGAGCAGCTGGCGGAGTCCGGCCTGCCGGCGGTCGCGATCCACGGCAACAAGAGCCAGGCGCAGCGCCAGAAGGCGCTCGACATGTTCAAGTCCGGTCGTGCCCGCATCCTGGTCGCCACCGACGTCGCGGCGCGCGGTCTCGACATTCCGAACCTGCCGCTGGTGATCAACCACGATCTGCCGATGGTGGCCGAGGACTACGTGCACCGGATCGGCCGCACCGGCCGCAACGGTTCGACGGGTGAGGCGCTGTCGCTGGTCTCGCCAGAAGAGGGCGGTCTGCTGCGCCAGATCCAGCGCATGCTCAAGGCCGAGATCGACCTGACCGCCGTGCCCGGCTTCGAGCCCAGCCAGCCGGTGCGTCTCGACACGCCGATCCCGAAGAACGGTGGCGGTCAGCGTCGTCAGCCGTCTGCCGGTCGTCCGGGTGCACGCATGGGCGAGCAGAAGCCCGGTGGCGAGCGCGCTCCGCGCAAGCCGGGCAACCGGGGTCACGGCAAGCCGGCGGACCGCAGCGCGCATGCGCACGCGGGCCCGAAGCAGCACCGTCCGGGTGCCGGCCGTCCGCAGGAACGCCGCGACAGCCGCGCGTGATGCAGAGCGCGGCGCGGGCCTGACGGTCCGGGTCGTGTTCGATCCGCGTTGATGAAAAAGGCCGCCTTCGGGCGGCCTTTTTCTGTTCCGGCGCTCGCGCAAGGCTGATGTCAGCCTGCATCGCTGGTGACGTATCCGGCTTTGGACGTATTAGCGCTGGAAGTATCAAGCGCTGGAGGTGTCAGGTGCTGGAGGACCAAAGCCCTCCCCCGCAAGCGGGGGAGGGCCTCGAGAAGCTGTTCCCGCGAACAGAAGCTGTTCCCACAAAGCAAAAGGCCGCCTTTCGGCGGCCTTCCCGGGTCAGGGTATCAACCCTCAGACGCCGGCGACGCGGCGCGCGGACTGGAAGCGGCTGGCCCAGTAGCCCGAGTCGAGCTCGGAGACCATCACGTCCTTGCCGGTGCGCGGGGCATGCACGAAGCGGCCGTCACCCAGATAGATGCCGACGTGGTCGATGCGGTTGCCGCGACGGCCGAAGAACACCAGGTCGCCGGCGGTCAGGGCGGTGCGCTCGACGCGCTCGCCGTTCTGCGCCATGTCGCGGGAGACGCGCGGCAGGTCGATGCCCAGCGCGGTGCGGAACACGTAACCCACGAGGCCGCTGCAGTCGAAGCCGCTGTCCGGGCTGGAGCCGCCCCAGCGGTAGGGAGTGCCGATGAAGCTCAGGGCGCGCTTGAGCAGGCCCTCGACGCGGCCATCGGCCTGCACCGGCTTGTCGACGTCCATTGCAATGAGCTGGTTGATGTCGCTGGCCAGCAGCATTTCAGGCTGGGCGAGCTGCGCGGTCGGTGTGGTGAGCGCGCGGGCGACCGAGGTGGTCGCTTCGATCTGGTCGGCGGAGTCGCCGGCAAGGCCTGGGCCTGCGAAAACGGGTGCTGCGGAGAAGGCGAGAACACTGGCGACAAGGGCAGTGCGAAGGCGGCTGTGGCGTTTGGCGCGGGCGCCTGGCGTTGCGTCTGTCATCGTCACGTGGGTTTCACATTGTCGCGGACCAGCGGGGGAAGCTACCGGACGAAGATGTGAAAGTTGTTAAACAAAAATTAATGAATGCGTACAAGTCCTCGTTTTTGAACGGAAATCGTGAAGAGCGCGTGCAGGGACTTCAGTTTCAGCGCCGTGCCATTGCCGGTGCCATCACGATGTGAAAGTCTGAATGCGGAGAAGGCTGAACGGGACGAAATCCGTCCTGACGCAAGCCGCGCCAGCGGGACATCCGGAGACGGTTCCGCCCGCTCGGGTCGTCAGTCTGGCTGCGCACGGGCTGACGCGGCCCAATCCGCCACCGCGTGCGGCGCCGGGCGCCGGTCCGGCCCGCTAGTGCAGGACGCGCTTGGAGCCGGAGTAGTTCCGCACCCAGTAGCTGCCGTCCAGGTGGTCCAGCCGCACGGTGCCGCCGGTGCTCGGCGCGTGGACGAAGCGGCCTTCGCCGACATAGATGCCGACATGGCTCACGCTGCCGCCGCTGCCGAAGAACACCAGGTCGCCGGTGGCCAGGCGGGTGGGTTCGATCTTCGGGCCCTGGTAGGCGAACAGTTCGCGCGAGGTGCGCGGCAGGCGCAGGTCGAGCATGTCGCGGAACACGTAATTCACCAGCCCGCTGCAGTCGAAGCCGCCCTCGGGCGTGTTGCCCCCGTAGCGGTAAGGCGTGCCGACGAGGCTGATCGCCCGCATCAGCACTGCGTTCGCGGCCGCCGGATCGGCCGGAGCGACCGGGGTCCACGTGCGGGTCGCGGCCTGTGGCTTCGCGGCCGGCGCGGTGGGGCGCACGTCGTCACGACCGCAGCCGGCCAGTGCGAGGCATCCCACGAGCAGCGGAAACAGCCAGCGGCAGCCGGCGATTGGCGCCGGCGTGCCGGAGTCCGGATAATGTGGGGTTGCGTGCATGGGGCGCCCGGTGGATTGCATCGCGGCATCCTGCCCCAGCCACACATCCTCCTCAAGCGGCGCTGCCGCGCTATCCGGATATTCCAGCAATGAAGATCGAGAAAGACCGCGTCGTCCGTTTCCACTACAGCGTCGCAGAGGCCGGCGGCGAGCCGGTGGAAACGTCGCGCGAGCGCGAGCCGCTGGCGATCCTGTTCGGACACGGCAACATCATTCCGGGTCTGGAAAAGGCGATGGACGGCCACGAGGCCGGCGACACCTTCAAGGCCGACGTGACCGCAGCCGATGCCTACGGCGAGCGCCGCGACGGCATGAGCCAGCGCGTGCCCAAGAAGCACTTCGGCGACCAGAAGATCGCTCCGGGCATGCAGGTCGTGCTCAACACGAGCTTCGGACCGCGCGCGGTGACGATCGAGAAGGTCGGCATGAGCGTCGTCGATGTGGACCTCAACCATCCGATGGCCGGCAAGGATCTGCAGTTCGACATCGAGATCGTCGAAGTGCGCGAAGCCTCGACCGAGGAAGTCGAGCACGGCCACGTGCACGGCGAGGGCGGCCACCAGCACTGACCCGGCACCATGCCGCCGGCATCGACGCCGGCGGCGATTCACATCGCGAGGATCGCAGGATGCAGACCCAGGCCGCGCTCGGACCGGTACCCACCGGTCAGCGTCTCGAAGTGATGGACGTGCTGCGCGGGATCGCGCTGCTCGGCGTGTTCGCGATGAACATCGAATGGTTCAACCGGCCGATGCAACAGATGGGCTCGGGCATCGCGCCCGATGCCGCGGGGCTCGATTACGCGGTCGCGTGGGGCGTGCACGTGTTCGTCGCCGGCAAGTTCTGGACGATGTTCTCGCTGCTGTTCGGCATGGGCTTCGTGCTGATGAGCGGACGCATCGCTGCCGCCGGACTGTCGGTCGAGCGCGTGTTCCTGCGCCGGATGGCGGCGTTGCTGCTGTTCGGTGTGCTGCACATCGTGCTGTTGTGGCCCGGCGACATCCTGCATACCTATGCGATCGCCGGCGCGGCCCTGATGGCGATGCGCGCGATGGCGCCGAAATGGCAGCTGCTCACCGGACTGGCCCTCTACGCCGGCATCGCCGCGCTGTATCTGGTGTTCGCCGCGATCATGTTCATGCTGCCCGACACCGTGCTCGCCGAGATGTCCGCACCGATGGCGGCCAGCGCCGCACGTGCGGCGACGGTGTATCCCGAGGGGGGCTTCATCGCCGTGCTGGTCCAGCGGGTTGGCGACTACGCGCAGATGGGGCTGATGGGCCAGACGATGCTCGTGCCGATGGTGCTGGGCGTGTTCCTGGTCGGCAGCTGGCTGATGTCCGGCGGCTGGCTGCAGGCGCCGGCTGCGCATCGACGGTTCTGGTGGCGCCTGCTGGCGTTCACCCTGCCGGCCGGCCTGGCGTTCACCGCGGTCGCGGTCAGCGTGGGCACGACGTTCCCCCTCGGTGCGATGGATCCACGCGCGGTCCTCGCGCAGGGCCTGATGCTGTGCGGCGCGCTGCCCCTGTCACTGGCCTATGTCGCGCTGGTCGTGCTCGCCTGGACCAGCAACGCAGGCGCGCGCGTGCTCGGCGTGTTCGCGCCGGTGGGGCGCATGGCCCTGACGCATTACCTCGGCCAGTCGCTGCTGTGCTCGCTGCTGTTCTACGGCTACGGCGCCGGCCTGTTCGGCGCACCGGGCCGCGCGGCGCAGACCGGCATCGTGCTGGGCGTCTTCGCGCTGCAGATCGTGATCAGTCATGCGTGGCTGTCGCACCACCGCTATGGACCGATGGAGTGGACCTGGCGCTGGCTGACCTACGGGCGTCGCCCGGGTTGGCGGCGCATCCCCGCGCTGCCGTGAGGGCGCCGGCGTGAGTGCGCGGGACGACGTGCTGATCGTCGGCGGTGGGGTCATCGGTCTCGCCAGTGGCATCGCGCTGCTGCAGGCGGGCCGCAGCGTGCGCGTGCTCGAGGCCGGTACCGCGGGTTGCGGCAGTTCGCACGGCAATTGCGGCACGATCACCCCGAGTCACGCCGCGCCCCTCACCGCGCCCGGCACTGTGGCGAAAGCGTTGCGCTGGATGCTGATGCCCGACGCGCCGTTCCGGGTGAGTCCCCGCGTGGATCCGGCGCTGTGGCGCTGGATGCTCGGGTTCGCCGGCCATTGCAACCGGACCGACTGGCTGCGCGCGATGCACGCGCGTTCGACGATTCTCGAAGCGTCCCGCGATACATTTCCGGCGTGGCTGGAGACCTTGGGCATCGACTGCGAATTCGAGGCCTCCGGCGTCGACTACGTTTACCGCGACCGCGCCGATTTCGATGGGTTCGAAGACGAGGCCACGCAGTTGCGCGCGCTCGGGGTCGCGGTCGAACGCATCGACGGCCCCGACTATCTGCGTCAGGAACCGGCATTGCGCGAAGGCGTGGTCGGCGCGATCCGCTTTCCCGGCGACGCGCGCCTGCGTCCCGATCGTTATGTCGCGGGACTCGCGCAGGCGTTCCGCGCGCTGGGCGGGCAACTGGTCGAACACTGCGAGGTGCATTCGATCGAAGAGACCGGCGACGGCGTGCGCGCTGCGACGAGCGCCGGCGCATTCGCGGGTCGGGATCTGCTGCTGGCGACCGGCGCCTGGTCACCGCTGCTGGCGAAGTCCTTGCGGTTGCGGGTGCCGGTACAGCCCGGGAAGGGGTACTCCATCACCTATTCGCGTCCTGCGATCGCGCCGCGCAGGCCGATGGTGCTGCATGAGCGCAGCGTCTGCGTCACCGTATGGGACAGCGGATTCCGGCTCGGCAGCACGATGGAATTCTCCGGCTACGACCGCTCGCTCAACCGGGTGCGGCTCGATGCGCTGGAGCGGTCTGCGCGGGAATACCTGATCGAACCGGTCGGTCCGGTGCGCGAGGAAGAGTGGTACGGCTGGCGCCCGGTCAGCGTCGACGACGTGCCGATCCTGGGGCGTGCGCCGGGCCATCGTCACCTCTGGCTCGCGACCGGGCATGGCATGCTCGGGGTCAGCATGAGCGTGGCAACCGGACACCTGATGAGCGATCTGATCTGCGGCCGCGCGCCGCGCTTCGACCCTGCGCCCTACGCACCGGCGCGGTTCGCATGAGCGCTGATCGACACGACGACGCCGCGCTGTTGCACTTCGACCTCATCGTCATCGGCGGCGGTTCCGGCGGACTGGCCGCGGCGTTCCGCGCGGCCGAATACGGCCAGCGCGTCGCGGTGCTCGAGCCGCAGCTGCTGGGCGGTACCTGCGTCAACGTGGGCTGCGTGCCGAAGAAGGCCATGTGGCTGGCGGCCGATCTGGGGCAGCGCATCCGGCAGGCCGCGCAACTGGGGTTCGACCTGCCGGCGGACGGGCGCGGCGGCTTCGACTGGCCGAAGTTCATCACCGACCGTCAGCGCTACATCCACGGCATCCACGAGAGCTACCGCAAGCGGCTCGACCGCGACGGGATTCTGGTGCTGCCGTCGCGCGGGCGGCTGGCCGGGCAAGATCGCGTCGAATGCGAAGACGGCACCTGTCTGACCGCGCCGCACATCGTGCTGGCCGCCGGCTCCCATCCGGTGCGCCCCGATGTCCCGGGTGCCGAACTGGGTGCGATCTCCGACGACTTCTTCCGCTGGTGCGATGCGCCGCCGCGGGTGGCGATCATCGGCGGCGGCTACATCGCCATCGAACTCGGTGGCGTGCTGCAGGCGCTGGGCAGCCAGGTCGATATCTGCGTGCGCGAGCAGCGCCTGCTGCGCCAGGCCGATGCCGAACTCGTCACCCAACTGCAGGAGAACTACTGCCAGCAGGGCATCGATCTGGTGTTCGGCTACGGGCTCAAGGCCCTGCACCGCGAAGCCGACGGCCGCCTGCAGCTCGAGGCCGTCGACGGCAGCCTGCGGAGCGGCTACGACGCGGTGCTGTTCGCGACCGGGCGCCGGCCCAACACCGGGGATCTCGGACTGGACAGTGTCGGCATCACGCCGGATGCGGGCGGCAACATTCCCGTCGACGCCTGGCAGGCCACGCCTGCGCCGGGCGTGTATGCGGTCGGTGACATCTGCGGCTGCGGCCCCACGTTGACCCCGGTGGCGATCGCCGCGGCCCGCCGGCTCTGCGATCGCCTGTTCGGCGGCAAGCCCGACGCGAAGCTCGATGCCGACAACGTGCCGTCGGTGGTGTTCTCGCATCCGCCGCTGGCGATGGTGGGTCTGACCGAGGCGCAGGCGCGCGAGGTGCATGGCGACGACGTGCACGTCTATCGCAGCAATTTCCGCCCGATGCGCGAGGCGCTGGCCGAGTCGACCCAGCGCAGCCTGTTCAAGCTCATCTGCGTCGGCGACGAACGTCGCGTGGTCGGCATCCATCTGCTCGGCGATGCGGCCGACGAGATCCTGCAGGGGTTCGCGGTCGCGCTGAAGATGGGCGCGACCCTCGACGATCTGCACGACACCGTCGCGATCCACCCCACCAGCGCCGAGGAAGTGGTGCTGATGCGTTGAGCGCCCCCGGCGCGGACGCCGGCATCCCCGGACCGCGCCTACAATGCGCCGATGCGCACCGACCTGTTCGACCTCCATCGCGGCGACGCGCCGCTGCTGATCAGCATTCCGCACAACGGCACGCGTGTGCCCGACGCGATCGCGTCGCGGCTGACCGATAAAGCCCGCCGCGTGCCGGACACCGACTGGCATGTCGCCGACCTCTACGCATTCGCGCGCACACTCGGCGCCTCGATGCTGGTCCCGACGCAGTCGCGTTATGTCGTGGATCTGAACCGGTCCGAAGACGACGTCTCGCTGTATCCGGGCCAGAACACGACGGGCCTGTGTCCGGTGGTGCGCTTCGATGGCGGCCCGGTGTACGCGCCGGGCGCCGAGCCGACGCCCCAGGAAATCACCACGCGCGTCGACACCTACTGGCGTCCGTATCACGCCGCACTCGCCGCCGAGCTCGAACGCCTGCGCACCGCGCATGGCCGGGTGGTGCTGTGGGAAGCGCATTCGATCCGCGGCACGCTGCCGTTCCTCTTCGAAGGTCCGCTGCCCGATCTCAATCTCGGCACGGCCAGCGGCGCGAGCTGCAGTCCGGCGCTGGAAGCGCGGATGACCGCGCTGCTGGCGGCGCAGTCGGCCTTCGGCTTCGTCGCCAACGGCCGTTTCAAGGGCGGCCACATCACCCGGCACTACGGACGCCCGCAGGACGGGATCGAAGCGGTGCAGCTGGAGATCAGCCAGCGCTGCTACATGGACGAAGCGACGTTCGCCTGGGACGGTGCTCGCGCGGCCCGCCTGCAGCCGCTGTTGCACACGTTGATCGCGGACGCGATCGGGTACGCGCGCGCCGCATGAGCGACCCGCGCGAACGTGATGCGGCGCTGCTGCGGCCGTTCCGGCCGATGCTGTGGCTGGTGGCCGCGGCGGTGTTCATGCAGATGCTGGACACCACGATCGTCAACACCGCGCTGCCTTCGATGGCGGTCGACCTGGGGCAGTCGCCGCTGCGGATGCAGTCGGTCGTCGTCGCCTACGCGCTGACGGTGGCGATGCTGATTCCCGCATCGGGCTGGCTCGCCGACCGCTTCGGCACGCGGCGTCTGTTCGTCGCGGCGATCGTACTGTTCTCGGCCGGCTCGCTGGCCTGCGCGCTGTCCCAGGATCTCGACGCGCTGGTCGCCGCGCGGGTGCTGCAGGGCATCGGCGGCGCCATGATGCTGCCCGTCGGCCGGCTGTCCGTGTTGCGCGCGGTGCCGCGCACGGCGTTCCTCGCCGCGATGAGCTTCGTCACCGTGCCCGGCTTGATCGGGCCGCTGATCGGCCCGGCGCTCGGCGGCTGGCTGGCCGATGTCGCGTCCTGGCACTGGATCTTCCTGATCAATCTGCCGCTGGGCGTGCTCGGCGCGATCGCGGCCCTGAAATGGATGCCCGACCTGCGTGCGCCGGTGTCGCGCTTCGATCTGCCGGGCTATGCGTTGCTGGCGTTCGGCATGATCGCGATCTCGCTGTCGGTCGAGGCCCTGTCGGGCAACGCCGCGCGGCATGCGGCGCTGGTCGTGCTGCTGGTCACCGGTCTCGCGGCGCTGGTCGCGTACTGGCTGCATGCGGCGCGAGCGGTCGCCCCGCTGTTTCCGCTGACGCTGTTCCGCACGCGCACCTTCAGCGTCGGCCTGCTCGGCAACCTGTTCGCGCGCCTGGGCAGCAGCGGCATGCCCTACATGATTCCGCTGCTGCTGCAGGTCGCATTGGGATATCCGCCCACGCACGCCGGCCTGATGATGATTCCCGTCGCGCTGGCCGGCATGTTCTCCAAGCGCATCGTCGTGCCCCTGGTCCAGCGCTTCGGCTACCGCAACGTGCTGGTTGTCAACACCGTGCTGACCGGCCTGACGATGGCGAGCTTCGCGCTGGTCGACGTGGGCCAGCCGACCTGGCTGCACATCGTGCAGTTCGCGATCTTCGGTGCGGTCAATTCCCTGCAGTTCACCGCCATGAACACCCTCGCGCTGCGCGATCTCGGCGGACCGGAAGCGAGCGCCGGCAACAGCCTGCTGTCGATGGTGATGATGCTGGCGATGAGTTTGGGCGTCGCTACCGCCGGTGGTCTGCTCGGCGCCTTCAGCGGCGCGCCGGCCGGCGATGCACCGGTGCTCGCGGCGTTCCGCTGGACCTTCGTCTGCATCGGCGCGCTGACGCTGGCGTCGGCGGCGATCTTCGCCCAGCTCGGCCGCACCCATCGCATCCCCGGGCGCGTGGTCGAGACCAGCGATCAGGGCTGACGCGTTTCAGCGGGCGGACTTGACCGCGCGCAGTTCCCACAGCACGTAGGGCGCGCGCGGCGTATACGCGCGGCCGCGCAGCCACCGCAGCCAGCGGCGCACGGCGCGTGCGGCGAGCTTGCGTGGACCGTGGTTCTCCGGCGACCCGGCTAGGGCGCTGTAGGCCGCGCCACGTTCCGTGCGGACCACCCGCACGATCTCGAAATGGCCGTGGAACCCGTACATGCGGCCGTCGGGTGACGGGCCGCAGAAGTACGTATGGCTCTCGTCGGTGATGGTGTTGACGTGGGTCGGGTCGACGAACGCATCGGTATGCGGAAACGCCGGCGTCAACGCATACAGCCGGCCGTCGTGCGCCAGTACGCGCCAGATCTCGTTCATCAGCTCGATGAAGGGAAAGCGCGTGCCGCCCTGGCCGTCGGGAAAGATCCGCGGCACGTGTTCGATGAAATCGAATGCCGACACCGATCCGAAGCTGTCGTCGGGGTAGGGAATCGGCCCGACAACGAGATTCGCGGTGCGGTGTTCGTGGGCGACATCTCCCTCAGGTGCGCGGATGTCGATGCCGCACAGCTGGGCACGGCCGTAGGGGTTGCGCGGCGCGTCGCCGCAGCCGAGATCGAGGTGGCGGTCTGGACATGGCATGGCCCGAGTGTGTCCCGGAACGCGCATTCAGGCGTTACGTCTCCGTTAGCCGAGCGCGCTCCGCAGCCGGCCACGCATGGGGCGGACGGTGGGCCAGGAGAACCTGAAGAGGAGCACCGCACTTCGTTGCTGCGCACCGGCGCACGCGCCATCCCGGCGCGACGGACCGGGCAGGATCGATTGCCGTGGCGCGTCCTTCGCGCTCGCAACACCGGCGCTCGTACGATCCCGTCGCCGCGCTCAGACTTCCAGCGTCGCCAGGTCGCCCTTGGTCTCGAGCCACGCCTTGCGGTCGCCGGCACGCTTCTTCGCCAGCAGCATGTCGACCAGCGAGCGCGTCTGCAGGTCGTCGTCGATCGTCAGCTGCACCAGACGGCGCGTGTCGGGATGGATCGCCGATTCGCGCAGCTGCGAGGGATTCATCTCGCCCAGACCCTTGAAGCGGGTCACGTTGATCTGGCCCTTGAGCTTCTCGCGCGCGATCTTCTCCAGCAGCAGGCGCTTCTCTTCTTCGTCCAGCGCGTAGAACACCTGCTTGCCCACGTCGACGCGGAACAGCGGCGGCATCGCGACGAAGATGTTGCCGGCCGCGACCAGCGCCGGGAAATGGCGCAGGAACAGCGCGCACAGCAACGTCGCGATGTGCAGGCCGTCGGAGTCGGCGTCGGCCAGGATCACGACCTTGCCGTAGCGCAGGCCGGAGATGTCCTCCTTGCCCGGATCGCAGCCGATCGCGATCGCCAGGTTGTGCACTTCCTCCGACGCGAGCACCGAGGTGCTCGCCACTTCCCAGGTGTTGAGGATCTTGCCGCGCAGCGGGAGGATCGCCTGGAAGTCCTTGTCGCGCGCCTGCTTGGCGCTGCCACCGGCCGAGTCGCCCTCGACGAGGAACAGTTCGGTGCGCGAGAGATCCTGGCTGATGCAGTCGGCCAGCTTGCCCGGCAGTGCGGGGCCCTGGGTGACCTTCTTGCGGACGATCTGCTTCTCGGTCTTGAGCCGCGCGCTGGCGCGGTCGATCGCGAGCTGGGCGATCTTCTCGCCGAGGTCCGTGTGCTGGTTGAGCCACAGGCTGAAGGCATCGTGCGCGGCGCCTTCGACGAAGCCCGCGGCCTGGCGCGACGAGAGCCGCTCCTTGGTCTGGCCGGAGAACTGCGGGTCGGTCATCTTCATCGACAGCACGAAGGCGACACGGTCCCAGACGTCTTCCGGTGCCAGCTTGACGCCGCGCGGCAACAGATTGCGGAAGTCGCAGAACTCGCGCAGCGCGTCGGTGAAGCCGGTGCGCAGGCCGTTGACGTGGGTGCCGTGCTGCGCGGTCGGGATCAGATTGACGTAGCTCTCCTGCACCAGTTCGCCATCCACTACCCACGCGACCGCCCAGTCGACGGTCTCGGTGTCTTTTTTCAGCGCGCCGACGAACAGCTCCGGTGGCAGCAGCTCGCGCTGCGCCAGTTCACCCTTGAGGTAATCGCGCAGGCCGTCCTCGAACAGCCACTGGTCGCGCTCGCCGGTCGCCTCGTCCAGCAGCGTCACGGTCAGGCCGGGGCAGAGCACGGCCTTGGCCCGAAGCAAGTGGCGCAGGGCGCGCACGCTGAACTTCGGGCTGTCGAAATACTTCGGGTCCGCCCAGAAGCGCACCCGGGTGCCGGTGTTCTTCTTCCCGACGGTGCCGACCACTTCAAGTGGCGAGGCGCGGTCGCCATCACGGAAGGTGATGCGGTGCTCGCTGCCGTCACGCTTGATGTGCACTTCCACCAGCGTCGACAGCGCATTGACCACGCTGACGCCGACGCCGTGCAGGCCGCCGCTGAAGGTGTAGTTCTTGTTGTTGAACTTTCCGCCGGCGTGCAGGCGCGTGAGGATCAGCTCGACGCCAGGAATCTTCTCTTCCGGATGGATGTCGACCGGCATGCCGCGGCCGTCGTCGGACACCTCGCAGCTGCCGTCCTTGAACAGCGTGACGGCGATCTCGCGGGCGTGCCCGGCCAGCGCTTCGTCGACGGCGTTGTCGATGACTTCCTGCGCCAGATGGTTCGGGCGCGTGGTGTCGGTGTACATGCCGGGGCGGCGCTTGACCGGATCCAGGCCGGAGAGGACTTCGATGTCGGCTGCGTTGTAGCGGGTGTTCATTCGATGCTGCGCGGCGGGAATCGGCGCATGTTAAAGGAATTGCCGGTTCGCCGATTCGCAGGTGTGGCCCAACTCGGAACGACGCGATCCGCGTCACCGCTGCATGTAAGCGGTTGCAACGAAGTTAGGGCCGTGTGGACCCCCTGTAAGCAGGCCGTTGTTCAGTCGCGGGCCGGGTGGCGATGGCTAGGTTCGAACCGTCGAGCAGATCCCGCCGACACCCTTCATCCGCCGCCGCTGCGGATGGTTTGCAAGACGCAACGCTGCTCCATCTTTCGACTTCAAATCCGGAGAGTCCCCATGAAGACCCGCAACGTGCTGTTCGCCGCCATCGTCGCCACCGCTTTCGCCGCACCCGCGTTCGCCCAGGATGCCTCCGTCGAGCAGCAGGCCCGCGACGCCCAGGTCGCCGCGCAGCAGGCCGAGCAGGCCGCCCAGACCGCCGAAGCGTCGGCACAGGCCGCCGAGACCGCCGCCACCGAGGCCGACTACGCGACCGATGCGGTGAACGAGGCCTACGACGCGCAGGCCGAGGCCGCCGCGCAGACTGCCGAAGAGCCGGTGCCGCAGGTCGAGGAAGAAGAGGAAGATCCGGCCTGATCCAGGCGCCAGGCTTCAACCCAGAACGCCCCGGCCAGCCGGGGCGTTCTGCCGTTCGGAAGGGCATCGATGTATCGATCCGGTCCGACGGGCCGGGCGCCATCGCGCCACAGCCTGTAGAATGGGGCTTTCCAGCGACCTGCTGTGCCCATGACGCCTCCTTCCAGTTCCATCACTCCGCTCGTGTTCGTGACCGGCGGCGTGGTCTCTTCCCTCGGGAAGGGCATCGCGGCCGCCTCGCTGGCCGCCATTCTCGAAGCCCGCGGCCTGCGGGTGACGATGATGAAGCTCGATCCCTACATCAACGTCGATCCCGGCACGATGAGCCCGTTCCAGCACGGCGAGGTCTACGTGACCGACGACGGCGCGGAAACCGACCTCGACCTCGGCCACTACGAGCGTTTCATCAATGTGCGCCTGTCGGGCAAGAACTCGATCACGACCGGCAAGATCTACGAGAGCGTGATCCGCAAGGAGCGCCGTGGTGATTACCTCGGCGCGACCGTGCAGGTCATCCCGCACATCACCGATGCGATCAAGCGCGCGATCGACGAGGCCACGCAGGGGTATGACGTGGCCCTGGTCGAGATCGGCGGCACGGTCGGCGACATCGAGTCGCTGCCGTTCCTCGAGGCCATCCGCCAGATCCGCACCGACCGCGGCAGCGACAAGGCCGTCTTCATGCATCTGACCCTGGTGCCGTACATCGCGGCCGCCGGCGAGCTGAAGACCAAACCCACCCAGCATTCGGTCAAGGAACTGCGTTCGATCGGCATCCAGCCCGACATCCTGCTGTGCCGCAGCGAGCAGCCGTTGCCCGATGGCGAGCGCCGCAAGATCGCCTCGTTCACCAACGTATCGGAAAAGGCCGTCATCTCGGCCGTCGATCTCGACAACATCCACAAGATCCCGATGTGGCTGCATGCGCAGGGCCTGGACGAACTCGTCGTCGAGCGTCTGCGTCTGGGCGACAAGGCCAAGCCGACCGCCGACCTGTCGGAGTGGATCGACGTGGTCAACGCGGTCGAGCATCCGATCGACGACGTGGTGATCGGCGTCGTCGGCAAGTACGTCGACCACAAGGACGCCTACAAGTCGGTCGGCGAAGCGCTCAAGCACGGCGGCATCCGCCAGCGCACGCGCGTGAGCCTGAAGTGGATCGAGTCGCAGGACATCGAGCGCGACGGCGCCGCCGCGTGGCTCGGCGATGTCGACGGGGTGCTGGTGCCCGGCGGCTTCGGTGACCGCGGCTTCGAAGGCAAGGTCCTGGCCTCCCAGTACGCACGTGAAACCGGCCTGCCGTACTTCGGCATCTGCTACGGCATGCAGGCGGCCGTCGTCGACATGGCGCGCCACGTCGCCGGTCTCGAAGGCGCCAACAGCACCGAGAACGACAAGCAGTCGCCGCATCCGGTCATCGGCCTGATCACCGAGTGGCGTACGCAGACCGGTGAGGTGGAGCGGCGCGACGAGAAGAGCGATCTGGGCGGCACCATGCGCCTGGGCCTGCAGGAGCAGCGTCTCAAGCCCGGCACGAAGTCGCGCGAGGTCTACGGGAAAGATGTCGTCGGCGAGCGTCACCGCCACCGTTACGAATTCAACAATCGCTACCGCACCCAGCTCGAGGATGCCGGCCTGGTGATCGCCGCCAAGTCGATGGACGACCTGCTGGTGGAAATGGTCGAGCTGCCGCAGCACCCGTGGTTCATCGCCTGCCAGGCGCACCCCGAGTTCCTGTCGACGCCGCGCGGCGGCCATCCGCTGTTCGTCGGCTTCGTGCGCGCCGCGCGCGAACGCAAAGCCGGCGGCGCGCTGCTCAAGGAGGCACACGCATGAAGCTCTGTGGATTCGAGGTCGGTCTCGACCAGCCGTTCTTCCTGATCGCCGGTCCCTGCGTCATCGAGTCGGAGCAGCTGCAGCTCGACGTCGCCGGCCAGCTGAAGGAGATCACGCGTGATCTCGGCATCAACTTCATCTTCAAGTCGAGCTTCGACAAGGCCAACCGTACCTCCGGCACGAGCTTCCGCGGCCCGGGGATGGAAGAAGGCCTGCGCGTGCTGGCCGAGGTGAAGCGCCAGCTCGGCGTGCCGGTGCTGACCGACGTGCACGAATACACGCCGATGGACGAGGTCGCCTCGGTCGTCGACGTGCTGCAGACGCCGGCCTTCCTCGTGCGCCAGACCGACTTCATCAAGAAGGTCTGCGCCGCCGGCAAGCCGGTCAACATCAAGAAGGGCCAGTTCCTGTCGCCGTGGGACATGAAGCCGGTCGTCGAGAAGGCCAAGTCCACCGGCAACGAGCAGATCATGGTCTGCGAGCGCGGCGCGAGCTTCGGTTACAACAACCTGGTCAGCGACATGCGCTCGCTGGCGGTCATGCGCGAGACGCATTGCCCGGTCGTGTTCGACGCCACCCATTCGGTGCAGCTGCCGGGCGGGCAGGGCAATTCCAGCGGTGGCCAGCGCGAGTTCGTGCCGGTGCTGGCTCGCGCGGCGATCGCTGTCGGCGTGGCCGGCGTCTTTATGGAAACGCACCCCAAGCCCGAAGAAGCGCTCAGCGACGGCCCGAACGCGTGGCCGCTAGGCCGCATGCGCGCGCTGCTGGAAACCATGCTCGAACTCGACGCCGTGACCAAGCGTGCCGGCTTCGCGGAAGCGGACCTCTGACCGGCTGGCGAATACGTTCTGGTCCGGGAAGCGTGATTTCATCCAGAACAGTTGAAGTCGTGATGCGCGGCGCACGCTCGTTTTGGCTTGCAATGGCGCTCATCCTGGTGTCAATGCCGTCCGTCGCCTGCTCGTGGGGCGATCCCTCGCGTCGACTCCAGGACGAGATTCGCGGCTATTACGATGCTGATGTGGTCTTTCTCGCGCGAATCCGTGATGTTAAAGAACGTCCCCCCGGCGGCAATGACCGTTTCTGGACGGCTGTCGCTACATACGACGTGCTCGAGGTCTATCGGGGCACGCCGTCCAGCGACGGCGTCGTCGCATCTGAAATGACTTTCAAACCGGGTGTTGACGGGGCTCCCCCCAGCTCCTGTACTGGAGGTTCTCTCCCGACGGGTAGTGAAGGTGCCGTTTTGCTGATCTTTGCATCGAGACAGGATCGGGAAGATGCCGCCTCTTACTACACAATCGACCGATTCAACACCTCGCGGATAGGCGCCTGCGAAGGGTGCGACGCTGTCCTGGAAAGAATGCGCCTGTACGGTGAAGCTGAGCACGTCCCGCTGAAGCAAAACTAGAATCCGTTTTTCCGTTTCATCCTTCGACATTGAGACTTTTTGCGACCATGACGACCATCGCCAAGATCCACGCCCGCGAGATCCTCGACTCCCGTGGCAATCCGACCCTCGAAGCCGAAGTGACGCTGGACGACGGCAGCTTCGGCCGCGCGATGGTGCCCTCCGGTGCCTCGACCGGTGCCCGCGAGGCGGTGGAACTGCGCGATGGCGACAAGACGCGGTATCTCGGCAAGGGCGTGCGGAAGGCCGTCGGCAACGTCAACGGCGCGATCGCCGATGCGCTGAAGGGCTTCGATGCCGCCGACCAGGCCGGTCTCGACAAGCGCCTGATCGATCTCGACGGCACCGAGAACAAGGGCCGCCTGGGCGCGAACGCGCTGCTGGGCGTCTCGATGGCGAACGCGCACGCTTTGGCCGCGTCGAAGAAGGTTCCGCTGTGGACGTTGCTCGGCGGCGACCGTGCGCCGGTGCTGCCGGTGCCGATGATGAACATCATCAACGGCGGTGCGCATGCCGACAACAACGTCGACTTCCAGGAATTCATGGTGCTGCCGGTCGGCTTCTCGAGCTTTTCCGAGTCGCTGCGCGCGGGCACCGAGATCTTCCACGCGCTCAAGTCCGTGCTCAAGAGCCACGGCCTGAGCACGGCGGTGGGCGACGAAGGCGGCTTCGCGCCGGATTTCCGCAGCAACGTCGAAGCGCTCGACACGATTCTCGAAGCGATCGGCAAGGCCGGTTACGCGGCGGGCGACGACGTGCTGCTGGGTCTGGACGTCGCGTCGAGCGAATTCCACGACAACGGCAAGTACCACCTGGTCGGCGAGAACAAGCGCCTCACCGGTGAGCAGTTCGTCGACTTCCTCGCCGACTGGGCCGCGCAGTATCCGATCGTCACGATCGAGGACGGCATGGCCGAAGACGACTGGACCGGCTGGAAGCAGCTGACCGACCGTATCGGCGACAAGGTGCAGCTGGTGGGCGACGATCTGTTCGTCACCAATCCGCGCATCTTCAAGGAAGGCATCGATTCGAAGACCGCGAACGCGATCCTGATCAAGGTCAACCAGATCGGCACGCTGACCGAGACCCTCGAAGCCATCGCGATGGCGGACGCGGCCGGTTACGCCGCGGTCGTGTCGCACCGTTCGGGCGAGACCGAGGACACGACGATTGCCGACATCGCGGTCGCCACCACGGCCACGCAGATCAAGACCGGTTCGCTGTGCCGCAGCGATCGCGTCGCCAAGTACAACCAGCTGCTGCGTATCGAAGAGGCCCTGGGCAGTGCTGCCAGGTACGCCGGTCGGGATGCGTTCGTGTCGCTGAAGCGCTGATCCCCCGGGACACACGTCAATGCGCGCGTTGCTCGTCGTGCTGCTGGTGCTCGCCACGCTGCTGGCCTGGTTGCAGTACCGGCTGTGGTTCGGCGTGGGTGGGACCGAGCAGGTCGAGGAACTGCGCGGCCGCGTCGAGGCGCAGGCGCGCCAGAACGAAGGTCTGGAGCAGCGCAACGCCGCGCTGGCGGCCGAGGTCGCCGATCTGAAATCGGGCGAGGCGGCGATCGAGGAACGCGCGCGTGGCGAGCTCGGCATGATCAAGCCGGGTGAAACCTTCTACCGCGTCGTCGACGATGCGCGCATCGCGCCGCTGCCGGCCGAGCACGCGCTCGACCCCGACGCGCCGCGCCGCGCGCAGGACCAGACCCCGTGAGCAACTGGGTGATCGTGCCGGCCGCCGGTCGCGGCAGCCGGTTCGGCGGCGCGGTGCCGAAACAGTTTCTCGAGGCCGGCGGGCGCAGCGTTCTGGCGCACACGCTCGACGCGCTCGCCGGTCACCCCGGCATCGGCGGCCTCGTGCTGGTGCTCGGTCCCGATGACGCACCGCAGCTGCCCGAGGCGGTGCTGCACGGCAAGCCGCTGGTCCGCGCACTGGGCGGCGACACCCGCGCCGCATCGGTGCTCGCCGGGCTGCACGCATTGCCCGACACGGTCCGCCCCGACGACTTCGTGCTCGTGCACGACGCCGCGCGTCCGAACCTGCATGCCGGCGATCTCGATGCGCTGCTCGAACGCGGCCGCATGGATCCGGTCGGCGCGATCCTCGCCGCGCCCGTGCGCGACACGCTCAAACGGGCCGGCGACGACGGCGGCATCGACGGCACCGAGCCGCGCGAACGCCTGTGGCGCGCGCTGACGCCGCAGCTGTTCCGCCGCCTGCAGCTGGGCCGCGCACTCGAAGCGGCCGACGCCGACGGCATCACCGTCACCGACGAAGCCATGGCCATGGAGCGCCAGGGGGCCCGGCCGCTGCTCGTCGAAGGCCGCGAGGACAACTTCAAGATCACCACGCCAACCGATTTCGCGCGCTTCGAATTCGAGCTGTCGCGACGGTCGTGACACGCGTCAGAACCGGCACATCTTCTTCCGGGAGAGCGCCTGCCCCGGATCCGGGGTCGACGCGCATCGGGTGAGAACGGTGCGCAGCCGATGACCGGTCCGAACGCGGTACAGGCGGTGCTTCGATCGTCAAGCGTCGGCGGCGCCCAACAATTGCAAGTCCGCAAGCGCGCGTCGTTCGGACGCCGGGCTTCGCTCCGGTCTACCCATCCGCCGCCGCCGTACCGCCCTTCCGACTTGCCCGCATCCCGATCCATGGCAAGCTGCCGTCCCGTTTTCCTGCAGGGTCCGCCGCATGACCGCCACGCCTGATTTCCGCATCGGCCAGGGCTTCGACGTCCACGCCTTCGGCGACGGCGACCACGTGATGGTCGGCGGCGTCCGCATTCCGTTCGAGCGCGGCGTGCTTGCGCACAGCGACGGCGACGTCGCGCTGCATGCACTGTGCGACGCGATGCTCGGGGCGCTTGCGCTCGGCGACATCGGCGTGCATTTCCCGCCGTCCGACGACCGCTGGAAGGGCGCCGACAGTCGTGCGCTGCTGCGGCACTGCAACAGCCTGCTCGCCGAGCGTGGCTGGCGCGTCGGCAACGCAGACGTCACCGTGATCTGCGAACGGCCGAAGATCGGTCCGCATGCGCACGCGATGCGCGCGACCGTGTCCGAGGATCTGGGCATCGCCCTCGACTGCATCTCGGTCAAGGCCACGACCAGCGAACGGCTGGGCTTCACCGGACGGGGCGAGGGCATCGCCGCGCAGGCGGTGTGTCTGCTGGTGCGCGATGGCGGCTGAGCCGGACGACGGCGCCGCGCTGGCGGCCGGGACGCCGACCGCGCATGGTGCGCCGGTCCTGTCGGCGAAGATCCGCCAGCATCCGTCGGATTTCCGCGTCGACGAGATCGACGGCTTCGAGGCCAGCGGCGCGGGCGAGCATCTGTTGCTGACGATCGAGAAGACCGGCATGAACACCGCGTTCGTCGCGCGGTTGCTCGCGCAGTGGGCGGATGTCGACGGTCGCGCGGTCGGCTACGCGGGACTCAAGGATCGCCACGCGCTCACCACGCAGCGCTTCAGCGTGCAGCTGCCCGGTCGCGACGCCCCGGACATCGCCGCGCTCGAAGCGCTGGCCAGCGGTCACGGCCAGTCGCTGCGCGTCCTGGCGCAGGCGCGGCATTCGAGGAAACTGCCGCGCGGCGCGCTGGCGGGCAACCGCTTCGTCCTGACCTTGCGCGATGTCGTTGGCGATGCCGCCGCGATCGACGCGCGCCTCGAAACGATCGCGGCTTGCGGTGTCCCCAACTATTTCGGCGAACAGCGCTTCGGCCACGACGGCGGCAACATCGACAAGGCGCTGCGCATGTTCGCCGCGCCGCGTCGACGCATGGACCGGGAGCAGCGCGCCATGCTGCTGTCGGCCGCACGCTCTGCGCTGTTCAACCGCGTGCTGGCGGCGCGGGTGGACGCCGGCGACTGGGACACCGGACTCGACGGCGAGGTGTGGATGCTCGACGGCAGCCGCAGCGTGTTCGGACCCGAACCGGCCAACACCGAGCTCGCCGCGCGCACCGCCGCGCACGACATCCATCCCACTGCGCCCCTGTGGGGCCGCGGACCGCTGCGGAGCACCGGCCTCGCGCTCGCCCGCGAGACCGCGGCGCTGGCGGATGCGCAGGCGCTCGCGTTGCGCGACGGACTGGAGACCGCCGGTCTGTCGCAGGAGCGTCGCGCGACCCGTCTGCGTCCCGGCGGTCTGGAATGGACCTGGCCGTCGGCGGACCGCCTGCAACTGGCATTCGTGTTGCCGGCCGGTTGCTATGCCACCGCAGTGCTCGCCGAACTCGGCACCATCGGCAACGCCGCCCGTCGGCCTGTCCCGGACGCGCCGACCGGCGGTTGATCGGCGCCGGCGCGACGGGTGTATAGCGCAGGGGCAGGTGCGTAACGGCGGCGGACCTGCGTCCGAGCCAGTCGCCGCGGAGTACGACCATGCCGTCCTGCCTCCGGGTCACCGTCGCGTTGTCCGCCTGCGTGCTGGCGGCCTGCGCCAGCACCTCGCCTCCCATGGCCGGCGCACCGGCCGATGCGCCGCGCCTGCGCGCCATCGATCCACCGCGCATCTCGACTGACGACGACTACGTCGCGCGGGTGAACCGCGAAGCGCAGCGCCGTGGTCTGCAGGTGCAGTGGATCAATCCGCCGGTGCGGCGCAACGACTGATCGCGCTCAGCCGGCGACACGCTGCGCGGGATCGCTGATCTCCAGCCCGCGCAGGATCACCCCGGCATGGGTGCGGTTGCGCGCGCCCAGCTTTTCGAAGATCGCCGACATGTGCGCCTTGATCGTGCGTTCCTGCACATCGAGTCGATCGGCGATCTGTTTGTTGAGCAGGCCTTCGGCGACCAGACGCAACACCCGGAACTGCTGCGGGGTCAGGCTGGCCAGCCGCGCGGCGAGGTCCATGTCCTCGGGCGCCGATTGCGCGCGCGCCACCGCGCCACGCAATGCGGGCGGCAGCCATTGCGCGCAGTCGAGCACCGTGCGGATCGCCTCGCGCAATTCGTCGAGGCCGGCGCTCTTGGGGATGTAGCCGGCCACGCCGTGATCGAGTGCCCGGCGCACCACCAGCGGGTCCTCGTTCGCCGACACCAGCACCACGGCGACCGCCGGGAACTGCGCGCGGATCGCCGCCAGTCCGGCCAGCCCGTGGTTGCCGGGCATGTGCAGGTCCAGCAGCACGAGATCAATGTCGTCCTCCCGCTCCAGCGCTTCGAGCACGCCGTCGAGCGTTTCGGCTTCGCGCGTGCTGACGTTGGGCGCCGCATCGGCCGCCGCGCCGCGCAGCGCGGCGCGGAAGAGCGGGTGGTCGTCGGCGATCAGCAGCTTGGGCATCGGGGGCCGGTGTTGGGGATTCGGAATCGGGGATTCGGCGGAGAGTGGCAGCGAACGCTGGCGTCGAATCCCGCATTCGGATCCGGTCGCCACACTAGCAAGGCCGGAGCGGTCGCGCGGCTGGTACCAAAGTACGATGGTCCATGGCGAGCGCGCTGCTACGGTGCCTACATGACCAAGACCCGCATGCTCCGGCCGCTGTGCCTCGCCACCCTCGCGCTCTCGCTCGCCGCCTGTGCCGGCAATGCGACGCGCAGCGATCCTGCCTCGATGCGCGGAGACGACGCCACGATGTTCAGCGCCCAGCGCACCAGCCTCCATCGCGGCGATGACGATCTGCTGACCGCAGGGCTCGGTCTGGCCGGCCTGCAGGCGATGACGCCGCCGACCTTCGCCGACCCCGAGCGTCCGCTCGCCGCCGAAGCGCGTCGTCGCGCGTTGTGGGCGAACTGGCGTGGCATCGCCGACCTCGCGCCGGGCGGCGGCTACGGCACGCTCTACGGCAGTCTCGCGTCCGTACCGGGCCGCGAATTCCACGCGCTGGCCACCGTCCCCGGCGCCTCGCAGCCGCATCGCGTGCTGGTGCAGGTGCCCGACGGCTTCGACCGCACGCGTCGCTGCATCGTGGTCACCGCGTCGTCCGGCTCGCGCGGCATCTATGGCGCGATCGCCGTCGCCGGCGCCTGGGGTCTGCCGAAGGGCTGCGCCGTTGCCTACACCGACAAGGGCGCAGGCACCGACTACTTCGATGCCGATGCGGGCATCGGCATTGCGGCCGACGGCACGCCGTCCGCTGATCGCGCACAAGCCGTATTCGAGCCGGAGGACGCGGAGCAGGGCGTCGCGTTCAAGCACGCGCATTCGGGCGACAACCCCGAGGCCGACTGGGGCCGCCACGTGCGCCAGGCTGCCGAGTTCGCGCTGCAGGCGCTCGGCGAGGCCTATCCCGATGACGCGCCGTTCGATTTCGACAGCACCCGCGTCATCGCGGTCGGCATCTCCAATGGCGGCGGCGCGGTGCTGCGCGCGGCGGAACTCGAAGGCGACTGGCTCGATGCCGTGGTCGCCGGCGAACCCAGCATCCACGTCGATGCACCGGGCGCGCGTTCGCTCTACGACTACACCACCGAAGCCGCGTTGCTGATGCCGTGCGCGCTGCTCGCCGTCGACAACCTGCCGCAGCCGCCGTTGACCGCACAGGTCGCACCGCTGTGGACCGCGCGCTGCGCCTCGCTGCGCGCGGCCGGTCTGGTCGAAGGCAACGACACCGCGGCGCAGTCGCGGTCCGCCCTGGACACCCTGCGCACGCACGGCTGGACCGATGGCGCGCTGCGCGCGGGTGCCCTGTCGGCGGGCTTCGATCTGTGGCGCGCGATCGCCACGACCTATGCATCCGCCTATGGCCGCTTCAACGCGGACGCGCATCCCTGCGGATACCGCTACGCGGCGCAAGGCCCGGACGGCAGTCCGCGTCCGGCGACCGCAACCGAACGTGCGGCCTGGTGGAGCGACGGCAGCGGCATTCCGCCCGGCGCCGGCGTCGGGCTCGTGGACACGCGCATGGCCGGCGGCGATCCGCTGCTGCCGGGCCTGCAGTGCCTGCGGGCGCTCAACGACGGCGACGATGCGGCCGCGCGCCGCGTGCAGGCCGGTATCGCCGAAACCCGGGCCGGTCTGCCGCGCGCGGGTCTGCCGGTGGTCGTGGTCCATGGCGCCGATGACGGCCTGATCCCGATGGCCTTCACCAGCACGCCGTATGTCGGATGGGCGCAGGCGGCCGGGCGCGACGTGCGCCTGTGGCAGGTTGCGAATGCGCAGCACTTCGACGGATTCCTCGGCCTGCCGGACTATGCCGCGCGTTATGTGCCACTGCTGCCGTACGTCTACGCCGCGCTCGACCGCGTGGATGCGCACCTGGATGGCGAGGCCGCGTTGCCGGTGGACGCGGCAATCGCCACGACTCCGCGCGGCGCGGGCAAGGCGCTGGACAGTACGCATCTCGCCATTCCGGAATGACCGGCTGACCGCACGCGCCTGCCGGAACGCCTTCCGGCTTGCGCAGTCCATGCGTTAGTAGTAATACTACTCACCATGGACCTGACCCAGACCCAGCACGCGATTCTCGAAATGATCGGCGAGCGCATCGCCGCCGAAGGCATGCCGCCTTCGCAGACCGAGATCGCCCGCGCATTCGGTTTCAGCGGCGTGCGCGCCGCGCAGTACCACCTCGATGCGCTCGAAGCCGCCGGTGCCATCGAGCGGGTGCCGGGCCGGGCGCGCGGTATCCGCGTGCTGGTGCCGGTGCAGCAGGCGCAGCACGCGCTGACCCTGGGCGCGACACCCGGCGATGCGCTGCGTCTGCCGGTGCTCGGGCAGGTCGCCGCCGGTGCGCCCATTGGCGCGGACATCGGCTCGGACGACTACCTGGTGCTCGACCGCGTGCTGTTCTCGCCGTCGCCCGACTACCTGCTCAAGGTCAAGGGCGACTCGATGCGCGACGAGGGCATCTTCGAAGGTGATCTGATCGGCGTGCACCGCACCCGCGATGCGCGCTCGGGGCAGATCGTCGTCGCCCGTGTCGACGACGCGATCACGGTCAAGCTGTTGAAGATCGGCAAGGACCGTATCCGCCTGATGCCGCGCAATCCGGACTACGCGCCCATCGAGGTATTGCCCGACCAGGACTTCGCGATCGAGGGCCTGTACTGCGGCCTGGTCAGGCCCAACCGTTGAGCGCGCGGCCGCTTGTGCGCATGGCGCGCGCGGTGTTCCCCGACCGTCATCCGCGCCGCGCGCCGCTGACCGGCCGCCACACCGCCACTTAATTTTGTGTCCTCCCGGCAGCGTCGCAAGCTGTGCGACCTGCGACTGCGAGGATGCTTCCACCAGACCGGAACACGAATGACGAGGACCACCACGATGGACGAGAACAAGAAGCGCGCGCTCTCCGCAGCCCTGAGCCAGATCGAGAAGCAGTTCGGCAAGGGCTCGGTGATCCGCATGGGCGACCGCGTGTCGGAAGTGGTCCCGGTGATCCCGACCGGTTCGCTGCAGCTCGATCTCGCGCTCGGCATCGGCGGCCTGCCGCGCGGCCGTGTCATCGAGGTCTACGGCCCCGAGTCGTCCGGCAAGACTACGCTGACCCTGCAGACGATCGCGCAGTGCCAGAAGATGGGCGGCGTCGCCGCCTTCATCGACGCCGAGCACGCACTCGATCCCACGTACGCGGCCAAGCTCGGTGTCAATGTCGAAGACCTGCTGGTCTCGCAGCCCGACACCGGCGAGCAGGCGCTCGAGATCGCCGACATGCTGGTGCGCTCGAATTCGGTGGACATGGTGGTCGTCGACTCCGTCGCCGCGCTGACCCCGCGCGCCGAAATCGAAGGCGAGATGGGCGACCAGCTGCCGGGCCTGCAGGCCCGTCTGATGAGCCAGGCACTGCGCAAGCTGACCGGCAACATCAAGCGCAGCAATTGCATGGTGTTCTTCATCAACCAGCTGCGCATGAAGATCGGCATCATGATGCCGGGCCAGAGCCCTGAGACCACGACCGGCGGCAACGCGTTGAAGTTCTATGCCTCGGTCCGCCTCGACATCCGCCGCATCGGCGCGATCAAGAAGGGCGACGAGATCATCGGCAACCAGACCCGCATCAAGGTCGTCAAGAACAAGATGGCGCCCCCGTTCAAGCAGGTCATCACCGAGATCCTCTACGGCGAGGGCATCAGCCGCGAAGGCGAACTGATCGACATGGGTGTCGAGGCCAAGCTGGTCGAGAAGGCAGGCGCCTGGTACAGCGCAGGCGACGAGCGGATCGGGCAGGGCAAGGAAAATGCCCGCCAGTACCTCAAGGACAACCCGGAAGTGGCCGCGCGCATCGAGGCGGGCATCCGCGAGAAGCTGCTGCCGGCAGCCGTGCTGGCGGCCGCAGCGGCGGGCAATGAAGAAAACGACGACGACTGAGCCGGTCGCGTCGGGCTTGCCCGGCGGCCGCGAATCGCATGACACGGACCTGCCGGCTGGCGGGTCCGTGGATGCCTTCGACGCAGTCGGGTCTGGCGCGACCGCCGAAGGTGACCCGCCTGCCGCAGGCAGGCGCAAGAAACGCCGCGAACTGACGCCCGCCCAGCGGGCGTTGTCGTTGCTGGTACGGCGTGAGCATTCCCAGCCCGAACTGCTTCGCAAGCTCGCGGCGCGCGGCATCGAGCCCGAATCCGCCGCCGACGCCGTCGAACGCATGCGCGCGGCCGGCTGGCAGGACGACGGCCGCTTCGCCGCGAGCCTCGCCCGAAGCCGCGCCACGGGCGGCCACGGCCCGCTGCGGATCGAGGCCGAACTGGCGACGCATCGGCTCGATGCCGGCAAGATTGCCGCCGCCTTCGAATCACTGGCCGCCGACGGGGAGGCCGATTGGCCACAACGCGCGCGTGATCTGCTCGAGCGCCGTTACGATGTGGCCGCGTTCGAAGACGATCCGGCACTGCGGCGCAAGGCCGTGGATTTCCTGCTGCGCCGTGGATTCGATGGCGAGACCGCCTATGGCGCGGTGCGCGCTTTGCGGGATGGGCGGAACGGCTGAGTCACTGCGAGACGCTGCGGCATCGGGTGCCGAAGCGGCGGGGCGCGTAGCCCCCGGACGGCCTGCTACCCTTTGCGGCTGTGGGCACTGCTCCGGACCTGCACCCGTCTAGATGGCGGACGCGCACGGCTGCCGGGGATGCCCATTCCCTCCAGCACGACCGTCACGCCAGGCCCATGACCACGCAGACCCCCACCAGCACCGCCCAGATCCGCAGCGACTTCCTCGAGTTCTTCAAGGGCAAGGGCCACACCATCGTCCCGTCGGCGCCGCTGGTGCCCGGCAACGATCCCACGCTGCTGTTCACCAACTCCGGCATGGTGCAGTTCAAGGACGTGTTCCTCGGCGCCGAGAAGCGCAGCTACGTGCGCGCGGCCGACGTCCAGCGCTGCCTGCGCGCGGGCGGCAAGCACAACGATCTCGACGTCGTCGGCTACACCGCGCGTCACCACACTTTCTTCGAGATGCTCGGCAACTGGTCGTTCGGCGACTACTTCAAGCAGGACGCCATCGCCTGGGCCTGGAAACTGCTCACGCAGGTCTGGAAGCTGCCCGCCGAGCGCCTGCTGGTCACGGTCTACCAGACCGACGACGAGGCCTACGCGCTGTGGCGTGACATGGTCGGCATTCCCGAAGACCGCATCGTCCGCATCGGCGACAACAAGGGTGCGCCGTTCGCCTCCGACAATTTCTGGCAGATGGCCGACACCGGCCCCTGTGGCCCCTGCACCGAGATCTTCTACGACCACGGACCCGCGCACTTCGGTGGCCCGCCGGGCTCGCCCGACGAGGACGGCGACCGTTTCATCGAGATATGGAACCTGGTTTTCATGCAGTTCGACAAGCAGTCCGACGGCACGCTGGTGCCGCTGCCTGCACCGTGCGTCGACACCGGCATGGGCCTGGAGCGCCTTGCCGCGATCCTGCAGGGCGTGCACAGCAACTACGAGATCGACCTGTTCCAGGCCTTGATCCGCAAGGCCGGCGAGCTCACCGGCACGCAGGATCTGGAGAACAAGTCGCTGCGCGTGATCGCCGATCACATCCGCGCCTGCAGCTTCCTGATCGTCGACGGTGTGCTGCCGTCGAATGAAGGCCGCGGTTACGTACTGCGCCGGATCATCCGCCGCGCGCTGCGCCACGGTTGGATGCTCGGCGTGCGCCAGCCGTTCTTCAGTGCGATGGTCGGCACGCTCGACGACGTGATGGGCGATGCGTATCCGGAGCTGCGCGAAAAGCGCGAACTGGTCGAGCGCGCGCTCAAGGCGGAAGAAGAACGCTTTGCCGAAACGCTGGACGCCGGCATGCGGATCTTCGATGACGTCGCCTCGCGCAGCAACGGTGCGATTCCCGGCGAGGATGCGTTCCGTCTCTACGACACCTATGGCTTCCCGCTCGATCTCACCCAGGACATCGCGCGCGAGCGCGGTCTCGAGGTCGACATGCCGGGCTTCGACGCCGCCATGCAGCGCCAGCGCGAGACCGCGCGCGCCGCAGGCAAGTTCACCTCGAGCGCGGGGCTGTCGGCCGACCTCGTCGCCCAGCTGACGCCGACCGTGTTTGTCGGCGACGACCAGCATGAAGCCGGTGACCTGCAGGTCGTCGCACTGCTGGTGGGTGGCCGTCCGGTCGAGTCCGCCTCGGCCGGCGACGAGGTCGTCGTGATCCTCGATCGCACCCCGTTCTACGGCGAGTCGGGCGGGCAGGTCGGCGATACCGGTGTGCTCGAAGCCGACGGTGTGCGTTTCGAAGTCGAGGACACGCAGAAGTTCGCGGGCCAGTTCCACGGTCATGTCGGGCGTCTGATCTCGGGCACGCTGCGGCGCGGTGACCGTGTGCGTGGCGCGATCGACAGCGCGCGCCGCGGCACCATCGTGCTCAACCACAGCGCGACGCACCTGCTGCACGGCGCGCTGCGCGATCTGCTCGGCACCCACGTCGCGCAGAAGGGCTCGCTGGTCGCGCCCGAACGCCTGCGTTTCGACTTTTCGCACTTCCAGCCGGTGACGGCCGACGAACTCGCCGAGATCGAACGCCGGGTCAATGTCGAAGTGCGTGCCAATCATCCGGTCAGCATCGAGCAGATGGACATGCAGGCCGCGCTCGATTCCGGCGCGATGGCGTTGTTCGGCGAGAAATACGGCGAGCGCGTCCGCGTGGTGACGATGGGCGAATCGGTGGAGCTGTGCGGCGGCACGCATGTCGACCGCACCGGCCGCATCGGTCTGTTCAAGCTCGTCACGGAAGGTGGCGTGTCGTCCGGCGTGCGCCGTATCGAAGCACTGACCGGTCAAGCCGCGCTCGACCACGTGCGCAGCGATGAAGAGCGCATGCGTCACGCGGCCGGCCTGCTCGGCGGTACCGCCGGCGAAGTCGGCGAGCGCCTGCGCGCATTGCTCGACCGGCAGAAGCAGCTGGAGCGCGAGCTCGAATCGCTGAAAGCCAAGGCGGCCAGCGGCGCGACCGCGGACCTCGGCGCCTCCGCGATCGACGTCGCCGGCATCAAGGTCGTTGCCGCGCGTCTAGAAGGACTCGATGCCAAGGCCTTGCGTGATGCGGTCGATCGCCTCAAGCAGCAGCTCGTCGATGTCGTCGTCGTACTTGCAGGTGCCAGCGACGGCAAGGCGGCCCTGGTGGCCGGCGTCGGTGGGGCGGCCACCGGTCGCATCAAGGCGGGCGAACTGCTGTCGCATGTCGCCGCCCGCACAGGCGGCAAGGGAGGCGGTCGGCCCGACATGGCCCAGGGCGGCGGAGAGGACGGACCGGCGTTGCTGGCCGTGCTTGGTGAAGTGCGCCAGTTGGTGGCGGAACGTCTCGGCTAAGCGGGCGCTAAACGCGCGCGCCGGGTTGTTGACCGGCTGCGCGGCAGGGGACATGCTTCACGGCCTAAATGAGGTCTGTAATCGGTTTCCAAGGTCGAGAACGGTCCGAATACAGTCCACGCCGGCGCGTCGAAACGCGCCGGTTCCAGGAGATTGACATGTTGATTTTGACCCGCCGCGTCGGAGAGACGCTGATGATTGGTGACCAGGTCTCGGTGACCGTTTTGGGCGTCAAGGGCAACCAGGTGCGGATCGGTATCACCGCCCCCAAGGATGTCGCCGTGCACCGCGAAGAGATCTACCAGCGCATCCACAGCGAACACGATGCCGCTGTCGTGCAAGAAGATTTGCCGCAGACGCCCTGAGCCGTTATCCTTCGCACCGCGTTCGGCGCTTGCGTCGAACGTGTTGCTTCGGAGAGTTGCCCGAGTGGCTGAAGGGGCTCCCCTGCTAAGGGAGTATGGGGCTTAAAACTCCATCGAGGGTTCGAATCCCTCACTCTCCGCCACTGCTCGAATTCGATCTGATTTCTCCGGAAATCGAACAGAAAAAATTCCTGCCAGTGGTTGACGAAGCCAACGTTTTGCTAGAAAATTCCGCTTCTGTTCAAGGCGCCCGTAGCTCAGTTGGATAGAGCACCAGGCTACGAACTTGGGGGTCGGAGGTTCGAATCCTTCCGGGCGCACCAGAACAACGAAGAGGCCAGCGAGCGATCGCTGGCTTTTTTGTTGCGCGCGTGTTTTTCGTCGCGATGCCGGCGATGGTTTGAACAGGGCTGTCTCAAGAACGGTAGCAGCGCATGCGCGGCGACGCGTGCCTTTGATGCCGGTTGCGATGGCAGGGCCTGCACGGAGTCGCCCGATCGGGCTTCGCACAACACCGCATCTTGTGGAGGCGCGAGCGCTGCGCCCTGCGCATACGCGATGCAAGAGGGCGCGCCCGGCGTGCGTGCCTCAATCCGGCGCGCGGTGCGGCGCGCCCGCGAGGCTGATTGCGATCGGACGTCGTGGTAACACGCGTCGCGCTGCGACGCGGACTGACGCAATCGACCCGCTGCCGCCAAGGCAATGCGCCCGGTCCATGCGTCCGCAGCTGGAACAGATCCGCGGCGGCCGCCGCGCGCCGACGCGATGCGCTACAGGCGCGCGTCCACCGCGTCCGCGGGCAGGATCGCCTTGACGTCGAACAGCACCGCGCCCGGCTTGCCGAATGCACGCAGACCGTCGGCACCGAGTTCGCGGAACTGGGTGTGGGCGACGGCGAGCACGACCGCGTCGTAGGCGGCGGACTCCGGCATCGCGATCGGCGTCAGGCCGTACTCGTGCTGTGCATACGCCGCGGCGACCCACGGATCGTGCACATCCACTTCGATGCTGTAGCTCTGCAACTCGCGCACGACATCGATGACGCGCGTATTGCGCAGGTCCGGACAGTTTTCCTTGAACGCCAGGCCCAGCACCAGCACGCGCGCGCCGGCGGTCTGGATGCCGCGCTGCTGCATCAGCTTCACCACGCGCTGGGCGACGTGCAGGCCCATGCTGTCGTTGATGCGGCGCCCGGCCAGAATGACTTCAGGGTGGTAGCCGATCTCCTGCGCCTTGTGCGTCAGGTAATACGGATCCACGCCGATGCAGTGTCCGCCGACGAGGCCCGGCCGGAAGGGCAGGAAGTTCCACTTCGTCCCGGCCGCTTCCAGCACCTCGTGCGTATCGATGCCGAGCCGGTCGAAGATCAATGCGAGTTCGTTGACCAGGGCGATGTTGACGTCGCGCTGGGTGTTCTCGATGACCTTGGCCGCCTCGGCGACACGGATGCTCGACACGCGGTGCGTGCCTGCCTCGACGATGTCGCGGTACAGCGCGTCGACGAAGTCCGCCGCCGCGTCACTGGAGCCGGCCGTGACCTTCAGCGTGTTCTCCAGACGGTGCTGCTTGTCGCCCGGATTGATGCGTTCGGGGCTGTAGCCGACATGGAAATCCTCGAGGAAACGAAGGCCGGATGCGGCCTCGAGGATCGGCACGCAGATCTCTTCCGTCGCGCCCGGGTAGACCGTCGACTCGAAGATCACCACGCCGCCGCGCTGCAAGGCTGCACCGACCGCACGGCTCGATGCTTCCAGTGCCGACAGGTCGGGCCGCTTGTAGGCGTCGACCGGCGTGGGCACGGTGACGATGTGCACGTTGCAGCTCGCGAGCTCGGCTGCGTCTGCGCTGTAGCGGCAGCTGCGCGGCCGCGCGCAGCTCGTCGCGCGACAGTTCGCGGGTGTGGTCCTCGCCGTGCTGCAGGCCGTCCACGCGCGTCCGATCGATGTTGAAGCCCAGCGTCGCATGGCGGCGGCCGAACGCGACCGCGAGCGGCAGACCGACGTAGCCGAGGCCGATCACGGCAATGCGGATGTCGTCGCGTGCGGGCAGCGGTGCGGTCATGCAGGGAGTCGCTCGTTGGGCAATCGGCGCAGTGTAGCGGCCCCCTGCAGAAGGCTCAGGCGTCGGCGAGCCAGGCGGCGATCGCGTCCGGTGTGCGCATCCAGGCGAAATGGTCGGCCTGCGCGCCCAGGCGCGCGGCATCGAATCCAGTGGTCGCGGCGTCCGCGCTGCCGAGTTTGCCGAGCAGGAAACGCAGTGACGATGCGGGGCCGAGCCAGTCGTCCTCGAGCCAGGCTGCGCGCACAGGCACCTCGACCCGCGCCATCGCCGCGTCGATGTCGACGTCGAGGCCACGCGCCGTGTAACGCCCGCGCAATCCGCTGCGCGTCCAGTCGGCGATCACGCCGCGCGATTCGTTGCCGGCGAAGCCGAGCCGTCGGCCCGGCAATACGCCGCGCGCGCGCGCGAGCCAGTCCATGAAGCGATACAGCGGCGGCAGCGTGTAGCGCACACGGCGCGGAAACGCGCGCCAGTAGGGCGCGCCGCTGGCGACCAGCCAGAGCGCGTCGGCCGCGTCCGGCTGCAACGCGAGATGGCAACAGGCGAGCTGACCGCCGAGGCTGTGTCCGCCGATGATGCGCATCGCGCCGGGCACCGCGGCATCCAGCGCCGCTTCGCTGCGCGCGATGTCGGCCAGCAGGTCCTGATACCCCCAGTCGTGCGCGCGGCCGGCGCGCAGGCTGCTCGAACCGATACCGCGCCATTCGTGCAGGCCGACCGCGACACCGCGCGCCGACAGCGCGTCGGCGAAGGGCAGGTAATGCCGGGCGGGGACGCCCATCGCCGGCAACCACAGCACCCGGCGCGTCGGCGCATCGGGGACGCGGATGATCAGCTCGACGCGATGGCCGTCGTCGCTGTCGAGCGACTCGACGCGGGTCGCCGCCGTACTCACGATGCGATCGGACCCAGGTGTCCGAGCACGCTGACCGCGCTGCGGCCCGGTCGATAGGCATCGCGCATGGCGCGGTGCACGTAGTCGATGCCGGCGCGGCATGCAGCTGCCGCTTCATCGCCGAGCGCGAGGCGGGCCGCGATCGCCGACGACAGCGTGCAGCCGGTGCCGTGGCCGTCGATGTCCAGCCGCGGGGCCCGGTGCGCGAAGGCCGTCGCGGCATCGGCGTAGCGATCGATGACCTCATCGCCTTCGTCGAGATGGCCGCCCTTGAGCAGGACGCCCTGCGCGCCGAGTGCACGCAGCGCGGCCAGCGCCACGTCGGCATCGGCGCCCGCCGCGATGCGTCGACCGAGCAGCAGTTCGGCTTCCGGCAGGTTCGGTGTCAGCACGTGTGCGCGCGGGATCAAGCGCTCCCGCAAGGCGCCCAGGGCATCGTCGTCGAGCAGCTTGGCGCCGGAGGTCGCGATCATCACCGGGTCCAGCACCACCGGCACGTCGGGATGCAGCGCCAACGCAGCGGCAACCGCTTCGACGATCTCGGCGGTCGCGAGCATGCCGATCTTGACGCCGCACACGTCGAAATCGTCGAAGCAGGCATCGATCTGCGCGCGCAGGAATGCGACCGGCGGCGCATGCACCGCGGTGACGCCGCGGGTGTGCTGTGCGGTGAGCGCGGCGATCGCGGACAGGCCATGCACACCGTGCGCGGCGAAGGTCTTCAGATCGGCCTGGATGCCGGCGCCACCGCCGGAATCGGAGCCGGCGATGGTCAGTGCGGAGCGGGGGCGTGCAGACGTGTGCGACATGCGTGCATTGTGCCTGCGGGCGCCGTGCATCGCAGCGGTTCAGTGCGCGCCGTCGGGGCGTGCGCCGCGCCAGTGCCGGTACAGGGTGTAGCCGATGCCCGTCACGCCGGTCAGCGCCGCGGGGACCAGCAGCGCCCGATAGCCGATCGCGCCGTAGAGCCAGGCGCCGGCGATGCCGCCGCCGAGAAAGCCGCCGATGATGAGTGCGCTGAGCGACAGGCGTCTGACCGGTAGCGCGCGTCCCCGGATCAGATGGCCGAGACCGAGACCGAGGTCGGTGAACATGCCGCTCAGATGCGTGGTGCGCACCAGCGCACCGCTGTAGGTCGTCACCATCGCGTTCTGCAGGCCGCAGGCCATCGCCGCCAGGAGTGCGCCGTGGATCTGGGTGCGCAGGAACAACGGCACCGCTGCCGCCAGCAGCGCCGCCTCGAGTGCCAGCGTGACGCCGTAACGCCGACCCAGGCGCAGGCGCTCGTCCTGCAGGATCACACCGCTGACCGCCGCGCCCGCGCAGAAGGCGACGACCACCGCTGCCAGATGCAGGACGATGCGCCAGTCCCGCGCAACCAGGGCGGCGCCGAGCAGACTGGTGGTGCCGGTGAGATGGCTCACCGCCTGATGTTCGAATCCCAGATAGCCGATGACGTTGACCATGCCGGCCACGCAGGCGAGCGCGACCGCGCCGATCCAGACCCACGTCGGCAGCCGCATGCCCAGGCTCAGTGCCCCGGCGTGCTGCGCGGCGCGGGCGCCTGCGGTCGTGGGCGTTGGGTGTGCGGCGCGCCGCCGCAGGATTGCGCGTCCGCGCGCGACACGCGGACATGCCGCCCGCGCATCGCGTCACGGCGCGGCGCGATGCGCGCCGTCGCCGTTGGCCGCCGGGGTCTCACAGGACTTCGGAAGCGAAATCCGCCAGGCGCGAGCGCTCGCCCCGACGCAAGGTCACGTGCGCGCTGTGCGCCCAGTTCTTGAAGCGGTCGACCGCGTAGGTCAGACCCGACGTCGTCTCGGTGAGGTAGGGCGTGTCGATCTGCTCGACGTTGCCCAGGCACACGATCTTCGTGCCGGGACCGGCGCGGGTGATCAGGGTCTTCATCTGCTTGGGCGTGAGGTTCTGCGCCTCGTCGAGGATGAGGTAGCGCGACAGGAACGTGCGCCCGCGCATGAAGTTCATCGAGCGGATCTTGATGCGCGAAGCCAGCAGATCGTTGGTCGCCGCGCGGCCCCAGCTGCCGCCATCCTGGTTGTGGGTCAGCACTTCGAGGTTGTCGGTCAGCGCGCCCATCCAGGGCGTCATCTTTTCCTCTTCCGTACCGGGCAGGAAGCCGATGTCCTCGCCGACGCTCACCGTCGCGCGGGTCATGATGATCTCGCGGTAGCGCTGCTGGTCCATCGTCTGCGCCAGTCCCGCGGCGAGCGCGAGCAGGGTCTTGCCGGTGCCGGCGGTGCCGAGCAGGGTGACGAAGTCGACCTCCGGATCCATCAGCGCGTTGAGCGCGAAATTCTGCTCGCGGTTGCGCGCGTTGATGCCCCAGACCGCATGCTGGCTGTGGCGGAAGTCGTCGACGATCTGCAGCGTCGCGCGGCCCTCTTCCACCCGGGTCACGCGGAATTCGGATTCCTCGTCGCCCGGCAAATAGAGGAACTGGTTGGCGTACCAGCCGTCGTCTTCCGAGACGGCGAGGTCGTAGTACGTGCGGCCCTTGTCGGTCCACGAACGCAGATCCTTGCCGTGGATGGTCCAGAAGTCCGCCGGCAGCGCGGTCGCGCCGGTATAGAGCAGACTGAAATCGTCGAGCGCCCGGTCGTTCTCGTAATCCTCGTTCGGGATGCCGGCGATCGCGGCCTTGATCCGGAGGTTGATGTCCTTGGAGACGAAGACCACCGGATAGTCCGGCTCCGTGCGGACCAGGTCGAGGATCGCCCCGAGGATCCGGTTGTCGGGCGCGGCGGCGCCGAACGAGGTCGGATCTTCGGTCGGTGTCGTGGTCTGGAACCGCAGCTTGCCGACGCTCTGCGCGCCGCGCAGCTGCAGGCCCTGCGGCCGCAGCAACGGCAGGCCCGTCGCGATCTGGTCGCTGCCCGCCGCCTCGATCAGTTCGTTGAGGAAGCGGCTGACCTGCCGGGCGTTGCGGCTGGCTTCGCTGGTGCCCTTCTTGCCGTTGTCGAGTTCCTCGATCACCTGCATCGGCAGGTAGACATCGTGCTCCTCGAACTTGAACAGCGCCGTGGGATCGTGCATGAGCACGTTGGTGTCGAGAACGTAGACGCGCTTGCCTTTGGTCATCATCGTCAGTCGGCGTTCCGTGTTGGAGAAGGGATGACGGAGGTGGAGCGGGTGTCGCACACGCACGACCGCGCCGCCGCGACCCGCGAAACGGGAGGGCGGCATGCACGTTCGGAAAGGGTCGTCACTGCGACTGCGCAGCCTGGAGTGCGTCGAGTACCGCCTGCGCATGGCCGGGCACGCGGACCTTGCGCCATTCGGACGCGATGCGGCCGTCGGGATCGATCAGGAACGTGCTGCGTTCGATGCCCAGCACGGTCCGGCCGTACATGTTCTTCTCGCGGATCACGTCGAACGCGCGACACAGTGCTTCGTCCGCGTCGCTGACCAGCGGAAACGCGAATCCCTGTTTGGCGCAGAAGTTGTCGTGCGATTTCACCGAGTCGCGCGAGACGCCGAGCACGTCGGCGTCGAGCGCCTGGAACTGCGGCAGCAGCGCGCTGAAATCCAGGCCCTCGGTCGTACAGCCGGGCGTTGAATCCTTCGGGTAGAAGTAGAGGGCGAGCCAGCGTCCGGCGTGGTCGGCCAGCGTGGCCTTCGCGCCGCCCGACAGCGCCAGTGGCAGCTGCAGGGTGGCTTTCGCGAGCTTCTTGCGTGTTCCGCTCATCGTTCGAACGGGCGTTCCATTGCGACGGTCGTGATCACAATGCGCGTGTGTTCCTGCTTTCGCAAGCGTCCGCGCGCATCGGCTCAGAACTTCATCGGATCCATGATCGCGTCGAGGTTCAGGTGGTCGCAGAACTCAAGGAAATCGTCGCGCAGCGCGGCGATGTGCATGTTCGCCGGGATGCCGATCGTGATCTGCGCCGAGAACATGTCGGCGCCGGTCTGCATCGCGCGATAGCGCGAGGAGTGCAGGCTTTCGATCGTGATGCCCTGGCGGTCGAAGAAGTCGGCCAGTTGGAACAGGATACCGGCCTTGTCGGCCGCGACCACTTCCACCACGTAGGGCAGCAGGTTCGACTGGATCGGCTTCGGGCCCGTGCGGTACCACACCAGCTTCAGGTCTTCCTCGCGCTCCAGGCGCGTGAGCATCGCTTCGAGCTTGGCGACCGCATCCCACGGACCGTTCGCCAGTGCCGTGACCGAGACATCGCGGCCGACGGTCGACAGGCGCGTGTCGACCATGTTGCAACCGCTGTCGGCGATGCGACGCGACACCGACAGCAGCGGCGAGGCCGGATGCGTCGTGTACGCGTTGATCAGCAGGTAATTCTCGTTCGGCGAGGGCCGGGCAGCGGTATCGGTATCGGTCAAGGGGGCGTCCGCGGCGGGAAATCTGTTCGACCGCGAGGGTCGATGGCGACTGGAGGGTGAACGGCGGTCCGGGCTCGGCCGGATGCTTTGGTCAGCATACTTGCCCGCGCTTCGTGGCCGCAAGTAACATCGGCCAGCATTTTCCGGGCCAAACCGCGTGTTTCCCGGCCTCGACGTCACCCAGCGACCGTGCCGCGGTCGGCCATCGGATTCCCATCTTGCGACTTTCAGGCAGCATCACCGCACTCGCCACGCCCTTCGACGCCACCGGTGCACTCGACCGCGCGGCGTGGAAACGCCTGGTCGAATGGCAGCTGGCCGCCGGCACGCAGGGACTAGTGGTCGCCGGCTCGACGGGCGAGGCGGCTACGCTGGAAGACGATGAATACGACTGGCTGGTCCGCAGTGCGGTCGAGCTGGCTGCCCGGCGTGTGCCCGTACTGGCCGGCACCGGCCTGCCGGCGACGTCGAAGACCATTGCAGCCACGCAGCGGCTCGCGCAACTCGGCGCGGACATCGCCCTGGTCGTGGTGCCGGCCTACGTGCGTCCCACGCAGGCAGGCCTGCTCGCGCACTACCGCGCGGTGGCGGACGCCGGCGGTCTGCCGGTGATGCTCTACAACGTCCCCGGCCGCACCGGGACCGACCTGCTGCCCGAGACCGTCGCCGAGCTGGCGCGGCACCCGCGGATCGTCGGCATCAAGGAAGCGCACAGCGGTGTCGAGCGCATGCAGGCGCTGCTGGCTTTGCAGGGCGACGACTTCGTCGTGCTCAGCGGCGACGACCCGACGGCCGCGCGCGCGATGCTCGCCGGCGCCGACGGCGTGATCTCGGTCGTCTCCAACGTGGTGCCTGCTGCATTCCGCAGATTGGCCGATCTGTCGCGTAGCGGTCAGGTCGAGGCCGCGCACGACTGGGACGCGCGCCTGCAGCCGCTGCACGCGTTCTGCGGCATCGAACCCAATCCCATTCCCGTCAAGGCGGTGCTGGCCAGGCAGGGCTTCGGCCATGGCCTGCGTCTGCCTCTGACGACACTGGCCCGGGCGCATGATGCGCAGGCCGACGATGCGACGCGACTCGCGGCAGACCTCGAAACGTCCTGCCGCGCCCGCGCCGCCTGATTTCCCAGGAGATTCCACGATGCGTCCACCCCGTTCCTCCATGCGCGTCCTCGCCATTGCCGTCGTCGCGGTTGCAGTCGTGGGCACCAGCGGCTGCCGCTGGTTCAAGAAGGACAATGCGCTGTACGCGCAGAGCCCGGAAACCCGCCCGCTCGAAGTCCCGCCGGATCTCGACCGCCCCAGCACCGCCGGCGCGATGGCGCTGCCGGAGGCGCCGACGTCGGTGACCCGCTCCGGCACGGCTGCGGTGCCGGCCGATTCGAACGTCTCCTTCAGCGCGACCGGTGCACGTGATGCGGTATTCGCGCAGGTCGGCGAGGCCCTGGCCGCAACCGACGGTGTCACCGTCAACAGCCGTTCGCAGGCGCTGGGCACCTACGATGTGTCCTACGCGGGCAGCCAGTTCCTGGTGCGCGTGGCTTCGCAGCAGGGTGGCGCGGTGGTGTCGGCGGTCGACCCGCGCGGTGTCGCCGCGACCGGTGAGGCGCCGACGCGCCTGATCGCCGCGTTGCAGGCCGCGCTCGCGCAGTAAGCCCGACAGCGACGTCCTCGATGGGCGTCGCCGATGGCCGGACAAGAAAACGGGCGCTTCGGCGCCCGTTTTGCGTACAGCATGCCCGGCGTGATCAGCGCTCGAGCAGCGGCAGTTTGTCGGACTTGCCTTCCCAGTCCTTGGCGTCGGGCAGAGCGTCCTTGCGCGTCGTGATGACCGGCCAGGCCTTGGCGAGGTCGGCATTGAGCGCGACGAAGGCCTCCTGGCCCGCCGGCACGTCGTCCTCGGGATAGATCGCGTTGATCGGGCACTCCGGCTCGCACAGGGTGCAGTCGATGCACTCGTCGGGATCGATGACCAGGAAGTTCGGCCCCTCGTGGAAACAGTCCACCGGGCAGACTTCGACGCAGTCGGTGTACTTGCACTTGATGCAGTTTTCGGTGACGACGAAAGGCATGGATTCGGATCGGGCAGGGCGAAGACGGGCTGCAGTTTAAGCCAGCGCTTCCGCTGCCGGTGCGAAGCGTTCGTATTTCCGGCCGGCGCCGCCCTGATGGTTCGATGATTTCCGAAGTGCGACGGGGCCCGGTGACGATCGAACGGACCGAGCCGGATCGTGCGTCGGGGCCTGCAGGCCGTCCGGACGCGCCGGGGGGCTGTGCGAAGACGCATACGCACCCGCCGCCCAAACGCAGACAGCCCACGCTGTGCGGCGCGGGCTGTCTGCTTGTGTATGGTGCTCCCTACGGGATTCGAACCCGTGTTTTAGCCTTGAGAGGGCCACGTCCTGGGCCTCTAGACGAAGGGAGCTGGGGTGCCGCGAACGGCTCCGGTGGGACGACCGGCCTGCAAACGCGTCTAAGACGTGTGCAGCTTGCTAGTATATCAGGCTTGCTGGCGCCGCAACGGCCGCCTGAGAATTTTTTCAGACTTGATGCATACCGATTCCGCTTCCATTCAACGCGACACGACCGCCGGCCTGCGGGTCATTCCGCGCGACCAGCACACCATCTCGCGGCGGCAGATCAGCCAGAACGCGTTGCGCGTGCTCTATCGCCTGCACGAGGCCGGCCACCAGGCCTATCTGGTCGGCGGCGCGGTGCGCGACGTGCTGGTCGGCCTGACGCCGAAGGATTTCGACATCGCCACCGACGCGACGCCGGAGCAGGTCAAGGGCCTGTTCCGCAACTGCCGGCTGATCGGCCGCCGCTTCCGGCTGGCCCACGTCGTGTTCGGCCGCGAGATCATCGAAGTGGCCACGTTCCGCGCCAACGTCGACGACGGCAGCGGCGACCGCGAAGTCCACGACGGCGGGCGCCTGCTGCGCGACAACGTCTACGGCACAATCGAGGACGACGCGGTGCGCCGCGACTTCACCGCCAACGCGTTGTATTACGCGATCGCCGATTTTTCGGTGCGCGACTACACCGGCGGCTTCGAGGACGTGCAGAACCGGGTGATGCGCCTGATCGGCGATCCCGATACCCGCTACCGCGAGGATCCCGTGCGCATGCTGCGCGCGGTGAGACTGGCCGCCAAGCTGGGCTTCGCCATCGAGCCGGGCACTGCCGAGCCGATTCCGCGCCTGGCGTCGCTGCTTGCCGAGGCCGCACCGGCGCGTCTGTTCGAGGAGTGTCTGAAGCTGTTCCTGTCCGGGCATGCCGTGGCCAGTTTCGAAGGCCTGGAGCGCTATGGCCTGTTGCCGGCGCTGTTCCCCGAATCCGCCGCCGCGCTGGCCAGCAACCGCAGCGGTGCGTTGCGCTCGATGGTGCTCGCGGGTCTGGCGTCGACCGATGCGCGCGTCGCCGCAGGCGATCCGGTTTCGCCCGCGTTCCTGTTCGCCACGCTGCTGTGGCCGGCGTTCTGTCGCGCCTGGATGAAACTGCAGGCCGACGGTGTGCAGCCGGTCGAGGCCCAGCGTCGCGCGGCCGATCGGGTCACGCTGCACCAGGTGACGACGGTGGCCTTGCCGCGCCGGTTCTCGTTGCCGATGCAGGAAATCTGGCTGTTGCAGGCGCGCTTCCCGCTGCGCCAGCGCAAGCGCGTGACGCGCACCCTGTCGCACCCGCGTTTCCGGGCCGCGTTCGACTTCCTCGTGCTGCGCCAGACGGCTTCCGACGCGCACGCGGCGGATGTCGCGTTCTGGGAAGAAGCCCAGCACGATCCCGACCATGCGATCGCGCTGTATCCGGGCGACGACGAGACGGGCGACGAAGCGGGCGCACCGCGTCGTCGCCGTCGTCGTCGCCGTGTGCCGAACGCCGCAGGATGACGTCGCGCGCATGAGCGTGCGTGCCTGGATCGGGCTCGGCGGCAATCTCGGCGATGTGCCGCAGGTCCTGCGCGATGCCGCCGCCATGCTGTCCGCGCTTCCGGACATCGGCAGCCTGCAGCTGTCGTCGCTGTATCGCACGCCGGCCTGGGGCCGGACCGACCAGCCCGATTTCGTCAATGCGGTCGCGGTCCTGCACACCGAACGCGCGCCGATGGATCTGCTCGATGCGCTGCTCGAGATCGAGCGCACGTTCGGACGCACCCGCAGCGACGCCGCCGGCGACCAGTGGGGGCCGCGCACGCTGGATCTCGACCTGCTGCTGTACGGCGATGCGGTGATCACGTTGCCGGGACTGACCGTTCCGCATCCGCGCCTGCACGAACGCGCGTTCGCGCTGGTGCCGATGCTGGAGCTCGATGCCGGCATCGTGATTCCCCGCATCGGCAGCGCAGCCGATGCGCTCGCGCGCGTCGATCGCGCCGGCATCGAAGCGCTGCCCTAGACGCGCAGCCGCCGTTCGCGCGACGGATCGCGCAGCGCCTGTGTCTGCCTGCGCCGCCTGGCCTATCGCCTGGCCCCGACGCATCGGGTTCGACGCAGCGGCCTCGTCCACTGCGGCGTGTCGTGCGGACCGTGTCCGGGCATTGGTGCGACACTAGGCCGATGAACACTTCATCCTCCGCGCCCGTCACCGTGCCCGCACTGTTCGAGGCGCGCGCCGCCGGTCGCCGGCTCGCGATGCTGACTGCCTACGACGCCGGCTTCGCCCGTACCTTCGATCTCGCCGGCGTGGACCTGCTGCTGGTCGGCGATTCGCTGGGCATGGTGGTGCAGGGGCACGGCTCGACGCTGCCGGTGACCGTCGACGACATCGCCTACCACACCGCCTGCGTGGCCCGCGCCGTGCACCGCGCGCTGGTCATCGCCGACCTGCCGTTCCAGGCCGATGCCACCCCCGAACGCGCGCTCGATGCATCGACGCGGCTGCTGCAGGCCGGCGCCGGCATGGTGAAGCTGGAAGGCGCGACGCCGAACAAGTGCGGGGTCGTGCGGTTTCTGGTCGAGCGCGAGATTCCGGTCTGCGCGCATCTCGGCCTGACCCCGCAGTCGGTGCTGCGTTTCGGCGGCTTCAAGATCCAGGGGCGTGGCGGCGCCGCGGCGCAGGCGCTGCGCGACGACGCGCGCGCGATCGTGGAAGCGGGCGCGACGCTGGTCGTGCTCGAAGGCGTGCCCGCGGCGCTGGCGGCCGACATCACCGCCGCCTCGCCGGTCCCGACGATCGGCATCGGCGCCGGCCCGGGCTGCGACGGCCAGGTGCTGGTGCTGCACGACATGCTGGGTCTCGACAGCGGCCATCGCCGGCCGAAGTTCGTCCGCGACTTCCTCGTCGAGGGCGGCTCGGTGGCCGGCGCGGCGCGTGCCTATATCGACGCGGTGCGTGACGGCAGCTTCCCCGGACCGGAACACTCCTACAAATAAGCGCGCGTCGTGTCGGGGCAGAGTCATGGCGACGCGAAGCGCGCGGTGCCGATGACGCCCGCGCTCGCCGATCTGCGAAAATCGACGCGTCTCCCGAAGCCGGATCCGCTGTGATCGATACCGTCCACGACCTCGCCGCGCTGCGCGCACGGATTGCCGACTGGAAGCGCGCAGGCCTGCGTGTCGGCCTCGTGCCGACGATGGGGAATCTGCACGCCGGGCATTTCTCGCTGGTCGAGGCGCTCCGCGCGCGGGTGGATCGCGTGGTCGCCAGCGTGTTCGTCAATCCGACCCAGTTCGGTCCGAACGAGGATTTCGCCCGCTATCCGCGCACGCCTGACCAGGACGCGCAGGGCTTGGCCGCTGCAGGCTGCGATCTGCTGTGGCTGCCGTCGGTCGAGGCGATGTATCCGCTGGGCCTGCACAACACGGTGACCGTGCGCGTGCCGGGCGTGACCGAGGTGCTCGACGGTGCGCACCGTCCCGGCCATTTCGATGGTGTGGCGACCGTGGTCGCGCGCCTGTTCAACCAGGTGCAGCCGGATGTCGCCGCGTTCGGGCGCAAGGATTATCAGCAGCTCGCGGTGATCGGACATCTGGTCGCCGATCTCGCGTTCCCGGTCGAACTGCTGCCGGTCGCGATCGCCCGCGAGGCCGACGGCCTGGCCATGAGTTCGCGCAACCAGTATCTCGACGCCGATGCGCGCGTCCGCGCGCCGGCGATGCAGGCGGCCCTGCGCGCCCTGCGCAGCGCGATGCAGGGCGGCGCGCCTGCAGCCGCCGCGACGGACGCGGCCGCGGCGGCGCTACGCGAGGCTGGCTTCGTGGTCGATTACGTCGAAGTGCGGGCGCCCGACCTGTCGGCGTACGTCGACGGCCAACCATTGGCCGTGGCGCTCGCTGCCGCGCGGCTGGGCGCGACACGCCTGATCGACAACCTCGAATTCAGCCTCGACGGCACGCCCACGGCCGGCTGAATCTCCCGCCGCCGCAGCGGCGGGTGATGTTGCGATGCCGCAGAGGGTCCCTATACTTCGCGGTTCCTGCGGGCTTCCCGCGTTGTCCGATGCCGTGATCCGGCCGCATCCGCCATGCAACTCACCCTGCTGAAAGCCAAGATCCACCGCGCCTCCGTGACCCACGCCGAGCTGCACTACGAAGGCTCGTGCGCGATCGACGGCCGCCTGCTCGACCTGTCGGGCATCCGCGAGTACGAGCGCATCGAGATCTACAACATCAACAACGGCGAGCGCTTCGCGACCTACGCGATCCGCGCAGAAGTCGGCAGCGGCATCATCTCGGTCAACGGCGCCGCCGCGCACAAGGCTGGCGTGGGCGATCTGGTGATCATCTGCGCCTACGGTGCGCTGGACGAAGCCGACGTGGCGAAGTTCAAGCCCAAGCTGGTGTACGTGGACCGCGACAACCGCATGACCCACACCAACGACTCGATTCCTGCACAGGCCGCCTGATGACGACGGCGGCCCGGCGGATCATCGAAGCGCTGGCGCCGCACGCGCGTCGCCTCGAACCGGCGCGCATCGCCGACCTCGTCGACACCGATGCGGCGCGTCCGCACGACTTCGCCCTGCGCATCGGCGGGCTCTACGCCAGCTTCGCGCGCCAGCGGCTCGACCGCGAGGCGCGCGATGCGCTGGTCGCGCTCGGTGACGCCGCGACGCTGCCGCAGGCCTTCCGCGCGCTGTTCGATGGGGCCACCGTCAACACCTCGGAACAGCGCCCGGCGCTGCACGTCGCGCTGCGGTCCGCGTTGTCGGACACCGCGATCGCGCGTGACGCGCATGCGCAGGCCGTCGAGGCGCGCGTGCGCATGGCGGAACTCGTCTCGCAGCTCGAAGCGTCCGAGGTCACCGACATCGTCAATGTCGGCATCGGCGGCTCTGATCTCGGCCCGCGCCTGGTCGTCGACGCGCTGAAGGATTTCGGCACCGGGCGTTTCCGCGTGCATTTCCTGACCAACGTCGACGGCAGCGATGCGCAGCATCGTCTGGCGAAACTCGATCCGTCGAAGACGGCCGCGATCCTCGTCTCCAAGACGTTCGGCACGCAGGAAACCCTGCTCAACGGCGCGGTCGTGCGCGACTGGCTCGGCGGCAGCGAACGCCTGTACGCGGTCAGCGCCAACGTGCCGCGCGCCGAGGCCTTCGGCGTCGCGCCCGAGCGCGTGCTGCCGATGTGGGACTGGGTCGGCGGACGTTACTCGCTGTGGTCGGCGGTCGGTTTCTCGATCGCACTCGCGGTCGGCATGGACGGTTTCGAGGCGCTGCTCGCCGGCGCTGCCGACATGGACGCGCACGCGCTGCAGGCGCCGATCGGCGAGAACCTGCCGCTGCTGCATGCGCTGACCGGCGTGTGGAACCGCAACGCGCTCGGCCTCGCCACGCATGCCGTGCTGCCCTACGACGAGCGCCTCGCGCTGCTGCCGGCGTATCTGCAGCAGCTGGTGATGGAGAGCCTCGGCAAGTCGGTCACGCCCGATGGCGAGGCCGTCGGCATCGACACCGTGCCGGTGCTCTGGGGCGGGCCGGGCACGAACTCGCAGCACAGCTTCTTCCAGGCGCTGCACCAGGGCACGCAGACCGTGCCGGCCGATTTCATCGGCGTGGTGAATCCCGCGCATCCGCATGCTGACAACCATGCGGCGTTGCTGTCGAACCTGCTCGCGCAGACCGAGGCGCTGGCCAACGGCTACTCGGCGGACGATCCGCAGAAGTCGTATCCGGGCAACCGTCCCTCGACGCTGCTGCTGCTCGACCGTCTCGACCCGCGCAGTCTCGGCGCGCTGATCGCGCTCTACGAGCACAGCGTCTACGCGCAATCGGTGCTTTGGGGTATCAATGCCTTCGACCAGTGGGGCGTCGAACTCGGCAAGCGCATCGCCGGCGAACTGATGCCCGCGGTGCAGGGCGAGGACGTGGCCGTGGCCGACCCGGTCACGCGCGCCTTGCTGGCCGAGATCCGCGCGCGCGCCTGTCACGGGTGAGCGCGCCGTTCCGGATCCGTCATGCCGAGCCGGCCGATGCTGCCGGCCTGCATGCACTGTTTTCGGACGTTTCGGCCTATGCCGGCACCTTGCAGCCGCCCTATCCGTCCCGCTCTGCATGGACACGGCGTCTGACCGACATGCCGGGCCATGTCGTGCACCTGGTGGCCGAAGATGCCGGCGTCGTGATCGGCGGCGCCGGTTTCGATGTGATCCAGCACCCGCGCCGCCGGCATGTCGCCAACCTCGGCATGGCGGTATCGCATGACCGGCGTCGGGCGGGAGTCGGGACGGCGCTGTTGACGGCGGCCGTCGACACCGCCGAACGCTGGCACGGCGTCCGCCGGATCGAACTCGAGGTCTACGTCGACAATGCAGCGGCGATCGCGCTGTATGCGCGCCATGGCTTCGTCGAAGAAGGGCGGGCGCGTGGCTATGCGCTGCGTGACGGCGCGTACGTCGACGTGATGCTGATGGCGCGGCTCGCCGCTGACGTCTGACGCCGAAGCCTGTCGGCGCGGGACGCGGCGCGCAGCGCGTCAGCGCGCGCCGTGGCGGGCCAGCGCCCAGTCCACGTGTTCGTCGACCAGCGCATCGCCGGACTGCCGGCGTGCACGCAGCGCGGCGAGGGTCTCCGGCGTCGTCGGTGCATTGCCGAGCGCGACCGCGAGATTGCGCAGCCAGCGGCGATGGCCACTACGGCGGATCGGCGAGCCTTCGGTGCGCTGCAGGAACTCGTCCTCGTCCCAGGCAAACAGCTCCGCCAGGCTCGCGGTGTCGAGGCTGTTGCGCGCGCGGAAGTCCGGTTCGTCGGTGCGCTTGGCGAACTTGTTCCAGGGGCAGACCAGCTGGCAGTCGTCGCAGCCGAAGATGCGGTTGCCGATCAACGGACGCAGCGAGACGTCGATCGCGCCTTCGTGTTCGATCGTCAGATACGCGATGCAGCGCCGCGCATCGAGCCGGTGCGGCGCGGTGATCGCGCGCGTCGGGCACACGTCGATGCAGCGCGCGCAGGTGCCGCAGTGGGCGGTCGCCGGCGGATCGACCGGCAGCGGCACGTCGACGTAGATCTCGCCGAGAAAGAACCACGAGCCGCCGTCCTTGTCGATGAGACAGGTGTGCTTGCCGATCCAGCCCAGGCCGGCATTGCGCGCGAGCGCGCGTTCCAGCACCGGCGCCGAGTCGACGAAGACGCGGTGGCCGAACGGACCGATTTCCTCGGCGATGCGATGCGCGAATTTCTGCAGCCGGTTGCGCATCAGCTTGTGATAATCGCGGCCCAGCGCATACCGCGCCACGTAGGCACGACGTCCATCGGCGAGTGTGTCCCAAGCGCGGTCGTCGTCGTTGCGGCCGTAGTCGAGACCGACCGACAGTACGCGCACCGTGCCGGGCAGCAGCGCATCCGGGCGCGCGCGCAGGTCGCCGTGGCGCGCCATCCAGTCCATGGTCCCGTAGAGCCCCTGCGCCAGCCAGTCGCGCAGGTGCGCTTCGTCCTCGCGCAGATCGATGCCGGCGATGCCGCAACGCTGGAAGCCCATCTCGCCCGCGATCGCCTTGATGCGCGCGGCGAGCGCGTCGGGCGATGCGGGAGATGGCGTGGTGTCGGCGGCAGGTTTCACGATGCGCGAAGTATAGAATCCGCGCGATGAGTGCTCCCTGTGCCACGCCTGCGCCCGGCGCTTCGCTGCCGGGTACCCCGATGTACGACGCGGCCGCGCTGCGCGCGATCGAGGTCGCGGCGCTCGCGCACGAAAGCGACGCCACCACGCTGATGCAGCGAGCCGGGCAGGCGGGCTGGCGCACGCTGCTGGCGCACTGGCCGCAGGCGCGGCGCATCGTCGTGGTGTGCGGGCCGGGCAACAACGGCGGCGACGGGTACGTGCTGGCGGCGCAGGCGCATGCGTCAGGACGCGAGGCCACTGTCGTCCGGCTCGACGCGCAAGTGCCGCGCACCGCAACCGCGCAGGCGATGGCCGCCGACTTCGAGGCCGCGGGCGGCCGGATTCTCCGCTTCGAAGGCGCCTTGCCGGCTGCCGATGTCGTGGTCGATGCGGTATTCGGCATCGGGCTGTCGCGTGCGCCGGACGCCGCGACCACGGGTCTGATCGACGCCATCAACAGCACGGGCGTGCCGGTGCTCGCATTGGATACGCCCAGCGGCCTGTCGGGCGATCGCGGCAGCGCGCCCGGCGCTGCGGTCCGCGCGACCCGCACGCTGCAGTTCCTGGCGCCGCAACTGGGGCTGCAGACCGGTAACGGGCCGGACCATGCCGGCACCCTGTCGCTGGACGCGCTTGGGGTCGACGCGCACTGTCTGGCGGATGCGCAGCCGCAGGCGCGTCGGCTCTGCGCGCGTGACCTCGCGCACTGGCTGCGGCCGCGTCCGCGCAATGCGCACAAGGGCAGCCATGGACGCGTGCTGTGCATCGGTGGCGACCACGGCACCGGCGGCGCGGTGCTGCTCGCGGCCGGCGCCGCATTGCGCGCAGGCGCGGGACTGGTTGAAGTCGCGACCCAGGGTGTACACGTCTCGCCGCTGCTCGCGCGTTGGCCCGAGGCGATGGTCCGCCGTACCGACAACGTCTACGCGCTGGCCGGCGCCCTTGAGGCCGCCGATGTCATCGCGCTGGGTCCCGGCCTCGGGCAGGGCAGCTGGGGCCACGCCCTGTTCGACGAAACGCTCGACGCGGCCAGCGCGGCCGGGACGCCGCTGGTGCTCGATGCCGATGCGCTCAATCTCCTGGCTGCGCGTCCGCGCGCCCTCCCGCCGGGTGCCGTGCTCACCCCACATCCGGGCGAAGCCGCGCGCCTGCTCGGGGTCGAGACCGCTGCCGTCCAGCGGGATCGCCCCGACGCCGTGCGCGCACTGGCCACGCGCTGGAACGCCGTTGTCGTACTCAAGGGCGCCGGCACCCTGGTCTGCGCGCCCGGCGGATTGCCCTGGCTGATCGCCGCCGGCAATCCGGGCATGGCGACCGGCGGCATGGGTGATGTGCTGACCGGCGTGATCGCCGCCCTGCGCGCGCAGGGGCTCGACGCCGAGCACGCGGCCGCCTGCGGCGCGCTGCTGCACGCGGTGGCCGGGGACACCGCCGCGCGCACGGCCGGCGAACGCGGCCTGCTGCCGGTTGATCTGATCGACGCGCTGCGCGCCTGCGCGAATCCGGAGGTCCATGCATGATCCACCGTCACCTGCCCGACGACGCCGCGACGCAGCGGCTTGCCGAGGCTCTGGCAGCGAACCAGCCGCGCGGCGCCGTCGTCCATCTGCAGGGCGATCTGGGCGCCGGCAAATCCACGCTGGCGCGCGCCTGGCTGCGTGCGCTGGGCGTGACCGGCACGGTCCGCAGCCCCACCTATACGCTCGTGGAGCGGTATCCCGTCGAGGGCGGCGAGGCGCTGCATCTGGACCTCTACCGGATCGGTGACGCCGGCGAATTCGACTTCCTCGGACTCGACGACATCGATGCCGCGCTGTGGCTGGTGGAGTGGCCGGAACGCGGGGCGGCGGCCTTGCAGGCGCCGGATCTGGTGATCCAGCTGGCGATCGAGGGCGCGGGGCGCGCGGTCGAGCTCGTGCCCGGCGGACCGCTCGGCGCCGGGTGGCTGGCCGCCGTGTCCGACGATCCACGTTTGTCTGCGCTTTCTGAACCGAAACCATAGGAACGATCTGCAGGCCACGGATTTGAAAGGGAAAACGGCTTGCAATGTTCCAGGTGCGGTGATTGACTAGCCGCCATGCGCATCCGGGGGATCAATCTGTCTCAGCTCGCGTTGGCGGTCGCCCTGATCGCCGCGCTGTGCTGGAACATCGCCTACGGCGCCGAGCTGCGCGGCGTTGATGTGCGCACCGGGGCCACGGGCACCCGCGCCGAGCTCCGGCTCGATGCCCGCGCCGAGTATTCGGTGATCTCCCTGGCCAATCCCGACCGTCTGGTCGTCGACCTGCCCGGCATCCGCCTGCGCACCACGGCGATGCCTGCCGGTGCCGGGACCATCCGATCCGTCCGCAGCGGCCAGCCGGTCGCCGGGACCACCCGCATCGTGTTCGACCTGTCGTCGTCAGTGAAGGCGATGCCGCCGCGGATCGAAGACAGCCCGGACGGGCCGACGCTCGTCATCGAATGGCCCGGCGATGGTGCTGGCGATCCGATCGCGCGCATCGCCGCGGCAACCGCGTCACCGTCCGGCGCCGGCGATGCGCCGGCCCCCGCGCCGGCTGCCGATCCGGCGGTGGCCTCGAACGACGCGACCTCGCGGCTGATCTCGAGCATGGGTCCGCAACAGGGACCCGCGCCCTCCACGCCGGCGCCCCAGGCCGTCGCCGCCCAGGCGCCCGCCACGCCGTTGCCCCCCGCGCCCATTCCCACGCCGCAGCCCGTCGTACAGCGAGAGATCGCGCCGGCTGCGCAGGTGCCGATGCCGGCCGCGGTCGGGCCGGGCATGCGGCCGCTGGTGATCGCGATCGACCCCGGCCATGGTGGTCGTGATCCCGGCGCCATCGGGCCGTCCGGTTCGCACGAAAAGAACGTGGTGCTGGCGATCTCGCGCGAACTCGCGCGTCAGATCAACGCGACCCCCGGCATGCGCGCGCATCTGGTGCGCGAGAACGACAGCTACATCGAACTGCCCCAGCGCGCGCTGCGCGCCCGTCGGGCCAAGGCGGACATGTTCGTGTCGATCCATGCCGACGCCGCGCACAACCGCGCGGCCTACGGCTCGTCGGTCTACACCCTGTCCACGCGCGGCGCCTCGTCGCAGCAGGCACGCTGGCTGGCCGACCGCGAGAACAGCGCCGATCTCGTCGGCGGCGTCTCGCTGTCGCAGGACACGCTGTCGAACGTGCTGCTGGAGATGGCGCAGAGCGGCCACATGCGCGCGTCCCAGGATGCCGCGACGCACGTGCTGTCGGGCCTGCGCAATGTCGGCAAGACGCACAAGGCCAACGTGGAGTACGCCAACTTCTCGGTGCTGCGCAACGCGGACATGCCGGCGATGCTGGTCGAAACCGGCTTCATCTCCAATGCCGAGGAAGAGCAGCGCCTGCTCGACCCCGCGCACCAGCGCCGCCTCGCCACGGCCGTGCTCAACGGCATCAACACCTACTTCATCGCCCAGCCGCCACCGGGCACGCTGTATGCCGCGCGTGCCGCGGCAGCCGACGCGGGCGCGGCCGGCGGCAGCCCCTGAATCCCCGGGCGCAGCGCCCGAGCCGGTATCATCCACGTTGATTCCTGCCGCGACGCGCCTGCGTCGCCGATGCCCACGTGCCGATCCGCCAGCTCCCCGACATCCTCGTCAACCAGATCGCCGCCGGCGAAGTGGTCGAACGTCCTGCGTCCGTGGTCAAGGAACTGGTCGAGAACGCGCTCGATGCCGGCGCGCTGCGCGTCGACATCGACCTTGAGGAAGGCGGCGTCCGTCTGATCCGCATCCGCGACGATGGCGGCGGCATTCCGCCCGAGGAACTGCCGCTGGCCGTGCAGCGACACGCGACCAGCAAGATCGGTTCGCTCGATGATCTGGAAGCCGTCGCCACGCTCGGATTCCGCGGTGAAGCGCTGCCGTCGATCGCGTCGGTGAGCCGCTTCTCGCTGATCTCGCGCCGCGAGGACGAGACCCATGGTTCGGCGCTGGAAGTCGAAGGCGGCCGCGTCGGCGACGTCACGCCGCGGCCGCATCCGCGCGGCACGACGGTCGAAGTGCGCGATCTGTTCTACAACGTGCCCGCGCGCCGCAAGTTCCTGCGTGCCGAACGCACGGAGCTCGGCCACATCGAGGAATGGCTGCGTGCGCTTGCGTTGGTGCGGCCCGATGTCGAACTACGCATCAGCCACAACGGCAAGGCGTCGCGTCGGTACAAGGGCGACGAGGATCTGTTCTCGGGCGCGCGCCTGGTCGAAACCGTCGGCCGGGAGTTCGCCGACAACGCATTGCGCATCGATCACAGCGCCGCAGGTCTGCGCCTGCACGGCTGGATCGCCAAGCCGGCGTACTCGCGCGCGAGTGCGGATCAGCAGTACCTCTACGTCAACGGCCGCGCAATCCGCGATCGCAGCGTGGCGCACGCGGTGAAGCAGGCATTCGCGGACGTGATGTACCACGGTCGTCAGCCGGCCTATGTGCTGTTTCTCGAACTCGATCCGACGCGCGTCGACGTCAACGTGCATCCCGCGAAGCACGAAGTGCGCTTCCGCGATGCGCGACTGATCCACGACTTCGTCTATCGCACGCTGCACGAAGCCTTGGCCGACACGCGCGCAGGCCAGATGAATCACGCGCCTGCGGATGCGGCGATGACCGCATTTGCCGCCATGCCTGCATCCGGCACTGCGTCGATGCCCGATTGGTCGCGGCCGATGCCGCAACCGAATCTCGCGTTGCGCGTCGACGAAACGCGCGCGGCCTACGCCGGGCTGTATGGACCGACGCCTGCGCAGATCGCATCGGGTGCCGACACCTGGACGCCGTCGCCGATGGCCCCCGATGCCGCGGTCGACGACGCCGGCACACTGGTCCCGCCGCTCGGCTACGCGGTGGCGCAGCTGCACGGCATCTACATCCTGAGCCAGGCCGCTGACGGCATGATCGTCGTCGACATGCACGCCGCGCACGAACGTATCGGCTACGAAAAGCTCAAGACCGCACACGACGGCGAAGGCGTGCGCACGCAACCGCTGCTGGTACCGCAGACGGTTGCCGTGTCGGAGCGCGAAGCCGATGTCGCCGAAGCCGAAGCAGCGACGCTTGCCGACTTGGGTTTCGAGGTCTCGCGCGCCGGCATCCAGTCGCTGTTGCTGCGTGGCGTGCCGGCTTTGCTCGCGCAGAGCGACACCGAAGCGCTGCTGCGTGACGTGCTGACCGACCTGCGCGAGCACGGCGAGAGCCTGCGCGTGCGCTCGGCCCGCGACGAACTGCTGTCGACGATGGCCTGCCACGGCGCGGTGCGCGCGAACCGGCGTCTGACGGTGCCTGAAATGAACGCCTTGTTGCGGCAGATGGAAGCCACCGAACGCTCCGGGCAATGCAATCATGGCCGTCCGACGTGGGCGCATTTTCCGCTCGCCGAGATCGACCGCTGGTTCCTGCGAGGACGCTGACATGCTGCGATGGCGCCACGGCTGCACGATTCTGCTGGCGGCATTGCTCGCCGCCTGCGGCGAGACGACCGATGCCGAAGATCCGGCCGCGCGCGCCGACGCCGCGCGGCTCGACGTGATGTTCTCGGCGCAGACCCGCGTCTGGCAGGACGCCCGCCGCACCGAACTCGTTGCGCCCGATGGCTGGCTGAGCCTGATCGGCCTGCATCGCATCGAACTGAAATCGCATTTCATCGGCAGCGGCAAGACGGCCGGCATCCGCCTGACGATGGGGCCCGAGGCGCTCGGCCTGCTGCAGTCGGATGCGGGGACCCATGCGTTCACGCCCGAACGCGGCGTCGCGGTGACGCTCGACGGCGCGCCGGTGCGCGGCCGGGTGTCGCTGCAGACCGATGCGGATGCAGCGCCGAGCGTGCTCGGCTTCGATGCGGGCAAGGGCTCGCTGACGCTCATCGAGCGCGGCGGCACGACGTTCGTGCGCGCGCGCCACGAAGAGGCGCCCACGCGCCGGCGCTTCACCGGCATCGAGTACTGGCCCACCGCACGCAACTGGCGGGTGGAGGCGCGGTTCGTGCCGTCTGCGGCCGGTGCGACGCTGCCGATCGCGAACATTCTGGGGATGGTCGAGGACACGGCGACGCCGGGCACGGTCGCATTCGAGCGCGACGGCGTGGGCTACAGGCTGCAGGCGCTGGACGGGGGCGACGGCGCCCTGTTCCTGATCTTCGCCGATCGCACCAGCGGTCATGGCAGCTACAGCGCCGGCCGCTATCTCGATGCACCCGCGCCGGGCGCGGATGGCCGCCTGCAGCTCGACTTCAACCGCGCCTACAACCCGCCCTGCGCCTTCACCGCGTTCGCGACCTGTCCGCTGCCGCCGGACGGCAACCGGCTCGATCTCGCGATACCCGCGGGCGAGAAGACCTACATCCCGGCCACCACCGTATGACCCCAGATTCCGAACAGGACCGCCTTCCGATGCGTCGACCCGCGCCGTTCCGTGTTCTCCGTGCCTGTGCACTGCTGATCTGCCTGTTCGCAGGCGGCGCGAGCCAGGCCGAGCTGCCACCGCTGGAGGCGCCTGCGACGCTGCTTTCCCCGGTGGTCGTGCCGGCCGATGGCCTGCAGACCCCGCCTGCGATCGGCTACGGCGCTTTGCCGCCGGCGCCGGTGCCGCTGCTGTGGCGGATCAGCGGCGAGCAGGGCGCGCTGTATCTGCTCGGCTCCTTCCATTTCCTGACGCCGGCGGACTATCCGTTGTCGGAGGACGTTGCGCGGGTGGTCTCCGGCGCCGGCGAAGTCGTCTTCGAGCTCGCGCCCGAAGAGCTGCATTCGCCGACGCTGGGTTTGCAGATGATGCAGGCCGGTTTGCGCAACGACGGCAGCACGCTCGACGACGAGTTGCCCGCGCAGACCGCGACGCGGCTGCGTGCCTGGTCGGATGCGAATGCCGCGTCGTTGCAGGCCGCGGGCGGTGCATCCAGCCTGCAGCTGTTCGAGCCGTGGTTCGTCTCGCTGCTGGTGACGACCACCGAACTCGGTCGCTTCGGCCTGGAGGCGAAGCTGGGCATGGACGCGCAGCTGGCGCGCCAGGCCCAGGCCGCCGGCACGCCGACCGCGGGCCTCGAGTCGTCCCAGCAACAGATCGATCTGCTCGACGGCATGGGCCGCCTGGAACAGACGCAGATGCTGCAGGAAGCACTCGAGCAGGCAGGTGCGGGTCCCGAATCGATCCAGGCGCTGCACGACACCTGGCGCGCCGGCGACGCGGACGCGCTGTGGCAGGAAATGGGTGTCGACATGCAGGCGCGTTTTCCCGCGCTGTATGCGCGCATCAACACCGAGCGCAACGATGCCTGGCTGCCGAAGCTCGAGCAGATGCTGCAGCAGCCCGGCGATATCCTCGTCGTGGTCGGTGCATTGCATCTCGTCGGACCCGACGGCGTGGTCGAGAAGCTGGCCGCGAAGGGCTATACCGTGGAGCGGGTGTGTTCCGCCTGCGCACCTGCGGCGGACGCGACGCTGCCGACGGTGCCCGCGCCACTGCAGGCCGAACCGGACGCCTGACTCGCCGGCGGCCTAGGCGGCTGCGACCATCTCGATGCAGTCCACCGGACACGCCGGCACGCACAGCGCGCAGCCGGTGCATGCATCGACCAGCACGGTGTGCATCAGTTTCGAACCGCCGACGATGGCATCGACCGGACAGGCCTGGATGCACTTGGTGCAGCCGATGCAGTCGGCCTCGATGACCAGCGCGACCGGCGGCACTGCGTGGTGCGCGCCGCGTGCGCGGTCGAACGGCTGCGCCACCGTCTGGAGTGCGCGGGCGAGCGCGCGTGCACCCGCATCGCCGCCGGGCGGACACCGGTCGACGTCGGCCTCGCCGCGCGCCATCGCGTCGGCGTAGGGGCGACAGCCGTCGAAACCGCACTGGCCGCACTGGGTCTGCGGCAGCAGGCGGTCGAGACGTTCGACGAGCGACGGCGACATGCGTGGCGTCGGGCTGGGCGGGCGGTGTGCGCGGGCGTGCGGCACTGCCGCGCCGGCTCAGCGGACCGGCATGCCCGGCTGCGCGGCGGCGTCGGCATCCAGCAGTGCGAGCGCACCGCCATCGAAACCGGCCGACAGGATCATGCCTTCGCTGATGCCGAAGCGCATCTTGCGGGGCGCGAGGTTGGCGATGAACACCACGTTGCGACCGACCAGCGCGTCCGGCGCGCCGTAGCTCGCGCGGATGCCGGAGAAGATCTGGCGCGTACCGAGATCGCCGGCATCGAGTTCGAAGCGCAGCAGCTTGTCCGACCCTTCGACGAACTCGCAGGCGACGACCTTGCCGATGCGCAGGTCGAGCTTCGCGAAATCGTCGATCGAGACATGCGCCGGCGCAACCGCGTCCACGGCTTCCGCGGGCGTCGCGGCGGGGGCGTCAGACGGCTTCTTCGCGGCGGCGGGGGCCGCTGGCGCGGCGGCGAGGGTGTCCTTGGAGGCGTCGGTCATGGCGTCGATGTGCTTGGGGTCGATTCGGGTGAAGAGGGGCGCGTAGGGCTGGATGACGTGGCCGAGCAGCGGCGCGTCGAGCGCGGCCCAGGTGTCGGCCGGCGCGGCGAAGAATGCATCGACCTCGCGCGAGACGCGCGGCAGCACCGGCCGCAGCGCGGTCGCCAGCACGCGGAACAGGTTCAGACCCTGGGTGCAGACCGCCTGGAGTTCGGCATCGCTGCCGTCCTGCTTGGCGATCACCCAGGGCTTGCGCTCGTCGATGTAGCGGTTGGCGTCGTCGGCCAGCGCCATCACCTGACGCAGCACGCTGGCCGGTTCGTTGCGTGCGTAGCTCTCGCGGATCGGCGCCAGCGCTTCGACGAAACGTGCGTAGGTCTCCGGTTCCGGCAGCGCGGCGGCCAGACGGCCCTCGAAGCGCTTGCCGATGAAGCCGGCGCAGCGGCTCGCGAGATTCACCAGCTTGCCGACGACATCGCTGTTCACGCGCGCGATGAAGTCGCCGAGGTTGAGGTCGAGATCGTCCACGCCGCCCGAGGATTTCGCGGCGAAGTAATAGCGCAGCGCCTCGGGATCCAGGCCCTGGTCGAGATACGTGCGCGCCATGACGAAGGTGCCGCGCGACTTCGACATCTTCGCGCCGTCGACGGTCAGGTAGCCGTTGACGTGCAGGCGCGTGGGCGCGCGCAGGCCGGCGCCGTGCAGCATCGCAGGCCAGAACAGGCCGTGGAAATTGACGATGTCCTTGCCGATGAAGTGATGTAGCTCGGCACCACCGTCCGGCTCGAGCCAGGCATCGAAGTCGAGACCTTCGCGTGCGCACAGCGCCTGGAAGCTGCTGAGATAGCCGATCGGCGCGTCCAGCCAGACGTAGAAGAACTTGCCCGGATGGCCGGGAATCTCGAAACCGAAGTACGGCGCATCGCGCGAGATGTCCCAGGCGCGCAGACCGCCTTCGCCGTCGAGCCATTCGGCGAGTTTCGCCTTGACGCCGGATACCGCGACGTCGCCCGCCAGCCACTCGCGCAGAAACGCATCGAAGTGGCCGAGTTCGAAGAAGAAATGCTCCGATTCGCGCACCTCCGGCGTCGCGCCGCTGACGACGGACACGGGGTCGATCAGGTCGCTCGGCGAATACGTGGCCCCGCAGTGTTCGCAGTTGTCGCCGTACTGGTCCGGCGTGCCGCACTTGGGGCAGATGCCCTTGACGTAACGGTCGGGCAGGAACATGCCGCGGACCGGATCGAACAGCTGCGCGACATCGCGACGTGCGATATGGCCGCCGGCATCGAGCCGTCCGTAGATCGTCTCCACCATGCTGCGGTTGCCCGCCGAATGGGTCGAATCGTAGTGGTCGAAGTCCACGCCGAACGCTGCGAAATCGCGCTCGTGTCCGGCCTGGATGTCGGCGATGAACGCCTCGGGCGTCGTGCCGGCCTTCTCCGCCGCGAGCATGATCGGCGTGCCGTGCGTGTCGTCCGCGCAGACGAAGCGCGCCGTGTCGCCATCCATGCGCCGTGCCCGCACCCAGATGTCGGCCTGGATGTAGCCGACCAGATGACCGAGGTGCAGCGGCCCGTTGGCATAGGGCAGGGCGGTGGTGACGAGCAGCGTGCGCGGCATGGTGCGGGCTTGAGAGCGAGCGGAGCGGGATTATCGCATGGGGTCGGCGCCCGACCCCGCCGACATCCCAGGCGCGCCGCGGTGGTTCGTGCCGACCTCGGGGCGCAGGCGCCGCCAGCTCCCTGCACGGGACTGCACCGGTGACGACCTGATCGGCACGAATGGTGCGTCGCACAGGCCGCGTGCAGCCGACGTTGGCCGGAATCCGCATCGGCCATCCAAAAAAAAGCCCGGCATCCGCCGGGCTCTTTCGCGCGAACGCGGGTGGGTGCGTCACTCGCGCTGCCAGACCTGCTCGCGGCAGATGAAGGCGATGCAGCCCGAGACACCGATGCGGTTGGCATCGAGCATCTTGGCCTTGGACTTGTAGGTCTTGCCGTTGGCCGGATCGAGGATCGTGCCACCCGACCACTCGCTGCCGTCCGGTTTCAGATCCCACAGGATCGTCATGCCGGTGATCGGCTGGTCGCGACGCGTGCCGCTGCACTTGTCGCAGACCGGATTCGGACCGCGGTCGGACTGCAGCACCTGCGCCACGCGACCGCTGAGCGTGCCGTTCGCCGCCTGGCTGATCTCCACGATCGACTTCACCCGGCCTGTCTCGTCGTCGATGGTCTTCCAGCGCCCCACCGGCGACTGCGCGGCGGCGGCCATCGACGCAAGCATCAGCGGCAGTGCGACCAGCGCCATCAGACGCATCCTGTTCTTGTTCAGCATTTCGATCCCTCCCTCGAAGCTGCGTCTAGCCCTGTGCCTGCGCAGATGGCGGAGTTATAGCCGATCGGCGTCGTGTTGGCGCAGTTCTCAGACAATCATTCAGTGCGCTGCAGGTCGCAGGTGCTTTTACTGAAGTCCGTTTTCGGCACGTTCCGTGGTGCGAACGCTGCTTGCGCAGTCGCGCAATAAAAAAAAGGGGCGGCGCACAGCGCCACCCCTTTTTCCTTAGAACAGATCTATCCGTCAGAACTTGTACTGCAGACGCACGAAGCCAGTGCGGCCGAAGTAGTCGTATTGTGTGGCGAACGCGGGCACGTTGCCGTAACGGGTCGCGGCACCCGTGGAAACGTTCGGCGGCGCCTTGTCCTGCAGATTGCGGATACCGACCAGGATCGACCAGTCATCCTGGTTGTAGCGAACCGAGGCGGTGTGGTAGAAGCGGCGCTCCGCATAGATATCGCGGAATGCGTTCGGGAAACCCTGGTACGTGAAGAACTCGCTGAGATCCTTGTTCTTCGTGCCGTGGACGTAATCGGTCTGCCAGGCAAAGGTCCAGTCGTTGCGCTCCAGGAGCGCGGTCACATTACCGACCAGTTTCGGACGCCCGATGTAACCCACTTGGTTTTCCGAGGTGAAACCACTCTCCTCTGCACTGTCGAACAGCTGCTCGATATCTTCGATCGTGTAGGTGAACTGCGATTCGAGTGACAGGCTGCCAAATGCGAAGTCACCATCGTAGTTCACGTTGAGATCGTAGCCGCGCGTCTTTTGGCGATTGACGTTGACGTATTGGTTGCGGACCTCTTCGATCTTGAAGGGATCGGTCGGGTGGTCGGCAGGATTACGGTCGAACAGGTCGCAGAAGTTGTTCGGGAACACGGGCGCGCCGTAGCAACCGCTGATGATCGTGCCCGTAGTGAGCAGGCCGATCTGGTCGAACACCTCGATATCGAAGTAATCGAAGGACACGTTGACGTTAGCGAACGACGGGGTGAACACCAGGCCGACAGTGCTCGAACGCGAGTTCTCCGGGGTCAGCTGTCCAAGACCGCCACCCGAGAACACTTCAGCCGACGAGGCAGCACCGGCGAAATCCTCGGGAATACCGATCGCGGCACAGTTCGCGCGGATGAAATCGTTGTTGCTCTCGCCCCACAGAATGCAGGGGTCGATACTCAGCTGCGACGCGAAGCCGGACTGGTTGCCCAGGTACAGCTCGTACAGGCCTGGCGCGCGGTAGGACGTGCCGTTGGTGGCGCGCAGACGGAACGCAGAGTTGATCTGCCAGTTGAGTCCGAGCTTCCAGACGTTGTCGGAACCCTCAACGGTGTCGTATTCGAACACGCGGCCGGAACCGTTCAGCGTCAACGATTCGATGCCCGTCACACCACGGATCAGCGGCACTTCGAACTCGGCGAACGCTTCGGTCACCCGGTCACGGCCCTTCGTCACCTGTGCGGACGTCGAACCCCAGAGGTCGCCATTGCGGGACAGGTCGCTGGGCTGATCGTCGATGCTGGTGCGGCGATGCTCCAAACCGAAAGCCAGACCCACCGCGCCGGCTGGCAGATCGAACAGTTCACCCGTCGCAAGTGCATTGACGGTCGTCTGGTCGTAGATGGTGTTGCCGGTGTGCCACTGGCCAATCACGTCGGCCAGTTCACCCATGCGTTCGCCACTGAGGAAGCCCGGGTCAAAGTAGTCGACGCGCGGTGCATTGTCGTCGAACTGCACATCGCCCGAGCGCGAGGCGACGATTCCAAAGTTGCTGTAGTCGCCATCGGAGCGGCTATAGGTGGCGTTAGCTTCCCAGGCCCAAGTGTCCGTGCTGTTGAACAGGCCGTCCAGTTTCGTTGCGGCGTAGAAGTAATCCACCTTGACGTCGGTATCGGAGCGGAACGGCATAATCGGCTGCGCCAGGCCGGACGGCACGGCGGCGACGTAGTCGGGATCATTCGCGTAGACCAGACCGTTCGCCGGCGAGTTGCCCACGAGCGGGAAAAACTGACGGAACGACCTCGCTTCGGTTTCGCGGCGATTGAACAGGAACTGGGTCTTCCAGTTGACGCTGTCAAAACCGAAGTCGGTCGCGAAGTAGACGCTCTTGCGGTCTTGGCGGTTGATCACATCCTGGCCGCGCACGAAATCGTAGTTCAGCACGTCCTCGTAGAACGCCTGATCCGAGTTCGCGTAGGTGCTGTTGCCGCGCGGACGGTAGCCCGGGATCAATCCAACCGTCACGCCGTCGGGCGAGGGGATATAACGCGTGCCCGTAATCGCATCGATCACGGTGTTGGCATACAGATTGCCCGAGCTGCAGCCACCGAGCTTGGTGCCAGCGATGATCGATCGGTCTTCGCGGTCGATACGGTTGCCGCCAGGTGCATCGTAGACAAGATCCTGCGGGCAGCTGAAGAAGTCACGATCGCCAATGGTCAGGGCCTTGGCCGTATCCATCTCGCCGGCAAGCACGATGCTGCCATTGTCGAAGTTCCAGCCGGTCGCGCCGGACACGGAGAACACCTCGCCACCGCCTTCGAACGGGGTGCGGGCATTGAACGTGATCTCCGGACGGTCGACGCTCTTGCGGGTGATCAGGTTGACCACGCCGGCCACCGCGTCGGAGCCGTAAATCGACGACGAACCGTCCTTGACGATCTCGGCGCGCTGCAGGATCGAGGTGGGAAGCACGCTGAGGTCGAACGCGCCGACCTGGCCCCGCGTACCTGCGGGACCCGGGCGTTGCCCGTCGAGCAGAATCAGGGTGCGGTTGGCGCCGAGGCCACGAAGGGAAAGCGTCTGCACGCCAGTACCGCCTTCGACAACAAAGCCGCCGAACTGATTGGTGATCTGGGTCGAGCCTGCTGCCACGCTGGATTTCTGCAGGAATTCCGCCGCGCTGACCTGGCCGACCGCGATATTGGTGTCGGCTGTGATCACTTGGACCGGCGAAGTGGACTCGTACTCGGTGCGGCGCAGCAGCGAGCCGGTGACACGAACGCGGTCGAGTTCCACGGGCGTGGTCGAGTTGGCCGGAGCAGTCTGGGTCGTCTGCGCGTCTTCGTCAGCCGGCTGCGGATCCTGCGCGAGCGCGACGCCGGAGGAAAGGCATGCGATGACTGCTGCAGTGAGCTGCAGTCGGATGAGCTTGTTTGCGTTGCGGTTTGCCACGTGGTTACTCCCCTGAAAAAGCGTCGTGTTACGTTCCCGTTAAGGAACTTAAGCAAATTTTTACTCTGTTGCAACACTCGTTTGCTGACTGCGCGAACGTGATTTGCCGAATCCGCATTCATCCTTCAGGAATGCGTCCATCGCATTCAACGCGAGCTGCTGGTGCCTGGGGTACCAAGGCATGCTGTGCGGCATGTCCGGAATCAATTCGAATCGGGCATCCACCTGCGACCTGACTGCGTTGAAAAATCCTTCCGCATGGAAGGCTGGGGTGCGGACGTCACGGTCGCCGACGAAGAGGAGTACCGGAATCGACGCCTTCCCGGTGTTGCGCATTGGGTCCATGCCCCTGACCGTGCGCCCCTGAAGGATGCGCTGCAGTCTGTTCTGGCTCCACGAAGTACCGACACGAGCCAAGTCCGTCACCGGGGCGCCGGAAATCGCACAGCGATACGGCGGCGCGTCGCGGACGACAGCCGCCGCCGCCGCGAAGCCACCGTACGAATAACCGAAGATCGCCAACTGGTTCCTGTCCGCAATGCCCTCGGCGACAAGCCATGCCGCGCCATCGTCCTTGTCGTCCTGCATTGCAAGCCCCCATTGCGCGTCTCCAGCGATCCACAGGTCACGGCCCAGCCCCGCGGATCCACGGTACTGCGGACGCAGAACCGCGTAACCGCGTGACGTCAGGAACGGAACCCAGCCGGACGCATCCCATCCGCCGTAGTCGCGCGCCCAAGGTCCGCCGTGCGGATGGATCACGGCGGGAAGCGGACCGTCTTCGCGCGACCATCCTGCAGGCAGGTCGAGAAGCGCGGGAATCCGGCGTCCGTCACGAGCGTTGTAGCTCACCCAACGCTGTTCACCGATGTCTGCGGAGTCGATCCAAGGCTGTTCGGCGCCCAGACTCACGACGCGTTCGCGATCGACCAACACATGATGCGAAGGCGAATGTCGTGCACTGCTTGCGGTGAAGAGCACCTTGCTCATGTCGTCGGTGTAGCTCGTGATCTCCACGGTCTGACCCGAGAATGCCTGGCTCAAGCCGTCGACGATCGATTTCATGGTCGGGTCGACGTAGACCGTCTCGGGGCCCGCGCCGTTGACAACGAAACCGAGCACCTGATTGAAGTTGCTCGGCTGTGCGCCGAACACCAGGCGTGCAATGTCGTATTCGGGGTGCGCAACCAGCGCCTCCGAGTCGAATGCCCGCTGCTTCGGGTCGTACATGCGCGCCTGTACGTGCGGAGAGAAACGGTCCGTCAGCACGTAGAGCTTGCCCGACGTGTCGTCGATCCCGACGACCTCCATGGTGTAACGCTCGCTCAACCTGGTCGTCAGCGGAGCATGCACGTCGAAAGCGCCCGTGCCCGGATCCTTGATCAGAATCCGCTGCTCGTACTCGTCCGCGCCTGACGATTCGAGCATTGTCCTGGTCAGGATTTCGCCAGTGCGTGGATGAAAGAGCCCTGGCGATGTGCGAGAGCCGGCTTTGTCGAGCAGCTCTGTCTGACCCGTTTTCAGGTTGTAGAGATAATAGTTGCTTGCCAGGCTCAACTCATTGACCTGGACGACGATCACACGCTCCGGATCGAGCGGAAGCAGATGCACGAGGGATGCACTGCCTGCGATCTCGAGGCACCGCTGCATCTGCTCGCTGACGCCAACGCGCCGGGTGTTGCTTGCGAAAGCCTCGCCGAACTTCGCGTGTGTGGTGTCGGTCAGATAGGCCTTGGTCACGAACGTCTTGGTGGCGCCGGAGACACTGCCTTCGCCACAGCCGCCGAGTTGGCCGGTCCATTCCTGTCGACCGATGACGAGGATGTGTTCGCCTTTCAGTGCACTGGCGGCGATGAACTTCATCCGGTCGCCGGACGGGGTGACCGATTTCGGTCCTGCGTCCAGGTTTTCGAGGTCCCAGGTTGCAAGCGCGGTCGCCGAGGGATCGTTGGGTGACGCCACCAGCGCAACCAGGTTGCGCCCATCGGAACTCATCGTCACTGACTGGATTGCAGGAAGGCGGGCAATCGATTCCACCGGGATCGGTCCCGATGCGGCTGCTTGCGAAACGGCCGCGGTGCTGAGTGCGGAGAGCAGCAGAACAGGCAAAGCCCAGGAACATGTGTGACGCATCTGAATCCCCTGATCGATCAAACGGCAGCCCCGACGCGAGCCCGTCGAAGACCGCGCCGGACGGCGCAGTTCGAAGTTAAGAGATTGCAGGCCGTCATTCAAGCTTGGTTAAGGACTAGGTTCGGGAGGCGACTCGCGTCGACGCCCTTGCGCGCGACCTCGTTTGCCGGAGCGGCGCGGAGGGCTATGCGACAATCGCGAGCCGAATAGCGCGTGGAACATATGCTTCAGCAAACGATCACCGCCCGCGTCGTGCAAGGTGCCATGTCGCCGCTGCCCCGCATACGCAACATCCTTGCCATCGGCTCGGGCAAGGGCGGGGTCGGCAAGTCGACGACTGCCGTGAACCTCGCGCTCGCGCTCGCGGCAGAGGGCGCGCGGGTCGGTGTGCTGGACGCGGATGTGTACGGCCCGAGCATTCCGATGATGCTGGGCCTGTCGGGCAAGCCGGACAGCCCGGACGGCAAGTCGATCCTCCCCATGCGCGCGCACGGCATCGAGGCGATGTCGATCGGTCTGCTGGTCGACCAGGACACGCCGATGATCTGGCGCGGCCCGATGGCGACGTCGGCGCTGACCCAGCTGCTCAACGACACCCTCTGGGGCGGAGACGAAGCGCTCGACTATCTGCTGGTGGACCTGCCGCCGGGCACGGGCGACATCCAGCTCACGTTGGCGCAGAAGATTCCCGTCGCCGGTGCGGTCATCGTGACGACGCCGCAGGACGTGGCGACCCTCGACGCGCGCAAGGCGCTCAAGATGTTCGAGAAGGTCGAAGTGGCGGTGCTGGGGCTGGTCGAGAACATGGCCCAGCACGTGTGCTCGAACTGCGGGCACGTCGAGCACCTGTTCGGCGAAGGCGGCGGCGAGCGCATGGCGGCGCAGTACGGCGTACCGCTGCTGGGATCGCTGCCGCTGGAGATCGGCATCCGCGAGCAGGGCGATGCCGGCATGCCGATCGTGGTCGCGGCCCCGGATTCGCCTGCGGCGCAGGCCTACCGGGCGACCGCGCGCAATCTCGTAACCGAGCTGGAAAAGCGCCCGCGGGCGCCGATGTCGATTTCAGCGTCGCTGGTCTGATCGCTGGACCGGCCGCGGCCGGACGGCGACAATGCGCGGCCCCTTCGCCGCGCAGCAGGACCCGTTGATGAGCATCAAGAGCGACCGCTGGATCCGCCGCATGTCCGAACAGCCCGGCGGCATGATCGAGCCCTTCGAACCGGGCCAGGTGAAGCAGGATCCGGACGGCCAGCGCATCGTCAGCTACGGGACATCGAGCTACGGCTACGACGTGCGTTGCTCGCGCGAGTTCAAGATCTTCACCAACATCAACTCGACGATCGTCGATCCGAAGCATTTCGACCCCGGCAGCTTCGTCGACATCGAGGCGGACGAATGCATCATTCCGCCGAATTCGTTCGCGCTGGCGCGCACGGTCGAGTACTTCCGCATCCCGCGTGACACCCTGGTCGTGTGCCTGGGCAAGAGCACGTACGCGCGCTGCGGCATCATCGTCAACGTGACGCCGCTCGAGCCGGAATGGGAAGGCCACGTCACGCTGGAATTCAGCAATACGACGCCGCTGCCGGCGCGCATCTACGCCAACGAAGGCGTGGCGCAGATGCTGTTCTTCCAGTCCGATGCCGACGACGTGTGCGAGACCTCGTACAAGGACCGCGGCGGCAAGTACCAGGGCCAGCGTGGCGTGACACTGCCGCGCACCTGATCGCGTCGCGAGACGCGCAGCGCCGGCATCTGCCGGCTCAACGCGGCAACGCGGCCTGCAACTCGCCGATGCGCGCCACCAGCTGTTCGGGCGTATAGGGGCGCGCGGCCACGCGGCCCCAGACCGGTGCGGGCCACGCGGGATCCTCCCGTTCGCGGCCGATCACGTGCACGTGCAACTGCTCGACCATGTTGCCGAGCGCGGCGATGTTGAGCTTGTAGGGGCGGCACGCATCGCGCAGCAGGCGCGCGGCGATGTCGATCTCGTCGGTCAGCTGGCGACGCTGGCCGGCGTCGAGATCGATCAGCTCGCGCGCGCCGGCGATGCGCGGCACGAGGACGAGCCAGGGATAGTTCGCGTCGTCCATCAGGCGCAGTTCGCACAGGGCGAGCGTCGCGAGCGGGTGGGTGTCGTCGGCCAGCTGCGGATGCAGCGCGAAGGCGGTGTGGGTCATGGTGTCGCGTCCTGCCGCAGGGCGGCGTCGAGAAAGGCGAGGGTGGCGCGGCGCGCCGCAGCGGCGCTGGCCGCGTGATAGTGGTCCGGATCGACATCGCGGTTGAAGCCGTGACCACCGGGATGCACCAGGATGTCCGCGTCGGGCCGGGCGGCACGATGGCGCTCGATGTCGTCGGGCGGAATCGCCGCATCGTCCGCGCCGAACTGGAACAGCATCGGCGCCTGCAGGGCTTCGTCGAGGAACGGCACGGTGCGCGCGCCGTAATAGCTGACGGCGGGCAGGCCCAGGCGCGTGTTGGCGAGAAACGCCAGCGTCCCGCCCCAGCAGAAACCCACCACGCCGATCCGCCGGTGTCCCGCGGCCTGCAGCGTGCTGCGGCAGGCGCGGAGGATGCCGACCGCGCGCTCGATGCCGAGCGCCGTGACCAGTTTGCGGCCGCGCGCGAAGCCGTCGGTGTCGTAGGCGAGCTCGACGTGGCGGGCCACCGGGTCGAACAGGGCGGGCGCCAAGGCCACGTAGCCGGCCGCCGCGTAGCCGTCGGCGACACTCCGGATGTGGGCGTTGAGGCCGAAGATCTCCTGGATCACCACCACTGCGCCCAGGGCGGCGGCGCCGTGCGGCGGGTCGGCGCGCCAGGCGTCCACCGGCCCGGAGGGCGTGGCGAGGCTGATGTCCCGGCCCATGGCGATTCCCGTTCAGGTGGCGGGCCGAGTCTAAACGAGCGCCTGTGCAAGCCGCTGCCGTCGGTCGGTTCCCGGCCCGGCGCTATACTGCGCGGCCATCGTGCGCGGGCGTCACCGCCGCGCAACCGCGATCCCAGTCGCCTTAGGCGACCATCTCCAAGCCACGGTTCCCATGTCCGCAGCCAATCCCAAGGTCGGGTTCGTCAGCCTCGGCTGTCCGAAAGCCCTCGTCGATTCCGAGCGCATCCTCACCCAGCTCCGGGTCGAGGGTTACGACATCGTCCAGACCTACGACGATGCCGACGTCGTCGTCGTCAACACCTGCGGCTTCATCGATTCGGCGGTGACCGAATCGCTGGACGCGATCGGCGAGGCCATTGCCGAGAACGGCAAGGTCATCGTCACCGGCTGCCTGGGCAAGCGCGAGGAGGTGATCCGCGAGGCGCATCCCGGCGTGCTGTCGATCAGCGGCCCGCAGGACTACGGCTCGGTGATGCGCGCGGTGCACTCGGCGGCGCCGCAGACGCACAACCCGTTTCTCGATCTGGTGCCGCGCCGGGCAGCGCTCGACGACATCGGCATCAAGCTCACGCCCAAGCACTACGCGTATCTGAAGATTTCCGAAGGCTGCAACCACCGCTGCAGCTTCTGCATCATTCCGTCGATGCGCGGCGATCTGGTCTCGCGCCCGGTGGACGACTTGCTGCGCGAAGCCGAGAAGCTGGTGCGCGGCGGCGTGCGCGAACTGCTGGTGATCTCGCAGGACACTTCGGCCTACGGCGTCGACGTGCGCTACGCCGAGCGCACCTGGCGCGAGCGCCAGTACGCGACGCGCATGAAGGCGCTGTGCGAAGGGCTGTCGGAACTCGGCGTGTGGACGCGTCTGCATTACGTGTATCCGTACCCGCACGTCGACGACATCATCCCGCTGATGACCGAGCGCCACGCGGACGGCATGCCGAAGCTGCTGCCGTATCTCGACGTGCCGCTGCAGCACGCCAGCCCGCGCATCCTGAAGCTCATGAAGCGGCCGGGCGCGATCGACAAGACCCGCGAGCGCATTGCGCGCTGGCGCGAGATCTGCCCGGAACTGACGATCCGCAGCACCTTCATCGTCGGCTTCCCCGGCGAGACCGAGGACGATTTCCAGCAGCTGCTCGACTTCCTCGACGAGGCGCAGCTCGACCGTGTCGGCGCGTTCGCCTACTCCCCGGTCACCGGCGCGACGGCCAATGCGCTGCCCGATGCCGTGCCCGAGGCAGTGAAGCAGGAGCGCCTCGCGCGCTTCATGGAGAAGCAGGCGGAGATCTCCACCGCGCGGCTCGAGGCCAAGGTCGGCACGGTGCAGATGTGCCTCGTCGACATGGTCGACGGCGATCTGGCGATCGCCCGTTCGATGGGCGATGCACCCGAGATCGACGGCGTGGTGCAGATCCAGGATGGTCGCGAGGCCGACCTGCAGCCGGGCGATTTCGTCGACGTCGCGATCATGGGCAGCGACGAACACGATCTGTACGGCGAGGTCGCCGAGGTCCTGGCGTGATGCGTCGCGCGGCTCTGCTCACGGCTGCGCTGTGCGCGACCGGCGTCGCGCAGGCTGCCGACGGTTTGAGCGGCACGTATCGGCCGGCCGGCGAAGGCGGGGCGGCGTTTCCTGCCGATGCGCAACTGGTGGTGCGCGCCGAAGGCCGCGGCTGGCTGGCGATGTTCCGTGGCGAAGGGCTGGCCCTGCTGCCGCTGAGCGCGATGGAGCAGCACGGCCTGTTTCCGGACATCGGTCCCGAGGCGCGTCTGCAGTGCGCGTACTCGCGCGCGTTCCTGTTCTGCCGCGTGTCGCCGGGCACGGCGTTCCCGGACAAGGGCTTCACGTCGAAGACCGGCTACTTCACCGCATTGTCGGACCAGCAGATGTTCGAGATGCGCCGGGTCGATTGAGTGTTGGAACGCGGCGCGGCCTGCGCGCCGTCGCATGTTTCCAGCGTCTGCTCACCTCGCTGCACCCGTCCGAACGGACGGTCGATTCTGGATCAGCGGCGCCCGCGCGCCTGCGCGTCGACCGCGTCCAGATACCCCCATGTCGCCGCCTCGATCGCGTCGATCGACGCGATCGCCCACGGCAGCAGGCGCCGGCCTTCCGCGCCGCCGTCGTCGCGCATCGTGCCCGCCGCGTTGTAGTCGACGAGGGCCTGCCATGCGGGCAGTCGCGCCTCGACGGTGTCGCGCAGGCGGCGCAGCGCGGCATCGGCGGCCGGCGCCGACCCGGCTGCGGCGAGCGCGCGCTCCGCGCGTGACTGGAAATCGGCGCCGAAATGATGGGTGTCGGTGCGGGCACGCCAGAACGCGCCGAGCCGGACGCGTTCGTCGTCGGCGGCCATCGGCCCGCGTGCGAGGCCGGGCGTGGTGCGGGTGATCAGGAAACGCCGCAGGCGGTGCGCGAGATCGGCGTGCGCCAGCGTCTTCGCGTCGGCAGGCGGTCGCGCCGCGCGCTGCGTTGATGCGGGTGGCGTCGGTGCATCGCGCGTACAGGCGGGCAGGACGAGCAATGCAGCCGGCAGCAACCACATCGTCGCGAGGCGCGCTTTCGAGCATCTCCGGGGCGCAGGGAGACCCGTCCTGCTCACGCCGCGCGGTAGTCCACGGCCAATACCGCGAAGCGCACCGGGCCGCCCGGCAGCTGCGCCTCGAACTCGTCGTCGACGCGTTTTTTCAGCATCGCGCGGGCCAACGGCGAATCGATGCTGATCCAGCCGGCTTTCGCGTCGGTTTCGTCGGGCCCGACGATCCGATAGTGCACGAGCGCGCCGCTGCCGGTGTCCTCCAGCTCGACGTGCGCGCCGAAGAACACGGCCGCGGGGTCGCTGGGCGCCGCGTCGATCACGCGCAACGATTCGAGCCGCTTCGACAGATAGCGCACACGGCGGTCGATCTCGCCGAGCTGCTTCTTGCGATAGGTGTATTCGGCGTTCTCCGAGCGGTCGCCCTCGGCGGCAGCCGCGGACAACGCGCGCACGACTTCGGGCCGGCGCACGCGCCACAGGTCATCGAGCTCGGCCTTCAGGCGCGCGTGGCCCTCCGGCGTGATCAACGCGGTGCTCTTATCGGCGGGCGGGCGCCAGCGGCTCATCGGCGGCTCATTTCAGACGAATCCCGCCGAGCAGATTGCGCACGATGCGGTTGGTGATCGTGCGCACCGCCTGCTTGCCGGCACTTTGCACCGCGCCCTGGCGGCGCTTGGTGCCGAACAGGAACTCGTTGATGGAGCGGCCGACGCCGCCTTCGCCGTCGTCGGCCTCGGCCTCGCGCGCGGTTCTGGCGGGCGGCGCCTTGGCCTGCGTGGTCGCATCCTCGGCGCGTTTCGCGAGCAGTTCGGCGGCGGACTCGCGATTGACCGCCGTATCGTACTTGCCGCCGACCGGGCTGTTCGCGCGCACCTGCGCCCGCTCTTCGGGCGTGATCGCGCCCATGCGGCAGCGCGGCGGGGCGATCAGCGTGCGCTCGACCGGCGTGGGCACGCCCTTGTCCTGCAAGGTGGAGACCAGTGCCTCGCCGGTGCCCAGCTGCGAGATCGCGCTGGCGACGTCGAGCGCCGGGTTCGGCACGAAGGTCTCGGCGGCGGTGCGGACCGCCTTCTGGTCGCGCGGCGTGAACGCACGCAATGCATGCTGCACCCGGTTGCCGAGCTGGCCGAGCACGTTGTCGGGCACGTCGTCGGGAAACTGCGAGCAGAAATACACGCCTACGCCCTTGGAGCGGATCAGGCGCACCACCTGCTCGATGCGCTGCTGCAGCGCCGCCGACGCATCGTCGAACAGCAGATGCGCCTCGTCGAAGATGAAGACCAGTTTCGGTTTGTCCAGATCGCCGACTTCCGGCAGCGTTTCGAACAGCTCCGACAGCAGCCACAGCAGGAAACTCGAATACAGGCGCGGGCGCAGGATCAGCTGGTCGGCGGCGAGGATGCCGATGACGCCACGGCCATCGGTCGAGGTGCGCATCAGATCGTTGAGTTCGAGCGCCGGCTCGCCGAAGAAATGATCGCCGCCGTCCTGTTCCAGGCGCAGCAACGCGCGCTGGATCGCGGCCACCGACTGCGGACTGACCAGGCCGTACTGGGTGGAGATGTCCTTGCGCTCGTCGGTCACCACGCCCAGCAGCGCGCGCAGGTCGGCGAGATCGAGCAGCAGCAGACCGCGGTCGTCGGCGAGCTTGAACACGATGTCCAGCACGCCAGACTGGGTGTCGTTGAGTTCGAGGATGCGCGCCAGCAGCACCGGCCCGACCTCGCTGACCGTCGTGCGCACCGGATGGCCGAGCTTGCCGTAGAGATCCCAGAACACGATCGGGCTCGCCGAAGGCGCCCAGTCGGCGACGCCGATCCCGGCCGCGCGTGCGAGCAGCGTGTCGCTCGACGTGCCCGCGACCGCCAGCCCGGCGACATCGCCTTTGACGTCGGCCATGAACACCGGCACGCCGATGCGCGAGAACCCCTCGGCGAGCGTCATCAGCGTGACCGTCTTGCCGGTGCCGGTCGCGCCGGCGACGAGGCCGTGGCGGTTGCCGAGCCTGGGCAGCAGGTGGACGGGCCCGGCGTCGGGTGTGGTGACGGCCTTGCCGAGCAGGATCGGATCCATCGCGCGGGCGCTCCATGATGTGGATGCCGCGATTCTAGCGACTGCGTCGCGGTTCGCGCTGCGCGCCTTGCCGCGCCGAGACGGGCAGGGCTACCCTGCCGGGCCTTGTCCGCCGGACCCCCTGATGCCCCATCCCGTTTCCACCACCCTGCGCCTGGGCGCGCTGGCGCTGGCGCTCGCGCTGGCCGGCACGGCCACCGATGTGAACGCGCAGTCGCGCCGCGACCGCGAGGCCGGCGAGGCGCTCAACCAGCGCATGCTCGATGCCGAAGCCCGCTACCGCCAGGCGCTGGTGCAGATCGCCAACGACGATCCGGCCGGCATCACGGCCAGCAACGCGGCGCTGGAGGACATGGAAGACGTGATGCTGGCCTGCGAGAAGCAGCGCGGGTGCAGCGTTCCGCAGCTGCTGACGACCTACAAGCGCCTGCTCAAGGCCGATGCCGACGCACAGGCCGGGCAGGGGCCGGACGATGCCGACGTGGTCGGTCCCGACGGCGCGCTGCCGACCGCCGACGTGCCGGCCGCCGCCAGCGCATCGGCGCTGCTGGCCGAGGACGAGCGCTTCAAGCGCATGGTGCAGCTCAATCCCGCCGTGCAGGCCTCGATCCGCCGCTGGCTCACCGACATGCGCGTGTCGCTGATGACCAGCCACGAGAACTACCAGTACATGCAGCATCTGATGTCGCCGGCGTTCAAGCGCAGCGGTCTGCCGGAGGCGCTGCTGTTCGGCATCCTGGCCAAGGAATCCAACGGCCGCGTGCATGCGCGTTCGCGCGCGGGCGCTGCCGGGCCGCTGCAGTTCATGCCGGCCACCGGCCGCCGGTTCGGCCTCGGCCCGGACGGCACCGGTTTCGACACGCGTTACGACCCGCGCCTGTCGGCCGACGCGGCGGCGGTGTATCTCAACGAACGCTTCGCCCAGCACGGCAACGAGATCGAATACTGGCTCGCCGGCTACAACGGCGGCGAAGGCCGCTCGCTGCGCGTCTACCGCGAAGCGGCGGGCCGCAGTTTCTGGGATCCGGACGTCTACAACCAGTTCCCGGCCGAAACCAAGGACTACGTGCCGATGGTCATCGCCGCTGCCTGGCTGTACCTGCACCCGCAGGAATACGGCCTGACGTTCCCGAAGATCGACGTGCGCCCGGCGACGTTCACCCTCGAACGCCCGGCGTCGATCTACGAGCTGACGATCTGCCTGGGCAACGGCACCACCCGCGACGGTTACATGCGTGCGCTGCGCAACCTCAACCCGAGCTACGAGGCCGAGAGCCTGCTGCCGGTCGGCACCACGCTCGCCGGAACCACGCGCATCGCCAGCCTGTACAAGCGCTGGTGCGTGCGCGGCGAACGCGCCGATCTGGCGGCGGAACTGGTCAACAGCGATCCGCGCGCGGCGATCGTGCGCACGGGCGCGATCGAAGTGCTGTCGACCGAGGGCGACCCGCCCCCGGCCGCGGTGCCGCCGTCCGCCGCCGCGCCGCGTCCGCCCGAGGCTGCGCCCGCGCCGCCGCCCGCCCGTACCCATCGCGTGGCACGCGGCGAAACGCTCGGCAGCATCGCCCAGCGGTATGGCTGCGATGTACCGGTGCTGGCGCGTGCGAACGGCCTGCGTGCGCCGGCGTATGCGCTGCGGCAGGGGCAGTCGTTGAAGCTGGAGGGGTGTTCGCGCTGAGGCTATAGATATGGGCGCCGGAGTCCGCTCCTTCCCCCGCATGCGGGGGATGAGAGCGATCCGTGTGCGCGGCACTGCCGCGCGGATCGATCGAATGCCCGGCGTGCTTCGCAGGGCCGGACAGGCCGGGATGGGGGCGAACCATAAAGCCGCCAGCCAATCGTCGGGCGACGTCCAGGCCGGGCCCGCTTGAAACGGACGTGATCCGTGACCGGGCCGTTTGCCCCCACCCAACCCTCCCCCGCGAGCGGGGGAGGGCTTCAAGCTTCAAACGCCGCTGCGCAGCGCGAGACGCTGGCCGAGCCGCACTGGCGACTCGGCATGCAGCGACGGCTCCAGCTCGGCCACGCCCCTGGGCAGCAGCACGATCACCGTCGAGCCGTAATTGAAGCGCGCCATCTCTTCGAAGCGCTGCAGGGTGATGCCCTTGCCGCGCCAGTCCTTGCGCTGGATGCGGTCGCCGTAGGCGGGAATCTCCTCGCCGCTCCAGACCGTCTCCACGCCCGAGACCAGCAGCGCGCCGACCATGACCTGCACCATCGGGCCGAAGTCGGTGTCGAAGTGGCAGACCAGGCGCTCGTTGCGGGCGAACAGGCGCGGCACCTTGGCGACCGCGGCGGTGCCGACGCTGAAGAGGCGGCCGGGCACGTGCACGGTTTCACGCAGCGTGCCGGTCCACGGCATGTGCACGCGGTGGTAGTCGCGCGGCGACAGGTAGACGGTGGCGAAGCTGCCGTCGAGGAACGGCGCGGCATCGTCGGCGTCGCCCAGCAGTTCGGCGACGGTGAACGACTGGCCCTTGGCCTGGAAGATGCGGCCTGCGTCGATCGGGCCGCACTGGCTGATATGGCCGTCGGCGGGCATCACCAGGGCACGCGGGTCGGGATCGGCGACGCGCGCGCCGTCGCGCAACGCGCGGGTGAAGAACGCATTGAAGCTGGCGTAGGACGCCGGATCGGGGTTCGCCGCTTCCGACAGGTCCACGTCGAACTTGCGCACTACGGTGTCGATCAGCCAGCGGCGCGTGCCGGGATTCTGCGAATACGCCAGGCGCCGCGCCAGCGAGGACAGCGTGCGGTGCGGCAGCGCGTAGGTCAGCGACGTGACCAGGCTCACGGGCGGTCCTCGGCGGTGAGACGCAGCAGGTCGGCGGCCACGGCGTCGGGGCGGGGCGTTTCGGCGTTGAGCACGCTGCCCGAGACCACGCCGGCCATGCGGCCCTGCGGGTCGAGCACGGCCAGCGATGCGCTGTGGTCGATGGTGTAGGCGCCCTCGGGGGCGTCGCGGTCCAGCGGCACCTTGGCGAAGACCATCGACAGCGCGCGCGTGAAGCGTTCGAGCGACGGCACGTCGCCGGTCGCGGCCAGCGTGTCGCGGTGGAAGGCATGTGCGTAGTCGCCGAGGCGCTCGGGCGTGTCGCGCTCGGGATCGACGGACACGAACAGCACGCGCGGGCGCGTCCCTTCGGGCAGCGCTTCCCACTGGCGCTGGGCCTGCGCCAGGTGGGTCAGGGTCATCGGGCAGACATCGGGGCAGTGGGTGAAGCCGATGAAGACCAGCGTCCAGTGGCCGGCGAGTTCGCCAGGCAGCAGCTGGGTGCCGTCGGACTGCTGCAGCGCGAAGTCGGGCAGTGCGCGCGGCTGCGGATACAGCTGCACGACGTCGAGTTCCGGTGCGGCGGCGGTGCCTGGCGCGGCGAAATACTTCTGCGCGACCAGCAGGCCGAGACCGCCGGCCAGCGCGACGCAGAGGATGACGAGGGTGGTCCTGTTGAACATCGGGAAGTCCGGTTCGAGCGCCGGTCATGATAACCGGCGCGTCGTCGGGGGCCGCGCCGGCCGGTGACCTATAATCCGCGGCCAACACGCCGCCCCGAGCTCCGCGCGCCATGACCGAAGAACTGCAGACCATCGTCGACCTGATCCGCTATGGCGCCAGCCGCTTCAACGCCGCCGGGCTGACCTTCGGCCACAGCTACGACAACGCGATCGACGAGGCCACCCAGCTGACCCTGCACGCGCTGCACCTGCCGCACGATCTGAGCCCGGTCTACGGCCAGTCGCGGGTCACGCTGTCGGAGAAGGAAGACGTGCTGGGCCTGTTCCTGCGCCGCATCGAAGAGCGCGTGCCGGCGGCCTACCTGACCGGCGAGGCCTGGTTCGCGGGGCTGAGCTTCAAGTCCGATGCGCGGGCGCTGGTGCCGCGGTCGCCGATCGCCGAGCTGATCCTGTCCGGCTTCGAGCCCTGGCTCGGCGGCCGCGAGGTGCGTCGCGCGCTGGACCTGTGCACCGGCTCGGGCTGCATCGCGATCGCGATGGCGCATCACAACCCCGACTGGCACGTCGACGGCATCGACCTCAGCGACGAGGCCCTGACGCTGGCCGCCGAGAACGAGCAGCGGCTCGAGGTGCGCAATACGCGTTTCCTCAAGTCCGACCTGTTCGACGGGCTGCAGGGCGAGCATTACGACCTGATCGTCACCAATCCGCCCTACGTCACCAACGACGAGACCGACGCGCTGCCGCGCGAATACGCCTACGAGCCCGAGATGGGACTGCGCGCCGGTGACGACGGTCTGGATCTGGTGCTGAAGATCCTGCGCGATGCGCCGCTGCACCTGACCGAGGACGGCCTGCTGATCTGCGAAGTGGGCGAATCCGAACAGCACCTGGTCAAGCTGCTGCCGGAACTGCCGCTAATGTGGATCGAGTTCCAGGTCGGGCAGATGGGCATCTTCGTCGTCGAGCGCCACGACCTGGTCACCCACAGTGCGCGTATCACCCAGCTGGCAGCGGCGCGCGAGGGCAAGACCACGGCCCCGATGGCGGCGACGGACAGCGCGGGCGCCGGATTGTTCTGAGGCCGCGCCGCCCGGACGGATCCATGCAGGCGCGCGCGCGAAGGGCTGTCCACGGGAATGCATCTTCGCGCAGACGCGCGCCTGCAGTCGCGGTCTTGACGGGCGCCGCGTGCCGACGGTTCGCCCGGAAACCATGCGTCCACGCCCGACCCGGGCGCGTTAAGCTTGCCGGCCCGCGTTTCGTGCCGCGTCGCCCCGACGCCTGCCCATGTCCAGCAACAGCTTCGGTCAACTGTTCACTGTCACGACCTTCGGTGAAAGCCACGGGCCGGCCATCGGCTGTGTGGTCGACGGCTGCCCGCCGGGCATCGCGCTCACGGTCGAGGATTTCGCGCACGATCTCGCACGGCGCGCGACCGGCAAGACCCGGCATACCTCGGCGCGGCGCGAGGCCGACGCGGTCGAGATCCTCAGCGGCGTCTTCGAGGGCCTGACCACCGGCACGCCGATCGCGCTGCTGATCCGCAACACCGATGCGCGCAGCAAGGATTACGGCACCATCGCCCAGCAGTTCCGGCCCGGGCACGCCGACTACACCTACTGGCAGAAGTACGGGATCCGCGATCCACGCGGTGGCGGGCGCTCATCGGCGCGCGAGACCACGATGCGTGTCGCGGCGGCGGTGATCGCCAAGAAGTGGCTGAAGGATCGTTACGGCGTGCACGTGCACGGCTACCTGTCGCAGCTCGGCGACATCGTGCCCGCGCAGGTCGACAGCGTCGCGATCGACTGGGACGTCGTCGAATCCAATCCGTTCTTCTGGCCGGACGCCGCGCAGGTGCCTGCGCTCGAAACCTATATGGACGCGCTGCGCAAGTCCGGCGATTCGGTCGGTGCGCGCGTGACCGCCGTGGCCGACGGCGTGCCGCCGGGCTGGGGCGAGCCGGTCTACGGCAAGCTCGATGGCGACCTGGCCGCGGCGATGATGTCGATCAATGCGGTCAAGGGCGTCGAGATCGGCGCCGGCTTCGCGTCCGTGTCGCAGAAGGGCAGCGAACACCGCGACCTGATGACGCCCGCCGGCTTCGCGTCCAACCATGCCGGCGGCGTGCTCGGCGGCATCAGCACCGGCCAGCAGATCGTGGTGTCGACGGCGTTCAAGCCGACGTCCAGCCTGCGCTTGGCCGCAGATGGCCTGGACACCGACGGCAACACGGTCGAAGTGATCACCACCGGTCGCCACGACCCGTGCGTGGGCATCCGCGCGACGCCGATCTGCGAGGCGATGCTGGCGCTGGTGCTGATGGACCAGGCGTTGCGCCATCGCGCGCAGTGCGGCGATGTCGGCACGGTGACGCCGCGGATTGCGGGGCGCATCGATGGCTGAGTCGCGGCCGAAGGTCTGGGTGTCGCAGCCCTTGTTCGACGACATCGTCGAGCGCCTGCGCGCGCATTTCGACGTGGTGCAGGTGCCGGAGGTCAGCGAGCACGACGCGTCCGCGATCGCCGACGCGTTGCGCGGGGCCGACGGCGCGCTGGTGACGCTCAACGAGCGGATCGGGGTTGAAGAAATCGCCGATGCGACGCAGCTGCGGGCGGTGGCCAACGTCGGCGTCGGCTACAACAACCTCGACATCGATGCGCTGCAGGCGCGCGACATCGTCGCGACGAACACCCCCGACGTGCTGACCGAGACGACGGCCGATTTCGGCTTCGCACTGATGATGGCCGCTGCGCGCCGCGTCACCGAAGCCGAGCGCCACCTGCGCGCCGGCCAGTGGCAGGGCTGGAACTTCAAGGGCCTGCTCGGCGCCGATCTGCACGGCAGCACGCTCGGCATCCTCGGCATGGGACGGATCGGGCAGGGCATCGCGAAGCGCGCGTCCGGCTTCGACATGCGCGTGATCTATCACAACCGCAGCCGGCTGCCGGCCGAGGTCGAGCGCGCGTGCAAGGCCTCGTACGTGGATTTCGACACGCTCCTCGCGCAGGCCGACCACCTGGTGCTGGTGCTGCCGTATTCGGCCGCCAGCCACCACATCATCGACGCCGCTGCGCTGGCGAAGATGAAGCCGACCGCGACACTGACCAACATCGCGCGCGGCGGCATCGTCGACGAGGCCGCATTGGCCGATGCGCTGGGCAGCGGCCGTCTCGCCTCGGCCGCGCTCGATGTGTTCGAGGGCGAGCCTGCGGTCGATCCGCGCCTGCTGGCGCTCGACACCATCGTGCTGACCCCGCACATCGCCAGCGGCAGCCTCGCCACGCGTCGTGCGATGGTCACGCTCGCCGTCGACAATCTGATCGCCGCGCTGGGCGCGGGTCCGGATGCCGGCCATCCGCCGAGCGTGATCGCGCCAGCCGCGAACGACGGAAAAGCCGCGAAACGTCCGGGAACCGCCTGAGCGTCAGGGCGGGCGGTTCCCCGAAGCCCCGCTGTGCAGCGCCCGCGCGCCATGTGCGACCCACATCCAGAATTCTTTTCGAGACGTATTGAATGTCCAGTTCCCAGAACCGCCGTTTCCGCGTTGCCGTCGTCGGTGCCACCGGCGCCGTCGGCGAAACCATGCTGTCGATCCTCGCCGAGCGTGATTTCCCCGTCTCCGAACTCGTCGCCCTCGCCAGCGAGCGTTCCGCCGGCACCACCGTGAAGTTCGGCGACGACGACATCGTCGTGCAGGATCTCGCCACCTTCGATCCCGCCGGCATCGACATCGCCCTGTTTTCCGCCGGCGGCGACACCAGCAAGGCCTTTGCTCCGAAGTTCGCCGCGGCCGGCGCCGTCGTCATCGACAACAGTTCGGCGTTCCGCTACGACGACGACGTGCCGCTGGTGATCAGTGAGGTCAATCCCGAAGCGGCGCGCAAGCGCCCGCGCGGCATCATCGCCAATCCCAACTGCTCGACGATGCAGATGCTGGTCGCGCTCGCGCCGCTGCACCGCCGTGCGGGCATCGTGCGCATCAACGTCTCGACCTACCAGTCGGTCTCGGGCGCGGGGCGCTCGGCGATGGAAGAGCTCGGCCGCCAGACCGGCGATCTGCTCAACTTCCGTGAGATCGACCCGCAGAAGTTCCCGGTGCAGATCGCGTTCAACCTGATCCCGCAGATCGACGCTTTCCTCGAGAACGGCTTCACCAAGGAGGAGATGAAGCTGGTCTGGGAGACCCACAAGATCCTCGGCGACGACAGCATCCTGGTGAACCCCACCGCGGTGCGCGTGCCGGTGTTCTATGGCCACTCGGAATCGGTCGCGGTCGAACTGCGCGAACGCATCACCGTCGACGAGGCGCGCGCGATCCTCGCGACCGCGCCGGGCGTCGAAGTGGTCGACGAGCGCACGGCGGGCGGCTGGCCAACGCCGGTCACGCATGCCTCGGGCCGCGATCCGGTGTTCGTCGGCCGCCTCCGCGAGGACCTCTCGCACCCGAACGGTCTGAACCTGTGGATCGTCGCCGACAACATCCGCAAGGGCGCCGCGCTCAATGCGGTGCAGGTCGCCGAACTGGTCGCGGCCGAAGTTTGATTCCGCGCAGGTGCGTCGCAGCCGCGGCTGCGGCGCATCTCCGGACTGCCGGCGCGATGCGGTGCACGCGTCGCGCGTTGCGGAGCGGGAGTCCGCGCCGCTACAGTCCTCCGATGAATCCGGCGCATCGGCAGCAGGCCCGCTCGGCCCCGCCCGGGCCCGGCAAGCAGAAACAGGGGATGTTCGTGTCGCGCACCTTCAAGCGTCTGTTGCTGGCCGGCAGCCTGCTGGCCCTGGCCGGACCCGCGTTCGCGCTCGGGCTGGGCCGTATCGAGGTCCGCTCGCAGCAGGGCCAGCCGTTGCTGGCCGAGATTCCGGTCGTCTCCAGCGATCCGGCCGAACTGCGCCAGTTGCAGGCGCGCCTGGCGTCGCCCGAGACCTTCGCGCGCATCGGTCTCGAGCCCCCGCGCGGCGTGGTCTCGGATCTGCAGTTCAATGTCGCGCTCGACCGCAGCGGGCGTCCGGTGATCCGCGTCACCAGCGCGGCGCCGGTGACCCAGGAAGCGCTGACGTTCCTGGTCGAGGTCGACTGGGGCCAGGGCCGCCTGGTCCGCGAATACTCTGCACTCGTCGCCGTGCCCGATACCGTCGCCGCGCCCGCGCAGCCGACGATCCAGGCGCCGGTGGCCGCGCCTGCGCCGAGCATCGTGCGTCCCCCGGTTGCGCCCGCACCGGCCGCGCAGCAGGCCGCCGCGCCCGTGTCGCCGACTGACGACGACGCGATCGCGACGACGCCCTCTCAGCCGACGCCGACACCTGCACCGACGCCTGCACCCGTGGCACGGGCGGCCGACGCCGCCGTCACCCCGGGTGATGCGTTGCCCGCGGTGCGCGCCGGACAGACGCTGTCGTCGATCGCCGCGCCGCTCGCCGAGGAGGCCGGCATCAGCGTCAACCAGGCGATGCTGCTGTTGTTGCGTACGAATCCCGAGGCCTTCATCGGCGGCAACCTCAACCTGATCCGTCAGGGCGCGGTGCTGCGGGTGCCGGCGCGCGATGCCTGGAACCAGTTCAGTGCCGCCGAAGCCAACGCCGTGGTGCGCGAGCAGGTGGGCCAGTGGCGCGAGATGCGTCGCCCGGCGCCGCAGCCTGCCGAACCGGTTGCCGATGCCACGGCGCCGGCCGCAGCCACTGCGCCGACCGCGACCCCCCGCACCGCCGATGCACGACTCGAAATCACACCGCCCGCCAGCGACAGCCAGCCGGCGGGCACCCAATCCGGCATCGCTGCCGGCGCTGGAGGCGACATGCTGCGTCAGGAACTTCAACAGGCCAACGAGACCGTGGCCGCGCGCACCGCGGAGATCGACGAACTCAAGGCCCGCCTCGACGATCTCGAACAGCTGCAGCAGCAACAGCAGCAGCTGATCCAGCTCAAGGACGCCGAGCTGGCCGCCGCCCAGCAGCGCATGGAAGCGAGCAACCAGCAGCAGGCGAGCGTCGCCGCGCCGATGCCGTGGCTGTGGCTCGGCGTCGCGATCCTGGTCGTCGCCGCGCTCGCATTCCTGCTGGGCCGCCGCGGCCGCGCGCCGGTGGCCAGACGCCCCTTCGACAGCGCCGCGCTGGCAGCCGGCATGCCCACCGCGAGCCCCGCATCGACTGCGCCGGCCGTGACGGTGCCTGAGCCCGCGACGCCCGCGCCCGCGCCCGCGTTCGTGCGTGAAGCGCCGGCGCCTGCACCGGTCGTCGAGGCTGCGCCGATCGTGTCGCCGGTATCGACCGGCCCGACCTGGCACGCCCCCTCCGCAACATCTGCGGACGACGCGTCGGTTCCCGGGGTCGCGCCGGTGCCCGCTGCGGATCCGGCGGGCGACGCGCCTGTCGAGCTGGACACCGGCGACGCCGTCGACACGCCGATCGGCGTGGAGCGCGTCGAACTGGCACGCGCCTACATCGACCTCGGCGATACCGAGACCGCACGCAGTCTGATGATGGAAGTGGTGGATGGCGACGATCTCGCGGCCGCCGCGCAGGCCGCGCAGCTGCTGCGCACCCTGGACTGACTACCGCGATGCGGGTTGCGATTGGCGTCGAGTACGACGGCCATGGCTTCCACGGCTGGCAGCGGCTGGGCAAGGCAGCCGAAACCGGCCCCGGCTCCGTGCAGGCCGCGCTGGAAACGGCGCTGTCGCGCGTCGCCGCGCATCCGGTCGTGACCACGTGCGCGGGGCGCACCGATGCCGGCGTGCACGCGCGCTGCCAGGTCGTGCACTTCGATACCGAGGCGGTGCGCACGCCGCGCGCGTGGATGCTCGGCACCACCGCGCACCTGCCGCCGGCGGTCTGCGTGCGTTGGGCCCAGCCGGTGCCCGACGATTTCAGCGCCCGGTTTTCCGCGCGCGCCCGGCACTACCGCTACCGGCTCATCAACCGGCCCGTGCGACCCGCACTGCATCGGCAGTACCTGTCGTGGGAACTGCGCCCGCTCGACGCCGACGCCATGCAGCGCGCCGCGCAGGCACTGCTGGGTGAGCAGGACTTCTCCGCGTTCCGTACCGTGCACTGCCAGGCACCGCACGCGCGCCGCGACCTGCAGCGCATCGGCGTGAGGCGGGACGGCGACGAGGTCATCGTCGAAGTGCAGGCGAACGCGTTCCTGCACCACATGGTGCGCAACATCGTCGGTTCGCTGCTCGTGGTGGGTGCCGGTGAACAACCCGAAACCTGGATCGGCGAACTGCTGGCAGGACGCGATCGCAGTGTCGCCGGCCCCACCGCACCCGCGGCCGGTCTCGTGTTTCTTGGACCGCTGTATCCGCCGGAGTGGGCACTGCCGGCGGACGTGACGCTGTCGCCATGAGCGCACCGGTTTCCACGCGGATCAAGTTCTGCGGTCTGACCCGCGCCGAAGACGTGGCCGAAGCGGTCGCGCTCGGCGTCGATTGCATCGGCCTGGTGTTCGCGGCGCGCAGTGCGCGTCGGCTCACGCCGGATGCGGCGCGGGTGCTGCGCGATGCGGTGCCGCCCTCGGTCCGCATCGTCGCGTTGACGATGGACACGCCGGCCGACGATGTCGCCGGGATCGTATCGGCGGTGCGACCGGACATCCTGCAGTTCCATGGCGCCGAAGACGACGCGTTCTGCGTGCAGTTCGGTCTGCCGTACTGGAAAGCGATTGCGATGGGCGGCGATCCGGCCGCGGCGCTGCGCACGCTCGATGCGTGGCCGCACGCGTCGGCCTTCCTGTTCGACGGTCACGCGGCCGGCGAGCCCGGCGGCAGTGGGGAGCGCTTCGACTGGGCGGCCCTGCCGGCATCGCTCGACACGCCGTTCTGGCTCGCCGGCGGACTCGATGCGGGCAATGTCGCGCATGCCATCGAGGTGGCGCACCCGGCGGGCGTCGATGTCTCCAGCGGCATCGAATCCGCGCCGGGCATCAAGGATGCAGCGCGGATGCGCGCGTTCGTCGAGGCGGTGCGCGGCATCCGTTGATCGCGGTCCGTGCAGGCACGCGCCTGCGCGCGCTGGACTCTGCCGGTGACGCCGATCGCGCGCACGCGCGCTTCCACGTGCCGTCAGGCCAGTTCCTGCCGGAGCCACGCCGCCAGCGCATCGAGACGCGGATCGTCATCGTCCCGGCGCGTCGCCAGGATCCACTGCGCATCGGTTTCGACGAAACCCCACGGCGCGAGCAGGCGGCCCGCGGCGAGATCGTCGGCGACGAGTTCCTGCGGCGCAATCGCGACGCCGAGCCCGGCGGCCGCAGCTTCGAGCAGGAAGTACAGATGCTCGAATCCCGTGCCGAGATCGTCCGGCGACGCGGCGCCCTGCAGCGAGGCCCACGTCGGCCAGGCCTGCGGGCGTGAAGCGGTGTGCAGCAACGGTTCGCGCAGCAGCGCCTCGGGGCCCAGGGCCGCGAGACGTGTCGCGTCGACGTGACGCGCGCTGAGCACCGGGCCGATCCGCTCCGACGCGAGTGCGCGCACCCTCCACGAAGCCGGCCACGGCGGCGTGCCGATCAGCAACGCGGCATCGAAGCCGTCCAGCGAGGCCGGGAACGCGCCCTCGTGCGGCGACAGGTGCAGGGTCAGGTCGGGCAGGGCCTCGCCCAGGCGCGGCAGTCGCGGAATCATCCAGCGGGCGAGCAGGCTCCCCGGACACCCAAGCACGCGCGCCTGTCCGGCGCCCGAGCGCCGGATCGCCGCGGCCGCGCCCTGCAGACGCGCGAATGCATCGCCCGCGGCATCGCGCATCCGCAGCCCGGCCGGGGTGAGCCGCAGGCCACGACCCGCGCGCACGAACAGGGCCGTCCCCAGCGCGTCCTCGAGCAGGCGCACCTGGCGGCTGATCGCGCCATGGGTCACGTGCAGCGCCTCGGCCGCGCGGCTCAGGCTGCCGAGGCGCGCGGCGGCCTCGAAGGCGCGCAGCGCGTTGAGCGGTGGCAGATCGGTGTCCGGCATGTGAGATTTCCTGACGGTTCCGTCAGATCTTATCGATTCTGGTCGTGCGATGTGTGCGTTAGAGTACGAGTCAGTCCGCACCGTGGCCCGCCCTGATGTCGCAGTCTCCGATCACCGATTTCCACGTATGGCCCGACGCCAACGGCCACTTCGGCCGCTACGGCGGCCGCTTCGTCGCCGACACGCTGATGGAGCCGGTCGCCGAACTCGCGGCGGCCTACGACACCGCCAAGGCGGATCCTGCGTTCCAGGAGGCGTTCGACAAGGACCTGGCCCACTACGTCGGACGGCCGAGCCCGATCTATCACGCCGAACGGCTCAGCGAGGCCGTCGGCGGCGCGCGCATCCTGCTCAAGCGCGAGGACCTGAACCACACCGGCGCGCACAAGATCAACAACACCGTGGGCCAAGCGCTGCTCGCCAGTCGCATGGGCAAGACCCGGATCATCGCCGAGACCGGCGCCGGCCAGCACGGCGTGGCCAGTGCCACCGTCGCCGCGCGGCTGGGCCTGGAATGCGTGGTCTACATGGGCGCGACCGACATCGAGCGGCAGAAGATCAACGTCTACCGCATGCGCCTGCTGGGCGCGGAAGTCGTGCCGGTGACTTCGGGCTCGGCGACGCTCAAGGACGCGCTCAACGAGGCGATGCGTGACTGGGTCTCGAATGTGCGCGACACCTTCTACATCATCGGCACGGTCGCCGGTCCCGATCCGTATCCGCGGATGGTCCGCGATTTCAACGCGATCGTCGGCCGCGAGGCGCGCGCGCAGATGCTGGCCGAGTACGGCCGCCTGCCGGACGCGATCACCGCCTGCGTCGGCGGGGGCAGCAATGCGATCGGCCTGTTCCATGCGTTCCTCAACGACCCTCAGGTGCGCATCGTCGGCGCCGAGGCGGCGGGCGACGGCATCGACACCGGCCGCCATGCCGCGTCGATCGCCGCCGGTCGCCCGGGCGTGCTGCACGGCAACCGCACCTATGTGATCTGCGACGACGACGGCCAGATCACCGAAACGCATTCGGTCTCCGCCGGCCTCGATTATCCGGGCGTCGGCCCCGAGCACTCCTTCCTCGCCGATGCCGGCCGTGCGCAATACGTCGGCATCACCGACGACGAAGCCCTGGCCGCGTTCCATCAGCTCGCGAAGACCGAAGGCATCCTCGCCGCGCTCGAATCCAGCCACGCGATCGCGCAGGCGATCAAGCTCGCACGCGAATTGCCGAAGGACGCGATGGTGCTCGCCAACCTGTCCGGCCGCGGCGACAAGGACGTGCACACGATCGCCCAGCGCGAAGGGTTCGTGCTGTGAGTGCGTCCAGCGTCGACTCCACGGCGTCGCGACTGGCCGCTTCAGGCACCGGAGCGCCCCGCACCGCCATGAACCGCATCGACAGCCGCTTCGCCGCACTCCGCGACGCCGGCCGCAAGGCCCTGATCCCGTTCTTCACCGCGGGCGACCCCGCGCTCAAGGCCACCGTGCCGGTGATGCATGCGCTGGTCGCGGCCGGCGCCGACGTCATCGAACTCGGTGTGCCGTTCTCCGACCCGATGGCGGACGGCCCGACCATCCAGCGCAGTTCCGAGCGCGCGCTGGGACGCGGCGCGGGCATGACCTACGTGCTCGACGCGGTACGCACCTTCCGCGCGCAGGACGTCACCACGCCGGTCGTGCTGATGGGTTATCTGAATCCGGTCGACATCCGCGGCGCCGACACGTTCGCGCGCCAGGCCGCAGAGGCCGGCGTGGACGGCGTGCTGCTGGTCGACCTGCCACCCGAGGAAGCCGACGACTTCCGCGTGGGCTTCGACGCGGCCGGCATCGCGCTGGTGCTGCTGGCCTCCCCGACGACGACCGACGCGCGCATCGAGGCGCTGTGCGCACGCGCGCAGGGCTATCTGTACTACGTGAGTTTCGCCGGGGTGACCGGCGCGGCGGAGCGGCTCGATCCCGTGCAGGCCTCGACCCGGCTGCGGTCGATCCGCGCCGCCAGCCGTGCGCCGGTGGTGGCCGGTTTCGGTATCCGTGACGCCGCGAGTGCCGCCGCGATGGCGGTCGATGCCGACGGTGTCGTCGTCGGCAGTGCGCTGGTCGCCGCGCTCGACGGGGCAGCGGATGCGAACGAGGCCGCTGCACGGGCGCAGGCGTTTCTTGCGCCGTTGCGCAGGGCGCTCGACGCTCCCTGAACCGGGGCGGCATTGCGGGCAGCGGGCCGCCGGGGGCGGTCGGGTACACTTCCGCGTTTTGCGGCCCCGTTGCGGCCGTCGGGAGAAATACGCCCATGTCCTGGTTGCAGAAGATCATGCCGCCGCGCATCCGCACCGATGCGCCCGCGGCCAAGAAGCGCAGCGTTCCCGAAGGCCTGTGGGAGAAGTGCGAGCGCTGCAGCGCCGTGCTGTACGGCCCGGAGCTCGAAGAGAATCTGGAGGTCTGCCCGAAGTGCAACTTCCACCGCGCGATCCGCGCGCGCGCGCGCCTGAAGGCATTTCTGGACCCGGGCAGCCTGCATGAGATCGCGGCCGATCTGGGCCCGACCGACATCCTGAAGTTCAAGGACCAGAAGAAGTACTCGGACCGCATCAAGGCCGCGCAGCGCGCCACCGGTGAGCGAGACACGCTGATCGCGATGCAGGGCACGCTGATGCAGCGCCCGATCGTCGCCGCCGCGATGGACTTCGCCTACATGGGCGGCTCGATGGGCTCGGTCGGCGGCGAGAAGTTCGCCCGCGCCGCCGAGCAGGCGCTCGCCCTGCACGCGCCCTTCGTGAGCTTCGCCGCGAGCGGTGGCATGCGCATGCAGGAGAGCATGTTCTCGCTGCTGCAGATGGCCAAGACCTCGGCCGCGCTGGCACGGCTGCGCGAAGCGGGCCTGCCGTACATCTCGGTGCTGACCAACCCGACCTACGGCGGGACCTCCGCCTCGTTCGCGATGCTCGGCGACATCAACATCGCCGAGCCCGAAGCGCTGATCGGGTTCGCCGGCCCGCGCGTGATCGAGCAGACCGTGCGCGAGACCCTGCCCGAAGGCTTCCAGACCTCGGAATTCCTGCTCGAGCACGGCGCGATCGACCAGATCTGCGATCGCCGCGAAATGCGCGACCGCATTTCCCGTCTGGTGGCATTGCTCGGCAAGCAGGACATGCCGATCGAGGCCGCTGCGTGAGCCGTCGGTATTTCGGGACGGATGGCATCCGCGGGCGGGTCGGCGAAGGCTCGATCTCCGCCGATTTCGTACTGCGCCTGGGCAATGCCTACGGCCATTCGCTGCGCGGACGCGGCGGCGACTGGCGGCGTCCGCAGGTGCTGATCGGCAAGGACACGCGCATCTCGAACTATATGTTCGAGGCCGCGCTGGAAGCCGGGCTGGTCGCGGCGGGTGTGGACGTGCAGCTGATGGGCCCGATGCCGACGCCCGCGGTCGCGCATCTGACGCGCTCGCTCGGCGCCGACGGCGGCATCGTCATTTCCGCCTCGCACAATCCGCATCACGACAACGGCATCAAGTTCTTCAGCGCGCAGGGCGAGAAGCTCGACGACGCGACCGAACTCGCGATCGAAGCCGCGCTCGACCAGCCGTTCCGCACCGTCGCCTCCGAGAAGCTCGGCAAGGCCGTGCGCACCCGTGACGCGGTAGGCCGCTACGTCGAAGCCTGCAAGGCCTCGGTGCCGCGTGGTTTCGATCTCGACGGCATGCGCATCGTGGTGGACTGCGCGAACGGCGCGACCTACCAGGTCGGCCCGATCGTGCTGCGCGAACTCGGCGCGCAGGTCGAGGTGATCGGCGCCGAGCCCAACGGCGTCAACATCAATGCCGGCGTCGGCTCCACCCATCCCGAATTCCTGAGCGAGCGCGTCAGCCGCAGCGGCGCGAATCTCGGCATCGCCTTCGACGGCGACGGCGACCGCGTGCTGTTCGTCGATGCCAACGGCACCGTGCGCGACGGCGATGATCTGCTGTACGTCCTCGCGCGCGACTGGCACCAGTCGGGCCGTCTGCAGGGTCCGGTGGTCGGCACGCTGATGAGCAATTTCGGCCTGGAACGTGCGTTCGGCGAGGCCGGCATCGGCTTCGCCCGCGCGAAGGTCGGCGACCGCTACGTGCACCAGATGCTGCTCGAACACGACGGCGTGCTGGGCGGCGAAACCTCCGGCCACCTGCTGTGCCTGGACCGCGCGACGACCGGCGACGGCATCATCAGCGCGCTGCAGGTGCTCGAGGTGCTGCGTCGACGCGGGCAGTCGCTGCAGGAAGCGCTGCATGGTCTGTCGAAAGTGCCGCAGAAGACCATCAACGTGCGCTACGCAGGTGCATCGAAGCCGGCGGACGCGCCGGCCGTGCAGGCCGCGCTCGCCGATGCACAGGCCGCCGTGCAGGGCCGTGGCCGCGCGTTCCTGCGTCCTTCGGGTACCGAGCCGGTGGTCCGTGTGACCGTCGAAGCCGACGACGACACCCTGATGCAATCGACCCTCGACCAACTGGCCGACGCCGTGCGCGCGGCCGCCGCCTGATTCCAAGGAGTCCGCGATGCCCCCCCGTATTCCCACGCTCGACATCCGCCGTTTCGGCACGGACCGGGACGCCTTCGTGGCCGAACTCGGCGCCGCCTACCGCGAGTGGGGCTTCGCGGGCATCAACGGGCACGGCATTCCGCAGGCGCAGATCGATGGCGCCTACGACGTGTTCAAGGCGTTCTTCGCCCTGCCGGACGCGACCAAGCAGCAGTATCACGTGGCAGGCGGCGGCGGTGCGCGCGGCTACACCGCGTTCGGCGTGGAAACCGCGAAGGGTGCCCAGCATTTCGACCTCAAGGAGTTCTGGCACATCGGCCGCGAGATTCCCGACGACTCGAAGTACCGTGACGTCATGCCGCCGAACCTGTGGCCGACCGAGGTGCCGGGCTTCCGCGAACACGGCTACGGCCTGTACCAGACGCTCGATGCGCTGGGCTCGAAGGTGCTGTCGGCGCTGGCGCTGCATATCGGTCTGCCGGAGGACTACTTCGTCGACAAGACCGACTACGGCAACTCGATCCTGCGCCCGATCCACTACCCGCCGATCACCGCCGACGACATTCCGAACGAGCGCGCCGGCGCGCACGAGGACATCAACCTGATCACGCTGCTGGTCGGCGCGAGCGCGGCCGGCCTGGAAGTGAAGTCATCGCGTGGCGAGTGGGTGCCGTTCACATCCGACGCCGACACCATCGTCGTCAACATCGGCGACATGCTGCAGCGCCTGACCAACCACGTGTATCCGTCGACGACGCACCGCGTGACCAATCCGCCGGGCGAGCAGGCGCGCAAGCCGCGCTATTCGGTGCCGTTCTTCCTGCACCCGAATCCGGATTTCGTCATCGACGTGCTGCCGTCGACGGTGAGCGACGGCAATCCGAGCCGGTATCCCGAGGCGATCACCGCGCAGGGCTATCTCGAAGAGCGTCTGCGCGAAATCAAGCTGAAGTAGGACCGCAGACACGGCCTCCGGGCCGACGTCCCGATGGAACGGCGCCCTCGCGGCGCCGTTTCCGTGTGCGGATGCGTGCGGCAACGTGTCGCACGGCTTGGCGAACGTCCGGGTCGTCCGCGCCGCGAGACCTCGACGCAGCGATCGCATGCCGGTGGCGCGAGGTCACCGGTTCTGGTGCAATGCGCGGGCCGCTTGCGTGCGGTGAGCAAGGGGACTATCGGGAATGATCGCGTGGAACGGGCTGCGCCTCCGGGCGTTGCAATGGAGTCTGTGCGCGCTCGCGGTCTGTGCAATGGATGGTGCAGTGGCGGCGTCGCTGACGGTATCGGTGGACGGGGACGGTGCACGCCTGGCAGGCGCCGTGGTGAGTCTGCATTCGCCGGCCGCGCGTGCGGCCGTGCGCCCGATGACGGGCGAAATCGACCAGCGCCAGGCGGAATTCGTGCCGCACGTGCTGCCGGTCACGGTCGGAAGCCGGGTGCGGTTTCCCAACAGCGACAATTTCCGCCACCAGGTCTATTCGTTCTCGCCGGCGCAGCGTTTCGAGCTGCCGCTCTACAGCGGACGCCAGGCCCAGCCGGTGCTGTTCGAGACGCCGGGCGTGGTCGAGCTGGGCTGCAACATCCATGACTGGATGCTCGGCTACGTCGTCGTACTCGATACGCCGTACTTCGCCACCACCGATGCCGCCGGTGCGGCGCGGCTGCAGGCGCCGGCCGGCGATTACACGCTGCAAATCTGGCACGAGCGGCTCGACGCCGGTCCCGGTGCGCCGGTGACGCGCCGCGTGCGGGTGGGCGCGGGGCAGGTCGAGCGGGTCACGCTCGATCTGGAGGCCGCGCGCATGGCGCCGCAACCGGCCGATGCACGGCTGCGTCAGCTGCAGGAGCGGTTCCGGAGTCTCAAGCGTGGGGGATGAGCCGCTGCTGCCGAGACGCGGTCTCGGTTTCCGCGGGCGCATCGTCCTGGGATTCCTGCTGCTGCTGATCGGCGCCCAGATCGCGACGCTGGGCATCGTCGGGGTTGCCGCCGAGCGCGCGGTGCGCGAACAGCTGGGCGAGCAGCTGCGGGTCAGCGAGCGCGTGTGGGCGCAGCTGTCCGCCGCCAGTGCCGAACGGTTGCAGGAATCGGTCTCGGTGCTGGCCGACGATTTCGCCTTCCGGGCCGCGGTCGCCACCCGGGACCAGCCGACGGCCGAAATCGCGCTGCTCAACCAGGGCACGCGGATCAATGCCGATGTCGCCCTGTTGCTGGCGCCGGACGGCGCGGTGCAGGTGGCGATCGGCCCCGAAGACGATGCCGATACCGCGCGCGCGATGGCGCCGCTGCTCGCCCAGGCGGGGGCCGAGGGCCGGGCGACCGGTGTCGCGCTGCTCGACGCACGGCCGTTCCTGGTGGCGGTGGTGCCGGTGATGGCGCCGCGCCGCGTGGCATGGGCGGCGGTGGGGCTGCAGTACGGCGAGGTGCTGGCGCGCCGTTACCGCGGCATCGTCGGCATGGAGGTGGTGTTCGTCGAGGACGATGGCGACCACCTCCGCGTGCTCGCCTCGACGCTGCCCGATCCCCAGACCGAAGCGCTGCGCCGCAGCCGTTACGCCGGCCGCGCGGCCGATGGCGACAATGTCGACCTCGCGCTCGATGGCCGTCATTACGCCTCGCATACCTTCCGCGCCGCGCAGGGCGCCGGCCAGGGGGTGCAGGTGATGCTGCTGGCCGACCTCGACGAGGCGCTGGCCCCGTATCACCGGCTGCGCGACCAGATCCTGTGGGTGGCCGGGCTCGCGGCGCTCGTGGCGGCCGCGCTCGCGGTGCTGGTGGGGCAGGGCATCGCGCGTCCGGTGCAGCGGCTGGCCGATGCCGCGCGGCGCATCGGCGCGGGTGATTACGCGGATCCACTGCCGGTGCGTGGCCGCGACGAGCTCGCCGATCTCGCCGGTGCATTCAATGCGATGCAGCGCGAGATCGGCCAGCGCGAGGCGCGCATCCGCTTCCAGTCCACCCACGACGAGCTCACTGGACTGCCGAACCGCAGCCACGCGCTGGGCGTGCTGGCGCGCACGATCGAACGCGCCCGCGGGCACGGCCGCACCTGCGCGGTCCTGATCCTCGATCTGGACCGCTTCAAGGAGATCAACGATTCGCTGGGCCACGTCTACGGCGACGCGGTGCTGACCGGGGTCGCGCAGCGCCTGCGCGCGGCGGTGCGGGGCGAGGACATGCTCGCGCGGCTGGGCGGCGACGAATTCCTGGTGCTGCTCGACGATGCGGACGCCGATGCGGCCTGCGAACGCGCGCGCCAGCTCGCCCGGGTGCTGGAGACCCCGTTCCTGCTGGCGGACACCCAGGTCGGCCTGGAAGCCAGCATCGGCGTCGCGGTCTATCCGGCCCACGCGGACGACGCGGCGACGCTGCTGCGGCGGGCCGACATCGCGATGTACGAAGCCAAGCAGCAGCACCGGCGCGTGCTGGTCTATCGGGCCGGCGACGACGAACACCATCTGCGCCAGGTCGGCTTGATGGGTCTGCTGCGGCACGCACTCGAACTGCGCCAGTTCCGGCTGGTGTTCCAGCCCAAGATCGATCTCGCCAGCCGCCGCGTGGTGCACGTCGAAGCGCTGCTGCGCTGGACGACCCCCGAGTACGGCGACGTGACGCCCGACGAGTTCATTCCGCTGGCCGAACGCTCCGGGATGATCCGCGCGATCACCCGCCATGTGATCGACGATGCCCTGCGCCAGGTCGCGCCGTGGATCGCCGATGGCCTGATCGAAGGCGTGGCGGTCAACCTGTCGCCGATGGATCTCGTCGACGGCGACCTGCCCGGCTACGTGGGGCAGTGCCTGCAGGCCCACGGCGTCGCCGCGGGCAGCCTGGTGCTGGAAGTGACGGAGCACACCGTGATGCGGGACGTCGAGGCGGCGCGGGCCACCATGCACCGGCTGCGCGGGCAGGGCGTACGCCTGTCGATCGACGATTTCGGCACCGGCCACTCCTCGCTCGCGCAGTTGCGCAGCCTGGCGGTGGACGAGATCAAGATCGACAGGAGCTTCGTTTCCGACCTGGGCAATGGCAGCGGCGATGCGGTGATCGTGCGATCGGCGATCGAGATCGGCCACAACATGGGTCTGAAGGTCATCGCCGAAGGCGTCGAGGGGCCGGAGAGTCTGGCGATCCTCGAGGCGCTCCGGTGCGACATGGTGCAGGGCTACCTGTTCTCGCGACCGCTCGCCGCCGATGCCTTCGTCGAGTGGTGCACGCAGTTCCAGCGCACACAGGCGGGCACATGAGGCGGCACCTGCATGCGTGGGCACTCGCGGCGCTGGCCGGCCTGCCGGCGCTCGCGTGCCATGCCGGCGACGGACGCCTGCTCGCGACCGGCGGCGCCAGCCAGATCGAGGGCGCCGCGGGCGGAGGGCTCGTGCCCTGGGCCGTGCTCGCCGGCTACGGCACCGACGACCAGCAGGGCGGCACCGCGTTCGTGACCGCGGTGCGCACTGACGACTACGGGCTCGACGTGATCGGGGCGGCCTGGAGCTGGGACAACCGCATCGAACTGTCGATCGCGCGGCAGACGTTCTCGCTCGATACGCTGCGCGACACCCTGTCGCTGCCGACCGCGCGCTTCCGCCAGGATGTGCTCGGCGCGAAGCTGCGGCTGCGTGGCGATCTGGTTTACGGGCACGGCCCGCAGGTCGCGCTCGGCGTACAGGCCAAGCGGCAGCTGGATTTCGCGGTGCCGTCGCTGGTCGGTGCGCGCGACGACACCGGCGTCGATGTCTACGTCAGCGCGTCACGGTTGCTGCTGGCGGCAGCCGGCGGACGCAACCTGCTGCTCAGCGGCACGGTGCGCGCGACGCGCGCCAACCAGGCCGGTCTGCTGGGGTTCGGCGGCGACCGCCGCGCGGGCTACAGCGTCGTCGCCGAAGGCAGCGCCGTGGTGCTGCTGGACCCGCGCTGGGCGGTGGGCATCGAGTACCGGCAGAAACCCGACAACCTCGGCTTCGCGCGCGAGGACGACTGGCGTGATGTGTTCGTCGCCTGGTTCCCGAACAAGCGCGTCGCGGTCGTCGGCGCGTGGGCCGATCTGGGCGACATCGCCACGCTGCAGCGCCAGCGCGGCGCCTACCTGTCCGTGCAGGCAAGCTTCTGATGGCCGCGGGCGCATCCATCCGTGTGCTGCTGGCGACCTGCGTGCTGGCCGTCGGCGCGTCCGGCTGCGCCACGCGGCCCACGCCATCGGTGCCGCTCGCCGCCGCTGCGCCGGCCGACGATGCGCTGTATCGCGCGCTCGGCGGGCAGGCGGGCATCGAGGGCATCGTGGACGATCTGCTCGATGTCGTGGTCGAGGACGAACGCATCAACTTCCAGTTCGCACTGGCCAATATCGTGCGCCTGCGCGGCATGCTCATCGCGCAGTTCTGCAGCGTCTCCGGCGGCCCCTGCCGCTACGACGGGCTGACGATGGAGGAGGCGCACGCGGGCCGCGGCATCACCACGGCGCAGTTCAACGCGCTGGTCGAGAACCTGATCCGGGTCATGGAACGCCGCGGCGTGCCGGTCGCGGCTCAGAACCGGCTGCTGCGCCGGCTGGCGCCGATGCACGATGACGTGGTCGGTCCCTGAACCGGTCAGGCACGCGCATCGGCTATCCTCGTGCGCCTCTCGTCACAAGGAGTCGCGCATGCGCCGCAGGATCGTCGCCGGCAATTGGAAGCTGCAGGGCAGCCGCACCTTCGCCACCGAACTCGTCGACGCCATCGCCGCCGGCCTGCCGGGCGGGGTGGAGGCGATCGTGCTGCCGCCGTTCCCGTATCTCCCGTTGCTGACCCAGTCGCACGGCCGGCGCGGCGTGGCCTTCGGCGCGCAGGACGTCAGTGCGCATGCCAAGGGCGCCTACACCGGCGAAGTGGCCGCATCGATGCTCGTCGACGTCGGCGCCACCTGCACGCTGGTCGGGCATTCCGAACGGCGCCAGTACCACGCCGAGGACGACGCGCTGGTCGCCCGGAAGTTCGTCGCGGCCCATGCCGCGGGTCTCGTCCCGATCCTGTGCGTGGGCGAAACCCGCGAGCAGCGCGAAGGCGGGCGCACCGAGGCGGTGATCGCCGCCCAAGTCGAGGCCGTCCTGGCGGAGGCCGGCGTCGCCGCGTTCGACGGTGCGATCGTCGCCTATGAGCCGGTCTGGGCGATCGGCACCGGGCTGACCGCCAGTCCCGAGCAGGCCCAGGCCGTCCACGCCTTCCTGCGTGGCGTCGTCGCGAAGCAGGATGCTAGAATCGCCGATTCGTTGCCGCTGCTGTATGGCGGCAGCTGCAAGCCCGACAATGCCGCTGCGCTGTTCTCGCAGCCCGACGTCGACGGCGGATTGATCGGCGGCGCCTCGCTGGCCGCCGACGACTTCCTCGCCATCGTCGCCGCGGCCGCGCGCTGAGCGCAGCCGGCGCTTCCGACACAAGGCCCGTTCGCGGGCACCCCAGAGCACCCACGCAATGCTGCTGACCGTCTTCAACATCCTGTTCGTCATCGTCGCCATCGCGATGATCGCGTTGATCCTCATGCAGCGCGGCGCCGGCGCCGCGGCCGGCTCCGGTTTTGGCGGTGGCGCGTCCGCCACCGTGTTCGGCGCGCGCGGTTCATCCAACTTCCTGTCCAAGGCCACGAAGTGGCTGGCGATCAGCTTCTTCGCGATCACGCTGTTCATGGCCTGGTACGCGATGCACCGCGCCAATCCCAACGCGCTGGACATGGATCTGGGCGTGATGGGTGGCCAGGTGCCGACCGTGCCGGTCGAGGGTGCGCCGGCGACGCCGGTTGCGCCGCCTGCGCCTGCCGATGCCACGGTGCCGACGGCGCCTGCGGCCGACGGCGCTGTGCCGGCTGCACCGCCGGCAACGGAAAATTCTTCGCAGGAATCGCCGCAGCCCACTCCCCAGAACGATTGATAGGGATTACAATGCGCGGCTCGCCGGGGCACCAGCCGCGGATGAGGTTTCAGGTTGACCTGCCCAGGTGGCGGAATTGGTAGACGCACTACCTTGAGGTGGTAGCGGCTTAGGTCGTGGGGGTTCGAGTCCCCCCTTGGGCACCAACCGGAAAAAGCGATGCGCTCGATGCGTATCGAACACGGAAAGCCTCGCGCAAGCGGGGCTTTTTCGTGTCCGGTCGATGGTCATGGCGCGCGGACGCGAATCATTCGCGCGCATCCGTCGCGGTTCGGATGCGGCCACGGCGCGTGGCGGCGTCCGCAGCCGATACGCAGGCCGGAAATCGTTTACTCCCCAGTTCTGTAACCGGTACAATTGCGGTGATCGGGCGATCGCGCATCAGTGCATCGCCCGGCCTTCGTGAAGCGCTCCGACGCTTCGAGAATGCGGCGTCACGGGCGCCGAGCCAAGGCCGCACATTGCGGCCGTAGCCGAGAGAACATCCGAGTGCTGGCCGAATATCTGCCGACCCTGCTGTTCCTGATCGTTGCCACGGGGATCGGCATTGCATTGCTGATCATTGGCAACCTGTTGGGGCCCAAGCGCCCGACGCTGGAAAAGCTGTCGCCCTACGAGTGCGGCTTCGAAGCATTCGAAGACGCGCGCATGCAGTTCGACGTGCGCTATTACCTGATCGCGATCCAGTTCATCGTCTTCGATCTGGAAATCATCTTCATCGTGCCCTGGGCCACCGTGTTCCGCGAACTCGGTGTGCTGGGCCTGATCGAGATGGGCATCTTCGCCGGCATGCTGCTGCTCGGCTTCGTCTACGTGTGGAAGAAGGGAGCGCTGGAATGGGAGTGAACCAGACCGTCGCGCGCCTGATGAACAACCCGCTGCCGGAAGGCCGCGTGGACGACATCCTGCGCCCGGAAGGCGAGAACCCGCTGCTCGAGCGCGGTTTCGTCACGACCAGTTCCGATGTGCTGCTCAACTGGGCGCGCACCGGCTCGATGTGGCCGATGACCTTCGGTCTGGCCTGCTGCGCGGTGGAGATGATGCACGCCGGTGCGGCGCGCCTCGATCTCGACCGCTACGGCGTGGTGTTCCGCCCGTCGCCGCGCCAGTCGGACGTGATGATCGTGGCCGGCACGCTGGTCAACAAGATGGCCCCGGCGCTGCGCAAGGTCTACGACCAGATGCCGGATCCCAAGTGGGTCATCTCCATGGGTAGCTGCGCCAACGGCGGCGGTTACTATCACTACTCGTATTCGGTGGTGCGCGGTTGCGACCGCATCGTGCCGGTCGACGTCTACGTGCCGGGCTGCCCGCCGACGGCCGAGGCGCTGATCTACGGCATTCTTCAGTTGCAGAAGAAGATCCGCCGCGCGACCAACTTCGGCGACACCAAGACGGGGCAGCGCGATGCGTGAGTCCTCCACCGCGTTCGCCGCGCGCCTGCGCGCGCGCTTCTCCGACGCCGACGTGGCGGTGGCCCTGCCGCGTGGCGAGGTGACGGTCACCACCGCCGGCGACTGGCTCGACACCGCGCGCGCATTGCGCGACGAGTTCGGTTTCGAAATGCTGATCGACGTTTGCGGCGTCGACTACCTCGGCCACGGCAGCGACGAGTGGGATACCGACGTGTCCTCCGAGGGCTTCAGCCGCGGTGTCGAAGGGCGCGGTCCGGGCCGTTTCAAGTTCGGCGAAACCGGCAGTCGCCAGGTCGCGCAGCCGCAGGGCGATGCCGAGATTCCGGTCCCGCAGCGGCGTTTTGCCGCAGTCGCGCAGCTGCTGTCGATCCAGCACAACCAGCGCGTGATGCTGCGGTGTTTCGCGCCGAGCGACGATCTGCCGGTGGTCTCGTCGTTGACCGTGCTCTGGCCGGTCGCCAACTGGTTCGAGCGCGAGGCGTTCGATCTGTTCGGCGTGATCTTCGAAGGTCACCCGGACCTGCGTCGCATCCTGACCGACTACGGGTTCGTCGGTCACCCGTTCCGCAAGGACTTCCCGTTGATCGGCAATGTCGAAGTGCGTTACGACGCCGAGCGCAAGCGCGTGGTGTACGAGCCGGTGACCTCGGTCGAGCCGCGCGTCGGCGTGCCGCGCGTGATCCGTGACGATGCCCGCTTCGCGACCGCGAGCGGCGAGCAGATGGCGCGTCGCGCGGAGGCTGCCAAGTGAGCGCCGTCCCGACCACCTCGCTGCACACCAACGCGACGCCGAGCGCGGAAGCGCTGAAGCAGGAAATCCGCAACTACACGTTCAACTTCGGTCCCCAGCATCCGTCCGCGCACGGCGTGCTGCGGCTGATCCTGGAGATGGACGGCGAAACCGTGATGCGCGCCGATCCGCACATCGGCCTGCTGCACCGTGGCACCGAGAAGCTGGCCGAGTCCAAGCCGTTCAACCAGTCGATCGGTTACATGGACCGCCTCGACTACGTGTCGATGATGTGCAACGAGCACGCCTACGTGCGCGCGATCGAGACCCTGATGGGGATCGAGGCGCCCGAGCGTGCGCAGTGGATCCGCACGCTGTTCGACGAGATCACCCGCATCCTCAACCACCTGATGTGGGTGGGTTCGAACGCGCTCGACCTCGGCGCGATGGCGGTGATGCTCTACGCGTTCCGCGAGCGCGAAGAACTGATGGACGTCTACGAGGCGGTCTCGGGCGCGCGCATGCACGCGACCTATTACCGCCCCGGCGGCGTCTACCGCGATCTGCCGGCGCAGATGCCGCAGTACGCCGAGTCGCGCTGGCGCAAGGGCGAGAAGCTGAAGCGCTTCAACAAGTGGCGCGGCGGCTCGATGCTCGACTATCTCGAGGCGTTCGCTAAGGATTTCCCGGGTCGCGTCGACGAGTACGAAACCCTGCTCACCGACAACCGCATCTGGAAGCAGCGCACCGTCGGCATCGGCGTGATCCCGCCGGAGCTGGCCAAGGCCTGGGGCATGACCGGCCCGATGCTGCGGGGTTCCGGCGTCGAATGGGATCTGCGCAAGACCCAGCCTTACGCCAAGTACGCCGACGTCGATTTCGACATTGCGGTGGGCGTCAACGGCGACTGCTACGACCGCTATCTCGTGCGCGTGTTCGAAATGCGCGAGTCGGCGAAGATCATCCAGCAGTGCGTGAACTGGCTGCGGGCGAACCCCGGCCCGGTCATGCTGGACAACTACAAGGTGTCGCCGCCGTCGCGTGAATCGATGAAGGACGACATGGAAGCGTTGATCCATCACTTCAAGCTGTTCACCGAGGGCTACAGCGTGCCCGCCGGCGCGACCTACAGCGCAGTCGAGGCCCCGAAGGGCGAATTCGGCTGCTATCTGGTCTCCGACGGCGCGAACAAGCCGTTCCGCGTGCATCTGCGCGCGCCCGGTTTCGCGCATCTCTCGTCGATGGACGCCATCACCAGCGGACACATGCTGTCCGACGTGGTGGCGATGATCGGTACCTATGACATCGTGTTCGGAGAAGTCGACCGATGAAGGCGACTGGCAATTTCGAGAACGCCCGCAACGTCGATCCGATGGTCGTGCTCAGCGGCGACACGCGCGCGCACATCGACCACTGGCTGACCAAGTTTCCCGAGGACCGCAAGCGCTCCGCGGTGCTGCAGGGCCTGTTCGCGGCGCAGGAACAGAACAACGGCTGGCTGACCGACGAGCTGATCGCCGGCGTCGCCAAGTATCTGGACCTGCCGCCGGTGTGGGCCTACGAGGTCGCGACGTTCTACTCGATGTTCGAGACCGAGCAGGTCGGCCGCAACAACGTCGCGTTCTGCACGAACATCAGCTGCTGGCTCAACGGCGCCGAGGATCTCGTCGCGCACGCGGAGAAGAAGCTGGGCTGCAAGCTGGGTGAATCCACCGCCGACGGTCGCGTCTTCCTCAAGCGCGAGGAAGAGTGCGTGGCTGCGTGCTGCGGCGCGCCGGTCGTGGTCATCAACGGTCATTACCACGAGAAGCTCACGCCGCAAGCGGTGGACGAGCTGATCGACGGTCTGAAGTAGGGCATCGCGCGGACATGGCACATCACCATCCCAAGTCTTCCGAAGGTTACGGGCCCGTCGGGCCTGCGCCGAAGGAGCACCAGGCGGTCTACACCACGCTGCATTTCGACAAGCCGTGGTCCTACGAGAACTACCTCAAGACGGGTGGTTACAGCGCGCTGCGCAAGATCCTCGAAGAGAAGATCCCGCCGGCCGACGTGATCGAGATGGTCAAGCAGTCGGGCCTGCGTGGCCGCGGCGGCGCGGGCTTTCCGACCGGTCTGAAGTGGAGCTTCATGCCCAAGGGCGAGATGCAGAAGTACATCCTCTGCAATTCGGACGAATCCGAGCCGGGCACCGCGAAAGACCGCGACATCCTGCGCTACAACCCGCATTCGGTCATCGAGGGCATGGCGATCGCGTGCTACGCGACCGGCTCGACCGTGGCCTACAACTACCTGCGCGGCGAATTCCACCACGAGCCCTTCGAGCATCTGGAAGAAGCCACCGCCGAGGCGTACGCCAATGGCTGGCTGGGCAAGAACCTGCTCGGCTCGGGCATCGACGTGGACATCTACAACGCGCTCGGCGCGGGCGCCTACATCTGCGGCGAAGAGACCGCGCTGATGGAATCGCTGGAAGGCAAGAAGGGACAGCCGCGCTTCAAGCCGCCGTTCCCGGCCAACTTCGGTCTGTACGGCAAGCCGACCACGATCAACAACACCGAGACCTACGCCTCGGTGCCGGCGATCGTGCGCAACGGCGCGCAGTGGTTCATGGACCTGGGCAAGCCCAACAACGGCGGCTGCAAGATCTTCTCGGTCTCGGGCCACGTGGCCAACCCGGGCAACCACGAAATCCGCCTGGGCACGCCGTTCTCGGAACTGCTGGACCTGTGCGGCGGCATGCGCGAAGGCCGCACCATCAAGGGCGTGATTCCGGGCGGTTCGTCGATGCCGGTGTTGCCGGGCGAGACCATGATGAGCCTGACGATGGATTACGACGCGCTGCAGAAGGCCGGCTCCGGCCTCGGCTCGGGCGCGGTCATCGTCATGGACGACACCACCTGCATGGTGCGCGCGTGCCGACGCATCGCGCGCTTCTACTACAAGGAGAGCTGCGGCCAGTGCACGCCGTGCCGCGAAGGCACCGGCTGGATGTACCGCATGCTGTGCCGCATCGCCGATCACACCGCGACGGTCGAGGACCTGCAGATGCTGCGGGCTGCGGCCGGCCAGATCGAGGGACACACCATCTGCGCGTTCGGTGAAGCGGCCGCCTGGCCGGTGCAGGGTTTCCTGCGTCATTTCTGGGACGAATTCGAGTACGCGATTCTCAACAAGCGCTTCCTCGTCGACGACCAGCGCAACGGCACCGTGGTGCCGAAGGCAGTCGCCGCATGAGCGCAGCACGTCTCCAGCTCCCCGGACGCATCCGCGCTGCGCGCGAAAGCGTCCAGCCCCTCGACTCGAGGGGCGTCGTCGCCTTGATGAAGAGTGTCGCTGCATGAGCGCGCAACCTGTCAATCCGGACCTGCCGCCCGACCACGTCACCGTCTTCATCGACGGCGTCGAACTGGCCGCGCCCAAGGGCTCGATGATCATCCATGCCGCCGACAAGGCCGGCATTCCGATCCCGCGTTTCTGCTATCACGACAAGCTCGAGATCGCCGCGAACTGCCGCATGTGCCTGGTCGACACCGAAGTCGGCGGCCGCGGTGCGCCCAAGCCGTCGCCGGCCTGCGCCACGCCGGTGATGGACGGCCTGAAGGTCTTCACGCGCAACGAGAAGGCGCTCAAGGCCCAGCGCAACGTGATGGAGTTCCTGCTGATCAACCATCCGCTCGACTGCCCGATCTGCGATCAGGGCGGCGAGTGCGAACTGCAGGATCTCTCGCTCGGCTACGGCCGTTCGGTCAGCCGCTTTGCCGAGCGCAAGCGCGTCGTCGCCGACGAGAACCTCGGTCCGCTGGTCGCCACCGAGATGACCCGCTGCATCCAGTGCACGCGCTGCGTGCGCTTCACCGCCGACATCGCTGGGACCTACGAACTGGGCGGCATGCAGCGTGGCGAGAACCTGCAGATCGGCACCTACGATGGCAAGCCGTTGACGACCGAACTGTCGGGCAACGTCATCGACGTGTGCCCGGTCGGCGCGCTGACCAACAAGGTGTTCCGCTTCCGTGCGCGTCCGTGGGAACTGATCGCGCGCGAATCGCTCGGCGGTCACGACGCGCTGGGCAGCAACCTGTTCCATCACCTGCGCCGCGGCGACGTGATGCGCACCGTGCCGCGCGACAACGAAGCGGTCAACGAGTGCTGGATTTCCGACCGCGACCGGTATTCGCACCAGGGCCTGACGGCCGACGACCGCGCGGTGCATCCGCTGGTCAAGGACGGCGGCGAATGGCGCGAGACCTCGTGGGACGAGGCGCTCGAGCGCGCGATGACGATCCTGCGCGACAACGCGGCCGACGAACTCGGCGTGCTGGTGCATCCGTCGACCTCGAACGAGGAGGGCGCGCTGCTGGCACGTCTGGCCGAGGCCCTGGGCACCGGCAACCTCGACCACCGCATCGCCCAGCGCGATCTCTCCGATGGCGCCATTGCGGAAGCCTTCGCGATGCCGGTCGCCGAACTCGAGCAGGCCGACGTCGTGCTGCTCGTCGGCAGCAACCTCCGTCACGAAGTGCCGCTGCTGCATCACCGCGTGCGTCAGGCGTGGAAGCGTGGCGCGAAGGTGTACGTGGTCAATCCGGTCGATTTCGACTTCACCTTCGACATCGAAGACAAGGCGATCGTGGCGCCGTCGAAGATCGCCGAAACGCTGCAGGTCGCCGAACTCGGTGATGCGCTGCGCGGCGCGAAGCACGCGGCGATCATCGTCGGTGCGCAGGCGGAAGCCAGCGCGCACGCGGCCGACATCCGCAAGGCCGCGGCGGCGCTCGCTGCCGAGACGGGCGCCTCGCTGTGCCGCATTCCGCATGGCGCGAATGCCCTGGGTCTGTCGCGCCTCGGCGTACTGCCGAGTGCCCGCGATGCCAACGCGATGCTGGCCGAGCGCCGCGGCGCGTACGTGATCTACGGCATCGAGCCGGGTCTGGACTTCGCCGACCAGGCGCAGGCGCTGCAGGCGCTGGGCGCGGCGCAGGTCGTGGCCTTCAGCCACTTCGCCTGCCAGTCCACGCGCAGCGTCGCCGACGTGATCCTGCCGATCGGGGCACTCGCCGAAATCGACGCGACGCTGACCAATCTCGAAGGCCGCGACCAGCACGCCACTGCGGCCGGCAAGCTGCCGGGTGACGCGCGCGCCGGCTGGCGCGTGTTGCGTGCCCTGGGTGGCGCGCTCGAAGCCCCGGGCTTCGAGTTCACCGATCTCGCCGGCCTGCGGGCGGGCGTGCAGGGCAGGGCGGTCACGGTGGCCGCATCCGCGGCGCCGGTCGTCGACGGTGACGGCTTCGAACTGGCGGTCAGCCAGGCGATCTACCGCGTCGACGGCCTGACCCGTCGCGCGGCTGCGCTGCAGTCGCATCCGCTGACCCTGGGTCCGCGCATCGTGCTGCATCCCGACGACGCGGCTGCGAGCAGCGTCGCCGACGGTGGCATGGCCAAGGTGTCGAACGCGGTCGGCACCGCGACGCTGCAGGTGGCGGTCGACGATCGCGTCGCGCCGGGCGCAGCGTGGGTGGAATCGGGCTACGGCGCCACGGCGGCGCTGTCGGCCGGCAAGGTCAAGGTGGTGGCGGCATGAGCGCGATCCAAACCGGTGCAAGCCAAGCCGGCGTGACCAACACCGCATCGTTGCTGGGCGATCTGTCCGCACCGCTGTACGACTGGCTGATGTCGCTGGGCGCGATCGGGCTGATCCTGTGGATCGTGCTCAAGATCCTGCTGATCGCGATGCCGGTGATCATCTGCGTCGCGTTCTACGTGGTGTGGGAGCGCAAGCTGCTGGGCTGGATGCACCAGCGCCATGGTCCGATGTACGTGGGCATGGGCATCTTCCAGGCCTTCGCCGACGTCTTCAAACTGCTGTTCAAGGAAGTCATCCAGCCGACCAACGCGCAGCGCGTGCTGTTCGTGCTGGCGCCGCTGATCACGCTGGCGCCGGCGTTCGCGGCCTGGGCGGTGGTGCCATTCGACGCGCAGCTGGTGCTGTCGAACGCCAATGCCGGCCTGCTGTATCTGCTGGCGATGACCAGCCTGGGCATCTACGGGATCATCCTCGCCGGCTGGGCATCGAACTCGAAGTACGCCTTCCTCGGTGCGATGCGCGCCTCGGCGCAGATGATCAGCTACGAGATCGCGATGGGCTTCGCGCTCGTCGGCGTGATGGTCGGCGCAGGCAGCCTGAACCTCTCCGAGATCGTCATGGCGCAGGCCGGCGGCAAGGGCCTGTTCGACTGGTTCTGGCTGCCGATGCTGCCGCTGTTCGTCATCTACTTCATCTCCGGCGTGGCCGAGACCAACCGCGCGCCGTTCGACGTCGTCGAAGGCGAGTCGGAAATCGTCGCCGGGCACATGGTCGAGTATTCGGGGTCGGCGTTCGCGCTGTTCTTCCTCGCCGAATACGCGAACATGATCCTGATCAGTTTCCTGGTCGCGATCTTCTTCCTCGGCGGCTGGCTGTCGCCGTTCCAGGGCCTGGGCATTCCGCTGCTGTCGGTCGACGGCTGGTGGTGGCTGTTCGCGAAGGTGTTCTTCTTCGCCAGCTGCTTCATCTGGTTCCGCGCCTCGTTCCCGCGCTACCGCTATGACCAGATCATGCGGCTGGGCTGGAAGGTCTTCATTCCGATCAGCATCGGCTGGATCGTGGTCACCGCGCTGATGGCGTACTTCGGAATCTTCGAGGCAGGGCAGTAATGGCCAAGTTCGTTGCATGGTTCAGGGGCCTGTTGCTGCTCGAGTTGCTCGGCGGCATGGCACTGACCTTCCGGTATCTGTTCCGGGACAAGTACACGCTGATGTACCCCATGGAAAAGACCCCGCAGTCGCCGCGGTTCCGCGGCCTGCATGCGCTGCGCCGGTATCCCAACGGTGAAGAGCGCTGCATCGCATGCAAGTTGTGCGAGGCCGTGTGCCCGGCGCTGGCGATCACGATCGATTCCGAGCAGCGCGAGGACGGCACCCGCCGCACCACGCGCTACGACATCGATCTGTTCAAGTGCATCTACTGCGGCTTCTGCGAAGAATCGTGCCCGGTGGACTCAATCGTCGAGACCCATCTGCACGAGTACCACTTCGAGAACCGCGGCGAGAACATCGTGACCAAGCCGCAGCTGCTGGCGATCGGCGACCGTCTCGAGAGCGAGATCGCAGAACGCCGCGCCGCCGACTCTGCGTACAGGTAAGTCATGGAAACCACGCTCATTGCATTCCTCGTCTTCGCCGCGATCACCGTGATGTCCGCGGTCGCGGTGATCAGTGCCCGCAACCCGGTGCACGCGGCGCTGTTCCTGGTACTGACGTTCTTCTCCACCGCCTGCACCTGGCTGCTGGTCGGTGCCGAGTTCCTGGGCCTCGCGCTGGTGCTGGTCTACGTCGGCGCGGTGATGGTGCTGTTCCTCTTCGTGGTGATGATGCTGGACGTCGATGTCGCGCCGCTGCGCGAGGGCTACGTGCGGTATCTGCCGGTCGGGCTGATCGTCGCGGTGGTGATGCTGGTCGAGATCGTCACCCTGATCGGCGTGCGCGCGAAGATGGCGCCGTTCGCCGCGGATCTGGTCGACGAGGCGGGCGTGTCGAACACGGTGTGGATCGCGCGCCGTCTGTTCACCGACTTCCTGCTGCCGTTCGAGGTGGCTGCGGTCATCCTGACCGTCGCCGTCATCGCCGCGGTGATGCTCACCCTGCGCCGCCGTCCGGGCACCAAGCACCAGAATCCGAGCGAGCAGGCACGCGTCCAGGCGAAGGACCGCATGCGCGTGGTCAAGATGGACGCGGTGCGTCCGGTCGTCGAGCCCGTGCCGGGCGCTGACGAGGGAGAAGCGAAATGACCGACCTGTTCGGCACCGGCCTCGCGCTGGGCCACTACCTCTCGCTGGGTGCGGTGCTGTTCTGCATCAGCGTCGCCGGCATCTTCCTCAACCGGAAGAACGTGATCATCCTGCTGATGTCGATCGAGCTGATGCTGCTCGCGGTCAACATCAACTTCATCGCGTTCTCGCGCGAGTTCGGGGATGCCGCCGGCCAGATCTTCGTGTTCTTCATCCTGACCGTGGCCGCGGCCGAGGCCGCGATCGGTCTCGCGATCCTGGTCACGCTGTTCCGCAACCGGCGCACGATCAACGTCGCCGAACTCGACACGCTGAAGGGCTGAGCCGGGCATGGAGTACACGATTTCCAAGGGCATCCTGATCGCGATCGTTCTGGCCCCGTTGCTGGGCTCGATCATCGCGGGCCTGTTCGGCCGCCAGGTCGGACGCGCCGGTGCACATACGGTCACCATCGCGGGTGTCGCGATCAGCTGCGCGCTGTCGGCCTACACGCTGTGGCAGCTGATGCAGGGCGCGCCCACCTTCAACGAGAACGTCTACACGTTCTTCGAGGTCGGCAACTACTCGGCGCACGTCGGCTTCCTGATCGACAACCTCACCGCGATGATGATGGTCGTGGTGACGTTCGTGTCGCTGCTGGTGCACGTCTACACCATCGGCTACATGTCCGAGGACCCGGGCTACCAGCGCTTCTTCAGCTACATCTCGCTGTTCACCTTCTCGATGCTGATGCTGGTGATGGGCAACAACTTCCTGCAGCTGTTCTTCGGCTGGGAAGCGGTGGGCCTGGTGTCGTACCTGCTGATCGGGTTCTGGTTCAAGAAGCCGACCGCGGTGTTCGCCAACATGAAGGCGTTCCTGGTCAACCGCGTCGGTGACTTCGGCTTCCTGCTGGGCATCGCCGGTGTGCTGTACTGGTTCGGCAGCCTGGATTACGCCACCGTGTTCGCCGCGGCCGATGCCACCATCGGTGGCGGCCAGACGATCGAGGTGATCACCGGTTTCGAGTGGTCGGTCGCGACCCTGGTCTGCATCTGCCTCTTCATCGGCGCGATGGGCAAGTCGGCCCAGGTGCCGCTGCACGTGTGGCTGCCCGACTCGATGGAAGGCCCGACCCCGATCTCGGCACTGATCCACGCCGCGACGATGGTCACCGCCGGCATCTTCATGGTGGCGCGCATGTCGCCGCTGTTCGAGCTGTCGGAGACCGCGCTGCAGTTCATCCTCTTCATCGGTGCTACCACGGCCTTCTTCACCGGCCTGATCGGCATCGTGCAGAACGACATCAAACGCGTCGTCGCGTACTCGACGCTGTCGCAGCTGGGCTACATGACCGTCGCGCTCGGCGTGTCGGCGTACTCGGCCGCGGTGTTCCACCTGATGACGCATGCGTTCTTCAAGGCGCTGCTGTTCCTGGCCGCGGGCTCGGTGATCATCGGCATGCACCACGAGCAGGACATGCGCAAGATGGGCGGCCTGCGCAAGTACATGCCGATCACCTTCTGGACCAGCGTCATCGGCACGCTGGCGCTGGTGGGCACGCCGTTCTTCAGCGGCTTCTACTCCAAGGACACGATCATCGAAGCGGCCAAGCACGCCAGCGACGGTGGCGGCTGGGTGTTCCAGTACGCCTACTGGTCGGTGCTGCTGGGCGCGTTCGTGACCTCGTTCTACAGCTTCCGCCTGCTGTACATGACGTACTTCGGCAAGGAGCGGTTCCGCGACGCGCATGCGTCCGACGCCCATGCCACGCATGACGCGCACGGCCACGAGACGCACCACAAGCCCTTGCACGACGACGGCCACGGCCATGCGGTCGCCGCGACGGCGCATGACGATCACGCGCACGACGGGCATGGCCATCACGGCGTGCACGAGCCGCACGAATCGCCGTGGGTCGTGACGCTGCCGCTGATCCTGCTGGCGATTCCGTCGATCCTGATCGGCTACTTCACCGCAGGGCCGATGCTGTTCGGCACCGACTGGACCGGGCACCACGAGGTGCGCGGGTTCTTCGACGGCGTGGTCCACGTACTGGCGTCCAACGACGTGCTGGCGGCGTTGAAGGAAGAGCTGTGGCACGGTCCGGCCGCGTTCGCGATGCACGGTTTCGTGGCGCCGGCATTCTGGCTGGTGGTTGCGGGCTTCGTGCTTGCGACTGTCATGTACTGGTGGAAGCCCGAGCTGGCGGCCAAGGCCGCGCACGTGTTCCGCCTGCCCATCCGCGTGCTCGAGAACAAGTACGGCATGGACGACCTGTGGATCGGCGGTTTCGCCGGCGGCGGTGTCGGCCTGGGCAAGCTCTCGCGCATCTTCGATACCAGGGTGATCGACGGTGTCTTCGTGAACGGTCCGGCGCGCGTCGTCGGCCTGGTCTCGGGCGTCGTCCGCCGGCTGCAGTCCGGTGCTCTCTACCACTACGCTTTCGCGATGATCGTCGGCCTGATCGTGCTTCTGGCCATCCTCATCAAGTATTGGCGCTGACGGAATACGATACGTGTCGAACTGGCCTCTTCTCAGTCTCCTGATCTGGCTGCCGATCCTCGGCGGTGCGTGCGTGCTCGCCCTGGGCGAACGCCGCCCCGACGCGGCACGCTGGGTATCGCTGGCGTTCGCGCTGCTCGTCTTCCTCGTCAGCATTCCGCTGTTCACCGCGTTCGACTACGCCAATGCGGGGCTGCAGTTCCTGGAGCGGCGCGAGTGGATCCCGTCGCTGGGCATCGAGTACCACCTCGGTGCGGACGGCATTTCGGTCGCGCTGATCATCCTGACCACGCTCACCACCGCGCTGGTGCTGATCGGTGCCTGGGGCTCGGTGACCAAGCGCGTGTCGCAGTACTTCGCGTCGATGCTGATCCTCGAAGGCATGATGGTCGGCGTGTTCTCCGCCGTGGACGCGATGCTGTTCTACGTGTTCTTCGAGGCGATGCTGATCCCGATGTTCATCATCATCGGCGTCTGGGGCGGGGCGAACCGCGTGTACGCGTCGGTGAAGTTCTTCCTCTACACGTTCCTCGGCTCGGTCTTCATGCTGGTCGCGCTGATCTACCTGTACCTGCAGGCCGGCAGCTGGCAGCTGCCCGATCTGTACGCGCTGCGGCTGTCGTCGACCGAGCAGATGTGGATCTTCTTCGCGTTCCTCGCCGCGTTCGCGGTGAAGGTGCCGATGTTCCCGGTACACACCTGGCTGCCGGACGCGCACGTCGAGGCGCCGACCGGCGGCTCGGTGATCCTGGCGGCGATCATGCTGAAGATCGGCGGCTACGGCTTCCTGCGCTTCAATCTGCCGATCACGCCGGACGCCGGCCATGAGTGGGCCTGGCTGGTGATCGGCCTGTCGCTGATCGCGATCGTCTACGTGGGTCTGGTGGCGCTGGTCCAGCAGGACATGAAGAAGCTGGTCGCGTATTCGTCCGTGTCGCACATGGGCTTCGTGACGCTGGGTGTGTTCATTGCGTTCGCTCTGATGCGCGACGTGCAGGGCGGTTCGGATGCCGCGCGTCTCGGTCTGCAGGGCGCGATGGTGCAGATGGTCTCGCACGGCTTCATCTCCGGCGCGATGTTCTCCTGCATCGGCATCCTCTACGACCGCATGCACACCCGGAACATCAAGGATTACGGCGGCGTCGCCAACGTGATGCCGTGGTTCGCCGCGTTCTACGTGCTGTTCGCGATGGCGAACTCCGGCCTGCCGGGCACGTCGGGTTTCGTCGGCGAGTTCATGGTCATCCTGGCCGCGTTCCAGAGCCATCCGCTGATCGCGTTCTTCGCGGCGATGACGCTGATCATCGGTGCGGCCTACACGCTGTGGCTGGTCAAGCGCGTGCTCTACGGTGAAGTGTCGAACGCGCACGTCGCCGCGCTCAAGGACATCAACGCCCGCGAGGCGCTGGTGCTCGGCGTATTCGCCGCCGGCACGCTGCTGATCGGCGTGTACCCCAAGCCGCTGACCGACCTGATGGAGCCGTCCATCGCGCAACTGGCGAACCTGATCGCCGCAAGCAAGCTCTAAGGACACCGTTGCGATGATTTCTGCCCCGATGACGCCTCCCATCCGCACGCTGGCCGAGCTGGGCCCGATCGTGCCCGAGCTCGTGATCGTGCTGGGTGCGTTCGCCCTGCTGATGCTCGACCTGTTCATCGACCCGCGCCGCCGGATCATCACCCACGTGCTCGCCGTCGCGACGATGCTCGCCGCGGCCGCCCTGATCGTCTTCGGCGTCGGTGGTCACGGCAGCATCCTCGCCGACATGTTCGTGCGCGATGGTGGCGCCGATGTGCTCAAGGTCGGCGGTCTCGTGGTCGGCGCCGCGGCGCTGGGCTACGCGTGGACCTACCTGCGCGAGCGCGACCTCTATCAGGGCGAGATTCCGGTGCTGTTCCTGTTCACCACCGCCGGCATGATGCTGCTGGTGTCGGCGAACAACCTGACGATGGTCTACGTGGGCCTGGAACTGCTGGCGCTGTGCTCCTACGCGCTGGTCGCCTGCGACCGCGACAGCAAGCTCGCCTCCGAAGCGGCGATGAAGTACTTCGTCCTCGGTGCGCTGGCGTCGGGCATGCTGCTGTTCGGCATGTCGCTGATCTACGGCGCCACCGGCACGCTGTCGCTGCCTGCGATCAACGACGCGATCGGTGGCCTGTCGGGCGATGGCCGGGTGCTGATGCTGACCGGCATGGTGTTCCTGATCGTCGGCATCGCGTTCAAGTTCGGCGCCGCGCCGTTCCACATGTGGCTGCCCGACACCTACCACGGTGCGCCGACGCCGATCGTCGCCTTCATCAGCTCGGTGCCGAAGATCGCCGCGTTCGGCATGGCCTGGCGTCTGCTGGAGACCGCGCTCGGCCCCCTGCACGACCAGGCGCAGATCCTGCTGTCGATCCTTGCCGCGCTGTCGCTGGTGGTCGGCAACCTGTTCGCGCTGGCGCAGACCAATCTCAAGCGCATGCTGGCGTATTCGACGATCTCGCACGTCGGCTTCCTGTTCCTCGGTCTCGCCGGTGGCGGGCAGGTGGGCTATGCCTCGGCGATGTTCTACGTCGTCAGCTACGCCGTGATGTCGGCGGCCGCCTTCGGCGCCATCGTGATGCTGTCGCGCAAGGGCTTCGAAGCCGAACACATCGACGACTACAAGGGCCTGAACCAGCGCAGCCCCTGGATGGCCGGCCTGGTGCTGTGCGTCATGGCGTCGCTGGCCGGCGTGCCGCCGTTCCTGGGCTTCTGGGCCAAGCTCGCCGTGCTGCAGGGTGCCTTGCAGGGCGATCTGCTGTGGCTGGCGATCGTCGGCATCGTGTTCGCCGTGGTGGGTGCGTTCTACTACCTGCGCGTGATCAAGGTCATGTACTTCGACGCGCCCGAGGCCGCGCCGATGGCGCAGCGCCCCGGCACGCCGATGCGCGTGGTGTTCGCACTCAACGTGCTGGCGCTCCTGGTCGTCGTGCCGTTCTTCAGTCCGCTGATGGCGTGGTGCCAGCAGGCATTCGCCGCCTGAGTCTGTTAGAATGCGCGCCCGGTCATCGCGAACGCGGTGATCGGGGGAAGTTCGAAGGACGCGGAATCGTTCGAAACTTCTTGCACTATCGAAGAGAAATCTTCATAATTCCGCTTCTGATGCGGGGTGGAGCAGTCTGGCAGCTCGTCGGGCTCATAACCCGAAGGTCGCAGGTTCAAATCCTGCCCCCGCTACCACATTCAACGCAGTGAAAAAGACGCGCCTCCGGGTGCATCGACGCGAAGAATCTGGGCTTTGCCGAAGCAACTGCTTCGCTTCGGCGCCGACATCCAGTGGTATCGGACAAGGGGCCCATCGGGCCCTTTGTCGTTTTCCACGATCGGAAAACCGCAGGCGCCCCGGGCGACGCGGTGCGCTTGCAACAGCGACGGATCGTGCGGTACCGGACACGCAACGGACGAGGGACCAGTGGCGGACAAGGCGACACAACTGACGGAACTGCTGGCACCGACGGTCGAGGCCCTCGGGCTCGAACTGCTGGGCATCGAATACCTGACCGCGCCCGGTGGCGCGCTCGTGCGCATCTACATCGATGTGCCGGCGCACGCCCAGGCAGGCCAGGCCGATCCCGAAGGCGAGGGCGGTCAGGGCGTGACGATCGAACATTGCGAAGCGGTCAGTCGCGAAGTGTCGGCGCAGCTCGACGTCGAGGACCCGATCAGCGGCAACTACACCCTCGAGGTGTCGTCGCCCGGTATCGACCGTCCGCTGTTCAACGTGGCGCAGTTCGCGCAGTGCCAAGGCGAGACCGCGAAGGTCGGCCTGAAACTGCCGCAGGACGGGCGCCGCCGCCTGACCGGTCGCATCACCGCGGTCGAAGGCGACACCGTGACGTTCGATGTCGACGGCACCGCGTTCACGGTGCAGGCCGACAACGTCGAGAAGGCCCGCGTGGTGCCCGACTGGGCCGCGCTGGGTCTCGCCGCGTCGAGGGACAAGAAGGACAACGGCCGCGCCACCGGCGCGACCCGCAAGGCCAACCACACACCACGTGACAACAAGCGGTCGGCGGATCCGTCGACCGGTGCGGAGTGAATGAAAAGATGAGCAAGGAACTGTTGCTGGTCGTCGATGCGGTCGCCAGCGAGAAGGGCGTCCCGGAATCCGTGATCCTCGAAGCCATCGAGGCCGCGCTGGCGACGGCTGCCAAGAAGCGCTACATGGACCAGGACGTGCTGACGCGCGTCGCGATCGATGCGAAGGACGGCAGCTACGAGACCTTCCGCCGCTGGGAAGTGGTGGCCGATGACGTCGTGATGGAGTCGCCGGATCGCCAGCTGCGCCTGATGGACGCGGTCGACGAGGCCGAGGGTGTCGAAGTCGGCGACTACATCGAAGAGCAGATCGAGAACGTCGACTTCGGTCGCATCGCCGCGCAGGCCGCCAAGCAGGTCATCGTGCAGCGCGTGCGCGAAGCCGAGCGCCAGCAGGTCGTCGATGCGTGGAAGGATCGCGTCGGCGAGCTGGTCACCGGCGTGGTCAAGCGCGTCGAGCGCGGCAACGTCTACGTCGACCTCGGCGGCAACGCGGAAGCGCTGATCCAGAAGGACAAGGCGATTCCGCGCGATGTCGTGCGCGCCGGCGACCGTGTGCGCGGCTTCCTGTACGACGTGCGCAGCGAACCCCGTGGCCCGCAGCTGTTCATCAGCCGCGCCGCGCCGGAATTCATGATGGAGCTGTTCAAGCTCGAAGTGCCGGAAGTCGGCCAGGGTCTGGTCGAGATCAAGGCCTGTGCACGCGATTCGGGCGACCGCGCCAAGATCGCCGTGCTGGCCTACGACACCCGCACCGATCCCATCGGCGCCTGCATCGGCATGCGCGGTTCGCGCGTGCAGGCGGTGTCGAACGAACTGAACGGTGAGCGCGTCGACATCGTGCTGTGGTCGGACAACCCGGCGCAGTTCGTCATCAACGCGATGGCGCCGGCCGAAGTGCAGTCGATCGTCGTCGACGAGGACAAGCACTCGATGGACCTGGCGGTCGCCGAGGACAAGCTCGCCCAGGCGATCGGCAAGGGTGGCCAGAACGTGCGCCTCGCCAGCCGTCTGTCGGGCTGGCAGCTCAACGTGATGACCCAGGACCAGGTCACCGCGAAGTCGGATGCCGAGCAGGCATCGGCGCGCGCCCTGTTCCAGGAGAAGCTGGAAGTCGACGAGGAAATCGCCGGCATCTTGGTGGCCGAGGGCTTCAGCACGGTCGAGGAAATCGCCTACGTGCCGGTCGGCGAGCTGCTGGCGGTCGAGGGCTTCGACGAGGACATCGTCGAGGAACTGCGTGGACGCGCCCGCGACTCGCTGCTCAACGACGCGCTCGCGGTCGAGGAGGGCGTCGACGAGAACGCGCCTGCCGAGGATCTGCTCGCGCTCGAAGGCATGGACGAGGCGACGGCGTACGCGCTGGCCGCCAACGGCATCCGCACCAGCGAGGACCTGTCGGACCTGGGTGCGGACGAAGTGGTCGAGTTCGGCATCGACGATCTCGACGAGGCGCGCGCCGCCGCGCTGATCCTCGCCGCGCGTGCGGAAGAGATCGCGCGGCTGGAAAGGGAAGGCTGACGGGTCGCGCCGGGCCGGTGTCCTGCACCTGCCACGTACGCGACCGCCCGCCACGGATGACGATCCTGTTCGGAACGAATCCCATGCAGCGGTAGAATGACAAATCCACTGCGCCCCGCACTTCGCGGCGGCGCGCAAGGAACCGGAATCACGAATGTCGCAACAAACCACGATCCGCAAGCTGGCCGCACTGGTGAACACGCCGGTCGAGAAACTGCTTGAACAGCTGTCCGAAGCGGGCATGCCGTTCAGCGATCCCGACCAGAGCGTGACCAGTGCCGAGAAGCTCAAGCTGCTCGGTTTCCTCAAGCGCGCACACGGCAAGGGCGATGCCCCGGCCGAGGAAGTCGCCGCGCCGAAGAAGATCACGCTCAGCCGCAGCCGCAAGCAGGAACTGACGGTCGGTGGCGGCAAGAACCGCCAGACGGTCGACGTCGTCGTGCGCAAGAAGGTCACGCTGAGCCCGAACGAGGGTGGCGCGATCGATCCGGACGCCGAGCGCGCCGAGATCCTGCGCAAGCTCGAAGAGTCGCGCGCCAAGAACCTGTCCGAGCAGCAGCGTCTGGCCGAGGACGACAAGCGTCGCGCCGAGGAGGCCGAAGCCCGCAAACGCGAAGCGGAAGCCGAGGCCGAGCGCCTGCGCGAAGCCGCCGCGGCGGCTGCCGCCGCGCCGCCGGAAGAGGCCGAGGCCACCCGCCGGGCACCGACCACGCATGGCCACGGCCACAAGCCGGCCGCGCCGCCGCGTGCCGACGACCGCAATGCGCCTGCCGGTGCCAAGCACAAGGGCAACCGCGGTTCGCACGCGATGGTCAGCGGCGTCGAGGACGACGACAAGACCGCGCGCTTCGCCGGCCAGTTGCACCTGAGCGCCTCCGACCGTGCGCGTCGCAGCACCAGCAATACGCGTGGCAAGCCGCAGCGCGGCGGTCCACAGCGCCGCGGCAATGCGCCGTCGCGCAGCGGCGGTGGCCCGCACGGCTTCGAACGCCCGACCGCACCGATGCAGCGTGAAGTCGCGATCGGCGAAGCGATCACCGTGGCCGACCTCGCGCAGAAGCTCGCGATGAAGGGCGGTGACGTGGTCAAGGCGCTGTTCAAGATGGGCGTCATGGCGACCATCACCCAGACCATCGACCACGACACGGCAGTGCTCGCCGTCGAAGAACTCGGCCACATTCCGGTGCGCGCCGACGCCGACGACGCCGAGAGCGAGCTGATCGCGCACGTGGGCGAAGCGCAGGGCGACCAGGTCGCGCGTCCGCCGGTGGTCACGATCATGGGTCACGTCGATCACGGCAAGACCTCGCTGCTGGACTACATCCGTCGCACCAAGATCGCCTCGGGCGAAGCGGGTGGCATCACCCAGCACATCGGCGCGTACCACGTCGAGACCGACAAGGGTGTCATCAGCTTCCTCGACACCCCGGGCCACGCGGCGTTCACGTCGATGCGCGCCCGCGGCGCCAAGCTCACCGACATCGTGATCCTGGTGGTCGCGGCCGACGACGGCGTCATGCCGCAGACGGTCGAGGCGATCAAGCACGCGAAGGCGGCGAAGGTGCCGCTGATCGTGGCGATCAACAAGATCGACAAGTCCGGCGCGGATCCGTCGCGGGTCAAGAACGAACTGCTCGAACACGACATCGTGGCCGAGGACTTCGGCGGCGACACGCAGATGGTGGAGCTGTCGGCCAAGACCGGCGACGGCGTCGACGACCTGCTCGATGCGATCTCGCTGCAGTCGGAAATCCTCGAGCTGCGCGCGGTCGGCGAAGGCCGCGCGAGCGGTACGGTCATCGAGTCCTCGCTCGACAAGGGCCGTGGCCCGGTCGCGACGGTGCTGGTGCAGAACGGCCTGCTGTCGCGGGGCGACTACCTCGTCTGCGGCGTGCAGTACGGCCGCGTGCGCGCGCTGTTCGACGAGACCGGCAGCCAGGTGCCGACCGCGGGTCCGTCGATCCCGGTGCAGGTGCTGGGTCTGTCGGGCGTGCCGGACGCGGGCGACGATTTCGTCGTCGTCGCGGACGAGCGTCTGGCCAAGGACGTGGCCTCGCAGCGTGACGCCAAGCGCCGCGAAACGCGCCTGGTGCAGGCGGCGGGCAACCGCATGGAAGACATCATGGCGCAGATGGGCCAGGCCGAGCAGCAGCTGTCGCTCAACCTGGTCATCAAGGCCGACGTGCAGGGTTCGGTGGAGGCGCTCAAGCAGTCGCTGGTCGCGCTGTCGAACGAACAGATCCGCATCAACGTCATCGTCTCGGGCGTCGGCGGCATCACCGAGTCGGACGCCAATTCGGCGGCCGCGGCGAAGGCCACCATCATCGGCTTCAACGTCCGCGCCGACGCGTCGGCCCGCAAGGTGATCGAGAACAGCGCGCTGGATCTGCGCTACTTCTCGGTGATCTACGACGTGATCGACCAGGTCAAGCAGGTCGCCTCGGGCATCCTGGGCATGGAGATCCGCGAAGAGATCATCGGTACGGCGGAAGTGCGCGACGTGTTCCGCAGCTCCAAGTTCGGTGCGGTCGCGGGCTCGATGGTCATCGAGGGTGTGGTCAAGCGCAACAAGCCGATCCGCGTGCTGCGTGACAACACGGTCATCTTCGAAGGCGAGCTGGAATCGCTGCGCCGCTTCAAGGAAAACGTCGACGAAGTGCGCAACGGCACGGAGTGCGGCATCGGCGTCAAGGCCTACAACGACGTCAAGCCGGGCGACCAGATCGAGTGCTTCGAGCGCATCGAGGTCCAGCGCACCCTGTAAGGGCGCGCCGCATGCATCGCCGGCGGCCGGGCTCCGTACACACGGACCCGGCCGTCGTCGTCTAGGGCGGTTTCATCCGCCCTGTTCCAGACTGTCTTCCGTCCCATCGCAACAGGTTGCCCTGCCGTGCCCACGAAATCCTTCCACCGTACCGACCGCGTCTCCGCCCAGCTCCGCCGCGAGCTCGGCACGCTCGTGCGCGAGGCCGTTTCCGAACACGGCCTGCCGTCCGTGAGCGTGTCCGATGTGGAGGTCACCCGCGACATGGCGCACGCCAAGGTCTTCGTGACCGCGCTGCAGTCCGAGCGCGCCGACGAGGCGATGCAGGGACTCAAGGCCGTCGCGCACGAGATCCGCTTCCGCCTAGCGCGCGCGGTCAAGCTGCGCCACGTGCCGGAGTTGCATTTCCATTACGACGATTCGGTCGATCGCGGCGAGCGCATCGACAACCTGCTGCGCGATCTCGACAGCGGCCGTCCGGCCGAGTGAGTCCGGCGCGGTCACACCGCCGCCCCGCAGACGCCCGATCCCGCGCCCGCCCATGACGAGTCGCCGCCAGCACGCCCGGCCCCGGACAAAATTCCGCAAGCTCGACGGCATCCTGCTGCTCGACAAGCCGCGCGGCATGAGTTCCAACCAGGCGCTGCAGCGCGTGCGCCACCTGTTCCGGGCCGAGAAGGGCGGCCACACCGGCAGCCTGGACCCGCTGGCGACCGGCCTGCTGCCGGTCTGTTTCGGCGAAGCGACCAAGATTGCCGGCGGCCTGCTCGGCGCGCGCAAGGCCTACACCACGGTCGCCCGGCTCGGCCAGGTCACCGATACCGACGACGCCGACGGCGAGATCCTGCGCGAGCGTCCGGTGCCGGCCTTGACCATCGAAACGCTCGATGCCGCGCTCGCCCAGCTGGTCGGACGCATCCAGCAGCGTCCGCCGATCTACTCCGCGCTCAAGCGCGGCGGCGAACCGCTCTACGCCAAGGCCCGCCGCGGCGAGGTCGTCGAAGTCGACCTGCGTCCGGTGGACGTCCATGCGTTCGAACTGCAGTCGGCGGCCGATCTGCTCGACGGCGTGCTCGAGCCCGGCGGCATGCCGCAGCTGCGGCTGCACGTCGAATGCGGTTCGGGCACCTACGTGCGCAGCCTGGTCCGCGATCTGGGCGAGCTGCTGGGCTGCGGCGCGCATGTCGCCGAACTGCGCCGGTTGTGGGTCGATCCCTTCCGCGATCCGCGCATGTGGACGCTGGAGGACCTGCAGGCGCTGGCCGCGCGCGGCGAACCCCAGCTCGAAGCCTGCCTGCTGGATGTGGAGGCCGGCATGCTGGCGTGGCCGAAGGTCCACGTCGACGCGCGCCAGGCGGCGCGGCTGCAGAACGGCCAGGACGTGCCCGGCCCGTACAGCCCGGCGGGCGAGGTGGCCATCATCGGTCCGGCCGGTCGCGCCGAGGGGCTGGGGCAGGTGGTCGAGGACGGCCGCCTGAAGCCGCAGCGCATGTTCCGCCGCGCCGATGCCAACGCCACCGGGGCCTGAACGGCCGCCTTGTCCGGCTGTCCGCCCAGCGGTACAATTTCGCCGCCTTTTTCAAGGCACACTGCAGCATCCATCCACAGGCGGTCCGGGCGGTACGCGACGTCTACACGTCGCCGTCTTCTGCGGGACCCGCGTCCAGAGAACCATTAAATGACCAGCACCATCGACAACGGCAAGATCATCGAAGACCACAAGCGCGGCGACAACGACACCGGCTCCCCGGAAGTCCAGGTCGCTCTGCTGACCGCACGCATCGTGCACCTGACCGAGCACTTCAAGACGCACAAGAAGGACCACCACAGCCGCCGCGGCCTGCTGATGATGGTCAACCGTCGTCGCAGCCTGCTCGACTATCTGCACCGGAAGGATGCGGATCGTTACAAGGCCCTGATCGAGAAGCTCGGTCTGCGTCGCTAAACCCGATACCCACCGCGGCGCAGAAATGCGCCGCGGTTCTTTTTAGGGCGTGGGCAGCGTCCGCCCGGACGGGGCATGGGTCCCGGTCGGTTCATCGCAAGAGACATCAAGGAATTCAACGTGGCGAAAGTGACAAAGAGCTTCCAGTTCGGCAACCACACGGTGATGCTCGAGACCGGCGAGATCGCGCGCCAGGCCGGCGGCGCCGTCATGGTGTCGTGCGAGGGCACCCAGGTGCTGGTCACCGCGGTCGCCAACAAGACCGCACGCGAAGGGCAGGATTTCTTCCCGCTGACCGTCGACTACCAGGAGAAGTTCTACGCCGGCGGCCGCATCCCGGGCGGCTTCTTCAAGCGTGAAGGTCGCGCCACCGAGAAGGAAACGCTGACGTCGCGCCTGATCGACCGTCCGATCCGCCCTCTGTTCCCCGATGGCTTCCGCAACGAAGTCCAGGTCATCGCCACCGTGATGTCGATGAACCCCGAGATCGACGGCGACATCCTTGCCCTGATCGGCGCCTCGGCTGCACTGTCGCTTTCGGGCGCGCCGTTCGACGGCCCGATCGGTGCCGCCAAGGTCGGTTACAAGGACGGCCAGTACCTGCTGAACCCGACCGTCTCCGAGCTGAAGGATTCGGATCTCGAGCTCGTCGTCGCCGGTACCGCGAACGCCGTGCTGATGGTCGAGTCGGAAGCCAAGGAACTCTCGGAAGACGTGATGCTGGGCGCGGTGATGTTCGGCCACCAGCAGATGCAGGTCGCGATCGAGACGATCAACGCCCTGGTCGCCGAAGCGGGCAAGCCGAAGTGGGAGTGGTCGGCCCCGGCTGCCAACGAAGGCCTGATCTCGGCCATCCGCAGTGCCGTCGGCGAGCAGCTCGCCAGCGCGTTCCAGGTTCGCGACAAGCTCGAGCGCAAGGACGCGATCTCCAAGGTCAAGAAGGCGATCCTCGAGGCCGTGCAGCCGCACGCCGAAGCCAACGCCTGGTCGAACAGCGAGCTGTCGAAGGAATTCGGCGAGCAGGAATACCAGACGATGCGCGACTCGGTCCTCAAGACCAAGGTCCGTATCGATGGTCGCGCGCTCGACACCGTGCGTCCGATCAGCTCGAAGGTCAGCATCCTCCCGCGCGTGCACGGCTCCTCGCTGTTCACCCGTGGCGAAACGCAGGCGATCGTCGCCGTGACCCTCGGCACCGCGCGCGATGGCCAGATCATCGACGCCGTCGCCGGCGAGTACAAAGAGCACTTCCTGTTCCACTACAACTTCCCCCCGTACTCGGTGGGCGAAGCCGGCCGCATGATGGGCCCGAAGCGTCGCGAGATCGGCCACGGCCGTCTGGCCAAGCGCGGCGTGCTCGCCGTGATGCCGACGATGGAAGAGTTCCCGTACACCATCCGCGTCGTGTCGGAGATCACCGAGTCGAACGGTTCCTCGTCGATGGCGTCGGTCTGCGGTTCGTCGCTTGCGCTGATGGATGCGGGCGTGCCGATCAAGGCACCGGTCGCCGGCATCGCGATGGGCCTGGTCAAGGAAGGCGACGACTACGTCGTGCTGTCGGACATCCTGGGTGACGAAGATCATCTCGGCGACATGGACTTCAAGGTCGCCGGCACCACGAACGGCATCTCGGCGCTGCAGATGGACATCAAGATCCAGGGCATCACCGAAGAGATCATGAAGGTCGCGCTGGCCCAGGCGAAGCAGGGTCGTCTGCACATCCTGCAGGAGATGAGCAGCGCGCTGACCACGGCCCGTACCGAGCTCAGCGAGTTCGCGCCGCGCCTGATCACGATCAAGATCCACCCCGACAAGATCCGCGAAGTCATCGGCAAGGGCGGTTCGGTCATCCAGGGCATTACCAAGGAGACCGGCACCCAGATCGACATCCAGGACGACGGCACGATCACGATCGCGTCGGTCGACGCGGCCGCCGGTCGCGCCGCCAAGGAGCGCATCGAGCAGATCACGTCGGACGTCGAGCCGGGTCGCATCTACGAGGGCAAGGTCGTCAAGCTGATGGACTTCGGTGCATTCGTGACGATCTCCCCCGGCAAGGACGGTCTGGTGCACGTGTCGCAGATCTCCAACGAGCGCGTCGAGAAGGTCGGCGACGTGCTCAAGGAAGGCGACGTGGTCAAGGTCAAGGTGCTGGAAGTCGACAAGCAGGGCCGCATCCGCCTGTCGATGAAGGCCGTCGCCGAAGGCGAAGGCACGCCGGCCGAGTAATCGCCAGCGCTGCATGTATCAAGAGGACGGGCCGCGCAAGCGGCCCGTTTTCGTTGGCGGATCGGATTGGATGGGTGTGGCGCGCGCCTGGCGTCCGGCGGATCGGCTCATCCCGTAGGCGTCTTAATGCACGTCCCACAGCGCCGGCGCGGTACGAACCTGACTGCGCGCACTAGTCCCATGGTGTGAGTTTGCGATCGCCGTTCATCTGGCAGGCTTGCGACATGCAGACTGATCCCTCGACCCCGAACGCCGTCAGAGCCCCGACCCCCGGGCCCGCGCCGAAGCGCAAACAGCTGTGGCATCACCTGTACTTCTGGGTGCTCGTCGGCATCGCCGCCGGCATCACCATCGGCCTGGTGGCGCCCGAAATCGGCGCGCAGATGAAATGGCTGGCCGATCTCTTCATCAAGCTGGTCAAGGTGGTCATCGCGCCGACCATCTTCGCGACCGTCGCGGTCGGCATCGCCGGACTCGGCAACCTCGCCAAGGCCGGCGGCCTGGCGCTCAAGACCGTCGTCTACTTCAACATCACCACCGTGTTCGCGCTGGGTATCGGCCTGGTGGTCATCAACCTGCTGGGCCCGGGCCGCATGCTTGGCCTGGATCTCGCGACCTTCGACGCATCCGCGGCCGAGGGGACGCTCAGCAGCGCGGGCGCGGCCGCCGGCGAGGGATTGACCGGGTTCCTGCTGCACCTCGTTCCCAGCTCGTTCTTCGGCGCCTTCGTCGAAGGCCAGCTGATCCAGGTGCTGGTGATGGCGATCCTCGTCGCCTGCGCGATCACGATGCTCGGCGAGCGCGGCAAGCCCGCCGTCGCCGCGCTCGACACGATCGCCCAGGTGATGTTCGGCGTCATCAAGATCGTCATGTGGTTCGCGCCGCTGGGCGCGATGGGCGGCATGGCCTTCACGATCGGCGAGTACGGCAGCGCGATCCTCGGCTCGCTCGGCTACTTCATGGTCAGCTTCTGGATGACCTGCCTGCTGTTCCTGTTCCTGGTGCTCGGACCGATCTGCTGGTGGTCGGGCTTCAGCATCTTCAAGTACATCCGGCTGATCCGCGACGAGCTGCTGATCGTGCTCGGGACCTCTTCGTCGGAGACGGTGCTGCCGCGCATGCTGGCGAAACTCGAGGCGGCCGGCGTGCCGAAGTCGGTCGTCGGCCTGACCATTCCCACCGGGTATTCGTTCAATCTCGACGGCACCGCGATCTACATGACGATGGGGGCGATCTTCATCGCCCAGGCCTTCGGCATCGAAGTGCCACTGGGCACGCAGATCGCGCTGCTGGTCTTCATGCTGATCTCGTCGAACGGCGCGGCCGGTGTGTCGGGCGCGGGCCTGGTGACGCTGGCCGCGTCGCTGGCCGCGTTCGAGAGCGTGATCCCGCTGGCGGGCATCGCACTGATCGTCGGCATCGACCGCTTCATGTCGGAGGGCCGTGCGCTGACCAACCTCACCGGCAATGGTATCGGCACGCTGGTCGTGGCGCGCTGGACCGGGCAGCTGGATCGCGAGCGCCTGGCCGAAGTGCTCGACAATCCGCGACTCGTCGATCCCGACCGTCTGCTGGCCGAGAAGAATGCCGCAGCCGCGCAGTCGCCGATCGACGCCCTGCCGGTCAAATGACCCGATGGCCGCCTGTCGACGCGGCTTGCGTTGAACAGATATCCGCGGCCGTTGCGCACGCAACGGTTGCGCGTCCACCGCAGAGCCTTTAGGTTGCAGTCCATGCCCCGCATCGCCGCCAACAATCGCAACCGCAACGCACTGCGCACGAATAATCGTGCGCGGCCGATGCGGGTGTGGGAGCTGGCGCAGCAGTAAGCAGAAACGCGCAGGCACCGGAACACGAACCCGCATCGGCCGCGATGCGGGTTTTTTTGTGTCCGCATCCGGCTCCACCGACATCGCGATCCACGACATCCCAGGAGCTCCCTCATGTGTTCGATCTTCGGCATCTTCGGCCTGCAACCGGGCGACGACGCCACCGCCCTGCGCCGGCAGGCGCTGGAGTGTTCGCAGCGCCAGCGCCATCGCGGCCCCGACTGGAGCGGCGTCCATGTCGACGACCGCGCGATCCTCGTGCACGAACGTCTCGCCATTGTCGATCCGGCGGGTGGCTCGCAGCCGCTGCTGTCGCAGGACGGCGCGCTGGTGCTCGCGGTCAACGGCGAGATCTACAACCACCAGGCGCTGAAGACCGAGTTGCGCGTGCCGTACGCGTTCCAGACCGCGTCGGACTGCGAAGTGGTCAGCGCCCTGTATCGCGAGCACGAGGCCGACGGCAGCGGCCCGTCGGCGTTTCTGGAACGTCTCAACGGCATCTTCGCGTTCGCGCTGTGGGACCGCGACAGCGGCCGCGCACTCATCGCGCGTGATCCGATCGGCGTGGTGCCGCTGTACTGGGGGCATGACCGCGAAGGCCGCCTGCGCGTCGCCTCGGAGATGAAGGCGCTGGTCGATACCTGCGCCGATGTCGCGCAGTTCCCGCCCGGCCACTGGTACGACAGCGCGACCGGCGTGCTCACGGCGTACTACAGGCAACCGTGGCGCGACTTCGATGCGGTCGAAGGTGTGGATGTGTCGCTCGACGACGTGCGCGAGGCCTTCGAGGCTGCCGTGCATCGCCAGCTGATGACCGACGTGCCGTATGGCGTGCTGCTCTCCGGCGGCCTGGATTCCTCGCTGGTCGCCGCTGTTGCCGCGCGCTACGCGCGGCATCGCGTCGAGGATGGCGACCAGACCGAAGCCTGGTGGCCGCGTCTGCATTCGTTCGCGATCGGTCTCAAGGGCTCACCCGATCTCGCCGCCGCGGCGATCGCCGCCGAGTCGCTGGGCACCGTACATCACGGCTTCGAATACACGTTCGAGGAGGGCCTCGATGCGATTCCCGATGTGATCCGCCATGTCGAAACCTTCGACGTCACCACGATCCGCGCGTCGACGCCGATGTTCCTGCTCGCGCGCCGCATCAAGGCGATGGGCGTCAAGATGGTGCTGTCGGGGGAGGGCAGTGACGAGATCTTCGGCGGCTATCTGTACTTCCACAAGGCGCCCGACGCGCGGCAGTTCCACGAGGAGCTGGTGCGCAAGCTCGACGCGCTGCACACCTACGACTGTTTGCGCGCGAACAAGTCGATGATGGCCTGGGGCGTGGAACCGCGCGTGCCGTTTCTCGACCGCGAGTTCCTCGACGTGGCGATGCGCTTCGACGCCGCGCACAAGATGGTCCGCCGCGGCAGCGACGGGTATCAGCGCATGGAAAAGGGCGTGCTGCGCGCCGCGTTCGACGGGCATCTGCCCGACGAGATCCTGTGGCGGCAGAAGGAGCAGTTCAGCGACGGCGTCGGCTACGGCTGGATCGACGGGCTCAAGGCGCATGCGGAAGGCCAGGTCAGCGATCGCGAACTTGCGGCGGCGGCGAGCCGCTTTCCCCACAACCCGCCGCAGACCAAGGAGGCGTACTTCTACCGCAGCGTGTTCGAGCGGCTGTTTCCCTCACCGGCGGCCGCGGCGACCGTGCCGGGCGGCAAGTCGATCGCGTGCTCGTCGCCCGCGGCGATCGCCTGGGACGCGGCGTTCGCGAACGCGGCCGATCCGTCGGGACGGGCGGTAGCCGGTGTGCATCAGGCCGCCGTCTAGCGACGCGGCGCGACAGGTGCGTGCACGTGAGCGAACAGCTCCGCGTACGTCCGCGCTCCAGCGCACGCGCACAACCGTGCACACGGCCCACATCTTCTGCAGAAGCGCGCGCCTGCCCGGGAGACTGGACGTCAGAGTCTGCCGGCCATCCGCGCGAGCGTCGTGTCGCGCCAGACGACGTGATGCAGCGCGACCATCGCCACGTGCCCGACGATCACCGCGAGCAGCGTCCACGCCAGCACACCGTGGGACAGGTTGGCCGGTGCCATCATCCAGGCGATCTGCTCGCCGGTCTGCGGGAGCAGGGGCACCCCCCACGGCGCGAAGCCGCGGCCACTGCCGTACTCGCGCAGCAGGGCGACGGTGGGGATGTAGAACATCAGCGCGTAGAGCAGCGCATGGCCAGCCCCCGCCAGGCGGCCGACGGCGGTGCGCGGATGCGGCGGCCGGCGGCGCCATTGCGACAGGCCCCAAGCGCCGCGCAGCAGGATCGCCAGCATCAACAGCGTGCCGACCGGCTTGTGCGTGCCGACGAGAAACGCGGTCAGCGGATGCTTGCCCAGGATCAGCTTCACGCCCATGCCGGTGAACTGCCAGGCGAACAGGGCGGCCATGCCCCAGTGCAGCAGGCGCGTGACCAGCCCGTAGCGCAGCGGTGAATCGATCCAGCGAGACGGCATGGGTGCATCCGGGGCAGAAATCCGATGCACAGTTCAGCCGGGCGCCCGTGCGCTGTCAATCGCGCAGATGTGCGGCGCGCGTGCAGGCACGCGTGTGCAGATGCCTCCAGGCGCCGGCCCGCGATCGTTCGCGTTCCACCCGCGATCACCATTGACCCCCGTACGGGACCGCGGGGACCCCAGCCCGTAAACTGGCGCCTACGTTTCCAGACACATGGGCAGCACAGTGATCATCCATCCCAAGGTCCGCGGCTTCATCTGCACCACCACGCATCCGACCGGCTGCGACCACAACGTGCGCGACCAGATCGCCGCCACGCGTGCGCGCGGCGTGCGCGACGACGGTCCGAAGAATGTGCTGGTGATCGGCGCGTCCAGCGGTTACGGCCTGGCGGCGCGCATCAGCGCGGCCTTCGGTTTCGGCGCGGACACGCTCGGCGTCTTTTTCGAGAAGCCCGGTACCGACAAGAAGCCCGGCACCGCCGGCTGGTACAACTCGGCCGCGTTCGATCGCTATGCGAAGGACGCCGGCCTCTACAGCCGCTCGATCAATGGCGATGCGTTTTCCGACGCCGCGCGCGCGCAGGCGATCGACCTGATCAGGAACGAGATGGGCGGCCAGGTCGACCTGGTCGTCTATTCGCTGGCCTCACCGGTGCGCAAGCTGCCGGACACCGGCGAAGTGAAGCGCTCGGCGCTCAAGCCGATCGGCGAGGCCTACACCTCGACCGCGATCGACACCAACAAGGACCAGATCATCGAAGCGTCGATCGAGCCGGCGACCGAGCAGGAGATCGCCGACACCGTGACCGTGATGGGCGGGCAGGACTGGCAGCTGTGGATCGACGCGCTGCGCGAGGCCGGCGTGCTGGCCGACGGCGCGAAGACCGTGGCCTTCAGCTACATCGGCACCGAGATCACCTGGCCGATCTACTGGCACGGCGCGCTGGGCAAGGCCAAGGCCGACCTCGACGCGACCGCGCGACGTATCGATGCGCAGCTCAAGGAGACCGGCGGCAGCGCGAACGTCGCCGTGCTCAAGTCCGTGGTCACCCAGGCCAGCGCCGCGATTCCGGTGCTGCCGCTCTACATCGCCATCGCCTTCAAGGTGATGAAGGAGAAGGGCCTGCACGAAGGCACGCTCGACCAGCTGGACCGCCTGTTCCGCGAGCGCATGTATCGCACCGACGGCGCGCCGGGCCAGGTCGACGACGAAGCCCGCCTGCGCCTCGACGACTGGGAACTGCGCGACGACGTGCAGGCGCAGTGCAAGGCGCTGTGGCCGCAGGTCACCAGCGAGAACCTGTTTGCGCTGACCGATTACGCGGGCTACAAGCACGAATTCCTCAAGCTGTTCGGCTTCGAGCGCAGCGATGTGGATTACGACGCCGAGGTGGATCCGGTGGCGGACTTCGATGTGATCGAACTGCGTGAGTGATCACGCACACGTTCTAGAAAAACCCCGCTTCTGCGGGGTTTTTTCTGGTCGATCTGTGTTGTCCTGTGCATGCGGTGGGCGATGGGAATCGGATGTTCTGCTTTGGCTTTGGCCTCGGCTTCTGCTTCTGCTTAGGATTTGCTCTTGATTTGCTCTTGATTTGCTCTTGACCTGAATCGAGCCGTAGAGCGAGCCGAGCATCGCAGGGCGACGGGGTCGAAGAGCAGCCCATGTCTGAGCGCAGCGAGTTTGGGCTGCGTGCCCCGTCGTCCGAGAAGCGCAGGGGACCGCCGCGGCCGTATCGCGGCGGATCGCGTCCGGCGAAGACGGTTTTGCTTATTTTTGCCAAGACAAAAGTAAGCCGCGCGACAGCGCGGAAGCCCTGTCTTTGATCTTCGCTCCTGCGGTTGATCCATTGTTTTGTCCAGAAGATCAGAGTCGCAAAGCGACGGGCGACGAGCGAAGAAGCTGGAGCAAGTGCAGAGCTTTCGCCCGCTGCGCGCGCGAGCCCCTTTTGGATGGACCCAAAAGGAACCAAAAGGTCCCTTCGCCGGACGCGAGCCGACGCGGTGAAGCCGCGTCGGTGCCCTCCGCGCCTCGCCTGGCGCGGCACGGCGCCCAAACTCGCTGCGCTCAGACATGGGCGCCTCTACGGCCGCGCCAGGCTCCGGTGCTCGGCTCGCTCTACGGCTCGATTCAAGTCAAAGGCTGGGAGCCAGAGCCAGAGCCAGAGCCGAGGCCGAGGCCTAGGCCGAAGCAAAAGCCGAAGCCGAAGCAACGCAGATCGGGCGCCTCAGCGATTCTCCTGCGTTTCCGGCACGAGCTTCAGCGTATGCGCCGTCGCCCGCGGCAAAAACGGCGAAGCACGCCCCTGCGCCCAGTCGTCGTGGCCGGCGCCCCAGTAGGGCGACAGAGGATGTCCGCTCTGGCCGCCGGGCATGTGGGTGATGCCGTCGGCTTCGTGTCCGGGCGCGACGACCATGCGTTGCGAGGCGCCGAAGGCCGGCCCTTGGACGCGCGGTACGGTGCCGTCGCCGGGGAGTGGCTCGGCCGGCATGCACAGCGCGCGTTTGCCGAGCAGCGGAAGCGCCGACGCGAGCGGGTGGCAGATCGCGGTCGTGTTGCGTTCGCCCCAGGTGCGTCCCGCGAGCGGGCGATCGCCGGCCACGCTGTCGCGCGCGTCGCGGGCTGCGTCTTCGAACAGTGCCTGCCAGCCGTCGTCGACCGGTGTGCAGCGACCGCGCTGCGTGGCCGCTGTGCATGCGAAGCGACGCGGCAACAGATGCGCTGGACGCTGTTCGACCAGCGGCCAGACGACGCCTTCGAAGTTCGGCGGATCGGGCGTTTCGAAGGTGTCGCCCAGCGCCGCACGCGCGGGTGCGGCAAGGCCGTCGGCGAGACGTGCGTGGACGGCCAGACGCCACGCGCGCACCAGTCGGTAGCCGACGGAGTCGACGCTGGCATGGCCGTTCCAGTCGCGCGAGGCAGCGGCGAGCGCGCGCAACGCGCTGTCGTGGCCCGCTTCGTTCGCGATCGAGTCGAGCAACGCGTGCCAGCGCGCCAGCAGCAGAGCGCGATCGTCGAGCTGGATCGCGAGCAGATCGGCCTCCTTGAACTGCGCACGCGACTCCAGGCCCTCCCGGATCTGCCACGCACGTATACCGAGGGCGGCGCCGCCATCGCCGAGGCGTGCGAAATCTGCGCCGTCGACGACGCGGCTGTTCGCCGTCCACAGACGATCGGTCTCCGGCGAGCGCAGCAGTGGCGAGGCACTCGTGGTGATGGACCAGGGCGCGCAGCGGTCCGCGCCGGCCGCCACATCGGCCGCCAGCGGCACGGAGACGGCGCGGCCATCGCAGCCGGCGTCGCGCATCGGAATCGGGCCGAGCAGGCGCCAGGCGATGCGGCCGGCGCGATCGCCGATCACCAGGTTCTGCGTCGGCGTGGCGGTGCGATCGGCGATGGCCAGTGCGTCGTCGAGATCGCGCGCGTGGGCGAAGTCGGCAAGGCCGAAATTCAGCGCGCCGGGCTGATGCGCGGTCCAGCGCAGGGCGAGCGCACTGCCATCCGCGTCGCGATGGACCAGTGGGCCCCAGTCGCTGTCTTCGACGACCAGCGTGACCGCCTCGCTGCCGGCGACACCGATGGGTTCTTCATGTCGCGCGACCGGCGTGCAGCCCGCGGGCGCGCCGTCGACACAGGGCACGACGCGCTGCCAGTCGAGGTAGTCGCCATAACTGTTGGTGAAGCCCCAGGCGACGTGCGTGTTGCTGCCGACGATGACCGCGGGCAGGCCGGGCAGGGTGAAGCCGGTGACGTCGACCTGGCCGCCCGGCGCACGTGGATCGGGATAGCGCAGGCGTGCGCGGAACCAGATGTTGGGCGCGCGCAGGCCCAGATGCATGTCGTCCGCGACGAGGGCACGGCCGTCGGCGGTCAGGGTCCCGGCCACTGCAAAGTTGTTGCTGCCAGGCGAAAGATCCGCCGACGCGGGCGGCACACCTGGGCCGCGCTCCCGTGCCGCGGAAGAGAGGGAAGCCGTTCGTGGATCAAATGGCATCAGGGCCAGCCGGGATGCCGGGGGTGAAGCCTCGACTTGCGTCGCCCTGACAGACGCGAGCGGCGATGCTTCACTGCGCGCGCCCTTGATCTCCACGACATCCAGCGTCCGCAGATCCACGGCCTCCGCGCCCGGCAACACCGCATCGCCACGTGCAGCGCCGAACAGCGGCGCATCCCAGCGGCTGCCGTCATGCGCGAACAGATCGAACAGCGCCCGCGGCAGTGCGGGCCGCAGACGGTGCATCGCCAGTTCGCGCGCGTTGGTCGCATCCTGCAGATCGAAATACATCGCGAAGCCGGTCAGCGCGGAATCCGCGGGCGCCCACGGCTGCGCCGTCTGCCGCAGCAGCAGGTAGGCCCACGGCCTTGCACCGAGTGATGCGAGCCCGGCGTTGGCGCCGTCGGCATAGGCCTGCAGCTGCGGCATGCGATCGCCTGCGATCGCGGTGAGATCGGCTTCGACACGTGCACGCATGCGATGCACGCGATTGCGCTTGTCGGTGTCGAGGGCGCGTGCGCCGAACAGGGCCGACAGCTCGCCCGCGGGCACGCGGCGCATCAGGTCCATCTCGAAATAACGTTCCTGTGCGTGGACGAAACCGAGCGCGCGCATCGCGTCGGTCTCGTTGGCGGCCGTGATCGTGACCACGCCGGCGGCATCGCGTTCGATGGTCGCAGGCGCGCCGAGTCCGGTCAGCGACCGGTCGCCGTCGAGCGTCGGCAGGCTCGCGCGCAGCGACAGCCAGACGAAGAGGCCTGCGGCGAGCAGCAGCACCACGAGTGCGAGCGTCGCCCGCGGAATCCATTTGCGCATCCGCACGTCCCCGGCCGCGGCAGATGCGGCGTGGTCCGATTATTCCACGGGCGTGTTGCGCACCGGCGCGGCGCCGGCCCGGTGGCTCAGTTGCGGGCGTGCTCGGCCAGACCGGACACCACGCCCAGCGACGGATCGCCGCGCACGATGCGCGCATCCGGGAAACGCGCCTGCGCGGCGGCCTGCACGTAGGGCGCGCCGGACATGCCGCCGGTGAGGAACAGGCTGTCGGGCGGCGTGTCCAGATCGCCGCGTACGTCGTCGAGCAGGGCGCCGATGGTGCCGAGGAAACGCGCGCTGGCAGTCTCCAGCGCAGCGCGCGTTGCATCCACGCGCAGGCCGGGTTCGATGTAGTCCATCGCATGGCCGGCTGCGTCGTGGGCGCTCAGCCGCACCTTCATGCCCTCCACGCCGCGATACAGGCGCGTGGTGCCGCCGTCGCGCTGCAGCGCCTGCAGACGCGCGCCAAACGGCGCATCGACGTGGCCGAAGTCGCGCTTGTGGAAATCCCGCTGGCGCGGCATGTCCTGCACGGTCGCCGCCTCGACGAAATGATGGACCGGAATGCGGCTGGCGCCCTTGCCGAACACCGGCATGACCTGGGCCATGCTCAGTGCGAGGTCGACATCGGTCCCGCCGTTGGCGACGCCCCAGGCGCGATGTACGCGCGGCGCGCTGTCGCCACCGACCTCCGCCAGCGCGATGTCGGTGGTGCCGCCGCCGATGTCCACGACCAGCGTGGTGTGCCGATGCGGACTTTCGGCGTGGTAGTGCAGCGCGGCCGCGGCGGGTTCCTCGAGAAATTCGATCGCATCGAAGCCGGCCTGGCCCGCGGCGTCGCGCAGCAGCGCCAGCGCCTGCTCGCCGCCGGCTTCGCCGAGCGAACTGCGGAAGCGCACCGGCCGGCCCAGCGTCGCGGCGCGCACCGTGGTGCCGAGCTGCTGGCTCGCGGTGAGGCGGATGTGCTCGAGAATGTGCGCGGCGATGCCGGTGATGGTGTCCTTGGCGCGCGGGTGCAGGTTGAAGCCGAGCATCGACTTCGGCGACTGCACCAGGTTGCCGCTGCCTTCGAGCAGATAGCTTTCGATCGCCGCCTCGCCGAAGACCGCATGCTGCAGGTCCGCTACCGAGGATTCCGCATCGCGCATGCGCGCTTCCAGCCACTGGCGGCGCACGATGCGGATCGCGTCACGGCGCAGCTGCGCAGCGGGGCGCGGCGCCGCGCCTGCGCGGGTCTGGTCGCTGCGCAGGCCACGCATCAAGGCGTCCACCTCGGCTTCCATGGCGCCGTCGAGTTCGAAGGCGTCGAGATCGGGCAGGGTGGTCGGGAAGAACACCGCGGTGCGGAACTGCGGCTGTCCGTCGAACTGGATGTGCACCAGCCGGTCGCCGATGCGCGCCGCGGCGGCGGAGTAGCTGGTACCGAAATCGATGCCGATCTTCATGGGGGCGCGACAGGCGGAAGGCGCGGGAGTCTACGCCGATGCGCGTCGCGGTGCCTGCAACGGGCCCGACGACTCACGCGGCACCCGGCCTGCGCGGCTGAGAATGCGAAATGCATGCATTCCCATCCGATCATGCTTTACGGCAGCCCGGCATACTGCGCGCATTCCACGTGTTGCGAGCGCTGCCATGAAAGGACATCCCGAAGTCGTCGATTACCTGAAGTTCCTGCTCCGCGGTGAGCTGGCGGCGCGCGACCAGTACTTCCTGCATTCGCGCCGTTACGAGGACCTGGGGCTTCAGCAGCTCTACACCCGCATCAACCACGAGATGGAAGAGGAAACCCAGCACGCGGACGCGCTGCTCAGGCGCATCCTGTTCCTGGAAGGCACGCCGGACATGCGCCCCGATGCGTTCGAGCCCGGCGTCACCGTCGAGGAGATGCTGCGCAAGGATCTCGCGCTCGAGTATCTGGTGCGCGACAACCTCGCCAAGGGCATCGTATTGTGCGAACAGCACGACGATTTCGTCACCCGCGAAGTGCTGGTGACCCAGCTCGCCGACACCGAGGAAGATCACACGTACTGGCTGGAGAAGCAGTTGCGCCTGATCGAGATGATCGGCCTGCAGCGCTACCAGCAGAGCCGCATGGGCGAGGCGGACGGGACCCACGCCGGGGTGGGGTGAGCGAAGCGCGGCGTGTTCGCCGCATTGTCGGACGATCGGAAACGCCCGCGCCTGTCGTGGGCGTTTCTGTTTTCAACAGGTGGAAAGCCGCCGCCCGATTCGACTCGAAGCCATCGAAGCCGTCCCGATCCGCGCGCCAACCCGCATCACTCCCGTCGCACTACCCTGTACACGGCCGTCGACAACGCAGTCACGCCATGCGCCGCGAAGCCCGGCTCGTTCGCCAGAATGTCGCGCCGCTCGGCGAGATCGATCTGCCAGTCGTCATCGAGCAGCGCATGCACCTCGTCCGCCTCGACCGAGAACGGCGGTCCCGCCTTCTGCGCCTGTGGATACTCCAGCGTGACCAGCAGCCCGCGGCATCCCGCCGGCAGTCGTCGCCAGGCCGTGGCCGCATACACGCTGCGCAGGTCCGGCGGCAGGGCGATCAGCGCCGCGCGATCGTAGACCGCCGTGCAGTCCGCGAGTGCATCGGCCTGCAGCGCGAACGCATCGCCGACGATCAGTTCGTACGCACCGGCGACGAAATGCACGCCGGCAGCCGTCTCGTGGGTCGCCGGTACCAGCCCGCGTTCGTCGAAGAACTGGCGCACCGCCAGCTCCGACAGTTCGACACCGAGCACGCGATGGCCGCGCTCGGCCAGCCACAGCATGTCCAAAGATTTGCCGCACAGCGGCACGAACACGCGGGCCTCCGCCTCGAGATCGAGGCCGGGCCAATGCTTCGACAGCAGCGGCAACGGCGCGTCGAGATGGAAGCCGATGCGGTTGTGGGACCAGCGTTCGTGCCAGAACTCGGGGTGCATGGAGCGCCTGTTGGCTGTGCGCGCGCACGTGCGCGCGATGGGGCGGTGTGCCGGGACGGCGTCCTCGCGCGCGCTCCCGCGGCTTCTTGATGCGTTCGGAGCGGACGCGCAGCGGATCGCCGCGACGCGCCCGCGCCTTCATCATTCGACGTCGAGCCCCTCGACCTTCTGCCAGCCGCGTGGCAGCAGGCCGCCACGCGAGGCGCGTGCGCCGATGTAGGTGTCGAGTTCCTTGAACGCGAGCGTCATCGTCCGCGCGCCCGAACGCACCAGCAGCGACGCGCCGGGCGGCACGACGGCAACGGCGACGACCTGCTCGGTGCCGCGCTTGGCCTTCGGGATCTCGATGATCTTGTTGCCCTTGCCCTTGTCGAGTTCCGGCAGCTCGGCCACCGGGAAGGCCAGCAGATGTCCGGCGCTGGTGACCACGACCAGGCGATCCGACTCCACCGCGCGTACCGCCGCCGGCTGCAGCACCGTCGAGCCCGGCGACAGCGACAGCATCGCCTTGCCGGCCTTCTGGCGACCGGTGAGGTTCTCGAAACGCGTCACGAAGCCGTAGCCGTGCGACGAGGCCACGACGAAGCGCGCCTCGGTCTCGCCGGCGACCACGGCCTGGAACGACGCGCCCGCGGCCGGCGAGAACCGGCCCGTCAGCGGCTCGCCGTTGCCGCGCGCGCTGGGAAGCGAATGCGCGACGGTGGAGTAGCTGCGTCCGGTCGAATCGAGGAAGGCGACCTGCTGCGTGCTGCGCCCGCGCGCGAACGCGAGCAGGCTGTCGCCGTCGCGATAGTTCATGCCGGCGGGGTCGACGTCGTGGCCCTTGGCCGCGCGGACCCAGCCCTTCTCGCTGACGACGATGGTCACCGGCTCGCTCGGCACCAGGTTGCTCTCGTCGAGCGCCTGCGCGGCGCCGCGGGCGACCAGGGGCGAGCGACGTGCATCGCCGTACTTCTTCGCATCCGCCAGCAGCTCGTCCTTGATGAGCTTCTTCAGCCTGGTCTTGCTGTCGAGCGTGGCGATCAGGCGATCGCGCTCGCTTTCCAGCTCGGCCTGCTCGCCGCGGATCTTCATTTCCTCCAGGCGCGCGAGCTGGCGCAGGCGCGTCTCCAGGATGTAGTCCACCTGGTCGTCGCTGAGTTCGAACCGCGCCTGCAGTACGGCGCGCGGCTCGTCCTCGGTACGGATGATGCGGATCACCTCGTCGAGGTTGAGGAAGGCGATCAGCAGTGCGTCGAGCAGGTGCAGGCGACGCTCGACCTTCTCCAGGCGGTGGGTCAGGCGGCGGGTCACGGTGGTGGTGCGGAACTGCAGCCACTCGGCGAGCAGCATCTTCAGGTTCTTGACCTGCGGGCGGCCGTCGAGCCCGATCACGTTGAGATTGACGCGGTAGCTCTTCTCGAGATCCGTCGTCGCGAACAGGTGGCCCATCAGCTGCTCGGCGTCCACCCGGTTGGAACGCGGAATCAGCACCACGCGCACCGGATTGGCGTGGTCGGACTCGTCGCGGATGTCCTCCAGCCACGGCAGCTTCTTGGCGCGCATCTGCGCGGCGATCTGCTCGATGACCTTGCTCGGGCTGACCTGGTGCGGCAGCGCGGTGATGACGATGTTGGTGTGCTCTTTTTCGAACGTCGCACGCGCCCGCACGCTGCCGTGGCCGGTCTCGTACATCTGCAGCAGATCGGCGGCCGGCGTGATGATCTCGGCGCTGGTCGGATAGTCGGGGCCGCGGACGTGCTCGCACAGGTCGCGCACGGTCGCGTCTGGATCGTCGAGCAGGCGCACGCTGGCGCTGACGATCTCGTTGACGTTGTGCGGCGGCACGTCGGTGGCCATGCCGACCGCGATGCCGGTGGTGCCGTTGAGCAGCAGGTGCGGCAGGCGCGCCGGCAGCCATGAGGGTTCTTCCAGCGTGCCGTCGAAGTTGTCGGTCCAGTCGACGGTACCGTGGCCGAGTTCGGCCAGCAGCATCTCGGCGATCGGCGTCATCTTCGACTCGGTGTAACGCATCGCCGCGAAGGATTTCGGATCGTCGCTGGAGCCGAAGTTGCCCTGGCCGTCGATCAGCGGATAGCGGTAGGAGAACGGCTGCGCCATCAGCACCAGCGCCTCGTAGCACGCGCTGTCGCCGTGCGGATGGTATTTGCCGATCACGTCGCCGACGGTGCGCGCGGACTTCTTCGGCTTCGCCGCCGCGCCCAGGCCCAGTTCGCTCATCGCGTAGATGATGCGGCGCTGCACGGGCTTGAGGCCGTCGCCGATGAACGGCAGTGCGCGGTCGAGCACCACGTACATCGAATAGTCGAGATAGGCGCGCTCGGCGAATTCGCGCAGCGGCAGCTGCTCGAAGCCATGGAAGGGGGTGCGGACGGACTCGGTCATCGGGACAGCATCTACGGCGGAACCGGGGATTTTAGCGGCTGGGGATCGCAGGTGCTGCGTCGGCGATGCGGTTCCGCCGCACGGCGGCCTGCAACGCGGGTCCGGGCCGACGACGTGCCGCCGTGGGCCTGCGACGGGAAGGCGGCGGGTATCATCGGCCCTATGGACACCAGGCCCGGAGCGCGCAGTGCAGCAGAGCCCGCCGGCACCGCGCGGCATGCCGCCGCCGGCAGCCCAAAGCGGGCGACGCACGGCGGTTGCGCGGGCTGCCTGGCCAGGCCGCTCGCGATCTGCGCGTCGATTCCGGCGGCGGACACGCATGCGCTGGAAGCCGCGGCCGGCGAAGTGCTGCTGCCCGCGGGCGCCACGCTGGCCAGCGAGGGCGATCCGCGCCGCGAGGTGTACACCGTCACCCGCGGCATGTTGCGGCGCGTGCGGCTGCTGTCGGACGGGCGCCGTCTGGTCGCGGGCTTCCTGATGGCCGGCGATTTCATCGGCTTCAGTGGCGCGCCGCGCTACCGGCACACGCTCGAGGCGGTGACCGACTGCGGGCTGTGCGCGTTTCCGCTGCAATCGATGCGCAGCCTGTGCCAGCGCTACCCCGATCTCGAGTCCGGCATGCTGGCCCAGGCCTGCAGCGAGCTCGATGCGACGCGCGGCAATCTGATGCTGCTGGGGCGGCTGGCGCCGGGCGAGCGGCTGGCAGGGTTCCTCGTCGAGCTCGGCGCGCGCCAGCAGCCGCGGGGCGGTGCGAGCGACCACGTCGATCTGCCGATGACCCGCGCCGACATCGCCGATCATCTGGGCCTGACCATCGAGACCGTGAGTCGCAGTTTCACCAGGCTGCGGCAGAGCGGGGCGATCGCGTTCGAGGATCCCAGGCGGATCCGACTGGTGGATGTCGCCGCGTTGCGGCGCGCGGCGGGGCTGTAGCGACTGCGGTTGGCTCGAGCCCTCCCCCGCCCGGCGGGGGAGGGTGGGGT
>NZ_LR733312.1:1025571-1279569 GCF_902506295.1 Luteimonas sp. 9C | reverse complement strand
GGGGAGGGTGGGGTGGGGGAATCTCGTGAGCGCCGCAGCGAACTTGTCAGGCCTGGACGTCGCGTCGTACGAAAGCTTGCCGGCGACCTGACCCTTCGCCCCCATCCCGACCTTCCCCCGCGTGCGGGGGAAGGAGCCGTTCCGCATTGATCCAGATCAATGCCCGCCCGCCGGCCGCGGCGCAGGCTGCGCGCATGACCCGCTCCGGCCGCCTTCCATGATCGACACGACCGTCGTCGAGCTCTCCCGCCTGCAGTTCGCGCTGACCGCGATGTACCACTTCCTGTTCGTGCCGCTGACCCTCGGGCTCTCGTTCCTGATGGCGATCATGGAGAGCGTCTACGTGATGACCGGACGCGACGTCTGGCGGCGGATGACGCTGTTCTGGGGCGTGCTGTTCGGCATCAACTTCGCGATGGGCGTGGCGACGGGCATCGTCATGGAATTCCAGTTCGGCATGAACTGGGCCTACTACAGCCACTACGTCGGCGACATCTTCGGCGCGCCGCTGGCGATCGAGGGGCTGATGGCGTTCTTCCTCGAGGCGACCTTCATCGGCCTGTTCTTCTTCGGCTGGAACCGCCTGTCGAAGCTGCAGCACCTGGCGATCACCTGGCTGGTCGCGCTGGGTGCGAACTTCTCGGCGCTGTGGATCCTCGTCGCCAACGGCTGGATGCAGAACCCGGTCGGCGCGGTGTTCAATCCGGACACGATGCGCATGGAAATCACCGACTTCATGGCGGTGATCTTCAACCCGGTCGCCCAGGCCAAGTTCGTGCACACGGTGTCGGCCGGCTACGTGACCGGCGCGATCTTCGTGATGTCGGTCAGCGCGTTCTATCTGCTGCGCGGCAGACACAAGGACATCGCGCGGCGCTCGATCGCGGTCGCCGCAAGCTTCGGCCTGGCGTCTGCGCTGAGCGTCGTGGTGCTCGGCGACGAGAGCGGCTACGCGGCCACCGAGCACCAGAAGATGAAGCTCGCCGCGATCGAGGCGATGTGGCACACCGAGCCCGCGCCGGCCGGCTTCACGGTGATCGGCTTGCCGAACCAGGCGGGCCAGCACAACCGCTTCGAACTCAAGATTCCGTGGCTGATGGGCCTGATCGCGACGCGATCGCTCGACGGCGAGATCCCCGGCATCCTCGAACTGGTCGAGCGCGCCGAGCACCGCATCCGCGGCGGCCAGCTGGCCTACGCCGCGCTGGAACGCCTGCGCGCGGACCGGACCGACGCCGCCGCGCGTGCGGCCTTCGACGCGCACTGGAGCGACCTGGGCCACGCGCTGCTGCTCAAGCGCTATCGCGACGACATCGTCAACGCCACCGAGCAGGAGATTTCCCAGGCCGCGCTCGACACCGTGCCGCGGGTCGCGCCGCTGTTCTGGACGTTCCGCGTCATGGCCGGCATCGGGTTCTACCTGATCGGGTTCTTCGCGTTCGCGTTCTGGATGGTCACGCGCAGCCGCATCGAGGAGAGCAGGCGGTTCCTGTGGATCGCGCTGTGGAGCCTGCCGCTGCCGTGGATCGCGATCGAATGCGGCTGGTTCGTCGCCGAATACGGTCGTCAGCCCTGGGCCGTCGAAGGTGTGCTGCCGACGTTCTATGCCGCCTCCGGCATCGCGCTCAAGGACATCCTGATCTCGCTGGCAGGCTTCGTGATCGTCTACACGGGCCTGGCGATCGTCGCCGCGAAGCTGATGCTCAAGGCGATCGGCAAGGGGCCCGACGTGCTGGCGCCGCCGGCCGGCGACGACGCGCCGGCCGCGATCGACGACATCGCCCCGGACCTCGATGGTCGCGCGCTCGATGCGCTCGATCCCGCACCTGCCGCGCGCGCCTGACGCACCCACGTTTCCCGAGGATTTCCCATGGACTTCATTCCGCTCGACTACGCCACGCTGCGCCTGATCTGGTGGTTGCTGCTGGGCGTTTTGCTGATCGGCTTCGCGGTGATGGACGGCTTCGATCTGGGCGTCGGCGCGCTGTTGCCGTTCGTCGCCAGGACCGATGCGGAACGTCGCATCGTCGTCAACACCATCGGCCCCGTCTGGGAGGGCAACCAGGTCTGGCTGATCCTCGGCGGCGGGGCGATCTTCGCGGCGTTTCCGCCGCTGTACGCGGTGAGTTTTTCCGGCTTCTACCTGGCGATGTTCCTGATCCTGTTCGCGCTGATCCTGCGGCCGGTCGGCTTCAAGTTCCGCGGCAAGGTGGACGACCCGCGCTGGCGCGAGACCTGGGACTGGGCACTGTGCGTCGGCGGCGCGGTGCCGGCGCTGGTCTTCGGCGTCGCGGTCGGCAACGTGCTGCTGGGCGTGCCGTTCCATTTCACGCCTGAGCTGCGCGCGGTGTACACCGGCGGCTTCTTCGACCTGCTCGGCCCCTTCGCGCTGCTGGCCGGTCTGCTCAGCCTGAGCCTGCTCGTGGCGCACGGCGCGGCGATGCTGGTGATCAAGACGGACGGCCCCATCGCCAAGCGCGCGGCGCGCTACGGCAGCCTTGCAGGCGTGATCGCCGCGGTGCTGTTCGTCGCGGCCGGCGTGTGGATCGCGACGGGCATCGCGGGCTTCCGCGTGGCGTCCGTGGTCGACACCGCGCTGGCGTCGAATCCGCTGCACAAGTCCGTCGGCACGGCGCCCGGTGCGTGGATGGACAACTACCGCCACATGCCGCTGACGATGCTCGCGCCGCTGCTCGGCGTGCTGGGGGCGCTTGCGTCGTCGGTGTGGCTGCGGCGACGCCGCGGCGGTCTGGCGTTCGTCGCCTCGGGCGTCTCGATCGCCAGCGTGATCCTGACGGTGGGCTTCGCGGTCTTCCCGTTCCTGCTGCCTTCGTCGAGCGTGCCCGACCACGGGCTCACGCTGTGGGATGCATCGAGCAGCCGGCTGACGCTGTGGATCATGTTGCTGGCCACCAGTGTGTTCCTGCCGCTGGTGCTGCTCTACACCGCGTGGGTCTACCGCGTGCTGCGCGGCAAGGTCACCGACGCCCGCATCGCCGACACCCCCAACGCCTACTGAGCGCGCACCCAAGGAGCGACACCATGTGGTACTTCGCCTGGATCCTCGGCATCGGTCTCGCGGCGACGTTCGCGATCCTCAACGGCATGTGGTTCGAGGTGCGCGAGCAGCGCCGGGAGACGGCGCGCGGAGACTGAGCCGGTTCGGCTGGTCGTCGTCGCGTCCACGGCTGGGGGGGCAGGCGTGGGACGTCACGCGTCGACGTCGCCCGGCTGCGCAGACTGTCACCACCCACCGAGGAGGCGACGATGCGCCAGGCTCACACCCCCGACACCACGCGTGGCCCGCTGGAACAGGCGCGCACGCCCGACGGCCCGAAAACGCCTGGCGAATCGTCCGAGAAGCGCGATCAGGATCAGCGCAACGATCCGGAATCGATGCCCGGTGCGCTTGAAGGCAATCCGACGCGACGCAGCGGCGAAGGCACGCCGGACAACCCGGGCAACCGCGGACGCGATTGACCGGTCGCGTGCGGGCTGTGCGCGTCGCAGGGGATTTCCCCGCCGTCATACATCGGCTCGCGGACGGCGCCGGCACAACCGACAGGCACAACCGACAGGCACAAAAAAACCCGCGATTGCGGGTTTGATGTTCACGGCTGGTAAGGCTGTGATGACCTTGGTGCCCGGGAGAGGACTCGAACCTCCACGGAGTTGCCCCCGCTAGCACCTGAAGCTAGTGCGTCTACCAATTCCGCCACCCGGGCAGGTCAGGGCGGCAATTCTGCGGTGCGGCGACACGGCTGTCAATGCAGCGGATGTCGAACGGACACGTGCACGTCCGCGCGCGTCAGAAGTGCTTGGTCAGCGCCAGCATGCCGATGCACAGCCCGAGCAGGCACGTCGCCGGCGCAGCGAAGCGCAACACGAGCGGTGGGCGGGGTGGTGGGTGCTGGATCGTCAGCTGCCGCAGCATGTGGCTGAGCCAGCCGTGCAGCAGGACCAGCGCCAGCACCAGCAGCAATTTGACGCGCAACCAGGACATCGCCAGCCAGCCGGCCTGCAGCGCGATGGTGAGGCCCGCGCCCATGGCCGCCAGCAGCGCGGGCGTGGTGACCCAGCGGTTCCAGCTGCGCAGACTCGCGAGCAGCGAACGGGCATTGGGTGAATCGAGCACGTCGTGCAGTGCCATCGCGATGCCGCTTCCGACCATGCCGGTGAGCCAGGTGGCCGCGGCCAGGATGTGCAGCATCTTGAACGTCTGGTAGTCCATGCAGCGCTCCGCGGGCAACGGCCCCGGCGACCGGCGCCGGGAGCAGGCGTCCAGCATCGCAGCATGCGACGGCGCTGTCGCGTCCACCTTCGAAGGAACGGCGGGCACAAAAAAACCCGCGATTGCGGGTTTGATGTTCACGGCTGGTAAGGCTGTGATGACCTTGGTGCCCGGGAGAGGACTCGAACCTCCACGGAGTTGCCCCCGCTAGCACCTGAAGCTAGTGCGTCTACCAATTCCGCCACCCGGGCAGGTCAGGGCGCGTATGTTGTCGATGCCCCCCGCGCTTGTCAACGGGATTCTCGATCGCCGTGCGGGCGGCGCCGGCAGCGCATCGACGGCGGCCTCGCGGGCGAGCCTGTACCATCGCGGCAATGGCTAAACCTCCCAGCAAGCGCGGCAGCCGCCGCGGTACGCCCGGGCCCGCATCGCAGGGGGCCGGCAAGCGCGGCGCCTCCGGTCCGGCCCGCCCCAAATCGCACAGTGACCGCAAGGACGCCCTGCCACCCTGGATGCCCGATCCGGGCCTGCAGCGTGCACTGCGGACCGGCGGGCCGACGAAGCCGGCATCGTCGGATCGACCGCCCGCTGCGCGTGGGGGGCGTTTCGAAGATCCCCATGCGAACCGCGAGGCGGCGCGCTACGCGAATCCGATCGCGAGCCGCGAAGCGATCCTGCAGCTGCTGGTCGACGCCGACGGCCCGATGACGCTCGACGAGCTCGCGCACAAGCTCGCGCTCACCGAGCCCGATCGCGCCGATGCACTCGGCAAGCGGGTCGCGGCGATGTTGCGCGAGGGCCAGCTGCTGCAGAACCGTCGCGGCGGCCTGGTGCCGGCCAAGCGCATGGATCTGATTCCGGGCACGGTGATCGCCAATCCGGAAGGCTTCGGCTTCCTGCGGCCGGATTCGGGCGCGGGCGAGGATCTGTTCCTGCCGCCGGCCGAGATGCGCAAGGTCATGCACGGCGACCGCGTGCTGGCCAGCCTGACCAATGTCGACGCACGCGGCCGCCGCGCCGGCGTCGTCGTCGAAGTCCTCGAGCGCCGCACCACGCGCCTGATGGGCCGCTTCTCCATCGAGCACGGCATCAGCTACGTGGTGCCCGACGACAAGCGCATCCAGCGCAACATCCAGATTCCGGGTGATGCGCGCCAGGACGCGCAGCACGGCCAGCTGGTGGTCTGCGAGATCACCGCGCCGGGCGATGCGCACCGTCCGCCGATCGGCCGCGTGCTGACCGTGCTCGGCGACGTGCTCAAGCCGTCGCTGGTGGTCGAGGCCGCGATCCACGGCCACAACCTGCCGCACGAGTTCTCGCAGGCGGTGCTCGACGAAGCCGCCGCGGTGCCGGTGGACGTGGAAGACCGCATGATCGGCGGCCGCGTCGACCTGCGCACGCTCCCCCTTGTGACGATCGACGGCGAGGACGCCAAGGATTTCGACGACGCCGTGTACTGCGAACCGAACCGCGACGGCTTCCGCCTCGTGGTCGCGATCGCCGACGTGTCGAACTACGTGCGTCCCGGCACGCCGCTCGACGACGAAGCCCAGCTGCGCGCGACCAGCGTGTATTTCCCGGGTTTCGTCGTGCCGATGCTGCCCGAGACGCTGTCGAACGGCATCTGCTCGCTGAAGCCGAAAGTGGACCGGATGTGCTTCGTCTGCGACATGCAGGTGATGCGCGACGGCACGGTGTCGGAATCGAAGTTCTACGAAGCGGTGATGCATTCGCACGCGCGCCTGACCTACACCCAGGTGTGGAAGGCGGTCGGCGAGCTGGACGAGGACACGCGCGCCGCGATCAGGCCGGTGCTGCCGCAGGTCGAGCGCCTGCACCAGCTCTATGCGGTGCTCGCCAAGGCGCGGGCCAAGCGCGGCGCGATCGAATTCGAATCGTCCGAAGTGCGCTTCGTGCTCGACAACACCGGCGAAGTCACCCAGGCCGGCATGCTCCAGCGCAACGATGCGCACAAGCTGATCGAGGAGTGCATGATCGCGGCGAACGTCGAGGCCGCGCGCTTCCTGCTCGAGGCCGGCATCTCCGCGCCGTACCGCGTGCACGACAAGCCGCCGGAGGCCAAGTACGCCGATCTGCTGGAGTTCCTCAAGGAATTCTCGCTGCGCCTGCCGCCGTGGTCGAAGGTGCAGCCCAAGGACTTCACCGTCCTGCTGAAGAAAATCCGCGAGCGCCCCGACGCGACACTGCTCGAATCGGTGCTGCTGCGCAGCCAGAGCCAGGCGGTCTATACGCCGGAGAACATCGGGCACTTCGGCTTGGCACTAGCGTCGTATGCGCACTTCACCTCGCCGATCCGCCGCTACCCCGATCTGCTGGTGCACCGCGCGATCAAGCACGTGCTGTCGGGTCAGCCGCTGGCGAAGTTCATGTACACGCCGCGGCTGATGGAAAGCCTGTCGCTGCAGTGTTCCGAGCGGGCGCGTCGTGCCGACGAAGCAGAGCGCGAGGTCGACGAGCGCTACCGCGCCGCCTGGATGGAACAGCACGTCGGCGGCCAGTTCGACGGCGTGATCAGTGGCGTGACCAGCTTCGGCCTGTTCGTCGAACTCGACCAGTCGAAGGTCAACGGCCTGGTCCACGTGACCCAGCTGCCGAACGACTTCTACAGCTTCGACCCGATCCGCCGGATGCTCAGCGGCCAGCGTGCCGGGCGCGAGTACCGCCTCGGCGACCGGGTGCGGATCATCGTGCTCAAGGCCAGCCTGGAAGATCGCAAGATCGATTTCCGTCTCGTCGATCCCGACGCGGCGGTGCAGGGGGGTCCCAAGCCGCCGCCGCCGCGCGGCAAGCCGGCCAAGCGCGAGAAGAAGCCTTACTGAGCGGCCCGTTCGCTAGAATGGGCACCCGATGCGGGGCCGGTGCGCAGGTGCCGGCCCCGCAGACGTATCCAGTCACCTGTGTCCCCATTTTCGAAGTCACCGCCTCATGACCAGCAAGCAGAACCAGTGGATCGTCGGCATCAATGCCGTGGCCGCGGCCGTCGAACACGACGCCGAGAACGTGCGCGAGGTGCTGCTGGAAGCGGGCGCGAAGAATCCGCGCATCGTCGAGATCGAATCGGCCGCGCGCCGCCGCGACATCGACGTGCGCCGGGTCAACCAGCAGGCGCTCGACGGCGTCGCCGGTGGCCTGCGGCACCAGGGCGCGGTGGCGCGCTACGCGGCGGCGAAGACCTGGGACGAGAACGAGCTCGAAGGCCTGGTCGAGGGCGCCGAAGGCAAGGCATTGCTGCTGGTGCTCGACGGCGTGCAGGACCCGCACAACCTCGGCGCCTGCCTGCGTAGCGCCGCCGCTGCGGGCGTGACTGCGGTGGTGATTCCCAAGGACAAGGCGGTGCAGGTCAACGCGACCGTGCGCAAGACCTCGGCCGGCGCCGCCGACAGCGTGCCGGTGGTGCGGGTGACGAATCTCTCGCGCACGCTGCGCGATCTGCAGAAGCTCGGCGTGTGGATCTACGGCCTGGCCGGCGAGGCCACCGCGACGCTGTACGCGACCGACCTGCGCGGCAACGTGGCGCTGGTGCTGGGCGGTGAGGCCGACGGCCTGCGTCGCCTGACCCGCGAGCACTGCGACGGTCTGGTGACCATTCCGATGCCGGGCGGCGACGCGCTGGGCGGCGTCGAAAGCCTCAACGTCTCGGTCGCCGCCGGCGTCACCCTGTTCGAGGCCGTGCGCCAGCGCCTGGGCTGAGCCTCCGGCTTGCCGCCACGCGGCCATCGGTGGAAGATGCGCCGGAATTCCCGATTTCGGAGGACGCGATGGATCTGCAATGGCACCAGTGGTGCGGCATCGTCGGTGCGTGTCTCGTCGTACTCGCGTACTTCCTGCTGCAGGTCACGCGCTTCTCCGGCGCCGGCCTGCCGTATCTGCTGCTGAACCTGTTCGGCGCGATCGGCATGGCGGTGTCGTTGTACGGCACCTTCAGCATGTCGGTGATGATCATGCAGCTGGCGTGGATCGCGATCAGCCTGTTCGGAATCGTCCGGGCGCTCGGCGCGCGCGGGCGTGCATCCGCCGGGACACTCAGGTAGCGCAGCCGCCGCGCCGGCTCCGGCGCGCGCGGGTTACACCCCGCTCATTCCGGCGCACTGCGTAGCGGCGATACTGCCTGCACACCAGGCAGCGGGGACGACCCCGCCAGTCCACGCCACATCCGGGGACGGCCCCATCGCAACGATGGAGGCATTCCCATGTCCTGGATCATTCTCGTGCTCGCCGGCCTGTTCGAAATCGGCTGGGCGGTCGGTCTGAAATACACCGAAGGCTTCACGAAGCTCTGGCCTACGGTCGGCACGGTTGCCGCGATGGCGATCAGTGTCGGCCTGCTGGGCGTCGCAATGCGCGACCTGCCGGTCGGAACGGCGTATGCGATCTGGGTCGGGATCGGCGCCGTCGGCACGGTGATCCTTGGCATCGTGCTGATGGGCGATGCCGCGAGTCCCGCGCGGCTGATCAGTCTCGGCCTGATCGTCGCCGGCATCATCGGCTTGAAGCTCGCGAGCTGATCACCCGTTGCCTCGCCCGTTGCGCGGACGCCCTCGCGCGGATGCGAAACGCATCGTTCCGTGGCCGACCCGGACGCCGGTGCAGGCAACGCTGGCGCGGGTCATCCGCATCGTCGACCATGGCCGCCCCACGTCGGTCCGTCATGCACGGACGGCCTGTCCACGTCTACGGAATCGCCTGTGCTGAGTGTCGTCGCGATCGTGCTTGCGTCCTATCTGGTCCTGCGTGTGGTGCTGCCGCTGCGTCTGCCATGGCCCGTACGCGGCGGACTGGCGATGCTGGTCTACGGACTGGCGCTGCACCATCGCATCGTGGCGCGCTTCGCCGGCAGCATGGCGTCGCCGGAGCTGCCGAAGCTGGTGCTCGCCGCGCTCGGCACGGGCTTCATCGCGTTGCTGCTGACGGCCGCCTGCGTGCTGGTGCTGGATGCGGCGACGCTGGCGGCCTGGGCCTTGCGTCGCCGCGGGGCGCTCGCGCGCCTGCGCGGCCCCTGGCTGCGGCCGGGCGCGGCGCTGCTCGCACTGCTGTTGTCGGCCTATGGCACGTGGCAGGCGATGGTCGTGCCGCAGGTGCGGCAGATCGACGTGGCCACCGCAGATCTGCCGCCGGCGTTCGACGGCTACCGCGTGCTGCAGCTGACCGACATCCATGCCAGCCGTCTGCTCACCGGCGACTGGGTCGCGGGCGTGGTCGCGGAATCCAATGCGCAACGGCCCGATCTGATCGTCATCACCGGTGATCTCGTCGACGGCAGCGTGACTGCGCGCGCCGACGACGTGCGTCCGCTGGCGGACCTGCGTGCGCCAGACGGCGTCGTCGCGATCACCGGCAACCACGAGTACTACGGCGACTACCGCGACTGGATGGCCGCCTTCCGCGCGATGGGCATGGCCGTGCTGGAGAACACGCACGTCCGCGTGGAACGCGACGGCGCTGCGCTGACCATCGCGGGCGTCACCGATCCGGTCGCCGAGCGTTACGGGCAGGCGATGCCCGATCTCGACGCCGCGCTCGCAGGCGCCGATCCGCAGGCGCCGGTCGTCCTGCTCGACCATCGCCCGGTCGAAGCGCGCGGCAACGCGCGGCGCGGCGTCGTGCTGCAGCTGTCGGGCCACACCCACGGCGGGCACATCGTCGGCATGGACCGGCTGGTGGCGCGCGCGAACGGCGGCTTCGTCTCCGGTCTGTATCCCGTCGAGGGCATGCAGCTCTACGTCAGCAACGGCGCCGGTCTGTGGCCGGGCTTCGCGACCCGGATCGGCGTGCCGTCCGAGATCACGGTGATCACCCTGCGTCGCGCGGCGGGCTGAGCGTCGCGTCGCTTCAGTCGGCGCTCGTGGCCGGCGCCTGCATCTTCGGCCACGCATTGGCGATGCGGCAGAACAGCTGCGCGGTCAGCGTGGTGTCGTACAGCGCGGAGTGCGCCTGCGTCTGGTCCCACTGCAGCCCCGCGGCCTGCACCGCGCGGGCGAGCACGGTCTGCCCGTAGGCGACGCCGGCGAGCGTCACGGTGTCGAACACGCTGAAGGGATGGAACGGGTTGCGCTTGTGCTGGGTGCGCGCGACCGCGGCGTTGATGAAGCCGAGATCGAAATGCGCGTTGTGGCCGACCAGGATCGCGCGCTGGCATTCGTGGTGGCGCACGGCGTTGCGCACGTGGTTGAAGATGTGCTCCAGCGCTTCGCGCTCGGGCTTTGCGAACCGGAACGGATGGTGGATGTCGATGCCGGTCACTTCGAGCGACTGTGGATCGATGTGCGTGCCGTCGGCGGGCTCGACGTGCGTGTGGACGGACGCACCCGGGACCAGATTGCCCTCATCGTCGAGATTGAGCGGGATCGCGGCGATTTCCAGCAGCGCATGGCGGCGCGACTCGAAACCGCCGGTTTCGACATCGACGACCACCGGCAGGAAGCCGCGGAAGCGTCGGGACATGGGAATCTGGGACGGCGCGGCATCGGCGGCCGATGCGGGGGCGGGTACTGCGGCTTCACTCATGCGTGCAAGCCTAGCAGAGCGGGGGAATCCGGCCGGGTGCCCGAGGCGCCTGGACGTGCGCCGACGGCCTGTCGTCGACGCACGGGCGTGCGGTCAGACGCCGCAGATCGAGTAAGCGGGGCGCAATCCTGCGAGCGGCCCGGGAAGCCTGCAGGCTCAAGCGCTACGCGGCGAGGCCGCGGAGCCAGCCCTCTCGCTCCGGGAGAGCGCCTGCTTGGGACTCGCTCCGGGGTCGACGCACGCGGCGCGTCGGGCGAGGGTGTGTGCAGTCGCAGCGCAGCGAATGCCACGCGGCGCCATCGCGCGTCTCCGCGCCCGCCATCCCGTGGATCGACCACCGCTGCAGGTGGAGCGCGTCGACCAGGCGGCACAGACCGGCGTCCGTCCGCGTCGCGGACGACACGGCGCAACGCATCCCGATCAGGTCACCGTATTGGTGAAGTCCCGCTTGTCGCGCGGCGGCAGGGGCTCGTCGCCGCGGACCATGAACCAGATGTTCTCGGCGATGTTGGTCGCGTGGTCGCCGATGCGCTCGATGTTCTTGGCCATGAAGAGCAGATGCGTGCTCGGGGTGATCGCGCGCGGATCTTCCATCATGTAGGTCAGCAGTTCGCGGAACAGGCTGGTGTAGACCGTGTCGATCTCCGCATCCTGCGCGCGCACGCGTTGCGCGGCGTCCGGGTCGTTGTCGCGGAACGCGACCAGCACCTCGCGCACCTGACGCACGGCGAGCTGGCCCAGCACGGTCAGGCCGCGCGTGTAGGGCAGGGGCGGTGCGAGGTTCAGCGCGGTCGAGCGCTTCGCCACGTTCGCGGCGTAGTCGCCGATGCGTTCGATGTCGGCGGCGATGCGCAGGGCCGAGAGGATCTCGCGCAGGTCGCGGGCCATCGGGCCACGCAGCGCCAGCTTCATGACGTCCTGGCTGACTTCGTGCTCGAGCGCGTCGATCGCCTCGTCGTTGGCGATGATGCGTTCGGCGGCCTTGTCGTCGCGGCGCTCCACGACGTCCAGCGCCGATTCCAGCTGCGCGGCGGCCATCTCGCCCATCCGCAGGATTTCCTGCGTCAGCCGGCTGCGTTCGTCGTCGTAGCTCTTGACGATGTGGTCGTTGAGTTGGTTGGGCATGGCGGGGCACCTGGAAGAATGGCGACGATGTGCGATTGGGAGCTTGGGTCAACTGCGAACTTGCAGAGTGCGCCCGTCCGGCCACGCGCAGCGCGCGTGGCGTTGGGCAGACCGCGCGGCAGTGCCGCGCAGGCTGGCCTGCCTCACCCGAATCGGCCGGTGATGTAGTCCTCGGTCTGCTGCTTCGAGGGATTGGAGAAGATCGTCTCGGTGGTGTCGTGCTCGATCAGATCGCCCAGATACATGAAGGCGGTGTAGTCGGAGACGCGCGCGGCCTGCTGCATGTTGTGGGTCACGATGACGATCGTGTAGTCGACCTTGAGTTCCTCGACCAGCTGCTCGATGCGGCTGGTGGAGATCGGGTCGAGCGCCGAGGTCGGTTCGTCGAGCAGCAGCACGTCCGGGCGCAGGGCCACGGCGCGGGCGATGCACAGGCGCTGCTGCTGGCCGCCGGACAGGCCCAGTGCGTTCTGGTTGAGCTTGTCCTTGACCTCGGTCCACAGCGCGGCCTGGGTCAGCGCCTGCTCGACGCGCACGTGGAGTTCGGCCTTCGACAGCTTCTCGTGGTGGCGGATCGCGTAGGCGACGTTCTCGAAGATCGTCATCGGGAACGGCACCGGCTTCTGGAACACCATGCCGACCTTCGAACGCAGGCGGTTCATCGGGTACTTCGGCGCGAGGATGTTCTCGCCGTCGAGCAGCAGCTCGCCGCTGGCGGTCATCTTGGGATACAGCGCGTAGATGCGGTTGAAGATGCGCAGCAGCGTGGACTTGCCGCAGCCCGACGGACCGATCAGCGCGGTGACGCGCTTTTCGGGAATCTCGAGCTCGATGTTCTTGAGCGCGTGGAAATCGCCGTAGTGGAAGTTCAGCCCGCGCGCGGCGATCTTGACCGGCGTGGGCGCCAGCTGCGTGCGCGCATGCGTCGCGAGCTGGATGCGCTGCGACGGTGCGGTGTGGAGATCGTTCATGGACGGGTCCAGGCTGAGATTAGTCATGGGAAATCTTGTTGCGCAGCAGGATGGCGCGGGCGCCCAGGCTGACGAGCAACACGAAGCAGGTGAGTACCAGCGCGCCGGCCCAGGCCAGCTGCTGCCAGGATTCGTACGGGCTGCCGGCGTACTGGTACATCACCACCGGCACGCTCGCCATCGGCTGCATGATGTTGTTGTTCCAGTACTGGTTGCCGAACGCGGTGAACAGCAGCGGCGCGGTTTCGCCGGAGATGCGCGCCAGCGCGAGCAGCACGCCGGTGACGATGCCGGCCGATGCGCTGCGGTAGAGCACCTGCACGACGACCTTCCACTGCGGCACGCCGAGCGACAGCGCGGCCTCGCGCATCTGCGTGGGCACCAGCTGCAGCATCTCGTCGGTCGTGCGCACCACCACCGGCAGCACGATGAAGGCCAGCGCGATCGCACCGGCCAGCGCCGAGAAGCGGCCGCCGGTCGTCATCACGAAGGCGGTGTAGACGAACAGGCCCAGCACGATCGACGGTGCCGACAGCAGGATGTCGTTGATGAAGCGCACCACCACGCCGGCCTTGCGGGCGCGGCCGAATTCCGAGAGCCAGGTCCCGGCGGCGACGCCGAGCGGCGTACCGATGGCGATCGCCAGGCCGCACATCACCGCGCTGCCGAAGAACGCGTTGAGCAGGCCACCCTCGACCATCGGCGGCGGGGTCATCTGGGTGAACAGCGCCGGATTGATGCCGCCGGCGGCCTTGGACACCAGCGTCCACAGGATCCAGCCGAGGAAGAACAGCCCGAACGCGGCGGTGAGGCAGCCCAGCGCCACGGCGATCGCGTTGCGGACGCGGCGGCGCGCGTAGAGCCGGTCGGCGACCTGGCGCTCGCGCTCGGTGACGGTGGCGACGGCCATCACTTGCCCTCCTTTCGGGCGAGTTGCATCAGCATCAGGCGGGCGATCGCCAGCACGACGAAGGTCACGATGAAGAGCACGAAGCCGAGCAGCAGCAGCGCCGAGCGGTAGGTTTCGGTGGCTTCACCGAAGTCGTTGGCGATCAGCGCGGCGATCGTGGTGCCGGGTTCGAGCAGCGAGGGCGTCAGACGCACCGAATTGCCGATCACGAACGCGACCGCCATCGTCTCGCCGAGTGCACGTCCCAGACCGAGGAACACGCCGCCGATCACCGCCGAGCGCGTGTAGGGCAGCACGATGTCCCAGCTGACTTCCCACTTGGTCGCGCCGAGCGCGTAGGCCGATTCCTTCAGGCGCGTGGGCACCGTCAGGAACACCTCGCGCATGACCGCGGAGATGAAGGGGATGACCATGATCGCCAGCACGAAACCGGCGGTCAGCGTGCCGATGCCCAGCGGCGGGCCGCGGAACAGCACGCCCAGATACGGCACTTCGCCGAGCGTGTCGTTGAGCCACGGCGTGATGTAGGTCGTCATCACCGGCACCAGGACGAACAGGCCCCACATGCCGTAGATGATCGAGGGAATGCCGGCGAGCAGTTCGATCGCGGTGCCGACCGGTCCGCGCAGCCAGCGCGGCGCGACCTCGGTCAGGAAGAAGGCGATCCCGAAGCTCACCGGCACCGCGATGATCATCGCGATCAGCGCGGTGACGATGGTGCCGACGATCGGCGCGAGCGCGCCGTAGCGGTTCTCGACCGGATTCCAGTCGGCGGTGGTGAAGAACGAGAGGCCCTGCGACGACAGCGCATCGCGGCCGCCCCACAGCATCGACAGCGCGGCGCCGGCGAGTGCCAGCATCACGAAGACGACGGTCGCCGTCAGGACGATCTTGAACAGGCGGTCGGCGCGGGCATCGCGGATGTCGCGTTGGCTCGGTGCCGGTGGCGCAGCGTGGAGTGTGGCGGCGTTCATGGGGAGTCCGGAGGAGGCGAGCCGCGAAGCGGTGTGGATGCGTTGAACCCGCGAACGCCGGAATCCGGTGGCCGTGTGCGTGGGCGCGCGATCAGGTCACTGGATCCCGGCCTGCGCCGGGATGACGATCCATGGCCACGCCCGCGTGTGCGGGCGCGGAGGGAGCATCACTTGAACTCGGCGGCCCAGTAGGCCTCGATCTGCTGCACCAGCTCGGCCGGCAGCGGCACGTAGTGCAGTTCGCTGGCCTGGGTCTGGCCCGACTCGAACGCCCACTTGAAGAAGTCACGGGCCGCCTGGCTGCGCGCGGCATCCTTCGGCTGCTTGTGCATCAGCATGAAGTTGGTCGCGGTGATCGGCCACGCCTCCGCGCCGGGCGCGTTGGTGATGACCAGGTTGAAGTCCTGCGCGCTCGCCCAGTCGGCGGTGGCGGCCGCCGCGGCGAAGCTTTCCTCGCTCGGCTGCACCCAGTTGCCGGCCGCGTTCTGCAGCGAGGCATAGGGCATGTTGTTCTGCAGCGCGTAGGCCAGCTCGACGTAGCCGATCGAACCCTTGATCTGCTGCACGTACGAGGCGACGCCTTCGTTGCCCTTGCCACCCACGCCCGACGGCCACTGCACCGAGGTGCCTTCGCCGACGGTCGACTTCCACGACTCGCTGACCTTCGACAGGTAGTTGGAGAAGTTGAACGTGGTGCCCGAGCCGTCGGAACGGTGGACGATGCTGATCTTGCCGGCCGGCAGGCTGACGCCCGGGTTGAGCGCGGCGATCGCCGGGTCGTTCCAGGTGGCGACCTTGCCCAGGAAGATGTCCGCGAGCAGCGAGCCGGTGAGCTTGAGCTGGCCCGGCTGCAGGCCATCGACGTTGAGCACCGGCACCACGCCGCCGATCGCCGACGGGAACTGGCCCAGGCCCGCGGCCTGCAGCTCGGCGCTGTCGAGCGGCTTGTCGGACGAACCGAAGTCCACCGTGCCGGCCTTGATCTGGGCGATGCCGCCGCCCGAACCGATCGACTGGTAATTGACCTTGTTGCCGGTGGCGGCGTTGTAGTCGGCCGACCACTTCGACACCAGCGGGAAGATGAACGATGCACCGGCGCCCGAGATTTCGGCAGCGACGCGGTCGCCGGCCGGCTGCGCGGCGCCCGGAGCGCCTTCGGCGGCCTGGCCAGCCGGCGCGTCCGCGCTGTTGCCACCACAGGCGGCGAGGAAGATGAGCGAGGACAGCGCGAGGGCACCGATCCGGATCGTCTGACGGGACATGCGTGGCTCCAAGTGGGTGCGGCAACGCATGGCGTCGCCTCGGTCCGCACATGAAATGATGTTTTTGTTACAGCCGTATGACGCCTGCCATCAGGACGAATGACAGCTGCGCCGGTTGGCGGAAGACAACGCGCCGCCGGGATGTCGCGGAATGGACCTCGGAGGGGCTCGCGTGTGGTGGGAGCGCGTGCGGGCGATCCACGGACCTCGCGCAGGCGGGCATCGCTGCGGGGTCGGCGCCGGACCCCCGGTCCGCCCATAAAAAAACGGGCCCGAAGGCCCGCGGAGGAAAACTGGGAGAGAAATCTGGTGTTTCGTCGCTTCCGCCCGGCGCGTCGCTGGACGCGCCGGGCAGGCTGGCTCAGTAGCGGGCGTTTTCGGCCCAGTAGCGCTCGACCTGCTGGACCAGCGGGGCCGGCAGCGGCACGTAGCCCAGGGCGCGCGCCTGCTCGCCGCCGTTGGCGTAGACCCAGCGGAAGAAGTCCTGGGCGCCCTTCGCGCCGGCGCGGTTGCGCGGCTGGCGGTGCATCAGGATGAAGTTGGTCGCGGTGATCGGCCAGGAGTTCTCGCCCGGCGCGTTGGTCATCACCAGGTAGAAGTCGCGGCTGGCGCCCCAGTTGGCACTGGCTGCGGCGGCGGAGAAGGTCTCCTCGCTCGGATTGACGAAGTTGCCGGCCGCGTTCTGCAGGCGCGAATAGGCGAGGCGGTTCTGCAGCGCGTACGACAGTTCGACGTAGCCGATGCCGCCGCTGATCTGCTTCACGTAGGCGGCCACGCCCTCGTTGCCCTTGCCACCGATGCCGACCGGCCACTTGACCGTGGTGCCTTCGCCGACGCCGTTCTTCCAGTCCGGGCTGACCTTGGACAGATAGTTGACGAAGTTGAAGGTGGTGCCCGAGCCGTCCGAGCGATGGACGACGGTGATGCGCGCGTCGGGCAGGGTGATGCCGCCGTTGAGCGCGGCGATCGCCGGGTCGTTCCAGCGGGTGATCTTGCCGAGGAAGATGTCGGCCAGCGTGGCGCCGTCGAGCTTCATCGCGCCGGCAGCGACGCCTTCGACGTTGACGATCGGCACGACGCCGCCGATGACCGACGGGAACTGCACCAGGCCCGATTTCTGCAGGTCCGCAGGCGGCAGGGGCGCATCGGACGAACCGAAATCGACCGTACCGGCCTTGATCTGGGCGATGCCGCCACCCGAGCCGATCGACTGGTAGTTGACCTGCTTGCTGGTCGCGGTGCGGTAGTCCGCTGACCAGCGGGTCATGGCCGGGAAGACGAACGAGGCGCCTGCGCCGGTGACGTCGTTGGCCATGGCGGGGGCGGCGAACGTGGTCGCCAGCAGCGTGGTCGACAGCGCGACGGCGGCGACCCGGTTCTTGAGCAGTGCGTACATGGGATTCCCTGGAGTGTTGGACGGCCTGTGTCGCCGCGAGGCGTATTCAATCCAGCCGCCATGACAGTTCCACGACAGGCGCGTGACCAAGCGATGACCCGGGCTGCCGCGCGTGTCCGCGGGCGGCGACTGTGCTGTCATGGGACTGTCATGCAGCTGCCATCGCAGTGTCAGCAAGCCTGCGCAATCTGCGCACCGTCGCTAACGAGTGCTTAACGCCGCCACGGTCGCCACCGCGCGGCCTGCGTGCGGCGGGCGATCCAACCTTCACCATCCACGGGAATCCACCATGCGTCATTCCATCCTGGCCGCGTCCGTCGCTCTTGCCGTCGCGTCCGCATCGTTCTCCGCCGCCGCCCAGAGCCAGACCCGGGATGCCGAAGTCGCCGCCCTGCGCGCGCAGCTCGCCGAGATGCAGGCCAAGATCGAGGCGCTCGAAGTCCGCACCGACGCGCAGTCCGACATCAACATCGGCACCCAGGAAAGTCTGGACAAGATGGCGACGACGATGCCGGTCGTCGACACCAAGGGCGGCCTGAAGGTCACTTCCGCCGACAAGAAGTTCGAGTTCTCCGCCGGCGGCCGCATCCACTTCGACGCCTACGCCTTCGACCGCGACCAGGCCGCGACCACCGGCACCAGCGAGTTCCGCCGCGCGCGCATCACCCTGCAGGGCAAGGCCTACGGCTGGGATTACAAGTTCGAGCAGGACTTCGCGGCCGGCAGCGGCCTCGATGGCTTCCGCGACGTGTACATCGCCAGGTCGGCGCTCGGCGGCAAGTTCACGATCGGTCACTTCAAGCCCTACCGCTCGATGGAAGAGCTCACCAGCTCGAACGAGATCCTGATGATGGAGCGTCCGTTCGCCTCGGCGACCGGCCTGTTCAACGGCCGCCAGTTCCAGCAGGGGGTGGGCTATCTGCGCGCCGACGGCAACTACACCGCCGGCGTCTCGGTATTCAACCTGCGCAGCGCCTCGGGCAGCCGCAACGAAGGCGTCGGCGCTGCCGGTCGCGTCACGTTCGCGCCGATCAACACCGAGGACAGCACGCTGCATTTCGGCGGCTGGCTCAGCCAGGAAAATGCGAACCAGGGGTCCGCCGATCTGGCCTTCGCCGCCAACTACGCCGGCCGCCGCGGCCCGTCGCAGACCATCGCCACGACCACCGGCGCCAGCCGCAACCAGGTCACCGCGGCGGGCATCGAAGCGGCCGGCTCGTTCGGACCGCTGTTCTTCCAGACCGAATACGCGAACGCGACGTTCAACCAGCCGCTGGGTCCCGACCAGGACGTCGCCACGTGGTACGTGCAGGGCAGCTGGCTGCTCAACGGCGGCCACAAGGCCTACAAGCCGGGCAACGGCATCTTCGCGTCGCCCAAGGTCGCCGACAGGGGCCTGTGGGAGCTGACCGCGCGCTACGACACGGTCGAGAACAAGGACATCGCCGACCTGGACGTCAGCAGCTGGATCGTCGGCATGAACTACTACGTCAATCCCAACCTGCGCTTCATGTTCAATTACACGAAGGGCGACAACGGCTTCACCGGCGACGAGACCGGCCAGTACGCCCTGCGGACCCAGTTCTCGTTCTGATCGGCGCGACCGGCAGGTCAGAAGAAAGCCCGCGGCGCGAGCCGCGGGCTTTTTCGTTGCAGGACTGGTGACATGACTTGCGGTCTTGGACTGGCGGGGGCGCGAACGTGCGAATCCCTCCCCTGCAAGGCGGGCGAGGGTTGGGTGGGGGCAAACCATCAGGTTCGAGCCATCCCGCATCGCGCGCGAGTTCCGTCCGTCTCCGGATGTTTCGCGACCTGACCGTTCGCCCCCATCCCGGCCTTCGACCCGTGAAGGGCCCAATGCCCCGCACGCGGGGAAGGAGAGACCTCAACCCGCGTTCTGCGCGCCTGTTTCCTCCACCGCCTGCGCTTCCCGGATCACGCGCAGCAGGTTGCCGCTCCACATCGCCTCGATCTGCGCTTCGGTGTAGCCGGCCTCGAGCAGGCGCGCGGTGATCTTCGGCAGATCGGACACGTCCTCCAGACCGGCCACGCCGCCGCCGCCGTCCCAGTCCGCGCCGAAGCCGACGTGCTCGGGACCGGCCACTTCGATGATGTGCAGGATGTGGGCGAAGTAATCGTCCAGCGTCGCTTTCTTCAGGCCGTGCTGCGCGTCGAGCTCGCCGCGCAGGCGGTCGAATTCCGCGTAGTTGGACTCGCTCAGGTTCGCGCGGCCGCCGAAGCGCTCGTACAGCGCGCGCAGGTCGTCCTGATAGGCCGGCGTCGCGCCGGTGTCGATCAGATAGCTGCCCAGCGAATTCACCAGGATCACGCCGCCGTGTTCGGCCAGCGTGCGGATGCGGGCATCGTCGATGTTGCGCGGGTGCTCGTGGACCGCGTCCGCGCCGGTGTGGCTGAGGATGATCGGCGCCGTGGACAAGGTCATCAGCTGGTCGAACACGGCGTCGGACGCGTGCGAGTGGTCGAGGACGATGCCGAGCCGGTTGGCCTCGGCGACGAGTGCGCGGCCCTTGTCGCTGAGCCCGTTCCATTCCGCCGGCGTGCTCGCCGAATCGGCGAAATCGTTGTTCGAGGTGTGCACCAGACCCAGCACGCGCACGCCGAGTCGGTGGTACAACGCGAGCAGCGAGGGATCGGCGCTCAATGGCGACGCGTTCTCGATGCTGATGTAGACCACGCGCTTGCCGGCGTCGCGGATGCGCGCGGCATCGTCGGCGGTGAGCGCGAGTGCGAAGGTGTCGGGATGTGCGGCCAGCAGCTCGCGGATCTCGACCAGCCGCACCAGCCCTGCATCGCGCGCCGCGCGATCGTCCTCGGGGGTGCGACCGCGCTGGCCGGTGTAGATGACCCAGACACCGCCGTCGAGACCGCCTTCGATCATCTTCGGCAGATCGACCTGGCTGGCCAGCGGCGGCGTGTCGTTGCGCTGCAGGATGTCCCAGCCGTCGCGGCCGAAGAAGCTCGGCGTGTCGAGATGGCTGTCGAGCGTGAGGATGCGTTCGTGCAACGCGCGGGCTTCGGCGGAGACGGCGTCGTCGGCCAATGCGGGTGCGCAGACGAGCGACAGGGCGAGAACGAGGCCGGACAACAGGGGCTTCATGCACGGATACCGGGAGTGGAAGACCGCTCGATGGTCGCATTCCGCGGCGTTCGCCGCATGGACAGCATCCGCGCGCCGCGGTCGTCAAGTGCCGTTGTGCAGCGGCGCCGACCGGTGGTCAGCCGCTAGCATTGGACCATCGCGCGCGCGCGACGGCTGTCGAACGACACCGGAGCGCTGGGCGCGTTCCATTCCGCAACAACGGGGCGTTCCGTGAGCAAGCCGCAATCCCACCATCTCCGCCTGCTGCAGGCGGCCCTGGCCACCGTGGCCCTCGCACCCTGCCTGGCGTTCGCGCAGACGGTGGAGCCGGTCGATCTCGATGTCGTCGCGCAGATCCGCCACGAGGCCTTCAACCGGTCGCAGGTCGCCGCCAACCTCAAGGAGCTGACCGAGACCATCGGCCCGCGTCTGACCAATTCGCCGGCCTATGTGCGCTCGAGTGCGTGGGCGCGCGACAAGCTCACCGGTTACGGCCTGACCAACGCGCACGACGAGGTTTACGACCCGGCGTTCGGCCGCGGTTGGGAATTCCGCACCTCGCGCGTCGAACTGATCACCCCGCGCGAGCTGCCGATCCACGCGCTGCCCAAGGCGTGGACACCCGGCACCGATGGTCCCGTCGAGGGCGAGCTGGTGCGCGCCTCGTTCAAGACCATCGAGGACATCGAGAAGCAGCGCGGCAAGCTGGCCGGCAAGATCGTGCTGCTCGACGAAGCACGGGCCTACAAGCCGGCCGACAAGCCGGATTTCCGGCGCCACACCGAGGAAGACCTCGGCGAGCTGCAGACCTTCCCCGTGCCGGAGGATCGCGATCCCGATGCGCAGAACAAGCGTCTCGACGAATACCGCAAGCGCCAGGCACTGGTGCGCGCGCTCAACACCTTCTTTGCCGAGGAAGGCGTGCTGGCGACGCTGTCGATCAGCTCCTGGGACAACGGCATCGTCCGCGTGATGGGCGGCGGTGGCCGCAAGGCCGGCGATCCCGAAGGCGTGCCCGATCTCGTCGTCGCGGCCGAGCACTACAACCAGCTGGTGCGCGCCGTCGACGCCAAGCAAGCGCCGCGTCTGCGCGTCGACGTGCAGGCCCGTTTCACCAGCGATGCCGACCTGCCGGCGACCAACACCTTCGCCGAACTGCGCGGCAGCTCGAAGGCGAACGAGACGGTGATCATCGGCGCGCATCTCGACTCCTGGCACACCGGCACCGGCGCGGCCGATAACGGCGCGGGCGTGGTCGTGATGATGGAAGCCATGCGCATTCTGAAAGCGATCGACGCGCGCCCGAAGCGCACAATCCGCATCGCGCTGTGGGGCGGCGAAGAACAGGGCCTGCACGGCTCGGCGGGCTACGTCGCCAAGTACCTGGCCGACTGGCCGGCGCCGACCGATCCCAAGCAGATCGCGCTGCCGCGCGCGTTCCAGCGCGGCACCGGCCCGCTGCAGCGCCGCGCCGGTTACGACCGGTTCTCGACCTACTTCAATTTCGACAACGGCACCGGCCGCATCCGCGGCATCTACGCGCAGGAAAACCATGCGGCCGTGCCCATGTTCCGCGCGTGGCTGGAACCGTTCGCCGATCTCGGTGCGACCGTCGTGACCACGCGCAACACCGGCAGCACCGATCACATTTCGTTCGACCGCGTCGGCCTGCCGGGCTTCCAGTTCGTGCAGGACCCGGCCGACTACTTCAGCCACGTCCACCACACGCATCTCGACACGTACGATCACGTGGTGCCGGACGACCTCAAGCAGGCCGCGGCGATCATCGCCTCGTTCGCTTACCACGCCGCGATGCGCGAAGAGCGGCTGCCGAGGAAGCCGTTCACGGATCGGGACGAGTGATGAATTGCGCGGCGTCCAATTCCGCCGCGCAAGCAGCCGCCACCGGCACTCCCTACCGTCGCCCCAGCGCAGCCTGGGGCCCATTTCGATCTGAAGCTTGGCCGCGACAATGGATCCCGGCCTGACCAGGCATCAGTCTGTTGAAAGCCGCCGGGATGACGAGACCGGAAGTCGCGACGATGGGGGTCAGGCGCTCCCCACCGTCTTGTCCTTGAACCGGCACAGATCCCGCACCACGCACTTCGGGCAATCGGGCTTGCGCGCCTTGCAGGTGTAGCGGCCATGCAGGATCAGCCAGTGATGCGCGCCGAGCAGGAACTCGTCCGGGATCACCCGCATCAACCGGTCCTCGACTGCGCGCACGTCCTTGCCGGGCGCGAGCCCCGTGCGGTTGGACACGCGAAAGATGTGCGTGTCGACCGCGATCGCCGGTTCGCCGAACACCGTATTGAGCACGACGTTCGCCGTCTTGCGGCCGACGCCCGGCAATGCTTCGAGCGCGGCGCGGTCACGCGGCACTTCGCCGCCGTGCTGCTCGACGAGGATGCGGCAGGCGGCGATGACGTTCCTGGCTTTCGCGTTGAACAGGCCGATCGTCGAGATATGACGCTTGAGCGCGTCCTCGCCGAGGTCGAGGATCGCCTGCGGCGTGTTCGCGAGCGGATACAGCCGGCGCGTCGCCTTGTTGACGCCGACATCGGTCGCCTGCGCCGACAGGATCACCGCGATCAGTAGTTCGAACGGCGTGGCGTATTCGAGTTCGGTCGTCGGCTCGGGATCGATCTCGCGCAGGCGCGACAGAAACGCGTGGATCTCCGCCCGGGTCATCGTCGGGCCGCGCCGTTTCGGCGCGGAGGCGCTCGCGGGCGCGCTCACGGCGTGCCGCCTGCCGCGCGTGCCTTGGCGCGGGCGAGGATCGCCGCGGCGTTGGACGGCAGCGCGGGACGCGCCGGCGCGGCATCGGCCGCCGGAGCGGCCGGCGCCGGAATGCGTCGCGCCGCCTCGCGTTCCTCGGCGCGGCGGGCGAGCCGTGCATTGCGCGCTTCAAAGCGCGCGCGTGCGTCCCATGCGGTGCGCAGGCGTGATCGCGTTGCGAGCAGCACAGCGCGTGCGTCGGCTTCGAGCGCGTCGGCGCACACGTCCGGCCAGCCGTCCATCAGACCGGCATCGATCGCGGCATCGACGTCGTCATCGCGCAGCAGCGCAACGAGACGTTCGAGTGTGTCGGGCGACGGCGCGTTGGCGTCGGTCGGGTGCTGCGGCATGACGTGCGCGTGATTCAGCGGTTCTTGAATTCGGGCTTGCGGCGCTCAAGAAACGCGCGCGTTCCTTCGCGCATGTCCTCGGTGGCGAACATCAGCCCGAACTGCGCGGCCTCGAACGCCAGCCCTTCGCCGATCGCGCTTTCGCCGCCGGTGTTGATGCAGTCAAGCACGCCGCGCAGGGCGAGCGGGGCGGCGTTCGCCAGTTGCTCGGCGAGCGCCATGGTCTGCGCCTGCAGGTCGCCGGCCGGCGCGATTCGGTTGACGATGCCCAAGGCCAGCGCGCGTTCGGCGTTGACCGGCGCACCGGTGAGGCACAGTTCCAGGGTGGCCGCGCGCCCGGCCAGCCGCAGCAGGCGCTGGGTGCCGCCGAAACCCGGAATCAGGCCCAGATTCACTTCCGGCTGGCCGACCTTGGCGGTGTCGGCGGCGATCCGCAGATGACAGCACATCGCCAGCTCCAGGCCGCCGCCCAGTGCGAAGCCGTTGACCATCGCGATGACCGGCTTGGGCAGGGTCTCGACGCGGCGCATCATCGCCTGGCCGCGCAATGCGAAATCGCGGCCTTCTACGGGGCGCAGATCCGCCATCTCGGCGATGTCCGCGCCGGCCACGAATGCCTTCGGGCCCGCACCGGTCAGCACCACCACGCGCACGGCGTCGGTGACCGCCGCGTCGTCGAACGCGCGATGCAGCGCGTCGAGCGTCGCCGAATTCAACGCGTTCAGTTTGTCGGGGCGGTTCACGGTGATGACGCGCACGGCGCCCTGGTCTTCGATCAGCAGTGGAAATTCGGACATGCAGGCTCCGGGCGCGAACACGCCGCCCGTTGAACTTGTCGGGGCGGTCGCGGTCTAGTTGGGGGTCGTCAGTGGCGGTTAAGCCCTTCGACCGGTATCCTAGCGCGTCCATAGGGGGCGGTTCGACCGCCCCTTCGCGCGACAGGCGATATTGAAATCTGACCTAGCGGAGATCCACGGAATGAAGTTGCGTTTTATTGCGGCCGCCGTCGCGGCCATCACGTTCAGCGGCGCGGCGTTCGCGCAGCAGGCGGCAGCCCCCGCGGCTAACGCGAACGATCGCACCACGCTCAGCTACGCGTTGGGTTTCGACCTCGGCAACCGCCTGGCGGAAACCGGCGAGTCGGTCGACGTCAACACGATCATCAAGGGTCTGCAGGACGGTCACGGTCGCAAGGACCCGACCTACACCCCCGAGCAGATGGGCACGGCCTACAACGCGTTCCAGCAGCGCATGCAGACCAAGATCGTCGCCGAGCGTCGTGCGGCGCTGACCGAGAACGAAGGTCGCGCGACCACGTTTATCAACGAGTACAAAGCCCGCGAGGGCGTCGTCTCGCTGCCGAGCGGCGTGATGTACCGCGTTGTCGAAGCCGGCGCCGGCGCCAAGCCGACGACCAGCAGCACCGTCGAAGTCGCCTACCAGGCCCTGATCGTGCCGGCCGGCATCGGTCTGAGCCAGGAAGACAAGACTCCGCCGTTCCGTGTCTCGGAAGCCCCGATCGCCGGTCTGCGCGAAGTGCTTCCGCTGATGCCGCTCAACGCGGTGTACGAGGTGGTGTTCCCGCCGGGCAAGTTCGTCACCGGTGAAGGCACGCAGGAAATCGCCCGCCAGCCGGTCGGCGTGATGGTGAAGCTGCTCAGCACCCGCTGATCCGCCTCGCGACATGCAACATCCGACGCCGACGTGCCCGCACGTCGGCGTCGTCGTTTCAGGTGTCCGGTGGTGCGCCGTGACACGGCGCCCGCGTCGTCGCGCCGTTAGAATCGGAGGATGGACGAACGCCCACGCGCCGTGCTCACGCCCTGTACCGGCGTCTGCACCCTCGACGAACGCGACATCTGCCACGGCTGCCTGCGCAGCCTGTCGGAGATCGGCGGCTGGCTGCAGATGAGCGAGGCCCAGCGGCAGTGGCTGATGGATGTCGAACTGCCGGCGCGCGAGGCCGCGCGCGGATGAGCGCCGTGCTGGCCACCGTGTTCGACGTCGACAGGCTGGCGCGGGCGCTGCATCCACTGGATGCGCCGCCGCCTGCGCGCGGCTGGAATGTCGAGGAACTCGATGGACTGCTCGACGGGACCGTCGTGTTGCGCGAGGCCGCGGTGCTGGTCGGCCTCGTGCGTCGCGCCGGCGGACTGCAGGCGGTACTGACACGCCGCACCGACACTCTGCGCCATCATGCGGGGCAGGTCAGCTTCCCGGGCGGGCGCGAGGAGGCGGGCGACGGCGGACCGCTGCAGGCCGCGCTGCGCGAGGCCTGCGAGGAGATCGGGCTCGTGGCGTCGCAGGTCCGGCCGCTCGGTTACCTCGATCCACTGGCGACCATCACCGGTTATCGCGTCACCCCGGTCGTCGCCCTGCTCGATTCCGATTTCGAAGCCGTGCCCGAGCCGGGCGAAGTGGCCGAGGTATTCGAAGCGCCGCTGTCGTTCCTGATGGCGCCGGGCAGCCTGCGCCACGTCGACATCGAGTTCCGCGGCCGCATGCGCCACGTCCTGGAATACGAAACACTGGCCGCCGCACCCACCCATCGCATCTGGGGCGCCACCGCGTCGATCCTGCTCAATCTGCGCGATCGCCTGGAGCGCGCATGAGCGCGCGCTGGACCACGCTGGTTGACGCATCGACGCTGGCCGCATCGCTCGGTGCAACGCACCTGCGCATCGTCGATTGCCGCTTCACGCTGGCGGTGGCCGGCGCGTCGGATGGCGCCGGTGCATCGGCCTGGCGCGAGGGCCACATCCCGGGCGCGGTCTACGCGCATCTCGAGCGCGATCTGTCGGGCCCGAAGGGTCCGGGGCTCGGGCGTCATCCGTGGCCGTCCGCCGACGCCTTCGCTGCGATGCTGTCGCGGCTCGGTATCGCGCCGGGCACGCAGGTGGTCGCCTACGACGACAGCGACGGCGCATTCGCCGCACGGCTGTGGTGGTTGCTGCGCAGCTTCGGTCATCGCGACGTCGCCGTGCTCGACGGGGGCTGGGCGGCGTGGCGTGCGTGCGAAGGGCCGGTCGAGACCACACCGCCGCACGTCGACGCGGCGCCGCTGTACGCCGGCGGATTCGATGCCGCGCGCCTGCTGCGGGATGCGAATGCCCTGCAGCGACATCTCGATGCCGGTGGCCTGTTGCTCGATGCCCGCGCGGGCGCGCGCTTCCGCGGCGAAGTGGAGCCGCTGGATCCGCGTGCCGGTCATGTGCCCGGCGCGCGCAATCGGCCCTACACGGACAATCTCGACGGCGGACGGTTCAAGCCGGCCGACGCCCTGGCGTCGGACTTCGATGCGGTGCTCGGCGGGCATGCGGCGACCGAGCTGGCGGTGATGTGCGGTTCGGGTGTCACCGCGTGCCACCACCTGCTGGCGATGGCGCATGCGGGACGCGAGGGCGCGATGCTGTATGCGCCGTCGTGGAGCGGGTGGGTGGATACACCCGGACGGCACGTGGCGGTGGGGGCGGCGTAACGCGCGGCGGGCCGCACACGGCGCGCCCGGTCCTCAGCGTCCCAGTCGCGCCACCAGCGCCCGCAGGCCTGCCTGCGTATCCGGCGCATTCCACGCATCGACGAAGCGGTCGAGTTCGATGTTCTGTTGCGACAACGCTTCGACCAGATCCGCCCGCGCGATGGCGCGGGTTTCAAGCATCGGGGCGCGGGGCAGGGCGAGCAGGGATTCGAGCCACAGGCGCGCCCGCAGCGGCACTTCGTCGATGCCGGCGAGCTCGTCGACCAGTCCGAGGCGCAGCGCCTCGTCGGCGTCGACCAACAGACCACCGACCAGCAGGCGCTCCGCGTGCCGTGCACCGATCGTACGGCGCATCAGACGCTGGATGCCGTCTGGTGCGACCAGACCCACCTGGGTTTCGTTGAGACCGATGCGGTAGGCGCCCGACGCCATCACCCGGTAGTCGCAACACAATGCCAGCACGCAGCCACCGGCGGGCGCATGGCCTGCGATCGCCGCGACGACCGGCATGGGTGCACCAGCGAGCGCGCGCGCGGCGGCGAAGAAGGCATCCCAGGCATCGCGCAACGACGCCGTATCGGGCAGCGACAGCAGATGGGGTACGTCGAGGCCGCCGGAAAATACGTTCGGGCCACCGGCGAACACCACGCCGCCCACGCCATCCGCAGCCGCGCTTTCGATCGCATCGCGCAGCGCCAGGCACAGCGCGGGATCGAGTGCGTTCGCCGGTGGGCGTGCGAGCCTGAGCTCGCGGATCGCGCCGTGGTCCTGGATCTCGATCAGTGCGGTCATCGCGTCGGCTCCATGCGAGAAGGTTCCGCATGGTAGCGGCAGCGCGATGCCCGGGCCGTCGACCGGCGCCGGACCCGCAGCGCGCCTGCGGGCCACGCCGATCGCACCGGATCAGCCCGCAGCCAGCGCCTTCGCGCGAACCGGCCCGGGCAACGCCGTCGGGCGCCCCGTGCGGCGGTCGATCCAGACGATGACCACGTGGCCGTCGGCGTACAGCGTATCGCCATCGTCGGACACGATGCGGTGACCGATGGTCACGCTGGAATTGCCGAGACGGTCCGCCAGCAGTTCGACGACGATCTTCGCCGGGTAGGGGATCGGCACCTTGTAGTTCATCTGCACCGCGGCGAGCAGCGGCGCGGTCTCGTCGGTGACCCAGGGCTCGCCCACCGTGTCGAACCAGCGGATGCGGGCCTCTTCGAGGTAGGTCATGAAGTTGGAATTGTTGACGTGGTTGAACGCGTCGAGATCGCGCCAGCGCAGCTCGATCGGCATCCGGATCAGCACCTTCGACGTACTCATGCCTTGGCTCCCTTCTTCTTCGTCGCCTGTTTCGATGCGGTCTTCTTCGTGGTCGTCCGCGTCGCGTCGCCCGCCTCCGGATCGGCCTGTTTCGAGCCGGCCTTCATCAGTTCCGCGCGCACCTTCGCGTCGGCCTCGGCGGCCTTCGTGGATGCGCCCTTGCGTGGCAGGGGCTTGGGCAGGTGCGTGGTCGACTTGCGCGCGAACTTGCGTTCCGGCTTTGGCGCCGCCGGCTCCGGCAGCTTCGCGTCGAGCAGGCGCGCGAGGAACTGGCCGGTATGCGACTGCGGCATCGCCGCGACCTGTTCGGGCGTGCCTTCGGCGATGATCTGGCCGCCGCGATGGCCGCCTTCGGGGCCGAGATCGACGACCCAGTCCGCGGTCTTGATCACGTCGAGGTTGTGCTCGATCACGACCACCGTATTGCCGTCGTCGCGCAGCTTGTGCAGCACGGCGAGCAGATGCTCGATGTCGTGGAAGTGCAGGCCGGTCGTCGGTTCGTCGAGGATGTAGAGCGTGCGGCCGGTGTCGCGCCGCGAGAGTTCCTTCGAGAGCTTGACGCGCTGCGCCTCGCCGCCCGACAGCGTCGTCGCGCTCTGGCCCAGCTTGACGTAGGCCAGGCCCACGTCGACCAGCGTTTCGAGCTTGCGCGCGATCGGCGGCAGGTTCTCGAACAGCCCCAGCGCGTCCTCGACCGTCATCTCCAGCACGTCGTGGATACTGTGGCCCTTGTAGAGGATCTCCAGCGTTTCGCGGTTGTAGCGCTTGCCGTGGCAGACGTCGCAGGGCACGTAGACGTCGGGCAGGAAGTGCATCTCCACCTTCAGCAGACCGTCGCCCTGGCAGGCCTCGCAGCGGCCGCCGCGCACGTTGAAGCTGAAGCGGCCGGCGGCGTAACCGCGCGAACGTGCTTCGGGCACCTGCGCGAAGAGTTCGCGCAACGGCGTGAACAGCCCGGTATAGGTCGCCGGATTCGAGCGCGGCGTGCGGCCGATCGGCGACTGGTCGATGTCGACCACCTTGTCGAACAGGTCCAAGCCTTCGATCTCGCGATACGGCGCCGCTTTGTGCGAGGCGCCGTTGATTTCGTTCGCCGCCAGCGAATGCAGCGTGTCGTTGATCAGCGTCGACTTGCCCGAGCCGGACACGCCGGTGATGGCAGTGAACAGGCCGGAATGGATCGTCAGATCGACATTCTTGAGATTGTGGCCGGACGCGCCCGAGAGCTTGAGCCGCATCTTCGGATTGGGCTTGTGGCGCTTGGCCGGAATCTCGATGCGCTTGCGGCCGCTGAGGTACTGGCCGGTCAGCGAACGCGGTGCCTTGAGCACGTCCTCGTAACTGCCTTGCGCGACGACTTCACCACCGTGCACGCCCGCACCGGGTCCGATGTCGACGATGTGATCGGCCAGGCGGATCGCGTCCTCGTCGTGCTCGACCACGATGACGGTGTTGCCCAGATCGCGCAGCCGCGTCAGCGTGCCGAGCAGGCGCTCGTTGTCGCGCTGGTGCAGGCCGATCGACGGTTCGTCGAGGACGTACATCACGCCCACCAGGCCCGCGCCGATCTGCGATGCCAGGCGGATGCGCTGCGCCTCGCCGCCCGACAGCGTGTCGGCCTTGCGCTCCAGGGTGAGGTAATCCAGGCCCACGTCGACGAGGAAGCTCAGGCGCTCGGCGATTTCCTTGACGATCTTGGTCGCGATCTCGCCGCGCCAGCCCGGCAGTTCCATCGTGTTGAAGAACGTCAGTGCCTCGTCGATGGGCAGCACGACCAGCGACTGCATCGGCCTGTCGGCGACGAACACGTTGCGCGCCGACCGGTTGAGACGCGCGCCGCCGCAATCGGGGCACGGACGCTCGCTGATGTACTTGCCCAGTTCCTCGCGTACTGCAGACGACTCGGTCTCGCGGTAGCGACGTTCGAGGTTCGGCACGATGCCTTCGAAGCGGTGCTTGCGCTGGGTGCGCGCGCCCGAATCGGTGATGTAGGTGAAGTTGATCGTCTCGGTGCCGCTGCCGAACAGCACCGCGTCGCGCGAGGCCTGCGGCAGTTCCTGCCACGGCGTGTCGACGTCGAAGCCGTAGTGCTTGGCCAGCGACTGCAGCAGCTGGAAGTAATACGCGTTGCGACGATCCCACCCGCGCACGGCGCCGGCAGCGAGCGACAGTTCCGGATGCACGACCACGCGATCGGGATCGAAGAACTCGCTGACGCCCAGGCCGTCGCAGGTCTGGCAGGCGCCGATCGGCGAGTTGAACGAGAACAGGCGCGGCTCGAGTTCGGGCAGCGCGTAATCGCAGACCGGACAGCTGTACTTGGACGAGAACAGGTGCGGCGCGATCGACGCATCGTCGATCGCCTGCACCGAGACCATGCCTTCGCCGAGCTTGAGCGCGGTCTCGAAGGATTCGGCCAGACGCTGCTTCATGTCGTCGCGGACCTTGAAGCGGTCGATCACGGCCTCGATCGTGTGCTTCTGGCGCAGCGCCAGCGTGGGCAGGCCGTCGATCTCGTAGAGCGCGCCATCGACGCGCACGCGCACGTAGCCCTGCGCACGCAACTGCTCGAACACCTGGGCGTGTTCGCCCTTGCGCTCGCGCACGACAGGCGCGAGCAGCATCCAGCGCTGCTCGGGATCGAGCGTCAGCACGTGGTCGACCATCTGGCTGACCGTCTGCGCTTCCAGCGGATAGCCGTGATCCGGACAGCGCGGACTGCCGACGCGTGCGTAGAGCAGGCGCAGGTAGTCATAGATCTCGGTGATCGTGCCGACCGTCGAACGCGGATTGTGCGAGGTCGACTTCTGCTCGATCGAGATCGCCGGCGACAGCCCCTCGATGTGATCGATGTCGGGCTTCTCCATCACGCTGAGGAACTGGCGTGCATAGGAGGACAGCGACTCGACGTAGCGACGCTGGCCTTCGGCATAGATCGTGTCGAACGCAAGCGACGACTTGCCCGAACCCGACAGGCCGGTGATGACGATCAGCTGGTCGCGCGGCAGGTCGAGATCGATGTTCTTGAGATTGTGGGTACGGGCACCGCGAATGCGGATGGTGTCCATCGCCATCGGCGTCAGATCCAGGTTGTGGAACAGGGGGGAGGCAGCACGGTCGACGCAGGCCGCGGAACGGCCAATCGGTCAGACTACCGAGCCGGTGATTTGGGGGCAAATCCCGGAAACGCCAGCGTAGCGGGAGTCTGTCTCATCCCGTGCGAACGGCATGTGGGCCGCGCGCATGACGGGGGTGCCGGCTGGACGCGGCGCGCGAATTCCCCGCGACGCGGAGCCGAATCCGGCGCGGTGCCGGTGCTCGGGGAGGCCAGGCGGACGCCACCGGGCGTCCGGGGCGAGCCGATTTGACCCTAATCCACTGAATCCCCTACAATTCCGCTCCTGTCCGCCCTCGATGGCGGCCAGGCACAAGAATAACTACAGAACCAACACCGATACGAGAGGCTCCACATGTACGCAGTACTGGTCACCGGCGGTAAGCAATACCGCGTGGCGCAGGGCGAAACGCTCCGCGTCGAGAAGCTCGAAGCCGAAGCCGGCAACGAGATCACGTTCGACAACGTCCTGATGCTCGGCGACAGCGACGGCATCAAGCTCGGCGACGCGCTCAAGGGCGCCAGCGTCACCGCCAAGGTCGTCGGCCATGGCCGCGCCGACAAGATCCGCATCATCAAGTTCCGTCGCCGCAAGCACCACATGAAGCGTCAGGGACACCGTCAGCACTACACCGAAATCGAGATCACCGGCATCGCCGGTGGCAGCAAGTAAGGAGCAGCAGGCATGGCACATAAAAAGGGCGTAGGTTCTTCGCGCAACGGCCGCGACTCCAACCCGAAGTACCTCGGCGTCAAGATCTACGGTGGCCAGGCCATCGAAGCCGGCAACATCATCGTGCGCCAGCGCGGCACCCAGTTCCATCCGGGCGCAGGCGTCGGCCTCGGCCGTGACCATACGCTGTTCGCGCTGGTCGACGGCAAGGTCAACTTCGCGACCAAGGGTCCGAAGAACCGCCGCACCGTCAGCGTGCTCGCCGAGGCCTGAGCCTCCCGCGACGCGTGATACCGGAAAGCCCCGCTTCGGCGGGGTTTTTCGTTGATGGCCACCCTGCGGTGGGCATCGTCCCTCCGCCCGGGGCGCCTGCGATGCGCGGCATCGCGCTGGTACCGCTCGGGTAAGCTGGCCGGCGACGTGCGTGGCATCCACCGCGCGTCCCGCGTCCGCGTTCCGCTTCTTTCCGTTCCGCTTTCCGGTTGCCTGTCATGAAACTCGTCGACGAAGTCGAAATCACTGTCACCGCCGGCAATGGCGGCAATGGCTGCGTCGGATTCCGGCGCGAAAAGTTCATTCCGCTCGGCGGCCCCGACGGTGGCGACGGTGGCAATGGCGGCAGCGTGCTGATCATCGCCGACGAGAACCTCAACACGCTGGTGGACTTCCGCCACCAGACGATGTTCCGCGCCGGGCGCGGCGAGAACGGCATGGGCCGGCAGATGTACGGCAAGGGTGGCGAAGACAGGATCATCGTCGTGCCGGTCGGCACGGTCGTGCACAACGTCATGACCGACGAGGTGATCGGCGACCTGACAGAACACGGCCAGAGCCTGCTGGTCGCGCGCGGCGGGCAGGGCGGTCTGGGCAACATGCACTTCAAGAGCTCGACCAACCGCTCGCCGCGGCAGTCCACGCCGGGCGAGCAGGGCGAAGAGCGCACCTTGCGCCTGGAGCTCAAGCTGCTGGCGGACATCGGGCTGCTCGGATTCCCGAACGCCGGCAAGAGCACGCTGATCCGCGCGGTCTCGGCGGCGACGCCGAAGGTCGCGGACTATCCGTTCACCACGCTGTATCCGAATCTCGGCGTGGTCAGCGTGGAGCCGGCGCGCAGCTTCGTCATTGCCGACATTCCGGGTCTGATCGAAGGCGCGGCCGATGGTGCCGGTCTCGGCGCGCTGTTCCTGCGCCACATCCAGCGCACCCGCCTCTTGCTGCACCTAGTGGAGATCGCGCCGCTCGACGGCAGTGACGCGGTGGACCAGGTGTGCGCGATCGAGCGCGAGCTCGAGAAGTTCGACACCGCGCTGCTCGACAAGCCGCGCTGGCTCCTGATCAACAAGGCCGACACGCTGATGCCCGAAGAGGCCGAAGCGGAGGCTGCGCGCATCATCGACACGCTCGGCTGGACAGCGCCGTGGTTCCTCATCTCCGGTCTTGCACACGACGGCACGCGCGAAGTCATGCTGAAGGTGCAGGCGGCGCTCGACGACATGGACCGCGAAGCGCGCGAGGCGGCCGACGCCGTCTGAGGCGCGTACGCGGGTCGCGATCGACGCTGCCCGCGACACTGCGTGTGTCGTGTCGTTCCCGGCGCCCCAGTGCGGCCCCGGCGTTGTGACCTGCAATGGCAGCATCCGGATGCGGCGCGTCTGGATCATCCCGTATCCCACGCAGCCGGCTGCGCACCACCGGGTCGGCGCCGCTGCCTGGGTTGCCGTGCAGGTGGGTTCGGCGGTATGCGCCTGGTCGGTGCTGGTCTGCAATATGCCGCGGCGCAAGCGCACTGATATCGCGCCCACGGCTGCGTGCCCGCTACGCGAAAGTGCAGGTGTGCGATCCGTCCAGATGCCGCCGCAGACCAGTCGGCCGCGGCAAAGACCTTACAGTCGCGCCCGGGCGCGTGAACGCCGGAGAGACAGAGGACATGCGCGCGGCACACGCCTGCATGTGGCACCGCGTTCGCGGGCGCACAGTGCGGGGGCGAGCGGGACCGGGCCAACAAAAAACCCGGCCGACGGCCGGGCTTTCTCGCATCGACCGCCGAAGCGGCCGGGCAGGGATCAGGCAGCGGCCTTGATCGCCTTGATGCGTGCGGTCAGGCGGCTCTTGTGACGGGCTGCCTTATTCTTGTGGATCAGACCGCGCGAGCTGAAACGGTCGAGGATCGGCTGGGCGACGTTGAACGCCTCCTGTGCGCCGGCGGCGTCGTTGGACTCGAGCGCCTTGAGCACTTTCTTGACGGCGGTGCGGAGCTGCGAGCGCTGGGCGGAGTTGCGCGCATTGCGCACAACGGTCTGCTTGGCGCGCTTCTTGGCGGACTTGATGTTTGCCACGATGGATTCCTGGAAGCTGGACGTGTGAAAATCCGGCTTGGCCGGACGAACTGGAAATTTGAGCAGGAAATTATGGGTGTTTCAGATACTTGCGTCAACCGGCCCGGCCTGAACGGCGCCGCCTGGTGACGGCGCCCGATCCGGCGGCCGCCAGCCCGGCCCCGAAGAAGCGTGGCGGACTGCTGCGTTCGAGCGCGGTGTTCAGCGCGATGACCCTGATCTCGCGGATCGCCGGCTTCGCCCGCGACATGCTGCAGGCCACCCTGTTCGGCACCGGCGGTGCGATGAGTGCCTTCATTGTCGCCTATCGCATCCCGAATTTCCTGCGCCGCGTGTTCGCCGAAGGCTCCATGGCAATGGCGTTCGTGCCGGTGCTCAACGAGATCAAGGAACGGGGCGACCGCGCCGCGCTGAAATCCTTCATCGATCACATGGCCGGCGCGCTCTGCGCGGTGGTGCTGGTGGTCTGTGCGCTGGGCATGTTGCTGGCGCCGCTGATCGCGCGCCTGTTCGCGCCCGGCTGGGCGGATCAGCCGGAGTTGCTGGGCCAGACCGCGCAGATGCTGCGCATCACGTTCCCGTATCTGCTCTTCATCTCGCTGATGTCGCTGTCGGCATCGATCCTCAACAGTCACGGCAAGTTCGCGCTGCCGGCATTCACCCCGGTGCTGCACAACCTGACGATGATCGCGGCCATGCTGTGGCTGGCGCCGCGTTTCGAGCTGCCGCCGCAGGGCCTGGCCTGGGGCGTGCTGATCGCCGGCTTACTGCAGCTTGCGCTGCTGTGGCCCGCACTCGGTCGGCTCGGGTTGCGCCCGCGCTTCCGACCCGGCTTTCGCCATCCGGAAGTCCGCAAGGTCGGCCGGCTGATGCTGCCGACGCTGTTCTCCTCGTCCGTCGCCCAGGTCAATCTGATCGTCGGCACAGCTTTCGCATCGCTGCTGGCGGCCGGCAGCGTGGACTGGCTGTACTACTCCGATCGCCTGATCGAATTTCCGCTCGGCCTGTTCGGCGTGGCGCTGGGCACCGTGATCCTGCCGCATCTGTCGCGGCGGCACGCGGCCGAGGATGCGACGGGCTACAACCAGTCGCTGGACTGGGGGCTGCGCATGGCGCTGCTGGCCGGCGTGCCGGCAGGCCTGGGCCTGCTGCTGCTGGCCGAGCCGATCACCGCGACCGTCTACAACTACGGAGCCTTCGGCGCTGGCGACACGCGCATGGCGGCGATCAGCCTCACCGCGATGAGCCTGGGCGTGCCGGCCTTCATGCTCAGCAAGGTACTGGCCCCGGCGTTCTACGCGCGGCAGGACACGAAAACACCCATGCGCGCGGCGATCTGGACGGTCGCGGCCAACGTGGTGCTGACGATCGTGCTGACCACGCCGCTGTGGCTGTACGACGTCCCCGGCGCGCACGGCGGCATCGCGCTGGCCACGGCGCTGGCGGGTGTGGTCAATGCGGCGCTGCTGTGGCGGTATCTCCGTCAGCGCGGGATCTTCACGCCCGAGCCCGGCTGGGCGACCTACGCGCTGCGGCTGGCCTGCGCCTGCGCGGCGATGGCGGTCGTGGTGCTGGCGCTGCGGTTCTGGATCGGCGCGTGGACCGACATCCAGGGCGCGCTGCACCGCATCGGCTGGCTGGTGCTGGTGATCGGCGCAGGCGGCGCGACCTACGTCGTCGCGATGGTGGCGCAGGGCCTGCGGCCGCGGCACCTGCGCCACTGAGCCTGGCGTGGATGTGGCCGCCGGACCCGGACCGGAGCGGGGGGCGGCTATACTTGCCGGTCACTTTTTTCCCTGCGGGCGCGCAGCGCCGCACCCGCCGCAACGGACTTACATGAGCAGGCTGTTCCGCGACATCGCCGGCGGGCCCCTCTGTGCCGACGGCAGCGTGGTCTGCATCGGCGCATTCGACGGGCTGCATCTCGGGCACCAGGCGCTGGTGCGGCACGCGGTCGCGCGTGCGCGGATGCTGGGCGTCGACGCGGCCGCACTGAGTTTCGAACCGCTGCCGCGCGAGTTCTTCGCTGCCGCATCGCCGCCGCCGCGGCTTGGCCCGGTGCGGGCGAAATTCGAAGGCCTGCGCGGCCTGGGCGCCGACGTGGTCGGCCTGCTGCGCTTCGATGCGCGCATGGCGGCGATGTCGCCCGAAGCATTCGTCGATGCGGTGCTGGTGCAGCGCCTGCGTGCGCGCGAGGTCTGGGTCGGCCCGGGGTTCCGCTTCGGCCACAAGCGCGCCGGTGACCTGGCGACGCTGCAGGCACTGGGTCGCGAGGCAGGCTTCATTGCCGGCGAGATCGAGCCGCTGGTCGTCGACGGCGAGCGGGTGTCGAGCACCCATATCCGCACCGCGCTGGTCGCGGGTGATTTCGAACACGCCGCGCGTCTGCTCGGACGCCCCTACGCGGTGTCCGGACGCGTGGTGCGTGGCCAGCAGCTCGGCCGCACGCTGGGCTATCCGACCGCGAACCTGCGCTTCGGCGGCAAGGTGCCGGCGCTGCGTGGCATCTACGCCACGCGCGTGCACGGCATCGGTGACACCCCGAGGCCGTCGGTGTCGAGCTTCGGCACGCGACCGACCGTCGGCGGCGTCGAGCCGCTGCTCGAAGCGCACCTGTTCGATTTCGACGGCGATCTCTATGGCCGCCGCATCGAAGTGGAATTCGTCGCGCGGCTGCGCGACGAGGAAAAGTTCGACGACCTGCCGAGCCTGGTCGCGCAGATGGATCTCGATGCCGCACAGGCCCGGGCCGTCCTCGCCGCGGCGCCTTCCCCCCGATACGAAACGTCAACACAGGACGACGCGTGAGCGCAGACGCCAGCAACTCCAACCCCTACAAGTCGACGATCCATCTGCCGGCGACCGACTTTCCGATGCGTGGCGATCTGCCCAAGCGCGAGCCGGCGATGCTGGCGCGCTGGGAAGAGGAAGGCCTGTACGCGCAGCTGCGCGACCATGCGCGCGGACGTCCGCAGTTCATGCTGCACGACGGCCCGCCGTACGCGAACGGCTCGATCCATCTGGGTCATGCGGTCAACAAGATCCTCAAGGACATCATCGTCAAGTCCAAGGGCATGGCGGGTTTCGATGCGCCCTACATCCCGGGCTGGGATTGCCACGGCCTGCCGATCGAGATCGCGATCGAGAAGAAATGGGGCAAGGTCGGCGTCAAGCTCGATGCGGTCGAATTCCGGCAGAAGTGCCGCGAATACGCGAACGAGCAGATCGACATCCAGCGGCGCGACTTCAAGCGCCTCGGTGTGCTCGGCGACTGGGACAACCCCTATCGCACGCTCGACTTCCGTTTCGAGGCCGACGAGATGCGCGCGCTGGCCAAGGTCGTCGACAACGGCCATCTGACCCGCGGCGTGAAGCCGGTGCACTGGTGCTTCGACTGCGGCTCGGCGCTGGCCGAGGCGGAAATCGAATACGCCGACAAGGTCTCGCCCGCGGTCGACGTCGCCTATGTCGCGCGTGATTCCGCCGCGTTCGCGCATGCGTTCGGCGCGACGCTGCCGAGCGATGTCGATGTGGCGCTGCCGATCTGGACCACCACGCCGTGGACGCTGCCGGCATCGCTCGCGATCTCGCTGGGCGCCGACCTCGAATACACGCTGGTCGAAGGCCCGGTCGCGCTGGACGGGCGCCGGCGCTGGCTGGTGCTGGCCGATGCATTGGCCGAATCCGCGTTGCGCCGCTACGGCGTCGAGGGCGATGTCGTCGTGCACGGTCGCGTCGCCGGGAGCGCGCTGGAACATCTGCTGCTCGCGCATCCGTTCTACGCCGAGCGCGACATCCCGGTGATCCTCGGCGACCACGTGTCGGCCGAAGACGGCACCGGCGCAGTGCACACCGCGCCCGGCCACGGCCAGGAGGACTACGTCGTCGGCAAGGCCTACGGCCTGCTCGATCGCTATTCCGCTGCACAGCTCAATCCGGTCGACGGCCGCGGCGTCTATCTGCCGTCGACGCCGCCGATCGGCGACACCGTGCTCGCCGGCCTGCACATCTGGAAGGCCAACGACGTCATCGTCGACGCGCTGCGCGCGCAGGGCAGCCTGCTCGCGTTCGCCAAGCTCGAGCACAGCTATCCGCATTGCTGGCGCCACAAGACGCCGATCGCGTTCCGCGCGACGCCGCAGTGGTTCATCTCGATGTCGCAGGCCAACCTGCGCAACGACGCTTTGGCCGCGATCAAGAACGTCACCTGGTATCCCGAATGGGGTCAGGCGCGCATCGCCGGTATGGTCGAAGGCCGTCCGGACTGGACGATCTCGCGCCAGCGCACCTGGGGTGTGCCGATCGCGCTGTTCGTGCACCGCGAGACCGGCGAGCCGCATCCGCGCAGCACCGAGCTGATGCGTCTGGTCGCCGATCGCGTGGAAGAACACGGCGTCGACATCTGGTACACGCTCGACGCGGCCGAACTGCTCGGCGACGACGCGGCGCACTACGACAGGATCACCGACATCCTCGATGTCTGGTTCGATTCGGGCGTGACCCATGAGGGCGTGCTGCTGGCGCGTGGGTACGACAAGCCGGCCGACCTGTATCTCGAAGGCTCCGACCAGCATCGCGGCTGGTTCCAGTCCTCGCTGCTGACCGGTGTCGCGATCGACAAGGCCGCGCCGTACCGGCAGTGCCTGACGCACGGCTTCACGGTCGACGAGCACGGCCGCAAGATGTCGAAGTCGCTCGGCAACGGCATCGAGCCGCAGGACATCATGAAGACGCTGGGGGCGGACATCCTGCGCCTGTGGATCGCCTCGGCCGACTACAGCAACGAGATGTCGCTGTCGCAGGAAATCCTCAAGCGCACCGCCGACGCCTACCGCCGCATCCGCAACACCGCGCGCTTCCTGCTCGGCAACCTGGCCGGCTTCGAGCCGGCGCGGGATCTCGTCGCGCCGCAGGAGATGGTCGCGCTGGACGGCTGGATCGTGCATCGCGCGGCCCAGCTGCAGGCGCGCATCGAAGACGCGTATGCGCGTTACGACTTCGCCGAAATCGTGCAGGCGCTGTCGAACTTCTGCAGCGTCGATCTGGGCTCGCTGTACCTGGACGTCACCAAGGACCGGCTGTACACGATGCCCGAGCACTCGCTCGGCCGTCGCAGCGCGCAGACCGCGATGTACCACGTCGCCGAAGCGTTCACCCGCTGGATCGCGCCCGTGCTGAGCTTCACCGCCGAAGAGCTGTGGAGCCATCTGCCTGCGCCGGCGGACGGCACCCGCGAGGCCAACGTGCAGTTCGCGACCTGGTACACGGGGCTGCGCGAACTCGGCGCCGATGCCGACTGGTCGGCACAGGATTTCGATCGCGTGCTGGAGCTGCGCGAGCGCGTGTCCAAGGTGCTCGAACCGATGCGCGCCAGTGGCGAGATCGGCGCGGCGCTCGACGCCGAGATCGAACTGCGCTGCGGCGTGTCGGACGCGAACTGGCTGTCGCCGGTCGTCGACGAGCTGCGTTTCCTGCTGATCAGTGGCGACGTGACCATCGTCGACGACCCCGCGGCCACCGCGATCGGCGTGACCGCGCGTGCGACGACCAAGCCCAAGTGCGTGCGCTGCTGGCAGCGCCGCGCCGATGTCGGCTCGCATGTCGAGCATCCCGAACTGTGCGGCCGCTGCGTGACGAACATCGCGACCGATGGCCGCGACAGCCAGGGCGAACTGAGGAGGTGGTTCTGATGGCCAAGGTGACGCCCAACGCCCTGCCGTGGCTGGTGCTGTCGGTGGTGGTGATCGCGCTCGACCAGCTGACCAAGTACTGGGTGCTGACCGCGCTGCCCGAGTACACCGCGATCCCGGTCATCGACGGCTTCTGGAACTGGTACCGCACCTACAACACCGGCGCGGCGTTCAGTTTTCTTGCCGATGCGGGTGGCTGGCAGAAGTGGTTCTTCACGATTCTCGCGATCGTGATCTGCGGCACGCTGACCTGGTGGCTGGCGAAGACCCCACGCCGCGACTGGCGCACCGCGCTGCCGTTCGCGCTGGTCATCGGCGGCGCGCTGGGCAATGTCATCGATCGCCAGATCCACGGCCACGTCGTCGATTTCATCCAGTGGCACTGGCAGGACCACTATTGGCCGGCGTTCAACCTTGCGGACGCCGCGATCGTGGGCGGCGCGATCGGCATCGCGCTGTTCGGATTTTTTCCGGCGAAGAAGAAGGTCTAAATCCTCGTTTCGGCGGAAATCTGAGCGATCCGGCTCAGCTTCCTCCGGGAAAGAGCCTGCCCCGGATTCAATCCGGGGCGATGCGCAGAGCGCGTTGAGTGAGGGCAGGGACTCTCGGGGGTGATCTGCCGATATTCTGATCGCGGATGGCTGAGGTCAGCACGGCATTTCTGCAGTTTTGCCCTCACTCCGTTCCCCTCTCTCCAGGAGAGAGGGGCGTCCGTGCCATGCGGGAGACACTTCGTCATGCCCGTTGCCGCTTCATTGCAGCGGCCTTCGGTAGACTACGGTTCTATGGACATCGTCCTCGCCAATCCCCGTGGTTTCTGCGCCGGCGTCGACCGCGCGATCGAGATCGTCAAGCGCGCGATCGAGACGCTCGGTGCGCCGATCTACGTGCGCCATGAAGTCGTGCACAACCGCTTCGTGGTCGAAGACCTGAAGCGCCGTGGCGCGATCTTCGTCGAAGAACTCGACGAAGTGCCCGACGGCGTGACCGTGATCTTCAGTGCGCACGGCGTGTCACAGGCCGTTCGCGAGGAAGCTGCCCGCCGAGATCTCAAAGTGTTCGACGCGACCTGCCCGCTGGTGACCAAGGTGCATCTGGAGGTCGCGCGCCATTGTCGCGCCGGCCGCGACGTGGTGCTGATCGGCCACGAGGGGCATCCCGAGGTCGAAGGCACGATGGGCCAGTGGCGCGCCGAGGCCGGTGCGGGCTCGATCTATCTCGTCGAGGACGAGGCCGACGTCGCCGCGCTGGTGGTCAACCAGCCCGGGAATCTCGCCTACACCACACAGACGACGCTGTCGGTCGACGACACCCGCGGCGTGATCGCGGCGCTGCGCGAGAAGTTTCCGGTCCTGGAAGGGCCGAAGAATGACGACATCTGCTACGCCACCCAGAACCGCCAGGACGCCGTGCGCGATCTCGCGCGCGAATGCGACCTGGTGCTGGTCGTCGGCTCCCCGAACAGCTCCAACTCCAACCGCCTGCGCGAGCTCGCCGAGCGCGACGGCGTCGAGGCCTATCTGATCGACGGCGCCGAGGAGATCGATCCGCGCTGGGTCGAAGGTCGTCGCCACATCGGCGTTACCGCCGGGGCATCGGCCCCGGACATCCTGGTGCAGGGCGTGCTCGACCGCCTGCGTGAACTCGGCGCCGACGGCCTACGCGAGCTGTCGGGCGAGCCCGAGAACATGGTCTTCGCCCTGCCCAAGGCGCTGCGCCTGCAACTGGTCGATTGACCGCAGGCGCCGCGCTCCCTAGAATTCGCGTCCCAAGCCGGAATAGCTCAGTTGGTAGAGCGGCGCATTCGTAATGCGTAGGTCGTAGGTTCGATTCCTATTTCCGGCACCAGGTTCACGAAAGAGGCGACCTCCGGGTCGCCTTTTTCGTGCACGGGTCTCGTGGTCCGGAGAAGTCGCCGTGCCGGTTCGGAAACAGCCGCGACCGCCACGCCGGGTCTCCAGTGCTGCGACGGTGCTCCGTTATGCTGCCGCGACTTCCGTTTCCGCAGGCACGCCGTGGCCAAGACCGCTTCCAAAGCCCGTACCGCGTTCGTCTGCAACGAGTGCGGCGCCGATTTCAACAAATGGCAGGGGCAGTGCAGCGCCTGCGGCGCGTGGGATTCGATCTCCGAGATCGTGCTCGAAAGCGCGGCCGCGGCGAGTTCGCCCGCGTCGCGGCGCAGCGGCTGGGCCGGCAAGCTCGACGCGCCCAGGGTCATGGCGCTCAAGGACGTGCAGCAGGGCGAGGACGTGCGGGTGTCGACCGGCATCGGCGAGTTCGATCGCGTGCTCGGTGGCGGTCTGGTCGAAGGCGCGGTGGTGCTGGTCGGCGGCGATCCGGGCATCGGCAAGTCGACGCTGCTGCTGCAGGCACTGGCGCAGATGGCCGGCACGCTGCCGGGCCTGTACGTCACCGGCGAGGAATCGCTGGCCCAGGTGGCGGGTCGCGCGGTGCGGCTCGGACTGTCGCTCGACGGTCTGCATGCGCTGGCAGAAACCGGCATCGAACGCATCCTGCAGCATGCCTCCGAGCTGCGGCCGAAGCTGATCATCGCCGACTCGATCCAGACGCTGTGGACCGAATCGCTGACCGCAGCGCCGGGCTCGGTGAGCCAGGTCCGCGAATCCGCCGCGCGATTGGTGCGCTACGCCAAGGAAACCGGCACTGCCGTTTTCCTTGTCGGTCACGTGACCAAGGAAGGCGGCATTGCCGGCCCGCGCGTGCTCGAGCACATGGTCGATGCGGTGCTGTATTTCGAGGGCGACAGCGGCAGTCGCTTCCGGGTCATGCGCGCGTTCAAGAACCGCTTCGGTGCGGTCAACGAACTCGGCGTGTTCGCGATGGGCGACAAGGGCTTGAAGGAAGTGCCGAACCCGTCGGCGATCTTCCTGTCCGGCGGCAGCACGCCGCAGCCCGGCAGCTGCGTGATGGTCACGCGCGAAGGCACGCGGCCGTTGCTGGTCGAAGTGCAGGCGCTGGTGGATGCGTCGCCCCTGTCGAATCCGCGCCGCGTCGCGGTCGGCATGGAAGGCAACCGCCTGGCGATGCTGCTGGCGGTGCTGCATCGCCACGGCGGCATCATGACCGGTGATCAGGACGTGTTCGTCAACGTCGTCGGCGGTATCCGCGTGCAGGAAACCGCGGCCGATCTGCCGGTGCTGCTGTCGGTGCTGTCGTCGCTGCGCGATGCGCCGCTGCCGGACAAGACCATCGCATTCGGCGAGGTCGGACTCAGTGGTGAGATCCGGCCCGTGCCCAATGGCGAGGAGCGCTTGCGCGAAGCCGCGACGCATGGTTTCAAGCGCGCGATCGTCGCCAAGGCGAACGCGCCGAAGACCGGCAGTTTCAAGGGCATGGAGGTCATCGGCGTCGAGCGCCTGGCCGAGGCGCTGGAACACATCTGAGGCACGTGCCGGCTAACATCCGGCGATGTCCCGACCCTCGATCACGGCGACCGCCGCGCGCGTCGTTTCCATCGCCCTGCATCCGTTCGGCGTGCTGGCAGCGCTCGCGGTGCTGGCCGCGTGGCGCGTCGATCCCGCATCGCTGACGCGCACCGGACTGGGCATCGGCGTGGCCATCGCGATAGTGTCTGTATTCATCTGGCAGCGTCGCCGCGGCGGGCACTGGGAAACCGTGGATGCATCGCGCCGGCAGGAACGACCGCTGCTGTACGCGCTCGCGCTGCTGGTCGCCGGTGCCTACTGGCTGTGGATGGGCGGCCGCGCATCGGCCACGTCGGGCGGTGTTCTCGCCGCGGTCTCGATGCTGTGCGTCGCCGGCATCGCCAACCGCTGGATCAAGCTGTCGCTGCACATGGCGAGCCTGGCGTTCGCCGGTATCGCCGCATGGCCGCTGTGGCCGGCGGCGGCCATCGTCGCGCTGGCCACACTGCCGCTGCTGGGATGGGCGCGATTGCGGATGGCGCGGCACACGCTGCCGGAAGTCGTCGGCGGCGCCGCGTTGGGGCTGGTGACGGGCGCGACACTGCTCTTGTAGGAGCGCTGGCGCGCGAGGGGGCCGCAACGGAAATAGCCCGCGCGCGCTCCCGAGAGGCTGCAGCCGCGGCTCAGTGTCCGCCGCTGGCAGCGCCGCCGGTCTTCGCCGCGAACGGCGGTTTCGCCATCCACACGAACGCGATAACCACGACAAACAGGATGCCGAGCAGGTGGAAGATCTCGTTGAAGCCGATCTGCGTGGCCTGCTGGGCGATCATCTGCTCGAGCAGCAGTGCGCCGCGCTGCAGATCTCCATTGCCGAGCGCGGTGACCGTCTGTTGCATCGCGGGGTCGTGCGCCGGGATGTGTTCGGTCAGCTGCGCGTGGTGGATGGTGCTGCGCTGGTTCCAGGCCCAGGTGGTGAGTGACGCGGCGAAACTGCCGCCCAGCGTGCGGCAGAACGTCGCCAGGCCCGAGCCCGCGGCGATCTCGTGCGGCTCCAGGTCCGACAGCAGGATGGTCAGCACGGGCATGAAGAACAGCGCGACGCCCAGGCCCATCCACAGCTGCACCATCGCCACGTGCTGGAAGTCGACGTCGAGGTTGAAGCCCGAGCGCAGGAAGCTGGTGAACGCCATCACCATGAAGGCGAAACTGGCCAGGATGCGCAGGTCGAACCGCGTCGCGTACTTGCCGACCAGTGGCGTGAGCAGCACGGGAAGAATGCCGATCGGCGCCGTCGCGAAGCCCGCCCAGATCGGCGTGTAGCCGAGGTTGCGCTGCAGCCACAGCGGCACCAGCAGACCGACGGCGAAGAACGCCGAATACCCGAGCACCATCGCGATCGTGCCGAAGGCGAAGTTGCGATGCCGGAACAGGCGCAGGTTGACGATCGGATCCTTCTCGGTGAGCTCCCAGATCAGGAACACCGCCAGGCCGATCACCGCGGTGATGCCGAGCCACACGATCTTGGTCGACTCGAACCAGTCCTCTTCGTTGCCGAGATCGAGCAGCGTCTGCAGCGCGCCGACGCCGATGATCAGCGTGACCAGGCCGACGTAGTCCATCTTCGGCGTCTCGAGCTTCTCCGGCCGGCCGCGCAACTGGCTGGCGACGACCAGACTGGCGAAGATGCCGATCGGGACGTTGATGAAGAAGATCCATTCCCAGCTGTAGTTGTCGGTGATCCAGCCGCCGAGGATCGGTCCGCAGATCGGCGCGACCACGGTCACCATGGCGAGCAACGCGATCGCCTGTCCGCGCTTGGCGGGTGGATAGATCGAGATCAGCAGCGCCTGGGTGACCGGATACATCGGGCCGGCGACGAAGCCCTGGATCGCGCGCGCGGCGACCAGGAAGCCCATGCTCGATGCGAGGCCGCACAGCAGCGACGCGACGACGAAGGCGAACGTCGCCCAGACGAACAACTTGCGCTCGCCGAAGCGCCGCGTCATGTAACCGGTCAGCGGCAGCGCGATCGCATTGCTGACCGCGAACGACGTGATCACCCAGGTCGCCTGGTTGGCACTCGCGCCCAGGTTGCCGGCGATCGTCGGCAGCGAGACGTTGGCGATCGTGATGTCGAGTACCTGCATGAACGACGCCAGCGCGAGGCCGATCGTCGTCAGCGCGAGGTTCGGCGGACGGAACACAGGTGGCGCGGCCGGGGCGGGAGCGCCCGGCGCGTCGGCGGTGGTCGTGGACATGAGCGGCTCGGCGGGCGGCGGATCAGCGACGGGCGACGGCGGACGCCGGCAGGTTCTGCGCGATGGTGCGTTCGATCAGCGCATCGGCCTGCGCCAGCTGTTCGGCGTAGGCGTCGGTGGACAGCAGCGGCGTACTGCGCGGCGCGTCCACGGAAGCCAGCACGGCGCCGTCCTGGTCACGCACTTCGACGTCGACGTGCATCGACAAGCCGAGCCGCAGCGGATGGGCGACGACCTGCTTCGGGTCGAGTTCGATCCGCACCGGGACGCGCTGCACGATCTTGATCCAGTTGCCGCTGGCGTTCTGCGCCGGCAGCAACGAGAACGCGCTGCCGGTGCCCATGCCGAGGCTCGCGACCCGGCCGTCGTAGCGCACGTCGCTGCCGTAGAGATCGGCGTGCACTTCGACCGGCTGGCCGATGCGCATTTTGGTGAGCTGGGTTTCCTTGAAGTTCGCTTCGATCCACACCTGCTCCAGCGGCACGATCGTCATCAGCGCATTGCCCGGCGCCACGCGCTGGCCGAGCTGCACCTCGCGCTTGGCCACATGGCCGGACACCGGGGCGACGATCGCCATGCGCTGCAGGTTGAGCCACGCCTGGCGCAGCTGGCCGGCGGCGGCCTGCACCTGCGGCTGGCTGGCGACTTCGGTCGCATCCACCAGCGCGCGGCTGCGCGACAGCTGGCCCTGCGCACCCGACAGCGCGGCTTCGGCGCCGGCCAGCAGGTCGCGTGCATGCGCGAGTTCCTCACGCGACACCGCGCCGCTGGCGACCAGCCCTTCGCGACGATTCACGTCCTCGCGCGCCTGGCGCACCGCGACCTGGCGCGCGGCGAGATCGGCCTGGCCGGATTCGACGCTGCTGTAGAGCCCGCGCACCTGGCGCACGGTGCCGGCGAGATTCGCGACGGCCTGATCAAAGGCCACCTGTGCGTCGTTGGGGTCGAGATGCACCAGCGCCTGGCCGGCTTCGACGCGCATGCCTTCGTCGGCGTCGATCGAGACGACCGTGCCCATCGTCTGCGGCACGATGCTGACGACATTGCCCTGCACGTAGGCATCGTCGGTGTCCTGGTGCCAGCGCGCGACCAGCAGATACCACGCGGCCCAGCCGATGCCGGCAATGATGGCCACAGCGGCGAGGATCAGAAGCGCGCGGCGGCGCTTGCCGTTCTTCTGCGGCGCGGCGGTGGTGGCAGCGGAAGTGGATTCGGAACTCATGGCGTGGTCGCCCCGGCAAGGTCAGGTGTGGAAGAGATGGGTGCGGTGGGGACGAGGCCACCGCCGAGCGCGCGGTCGAGATCGACCGCAGCGCCGAGACGCTGCGCGCGCAGGACCGCGAGCTGCTGTTCGAGCTGGAACAGCGGACGCTGCGCGGCGAGCACGTCGAGCTGGTTGCCGAGGCCCGCGTCGTAACGAGTGTCGGCCAGTTCGAATGCCTGGCGCGCGGCTTCGGCGGCCTCGCCGACGGTCGCGATCTGGGCATCGAACGCGCGTGCCGACTGCAGGGCGTCGGTCACGTCGCGCAGGCCCGTCACCAGCGTCTGGTTATAGCTGGCGACCGCGAGGTCGTAATCGGCGTCGCGCTGCGACAGGCCGGCGCGCAGACGGCCGCCATCGAAGATCGGCAGGCTGATCGCCGGACCGCCGAGGCCGAGCACGGCGTCACTGCCGAACAGGTCCGACAGGTTGCCGGCGGCCAGGCCGACCAGCGCGCTGAGATTGACGCTCGGTTTGAACGCGGCTTGGGCCGCATCGACGCCACGCGCGGCGGCTTCGACCCGCCAGCGCGCGGCGACGACGTCGGCGCGATGGCCCAGCAGTTCGCTCGGCAGCACCGCCGGCACTGTCGGCGCGGGCGCTTCCAGCAGCCGCGGACGCGCGATGTCGAGGCCCCGGTCCGGACCTTTGCCGAGCAGTGCGGCGAGTGCGTTGCGCAGCGCGTCGATCTGCTGCTGCGCGGCCTGCGCCTGCTGGCCGGCGATGCCGATCGAGGCGTCGGCGTTGCGCAGCTGCAACTGGTTGTCGAGGCCGGCTTCGACGCGCTGCGCGGCGAGGTCGCGCAGTCGGCTCGCGCGCGCCTGTTCGCGCGCGGCGACGCTCTGCGTGTCGAAGGCCTGCGCCAGCGCGATGTAGGTGCGTGCGACGTTCGCAGACAGCGTGAGCCGCGCGGCCTGTGCATCGACGTCCGCGGCACGCGCCTGGCCCGCCGCGGCTTCGAACGCGGCGCGCTGTCCACCCCACAGGTCCGGCGCCCACGCGAAGTTCAGGGTCAGCGCATTGCTGGCCTTGAAGTCACCCCCCAGCGGCTCGGGCACGAGGGTGGCCGGCAGTTGCACGCCGGTGACGCGCGCGCCGGCGCCGAGGGTCGGATTGCGTTGCGCGTCGGCGACCGCGGCCTGCGCACGCGCGCTGCGGGCACGTGCATCCGCAGCGGCCAGCGACGGGCTGTCGCGCAAGGCTTCGTCGATCAGCGCATCGAGCTGCGGGTCCGCGAACGCGGTCCACCAGTCGGCCTGCGGAAAGTCGGCGTCGCTCAGCGACGCGCCGCCCAGACTGCGCCCGGTGGCGAGTGTGTCGGCATCGGTGGCGATCCCCTGCGGCGCGAGTCCGCGACTGCTCGCGCAACCGGCGAGCAGCAGCGCGGCTGCAAGCGCGGCGACGATCGGCAATGCGGCGGCCGGCGCCCGGTGCGGGGCGCGCGTCGTGGAAAGAGGCATGGTCACTGTCCTGGGAAGGAGAGGTTGTCGCGGACCTGTTCGAGGACGCGGATGAACTGCAGACGCTGCGCCTCGTCCATGCCCGACATCGCGCGCTCGCGCACGCGGTTGCCGCACTGGTCGATGTCGCGCCAGATCGCCTGGCCCTGTGCGCTGAGCTGGATGCGCACCACGCGCCGGTCGTCGGGATCAGCGTGGCGTTCGACCAGGCCGCGTTCGATCAGCTTGTCGATCAGCCGCGTCATCGCGCCGGGATTGAGTTCGGCGGCGCGCGCCAGTTCGGTCGCACTGGTGGTGCCGAGGGCGAGCTTCTTCAGCGTGATGTACTGGCTGAAGCTCAGGTCATGGCCGGCGTTCGACAACTCGTCGGCCATCCGCGCCCACATTGCGTCGCGGACCTGCCGGAACAGCAGGCCCAGCGAGGAACCGCTGGCGGAGGCGCAGGGGCGTGGGGTATCCATGGCGGCGCATGATCCTCGCCCATGCAATTGTTGTCAAGGCAAGTATCTAGTCGCGGCTCGGAGCTGGGCCAAGCGTTCGGGTCGATTCAGGCTGTGAACCTCGATGCGGGTCAGGCGGCGCAGGCGATGTCGCTCGAAGCCGGTCTCCCGCGACATTGCGCGGATGCCGGCTTCAACCAGTGCGCCGCAACACCAGCTCCAGCACGAACTTGCTGCCGAAGAAGGCCAGCACCAACAGCGCCATCGCGGCGAGTGTCCAGCCGACCGCACGTTCGCCCCGCCAGCCATGGCGCCAGCGGCCGAACAGCAGGGCGCCGAAGGCCAGCCACGACAGCACGCTGAGTACGGTCTTGTGCATCAGGTGCTGGGCGAAGAAGTCGTCGACGAACAGCACACCGGTGACCAGCGTCGCGGTGAGCAGGGCGAAGCCCACCCAGATGGTGCGGAACAGCAGCGATTCGAGCTCGGTCAGCGGCGGCAACGCGCGCAGCCAGCGATGGAACTCGCGACGGCGCAGCGCACGTTCCTGCGCCCACAGCAGCATTGCGAGCAGCGCGGCCACGGCCAGCGCGGCGTAGGCCAGCAACGCGAACCAGGCGTGCATCTGCAGGCGCCAGTCGAGGGTGTCCGACGCGGTGTGGCTGGCCTGGCCGTAACCGAGCAGGGTGAGCGCCGCGATCGGGAACACGATCACGCCCAGCGCTGCCATCCGGCCGCGCGCATCGTAGAACACCGTCAACACGGCCATGCCGAGGCCGACCAGCGACAGCGCGGCGAAGAAATGCAGTTCGGCGCCGACATTGCGCCACACCAGCGCGTGCGCGCTCACGTGCAGCGCGATCGCCGCGAGTGCGGGCGCGGCCCACCAGAGCCCGCCCGGCGCCGGCTCGCGCGCGACGCCGCGCACGAGTGCTGCGGCGGCGAGCAGGTAGAGCAGGGCTGCGATGAGAACGATTGTCATCGCGCGAGTGTCGCACGCCCGGCATGTCCGGAGGGAGCGCGACGCGCGGTGGGCCGCGGGCTCCGCGGGGCTGCGGGCTATAATCGGCGGCCGTATTCCGCCGCATCGAGTTCCGTATGTTCGAGTCCCTGACCCAGCGCCTGTCCGGCACCATGGAGCGCCTGCGTGGCCGTGGTCGTCTGACCGAGGAGAACATCCGCGAGGCCACCCGCGAGGTGCGCATCGCGCTGCTCGAGGCCGACGTCGCGCTGCCGGTGGTGCAGGCGCTGATCGAGCGCATCAAGGTGCGCGCGGTCGGCCAGGAAGTGCTCAAGTCGCTGACCCCGGGCCAGGCGCTGATCAAGGTCGTCCGCGACGAGTTGACCGCGGTCATGGGCGCGCAGGCGACCGAGCTCAACCTCAACGTGCCGGCGCCTGCGGTCATCCTCATGGCCGGCCTGCAGGGCGCGGGCAAGACCACGACGGTCGGCAAGCTCGCTAAGCTGCTCAAGGAAAAGCGCAAGAAGAAGGTCATGGTGGTGTCGGCCGACGTCTACCGTCCGGCCGCGATCGAACAGCTGAAGACGCTGGCCGAACAGGTCGACGTGCAGTTCTTCCCGTCCGAGTCCTCGCAGCAGCCGGTCGACATCGTGCGCGCGGCGATCGCCGCGGCGAAGAAGTCCTTCATCGACGTGCTGCTGGTCGATACCGCCGGCCGCCTCGCGATCGACGAAGCGATGATGGACGAGATCAAGGCGCTGCACGCCGCGGTCAATCCGGTCGAAACCCTGTTCGTCGTCGATTCGATGACCGGTCAGGACGCCGCGACCACCGCCAAGGCCTTCGGCGAAGCGCTGCCGCTGACCGGCGTGGTGCTGACCAAGACCGACGGCGATGCCCGCGGCGGCGCGGCGCTGTCGGTGCGCTACATCACCGGCAAGCCGATCAAGTTCGTCGGTACCGGCGAGAAGGTCGACGGCCTCGATGTCTTCCATCCCGAGCGCGTCGCCAGCCGCATCCTCGACATGGGCGATGTGCTGTCGCTGGTCGAGCAGGTGGAAGGCCAGGTCGACAAGGACAAGGCGCAGAAGCTCGCCGAGAAGGTCGCCAAGGGCAAGAAGTTCGACCTCAACGACATGCGCGACCAGCTCGAGCAGATGCAGAACATGGGCGGCATCGGCAGCCTGATGGAGAAGCTGCCGGGCCTGGGCCAGGTGCCCGAGCACCTCAAGCAGCAGGTCAGCCAGGGCAAGGAAGTGCCGCGGATGATCGCGATCATCGGCTCGATGACGAAAAAGGAACGCCGCAATCCGAACCTGCTCAACGGCTCGCGCCGCGCGCGCATCGCCGCCGGTTCCGGCACCACGCCGTCCGACGTCAACAAGCTGATGAAGCAGTACATGCAGATGGAAAAGATGATGGGCAAGATGGCCCGCGGCGGCATGAAGGGCATGATGCGCGGCCTGCAGGGGATGATGGGCGGCATGGGTGGCGGCCGCATGCCGTTCCGCTGATCGCATGACCTCCGCAGCCCGCCAGCGCAGCGACGCGTTCTGTTCGCGCTTCGGGCTGCGACGGCCGGTGCTGCTGTCGCCAATGGCGGGTGCGTGCCCGGTCGCGCTGTCGCGCGCGGTGATCGAAGCCGGCGGCATGGGCGCGATGGGCGCGGTGCTGTCACCGCCCGATGCCATCGGCGGATGGATGGACGAGCTGCGCGCGGCCGGCGGCGGACCCGCCCAGGTCAATCTCTGGATGCCCGACCCCGCACCGGTGCGCGACATCGCCGCGGAAGCAGCGACGCGCGCGTTTCTCGCACAGTGGGGGCCGGCCGTGCCGGCGGATGCCGGCGACGCGACACCAGCCGATTTCGATGCGCAATGCGAGGCCCTGCTCGCCGCGAAGCCTGCAGTGGCGTCGTCGATCATGGGCGTGTTTCCAGCTTCGTTCGTCGAACGATTGAAAGATGCCGGCATCGCCTGGTTCGCCTGCGCGACGACGCTCGACGAAGCGCGCGCTGCTGAAGCGGCCGGTGCCGATGCGGTGGTCGCGCAGGGTTTCGAAGCGGGCGGGCATCGTGGTGCCTTCGATGCGGCCAAAGCCGGCACGCAGTTGGTCGGCCTGTTCTCGCTGATCCCGCGACTGGCCGATGCGCTGCGTGTGCCGGTGATCGCCGCGGGCGGCATCGCCGATGGGCGCGGCATCGCTGCGGCGCTGACGCTGGGCGCGAGCGCAGTGCAGATCGGTACTGCATTCCTGCGCACGCCAGAGGCCGGCATCGCACCGGCCTGGGCCGCGGCGCTGGCATCGGCTGCACCCGAGCAGACCTGGACGACACGCGCCTTCAGCGGCCGGCTCGGTCGCGCGCTGGCGACGCCTTACGTGCGCGCGGCCGAAGCCGCAGACGCACCATCGCCGCAGCCGTATCCCGTGCAGCGCGCACTGACCGCGCCGATGCGCGCGGCCGCGCTGCGCGATGGCCGGATCGATGCGATGCAGGCCTGGGCCGGCCAGTCGGCCGCATGCGCGCAGGCGCGGCCCGCGGCGGACCTGGTCGCCGACTGGTGGCGTACGGCAGACGCGCTGCTGTGAGCCGGACCGCAGTGACCAGCAGTTTCTGGATCGACGGCCGAGCTGCCGACGCGGCCACGCTGTCGCGACTGCAGACCAACTACGGCCACCTGTCGACGATGCAGATGCGCGGCGGCGCGGCGCAGGGATTGGGCCGCCATCTGATGCGGCTGCAATCGGCGAATGTCGAACTGTTCGGCACTGCGTTATCCGATGAGCGCATCCATCGCGAACTCGCGGCGGCGCTACGGGCGGCCGCTGTCGACGACGCCACGCTGCGGGTCTCGGTCGGCGCACTGGATTTTTCGGCGGTAGAGCGCGGCGATGCGGCCGAGGTCGCGCTGCTGGTCGCGCTGTCGCCACCGCGCACGCCGCCCGCGTCGCCGCAGCGTCTGCAGACATGTCGACACCAGCGCCCATTGGCGCATCTCAAGCACCTCGCCACGTTGCCTCTGCTGCATGCCCGCCGGACCGCGCGCGCAGCGGGCTTCGACGACGCGCTGCTGGTCGATGGTGCGGGGCATGTGACCGAAGGCGCCTTGTGGAACATCGGGTTCGTCGATGCCGAGGGCGGCATCGTCTGGCCGGACGGCGCTGCGCTGCGGGGCGTCGCCGAAACCCTGTTGCGCGAAGGGCTCCACGCCGCTGGCATTGCCCAGCGCGTCGCACCGGTACGGCGTTCCGATTGCCTGGCGTTCCGGTCGGCATTCGCCTGCAACAGCAACGGTCTGTGGCCGCTGGCGTCGATCGACGGGCAGGCATTTGCAGGCGATCCGGTCATTCCGGCGGCGTTGCAGGCCGTTCTGGCGACCGCGCCGTGGGAGCCGCTGATGGCCTGAGCGGCGGCGGCTTGCCGAGCAGGCGGGGATTTCCGCTATAATCGCCGGCTTACCTCGCCACCCTGGCGACTGGGCAACACAGGAAGCAAAGCAATGGTCAAGATCCGTCTGACGCGCGGCGGCGCCAAGAAGCGTCCGTTCTACCACATCATCGTGACCGACTCGCGCAGCGCGCGCGACGGCCGCAACATCGAGCGCGTGGGTTACTACAACCCGGTCGCCACCGGTGGCGAGCAGCGCATCGTGCTCGACACCGCGCGCGTCGACCATTGGGTGTCCAAGGGTGCGCAGATGACCGACAAGGTCCGCGCCCTGTACAAGGACGCCGGCAAGGTCGCTGCTGCGACCGCGACTGCCGCTGCCTGATTGACGGGCCGCGCCTCACGGGCGCGGCCGTTGTCGACATGAACGACCCGACGCGCCAGCCTTCCCGCCGGATGATCCAGGTGGGCAAGGTCCATGGCGCGTTCGGCGTGCGTGGCGAGGTGAAACTCGAATCCTTCACCGAGCCGCGCAGCGCGATCTTCCGCTACCAGCCCTGGGTATTGCGCGATGCGCGCGGCATCGAGCGCGAGTGCGAAGGCGCGAAGGGTCGCGAGACACCGAAGGGCGTCGTCGCGACGCTGCCGGGCGTTGAGGATCGCGACGGCGCCGAAGCGACGCGCGGACTCGAAGTCTTCGTGCCGCGCGAGGCGCTGCCGCCGCCCAGGCCGGGCGAATACTACTGGGTCGACCTCGAAGGCCTGCGCGTGCGCAACGTCGAGGGTGTTGATTTCGGCGTGGTCTCGCATCTGTTCTCGACCGGCGCCAACGACGTGCTGGTTGCGCAGGGCGAACGCGAGCGCATGATTCCCTTCGTGCTGCCGGACTACATCGTGTCGATCGATTTCGACGCGGCGCTGGTCACGGTGGACTGGGATCCCGATTTCTAGGACGGTTCACCGCGCCTTCGAAACGGCCGCTGTGGCCGTCGATACACCGGTGCGCAGGCACGCACCGCACGCGCGTCGCGATGCGACCGCAGGGGACATGCCATGACGTCCGACATCCTTCCGACTTCCGAAGACGACGCGTCCACGGATGCGCGCGCCATCCGCATCGACGTCGTCAGCCTGTTTCCCGACTTCATCGACCAGGCGGCCGCTGTCGGCGTGGTCGGGCGGGCGCGCGAGCGCGGGCTGCTGACGCTGCAGGGCTGGAATCCGCGCGATTACGCGCAAGGCAATTACCGCCGCGTCGACGATCGCCCCTTCGGCGGCGGTCCAGGCATGGTGATGCTGATCGAGCCGCTGCGTGCCGCGCTGGCCGCTGCCCGAGCGGCGGACTCGGCGCCGGTGCGGGTGATCTACATGAGCCCGCAGGGACGCCCGCTGACCCAGGCCAAGGTGCGCGAGCTCGCGGCGTTGCCCCGGTTGATGTTGCTGTGCGGCCGCTACGAGGGCGTCGACGAGCGTCTGCTGCAGGCCGAGATCGACGAGGAGCTGTCGATCGGCGACTACGTGCTGTCGGGCGGCGAACTGGCGGCGGCGGTGATCGTGGATGCCGTCGCGCGGCTGCAGGACGGCGCGCTGGGCGATGCCGAATCCGCGGTGCAGGACAGCTTCGAAGGCGACGGCCTGCTGGACTGCCCGCACTACACCCGCCCGGTCGAGCACGCCATGGGCCGGGTGCCGGATGTCCTGCTGTCGGGCAATCATGCCGAGATCGCCAGGTGGCGCCGCCAGCAGTCACTGGTCCGCACGCTGGCGCGGCGCCCGGAGCTGATCGACGAGGCCGCCCTTGGCAAGGCCGACCGCCGGCTGCTGGCCGATTGGCGGGCGGCACGGGACGCTGACGACAGCGGCGGCGCGGCGGGCTGATGCCGTCTGCGGGGTGCTGGCATTCGCCGGACGACCCCGTCTATAATGCGCGGCTAACCCGTTTCACCCAGAGCCCAAGAGCTCGCCGAGCCAGAGCGTGCGTCCACGTGCACCACGCCAATAACGACACCAACAGGCCAAGACCATGACCAACAAGCCCTCCCTGCACACCCTGCTGCAGAACTTCGAAAGCGTCCAGACCACGCGCGAACTCCCCGAGTTCGGCCCCGGCGACACCGTCGTCGTCAACGTGAAGGTCAAGGAAGGCAACCGCGAGCGCCTGCAGGCGTACGAAGGTGTGGTCATCGGCAAGAAGAACGCCGGTCTGAACTCCGCGTTCACCGTCCGCAAGATCTCGCACGGCTTCGGCGTCGAGCGCGTGTTCCAGACCCACAGCGCCACCATCGACTCGCTGGAAGTGAAGCGCCGTGGCGCCGTCCGCGCCGGCAAGCTGTACTACCTGCGTGGCCTGGAAGGCAAGAAGGCGCGCATCAAGGAAGACCTGTCCGCGTCCGCCAAGGCGAAGAACGAGAAGGCGCGCGCCGACAAGGCCGCAGCCGCTGCAGCACCGGCTGCCGCTGCCGAGTAATCGGACCGCTCCGAGTCGCACGACGGCCGCCGCAAGGCGGCCGTTTGCGTTCAGGGGTTTCGCCGCTGCGCGTTCGGGGTCCGGACATGCGCGTGTCGAGCGGGTCGAGCCGCACATCCTCTCGAAAGAGATTTCCGCGCATAGCACGCCGGGTGAGGGATTGGAGTTCGCTGCGTGCCATCGGTCAGCGTTCCGATCGGGATCCGAAGCACCTCCCGGATGTGCCAGCGGGCGCTGCCCGCAGGCCGCACCGCCAGCGCACAGAAAAGGGCGCTGGATCTGATCCAGCGCCCTTCGTTGCGACTGCTGTCGTCGGACGGTCAGTCGTACTCGGCCTCGAGCATGCGACCGGTGCGCGCCGAGTACTCCAGTTCCACGATCCGGCCATCGTTCTGGCGGATGTCGATGTCGTACTCGCCGTCATCGTAGGACACGTCGATGACGCGGCCCGGATGCTGCCGCTGCGCATCGGCGAGGATGCTGTCGAGGGAGGCGCCGTTGGCGCGCATGCGCGGATCCGCCTTGGCGGCGGCCACGGCATGCACGCGGTCGTCGTCGCCGCGACGGTCGTCGCGGTCCTGGGCGAACGCGAGCGGTGCAGCGACGGCGAACGCGGCGGCGGTGATCAGGCTGGCAATGGCGGTACGGGTCATGGCGATTCCTCGGTCTGGATGGGGAGCACCGGTTGCAACCGGTTGACGCCAGTCTCCGCATCGCGCTTAACGCGGTTCTGATCGAGCCGTTCACGGTTCTGTTAATCCGCGTTGCCACACTTGCGTCATGCGTACGCTCATTGCTCCGATCGCACTCGCCGCCGCCCTGGTCGCCGCGCCACTCGCCGTGCCGCTGCACGCCGACGCGCAGGACCCGCAGGGCACCGCCGATTACGCCCGCGACGGCGTGCGCAGTGGCGAGTTCGTGCGTCTCGAACGCCTGCTCGTCGATGCCGAGCGCCGATACCCGGGGCGGGTGATCGAAGTCGAACTCGACCAGGATGACGACGAGTACGAGATTGAGATCCTGATGCGCGACGGCCGCGTGGTGGAGCTGCAGTACGATGCGCGCACCGGGCGCCTGCTCAAGGTCGAGATCGACGACTGATGCGCATCCTGCTGGCCGAAGACGACGTCGAACTCGCGGCGCGCGTCGCTGCTGCGCTCGGGGCCGCCGGCTTCGCGGTCGATCGGGCCGAGGACGGCGCGGATGCCGAGTTCCGCGGCCAGACGGAAGGCTACGACGCGGCCGTACTTGATCTCGGCCTGCCGAGTCTGGATGGCGTCTCCGTGCTGCACCGTTGGCGCGAGGCGGGCCTGACCCTGCCGGTGCTGGTGCTCACCGCGCGCAGCCGCTGGCACGACAAGCTGGCGGGCTTCAACGCGGGCGCCGACGACTATCTCACCAAGCCCTTCCAGATCGAGGAGCTGGTGCTGCGCCTGCAGGCCTTGATCCGCCGCAGCGCCGGTCACGCGTCGCCGCGTCTGCGCTGCGGGCCACTGGAATTCGATGCGAATGCCGGCCGCTTCGCGCTCGACGGCGATCCGCTCGTCCTGACCGCGCAGGAGCACCGCATCCTCGCGTACCTCATCCATCACGCCGGTCGTGTGGTCAGCCGCGGCGAACTCGGCGAGCACGTCTACGACAACGGGTTCGATCCCGATTCCAATGCGCTCGACGTCTTGATCGGGCGCATCCGTCGCAAGCTGGGCGTCGCGCTGATCCACACCGTGCGCGGGCAGGGCTTCCGGTTGTCGGAGACGCCATGAGCACACGCCGCGTGCTGTCGCTGCGCTGGCGGTTGTGGCTGGCAGGCGCGCTGGGTGTGGCGATCTCTGCGGTGATCGCAGGTGGCCTGCTCGGTGCGATGTTCGAACGCTCCGGACAACGCGCGCTCGACAGCCGACTCGACGATGATTTCGCGACGCTTGCCGGCCTGATCGAAGCGCGTGCGGATGGCGGCTGGCAGTTGCGCCGGCCGCCTGCCGACGAACGCTGGGCACGCGTGTTCTCTGGCTGGTACTGGCGCATCGGTGACGGCGCAGACGCGGTGCGATCGCGCTCGTTGTGGGACGACGAACTCGTCGCCGACGGTGTGCCCGGCACTGCGGCGGTGTGGTCGATCGTGGAAGGCCCGCGCGGACAGCAACTGCGCATGCGCGCGCAGCTGCTGCGGCTGCCGGGTGTCGCTGATCCCATTCCCGTGCACGTCGCCGGCGATCGCGGCGATGTCATCGCCGAGACGCGTGGCTTTCGGCAGGCCGCGATGCTGGCATTCGCCGGCGCGGCAGCGGCGCTGCTGGCGCTGCTGGCCTGGCAGATCGAATGGGGCCTGCGTCCGCTGCGGCGCATGCGCCGCATCCTGCAGCGGGTGCGCAACGGTGACGACGTGCGTTTCGGTGCCGAGCGCTGGCCGGCCGAGGCGGCGCCGCTGGCGGAACAGATCGACGATCTGCTCGACGAACATGCACGCCGCGTCGCCCGCGCGCGACACGCCGCCGAGGATCTCGCGCATGCGCTGAAGACGCCGCTCGCCGTGCTGTCGGCGGAAGCGCAGCGGCCGGGCGGTGACATTGCCGACGTGGTGTCGACCCAGGTGCAGCGCATGCGCGGCGAGGTGGAACGCCGGCTCGGGGGCGGCTTTGCCGCCGATGCACGCCAGCGCACGCCGATCGCGCCGGTGGCCGAGGCCCTGTGCGGACTGTTCGCGCAGACCGCGGGCGATCGCGTTTCGCTGCGCCGCGAGGTGGCGCCGGATCTCGTGTTCGCCGGTGCGCGTGAGGACCTGGAAGAGATGCTCGGCAATCTCGTCGACAACGCGGTGAAGTGGGCGCACGCGCAGGTGCGCATCCATGCGACATCCGTCGACTGGCGCGTGCGGATCGCCGTCGACGACGACGGTCCCGGCATGCAGGCCGACGCGATGGCGCAGGTGCTGCAACGTGGCGTGCGCCTCGACAGCCGGATGCCGGGGCATGGCCTGGGGCTGTCGATCGTCGACAGCGTCGCGGCGTCCTATGACGGCACGCTGGTGCTCGAAAATCTGCCGGGCGGATTCCGCGCGCTGCTTGATTTGCCGGCCGGCGCACCGATATCGGCGTGATGACCGATTCCATGGACAGCGTGCGCCTCGACCTCTGGCTCTGGGCGGCGCGCTTCTTCAAGACCCGCGCGCTGGCCAAACAGGCGATCGAGACCGGCAAGGTCGATGTCGGCGGACAGCGTGCGAAACCCGCGCGCGCGGTCCGCATCGGCGATGCATTGCGGGTGGCGCGCGGCGAGGAGGTCTTCGAAATCGCGGTGGCGGCGCTTTCCGACACGCGAGGCCCGGCGAGCGTCGCGCAGACGCTGTACAGCGAAACCGATGCGTCGCGTGAAGCGCGTCTGGCGCGGTCGGCCGAGGCGCGCGCTGCGCGGGCGGGCTACCAGGCGCCGGAGCACAAGCCCGACAAGCGCGCGCGGAAACTGATCCGCGCGCTCGGCGACATCGACGCGCTCTGAGCCGCGCCTGTTCAAGTCGAAGCCGTCTCGATGCGGCATGCTCGCCTCACGACACATGGAATGCGAGGTGCAGGATGCGGATTCGGCAGACCATCGTCTTGGCGGGCGTGATCGGACTTTCGGGATGTGCGAGCCAGGACGGCATGCGGGCGGATGTGGGATCGCCGTACCCGGCCTGGTGCGCGGACGCCGCGCGGCAGTTGCGCGCGGCGCAGTTGCCGGGGTCGCCCGCGCCGAGCGCGGACTCGCTGCCCAGGGAGTGCCGCGAGGGCGCGTCCGGCATCCGGATCTTCGGGACGCCGACGTCCGGCTGATCGACGACGTCAGTCGGGCAGCCAGTCGCGGACGAGGGCTTCGGAGGCGGTCCACAGTCGCGCCGCCATCGCCGTGTCACGCTGCATGTCGCTCTGCGGTGCGGGCGCGAAATCGCGGTAGAACGCGCCGGTGATGCCGGCTGCTGCGGGCGAGGCCGCCAGCCAGCACGGCGTGGCCGCGCCCTGCTGCACGCTGCGCGCGTCCTCGCGATAACGGTTGCCCACGTGACGCAGGATGTTGCTGCGCGTGTGGCCGGGCGAGACGCAGTTGGACGTCGCCCGCGTGCCGGCCAGGCGCCGCGACAGTTCCAGCGAGAACAGGCCGTTCGCGAGTTTGGAATGCGCGTAGCGCGCGTCCCAGCCCGCGCCGGAGAGATCGTCGAACTGGATGCCGCCCGGCGGCGCATTGCGTTCGTCGCCGCTGCCCAGTACGACGACGCGGCCCTGCGGCGCGGCGCTCACGCGATCGAGCAGGCGCCGCACCAGCAGGTAATGGCCGAGGTGGTTGACGACGAAGGTCTTCTCGACGCCGCGCACCTGCTCGAGACCGTCGAGTACCACGCCGGCATTGCAGACCAGTGCGTCGACCGGCATGTCGAGTGCGCGGATCGCATCGCTCGCCGCGGCGACCGAATCGAAGCCGGCGAGATCCAGCACCACGGGCGTCGCACGCCCTTCGACCGCGGCGCAGGCCGCTTCGGCAGTGGCACGCGATCGCGCAGTGCCGATCACGTGCGCGCCGCGTAGCGCGAGCACGCGCATGGTTTCCTGGCCGATGCCGGACGTACAGCCGGTGACCACGATGGTGCGGCCGCGCAGATCGAGGCCGGCGGTCGCGTCTTCAGCGGTGCTCGTCGCGTCGAGCGCCGGCGTGCGTGCGAAACCGGGCAGGGCGGTCGCCAGTGCGGTCAGCGCGCCGGCCTGGAGCAGGCGGCGTCTGCGGAGATCGATGGGCATCGAGGCGTCGGGTCCGTGACGGAGCGGGGCATCGAGTGTAGGACGCCCGCGCGGCGACATCACGAAGATCGGAACCCGTAAACGCGAACGCCGATGTGTGTGCATCGGCGTCCGGTCATCCCGTCGTCCGCGGGCGACGTCATGCAGCGATCAGCGCAGGTCGTAGCGATCCAGGTCCATGACCTTCGCCCAGGCGGCGGCGAAATCGCGCACGAACTTCTCCTGCGCATCGTCGCTGGCATAGACCTCGGCCAGTGCCCGCAGGACCGCGTTCGAACCGAAGACGAGATCGACGCGCGTACCACTCCATCGCTTGGCGCCGGTGCCGCGTGCGCGGCCCTCGAACGTGGTGCGGCCCGACGGCGCCCACTCCGTGCCCATGTCGAGCAGGTTGCGGAAGAAGTCGTTCGACAGCACGCCCGGGCGATCGGTCAGGACGCCGTGCGCGCCGCCGTCGTGATTGGCGCCGAGCACGCGCAGGCCGCCGACCAGCACGGTCGTCTCCGGCGCGGTCAACGTCAGCAGCTGCGCGCGGTCGACCAGCAGGTGTTCAAGCGGTATGGCGGACTGGCCCTTGGCGTAGTTGCGGAAGCCATCGGCCCAGGGTTCCAGCGCGGCGAAGGATTCGACATCGGTCTGGTCCTGCGAGGCATCATTGCGGCCGGGCGAGAACGGCACGGTGACCGGCACGCCGGCGTCCTGCGCCGCCTTCTCGACCGCGGCCGCGCCGCCGAGCACGATCAGATCGGCCAGCGAGACCTGCTTGCCGCCGTTGTCCTTTCCGTTGAACTCGGCCTGCACCCGTTCCAGCGCGGCGAGCACCTTCGCCAGCTGCGGCGGATTGTTGACCGCCCAGTCCTTCTGCGGGGCGAGCCGGAGGCGCGCCCCGTTCGCGCCGCCGCGCTTGTCGCCGCCGCGGAACGTCGAGGCCGACGCCCATGCGGTGGAGACCAGTTCGGAGACCGACAGGCCACTGGAGAGGATCGCCTGCTTCAGCGCGGCGGCATCGGCCTCGTCGATCAGCGCATGCTCGACCGCCGGCACCGGATCCTGCCAGATCAGCACCTCGCCGGGCACTTCCGGGCCGAGATAGCGCGCGCGCGGCCCCATGTCGCGGTGGGTGAGCTTGAACCACGCCCGCGCGAAGGCATCGGCGAACTGGTCCGGATTGTCGAGGAAGCGGCGCGAGATCTTCTCGTAGGCGGGATCGAAGCGCAGGGCGAGATCGGTGGTGAGCATCGTCGGCAGCAGCTTCTTCGATGCGTCGTAGGCGTGCGGAATGGTCGCTTCCGCATTCTTGGCCACCCACTGCTGCGCGCCGGCCGGGCTCTTCGACAGCTCCCATTCGAAGCCGAACAGGTGCTCGAAGTAATCGTGGCTCCACTGCGCCGGCGTTTGCGTCCACGTCACTTCGAGACCGCTGGTGATCGTGTCGGCACCCTTGCCGCTGCCGAAACTGTTGTGCCAGCCGAAACCTTGCGCCTCGAGCGTGTGCCCCTCGGGCTCTTCGCCGACGTGCTCGGACGGCGCGGCGCCGTGGGTCTTGCCGAACGTGTGGCCGCCGGCGATCAGCGCGACGGTTTCCTCGTCGTCCATCGCCATGCGGGCGAAGGTGTCGCGGATGTCGTGCGCGGCGAGCAGTGGATCGGGATTGCCGTCCGGGCCCTCGGGATTCACGTAGATCAGGCCCATCTGCACCGCCGCCAGCGGATTCTCGAGTTTGCGTGAATGCACGTCGCCGTCGGCGTTGTCGTCGGAGACGAGCACGCCATCGTCGCCGCCCTTCGGCACGCCGTGCGAGCCGTGCGCGTACCGCACGTCACCGCCGAGCCACGTGGTCTCGCGGCCCCAGTACACGTCGAGGTCCGGCTCCCAGGTGTCGTCGCGGCCGCCGGCGAAGCCGAAAGTCCTGAAGCCCATCGTCTCCAGCGCGACGTTGCCGGTGAGGATCATCAGGTCCGCCCAGGAGATCGCGCGGCCGTATTTCTGCTTGATCGGCCACAGCAGGCGGCGCGCCTTGTCCAGACTGACGTTGTCCGGCCAGCTGTTGAGCGGGGCGAAGCGCTGCTGGCCGCGGCCGCCGCCGCCGCGTCCGTCACCGATGCGGTAGGTGCCGGCGCTGTGCCAGGCCATGCGTACGAACAGGCCGCCGTAGTGGCCGAAGTCGGCCGGCCACCAGTCCTGCGAATCGGTCATCAGCGCGGCGAGATCACGCTTGAGGCCGTCGTAGTCGAGCTTGGCGAATTCGGCGGCGTAGTCGAACGCCTCGCCCATCGGATCGGACTTCGTGGAGTGCTGGGCCAGCAGGTCCAGGCGCAGCTGGTTCGGCCACCAGTCGCGGTTGCTGGTGCCGCCGCCGGCGGTCTGGTGGAACGGGCATTTGGCGTCGGTCGACATGACTGGTGTTCTCCCGGAGTTGGACGTCGAGATTAGGCGCAGTGATCGTCAACTGGGAAATCGATTGTTCGCGTCTATTCGATAGGAGCGGGCTATCGGCCGCGAATCCCCTGCGCGGCGCGCGCGCGGGATGTCCCACACGCGCATCGCGCACCGGTGACCGGCCGCCGCCGGGCTGGTCCCATGCGGCCGATGCGGGACTTCCGGAGCGCGTCATCCGATGCCGCGGAGCCGCTCAGAGAAGAGCGCGAAGCCGATAGAGCGCTTCCAGTGCCTGTTTCGGCGTCAGTTCGTCCGGATCGAGCCCGGCCAGTGCTTCGAGCGCGGCCGAGGCCGGCGCGAACAGCCCGATCTGCTGCGGGCTGTCGAGCGTGCCCGCCGACATCGGCGCGGGCGCAGGCGTGTCATGGCGCCGCTGTTCGAGCTCGGCCAGGCGCGCGCGGGCGTCGCGCACCACCGCTTTCGGCAGGCCGGCCAGCGCGGCGACCTGCAGACCGAAGCTGCGGTCGGCGGGGCCGGCCTTGACCGCGTGCATGAAGACCAGCGTCTCGCCGCCCTGTTTGTCGCGATGCTCGACCGCGTCGAGATGCACGTTGGCGATGCCGCTGCCCGGCTGCGCGAGCGCGGTGAGTTCGAAGTAATGCGTCGCGAACAGGGTGTAGCTGCGGTTCGTGGCGGCCAGATGCCGCGCGCAGGCGTCGGCCAGGGCGAGTCCGTCGTAGGTCGAGGTGCCGCGGCCGATCTCGTCCATCAGCACCAGCGACTGGTCGGTGGCGTGATGCAGGATGTAACTCGTCTCGGCCATCTCGACCATGAAGGTCGACTGGCCCTTGGCGAGATCGTCGCCGGCGCCGATGCGGGTGAGGATGCGGTCGATCGGGCCGATCACCGCGCGCGAGGCCGGCACGAAACTCCCGATGTGCGCGAGCAGCACGATCAGCGCGTTCTGGCGCATGTAGGTGCTCTTGCCGCCCATGTTCGGGCCGGTGATGACCAGCATGCGACGCGCATCGAATTCCGCGCCGTCGCCGAGCACCAGATCGTTCGGCTCGAAGGGGTCGCGGCGCACCGCCTCGACCACCGGATGACGGCCGCGTTCGATGCGGATGCCGGGCGCGTCGTCGAGCTGCGGGCGCGACCAGTCCAGCGCCTGTCCGCGCTGCGCGAAGCAGGCCAGCACGTCGAGTTCGCTGAGCGCGCCGGCGCAGTGCTTGAGCGCCTCGATGCGATCGTTGAGCGCGTCGAGCAGCTGTTCGTACAGCAGCCGCTCGCGCGCCAGCGACCGCTCGCGCGCCGACAGCACCTTGTCCTCGAACGTCTTGAGTTCCTCGGTGATGTAGCGCTCGGCATTGGTCAGCGTCTGCCGGCGCGTGTAGTGCGCGGGCGCTTTCGCCGCGTGCGCCTTGGAGACTTCGATGTAATAGCCGTGGACGCGGTTGTAGCCGACCTTGAGCGTCGGGATGCCGCTGGCTTCGCGCTCGCGCGCTTCCAGATCCACGAGGAACTGGTCGGCATGCGTGCTCAGCCGCCGCAGTTCGGCGAGTTCGGCGTCGTGGCCATCGGCGAACACGCCGCCTTCGCGTGCGAGTACCGGCGGCTGTTCGACCAGCGCGGTGGCCAGCAGATGCGCTTCGCCCGCGTGCTCGCCGAGGCTGTCGTGCAGGGCGCGCAGCCGCGGCGAATCGAGCGCGCCGAGGATGCCGCGCAGATCCGGCAGCATCGCCAGCCCGTCGCGCAGCGTGGAGAGGTCGCGCGGGCGCGCCGAACGCAGCGCGATGCGCGTGAGCACGCGTTCCATGTCGCCGAGCGCACGGAAGCGCTCGCGCAGGGTCTCGTCGCCGCCGGAATCGATCAGCGTCTGCACCGCATGCAGGCGCTCGCCCAGCACGGCGCGGTCGCGCAGCGGCCGGTGCAGCCAGCGCCGCAGCAGGCGTCCGCCCATCGGCGTGACGGTGGAATCGAGCACGCCGAGCAGCGTGTTGCGGGTGTCGCCGTCGACGCGCGTGTCGAGTTCGAGATGGCGGCGCGTCGCGGCGTTCATCGCGATCGCGCCGTCGCCGCTTTCCACCGAAATCGAGGTCAGGTGCGGCAGCCGCTGTTTCTGGGTTTCCTCGACGTAGCCGAGCAGCGCGCCGGCAGACGCCACGGCCAGTGGCTTGTCGTCGATGCCGAAGCCGGTGAGGTCGTGCAGGCCGAAGAACTGCAGCAGCTGGCGACGGCCGGATTCGGCGTCGAACAGCCACGGCGGCCGACGACGCGCGCCGGTGCGCTCGGACAGGAAACCCGGCCAGCCGTCTTCGTCGGGCACCAGCAGTTCGGCCGGATCCAGCCGCGCGATCTCGGCTTCGAGCATGTCTTCGGTGGCGCATTCGCAGACCAGGAAACGGCCGCCGGCGAGATCCGCCCAAGCGATGCCGTACTGCCCGGCGCGATTGCGGGCGACCGCCATCAGCAGCGTGTCGCGACGCTCCTGCAGCAGCGCCTCGTCGGTCACCGTGCCCGGCGTGACGATGCGCACCACTTTCCGTTCGACCAGGCCCTTGCTCGCCGCGGGATCGCCGATCTGCTCGCAGATCGCCACCGATTCGCCGAGTGCGACCAGTCGCGCCAGGTACCCTTCGGCCGCGTGATGCGGCACGCCCGCCATCGGGATCGGCGCACCGGCCGAATTGCCGCGCTGGGTCAGGGTGATGTCCAGCAGGCGCGCGGCCTTGCGGGCGTCGTCGTAGAACAGCTCGTAGAAATCGCCCATGCGGAAGAACAGCAGCACATCGGGGTGATCGGCCTTGGCGGCGAAGAACTGCTGCATCAATGGCGTGTGCTGGGGCGAAGACATCCAATCGCTCGTTTGGCCGGCCGCATAGTCTGCCCGAAACCGCGGTTTTCCGCGGTTCCGGAGGCCGGTCCGGGCCGGTGTTCCAGCCGCTGCCGGCTCCATGCGCACGCGTGTGGAAGGTGTGTTAGGTTTCCGTTCACGGCAGGCGACTGCCGGACGTTCCGGTCTGTCCCCCACGCATGCCGGAACGGCGGGGAATCCCGATGGCGCAACGCCGTCGGGGGGCGGTTTTTTCGAAAAGAACCACACCACGTCATTCGGGGGACAACATGGATTCACGTAAGTTGCAGCGCAGCCTGCTCAGTCATGCTGTGGTCGTCGCGTTGGCCGCCACCGTCTCCGTACCCGCGCTCGCACAATCGACCGCGCCGGAGAGCGAAGTACCGACCACGCTGTCGTCGATCACCGTCACCGCCCAGAAGCGCGAAGAAGCGCTGCAGGACGTGCCGATCGTCATCAACGTGCTGCCGGAACAGTTGCTGCAGGACACCGGCGTGCGCGACATCAAGGACATGCAGGTCCTGGTGCCCGGTCTGACCGTCACCAGCACTCAGTCCGCGGCGCAGACCACGGCGCGTATCCGCGGCATCGGCACGGTGGGCGACAACCCGGGTCTGGAATCCTCGGTCGGCATCGTCATCGACGGCGTCTACCGCGCACGCAACAGCGTGGGCTTCGGCGATCTCGGCGAGATGGAGCGCATCGAGGTGCTCAAGGGACCGCAGGGCACGGTGTTCGGCAAGAACACCTCGGCCGGCGTCATCAACGTGATCACCCGGCGGCCGAGCTACACCCAGGCGGTGGAGGGCGAGGTCACCGTGGGTAACTACGGCCTGCTCGGCGTGTCGGGGTCGTACAACGATGCGCTCAGCGACAACGCGGCGTTCCGCATCTTCGCGACCAAGCGCAAGCGCGACGGCGTCGACAACGTCGACACCTCGGGCGGCCCGCGCCGGGAAACCGAAGACGGCGACCAGAACTACCACTCGCTGCGCGGCCAGCTGCTGCTCGAACCCACGTCCAACCTCAACATCAACTTCATCGCCGACTACACCAGTCGCGAAGAAAACTGCTGCGTGTCGATGACCACGTTCCGCGGTCCGACCGCCGCGATCATCGACGCGCTGACGCCCGGCGGCGAGGGCATCATTCCGGTCGTCGACCTCGACCGCCGTCTCGCCTACGCCAACCGCACGACCGAACAGGACCTCAAGGACAAGGGCGTCTCGGCCGAGGTCAACTGGACCCTGCCGTGGGCCAACGAGGCCGTGCTGACCTCGATCACCGCGTCGCGTGACTGGGAAGCGATCACCAGCATCGACTTCGACTACAGCGGCGCGGACATCCTGTACCGCCCGCCGAACCCGGACGGCTCGCTGGTGAAGTTCGAGAACTTCAGCCAGGAACTGCGCCTGACCGGTTCGGGTGAGCGCATCGACTGGATGGTCGGACTGTTCTATTCCGACGAGGATCTGGGCCGCAACGATTCGTACTTCTTCGGCGCCGCCTACGAGCCGTACCTGTCGACCGCCGTCGCTTCGCAGGTGCTGCCGGCGATCGCCGCGCAACTCGCGCCGCTGGGCCTGACGGTCAACACCGCCAATCCCGCGACGTTCCTGTCGCAGGTCAGCGGTCGTCCGTTCGGGACCAACTTCACCGGTCAGGGCGCGCTGGACCGCTACGAGCAGAACGCAAAGAGCGCGGCGATCTTCACCAACAACACCTTCCACGTCACCGATGCGCTCGACGTCACCCTGGGCCTGCGCTACACGCGGGAAAAGAAAACGCTGACCTCGGACTACACCAACCCCAACGGCGCGCAGGGCTGCGCGGCGACGCTGGCCAATCCGGGGGCACGGGTCGGCGGCGCGCTGGCGCAACGCATCAACGGTTTCGGCAGCCTGCCGCCGGCGTTGCAGCAGCAGCTGCTGGCGGGCCTGGTGCCGGCCGTCGCGCCGCAGATCGCCGGCTTCATGTGCCTGCCCTGGGCGAACATCGCGCACAACGGCCGCAACACGTTCCAGGAACGCACCGAGAAGGAATGGTCGGGCACGTTGAAGGTCGCCTACGACTGGTCGGACGACGTGATGACCTACGTGTCGGCGTCGCGCGGTTACAAGGCCGGCGGTTTCAATCTCGACCGCGTGCAGGTCGGCATCACGCCGGTGGACGACACCTCGTTCGACGGTGAGTTCGTCGACAGCTACGAGCTGGGTCTGAAGACAAACTGGGCCGATGGCAACCTGCTGTTCAACGCGGCGCTGTTCCACCAGACCTACGAGGACTTCCAGCTCAACAGCTTCCTCGGCACCGCGTTCGTGGTGCGGTCGATCCCGGAAGTGACCTCGATGGGCGTCGACGCCGAAGTGCTGTGGCAGACCGGCATGCCGGGTCTGATGCTGCAGGGTGGCGTGACGTACGCGGAAACGGAGTACGGCGACGACATCGTGCCGGACCTGCCGTTGCTCCCGGGCAACCAGATGAGCTTCGCGCCGAAGTGGTCGGGCAATACGTCGGCCACCTACCAGTGGGACATCGGCTCGGCGCTGCAGGGCCGCTTCAACATCGGCGCCAAGTACATGTCCGAGTACAACACCGGCTCCGATCTGAAGCCGCAGAAGATGCAGGACGCGTACACGGTGCTCAACGCACGCCTCGGGTTCGGGCGTCAGGACCAGCGCTGGATGGTCGAGGTCTGGGGCCAGAACCTGACCGACGAGACCTACAAGCAGGTCGGTATCGATGCGCCGATCCAGACGGGCTCGTTCAACGCCTTCCTCGGTGCCCCGCGCACCTACGGCGTGACCCTGCGCATGCGCTACTGATCCAGTGCCTCCACGCGACGGCCGGCCCGGGAGGGTCGGCCGTTCGCGTGTCTGCGGCATGGATCCGCCGCATCACAACGCCGGGGCGACGCGCGCGCCGCGATGCGGTACAACGTCGGCTTCCCACGCGGCGGCGATCCATGCACGACACCCATACGGATGACGCGTTGCACGCGCTCGCCGAAGCGACCGGCGCGCTGCTGCGCGCCCGGCATCATCGCCTGGTCACGGCGGAGAGCTGCACGGGCGGCTGGATCGCCAAGGCCGTGACCGACATCGCCGGATGCTCGGAATGGTTCGACTGCGGCATGGCGGCGTACAGCTACGAAGCCAAGCAGGCCCTGCTGGGCGTCAATCCGCACACGCTGGAAACGCATGGCGCGGTCAGCCGCGAGACCGTGATCGAGATGGTGTCCGGTGCGCTGGTGAATTCCGGTGCCAGCGTGGCGGTCGCGGTGACCGGCATCGCCGGCCCGGGCGGCGGCAGCGACGACAAGCCGGTCGGCACGGTGTGGATCGGCTGGAAGCGGCGCGGCGGCTATGCGCGGGCCGAGTTGTTCCAGTTCGACGGTGATCGCGACGCGGTCCGGCGGCAGACTGTCGCGGCGGCGCTGCAGGGACTGGCACAGACGGTCGGCTGAGGCGCGCCGGAAGCCCGCATCCCGCGCGCGCCTCCGCGCCCGGGTGGCGCCTACTGCGTCACGTCCACCCACACGAGGCGATGGTCGGTGCCGTCGACGATGTCGGCATGGGCGGCGTCGCTGCGCGGCCAGAACACGCCGTTGCCGACCAGGGCGTGGCCCACCGACGGCAGTGCGTAATCGAGACGCAGGTTGCCCACCCGCGGCCCGAAGCTGCCGGTGTCGTGCGCAGCCGATCCACGGTGTTGCGCATTCGCGCCCCCATCGGCCTCGGCCGCTTCGCGCGCGCCTTCGCTCTTCGGCGTCGCCATGCGCAGCACACGCGGGTGTTCCAGCAGGTCGACGATCGCGGTGTGGTCGCCGGCGCCGTCGACGGGATCGTTGTTGAGATCGCCGAGGATCACGAAGCGCGCATCGGCTTCGAGTCCGCCGCAGCGGCCGGCATCGTCGCACAGCCAGTCGCGCGGACCCGGCGACAGGTACTCGGTCCAGAAACGGATCTCGTCATGGTTGCGCGCGACGTTGCGCTTCTCCGGGCCGTCGAATGCGGGCGGCGTCGGATGCGAGGCCAGCACATGGAGCACGCCGCCGGGTGCGCGCACCTGCACGTCCCAGTGCGACTTCGACGACAGCCGCAGCGCCGACCACGTGGCGTCGGGATGGAACGGCCGGCCGTCGGGATGCCGCGGGCGCCGCGCGTCGGGCATCGCATGCCACTTCAGCAGCTGGAAGGTACGCGCGGTCGCCGCATCGATCGGGTAGCGCGACAGCAGCAGCATGCCGTACTGGCCCGGGTGGAGACCGTAGCCCCAGGCATCGTTGCCACGGTCGCGGCCGTCGCCACCGATGCTGCCGTTGTTGTCGAGATCCAGACCGCTCTGCACGCCGGTATTGACCGGTGCGAGGTAACGGTAGGGATAGCGCAGCGGTGCGCCGCCACCCGGCTGCGCGCGTTCGAGCCAGCGCTGCTGGAACAGATCGGCGGCGCTGCCGTCGGCCACGTAGTCGAACTCGTTGAGCAGCACGATGTCCGGACGCACCTGCTGCAGCACCGCTGCGACCTTGCGCGCACCTGCATCGTCGCCGCGCAGGCGTTCGAGCAGGCCACCGGCGTCGTCGCTGTTGAGCGAGGTGTTGTAGGTCGCGATGCGCAGCGTGCCGGACGGATCGGCGCCGGCGGCCGACCGCGACTGTCCGTGCGTGTTAATGCGCACGCAGGCGGCGAGCAGCGCGACGACCGCGCAGGCGAGCAGGGCGATGAGCCAGGTGCGGGTCATTGCGCAGGGCCGGTCAGTGCGCGCCACTGGCGTCCGTCGAAACCTTCGAGCGGCTGGAAATTGCGTTTGTAAGCCATCTTGCGGTGTCCATCGATCCAGTAGCCGAGATAGAGATAGCGCCGGCGGTCGCGCTGCGCCCAGGCGATCTGCCTGAGGATCGCCAGCGTGCCGAGCCCGCGTGACACGACGTCGGGGTCGTAGAAAGTGTAGACGGCCGACAGTGCGTCTTCGATCAGGTCGGTCACCGCCACTGCGACCAGCTGTCCGTGCAGACGCAATTCCAGCAGACGTCCCTCGTTCCAGCTGCCGATCAGGAACTGGTCGAACTCGCTGGCGCCGTGATCGTCCATGCCGCCGTCCGGATGGCGCGACACGAGGTATTTCCGGTACAGCGCGAGCCGCTCGTCATTGCGTTCGGCCGGCACCACGCGCGCATCGATGTCGCCGTTGCGCGCCAGCGTGCGGCGCTGGCTGCGGTTGGGGACGAAGGCGTCGACGGGAATGCGCACCGCGACGCAGGCCCGGCAACCCGCGCAGTGCGGGCGATAGACGATGTCGCCCGAGCGGCGGAAGCCCCAGCGCAACGCCTGCGGATAGACATCCGCCAGGCGCGGATCGCGCGGGTCGAGCACCAGATCGCGCGCCTCGCGCTCGGGCCAGTACCCGCAGGCATGCGGCGCGGTGTGGAACAGACGCAGTTCGCCGGTGCCGGCATCCGGTTCTGGGGCAGGGCGGGGCGGGGTCTGCATGCCGGCAGGATACGCACCGGCGTCGCAGACGACGCGACCGGCTCGCCGACCGCCGGCTGAACCATGCCGGCGTCCGGTCAACGGTGGATGCGGTACGGACGTTGGTCCCTGCACAGCGGCACGGTGCCGCGGCAACGGGAACACATCCATGAAGACGAGGCTCATCACCACCGCGCTGCTGGCGGCGCTGTCCATCACCACCATCGGCGCCGCCGCGGCGCAGACGCCGTCCGCCGGCACGCAGGCGGCCAAGCCCGATGGCGAGCGGCATCGCGGCCATGGCCCGCGCGGCCACGGCGGCGATCGCGTCGATGCGATGGCGCGACTCGATACCGACAGCGATGGCCGCATCAGCCGCGCCGAGGCACAGGCCGCGCAGCAGGCGATGCAGGCACGGATGGACGCACACCGCGCAGAACGCGCCGCACGTGGAGACGGCCAGCGTCCGCAGCGGGGTCCGGGCGGTCCGCGTTCGCACAAGGGTGGCGGCTTTGATCTGGTCGCGAACTTCGATGCGATCGACACCAATCGCGACGGGTACCTCACCCGCAGCGAACTGCGGACCTGGCACACGGCGAAGTCCGCCGGGCGCCGCGCCGAGGGCGAGCGTCGCTTCGCCGCGAAGTTCGGCGAGGCCGATCTCAACAGGGACGGCAAGCTGAGCCGCGTCGAGGTGTCGGAGAAGATACCGCGTCTGGCCGAGCGCTTCGCCTGGCTCGACGAGAACCGCGACGGCTTCCTGAGCCGCGAGGAGCTGCGCCCGGCACGTCCGCAGCGCTGAGTGCGCACCACCAACGCAACGAACAGGCCGCGCACTGCGCGGCCTGTTCGTGCGGGCGGTGCAACCGCCATGCAGCAGGACGAGCCAGGCCACGCCATACCGGACCACGCGATCGAGTCGCAACGTACGCTGCGCGTTGAGAGACGCCGCGCACACCCCGACACACGGGGATCAGGCCGTCTTGAGCCAGACGATCAGCAGGACGCCCAGCAGGCCGACGTTGGTGATGATCAGACCGCTGGTGCCGAACATCAGTCGATAACCGAGTGCGCGTCGGGCACCGCCCACGGGATCGCGCGCGATGTCGCGTGCGAGCAGCGGATTCATCAGGCGGGGCATGCTGGTCAGCAACGGATAGTTGTACAGCGTCAGCGCGATCGCGGACGCCACCGTGAACCATCCGGCCGGTGTCTCGTGGCTGCCGGCCATGAGGCCGACGCCGGCGCCCATGAGGCCCCCCAGAAGTCCGCCCCAGACGAACCAGAGGTCGTACAGCTTGAGGATCGCCCGGCGTTCGGCCTCGGTGTCCGCGTAACGCGCCACCATCTTCCGGCACAGCCACACGGTCAGCCCGCCGAAGACCAGCGACACCCCTGCAGCGCCGAGTGCGCCCGCACTGCCCAGCGCCGCCTTGCCGGCCGCACTCGCTCCGAACGCACCACCAGCCGCGACACCCGCGACCGTACCGGCCGCTGCCGGCTTCGCGAACGTCGCCAGCCCGGCCGTCACCAGCAGCGTGAACGCGGTGCCGGGCGCCGAACTCGCCGCGAATTCCTGGAAGCGCGCCATCAGATCCTCGCGCAGGCTGCGGCGTGCGCGCGACAGACGCTTGCGCACCGCTGCGTCCGACAGGCCGAGTAGGGCCGCGACCTGCTTCGAGTTGCCGCCCTCACGGTAGTAGAGCAGCAGCACTTCGCGGCTGTCGTCGGGCAGGTCGGAAATCAGGTCCGCGGCGACGCGGCCGGTTTCGTCGTCGATGATCTGCTGCATGGGACAGGCGTCTGGATCGGCGGCCTGGGCGATGGCGATCTCCGCCGCTTCGCCGGCCACGATGCGTTCGCGGCGCGCGCGCAGGTAATCGCGGGCGAGATTGCGGGTGATCTGCCGCAGCCACGGCAGAAAGCTCGTCGCGTTCTGCAGCTTTCCCAGCTGCTGCCAGGCCTTGAGATAGGCCTCCTGCGCGATGTCCTGGCTGGCCTGCACGTCACGGGTGATCGCCAGCGCGATCGCGGTGGTCGCGTTCTGGCTCATCTGCACGATGCGGCCGTACGCGGCCTGGTCGCCACCGCGCGCGGCGGGCAGCTCCAGATGGATCCGGTCTTCGAGGCCGAGGTCGGCGGCGATGGCGTGCATGGCGATCCTTGCAGGTCGGGTCGCTTTCAAGGACGCGGCCCGGGCGCCGGATGTGACCGGCGCCGTCGATGTTGCCTGCAGGACGGTGCGAACGCGATCAGTCGGCGTTTGCGAACGTCCAGTCGCGGCCGTCGCGACGCACGTCCAGCGTGCGCGTGACCGGCGCCTGCGCGGCGTCGCGGCTTCGGCTGACCACCTCCACCGTGCCCTGGCCGGAGCCGTCGGTCCGGTAGCGGGTGACGTCGAGCGACGCCGGCGTCGCCACGACGCCGCTGCAGGCCGACGACGGCCGCACGTCCGGATACCCCGCTTCGAGTTCGGCCAGCAACGGCGCCGCCGGTGCGCCGCCGTCGATCGACACGCAGACCGGGCCGGTCTGCCCGACCAGCGCATCAGCCAGCACGGCGGCCGCCAGCGCCTGCGGCACCGGCGCGCGGTAGACCGTGGCCTCGACCGTCGGCGGCACCATGTCGAGCGCGGGCGCGGGCGCCTGCGCATCGGCGAGCGGCGCCTGCGCGGGGGCGTCGGTGGAGCCGGGCCGGTTCCACCACGACAGCGCGATCACCAGCACCGCGCCGCCAATCAACGTGTAGCGCACCTTGGCGGCGCGCGACATGCCCTGGCGGGGCGCCTCCGCCGCGGGTGCGAACACCACATCGGCCTGCTGGAGATAACTGCGCGCCGAGGGCTGGCTCTGCAGCAGGCCGGCTTCGCGCAGCAGGTCGCGTGCCCGGGGCTGCTCGTCGGAACGGGTGACCCAGACCGCCGGCTTCGGACCGCCGGCGTCCTCGCGATAACTGAAGTGACTGCGGCGGTTGCCCTTGTAGGAGCGGCCGTTGAGGATCTGCACCTCGATGCCGGCCTCGCGCAGCATGGCTGCGACGCGCTCGACGTTCTCGAGGCGGGGGCTGGAGAAGACCTGACGCATCTCAGACCGCCTTCGGCGTGGTGGCGCCGCCGGGCAGCACGCGGATCATGCCTTCCTGCGCGGTGCTGGCCACCAGTCGGCCGGCGCGGTCGAAGATCTGTCCGCGTGCGAGCCCGCGTGCGCCCTGCGCGCTGGGGCTGTCGAGCGAATACAGCAGCCAGTCGTCCACCCGGAACGGGCGGTGGAACCACAGCGCGTGATCGAGCGACGCCATCTGCACGTTCGGCTGGTAGTAGCTGATGCCGTGCGGGAACGTGGCCGTGCCCAGCAGCTGGAAATCGGAGGCGTAGGCGAGCAGCGCCCGATGCAGCACGGGCGCGTCGTCGACCGGGCCGGTCAGGCGGAACCACATCTGCTGGAACGGCGGGCGCTTCGGCGGCTTGAGCTCGTCGCGGGGGTAGACGTGGCGGAACTCGAACGGACCGCTGCGGTCGAGCCAGCGCTGCACCTTCACCGGCAGTTTCGCGAGCACCTCGGCCGGCAGCGGATCCTGCGGTTCGAGATCCTCGGGCGCCGGCACCTCCGGCATCGAAAGCTGATGCTCGGCGCCGGTTTCCTCTTCCTGGAACGAGGCGGCGCAGAAGAAGATCACCTTGCCGTGCTGGATCGCGGTCACCCGGCGGACCGAGAAGCTGCCGCCGTCGCGGGTGCGGTCCACGTCGTAGACGATCGGCGCTTCGACATCGCCGGCACGCAGGAAATACGCGTGCAGCGAATGCGCCGGGCGCGGACTGGTCATCGTCGCCTGGGCGGCAGACAGGGCCTGGCCCAGCACCTGGCCGCCGAAGACGTACTTGGTGCCGATGTCGCGGCTCTGGCCGCGGAACAGGTTGTCTTCGAGGCGCTCGAGGCTGAGCAGGTCGACGAGTTCGGAAACGGGCGGGGTCATCGCGGGGGCCGGGCACGGTGGGAACGGCTGCGCGGGGCGCATGCCGGGGGCTGATTATAGGTGGGGGCGGGCCCGCGCCCTGACGCCGGCGTTCAGATGCCGGTGCGCGCCAGCGGCACGCGCGCCAGCACGTCCGCCCAGGGAAACCGTGGGCCGGGATCGCGCTTGCGCGCCACGGTGCGCGCAGGGTCGTCGCTCGCCGCCACCCGCTCGGTGTCCAGATCCTCGTGCCCGGCGATCTCGCGCAGGGCGGGCAGCGTGGCGCGCAGATGCACGAGCAGCGCGACGAGCGCCTCGATCTGCGCAGGCGTATAGGCCTCGTCCATCGCCTGGCGGCGGCTGTCGCACCAGTCCGGGAAGCGCCCGCTGTTGACCAGCTCGATCCCGACCGAGTGCCCGTTGTGGCCGCGCACGTGATGGGCGACGCGGGTCGCCGGCACGTATTCGACGGTCGTCCCGTCGCGATCGATATACCAGTGGCCGCTGGCGCCGGTGCCGCTGTCGTAGAGCACGCGCTCGCCGTAGACACGCGCGGTGGCGAGGTCCGGCAGTTCGGTGCAGTGGATGACGACCAGGGTGATGTCCGACGCCGCGCGTGGCGCCAGCAGGTCCACATAGGGCAGCGGTTGCAGCGCAATCCGGGGCGCGGACGTGGGGTCGGACATGGCCCGGATGCTAGCATTCACACATGAGAAATCCGCCGCCAGACTCCGACCTGCATGCGCTGATGACGCAGTTTCCGCGTGCCGGACGGGTCGACTGGATCGGGCTGCGCCCAGGTCGCGGCGCGCCGGTCCGTGCCGTCGACAATGCGGTCGCGGTGACCGGGGTCGGCCTCGAAGGTGACCGCTACACCGGCGCCAGCGGCAAGCGCGGCGTGACCCTGATCCAGGCCGAGCATCTGCCCGCCATCACCGCGCTCAGCGGCCACGCCGAGGTCACGCCGGTCACGCTGCGCCGCAATCTCGTGGTCTCGGGCATTCCGCTGATCGCGCTGAAGGGCCGGCGTTTCCGCGTCGGCGAGGTGCTGCTCGAAGGCACGGCGCCCTGCGATCCGTGTTCGAAAATGGAAGCCGCGCTTGGCCCCGGCGGTTACAACGCGATCCGCGGCATGGGCGGCCTGTGCGCGCGGGTGCTCGAAGGCGGTGCACTGCGCATCGGCGACGCGGTCGAATGGGTGGACGCATGAGCGCGCGGGGCCACTGCATCCTCTCGCACGGGTTCGAGAGCGGTCCGGACGCGACCAAGGTCACCGCGCTCGCCGCGGCCGCGGAACGTCTGGGCTGGCACTGCGAGCGCCCGGACTACACCGATCTCGACGGCAGACGCGACGTCAGCCCGCTCGGCGACGTCGGCGCGCGTACCGAGCGTCTGCTGCGACTGACGCTCGATGCCGCCGCGCGTGGTCCGGTGGTGCTGGCCGGGTCGAGCCTGGGCGCATGGATCGCGGGGCACGTGTCGATGCAGGTGCCGGTCGCCGGCCTGTTCCTGATGGCGCCGCCGGTGCGGCTGGATGCCGCACATCCGCTGCAGGCGGCCGACGTTCCGCTGTCGGTCGTGCACGGCTGGGACGACGAGCTGATTCCCGCTGCCGACGTCGTCGGCTGGACCTGCGCCCGTCGCGGTCGGCTGCTGCTGGTCGACGACACGCATCGGCTGGCCGCGCACGTGGACGCGTCGGCCGATGCATTCGCCGCGTTGCTGCAATCACTTTGACCTGATCCCGAGCCGCCGCGTGCGGTCACCGCGTCAGCGATCGCCCGAAGCGCAGGACGCTCGCGACACCGCTGCCCATGGATGGCCGGTCGTGCAGTGGCCGACGTACGACACCCGTTCGCGGGCCTGACGGTCGCAAGGCCCTGACCTCCTGATCTACCGGATTCGCATGAAATTTTTCGCCAGTTGCCCCAAAGGTCTCGAATACCTGCTCGTCGACGAGCTGCTCGCACTGGGCTGCGCGCACGCCACCGCGACGACCGCCGGCGCCAACGTCGAAGGCACGCTGCACGACGCCCAGCGCGCCGTGCTGTGGTCGCGACTGGCCAGCCGCGTGCTGTGGCCGATCGCCGACTACACCTGCGAAGACGAGGACGCGCTGTATGCGGGCGCCCGCGCGGTCGACTGGACCGCGCATCTCGATGCCACGATGACCCTCGCGATCGATCCGCACGTGTCGGGCAGCGCGATCACCCATGCGCGCTACGCCGCGCAGCGGGTCAAGGACGCGATCGTGGACACCCTGCGCGAGGCAACCGGCGCGCGCCCGGATGTCGATGTCGAATCGCCGGACCTGCGCCTGAGTCTGGTCGTACGCAAGGGCCGCGCACTCCTGTCGGTCGATCTCGGCGGCGGCCCGCTGCATCGCCGCGGCTGGCGCCGCGCGCAGGGCGAAGCGCCGCTGAAGGAGAATCTGGCGGCCGCGGTGCTGATGCGCGGTGGCTGGCCGGCGTTGTATGCGCAGGGCGGCGCGCTGCTGGACCCGATGTGCGGCAGCGGCACGCTGTTGATCGAAGGCGCGCTGATGGCCGCCGATGTCGCGCCCGGTCTGTCGCGCGACGGCGGTGCGGCCACGGCCGGGCGCGCGCCCAGCCGCTGGCGCGGATTCGATGTCGCGCACTGGCAGACCTTGTGCGAAGAGGCGCTCGCCCGCGAGCGCACAGGACGTCAGCGCCTGCGCGCGGTGTTCTTCGGCCGCGATCTCGACCCGCATGCCATCCACGCCGCGCGCGAGAACGCGACCGCCGCCGGTCTGCGCGAAGCCATCGACTGGCAGATCGGCGACATCGCCACGCTGCAGACGCCGGTGCCGCCGGCCTCGCAGGAAGATGCCGCGCTGGCCGAGTCGGTGAAGCACGGTCTCGCGGTCTGCAATCCCCCCTACGACGCACGCCTGGCCGCCGACCCGGCGCTGTATCGCACGCTCGGCAATGCGCTGGCGCGCGCGGTGCCCGAGTGGCGCGCGAGCCTGCTGTGCGGTGACGCCGAGCTCGCGCACGCGACCGGCCTGCGCGCGAAAAAGAAGTACCAGGTGTTCAACGGCGCCATCGAGTGCAGCCTGATCGTCTGCGATCCGGTGCGGCCGCCGCAGCGTGCGGTCAGCGAGCACCCCGAAGCACTGGGCGAAGGCGCGACGATGGTCGCCAACCGCCTGCGCAAGAACCTGCGCAAGTTCAAGACCTGGCGCGAGCGCGAGGGCGTGAGCTGCTACCGCGTCTACGATGCCGACCTGCCCGAATACGCGGCCGCGATCGACGTCTACATCCAGTCCGAGGCCGACGCGAGCGCCGAGGGCACGCCGCTGTGGCTGCACATCCAGGAATACGCCGCGCCCGCCGAGATTCCCGAGGACGTGACCCGGCGCCGGTTCGGCGACGTGCTGGCCGCCGCGCGCGACGTGTTCCGCATTCCGCGCGAGCGCATCGCGGTCAAGACGCGCGCCAAGGGCAAGGGCGGCAGCAAGTACGGCCGCTTCGATGCGCGCCACGAATTCCTGCTGGTCGACGAGGGCCGCGTGCACCTGCGCGTGAACCTGTTCGACTATCTCGACACCGGCCTGTTCCTCGACCACCGCCCGATGCGCCTGCGCATCGCCGACGAGGCCGCCGACACGCGTTTCCTCAACCTGTTCGGCTACACCGGCGCGGCGACCGTGCATGCCGCCGGCGGTGGCGCGCGGACCACGACGACCGTCGACCTGTCGGGCACCTACCTGCAGTGGTGCGCCGACAACCTGGCCTCGAACGGGTTCGGCGGGGTGAAGCATCGTCTGGTGCAGGCCGATGCCCTGCAATGGCTGGAAGCCGAGACCGCGCACTTCGACCTGATCTTCTGCGACCCGCCGACGTTCTCGAACTCCGCGCGCGCCAAGGACTTCGACATCCAGCGTGAGCACGTGCGTCTGCTGGAAGCAGCCGTCGCGCGTCTCGCACCCGGCGGCGTGCTGTATTTCTCCAACAACTTCCGCCGGTTCAAGCTCGACACCGAAGCAGTGGCCGCGTTCGCGCAGGTCGAGGACATCAGCCCGGCGACGATCCCGCAGGATTTCGAACGCAATCCGCGCATCCACCGCGCCTGGCGGATCACCGCGCGCTGACGCCGACGCGGCTTGCGCCCTGCGAGCTCCTCTCCCTCCGGGAGAGGGGTTGGGGTGAGGGCGGTGAGCGTGCGGAGGTCTTTACTCCGCGCGAAGGCTCCAAGTGGCATACGCGTTGCACGTCAGTGCTCTGTCCACCGTGCGTTCCGATCTCCACGGAAACCACCGTTCCACCCACGCACGTGGAAACCACTCTTCGAGTCTGCATGGTGTCAGCACACTCGACAGGAGTCGCCCGATGACCACCACCGCAGATGCCGCCCGCATTGTGCGTACCGTACGCGGCATGCCCGCCAGTGATGGCGCGGGGGTGAAGCTCACCCGCGTCATCGGCAGCCCGCAGCTGCCTGATCTCGATCCGTTCCTGATGCTCGACGAATTCGGCACCGACGCGCCTGAGGATTACCTCGCAGGCTTCCCCGAGCATCCGCACCGCGGCTTCGAGACCGTCACCTACATGCTCGACGGCCGGATGCGCCACAAGGACAACCACGGCAACGAGGGTCTGCTGGTGCCCGGCAGCGTGCAGTGGATGACCGCCGGTCGGGGTCTCGTGCACTCGGAGATGCCGGAGCAGGAAGCGGGCCGCATGCGCGGCTTCCAGTTGTGGGTGAACCTGCCGGCGAAGGACAAGATGACCGCGCCCCGCTACCAGGAATTCGCGCCGGCGCGCATTCCGGTGGTGCAGGCGGGCGCAGGCGTGTCGGTGAAGGTGATCGCGGGCGTCGTCGACGGGGTGGCCGGACCGATCGCCCAGCCTGCGACCGATCCGCTCTATCTCGACATCACGCTGGCCGCCGGTGCGAGCTGGCAACACACCTTGCCCGACGGCCACAACGCGTTCGCCTATGCGTTCGAGGGCGATGTCCGCGCAGGCGAGGGCGACGATGCGCGCCCCCTGGCGGCGCAGGAACTGGCCGTGCTCGGCGGCGGCGCGCGGTTGACCGTGGCGGCCGGCGACGCGGGCGCCCGGCTGATCCTCGTCGCGGGTCGCCCGCTGCGGGAACCGGTCGCGCGCCACGGGCCGTTCGTCATGAACACCCGTCAGGAACTGATGCAGGCCTTCGTCGACTACGAGCAGGGCCGCTTCTGATCCGCCTCAGTCCGTCCCCGCATGCGGGGACGGACGGGTGGACACCGGAGTTTCAGGACGCACGGAGGCCCCGCGATGCAGGGCCGGTCGTTTACTTGCTGCCCAGCTGCACGTCCGAGAAATGCAGCGACTCGACATCGCGCAGCGAACGTGTCAGCGCGGTCTCGTCGGGCGCGCGCACGATGATGTGTGCGTAATCGCCAGACGACAGTTCGAGCAGGGCTTCGCGCACCATCGCACCGGCCAGCAGTTCGTTGTCCGGTGCATGCCAGTAGGTGCGGGTGCCGTCGATGGTGACCTGATCGCCGACGCGATCGTTGCGACGCGGCTTGAACGTCGCGCTGGGCCCGACGGTCACTGCAAACGCCTGCAGTCCTGTCGACAGGTCCATCGCGCGGCAGAACACGAAATCGGGCCCTGGCTGCACCTCCCAGCGCACGGCGGCGTCGGGCGGCAACTGCGGACATTCACTGGAGGTCTGGGCCTGCGCCGTGCCGGCACAGACCAGCGCGCCCAACAGCGCGAGCGGTCGGATCGAGAGCATCGTGGTTTTCCCCTGTGACACAGCCACCAACCATACGCCTGCATCGGCGCTGCAATGCGTCCTAAATTGTGATGTGCGTCACTTTTCTGGCAGTGGAATGTACTCCGCATCACCAGGCACGTTGCCGAACCGGCCCGCGCGCCAGTCGTCCTTGGCTTGCTCGATGCGGTCCCTGGACGACGACACGAAGTTCCACCACAGATGCCGCGGCCCGTCGAGCGGCTCGCCCCCGAACAGCATCGCCTTGAGCGGCGTCTTCGCGCGCAGCGTGGCGACCGCGCCCGTATCGAGCACCGCGAGGTGGCGTGGCGGAATGTCGGCGCCATCGAGCTGCGCCTCGCCTTCGAGGATGTAGAGCGCGCGCTCGGCGTGCGAAGGCGGAATCGGGAGTTCGGCGTCCGGTGCCAGATCCAGCGCCACGTTGAGTGTGTCGGCGAACACGCGCACCGGCGATTCCTCGCCGAATCCACGACCGGCGATCACCCGCACCCACGCGCCATCGCGGCGGAACTGCGGCAGCGTCGCCGCGGCATGGTGGTGGAATTCGGGCGCGGTCTCCTCGTACGCCTTCGGCAGTGCGACCCAGGTCTGCATGCCGTGCAGCGGATGTTCGCCTTCACGAAGCGACTGTGGCGTGCGCTCGGCATGGGCGATGCCGCGGCCGGCGGTCATCCAGTTCACGTCACCCGCGGTGATGTCCTGCGAGTGGCCGAGCGTGTCGGCGTGGTGGATGGTGCCCGACCACAGGAAGGTCACCGTCGCCAGGCCGATATGCGGATGCGGACGCACGTCGATGCCGGCGCCTTTCTCGAAGATCGCCGGCCCCATGTGATCGACGAACACGAACGGCCCCACGCTGCGCGCCTGCAGCGTCGGGACGGCGCGACGGACTTCGAAACCGCCCAGATCATGGGTGCGGGGATTGATCAGCAGGGTCATGGCGGCGGCTCCAGCGGTGGCGATTGCAGGGCCTCAGCATGCCAGCGGGGCTGCCTGCTCTACCCTCGATCGGCGGGACGGTTCGTTGCGGACGGAAATGCAGGTGCGCCAACGGCGTCGAGGGCGACACCGCGAACCGCTCGGTTCGAGGTGACGTCTTGATATTCGGGGAACGAGCACCTCTCCCCAAGGGAGAGGTCGGCGCGCGTAGCGCGCCGGGTGAGGGCAGGGGCCGAGCGCCTGATATCGAAGCCGCTCAGACGCCAGCGAATCCCTCACGCCACGCCGCCAGCTTCCCCTCGAACCCCAGCGCCGCATGCGCCGGGCTGGTCGATGGCAGGCGCAGCAGGTCCAATGGTGTTTCGAGTGCCGGCAGCACGTGCCGCCGGAACAGCGACTCCGCTGCCGCACCGTTGAAGCGGATCCGCGTGATGCCCGGATGGCGCGCAAGCAGTCCGCGGATGTCGTTTGGCACCACGCTGCCCGCATCGATACGTGCATCCAGACTGCCCGGTCGAACGCACTCGCCGGCGACGTCCCACAGCGCGATCCCACGTGCACGCACGTGCGCGATGCGTGCGTCGTAAGGCAGGACCGGATCGAAGCCGAGCAGGGTGCCGACGATCGGCCAGAACAGATTGCGGGGGTGCGCGTAGTAGCGGTGCGCGTCGAGGGACGCCACCCCCGGCATGCTGCCGAGCACCAGCAGCCGGGGATCGTCGCCAATGATTGGCGCGAAGCTTCGTACGCGCGCCCTCATCGACCTGCCTGTTGGCAGCGACCACAGCGCGGGGTCTGTCGGAAGCGCTGATTGGAAACGTGGGCCCTTCGCACGCATGCCTCCCGGCAACAGAAAGTCCAGACGGTGCATCACGCGTCGACAGAAAACTCCGCCGAATGAGCGTCGGCGACATTTCCCGCCCGGATGCTGCCTTGCGTCAATGGAAGCCGAATTGTAGGTGACCGACATCCGGTCAGACGCCTGCGTTGCGTCGGCCCGCTAGATCAGGCTTGAGAACAGGATGCGGGACGGAAGCAGACTTTCATGCCTTGGATCAAGCCGTCCCGAACAGGCGCAGCGGTTGGCGACAGGCTCCCCGGTACGCACGGAGCCGGCCAGGTCTCGCGCGACTTGGGGCACGTCGCCCCCAACCTGCACGACACCCCCGGATACAAAGCCACAGGTTCAACGCACCGGTCCATCTCATCCCTCTGTGCAGTCCCGTACGCGCACATGTCATCGGAGCGATGGACGAAGCCACCCTTGAACGCCTCTGCCGACAACAGTTCGGATGTCATCCGCACGCGCTAGAGCGTCGTGGTTGCATGCGTCGAAGGCGCCGCGTGCCGCGCGCAACACCTGGGTCGTAGGGAGGTCGGGTAGGCCTGATCGGGGGAGCAGAATTGGGATAGAACCGGATGAGTCAAGCTGGCCGATCTGGCGCGCTTGTTCTGGTCAGAGTGTCACGGCGCACCCTGAAATCTTTCTGCACCAGGCGCAATCCAGATCCCGACGCAAAGGCACACGCCGATCACGGCGCCAAGAAACAGCAGCGCCAGGCCCGGGCTTCGAAAAGACGCCAGTCCGCCGACGAGAAAAGCCGCAGGCAGGAGGAGCATTCTTGACCCTGCCCAGCGATGCAGCGCAGCAGGGCTTGCGATGCGCGCGTAATCAACGCCGTTGAGCGGCTTCGAACTACCGGCAGAACGGACGGCCAGCGCAACCATGATCAGTAGCGGTACGGCAGCAAGCTGGACGACTGCAAGGAACGATCCCATTCGGTCAGTGCTTGAGTTGAGTCGGGCCGCAATCCCGGTACGGTGCGTTCTCACCGTGGGTGACGCTGGCGTAGTGCTGCATCAACACTTCGATGATCTGCTTCATTTCGCCTAACGCCTGAATTAAGCCGACTTGCGAAGCAAGATCGGATTGAGTGCGTTGTCAGGCACCGGCTCCGCGTTTACAGCCGAGCGTCCTGGCAGATTTTTGCACGAGTCAATGGAAGTTGGACGGGGGCCGCCTGAGCGGACGGGTGACCCGCAGACGTGAGCGCAGCGGCCGCCGACGAAAGAGCCGTCAGGACTGCTTATGCAAGATACGTAGCAATCGTCGTATGGCGTGCAGCGGGACTGAAAAGCCCCAAGCTCACACGCCTCTCGCTTCGACAGCTCGCGGCGCGGCTTCGCTTCGCATCGCATCTAAGGAATTGACCGACCTCACCCACATCCGGCGGCGGGTGCACCTCAAGCGCCGGGGGTGAATAGGTCCGCTGTTCACTCGCCGGCTCGCAGCCGAGCAGCAGGACGACTATCGCAAGCGCTGCGAATCTCACCATAGGTGCCTAACGCCTGAATTAAGCCGACCTGCGAAGCGGGTTTTGGCTTGAATGAATTGTTAGCCGTCAACTCGGACAGTACCCGTCAAACTCCCACAGCAACTCGTGATTGAGAGCTTGGGCAACCTCTTGCCAACTCGGACGGGAAGCGTGCGCGAGCAGACGATCGATCGCATCCTCTACCTGGAGCCAAGAGAAAGAGTCAACCACGAGTGTGCCGCGTCCCCAGCCAAACGTCTTGGACTCTGCCAAAGCACTCGGCGTGGCAACAGCAAAAGAGAAGTCGTCGCCGGCGCTAACGCAGCTAGGCCCAATCTTAGCTAGCACTTGGACGATGCAATGCTTTGGATCCGGAGGAAGATGTCCGGGAGCAAGATCGGAGCTAGAGAGACTGAGTAGTTTTGGAAAGATCATTGACGGCTAACGCCTGAATTAAGCCGACCCGCGAAGCGGGTTCGGCTTGAATGAATTGTTAGGCCTCAGAGACACGCTTTGGCCACAGCTCCCCATGCCTTGAGCGGAATCCGCGTGCGCCATTGCTGCTTTTGCTGCCGCACGCGCTGCCTTCTCGGCAGCTCCATCCGGCCAGCCTCCATCCTTGCCGCTCTCGACAGCGGCTGTCAGCTTAAGGTCCGACGCCGCGGCAATGCTCTCCAAGGTTGCGAGATGCGCCTCACTGCATCTGGCCCGGTCAGCGTGAAACGCCGCCTCCTCTCTTGAGCTAGCGCAACCTCCAAGGAGAAAAACTGCCACCGCCATGGTGAATTTTCGCATTGGGGCCTAGCGCCTGAATTCAGCCGCGCCGCGAAGCGGCGTCGGCTTGAATGAATTGTTAGTTCCTCTACGAGGAGAGCGGAATGGCGACGCTTGAAACGGTGGAGGTTTCCTCACTGACTTTGGCCCACTGCAGGCTGCCGAAAATAAGATTGATGCGGAAGCGGTCGGTGTCGATCTCAGCCTCATACATCGGATTGCCTAGCCGAGCGGCCCATGCAGCGGCCTTGGGAGCTGGCTCAACTGCCCGAATGCCTGTCCGCGCCAGCGCCCAGCAAGTACCCCACACGAAACCATCCGGCTCGCCTGCATCCAGCCAAGACTGGTAATCAACCAATACGTCTCCCCAAGACTTTGCCCAAACATCGTCGGCCACTGCGGTGGCATAACTCAGCTCGGCTACGTGGGTGAACTGGACTTGGTGCCGCCCGGCATCTTTGCCCATGGAGGACTCAACCAAGAAGGTGTAGTCCCTGCCATGCGGGACAAAGCCGTGATCCATGACGCCGAAGTCACAATCGAGGAGCCAGTCAAGAATGGCGTCTAGTGGGTGCATGTTGGGGGAGTAACACCAGAATTAAGCCGACCCGCGAAGCGGTGTCGGCTTGGACGAATTGTTAGGCACCTAGCGACGACCCTCCGGCGCCTTAGCAAGGCCGCGGATGATATCCAGTCTATTCGCAGGTGCATCCGGTGCAAGGAAGTCGGGAATGGTGTCCGATGTGCGGCGCGGGCGAGACAATAGGTGCACGGGCCATTCCGTGACTCGCCGCTCTTGAACGTGGAGGTATTGACCCTCCTCCGGCTCGTCCATGTACTCCTCCTGAAGCACCAAGGCGAGCGGCTCCTGAGCGCCCTGAATATCGGCGGCGAACTCAGCGGCTTCCTCGTAGGTACCGAAGGCGTAGTAGTAGTCGCTCCCTTCGCAATGGTCTTCGGCGCCGCACTCGGGGTAGCACCAGACGCGATATTCCAGCACTGCGTCCCAAACGTAGCCGCCGCCAGCCTTCGCGGAGGCCGGGTAGGTGCCAACCCGCGCTAAGTCATGTACTGACGGGTGCCGCATCGCTTCCATAGGTGCCTAACGCCTGAATTAAGCCGACCCGCGAAGCGGGTTCGGCTTGAATGATTTGTTAGGGAGCGCCACGGCTAGTCGAAGCACATGCCCGCCACAACTACCCCCGCCCTGACCTCGTCGTAGCAACCGTAAATGTCATGCGTGTTGATCTGGCACGTGCCGCTGGCATTGGACCCAATGGTGGCATCCGGCGCGGCCCTACACATCCCCTGACACTCTGCCCCGTCTTTGCACTCTCTACCACCATCCGCGTAAGGAATGACGCAAGCAGAGGTAGCGAACATACCAACACCCTGAACCGTACCGCCCCTAGCTTCGCACTGAGACGCATCAACCTTGGGATGCAAAGCACAAGAGGTGCATGCGAAGGCGATTGAAAGCAGGATCAGATGGTAGCGCCCCAACCTAGCCCCCTAACGCCTGAATTAAGCCGTGCCGCGCAGCGGCATCAGCTTGAATGAATTGTTAGGCGCCGAACCAGTCTGCCGGCCACTGGCGATCTGGATAGAGAAGCAACCAGATCTCGCCTTGTTCCGCCAGCACGTTGGTGCCCATGGCCTGTTCCGTTCTCTGCGCATTGCCACCGTCCGCGAGAAGCTTGAAGCCGGTCACTGCCATTACGGTGAAGTCTGCTACCTCAGGTTGCTCTGCGACCAGTTGGCGGAACGCGGCTACGGTCAGGCAAGGCCCGGGTGGGTCCATGTACTTAGTGGGCAGGATATCTACTTCACCGCCAGATGTATCCACTTGCGGGAATCCCGCATCGCTAACTTGAACGCGACCAGGCTCCATCTCGACGCCGTCTACTGTACGCGTGGCAATGACTACGCGAAAAGCGCCTGCCGCATCCCCTGCTTTCTCTGCATCTTTCAGTAGGTCGGAAAGGATCATTTGGTGCCTAACGTCCGAGTTAAGCCGTGTCGCGAAGCGACATCGGCTTGAATGAATTGTTAGGCGGCAATGCTACCAACTGCACTTGTGCGCTTGGTCTGGAATGCATGAGCTGCCCTCTAGAGGTGCAGATGACGACGTGGCTGAAAGGACCAATCTGTACTCAAACGTGGCTATACCGCCGTGCTGGTATTCGATGATCCATTCGCGGCCTTGCCTCTCTGTACGCGTAAGACGCCTTTTGGGCAAACGCTCGTCCATGACCACATCGGTGGCGCTCCAAGCTGCGTTTGAGTCTGCGAAAGAGCAGCCGTTGCACAACGATACTAGGACAGCTTGAACTTCTGTGGGCAAATAGCGCATGGACGCGACCGGCGGAGCAGTAGGCTCTTGGAGCGCCGGTAGCGGCTCTGGACGGGAGCTGTGACCCCGTAGGCGGAGCCCGCCAAGCACAGCGAGCACCGCGACGATCGCCAACGCGATACTCGTGATCCGCTGACAATTCAGTCGGTTACAAATTTGCATCGGATGCCGCGCTGTTCCATTTGCAGCCTAACGTCTGAGTTAAGCCGTGCCGTGAAGCGGTATCGGCTTGAATGACTTGTTAGGCACCTCGGGAACTCCTGCTTTTGTCTAGATGTAAATACACAAGAAGGGAGAGCGGCAAGATGCCTATGCAGTAGATGAGGAGCAAGAAGGTGGATACAGAGTAGAGAAGTATCATTTGCCCTTGCGAAAGCTGGTTGTACCAATTCTGGAGCTTAGATGCTCCAGCTCCGTCATGCCGCTTCGGCTCTTCACTGCACGAGGGGCAGGCCCCTGACGATTCGCTTATATCTAGTCCGCATTTGCTGCAGAAACATGCAATTTCCTTGTTTGCCTAACGCCTGAATTAAGCCGACCCGCGAAGCGGGTTCGGCTTGAATGAATTGTTAGGGCTCAGCATAGTTCAGCGACACCATGTACGCACCGCCGCTGAGCAGAGTTATGGATGCCCAGATTTTGCGATCGGCTGGCATTGGAAAGGCTCCTACCTGGAATCGCTGACCTTCCGAAAGGCTTGCTTGGTGTGCTGCCCATGCGGTAGCAACCTGTTCAAGGCTTGCGGATTGGTCATCTGGGGTCTCTGGCAACTCCAGTCCACCGGTGTCAGCTGTGATCTGAGCCGCGGCTTCTTCCAACGCATTCTTGATTGAATCGACGTCTTGGCCCGAGTAGATGATGATCATGACTCGGGCCAGACGGCTGTCTTGAAAGTAGAAAGACGTGAGAGCTGGCTGACCGCGAAAAGGAAATGACTTGGTGCCAAGGTCGCCGTTGCTGAGAGCGTAATAGGGACCAGGTATTTCTTGCAGTTGAACCTGCTGCGGCGTCATGCCAAAACGCCATCCTTCATAGCCGGCGCTCTTGGCAGATAACGGCATGATCAACAGTGCAGCAAGTAGGATCTGCAACACTCGCATCACTTTCTCCTGAGCCCTAACGCTTGAATTTAGCCGCGCCGCGAAGCGGCGTCGGCTTGAATGAATTGTTAGGTGGCACTTGCATCATTGTCCCCGCGGGATTGCCAAGTAGGCCACGTAGATGCCGACGATGGCAATCGCTGAGCCCCATACCCACTGCCAGTGCTTGAGATAGAAGCCAACAAGTGACCGAGCAAAGCGGGCCGTCCAGTGATACTCGATATGGCGCTTAGGCAGGGTGAGAATGCCAGGCGCGTTGTAGCCGCCAGTTTCTACTGTTTTGCCTTTGTACCATTCTTTCAGCGCGCGAAACATGTCGTGCCACCTAACGACAGAATTAAGCCGAACCGCGAAGCGGTTTCGGCTTGGATGAATTGTTAGGCGCCACTCCGTACGTGGACGCTCTGCAGCTGTGGGAAGCGAGAAATGATCTGAACTGCCTCATCCCAATGATCCTCCAGAAACGATCCGTCGATAGGTAGAAATGCGGCCGGTGCGTCCTTGAACTGGAACTCGAGGCCTCTACCTGGGATGAACCGTCTGTGGATCGAGACGGGCACACGGCCCTCGCGAAGATGCCATGCAAGCTCGTCGATCACGACGTTCCAGCCATCTTCGTCCAGCTGATCGATCCAATCCATGGCGCCTAACGCCTGAATTAAGCCGACCCGCGAAGCGGGTTCGGCTTGAATAAATTGTTAGCCCAGCCACTGCAAAGCTGATTTGCGCCTCACAGGAAGTCTTGACCACCCGTCGAAGCCAATGCGGGTGGTAAGTTCTGCTCGGAGGGCTTGGAGCGCAGCCATGACTAAGTGTGTTTGCTTCTCGCAATCAGCTAGATTGTAGACGCGCTCGCCATGAGCGAGCTTGTTCCGCATCGTTACAGCCGCGGGGACGTGCTGCCAGATCGAGTTACCAAGCATCTTGCTGAGTGATTCACCGCGCGGGTCAAATGCAGGCCAGAATTCCTGGAGGTTCTTAAAGCCCGCGTTGCTGAAAAGGATATCTGCATGAGCTGAGGTGAAGCCGCGGCGAATTGCCATGCACTTTAATGAGCGCTTCACCGTCTTTTCGAAGGTGAAGACTGTAGTAACTAATGCCTCGGCTTTGTGGCCATTGGTTCTCAGTGACTCGATTCGCCTCAGCGCCTCTTCAAATCCGAGCGTGACTGGATACACGAAACACTCCCTGCGGGGCTAACAGTTGAGTTAACCGCACCACGGAGTGGCGTCGGCTTGAATGAATTGTTAGCCGCCGCGCATCAGGGGCAGCAACGAGTCGTTGAAGAGTGACCATTTATCAAGGAACGTCACAAGATGATTAGAGTTGACCACGAATGTCACCTTCTCTTTTGACCTCGATATGTCATCAAAGCTCCAGTCCAAGTCCTCCGGTGCGACGGCAAACTCATTGGAAAGCTGTTTCCGGAACCTGATCCACGGTACCTCAGTGATCTGCTGAGAGCTGGCCTCTCCATTTGCAAGAGAAATGTCCGCTGCGTCGATCGCGCTCGCCGATAGTTGAGCCGTTGTCACGATGACGCTCACGTAACACCTGAAGCCGTAGCTCCTCGAAACGGTGTGCGGGTACTCTTCGTTCGCAACGGCCTCAGTAGCTGTTACCACCTCGTGAGCGAGTCGCTCTAGGAGGGGTCGCGACTTCGAGTCTTGACCCGCAACCACACAGAAGTCGGATACGTAGGACGACGGCGAGCTGCGCACATCGAGGTAGCCCCGGTGTTCCTTTCCATGCCCCTCTGTGTTGTTAATGAGGATGCGGCTATCGATAGTTTTCTCGGAACCTTCGGCTGTGATGAACACCCAGTCAGACTCAAGTACGCGCTTGCACTCAACGACCATCACACAGTTGCTGGCATTGACCAAGACCAGGTCGGCGAATCCGCTCTGCCCGTTAGCGTGTAGCCAAGCGTGTTCACGGTGGAGCACCTTCCATCTTGACGCCGTCCCCTGCACGGCGCGCTCCACTGCAAGTTGGAGAGGAAAGCCCGAGCTGTTGACGATCTTGGCAAGGTCGGAATGATTTCGCATCGTGGTGGCTAACGCCTGAGTTAAGCCGCGCCACGAAGTGGCGTCGGCTTGAACGAATGGTTAGGCCCCATGGCGGCGCCCTTCGACCACAAGGTATCCCACCAGCAGGACAGCCGCGATGGCAGCGACCATTGCAATAGTTCGCTGGGCCCAGACAATTTGGAAGGCGGGCACATAGAGCGCTGCAAATAGAATGGCCGCACCCAGTGCGAAGCGGAGCCTAGCTGTGAAGACGAGCCACGCGGCGAAGAACCTGAAGCAGCCGCTGATGAAGAACCCCACCCGCCACTGCAAAGGCGAGTTAGCGAAGTGGACCAATGCCGGCCAGCGGGTAGGCACTTCACCGGCGAAGCTCAGAGCAGAGCCGAAGACGGGCCAGATTGAAAGCCACACTAGCAATCCGATAGCGAGGATCGCTGAAATTGGACGACGGGCACTCTGTTCCATGGGGCCTAACGCCTGAATTAAGCCGCGCCGCGAAGCGGCGTCGGCTTGAATGAATTGTTAGGGCCCAACCAGCGACAGAGCAAGTGAGTTATGAGTGCCACTGGCAAGCCACAGATGATTGGCCAAATACCCGACCGGAAGAAAGCCGAAGGCGACCGTGTAGATGAAGAGTAACCGGGCCGAAGTTGCTGGCTCCAGAAGTGAGTTTGTATGTCTGGCCGACTCAATTGCTCCATATGCGGCCATAGTGCCCGCAACTATGAGTAGAGACAAAAGCGCAAAAGCCTCGACTTTCAATAGCTCACGAAGCTCTCTCATTGGGCCCTAACACCTTAGTTAAGCCGAACCGCGAAGCGGTTTCGGCTTGAATGAATTGTTAGGCACCACTCCGTACGTGGACGCTTTGCAGCTGTGGGAAGTAAGAAATGATCTGAACTGCCTCATCCCAGTGGTCCTCCAGAAGCGATCCCTCGATCGGTAAAAACGCGACTGGTGCGTCCTTGAACTGGAACTCGAGGCCTCCAACTGGGATGAACCGTCTTTGGATCGAGACGGGGAAACGGCCCTCGCGAAGATGCCATGCGAGTTCGTCGATCACCACATTCCAACCATCTTCGTCCAGCTGATCGATCCAATCCATGGTGCCTAACGCCTGAATTAAGCCGACCCGCGAAGCGGGTTCGGCTTGAATGAGTTGTTAGGCCTCATGGCTGGCACACTGCACTAATCGAACCAACTGCGTCGCCCGATACGCCAAGCTGAAGCCAGCAAGAAGATTGACTGCTGTAGTACTCCCAGAAACTACCAGACTCTCGCTCTGATCTGATGGGCTGGCCGTAGAGCGCCAAAGCCTTTGACAGAGGAGCGCCCGGACAAACGCCTGAAGGGGTACAAGCATCCTGTCCCGTGGCATCGAGCTGGAGCACGTGACGTGACTTGTCCGGAGCAGCCTGCTCTAGCCAACCGATAAGCACGGTCAGCCCCGGATACTCAAACGCAATGCTCTCGCCCGCGTCAGATTGCCGGATTGGTCGACCAAGCGCGGCCACAACTTGACTCTCAGAGTCACCAAGCGCCACGCCGCCGAGGCTAAGCTCACTGTCCGATATAGACGTGCCAGGATCGGTCGCTGATCCTGTAACGAGCGCGACGGCGAGAACGATGTTCTTCATGAGGCCTAACGCCTGAATTAAGCCGCGCCGCGAAGCGGCGTCGGCTTGAATGAATTGTTAGGCCTCATCCGACTTGCTGGTGCAACCTTGGACAAGGTGCTCGCGAACTTGCTGAAGCGACTGGAAGAGCGGTGTGGGTTCGAGCCTTGCGATCTCAAGCAGCGCCTCAACGAGGTGCGCGTGGTGCTCTGACGACGCCGCAACCAAGCGGTAGGTGCCGCTCTGGACAGAGAACCAACCTCGCTTGTTGGGGGTGATGAACTCCGCTTCTAGCGGTGAGCCATCAGCGGCCCAGAACAACCAGGTAGCAGCTTCCACATCCAGCCCTTCGCAGTACGCAACGGCGTCGCCCTCGGTTGGGAAAACCGTCAGCGATCCTTCTTCGGTCTCGACGGCAAAGATCATGTAGGCCTAACGCCTGAGTTAAGCCGTGCCGCGAAGCGGCATCGGCTTGAATGAACTGTTAGGCGACTTCTGTGGCATGTCTCAGACTCCATGTACTACGTGGCAAGTGGTTCATTGAGAATGCTCCTCGCCTTGCGTCGCATTTCCTCGTAGTCTGCTACTAGATCGTTGCATTTGGCCTCTGCAGCCTTGCTGCTGCACTTAACTCGGCCAGCCGCCCGCCCTGTAAATTCATGCCAAAGGGAGTCGGGGTTTTCAATCTCGCGCCTTCCGTCATGTCGAATGAGTACTTCAGGGTGGTGTGTGCGTATCGTCTCAGGTGGTAGGCGCGAGCGTATGTCGTTCGCAGGAACTGCAATCCAATCGGTCGCGACAGTTCGATAGGCGCCCCATCGAGCTCCTGCCGTTCTAGGAAGGCACTCTTCGATGAGGGCATACTCCTCAGCTGCCAAGTAGCTTCCATGGAGGTTGAGCTTCTTCAGGTTGCAGAGGTGGCGCATTGGAAGCGCTGCAGGATAGGGCGCTCGGCAAATTACCTGCCAAAGCTTCAGCACCTCAAGCTGTGGCATCCCAGATAGAAAATCAAAATCACTGATTGGCTGATGCCAGTCACATGTTCCATGAATGGCAAGGTACTTGAGGCTTTTGGTTGCTCTTAAACCATCGAAGGTGTTCACTCTCCTGAGGTTCTCGATATGAAGCGCCCTCAATTTAGTGAGCGAGCCCACAGGGGAGATATCATCGAAGCCGGAAACGTACTCAAGCACCAGTTCTTCCAAGTTCTGCAGGTTGCATACGAACTCTAAGTTCTTGGGTCTGGCGTGGGTGATTCGAAGTCGCTTGAGGTTCCTGAGTCGGCTCACGCCGTCCAGTTGTTCAACTGTCGGTTCGTGCAAAGTTAATTCATCGAGGTTCGGCAGGGTTTGCACGCGTGACCATTTTTCATCCGCCTTTCCTATCGTCACAATCGTGATTTCGGGGCTGCCGGCTGGAACATCGCCGATACGATATGCGTAACGCTCCCTATTTGGGATTACTGTCCAGTAATTTCCCTCTCGATCAAGGAAATCTCCGAAGTGATGTCGCATGGTCTGATTCCTAGAATTTCGTATCTCAGATGCGGTTCGATTATGAAGTAATAATGGACGCTGGGCGTCGCCTAACTAGTATTAGACCCCGGATGCGGGGTGTTGCGCCGAGTATGCGATGGAACCCGGGGGCTCGCAAAGCGGGGAAATCCGACGGCGGATCAACGGCTTGCCGCAGTCGCATCAACGGTGCCGCGGCTTAGCCTGCCGGTGTTATCCGGCGCATGGAGGCGCACCGTGTTATCCGACGGAAACGGGGTGGTAACGGCAGCCGCAGCGCCGCGCTTGCTGGATCAGGTGCGGGCACGCTGTCGGGTGCGGCATCTGAGCGTGCGGACCGAACGGGCCTATGTCGGTTGGATCCGGCGTTTCATCCTCGCGAACGGAAAGCGGCATCCGCGGGAGATGGGCGGTCCGGAGGTCGAGGCGTTTCTGACTAGTTTGGCGACGCGGCATCAGGTGGCGGCGGGCACGCAGAACCAGGCGTTGGCGGCGCTGTTGTTTCTCTACCGGGACGTGCTTGGTATCGAACTGCCGTGGATGGATGACGTGGTTCGCGCGAAGCGGCCACGGCGGGCGCCGGTCGTCTTGAGTGTCGAGGAGGTCCAGCGGTTGTTGCTGGCGATGGAGGGGCGACCGGCCCTGCTCGCGCGTCTGCTGTACGGCACGGGCATGCGGTTGATGGAGGCCATGCGCCTGCGGGTCAAGGATGTCGATTTCGCGCAGCGACCGATCGTCGTGCGTGAGGGTAAGGGCGGCAAGGACCGTCATGTGCCGTTGCCGGACCGCCTGGCGGCGGGTCTGCATGACGAGATCACGCGTGCCTTGCACTTGCATGCTGCCGATCTCGCGGCGGGCCAGGGGGCGGTGTGGCTCCCCGACGCGCTGGCGCGCAAATATCCCGGTGCCGCGCGGGAGCCGGGTTGGCAATACGTGGTTCCCGCGCGGCAGCAGTCGCGCGACCCGCGTGAGGGCGTGTGGCGACGGCATCATCTCGACGCGTCGGTCCTGCAACGCGCGATACGCACGGCGCGTGTGCGCATCGGCCTGCACAAACCCGCCAGTTGCCACACGCTGCGGCATTCGTTCGCGACGCACCTGCTCGACGCAGGTCAGGACATCCGGACGATCCAAGCCCTGCTGGGCCACAAGGATCTGTCGACGACTCAGATCTATACGCATGTGCTCCAGCGCGGTGGACTGGGTGTGCGCAGTCCCTTGGACCGGCTGCCTGCCACGTGAGCGCGCAGCGGGTGCCTGGGCTCGGGCTGGGCGTTGCCGCCGGGCTGGTGCTCGGTGCGATCGCCTGTCTGCAGTTGCCCGGTCTGCCACCCTGGTGGGTGATGGGGTGTGCGCTCGCGGCGGCATTGGCGGCCTGGGCGGTCGGGCGCGGGCGATGGCGGCTGGTTGCGGCGTTCGTTGTCGGCGCAGCGCTGTGCGGGTTGCACGCGGCGCATGCCTTGTCGCTGCAGTTGCCGGCGTCGATGGAGCGGGGGGATGTCGGGGTGCGCGGGCAGATCGTCGGGCTGCCGGTCCACGAGTCTCAGCGCACGGCGTTCCTGTTCCGCGTGGCGGGCGACGCGTCGATGCCGGCACCGTTGCGCGGTCGACTGTTGCGTCTGTCCTGGTACGACGATCGCCGCGAAGGCTCGGACCTTCGGCGGTACGGGCTGCAGGCCGGCAGCGACTGGACATTCACGGCGCGGCTGCGGGCACCGCGCGGGCTGCGCAATCCGGGCTGGTTCGACGGCGAGAAGCGGGCGATGGCGCAACGCGTCACCGCGGTGGGCTATGTACGGAGCGCGGAGCCCGTCGAGCGCCTCGACGGCGCCAGCGGCGTGGATGGATGGCGCGAACGTGTTGCAACGCGTATCGACGCCGTGGTCGAGCGGGACAGTGCGCGCTATGTGCGCGCACTCGCGATCGGTGACACGCGGGCGCTGAGCGATCTCGACTGGGAAGCCCTGCGCGCGACCGGGCTGACGCATCTGATCGCGATTTCGGGATTCCACGTGGGCATGGTCGGCGGATTCTTCGCGCTGGTCGCGACAGGCCTGTGGTGGTGTCTGCCGTGGCTCGGGCGCTGGCTGCCACGACCGCAGGCAGCGGCGATCGTCGCGTTGCTTGCCAGCACCGTGTACGCCGCAGTCGCGGGCTGGGAGCTGCCCACGGTACGCACGGTGCTGATGATCGCGGTGGTCGTGATCGCACGGCTGACGCGCCGGCATCTGCGCATTGCCGATTCGCTGGCCTACGCCGCGATCGCGGTGGTGCTGGTCGATCCGATGGCGGTGCTGTCGGCCGGCTTCTGGCTCAGCTTCGCCGGTGTCGCGTGGCTGGTCTGGTGCCTGCCCGACGCGCGCGATCAATCGAAGCTGCGCGGCCTGCTGGCTTCCCAATGGGTGGCGACCATCGGCCTGTTGCCGTTGACCGTGGTCCTGTTCGGGCAGGCCTCGCTGGCGGGGCCGATTGCCAATCTCGTCGCGATTCCCTGGTGGAGCCTGGTCGTGGTGCCGCTGGCGCTGATCGGCACGGGGCTGGAGGCGCTGCATTCGGGCGCGGGTGACTGGGCCTGGCGCAGTGCGGCCTGGGCCTTCGATCTGAGCTGGCCCCTGTTCGACTGGCTGGCCGCGAGTCCGGTCTCACTCTGGTGGCTGCCCGAGCCGCACGGGCTTGCGCTGCCGCTCGCGCTGCTCGCCGCATTCTGGATGCTGCTGCCACGTGGTGTGCCCGGAAAATGGCTGGCCGCGCTGTTGTGGCTGCCGTTGCTCTGGCCGGACCGGCACCTGCCACGCGAAGGCGAGGCGGAGCTGGTCGTGCTCGACGTCGGCCAGGGCCTGTCGGTGTTGATCCGCACCGCACGCCATGCGGTGCTCTACGACACGGGCCCGGCGATTCCCGAAGCCTTCGATGCGGGCGAACGCGTCGTGGTGCCGGCCTTGCAGGCGCTGGGCGTGCGTCATCTGGATGCCATCATCGTCAGCCACGGCGATGCCGATCACGCGGGCGGCTTCGGCGCCGTGCAACGCCGCTTCGCCGCGCCCGTGGTCTTCGCGCCGCAATGGGACCGCGTGCCCGGCGCATCCCCGTGCGTGATGGGCAGCGCCTGGCGGATGGACGGCGTGACGTTCCGGTTCCTGCATCCGGACCTGCATTTTCCCGCGTTCCGCAACCCGTCGAGCTGCGTGCTCCGTGTCGAGACGCCACATGGCGCGGCGCTGCTGCCGGGCGATATCGATGCTCTGGTCGAGCGGCTGCTGGTGCGGCGCGATGCATCCGCGCTCGCGGCCGATGTGGTGATCGCCGCGCACCACGGCAGCCGGAGTTCGTCAGATCCGGCATTCGTCCGCGCGAGCGGTGCGGCGGTGGTCGTGATGTCGGCCGGCCATGGCAGCCGCTTCGGTCATCCCCATCCGGACGTGGTCGAGCGCTGGGCGCAGGCAGGCGCCGCGGTCGGCACCACGGCCGGGGGTGGCGCCACCCGGTTCCGGTTGCAGGCGGGTGGACTGGAAGTGGTGCAGGTGCGCGTCAGCCGAGTCCGGTTGTGGGATGCCGCACGTCGCGCCGCAGAACGGGAAGTGCCGCCGGAGGCGGCCGGGCAGGCTGGGCTATCCTATTCCCCGGATTGAACCGGCCATCGGCCGAAGGGGTAGGTGTGCTCGAACTGGTGAAGGCTGGCGGCTGGCCGATGCTGCCCCTGCTGCTGCTGTCGGCGGTCGCGCTGGCGATCATCGTCGAGCGCTTCTGGGCGCTGCGCCGCAAGGCGGTCCTGCCGCCGGGGCTGGGCGCGGAAGTGCGCGCCTGGGCCGCGCGCGGCACGCTGGACCCGGCGCACATCGAATCGCTGCGCGGCACGGCGCCGCTGGGCGCACTGCTCGCCGCCGCGCTCGACGTGCGCAACCGCCCGCGCGAGGAGATCCGCGAGCGGGTCGAGGATGTCGGCCGACACATCGCGTTCCGCATGGAGCGCTATCTCAATGCGCTGGGCACGATCGCCGCGGCCGGTCCGCTGCTGGGTCTGTTCGGCACGGTGGTGGGCATGATCCAGATGTTCATGGGGGTCATGGACCACGGCGTGGGCGACGTGAACCAGCTCGCCGGCGGCATCGGCAAGGCGCTGGTATGCGCGGCGGCGGGCATGATCGTCGCGATTCCCGCGTTGATGTTCCACCGCCATTTCCGTGCGCGCATCGACGGTTACATCGTGCAGATGGAACACGAGGCGATCGCGCTGATGGACGTCATCGACCCGCGCAGCCGCCGTGGCGTGCAGGTACAGGCACCGGTGCAGGGCTGACGCATGCGCATCCGCGACCGCCGCGCCGAGGACACGCCCGAACTCAATCTCGTGCCGCTCATCGACGTGATCCTGGTGCTGATCATCTTCTTCGTGATCACCACCACCTTCGATGCGCGCTCGGTGCTGAAGCTCGAACTGCCGCAGGCGACCGGCGAGCGCAACGATGCGCAGGACGGCACGCTGAGCCTGCTGATCAATGCGGACGGTCGCTACTTCGTCGACGATCGAGAAGCGCTGCGTACCGACGTCGAATCGCTCAAGCGCACGATCGCGGAGGTGGCAGGCGACGACCGCGAGCGCACCGTGCTGCTGCGCGCCGATGCGCGCACGCCGTGGCAGGCCGTCGTGACCGCCTACGACGCGCTGGGCCAGCTCGGCTTCAAGCGCATCGCCAATGCGACGGCGCCGCAGACGGCGGCAGCGCCGGCCGCGGCCGCGCAGGGGGAATGACATGAGTACCGTTGCGGACAGGGCGCAGCCCGACGCGCCGACGCCGGGCCCCGCGCGCGCCGATCGTGCGTGGCCGGTCTATCGCCGGCTGCTGCAGTTCTCCGCCGACTACCGCGGCCTGCTGTCGGTCGCACTGGTCGGCATGCTGATCGAAGCGGCCGCGGGCGGCGCCTTCACCAAGATGATGGAACCGATCATCGACGAGACCTTCGTCGGCGAGAACGCGGGCGTCAATCTCTGGTTGCCGGCGGCGATCGTCGGCCTGTTCGTGATGCGCGGCATCGCCGGCTATCTGGCCGACTACAACATGGCCAAGGCCGGCCGCGGCATCGCCCGCGATCTGCGCGTGCGCGTGCTGGGCAAATATCTGCGTCTGCCGGGCATGCGCTTCGATGCGGAGCCGGTGCCGTCGATGCTGGTGCGCCTGGGCTCGGATTCCGACCAGGTCTCGCAGGCCGCGGTGGATGCGGCCAAGGTGATGATCCAGCAGTCGCTGCAGATCATCGCCTCGCTGGTCGTGATGCTGTGGACCAGCTGGCAGGTGACGCTGACGATCCTGGTCATCGCGCCGCCACTGTCGTGGATCATGGGCAAGGTCGCGCGCCGCTACCGCCGCGTCAGCCACAACATCCAGGACAGTTCGGCGCTGCTGCTGCAGGCGGCCGACCAGTCGTTGAGCAACCAGCAGGAAGTGAAGATCTACGGCGCGCAGGCAGCGGAGAACGCGCGCTATCTCGCGGTGGCCAACCACCACATGCGCCTGAACCTCAAGGTCGAGGCGACGCGTGCGATCTCGTCCGCCGTCGTGCAGCTGATGGGCTCGGTGGGCCTGGCGCTGCTGATCGTCATCGCCGGCTACGAGGCATCGCAGGGCCGCCTGACCGCCGGTGGCTTCGTCGCACTGATGATCGCGATGATGGCGATCATCCCGGCGCTCAAGCAGCTGACCAACGTGCAGAACATGCTGCAGCGGGGTGTGGCCTCGGCCGAGCGCCTGTTTGAGATTCTCGATGCCGACGACGAGCGCGACACCGGCACCCGTCCGCTGGCGCGCGCGCGTGGCGAGATCGAGTTCCGCAACGTCGGCGCGCGGTATCCGGGCCAGAACGCGCCGGCGCTGGAGGACGTCAGCTTCGTCGCCAGGCCGGGCACGGTGACCGCGATCGTCGGCCGCTCGGGCAGCGGCAAGTCGACATTGATCAAGCTGATTCCGCGCTTCTACGCGCAGGCGCAAGGCGAGATCCTGCTCGACGGCCATCCGATCGACGACTACAGGCTGTCCGACGTGCGTCGCCAGATCGCGCTGGTCGGCCAGCAGGTGATGCTGTTCGACGACACCGTGGCGGCCAACATCGCCTATGGCGAGATGGCCGGCGTCTCGCCCGACGCGCTGGACGCGGCGATCCGCGGCGCCAACGCGCTGGAGTTCATCGAGAAGCTGCCCAAGCAGCTCGAGAGCGGCATCGGCAGCCGGGGCGGTCGCCTGTCGGGCGGCCAGCGCCAGCGCCTGGCGATCGCACGCGCGATGCTCAAGGACGCGCCGATCCTGATCCTCGACGAAGCCACCGCCGCGCTCGACACCGAGTCCGAGCGCCTGGTACAGGACGCGCTGGAACACCTGATGCCCGATCGCACGACGCTGGTCATCGCGCATCGCCTCTCGACGATCGAACACGCCGACCAGGTGCTGGTGCTCGACCACGGCCGACTCGTCGAGCACGGCACCCACCAGCAGCTGCTCGAGCGCGACGGTCTGTATGCGCGCCTGCATCGCATGCAGTTCCGTGAAGGCGACGCTGGATGAAGGCACCGCGGTACTGGTTCGACGGGAGTCGTCCGCCGCTGCACGCCCGTGTGCTGGCCAGGGTCTACGGCGCGGCCTCTCGCCTACGGCTGAGGTTCGTCCGGCCGCGCAAGGTGTCGAAGCCCGTGCTGGTGATCGGCAACCTGATCGCCGGTGGCAGCGGCAAGACCCCGCTGGCGATCGCGGTCGTGGCGCGCCTGCAGGCCGCGGGCTGGACGCCGGGTGTCGCCAGTCGCGGCTATGGCCGCGACCAGGCGGGCACGCCGCGCTGGGTCGAGCCGGTGACGGATCCGAAACTGGCCGGTGACGAGCCGGTGCTGATCGCCGCGCGTACCGGCGCGAAGGTGCGCGTCGACGCCGATCGCGTCGCCGCAGCCAAGGCGCTGATCGCGGCGGGCTGCGACATCGTCGTCTGCGACGACGGCCTGCAGCACCATCGCCTGCGCCGCGACGTCGAGGTCGAAGTCATCGACGGCGCGCGTCGCTACGGAAATGGACTGCTGATGCCCGCCGGTCCCATGCGGGAGTCGGCGAGCCGCAGCGCCGATGTCGATTTCCGCGTGCTCAACACCGGCAGCGCGAGCGATGTCGAAGCCGGCTTCGGCGAGTGGCCGATGCGGCTGGTGACCGGCCAGGCGTTGCCGCTGGTCGGCGGGCGCCCGCTGCCCTTGTCACGTTTCTCCGGACAGCGCGTGCATGCGGTCGCGGGCATCGGCGATCCCGAACGCTTCTTCGCGACGCTGCGCAGCCACGGCATCGCGGTCGTTCCCCACGCGTTCGCCGACCACCACCGCTACACCGCCGACGACCTGCGTTTCGGCAGCGACCTGCCGGTGCTCATGACCGAAAAGGACGCGGTGAAGTGCATGCGTTTCGCCGGCGAACGGCATTACAGCGTGCCGGTTTCGGGCGACCTGCCCGAGGCCTTCTGGATCGCGCTGATGGACCGGCTTGCGAAGTTGCGCTGATCGAGCGCTGGCTGCGCGCGCGTCTTGAATCCCTCGCCCTTGGGAAATGGGTGAGGGCCGACGCTCGCGACACGTTGCTCGCGTGCAGCCTCTGATGTGAGGTGTGCCGCTTTGCTCTTGCTCTCCGACGTGTTAGTCGCGGCGCTGGGGTCGTGCGACGCCCTACATCCGCCCACACCGCGATCTGTGACAATCCCCGCATGAGCACATCCACCCGTTTCGTCGTCGCCATTCCCGCGCGCTACGCGTCCACCCGGCTGCCGGGCAAGCCCCTGCAAGACCTCGGCGGTGAGCCGTTGGTGCTGCACGTCGCGCGACGCGCGCTGGCGGCCGGGGCCGACGCGGTCTGGGTGGCGACCGACGACGCCCGCGTGCGCGATGCGCTGGCCGGCACGCCCGTGCAGGTGGCGATGACGTCGCCCGACCATCCGTCCGGCACCGACCGGCTGGCCGAGTGCGCCGCCCTGGCCGGGTGGGACGAGACCACCGTCGTGGTGAACCTGCAGGGCGACGAACCCTTCGCGCCCGTCTCCGGCATCCGCGCGGTGGCCGGACTCGCGGCGCAGCCCGGCGTGGATCTCGCCACGCTGTGCGCGCCGGTCGAGGATGTGGACACGCTGCTCGATCCCAACGCGGTGAAGGTCGTACGCAGCGCCGACGGCAATGCGCTGTATTTCAGTCGCGCCCCGGTGCCGTGGCCGCGCGACGCGTTCGCGCGCAGCCGAACGGTCATGCCCGAGGGCGCGTGGTGGCGGCATATCGGCATCTACGGTTACCGGGTCGGCGTCCTGAAGCGGTTCGCGGCGATGCCGCCGGGGCAGCTGGAACAGATCGAGATGCTCGAGCAGCTGCGCGTGCTGGAAGCCGGATTTCGGGTTGCGGTGGGCATCGCGGCCGAGCCGTTTCCGCCCGGCGTGGACACACCGGAAGACCTGGCCCGCGCGCAGGCGCACCTGGCGTCCGGCGGATGACCCGCCTGCTGGTGGTCTGCCTGGGCAACATCTGCCGCTCGCCGATGGCCGAAGGCGCGCTGCGTGCGCGGATCACGGCCGCAGGTCTAGCCGGTGCCCTCGAGGTCGACTCCTGCGGCACCGGCGACTGGCACGTCGGCGATCTCCCGGATCCGCGCGCGATCCGCAATGCCGCCGGCCACGGCGTCGACATCGCCGGCCTGCGTGCCCGCACGCTGGAGGATGCCGACTACCGCGATTTCGACGTGCTGCTGTGCGCTGACGCCAGCACCCTGCGCATCGTGCGCGAGCGCCGGCCGGCCGGTGCCACCGGCGAAATCGCGTTGTTCCTGGACTGGGCCGGGCAGGGCGGCGGCGACGTGCCGGACCCGTATACCGGCGACGCGGCGGGCTTCGAATCGGTCTGGCAACTGGTCGATGCGGCGGCCCAGACGATCGTCGCGCGGCATCGACGCGGCGCTCCGGCCGTTCGCGCATAATCCGGGCATGACCGACGCCGCGACCGCTCCCGAGTTCCCGGCCAGCCTGGAGTGGCTGAACCTGACCGACCCGCTGCGCATGGCGCAGTTGCGGGGCAAGGTCTGCGCGCTCGCGTTCGTGAACCTCGCCTCGGCCTGGTCGCAGCAGCGTCTGGCCGATCTGGGCCATCTGCGCGCGCGGCACCGTGAGCGCCTCAATGTGGTGGCCGTACACGTGCCGCGCTTCGACGCCGAGCGCGAGCCGCGCCGCGCCGCCAAGCGCACGCATCGCCAGCAGGTGGAGTTTCCCGTCGCCCACGATCCGGACTGGACGCTGTGGCAGCACTACGGCATCGAGGCCTGGCCGACGGTGGTGCTGATCGACGGCGATGGCCGCGTGCGCGAGCGCATCGTCGGCGAAGGCGGCATCCGCGAGCTCGACGCGCGCGTGAGTGCGCTGGCGGCCGAGCTCACGCCGTACCCGGTCAGCGTCGAGCCGATCCGCATGCGTCGCAGCGGCGAGCCGCCGTTGCCGCTGCGCTTCCCGGTCGGCCTCGCGCTGTCCGGCAATTTTCTCTACGTCGCCGACAGCGGTCACCACCGTGTGCTCGAGTGCGACACCAGCGGGCGCGTGCTGCGCCAGTTCGGCAGCGGCAGTCCCGGCTTCATCGACGGGCCGATGGAACTCGCGGCGTTCACCCGTCCGCATGGCATCTACGTCGAGCGGGACGTGCTGTACGTGGCCGACACCGGCAATCACGCGGTGCGTCGCATCGAGCTGCGCAGCGGCGACATCGCGACGATCTGTGGCGCCGGCCGGCCGGGCATCACCAGCGAAGGTGCACTCGCCGATCCGCGCGCAGTGGCGCTCGACCAGCCGCGCGACATCGTGCTCGTCGGCGACAGGCTCTACATCGCCTGCGCGGGCGACAACCGCATCTGGCGGCTGGACCTCGGCCGGTCGACGATCGAATTGCTGGCCGGCAACGGCAAGCTGGCGGTGATGGACGGCACCGGCCAGATGGCGTCGTTCGGCGAGCCGGTCTCGCTCGCCTGCGTGCAGCAGACGCTCTACGTCTGCGACGCCAGCGGCTCCGCCGTCCGCAGCGTGCATACGCGTACCGGCGCGGTGTCGACGCTGATCGGCCAGGATCCCTGGCAGTTCGGCCGTGTCGACGGGCCGCGCACCGACGCCCGCCTGCAGCATCCACAGGCGCTCGCGCTCGAACCCGATGCGCCGGTGTTGTGGATCGCCGATGCCGGCAACGACAGCCTGCGCCGGCTGCGTCTGGGCGGCGGTGAACTGACCTCGTTCGAGCTGCCGCAGCGACTGCACGCCCCCGGGGGACTGGCGATCGGCAGCGATGCGGTGTGGATCGCCGACACCGATGCGCACGCGGTGCTGCGGCTCGATCCGGTCAGCGGCGCCGTGCGCCACATCCCGATAGGCGAATGACCGGGCCGCGCAAGGCAGGCGGCGGGGTGGAATTCGACGGCAAGGCGTTCGTCGCTGGACTCAGCACCGCACCGGGCGTCTACCGCATGTACGCGGCCGACGACACCGTGCTGTATGTCGGCAAGGCGGCGGATCTGCGCAAGCGCGTGGCGAGTTACTTCAACGCCACGCCCAAGGTCACCCGCACGATGGCGATGATCGCGCAGATCGCGCGCATGGAGACCACCGTCACGCGCAGCGAGGCCGAAGCGCTGCTGCTGGAAAACGAGCTGATCAAGTCGCTCAGGCCGCGCTACAACGTGTCGTTGCGCGACGACAAGAGCTATCCCTACGTGCTGGTGACCCGCGACGACTGGCCGCGCATCGCCGTGCACCGCGGGCCGCGCAACGTGCCGGGCCGCTATTTCGGACCGTATCCCGGCGTGACCGCGGTCCGCGAAACGCTGAACCTGATGCAGAAATTGTTCAAGCTGCGCAACTGCGAGGACAGCGTGTTCCGCAACCGCTCGCGGCCCTGCCTGCAGCACCAGATCGGACGCTGCACCGCGCCCTGCGTCGGCATGATCTCGGCGCAGGATTACGGCGATGCCGTGCGGCGCGCGTCGCTGTTCCTCGACGGACGCAGCGACGAGCTCACGCAGGAGGTCACGCGCGACATGGAGGCGGCGGCCGAGAAGCTCGATTTCGAGGATGCCGCGCGCCTGCGCGACCTGCTCGGCAACATGCGCAGCATGCAGGCGCGCCAGTACGTCGACGGCAAGGTCGCCGAACTCGACGTCCTCGCCTGCGCGATGCAGGGCAGCCAGGCCTGCGTGCTGCTGCTGGCCTTTCGCGACGGCCGTAACCTCGGCACGCGCGCCTTCCATCCGCGCACCAACGGCAGTGACGATCCGGCCGAGGTGCTGGCCGCGTTCGTGTCCCAGCATTACGCCGAGCAGGCGCCGCCGCGCGAGATCGTGCTCGACCGCGCCATCGAGGACGTGCCCCTGCTCGAGCAGGCCTTCAGCGAATCCGGCGGTCGCCGGGTGACCATCAAGACCAGCGTGCGCGGCGACCGGGCGCGCTATGTGGATCTGGCGCGCCGCAACGCCGAGATCTCACTGGCGACGGAAATGAGCAGCCAGGCTGCGCAGAATGCGCGCGCCGAATCGTTGCGCGAGATGCTCGGCCTGGCGGCAGTCGCGCAGCGCATCGAATGTTTCGACATCAGCCACACCATGGGTGAGGCGACGGTCGCCTCGTGCGTGGTGTTCGATGCGGCCGGCCCCGTGCGCGGCCAGTACCGCCGCTACAACATCGCCGGCATCGAGCCGGGCGACGACTACGCGGCGATGCACCAGGCGCTGACCCGGCGCTTCCGCAAGGCGGCTGACGCGCGCGCCGCCGAGGTCGCGGCTGTGGAGGCGGGCACCGACGTGCCCGCCGCGGCGGAAGGCGCCGGCATCCTGCCCGACGTGCTGCTGATCGACGGCGGCACCGGCCAGGTCGCGCAGGCGCGTACGGTGCTCGACACGCTGGGCATCACCGGTATCTGCCTGGTCGGTGTCGCCAAGGGCGAGGCGCGCAAGCCCGGGGATGAAACCCTGCTGCTGCCGGACGGTCGCGCGCTGAAGCCCGGGGCAGCGTCGCCCGGCCTGCAACTGGTGCAGCAGGTGCGCGACGAAGCGCACCGGTTCGCGATCACCGGGCATCGTGGACGCCGTCAGAAGGCGCGCACGACCAGCCGGCTCGAAGACATTCCCGGCATCGGCCCGCGCCGCCGTGCCAGTCTGCTGAAGCATTTCGGTGGTCTGGGCGGGCTCAAGGCCGCTGGCGCCGAGCAGATCGCCCAGGTCGAAGGCGTCAACGCAGCGCTCGCGCAGCGCATCTATGCGACCCTACACGGGCTCGACCCCGGCCCAGGCGCCGGACACGACTGAATCCCCCACAGGCGTCCGATGAAATTCACGATTCCCACCTGGATCACGCTGATGCGGATCATGCTGATCCCGGTGCTGGTGCTGGTGTTCTATCTGCCGTTCCAGTGGACCAACTTCGCCACCGCGCTGGTGTTCGCATTCGCGTCGATCACCGACTGGCTCGACGGCTGGATCGCGCGCAAGTACCACCAGTACTCCGCATTCGGCGCCTTCCTCGATCCGGTGGCCGACAAGCTAATGGTGGCCGTCGCGCTGTTTCTGATCGTGCAGGGGCATCCCACGCCGTGGATGGCGTTCTGGGCGGCGGTGATCGTGGGCCGCGAGATCGCGGTGTCCGCCCTGCGCGAATGGATGGCCGAGCTGGGCCAGCGGGCGACGGTGCGCGTCGCGGCGATCGGCAAGATCAAGACCATTGCGCAGATGGTCGCGCTGCTGTGCCTGCTGTATTCGGTGACACCCGACCAGCCACCGCGTCCGCTGCCGTGGCTGGGCCGCGAGATCTTCATCATCGGCGACTGGCTGCTGGCGATCGCGGCGATCCTGACGTTGTGGTCGGGACTGCTGTATCTGCGCGCGGCATGGCCGATCATGCGTGCCGCGGAAAAGAACAAGTATTGACACCCCGGCGGCGACGGGTAGAATTTCGCCTCCCAAGCGGGAATAGCTCAGTTGGTAGAGCGCAACCTTGCCAAGGTTGAGGTCGAGGGTTCGAGCCCCTTTTCCCGCTCCAGTTTCGAAGACGACGCCCCGGGTTGCATGCGGGGTTTCGTTTTGTCGACAGGATCAAACGTCCTGCACGGCGTCACCGGCCTGGTGGCAGAGTGGTTATGCAGCGGATTGCAAATCCGTGTACGCCGGTTCGATTCCGACCCAGGCCTCCAGCCGGCGCACCACACAGGTGGCAGGCGGGTTACAATTCGGTTCCAAGCGGGAATAGCTCAGTTGGTAGAGCGCAACCTTGCCAAGGTTGAGGTCGAGGGTTCGAGCCCCTTTTCCCGCTCCAGTTCGAAAGGCCCTGCAGATGCGGGGCTTTTTCGTATCTGGCGTCGCGACTGTCGCGATGGTTCCAATCGGCGGCGCGCTGGCGCACGCTGTCATCCAATTGCCCGGATGGCGAAACTGGTAGACGCACCGGACTTAAAATCCGTTGGCCGCAAGGTCGTGCCGGTTCGATTCCGGCTCCGGGCACCATCGTCGGCCGCGTGATGGACGGGCCGATTCCGCAGTGCGTGCGCGCGGCCCGCCGCCCGGCGTCTCTTCACGGTCGCGTTCAAGGCACCGGTTCAGGGTTCGACCAGCGCAGACACCGTGCGGGTCGGCAGCAGGGTCGGGCACGCGGTCGGCGCGTGCCGCTAGGGGCGACACCACGATGATCTCCAGACTCCGGAACAACTTCCGCCTGACCATCATCACCCTGTTGGGGTTGGTGACCGCGGTCGTGCTCGGGAGCTTCCTCGTCTGGCGGCTTGCGCGGGGCGACTGGGGCGTCGCGGCACTCGACGGCGCCGTGGTGCTCACGATGATCGCGGTCGTGCGGCTGGCCTGGCGCGAGGAGCGGACCGAGCGCGCGGGGGCGTGGATGGCGGTGCTCAATTCCGGCTTCGCGATGCTGGCGTGCCTGACGCTCGGGCAGACCGCCAGCGGCTGGGTCTATGTCGTCCTGATGACCAATTTCTACCTCGCGCCCCTGCGCGTGGCGACCTGGAGCGGTGCGGCGCTGCTGTTGACCGCTTCGGTGACGTTGCTCTGGCGCGACATCGGTCCGTACCACATCAGCACCCTGGTGACCTGGTCGCTGGTCTACGCGTTTTCGCTGGTGTTCGCGCGGCGCCTGCGCACCCACAGCACCTCACTCGAACTGCTGGCGAGTCTCGACCCGCTGACCCGCATTCCCAATCGCGGCATGCTCGAAGCGGACCTGCGCCATGCAATCGCGACCGGCCGGAACGGCCGGGCAGGCCTGCTGATCCTCGACATCGACCGCTTCAAGGCAGTCAACGACACCTTCGGCCACGCCGCGGGCGATGCGGTGCTGATCGATCTGGCTGCGCTGCTGCGGGGCGAGTTGCGCCAGGGCGATTCGGTCTACCGTTTCGGCGGGGAGGAATTCGTGATGCTGCTGCCGCTCGATTCGGAGCAGGCGCTGACGCGCGCGGCGGAGCGGGTGCGCGATGCCGTCGCGTCGCGTGTCGTCGGGCCGGGCGGTCGCATCACCGTGGCAGTCGGCGGCGCGATGCTGTCGGCCGAACGCGACTGGCAGGACTGGTTCGCGCGTGCGGACGCGTCGCTGTACCAGGCCAAGCGGGCAGGCGGCAACGCGATCCACATCGCCGAGCCGCTCTGAGGCAGATCTTCGATCAGCTGCGTCCGGCGTGCTGCGCGACGCCGTCGGCGTCGTCCGCTTCCCAGGCATGATCCACTACACGCACCTGCGCGGCGCGGACCCGGCGTACGGCCGCCAGCCTGCGGCGCCAGCGCATCGCCGCACCCGCGATTGACAGCAGGGCCAGGCCGACCGCGACGACGAAGATCCAGGGCGCAAGTGCGGCGAGCGGCGAGAGGATCGAGCCGGCGGTATTGCGCACGGCGAGGGCGAAGACCGCGCCGGTGATCAGGATGTAGACCGGCAGGACCAGTACACGCCAGAGGGTACGGGGCGCGATCATGTGAGCTCCTGCCGTGCACCGGCCGGGTCGACGCCCACCACCTCGGCGGCGTCCGGCAGCCCGCGCAAGCTGCGGAAATGTGCAGCGGCCGAAGGGCGCGCGGTATCCCAACCGATCGCCCGCGGCATCCGCTCCCATTGCGCGCGCAGCACCGGCTCGAGCTCGTGCCAGTCGGCGTCCGGCAGATCCGCATGCGCGGCACGCGTCATCTCCGCGAGGATCACCGGGTTGTAGGCAGGCAGCGGCATCGGGGCGTCAGGACACGGGTGGGAACGGAGTCGACAGTAGGCAGCGGCGCGCCAAACCGCCGTGAAGCGATGGCGCCTGCAACGGAACATTCAGTTTCCGCTGGCTCCGTGACAGATCGCTACCTACCATGGGGACAACGTGCAGCACGGGCCGGACCGGCCTGTCGCTGGAATCCACAGTCGTCCGGGGAGGATGGCGGGCCGGGCATCGTGGCCGGCTGTCGTTGAAAGGGAGTCCGATGGTCCGCTATCTCACATTCGCAGTCTGCGTCGCGCTGGCCGTGGTCTCGATCGTCATGGCGGTGCTGCACCAGGCACTGGGCTGGTCGCTCGCAGCGATTCCGTTCGTCGCACTGTCGGTGCTGGGCACGGTCGACCTGCTGCAGACGCGCGCGACCCTGCGTCGCAGCTATCCGCTGACCGCGCACTTCCGCTATGGGCTGGAAGCATTCCGGCCCGAGATCCGCCAGTACTTCATCGAGGACGACCAGGACGAGGTGCCGTTCTCGCGCCAGCAGCGGGCGCTGGTGTACCAGCGGGCGAAGAACGTCAGCGACGTCGTGCCCTTCGGCAGCGAGCTGCCGATGTACGGCACGCAGTACGAATGGATCAACCATTCGCTGGTGCCTGCGCACGCTGCGTCGTTCGATTTCCGGGTTCCCGTCGGCGACGAGCGCGCGCAGCCGTACACGGCCAGCGTGTTCAACATTTCGGCGATGAGTTTCGGCTCGTTGTCGGCCAACGCGATCCGTGCGCTGAACCTCGGCGCGAAGCGCGGCAATTTCTATCACGACACCGGGGAGGGCGCGATTTCGCCCTACCATCGCGAGCACGGCGGTGACCTGGTCTGGGAAATCGGGTCCGGCTATTTCGGCTGCCGCGATGCCAAGGGCCGCTTCGACGAAGACCTGTTCGCGCGACATGCCGCGGACCCGCAGGTGCGCATGGTCGAACTGAAACTCTCGCAAGGCGCCAAGCCCGGCCATGGCGGCATGCTGCCCGGCGCCAAGGTCACGGCGGAAATCGCCGAGACCCGCGGCATCCCCGTCGGCGTGGATTGCGAGTCGCCGGCCGCGCATACCACGTTCTCCACACCGCTCGGCCTGCTGGAGTTCGTGGACCGCATGCGCACGCTGTCGGGCGGCAAGCCGGCGGGCTTCAAGCTGGCGATCGGGCATCCTTGGGAATGGTTCGGCATCGCCCGCGCCATGCTCGACAGCGGCATCCTGCCGGATTTCATCGTCGTCGACGGCGCCGAGGGCGGCACCGGCGCTGCTCCCTCGGAATTCATCAACCACGTCGGCCTGCCGCTGCAGGAGGCGCTGATGCTGGTGCACAACACGCTGGTGGGCATCGGCCTGCGCGACCGCATCCGCGTGGCCGCGGCAGGCAAGATCACCAGTGGCTTCGACATCGCGCGCACGCTCGCGATGGGCGCGGACTGGTGCAACGCGGGACGCGGTTTCATGTTCTCGCTGGGCTGCATCCAGTCGCGCACCTGCCATACCGACCAGTGTCCGACCGGCGTCGCCACGCAGGATCCCGCGCGCTGGCGCCTCCTCGACGTGCCGGACAAGGCCAATCGCGTGTTCCATTTCCACCAGAACACGCTCAAGGCGCTGCGCGACATGATCGGCGCGGCCGGGCTGGAGCATCCGATGCAGATCGGGCCCGAGCACATCCTGCGCCGTGTCACGCCGACCGAGGTGCGATCGCTGGCGGCCCTGTACCGCTTCCTGGAGCCGGGCGAACTGCTGACCGGCGTGCCCGAGCACGCGGTGTTCAAGACGTTCTGGCCGAGCGCGCGGGCCGACAGCTTCGCGCCGCCGGCGCGGGCGTCGGCGATGCACGTGGCGAAACGGACCCACTGACGCGCCGCCGGCGCGTGCCGGTCAGTCGAGCAGTGCGAGCAGGCGCTCGGTCGGGCGTCCGATGACCGCGCGCTCCCCATGGACGAGGATCGGGCGTTCGATCAGCTCGGGGTGGCGGACCATCGCATCGATGATCGCAGCGTCCTCGAGCGCCGCGTCGTCGAGTCCGAGCGTGCGATAGGCGGCCTCGCCGGTCCGCAGCAGGGCGCGCGGCGCGAGGTCGAGGCGGCGCAGCAGCGTGCGCAGCATGTCGGCATCGAGGGGGGTGTCGAGATATCGCACGACGTCGGCCTCGATGCCCCGCGTCTGCAGCAACTCGAGCGCGGCGCGCGACTTCGAGCACCGCGGGTTGTGCAGCAGGGTCCAGGTGCCGGTCATGCCGGTGGCGGATCCGCAGCGGCCGCGGCCCCGCTGTAGCGTGCGACGACGGCGGTCGCGGTGACGTCGGCGGTGGTGTTGGCGACGGTGGCGAACGCGTCGGGCAGGGTGTCCACGGCGAGCAGCACGCCCAGCGGTTCGATGGGCAGGCCCATCGCCTGCGTCACCGGCAGGTTGTTGGTCATGAAGCTCACCTGGCCCGGCAGACCGACCGACCCCATGCTGATGACGATGCTCAGGCCGACCGCGATCGCGAGCTGCGCCGGCCCCAAGGCTGCGCCGTACATCCAGGCGATGAACACCACGACGCTCAGGTACTGCGTGGGGCTGGCAATGCGGAACAGCGACACCGCCATCGGCAACACCAGCGAGGTGACCGCAAGCGGATAGCCCAGACGGTTGCGTGCGCTGTCGATCATCACCGGCAGCGACGCGAGCGAGGACTGCGTGCTCGCGGCGATCGCCTGCACCGGCAACAGCGCCGCGGCGAAGCGCGGCAGCCGCTCGCCGGCGGCGACCACCGCGACGCCGTACATCAGCAACGTGATCGCCACGTACAGCACGCACTGCAAGGCGATGTAGTAGCCCAGTGCGGTCAGCACGCCGAGGCCGACGTGCGCGCAGACCGCGAGCACCAGCGCGAACACCCCGACCGGCGCGGCCCACAGCACCCAGCGCACGACGACGATCATCGCGTCGCCGATCGTGCGCACCAGATCGAGCATGCGCTCGCGGCGGGCGGGCTCGAGCCGGGTCAGCGCGAAGGCGAAGAACATCGAGAACACCACCAGCGGCAGCATCGCGCTGGCGGCCGCGGCGGCGATCGCGTTGCTCGGAATCACGCTGGTGATCCACAGACCGAAGCTCGGTGCCTGCGGCAGCACCTCCGGCGCCTGGATCGCGGCGCGGAACGCGGACACCAGCGCCTCGTCACGCGGCACCAGCGCCAGCAGGGCCGGTGCGGCGATCGCGGCGAACGTGCCGCAAACCGCGAGCAGGATCGCGAAGGTCGCCATCGCCAGGCGCGCGTTGCGCCCCGAGGCCGCGGCATCGGCCGCGCCGTTGATGCCGACCACGACGAGCGCGGCGACCAGGGGCACGACGGTCATCTGCAGCGCGTTGAGCCAGAGCTTGCCGATCGGCTGCGCGAACTCGGCCACCCGCAGCGCGGTGTCGGCGTTCCAGGCCGCGAGCGAGAGACCGACCACCGCGCCGGCCAGCAACGCCAGCAGCACGCGGACGGAGGCGGGAAGGGTGCGACGTGCGGGCACAGCTTCGGTCATGGCGCGCGGCCGGTGCGGAGGACTGCGGCAGCATGCCATGCGGCGCAATCGCCACGCGCCCGACGCTGCATCAGACGCATGTGTGCAGGTCCAGCGCGAGCGTGTCGCGGTGGCCGTCGACGAATCCCGTGCGCAGATACAGCGCCTTCGCGCGCGGATTGTGGTGGTGCACTTCCAGCCGCAGGACCGGCACGCCCCAGCCGTGCGCGGTCGCGCGTGCGATCGCCAGGGCCTGGGCGCCGAATCCGCGGCCGCGGGCGGCCGGTGCGAGATAGAGCTCGTCGAGCAGGGCGTGATGGCCGCCCTGTTCGAGACTGAAACCGCGGGTCAGCGCCAGGTAACCCTCGGTGCCGTCGGCGCCGAGCAGCAGCAGCGCGCCGCAGCCCGGATCGGACAGCAATGCCGACACCGCGCGCGGTGTGGCGACATCGTCGAAGTGCAGCCGGTCCTCGATGTAGAACGCCCGCATCATCGCGAGCACCGCGGGCAGATCGTCGAGTGTGGCGACACGCGAGACCAGCGGCGTCGCGTCGCTCATCGCGACAGCGCCGGCAGCTGCCAGGCGGCCTGCAGCCGTGCGTACTCGACCTCGGGCAGCAGCACGAAGCGCGGTGTGCGCGCGGGATCCAGCCAGCCCAGCAAGGTGTCCATCGCCGCGTCGGACATCGCGGTGCAACCGGCCGTGGTCTCGTCGGGACGGCGCAGCAGATGGGCGAAGATGCAGCTGCCGCGGCCGGCTTCGCCTTGTCCGTTGTGCTCGATGACGAAGCCCTGGCGATAGCGCACGTCGCCGTCGTTGTGCAGGTCCAGGCGCATGCGTTCGCTGGAACCTTCCATAGCGGCTGCGCCGACGTCCTGCGCGTCGACGATGCGGTTGTAGAGCGGCGAGGCCGGCACGTCGATGCAGTAGTGCGAGGCCTGCATCGGCAGGTACGGCAGCGCGCCGACACCGGTGGGTGCGTAGCCGAACGCTTCGCCGATCGCGAACACCCCGGCCGGCGCACGGCCGTCGCCTTCGCGTTTCTGCGGTGCGCCCGTCTGCGCCGGATGCAGGCCGATGCCCCAGCCGCTGCCGCTGCGGCCGAGCATCACCGGCTCTGCATCACCCAACGCGCGCCACACGCCATCACCGTCGCGCTCGAAGCGCCGCATCCGCGCCTGCGCCGCGTCCCAGTCGGCGGACGTCACCACGACGAGCTGCTGCGCGCCTGTCAGCGGTGCCGCCGCCGGGGATCGCGTGGTGCCGCAGGCGGCGAGCAGGAGGGTGGCGAGCAGCAGCGCGGCGGCTGCGGCGCATCGACGGAATCGGGGCATGGCGGAAGCGTCCTCTGGCGTCATGACGGAAGGCGGCGGGATGCGGTCGCGCGGCAGGTGTGCGCCTGCCGGCGCGACACGCTGCCCATGGCGTTCGGGCGCGAGCGGCTGCGCGCATCCGGCACGGTACTTCGAGCGCGGTGCTGCCGTCCGCAGGTCATCCGGCAATGGGCTCCACGCCGCGGATCGACACGATGCCCAGTCCCGGCGCATCGCCGATCGAGATGTCCGCATCGTCGAACGACACACCGCCCTCGACCGGATTCCATGCGCACAGCGACGGCCCGTCCAGATCGACCTTGGTGATGATGTCGGACTTCGCCACCGCCAGGTGCGCGGCCGCGGCGACGCTGATACTGGTTTCGATCATGCAGCCGATCATGCATTCCACGCCGTGCAGGCCGGCGATGTCGGCGAGCTTGATCGCGTTCGACAGCCCGCCGGTCTTCATGAGTTTGATGTTGACGATGTCGGCCGCGCGCACGCGGATGAGTTCGATCAGTTCGACCGGGCCGAACACGCTTTCGTCCGCCATCACCGGCACGTGCACGCGATCGGTCACGTATTTGAGACCTGCCAGATCGTGCGCCTTGACCGGCTGCTCCAGCAGTTCCGGTTCGATGCCGGCATCTTCGAGCTGGCGCATCGCATGCACGGCCTGCTTCGGCGTCCAGCCCTGGTTGGCGTCGAGGCGCAGCAGGGCGCGACCGTCGACCGCGGCGTGGACCGCACGGATGCGGTCGAGGTCCACGCCCGGATCCTGGCCGACCTTGATCTTCAGCGCGCCGAAGCCGCGGTCCACTGCCGACAGCGCGTCGGCGACCATTTTGTCGATCGTGTCGACGCTGATCGTGATGTCGGTGCGGATCACCGGATGGCCACCGCCGAGAATCCGGTACAGCGACGCGCCATGCAGCTGCGCGAACAGGTCGTAGAGCGCGATCTCGACGGCGGCCTTGGCGCTGGTGTTGCGTTCGAGCGCGGTCTGCACCAGCCGTATCAACATGTTGAAATCGGCGAGGTCGCGACCGACCAGCCGCGGCGCGATGACGGTCGAGATCGCTGCGACGATCGAGCCGTGCGTGTCGCCGGTGATCACCGCGGTCGCTGCGGCCTCGCCGTACCCGGTGTGGCCGGTGTCGGTGTGGATCGACACGATGATGTCGTCGACGCTCTCGACGGTGCGCAGCGCGGTCTTGAACGGTGTCTTCAGCGGCACGCGCACCATGCCCAGCTGGATGTCGGTGATTTTCATGGGAGTCCGACGGGGCGCGCGTGTCAGCGCACGCGCTGAATGCTGGTGATGCGGTCGATGGTGGTGCCATCCTCGCCCGACAGCATCGGCGTCACCGGCGTGACCACGACACCGTTGAGCGGCAGGCGCGCGATTGCACCGTCGCCATCGCGCACGCTCATGCCGGCGGTGTCGTGGATCACCCAGGGCTCGCCGTCGACGTGGCCGATGACCAGCATCACGTGGCCCGGAATGAACACCATGTCGCCCACGTCGGCTTCGCGCAGCAGCTGCAGGCGCTGCGCATGCGGCAGGTCGGCGGGCACCTCGATGCGGTTCAAGACCGGACTCGTCGCCTGGGCGCTGGTGTTGCGCGGCAGCAGGATGCCGACGCTGCGGTAGATCTCCGACACGAAACCGCTGCAGTCGCGCGCGTTGTAGGCGTGTCCCCAGCCGTAGCGTTCGCCGAGGAACTTGAAGGCCTGGCGGATCAGGGTCGCGCGGGTGTGGGGCAGCGCAGCGTCGGCGACATCGGCCGACGCCGGCAGCAGTGCGGGCAGGAACGACAGCGCGCCATCGTCGCCACGCACGGGCAGTTCGACGATGTGGCCGAATGCCGGCAGCTGGCCGTGCAGGGCGCGAGCCGGGTCCCAGTCGGCGCGCGGTACGCGCACGCCCATGTCGAGCTGCACGTCCGACACCGCAGGCGCCTGCGGCGTGAACACCGTGTGCGCCGTCGCACCGGCGACGACGACGCCATCGGCTGCACGCGACGCGTAATCCGCGACCACGTCACGCGTGCCGATCGCGACGTGCCGGGCGTCGACCCACGCGCGGTAGCGCTCGCTGACCACGAACAGCCACTGCCCGTCGCGGCTGGCGTGCAGCACGGCGACCGGTGCGCCGGGGAACAGGGCGTCTTCCTGGAAGCGGTCGATATCGATGTCGTCGGGCCGGCTGAAGATACGGGTCGCGGTCGGAAACGCGCGCAGGTCCGCGCGGCGCACGACGAGGCCGAAGCGCGGCGTCACCTGCGCGGGCAGGGCATCGAGCGCGAGCATGTCCATCCACGCATCGAGCGTCGCGGCCTCCACCGGGCCGTCGACGGTGAAGCGTGGCGCGGTGGGGCGCTTCGAAAGGGCAGCGATCCAGCCGGTCACCGTGCGCCGGTCAAGGCGATCGGGCAGGGCGAGCGGATCCTGGATCGACGCCTCGTTGCGACGCATCGCCGCGTTCTGCGTTTCGATCTCGGCGGCATCGAGGATGACGGCATCCGGCGCGTCGAGTCGCGCGATCCAGAACGCGGGCGACTGCATCGCCGGGGTGAGTCCGGGAATCGCGTGCGCGGGCGGCGCGGCGTGTGTCGCGCCTGGCGCAGGCAGCAGCGCCGCGAGCGCCAGCACAGTGGCGTACGTGCAGCGCAGGGCAAACGGGGACAGTCGATTGAAACGCATCGCGGCTCCTGCGGCCATGCGCATGCGAGCGCGCACCGGCCTGCGGTCGAGTCACGAGAATAGGTGTTTTACGCGTCAGGACAAGGCGGATGCGCGCATTGACATCGATTCGCCACGGGTGGTAATCACGTGCATGCCCGTTCGGTCAGGGGGCCCTGCGGGGCGGCCGGGTTGCTTTCGATCTCGGCCCGCGCCGGTGCGATCCGCGTGCGCGTGTGCCGTGTCGCCACGCCACCCGGGGAGTCCGTTTCGCATGTCCTGCCAATCCGTTCCGCTTCCATCCGTCCTCCGTCTGCTGGGTGTTGCGCTGCTGCCGGCACTGTCGACGCCTGCGATCGTGCATGCGCAGGCGCCGACCGCCGACACCCGCGTCAGCACGCTCGACCAGGTGCAGGTCACCGGTTCACGCATCGCGCGTACCGATATCGAAGGCCCGGCACCGGTGACCGTGATCACCGCCGAGGACATCCGGAAGCAGGGCTTCAGCACGGTCTGGGAATCGCTGGGGACCTTGACGCAGTTCACCGGCAACACGCTCAACGAAACCGACCAGACCGGCAACTCGCCCAACGGGCAGTTCATGAACCTGCGCGGGCTCGGTCCGGGCTATCAGCTCATCCTGCTCAACGGGCAGCGACTCGCCGACTATCCGCAGCCCTATGGTTCCAACGGGACGGCGGTGAGTCTAGGCAGCATCCCGGCCGCGGCGATCGAACGCATCGAGGTCATGAGCGGTGGCGCGTCGGCGATCTACGGCTCCGACGCGGTCGCCGGCGTGGTCAACATCATCACCCGGGAGAACTTCAGCGGCGACACGATCCGCCTGCGCGCCGGCACGACGACGCAGGGCGGCGGCGACACCGGCCTGTTCCAGTGGACCGGCGGGCGCACCGGCGATTCCTGGAGCCTCACCTATGCGCTGGAGCGGCTGGATCGAGAGGAGATCGTCGCCGCGCAGCGCGATCTCACCTATCGGGCGCATCCGCAGTACCGCAGCAATCCCGCGCGACCCACCGCGTCGATCAGCGGCGTGTATCTCCGCGCCGGCCAGACCTATCTGTGGCCCACCGACGCCGGCGCGCTGTCGTCCACCGAGCAGGCGATGCGCGATGCCTGCGCCGCGACCAATCCGGATTTCGTGCCCTTCCATTCGGCGGCGTCGGTGGCCACGCCGAACCGCTGCGGCGCGCTCGACTACTACAACGCGCGCTCGATCCAGAACGCCTACGGCAAGACCTCGGCGTACGTGTCGGGCAGTGTCGACTTCAGCGACCGCCTGACCGGCTACGCGCAGCTGCTCGGCAGCGATGCCCACGACAAGAGTTCCAGCCAGACGCACTACTACATCGGCGAAGGCCCCTTCACCGTGCGCGATCCCGAGCTGGGCCTGGTGACCGCGCAGCGCATCTTCCTGCCCGGTGAAGTGGGCGGGACCAAATACATCGAGTACGACGAGCGCGCGTGGTCGATCAACGCCGGTCTGCGCGGCACCCTGGCCGACGGCCGGTTCGACTGGGACGTGAGCCTGACCTCGTCGCGTTTCGAGATCACCACCACACGCCCGCGCTTTCTCACCCGTGCGGTGCGCGACTACTACATGGGTCCGGTGCTCGGGATTGCGCCCGACGGCAACGAGATCCGCGAGTTCCATACTGACCGCCTGTTCGCGCCGGGCTCGGCGGCGCTGTACGACCGGCTCACCACCACCGTCGTCAGCGACGGCGTCTCGAAGTCCGATCAGGCGCAGTTCGTCTTCAGCGGACCGCTGTTCGATCTGCCGGCAGGGCCGTTGCAGATGGCCGCGGTAGTGGAGGCTGCGCAGCAGGACTATTCGCTGACGCCCGACCCGCGTACGACCGTCGACTACACCGGCCCGGACCGCGTCTACAACCTCACCAGCACGCCCGGCGGTGGCCCCCGTGACCGCTTCGCGCTCGGTCTCGAATTCCGCGTGCCGGTGTTCGACAGCCTCGACGCCACGCTCGCCGGCCGCTACGACAAGTACGACGACATCACGTCCGTCGACGATGCCGTGACCTGGCAGGCCGGCCTGGAATGGCGCCCGTTCCGCAACCTGCTGCTGCGCGGCGCCCATGCAACGAGCTTCCGTGCCCCCGACCTGCTGTGGATCTATGCCGGCACCACCGGCTCCAACCCCTTCGTCGACGACGAATACCTGTGTCGCCTCAACGGCATCGCCGCCGAATCGCCGGAGTGCAACGCGGCGTTCAATTACCAGACCTTTCTCACGCAGTCGTCGAATCCGCTGCTCGAAGAAGAAACGGGCACGTCGACGACGCTGGGCGTGGTGTGGGATGTGCGGCCGAACCTGTCGGCGAGCCTCGACTGGTACCGCATCGAACTCGAAGGCCGGGTGCAGGCATTGTCGAACAGCTACTACCTCGAACAGGAAGCCAACTGCCGACTGGGGCAGGACCGCACCGGGGCCGCCGTCGACACGACGTCGCAGGCCTGCCGGTTCTACGCGGGCGCGGTGGAGCGCGTGGTGTCCGACCTCAATCCGGACGGTCGGATCACCCGCTTCGCGACGTACCCGATCAACGCGTCGTTGATGCGCACCGAAGGCCTCGATGCGGCACTGCGCTACGGCGTCGACCTGGGCGGATGGGGCGATCTGAACCTGCAGGCGGGCTACACGCACGTGCTGGCATTCGAGATCGCCGAGTTCGGTGACGAAGCGCCACGCGATGTGCGCAGCACCGTCGAATACAACAGCCAGCGCAGCCGCGCCAACTGGCGGGCCAGCTGGTCCACCGATGCCTGGAATACCAGTCTTTACGGCTATCGCTACGGCAGCCGGCCGAACTACAACGGCAACGTGTTGCCGGGCCGCACGTCGGGCTATGTGATCTGGAATGCGGACGTCTCGCGCCGCATCACCGATGACGTGACGCTCGGCATCAGCGTGCTGAACCTGCTCGACGAGATGCCGCCGCGCGATGATTCGCACACCGCGTGGCCGTACTTCGCCAGCAGCTACAGCGCGATCGGACGCCAGGTGTTCGCCAACATCACGTTCGATTTCTGACCCGTGCCGCGGATGACCCGATGCGGTTGGCTGCTGATCTGTCTCGCAGTGACGGGCCAGACGTACGCGCACGATCGGGCGGTCGACCCTGCGCGCCTCGAGGCCATGGTCGACGCCGCGGTCGCGCGTTACGACCTGCCCGGGATCGCGGTCGGCGTGATCGTCGACGGCGAGGTGGTACTGCGCCAGACACGCGGCGAGCTGCAGGCCGGGCAGGGCGCACGGGTCGATGCGGCCACGCTGTTCAAGATCGCGTCCAACAGCAAGGCAATGACCGCCGCGGTGCTGGCACGTCAGGTCGATGCGGGTCTGCTGCGGTGGGACGACCCGGTGATCCGGCATCTGCCCGGGTTCCGCATGGCCGAGGGCTGGGTCACGCGCGACATCCAGGTGCGCGACCTGTTGATCCACAACAGCGGTCTCGGCCCGGGCGCCGGGGATCTGATGCTGTGGCCGTCACCGAACCGCTTCACGCGTGCCGAGGTCGTCCACGGGTTGCGTTACCTGCGGCCGCGCTGGAGTTTCCGTTCGCGCTATGCCTACGACAACACGCTCTACATCGTCGCCGGTGAGGTCGCGGCCGCCGTGGGCGGCATGCCGTTCGACGCGCTGGTGCGGCGCGAGGTGTTCGAACCGCTCGGCATGACGCGCTGCCAGGCCGGCCGCTGGTCGCGCGATGGGGTCGGCAACGTCGCCCAGCCGCATGCGCGCATCGACGGTCGCAACGTCGTGGTACGCGCCGATGCGGCCACGATTCCCGACGAGCCGATGATGGCAGCCGGCGGACTGCGCTGCAGTCTCGACGACATGCTGCGCTGGGCGCAGGCATGGCTCGAAGCCGGCGCCGTGCAGGCCGAGCGCCCTTGGCTGTCGCAGGCGCAGCGCGCAGCCGCGTGGACGGCGCACACGCCGATGCCGCTCGGCGCACGGATGCGCGCCTGGGATCGCAGCCACTTCTCTGCCTACGGATACGGCTGGCGGCTGACCGATGTCGACGGCACCTCGAAGGTCTCGCATACCGGCACGCTCAAGGGCATGTACTCGGCGCTGACGCTGTTGCCCGAGCGCGGTGTCGGCATCGTCGTGCTGATCAACGGAGATGCGGACGACGCGCGCACGGTATTGATGCAGGCGCTGGTCAAGCAGTTCACCGGTGCGAGCGGCCCGCATGACGTCGCGTACTACGCCGCTCTGCTCTCGACGGAGCGTGCGGACAGGGGCACGTCAGCGGTCGACATGCGCACGCCTGCACGTGCGCCGACCGCGGCGGAGACTACGAACGTCGCCGGACGCTGGCGCGATGCGTGGTTCGGCCGCATCGACGTGTGTCCGCGCGGAAGCGGGCTGACCTTCGCGTCCGAGCGCTCGCCGAAACTGCAGGGTGATGTCGTCGCCGTCGACGATCGCCTGCAGGTGCGATGGCGGGATGTCGACGTCGATGTCGACGCCTGGCTCATCGCAACCCCGGCGCGGGGCCGGGCGACCGCGCTGCACATGGCCAGGGTCGATCCGGACGCGGACTTCAGCTACGACTTCGAGGATCTCGCGTTCGCACGCGAAGGCGATTGCCCGTAGCACCGGAGCGTTCGGGATCGAGATCGCCACACACGAAAAACCCCTGCATCGCTGCAGGGGTTTTCGCTTGCAAATGGCGGAGCGGACGGGACTCGAACCCGCGACCTCCGGCGTGACAGGCCAGCATTCTAACCAACTGAACTACCGCTCCAAGGCGCGAGATTCTACATGAAACGCCGGGCTTGGGAAGAGGCTGCACGCACTTTTTTTCATGGCGTCCGGCCACGCGACCAGACGGGCTGCAGACGACGCTCTGCGCGCGCGTTCTTTCCTGCAGGCCCGCACGCGACCGGGCGCCGTTGCACCTTGCGCAGGTCATCGTCGCTGGATGTCGATAGGCGGGCTGGCGCGCGTCGCCGCCATCGGTGGGCGTGTGACTTGCCACAGCCCGACACGCGCGATCATGTATGTGCCCGGCTGGCGTGCGACGTCGTGCGGCGGATCAACGTATCCATCGTCCAGGACCGGTGCGATACCGAAAATCATCGCCCACAAAAAACCCCGCATCGCTGCAGGGTTTTTCGCTTGAAGAATTGGCGGAGCGGACGGGACTCGAACCCGCGACCTCCGGCGTGACAGGCCAGCATTCTAACCAACTGAACTACCGCTCCGCGCTTTGAAACTCTTGGTGGGTGCTGAGGGTTTCGAACCCCCGACCCTCTCCGTGTAAAGGAGACGCTCTACCGCTGAGCTAAGCACCCATGCGGAACAATCGAGCCGCTTACTTTACTGCATCCTTCAGCGCCTTGCCAGCCTTGAACGCAGGCACCGTCGAAGCTGCGATCTGGATCGGCTCCTTGGTCTGCGGGTTCAGGCCGGTGCGGGCAGCACGCGGACGGGCAACGAACGAACCGAAGCCGACGAAGTTGGCCGCGTCGCCGTTCTTCAGCGCCTCGGTGATCGTGTCGAGCAGGCCATCGACGGCACGGCCGGCGTCGGCGCGCGACAGGCCGGACTTTTCGGCAACCGAAGCGATGATGTCGGACTTGGTGAGGTTTGCCATGTGTGAATTCCTCTTCTTCTTGAGATGTCGACGTGTCGTACGTCTGGAGCATCCGGCCGGCCGCGCGTTGCGCTGCAGGTCCGGACGTGGATTCCGGTCAGGCGCGCATGTTACGCGATCCCCCTGGTGATTACGACCGGATTCCCGATCGCGACTGAACAGGTTCCAGCGCGCTCGCGGCGCATTGCAGACGGCCTCCGCGCCTGCGCGGTGGCGGGCTTGCGGGTACACTGGGCGGCTCGCCATCCCGTGTCCTGACCCATGCTGCAAGCGCTTCGAGATAAGACCAGTGGTTGGATCGCCATCGCCATCGTGGCGGTACTCGCGGTCCCCTTCGCGTTCTTCGGCATGGAGCAGTATCTGTTCCAGAACAATGCCGACTATGCCGCCAAGGTCGAGGCGCCGCCGAAATGGTGGCAGTCCGCGCCGGACTGGTGGCTGGTCCGCAAGTTCGCGTGGACGTCGGCCGAGGTCAGTGCCGAAGAATTCCGCCAGACCTTCGACAGCATGCGCGAGCAACGTCGTCAGCAGGAGGGCGAGGCGTTCGATGCGCGCGCGTTCGAAACGATGGAGAGCAAGCGGGAAGTGCTCGAGCAGCTGATCGACCGCGCCGTGCTCGGCCTGGCCGCCGACCGCGCCAACATCGCCATCGGCGATGCGCAGGTGCAGGAAATCATCCAGTCGATCCCGGCGTTCCAGGTCGAGGGCCGCTTCGATCCGCAGCGCTACCAGATGGCCCTGCAGTCCACCCAGCCGCCGCGCACGCCGCGCGAGTTCCAGGAAAGCATCCGCGTCGATCTGCAGCGCGTCCTGGTGCCGCAGTCGATCGCCGAAACCGCGTTCGTCACCGAAGGCGAGTCCACCCGTCTGATGCGTCTGCTCGGGGAGCGTCGCGACGTCAGCTTCGTCGTCGTGCCGCCGCCTGCCGTCGACATGGCCGACGTGTCGCAGGCCGACCAGCAGGCCTGGTACGACTCGCATGCCGCGCGTTATCGCGAGCCGGAAAAGGTCGCGCTGGAATACATCGAGCTCAAGGCCGCTGCCGGAAAGGGTGCGGACGACGCGGCCGTCGACGAGGCCGAGGCGCGCGCCCACTTCGAACAGGTGAAGTCGCGCTTCGCGACGGCCGAGCGTCGTCTGGCCTCGCACATCCTGGTCGAAGTGCCGGCCGATGCCGATGAGGCGACGCAGCAGGCCGCGCAGAAGAAGGCGGCCGACATCGCTGCCAGGGCGCAGGCGTCGGGTGCCGATTTCGCTGCGCTCGCCCGCGAGAACTCGGACGATCCGGGTTCCAGGGACGGCGGCGGCGATCTGGGCTGGGTGGAGAAGGGCATGATGGCCGGCGCGTTCGAGGATGCGCTGTTCGCAATGCAGCCCAATGCGGTCAGCGCGCCGGTGCGTACGGACTTCGGCTGGCACGTGCTGCAGCTGCGCGAAGTGGACGCCGGCGAGCCGGTCGCGTTCGAAGATGTGCGCGAGCAGATGGAGAAGGAAGTCAGCGAAGGTGACAGCTCGCGTGTCTACAACGAGCAGGTCGGTCGCGTCGTCGACGAGATCAACAAGAACCCGATGTCGCTGGAGCCTGCGGCTGCCGCCGGCGGCGTGCAGATCCAGACCATCGCGCCGTTCGCGCGGGGTGCCGGCAGCGGCATCGCCGCCAACAACGCGGTGGTGCAGGCGGCGTTCTCGGAAGCGTTGACCCAGGACGGCACGGTCAGCGATCCGATCGAGATCGGCCCGAACCAGACGGTATTCATCCGCGTCACCAGTCACACGCCCGAGCGCGCGCAGCCGCTGGAGCAGGTGCGCGAGCGTGTGATCGCCGAGGTCCGTGCCGACCGTGCACGCAAGCAGGCCGAGCAGGCTGCCGATGCGATGGTGGCCGAGATCAAGGGCGGCAAGACCCTGCAGGCCTTGGCCGGCGAACGCCAGCTGCAGGCGCAGGACGTGCCGGGCATTCCGCGCGGTGCGCCGGTGCCGGATGCGGCGGCCAGCCAGGCCTACTTCCGTGCGGCACCGCCGACCGGCGATGCGCCTACGCCGGGCAAGGTGATGCTGGCCGACGGCAGCGCCGTCGTGTTCGCGGTGACCAAGGTCGAGCCGGGCAATCCCGCGGATGCGAGCGAGCAGGAGCAGGCGATGCTGCGCCAGCAGCTCGGCAGCCTGCTGGGCAGCGAGGATGCGGAAGTCCTGCAGCGCAGCCTGCGCCGCGAGATGAAGATCACGGTCAACGAAGCGCGCCTCTAGGCGCGCGTTCGCGACCCGCAAAAAGCCCGGCACGTGCCGGGCTTTTTTGTTGGCGACTGGCGGGCGAACGTGCGCCGGCCGATGGTGTCCGGTCAGCGTTCGTCGATGAGCAGTTCCATGCCCGGGCGCAACACGCTGCGCGCGTCGAGCGCATTGCGCGTCAACAGCTCCTGCGTCCGCAGGCCATAGCGCTTGGCGATCGACCAGGGCGATTCGCCGCGCGCCACCGTATGCATCCGGCGCGCGGTCGGCGTGGCGTCGCCGACGGTTGCAGGCATGGCGTCCGCCTCGGGCGGTGCCTCGGCCATGAAGACCGGCGGCGCGGCCGCGGCCTGCGGCACCAGCAGCGTGACCGGTTGGCCGATCCGCGCGATGCGGCCATCGACGTGCGCAGGATTGAGGCGCTTGAGACGCGCGGCGTCGGTCTCGTGGCGGCTCGCCAGCGCGTCGAGATCGCGGACCCCGTCCGGCACCGCGATCGCGGTCAACGCCGGCACTTCACGATCCATCGCGGCCATCCACGTTTCGCCTTCGCCCGCTTCCTTGATCAGGCAGGACAGGGCGTGCAGCTTCCGGACGTAGGCCTGCGTGTGCTGTGGCATCGGCAGCGATGCGGGCGTGGCGTTGCGGGCCTCCTGCCCGGCGCGCTTGAGCGCGCCGAAGACGCGGTACTCGCCGGCGTTGTAGGCCATCACGGACAGGCGCCAGTCGCCGGCGAACATGCCGTGCAGGGTCTTGAGATAACGCACCGCGGCCCGGGTGGAGTCGGCGGGCGACAGACGCCCGTCGTAGCCGGGACGGATCGGGATTTCGTGATTGCGCGCAGTCACTGCGATGAACTGCCACAGACCTGCGGGGCCGGACGCGCTGCGGGCGCCGGGCCGGTAGCCGCTCTCGACGAACGGGATCAGGGCGAACTCGGTCGGCAGGTGCTGGGCGCGCACCTCCTCGACGACGTAGGCGAACAGCGGCAGCACATCGTTGCCACGCGAGGCCAGCTGGCGGGGCACATGGCCGAAATGCGAACGCCAGCGTTCCGTCGCCTCCGCTGTGCACCCGGGCTCGGAAAGGCCATCGAGGAATCGGCGGTAGACCTCCTGGCCATTGCGGGTGACGGCAGGCGTCGAGGTCGCGGCGGCGAGCGTGGCAGGCGCCCGTGCCGCCGTGGCGTCGCCGGCGGGCGTATCGGTCGCGAAGCTGGTCGCTGCCGGGGCCGCGAGTGCGAACAGCGCTGCGGCCAGACGGGTCAGGCGCCCCGGCGTCATGCGCGGAAGCCGTCTTTCCAGCGCCGCAATGCGGCGAAGACATCGACCCGGTCGGTCAGCGCAGTGCCGGCCTCATGCGAGGCGGCGGCGCGGACCGCATCGGCGTCGACGCGGAGGAAGGGATTGCAGTCGAGCTCGCTGGCGAGCGCGACGGGCAGGGTGGGGCGCGAAACGCTGCGCATGTCGAGGATCTCCTGTTCACGGCGCCGCAGCGCTGCGTTGTCCGGGTCGACCACGCGCGCGAAGGCGGCGTTCGACTGGCTGTATTCATGACCGCAGCAGACGAGTGTATCGGCAGGCAGGGCCGCCAGCCGGTCGAGCGAGGCCAGCATCTGGGCCGCGGTACCTTCGAACATGCGCCCACAGCCGAGGCTGAACAGGGTATCCCCGCTGAACAGATGACCGTGGCCATGGAAGGCGATGTGGCTGCGCGTGTGGCCCGGAACGGCCATGACCGCGAAGCGCCAGCCCTCGATCCCGACGGTCTCGCCGTCACCGACGCGGACCGTCGCCTGCGGAATCCGCGGGTCGTCGGGTGCGAACACCGGCAGGTCCGGCCAGCGCGCCAGCAGTGCCTCAACGCCGCCGATGTGGTCGGCATGGTGATGGGTCAGCAGGATGGCGGCGGGCGTCAGGCCGGCATCGGCCGCGGCGAGCACGGGCGCGGCCTGCCCCGGGTCGACCACGACTGCACGCCCGGACGCATCCGACAGCGTCCAGATGTAGTTGTCATCGAACGCGGGCAATGGCTGCAGTCGCATCGGTGTGGGCTCGGCGGCGGCTGGAAGCCATTACAATGCCGACCATGCCCGCGATCTCCCCGGCCGGTCAACCCGGCAGCGCCCGCGACTGGTTCGACACCCCGGCCGGCCGCGCGATCCTCGACAGTGAGCACGCGCTCGTCGCCGACGCCCTGGGATCGCATCCCGGTCTGCCCTGGCTGTGGCTGACGCCGACCCGGCCGGACCGGCAGGTCGACGGGCGCGGCCTGTGCCTGGTGCGCACGGGCGACGGCCTGCACGGGCCCGTGCGCTGTGGCGTGCCCCTGCCGTTGCCGAGCGAGGCCTTCGGCGCGGTGGTCCTCCAGCATGTGGTCGGTGGCCGGGGCGATGCGCTCGGTCTGCTCGACGAGGCCGCGCGCGTGCTCGCGCCCGGTGGCCATCTGTGGCTGCTGGTGCTCAATCCGCTCACGCCGTACCGCTGGCGCTGGCGCGGAACCGGCATCGCCAGCGCCGAGCCGCTGACCTGGCGTCGCCGGATGCGCGACGCCGGCCTGGCGCCGGATGCGGTCTCCAACGGCGTGGGCCCGAGCTGGCGCACCGAGGCCGTGACGGAATCGCAGAACGGCCCGGGCCTGCGCGCGGCCTACGCGCTGCGCGGGCAGAAGCGGCATCTGCCGCTGACCCCGATGCGCAGCCGCCGCGCGATGCCGCTGCCCCTCGCGGTGCCGGCGGCCTGATCTCCCTTATTTGTCCGGAACATCCATGAAGTCGATCGAGATCTATACCGACGGCGCCTGCCTCGGCAATCCCGGCCCCGGGGGCTGGGGGGCGCTGCTGCGCTACAAGGCCACCGAGCGCGAGCTCTCGGGTGGCGAGCCGCTGACCACCAACAACCGCATGGAGCTGATGGGCGCCATCGCCGCGCTCGAAGCGCTGAGCGAGCCCTGCGAGATCGTGCTGCACACCGATTCCCAGTACGTGCGCCAGGGCATCACCGAGTGGATGCGCAACTGGATCAAGCGCGGCTGGAAGACCGCCGGCGGCGGCGCGGTCAAGAACCAGGACCTGTGGCAGCGGCTGCAGATCGCCTGCGAACGCCACCAGATCGACTGGCGCTGGGTGAAGGGCCATTCCGGACATCCCGAAAACGAGCGCGTCGACGCGCTCGCCAGTGCCGCCGCGCGCGAACAGCGCACTGCTGCGGCCTGACGGAGAGACACGCATGCGCCAGATCGTCCTCGATACCGAAACCACCGGCCTGGAATGGAAGAAGGGCAACCGCGTCGTCGAGATCGGCTGCGTGGAACTGGTCGAGCGCCGCCCGACCGGTCGCACCTACCACCAGTACATCAAGCCCGACCGCGACTTCGAACAGGGCGCGGCCGAGGTCACCGGGCTGAGCCTGGAGTTCCTCGCCGACAAGCCGCCGTTCGCCGACATCGCCGACGCCTTCCTCGAATTCATCGAAGGCGCCGAGCTGATCATCCACAACGCGGCCTTCGACGTCGGCTTCCTCGACAATGAGCTGTCGTTGCTCGGCCCGCATTACGGCGCGCTGCGCCAGCGGGTGACGGTGGAGGATTCGCTGCTGCTCGCGCGCCAGCGCTATCCGGGGCAGCGCAATTCGCTCGACGCCCTGTGCCGCCGGCTCGGCGTCGACAATGCGCATCGCCAGCTCCACGGCGCGCTGCTCGATGCGCAGTTGCTGGCCGAGGTCTATCTCGCACTCACCGCCGGCCAGCACGAAATCGGCTTCGGCGCTTCGGCTGAGCCGGAGCGCACCGCAAGCCACATCGTGCTGGCGCAGCCGGCGGGCGCGCGGCCGGCGTTGGTGGTTCAGGCCGACGAACTCGCCGCCCATGCGGCGCGGATCGAATCGATCCGCAAGAAAGCAGGCATGTGCCTGTGGGCGCCCATGGAAGCGCCGGTGGAACTGGAGACGGCCTGAAATCCGCGCCGGCGCTCAGTGCCGGCGGATCAGGATCACCGTGACGTTGTCCGAGCCGCCGCCATCGAGCGCGGCGGCGACCAGGCCGTCGACACATTCCTGCGCGCTGCATTCCAGGTGCGCCAGCACCCGCGAGATCGCGCGGTCGTCGACTTCCTCGGTCAGGCCGTCACTGCACAGCAGCAGCTGGGTGCCGGGGCTGAGTTCGCCCGACAGGGTCTCGACGTTGAGCGTCTGCGGATCGGTGACGCCCAGTGCCTGGGTCACCACGTTGCGATGCGGATGGCTGCGCGCCTGGTCGATGCTGATCGCACCCTGGGCGATGAGCTCCTGCACGTAACTGTGGTCCTGCGACAGCTGCGCGAGCTTGTTGTCGCGCCACAGATAGACGCGGCTGTCGCCGACCCATGCGACTTCGAACCGGTGGCCGGTCACGCGCGCGGCCACGACCGTCGTTCCCATCGGCAGGCTGTCGTTGCGCCGGCGCGAGGCACGGATGATCTCCTCGTCGGCGATGCGGATCGCCTGCGGCAACGCGGTGCCCTGGCGGATTTCGCGGACGATCGTCTCACGCGCCAGCGCACTGGCCACTTCGCCGTATTCGTGACCCCCCATGCCGTCCGCGATCAGCCAGAGACCGAGTTCGCTGTCGCCGTAATAGGTGTCTTCGTTGAGGTCGCGCCGCAGGCCCACATGCGTCAGATGGCCGAACTCGATCATGCGCGTCCCTGGGTCGCGTCCGAAGGGGAGGTCTGCCGCTGACAACGCGGGCACCCTGCGAAGGCGGCCAGCACGGTACGGCAATCGACGCGAGACACGATACGAGGCGTCCGGGGCTGGGAGGGTAGGCGCATTCGCTATTGTGACGGTGGACCCGTCACGAGCATAGGGCAAGCGTCGTGCACGTGGTGCATGGCGTGGGGTGATCGCCACGTCGCATTGGGTGGGTAGCGTCGTCCCGGTGAAAGCTGCAGCGTTTTTTCAGCCTCCGGATGGCTGTTGAGAAATTTGATCCTAGAGACTGGGACAGGTGATCTCGAGGGTCTACGAGTGGCGTCTTCGCGCAGTGGCGAAGCACGGCTTGGTGTCCGGCAGCAGTCACCCGCGTTTTCCACCGGGGGATCGTTCGGCCCGTCCAAGGGCCTCACCCTTCCAGCGCTTCGCGCTTCCGGGGCCAGCCGTTTGGCTGTCCGGATCCGCGCCCGGCGAATCCGTCGAACCAGGGGTTCTCATCAAATCCCCCGTTCCGCCATAAACGCAAAACGCCCCTTGCGGGGCGTTTGCGAATCTGGCGGAGAGGGGGGGATTCGAACCCCCGAGGCGCTATAAACGCCTGCCTGATTTCGAGTCAGGTACATTCAACCGCTCTGCCACCTCTCCAGATGGTCCCCGACCGCCTCGCGGCGTCCGGGGGCGCAATGATACGGGCGCGCTGCGTGGCCGACAAGCGCGGCGTTACACTGCCGGGCCGTCCACCTCCACGGCGCTGTCCATGTCCGAAATCTCCGTCCCCGTCTCCTTCGGCGAACTTCTCGACAAGCTGTCGATCCTGCAGATCAAGTCCGAGCGGATGGACGATCCCGCCAAGCTGACCAACGTGCGTACGGAATTGAGCGCGCTGGAGCAGGCGTGGATGGCGCATCCGGCCGCCGGTCACGACATCGTGCGGCTGCGCGCGGACCTCAAGGCGGTCAACGAGCGCCTGTGGGACATCGAGGACGCGGTGCGGGTCAAGGAGCGCGCCGGCGCGTTCGGCGACGACTTCGTGCAGCTGGCGCGCAGCGTGTATCTGGAGAACGACGAGCGCGCGCGCATCAAGAAGGCGATCAACCTGGCGTTGGGCTCGGCTTACGTCGAAGAGAAGTCCTATGCCGACTACCGGCGCGGCCAGGCCGCGCCCTGAGGCTCATTCGGCGGCGGCCCCGTCCGCGCGCCGCGTCTTCAGTTCGATGTATTCGTCCATGCGGCTGAGCAGCCGCCACCATTCGCCGCCGTCGTCGCGGTAGGTGCGCACCGCGCCGGCGCGCACGAGGATGCGCCGCAACTCGTCGTCCTCGAAGCCGCCCAGATGCTTGCGCAGCACGTCGAAGGACCGGTCGGTGTACCCGCGGTGCGAGAGGAAATGCCGCGCCGTGTCCTCGGCGGCGAACTCGGTCTTGTGCTCGGTGCGCAGACGCTCGAGCTGCTGCGCGTGCAACTGCCGGTTGAGCAGGAAGCTGACCGCGCCGCCGACGATCGCGCCGACGAGCGTGGCGAGCAGGCCGGCGACGATCGGGTCCATCAGCTGTGCTCCAGTCCGGCGCGGCGGCGTTCGAAGGCGGCGATCGCATCGTCCACCGTGACCAGCGCCATCACGTCGTCGAACTCGATCTTCGTGCCCCACCTGAGGTCCGCGGCCGGCTTGCCGAGGAATCTGCGGGCGGCATCGTCGTAGCGATCCACACAGAAGCGGCGGTCGGAATACGGGCCGCTGCGCTTGGGATTGCTGGCCGCGTGCAGGCCCAGCACTTTGGTGCCCATCGCATTGGCGATGTGCATCGGACCGGAGTCCGGCGTGACCAGCAGCTGTGCGCGCGAGAGCAGGGCAGGCAATTGCTTGAGCGTGTCCTTGCCGACCAGGTCGAGCGCGTCGTGGCGCATCGCCGTCAGGATCGCGTCGGTCGTCTGCCGTTCCAGGTCGCTGCGGCCACCGCACAGCACGACGCGCCAGCCCGCCGCGGCGGCGTGGTCAGCGAGCGCGGCGTAACGGTCCGGGTACCAGTTGCGCCGCACATGGCTGGAGCACGGCGAGATCATCAGCACCGGGCGGCAGTCGTCGGGCCATTGCGCGCGCGCCCAGTCGAAGGCCTCGGCGGGCACCGGCATGTCATCCCATTCGACGCGGTCCTGACGCAGCCCCAGCGGTTCGCAGAAACTGCCCAGGGCATCGAGCACATGGATGCCGGGGCGATCGGGAATGCGGGTGTTGATGAAAAGCCCGTGCAGATCCTTGGAGCGCGACGCGTCGTAGCCCACGCGCACCCGGGCGGGAATCAAGGCCGAAAGCAGGTTCGCGCGCGCGGCGACCTGCATCTGCAGCAGGACGTCGAACCGCGCGGCGGTGCCCAGCCGCGCTTTCAGCTCGCGCCGCACAGCGCGCATGCCGGCGAGGCCGGTCTTCTTGTCGTAGACCACGAAGTCCACCCCCGGCAGGCCTTCGAGCAGCCGGTGTTCGCCCTTGCCGACCACCCAGGTCAGCGCGACCTCAGGCCAGGCCGCGCGCAGGGTGCGGATCAGCGGCAGCACATGGGTCACGTCGCCGAGCGCGGACAGCCGCAGCAGACAGATCGAACGCGGCGGCGAATCGGGGCCGAAGACCCGCGGCGAAGGGCTGGAACCGGGCAGGGCAGGCGTCAAGGCTTGATAGACTCGCGTCGATGAGCAGATTCGATCCCGCCGAGAGCCTGACGCCGATACCGGCGGGCGATCGCGCGAGCGGGGGAAGCGCGGAATACGGCGCCATTCTGTTCGACGGCACGCAGCTGCGGCAAGCCGATGCGCGCTGGTTCGATCCCGAGGCCTGGGGCGGACGCGCGCAGCGCGTCGACGGCAGTGGCCGCGGCGGTGCGTGGTTCATCGAGGCGTCGCACGGGCCTTGCGTGTTGCGGCAGTACCTGCGCGGCGGCATGGTCGGGCGCTTCAACCGGGACCAGCATCTGTGGCGCGGCACGCGGCGCGTGCGCAGTTTCGTCGAGTTCCGCCTGCTGCGCGAGCTGCTGCGCCGCGACCTGCCGGTGCCGCAGCCGATCGCCGCGAGCTATCTGCGACGCGGACTGGGCTACCGCGCCTGGATCCTGATGGAGCGGCTGCCGGACGTGCGCTCGCTGGCCGACCACATGGCGGAATCTCCCGTGGATGCGCCGCTGGAGCAGACCGGACGTCTGATCGCGCGCTTCCATCGCGCCGGGCTCGACCATGCCGATCTCAACGCCCACAACATTCTGTTCGACGGCGTCGGCAAGGGTTGGCTGATCGATTTCGACCGGGGCCGCCTGTGCATTCCCGAGACCCGCTGGCGCGAGCAGAATCTCGCCCGGCTCAAGCGCTCGCTGCTGAAACTGCGCGGCGCGCGGCCGGAGGCGGACGTCGAACAGGACTTCGCGCGGCTGCGCCGGTCCTACGACGCGCTGTGGAGCCGGGGCACCTGATGACGGTCGATGTCGACTGGGCGCTGCGGTTCCAGGGCGTCGGCAACGCGTCGGCGGTGTCGCTGGGCTCGCCGATGGCGACGATCGAGCGCGATGGCGTTCCGTGGCTGACGATCGACTGCGGCGGCGAAGGCCTGACCGCGTATCTGGCGCATTACGGCGAAGCGCCGCGCGCGCTGTTCGTGACCCACGTGCATCTGGATCACGTGGCGGGCTTCGAGCGGCTCTTCGTCGACCGGTATTTCGATCCCGCGCGACGCGGCCGCCTGCCCCTCTACGTGCCGGCGCCGGTGGTGCCGTTGCTGCACAGGCGGGTGGGCGACTACCCGAACGTGCTGGCCGAAGGCGGCGCGAACTTCTGGGATGCGTTCCAGCTGATCCCGGTCGGTGATGCGTTCTGGCATGACGGCGTACGTCTTGAGGTATTCCCGGTGCGCCACCATTGGCCCGAGACCGCCTATGGAGTGCGTCTGCCGGGCAGCCTGGTGTGGAGCGGCGACACGCGGCCGATCCCGGAAATGCTGGCGCGCTTCGCAGACCAGGACGAACTCGTCGCCCACGATTGCGGCCTGCACGGCAATCCCTCGCACAGCGGCATCGACGATCTGGAACGCGAGTACCCGCGCGACCTGTTGGCGCGCTGCGTGCTGTACCACTACGCCTCCGAGGCCGACGGGATTGCGCTGGAGGCACGCGGACAGCGGATCGCCCGGCCTGGCGCCCGTTTCGCACTGCGTCCACCGGTGCTGGCGCAGGCTCCCACCGCATGAGCGCCCTGCCACATCCGCCCCAGTCGCCGCTCGACCGGCTGGGACGGCCGCTGCACGACCTGCGTCTGTCGGTGATCGAAGCCTGCAATTTCCGCTGCGGCTACTGCATGCCGGCCGACCGCGTGCCCGACGACTACGGCTTCGACCAGGCCGGGCGGCTGTCCTTCGACGAGATCGAGACGCTGGTGCGCGGCTTCGCGCGGCTGGGCATGCACAAGCTGCGCCTGACCGGCGGCGAGCCGCTGCTGCGCAAGGGCCTGCCGGCGCTGGTCGAACGCCTGGCGAAGGTGCCGGGCATCACCGATCTGGCGATGACGACGAACGCGTCGCTGCTGGCGCGCCATGCGCAGGCCCTGCGCGATGCCGGACTGCAGCGCCTGACGATCAGCCTCGATGCCCTGGATCCCGCGCTGTTCCGCACGCTGTCGGGCGCGCGCGGCGAGATCGACGACGTGCTCGCCGGCATTGCGGCCGCCGAGCGCGCAGGGTTTTCCGCGATCAAGTTCAACTGCGTGGTGCAGCGCGGCGTCAACGACCACGAGGTCGAGCGCATGGCCGCGCACTTCCGCGGCAGTGGCCACGTGCTGCGCTTCATCGAGTACATGGACGTGGGCACCTGCAACGGCTGGGACCGTGCGCGTGTCGTGCCGTCGCGCGAGTTGCACGCACGCATCGATGCCCGCTGGCCGTTGCGCGCGCTGGATGCGAACTACCGCGGCGAAGTTGCCGAGCGGCATGCCTTCATCGACGGCACCGGCGAGATCGGCTTCATCAGTTCGGTCACCGCGCCGTTCTGCGGCGATTGCCAGCGCGCCCGCGTCTCCGCGGATGGCAGCCTGTACACCTGCCTGTTCTCCGGTAGCGGCCAGCCCATGCGCAGCTGGCTCGCCGACGGTGAGGCCGCGTTCTCGTCGCGGCTGGCCGGGCTGTGGTCGCGCCGCGCCGATCGCTACAGCGAACTGCGCGGCAGCGTGCGCGCCCCGCGCAAGCACGTCGAGATGTTTCTGGTCGGCGGCTGAGCACCTGCGTTGTGCGCCGGGTGCCGCGGCACGCCCGATTCACGGTCCGCCACCCGGCTTTCCAGCACCCGCGGCGTCGCGTTCCGGACGCGGATCCAGCATGTCGCCACGCACTTCAGACGGCCCCCGGTACCATCCGGGGTTCCCCAGTCACGACGCAGGCACATGGCCCGCACGAAACCCGAGGCGCCCGCAGCGCTGACCCATATCGACGCCGCCGGCCGACCGACCATGGTCGACGTGTCCGCGAAGGCGAGCACCGCGCGCGTCGCCAGCGCCGAATGTCGCGTACGTTTTCCGGCGGATGTCGCCGCGCAGCTGCACGCCAACGGTCTGAAGAGCGCGAAGGGTGGCATCGTCGACACCGCGATCATCGCCGGCACGATGGCGGTCAAGCGCACGCACGAACTGATTCCGTTCTGCCATCCGCTGCCGATCGACGGCATCGCGATCGCCATCGACTGGCACGGTGAGCGCGAGCTGCGCATCGAATGCACGGTCAAGACGACCCACCGCACCGGCGTGGAGATGGAGGCGCTGACCGGCGCGACCGTCGCCGCGCTGACCGTCTACGACATGTGCAAGGCGCTGTCGCACGCGATCGTGCTGGGCCCCGCGAAGCTGGTCGGCAAGCGCGGCGGCAAGCGCGATGTCGGATCGATCACGGGCGGTGCGCGATGAGCGCGGTGCGCGTGCTGTATTTCGCCAGCCTCCGCGATGCCGCGGGACAGGGCGAGGAGACCTGGGCCACCGATGCGCCCGATCTGCGCGCGCTGTACGCGGAACTGCGCGCGCGACATGGCTTCGCGTTGCCGGTCGATCGCCTGCGCGTTGCCGTCGATGGCGCATTCGCGCGCTGGGACGATGCGCTGCTGCCCGGCAGCGAGATCGCCTTCATTCCACCGGTCAGCGGAGGCTGAAATGCACGATCGTGATTTCTGGCTGGCGGATGCGCCGGTCGATCTGGCACCGCTGCGTCGTCGCGTCGAGCACGATCGCGCAGGCGCGTTCGCGAGCTTCGAAGGCTGGGTCCGCGACCACAACGAGGGTCGACCGGTACGCGGCCTGCGGTACGAATCCTATGTCGCACTGGCGGAGGCCGAAGGCGCAAAAGTCGTCGCCGAGGCGCGCGAACGGTTCGACCTGTGTGCGGCGCTGTGCGTACACCGCATCGGCGACCTGGCGATCGGCGACATGGCGGTGTGGGTCGGCGTGACCGCAGCGCATCGCGGCGCGGCCTTCGACGCCTGCCGTTACATCATCGACGAGATCAAGGATCGCGTGCCGATCTGGAAGCACGAACGCTACGTCGACGGCGATGCCGGCTGGTTGCATCCCGAGTCGCCGCATGGAGGTGATGCGTGAGGCGGCTGCTGCTGGCTGCGGTGTTGCTGGCGCTCACGACCGGCGCGCACGCCGCGCCGCGGCTGCTGGTCGGCAACAAGGCGGCCGACACGGTCTGGGCGCTCGACCGCGCGAGCGGTGCACGTCTGGCGGCATACGCGACCGGTCCTGCGCCACATGAAATCGCCGTCTCCCGCGATGGCCGCACCGCCGTCGTCACGACGTACGGCCACAAGGACCCACACCACGCGCTGACCGTGATCGATCTCGTCGATGGCGGCACGCGCACCATCGATCTGGGCACGCACGGCAGACCACATGGCCTGCAACTGCTCGCCAATGGCGATGCGCTGGTCACGACCGAAAGCAGCGGTGCGCTGCTGCGCGTCGACATCGCGCGCGGTGCGGTGACCGGTGTCGCGGATGTGGGCGACGGCATCGGGCATATGGTCGCGGTGTCGAAGGACGGCGCGTCCGCGTACGTCAGCAAGATCCGCGCAGGCACCGTCGTGCGCGTGGACTTGGCGACGATGCGTGCCCTGGCCGAACGGCCTGCGGGCGCTGGCGCGGAAGGCATCGCGATCGCGCCGGACGGACGCGTCTGGGTCACCAATCGCGCCGACGACACCGTGACCGTGCATGCGCCTGATTCGCTCGACATCGTGGCGACCCTGCCGAGTGCAGGGTTCCCGATCCGCGTCGCGTTCACGCCCGATGGCCAACACGCGCTGGTCACCAATGCCAAGGCGGCCACGCTGTCGGTGTTCGAGGTCGCATCGCGCCGCGCGGTGGCGACCGTCGCACTCGCGCCGACCGACGCCGCGTTGCAGACCACGCTGCTCGGCAATGGGCCGCTGCCGATCGGCGCGCTCGTCGATCCCGATGCGCCGCGGGCGTATGTCGCGATCAGTGGCGCCGACCGCATTGCGGTGATCGACACGCGCGACTGGAAGGTGCTCGAATACTGGGCGACCGGGCGCGAACCCGATGCACTGGCGCTGGTGCCGGGCGAGGTCGCGCCTTGATCGGCCGCGCCGCTGGGCTCGTCTGCATCGCCGGCCTGGCCGGCTGCGCATCGTCACCGCCGATCGCACCGGTTCAGCCGCCCGCGGCACCACCGCAGGGCGCGGTCGGCGCGTCGTTGATGGAGCCGGCCGCGGACACGCGACGCATGGACATGCAGCGCAATCGCCGTTTCATCCATCCCAATCTGGACATGCCTGCGGCAATGCCGGTCTATCCGGCGGGCCAGCTTGCGCTGCGTCTCCCGCCGGTCGTGGTGTGCATCGATGCCGCCATCGATGCGACGGGTGCAGTGACCGCGGCCGCGCCGCGTACCAGTACGGACTGCGCGCTGCCGGAGGCCGTCGAGATCGCACCGTTCACCGGCGCGGCGCTCGCTGCCGTGCGCCAGTGGACCTATGCGCCCGCGCTGCTGTGCGTGGCGCCGGAGTCCTTCGATGGCGCCGACGCCTGCCAGGCCGATGGCGTCATCGAAACCCCGACGGCTGTTCGCCTGTCCTACGCGTTTCGGTTCAGCCAGCAGGCCGGCACGCCCGAGGTCGAGCGCATCGGATCGCCGTGATCGCCTGCATCGGATAGGCGCGCCGCCGCGGGCCTGCTAGACTCCGCGTCCCGTCGTCATGGCGGGGTCGGGCGCAAGGCCCGATGCGTGTCTCCATGGTGGCCCCGTCGGCCCCTCGCGACGCTAGACCGAAAATCCCGCCAGGGCCGGAAGGCAGCAACGGTATCGGTCGATGCGGGCGCCGAGGTCAGTCGGCGGGGCCATCACCTTGTCCGGGATCCGGCCGCGTCGACGGCTTGGGGTCTGTCGCCCCGGTGCCGCGATGCATCGCCGCCGCGGCGTTCACCGCGTCTCGCGTGCGCGTTCGAAGGTGATGATGCTGCGGGTCTCGCCCTTGTCGGCCCAGTTCGGCATCACCCGCCACGGTGTCAGCACCTGCAGGCGATCGCCGTCGCGCCTGAATTGCCGGCGCTGTTCGGTGCCGACCCACGCCGGGTTCCAGGCCACGTCGACCGCGGTGATCCAGGTATCGCCTTCGATCCGGTAGCGGCCGGTGTAGGCGATCACCGTCTCCAGCAATCGTGCTTTCTCGTGTGCGCTGTCGCCCGGCTCTCGCCCGTCGCCGGTCAGCATGAACCACACCCGGCCTTCGGGCGCGAACATGACATAGCCGCTCGGGTGGGCGCCCATCGGAGGAAAGGTCTCGCCGCTGCGCCTGACCTCGACCTCATACGAGAGAAGACGCCAGCTGCCGTCGAGAGGCGCAGCGCTTGTCTGTTCGCCAGCCGGCGTGTCCTGCTGGGTGGGGGTAGTTAGCGTCATGGCATGCGTGGAGAGCGGCAAGGCGATGGGCATCTGGTGCCGGGCGACGAGGCGGCGGGTCAGCATGGCCGATCGTGGGCCGGGATGCGATGCGGGCAGGTGCCGGGTGAGGACGGAGCGCGCGCGGCGCCGGGTTTGCAGCGACACCCCGGAAGGCGTGAATGCATTGTGGGAGCTGGTGTCCGCGGCTTTTTCGAAACAACCGCTGCGCGTGTCTCCGATCGAGTGGGTGAGCACGCACGGGGTCATCCCAGCGAATGCCGGGATCGATTCCGATCTTCTCGTCGTGCGTTGTTCGAAGAAGAGATGGTGCGTGCAGTGAGCGGATGGTTCGGCCCCTCCATGGGCCGCGCTCCTCCGGCGCGCGCCTGCGGGGCCAGCCGTTCGGCTGTCCGGATTCGCTTCGGGCGGATCCCTCGAACCCGCGGAGGTTCTTTCACTCCCCTCGCCGCCAGAAACGCAAAACGCCCCACGAGGGGGCGTTTGCGTTTCTGGCGGAGAGAGGGGGATTCGAACCCCCGAAGCGCGGTTTAGACGCTTACACACTTTCCAGGCGTGCTCCTTCAACCGCTCGGACACCTCTCCAGAACTGGCCCTTCGCGGAGCGCCGGGGCGCTGCGCAACGGCGTAGGGACGCCGCGGGCCGGCCATTCTATCCGCCGGCGCCCGTGGTCACAAGGAACCGTTGGGGGCGTGGCAGAATACGAGGATGTCCTATCTCGTCCTCGCCCGGAAGTGGCGTCCGAAGCGGTTCGCCGAACTCGTCGGCCAGGAGCACGTGGTCCGTGCGCTGACCAACGCGCTGGAAACCGGCCGCGTGCATCACGCCTTCCTGTTCACCGGCACCCGCGGCGTGGGCAAGACCACGATCGCGCGGATCTTCGCCAAGAGCCTAAACTGCGAGACCGGCACCTCGTCCGATCCCTGCGGCGCTTGCGAGACCTGTCTGGCGATCGATGCCGGTCGCTACATCGATCTGCTCGAGATCGACGCCGCCAGCAACACCGGTGTCGACGACGTGCGCGAACTGATCGACAACGCGCAGTACATGCCCTCGCGCGGCCGGGTGAAGGTCTACCTGATCGACGAAGTCCACATGCTGTCGAAGTCGGCGTTCAACGCGCTGCTCAAGACGCTTGAAGAGCCGCCGGGCCACGTGAAGTTCCTGCTGGCGACGACCGACCCCCAGAAGCTGCCGGTCACTGTGCTGTCGCGCTGCCTGCAGTTCAACCTCAAGCGGCTCGACGAGCAGCAGATCCAGGGCCAGATGACGCGGATCCTCGACGCCGAGGGCATCGCGGTCGAGGCCGGTGCGATCCGACAGCTGTCGAAGGCCGCCGACGGCAGCCTGCGCGACGGCCTGTCACTGCTCGACCAGGCCATCGCCTATACGGGCGCAGGCGGCGAGGGCGGTGCGCTCGGGGATGCGGCGGTGGCGACGATGCTCGGCAGCGTGGATCGCACGCGCGTCGGTGCGCTGCTGTCGGCGCTGGCGGATGGCGACGGATCTGCGCTGCTTGCCGAGGTGGCGACGCTGGCCGAATTCTCGCCCGACTGGGGCGGCGTGCTGGATGCGGTGTCCGAAGCCCTGCATCGCATCCAGGTGCGGCAGCTGGTGCCGGAAGTCAGCGTCGAGACCGATGGCGTGGATGTCGATGCGATCGCATCGGCGGTGCGCCCGGAAGTCGTGCAGCTCTGGTACCAGATGGCGCTCAACGGACGACGTGACGTGGGCCTGGCGCCAAGCCCGCGCGCCGGTTTCGAGATGACGGTGCTGCGCATGCTCGCGTTCCGGCCTGCAGAAGGTGGCGCGGCTGCTCCCGCCGCAGGCAGCGGCAATCGCGCAAGCGGTCCGGCTGCGGCGCGCGCAGCGCTCGGTGCACAGGCGGCGCCCGCGTCCGTGCCTGCGCCGCGCACCGCATCGCCGTCTCCGACCCCGCAGGTCGCATCTGCGCCGCCGCCAGCGGCCGTGGTCGCACCGCCATCTGCGCGTCCGGCCCCGGCGCCGGTGCGCACCACTCCGCCTGTCGATGTGCCGCCTGTCGCGCCACCGCGTGCCGAAGCACCGCCGCCTGCAGTGGCTGCGAAGCTGCGCACGCTCGATGCACACCAGTGGCTCGATCTCGTCGCCGAGCTGCCCTTGCGCGGCCCGGTGCGCGAACTCGCCGCCAGCGCCGCGTTCGTCGCGCTCGACGGTGCCGTGCTGCGGCTCGCGCTGCCCGAAGCGGACGAACACCTGAAAGCGCCGATCATGGTCCACCAGCTGTGCGAGGCGCTCGCTGGCCCGCTCGGCGGCGCGCCGCAGATCCGCTTCGAGACCGCGGCTGCGAGCGAGACCGTGACGCTGCACGAACGCAATGCGCGCGAGCGCGATGCGCGGCAGTCGAACGCCGAGAGCAATTTCATGTCCGATCCGGACGTGCAGCGGCTGATGTCGCAGCAGGGTGCCCGCTTGGTGCCCGATTCGATACGCCCTTTTGAAGAACGAGGATTTCAGTGATGCGTGGAAACATTGCCCAGTTGATGCAGCAAGCGCAGAAGATGCAGGAAAACATGCAGCGCGTGCAGCAGGAACTCGCCAGTCTCGAGGTCGAAGGCAGCGCCGGCGGCGGCATGGTCGCCATCACCCTGACCGGCAACAAGGAGTGCCGCAAGGTGCGCATCGATCCGAGCGTCCTGTCGGATCCGGAGATGGCCGAAGACCTGATCGCCGCCGCGTTCAACGACGCGTCGAACAAGGTCGACGAGGAGTCGAAGAGCCGCATGTCCGGTGCAGCAGCCGGCATGCCGCTGCCGCCGGGCATGAAGCTGCCGTTCTGAGTTGCAGTGATTCGTGATCCGAGCCGACACGCTGTGCGCTGCCAGCTTTCAGCCATCACGAATCACCGCTGACGCATCGGCAACCGTATGTCCTCCCTGCTCGAACAGCTGATCGATGCGTTGCGCGTGCTGCCCGGCGTCGGGCAGAAATCCGCACAGCGCATGGCCTACCACGTGCTCGAACGCGGGCGCGAGGGCGGGGCGCGCCTGGCGACCGCGCTGGCCGAAGCGGTCGAGAAGATCGGCCATTGCCAGCGCTGCCGCGACTTCAGCGAAACCCCCGTGTGCCCGACCTGCAGCAGCGCCGCGCGCGATGCGCAGACGCTGTGCGTGGTGGAAACGCCCGCCGACCGGCTCGCGATCGAGCAGGCGACCGGGTTTCGCGGCTTCTACTTCGTGCTGCAGGGGCGGCTGAGTCCGCTCGACGGCATCGGTCCGCATGAGCTCGGGCTCGATCTGCTCGGCGCGCGACTGGCGGAAGGCGAAGTGCAGGAACTGATCATCGCGACCAACCCGACCGTCGAAGGCGAGGCCACGTCGCACTACCTGGCCCAGATCGCGCGCCAGCACGGCGTGCGCCCGAGCCGGCCGTCGCACGGGCTGCCGCTGGGCGGCGAACTGGAATACGTCGATCGCGGCACGCTGTCGCATGCATTCGGCAGTCGCAGCGAAGTGGCGTAGGCGTGCGGGGAAGGCGGCGACGGTGACGTATGCTTTTCGGCGTCCCCGATTCCGATGACCGACGTCCATGACGACCATCTTCCACAAGATCATCCAGCGCGAGATTCCCGCCGACATCGTCTTCGAGGACGACCACGTCATCGCGTTCCGCGACATCGCGCCGCAGGCGCCGGTGCATGTACTGTTCGTGCCGAAACGCGATTTCGCCACGCTCAACGACGTGCCGGCCGACGCGCCCGGGATCATCGGGCAACTGGCGATCGCGGCCGCGGGATACGCCAAGGAACAGGGATTCGCCGAAGACGGCTATCGCATCGTCATGAACTGCAATGCGCACGGCGGCCAGACGGTGTTCCAGATCCATCTGCACCTGCTGGCCGGCGCACCGCTGGGCCGCTTCGGCACTGCGGGTTGATCGGCAGGCGCCGCTCCTACGGAGCCACGATCACCAGTAGCCCCACCAGGGCCACGGCGCCGGCCGCGTGATCACGTCGACGCGCTCGCGCTTGGGCCACAGGTAGACCACGTCGGCTTCGACGCGCGGGAAGCGATAGTCGTATTCGCCGACCCGACGCGAGTCGTAGCCGGCGATCCGACCGGTGAACGTCACTTCGCGATTGATCTCGAACACCGCGGGATCGTAGAAGCCGGCGCGGCAGGCGATGAAGCGGCCGTTGGTGTCGTCGCTCGCCCAGTACGGACGACCGGTCGCGGTCAGGCGCGTGGCGATCATCTCGAAACAGGTCGCGTCGGTGCGCGGTTCCACCTGCACGATGCGGCCGCCCCAGCGCACCATCGCGCCGGTGTGTTCGCCCTGCACGGCGGCGTGTGGCGTCAGCGCTTCGACGTAGCCGCCCTGCAGCGGTTTCGGTTGGGACGCGCACGCGCCGAGCAGCAGCGCGCAGGTGACGACGGGCAGCAGGCGAAGGGCGGTCATCGAGGGGTCTCCCGGGCTGGACGGTGCGCGCGCAGTGCCCGCACCAGCGTCGCGTCGGACGCCGATGAAGCGTAGCGGGCTGCGACGAAACGACGGGTGAGGGCGACGAGCGCAGCGTCGTGCGGACGCGCGGCCCTGACGCGCTGCGCCCAGGCGATCGCAGGCTCGTGCCGTTCGCGGGCCAGTTCGAGCCGTGCATAGCGGCGGCCCAGTCGATGCCAGGCGCGCAGCAGCGGATCGCGTTCGCGCTCGGTGCGTGCGACCAGCCACAGCATCCAGCCCAGCGCGAGCGCCGCGCACAGCGAGAACAGGGCGGCGAGGCCCCCTGTGTCGATGTTCTCGAAGCCGACCCGCTGGAGCATGCGCTGCTGGCGCGCGGCATCGAACCCGAGCACGAAGTCGTTCCACGCGCGGCGCGCCCAGTCGCCCAGGTCGGCCATCGGCAACAGGGCCTCGCCACCGTCCGCGCCAAGCCGGTCCTCGAGCGTGTCGTAGATGCGTTCGGGTGCGACGGCGGCGGTCGGATCGATGCGCACCCAGCCACGTCCCTCGAGCCACACCTCGTTCCAGGCGTGCGCGTCCATGCGGCGGACGATCCAGTAGTTGCCGTAGCGGTTGCGCGTGCCGCCGGTGTAGCCGGTGACGACGCGCGTCGGAATGCCGGCCTCGCGCATCAGCACCGCGAATGCGGAGCTGAAGTGCTCGCAGAAGCCGGCGCGGGAGTCGAACAGGAACTCGTCGACCGCGTGCCGGCCCGGCAGCGGCGTGGTCAGGGTGTAGGCGAAATCGCTGCGGATCCAGGCGAGCGCGCGTTCGACGAGGGCGCCGTCGTCTGCTGTTTCGGCGCGCCACTGTCGGGCCAGTGCGCGCGTCCGCGGGTTGAAGCCCGCCGGCAGCTGCAGCGCGAGCCGGCGCAGTGGATCCGGCAGGTCGGCTTCGAAGCGCGTCGGAGGCGCAGAACGCAGCTGCCAGCGCGTCACCCGGTCGAGCCGCCGTGCGCTGGTCAGTGTGTACTCGTGCGCCGCGCGCATGCCGTCGGGAAATTCGAGCGGCATCTCCAGTGCGACGAGCAGGTTGCGCTCGGTCGGCTCCAGCGCGATCTCGTATGCCCAGGTCGGCGTGCCGTGCTCGACCGTCGCCGGCGGCAGGCTGCGCAGCCAGGGCGACGCCGTCCAGGTGCGGCCGTCGTATTGCGTGAGCGTCGGCCCGCGCCAGTACATCTCACGCGTCGAGGGCTCGGCGCCGCGGAAGGTCACGCGCATGGCCGGCGTGTCGTCGGCGATGAGGTCGATCCAGTCGCCCGGCGACATTTCGTCCGACAGGCCGGGGCGCGCGGTCGACAGGTCCGGAATGCCCCACAGCGGACTCGCCAGGCGCGGGAACAGCCAGAACGCGGCCAGCGCGAGCGGCAGGCCGATCGCGATCAGCCGCCCGACGATGCCGATGCGCGTGGCGTGGCGCACGTCTGCCGCGGGCAACCCCGATTCCTGTTCCGACAGTCGGGCGAGCGCCGCGAGCACGAGCACCGCGCCGGCCAGGCCGAGCGCGAGCGACAGCGGCCCCTGGTCGAGCAGGAAGGTCGCGAACGGCGCGAACAGGGCGAAGCCCAGCAGACTGCGTGCATCGCGCAGGGTGCGCAGCTCGGACGGCTTGATCGCGAGCATCCCGGCGAGCAGCGCGCATCCGGTGTCCCTGCCGAACTGCATGCCGCCCTGCGCGAGCACGAGCCCGAACACGGCGAGCGCGAGGATCGCGCGCAGCCAGCCCGGCGCCGTTCGGCGCGACGCCATGCCGGCCGCGAGCACACCGGCGGCCGCGATGACCACCGGTTGCGGCATCGGCAGCTGCAACAACAGCGGCAGCAGGCAGACGGCGGCCGCGATCAGCGACCAGCGACGGCCGGCGGTGTCGAGCGCGGGCGACGTGCGTGCCATCAGCCGGCGTCGGGCAGCAGCGCAAGTGCGCGCAGGCAAGCGTGTCGATGCGCGGCGCCGCGATCCGGACCGATCACCGGGGCCCCCGGAAGCAGCAGGCGATAGCGCACGGACTCGCGCTCGGCCTCGTCGACCCAGCGCGCAAGCCGGCGGATCTTCGACTCGGCATCGAGCGCGCCGAGGCGCTGCCAGTCCAGCGTCAGGTCATCGCCCTGCGGGCGTTCGAACTCGCGCACGATCAGCGCGTCGCGACGCGCCGACGCCTTCCAGGCGATCGTCCGCGGCGCATCGCCCGAGCGCCAGTCGCGCAGATGGTGCAGCTCCTCGCCGGCGGGATGGAGCCGCGCCTGCGCTTGGTCGCCGCCACCATCGGGCAGCGGTGGTCCGGACGCTTCGGGCGCCGGATACACGAGGCAGCGCGTCGTCGGCCAGACCCAGACCCACGCACGCGCCAGCCCGAGCGGGCGGGTGGTGTCGATGCGCAGGCGCGGCAGCGTCAGCCATCCCCGCCGCGACGTCGGCAGCATCACCGTCGACTCGCCACCCGCGTCGTCGAGCGACAGCAGCGCCGCGCTGTCACCGATGGCCACGCGCAGTCCCCGGCGCTCGCGTCCCGGGGCCGCTTCGACGTGCACGTGCAGCGGCATCGGCAGGCCGGCGGCGACCGGTTCACCGTGCACCGCGCGGATTTCCAGTCCGCCGAGCTGCAGTTGCGTCCACAGCAGGCTCGCCAATGCCGCGCCGACCAGCAGCAGGCACAGCAGCAACGCCGGATTGTTGTTGTAGTTGAGCGCGCCGATCGCCATCGTCGCCAGCAGCGCGGTGACGAACGCGCCGAACCCGGTGGGCAGGATGTAGATGCGCCGACTGTCCAGGCACGTGGGCAGCGCCTCCGGACGCCGCGGGCGCGCCCAGCTTTCGACGCGACGGCGCAGGCCGGCGAACGCGGGCATCAGTCGACCGGCACGGCCTGCAGGATCGACGCGGCGAGTCCGTCGGTCGCGGTATCGGCCTCGGCGACCAGGCGGTGGCTGGCGATCAGCGGAAACAGGGTCTGCACATCGTCGGGCAGGGCATGGTCACGCCCCTGCAGCAGGGCGAACGCGCGTGCGGCGCGCAGCAGGGCGAGTCCGGCACGCGGCGACAAGCCGACGCGCACGCCGGGGTGCTGACGGCTGCGCGCCATCAAGGCCTGCACGTAATCGATCAATGCGGGACTGGCATGGATCGCCGCGACGGCCTCGCGCAGCGCAAGCAGATCATCCGCGCCGAGTCGCGGCACGGTCTCGGCGATCAGCGTGCGCCGGTCGCTGCCCGACAGCAGCGCGCGCTCGGCAGCGCGGTCGGGATATCCGAGCGTGAGCCGCAGCAGGAAACGGTCGAGTTGCGAATCGGGCAGGGGGTACGTACCTGACAGGTCCACGGGGTTCTGCGTGGCGATGACGAAGAAAGGATCTGGAAGCCGGTGCGTGGTGCCGTCGACGGTGACCTGCTGCTCTGCCATCGCTTCGAGCAGCGCGCTCTGCGTGCGCGGCGGCGCGCGGTTGATCTCGTCGGCCAGCAGCACATTGGTGAACACCGGGCCGCCGTGGAATTCGAAGCGCCGCGCGCTGCCCTCGTAGACCGAGACGCCCACCACGTCCGACGGCAGCAGGTCCGAAGTGAACTGCACGCGCTGGAAGTCCAGGCCCACCGTCGCTGCGATCGCGTGCGCCAGCGTGGTCTTGCCCAGACCGGGCAGATCCTCGATCAGGATGTGGCCGTCGGCGAGCAGGGCGACGAAGCTCATCGTCACTGCAGTCTCCTTGCCGAGCACCAGCCGGTTCACCTGGGCCAGCGATGACGACAGGGCTTCACGCTGGGTGTCGGTTAGCATGGCGGGCGTCGTCGGGTCGGGCATGTAGATGTTCCTTCGGCGGTCCCCCCGAGTGTAGCGAGGTCGAGTTCAATGCGGCGGATGGAAATTCGCACGGTGTTCGTCGTGCTGTGGACGACGATCGTGCTGCTGAAACTGGCCATTGCCGCGCGGCTGCCGCTGTTCGTCGACGAGGCGTTCTACTGGCTGGAAGGCCAGCATCCCGCGTTCGCCTATTCGGACCTGCCGGGACTCACCGCGTGGCTGATCCGGCTGGGGACGGAGGTCTTCGGCGACGGCTTGCTCGCCGTGCGGCTGCCCTTCATCGCGATCTCGGCACTGGTGCCGTGGCTGGTGGTGCGGCTGACCGCGCGCGAGTTCGATCCGCAGGCCGCGTGGCTCTCGGGGTGCGCGGCGCTGTTGCTGCCGCTGCTCGGCTCGCTCGGCGTGATGGCCCTGCCCGACGCGATGCTGGCGCTGGCGACTGTCCTGTGTCTGGATGCGGGCGTGCGTCTGCTGCGCGGGGTGACCCACGGCGGCGCGCTGCTACTCGCACTTGGCCTGTCGCTCGGCGCGCTCAGCCACTACCGCTTCATCGCGGTGATCGGCGTCGGCATCGTGGCGTTGCTGGCGATCGCGAAGGGGCGTGACGCCTTGCGCGACCCGCGCGTGTGGATCGCCATCGCCACCGGCGCCGCCGCCTGGATTCCGCTGCTGGTCTGGAACATCGACAACGCCGAGGCGGGTCTGCGCTTCCAGATGGTCGACCGGCACCCGTGGGCACTGCATGCCGACGGCTGGCAGTTCATCGTGATCCAGGCGGTGATGGTGACGCCGCTGCTGTTCGCCGCACTGTTGATCGCGGCATGGCGTCTGCGCCGGGCATCCGACGATGCGGCGCGCTTCCTCGCGATTTCCGGTGGCCTGATGGTGCTCGGCTTCTTCGCGCTCGGTTTCGTCGCCGACACCGAGCGTGCGAGCTTCCACTGGCCACTGCCGGGCTATCTCGCCCTGTTGCCGCTCATCGGATTCGTACTGATGACCTGGCCGCGCTGGCTGCGCATCGCGACCTGGGCGACGATGGCGCTCGGCTTCGTGGGCGTGGTGGGCTACTACGCCGCGGTCTCGGTCCCCGAGGTACGCGAGCGCAGTGCCGGCCTCAAGTGGTACCCGTCGAACTTCGCCGGCTGGGACACCCTGGCCGATGCGGTGCGCGAGGAGCTGGCCGTCATGCCCGCCGATACCGTGCTCGTTGCCGACAATTTCAAGATCGGTGCCGAGCTCGGATTCGCGCTCGGCGATCCACGCATCCGCGTGCTCGACCATCCGCTCAACCGCCATCACGGCCGCGCGCCGCAGCTGCAGCTGTGGAATCTGCAGCTCGACGCGCGCGCCGAACTGGCCGGACGTCCGGTGCTGCTGGTGACCGGCGCCAACGACGTGAAGTTCAGTGCGCTGCTGCAGCGTTACCAGACCATCTGCGCGCGCATGGGCGGATTGCCCGTCTCGCGCGTGGTCAACGCCGATCGCGGCGCGCAGCGGTTCATCCTGTCGCGGTTCGATGCGGATGCGACCCCAGACAAGGGCGATTGCGTCACGCCCGCGCTCGCCTATGTCGATGCGCCGGTGGCGGGGGCGCGGGTCGACGCACCCTTCGAGGTGCGCGGCTGGGTGGTCAAGAACGGCAGTGGGGTCGCCTCGGTTGCGATCACGCTCGATGGCAGGCCGGTGGCCGAGGCGCAGTACGGTGCACCGAATGCGTGGATCGTCGAGCGCTTCCTGCGTGGCGATTCGCGCGATCCCGCGGGAGAGAACATTGGGTTCAGCGCCACTGTCGATCCCGCGACGCTCACGCCCGGTCGGCACTGGCTCGGGCTGGAGATCACAGGACGCGACGGCTCGGTCGAACGCTGGGCCGAACACCCGATCGACGTCGTGCCGGCGCGCTGAGTCGCGCCGTCAGGGCAGGGCGTAGCCCGCTGCGCGCAGCAGGCGCGCGGTCGCGATCAGAGGCAGGCCGATCAGCGCCGTCGGATCGTCGCTGCGGATCGCATCGAACAGCACGATGCCGAGACCCTCGCATTTGAAGCTGCCGGCGCAGTCGAACGGTTGCTCGGCATCCACATACCGCGCGATCTCGTCCGCCTGCAGCGTGCGGAACACGACCTCGGTGCGATCGCAGGCTTGGAGCGTGGGCTGTCCCGCGCGTGCGAGCGCCAGCGCGGTGTGGAACGTCACGCTGCGGCCCGACATCGCCGTCAACTGCGCGATCGCCGCCGCGCGGCCGCCGGGCTTGCCCAGGGGGCGGCCGTGGAGTGCGGCGACCTGGTCGGAGCCGATGACCCAGGCGTCCAGAGTTCCCGCGGCGACGGTCTCGGCCTTGGCCTGTGCCAGGCGGATCGCGAGCGCGGCCGGGTCTTCCCCATCCGCGGGGGTCTCGTCGACCTCCGGACGGGCGCAGGTGAACGGTAGACCTAGGCGTTCCAGCAGCTGGCGACGATAGGTGGACGTGGAACCGAGGACCAGCGGCGGGTTCATGCACCGCCTCCCGCGCGGACGAGGGCCAACTGGGCGAGCTGCCGGTCGATGCGGGCCTGCGCCTGCTCGATCGATGCGCACATCGCATCCAGCGCGGCGACATCCGCCGACAGGCCATGCTGCTGGAGCCACAGTCGCTGCCGCAGCATTTCCTGCAGCGCATCCCGCACCGGATCGCCGCCCGTCTGGCCGATCTGGGTCCGCGCGACCCGCAGCCGCGCCTCGAAGGTGTCCGCCGCATCGAGGACGCGCGCGTAGGCGCGGTGTCGCCGTCTCACGCGGCGTCGCCACGCCAGTACAATGATCGCTGCAAGCAGGGTGGCCAGCAGCAGGCTCGGAATCGGCTGCACGCAGAAGGTCCGGAGGCGCGGCGGGCCAGTCTGCCCGGCGGTCCGCGGTGTCTGCAAATCCGTCGGCGCCGCGGTCCTAGCGCCGCAACAGGCGGTTTGACAGGTCGGGGCCGCCTCTTTAACATTCGGCGGCTATGTTCGCGCAAATGCCCGAGTTGGTGGATGCTTGGCGCATGGTCGCAGGCAATATGCGCCTCGACGCGCGCCTGCCGTTGGCGTCGTTGACGCGCCTGCGGGATCTTCTGGCGGATGCCGAGGGCGATGACGTGGTCTGCTCGATCGAGTTCGGTCGCGACGCGCTGCAGCAGCCGTTCGCGCTGCTGCGCATCGAGGCCGGGTTGCCGCTGGTGTGCCAGCGGACGCTCAAGCGTTTCGTGTGGCCGCTCGAACTGGAGCAGCGGTTGGGTCTGATCCGCGACGAAGCGGAGGAGGTCGGGCTGCTGCCCGATTACGAGGCGCTGCTGCTCGAAGGCGACGGGTCGCTGTCGCCGCTTGCGCTGGTCGAGGACGAACTGATTCTGGCAATACCCGCGATTCCGGTCGCACCCGGCTCCGAAGCGATCGAACGCGACTGGCCGGTGTCGAGCGAAGAAGAGACACGCGTCAACCCGTTTTCGGCGTTGGCGGGTTTGAAGAAAGATCGAAACAACTAGAACCTGTTGGAGCAATTCCCATGGCTGTCCAGAAATCCCGCGTCACCCCGTCCCGTCGTGGCATGCGTCGCGCGCACGACAAGCTCAGCGCAAAGCTGCTGTCGACCGACCAGACGACGGGTGAGACCCATATCCGTCATCACATCACCGCCGACGGCTACTACCGTGGCAAGCAGGTGATCCAGCCGAAGACGCGCGTCGTCGAGGAAGATTGATCGCCTCGCTGCCTGCCCATCCGTGGGCAGGCGCACGATGCACCGGGCGCAGCCACCGTCCCTGACGGGCGGCTGCGTCTGCCGTCGGCAGGGATGCCGCTCCACGATCACGCGCCTGGCGCGAGGGCCGTTCCGCAGATGACCAGCACACGCATCTATTCCCGCATCGCCGGCACCGGCAGTTATCTGCCCGAGAAGGTGTTGACGAACGACGACCTCGCGAAGTTCGTCGATACCAGCGACGAGTGGATCGCGACCCGCACGGGCATCCGCGAACGCCACGTGGCCGCCGAGGGCGAGACCACCAGCGATCTGGCCTTCCACGCTGCCACGCGTGCGATGGAAGCGGCCGGCGTGTCGGCGTCCGAGCTCGACCTGATCATCCTCGGCACCACGACGCCGGACATCATCTTTCCGTCCACCGCCTGCCTGCTGCAGGCCCGGTTGGGCGCCAACGGCTGCGGTGCGTTCGACGTCAACGCCGCATGCTCGGGCTTTCTCTACGCGCTGTCGATCGCCGACAAGTTCATCAAGTCGGGCGATGCGAAGACGGCGCTGGTGGTCGGCGCCGAGACGCTGACCCGCATGGTCGACTGGCGTGAACGCACCACCGCCGTGCTGTTCGGCGACGGCGCCGGCGCGGTCGTGCTCAAGGCCGATACCGACACCGGCATCCTCAGCACCCACCTGCATGCCGATGGCGCGAAGAAGGAGCTGCTGTGGAATCCGGTCGGCGTGTCCGCCGGGTTCCGCGACGACCAGCCCAATGCCGGCGTGCGCATCCAGATGGCCGGCAGCGACGTGTTCAAGTACGCGGTCAAGGCGCTGGATTCGGTGGTCGAGGAAACACTCGTGGCCAACGGACTTGATCGTCACGACATCGACTGGCTGATTCCGCACCAGGCCAACCTGCGCATCATCGAAGCCACGGCCAAGCGCCTGGACATGCCGATGGATCGCGTCGTGGTGACGGTCGACAAACACGGCAACACCTCGTCCGGTTCGGTGCCGCTGGCGCTCGACGAGGCCGTGCGTTCGGGTCGCGTGCAACGCGGCCAGTTGCTGCTGCTCGAAGCCTTCGGTGGCGGCTTCACCTGGGGTTCGGCGCTGCTGCGCTACTGAATCCCGTTCCGGGGCCAATGGGCCCTGGCGGTGATTCCATTTTCGCGGACCTCGCGTCCGCACGACACGGAGGCTCCCGCATGGGCGTCGAATCCATCGTCGTCGCCGGGCGCGATGCCTGGCTCAAGGCCTACTCCGAGGGCGATCGCCGCAAGCTCGGTCTCGGCATCCTCGACGCGATCGCGCGCGGGCTGGAGATCGATGCGCTGCGTCCGCCGCCGCATCCCGGTGGCGGTGTGGCCAGGCAGATCGAAGCACGCCGTCTTGCCGAACTCGACGCGCAGGGCGTGCGCGTGCCGCACGTGCTCGGCGAGGGTGCCGCCACGCTGCTGTTGAGCAATCTCGGCGACACCTTCGCCGCGCGGTTGCGCGCGGCCGAAGGCGACCCCGCGCGTATCGATGCGATGACGGGTCCGGTGATCGATGCGATTGCCGATGCGCATGCGCGGGGCGCCTATTTCGGCCAGCCCCTGCCGCGCAACATCACACTCGACGACGCCGGTCGCGTGGGCTTCATCGATTTCGAGGAAGACCCGCTCGAAGTGATGTCGCTGCCGCAGGCGCAGGCACGCGACTGGCTGATGTTCGCGTTCGGCATGGCGAAGTACTACGACGGCCGCACCGATGCGCTCGCCGACATGCTCGCGCGGGTCATGCAGCGCGCGCCGGAGGTGGCCGCGCACGCGGGCCGCGTCGGGCGCCTGCAGGGTCTCGCGCAGCGCATCGGCTGGCTCGGACGCTCCGCGCGCCACGTCGCGCATTCCATCCTCGTCGTGCGCGCCGCGACGCTGCTGCCGATGCTGCTCGGTATCGCCGTGCTGTGGGACTGGCTTGAGGACGGCGAGATCGAACTGCTGCGGATGATGTTCTGAGCCGCCTGCACGCGCCGCGCGCATACGCACCGGTACAGACAATGTCGCGGCTTCGCACTTATCATCGTCCCCGGTTTTGAGGCTGGAAATACGCGTGACCGCATCGCAACTCGCATTCGTCTTCCCCGGGCAGGGTTCGCAGTCGCTGGGCATGCTCGGCGATCTCGCCGCGCGCCAGCCGGTGATCGTCGAGGCATTCGCCGAAGCGTCCGCGGGTGCGGGTGTCGATCTGTGGACGCTGTCGCAGCAGGGACCCGAGGCGCAGCTCAACGAGACCGAGTTCACGCAGCCCGCATTGCTGGCCGCCGGTGTCGCCGTGTGGCGCGCCTGGCAGCAGCGGGGCGGCGTTGCACCGGTCGCGCTGGCCGGTCACAGTCTCGGCGAATACACCGCGCTGGTCGCAGCCGGCGTGCTCTCGCTGGGTGATGCGGCGAAGCTTGTGCGTCTGCGTGGCCAACTCATGCAGAGCGCGGCGCCGGCGGGTACCGGCGCGATGGCCGCGGTCATCGGCGCCGAAGACGCATTGGTGGCCGAGATCTGCCGCGATGCATCCGAAGACGACAGCGTCGTCGTGCCGGCCAACTACAACTCGCCCGGTCAGATCGTCGTTGGTGGACATGCCGCGGCGGTCGATCGCGCGATTGCGCTGCTGGGCGAGCGGGGCGTGCGCAAGGTGGTCAAGCTGGCAGTGAGCGTGCCGTCGCATACGCCGTTGATGCGTCAGGCCGCCGATCGCCTGGCCGAATCCATGGATACGGTCGCATGGCACGCGCCCTCGCTGCCGGTGGTGCAGAACGTGGATGCCACGGTGCACGAGAGCGTCGATGCGATCCGTGACGTGCTGGTGCGCCAGCTCTACCTGCCGGTGCAGTGGACGCGTTGCGTCGAGGCGCTGTCCGCGCGCGGCGTGACGCGCATCGCCGAATGCGGGCCGGGCAAGGTGCTCGCCGGTCTGGTCAAGCGCATCGACAAGTCGATCGAGGGCCGTGCGCTCGCCGCCCCGGACGATTTCGACGCCGCGCTGGCAGACTGGACGGTCTGAGCCCGGCGGATCGACGCGGATCGGCGCACACTGCGCGTGGGTGCGGCGGATGCCCGCGTCATTCGGCCCCCGCTGTCACACACGCCCTACTGGAGTTTTCATGAGCGCACCTCTTTCCGGCGAGATCGTTCTCGTCACCGGCGCAAGCCGCGGCATCGGTGCCGCGATCGCCGACACGCTGGCCGCGCAGGGCGCGACCGTGATCGGCACCGCGACCAGCGAGGCTGGCGCGTCGAAAATCGGCGAGCGCCTGTCCGCGCACGGTGGCCACGGCCGTGTGCTGGACGTGTCGCAGCCCGGCGCGATCGAAGCGCTGGTCGACGCGATCGCCGCCGAGTTCGGCGCGATCTCGATCCTCGTCAACAATGCCGGCATCACCCGCGACAACCTGCTGATGCGCATGAAGGACGAGGACTGGCAGGCCATCCTCGACACCAACCTGACCAGCGTCTACCGCAGCTCGAAGGCGGTGATGCGCGGCATGATGAAGGCGCGCAAGGGCCGCATCATCAACATCGCGTCGGTCATCGGCGTGACCGGCAATGCGGGCCAGGCGAACTACGCCGCGGCCAAGGCCGGCATCATTGCCTTCAGCAAGTCGCTGGCGAAGGAAATCGGGTCGCGGGGTGTCACGGTCAACGTGGTCGCGCCTGGCTTCATCGCCACCGACATGACCCGCGATCTGCCGGATGAGTCCAAGGCCGCGTTGACCGAACGCATCGCGCTCGGACGCCTCGGTGAGCCGGACGACATCGCGCAGGCGGTGGCCTTCCTCGCAGGCCCGGCGGCGTCCTACATCACCGGTGAAACCCTGCACGTCAACGGCGGCATGTACATGCCCTGAAACGGGCTGCGGCGACACTTGAATTCCGAGGGCAAGCCGTTGAATGGCAAGGGCTTTGATGGTGGTACGCCCATCGCCCGGCTTTCCCTTACACTATCCACCGAAAATCGCCTCCCCGGAGCAAACTACCCATGAGCAACATCGAAGAGCGCGTCAAGAAGATTGTCATCGAGCAGCTGGGCGTCAAGGAAGAAGAAGTCAGCAACAGCGCTTCCTTTGTCGACGACCTCGGTGCCGACTCCCTCGACACCGTCGAGCTGGTGATGGCGCTGGAAGAAGAGTTCGAGTGCGAGATCCCGGACGAAGAAGCCGAGAAGATCACCTCGGTGCAGCAGGCGATCGACTACGTCAAGGCGCACGCCAAGGGCTGATGCCCGCGTCCGCGCCCACGGTTCGAACCGATGGGCGTGTGACCGCTCCGGTCGCGATGCGGCCGGACAGACAGGTTCCAGCACGAGGCCGCGTTGCGGCCTTGTGCGTATTGGCGGCGACCCACCGTGCCGCCACCGACTTCTCAGGAGTTGAACAATGGCCAAGCGCCGCGTCGTCATCACGGGCATCGGCATCCTCTCGCCGCTGGGCAACGACCTGGCCTCGAGCTGGGACGGCATCGTCAACGGCCGGTCGGGCATCGGCCCGATCACCCACTTCGACGCCACCAATTTCGCCACGCGCATCGCGGGCGAGGTGAAGGGCTTCGACGCGACCCAGTGGATCGCGCCGAAAGACGTCAAGAAGATGGATCCCTTCGTGCACTACGGTGTCGCCGGCGGCCTGATGGCGATCGCCGATGCGGGCATCGACGTGCGCGAATCCGACGCCGAACGCATCGGCGTGGCGATCGGCGCGGGCATCGGTGGCCTCAAGGGCATCGAGGACACCGCGATCAAGTACGCCGAGGGTGGCCCGCGCAAGATCTCGCCGTTCTACGTGCCCAGCACGATCATCAACATGATCTCCGGCCAGGTGTCGATCATGACCGGCGCCAAGGGTCCGAACATCGCGGCGGTCACCGCCTGCACCACCGGTACGCACAACATCGGTCTGGCGATGCGCATGATCCAGTACGGCGATGCGGACGTGATGATCGCCGGTGGCGCCGAGTTCGCGACCACGCCGACCTCGGTCGGTGGCTTCTGCTCGATGAAGGCGATGTCGACCCGCAACGACGATCCGACCGGTGCCTCGCGTCCGTGGGACGTCGAGCGCGACGGGTTCGTCATGGGCGACGGCGCGGGTGTGCTGGTGCTGGAAGAGTACGAGCGCGCGAAGGCGCGTGGCGCACGCATCTATGCCGAGCTCGCCGGTTTCGGCATGAGTGGCGACGCGTTCCACATGACTTCGCCCAGCGAGAACGGCGAGGGCGGCGGCCGCTGCATGCGCGCCGCGATCGACGACGCGGGTATCGATCCCTCGCAGATCGGCTACATCAACGCGCACGGCACCTCGACGCCGGCCGGCGACGTCGCCGAGACGATGGGCATCAAGGGCGTGCTCGGCGCGCATGCGTCGAAGGTGATGGTCAGCTCGACCAAGTCGATGACCGGACATCTGCTCGGCGCGGCCGGTGGCATCGAGGCGGTGTTCTCGGCGATGGCGCTGCACACCGGCATCATCCCGCCGACGATCAACCTGCACACGCCGGGTGAGGGTTGCGATCTCGATTACGTGCCGCTGACCGCGCGCGAGCACCAGGTCGAATACGTGATGTCGAACTCGTTCGGCTTCGGTGGCACCAACGGCACCCTGGTGTTCCGCAAGGTCTGACGGCGACGCTGGATTGGCGAGAAAAAAAGGCCCGCGCAAGCGGGCCTTTTTCTTGTCTGCCGAGGAGGCGATCGGGTGGAGCGTTTGGGTCCTTGTCGTCATCCCAGCGGCCTTCAACAGACGGATGTCCGGTCAAGCTGGAACCCATTTTGATGTTGGCTTCTGCTGCGCGCGCATCGCACTGAAGCGATCGGTCAGATCAGCGATCAGTTCTTCGCGAAGATCAAAATGGGCCCCAGCGTGCGCTGGGGCGACAGGGTGAGCCAGGTTCCGCTCGCTCAGCCCCGCTTCCACCGCACGCCCTGCGGCGTGTCTTCCAGCACGATCTGCTCGGCAGCCAGCTGGTCGCGGATCGCATCCGCGCGGGCGAAGTCGCGGGCCTGCTTGGCTGCGATGCGTTCATCGATCAGTGCCTGGATGCGCGCATCGTCGTCGTCACTGGCACCGCGGGCGAACCAGTCGGCGGGCGCCTGCTGCAGCAGACCCAGCGCGAGGCCGGCGCCGAGGAGGTCCGCCTTGAGCGTCGTGCGCGTGGCGTCGTCGGTGGTCTTCCGTGCATCACCTGCGATGCGCGCGACCTCGGCGAGCGCGGCCGGGGTGTTGAGATCCTCGTCCAGTACGGCTTCGATGTTGGCGGGAATCCGCGCCTCGGCCTCGACGTCGCCCAGCTCGCGCAGCGTGCCGTACAGCCGGTCCAGCGTCCTCACCGACTGTTCGATGAGCGCATCCGACCAGTCCAGCGGCTGGCGGTAGTGCGCGGAGAGCAGGGCATAGCGCAGCGCTTCGGGTGCGTGCGTGCGGACCAGGTCGTGCACGCGCTCGATATTGCCGATCGACTTGGACATCTTGCTGCCGGCGAAGGTCAGCATCCCGTTGTGCAGCCAGATGTTCGCGAACGGCGCGCCGCCGTGGGCGCACTCGCTCTGCGCGATCTCGTTTTCGTGGTGCGGGAACTGCAGGTCCACGCCGCCGGCATGGATGTCGATCGTCTCGCCCAGATGCGCGGCGGCCATCGCCGAGCATTCGATGTGCCATCCCGGCCGGCCGACGCCCCAGGGCGATGCCCAGCCCGGGAGATCATCGGTCGACGGCTTCCACAGTACGAAATCGCCGGCATCGCGTTTGTACGGCGCGACCTCGATGCGCGCGCCGGCGATCATGTCGTCGGTATCGCGGCGCGAGAGCTTGCCGTAGCCGTCGAAGCTGCCGACCGCGAACAGCACGTGGCCTTCGGCCGCATAGGCGTGGCCGCTGCCGATCAGGCGCTCGATCATCGCGATGATCTCGCCGATGTGCGCCGTCGCCGCCGGCTCGATGTCCGGCGGGGCGATGCCCAGCGCAGCCATGTCCTCGCGGTACGCCGCCGCGAAGCGATCGGTGATCGTCGAGATCGGCACGCCCTGGTCGCGCGCGGCCGCGTTGATCTTGTCGTCGACGTCGGTGATGTTGCGCGCGTACTTCAGCGCGCCGAAGCGGCGGCGCAGCAGGTCGGCCAGTACGCCGAACACCACCGGGCCACGGGCATTGCCGATGTGGACGTAGTTGTAGACCGTGGGGCCGCAGACATACATCGTCGGGCACGCGGAATCGAGGGGCGCGAACGGTTCGAGGCGGCGGGTCAGGCTGTTGTAGAGATGCAGGGACATGGCGTACTCGCCGGGATAACCGCACGATTCTAACGGTGCCTGCCCGCGCGCGCGCGCCTGCCTGCTGTCAGGGCTGCCACCCGCGCCGCAGCGGTCGCGGCCCGTGTTCACGACAGCGTCGATTCAGCCCCCACCGCCGGCCGCGGCCTACACTGCACCGGTGTCCACCGCGCTCCGAAGCCACCCTCGTGCGAACGTCGCCTTGCCTGTCCTGGCGGTGTTGTTCGCGTGCGCGTGTCCGGTGTTGGCGCAGAACCCGCCGCCGGCCGCCGACAACGCACGCCTCGAATATGCGCAGGTGCTGCGGGCCGAGCCGGTCTACCAGACCCTGCGCGCGACGAGCATGGTGGAGCGTTGCGAAGCCACGACGCCGGTCGCCTCCGAGGAGCGACGTGGCTTCGCGCGCATGGTCGGCGCGGTCAAGGATGTGTTGCGCTCCGACGACACCCGCGTGGTGGAGACCGATCGCTCCGCCGGCGGCGACTGCCGCATGGTGCCGATCGAGCGCGAGTTCCGCCGTCCGATCGCCTACGACGTGGATTACGTCCACAAGGGCGTCAAGTACCGGTCGCGGCTGCCCTACGATCCCGGCAACCGGCTGCGCGTGCGCGTGTCGGTGACGCCGGTCGTGCCACCGCCGGGCGAGCGATGAGCTGGCGGCCGGCAGTGTTGCAGCGCAACGCGCCGCGTGCGAGGATGCGCGCCTCATGAATGCCCTGCGCGCCGACGCCGACATCCTCACCTCCGCCCGCATGGCGTCGGGGATGACCTCGCGTGCCCGCCGACCGGAAGCCCACATTTTCCCGGGCTAGTCGGAACGCCGTTCGCGCTTGCGTGCTGTTCTGCAGAAAACCCGGCCGATGCCGGGTTTTTTCGTTTCCGGTACACGCACTTACCGGTTCCGGCCCATTCTTCCTCCATCGCCTCCACGAGACCTCTACCGATGACCGCGATCCGACACTTCCTCAACACGCAGGACTGGTCCCGTCCCGACCTCGACGCCCTGCTGGTCGATGCCGCGCGCTTCAAGCGTGAAAAGCTCGGCGATGCGCTCAAGGGCAGGTCGATCGCGCTGGTGTTCTTCAATCCATCGATGCGCACGCGCACCAGCTTCGAACTCGGCGCGTTCCAGCTCGGCGGCCACGCCATCGTGCTGCAGCCGGGCAAGGATGCATGGCCGATCGAATTCGATCTGGGCACGGTGATGGACGGCGACACCGAGGAACACGTGGCCGAGGTCGCGCGCGTGCTCGGCCGCTACGTCGACATGATCGGCGTGCGCGCGTTCCCGAAGTTCGTCGACTGGTCGGTCGACCGCGAAGACCGGGTGCTCAAGGCGTTCGCCCAGTACTCGCCGGTGCCGGTCATCAACATGGAGACCATCACCCATCCCTGCCAGGAGCTGGCCCACGCGCTGGCGCTGCAGGAGCACTTCGGTACCCCGGATCTGCGCGGCAAGAAGTACGTGCTGACCTGGACCTATCATCCGAAGCCGCTGAACACCGCGGTGGCCAATTCCGCGCTGACCATCGCCACGCGCCTGGGGATGGACGTGACCCTGCTGTGCCCGACGCCGGACTATGTGCTCGACCAGCGCTACATGGACTGGGCGGCGCAGAACGTCGCCGAGAGCGGCGGTTCGCTCGCCGTCAGCCACGACATCGACAGCGCCTACGCCGGCGCCGACGTGGTCTACGCCAAGAGCTGGGGCGCACTGCCGTTCTTCGGCAACTGGGCGCCGGAGAAGCCCATCCGCGACCAGTACCAGCACTTCATCGTCGACGAGCGGAAGATGGCGCTGACCAGCAACGGCGTGTTCTCGCACTGCCTGCCGCTGCGCCGCAACGTCAAGGCGACCGACGCGGTGATGGATTCGCCCAACTGCATCGCCATCGACGAAGCCGAGAACCGCCTGCACGTGCAGAAGGCGGTCATGGCGACCCTGATGCGCTGACGCGCACCGCACCTATCCGAATTCTTTTCCGCATCCCCACGGACATCTCCATGACCAGCGCCCACACTTCCCGCGACATCGTCCTCGCCTTCTCCGGCGGCCTCGACACCAGCTTCTGCGTGCCCTATCTCAAGGAGCAGGGCTGGACCGTGCACACCGTGTTCGCCGACACCGGCGGCGTCGATGCCGAAGAGCGCGCCTTCATCGAGCAGCGTGCGGCTGAACTCGGCGTCGCCAGCCACGTCACCGTCGATGGTGGACCCGCGATCTGGGACGGTTTCGTCAAGCCCTTCGTCTGGGCCGGTGAGGCCTACCAGGGCCAGTACCCGCTGCTGGTGTCGGACCGCTATCTGATCGTCGACGCCGCGCTGGCGCGCGCCGCCGAACTGGGCACCAACGCGATCGCGCACGGCTGCACCGGCATGGGCAACGACCAGGTGCGGTTCGATCTCGCGGTGAAGGCGCAGGGCGAGTTCCGCATCGTGGCGCCGATCCGCGAGATCCAGAAGGAACACACGCAGACGCGTGCCTACGAGCAGGCGTATCTCGAAGCGCGCGGCTTCGGCGTGCGCGCCAAGCAGCAGGCCTACACGATCAACGAGAACCTGCTGGGCCTGACGATGTCCGGCGGCGAGATCGACCGCTGGGAAGCGCCGGGCGAGGGTGCCCGCGGCTGGTGCGCGCCGCGCGCCGAATGGCCGGAAGCGCCGCTGCAGGTCAAGGTCCGGTTCGAGCAGGGCACGGCGGTCGCGCTCGATGGCGAAACCCTGCCGGGCGCGCAGATCCTGGCTAAGCTCAACGCCCTGTTCGCACCCTACGGTGTGGGTCGCGGCGTCTACACCGGCGACACCGTGATCGGCCTCAAGGGTCGCATCGTGTACGAGGCGCCGGGCCTGATCTCGCTGCTCGCCGCGCACCGCGCGCTCGAAGACACCGTGCTGACCAAGCAGCAGAACCGCTTCAAGCCGGAAGTCGCACGCAAGTGGACCGAGCTGGTCTACGAAGGCTTCTTCCACGACCCGCTCAAGGCCGACATCGAAGCCTTCCTCGCATCCTCGCAGGCCAAGGTGACCGGTGAAGTGGTGCTGGAAACCCGCGGTGGCCGCGTCGACGCGGTGGCGGTGACTTCGCCGCACATCCTCAACGCGAAGGGTGCGACCTACGCGCAGTCGGCGGACTGGGGCGTCGAGGAGGCCGAGGGCTTCATCAAGCTGTTCGGCATGAGCTCGACGCTGTACGCGCAGGTCAATCGCTGAGCCCGTTCGCGGCGCCGGCCGAGGCCTGCGCCGCGGCGCGCGTCCCTGGTTTTCTTCTCCTGACGTGAATCCGATGACCGATCTGCTCGCCCGAACCCTCGACCACCTCGAACAGCTGGTGGCCTTCGACACCCGCAATCCGCCGCGTGCGATCCAGGCCGAGGGCGGGATCTTCGACTACATCCGCGGCCAGCTGCCGGGCTTCGATGTCGAGGTGATCGACCACGGTGCCGGCGCGGTGAGCCTCTTCGCGGTGCGTGGCGCGCCGACGGTGCTGTTCAACGTGCACCTGGACACGGTGCCGGATTCGCCCGACTGGAGCGCCGATCCGCATGTGATGCGGCGGCTCGACGATCGCGTGGTCGGCCTTGGCGTCTGCGACATCAAGGGCGCGGCGGCGGCGCTGATCGCGGCCGCCAATGCCGGCGACGGCGATGCGGCATTCCTGTTGTCCTCGGACGAGGAAGCCAACGATCCGCGCTGCATCGCGGCGTTCCTCGCGCGCGGTCTGTCGTTCGAGGCCGTGCTGGTCGCCGAGCCGACCCGGTGCGAAGCGGTGCTCGCGCATCGCGGCATCAGTTCGGTGCTGATGCGCTTCGCCGGCACCGCCGGGCATGCGTCCGGCAAGCAGGATCCGGCGGCCAGTGCGCTGCACCAGGCGATGCGCTGGGGCGGACGCGCGCTCGATCATGTCGAGTCGCTGTCGCATGCGCGCTTCGGCGGTCTGACCGGTCTGCGCTTCAACATCGGCCGGGTCGAGGGCGGCATCAAGGCCAATATGATCGCGCCGGCCGCCGAACTGCGTTTCGGTTTCCGGCCATTGCCCTCGATGGATATCGACGACCTGCTGCAGACCTTCTCCGAATTTGCGCAGCCCGAAGCGACGCATTTCGAGGAAACCTTCCGCGGTCCGAGCCTGCCATCGGGTGATATCGAACGTGCGGAGGACTGCCGGCTCGCCGCGCGCGACATCGCCGACGCCTTCGATCTGCCGATCGGCAATGCCGTCGATTTCTGGACCGAGGCCTCGCTGTTCTCCGCCGGCGGTTACACCGCGCTGGTCTACGGCCCGGGCGACATCGCCCAGGCGCACACCGGCGACGAGTTCGTGATGCTCGAACAACTGCAGCGCTACGCCGATTCGGTGCACCGGATCATCAACGGCGATCGCTGAGCATCACCCGCACCTTCCGCTTTCCACGCGTCATCCCACGCCCAACCGATTGCAGCCCGTGAACATTCCCGCGACCCACGTCCAGACCCGTCAGACCATCGTGCGCCTGCTCTCGAGCATGGCCAGCGCGAAGGAAATCAGCCAGTACCTCAAGCGCTTCTCGCAGCTCGATGCCAAGCGTTTCGCCGTGGTCAAGGTCGGCGGCGCGGTGCTGCGCGACGAACTCGACGATCTGACGTCCTCGCTGTCGTTCCTGCAGGAAGTCGGCCTGACGCCGATCGTGCTGCACGGCGCCGGCCCGCAGCTGGACGCCGAACTCGCCGCGGCGGGTATCGAGAAGCAGACCGTCGGCGGCCTGCGCGTCACCACGCCCGAGGCGCTGGCCATCGTGCGCCGCGTGTTCCAGGCCGCGAACCTGCGCCTGGTCGAAGCCCTGCAACGTAACGGCGCGCGTGCGACCTCGATCACCGGCGGTGTGTTCGAAGCGACGTATCTCGACCAGGCCACCTATGGCCTGGTCGGTGAAGTGAGCGCCGTGAATCTCGCGCCGATCGAAGCCAGCCTTCAGGCCGGCTCGATCCCGGTGATCACGAGCCTGGGCGAAACCGCGTCGGGCCAGATTCTCAATATCAATGCCGATTTCGCCGCCAACGAACTGGTGCGCGAACTGCAGCCCTACAAGATCATCTTCCTCACCGGCACCGGCGGTCTGCTCGATGCCGACGGCAAGGTCATCGATTCGATCAACCTGTCGACCGAGTACGACCACCTGATCGAGCAGCCGTGGATCCACGGCGGCATGAAGGTCAAGATCGAACAGATCAAGGCGCTGCTCGAAGGTCTGCCGATGGCCTCGTCGGTATCGATCACGCGTCCGGCCGACCTCGCCAAGGAGCTGTTCACCCACAAGGGCTCGGGCACGCTGGTGCGTCGCGGTGAGCAGGTGCTGCGTGTGACCGACTGGTCGGAACTGGATCTCGAACGGCTGAAATCGCTGATCGAATCGAGCTTCGGCCGCGAACTTGCGCCGGACTACTTCGAACGCACGCCGCTGCTGCGCGCCTACGTCAGCGAGAACTATCGCGCCGCGGTGATCCTGACCGAAGGCGAGGGCACGGTGTATCTGGACAAGTTCGCCGTGCTCGACGATGCGCAGGGCGAAGGCCTCGGCCGCGCGGTATGGAACGTGATGCGTGACGAGACGCCGCAGCTGTTCTGGCGCTCGCGCCACCACAACCAGGTCAACATCTTCTATTACGCCGAGTCCGACGGCTGCATCAAGCAGGAGAAGTGGAAGGTGTTCTGGTACGGGCTCGACGGCTTCGAGCAGATCCAGCGCTGCGTCGCGCATTGCGCCACGCGCGCACCCACCCTGATCGGCTGAGACGTTCGCCATGACCCAACGCAAGACCATCGGCATCGTCGGCGCGCGCGGCCATACCGGCCAGGAACTGATCCGCCTCGTCGCCGCGCATCCGGGCCTCGCACTCGCGTTCGTGTCCTCGCGCGAGCTCGACGGCCAGCGCGTCGCCGACCACACCGACGGCTTCGCCGGCGAACTGCGCTTCGAAAGCCTCGATGCCGGCGCGGTCGCCGCGAAGGGCGCCGATGCGGTGATCCTCGCGCTGCCCAACGGCAAGGCCGCGCCGTTCGTCGCCGCGATCGATGGCGCGACGCCGGACACCGTGATCGTCGACCTGTCGGCCGATTACCGCTTCGACGCCGGCTGGTACTACGGCCTGCCGGAACTCACCCGTACGCGGTACGCAGGCCAGCGCCGGATCAGCAATCCCGGTTGCTATGCGACCGCGATGCAGCTGGCGATCGCACCGCTGGTCGAACACCTCGCCGGGCCGCCGCAGTGCTTCGGCGTGTCGGGCTACTCGGGCGCGGGCACCACGCCGTCGGACAAGAACGACACCGCGCTGCTGGCCGACAACCTCATGCCGTATGCGCTGACCAACCACGTCCATGAGCGCGAGGTGTCGAAGCAGCTGTCGCTGCCGGTCGAGTTCATGCCGCACGTCGCGCCGCACTTCCGCGGCATCACGATGACGGTGAACCTGTGGCTCTCGGTGCCGATGTCGCGTGACGCGGTCAAGGCGCTGTTCGAGGCGCGCTATGCCGACGCGCCGCTGGTCGAGGTCGTCGACGATGCGCCGTGGGTCAGCCGCATCGCCGGCCGTCACGGCGCGCAGGTCGGTGCGTTCACGATGGCGCCGGGCAATGGCCGCGTCGTCGTCGTGGCGACGCTCGACAACCTGCTCAAGGGCGCGGCGACGCAGGCGATGCAGAACCTCAATCGTGCGCTGAGCTTCGACGAGTTGACGTCGATTCCCCATTGATCTTCAACGTGGCGCGCGCGAATGCGCTCCACTGGGACAGCTCCATCGCGCGCGAGCGCGCTCCGACCGATATCGCAAGGACACCGACATGAGCAACCTTCTCTGGCAGAAGCCCGGCGTCGCCGTCGACACGCAGATCCAGGCGTTCCTCGCCGGTGACGACGTGATCCTCGACCGCGAATTCTTCCTGCACGACATCGCGGCGAGCGCCGCGCATGCCGAGGGCCTGCAGCGTGTCGGCATCCTCTCCGGCGACGAGCTCGACGGGCTGAAGCGCGAGCTCGCCACGCTGGCCGACGATTTCCGCAGCGGCGCCTTCGTGCTCGACGAACGCTTCGAGGACGGCCACTCGGCGATCGAGGACCGGTTGACCGAACGGCTCGGCGATGCCGGGAGGCGCATCCACACCGGCCGCAGCCGCAACGACCAGGTGCTGGTCGCCACGCGCCTGTGGCTGAAGGAGAAGCTCGCGCGTCTGGCCGCCCTGTCGCGCGAGATCGCGCAGGTCGCGCTCGATCGCGCCGAAGCCGAGCGCGATCTGCCGATTCCCGGCTACACGCACATCCAGCGCGCCGTGCTGTCCTCGGGCGGCATGTGGTGGTCGGGCTGGGCCGAGGCCTTCATCGACGACGCGGTGCGCGCGCAGGACACGCTCGCGCTGATCGACTGCAATCCGCTCGGCACCGCGGCCGGTTATGGCGTGAACCTCGCGCTCGACCGCGACCACACGACCGCCGCGCTCGGCTTCGCGCGGCTGCAGGTCTCGCCGGTCTATGCGCAGCTCTCGCGCGGCAAGTTCGAACTGGCCGCGCTCGAGGCGCTGGGCAGCGCGACGCTGGATCTGCGTCGTCTGGCCTGGGACCTGTCGCAGTTCACCAGCGCCGAGTACGGCTTCGTCGCATTGCCGGCCCAGTACACGACCGGCAGCTCGATCATGCCGAACAAGCGCAATCCCGACGTCGTCGAGCTGATGCGCGCCACGCACGCCAGCGTGGCCGCGGCGCGCACCGAGATCGAGCAGCTGCTGTCGTTGCCGTCGGGTTACCACCGCGACCTGCAGAGTTCCAAGGGCGCGATCTTCCACGGCTTCGGTCGCGGACTCGCCGCGCTGGAACTGCTGCCGGCGCTGCTGGCGAATCTCGAATGGCGCGAAGACCGCCTGCGCGCCGCGGTCGATTCGGGCATGTACGCGACCGACGTCGCGGTCGAAGCGGCGATCGCCGGCGTGCCGTTCCGCGAGGCCTACCAGGCCGCCGCGGCCAGCGCCGACACGGCCGGGCAGGGCCGCACGCCGGAAGGCAGCCTCGCCGCGCGCACCTCGCCGGGCGGCGCCGCCGACCTGCGTCTGGACACGCTGCGCGCCCGCTGTGACGCGCTGGCCTGAGGTCCGGTCTTCCACACGGAGCCGCCGACATGAAACGCTTTCTCGTCATCGCCATGCGCCGCCCGGACTTCGATGCCTCCGTCGTCGCACCGCATCAGGCCTTCCTCGACGATCTGCGCGCGCGCGGCCTGCTGGACATGACCGGCGGTTTCGCCGACGGCACCGGTGGCGCGTACCTGTTGAGCGGCATCGAGACACTGGACGAAGCGCGGGCGATCGTCGCGGCCGACCCGCTGTCGTTGCAGAATGCGAGCACGCTCGTCGTCAACGAGTGGCATACCCGCTGAGCACCGCCTGACGATGCACGTGCCCGACGCCGACGCGTTTCCCGAGCAGCCGCTGCCGCCTTGGCGGCGCGCGGTGCTCAAGGTCGGCAGCAGCCTGCTAGCGGCCGACGGCGGTGGCCTGTCGGACCGGTACGCGGCGGCGCTCGCCGGTTTCGTGCGTGCGAGCCACGCCGCGGGGCGCGAGGTCGTCGTGGTGTCGTCGGGCGCGGTCGCCGCGGGACGCGCGATCCTGCACGCGAACCTCGCACCCGGCGCGCCGATGGCCGAGCGCCAGGCACTCGCCGCATTGGGCCAGGCGCGCCTGACCGGCTTCTGGCAGGGCTTCTTCGAACGTCCGGTCGCACAGGTGCTGCTGACCCACGACGACCTGCGCAACCGCCGCCGCTATCTCAATGCACGGGCCACGCTGACCGCGCTGCTGCGCCATGGCGCGCTGCCGGTGGTCAACGAGAACGACACGGTCTCGGTCGACGAACTCAAGCTCGGCGACAACGACAACCTCGCGGCGATCGTCGCGGCGCTGGTCGATGCGGACGCGCTGTTCATCGCCACCGACATCGATGGACTCTTCGATGCCGACCCGCGGATCGAGCCGCACGCGCGGCCGATGCCGGTCGTCGCGAAGATGAGCGCGTCATTGCTGGCCGTCGCCGGTGGCGCCGGCAGCAGCGTCGGCACCGGCGGCATGCGCACCAAGCTCGAAGCCGCGCAGCGCGCCGCATCGGCCGGCGTCGCGACGGTGCTGTTCAACGGCCGGCGCGCCGACGTGCTCGACGGCCTCGCGCACGATCGCCTGCGCGGCACCCGTATCCATCCGCTGCGCACCCGCATGGCGGCGCGCAAGCACTGGTTGCAGAACGCGCCGGCAGAAGCCGGCGCGATTCTCGTCGACGGCGGCGCGGCGAACGCGATGGTGGAGAAGGGCGCATCGCTGCTGCCCGGTGGCGTGCTCGCTGCCGAAGGCCAGTTCCGGCGGGGCGATCTGGTCACCGTGGTGCTGCGCGAGAACGACGCGCGCACACCGATCGCACGCGGCGTGACCCAGTACTCGGCCGATGACATCCGCCGGCTGGCGCGGCGGCATTCGCGCGACATCGAGGCGACGCTCGGCTACAGCTACGGCGAGACGATCGTGCATCGGGACGATCTGGTGCTGGTGTAAGGAGACGTTTCCCGCGGGGAATCGGCGCCCTTCCGGGGACGGCCGGAACCCGGCGATCCGCTGCGAGCGGCGTGAGCCGAGCGCGTAGCTGCAGGCAGTTGCCACCGCAAGCATCGCGCCCGTCTCCGCATCACGCTAAGTTGGTGTGCCCCCAAACCGCAGCCATGCCCATGAGCGAGATCCGTACCGCCGCACTGGCCTGTCGCGATGCCGCCGCGCAACTGGCGATGCGCGACACCGATGCGCGCAGTGCGCTGCTGCGCACGATGGCCGACGCGCTCGACGCGCAGGCCGGCGCGATCCTCGCCGCGAACGCGCGCGACATCGAAGCCGCCGAGACGCGCGGCACGACCGGTGCGCTCCTCGACCGGCTGCGGCTCGACGCGGCCCGGCTCGCGGGGGTGTCGGCCGCCGTGCGCGCAGTCGCCGAGCTGCCCGATCCGGTCGGCCAGATCACCCGCGACGACGTGCGTCCGAACGGCATCCGCGTGCGCAAGGTGCGCGTTCCGCTGGGCGTGATCGCGATGATCTACGAGGCGCGGCCGAACGTGACCGCCGATGCCGCGGCGCTGTGCATGAAGGCGGGCAACGGGGTCATCCTGCGCGGCGGCAGCGAGGCGATCGAGTCCAACACCGCGATCGCCGATGCCTTGCGCGGCGCGCTCGAAGCGCACGGCATCGGCGCCGACGCATTGACCCTGGTCACCGATCTGCGCCGGGAGACGATGCTCGAACTGCTGCAGCTCACCGACATCGTCGATCTCGCGATTCCGCGCGGCGGCGAGGGCCTGATCCGCTTCGTCGCCGAGCACGCACGCGTGCCGGTGATCAAGCACTACAAGGGCGTCTGCCATCTGTTCGTCGATGCCAGCGCCGATCCCGATCTCGCGCTGCGCCTGCTGCTCGACGGCAAGACCGGCCGGCCCAGCGCGTGCAATGCGCTGGAGACCCTGCTGGTGCACGCGGACATCGCCGATGCCTTCGTGCCCCGCGCGGTCGCCGCGCTGCAGGCGCGCGGTGTCGAGGTGCGCGGAGACGCCCGTATCGCCGCGCAGGCGGACGGCGTGGTACCGATCGGCGACGACGACGACGCGGCCGAGTTCCTCGATCTGGTCATCGCCGCGCGCGTCGTCGATTCACTCGATGCCGCACTCGCGCACATCAGGCGTTTCGGCTCCGACCATACCGAAGTCATCGCCACGCGCGACGACTCCCATGCGCGTCGCTTCGTCGCGTCGCTCCGGTCCGCCGTGGTCATGGTCAACGCCTCGTCGCGCTTCAGCGACGGCGGCGAGCTGGGGCTGGGCGCGGAAATCGGCATCTCGACCACGCGGCTGCACGCCTACGGTCCGATGGGACTGGAGGCGCTGACCGTCGAGCGCTTCGTCGTCGAGGGGGCGGGACAGGTACGGCACGCGGAGAACGCGGCCGCGTCCTGAATCAGCTGCCGGTCTGCGCTGCGACCGGGCGGGCGTCGTCGTCCATCGACAGCTGCACGATGCGTCCGTCGCGCAACTTCGCCGCCAGCGTCGCGCTCGCGCCGAGCGCGACGCGCACCGCGTCCTCGTCGATCGCCACGCGACGCTTGCGCCGGTCCGCCTTCGCGAACCGCACGCGGTTGTATTCCGCCCAGCCGATCAGCAGCACGCCGCAGATCGCCGCGATCACCGGCAGCGACAGCAGCACGAACGCGTCGATCTCGTTGTCGTTGAGGTACAGCCGCAGGTAGGCGGTGCGCACGCCGACGAACCAGGCGACGGCGGTGATCAGCGGGACCCAGAGCCAGGCGTAGACCGTCCAGGCCGCAGCGGTGAGTGCGCCCGACGCGAAGCGCTTGCGCGGTCCGCGCGCGGGCATGTGGTCGATGATGGGCGGTGTCATGCGCGGGCTCCCCGGTCGGGACTGGTCCACACGGCGCGGCGCCGCCGGCGCAGCAGCGTGCGTGGAAAGGCGACGACGGCGGTGAACATGCCGAGCATCCAGAAAGCGATCGGATACCAGATCACCCAGTAGAAATGCCGGGCCATCCCGGTTTCGTAGCGGCGTTCGATCATCAGGCTGGTGCCGAACTGCAGCATGCAGACGAACGCCAGCACCACGCCGTGCCAGCGCGGCAGCAGCGTGTCGACCTGCCAGGCGGGCGGCAGCGGCGCGAACAGGCCGACCAGCCACAGCACGATGATCGTCAGCATCACGTAGGCCCAGGCCAGGCTCAGCAGGTATTCGAGCAGGACGCCCCACATGCGGCGCTTCTTCCACGCCAGCACGTCGCGACCGTGACTGAGCAGCACCTCGACGCCGCCGCAGGCCCAGCGCAGGCGCTGCGACCACAGGCCACGCAGGGTTTCGGGCATCAGGATCCAGCACAGCGCATTGGGTTCGTAGCGGATGTCCCAGCCGGCCATCTGCAGCCGCCAGGAGATGTCGATGTCCTCGGTGACCATCCGGTCCGACCAGTAGCTGACATCGTGCAGGGCCGTGCGGCGGAACGCGCAGATCACGCCCGAGATCGTGAACAGACGGCCGTAGGTGCGCTGCGCGCGCTTGATCAGGCCGATGATCGCGGAGAACTCGCCGATCTGCATGCGCCCCATCAGGGTGGTGCGATTGCGGATGCGCGGATTGCCGGTCACGGCGCCGACGCGCGGCCCGTCGATCAGGTGGCCGACCATCCAGCGCACCGCGTGCGGATCGAGCGTTGCATCGGAGTCCACGCAGACCAGGTAGTCCGATGCGGCCGCCAGCGTGCCCATGCGCAGGGCGTTCGCCTTGCCCTGGTTCTGCGCCAGGTGCACCACGCGCAGCCGCGGATGGTCGGCGACCAGCGCATCGAGCAGTTCACGCGTGCGGTCGCTGCTGCCGTCGTCGATGGCGATGATCTCGAAGTCGGGATACGCCTGCGCCGACAGCGCGGTGATCGTGGAGACGATGTGGTCCTCCTCGTTGAAGCAGGGCACCAGCACCGAGACGAACGGCGTCTGCGCCATCGGTGGCGGCGCGTCGGGCCGGGGCGCCTTGCGCTCGCGGCGCAGGTAGTAATAGACGCCGCCCGTCATCCAGAAGAACGCCATGACGATGGGATAGAAGAACGCGAAGTTGAACAACCAGCGCGTCCACGCGATCGAAGACCAGTCCATCGCTCAGCGCTCCAGATAGGGAAAGGCGCGCGCGGACATCGCGTTGCGCGCGTCCTCGAGCGTCGGCTGGTTGCCGATGAAGTCGTCCGGGTAGTAGCCCAGGTGACGGATGCCGGCCGCCTGCAGCATGCGCGACTGCGCACGCAGCGCATCGCCCGGCAACGGTGCGGGCACGCGCCAGTCGACGGTCTGCAGTTCGAACAGCGTGCGCTCGACGCCCTGGGGCGTCGCACGTACGGTCTCGGCGAGCGTACGCAGCCAGGCCTGCGGATCGTCCGCGTTCTCAAGCTGCGGCATCGCCATCAGCGCAGTGATGTCGTAGGCGGCGAGGAAGGGCTCGAGGCGCTGGGCGAACCAGGCTTCCGAGGCGGGCTCGAGCACCGGTCGCGCGAACAGGTTGCGCGCGGTCGTGAGCTTGGGCCGCCAGCGCTGGGCCGCCGTCTTGAGCGCCATCGTGAAGTCGATCAGTCCCTGCGTGCGCGCGGCCGCCACGCCGCCGCCGTAGTCGGGAAGCTCGTCGTCGCGCAGATAGGCGTCGTCGTGGAACAGCAGGCCGTCGAAGTGACTGTTCGCGGCGAGTTCGGCATAGATGTCCGAAACGATGGCGAGCGTGCGCGGATCGCCGGGGTCCAGGCGTGGGATCTCGTTTGCGCCGGTCGCGACGATCTGCAGCTCGCGTTGCAGCGCCGGGTCGGCCAGCTTGAAACCGAGCACCGGCATCCACGCATAGACCCGCACCTGCGCACGCGTGCGCAGCTGCCAGGCGACGCGGTTGAACAGATCGGCGCGTACCGGCATGTGCCGGCTCGGGAAATACACCGCCTCGGCGGCGCCGTCGCCGTCGGGATCGGCGAACGCCTGCAGCCAGACGTGGCTCGGGCCGATGTCCTGGATGCGCTGCACCAGCATGTCGACATTGCGCGCCAGCTGTGCCGGGTCCGCTTCGTAGACGTAGTCGAGATCCACCTGGATCGCGCGCATGCCGTCGAGTGACAGATCGCGGCGCAGTTCGCCGGCGAGATCGCGCACGTCGGGATTGCGATGCATCAGCAGCCGCGCAAGGCTCGCCAGCGAAGCCTGGTCGGGGCGGTTCTCGCCCTGCAGGCCGAGATCGGTTGCCTGCGCGCGGCCTTCGAGGTCGAACGACAGATCCATGCCGAGCGCGGTGGCGATGCCGTTGGCGACATCGTTGTAGGCGGCGTAGGGCCACACGATCACGCGTGGCGCCTGGCCGATGTTACGTTCGATCAGCGCGCGGCTGGCCTGCAGGTCGGCTTCGATCCGCGCGCGCCACGCAGCTTCACTCTCGTAGCCGCTGCCCTCGCTCCAGATGCGGGTGACCGCGGCCGGCGTCTGGTTGCCGAACGGGTTGCCGGGCAGACCGCGATGCAGGTCGTGGCTGTGCGAGCCGATCTCGATCAGGCCGCTGTCGTGCATCTCGCGCAGCTGCGCCCAGGTCAGGAAATCAGCGGCGGTGAAATCGCGCGGGCCATACGGCACCACCTGATCCGCCGGCAGTTCGACCCAACTCGTCACCGGCGCCACCAGTGCGGGCCAGTCGTAGGCACGCAGCAGCGGGAATACGTGGGTATAGACGCTGCGCAGGCCGTCGTCGAAGGTCAGCAGCACCGCCTTGTCCGGCAGCGTGCCGCGGCCGGCGCGCGCGTCGATGACCTGCTGCACGCTGACGGCCTGGTAGCCGTGCGCACGCAGCCAGTCGAGGTGCTGGGCGAAGTTGGTCGTCGACACCGCGTAGGGATCGGGGTCGCCCTTCGGCGCCACGTCGTCGCGCACATCGTGATAGCTGAGCACCAGCAGCGAGGCGTGTGCGGGCGACAGCACGGACAGCAGCGCGAGCAGCGCGGCGGCGATCCAGGTGCGTGTGGACGCAATCATCGGGCACCTCCCCAGCGCAGTTCGACATCGAAGGCCACGCGTTGCTCGCGCAGACCGTCGTAGACCGGACGCGACCAGGCCACGCCGTATTCCAGTTCGTGGCCGTCGCGTCGCCACAGATGGCGATAGCCCAGCGACGGCACCCAGTGCGTGCCCGCGTCGCGCTGCCAGTACGGGCCGGCCAGCACTTCGACGCGCTGCTGGAAGGCGGTGTCGTAGTGCCGCCAGGTGATGTGGTCCAGGCGCAGGCCGACGTTCGCCGACGCATCGCGCTCGGGATTGAAATAGCCGACCGTATCGCCGCGCGAGCCGCGGCTCGCATAGGCCGACAGCAGGCCGTCGACCATCAGGTGCGGCCGCGTGAGCACGCGCTGCGCGGCGTCGACGCCGAGCTGATCGCGCGTGTTGCCGTCGTCGTAGCGCAGCCGCGACAGACGGCCCTGCAGCGCGAAGGTGTCGCTGGGCACGTAGGACGCGGTGAGCGTCGCGCTGTCGGCATCGATGCCGAGGCGGCGCGCCTGCAGCGAGGTGTCCTGCGCGTTGCGGGCGAGTTCCACGCCCGTGCGCCAGGCATCGTTGAAGCGCCAGTCGGCGCCGAGCGTCCAGGTCGCACCGCTCGATGCACCGCCGGCCGCGCCGAGCGTCGCCCATGCGCCCAGCCTGTCGTGGCGATACCAGGTGCCGACGCCCGCCGCGCGATGGCGCACGCGGCCGTCGATGAAATCGGCATGGTCCTCGTGTGCGAACGCGCCCACGCGCCAGCGGTCATCGATCAGCGGCGAACGGACTTCGAGCGCCCAGCCGCCATCCCGGCTGCCGAACGGCGAGATCGACGTGCCGGCGCCATCGCGCTGCCGGCTGCGGCCGCGGTTGGCCGACAGCGTGGCCTGCACGCCGCGGTGGCGGTCGAGGTCCCGTTCGACGCGGTCCAGCCGCGGATCTTCCGGGTGCGCCTGCTGCAAGGCGGTCAGTGCGTCGCGCGCTTCGTCGACGCGGTCGAGCGCGGTCAGCGCACCGACGCGGCCGGCGAGGGCGTCGCGGTCCTGCGGCGCCATGGTGAGCGCCATCTCGTAGCGTTCCAGAGCGGCCGACGGGCGTGACCTGCGCGACTGCACCGAGCCAAAGGCGGCCTGCAGGCCCGGATTGTTCGGGCCGATGCCGGCCTGCGACTGCAGCATCCGTTCCGCACGTGCGTGGTCGTTGGCGTAGGAGTGCGCCATCGCGTGATCGAGGTCGGCGCTGTAGCGGTCCCAGTTCTCGTAGCCACTGCGCGCGCCGGCATGGCGTGGCCAGGCGTCCTGCGATGCGGCCAATGTTTCGAACAGCGGCAGGGCGCGGTCGAAGCGCTCGGTTTCGATGAAGGCGTAGCCCAGCAGGATGCGGGCGTTGATGTCGTGCGGCGCGTGGGCGATCGCGGTTTCCAGCACCGGAATGGCATCGGCCGGGCGGCGCAATGCGAGCAGCGAATCGCCGATCGTGCCGAGGATGTAGGCGGGCACTTCGATGCCCGCATCGCGCAACGCCTGATAGCCGTCCACCACGGCCTCGTGCCGCTGCAGATGGTTGAGTGCCGAGAGCGCGTCGACGCGCAGACGCGTGGCCTCCCAGTTGGTCCGGCGTGGCGCATCGCGCTGCAGCGCTTCGAGTTCGGCGAGCGCGGCACGCGATTCGACGAGCCGGGCGTCCGGCGTCTCCGGCTCGACCCGGCCCCAGCCGATCGCGCGCGCCACCGCATCGCCTTCGATGCGTTCGCGCTCGTGGTCGGCGAACAGGTGCGGACGCTGGCGCATCGATGTGGCGGCCAGGCGTGCGCTGCCCAGGTCGGCGAGGATCAGCGCCCGCAACCGGAAGGCGTCATCGTCGTCGGGCGCGACGGCGAGGCGACGCTCCACGACCAGCAGGGCGTCCGTCGGCCGGTCCTGTGCGCGCAGCTGCGCGGCCAATGCGCGCACCGCGGGGTCATCAGCCGCCCACGCGGGCACGCCCACGGCGCCGGCGAGGCAGGCGAGCGTCAGGAGTCGGGGCAGGCGGGTGGGGGCGCAGCGGCGTCGAACGGTAGGGCGAGGACAGGCAGGCACGGCATCTCACAAGTGGCATCGGGCTGCGCAGGGCGCAGCGGGAGCCGGGATGCTGGACATCCGGAAGTCGCGATCGCGTGTGTCCCGGTGTTTTCGAGGCCAATTTTTCGACGCAGATACGCGCGGAAAATACAATTCAGGCTGAATTTGCCGGAAGTTTTCCGTTGTCGATCAGGCCGTTGGGGCAATTCCTAACGGGGCCTGTACGGCCTCGAAGCGTGACCGGGTGCCCAGTTCGGTCGCCCGCATTCAGTTCTGAGGCAGGCGCATTTCGAGGTGTGGCGGGGCAATCCGGCGGCGTGCGCGCGCCGCGCAGCTGGTCACCAGGTGTCTTCGAGCCAGCGCGGTTTGCAGGCCAGCCAGCCTCCGACCACCAGCACGGCGACGGCGAGCAGCAACAGGGCGAACGGCCAGTGCCAGCCGCCCGTCGCCGCATGCAGCACCCCGAACAGCAGCGGACCGGCGCAGCTGAGCGCGTAACCCGTGCCCTGCATGAAGCCCGACAGGGCTGCGGAACCCGTGGGCGTTCGTGTGCGCAGATTGATCAGGGTCAGGGCGAGCGGGAAGGTGCTCGGGCCGAGGCCCAGCAGGATCACCCACAGCACCGGCGCGGCCATGGGCGCGAACAGCAGGCCTGCATACGCGGTCAGATGGCAGGCCGCGCACAGCAGCACGATGACGAAGGGGTTGCGCATGCGCACGGCGATCGAGGGCATGCCGAGCGCGCCGACCAGACCGAGCGTGGAGAACAGCGCGACCATCGTGCCGCCAAACGCGGGCGAGGCGCCGGCCTCGGTGAGCAACAGCGGCAGCCAGGTGAACATCGAATAGGTGATCAGCGAGGTCATGCCGAACATCAGGGTCATGCCCCAGGCGATCGGCGATCGCCACACGCGACCGGCGGGCGCGGCCCGGGCGTGTGCCTCGATGCCGGGCGCAGGCGGCGCGAGCGCTTCGCGGTGGCGCAGCAGCAGCCACAACCAGGGCGCGGCGGCCGCGAATGCGGTCAGCGACCAGATACCGAGCGCGATGCGCCAGTTCGTGGCATCGGCGACCGGCACCGCGAGCAGCGCCGGCAGCATCGTGCCGAGCTGCAGCACCGTGATGTAGAGCGTGCTGATCGCGCCGACGCGGCCGGGAAACCAGCGCTTGACCAGCGGCGGCAGCACCACGTTGCCGATGCCCATGCCGGCCAGTGCGATGCCCGCGCCCAGCCCCAGTGCGCCGACGCCCTCCGCCAGCGAGCGCAGCACCAGACCGCCGCCGGCCAGCGACATCGCCAGCAGCGCGGTGCGCTCCAGGCCGATGCGTCGGGTCAGCGCCGGCGTGGCGACGCCGAACACCGCGAAGGCCGCGGTCGGCAGCATGCCGAGTAGGCCGGCGGTCGTGGAGCCGAATCCGAAGACGTCGCCGAGCACGTCCAGCAGCGGCGTGAGCGAGGTCACCGCGGTGCGCAGGTTGAACGCAGACAGGGCGATGCCGGCCAGCACGAGCGCGGGCAACAGGCGGGATGCGGAATGCGCGGTGGCACGCGAAGTCATGGCGGCGGGGGGACCATCCATCGCCGCGAAACGGGCACGGCCGGAAACGAAAAAACCGGCGCGAGGGCCGGTTTTCGAGTTCACCTACCGCATCTCTGCGGATGGTCGGGGAGACAGGATTCGAACCTGCGACCTCTACGTCCCGAACGTAGCGCTCTACCAGACTGAGCTACACCCCGAAGGTGAGCCGCGCATTCTACTGATGCACCCGCGGGGAGGGCAAGCACTTCGTGAAGAGAATTTGTGTCCGCGCGGGTTCGGCGATGACAGCGGCGTTCCGGACGCGGCGGACTGCGATACTGGCGTCTCGCGATGCCGGTGTGCGGTGTCCGCGGTCCGGAGCCTGCATGTCCCTTCCCGCATGACCATATCCGCATGACGACGCCCCTGCCAGATTCCCCGCTGGAGGCGCGACGCCGGCGGGGCGCGTGGCTCGATGCGCAGCTGGCGCCGTGGCGCGACCGTCACCGCCGCGCCTGCGCCTGTCAGGTGCTGGCCGGCTGGCTGTGGATTCCACAGGCCGCTGCGATCGCCTGGGCGCTGGACGCCTTGCTGTTCGCGCGCGCCGGGCTCGACGCGCTGCACGCGCCGCTGATGCTGCTGGCCGCCACGCTGCTCGCGCGCACCGCGCTGGTCTGGGCGGGACAGCGGCTGCAGGCGGATGTCGTCGAATCGGTGCTGGCGCGGATGCGCGCAGGGCTGGCGGGCGCCGTGGCCGCGCGCGGACCGGTGTGGTTGCGCGGTCGCCGCAGCGGCGCGCTGGTCGCGCTGTCGACCGGCCATGTCGACGCCACCGCCGGGTACTACAGCGGCTATCTCGTCGCGCGGACCGACATCATGTGGGTGCCGGGCGCGATCCTCGTCGCGGTGTTCGCCGCCGACTGGATCGTCGGACTGGTGCTGTTGCTGACCGCGCCGCTGGCGCCGGTGTTCATGATGCTGATCGGCAAGGGCGCCGAAACCGCCGGTCGCCGCCAGCTGGCCGCACTCGCGCGCGCGGGTGCGCATTTCACCGACCGCCTGCGCGGGCTGGACCTGATCCGCGTCTACGGCCGCGGTGACGCCGAACGCGCGCAGGTCGGCGAGGCGACGGAGACCATCCGCGTGCGCAGCATGCGGGTGCTGCGGATCGCGTTCCTGTCATCGGCGGTCCTGGAGTTCTTCGCCTCGGTCAGCGTGGCGCTGGTCGCGGTGTATTTCGGCTTCACCTACCTGGGCATGCTCGATCTGCGCGGTGTGCCCCTGCCGCTGTCGACGGGCCTGTTCTGCCTGCTGCTCGCGCCGGAGTTCTACGCGCCGATGCGCCGCTTGGCCGCGCACTACCACGACCGCGCGAATGCGCTGGCGGCGGCGGCGGAGATCGAGGCGGCGTGCGATGGACTGCCTGATCTCGCGACCGACGCACGGTGTCCTGCGCGAGCAGGCGGCACACGCCGTCGCCCCGGCAGTGTGCAAGCCCCGGTGGCGGTGCACATCTCCAACGCCACGCTTCGCCACCCGGGCGCCGGCACGCCCGCGCTGTGCGGCATCTCGCTGCAGGTTCCGGCCGGCGCGCGCCTTGCCCTCGTCGGCCCCAGCGGGTCGGGCAAGAGCACGCTGCTCGATGCGATCGCCGGCTGGTTGACGCCGGAAGCCGGCCGCATCGACATCGCGCCCGGCACGCGCATCGCACTCGCCGGACAGCGACCGTGGCTGTTCCACGGCAGCATCGCCGACAACCTGCGCATCGGCGCGCCCGACGCCAGCGATGCCGAAGTCGCCGAGGCCGCGCGCGTGGCGCAGGTGACGCGCTTCGTGTCGCAGTTGCCCGACGGCATGGACACGGTGATCGGGGAGCGCGGCTTCGGCCTGTCCGGCGGCGAAGCGCGCCGCGTGGCCCTGGCGCGCGCGCTGCTGCTGCGGCCGCAGGTGCTGCTGCTCGACGAGCCCACCGCGTTCCTCGATCCCGATACGGAGGCCGACCTGCTCGCCGCGCTGGCGGCCGTGTCCGGCGTATGCACCGTCATCATCGCGACCCACAGCACTGCGGTGATGGCCTGGGCCGGTGCGCAGTGGCAGGTGCCGACACCGGCGGAGGTCGCGCCGTGAGTGGCGGGGACCTCACCCGCATCCCGTCCACGCGCGCGCTGCTGCGCGGGCATCGCCGCGGCGTGCTGCTCGCGGTGGCACTGATGCTGCTGACGCTGCTCGCGGGCGTCGGACTGCTCGGCGTGTCCGGCGCATTCCTGACCGGTGCGGCGCTGACGTACGGCGTGCTCGGCAGCTTCAATTTCTTCACCCCGTCGGCCGGCATCCGCGGGCTGACGCTGGCGCGCATCGTCTCGCGCTATCTCGAAAAGCTGTCCGGCCACGATGCGATGCTGCGCATCGCGCGCGATCTGCGCAGCTGGTTCTTCGCCCGTGCGCTGCGCCTGAGCCCGGCGCAGCTCGGCCGCCTGCGCACCGGCGATCTGCTCGCGCGCCTGCTCGACGACATCGATGCCGTCGATGGCCTGCTGCTGCGTGCGACCGGGCCGCTGCTGGCGTTGCTCGGCGTCGGTGGGTTCGGTCTGGGCATCGTCGCCTGGCTGCATCCGCCGAGCGCGGCATGGCTGGCGCTGGTCGCCGCCATGCTCGCGATCGTCGTACCCGGCTGCGTGGCCTGGCGACGGAGCGCCGAGGAGACGCAGCGGGCACAACGCCGCGCGGCGTTGCGCGCACGCCTGCACGAACTCTACGAAGGCCGCGCCGATCTGGCCGCGCTCGACGCGACCACGGGGTGGCTGTCGCGCGTGAAGGCCGAGGCGGACGACGTCGCCGCACTCGAGCGCGTACGCCGTCGCCGGCTGGCCGATGCGCAGGCGCTGCACGGCGGGCTTGCCGCGATCGGCCTGCTCGGGCTCCTGTGGAGCATCGCGAACGGATTCACTGCCGGCGTGCTGCCGGCGGCGCAGGCCGCGGCGATCTTCTTCATCGCGATCGGCCTGTTCGAGGCCTGGGCCGGTGCCGGCCTCGCGTGGCAGGCGCTGCTGGCCGCGCGCGCGTCGATCGCGCGTCTCGACGCGGTGGCCGGTGCACGGCCGGCGGTGGGCGACCCCGCGCAGCCGCTCGCGGTACCGGCGCATGGCGCGCTGCGCTTCGAGGACGTGACCTTTGCATGGGCCGACGACGGGCGTCCGGTATTGCGGGGTCTCGATCTGACGATCGCACCCGGCGAGCGCATCGCGATCAGTGGTGACAGCGGCGCCGGCAAGTCCACGTTGACCGCGCTGCTGCTGCGGAGCGCCGAGGCGCAGGCCGGGCAGGTGACCTGGGCGGGCATCGACCTGCGCGCGCTGGCGCAGGCGGACTGGTATGCGCGTCTGGCCTGGCTGCCGCAGAACGCGCCGGTGTTCGCCGGGCGCGTGCGCGACAACCTGGTGTTCGGCGCGCCCGATGCCGACGACGTCACGCTGTGGGCGATGCTCGCGCAGGTGCGGCTCAAGGGCTGGGCCGAGCGGATCGGCGGGCTGGATGCCTGGGTCGGCGAGTCGGGTGTGACGATGTCGGCCGGCCAGGCACGGCGTCTCGCACTGGCGCGCGCGCTGCTGCGACAGGCGCCGCTGGTGGTGCTCGACGAGCCCACCGAAGGCCTCGACCACGACACCGCCGACGCCCTGCTGCGCGAACTGCCCGCACTGCTGGCCGGGCGCAGCCTGCTGCTGATCACCCACGGCGCACTGCCGCCCGGCCTAGTCGACCGGCATCTGTGGTTGCGCGCGGGCCGCCTGCACGACGATCGCGGCACGCACGCATCCGTGTAGGCCGCGCTTGCGCGCGCTGGCGCGCTCCCGGAACGGCCGGATCGCGCGTCCGCAGGGCGGAATGCTGTCGCGGAGGGGACGCATTAGAATGTCCGTCTCCATCCGCATCACCGAAGAGCCTGCCCGCATGATCAAGCCCCGGACCCCGCCCGGCGTCATGGAACTGTTGCCGCGCGACCAGATCGCCTTCCAGCGCATGCTGGACACGATCCGCCGCACGTTCGAGGGCTTCGGGTTCCTGCCGATCGAGACGCCGGTGTTCGAGCTGTCGGAGACGCTGCTGACCAAGTCGGGTGGCGAGACCGAGCGCCAGGTGTATTTCGTGCAGTCCACCGGCGCACTCGAGAAGCAGTCCGAGGGCCTGCCGGAACTCGCGCTGCGCTTCGACCTGACCGTGCCGCTGGCGCGCTACGTCGCCGAGCACGAGCACGACCTCGCGTTCCCGTTCCGCCGCTACCAGATGCAACGCGTCTACCGCGGCGAGCGCGCGCAGCGCGGCCGCTTCCGCGAGTTCTACCAGTGCGACATCGACGTGATCGGCAAGGATTCGCTGTCGCCGCGTTACGACGCCGAAGTGCCGGCGGTGATCAGCGCGGTGTTCGCCGCGCTCGACATCGGCGAGTTCACGATCCAGCTCAACCACCGCAAGCTGCTGCGCGGCTATTTTGAAGGGCAGGGCATCGACGACGCGCGGCAGATGACCGTGCTGCGCGAGATCGACAAGCTCGACAAGCGCGGTGAGGACGCGGTGCGCGCGACGCTGACCGGCGAGGAATTCGGTCTGTCCGACGAGGTCGCCGAGCGTCTGCTCGCGTTCTCGCGCGTGCGCTCGACCGGCCACGACGATGCGCTGGCGAAGCTCGATGCGCTCGGCGCCGGCACCGATCTGTTCGAGGAAGGCCGCAACGAACTGCGCGACCTGCTGGGCCAGCTGCGCGCGCTCGGCGTGCCGGAATCGCGCTACGCGCTGAACCTGTCGATCGCGCGCGGTCTCGACTACTACACCGGCATGGTCTACGAGACGATCCTCGATGCGCACCCGCAGATCGGTTCGATCTGCTCGGGTGGCCGCTACGACAACCTCGCCAGCCACTACACCAAGTCGAAGCTGCCGGGCGTCGGCATCTCGATCGGCCTGACGCGGCTGTTCTGGCAGCTGCGCGAAGCGGGGCTCATCACGACCGCCGACAGTTCGGTCGACGTGCTGGTCACCTTGCTCGACGACGCCTCGCTGCCCGACGCGCTCGCGCTGTCGCAGCGCCTGCGCAGCAGCGGCCTCAATGTCGAAACCCAGCTGGAGCCGCGCAAGCTCGCCAAGCAGATGCAGTACGCCGATCGCGCCGGCATCCGTTTCGTCGTGATCCGCGGCGAGGACGAAGCCGCCAAGGGCGTGGTCGCGGTCAAGGATCTGCGCCGCGGCGAACAGTTCGAGGTCGCCGACGACGATCTGCCGCGTACGCTGCTGGTCGAGCGCGAGCAGGCGCGGTCGATGCCGTAAAGGTCCACCGCGGCGCGCCGCGCCGCGTTCGTGCTCCGGGAGGGAGACGCCCCATGAAATCCATTCGCCTCGACGGCCGCTCGCTGACACGCGCGCAGCTGGTCATGGTTGCGCACGGCGCGCCGGTCGCGCTCGACGACGGTGCGCTGGAAGGCGTCGCCCGCGCTGCAGACTTCCTCGCCGAGCAGGTGCGCCGCGAGGAGCCGATCTACGGTGTGTCGACCGGTTTCGGCAGCAACGCCGACCGCCTGCTCGGTGCGCGTCCGCTGCGCGACGACCTGCCGGGCGCGACGCCGTCGAACCGTTCGCTGCACGAGGAACTGCAGGTCAATCTGATCGTGACGCACGCGGTCTGCGTCGGCGAGCCGCTGTCCGCGGACGTGGTCCGCGCGATGCTGTGCATCCGCATCAACACGCTGCTCAAGGGTCATTCGGGTATTCGTGTGCAGACACTGCAGGCACTGGCCGCGCTGCTCAATTCGGGCATCGTGCCGGTGGTGCCGGCGCTGGGTTCGGTCGGTGCATCCGGCGATCTCGCGCCGTTGTCGCATCTGGCGATCGTGCTGCTGGGCGGCGGCGAAGCTTATCTCGACGGCGAGCGGATGCCGGGCGCCGAGGCGCTGAAGCGCGCGGGTCTTGCGCCGGTCACGCTGTCGTACAAGGAAGGCCTGGCGCTCAACAACGGCACCGCGCAGATGCTCGCCACCGGCGTGCTCGCGCTGCAGAAGCTCGACGCCTTGCTCGACACCGCCGATCTCGCCGCGGCGATGACCATCGACGCCTTCGCCGGTCGTCTCGGCGCGTTCGACCCGGACGTGCATGCTCTGCGCCCGCATCCGGGCCAGGTCGAGGTGGCCGCGCATCTGCGCGAGCTGCTCACGGGTTCGACACTCGCCGACATTCCCTATCACCTCGTGCCGCGCTTCCGTCCGTGGCTGCCGTCCAGCTGGGACACTCCCGAGGCGCAGGCACTGCGCTTCGACATCGGCTGGGACTGGGTGCCGAGCGACCAGCGCCACGGCCGCGAGAAGTTCTACACGCGCTTCCGCCCGTTCCGCGGCGGCAAGAAGCACCAGCCGCAGGACAGCTATTCGCTTCGCTGCATTCCGCAGGTGCACGGCGCCGTGCGTGACGCGGTGGAGCAGGCCAAGCGCGTGTTCGAGATCGAACTCAACGCGGTCACGGACAATCCGCTGGTGTTCCCGGACCGCGAGGCCGAGCACGTCGAGGAGAAGGTGATTTCCGCCGGTCACTTCCACGGCATGCCGCTCGCGCTGGCGATGAGTTACGTCAAGGCGGCGATTCCCGTGCTGGCGTCGATTTCCGAGCGCCGTCTCAACAAGCTGGTTGATCCGTCGACGAACGACGGTCTGCCGGGCTTCCTGATCGGCAACGAGGACGCGACCGAGTCGGGTTACATGATCGTGCAGTACACCGCGGCGGCGATCGTCAACGATCTCGCCACGCGCGCGCATCCGGCCAGCGTGTATTCGATCCCGACGAGCGCGAACGCCGAAGACCACGTGTCGATGGGCACCAACGAAGCACGCCACGTGCTGTCGATGGCCGACGATCTGGGCAAGGTGCTGGCGCTCGAGCTCTACACCGCCGCGCAGGCGCTGGACCTGCGCGTGGACATGATCAACGCCGCGCGCGATCTGGCGCGGCGCGGCGATGCCGAAGCGCTGGCGGCAAAGGTGCAGGGCGGTCCGGCGTCCGATCGCCCGACCCGCGGCGCTTTCGTCGACGAAGTGGAAGCGCTGCGCGCCGAGCTCGCGGCCTGCGAGCCGTTCCATCCCGGTGAGATCGTCGCTGCCGCGCACGCGATCGTGCGCCAGGCGATCCCCTTCCTCGATCGCGATCGCGCCCTCGACGGCGAAGTCGCCGCCGCGGTGAAGCTCGTCTCCAACGGTGCGCTGCTCGGTGTGCTGCCGCGCTGGCGCGTGCAGGCTCCGGGCAAGACGGCTTGAACCTGCCGCTGCACTTCGGCTGGCTGGGCGTGCTGGAGGCGGCGCTGATCGCGCTGCTCGTCGGCGCGATGTGTTACCTCGTGTTCCATTGGATCGGCGCACGCAGCCGCTGGGCGCACGGGCATGCGATCGGCTGGGGCAGTCTCGTCGCTTTGGCAATCGCGACCGGCATCGACGCCTGGCATCTGTTCTACATGGGCGTGGTCAAACTCGAATCGCCGGTCTATGCGCGGATCGCGCTGCAGAAGATCCACGACCCGAACTTCCTCGCCGCGCGGGTGTTCATGTCGTCGGTGGGTGCGCTGTGCGGCGTCGCCCTGGCCTGGATGGTGATGCAGGCGCGCAGACGCGCCGACTAGCGACCGTCCGGCACTGCCGCAGGCGCGCGCCCACGCGCGAAGGTGCGTTTCGGGCAAGTCCCACCGCGCGCAAGCGCGTGCCTTCAGAACGTCCCGACGCGATCCCGGGGTGGGCAGCTCAGGACGCACCCGTTGCGGCTGTCCGGTGGTGTGGCCTGCTCCGCCTAGGCGCCCGCCTGCCGGCCGCGCTCGATCCGTCGCAGGAAGACCGTCATCTCCTTCGCCGACTGCACGTCGCCGCGCCGCGCCGCCGCCTCGAGTCCCGCGCGCCAAGCGGCGTCCGCTTCGTCTACGCGCCCGCACGCCAGCAACGCCTTGCCCAGCAGCTTCCACGCCGCCGAGTAGTCCGGGTCGTGCCGCGTCGCCGCCTGCAGATGCGTCGCCGCCGCGTCCGGCTCGTCCGCCTGCAGGCAGGCGTTGCCGAGCCCGAAGCGCAACAGCGCATCGTCGCGTCCCGCATCGAGCAGCGCCTGCAAGCGTTCGCGCATGGGTCACCTGGGTGCGGAGGTTCGGCAGTGGATGGTCGCGGATCCGCGGGCGCTCCAGGTAGAACGCTGCGATGCGGCGCAGCGCGCAGGCGGCGCGATCCGCCGGGGCCGCCTGCGCCGGGACCACGGTATCGCAACGCAAGGTGTACGAGGCCCGCAGATCGGTTGACTTCGCGACGAATCGGCGTAATGTACTAGCACGCTATTACATTGATACGTTTACCGACGCACGTGAAGCAACGCCCCGAACCCCTGCCGGACCATGAAGCCAGCGCCTCGCTGACGGCGCTGGCGCGTGCGTTCGCGCAGCTGAAGTCGGCCGACGAGGTCGCGCGTTTTCTCGACGACCTGTGCACGCCGGCCGAGCTGGAAGCGCTGGTCGATCGCTGGCGCGTGGTCCCGCTGCTGCAGCAGGGCATGCCGTATCGCGAGATCCACGACCGCACCGGCGTCAGCGTCACGACCGTCGGCCGCGTGGCCCGCACGCTCGATCGCGGCGCCGGCGGCTACGCCATTGCGGCGCGCCGCGTGTCTCGCACCAACGAATCCCACTGAGGTCACCCCCATGAGTCCTGTGAACGGCGGCGCCACGCGCGATCGCCTGCGTATCGCCATCCAGAAGTCCGGTCGCCTGAGCGAGCCGGCGCGTGGCCTGCTGGCGTCCTGCGGTCTGTCCTGGCGCGAAAGCCGCGACAAGCTGTTCTGCTACGGCGAGACCCTGCCGGTCGACCTGCTGCTGGTGCGCGACGACGACATTCCCGGCCTGCTCGCCGATGGCGTCTGCGACTACGGCATCGTCGGCCGCAACGTGCTCGACGAGGTCGGCGCCGATCGCGCACTGCGTGGCCAGCCGCAGGTGTCGAAGGCGGTGCGCAGCCTCGGCTTCGGCGGGTGCCGGCTCGACATCGCGATTCCCGAATCCACCGAATGGACCGGACCGGCGCAGCTGCAGGGCAGCCGCATCGCCACCAGCTATCCCAGCCTGCTGCAGCAATGGCTGGATGCGAACGGCGTGGACGCGACCATCGTCAACCTGTCGGGTTCGGTCGAGATCGCGCCGCGCCTCGGACAGGCCGATGTGATCTGCGATCTGGTGTCGAGCGGCGCCACGCTGACCGCGAACCAGCTCAAGCCCGCGGTCACGCTGATGACCAGCGAGGCGGTGCTGGCCGGCCCGGTGACGCCATTCGCGGATGTCCGCGGTGAACTCGCGTCGCTGCTGCTGCGCCGTCTCGACGGCGTGCTGCGGCTGCGCGACAGCCGGCTGGTGATGTTCCAGTCGCGCCGCGACGGCGTGGATGCACTGCTCAAGCTGTTGCCCGACGCCGAGGCGCCGACGCTGCTGCAGGTCGACGGCAGCGATCGCGTCGCGCTGCAGGTGCTCTGCCACGGTGAGATGACCTGGCCGCGTCTCGAGGCGCTCAAGCAGGCCGGCGCGGCCGGTGTGATGGTGCTGCCGGTGGAGCGGATGCTGGCATGAACCCGCAGATCGAGACGACGCCCCTCGACGACGCGCTGCCCGCGATCGTCGACTGGTGCGATGCCGACGCCGATGCGCGCACCGAGCTGCTGCGCCGGCCCACGCAGACCGTGGCGACGCGGACGCGCAGCGCGGTTGCCGACATCCTCGACGACGTGCGCGCACGGGGCGACGAGGCCGTGCGCGAACTGACCGAACGCTTCGACCGCGTGGACCTGGACGACTTCGAGGTCGGCGCCGAGGAATTCGCCGCCGCCGAGGCCGCGGTACCCGCCGAGCTGCGTCGGGCCATGGTCAATGCCGCCGCGCGCATCGAGCGGTTCCACGCGGCCGGCATGACCGCCGGCTACAACGTCGATACCGCCGAGGGCGTCAATTGCGCGCGCATCGTGCGTCCGATCCCGCGCGTCGGCCTGTATGTGCCGGCCGGGACCGCGCCGCTGCCGTCGACCGCGCTGATGCTCGGCGTGCCGTCGCGGCTGGCCCGGTGTCGCGAGGTGGTGCTGTGCACGCCGCCGCGTCCTGACGGCAGCGCCGATCCGGCGGTGCTGGTGGCCGCCAGGCTCACCGGCGTGCACCGCGTGTTCAAGCTGGGCGGTGCGCAGGCGATCGCGGCGATGGCATTCGGTACCGCGTGCGTGCCCGCCTGCGACAAGTTGTTCGGCCCCGGCAACAGCTTCGTCACCGAGGCCAAGCAGCAGGTCGCGCAGGGCGGCACCGTCGCGATCGACATGCCGGCCGGTCCGTCGGAAGTGCTGGTGATCGCCGACGGCGGTGCGGACGCCGCGTTCGTCGCCGCCGATCTGCTGTCGCAGGCCGAACACGGTCCGGATTCGCAGGTGCTGCTGCTGTCCGACGACGATGCGTTGCTGGAAAAAGTCCGCGCGGAACTCTCCACGCAACTGGCGGCGCTGCCGCGCGCGGCGATCGCGCGCCAGGCGATGGCGCGCTCGCGGCTGCTGCGGGTGGATACGCTCGACACCGCGTTCGACATCAGCAACCGCTACGCGCCCGAACACCTGATCCTCGCGCTGCGCGCGCCGCGCGACTGGCTCGATCGCGTCGAGGTCGCCGGATCGGTGTTCCTCGGCGACTGGACGCCCGAAGCGCTCGGCGATTACTGCAGCGGCACCAACCACGTCCTGCCGACCGGCGGCGCGGCGCGGGCCTGGAGTGGGGTCAGCGTGTCGAGCTTCCAGAACACGGTCAGCGTGCAGTCGGCGAATGCCGCCGGCATCCGCGCGATCGGTCCCGATGCGGTGACGATGGCGCGCGCCGAAGGCCTCGACGCCCACGCGAACGCGGTCGCGCTCCGGATCGCGAAGGCGGCGGCATGAGCAGCGTGCGCGATCTGGTCCGCGAGGACCTGCGTGATTTCGCCGGCTATGCGTCGGCGCGCACGCAGCGGCTCGAAGGGGACGTCTGGCTCAACGCCAACGAGGCGCCACTGGCGAATCCCGGCGATGCCGGCGGGCGTTGCCGGCGCTATCCCTCGCCGCAGCCGCCCGAGCTGCAGGCGCGGCTGGCCGAGGTGTATGGCGTCGAGGTCGAGCAGCTGCTGATCGGCCGCGGCAGCGACGAGGCGATCGATCTGCTGGTGCGCGCGTTGTGCGTCCCCGGCCGGGACGCCGTGCTGGCGACGCCGCCGGTGTTCGGCATGTACGCGGTCAGCGCGCGGTTGCAGGGCGCCGATTTTGTCGAAGTGCCGCTGGTCGATGGCATCGATGGATTCACGGTCGATGTCGAAGCGGTTCGCACCGCGGCGCTCGCGCGTTCGGCCCGGCTCGTGTTCCTCTGCTCGCCGTCGAATCCGACCGGCGGTCTGGTGCCGCTGTCCGACGTGACCAGTCTTGCCGATGCGCTGGCGGGCCGTGCGGTCGTCGTCGTCGACGAGGCCTACATCGAATTCGCCGGCGCGGCCTCGGCCACGACCTTGCTTGCGACCCACGACAATCTCGTCGTCTTGCGCACGTTGTCGAAGGCGCATGCGCTCGCGGCTGCGCGTATCGGCGTGGCGATCGGCCACTCCGATCTGATCGCGGTGCTGCGCCGTTGCCAGGCGCCGTATCCGGTGCCGACGCCCTGCGCCGATCTCGCGTTGGCCGGTCTGTCGCCGGAGGCGCTCCCGCTCACGCAGGCACGTGTCATTGAGACCATCGCCGAGCGCGAGGCGCTCGGCGCCGCGCTCGCGACCACGCCGGGCGTGCGCCAGGTCTATCCGTCGGCCGGCAATTACCTGCTGGTCCGCTTCACCGATGCGGATCGTGCGTTCGCTGCGCTGCTGTCGGCCGGCATCGTCGTGCGCGACCAGCGCGCCGCGCCGCAGCTGGGCGACGCGCTGCGCATTAGTCTGGGCACGCCTGCGCAGAACGCGCGCGTGCTGTCCGCCCTGCAAGCTTTGGAGATCGCGGCATGAGTGCGCGCGGCAAGAAGATCCTGTTCGTCGACCGCGACGGCACCCTGATCGAGGAGCCGGCGGATTTCCAGATCGATGCCTTCGAGAAGCTGCGCTTCGTGCCCGGCGTGATCCCGGCGATGCTGCGGCTGCGCGATGCCGGCTTCGAGTTCGTCATCGTCACCAACCAGGATGGCCTCGGCACCGAGGGCTATCCGCAGGCGACGTTCGACGGCCCCAACGACCTGATGCTGGGCATCTTCGAAAGCCAGGGCATCGTGTTCCGCGAAGTGCTGGTCGACCGCAGCTGGCCGGCCGACAACGCACCGACACGCAAGCCGGCGCTCGGTCTGGTGATGCACTACCTGCGTGATCGCGGCATCGATCTCGACAATTCCGCGATGGTCGGCGACCGCGATACCGACATCCAGTTCGCCGACAATCTCGGCATCCGCGGCTTCAAGCTGCGCACCGCGCAGTTCGGCGGCGAATGGGACTGGGCCGGCATCGCGCACGCACTCTGCGATGCGCCGCGTCGCGCGACCGTGGTCCGCAATACGAAGGAGACCCGCATCCGCGTCGAACTCGATCTCGACGCCGCGACCGATGCACGCGTGTCGACCGGCCTGCCGTTCTTCGATCACATGCTCGACCAGATCGGCAAGCACGCCGGCATTTCGCTGGTGGTGCAGGCGCAAGGCGACCTGCAGATCGACGAGCACCACACGATCGAGGACACCGGCATCGCGCTGGGCCAGGCGCTGCGCGACGCGCTCGGCGACAAGCGCGGCATCGCGCGCTACGGCTTCACCTTGCCGATGGACGAGACCCTGGCGAGTGCGGCACTCGATTTCGGCGGCCGGCCGTATCTCGTCTTCAATGGCAGTTTCGTGCGCGAACGCGTCGGCGACATGCCGACCGAGCTGGTCGAGCATTTCTTCCGGTCGATCTGCGACTCGGCGGCGTTGAACCTCAACCTCAGGGTCGAGGGCGACAACGATCACCACAAGGTCGAAGCCTGCTTCAAGGTCTTTGCGCGCGCGCTGGGCCAGGCGGTGCGGCGCAGCGGGGATGCGTTGCCGAGTACGAAGGGGACGTTGTGATGCGCGTCGTCATCGTCGACGCCGGTGGCGCCAACACCGGCTCGGTGCGCTACGCCTTCGAGCGTCTCGACATCGAAGCGCCGCTGGTCACCGACGCGGCCAGCATCCGCGCTGCCGATCGGGTGATCCTGCCCGGCGTCGGCACGGCGGCGCAGGTGATGGCGCGGCTGCAGCAGCTCGATCTGGTCGAGGTCCTGCGGACGCTGGAGCGGCCGCTGCTCGGCATCTGCGTCGGCATGCAGCTGCTGTTCGAATCCTCGGAGGAGGGCGACGTCGCCGGTCTCGGCCTGCTGCCGGGTCGCGTGTCTCGCCTGCGCGGCGGCGCCGGTCTGCGCGTGCCGCACATGGGCTGGAGCACCCTGCGGGCCACGCGTCCCGACCCGCTGGTCGAAGGCGTCGACGGCGCCCAGGCCTATTTCGTCCACAGCTTCGCCGCGCCGGTCACCGGTGACTGCGTGCTGGCCGGCGATCACGGCGAGGCGTTCGCCGCTGCGGTGCGTCGCGGCCGCATTGCCGGTACCCAGTTCCATCCCGAGCGCTCGGCCGCCGTCGGCGCGCGCGTGCTGCGCAATTTTATTTCCCCCGCGTTCGAGGCCTGAGTCATGGCATTCACCGTCTATCCCGCGATCGACATCCGCCATGGCCGCGTCGTGCGCCTGGCGCAGGGCGATTACGCGCAGGAAACCCGCTACGGCGACGATCCGCTGGCGCAGATCGAAGCCTATGCCGAGGCCGGCGCCGAGTGGCTGCATCTGGTCGATCTCGACGCTGCGCGCGAAGGCGGCTACACGCTCGCGCCGCTGCTGGCGCGCATCCGCGCCGATACCGGGCTGCGCGTGCAGACCGGCGGCGGCGTGCGCACCGAGGACGACGTGCGCCGCATTCTCGACGCGGGCGCCGAGCGCGTCGTGGTCGGGTCGCTGGCCGTGCGCGAGCCCGCACGCGTGCTGCAGTGGATCGAGACCTTCGGCGCGGAGCACGTCACCGTCGCGCTCGACACCCGCCAGGGCCGTGATGGCGTCTGGCATCTCCCGGTACACGGCTGGACCGAAACCGCCGACGCCACGCTCGACGTGCTCGCAGTGCGTTATGCGCAGGGCGGCCTGCGCCATCTGCTGAGCACCGATATCGCCCGCGACGGCATGCTGTCCGGCCCGAATCTCGATCTCTATGCGCACCTCAAGGCGCTAGTGCCGACGCTGGAGGTGCAGGCATCGGGCGGCGTGCGCGAACTCGCCGACGTGCGTGCGGCCAAGGCGCAGGGCTGCGGCGGCATCGTGCTCGGCCGCGCCCTGCTCGAAGGCCGCCTGGGCGTCGCCGAGGCACTGGCATGCTGAGCCGCCGCATCATTCCCTGCCTCGACGTGCGCGAGGGCCGTGTGGTCAAGGGCGTGCGGTTCCGCGATCACGTCGACATGGGCGACATCGTCGATCTCGCACTGCGCTATCGCGATGCGGGCGCCGACGAGCTGGTGTTCTACGACATCTCGGCCAGCCCGCAGGGTCGGTCGGTCGACCGCGGCTGGGTGGAACGCGTGTCGCGGCTGATCGACATTCCGTTCTGCGTCGCCGGCGGCATCCGCGATGTCGAGACCGCGCGCGCGGTGCTGCACGCCGGCGCCGACAAGATCTCGGTCAACACGCCGGCGCTGGAACGCCCCTCACTGATTTCCGAGCTTGCGGAGGCCTTCGGCGTGCAGTGCGTCGTCGTCGGCATTGATTCGATCCGCGAGGTGGACGGCGAATGGCGGGTGCGCAGCTACACCGGCGATCCCGACCGCACCCGCGAACTGCCGATCCGCACGCTCGACTGGATCGCCGAGGCCGTGCGTCTGGGCGCCGGCGAGATCGTCCTCAATTGCATGGACAACGATGGTGTGCGGACGGGCTACGACATCGCCCAGTTGCAGGCCGCGCGCGCGGTGTGTCCGGTACCGCTGATCGCTTCTGGCGGGGCCGGTGCGCCGGTACACTTCGCCGCCGCCTTCATCGAGGCCGATGTCGACGGCGCGCTCGCGGCCAGCGTGTTCCACAGCGGCCGCATCGCCATCCCTGCGCTCAAGCGCGAACTGGCCGACCAGGCCATCGACATGCGACTCCAATGACCCAGCCGCAGGACGACACCCCCGCCATCGCCATCGCGCCCGAGGCCGAGGCGCTCGACTGGTCCAAGGGCGATGGCCTGCTGCCTGCCATCGTGCAGGACGCCGCCACGCTGCGCGTGCTGATGCTCGGCTACATGGACCGCGACGCGTTCGCCGAAACCCTGCGCCGCGGCGAGGTGACGTTCTTCAGCCGCAGCAAGCAGCGCCTGTGGACCAAGGGCGAGCAGTCCGGCCACGTTCTGGAACTGGTGTCGATGGAGATGGATTGCGACGCGGACACGCTGCTGGTGCTGGCGACGCCGCGCGGTCCCACCTGCCACCTGCAGCGACCGAGCTGTTTCCCGACCGCACCAGCCGGCGTGCTCGCCGAACTCGACGCGCTGATCGAGACCCGCGAGCGCGAGCGCCCCGAGGGCAGCTACACGACCCGGCTGTTCGACGGGGGCATCCGCCGCATCGCGCAGAAGGTCGGCGAGGAAGGCGTCGAAACCGCGCTCGCCGCGCTGGTGCAGACCGACGAGGACCTGCTGGGCGAAGGCGCCGACCTGCTGTACCACCTGATCGTCCTGCTGCGCGCGCGCGGGCTGTCGCTGGCCGACGTCGAGCGTGTGCTGACGGCGCGGGGCAGCTGAGGCGCGGAGCCGGGTGCGGCATCGAGCGAATCCAGACCCTCGATGACCTGTTCCGTCGCCCACAGGCCGAACGACGACGTCGTTCCGAAGCCCCATGACCGGAACGTCTCGCGTTGCGGGCGGGCAGGGGCATGGTCTGCACTGGACGCCACCGCGGCATGAGCGCCGGCGCCGCACTGGCCGCCGCGCCGCAGGGCTGGCCTGACGATTTCGAGACCGCCCACGCGCGCGCCACGCTGCTGGCCGACCGGGACGTCGAGCTGTTCGCGGCTCTGTACGGCGATCCGGAGACGATGCGACATGTCGCGCCGGTGCTCGATCGCGAGGCCGCGAACCGCGCGTTCGCGGCTGCGCAGTGGCAGATGCGGGCGAATCCGCCCGTGGCGCGTTACTGGCGGCTCGACACGGCATCAGGCGCGCAGGGGCTGCTGTCGCTGGTCCCCGATGTCGATGGGCGCACCGCCGAGACCGGCCTGCTGTTGCCTCCGGCTGCGCAGGCACGGGGCGTCGCGACCGCGGCGCTCGGGCATCTGCGTGATGCCGTCCTCGGCGCGGACGCGTTCGAGGCGTTGTGGACCCGGCATCGCGTGGGCCATGCGGCGGCCGTGGGTCTGATGCAGCGTCTGGGTTTCGTACCGGGGGCGCCCGCCGTCGGCTGGCAGCGCTGGCGTCTGGATCGCCGGACGTGGCGCGCGCTTGTGAACGCCCCGCCTGGCGACTAGATTCCGCGCTCGCACAGGGGAAAATCGGAATGGAGCGCAAGGGGAGGCTGGCCTGCGTGGGCGTCGGCATGATGCTCGGCGCGCATCTGGGGCCACGCGCACGGCGGCACATCGAAACGGCGGACGTGGTCTTCGTCGCGGTCTCCGATCCGCTGGTGGAGCAGTGGGTGATGCGCATGAACGCCGATGCGCGCAGCCTGCAGCCGTTCTACCGCGAGGGCCGCTCACGCCACCGCACCTACGCCGACATGGTCGAGGCGATGCTGACCGAAGTGCGCGCCGGCCGCGAGGTCTGCGGTGCGTTCTACGGCCATCCGGGCGTGTTCGCCTGCGTGCCGCACCGGGCGATCGCCGCGGCCCGCGCCGAGGGCTTCCAGGCCGTGATGGAGCCGGGCATCTCGGCCGAGGACTGCCTGTACGCGGACCTGGGCGTCGACCCGGGCGACGTCGGCTGCCAGCACTACGAGGCCAGCCAGTTCATGTTCTACCGCCGGATCATCGACCCGTCCGCCTGGCTGGTGCTGTGGCAGGTAGGGGTGGCCGGAATCCGCGACACAGGCCGTTTCAGCAATACGGCCGCCGAGCGGGCGCTGCTGGTCGACCGTCTGTCGGAGGACTACCCCCTGGACCATGTCGTGACGCTCTATGAAGCTGCTACGCTCGCGGTCGCGCGGCCCCGGGTGGAGCGGGTGCCGCTCAGGGGGCTTGTCGACGCCAAACTGCGCCAGCACACCACGCTCGTGGTGCCGCCGGGGCGGGCGATGGTGCGGGATGAGGTGATGTGGAGACGTCTTTTTCCTGACGGCTGAACTCACCCGGATCTGCCTCAAGAAGAATCGCAAGTCAGCGAACAGGAAGGGGAAGTCATGTTGGACGTTGTTGCTCAGCTGGAAGCTGCGGGTGAAGACACGTTTTTCGCATTCGATGGAGATCAGGGTGTGCTCCTGGCTTTGAGCCGGGAAGCCGCACGGAACCAAGTTATGGCCTGCGTCATCATGACGCCCGATGGTGGCGAGTCCGAGCCGCAGCAGGATCGTCCCGATCAGAACGATGACCACGGGCAAGATCAGGATGATCACGAAGCCAGCGACGCATAAGCCGAACTCGACTCGCGCGCAGGCGACGGTTCGACGTTGGGCGTGCGTGGCCTGGCTCGCATGTGCTTTCGCGTCGACCAGCGTTCTGCACGCGAGTCCGTCGCTGGACTCAATGATCGAAGAAGCTGACTCGCTGCGGACATCGGATCCGCAGCGGGTCGACTTGCTGCTCGACGAGCTGGATGGATTGCTCGCACAGGCCACGCCGGACCAGGCTAGCCGGATTCGAATGCTCAGGGTTCATCGTGCGATGACCTCCGGGAAGTCGGAAGCGGCCGTTTCAGAACTCAGGCAGATTCTGGCGAGTTCGTCAGATCCGGGAACACGTTTCGTCGCCGCCTCCATGCTGGCGAACACCCACGCGGTACTTCGGCAGTTCGAAGATGCGTTGCGGGCGTTGGATGTCATGCTCCCGCTTGCGGAGAGCATCCAGGAAAAAGATCTCCGGCACCGTGGACTGATGGTCGCCGCTATCGTCTACAACCAGGTGGGTGAGTATGGATTGGCGCTCCGCCACACCGCTGTCGTCTCCAACGATCAGCCCTCGGCGCGAACACGGTGCGCAATCGCGAGCGTAACGCTAGAGGCCCGGAATGGCCTCAAGGAAAGGTTTGCCGATGACATGGCGCGGAACGGTGCGGAGGCGTGTGATGGAGAGCCGATCATCGCGGCCTTCGTGCGCTGGCATCACGCGCGCCAGATGGAGGCGCAGGATCGGGTAGGCGAAGCGATCGCGCTGTTGACGCAGTATCTGCCGGAAGTGGAAGCGACCGGCTACCCCTTCATTATCGCCCAGTACCACGCCGCGTTGGCGGAGTTGTCGATGAAGGCCGGCGGGCCGGCGGCCGCGCGGATGCACGCCGATAGGGCGCTGTCGATCAGCACGGAGGCGATGTCGGCTGAGGCGATCGTCAAGGCACACCATGTGCAGTACCTGCTTGCACTGCAGGGCAATGACCTGGCATCCGCGCTGTCCGCCTACAGGCTGTATGCCGAAGCCGAGCGCGCGCACTTCAACGACGTAAAGTCGCGCGAAATGGCCTATCAGGTCGTGCGCCACCAGTCGTTGCAGCAGGCGCAGCAGATCGAGTTGCTGCGGCAGAAAAACGAGGTGCTGGAGCTGCAGAAGCGCGTCACCGAGCAGCGCGCGCAGAACTGGCTGTTGTTGGCGCTGGTGCTCATCGCCGGGCTGGCATCGGTGGGTTACTGGGCCTACAAGACCAAGCGGCTGCAGGTGCGGCTCAAGCGCATGACCGAGACCGACGCGCTGACCGGCATCTGCAACCGGCAGCATTTTTCCGAACGCGCTGCCCGCGCGCTCGTGCAATGCGCGCGGGATGCGGAGCCTGCGGTGCTGGTGATGTTCGATCTCGACCACTTCAAGCAGGTCAACGACCGCTACGGGCACGCCGCGGGTGACTGGGCGCTGCAGCGCGTGGCCGAGGCCGTGCGTCCGCTGTGCCGTGACGTCGATGCGTTCGGAAGGTTGGGCGGTGAAGAGTTCGCGCTGTTCCTGCCGGGACTGGACGCGACGGCGGCGATCCGTCTGGCCGGCGATGCGCAGGCGCGCTTCGGCGCGATCGATACTGAAGCGGAAGGCTATGCGTTCCGCATTGCAGCCAGCTTTGGCGTGGCGTCGGTGGAAACCGCGGACTACAGCCTTGCCACGTTGATGCGCCAGGCCGACCAGGCCATGTACGCCGCAAAGCGGGGCGGGCGCCGGCAGACCCGCGTGTTCGAGGCAGGGATGGACACGGATACGTCCTCGACGCCGCCGGCCCCGATCGATCTGCTGCGCAGTGCATTGCGCGGGGGCGCGATCGATGCCATCGATGTCGCAGCCGGACGGAGCCGCGACGCCGACGCCGATCGCGCCATCGCCTGAGGGGGCAGCAACCCGCCTCAGGCCGGATCGCGGATCACCAGCAGGCGTTCTTCGGTCATGTCGCGGATCGCGTACTTCACGCCTTCGCGGCCGCAGCCCGAATCCTTGATCCCGCCGTAGGGCATGTTGTCGACGCGGAAGCTCGGTACGTCGCCGACCACGACGCCGCCGGCTTCGATCCGGTCCCAGGCGCGCATCGCATGGGTGAGGTTGCCGGTGAAGACGCCGGCCTGCAGGCCGAAGTCGCTGTCGTTCACCCGTGCGATCGCCTCGTCGAAACTGTCGACCGGCTCCAGCAGTGCCACCGGGCCGAACACTTCCTTGCGTTGCAGGTCGGCATCGCGCGGCACCTTCTCGAGCAGCGTCGCGGGAATGATGTTGCCCTCGCGCTTGCTGCCGGCGATGACCTTGGCGCCGCCCTTGCGCGCGGCGTCGATCCAGGACTCGATCCGGTCGGCCGCGTCGCTGTCGATGACCGGGCCGACGAAAGTATCTTCGTCGCGCGGGTCGCCACTGCGCAGCGCGCCGATCGCCTTCTTCAGCTTGCGACGCAGGGCTTCATGCACACTGCGATGCGCGTAGATGCGCTGCACGCCGATGCAGCTCTGGCCGGACTGGTAATACGCGCCGAACACGAGGCGTTCGACCACCTTGTCCAGCGGCAGGCCAGGATCCTCGTCGACGATGCAGGCCGCGTTGCCGCCGAGTTCCAGCACGACCTTCTTCTTGCCGGCGCGCGCCTTGAGGTCCCAGCCGACCAGGCCGCCGGTGAAACTCAGCAGCGCGATGCGCTCGTCCTCGGTCAGTGCCGCGGCGTCCTCATTGCTGCAGGGAATCACCGAAAACGCGCCCTTGGGCAGGTCGGTTTCGGCCAGGATCTCGCCGATGATCAGCGCGCCGACCGGGGTCTTCGCCGCCGGCTTGAGCACGAACGGGCAGCCCGCCGCGATCGCCGGCGCCACCTTGTGCGCCACCAGGTTGAGCGGAAAGTTGAACGGCGTGATGAGACTGCAGACGCCGATCGGGACACGCTTGACCATGCCGCGGTAGCCGCGCGTGCGTTCCGAGATCTGCAATTCGATCGTCTCGCCTTCGCTGCGCGTGGCTTCGCCGGCCGCGATGCGGAAGGTGTCGATCAGGCGGGTGACTTCACCGCGGGCATCCTTGATCGGCTTGCCGGCCTCGATGCACAGCGCGAGCGCGAGTTCGTCGAAGCGTTCTTCGAAGCGGCGCACGCAGTGTTCGAGCACGTCGCGGCGCTTGTCGGGCGGGAAATCGGCCATCGGCCCGCGCGCCTTGTGCGCGGCGACGATCGCCTTGCGGATCGCCGCGGCGTCGCCCATCGCCACGCGCGTGGCGACCTGCCCACTGTACTTGTCGCGTACCTCGAGATCGGTGTTCGCGGCCACTGCGGCATTGGCAAGGTAATAGGGATAGCTGCGGGCAAGGCCGGTGGGCTTGCGGGCGGTCTTCTGCTTGGCCATGGGGGCACTCCGGAAAGGAAATACAGGGGCGCGCGCGGATCAGTCGATCGCGGCGCTGCGGGCGGGAATGTCGGTATTGAGCAGGACGTCGTCATCGCTGTAGTCGATGGCGAGATCGATCAGGTCGACGCCCGGGGTCTCCAGCGCGGTCCGCAGGATGCCGGCGAACGCGGCGGCGCTGTCCGGACGATGGCCCCGCGCGCCGTAGCTCTGCGCGTAACGCACGAAATCGGGATTGCCGTAGTCCATGCCGTAGACCGGGTAATCCTCGTGCTGCTGCTTCCACTTGATCATGCCGTACGCATCGTCGCGCAACACGATGACCACGAGATCGAGTCCGAGCCGCACCGCGGTCTCGAGCTCCTGCGAATTCATCATGAAGCCGCCGTCGCCGCAGACCGCGACGATCCTGCGATCGCCGTGCACCAGCTTGGCGGCGATGGCCGACGGCAGGCCCGCGCCCATCGTCGCCAGCGCGTTGTCGAGCAGCAGCGTATTGGGCTCACGGCAGCGGTCGTTGCGCGCGAACCACAGTTTGTAGAGACCGTTGTCGAGACAGACGATGTCGTGCGGGTCGAGCGCGTCGCGCAGGGTCTTGACCAGGTGCGGGCCGTGCACGGGGAAACGGTCGTCGCCCGCCAGCGCCGCAATGTTCTCGCACAGCGCCGTCCGCACGCGGTCGAAGAACGCGAAGTCCCAGTGCGGCTGCGGCGCATCCAGCGCTTCGGCCAGCTGCCAGACGGTGTTGGCGATGTCGCCGACGACCTCGATCTGCGGGAAATAGACCTGGTCGACCACGGCACTTTCGTAGTTCACGTGGATCACCGTGCGCCGGCCGCCGCGCATGAAGAACGGCGGCTTCTCGATGACGTCGTGGCCGATGTTGACGATGCAGTCGGCCGCGTCGATCGCGCGGTGCACGAAATCCTTGTCCGAGAGCGCGGCGGTGCCCAGCCACAGCGGATGCGTCTCGTCGAGCACGCCCTTGCCCATCTGGGTGCTGAAGAACGGAATGCCGAGGCGGTCGACGAAGGCGCGCAGCATCCGCGCCGTGGTCTTGCGGTTGGCGCCGGCGCCGAGCATCAACAGCGGATGCTTGGCGCTACGGATCGCATCTGCCGCGTGCGCGATCGCCTTGTGCTCGGCCAGCGGCCGACGGGTGTAGGGCGCCGGCAGCAGGCCCGCATCGGTATCGTCGCCGGCGATGTCCTGCGGCAGTTCGAGATGGGTCGCGCCCGGGCGTTCCTCTTCCGCGCGCTGGAACGCATCGCGCACGCGCGCGGGGATGGCGTCGGCGGACACCAGCTGGTGGGTCGACTTGGTCAGCGGCCGCATCATGTCGACAACGTCGACGATCTGGAAATGCCCCTGCTTGCTGGTGCGGATCGGCTTCTGCCCGGTGATCATCAGCATCGGCATCGCCCCGAGCTGCGCGTAGGCGGCGGGCGTGACCAGATTGGTCGCGCCGGGGCCGAGCGTCGACAGGCAGACGCCGGCGTTGCCGGTCAGGCGGCCGTAGGTCGCGGCCATGAAGCCGGCGGCCTGTTCGTGACGGGTGAGGACGAGCGCGATGTCGGATGCGCGCAGGGATTCGAGCAGGTCGAGATTTTCCTCGCCGGGAATGCCGAAGACGTGGGTCACGCCCTCGGCTTCGAGCGCCTGGACGAACAGGTCGGACGCCTTGGTCATCGTGCGGGAACTCCGTCGTGACGTGGGCGCCCAGCATGACAGCGGCGGCGTGAGCGGCGGGCGAGATGCGTCGGAACACTGCGTTTGCTGCAGCCGGAACGCCAGCCGGGCAGGGTGGCGGTGCCGGCGCAGGGGGCGAATCAGGACTCCGACGGCTCCACACGCACGCGCAGGCTGCCATCCACGAGTCGCGCCTGCAGGGGTTCGCCCGGCGAAGTGTCGAAGACGCTGCGGACAATGCCGCCATCCGCGCGCTGCAGGATGCTGTAGCCACGGGCGATCGTGGCCAGCGGGCTCACCGCTTCCAGCGAGCGGGACAGTCCACGCAGGCGCAGTCGATCGCGTTCTAGGTGGCGGGCGAGTGCCGCGCCGGGACGCGGGCCGAGCGCGGACAGGCGTTCGCGCAACTGCTGCAACCGGCGCTGCGGCGTAGCCGCCCGCAGCACAGCCTCGGCATGACGCAAGCGTGCGCCGCGCTGCTGCAGCTGCTGGCGCATGGCCATCGACAGGCGCCGCAGCGCTTCGTCCTGGCGCAGGCGCAGCGCATCCAGACGTGCCTGCGGGCGTTGCGCTTGCAGACGCAGCGCCGCGCGGTCGAGACGCTGGAACCGCTGCTGCATCGCGCGCAGGTGCGTGTCGTCGACATGACGCTGCAATCGACGGACCCGGGTCGCGAGTTCGTTGCGGTCGGGGACCAGCAGTTCCGCGGCCACCGACGGCGTGGGCGCGCGCAGGTCGGCAGCGAAGTCGGTCAGGCTGAAGTCGGTCTCATGGCCGATTGCCGAGACCACGGGCACCGGCGATGCGGCCACAGCGCGCGCGAGCGCCTCGTCGTTGAACGCCCACAGGTCCTCCAGCGAACCACCACCGCGCGCGAGCAGGATCACGTCGTAGCGGCCGCTGGCACCGGCGCGTTCGAGCATCGCGCGGATCTTCGGCGGGGCGTCCGCACCCTGGACCGGCACCGGCAACACGTCGACCTCGACCAGCGGCAGGCGCCGCGCGAGCACGCTCAGCACGTCCCGCACCGCGGCGCCCGAGGGCGAGGTGATGACGCCGATCCTCCGCGGAAACGCGGGCAGATCGCGCTTGCGCTCGGCGTCGAACAGGCCCTCGGCCTGCAGCCGGGCTTTCAGCGCGTCGAAGGCGCGACGCAATGCGCCTTCGCCGGCTTCTTCCAGCGAGTCGAGGATCAGCTGGTAGTCGCCGCGCGCCTCGTACAGCGTGACCCGGCCACGCGCGCGGACCAGCAGCCCTTCGCGCGGTACGAAGCGCAGGCCCTGGCCGCGCGAACGGAACAGCGCGCAGCGCACCTGCGCGCGTGCGTCCTTGAGCGTGAAGTACAGATGCCCCGACGCCGGCCGCGACAGGTTGCCCAGTTCGCCCTCGACGACGACGTTTGGAAACGTGTCCTCCAGCAGGCCGCGCGCCAGTGTGTTGAGCTGGGTGGGGGTGAGGACGTCGGATGAGGAACTGTCTGGCATGCGGACAGGATACCGGCTGGCCGTAAACAGGCAGTTCGCCCGTGGGTTGCGGCGGCGGGCGCCCCGGTGCGCGTGCGTCCTTGCATGCTGCCGGGATGGCTGCAATGGAGAGCGGGCACGCCGGTGGCGTCGGGCGCCCCGCTGCGACACCCGGTCGCATTGGCAGCGCCGCCTGGACGCAGCCAGCATGGCGACGCTTGCGTCGCGCGACGGCCGGATATCGCACGCTGCGATAATGCCCGCCTACGGGCGCGATGCCGGCGCCCATCCGTCGACTCCAGGAGCACCGCGATGTCCGCACGCCGCCCGTTTTCCCTCGCCATCGGCCCCGTCGCCGCCGGTCTGATCATCGCGCTCGCCGGATGCCAGCCGGCAACGCCCGATGCGTCGTCATCGACATCGCAGACGCCTGCCGCGAATACCGCGGATGCCAGTGCCGGCGTGGTCGTCAGCGACGCATGGATCCGGGAGACGCCGCCGAACGCCGCCGTCGCCGGTGGCTACCTCACGCTGCGCAGCGGCGCTGCCGACCGCCTGCTGTCGGTCGAAACGCCGGCAGCGGCCAGCGTCGAGATCCACGAGATGTCGCACGAGGGCGGCATGATGCGGATGCGCGAGCTGCCCGACGGCGTGGAGCTGCCGGCCGGCAGCGACGTGATGCTGAAGCCCGGCGGCAACCATCTGATGTTCATCGATCCGGTCGAGCCGGTGCGCGCGGGCCAGTCGATCGAGGCCACGCTGCGCTTCGCGAACGCACCGGAACAGACCGTGACCTTCGAAGTGCGCCCGCTCGCGGGCGATGCGCCGGCCGCCGACCACAGCGGCCACTGACCGCAGCGTACGCGCCCCGCGCAGGGGCGTTCAGCCGTCCGTCGGCGGGCGGCGTTCCGGCCCCGGGCGCTTCGCGAGTTTGCGCTGCAGCGAGCGGCGGTGCATGCCCAGCAGCCGCGCGGTCGCGGAGATGTTGCCGCCGGTTTCCGTCAGCGCCTGCTGGATGTGTTCCCACTCCAGCCGGTGCAGCGGAATCATCGTCGGGCTTTCGAGGGTGTCGTCCTCGTCGCGCTCGGGCGCTGGCGCACCCGGCGCGGTCCCGGTGTCGAGCAGGATGCGCTGCAGCGTGTCGGCCGAGACCGGCTTGGGCAGGTAGTCGTCGGCGCCGCGCTTGATCGCCTCCACCGCCGTCGCGATGCTGGCGTAGCCGGTGACCAGCAGGATGCGCATGTCGGCGCGGATCGCGCGCAGCGGCTCGATCAGTGACAGGCCCGACGCCTCGCCGAGCTTGAGATCGACCAGGGCGAAATCGGGCGCGATGCGCGTGGCGACTTCGAGTGCGGCGACCGGGTCGGCCGCGATCTCGCAGTCGATCCCGCGTCGCGTCAATGCGCGCCGCAGCGCTTCCAGGTACAGGGTGTCGTCGTCGACCAGCAGGCCCTTCATCGCATCGTCTCCGGTTCGCGGTGGCCGTCGCCGGCGCCGACCGGCACGCGGAAGTGCACGCGTGCGCCGCCGCCGTCGGCTTCCTCCATGTCCAGTTCGCCGCCCAGCTGTTCGATGGCCGCGTGCGACAGCGCCAGACCCACGCCGAGGCCGTCGGGCTTGCCGCTGCGGAACAGCACCGGCAGGAACGGCGCCTGCGCGTCGAAGCCGGTGCCGTAGTCGCGGATCGCGCCGTCGAGCATGCCGTCCTCGATCTGCAGCCGCAGGTCGACGCGGGCGCTGCCGTTGCCTTCGCTGGCATCGGCGGCGTTGTTGAGCAGGGCCAGCAGCAGGTGGCCGATGGTGCGGTCCACCCGCGCGTGCATGTCCACGTTGCCGCTGCGTTCGAGCACGATCGCCGGACGTACCAGCTGCCAGTGCTCGAGCACGCGACCGATGTCCACCCGTGTGGTGGCGGTGGGGTCCGCGGGATCGGCCAGCGAGCGCACGCGATCGCGGCAGGTGTCGACGAGCCGCCGCAGCGTGGCCACGTCGTCAGCGCCGTCGGTGCCCATGCGGCTGGTGTCGAGATCGTCGAGCAGCAGGGTCATCGTGCCCAGCGGCGTATTGAGTTCGTGCGCGACCGAGGCCGCGTGCGTGGCCAGCGCGAGGATGCCCTCGTTGCGCACGAAGCGCTCGCGCAGCGCCGCCAGCTCACGCTCGCGACGGTCGCGCGAGGCGGCCAGACGCAACAGGAAGTAGGAGAACAGCGCCACGGACAGGAAGAAGTTCACCGCCATGCCGGCCAGGTGCAGGCTGAAATGGTCGTGCAGATGCGGCAGGGGCTGGCCGAACTGCACCGCCAGGATGTAACCCGACACGCAGGCCAGCGCCGCCGCGATCGCCCAGGGCCGCGGCAGCGCCATGGCGGTGAGTGCGATCGGCAGCAGGAACAGCGACGCGAAGGGATTGGCGATGCCGCCGGTCCAGGCCAGCAGCCAGGCCAGCCCCGCGGTGTCGACCAGCACATGGGCGAAGGCTTCGGCCGGCACGGCGTCGCGGTTGTGCGCCAGACGCAGGTGCACGACGACGTTGAAGGCGGCCAGCAGCAGCACCGGGCCCCACAGCGGCCACCGCGGCAGGTCCATGTCGAAGCCGTGCGTCGCCCACAGGATCGTCAGCGACTGCCCACCGACCGCGAACCAGCGCAGGCTGTAGAGGGTGCGGAGCAGGGCGGTGGCGGGCGGCTGGGGCTGCATCGCCGTCATCGTAGTGCAGGGCGTCGCAGGCCGCGCTGCGGCGTTCGGTCGCACCCCGCGGCGGTTTCAGCCGGCGTCACCGAAAAGGCGCGCGCGAGCCGCTAAAATGCGCGCATGTCCGTCCAGCCCGTTCCAGCGCCTGCCGCCTGCCTCTCCGAGCCCGTTGCCTTGCCCGCGTTCGGGGCCGCCGCGCGCCGCGGCACGCGCCAGGTCCATGTCGGCGGCATCGCCGTCGGTGGCGACGCGCCGGTCGTCGTGCAGTCGATGACCAATACCGATACCGCCGATGTCGCCTCGACCGCCAAACAGATCGGCGAGTTGTGGCGCGCCGGTTCGGAACTCGTGCGCATCACGGTCAACACTCCCGAATCCGCCGCCGCGGTACCGCGGATCGTCGAGCGGCTGGCGATGCAGGGCATCGAAGTGCCGATCATCGGCGACTTCCACTACAACGGGCACCAGCTGCTGGCCGGCGAACCGGCCTGCGCGGAAGCGCTGGCGAAGTATCGGATCAACCCCGGCAACGTCGGCTTCGGCAAGAAGAAGGATCTGCAGTTCGGCCAGCTCATCGAATTCGCGATGCGTTACGGCAAGCCGGTGCGCATCGGCGCCAACTGGGGTTCGCTCGACCAGTCGCTCGCCGCGGCCTTGATGGACGAGAACGCCCAGCGCGCCGTGCCCTGGGATGCAGGGCGCGTGCTGCGCGAAGCGCTGATCCGCTCGGCCGTGGATTCCGCCGAGCGCGCCGTCGAATTCGGCCTCGGCCGCGACCGCATCGTGCTCAGCGCCAAGGTCAGCGGCGTGCAGGAACTGGTCGCCGTCTACCGCGATCTGGCCGCGCGCAGTGATTTCGCGCTGCATCTGGGCCTCACCGAGGCCGGCATCGGCTCCAAGGGCATGGTCGCCTCCAGCGCCGCCCTGGCGATCCTGATGCAGGAAGGCATCGGCGACACGATCCGCATTTCGCTGACCCCCGAACCCGGCGCGTCGCGCACCAAGGAAGTCGTCGTGGCCCAGGAGCTGCTGCAGACCATGGGCCTGCGCGCGTTCACGCCGATGGTCACCGCGTGTCCGGGCTGCGGGCGCACGACGTCGGAGTTCTTCCAGGAGCTGGCCGGCGTGGTCCAGGACCACGTGCGCGAGAAGATGCCCGAGTGGAAGATCACCCATCCGGGCGCGGAGAACATGACGCTCGCGGTGATGGGCTGCGTGGTCAACGGACCGGGCGAATCGCGTCACGCCAACATCGGCATTTCGCTGCCCGGCACCGGCGAGGCGCCTTCGGCGCCGGTCTTCATCGACGGCGAGAAGGCGATGACGCTGCGTGGCGAGAATATCGCCCACGAGTTCGTGGCGCTGGTCGACGAGTACGTGCACCGCAACTACGGGCGCGGCGCCGATGCCGGCTGACGGCGGCGACGTCGTCGCCGAAGGTTCGCACGAGACCGGTGGGCTGCTGCGCCGGCACGGCTGGAAATTCCTGCTGCTGTTCGCCGGCGTGCTGTTGCCGATGTGGGGCTTCATGGAACTCGCCGACGAGATCCACGAGGCCGAGGCGATCCCGTTCGACGAACCGGTCCTGCTGTTCGCCCAGGATGTCGCGCGCGAAGGCTTCACCCGCGTGTTCCTGTTCTTCTCCGAGATCGGCTACGCCAAGGGCGTGGTGCCGGTCGACATCGGTCTGCTGCTGGTGCTGCTCGCCCTCAGGCGCTGGCGCGACGCGCTGTTCGTCGCGGTGGCGACCGGGGGCTCGGCGCTGCTGAACCTGGCGACCAAGCGGCTGTTCGCGCGCGACCGGCCCAGTCTGTGGGACTCGATCGCTCCCGAGGCGACCTACAGTTTTCCCAGCGGCCATGCGATGGGATCGATGACCCTGGCCGCGGTGCTGGTCCTGCTGGCCTGGCCGACCCGCGCGCGCTGGTGGGTGATCGGCGCGATGGCGGTGTTCGTGCCGATGGTCGGCCTGTCGCGCATCTATCTGGGCGTGCATTACCCGTCCGACATCCTGGCCGGCTGGGCAGCCGCGTCCGTGTGGGTCGTGGGGGTGTATCTGGTGATGTATCACCGGCCGCGGTTCGGGCGGGGGGCGTTGGACGTCCGCTCGTAGGATGCGGGGCCTTGCCGCTCCGATGTATGGCGCTCTCCGTAGGGTGGGTAGAGCTTAGCGAAACCCATCGTTGCGGGATACGCGGCGCTGCAAAGACGCAGACGCTCAAGCGCTACTTCGTCGGACTCCGCGCTGCCCTCACCCCACCCATTGCTTCGCAATCGGTCCCCCCCGGCTGCCGCTCCCCGCCATGCGCAGCACGCATGGCGCTTCGCTGTGCGCGAGCCAGTGGCTCGCATGCAGCACATCGTCGCCCCGCGCGGGAGAGGGACGCGGGCGTCTCCTGCCGCAGGCAGGAGGGGGGATGTTCAAAGGGGTAACCGGATGTCCGACAGCTTCCAGGTCAGTCCCGTGCGCGTCAGCACGAATTCGATCGGGCGGCCGCGGTCGTCGCGCACGGTCGCGGTGAAGCGCGACGTCGAGTTGTAGCGATAGTGCGCGTCCTCGAGCGGCGCCTCGCGCGCGGGATCGGCGCGGACCTGCGTCGGCGATGCGCCACCGGCGAGGCTCCACAGCCGCTGGCCACGCATCAGGGCGCTCAGACCGACGGGCGTCACCATCATGTCGACACCGGTGCCGGTTGCGCTGCCGGCGAGGCGCAGGCCGATCGCGCCGAGCAGGTTCGACTGCAGGTCGGGACCCGCCTCGCGCACGATCGCGTCCGCCAGCTGCAGTCGCAGGCTCTCGCGGAGCGCCGGGAAATCCACCTGCTTCGACAGCGCCCGCGAATCCTCGTTGCGTACGGCGTCGCGGATCGCGTTGACGGTCAGGAACGGGCCGGCGGCCACGTAGCCGAGCAGCAGCACCAGAACCGCGAGGGACAGCCAGCCGAGTCGCTTCATCGGGATCGCATCGAAAGAGAGACCGCGATTGTCGGAGACGGTGGCGCAGTGCGTGCTGAACGACGCCCGGAAACCCGCGTGCCTGCCGGCGTGGTCAGAACTCCAGATCCAGCGACGCGCACAGGTAGTCGACGAACGGAGACAGCGTGACCAGATCGGCGGCGATCGTCTGCCGCAGTTTCGGGCCGGTCATCGTGGCGTCGTCGAGCGTGCGCCAGAACACCCAGTTGCGGTGCTTGAGATCGTCGATGAACTCGAACTGCGGGTCGAAGCCGCGTGGTGGGCGGACCAGCCTCTCGCTGGTCTCGAATTCGAATTTCTTCCGCAACTTCGACGCGTGTGCGGCCGCCTTCCAGCTCTCCGGATTGTCGACGATGAACTGCCGGACTTTCCGCTGGGTGTCGGATTCGGGATGCCACAGCCCGGCGCCGACGAAGCTGCCGCCGGGCTGCAGGTGCACGTAGAACGACGGCGCGGCGGTTTCGCGACGACGCTCGTGGAACAGGCGCGCGCCCTGCCAGGTCTTGTACGGCGACTTGTCGTTGGAGAAACGCGCATCGCGGTGGATGCGGAACAGCGAGCCACCGACGGTGCGCGTGTCGGCCCGGAAATGCGGACTGACCGCGGCGACGTCGGGCTGCAGATCGCCGATCAGGCGCAGGAACGGCTGGCGCACATGCGCCTCGTAGTCCTTGCGATGCGCTTCGAACCACGGCTTCTCGTTGTGGCGCGCCAGCGCGCGCAGGAACCTGAAACTCTTGTCGCTGAAGTACGTGGTCATGCGGACTGGATGGGCAGCGTGGGGGATGGATGCAGGCGGGTCTGCAGGCGCCGACCCCAGTCGGTGAGGGCGTCGAGCAGTGGCAGACGCCGTGCGTCGTCGGGATTTTCGGCGCGCAGGGCGTCGATCTGCGTGAAGTAGGTGGCGAAATCCTGCTCTGCCTGCGTCGTGCCGGGCGCCAGGCGCGCACGCCGGTAGTCGTCCCAGCGCAGCTGTTCGTCGGGGGCGAGCGTGTCCGGCCAGTTGCGCGCGCGGTAGCGCAGCAGCAGGTCGTCGAGCCGCGGATCCTCAAAGCCGAAATCGCGCGTGCCCAGCAGCGTCGGCGGCGTCGCGCGGACCTGGGCCATGCGGCGCTTGTCGCCGTCGCCGGCAAAGCCGTCGTACAGCGCGCCGTCGGGATCGGCCGGCGCGAATTCGCGCTCGACCGCGAACACCTGGCGGATCTTCTCGGCCAGTGCCGGGCCCGCGCTGCGCAGGCGCGCCGCGCGCGTCTCGATGTCGACCGGATCGATCGACAGGCGCTCGAAATCCGCCTCGCGCAGATGGCTCCAGGCGACCAGCGCGGGGCAGCGGTTGCTGTGCACTTCCTTGAGCGGGATGCGTGCGACCCCCTCGGGCAGATCCTCGCGACGCACGAACACGCGCGCGGCGATGGTCTCGGCATCGAGGTCGAGCAGCCAGTCCGGATCGCCATCGAGGTCGAACACGACCACGCGGCTGTCGATGCGTGGATGCCGCGCGATGGGCAGCACCGGCGCCGCGCACAGGCGCGCAGCCGGGTAGCGCTGTGACACGTGCAGCACCGGCGTCATCGCGATGGTATCGAGCATCGAGGCCGCATGACGCTTGTCGCGCAGCCTGGCCGCATAGTCCCAGAGGCGCGGCTGCGCGGCCTTGAACAGGCGCGCCAGGCCGATCAACGCGCGCACGTCCGACAGCGCCTCGTGCGCGTCGCCGGTGCGCACTTTGTTGGCGCTGGCCAGATGTTCGAGCTTGAACGAGGTCGCGCCCTCCTCGCGCGTCGGCCAGACCAGGCCTTCCGGACGCAGCGCGTGCCACAGGCGCATCACGTCGAGCAGATCCCAGCGCGAATTGCCGCTGCGCCATTCGCGCTCGTAGGGGTCGTAAAAGTTGCGGTACAGGCCGAAACGCACGAACTCGTCGTCGAAGCGCAGTGAGTTGTAGCCCAGGGTGCAGGTCTTTGGCCGCGCCATTTCATCAAAGATGCGCGCGAACGCGTCGGCCTCCGGCATACCGCTCGCCAGGGCGTGTTGCGGGGTGATGCCGGTGATCAGCGTCGCGATGGGAGAGGGCAACAGATCGTCGGCGGGCCGGATGAAGAAGTCGATCGGGTCGTCGATCTCGTTGAGTTCGGCATCGGTGCGGATCGCGGCGAACTGCGCGATGCGCGTGCGGCGCGGGTCTGCGCCGAAGGTTTCCAAATCGTAGAAGAGAAAACTGTCGTTCATAAGCGGTGGTGTTGGCGCGTCGTTGCGGCAAGCCGTTGCGATGGCATCACTCGGACCGCGGACGGCAGGCTTGTCGAGGCGCGATCGTAGAAAAGAAAACTGTCGCTCACGCCGGCACATCCGCCAGCGGCGTCAGCAGGTCGAGCACGTCGGCATCGATCGCCGCCCAGTCGAGTGTCGCCAACGAGGCGTGCCCGGCCGTCGCGCGTTCGAGAATCCCGCGTTGCAGGTCCGTGCGCGACATCGCCAGCGAATAGGGGATCCGCATGAAGGTGACCATCGCGTAGTGCGGCACGAACCGGCCGGGATGACGATCCTGCAGGGCGAGTTCCAGTGCGCGCTGCAGCAGGTAATCGGCATCGTCGACGCGGTCGCGCATCTCCAGGTAGTTGTCGAGCGCCATGCGCTGGATCGCGGCGGCATCGGGTTTGCGCTCGGCCTCGAACGCGGCGAAGGCGGTGGCGAGGTCCTCGTGCGCGTCGAGGTGCCGGGCCAGTGCCACGCAGTCCTCGAACGCGCAGTTCATGCCCTGGCCGTGGAACGGCACCATCGCGTGCGCGGCGTCGCCCAGCAGGACCGCTCGGCCGTCGAGATGCCAGCGATCGAGATAGAGCGTACCCAGCTGGCCGACCGGGTTCTCGCGCCAGTCGCGGTCGAATGCCGGAATCAATGCGAGTGCGGACGGGAAATCGCGTTCGAAGAACGCACGCGCGTCCTCGACTTCGGTCAGCTGGTCGAAGGCCGGCCCACCGTCGGCCGGCGCATGGTGCGGCAGGAACAGGGTGACGGTGAATGTCTTCTCGTCGTTGGGCAGCGCGATGCACATGTAGTGGCCGCGCGGCCAGATGTGCAGTGCGTTCGGCTCGATGCGGAAGCCGCCGTCGGCACGCGGCGGAATCTCGAGTTCCTTGTAACCGTGGTCGAGGAAATCGCTGCGCTGCCCGAGGTCGCACACGCGATGCATCGCCGCGCGCAGCGCAGAACCCGCGCCGTCGGCTCCCACCAGCGCCTCGAAGACCACTTCACGGGTGCTGTCGTCGCGCGGATCGCGGAAGACGGCGCGGTGCGCCTCGAAGTCCACCGCGTCCAGTCCGGCATCGAAGTGCAGGCGCGCGCCGGCGGCTTCGGCCAGATCCAGCAGCACGATGTTGAGGTCGCCGCGATGCACCGACCAGATCACCTCGTCGTCGTCGCGACCGTAGCGCTGCAGCACCGGTTCGGTATCGCCCACGTGGACCATGCGGCCGCGCATCATGATGGCGTGGTGCATCACCGCGTCGTCGGCATCGGCGGCGCGCAACGCATGCCGACCGCGCTCGGCCAGCGCCAGATTGATCGAACGCCCGCCGCCATAGCCCTGCACGCGCGGATCGCCGCGCTTCTCGTACAGATCCACGTCCCAGCCGCGGCGCCGCAGCAGGATGCCGAGCAGGGCGCCGGCGAGGCCGGCGCCGATGATCGTCAGATGGCGGGGGGCTGCCGTCACGCGTCGCGCCACCGGACGACGGCGCGCACGAAGCGCAGCACGTCGGCATGCGAGTTGTAGAGCGGGGCGGGCGAGATCCGGATCACGTCGGGCTCGCGCCAGTCGCCGAGGACGCCGTTGGCGGCCAGATAGTCGAACAGCGCGCGGCCCTGCTCGCGCCCACCGCGCACGCGCAGGGACAGCTGCGCGCCGCGACGTGCGCGATCGGCCGGAGTGACGATGTCGAGCACGTCGTCGAGCTGGCTGCGGATCAGCGTTTCGAGGTAGCCGGTCAGGATTTCGGACTTCGCGCGCAGCGCCGGCATGCCGGCCTCGGCGAACAGGTCCAGCGACGCGCGCAGCGGGGCGAGACCCAGGATCGGCGGATTGCTGAGCTGCCAGCCGTCGGCGCCGGGCGTGGGCTGGAAGTCGGGACCCATCTGGAAACGCGTGGCCTGGTCGTGCCCCCACCAGCCCGCGAAACGCGGACGATCGGTGGTGGCGTGCCGCGCGTGCACGAACGCGCCGGCGACGGCGCCCGGCCCGCTGTTGAGGTACTTGTAGTGGCACCACACGGCGAAGTCGGCATTGCTGTCGTGCAGCTGCATGGGCAGGTTGCCGGCCGCGTGTGCGAGATCGAAACCGACCACGGCACCCGCCGCATGACCGAGCCGGGTGATCTCCGCGAGGTCGAAGGCCTCGCCGGTGCGGTACTGCACGCCGGGCCACAGCACCAGCGCGAGACGATGGCCGTGCTCTTCGATGGCCGCGGCGATCGCGTCCATGCCGAACAGGCCGTCGGCGCCGGGCTGCACTTCGATCAGGTCGGTGGCCGGGTCGAAACCGTGGAAGCGCACCTGCGATTCGAGCGCGTAGCGGTCCGACGGGAACGCGCCGGCTTCCATCAGGATCGCGGGGCGCGCCGCGGTGGGGCGGTAGAAGCCGACCATCAGGAAGTGGAGGTTCGCGGTCAGCGAGTTCATCGCGATCACTTCATCCGGCTGCGCGCCGACCACCGCCGCGAGCTGCGCACTGAGCAGCCCGTGGTAGGTCATCCACTGCGAGTTGCCGCGGAAATGGCCTTCGACCGCCTCCATCGCCCACTTGTCGAGCACGTCCTCGACCTGCGCGCGCGCGCCGCGCGGCTGCAGCCCCAGCGAATTGCCGACGAAATAGGCCTGCTCGACATCGCCGAAGCGCGGCATGTGGAACTGCGCGCGAAAGCGCCGCAGCGGATCGGCGGCATCGGCGGAGGCGGCGTAGTCGTCGGAGAACAGGGTGTGCGGATCGGTCATGGACTGGATTCGGTCGAAGGTCGCGCCGGCGCGCGACGCACGTGGAGGGGAGGGGGTGCGGCGATCACGCAAACCGGCCGGGCGACAGACCCAGCCATTCGAGCGCGGTGCCGTGATACAGGCGCGCCCGTGCGGCATCGTCGAGCGGAATCTCCTCGATGCCGGCGCCGGGGACCTGTTCGCCGAGTGGGAACGGATAGTCGGTGCCGAGCATCACGCGGTCCGCGCCGCAGGTGTCGATCAGATACTGCAGCGCACGCGGGTCGGCCACCCAGGAATCGAAGTACAGCTGCTTGAGATAGCCACGCGGGTTGTGCGGGTTGTCGGTCGCGACGAGGTCAGGCCGCATGTTGAAGCCGTGTTCGATGCGGCCGATCGTGTACGGAAAGCTGCCGCCGCCGTGCGCCATGCAGATATTGAGCTTCGGCAGCCGCTGCAGCACGCCGCCGAAGATCAGGCAGCACGCCGCGCGTGACTGCTCGGCGGGCATGCCCACCAGCCACGGCAGCCAGTATTTGGGCATCGATTCGCTGCCCATCATGTCCCAGGGATGCACGAGGATCGCCGCGCCCAGATCGGCCGCGGCCTCGAAGAACGGGAACAGTTCCGGCGCGTCGAGATTCCAGTCGCCGATGTGGCTGCCGATCTGCACGCCCTGCAGGCCGAGCTGGTCGACGCAACGCTCGAGCTCCTGGATCGCCAGCCGCGGCGACTGCATCGGCACCGTGCCGATGCCGGCGTAGTGGCGCGGATGCGCGGCGACGGTCGCGGCCATGTGGTCGTTGAGCGCCTGATGCAGCTCCAGCGCATGCGCCGGTTTCGCCCAGTAACTGAACATCACCGGCACCGTGCTGATGACCTGTACCTGCACGCCGAAGCGCGCGTAATCGTCGATGCGCTCGCGCGCGTCCCAGGTCTTGGACCAGATTTCGCGGAAGAAACGCCCGTCCTTGTAGATGCGGTGACGGCCGTCGGCGGTGTGGTGGATCACCGGGAATCGCGCGTCGCCGTATTTGCCCGCCAGGTCCGGCCAGTCGCGCGGCAGATAGTGGGCGTGGATGTCGATCTTCAGCATGGCGGTCATCCTAGACGACCCGTCCGTGGCGATCACGCCGCAGGTGCGCGTCAGGTTCAGGGCGTGACGGATCCGGTCATGTGCTGCGCGCGCCGGAGCTGCTCGATCGTCGGTGGGGCGGGATGCACCGGCTGGCCCATCGCGGCGGCCGTCTCGCCGATCCTGGCCCGGATCTCGGCCAGCGGCGGGACGCCCATGCGTGCGCGCTCCGGGTCGCCCACCGCACCATCGGCGACCGGGTAGAGGAACAGCCCGGCCTCATCGCTGCGGAACTGGGTGCCATACCACTGCGGCTGCAGTTGCGTGGTCATGATGCGATCCCACGATGCCGCCACCAGCCAGCGATAGCCGGCTTCGTCCGGGGCTAGCGTGGCGGCGAGCGACGACAGCGCGTGCGCGGTGCGGATGTCCTCGAGCGTGCTGCCGTGCTGGAACACCATCGCCGCGTGATAGTGGTCCCTGGCGGTGCGCATCGCACCGCCGCGCATCAGCGCAATCACGCGCGCGCGCCGTTCGGCGTCCTCGCGGGCGACCACCGACCAGTCGATGTTCGCGGCATCCGCGCGTGCCAGCTGATCATCGCGGGGGATCGATGCGAGTTCGGGATTGTCCGTGACCTGCGCGTGCGCGGGCGCGACCGCCGCCATCAGGCAGAACAGCAGCAGGGTCAGCAGGGCGTGGCGCATGTGCTGCGGCCTCCACAACGTCGGATCGACAGCTGTCAGGTGATGTCCGCCTGCGAGTCGGCCTGCAGTTCGTAGCGGCCGGGACGCGGATTCAGATGGCCGCAGGCCTTGCAGGTGCGCAGCGCGTCATCGCGATAGAACCGTTCGAACACACGGAAGAAATCCTGCTCGATGTCGTCGAGGTGGAAGTACTCCTCGTACACCTTGTCGTTGCAGCGCTCGCAGAACCACAGCAGGCCGTCCTGCTCGTGCGGCAGACGCTTGCGCTCGATGACCAGGCCGATCGAATCGGGGCCGCGCTGTGGCGAATGCGGCACCTTCGGCGGCAGCAGGAAGGTCTCGCCGGCGCGGATCGGAATGTCGCGGACGCGTCCGTCTTCCTGGATGCGGAGCACCATCTCGCCTTCGAGCTGGTGGAACCACTCCGGACCTTCCTCGTAGTGGTAGTCGGTGCGCGTGTTCGGCCCGCCGACCACCATGACGATGAAATCGCCGTCGTAGATGCACTTGTTGCCGACCGGCGGCTTGAGCAGGTGACGGTGCGCGTCGATCCACGCCTGGAAGTTCAGCGGTCCGGGGATCATCGGGTCACTCCTTCGGGGCGGCGATGCATTTCAGCTCGATCGCAATCGGCGTCGGCAACGCGTCGATGCCCAGTGTCGTGCGGCAGGGCGCGGTGGCGATGTCCGGAAAATACTCGGCCCAGACCGCATTGTAGCCGGCGAAATCACCGGCCATGTCGGTCAGGTACACGGTCACGTCGACCAGATCGTCCCAGCGCGCGCCGCTGGACTCGAGCACCGCGCGCACATTGGCGAACACCGCATGCGTCTGCGCGGTGATGTCGTGGCCGGTCACGCGGCCGTCGGCATCCAGCACGTTGCCGGGCACGGAATCCGTCGCCGGGTCACGCGGACCGATGCCCGACAGGAACAGCAGCCCGCCGGCGCGTCGCGCGTGGGGATAGCGGCCGACCGGCCGCGGCGCCGCATCGGCCCGGATGGCCTCAGCCATCGCGTCGGCCCAGGGCCGCGACGCGCGCGATGTCGGCAACGGCAGCCTCGTAAGCCGGTCCGATGTCCTCGTGGGAGGCCACGTCCATGCCCAGCTCGCGTACGCGGCCGTCGCCCAGCGCGTAGACCCAGCCGTGCACGGCGAGCTTCTGGCCGCGGGCCCACGCGTCGCGGACCACGGTGGTCTGGCAGATGTTGAGTGCCTGTTCCACCGCATTGAGTTCGCACAGCCGCGCATGGCGCAGGCCGGTGTCCGCCACCCCGGCGAGCAGGCCGGCGTGCTTGTGGTTGACGTCCGCCACGTGGCGCAACCAGTTGTCGACCAGACCGACGCGCGCGCCGGTCATCGCGGCATGCACGCCGCCGCAGCCGTAATGGCCGACCAGCAGGACATGTTCGACCTTCAGCACGTCGACGGCGAACTGGATCACCGACAGGGCATTGAGGTCGCCGTGCGAGAGCACGTTGGCCACGTTGCGGTGCACGAACACCTCGCCTGGATCGAGGCCGAGGATCTGGTTGGCCGGCACCCGCGAGTCCGAGCACCCGATCCACAGGTACTTCGGCGTCTGCTGGTTCTCCAGGCGGTGGAAGAAATCCGGGTCGTCGCGCACCGCGCGTTCGGCCCAGTCGCGGTTGTTCTTCAGGAGTGTGTCGAGTTCGCCCATGCGGTGATTATTCCAGAGACAGGCCGACGGTCTTCGGCTCGGTGAAAAAACGCATCGCCTCCATGCCGCCCTCGCGGCCGAGACCGGACGCGCCGGTGCCGCCGAAGGGGGTGCGGAGATCGCGAAGCAGCCAGGTGTTGATCCAGACCATGCCCACGTGGAGGCCGGCCGCGAGCCGGTGCGCGCGGGTCAGGTCACGTGTCCAGACGGACGCGGAGAGTCCGTAGTCGCCCGCGTTCGCCAGCGCCAGCGCGTGCGCGTCGTCGTCGAAGGCCTGCAGGGTGACGACGGGGCCGAAGATTTCCTCGCGATTCGTCGCGCACTCGGGGCCGAGGCCGTCGATGACGGTCGGGGCGACGAACCAGCCCGGCCGGTCCAGTCCATGGCCGCCGCACAGCACCCGGCCCCCTTCTTCGCGGGCGCGCGTGATCGCGGCCAGCACCTTGTCGCGGTGCGCCTGCGACACCAGCGGGCCCATGCGCGCGTCGGGGTCCATCGGGTCGCCGACCTGCAGCGCGAGCACCTCGGCGACGAAGCGCTCGCGAAACGCCGTGTAGATGCGCCGTTCGACGAGGATCCGCGAACCGCACAGGCAGATCTGCCCGGCGTTCTGGAAGGCCGAGCGAACCAGCGTGCCGAGCTGCGCTTCCCAGTCGCTGTCGGCGAAGACCAGCGTCGCGTTCTTGCCGCCGAGTTCCAGCGAGGCCTTCTTCAGCTGCGCGCCGGCGCGCGCACCGATGCGCCGGCCGACCGCGGTGCTGCCGGTGAACGACACGGCGCGCACCCGCGAATCGTCGATCAGCGCATCGCCCACGTCCGCGCCGGCGCCGTGCACCACATTGAGCACGCCCGGCGGCAGGCCGATCTCGCCCGACAGCGTCGCGAGCATCGCGGCCGTGGCCGGGGTGATCTCGGAGGGCTTGGCGACGACCGTGTTGCCGGCCGCCAGCGCCGGCGCGATCTTCCAGGTGAACAGGTACAGCGGCAGGTTCCACGGCGAGATCGCCGCGACCACGCCCAGCGGCGCCCGCAGCGTGTAGTGCAGGCCGGCTTCGCCATGGTGCGATTCGCTGGCGAACTGCGTCGCCGCGTGGGCGAAGAAACGCAGGTTGGCGACCGCACGCGGCATCTCGGCGTCGCGGGCGAGGGCGAACGGCTTGCCGCCGTCGCGGGCTTCGGCATGGGCGAAGTCGTCGATCCGCGCCTCGAGCGCCGCGGCGAGCCGTTCGAGCCAGCTTGCACGCACGCTGTTGGGCAGTGCCGCCCAGGCGGGCGCCGCGCGGGCGGCGGCGGTGACCGCGGCCTCGATGTCGGCAGCGTCGCCGGCCGCGACTTCGGCATAGACGGCCCCGGTCGCCGGCGCATGCACCGGCAGCCAGCGGTCCTGGCCGGGCGTGCGCGCGGCGCCATCGATCCAGTGCGTCAGCCGTTGCATGGCGCCAGCTTAACCGAGCCGGTCGACGTCGCTCAGGTCTGGCAGCCCTTGCACCAGTACAGCCGTCGGCCGGCCAGCCGTGACTCGACGATGCGGCCGTCGCCGCGCGGGCAGGGATCGCCCTTGCGCTCGAAGACCTTGAAACCGAACTGCGCACGGGTGCTGGCGAGATAATCCTTGCCGGGCGGCAGTGCATCGTCGTGCTTGGCGCGATAGGCGCGTCGCGGCACGTCGAGCAGCGCGTTCGCCAGCCGGCGACGCTCCCCGGTTGTGAGGTCCTGCAGCAGGCGGTGCGGCGCGAGCCGCGCCTGGAACAGCACCTCCGAGCGCAGGTAGTTGCCCATGCCGGCAGCGAAGCCCTGGTCGAGCAGCAGCATCGCCAGCGTGCGGCGCGCGAAGCGCGGCGTGCGCATGTGCACGAGCAGACCCTTGGCATCCACCGCGGGATCGAGCACGTCCGGCCCGAGCTTGGCGAGATACGGCTGCGCGCCGAGGTCGTCGGTGCGCCACAGCGAGATCGACGGCGCCGCGTACAGCGCCGCGACGCCGCGTAACGTAGCCAGCACCAGCCGTGGGGGCGCGCCGTCGGGCAGGGCATCGAGGTCTTCGACGAACCGCCAGAAGCCGAACAGATGGCTGTGCGTGTACAGCGTCCAGCCGCCCTCGACAGCGGTCAGCAGCGCCTTGCCGCGCGCCTCGACCGCGCCCACGCGCCGGCCTTCGAGCAGGGCGCGCCGGCGCTGCAGTGCAGGATCGATGAAGCGCACACGGGTCAGCGTCTCGTCGACGAGCAGGGTCGACAGGCGATCGGCAAGTGCGTGGGTTTCGGGACCTTCAGGCATCGGCGCATCGAAGCAATGGCGACGTCGCGGCGTCGTGACCGCGCGGCCGGCCGTTGGGGTGCCTTCGGGGTTGCGCTAGATGGACGCCATCCGCCCACCATCGACCGGCAGGCTCACGCCGGTGACGTAGGCCGCCGCCGGCGCGCACAGGAACGCGATCACGCCTGCAGTCTCGGACGGCTCCGCGAAGCGGCCCGCGGGCACGCTGGCGCGCATCGACGCCAGCACCGCGTCCTCGTCCTGACCGGTGCGACGGACGCGGTCCGCGACCACCTGGTCGATGCGGCCGGTGCGGGTGTAGCCCGGCAGCACGTTGTTGACGGTGATGCCGTCGGGCGCAAGCTCGCGCGACAGCGTCTTGGCCCAGCTGGCGACCGCGCCGCGCACGGTATTCGACACGCCCAGGCCGGCGATCGGCTCGCGCACCGACGTCGAGACCACGTTGACGATGCGGCCCCAACGGGCCGCGCGCATCGCGGGCAGGACCGCCTGCACCAGTACCTGGCCGCCGAGCAGGTGACGGCGGAACGCGGCCTCGAATGCATCGAGTGGCGCTTCGTGCGCGCTGCCCCCGGCGGGGCCGCCGGTGTTGTTGACCAGGATCTGCACCGGATGCGCGGCGACGTGCGCGGCGATCGTCGTCTGAAGCAGTCCGGAATCGTCCATGTCGACCGCCAGCGCGTGATGCGTCTGGCCCTGCGCCGTGGGCAGATCGTCGAGCACTGCCTGCAGTGCATCCGCGCGACGCGCGAGCACGGTCACGCTGGCGCCGAGCTGGGCGAGTTCGTGCGCGGTGGCGCGACCGATGCCTTCGGAGGCGCCGCAGACGAGGGCGTGACGGCCTCTGAGATCGAGGTCCATGCGGGGATCAGGCGCGCTTGCCGAGCGATTGCACCATGCGCTCGCGCAGCTGCGCATCGTCGTCGGCCTGCGGCGGCGCGATCTCGTCCATCGCAAAACCGCGCTCGAGTGCGTCCTCGGCATCGAGGCCGTCCCATTCGACGAACTCGGCATCGAGCAGCATGCCGCGTGCGGTGTCCTCGCTGTCGTAGACGAGCGTGTTGCCGTCGCTGTCGAGGACTTCGGCGACGCCGGCATCGCGCACGCGCAGGCGGGCCCAGATCACCGTGCGGCCGATGGATGCGAGCCACCACTGGTCGTGGGTCATGGAACGGAACTCCAAATCAGGGGGCGATCGACCACAGCCACAGCACGGCCGAGGCCGTGAGTGCGCCGAGGATCACCATCAGGGAAATGCGTGCGGGTGTGGCCAGGCCGGTGAACTGCCGGTCTGGCACTTCGTAATAGGTGCCAGCGAGCAGCCAGCGCAGCGCGGCCGGCTGCACGATCGCGTTCTCGCCGAAGCGTCCACGCACCGCGGGGTGCCGGTCGCGCAGATGCACCAGCGACAGCGGCCAGAAGATCACGAACGCGGTGAACCCGCCGATCGCGACGCCGAAAAAGCACAGGGCGAGGAAGAGAGTCACGGTGTGACCGCACTGCGTGGGAACCGGACGTGCGTCCGTCGAAAAGGATGATCGGTGATTCGAAAACGCAAGATTCTTCTCCGGCCGGTGCCCGTGAAGCGATGGTGACCCGCTCTACCGGATCACCGGTCACGAATGACAGATACCGGCGCCTCAGTACTCCGCCTGCCCCGGTGCGCGCGGATACGGGATCGCATCGCGGATGTTCGACAGACCGCAGATGTAGACGATCAGGCGTTCGAAGCCGAGACCGAAGCCCGCGTGCGGCACCGTGCCGTATTTGCGGAAATCGCGATACCAGCTGTAGTGCTCGCGATCGAGGCCGAACTGGTCCATGCGCGCGTCGAGCACGTCGAGTCGTTCCTCGCGCTGCGCGCCGCCGATGATCTCGCCGATGCCGGGCGCCAGCACGTCCATCGCCGCGACGGTCTTGCCGTCGTCGTTGAGGCGCATGTAGAACGCCTTGATGTGCTCGGGATAGTTGGTCACCACGACCGGGCGACCGACGTGCTGCTCGGTCAGCCAGCGCTCGTGCTCGGTCTGCAGGTCCAGGCCCCATTCGACCGGGAACTCGAACTTGTGCCCGGACTTGCGCAGCAGCTCCACCGCGTCGGTGTATTCGATGCGCTCGAAGGGTGCATTGACGAATGCTTCCAGACGCGTGATCGCGTCCTTCTGCACGCGCTCGGCGATGAACGCCATGTCGTCGGCGCGCTCGTCGAGCACCGCGCGGAACAGGTACTTGAGGAACTCCTCGGAGATGCGCGCGTTCTCGGCGAGATCGGCGAACGCGATCTCCGGCTCGATCATCCAGAACTCGGCCAGGTGACGCGTGGTGTGGCTGTTCTCGGCGCGGAACGTCGGGCCGAAGGTGTAGACCTTGCTCATCGCCAGGCAATAGGCCTCGACGTTGAGCTGGCCGGACACGGTGAGGAACGCTTCCTTGCCGAAGAAATCGCGGCTGAAATCGACCTTGCCCTCGCGCATCGGCAGGTTCGCCAGATCCAGCGTCGAGATGCGGAACATCTGGCCCGCGCCTTCGGCGTCGGACGTGGTCACGATCGGCGTGTTGATCCAGTAGTAGCCGTTCTCGTGGAAGTAGCGGTGCGCCGCCTGCGCGAGGCAGTGGCGGATGCGCGTGACCGCGCCGAACAGATTGGTACGCGGGCGCAGATGCGCGACCTCGCGCAGGAATTCCAGCGAATGCGCCTTGGGCTGGATCGGATAGGTCTCCGGATCCTCGACCCAGCCGACGACGTCCAGCGCAGCGGCCTGGATCTCGAAGCTCTGGCCCTGGCCCTGCGACTTGACCAGCGTGCCGGTGGCGATGACCGAGCAGCCCGCGGTCAGACGCTTCACTTCGGATTCGTAGTTGTCGAGCGCGTCCGTCGCGACGACCTGGATCGGCGCGAAGCACGAGCCGTCGCTGACGTTGACGAAGCTCAGCCCCGCCTTGGAATCACGGCGGGTACGGACCCAGCCACGGACGGTGACTTCGCCGCCTTCTGGAATGTGCCCGGCAAGGGCCTGTTGGACGCTGATCGTGGTCATGCCTTGAATCCTGGAAATCCGGTCCGATAACACGCGGCAGCACAGTCTACCGGAGCCGGACTGCGCGCCGGTGGGGCCGTCCGCCAGCGGGCGTTCGGGTCCACGGGAGTACACTCGCGTCATGGCCATTGCACTTGCCCCCGCAGCGCTCGCACGCGCCCGCCGTTTCCTCGCGGCCAGTCCCGATGCACTCGGTCTGCGTTTCGGCGTCACCAAGACCGGCTGCTCCGGCTGGGGCTACGTCGTCGACATCGCCCGTGAGGAACAGCCGGGCGACGCGGTCAGCGAGCAGGACGGCGTGCGCATCTACGTCGATGCGCAGAGCCAGCCGATCGTGGACGGCACCGAGATCGATTTCGCGCAGAAAGGCCTGAACCAGGAATTCGTGTTCCGCAACCCGAACGCCGCCGCGGCCTGCGGCTGCGGCGAGAGCTTCACGACCGATCCGACGAAGTAAGCGCGCTGCGCGCGTTGATCCGCGCCTTCCCGCGCGCGCGAAGGCGGGGATGGGGGCGAACGTTCCGTTCTCGGAAACGCCAGTGCGTCATCCATCGCGTGGATCGACGCTCAGACGACCTGACGGTTTGCCCTATCCAACCCACGCCCGCAGGCGGAGGGCTTCAATCTTCAGCGCTTGCGCCGGAATTCGCTGCGCAGCACGAACCCCGTCGCCAGCAGGCCCAGCAGCGCCATGCCGAACCACGTCAGCGCATAGCTGAGGTGGTTGTTGCGGAACTGCACCATCGTCAGGCCCGGTACCGGCCAGTGGCCGGTGTCGATGCGGTCCTGGGCGTCGATGAAGAAGGGCGCGACCGGACCGTCGACCATGCGCGCGGCCGAGAACTCGGCGGGTGAGCGGGTGTACCAGCGGTCTTCATCCGGCACGTTGGCCCGGAGGAACAGCCCGTGCTGTTCGGGCAGGCGGAGCAGACCGGTGACGCTGACCGTGTCCGACTCGTCGTGCCGCGCACGGCTGTCGCGCGCGCGATGCGCGTTGTCCACGTAGCCGCGGTTGATCCAGACCGCGCCGTCGGGCGTGACCAGCGGGGTCATGATCCAGTAGCCGGGACCGCGTTCGGTCGTCGCATACACCGCGACTTCCTGCGTGTGCAGCAAGCGACCGGTCGCGGTGACGCGGCGGTATTCGTCTTCGGCGGGATTCGGCGCCGAGCGGAACGACGACGCCGGCAAGCGGTCCGGCGACGCGTGCACGCGCGCATCGACGCGTGCGATCAGATCGCGCTTCCACTGCAGGCGTTCCACCTGCCACACACCGAGGGCGATGAAGCCCAGGGTGGCGGCGATCAGGAACACCAGCAGCGCCCAGCGGATGACCGGGCGTGCGGTGACGCGGGATGCTCCGCTCATGGATCGTCCGTCGTCAGGGCGCCTGTCGCATCTGCTCGGGCGACATCGGCATCATGTTGGCCTCGAGATGGTGCATGACCCACAGCGACCCGACCAGCGCGATGACGATGATGATGCCGGTGAAGAGCAGCGACATCAGGATCCAGCCGCCTTCGGATTTCCGGTTCATGTGCAGGAAGTAGACCATGTGCACGACGATCTGCACGGCGCCGAAGAACATGATCAGCGCGACCGTCCAGACGCGGCTTTCCAGCACGTCGCCCATGACCAGCCAGAACGGGATCACGGTGAGGATGACCGACAGGACGAAGCCGATCACGTAGTCGCGCATGCTGCCGTGGCCGTGCGCATCGTGCGCCGACTCGTGGGCGGGGTGGTGCTGCGCCGGGGTGTTTGTGTTGGTGCTCATCCCACGACTCCCATCAAGTACACATACGAGAACACGCCGATCCAGATCACGTCGAGGAAGTGCCAGAACATCGACAGGCACATCAGGCGGCGGTTGTTGGCGGCGGTCAGGCCGTGCTTCTTCAGCTGCACGACCAGCGTCACCAGCCAGATCAGGCCGAAGGTCACGTGCAGGCCGTGCGTGCCGACCAGGGTGAAGAACGACGATAGGAACGCGCTGCGCTGCGGCGTCGCCCCCAGGTGGGCGAGGTGATGGAACTCGTAGAGTTCGATGCACAGGAACGCCAGGCCGAACAGGCCGGTGACGAGCAGCCACAGGATCGTGCCGCGCACGTTGTTCCGGTAGGAGTTCAGCATCGCGAACCCGTAGGTGATCGACGAGAACAGCAGCATGAACGTCGCGACCAGGATCAGCTTCAGGTCGAACAGGTCGGCCGGCGACGGGCCGGCCGCATAGTTGCGGCCGAGCACGGCGTGGACGGCGAACAGGATGGCGAAGATGAGGCAGTCGCTCATCAGGTACATCCAGAAACCGAGGTTGGTGCCGGTTTCGGGATGGTGCTCGTGCCCGTCGTCGTGGGCGTGCAGATCCTCGATCACGTGGTAGACGCGCTCGGTGGTCCCGCTCTGGGTTTGAATCGTGTGTGCCATGTTCAGAGTGCCTGCTGTGCGAGCGCGCGGGTGCGCGCATCCTCGGTGTCCGTCACTTCCTGGGCCGGGATGTAGAACTCGCGGTCGTAATTGAAGGTGTGCCAGATCGCCGCGACGATCAGACCCACGAACGACACGCCGGCCAGCCACCAGATGTGCCACACCAGGCCGAAGGCCAGGACCACGCTGATCGCCGACAGCACCACGCCGGCGCCCGTGTTCTTGGGCATGTGGATCGGCACGAAGCCGGTCGTCGGGCGCTGGTAGCCGTGCTTCTTCATGTCGTTCCACGCGTCGATCTCATGGACGACCGGGGTGAACGCGAAGTTGTAGCTCGGCGGCGGCGAGGACGTCGCCCATTCCAGGGTGCGGCCGTTCCACGGATCACCGGTGGTGTCGACCAGCTTCTTGCGGTTCTTGACCGCCACCGCGATCGACATCAGGAAAGCCAGGATGCCCGCGCCCACCAGCGCGGCACCGACCGCCGCGACGATGAAGAACACCGACAGCGAGGTGTCCTCGAACTGGCTCAGGCGACGGGTGATGCCCATCAGACCCATGATGTAGAGCGGGGTGAACGCGAGCCAGAACCCGACCAGCCAGCACCAGAACGAGACCTTGCCCCAGAACTCGTCGAGCTTGAAGCCGAAGGCCTTCGGGAACCAGTACACCATGCCGGCGAACAGGCCGAAGACCACGCCGCCGATGATGACGTTGTGGAAGTGCGCCACCAGGAACAGGCTGTTGTGCAGCACGAAGTCCGCCGGCGGCACCGCCAGCAGCACGCCGGTCATGCCACCGATGACGAAGGTGAACATGAAACCGACCGTCCACAGCATCGGCACGTCGAAGCGGATGCGGCCCTTGTACATCGTGAAGAGCCAATTGAAGATCTTCGCGCCCGTCGGGATCGAGATGATCATCGTCGTGATGCCGAAGAACGCGTTGACGCTCGCGCCCGAGCCCATGGTGAAGAAGTGGTGCAGCCACACCAGGTACGACAGGATGGTGATCACCGCGGTCGCGTAGACCATCGACGTATAGCCGAACAGACGCTTGCCGCAGTACGTCGCGACGACCTCGGAGAAGATGCCGAAGGCCGGCAGGATCAGGATATAGACTTCCGGGTGACCCCAGATCCAGATCAGGTTCACGTACATCATCGGATTGCCGCCGAGATCGTTCGTGAAGAAGTTCGTGCCGACGTAGCGGTCCATCGTCAGCAGCGCCAGCGTCGCCGTCAGGATCGGGAACGAGGCGACGATCAGGATGTTGGTGCAGAGCGAGGTCCAGGTGAAGATCGGCATGCGCATGAGCTTCATGCCCGGCGCACGCATCTTGACGATGGTCACGATCAGGTTGATGCCCGACAGCGTGGTACCCACGCCCGCCACCTGTAGACCCCACAGGTAGTAGTCCATGCCGGTGCCCGGACTGTAATCGGCGCCCGACAGCGGCGGATACGCCAGCCAGCCGGTGCGCGCGAATTCGCCCACGAACAGCGAGATCATGATCAGCACCGCGCCCGCGGTGGTCATCCAGAAGCTGAAGTTGTTGAGGAACGGGAACGAGACGTCACGTGCGCCGATCTGCAGCGGCACCACGTAGTTCATCAGGCCCGTCACCAGCGGCATGGCCACGAAGAAGATCATGATCACGCCGTGCGCGGTGAAGATCTGGTCGTAGTGGTGCGGGGGCAGGAAGCCCTCGCTGCCGCTCGCCGCCATCGCCTGGTGCGCGCGCATCAGCACCGCGTCGGAGAAGCCGCGCAGCAGCATCACGATTGCGAGGATGCAATACATGATGCCGATCTTCTTGTGGTCGATGCTGGTGAACCATTCCTTCCACAGGTACCCCCAGAGGCGGTACTTGGTCAGCAGGAAGAGCAGGGCGATTCCGCCCAGCACGACGCCGACGAAGGTGACGCCCACCACGGGGTCATGGAGAAACGGCAGTGCATCGAGCGAGAGTCGCCCGATCCACGGTGAGTTGAGCTGGTCCTGGGGTGCGGACATGGGGTTCCTGCCTGGTACTGGTTATTGCGTTTGAGCGATGCGGACGGTCAGCGCGCCGGGGGCGCGCCGTCGTCGTCAGGCTTGCCGGGCGCGCCTTCCTGCTGCGGGGCCTGGCCCGGCGGGATCGGCTTGACGCCCTCGTCGTCGTCCTCGTTGGTCGGCGTCGGCTGCGGGGTGTCCTCTTCCGGCGACACGGCGCGCGGCTGGTGGCCCTGGGGCTCGTCGCCACGTGCTTCGCGACCGGCTTCGGGGAACGTCGCTGCCGGCGCCGCGACCGGATCGTCGGCATGGCGGTTGTCGTAACGCAGACGGGCGTAGTTCTCGAGGCTGTCCACGCCACCGCCGCCGCTGCGGTCGATGTGCGCCATCTCATGCACGCACATCGAGCCCGGCGCGACGCACATGTTGAGGATGGCCTCGTACAACGACGGGTCGACATCGTTGAAGTAGCGCACCGGCTCGCGCTCCGACGGACGCTCGAGCACAAGGTATTCGTCGCGGCCCAGGGTCACGCCTTCGGCGCGCGCCTTCTCCACCCATGCGTCGAACCCGTCCTGGGTCAGGCCGTGGAAGTTGAAGTGCATGTGCGAGAAGCCGTCGCCGCTGAAATTGCCGGAGAAGCCCTTGTAGACGCCTTCCTTGTTGATGACGGCGTTGAGGTTGGTCTCCATGCCCGGCATCGCGTAGATCTGCCCCGCGAGCGCCGGCACGAAGAACGAGTTCATGATCGACGACGAGGTGAGGCGGAACCGGATCGGCGTGTTTACCGGCGCGGCGAGCTCGTTGACCGTCGCGATGCCCTGCTCGGGATAGAAGAACAGCCATTTCCAGTCCACCGCGACCACTTCGACGACCAGCGGTTCGACGCCGTCGGCGATCGGCGTGTTGGCGTCGATCCGGTCGAGCGGGCGGTACGGATCGAGCTTGTGGGTCGCGATCCAGGTGACCGTGCCCAGCACCAGGATGATCGCCAGCGGCGCCGACCAGATCACCAGCTCCAGGCGGGTGGAGTGGTGCCACTCGGGCGCGTACTCGGCGTCCTTGTTCGACTCGCGGTATTTCCAGGCGAAGAAGAACGTCAGGAAGATCACCGGCACGATGATCAGCAGCATCAGGACCGTGGACAGCACGATCAGGTCGCGCTGCTGGACGGCGATGTCGCCGGCCGGGGACATCACGACCCAGTCGCAGCTCGACAGCAGCGTGGCTGCCAGCAGCAGCGCGGAGATTCGGAATATGGATTTCATGGGGGGATCAACGACAACGGGAGAGGAAAACGACTTGACGGAGGCGCCACGGCGCGGCCGCTAGCGTGGGGGTGTGGCGGGGTGCCGGCCGTTGCTGTGATGCATCTTGCTTGGCGGGCCCGTTTCGGGGTCACAATGCGGTGCATTATCCCCCATAACGATCCCCATAACGACCGGAGAGAGCGCGCAGATGAGCGAACCCGTACAGCAGGCCACCACCGGTCTCGACGATGCACCGGAGTCCGATGACCTGGACATCTCGCCCGGCAAGATCGCATTCCCGGTGGTGATGGGGCGGACCTCGGAATTCTTCGACTTCTTCGTCTATGGCATCGCCGCGGTGCTGGTGTTTCCGTACCTGTTCTTTCCCGACAGCGATCCGGTGCAGGCGACGCTCAAGTCGTTCGCCGTGTTCTCGCTGGCCTTCATCGCCCGGCCGATCGGCTCGATCATCTTCATGGCGATCGACCGCAACTTCAGTCGCGCGGCCAAGCTGATCGGCGCGCTGTTCCTGCTGTGCGGATCGACGATGGCCATCGCCTTCCTTCCCAGCTACGCGCAGGCCGGCATGCTCGCGCCCGTGCTGCTCGCGGTGTTCCGCTTCGGCCAGGGCCTGGGCTGGGGCGGCGCCTGGGACGGCCTGCCGTCGCTGCTGTCTTTGAGCGCCCCGGCCAACCGCCGCGGCTGGTACGCGATGGTCCCGCAGCTCGGCGCCGCGCTCGGCTTCATGCTCGCCTGCGGCATGTTCTACGTGTTCACGCGCGTGCTCAGCCAGGAGGACTTCATGGCCTGGGGCTGGCGCTTCCCGTTCTTCGTCGCGCTGGCGCTCAACGTCGTCGCGCTGTTCGCGCGCCTGCGTCTGGTGGTCACGCCGGAGTTCAAGCGCCTGTTCGACGAGAAGGAGCTGCAGCCGCGGCGCGTGATCGAAACCATCCGCACCCATCCCCGCCAGGTGTTCGTGGGCGCGCTGATCCCGCTGGCGACCTACGCCATGTTCCACCTGGTGACGATCTTCCCGCTGAGCTGGACCACGCTCTACACCGACCACAACGCCGCCGACTTCCTCGGCAGCCTGTTCCTGGGGTCGGTCGTGGGCGGTCTGGGCATCATGCTGTCGGGCATCCTCGCCGATCGTGTGGGCCGACGGGGGCAACTGGCGATCGCCGCAGTGCTGATCGCGATCTTCAGCTTCTTCGCCGCGCCGCTGCTGGGCAGTGACACCACGGGCGGTCGCACCACCTATGTGATCGTCGGCTTCGCGCTGCTGGGACTGTCGCTGGGCCAGGCGAGCAACGCGATCGCCTCGCGCTTCGAGAGCATCTACCGCTACACCGGCGCGGCGGTGACGTCCGATATCGCGTGGCTCGTCGGTGCGGGTTTCGCGCCGCTGGTCGCACTGGGCCTGTGCAGCAAGTTCGGCCTGGCCTACGTTGGCTACTACCTGCTGTCGGGCGCGGTGGTGACGCTGGCCGCGCTGGCCTTCAGCCGCACGCTCGAAACGGTGCGCTGAGCCAGCGCGCCGGATGCCGCGCACGCACGCGCCCCCTCGGGGGGCGTGCGGGTTGCGGGACGGGCGAACTTGCACGGCTGCGGTCCTCGGCTCCGCAATGGCGGAGATCGTCTTCGACTGGGGTGGATCCGGCCGGTCGGCGCGTCTGAAGGCTTGCGCCCCGGCACGTGTATTTCACCACGTCGCGCAGGTCAGTGAGACTGCGACCGAATGTCGCAGCGCAGCGCGCATGGTCTTGAGCGCGCCCGCCCGCTTGCCCGCGCGGGCCGCTTCTGTGAGAATGCCCGGCTCCCTGCGACGCCTGTCGTCGGGAGCCCTTGCCCCACCGTGCGGCCGCGCCGCGGACGGGGGGCTATCCAGGCCGGCGCGAAAGCGGGGTCGATATCCGAAAGGAAACCAACATGCGTCATTACGAAGTCGTGTTCCTGGTCCATCCGGACCAGAGCGAGCAGGTGCCCGCGATGATCGAGCGCTACAAGTCGCTGATCGAAGGTGCCGAAGGCAAGATCCACCGTCTGGAAGACTGGGGCCGCCGCCAGCTGGCGTACCCGATCAACAATCTGGTCAAGGCCCACTATGTGATGTTCAACATCGAAGTCGGCCAGGCCGGCCTCGACGAGCTCGTCGAAGCGTTCCGCTTCAACGACGCCGTGTTGCGTCACCTGGTGGTGCGCCGCGACGAGGCGGACACCGAGCAGTCCCTGATCATGAAGAACAAGGACGAGAAGGGTGACAAGCCTGAGCGTGGCGAGCGTCGTCGCCGTGACGACGAAGGCGACTCTGCCGGCAACGATGCCGACGCAGACAAGTCCGACAACTCCGCCGAAGCCGCCTGAGGATCACGCACATGTCCAAGTTCTTCCGCCGCCGCAAGTTCTGCAAGTTCACCGCCGAGGGTGTCAAGGAGATCGATTACAAGGATCTCAACACCCTGCGCCAGAACCTCACCGAGAACGGCAAGATCGTCCCGAGCCGCATCACCGGTACGAAGTCGCGTTACCAGCGCCAGCTGGCCACGGCCGTCAAGCGCGCGCGTTTCCTCGCGCTGATCCCGTACACCGACAACCACAACGTCTGAGCCCGCCGGGTTTCGCGCGTTCTCGTCCGATTCGGACAGCACTCGTTGCGGCGCCCATGCGCCGCTAACGGATACGGAGCAACACCATGCAACTGATTCTTCTGCAGAAGGTCACCAACCTCGGCAACCTCGGTGACAAGGTCAACGTGAAGCCGGGCTACGGCCGCAACTTCCTGGTGCCGCAGGGCAAGGCCGTGCCGGCCACCACCAAGAGCATCGCCGAGTTCGAAGCGCGCCGCGCCGAGTACGAGGCCAAGGCCCAGTCGCAGCTCGACGAGGCGCAGCAGCGTCTTGCCAAGCTCGAAGGCGCCAGCGTCACGATCTACGCGAACGCGTCGACCGAAGGCAAGCTCTACGGTTCAGTCGGTCCGCGCGAGATCGCCGACGCGCTGACCAAGGCGGTAACGCCGGTCAACAAGTCGGAAGTCGTGCTGGGTGAAGGCGCGTTCCGCAACACCGGCGAGTTCGAGGTCGTGGTGCACCTGCACGCCGACGCCGAGACCACCGTCAAGGTCGTCATCGAAGGTGAGGTCGCCTGATCCTTCGGATCGGGTAGTCCTGAACGGGCGCCGCGAGGCGCCCGTTTTCGTTTGGGGATCCGGCGCGCCTGCCGGCTGCGGCGGTCGCCCGGCATCTTATCCACAGGTTGTGGGGTCGCGTGTCCACAGGCGCACGGCCTAGCATCCGATCGCAGCATTCCGTTCTTCGACACCGAGACCCATGGCCGCACGCAACGATTACCGCAACAACGACCGCGATCGACACGAGCGCAGCGATCCGCGCGTCGAACAGCTGCGCGTGCCGCCGCAGTCGGTGGAGGCCGAGCAGGCGGTCCTCGGTGGCCTGATGCTGGTACCCGACGCATTCGACCGCATCGCCGACCTGCTGGTGCCGGACGACTTCTACCGCCGCGACCACCAGAAGATCTATGCCGCGATCCAGGAACTGGCGGAGAAGAGCAAGCCCTTCGACGCGGTCACGCTCGGCGAATGGTTCGAGTCCAACGGGCTGTCGGAACTCGTCGCCGGGGGCGCCTACCTGGGCGAACTGGCCAGCACCACGCCGTCGGCGGCCAACATTCGCGCGTATGCGGAAATCGTCCGCGACAAGGCCATCCTGCGGCAGCTGATCGAAGTGGGCACCGAGATCGTCAACGACGGTTTCCAGCCCGACGGACGCGACAGCAGCGAGATCCTGGCCAAGGCCGAGCAGCAGGTGTTCAAGATCGCCGAGGCCGGCGCGCAGGGACGCACCGACTTCACCGCGATCAACAAGGCGATGGCCGACGCCTTCGACGTGCTGCAGACGCGCTACACCAACGGCGGCGGCGTGACCGGCCTGCCGACCGGCTACACCGAGTTCGACGAGATGACCGCCGGCCTGCAGCCGACGGATCTGATCATCCTCGCCGCGCGTCCGGCGATGGGCAAGACGACGTTCGCGCTGAACATCGCCGAGTACGCGGCGATCAAGACCAAGAAGGCGGTCGGCGTGTTCTCGATGGAAATGTCGGCCAGCCAGCTCGCGCTGCGCCTGATTTCCTCCAACGGCCGCATCAATGCCACGCGCCTGCGCACCGGCGCGCTCGAGGACGAGGACTGGAGCCGCGTCAGCAGCGCGATCCGGATGCTCAAGGAGACCAAGATCTTTATCGACGACACGCCGGGTCTGGGTCCCGACGTGTTGCGGGCGAAGTGCCGACGCCTGAAGCGCGAGCACGATCTGGGCCTGATCGTCATCGACTACCTGCAGCTGATGTCGGTGCCGGGCAACAGCGAGAACCGCGCGACCGAGATCTCGGAGATCTCGCGTTCGCTCAAGGGGTTGGCCAAGGAGCTCAACGTGCCGGTGATGGCACTCTCGCAGCTCAACCGCTCGCTGGAAACGCGCGCCGACAAGCGCCCGGTGATGGCCGACCTGCGCGAATCGGGCGCCATCGAGCAGGACGCCGACATCATCGTCTTCATCTACCGCGACGATTACTACAACAAGGAAACGTCGCCGGACAAAGGTCTGGCCGAGATCATCATCGGCAAGCAGCGTAGCGGCCCGACGGGCTCGGTGAAGCTGAAGTTCTTCGGCGAGTACACGCGCTTCGACAATCTCTCGCACGATTCGATCGGCAGCTTCGAGTAAGGCCGCGGTTCACCCGAGCGCGCAGCGTACACGGCGCGGCGAAGGCACAATAGAAGGCCCCGTTCGCTGCCGCTACGCATGGCCCGCCCGATCACCGCCACCATCCACACCGACGCGCTGCGCCACAACCTCGGCGCGATGCGCGCCCGGGCGCCGGGGCGAAAGCTGATGGCGATGGTCAAGGCCGACGGTTACGGCCATGGGCTGGAGACCGCGGCACGTGCCTTGCGCGAGGCCGATGCGTTCGGGGTCGCCGCGATCGAGGATGCCGCGCGCATCCGCGCGGCCGGACTCGAGCAGCCGATCCTCGTGCTGTCGGGGTTCGACAATCCCGACGATCTGGACCAGCTGCGTGCGCTGCGCGCCGAGGCGATCGTCCATCACGCGGCGCAGCTCGAGCTGCTCGAGCAGACCGACGGCGCGCCGATCCGGGTCTGGCTCAAGATCGACACCGGCATGCACCGGCTGGGCTTCGCACCCGAGCAGGTGCGCGCGGCGCATGGACGCCTGCGCGCGGCGCGCGGCGTCGCCGGCGACATCGTGCTGATGACCCATTTCGCCAGTTCCGACGAATTCGACCCGACGACGCCGAACGGGTTGCAGACGCCGGCGCAGATGCGCGCACTCGCCGCAGCGACCGAGGGACTCGATGGTCCGCGTTCGCTGGCCAATTCCGCGGCCGTGCTCGGCTGGCCCGATGCCTGCGGCGACTGGATCCGACCGGGCGGCGCGCTCTACGGCATGTCCGTGGTCGCCGGCCGCAGCGGCGCCTCGTTCGGTCTGCGGCCGGCGATGACCTTCGAGACCCGGCTGCTCGCGGTCAACCGCGTGGCAAAGGGGGAGCGCATCGGCTATTCGGCGACCTGGGAAGCCCCCGAGGACATGCCGGTCGGCGTTGCCGCCGTCGGTTACGGCGACGGGTATCCACGGCTTGCACCCGCGGGCACGCCGGTGCTGGTCAACGGACGCATGGCCAGCGTGGCGGGACGCGTGTCGATGGACCTGATGACGATCGACCTGCGTGGCCAGCCCGGTGCACGCGCGGGCGATCCTGTCGTGCTGTGGGGCGAAGCGCTGCCGGTGGAGACCGTGGCCGAAGCCGCGGGCACGATCTCCTATGCACTGACCTGCGGCATCACCCGCCGCGTGCGCTTCGTCAACGACTGAGGTACTGCCTTACGGCTGCACGTGGGTGAGACGGATGCGGCCCACATGCACGTCCGTCGTATCGGCGGCGATGTTGACCGGCACGCGCGTGTCGGTGATGAAGCGCAGGCTGCCGTCCGGCATCGAAACCGAGGCGTGCAGGCCGTACTGGCCGTTGTCGCGCAACCTGGCGCGCGGCACGTCGATCGCGAATTCGTAAGGCCCGGCGCCCACGGTGGTCACCTGCTCGGCGAGCACCGCCTGCGGCGTGTCGGCGAGCTGGTTGTCGAGCACCTGCAGACGCAGCTGCGTGCCCTCGGGCAGCAGGATCTTCTCGAAATACATCGCCTCGCCCTGGATGCGCACGCTCTCGGTGGATTCGGTCATCGGCGCGGCTCCGGAAGCGGTCGGCGGGGGCGTGGTCTGGCAGGCGGCGAGCAGGGCGGATGCGCACAGCGGCAGCGCGGCAAGGCGGAGCAGGGCACGTGACATGGTCGGGCTTCCTCGTAGGAGACGTCGCGGCGCAGCATGCGCCGACGCAGTGGAACGGCGGGTCAAGGCGTCGTCGGGCGCAGCACGACGAAGGTGCCGAAATGGTCCGACGGCCAGGTGCCGTTCGCGCCCGGCGTCTCGAGCACGATGCGCGCGTCGCGGATCTCGAACCGGCCGGTCCGTGCGAAGACGTGATCGATGCGCCTGCGGAACTCACCGAAGAAATGCGGGTTCAGCGTGGTCACGCGTGCGGCATCGGCGCCCGGGTGCAGCGCGCCGTAGGTGTCGACATACCCGTCGAGCACCGACAGTTCCGGCGCGTTCGCCAGCGCGTTGAAGTCGCCGAGCACGATGGAGGGCGCCGTATCGCCCTGACGCTGGATGAAGGCGCGCGCGTCCTCGAGCTGGCGACGCCGGAGCGCCGCGCCTTCGGGTGTGTGGTGCAGATGGGTGAAATAGACATCCAGCGGCCTGCCGTCGAAGCGCAGACGCGCGTGTCCCATGCTGCGCGAATCCTCGCGCGGCTCCAGCGGGGTCGCGCCCTGTTCGAGCACGGGCAGCCGGGTCAGCAGGGCATTGCCGTAGCGGTGCGGCTGGCCTTGGGGATCGTTGGACACGAACTGCACCGAGTAGCCGAGCGCGTCGCCGAGCGTCTGCGCCTGGTTCGGCAGGTCCGCGGTCTGCAGCACTTCCTGCAGCGCGATCACGTCGGCATCGAGGGCGCGCAGCTGTTCGACGATCAGCGGCAACCGCTTCGGCCACTCCGCCTTGTCGTGATAGATGTTGAGCGTGACGACGCGCAGCTCCGGCGCTGCGTCGGCGCGGGGCGTGGTGGCCGCGCAGGCGGACAGCGCGATCGCGAGCAGGGCGGTCAGCAGGTGCTTCATGGCGTGGTGTCTCCGGTGGTCGGCGCCGCGTCGGTGCGCATGACGGGGTAGAGGTTGTAGCGATCGTCCCAGGCGCTGTGGCGCCGGTAGAAGAAGTCGAGGCGTGCCGCGGGATCGCCGGCAAATGCCGGGTCGCTGCGGAGCTTGGCGTCGAATTCGACGCGCAGCGCCGGATCCGCTGCCAGCATCTGGCGCGCGACCTGTTCGGCGACGTAATCCTCCATGTATTCCTTGCGCTCGAAATGGGTGTTGAAGCGCCCCCAGGCCGCCAGCGAGTCGGGCGCCTGCGGTTCCAGCAACGCGGCGACCAGGCGGGCCTTGGGCTGGGCGATCGGCACGTACAGCGCGCCGGCACCGACGGCGTGCGGTTCGACGGTCCACGCGCCCTGCAGCTCGAGGCGTTGATGGCCTTCGACGGATGTCGCGGCGGGCGAGGCAGTCGTCGCGCGGAAGACCTCGACCGCGGCTGCGGGCTGCGCCGTGGGGATCGCCTGGAACCGGATGCCGTGCTGGCGCAGTTTCTCGCCCACCCACGCCGCATGCGCGGCCGGGACCAGATAGCCGCCGCGCGGCAGCGTGACGTCCAGGGATGGGCGCAGCGTGTCGCGCATGGGCACGCGCCACAGTTGCGGCGTGGTTTCGTCGTAGCGGGTCATCAGCGCGCCGGACACCTCGGAGGGCGTGCGCGTATAGGCGTAGCCACGGAAGTCGACGGTATGGCTGGCATCGGTCGCTTTCCAGGCGAGCGGCTGACGCGTGCCGCCCAGCGCCGCGGCACGGGCATCCGCGTCGCGCGCGATGCGCATCCAGTCGCGGCCGTGGCGCGCGACCTGTTCGACCACCGACACCACGGTGTTGCGGGTGATGCGCACGCGGACCGGATACTCCTTCCACGAGTGCGTTTCGACCAGCATCGCCAGGCGGTTGCGCAGCAGGAAATAGCCGGTCGAGAACCGCGGCGGCGAGACGCCGTCCTCGAAACCGGATGCCGGGTTGTCGTGTTCGACGAACGAGGGGTAGTAGGGCAGCGGCAGCGAGCCCTGCCGCGCCAGGTCGGCCATCACCGCGTCGCGGAACGTGCGGCCGACGTCGCGCAACGCGGCATCGCCCGCGTGCACCGGTTCGACCTGGATCGAGATGTCGTGTTCGAACTGCGCGCCGTTGGTCGCGTGCAGATCGATGGTGGCGATCGGATCCCAAGCCTCCACCAGCGCCAGCATCGCCTGCATTTCCGGCGCATCGGCCTTGGCGTAGTCGCGGTTGAGGTTGAGGTTCTGCGCGGTCGTGCGCCAGCCCATCTCGCGCGGGCCGCGCTGGTTGGGCCGGTTCCACGCGCCGAAGCGTTCGTGGCCGTCGACGCTGAACACCGGCACGAACACCAGTACCGCGTCATTCAGCGCGCCCGGCGCTGCGCGTCCGTCGAGCATCTCCCGCAGCGCGAGGAAGCCTGCGTCCTTGCCGTCGATCTCGCCGGCATGGATGCCGCCCTGGACCAGGACGACGGGGATGCCTGCCTTGTGCGCGGCGTCCGGGTCGAGCGCGCCGCTGCGGCTGGCGACCAGCGCCTGCATCGGTCGGCCCTCGGGGGACGTTCCGAATTGGATGCAGCGCACCGCATCGGGATGCAGCCGGGCGAAGGTCCCGCACAGCGCGATCACCTCGTCGTAGCGGCCCGTCTCGACGAAGCCGCTGCGCTCGGCGACGGTGATGCGCGGGTCGTCCGCGGCGGCGACAGGCAGCACGGACAGCAGCAGGGCGAGCGCGAGTGGCAAGCGGGTCAAGGGCATGGCGGAGTCCGGTCGGGCGAGCCGCCATGATGCCGCGGGCGACGCGCGCGCCCAAGCCGCGTGGAGATGCGCGCCGGACGTGTCGTGGTCCTGCCCGGTTTCGGCGCATGGCGCAAGAGGCGGTCAGGCGCCCGGGATCGGGTAGGCTTTGCGGCTTCTCAATGCCCGAAGTCGCCGATGTCGACCCTCCATACCACCAACGGGCCGATGCCCCGCCAGATCGGCTACATCATCGGCAACGAAGCCTGCGAGCGCTTCAGCTTCTATGGCATGCGCAACATCCTGGTGCCGTTCCTGATCAGTTCGGTGCTGCTCGGCTATCTGCCGCAGGGCGCGGACCGGGACGCGGCGGCGAAGGACATCTTCCATACCTTCGTGATCGGCGTGTACTTCTTCCCGCTGCTCGGCGGCTGGCTGGCCGACCGCTTCTTCGGCAAGTACCACACCATCCTGTGGTTCTCGCTGATCTACTGCGCCGGCCATGCGTGCCTGGCCGCATTCGAGAGCAACGCGACCGGCTTCTCCACGGGCCTGTTCCTGATCGCGCTCGGTTCCGGCGGCATCAAGCCGCTGGTGGTCTCGTTCTGCGGCGACCAGTTCGACCAGACCAACAAGAGCAAGGCGAAGGTGGTGTTCGACGCCTTCTACTGGATCATCAATTTCGGTTCGTTCTTCGCCTCGTTGCTGGCGCCGCTGTTCCTGCGCCACTACGGACCGGCCGTGGCGTTCGGCATCCCCGGCATCCTGATGTTCATCGCCACGTTCGTGTTCTGGCTGGGCCGCAAGCAGTACGTCAACGTGCCGCCGGCGCGCCGCGATCCGCACGCCTTCTTCGAAGTGGTCAAGACCGCGCTGCGCGCGCGGCATGCCGGCGAGGGTCGGCCGGGTCTGGCGGTGGCGATGGTGGGCGTCGTGTCGGCCATCGTCATGCTGGCGCTGTGGCTGCTGTCGGCCACGGTGTCGATGCCGTGGTGGCCGACCGACTTCGGTTTCGTCATCACCGCGTGCCTGGCGCTGGGCGTGATCATCGCGCTGGGCGGCTGGGGCGCATCGCTGCAGCTCGAGCGGGCGCGTGGCCTGCATCCGGACGTGGCGGTCGACGGCGTGCGTGCGGTGCTGCGCATCCTGATCGTGTTCGCGCTGGTCACGCCGTTCTGGTCGCTCTTCGACCAGAAGGCCTCGACCTGGATCATCCAGGGCCGCGAGATGGTGATTCCGCACGCGGCGGCGTGGTGGCCTAGCTGGCTGATCCAGGACGCGGCGCAGATGCAGGCGCTCAATCCGTTGCTGGTGATGCTGCTGATCCCGTTCAACAACCTGGTGCTGTATCCGGCACTGCGTCGCATGGGATTCGAACCGACCGCGCTGCGCCGCATGGGCTGGGGCATCGCGATCTCGGGTACCTCGTGGATCGTCGCCGGCGGCCTGCAGCTGTGGCTCGACGGTGGTCAGGAGGTCTCGCTCGCCTGGCAGTCGGTGCCGTACCTGCTGCTGACGTTCGGCGAAGTGCTGGTGTCGGCAACCGCGCTGGAGTTCGCCTACAGCCAGGCGCCGCAGGCGATGAAGGGTGTGATCATGGCGCTGTGGTACCTCACCAGCACCTTCGGCAGCCTGTGGGTACTGCTGACCAACGCGGGCGTGCGCAACGACGCGGTCACGGCCTATATCGCATCGACCGGCATGAGCGAGAACGCCTTCCTGATGTTCTTCTTCGCCGCCTTCGCCTTCGTCGCGGCCATCGCGTTCGGCCTCTACGCACGACGCTATCCCATGCAGGACAACTACCGCGTCGCCTGACGCGGAGGACTTTCGATGAATTTTGGACCCGTGACCCTTTTCCTGATCACCGTGACCGTGCTGGTCTCGTGGCAGGCCTTCGAGAAACCGAAGCTGCTCGGTCGCCTGATCCTGTGGCCGCCGGCGATCGACCGGCACAAGCAGTACGACCGCCTGGTCACGCACGGGTTCATCCACGCCGACTGGCAGCACCTGATCTTCAACATGATCACGCTGTTCTTCTTCGGTGCCGGCATCGAACGCGCATTCGCGCCGTACATCGGCCCCGTGGGTTTCCTGCTGTTCTATGTCTCGGCAATCCTGGTCGCGATCCTGCCGACGTATCTGCGCCACCGGCACGATCCGAACTACCGCAGTCTCGGTGCATCGGGCGCGGTGTCGGCAGTGCTGTTCGCCTCGATCCTGATCAACCCCTGGCAGTTGCTGCTGGTGCTCTTCATTCCGATGCCGGCGATCGTGTTCGGCGTCTGCTATGTGGGCTACAGCATCTGGATGGACAAGCGCGGCGGCGACAACATCAACCACAGCGCGCATCTGTGGGGCGCGGGCTACGGCATGTTGTTCACCGTGATCATGGAGCCGCGCATCATCGGCGTGTTCCTCGATCGATTGATGTCGCCGTCGTTCTGACGGCGCTGCGCGGAAGCCCGCTCACCGTGCCTGCATGTAACGCGTGATAATCCTGGTCGCACGTCCAACCACGGAGTGCGTCCTATGGCAGTCACGCGAGCGAAAGCCACCGCCCTGCTCAACAAGACCGAGATGGGGTTGTACGACGACAGTCGTGCCAACGCCCTGCGCGATCACAGCGAATCGCGTCTGACGCAACTTGTCTCACGGGCGCGCACCGCGCGTGACCGCGCGCGTGATCTCGAAAAGCGCCAGCGTCTGGCATCGCGCAAGACCAGCGGCAGCAAGTCGGGGCGCACGGGTGTCGCCAATGCGCGTACCGGCGAGAAGGCGGAGCTGCTGGCCGACATTCTGGTCCGGCTCGAGACCCGTCACCGCGACGTCGCCAAGGCGGCGAAGGCAGCCGCGAAGGCCAAGCCTGCGAAGACTGCTGCCAAACAGCGCACGCCCGCCAAGGTGGCGAAAAAAGCCGCTGCCAAGACGACGGTCACGAAGCCGGCGGCGACCGCGAAGTCCACGAAGTCCACGAAGAAGACAGCGTTGCCGAAGAAGCGCGTGACGTCGGCGTCCGCGTCGAAGTCCACGCAGAAAAAGATTCCAGCTACGCCCGCCCGGAAGGCTTCGAGCAGGACCGCTGCAGCGGCGACCACTCCGACGGCCGCAAAGAAGACTGTCGCAAAAAAGGCCACCGCCAAATCGCCTGCTGCTGCCAAGTCGGCGACCTCTGCAGCGACCAAGCCGGCCGTGCGCAAGACATCGAAGGCGGCCAGGCCCAAGTCGGCCTCGGAGAAATCCGGCAAACCCGGTCGGCGCGGCACGCGCGGGATCACGCCCGAACAGGCACTGGAGAACACCCGCAAGCTGCTCGAGCAGCGCGACGCGGACGCGAAGTCCGGCAAATCGTGGGAGACGCTGGGCAACGAAGCGGCGGCGTCGGCTGCACCCGGTTTCCAGTCTCCGCAGGCGCGTGCGAAAGCGCAGGCGCTGCATGAGGCCGAGACCCGCCAGGCGTCGATCAACGGCAGTGTCAGTACGCGCGACCGCCGCAATCAGGGCAAGCGCGACCACCGCAACGACTGACCGGGCTGGGCGCGCGCCGACCCCGGCGCGCGTGCCACCCGTGGCTCAGGCCACGGCGCGCAGTGCGACGTCGGCGCCGTCGCCGTAGGTGTCGAGCAGGCGTTGCTGGATGAAGTGGTCCAGCTGTTCGAATTCGCTGGAGTCCGTCTGCTCCAGGCGCGTCAATTCGAACAGGCGTTCGATGGCTTCCCGCAAGTCGTTGCGTCGACTGTCCATGGTGTGTAGGTCCCCTGTGTCCAGGGACTCCAGCACGTCCCGTGCCAACCGGTGCCGAGCGTGGCGCGCCGGTTCTGACCCCAGGCGTCACTCCTATCGTGTCCGCGGCGCCCGCCGATGACGCCCCACGTCATGACCTGGGGCTGCGCTGCACGGATCGGGCGGACCTGGACGTGGCAGCATGGCGTCAGAAACTTCCGAAGCTCACGTAGGACGCCGCCCATGTCGCCGCCCCGGATCCATCACGACACCGCGCGTCATCTGTTCGAGATCCGCATCGACGGACAGGTCGCGCACCTCGAATATCGCGAACACGCAGGCGCGTTGACGATCCTGCACACCATCGTGCCGGGCGCCCTCGGCGGGCGCGGCTACGGTGCGGCGCTGGTCGATGCCGCGGTCCGGCATGCGGCCCAGTCGGGGCTCGAAGTCCGCTCGGAATGCTGGTACGCAACCCGTCATCTGGCGGCCCGCGACCCCACCGGAACGGGTGTCGAAGCGGGTCACTAAGCGCCGCTCCCGCATTCACCTTTTCTTTTTCAATTGCGGTATCGTTCGCGAACTGTTCAAGGCGGGATCACGGTACATCGTGACTCCGATGCGGTAGATCCATGTTGAACGCCCGGTTCGCCGGTCGGGACGATCCGCTCCATCGCTTCGCGTTACCCCTTGCTCGACAGTCGCGGCATCCGGACCTCAGTGTCGGCGGGTGTCGTGTTCCCAATAAAAACTGCTTCAAGGAGTAACACAATGAGCGATCGTCAGACCGGAACCGTCAAGTGGTTCAACGATGCCAAGGGCTTCGGCTTCATCACCCCGGAAAGCGGCCAGGACCTGTTCGTCCACTTCCGTTCGATCCAGGGCACCGGCTTCAAGTCGCTGCAGGAAGGCCAGCAGGTGACCTTCAAGGTCGTCCAGGGCCAGAAGGGCCTGCAGGCCGACGAAGTGCAGGCCGTCTAAGACGCCCCGCCTTCCGCAAGACCCGGCCCCGGACGGCGACGTCCGGGGCTTTTTGTATGTGCGGTCTCCCCCTGCATGCCGTCACGACGGCCGCACGGTGAGACCGTTAGATTTTCGTTTCGCCACGTCATCTGGAGCGACGATGTCCGCACCAACCCGGTCCCTGTACTGCCTGCCGCTGCTGGTCCTGGCCCTGTCCGCGTGTCAACGCGACGTGCCGGCGCCCGCGCAGTCCGGGGCCGTGGACAATCCGCCACCTGCAGAGACCGTGCAACCGCTGGAAGAGACCCCGGCGGAACTGAAGGACGTGGTCGAGATGGACGCGAAGTTCATCGTCGGCATCAGCTATTCGCCGGAGTCCAACAAGTACCCCGGGTTGGCGGCGGCGCTGCACCGCTACGCACAGGCTGCGCGCGACGAACTGATGGAAGCGGTCGGCGGTGCGGAGTTGCCTGCGGGCACGATGTACGACCTGTCGCTCAACTTCAGCACGCTGGTCGACACCTCCGACATCCTCGCCATCGCCGCCGACGGCAGCAGCTATACCGGTGGCGCGCACGACTCGCCGTTGATCGAGCGCTTCGTGTGGCTGGTGCGCGAGCAGAAGCTGCTGACGGCCGAGACACTGGTGGCGGGCGAGGGCGACTGGCAGGCGATTTCCGGCTATGTGCGCGAGCAGCTGCATGCTGCGCTGTCGCAGCGGATCGATGCCGACGAACTGGAACCCGACGAGCGCAGCCGTCTGATGCGCTCGGCCGGCAAGATGATCGACGAGGGCTCCGGTCCGGACGTCGCCAATTACCAGCAGTTCGAGCCGATCCCCGGCCCCGGCGGCAAGCTCTCGGGCCTGCGCTTCGTGTTTCCGCCCTACCAGGTGGGTCCGTACTCCGACGGCGTGCAGACCGTCGATGTGCCTGCCGCGGTGCTGCTGCCGCACGTGGCGCCAGCCTATCGCGACCTGTTCGTACAGGCCTGACCGGCCGACCGGTCGTCAGGCGCCGAGCGCGCCCAGGGTGGCGCCGATCTCCGCGTCGAGCCGCAGCGAGGCGAGCGCATCGGCGCGCGTCGTGCCGCCATTGAGGATCGCCAGTGGCAGGCCGGCGTCGGTCGCCATCTTCGCGAAGCGGAATCCCGAATAGACCATCAGCGACGATCCCACGACGAGCATCGCATCGCTCGCGGCGAGGGCCGCCTGCGCGTCCTGGACGCGGGCCCGCGGCACGTTCTCGCCGAAGAACACCACGTCCGGCTTCAGCAGTCCGCCGCAGCGCGCGCAGTGCGGTGGCACGAAGCGCTTTTCGGCTTCGGTGGCGATGTCGGCATCGCCGTCCGGCGCCATCGCCGCGTCGCCCGGATGCCAGCCGGGATTGTCGGACACGAGCTGCGGTTGCAGCGCATCGCGCGGCATCAGGTCGCCACAGGACAGACAGGTGACCTGGCCGAGGCGCCCGTGCAGATCGATCACGCGCTGGCTGCCGGCCGCCTGGTGCAGGCCGTCGACGTTCTGCGTCAGCAACGTGGTCACCGGGCCGACGCGTTCGAGCGACGCCAGCGCGTCGTGGGCGGCATTGGGCTGCGCGACGGAGAATTTCGGCCAGCCGACGAAGCTGCGTGCCCAATAGCGGCGATACACCGCCGCGTCGCCGGTGAACGCCTGCCAGGTCACCGGCGCGGCGCGTTTCCACTCGCCGTTGGCATCGCGGTAGTCGGGAATGCCCGATCCGGTGCTGATGCCGGCACCGGTCAGCACGAAGACGCGGCGGAAGCCTGCGAGCCAGTCGCGCAGCACTCCGGTGGCATCGGTGGTATCGGGCGCGGTCGCTGACATGGCGCCATGCTACAGGCGAGGCGTTCCGCCTGCGCACCGGCGCAGCGGTTTCCGCCACCGGACGTTGCGGAGACGACGGACGGCGTTGCGGCAGGCACGTGCGCTTCCGTCCGAATCCAGTGCGCGGTCCGCAGGGTGGTGCCCGGTACCACGCGTGCGATCACGCGTGGAGGGGCCGGACCGCTTGGTGGCCTACTGGTACGCGCCCGCCGAATAGGTCAGCTCGTAGCTGTGGCTGTAGATCTCGAGAATGTTGCCGAAGGGATCTTCCATGTAGACCATGCGGTAGGGCTTCTCGCCAGGAAAGTACTCGCGCACCGGCATGCGCTGCTTGCCGCCGGCGGCGACGATCTTCGCCGCCAGGCCTTCGACGTCGGGGTCCTGGACGCAGAAGTGGAAGACGCCCGACTTCCAGTACTCGAAGTTCTGCTCCCGTCGAACCGCATTGGCGAACTGGAAGATTTCCACGCCGACGCGATCGCCTGTCGACAGGTGGGCGATGCGGAGCGAGTCCCAGCCGGCCCCGAACACGTCGGTGCACATCTCGCCGATGGCGCTGTCGTCTTCGCGGATCGTGGTGGGCTGCATGATCAGGTACCAGCCCAAGACCTCGGTGTAGAACTTGACGGCCGCATCGAGGTCGGTGACCGACAGGCCGATGTGGGAGAAGCTGCGCGGATAGACGAATGACATGGTGGTGTCCTGCGATCTGGAGGGATGCCGGGCACTCTAGGCAGGCAGGCGCATAATTGAAACAATCATTGGATAATCACTTCGATAAATAATCATTATGTTGAACCCCCAGTGGCTCCGGACGTTCGCGGCGGTGGTCTCGCATCGCAGCTTCACGCGCGCTGCCGAAGCGCTGGAGCTGACCCAGGCCGCTGTCAGCCAGCACATCCAGCGACTGGAAGAACGTCTCGGACGTCTGCTGATCCGGCGCCCGCGCCAGATCGAACTGACGCCCGCCGGCACGGCGCTGCTGACCTACTGGCAGGACATCCAGATCGCGGACCGGCGTCTTGCGGAGCGGCTGGTCGACACGGATACGCACCACGGGGAGGTCCGCCTCATCTCGCCCGGCAGCATTGGCCTTGCGCTGCATCCTCTCCTGCTGGCCCTGCAGCTCGCGCATCGGGGCCTGGTCATCCGCCACCGGTTTGCGCCCGACGACGAGGCGCTGGACGCCGTCCTGCACAACCGCTACGAGCTGGGACTGGTCACGCGCAAGCCCGACGACCCGCGGATTGTCGCCGCGCGCTTCACGGAGGAAGCGCTGGAACTGGTGGTGCCGGCCGATGCGTCGGTGGCGCGCTGGCAGGACCTGCAACAGCTCGGTTTCATCGATCACCCCGATGGCGACGCAATGGCGACGCGTTTGCTGTCGCGTCGCTTTCCCGGCGAGCCGGGATTGCGTGGGATCCCCGTGCACGGATTCAGCAACCAGATTTCCCTGATCCTCGAGCCGGTCGCGCTGGGTCTGGGCTTCACGGTCGTGCCCCATCACGCGCGCCGCATGTTTCCGCGTCCCGAAGCGATCCGGGTCGTCGAAGGTGCCGACGCGATCGTGGACACCCTGTGGTGGATCCATCGCGCCGAATGGCCGCTCCCGGCGCGGGCGGCATTCGTGGCGGCGCATCTCGAGCAGGCACTGCAGCATGCGGACATCACGGCGACCGGATCCGCGCGCGCTTGAATCGCACGCGAGCGGCAGGTGCCAACCCGCTGCGCGCACGCCGGCGGCGCCCGCGGATGCCTGCCGGACGCGGTGGTGGCTTCCCCTTCACGGATGGACGAGGAGCGGTGTGGACGCGTGGCGTACCTGTCCTGCCCGGGTGCTTGTGTACCTGTGACGCACAAAAAAACGCCCGGCTCAAGGCCGGGCGTTTCGGTTCAGCGCGACAACCGCTGATCAGTTCGCGGCCGCCTTCGGATCCGGCGCGAGACCGCGCTTGATCAGCAGCGGCTCGATCTTCGGCTCGTGGCCGGTGAAATCGAGGAACAGCTGCTTGGCATCCTTGCTGCCGCCGCGCGAGAGCAGGGTGCTGCGGAAGCGGTCGCCGTTCTCGCGGGTCAGGCCGCCGTTCTGCTCGATCCACTGGACGGTGTTCGCGTCCAGCACTTCCGACCAGATGTAGGCGTAGTAGCCGGCCGCATAGCCGCCGTTGATGTGGCTGAAGTACGGCGTGCGGTAGCGCGGCGGCACCGGCGCGTAGTCGATGCCGGCGGCCTTGAGCGCAGCGGCCTCGGTCGCCATGACCTCGTCGCCGTCGGGCAACTGGTCGGCCGGCAACTGGTGCAGGTACTGGTCGAGCATCGCCGAACCCAGGTACTCGGTGGTCGCGAACCCCTGGTTGAACTTCGCCGCGGCCTGCACCTTGGCCAGCAACTCGGCCGGCATGGGCTCGGAGGTCTGGTAATGCTTGGCGTAGTTGGCGAGGACCGACGGCCAGTCGGCCCACATCTCGTTGACCTGCGACGGAAACTCGACGAAGTCGCGCGGCACGCTGGTGCCGCTGAAGAAGGGGTACTTCACGTCCGAGAACATGCCGTGCAGCGAGTGACCGAACTCGTGGAACATCGTGGTCACTTCGTCCCAGGTCAGCAGCGTCGGCTGGCCGGCCTGCGGCTTGGGAATGTTCTGGTGGTTGGCGGTGACCGTCAGCGTGCCGTCGAGTTCCGACTGAGAGACGTACGAGTTCATCCACGCACCGCCACGCTTCGACGCACGCGCGTACGGGTCGAAGATGAAGATCGCGAGCTGGCTGCCGTCTTCGTTGAAGACGTCGTAGGTCCAGGTGTCGGGGTGGTACTTCGGCAGGTCGGTCCGTTCCTTGAACGTGATGCCGTAGAGCTGGGTGGCGGCGAAGAACACGCCGTTCTCCAGCACGTTCTTCATCTCGAAATACGGCTTGAGCTGCGCGTCGTCGAAGCTGTACTTGTCCTGGCGGACCTTCTCCGAGTAGTACGCCCAGTCCCAGGGTTCGAGCTGGAACGTCGGTTCGCCCTTGGCGGCCTGCTCGCGGTCGATCATCGCCTGCAGTTCGGCGGCCTCGAGCTTGGCGTTGGCGACGGCGGCCGGCGCCAGCTGGCCCAGCATGTCGTTGACGGCTTCGACGGTGCCGGCGGTGGAATCCTCGAGGATGAAGGCGGCCTGGTTCGGGTAGCCCATCAGGTTCGCGCGTTCGGCGCGCAACTTGAGGATCTGCGAGATGACCTCGGTGTTGTCGTACTGGTTGCCGCGGCTGCCGCGGGCGACCGACGCCTTGTGCACGCGCTCGCGCAAGGCGCGGTTGTTGATCTGCGGCAGCGGCGGCTGGCCGGTGGTGTTGAGCAGGGTGATGACGTACTTGCCTTCCATGCCGCGCGTCTTGGCCTCCTCGGCCGCGGCGGCGATCTGCGCCTCGGTCATGCCGTCGAGTTCCTCGACGGTGTCGACGACGACGGCCGAGTCGTTGACCTCGTTGAGCACGTTCTGGCTGAAGGTCGTGCCGAGCTTCGCCGACTCGGCATTGATGCGGCGCATCTCCTGCTTCTGCGCTTCGGTGAGGTTGGCACCGGCGCGGACGAACATCGTGTGGTAGCGCTCGACGAGGCGCTTGCCTTCGGCATCGAGGCCCAGCGAGTCGACGTTCTTGAACAGCGTATCGACGCGTGCGAACAGCTTCGGGTTGAGCATCACGGCGTCGCGGTGGGCCGCGAACTTCGGCGCGTAGTCGGCGTCGATCTTCTTGCGCGCGTCGTTGGTGTCGGTGCCGTTGAGGCTGCCGAAGATGACCCGGGCGCGCGACAGCAGCTCGCCGGACTTCTCCAGCGCGATGATGGTGTTCTCGAACGTCGGGGCTTCGGGGTTGTCGACGATGGCCTCGATCTCACGCAGGTTCTCCGCCATGCCGGCGTCGAACGCGGGGCCGAAGTGTGCGTCCTGGATCTGGTCGAAGTGCGGGTAGCGCAGGTCGAGCGTGCTCTGGACGAAGAGCGGATTGTCGGCGGGACGCTGTGCGCTCGTGGCGGGCGCGGCAGAGGCGGTGCCGGTGCCGGCGGTCTGCGCGAAGACGGGCAGGGCGGACACGGCGAGGGCCGCACAGAGGGCGACGGCGAGCGGGTGCTTCAGCAAGGGGATTCTCCCGGTGACATGACCCACTAGGCTAGCCGATCGGGTGTGGAGGCGGCCCGTGCCGGAAGTCCGGTGGCCGCAATGCCCGGCGTATCAACGGGTTGCAGCCGCAAACGCAGGCGGAACCGAAAGCGTTCGCGTGCAGTGCCGGCGCGGGGCAGACTGGCGATCCGTTCCCCGTGCAGACGCCGCGATGACCAGCGCTTTCGAGTTCCAGGCCACCAGCCTCGATGGCTCCCCCCAGCCGCTGTCCGATTTCGCCGACCGGGTGCTGCTGATCGTCAATGTCGCGTCGAAGTGCGGGTTCACCCCGCAATACACCGGCCTGCAGCAGCTCTGGCGCGACTATCGCGACCAGGGCCTCGTGGTGCTGGGTTTTCCCTGTGACCAGTTCGGACATCAGGAGCCGGGCGGGGCGGCCGACATCCGCGACTTCTGCGCACTCAACTACGCCGTCGATTTCCCCATGTCCGCCAAGATCGACGTCAACGGCGATCACGCGCATCCGCTGTGGACCTGGCTGCAGGCCCAGAAGCGCGGCGTGCTGGGCACGCGCGCGATCAAGTGGAATTTCACCAAGTTCCTGGTCGGCCGGGACGGTCAGGTGATCGACCGGTTCGCGCCGTCGGCCAGGCCCGAGAGCCTGCGCAAGCCGATCGAGGCCGCGCTGGCCGGTTGATGCAGGCCAGCGCGGCTCAGCGGACGATCGTCACCGGAATCGTGGTCTGCGCGATGACCTTGCTGGAAACCGACCCCAGCAGCACACCCTTCACGGCGCCGCGGCCGTGCGAACCCATCACCAGCAGGTCGACCTTGCGTTTGGCGGCGACGGCGAGGATGGTGCCGGCGATCTCGCCGATCGCGGTCAGTTCCTCCACGGGAACCCGGGTCCGTCCCAGTGCCTTGCGCGCGGCCTTGAACGCGTGTGCGTGGTTGTCGACGTGGTAGGTCTGCACAGCCTCTTTGCCGATGCGCCGTTCCACGCCGGGGAAGACCGGCGGGTCCACGTGCAGGACGGCCACGCTCGACCCGGCGGCGGATTGCTTGGCGAGCTTGAGGGCGAACTTCACGGCGCGCGAACTGATGTCGCTGCCGTCGACGGTCACGAGGATCTTCATGGCCCACTCCAGTGGATCGAATCCGGAGTGTACGGCCGGTCGCCTCTACTTCTCGACGAAGGCGCGCTCGAAGACGTACTGGCCCGGCGTGCCGATGCGGGGCGCGGCTTCGAAGCCGCGGGCATCGAGCAGGTGGCGGAAGTCGGCCAGCATCTGTGGGCTGCCGCAGATCATCGCGCGGTCGTGTTCGGGATCGAGCGGTGGCAGGCCGAGATCGGACGCCATGCGGCCGCTGTCGAGCAGATCGGTCAGGCGGCCACGGTGGCTGCGACCGTTGAAGTCGAAGTCTTCGCGGGTCACGGCGGGGTAGTAGAGCAGCTGCCTCGCCATCTGCTCGCCGAGAAACTCGTGGTGCGGCAGCTCGTTGACGATGTAGTCGCGGTAGGCGAGATCCTGCGGCGTGCGCACGCCGTGGGTCACGATGACCTTGTCGAAACGCTCGTAGGTCTCGGGGTCCTTGATCACCGACAGCCACGGCGCGAAACCCGTGCCGGTGCCCAGCAGATACAGGTTGCGGCCCGGGTGCAGATCGTGGATCAGCAGGGTGCCGGTCGGCTTGCGGCCGATGAGCACGCGGTCACCGGGCTGGATGTGCTGCAGGCGCGAGGTCAGCGGACCGTTGTCGACCTTGATGCTGAAGAACTCGAGCTGCTCTTCCCAGTTCGCGCTGGCGATCGAATACGCGCGCAGGATCGGCTTGCCCTCGGTCTCCAGCCCGATCATCACGAACTGGCCGTTCTCGAAGCGGAATCCGTCGTCGCGGGTGGTGGTGAAGCTGAAATAGGCATCCGTCCAATGACGGACATCCAGCACCGTTTCGGTGCCAAAGGCGGCTGACATAAGCGGAAAGGCGGCGCGGGCAAGCCGGACATGATACCAGCGATGAGACCGGTTCTCATTTTGCCGGCGATGATCGCGCCGGACATGGCGTTGCACCTGCGCCGCGGGCGCAGGTGCCAGCCGCGAGGCGGGCCTAGTTCGGCCCGCGCTCCTCGTTGGGCTTGGCGCGCTTGTCGCCGAGCAGGGCGCTGAGCACGATCGCGATGCCGAGTCCGGCGCCGGTCAGGAACAGCAACAGCGCGATTGCCGGGTAGCCGAACAGCCGCGGGCCGCCGGGGTTGTCCATCATCATTGCCGAGGCCAGGATCAGCGCCGCGGTGACGATGCCGGCCGCGATGCGGTTGGCGATCTTGTGCAGACTTTCGAGCAGGTGCGACTCCTCGAGCCCGGTCAAGCGGACGCGCAGGCGGTTCTCCGACAGCAGCGACAGGACGTTCGACACCTTTCGCGGCGCATCGCGGACCAGCTCCTGCATGTCCATGAGTTCGCTGGCGAGGTTCGCCGGCGACAAGGACTTGCGCAGACGCTGGCGCATCATGTTGTTGAGGTGGTCCTCGACGACGCGCTTCATGTCCAGCTCGGGGTCGAGCGCCTGCACCACCGATTCGAGATGCAGCAGGGTCTTGCCGAGCAGGCTCATTTCCGGGGCGGTGCGCAGCCCGCAAGCCGTCGCCAGACGCACGAGATCGAGCATCAGCCGGCCTTCGGTCTGCCCCGTCGCGCCCGACTGCGCGGCGTAACGGGCGACCAGCTGCCCGACGTCGCGGAAGTAACGGCCTTCGTCGAAGTCCTCCAGCCGCGTGCCCATCGCGATGCCTTCGGCCGCGACCTGCTCGCCACGTCCGTCGACGGCCGCGAACAGGAGCTTGAGCAGGCGCTCGCGGGTGCGCGGCGGGACGTGGGCGACCATGCCCAGGTCCAGCAGCGCCAGGCGCCCGTCGCGCGTGAACAGCAGGTTGCCCGGATGCGGATCGGCATGGATCTCGCCGTGCACGAACACCTGGTCGAGATACCCGTGCAGCAGCTCGGTCGCCAGCGGCGCCATGTCGCGTTCGGTGCGCTGCAGGCCGGTGATGTCGGTCACCTTGGTGCCTTCGACGAGCTCCATCGTCAGCACGCGGGCGCGGGTGAGGTCCCAGATCGGCTTGGGCACGAACAGCGCGGGATAGGCGACGAAGTGCGCGTCGAAACGATCGAGGTTCTCGGCCTCCACGCGGTAGTCGAGTTCGGCCAGCAGGGTGCGCCGGAACTCGTGCACCCAGTCGGCGAACCGGATGCGACGACCGACTTCGGTCACGCGGTCCACGCCGCCGGCGAGGCGGGCGAGGGTGTCGAGATCGTCGCGGATCTGTTCGGTGATGCCGGGGCGCTGCACCTTCACCGCGACCTTGCGGCCGTCCCGCAGCGTCGCGCGATGCACCTGGGCCAGCGAGGCGGCGCCGATCGGGGTCTCGTCGAAAGTGTCGAAGATCTTGCTGATGCGCACGCCCAGCGCATCTTCGACGGCCTCGTGGATGACCTCGAACGGCAGCGGCGCCACGTCGTCCTGCATGCGCTCGAGCGCAGCGAGATAGGCGGGCGGCACCATGTCGGGACGCGTCGACAGCGCCTGGCCGATCTTGATGAAGGTCGGGCCGAGCGCTTCGAGATCGTCGACGAAAGCCTCCGGCTTGCCGGGTTCGCCTTCCGGCGCCGCATCGCCCGCGGCGGGCTCGAGTTCGAAGCCGGACAACACCCCCGCACTGCGATACTTCATCAGGAATCGCAGGATCTGCGCATGACGCGCGAGCGCGCGGCTGGTGTCGGACATTCGGTGCACTCCAGTGGTCGTCGGCAGCCTACGCAAGACGGCGTCAACGCCGACTCACGGCCGCTGTTTCTGTCGAAGCGCGCGTGCGGGCTTTCCCGCAACGCCCCCTTCGGGCGCCAGCGCGTGCCTGCCGATGCGGATCAGCGATAGCCTGCCGCCTGCAGTTCGAACAGCTCGGCGTAGCGTCCGCCCTGCGTCATCAGTTCGGTATGCGTGCCGCTGGCTTCGATGCGGCCCTGTTCCAGCACGAGGATGCGATCGGCCATGCGCACGCTGGAGAAGCGGTGCGAGATCAGCACCGCGGTGCGGTCTTCCGAGAGCTCCTTGAAGCGGCGGAAGACTTCGAACTCGCTGCGCGCATCCAGCGCCGCGGTCGGTTCGTCGAGGATCATCACCTGCGCCTCGCGCATGTAAGCGCGCGCGATGGCGATCTTCTGCCACTGCCCGCCGGACAGATCCACGCCGGACTTGAAGCGTCGGCCGATCAGCTGGTCGTAGCCGTCGGGCAATCCTGCGATGAGATCGTCGGCCATCGAGCGCCGCGCGGCATCCTGGATGCGCGATGCATCGCCCATGGCTTCGATCCGGCCGACGCCGATGTTCTCGCCGGCGGTCAGGTGGTAGCGCACGAAGTCCTGGAAGATCACGCCGGTATTGGCGCGCAGCGCGTCGAGGTCGTAGTCGCGCAGGTCGCGGCCGTCGAGCAGGATCCGGCCTTCGTCCGGGTCGTAGAGACGCGCCAGCAGTTTCACCAGCGTGGTCTTGCCGGCGCCGTTCTCGCCGACCAGGGCCAGCACTTCGCCGGCCTGCAGGGTGAAGTCGAGATGGCGCACCGCCCAGCGCTCCGCGCCCGGATAGCGGAAGCCCACGTTCTCGAACGTGAAGCCTCCGCGGATCGGCTGCGGGAACGGCACCGGGTCGGCCGGGGACGTGATCTCGGGTTCGATCGCGAAGAACGAGAACAGGTCGTCGAGATACAGCGCCTGGCCCGCGACCTGCGAAAACCCGACCAGCAGGCTTTCCAGCAGCTGGCGCAGGCGGCGGAAGCTGCCGGCGAGGAAGGTCAGGTCGCCGATCGTGAAATCGCCGCGCACCGTGCGCCAGGCGATGTAGGCGTAGGCGACGTAGTAGCCCAGCGTGCCCAGCGCGGCGAGCAGGGTGCCCCAGATCGCGCGTCGTCGCGCGAGCGAGCGGTTGGCGTGGAAGAACCCGTCGGCCAGCGTGCGGTAGCGGTCGATCAGGAACCGGTGCAGGCCGAAGATCTTGACCTCTTTCGCGGTCTCCAGGCTCGCGCCGGTCTGGCGGACGTATTCCAGCTGGCGACGCTCGGGCGTCCACTGGAAGTTGAGCGTGTAGCCGAGCGCGTTGAAGTGCGATTCGCCGATGAAGGCCGGGATCAGGGCGACCGCCAGCAGCAGGATCAGCCACGGCGCGTAGACCAGCAGGCCGATCGCGAAACTCACGACCGTGATCGCGTCCTGCACCTGGCCGAACAGCTGGCCCATCAGGTTCATGCGCCCCATCGTCTGCCGGCGCGCGCGGTCGAGCTTGTCCTGCAGCTCGGGGTCTTCGAAGTCCTCGAGATCGAGCGTCGCCGCGTGTTCCATTAGGCGCACGCTGGTCGCGTTGGTGAACAGTTCCGACAGCAGGTTGTCGGCGTAGCTGACCAGCCGGCCGAGCAGGTCGGAGCCGATCGCCAGGCCGAATTCCAGCGCCAGCAGCCACGCCAGATGATCGAGCGCGCCGCCGTTCCAGGCGGTCGCGAGATCGTCGAAGGCGACGCCGGCGCCGACCAGCCGGATCGCCTCGTCGATGATCAGCTTGCCGATGTAGAGCATCACCACCGGCAGGAACGCGCGGACCAGGCGCAGGCCCAGGCTGGTCAGCGTCAGGCCGGGGCTGGTCTGCCAGATCAGTTTCAGGAACGGGCGGAGGTTGCGCATCGCGTCGACGCGTTCGCGCAGGCTGGGGCGTTGCGCGCTCGCGGCGGCGCGCGTGGGGGCAGGTGTCGACATGGGCGCTATCGTATGCGGGCGCGTGGCAGACGGCCGAGACCGTCAGCGCATCGCATCGGGCGGTTCGCCATCACCGCCGGACTGCAGGGCGATCGGCAGATGCCAGCCGAAGCGCAGCGCCATCATCCGCAGACCGAAGCACAGCAGGGCGCCCGCGATCGCGCAGGGCATCGGTGGCCAGTGCAGCCAGTGTCCCGCGGCGACCACGGCGGCGCCGGCCAGCGCCGCGACCGCGTAGAGCTCGGCGCGCAACACCAGCGGGACCTGGGCCAGCAGCACATCGCGCGCGATGCCACCGCCGATGCCGGTGAGCATGCCGAGACCGGCGGCCATCGGGGGCGGCACGCCGAAATCCAGCGCCTTCTGCGTCCCGGCGACGGCGAACAGCGCCAGCCCCATCGCGTCGAACATGCGCACGGGCTGTTGCAACCGCTCGATCATCGGCGCCCAGACGAAGGTGATCACGCCGGCGGCCAGGGTGATCGCCGGATAGCGCCAGTCGCTGAGCGCGGCGACCGGGGTGGCGCCGATGAGCACGTCGCGGGTCATGCCGCCCGCCGTGGCCGCCGCGAAGGCCAGCACCAGCACGCCGAAGAGATCCAGCCGGCGGCGTACGCCGAGCATGGCGCCGCTGAGCGCGAACACGAAGGTGCCGACCAGATCCAGTACGAGTACGAAGGTCTCCATGCGCACAGTGTGCGCCGGCAGGCGACGCGCGGGCAGCGCGCGCCGGGGCCGGGCACGGATCGATGGCCTAGAATGGGCGGGTTTTCCGCCCGCCGTCGAGCCCGCCGTGACCGCCAGCCATTCCGCATCCCAGGTGTCGTCGACACCCGTGTCGATCCGCCAGGACGATTTCATCCAGTCCGTCGCCGACGCCCTGCAGTACATCAGCTACTACCACCCGGTCGACTACATCAGGAACCTCGCCGCCGCCTACGAGCGCGAGGCCTCGCCGGCCGCGAAGGACGCGATCGCGCAGATCCTGATCAATTCGCGCATGTGCGCCGAAGGCCACCGGCCGATCTGCCAGGACACCGGCATCGTGACCGTGTTCCTCGAAGTGGGCATGTCGGTGCGCTGGGACGACGCGACGATGGGCGTGGAGGACATGGTCCACGAAGGCGTGCGACGCGCGTACAACCACCCCGACAACAAGCTGCGCGCCTCGGTGCTGGCCGATCCCGCCGGCAAGCGCATCAACACGAAGGACAACACGCCGGGCGTGGTCAACGTCAAGATCGTGCCGGGCAACACGGTGGATGTGATCGTCGCGGCCAAGGGCGGCGGCTCGGAAGCGAAGTCGAAGTTCGCGATGCTCAACCCCTCGGATTCGATCGTCGACTGGGTGCTCAAGACCGTGCCGACGATGGGCGCCGGCTGGTGCCCGCCGGGCATGCTCGGCATCGGCATCGGCGGCACCGCCGAGAAGGCGATGCTGCTGGCCAAGGAAGCGCTGATGGAGCCGATCGACATCGTCGAGCTGCAGGCCCGCGGCGCGTCGAACCGCGCAGAGGAACTGCGGCTCGAGCTCTACGACAAGGTCAACGCGCTCGGGATCGGCGCGCAGGGCCTGGGCGGCCTGACCACGGTGCTCGACATCAAGGTCAAGGATTTCCCGACCCACGCGGCGAACCTGCCGGTCGCGCTGATCCCGAACTGCGCGGCCACGCGCCACGCGCATTTCACGCTTGATGGCAGCGGCCCGGTGATGCTCGATCCGCCGTCGCTGGCCGACTGGCCGGAGCTGACCTACAACCCGACCGGCGCGCGCCGCGTCGACCTCGACACGATCACGCCGGACGAGGTCACGACCTTCAAGCCGGGCGAGGTGCTGCTGCTGAGCGGCAAGCTGCTGACCGGCCGCGACGCTGCGCACAAGCGCATGGTCGAGATGCTCAATCGCGGCGAGACGCTGCCGGTGGATCTCAAGGGCCGCTTCATCTACTACGTCGGCCCGGTCGATCCGGTCCGCGATGAAGTCGTCGGCCCCGCGGGCCCGACCACCGCGACGCGCATGGACAAGTTCACCGACCAGATCCTCGAGCAGACCGGCCTGCTGGGCATGGTCGGCAAGGCCGAGCGTGGCCCGACTGCGATCGAGGCGATCAAGAAGCACCGGTCGGTGTATCTGATGGCGGTCGGCGGCTCGGCGTATCTGGTGTCGAAGGCGATCAAGGCGGCGAAGGTGCTCGCGTTCGAGGACCTCGGCATGGAAGCGATCTACGAGTTCACCGTGCAGGACATGCCGGTGACCGTGGCCGTCGATTCGGCCGGTACCTCGGTGCACGAGACCGGGCCGCGCGAGTGGAAGGCGCGCATCGGCGGCATTCCGGTGGTCGAGATCGCCTGACGGCGACGCACCCAGAACACGGCGCCTCGGGGCGCCGTTTTTTTTTTGGGCTACTCGGCGTCGAGCATGCGTGCGCCGCAGCGCAAGGCGCACATCAGGCGCGCCTCGTTGCACGGTTCCAGGTTCGGCACCGCGTCGGGACAGAGTCCGAAGTTCTGTTTTGCTTCGCAGGCAAGGACGGTCCGATCGTCGACGGCGCGGTCGACGCACGTCTGCACCTCATGGCTGTTGTCGCAGCTGCTGGCGGCGCTCTGGGCGAGTGAGGACTCGGACGCGCTGCAGCGCGAGCGCACCGCATCGCAAGCCGCGACGCACGCGATGCCCTCGGGCGAGGTCGGCATCAGCAGGCGCGGCTCGCTCGCGCATGCGGACAGGATCAGCAGGAGGAGGATCGTCAGCGGGATGCGGATCGTGTGCGTCATCGCGAGGCCTCAGTCCACGAACGCATCGAAGGTCTTCCGGCGCCGGAACGGCATCAGATGCTGTTCGACGATGCCCTTCGGCACGGTGTCCAGCTTCATGACCCCGTACTCCTCCGGCCACGCCGACCGGTCCGGGGGCAGCTTGAACGTGCCCATCAGCATGTCGATCAGTGGCAGGTGGATCGCGTAATTGACGTCGATATAGTCCTGCTGCCGGGCGTGATGCCAGTGGTGGTAGCGCGGCAGCACCAGCAGATATTCGAGCCAGCCGAAACGCACGCCGATGTTGGCATGGGCGACCACCGCCTGCAGCCCGACGAGGATGACGTAGGCGTTGACCGCCGGCGTCGAGAACCCCAGTACCAGCAGCGGCAACAGCACGAAGCTGCGGGTGAGCACGATCTCGACGACATGGATGCGCGAACCGGCCAGCCAGTCCATCTCCCGGCTCGAATGGTGGACGGCATGGAAGCGCCAGAGCCACGGCACGTTGTGGTACGCCCGGTGCAGCAGGGCCTGGGCGAGATCGGCGACGAAGACCGCGATCAGGAACTGCGCCCAGACCGGGAGCGACTGGATCGCCGCCTTGAGCGCCGGAAACGCGGCGAGTTCGGCGATGGTCGATGTCGACGCGGTCACCAGGATCAGGATGAACTGCACCAGCACGTGGCTCATGAAGAAGTAGGCGATGTCCGTGCGCCAGCCGCGACGCAGCGGCGACATGCGCCGCCTGCCGAGATAGCGCTCCAGCGGCACGAACACCAGCGCCGAGAAGAACAGCGAGATCACGAACCAGTCGAGCCCCAGCGAATACGGGGTCGCGCCGATGCTGTCGAACTGCACGTTGGTGCCGCCGAGCAGCACGGCCAGCGTCGCGCTGCCGACGCCGACCATCGCGATGCGCCGGTTGCGGTCGCGCAGGATCGCCAGTGTGCCGAGGATGAACGCCGCGACCAGGACGACCAGCAGCAGGTGCCGGGCGAAGCCCTCGTTGTAGACCGCACGGAACTCGCGGCTGGTCAGCAGTTCCGGAAAGTGGAAGCAGACCACGCCGAACACGCTGAGCAGGCCGAGCAGGGCCGATGCATAGGCGAAGAAAGAGCGGCGGGGGCGGGCGGCGGC
>NZ_LR733312.1:829502-1025471 GCF_902506295.1 Luteimonas sp. 9C | reverse complement strand
GGGCGGGCGGCGGCAGCGTCCATGCGGGAACCGGCGGGCGGGAGACGGTCTGGAGCATAAGACAGAACGCACCGCCACCGCCCGGGCCGGGCGATGACGGTGCGCGCGCGTCAGGGGGCGGGGCTCAGAACCATTCGAGCAGCGAGATACCCAGGCCCACGTAGGTCGCCTTGTGGTTGTAGTCGATCAGGCTCTCACCGTAGCCCTCGAACACCTGCAGATGTCCGCGGAAGTTCTTGTGGATCGGGAAACCCCAGTCGAACTGCAGTGCGCCGTGCGAACGGTCGCCACCGCGCAGCGAGTGCCGGGCCATCACCGAGAACTCGTGGCCGCCACGCACGTGCGTCAGCGTCACGTCGCCGCGGCCCATGAAGTCCTCGATGTCGGGATTGTCGTCGTCGTTGCCGTCGGAGATGCGCACCCACGGCCGGATCATCAGCGCCCAGTTGTCGCGGTCCAGACCGACGTTGAACATCACCCGGTTCCAGCTGCGCGACAGCGGATCGCCGCGGCCATTGGACTGGTGGTTGACGCCGATCGCGGCCATGCGGCCGTTCCAACCGCCGATGCTGTAGCCGTTGCGGAACACCATCAGCACTTCGGGTTCGTAGTTGGTCTCGCGGAACGGGCGCGATTCCTCGGTGTTGTAGACCTGCCAGCGCGAGCTCTGGGTATAGCCCATCCAGATGTCGCCGTTGCTGCCGAACAGGTTCTCGACCGCCTTGGTCTTGAAGCTCAGCTGGAACTTGGCCTCCAGGCTGTCGAGCCCCTGGGACGTGGTCACCGTGTTCTCGGGATTGGGCGAGGACGGCGTCTGGTTGATGTCCGAGGACCAGAAGGCGGGCAGCAGGTAGACCGGCTTGTAGGCGCGCAGATTGAAGATGCCGAGCTTGGAGTCCTTGGCCAGTTCCCAGCGGCTGTCGAGCAGCGAGCCCTGGCCGGCATTGGCGATCGCGTCCGAGAGCCGGTCGCCGCCATCGTGCGCGTAGAGGCTGTTCGACACGGGGCCTTCGGCCAGTGCGTCCGCCCGCAGTGCCGGGTCCTTGCGCAGTTCCCGCGCGACCGCGGCTTCGGTATCGGCCTGCTGGGGCGTCCGCGCGGCGCGACCGGTCATGGTGTCGAAGCAGGCCAGGCGCTGGGCGTCCTGTTCGAGCGCCACGCAGGCGTCGAGACTCGCCGGCGCGGTGGGCGCGATGCTGGGCACCTCGGGCGCCTGGGCATGGGCGAACCCGGAAGCTGCAGCCAGCGCAGCGGGAAACAGAGAGGCGGGTCGCATGATCAAGTCGCGTCCTTGAGCGTGAGGAGGTTGCTTGGGTCGGTACTTTGCACCTCGGCGACCTGGCGGTCGATATCCCGGTTGACCGAGGTGTCGACGCCGGCGCTGGTGGCGGGCTCGGGATCGACGGGCGCCGGGGCGGCAGTCTCCTCGTCCCGGGCCAGCACCACGTGGGTCGTGGTCCTGGGGCCTTGTATCCCTTCGCGCCAGAATGCGCCCTTCACGAGACGGATCGCCTCGCTGCGGGTCTTGCCCAGGTCGCTGTGGCGCTGGTCCACCCAGGCGAAGAACCGCAGCACGCTGCCGTTGGCGCCGAACTCGACGACCATCCACGACGGGGCCGGGTCGGCGAGCACATCCTCGATGCTGGCGATCTCGTCCATGGCGATGGCGTGCGCCTTGCGGATCGACTCGGCGGCGTCGATGGGGATCGTGAAATCGAAGCGCCGCTTCGGATTGCTGGTGTAGTTGAGGATCACTGCCTTGAACACCAGTGCGTTGGGCAGGCGCAGCTCGTTGCCCTCCAGCGTGATCAGGGTCATGGCGCGCGCGCTGAGCGCGGCGACTTTGCCTTCGTAGCTGTCGATCCTGACCAGCTCGCCGGGTTCGAACGGCCGTCGCAGGCTCAACAGGATGCCGGCGATGTAGTTCTCGGCGATGTCCTTGAACGCGAAGCCCAGTGCCAGTCCCAGAACGCCGGCCGATCCCAGCATCGCGCCGACGAGCGCAGTGGCGTTGAGCAGGTCGAGCGCGACGAGGAAACCGATCAGCAGGATCACCCCGCGTACCGCGCGTCGCAGCAGTCCGTCGAGGTAGGGGTTGCGCGTGCGCAGCCGCAGCCAGTGCAGCCGCTGCGAGACGAACCCGCCGATCCACGACGCCAGGAAGACGATCAGCGCCGCGGCGAGCAGCAGCGGCAGATGCGCGAGCAGGCGCAGCACCCGCAGCTCGGCCTCGTCGTAGACCTGCTCCACGCGCGTCCGCACGTCGACATCGTCGGCGAATTCCAGTGCGCCGCCGTCCGCACCGGGTTTGGCGGCAGCGTCAGGCGGGGCCTGCGCGGCCGTCGCCGCGGCAACGGGCGGTGCCGGTGCGACCGCGGCACGGGCATGGAGCGGGAGCGCGCACGCGCAGGCCAGCAGTGCGACGCTCAGGGCACCGGCCACGCCGCGCGGTCGCGTCCGGAGCGGATCCAACGGGGGGGCAGGGGGCATGCAGCGTGACGTCGCGTCGGGTCGGAGCGACACGATAGTGCACTCACCACCACCAGGCGAATGCGAAGACGGCGAGCATCAGCACCGCCAGCGCGAGCTTGAGCGCGACGCCGAGGGCGATCCCCACCCACGTGCCGACTCCCACCCGGGTCGCCTGGCCGAGGCCACCCGGGCGCAGGTCACGGCGGCTGATCAGTTCACCGATGACGGCGCCGACGAACGGACCTGCGAACAGCCCGGGCAGACCGAAGAACAGGCCCACGAACGTGCCGATGATCGTGCCGACCAGTGCGAGCCGACTGGCGCCGACCCGCTTCGCGCCGACAGCCGTCGCCCAGAAATCGACGGCGAACGACACCGCGGTCAGCACGCCCAGGGTGACCAGGGTCCAGACGCCGATACGTTCGAACCCGTCCGCCCATGCGGCCAGCAGCATGCCCGCGAACATCAGCGGCACGCCGGGCAGCGCGGGCAGGACCACGCCGGCAAGTCCGATGAGGACGAGCATCGCCGCCAGCACGTAGAACAGCGCACTCAACTCCATGTTCGAACTCCGTAAATCCGCGCCGTAAACCCGCTTCGGCAATCGGAAAAAGATGGGGAAACCCCGGATTGCATTTTCATAAACAGCGGGGTACTTTCCAACCGCTGTGTTTGTCAAGGTCACCGTGAACCGTGACCCTGCGTGAAGTAGATTCGTGTTGGCTCGTCCCACCCGGTCCGCTGCATCGTCGCACCCGTGTTCTCCTTGCAACCAGCCGCCGCATCCGGCGTTCCATCGATCAACTATCGAAACGTTCCAGGGAGAGAGAGCAACATGGCAGAACGCGAAAACGGTACCGTCAAGTGGTTCAATGACGCCAAGGGCTTCGGCTTCATCAGCCGCGAAAGTGGTGAAGACGTATTCGTGCATTTCCGCGCCATCCAAGGCACCGGCTTCAAGTCGCTGCAGGAAGGCCAGCAGGTCTCGTTCGAAGTGGTGCAGGGCCAGAAGGGCCTGCAGGCGGACGCTGTCACGCCGCTCTGATCCCGACGGATTCGAACCAGAAAAAACCCGGCTTGCGCCGGGTTTTTTCTGGTCTCGACAATGCGGCGCCGATCAGTAGGCGTAGGCTTGGCCGTTCTGCACGCGCACGTTCGAGCCCTCGCGCAGGCCACTGACGTCGCCCTGCGACAGCACGGTCGTGCGGCCGTCCTGCATGCGCACGTGGACGTTGTACACATTGCCGCCTTCGGTGCGGTTCTGGATCGCGTTGCCGGCAACGGCGCCACCGATCGCACCCGCGCCGATGGCGACGTTGCGACGGCCTTCGCTGTCGGTGTTGCGACGCGCGAGTTCCTTCGCCGCGACCGCGCCCACCACGCCGCCGATCAGCGGTCCGGCGATGTTGGGATTGCTGTTGCCGCGAACGGTCTCGATCCGCGTGACGGTGCCGCAGTCGTAGCAGTTCGCGGGGCGGCCATAGCCGCTGTTGCCATAACCGCTGTTGCCGTAGCCCGAGCCATAACCCGGCGAGGTGGCACAGCCGGCGAGCGCGACGGATGCGGCCAGTACGGCGGTTCCGATCAGACCAGTCTTCATGGGGCAAGCCTCCGCTGCATTCGCAGCTTTGTTTTCAGGGAGCGCGGGCGGGTTCTGCCCGACGCGCCAACGCTAGGCAGCGGCGCGTGAATGCCGTAGCAATTCGGCACTGTCGACCTGCCGCATGCAGCGCCCGTTCAGTCGGATCGCGTCTGTGGTCTAGCCCCGCATGTCCTGGTGACACGCGTTGCAGGTCTCGCCGATCGCGTGCAGCGTCGTGCGCAGACGGGCGCAGTCCTGCGGCGGCGTCGCCAGCGCCGCGTCGAGCACGCGGCGTGCATCGGCGGCGTGGGCCACGAAGCCCCGGTGATCGCGCAGGTCGGGAAACGCGGGCTCCAGATCGTTCGACAGCGCGCGCATGGTGTGCAGATGCGACACGGTCTCGGCCGGCGCGCAACGGTTCGCGTCCAGGGTCGCCGAGAGCTGGGCCATCTGCGCCTGATAGAGCTGCATCAGCGCCGTGGGATACCGGTCCTGCCAGGTCTTGCGCGCATCGAGCGTGCGCAGCATCACCACGACCAGCACGAGGCCCGCGAGCAGTCCGATCACGAAGACCACCAGATACCCGGCGGCCGATGCGCCCGCGGTCCGTGCATCCGATGCCCCCTTGCCCGCGGCTACAGCCGCCGATGGCGCGCCGCCGGCCGCGTCGCTGCGCGAGGACACAGCGGCCGTCGAGTCGGCGCCGCGTGCAGCCGCATCGGCCCCTGCGTCTGCGCCCATGTCCCAGCAGCAGGTCGAACGGCCGACCGCGTTCGGCGCCGAGCTGCATCCGGCCACCGCAGCGCCTCCACCGCCTGCAGCCTCCGCTGCGGGCCGATCCGCGGCGCCGCCCGCCCCTGCGCCTGCACCGCTTCCCTCGTCACCCGCGGCCGCGCGGGCGCCTGCAGAGTCGGCGACGTCCCGTGCGGCGCCGATGTCCGCCTCCGCGCCCGCCGATGCCCGCCGGATGCGTGCGGAAGCGCAGGCATCGATGCACGACGCGATGGGGGACGAGCCCGACGACGGTGATCCGCCCGCGTCCGCCGATGCCCCGGAAATCCGTGCGGCCTGGCTGGCACGTGTGCGCGAGCTGCTCGACGCGGGACGTATCGACGAGGCGAAGGCCAGCCTGACGGAATTCCATCGCCGTCACCCGCAGGCCGAGCTGCCGCCCGATCTACGCGCGTTGCTGGACTGATGCCGCTCAACACGCTCGCCGGACCGGTCAGCCACACGCTCGAGGTCAAGCACAGCCGTTTCGTCGCGCACGCGGCGCCGGTCGAGGATGCCGACGGCGCGGCCGCATTCCTGCAACAGGTGCACGTCGCCGACGCCACCCACAACTGCTGGGCCTGGCGCCTCGGCGACCAGTACCGCTCCAGCGACGACGGCGAACCCGCCGGCACCGCGGGCCGGCCGATCCTCGCGGCGATCGACGGACAAGGCTTCGACCGCATCGCGGTCGTCGTCGTGCGCTGGTACGGCGGCATCAAGCTCGGCGCCGGCGGGCTGGTCCGCGCCTACGGCGGGTGCGCCGCCGAATGTCTGCGGACCGCGCCGCGCGTGGCCCTCGTGGAGATGGCCACGCTGCATCTGCATGCGCCGTTCGATGCGATCGGCAGCGTGCATGCCGCGCTGCCGGCCGCGCTGGCGGTCAAACGTGCGGAGACCTTCGACACCGCGGGCGTGGCGCTGGTGCTGGACCTGCCGGCCGACCGCGTCGACGACTTGAAAACGCGTCTGCGCGATGCCACCCGTGACCGGGTCCGCATCGACGACAATGGCTGATGGCATTCCGATCCCCCCGCACGACGCCTGACGCCGGCGCACCCAAGGCGCGCATCGGCGCGCTCAAGACCCTGTGGCCCTTCGTGATGCGTCAGCGCGGCCTGTTCGCGGCCTGGATGGTGGCGCTCGCGCTGTCGTCGGCGGCGACCCTGAGCCTGCCGATGGCGGTCAAGCAGATGATCGATCACGGCTTCACCGGGGGCGATCAGATCGACCGCGCGTTCGCGCTGCTGCTGCTCGTCGCCATCGCGCTGGCCGTGTTCACCGCGGCACGCTTCTTCTTCGTGTCGCTGCTGGGCGAGCGTGTCGTGGCCGACCTGCGCAACCGGCTCTACGGCCATCTGCTCGATCTCGACCAGCCGTTCTTCGAGCAGACACGCAGCGGTGATCTGGTCTCGCGGCTGAGCGCCGACACCGAACTGCTGCGCGCCGTCGTCGGCTCGACGATGTCGGTGGCACTGCGCAGTACGGTGATGGTGATCGGCAGCGTGGCGATGCTGGTCGTCACCAGCCCACGGCTCGCGGCGTTCACCCTGATCGGCATTCCGCTGTTCGTGCTGCCGCTGGTGCTGGGCGGCCGCAAGCTGGCGAAGATTTCGCGCCAGAGCCAGGACCGCGTGGCCGACGCCAACGCACTCGCCAACGAAACGCTGACCGCGATCCGCACCGTGCAGGCGCATGCGCGCGAACCCTGGGAGCGCGGCCGCTTCGGCGACGCGGTCGCGCAGTCGGTCGCCACCGCACGGCGCCGCATCGGCCTGCAATCGATCATCACCGCGGTCGCGATCACGCTGATCTTCGGCGCGGTGACCGTCGTGCTGTGGTCGGGCGCGCACGACGTCATCGAAGGCCGCATGACTGCCGGCACGCTGGGCCAGTTCGTGCTGTACGCGCTGTTCGGCGCGGGTTCGGTCGGCGCGCTGGCGGAAGTGTGGAACGAGCTGCAACGCGCCGCGGGCGGCATGGGCCGGATCGGCGAACTGCTGGTGGAGCGGCCCGGCATCCGCGCGCCGGACGCGCCGGCCACCTTGCCGGAACCGGTGCGTGGCGCGCTGCGCTTCGAGGACGTGCGCTTCCATTATCCGTCGCGGCCCGATGCGCCCGCGCTCGAACATTTCAATCTGCAGGTGGCGCCCGGCGAAACGGTCGCGCTGGTGGGACCATCGGGCGCCGGCAAAAGCACGGTGCTGTCGCTGCTCCTGCGCTTCCACGATCCGGCCGAGGGCGCGGTGTCGATCGACGGCGTGGACATCCGCAGCCTCGCGCCCGCCGCCTTGCGCGACCAGCTCGCGCTCGTGCCGCAGTCGCCGACGATCTTCGCCACGACCGCGCGCGAGAACATCCGCTACGGGCGGCTCGACGCCAGCGATGCCGACATCGAAGCCGCCGCGCGCGCAGCCGAGGCCGACGCCTTCATCCGCGACCTGCCCGACGGCTACGACGCCCAGCTGGGCGAACGCGGCGCCCGACTGTCCGGCGGCCAACAGCAGCGCATCGCGATCGCCCGCGCCCTGCTGCGCGACGCACCGGTGTTGCTGCTCGACGAAGCCACTTCAGCGCTGGATGCGCAGAGCGAGTTCGCGGTGCAGGAAGCGCTGGCGCGTCTGATGGAGGGCCGCACGACGCTGGTCATCGCGCATCGACTGGCGACCATTCTCAAGGCCGACCGCATCGTGGTCATGGACCGGGGCCGCATCGTCGCCCAGGGCACGCATGACGAACTGCTCGCGCAGGGCGGACTCTATGCGGAACTGGCGCGATTGCAGTTCATCGACTGACGCCGTCGGCGCGTCCTGTCCACAGGACGTCGCGATGCGGGTCGTCCCGGGACAGGGGCGCCATGTCGACGGCAGCGTCCTGGCGTAACGCACGCACCGCATGGTCCGCGGCATGGCGCAGCATCGTCGGCGCGATGTAACGCCGGTGCACGCCGCGGATGACCGCCATGTAGACGCGTCCGAATGCGTTGCGCGTGCGCACGCGCGTCGCCATCGTGCACAGGCGCGTGCCATCCGGCCCGGCGCGGACGCCGATGCAGGTCCGGAACATCAGATGCACGTCGTCGGCGCCGAGAATCACCTCGACACGGCGTCCGTCGTCACCCAGGCGTTCGACCAGCACCGGGTGCCGACCGGCGAACATCTGCGGCGCATCGACCGACAGCAGCGAGGACGCGGGACATCCGAGCGGTGAGGTGCGCAGCCCCGCGGGCCGCACCAGCAGGTTGCGCAACGCCATCAGCCGTCCGACGCCCACCGGGGGATTGGCGACGAAACCCGCCAGCAGCGCATCCATGACCTGCGCGGGCGTCGCGCCGCCGACCTGCGCTGCGTCCAGTCGCACTGCAGCCTGGTCTTCGTGCGCGACGGGGCCGGGCAGCTGCGACTGCAGCAGCGAATCCGCGTCCACCGCGTCGGCCGCGCGCGCTCCTCCAACGGGCGCGTCCGCGCGCGTGCAGGACACCGGCGCCGGATCCAGCGACGGGCGGGTCGTCGCGATCGATGCGGGTTGGCGCCACGCGGCGTCGAGAAGCGCCTGGACCGCGGCGGGCAGCACATCGGTCAGCGCCGGAATGTCGGCCGCATTGTCGAGCACGCGTGCCTGGGTGGCCGCATCGAGCCCGCCGGCGGTTTCGTCGGGATGGCAGGACACCGCGAACAGCGCGGGATGCACGCTACCGGGCTGCGCGGGCATGAACTGGTGCCAGGTCCCACCGCCGAAGCGCACCGAGAACAGGCAGTCCGCTGGAACCTCGACTACATGCAGGGCGTCGACGAATGCGCCCGGATCGGCGTCGATCTGCGCCTGCGATGCGGTCGAGAACCGCAGATGCGCCCCGGCGCTGCCCGACACCGCGGTGAACATGCGGTTGCCGGCATGGCGATGGAAGGGATGCCCCTTGGCGCCGACGCCGAAGGTGTACAGCGACGAAGGATCACCGCGCGCGAGATCCATCACGCCGATCCGCGTGGACGGCTCATCGAGCGCATCGACGAACGCCGGATGCGCCCGCTGCCGACGCAGCGCGTCGCCGATCACGGCATCGCCCTGTCCCGGCGCGAACCGCGCGATCAGGGTCACTTCGACCGGCAGTCCGCCGCCGCGCGACGGCACGTGCGCGGCCGGGAACGTCGCGGCCGCACCGGACGCGGGCACGGCCCGCTGGACCGGTGCGGCATGAGTCCCATCGCCGGCCACCGCGCTCACGCCCTGCCCGGCTTGCGGCGTTCGCGCTTGATCGGTCCGCCGACGGGGCACACCTCGGCCGCCCAGGCGAAGAGCGTGTTCGCGAGGCGGTCGGGCACCAGCCGGAAGAACACGAACTGTCCGCGCTTCTCGCGTTCGATCAGGCCGGCCTGTTCGAGCACCCGCAGGTGCCCCGACAACGCCGGCTTGCTGAACTCGAAGCGGGCACCGATCTCGCCCGCGGTCAGCTCGCCGGCATTGAGATACGCGAGGATCTGGCGACGTGGCGTCGAGGCGAGGGCTTCGAACACGCGTTCCATGGCGGCATCCAGTTAACTAATTACCTAATTAATTACGCCGTTGAAGACCGGACGTCAAGCCGCCTGCTGCGCTGCGCCCGCCTCGCCCTGCTACGACGCCACGGCAGAAGCGGGCGCGCCCGCTGTCCGGCCGAACCGGTCGAGTGTCTCCACGAACGCGGGCGCCAGCGGTAACGCTCCGAACAGTCCGTGCTGCGTGCCACTGAGCACCCGCAGCATGTGTCCGCGCCCGCCCGGCAGGCGCCCCACCGGCTGGAACGCGACGTCGCGCGCCTTCGCGACCAGGTCGCGATCGGACTGGAACACCGGGGTCAGCCAGCGACTCCAGAACTGGTACATCGCCACGTGTCGGCGACGCACGCGTGCATACGTGGTCAATGCATCCGGGAGTGATTTCGCGCGCAAGGCATCGCGCAGCGCTTCGGCGTCGAGCAGGGCCATGTTGACGCCCTGCCCCAGCTGCGGGCTCATCGCATGGGCGGCGTCGCCCAGCAGCACCCAGCGGCCACGGTGCCATCGCGTCAGCGTGACATCGCGATAGCTCGCACGCGCCAGTTGCGCGTGCGTGGTGGTGGACGAGAGCAGGCGCGAAGCTTCGGGCCAGATGGCGGTCACCGCCTGGCGCCAGTCGTCGAGCGCAGCGGACTGCCAGCCGTCGAAGGCCGCGACCGGCAGGCTCCAGAAGAAGCTCAGACGCGGGGTCGCATCGCCCGGACGCGTGCCGACCGGCAACAGGCCGATCATCCGGCGCGCGGCGACGTAGCGCTGGCGCAATTCGTGCAGATGCGGCCAGTCGTGCGCATCGAGCAGACACCAGAGCGCGCCCCACGGATACACCGCGTCGCGGCGCACGGCGCCCAGCTGTCCGCGCAGGCGGGATGCCGCGCCGTCCGCCGCCAGCACCAGATCGAAGGGACCGTGCCGGCGACCGTCCGCGTCCCGCAGCCAGCGGTCGTTGTCGATGTCCGGACCCGCGATGGTGATGCCCGCCTGCAGCCGCACCCCATCGCACCGCGCGTCGTCGAGGATCGAGAACAGCGCGCCGCGTTGCATGCCGACCCCGCACAGCCGCGCATCGAGACCGGCGTAGCGCATGTCCATGACCGCGCGCCCGCAGGGCGTGTCGCCGTAGAGCCGATCGATGCGCGCGCCGTGCGCGAGCGCCGGATCGAGCAGGCTCATGCGCCACAGCACCTGCAGACCGGTGGGCTGGAGGAGGAAGCCGGCGCCGACCGGACCCGGCTCGGGCGCCCGCTCGAATACGTCGACCCGGTGACCATCGCGCGCCAGCAGCACTGCGGCGGCCTGTCCGGCCGTGCCGTAACCGACGATGGCGATCTGCAATGGCGTCATGGAGGCTCCGCAGCGGGCCGCCAGCATACCGGTGCATTCACGGATCCGGCAGCGACCGAAGCGCGCGCCACATATGCAGAAGGCCGCCCCGTCGCCGGGGCGGCCTTTCATGATCAAACGACGACGCGGTCAGTGCGCCGGTCGTTCGTCGCCGTCCTGCTCCAGCTGGCGCTCACGCTCGCGTGCCGTTTCGAGACGCGGATCCGGCTCGTCGAGTTTGTCGCCCAGCACGCGCCGCACGATGATGAAGAACACCGGAATCAGCAGCAGGCCGAGGAACGTCGCGAACAGCATGCCGCCGATGACGCCGGTGGCGAGTGCATGACGTGCGCTCGAACCCGCGCCGCTCGACAGCGCCATCGGCGTGACGCCCATGATGAAGGCGAACGACGTCATCAGGATCGGTCGGAAACGCAGGTTCGCCGCGTCCACCGTCGCGTCGCGCAGGGTCTTGCCCTCCTTGTACTGCTGCACCGCGAACTCGACGATCAGGATCGCGTTCTTCGCCGCCAGGCCGATCACCGTGACCATGCCGATCTTGAAGAAGATGTCGTTCGACAGACCCGGACGCAGCATCGTGAAGACCACCGCGCCGAGGATGCCCAGCGGCACCACCAGCAGCACTGCGACCGGAATCGACCAGCTCTCGTAGAGCGCGGCCAGGCACAGGAACACCACGACCACCGACAGCAGCAGCAGCAGCGTCGCCGTGTTGCCGGCGATGATCTCCTGGTAGGACATGCCCGCCCAGTCGTAGCCGAAGCCTTCCGGCAGTTCGTTCTCGACGATCTCCTCCATCGCGGCCATCGCCTCGCCCGTACTGCGACCGGGCGCCTGCGAACCGACGATGTTGATCGCCGAATAGCCGTTGTAGCGCGTCAGCGACGGCGTGCTGGCACCCCACTCCGGGTTCACCACCGTGCTCAGCGGGATCATCGTCGGCGTGCCGTCGGCGTTGGTCGACATCGCACTCGGCGTGTAGAAGCGACCGATCGAGCCCGGATCGGTGCGGTACTGCGCGTCGGCCTGCATGTTGACGCGCTTGATGCGGCCGTCGGACACATAGTCGTTGACGTAGACCGGCGCCAGCATCAGCTGGATCGCGCTGTAGATGTCGGTGACCGACAGGCCCATCGACTGGGCCTGCACGCGGTCGACGTGCAGCTGCAGCTGCGGCGCGTCCTCCAGCGTGTTCGGGCGCACGCCCTGCAGCACGTCGGTCTTCTGCGCGGCCGCGCCCAGCAGCTGGTTGCGGGCCTGCTGCAGCGCCGCGTTGCCGGCGCCGGTGCGGTCCTGCAGGTACATGTCGAAGCCGCCGAACTGGCCCAGGCCCTGCACGGTCGGCAGGTTCACGACGAAGATCGTCGCGTCCTGCACGCCCTGCAGCGCGCCGTTGGCCTCGCCGAGGAACTGGTTGATGTCCGCGTCGCGTTCGGCCCAGTCCTTGAGCTTGATGAAGCCCATGCCGACGTTCTCGCCCTGGCCGACGAAGCTGAAGCCCGCGACCTGCAGCATCGCTTCGTACGACGGGTTCTGTTCCAGGCGTGCGCGCACGTCCTCGAAGACCGCATTGGTCCGCTGCAGGGTCGAGCCCGGCGGCAACTGCACGATCGCCAGCGCATAGCCCTGGTCTTCCTCGGGCACGAAGCTGCTGGGCAGCTTGATGTAGAGGAAGCCGCAGACCACGCACAGCACCACGAACACCGCCATCCAGCGCGGCGCGTGCCGCACGGCGCTGCCGATGTGGCCGACGTAGGTCGCGTTGACCTTGTCGTAGTACTTGTTGAACGTGCGCACGACGACGTTGCTCTTGCGCTCGCCCGGCGGCGCATGCTGCTTGAGGAACGTCGCGCACAGCGCCGGCGTGAAGCCCAGCGCGAGGAACGCCGAGAAGCCCATCGCGACCGCGATCGTGATCGCGAACTGCTTGTAGATCTCGCCTGAGGCGCCGCCCTGCAGCGCGCTGGGAATGAACACCGCGGCCAGCACGACGGTGATCGCGACGACGGCGCCGGTGATCTGGTCCATCGCCTTCATGGTGGCTTCGCGTGGCGGCAGATGTTCCTCCGCCATGATGCGTTCGACGTTCTCGATCACCACGATCGCGTCGTCGACCACGATGCCGATCGCCAGCACCATCGCGAACAGGGTCAGCTGGTTGATCGTGTAACCCAGCAGGCTCAGACCGAGGAACGTGCCGAGCAGCGCGATCGGAATGACCAGCGTCGGGATGATCGTCGCGCGCAGGTTCTGCAGGAACAGCAGCATCACCAGGAACACCAGGATCACCGCCTCGATCAGGGTCTTGATGACCTCCTTGATCGACAGCGTCACGAACGTGGTGGTGTCGTAGGGCTTGAACCACTCGATGCCCTGGGGGAACGACGGCTGCAGCTCGTCCATGCGCGCCTCGACCGCGCCGGCCACCGTCAGCGCGTTCGCGCCGGGGAGCAGCTGGATCGCGAACGCACCGGTGGCCTGGCCGTTGTACTTGGTGTCGAAGCCGTAGCCGGACGCGCCGATCTCCACCCGGGCGACGTCCTTCAGGCGCACGGTCGCGCCTTCGTTGTCGGCACGCAGGATGATGTTCTCGAACTGCTCGGGCGTGCTGAAGCGGCCTTCGGCCGAGACCGTCGCGGTGAAACCCTGGCCTTCCGGCGCGGGGTCGGAACCCACGGAACCGGCCGCGAACTGCACGTTCTGTCCACGCACCGCGGCCATGACCTGGGACGCCGACATGCCGTAGCCCTGCAGCTGGTCGGGATTGAGCCAGATGTTCATGGCGTACTCGGACCCGAACTGCTGGGTGCTGCCGACGCCCGGCACGCGTGCGATCTGCTCGAGCACGCGCGAGCCGATCAGGTCGTTGAGCTGGTTGCGGCTCACCGACGGATCGTCCGACCGCAGGCCCACCACCATCAGGAAGCCGGCGTTGGCCTTGGCCACGACGACGCCCTGCTGCACCACTTCACTGGGCAGGCGCGGCGTGGCCAGCGACACCTTGTTCTGCACCTGCACCTGCGCGATGTCCGCGTCGGTACCGGTCTCGAATGTCAGGGTGACGCTGGCGCGGCCGGAGGAACTCGACGTCGAGCTGAAGTACAGCAGGTTGTCGATACCGGTGAGCTGCTGCTCGATGACCTGGGTCACCGCACGTTCGGTGGTATCGGCGCTGGCGCCGGGATAGGTCGCCGAGACGGTGACCTGCGGCGGTGCGACGCTCGGATACGACTCCACGCCCATGTTCAGCAGCGAGATCACACCCGCGAGCGAAATCAGGATGGAGACGACCCAGGCGAAGACCGGGTGGTTGATGAAGAACTTGGGCATGGCGGATCAGTCCTGCGTGTCGTTCGCAGCGGGCGCCTGACCGGCGCCATCCTGCGCCGGAGCCGCCGTCGCGGCGTCGCTCGCTGCGGGCGCGCCGGCCTCGCCTGCGGGCTGGGCCGCGGGCGCTGCACCTGCCGCACCGCCAGGCGCCGCCGGCGCCTGCGCCTGCCCGGGCGTCCACGGCTTGGGCGCGACCACCGCATCGGGACGCGCCTTCGGCACGCCGCTGACGATCACGCGATCGCCGGCCGCCAGACCTTCGGTGATGACCCACTGGCCATCCTGCGCACGGTCGGTCCGGACCGGCTTGCGGACCACCTTGTCGCCTTCGCCCGCCACCAGCACGTAAGCCGTGTTGGCATCACGCAGCACCGCGGCCTGCGGCACCAGATACACGCCGCTCTGCTGGCCCATGTTCGCGCGCAGCGTCACGTAGACGCCCGGCAGCAGGCGACGGTCGGGATTGGGCACGGTCGCACGCAGCTGGATCGCGCCGGACGCCGGGTCGACCACGTCACCGGAGAAGTCCAGCGTCGCCAGCTGGTCGTGCACCGAGCCGTCGGCGAGGACGATCTCGACCTGGCCGCCGCCGGCAGCCTGGTCGAGCGACATCGCGCGGATGCGGTTGAACTCCGCCGCGCCGATCGAGAAGTTGATGTAGAGCGGGTCGATCTGGTCGACCGTGGTCAGCAGCGTCGAATCGCCCTGGCCGACCAGCGCACCCTCGGTCAGCTGCTGCTTGCCGGCGCGGCCCGAGATCGGCGCGCGCACCGTGGCGTAGCCGAGGTTGATCTGCGCGGTCTGGGTGGACGCGCGGGCCGCCTGCAGCGCGGCTTCCGCGCTGCGCTCGGCCGCCAGCGCATTGTCGAGATCGGCCTTGGAGATGAAGTTGGTCGGCGCCAACTGGCGCGCACGATCGGCAGCGCTCTTGGCGTTGATCGCGTTCGCCTGTGCCTGCGCCTGCGCGCCCTGCGCGGTGCCGAGCGCGGCCTGCAGCTGCGCCGGATCGATCCGGAACAGCACGTCGCCTTCGTTGACGTCGCTGCCTTCCTGATACACGCGACGCTCGAGCACGCCCGGCACGCGGGCACGGACATCGGCGCTGCGGAACGGCGCCAGACGGCCCACCAGTTCCTGCTCCAGCGCGACGCTCGTCGGCTGCACGGTCAGCACGCCCACTTCCGGCGGCGGCGGCGCGGCCTGCTCCTCTTGTTGACCGCAGGCGGAAAGTGCCGCGACGAGGACGGCAATGGAGAGGAGTCGGCGCATGGGGGATGACCTGGGAGAGGTGGGACGGGATTTACTATACCGGCCAGTATAGCTAATTCAGATTGCGGTTCGCACCGTGACGGAAGTCATTGATGGCCTTGGCGCGCGCGATGCTGCGTTGCACCGCATGCGAACCCGATGAAATCGAACCTTGCTCACGGAATGAACCAGGTTCATACTCCGCGCCGCCCCCGACTTATTCAGGTCCAACGATGCCTGTCCTGTCCGCCGCCGTTGCGCGCCGCCAACGCGAGATCGTCGCGCGCGAGCGCACGCTTCTCGACGCCGCGCAGGCGCAGATCCAGCGCGATGGACTGCTGTCGCTGCAGATGGCCCGCGTCGCGGACGAATGCGGCTATGCGATCGGCACGCTGTACAAGCATTTCGCCAGCAAGGAAGACCTGCTGGTCGCACTCGCCACCCGCAACAGCTTCGACCGGGTCGAACTGTTCGAACGCGCCGCCAGATGGGACGGCCCGACCCGCGAACGCATGCTCGCCGTCGTGCTCGCCGACATGCTGATCATCCGCGAGCAGCCGGAACATTTCCGCCTCGCCCAGTTCGTCTGGACCGACGTGGTCTGGGGCGCGGCCTCGGTGGATAGCCGCCGGCGTGCGCTGGCCGCCTGCGAGCCGCTGGCCACGTTGATCGACGGCATCGTCGCCGAAGGGCGTGCACGCGGGGAGCTGCCGGCCTCGGCGCTGCCCCATGGCGCGCTGACGATGGGCCCCTGGATGATGACCGTCGGCATGCACACGCTGGTGCAGCAGCAGGGTCTGGTCGATACGGCCGTGACCGGCGATCCCTACCGCCTGCTGATCCGCCAGCTGCAGTTCCTGTTCAACGGCTACGGCTGGCAGCCGCTGGTCGACGCCGAGGACGACGCCGCGCTCGACGCGCTGATCGCCCGGGTCAGCCGCGCGGTCTTCGATACCGACTGGTCGAGCATCGCGCCCGACCTGCCCCCTTCCCTTCCTCTTTCCTGACGGAACCCGCCCCATGTCCAGGACCGAAACCCGATCCGCCACGCGCGCCCCGCGTCCGCGTCTGCGGATGCTCGTGATGCTGATCCTCGTCGCCGTGATCTTCGGTGGCGTCTTTCTTGCCAAGTTCGTGATGGGCAAGGGCATGAACGATTTCTTCGACAACATGCCGCAGCCGCCGGTCGCGATCACGACCTTCGATGCCGCGCAGCAGTCGTGGTCGACGCCGCTGGAAGCCGTCGGCACGCTGGTCGCGGTCAACGGCACCGACGTCACCACCGAAGCCGGCGGCGTGGTCCGCAAGCTCTCCTTCGACCCCGGCCAGCCGGTGAAGGCCGGCACCGTGCTGGTGGAACTCAACACCGACAACGAACTCGCGGTGCTGCGCTCGAGCGAAGCGGCCGCGAAACTCGCCGTCGTGCAGCGCGACCGCTGGCGCGAACTCGGCGAGACACAGCTCGTCTCGAAGGCCGAGGTCGAGGAACGCGCGACGCAGGCGGCGACGTCGCTCGCCCAGGTCGAGGCGCAGCGCGCCCTGATCGCGCAGAAGACCATCCGCGCACCGTTCGACGGCGTGCTGGGCATCCGCAAGGTCAACCTCGGCCAGTTCGTCTCGCCGGGCACGCCGATCGTGAGCCTGCAGCAGCTCGACCCCATCTTCCTCGACTTCGCCCTGCCCGAGCAGCAGTTGCCGCTGGTGCAGACCGGCGCAACGGTGCAGGCGGTCGTCGACGCGTTGCCGGGTACGCAGTTCGAGGGCACGATCACCGCGATCGAGCCCGCGGTCGATGCCGGTACGCGCAATTTCATGGTGCAGGCAACGCTGGCCAATCCCGACGGCAAGCTCCGCCCGGGCGCATTCGCCCGCGTCGGACTGGCGGTGGGCGGCGAGCAGGACGTGGTGGTGATTCCGCAGACCGCCGTCACCTTCAATCCCTACGGCAACGCGGTGTACGTGGTGTCGGAGAAGCCGGTCGATCCGGAAGCGCCCAAGGCCGAGGGCGACGAAGCGCAGCAGGGCCCGACGCTGGTCGTGCGCCAGCGCTTCGTCACCACCGGCGCGACGCGCGGTGACCTGATCGCGGTCACCGAAGGGCTCAAGCCGGGCGAGCGCGTTGCGACCAGTGGCCTGCTGAAGCTGCGCAACGACGCCGTTGTGACGATCAACAACAAGGTGCAGCCGAGCGCGGACGCCGCGCCGACGCCCGAGAACCGCTGATCGCGGTCGTCCCGATCGCCGTGTCCGGGCGCGCCGCGCCCGCCCTGCTCCCTGACCCGCGCACCACCGCGCGGGGGAGACCGAGATGAAATTCACCGACATCTTCATCCGCAAACCCGTGCTGGCGATGGTCGTCAGCCTCTTCATCCTGCTGTTCGGCCTGCGTGCGTTCTCCGAGCTCAACGTGCGCCAGTACCCCGAACTGCAGAACGCGGTCGTCAACATCAGCACCACGTACTTCGGCGCCGACGCCGACCTGATCCAGGGCTTCATCACGACGCCGCTGGAACGCGAGGTGGCGAGCGCCGAGGGCATCGACTACCTCACCTCGACCAGCTCGGCCGGCGTCAGCGTGATCCAGGCGTATATCCGTCTGGACTACGACCCGAACGAAGCGCTCACCCAGATCGCGGCCAAGGTCAACAAGCTGCGCAGCGAACTGCCGGCCGAGTCCGAGGACCCGGTGATCGACCTGCAGCAGGGCCAGCAGGTGGCGGCGATGTACGTGTCCTTCGCCAGCGAACAGCTTAACGACAACCAGATCACCGACTACCTCACCCGCGCGGTGGAGCCGAAGATCGCGACGATTCCGGGCGTGCAGCGTGCCGAGATCATGGGCCCGGGCTCGTTCGCGATGCGCGTGTGGCTCAAGCCCGATCGCATGACCGCGCTGGGCGTGACCGCGAGCGATGTGTCGATGGCGCTGCAGTCGAACAACGTGCTGTCCGCGCTGGGTTCGACCAAGGGCCAGATGGTGTCGGTGGATCTGACCGCACGCACCGACCTGCGCACGCCCGAGGAATTCCGCGCGCTCGTCGTGCGCGAGGCCGATGGCGCGATCGTGCGGCTCGGCGACATCGCCGATGTCGTGCTGGGCTCGGAGAACTACGGCTCGTCGGTGCGCATCAACGGCGCCGCGGCGACGTTCATGGGCATCTATGTCTCGCCGGATGCGAACGCGCTCGACGTGATCGCCGAGGTGCGCAAGGCCTGGGACGAGGAGATCGTGCCGCAGTTGCCCGAGGGCATCGAGGCGACGATTCCCTACGACAGCACCGAGTCGATCCAGGACGGCATCAACGAGGTCATCCGCACGATCATCGAGGCGGTGATCATCGTGATCGTGGTGATCTACCTGTTCCTCGGCTCGTTCCGCAGCGTGCTGATCCCTGCGGTCACCGTGCCGCTGTCGCTGGTCGGTGCACTATTCCTGATGCTGCTGATGGGCTTCACCATCAACCTGCTGACCCTGCTGGCGATGGTGCTGGCGATCGGCATCGTGGTCGACGACGCGATCATCGTGCTGGAGAACATCCACCGGCACATCGAGGAAGGCATGACGCCCTTCGATGCGTCGATCCGCGGCGCGCGCGAGCTCGCGTGGCCGGTGGTCGCGATGACCACGACGCTGATCGCGGTATATCTGCCGATCGGCTTCCAGGGCGGCCTGACCGGCGTGCTGTTCACCGAGTTCGCGTTCACGCTCGCCGGTGCGGTATTCCTGTCGGGCATCATCGCGCTGACGCTGACGCCGATGATGTGCGCGAAGATCCTCAAGCCCCACGGCGAGCAGAGCAAGAGCAGGCTGGAGAAATGGCTCGACCGGCGCTTCGACTGGCTGCAGCAGGGCTACCAGCGCCGGCTGCATGGCGCGCTGCAGACACGCGCGGTGATCCTGACCTTCGGCGGCATCGTGCTGGTCTCGTGCGTGTTCCTCTACATCGGTGCGCCCAAGGAACCGGCGCCGCCGGAGGACGAGGGCTTCGTGTTCGCGATCGGCAGCGCCGATGCGGCCAGCACGCTCGATTACGTCGAGGGCTATACCGAGGAGATGACCGCAGTCGTCGAACAGATTCCCGAGATCAACGATTTCTTCCTGTTCAACGGCGGCATGGGTGGCATGGGCGGCAGCAACAGCGCGATGGGTGGCTTCGTCATGAAGCCGTGGAGCCAGCGCGAGCGCTCGACCAACCAGATCCTGCAGCAGGACCTGCAGCCCAAGCTCGCCGAGATCACCGGCCTGAACATCTTCGCGCTGGTGCCGCCGTCCCTGCCGTCGGCGGGTGGCGACGGCGGCGGCGAGTTCCTGATCGGCGGCATCGGGTCGCTGGAACAGCTGTCGGAAATCGCGGACGAGATCGTCGCGCGGGCGCAGGCCAGCAGCCGCTTCATCTTCCTCGACAAGGACCTGAAGATCGACAAGCCGCGCGTCGAGGTGCAGATCGACCGTGACAAGGCGGCGCTGCTCGGTATCGACATGCGCACGCTGGCGGCCGACATGAGCGCGCTGCTGGCCGGCGGCTACGTCAACCGCTTCGCGATGCAGAACCGCTCCTATCGCGTGATCCCGCAGGTGCAGCGCAGCGACCGGCTCAACGCCGAGCAGCTGGGCAACTACTACACGCGCACCCGCGATGGCGACCTGATTCCGCTCTCGACGGTGATCTCGTTCAAGGAGAGCGCGCAGCCGCAGTCGCTCAAGCGTTTCCAGCAGCTCAATGCGGTGGGCATCACCTTCGCGCCGCGTCCCGGCGTGACCAAGGGCGAGGCGCTGCGCGTGCTCGACGAGATTGCCGCCGAGGTGCTGCCGCAGGGCTACAGCGTGGACTACGCCGGCGAGTCGCGGCAGTTCAAGCAGGAGGGCACGACGATGCTGATCACCCTCGCCTTCGCGCTGGTGATCATCTTCCTGGTACTGGCCGCGCAGTTCGAGAGCTTCCGCGATGCGGTGATCATGCTGGCCACGGTGCCGATGGCGATCAGTGGTGCGCTGCTGGTACTCAATGCGCTGGCATTGCTGTCGGGCGTGCTGCAGTTCGCCGGCATCGAGGCCTTCCCCGGCATGTCGATCAATATCTACACGCAGGTGGGCCTGGTGACGCTGGTCGGCGTGATCTCCAAGCACGGCATCCTGATCGTGGAGTTCGCGAACAAGCTGCAGGTCAACGAGGGCGTGCCGAAAGCCGAGGCCATCGAACGCGCCGCGGCGATCCGTCTGCGCCCGGTGCTGATGACGACGGCCGCGCTGGTGTTCGCGATGGTGCCGCTGCTGATCGCCAGCGGCCCCGGCGCGGCCGCCCGCTTCTCGATGGGTCTGGTGATCGCTGCCGGCATGTCGATCGGCACCGCGTTCACCCTGTTCGTGCTGCCCGCGTTCTACCTGCTGCTGGCGCGCGACCACAGCCATGACCGGGACGCGACCGAAGCACAGAAGGTGGACCGTCGAGACGATGACGATCTGGAACCGGCGCCGCAGGGGCACTGAGTTCCGGCGACAGGTGATACGCAAAAGGCGCGACTTCGGTCGCGCCTTTTCTTTGGAAGAATCGCGTTGGATCAGATGGCGATGACGGGTTTCGCTGCGCTCTGCCCAGCCTACGGCGGAGTGCCGGCGCGTGTGTGGGATGGATAGAGCGCCAGCGAAACACATCGCGCAACCCGTCAAAGCGTCGCGATCCACCCCGCATCGAGCGACAACGTCGCAGGCAGATCGCCCCCGTCCGCGACGAACGGCAACACCCCCAGACACGGCGCCGGCAACGCGCCGGTCAGCAGGTCGATGTAGTCGTCCGCTCGCGCAAAGTCCGGATCGATGCGGTTGCCGATCCACCCGACCAGCCGGCAACCATCCGCTTCGATCGCGCGCGCGGTCAGCCGGGCATGGCTCAGGCAGCCGAGCTTCAAGCCGACGACCAGCACCACCGCGCCGCCGATGTGCCGCGCGAAATCCTGATGCTCCAGCCCGTCCGCCAATGGCGCATCCCAGCCGCCCGCGCCTTCAACCAGCACCACGTCCGCGTTCGATGCGAGCCGGCCATGCGCGGCATACAGATCCGCGATGTCGACCGTCACGCCGGCTGCGATCGCGGCCAGTGTCGGCGCCGTGGGTTCGGGCAGCGCGACCGGATTGACGTCGACGTACTCGGGCCGCGGATCGCTGGCGGCCTGCAAGGCAAGTGCATCCTCGTTGCGCCAACGCCCGTCGAGCCAGTCGCAGCCGCTGGCGATCGGCTTCATGCCGACCGCGCGCAGGCCATGCGCGCGAAGCGCGTGCAGCAGGGCCACGCTCGAATGGGTCTTGCCGATGCCGGTGTCGGTGCCGGTGACCAGAAAACTGCGCGCGCTCATGCGGATTCCGGCGCCATGCGCCTCTGCATTCCAGGCTGTGAGGCCTGCGTGCCGCGCAAGCGGAACCCGTGCGCATCGCGCGGCAACGCGTCCAGTCCGCCGGGCCCCTGCGGGGCCGCTGCTACACTTCGCGGCATGTTCACTTCATCTCCCCTGACCGGCTCCAAGGCCGAACAGTATGCCGCGCTGGCGGCACAGGCACGGGCGCTGTTGCACGGCGAACGCGATGCGATCGCCAACGCCGCGAATCTCTCGGCGCTCGTCTACCACGCGCTGCCGGATCTCAACTGGGTCGGCTTCTATCTCTTCGACGGCACCGAACTCGTGGTCGGCCCGTTCCAGGGCCTGCCGGCCTGCGTGCGCATTCCACTCGACAAGGGCGTCTGCGGCGCGGCCGCGCGCACGCGCGAGACGCAGCGCATCGACGACGTGCACGCCTTCCCCGGACACATCGCCTGCGACAGCGCGTCGCGTTCGGAACTGGTCGTCCCGTTGTATGCCGGCGAGCGCCTGGTCGGCGTGTTCGACCTCGACAGTCCAATGCCGGCGCGTTTCGACGCCGAGGACCAGGCGGGCATCGAGTCGCTCGCCGCGATCTATCTCGAAGCCCTGCAATGACCGCGCCGACGCCGCTCAAACTGCGCAACATCGGCCCCAAGTCCGCGGCCTGGCTGCGTCAGGTCGGCCTGCGGACGCGCGAGGATCTCGAAGCGGCCGGCGCCGTGGAGGCGTTCGTCAAGGTGCGCCGCGCCGGTTTCAGGCCCAGCCTCAACCTGCTGTATTCGCTGGAAGGCGCGCTGCTCGACTGCCATTGGCAGGACGTGCCCGAAGCGCGTCGCGCGCAACTGGTCGAAGCCGCCGAGGCCGCGACCGCGTTGTTGCCCGATCCGCGCGCGCGCCAGGCCGCTGGGCCGGTGACGACGACCGTCACCGAGACGTTCGAGTCCGAGTCTCAGCTGGACAGTCTGTTCGACCGCCGCGACGACTGACCGCCACACCGGCGCGCCCTGCCCGCGCCCGCAACCCCGCGCTCACGTACAATCCGCGTCAGCTTCATGGTGACCTGCCGGCGTTCCGCCGTCCGGGTTGAAACGGGAAGCCGGTGACGCGCGTATGCGCCAGCCCGGCACTGCCCCCGCAACGGTAAGCGTGTTCAAGGCATCGCATCCGCCACTGTGCTCCGGTATGGGAAGGCGCGACGCCCGGGAGAACTCCCACGCGCGAGTCCGGAGACCGGCCACGAAGTCTTCCTCGATTGCGATGCGGCGGGCATTGCGGCGGCGTTCCGGACGGCTTTGCGCGTCCGGCCGGCAGCCGTGTCCGTCCTCGCGATCTCCCGACATCTCGCGTGCGTGGGTGCACGCGACCAGGAGACTGCAATGCCGTTCCGTACTCTGACCGTGGCGATCGTCGCCGCACTCGCTTCCCCAGTCGCCGCAGCGGCGACCGCCGCCGACGCGCGCGATCTCGACACCGTGCTCGTCACCGCCAACCGCGCTGAAAGCACGCTCGGCGACACCATCGTGCCGGCGCAGGTCATCGACCGCGCCGAGATCGAACGCACCCAGGCGCGCGACCTGCCCGAACTGCTGCGCGGCCGCGCCGGCATCCAGATCGCGAACCAAGGCGGTCCGGGCAAGCTCAGCTCGGTGTTCATGCGCGGCAGCGAGTCCGACCACGTGCTGGTCCTCGTCGATGGCGTGCGTGTCGGCTCGGCGACCGCCGGACTGGCGTCGTTCCAGGACATCCCGGTCGACCAGATCGAGCGCATCGAAATCGTCCGCGGCCCGCGCTCCAGCCTATACGGCTCGGAAGCGATCGGCGGCGTCATCCAGATCTTCACCCGCCGCAACACCGGTGTGATCCGCCCGCACGCGCGTGTCGGGATGGGCAGCCACCACCTGCGCGAAGCCAGCGCCGGCCTTGGTGGCCGTGCCGGTCGCGGCTGGTTCGGCGTCGACGCGGCGTTCCAGCGCACCGATGGCATCGACAGCTGCCGCGGTTCCGGCACGCTGTTCCAGGGCTGCTTCGTCGACGAGCCCGATCGCGACGGCTACCGCAACCGCTCGTTCAATGCGCGCGGCGGTGTCGAACTCACGCAGGGTCTGACGCTCGAAGGCAACGTGCTCCATGCCGACGCGTTCAACGAATACGACGGCAGCGTGTTCGGCGGCAACGAAGCCGACAATGTCCAGCAGGTGGCGGGCGGCAAGCTGACGTACGCACCGTCCGAGGTTGTCACGCTGACCGCGCAGGCCGGCCGGGCGTACGACAAGTCCAGCACCTACTTCCGTGACATCGACGCGGGCACGCGCGTCGATGTCGGCCAGATCGATACACGCCGCGATACCGCCTCGCTGCAGGCCGATTTCGGTCTCGCGCCGACCCAGCGCTTCTCGCTCGGCTTCGACTGGATGTCCGACAACATCGAAAGCGATACCGCGTACGCCTTGACCGCGCGCGACAACTTCGCGGTGTTCTCCGACTACACGGCGCGTTTCGGCGCGCACCGCGTGCAGGCGGGCGTGCGCCACGACGACAACGAACAGTTCGGCGGCCACACCACCGGCAGCCTCGGCTGGGGTCTGGATTTCGAGAACGGCCTGCGACTCAACGCCAGCGCAGCGACCAGCTTCAAGGCGCCGACGTTCAACGATCTCTACTTCCCGTTCGGCAGCGGCAATCCGGACCTCGAGCCGGAGCGCGCGAAGACCGCCAACCTCGGCCTCGCCCAGTACCGCGACACGTGGAACTGGTCGATCAATGTCTTCGAAAGCCGGGTCGACGATCTGATCTTCCTTGACAGCAATTTCGTCCCGCAGAACATCCAGGAAGCCCGGATCCGCGGCGCAGAACTGACGTTCGCGACCACACTCGCCGGTTTCGACCTGTCGACCGAACTGAGCCACGTCGATCCGCGCGACCGCAGCGACAGCGCCAACAACGGCAACCTGCTCGCCCGTCGTGCGCGCAACAGCGGCCGTCTCGACATCGACCGCAGCCTGGGCGACTTCCGCGTCGGCACCACACTGCGCGCCAGCAGCAGCCGTTTCGACAACGCCACCAATACGGTGCGCGTCGCCGGCCACGGCACGCTGGACCTGCGTGCGGCGTGGGCATTCAACCCGGACTGGACGCTGGAAGCCCGCGCGACCAACGTGCTCGACAAGGATTACGAGACCATCGCGTGGTACTACCAGCCCGGCCGCGAGTACGGCCTCGCGCTGCGCTGGTCGCCGACCGCGCGCTGACACAGGCGCGACGCACGCCGCATTCCAGGTGATTCCACACGGCCGTCGCATGACGGCCGTGTGCGTTTACGGCCGCAGGTTTTACGGCGAATTTATGCCGCAAGCCGGCGCGCCGCATGGAGACTTTATGCGGCGCGGGCGGACCATGCGCGGCATCGGCGGAACGGTTCCGCCCGGGATACCCGCATGTCCACCCGTTCGTCCCTGCGAGACGCCTCCGGCCTCGCCCTCTTTGCGCTGGTGCTGTCGACTGCCCCACTCGTGCAGGCCAACGACTTCAGCGGCACTGCCGCCCTCACCAGCGATTACGTCTGGCGCGGCACGTCGCAGAGCAACGAAGATCCCGCCGTCCAGGCAGGCTTCAAGGTCGCCGGCGCTTCGGGCGTCTATGCCCAGGTCTGGGGATCCAGCGTCGAGTTCGCGCCGGAGACCCGCGCGTCGACCGAGTTCGATCTCGTCGCCGGCTGGTCGGGCGCGCTGTCCGATGCCTGGGCACTCGACGTCAATCTGACCCACTACGTCTATCCATCGGCGACCGTCGATCTCGACTGGACCGAAGCCAACGCGACGGTGACCCTGCACGAACGCTACTGGCTGCAGGTCGGGCATTCGCGCGACGCACTCGCCAGCGACACGGCCGGCACCTACGCCCAGCTCGGCGCGCGCTGGCCGCTGACGGACGCACTCCGCATCGAGGCCGCAGCGGGGCACTACCGGCTGGCGCGCGACAGTGGCTACGACGACTACACGCACGCGCAGCTGGGCGCGGTGTGGACGTTCGCGTCGCCGGTCGAACTGCGCGTCACCCTGCACGACACCGGTTCGAGTGCCGAGCGCGCGTTTCCCGGTCTCGCCGGCACGCGCGTCGAAGCCGCGCTGCAGGCGTCGTTCTGAGCGCCGCGGCGCTTCTTCCTTCCCGCTGACGGATCACCGCCATGATCGAATTCTTCACCGTCCTCGGCCTTGCGCTCGCGCTCGGCTGGCCGCTGGGCCGCTATCTCGCCGCCGTGATGCGTGGCGGCCCGCTGCCGGGCGACCGCGTCTTCGGCCTGGTCGAACGCCCGATCTACCGCCTGCTGGGCATCGACCCGTCGCGCGGCATGGACTGGAAGCACTACGCGCTGGCGTTCCTCGCCAGCAACGCGGTGCTCGGCGTACTGGTCTGGGTCCTGCTGATAACCCAGGCCTGGCTGCCGCTGAATCCCAACGCGGCGCCCAACATGTCGTGGGACCTCGCGCTGCACACCGCGGTGTCGTTCCTGACCAACACCAACCAGCAGCATTACTCGGGCCAGGCGCAACTGTCCTACCTCGCGCACATGGCCGGCATCGTCGGTCTGCAGGTGGTCACGCCGATGATGGGCCTCGCGCTGGTCGCAGCGACGCTGCGTGCGTTCTTCGGCGGCCGCGACGCGGACGATGCCGGCGTCGCACGGGGCGGTGTTGCCGATGTGGGCAACTACTGGGCCGATGTCGTGCGGCCCTCCGTACGCGTGCTGCTGCCGCTGGCCGTGCTGTGGAGCGTGCTGCTGACCGGCCAGGGCGTGCCGGCGACGCTGTCGGGCGGACCCGAGGCGACGCCGCTCGATGCGAGCGCCGGCATGGAAACGCAGAAGATTCCGTTGGGTCCGGTCGCGGCGATGGTCGCGGTCAAGCAGCTCGGTACCAACGGCGGCGGCTGGTACGGCCCCAACAGCAGCGTGCCGCTGGAGAACCCGACGCCGTTCTCCAACTGGCTGGAAACGCTGGCGCTGATCCTGCTGCCGGTGGCCGTAGCCTGCTTCATCGGTCCGTTCACCCGCCGCCGCAAACTGACGCCGCTGGTGCTCGGCACGATGCTGGCGATGTCGCTGGCGTCCGCAGGCTTGGCGGTGTGGTCGGAGTCGGCATCGCCGACGTCGACCGACGTCGCACTGATGGAAGGCAAGGAGGTCCGCACCGGCGCCGTGCCTTCCGCGCTGTGGGCGGCGCTGACCACGCAGACCTCGAACGGCTCGGTCAACGCGATGCACGACTCGCTGGCGCCGCTGACCGGCCTCGTCACCCTGTCGAACATGCTGATCAACGCGATCTGGGGCGGCATCGGCTGCGGACTGCAGCAGTTCCTGGTCTATCTGCTGCTCGCGGTCTTCGTGGCGGGATTGATGACCGGACGCACGCCGGAACTGTTCGGTCGCAAGATCGAGGCGCCCGAGGTGCGGCTGCTCGCCGCGCTGGTGCTGCTGCAGCCGGTGGTGCTGCTGGGACTCACCGCGCTGACGCTGGCGGTGCCGGCGTGGACCGGCAACAGCAACCCCGGCTTCCACGGCATCAGCCAGGTGTTCTACGAATACGTGTCGGCGTTCGCCAACAACGGCTCGGGCTTCGAGGGCCTGGGCGACGCGACCCGGTGGTGGAACCTGTCGACGAGCGTCGTCCTCGCACTCGGACGCTATCCCGCGCTGCTGGTACCGCTGGCGATCGCCGCGATGCTCGGCGCCAAACGCGCCGCGCCGGAAGGCGCCGGCAGCCTGCGGATCGAGACGCCGACCTTCGCGCTGACCCTGATCGCCCTCGTCGTGATCCTCACCCTCCTCCAGTTCATGCCGGTCCTGGTGCTCGGCCCCGTCGCCGACCACCTCGCCCTGGCGACTCTCGCCGGATGATGCCGATGCCTCCTGTCGCTGACACCGCCGCGCCGACGCGCGGCACCAATCCCCGCCTGTTCGAACCGGCGATCCTGCGCGCCGCCGCGCGCGACGCGTTCCGCAAGCTGTCGCCGCGCCACGCGCTCGGCAATCCGGTGATGGCCGTGGTCTGGCTCGGCACCGCGCTCACCGGCGCGCTGACCGTCTTCGGCCGTGCGACACCCGCGCTGGGCGGCAGCATCACCGCGGTGCTCGCGCTGACGGTGCTGTTCGCGAACTTCGCCGAAGCGATGGCCGAGGCCCGCGGCCGCGGCCAGGCGGCGTCGCTGCGGCGGGCACGCCAGGACCTCGTCGCACGCCGTCTGGCCGGCGAAGCGGACGACGCTGCCGAAACCCGGGTGCCTGCCGCGGAGCTGAAGCCCGGCGATCTGGTCGCTGTCTCCGCGGGCGAACTCATTCCCGCCGACGGCGAGATCCTGCGCGGGCTGGCGACGATCAACGAAGCCGCGGTCACCGGCGAATCCGCGCCGGTGCTGCGCGAGGCCGGCACCGACCGTTCGGGCGTGATCGGTGGCACCAAGGTGCTGTCGGACGCGATCGTCGTGCGCGTGACCGTCGAGCCCGGCCACAGCTTCCTCGACCGCATGATCGCGCTGGTCGAGGGCGCCAACCGCCAGAAGACCCCGAACGAGATCGCGCTCGGCCTGCTGCTGACGACGATGACGCTGACCTTTCTCGTCGTGGTGCTCACCTTGCCGGCGATCGCGGGCTTCGTCGGCGTGCGGCTGGACCCGGTGCTGCTGGTCGCGCTGCTGGTCTGCCTGATTCCGACGACGATCGGCGCGCTGCTCCCGGCGATCGGCATCGCCGGCATGAACCGTGCGCTCTCGGCGAACGTGCTGGCGAAATCCGGCAAGGCCGTCGAACTGGCCGGCGACGTCGACGTGCTGCTGCTCGACAAGACCGGCACCATCACCTATGGCGACCGCCAGGCGACCGCGTTCCATGCGCTGGCCGGCATCGATCCCGACGCACTGCGCGAGGCCGCGCTGCTGTCGTCGCTGGCCGATCCGACGCCGGAGGGCAAATCGATCGTCACGCTCGCTCGCCGGCCCGGCGAGGCGATCGAGGCGCCCGCCGATGCACGCTTCGTCGCGTTCACCGCGCAGACGCGCATGTCGGGCGTCGACCTCGGCGATACAGCCACGCCGCGACGCATCCGCAAGGGCGCGCTCGACGCGATCCTCGCGCATGTGCAGTCGCTCGGTGGCCAGCCGTCGCACGAACTGCGCGCACGCGTCGAACAGGTCGCGCGCGGCGGCGCCACACCGCTGGTCGTCGCCGATGGCGCGCACGTGCTCGGCGTGGTGGAACTTTCGGACGTGGTCAAGACCGGCATCCGCGAGAAGTTCGCGCAGCTGCGGTCGATGGGCATCCGCACGGTGATGATCACCGGCGACAACCCGCTCACCGCCGCGGCCATCGCCGCGGAGGCCGGCGTCGACGACTACATCGCCGAGGCACGGCCCGAGGACAAGCTCGCCCGCATCCGCAGCGAGCAGGCAGCCGGGCGCCTGGTGGCGATGGTCGGCGACGGCACCAACGATGCGCCGGCGCTCGCGCAGGCCGATGTCGGCCTGGCCATGAACTCCGGCACTCAGGCGGCGAAGGAAGCCGGCAACATGGTCGACCTCGACTCCGACCCGGCCAAGCTGCTGCGCGTCGTCGAGGTCGGCAAGCAGCAGCTGATCACCCGCGGCGCGCTGACGACGTTCTCGCTGGCCAACGACGTGTCGAAGTATTTCGCCATCCTGCCGGCGCTGTTCGCCGCGGCGATCCCGCAGATGGCCGCGCTGGATGTGATGCGCCTGTCCAGTCCGTCGAACGCGGTACTTGCGGCCCTGGTCTTCAATGCGCTGGTGATCCCGATGCTCATTCCCCTCGCCCTGCGCGGCGTGCGCTTCCGCGCCGGCAGCGCCACCGCCCTGCTGCGCCGGAACATGCTGGTCTTCGGCCTCGGCGGCGTGCTGCTGCCGTTCGCCGCGATCAAGCTCATCGACCTGGCGCTCGCCGCCGTCTTCGGTTCCTGAGGAGCCCGTCATGTCCACCCCGTCTTCTTCCCGCTCCCTGTCGACGCCGCGCGGCCTGCTCCGCGCCGCCTCCGGGCTCGCCGCGGTCGCCCTGCTCGGCTTCGGCCTGCTGTATTCGCTGGCTGCCACCGCGCTCGGCGGTGCGCTGTTTCCCGCGCAGTCGCGCGGCAGTCTGGTCGAACGCGAGGGCCGCATCGTCGGCTCGGCGCTGGTCGCGCAGCCCTTCGTCGATGCCCGCTATTTCAGGTCGCGGCCGTCCGCCGCCGGCTACGATCCGATGGCGCTGGCCGGCAGCAACCAGGCGCGCAGCAACCCTGCGCTGCGCGCGACCATCGCCGCGGACATCGATGCGTGCGCCGCCCGCGAGGGCATCGAGGCGCGCGACGTGCCCGGCGATCTCGTGACCCGCTCGGGCAGCGGCATCGATCCGCACATCAGTCCGGACGCCGCGCGCGTGCAGATCGCGCGCATCGCGCGGACCCGCGGTCTCGCGATCGCCGACGTCGAACGCCTGGTCGAGGCGCACACCGCCGCGCCCCAGTTCGGTCTGCTGGGTGCCCCGCGTGTCGACGTGCTGGCCCTGAACCTCGCACTCGACGCGCAGGCCGGCGGCCGCGGCGCAGAATAGGGCGATGGTCGACAACCGCGACGCCCGCGCCGATGCCCTGCTGGCCGACACCCGACGCCGCGAGGCGAGCGGCCGGCTGACCGTCTTCCTCGGCGCCGCGCCCGGCGTCGGCAAGACCTACGCGATGCTCGCCCGCGCCCGCGAACTGCAGGCGGCAGGTCTGGACGTCGTCATCGGCCTGGTGGAAACCCACGGGCGCGCCGAGACCGCCGCGCTGCTCGACGGTCTCGAGCAGCTGCCGCGGCGCCAGACCGGCTACCAGGGCCGCACACTCGATGATCTGGATGTCGACGCGGTGCTCGCCCGTCGTCCGGCGCTGGTGCTGGTCGACGAACTCGCGCATCGCAACGTGCCCGGCAGCCGCCACGAGCGCCGCTGGCAGGATGTCGTCGACCTGCTCGACGCCGGCATCGATGTCTGCACGACGGTCAACATCCAGCATCTCGAAAGTCTCAACGATGTCGTCCACCGCATCACCGGTGTGCGCGTCACCGAAACCGTGCCGGATGCGCTGTTCGACCGGCTGCGCGACATCCGCCTGGTCGACCTGCCGCCGGCGGACCTGATCGAGCGGCTCAAGGCCGGCAAGGTCTACCTGCCCGACCAGGCGACGCGCGCCCTGCAGGCGTTCTTCTCGCCGTCCAACCTCGCCGCGCTGCGCGAACTCGCGATGCAGGCCGCGGCCGATCATGTCGATGCCGAGCTGCGCGGCACCCAGGCCGCGCGCGGTCTGCCGGGTTTCGCCCTGCGGCGCACGGTACTGGTCGCCGTCGATGGCCTGGGGACTTCGGAGTACCTGGTACGCGCCGGGCGCCGCATCGCCGAACGTCGCGATGCGCCCTGGCGCGTGGTCACCGTCGATGCCGGCGGGCGCAGCGACGTGCAGCGCCAACAGGAACTGGACCAGGCATTCGCACTCGCCCGCAGCCTCGGCGCCGGGACCGACGTGCTGCACGGCAGCCGCATCGCCGATGCGCTGCTCGAACATGCCGAGCGGATCGGTGCCTCGACGATCGTCGTCGGCCGCACCCGCGAGCGGCCGTTCGCGCGCATGGTCAACCGCACGCTGACCCAGCGCCTGCTGCAGCAGGGCGCGCGCCACGAGCTGGTGATCATCGGTACGCCGGACGCGCGCGCCCGGGCGCGGCGCAGGCGACGCGCCGATGCCGCGCCCGGACCGCGCGACGTCGTCCTGCCGGTCGTCGCCACCGCGCTGGCCATCGTTCTGGGCTGGCTGGCGCAGCGCCTCGCCGGTCTCGACGACCTGTCGATGGTGTTCATCGTCGCGGTGGTCGTCGTCGCCGCGCAGGCGCGCATGGCCGCGGCGATGACCACGGCCGTGCTGTGCTTCGTCGCCTACAACTTCTTCTTCATCGAGCCGCGCTTCACCCTGCAGATCAGCGCCCACCGCGGCGTGGTGACCGTGCTGCTGTTCCTCGCCGCCGCCCTGGTGGCCGGGCGTCTCGCCGCGCGACTGCGCGAGCAGGTGCTGGCCCTGCGCGCGGCCAATACGCACGCCAACGGCCTGCAGGCGCTGGGGCGGCAACTCGCGGGCGCCGCCGATCTCGGCGAGGTGGTGGCGGCCGGACGCAATGCGCTCGCCCGCGCGCTCGACGCGGACGCATGGCTGCGCATCGGCGACGCCGACGGTGCGGCCGGATGGCCGGACGGCCTCGATCCCGCGGCAGTGGACTGGACACTGCGGCATGGTCAGGCCGCCGGCCGGTTCACCGACACCCTGTCCGCCTCGCCCTGGTGGCTGCTGCCGCTGCGCGCGGGTCACGAGACGCTCGGCGTCGCCGCACTGCGGTTCGCGGAATCGCGCTCCCGGCTCGGCCTCGAACAGCACCGGCTGGCGCAGGCGATGGCCGACGACATCGCGCAGGCGGCGCTGCGCACGCGACTGGTCGCCGACCTCGAAGGGGCGCGCGTGTCCAACGAGACCGAACGCCTGCGTTCGGCGCTGCTCTCGTCGGTGTCGCACGATCTGCGCTCGCCGCTAGCGTCGATGATCGGCTCGGCCAGCAGCCTCGTGGCGTTCGGCGAAGCCATGGATACCGGCGACCGCCGCGCCCTGCTCGACACCATCGTGCTGGAAGGCGAACGGCTCGACCGCTACATCCAGAACCTGCTCGACATGACCCGCCTCGGCCACGAGGGCCTGACGCTCAACCGCGACTGGATCGGCGTCGACGAGCTCGTTGGCGCTGCCATCGGCCGCCTGCGTCGTTACCAGCCCGACATCGTGGTGCAGAGCGATGTCCCCGCGCGCCTCGCGCCGCTGTGGGTGCATCCGGCGCTGCTCGAGCAGGCCCTGTTCAACGTGCTGGAGAACGCGGCGAAGTTCTCGCCGCCCGGCGCGCCGGTGCGGATCGAGGCACGTCGCATCGCAGCGCCGGAACCGGGCGATGCCCGCGGCTGGCTGCGCATCGACGTCGTCGACGCGGGGCCGGGCATTCCCGAAGACGAGCGCAGCCGGATCTTCGACATGTTCTACAGCGTCGAACGCGGCGATCGCGGCCGCAAGGGCACGGGCCTGGGCCTGACGATCTGCCAGGGCATGGTGGGCGCCCACGGCGGCGCGGTCTCGGCGCTGCGCGGCCCCGGCGGCGCGGGTACGCTGATCCGCATCGAGCTGCCGATGCAGCACCCGGACGGACTGGAGCGCGACGACACCGATGACTGACCCGACGCCTGCCAGCGCCGCGCGCATTCTCGTCGTCGACGACGAGCCACAGATCCGCCGCTTCCTCGACATCAGCCTGCGCGCGCAGGGGTGGCACGTCGCGCTGGCCGAGACCGGCGCGCAGGCGCTCGAGACGCTGGCACGCGACGGCGCGGACCTCGTGGTGCTCGACATCGGCCTGCCCGACCTGGACGGCCATGCCGTGCTGCGCTCGATCCGCGAGTGGTCGCAGGTGCCGGTCGTGATGCTGTCGGTGCGCAGCGACGAAGGCGGCAAGGTCGCCGCACTCGATGCCGGCGCCAACGACTACGTGACCAAGCCCTTCGGCACCCAGGAGCTGATGGCCCGGCTGCGCGCGTTGTTGCGGCTGCAGGCGCACGCCCCCGACGCGTCACCGGTCTTCGACGATGGTCATCTGCGGATCGATCTCGCGCGCCGCGAGGTCGCGCTCGACGGCGTGCCGCTCGTGCTCGCACGCAAGGAGTTCGCCCTGCTGTCGATGCTGCTGCGCAACGGCGGGCGCGTGGTGACGCAGCCGCAGCTGCTGCGCGAGATCTGGGGACCGACCCATACCGGCGACGTGCACTACGTGCGCATCCTGGTCGGCAAGCTGCGGCAGAAGCTGGGCGACGACGCCGCGCAGCCGCGTTACATCGCCACCGAGCCCGGTGTGGGCCTGCGCTTCATCGACGCCGAACGGCGGCCATGAAAAAGCCCCGCTCGCGCGGGGCTGCTCCGATGAAGCGTGCAGACCGGCGGGTTCAGCCCGCGAGCATCGCGCGCAGCAACGGCGGAATGCCGGACGAAGCCGCTGCGACGTTGTCGAGCACATCCTCGAACGTGATCACCTCGTCCACCTGCGGGCCCGCGCCGGCCGCCCAGTTGGCGACGATCGCCAGACACGCATAGTCGAGGCCGAGTTCACGCGCGAGACCGGCCTCCGGCATGCCGGTCATGCCGACCAGATCGCAGCCGTCGCGACGCATGCGCGCGATCTCGGCGCGCGTTTCCAGTCGCGGGCCCTGGGTCGCGCCGTAACACCCACCGTCGACCAGCGTCACACCGGCCGACGCTGCCGCATCGAGCACGCGCCTGCGCAGCACCGGCGTATACGGATCGCCGAAATCGACGTGCAGCACCTCGGTGCCCTCTTCCTCGCAATAGGTCGACACCCGGCCGCAGGTGTAGTCGACCAACTGGTCCGGACACGCCAGCACGCGGGGGCCGAAGCGCTCGGTGATGCCGCCCACGGTATTGAGCGCCAGCACCCGCGTCGCGCCCAGCGCCTGCAACGCCGACAGGTTGGCCCGGTAGTTCACCCGGTGCGGCGGCACCGAGTGCCCCTCCCCGTGCCGCGCCAGGAACGCCACGCGCTTGCCGTCGAGCGTGCCCACCCGCACCGGCCCCGACAACGCGCCGTAGCGCGTGACCGGCTGATGCGGCTCCACGTCCTGCAGGTCGGCCAACTGGTAGAGCCCGGTGCCGCCGATGACGGCCAGATCGATGTCGAGGTGCATGGAGATTCTCTGGTGGATGACAGGCGCGCGATGGCCCGATCACAGGGTCTACAACGGCGACGGTCGCGTCCGGGCGGACACACCCGGCGTGCGCTGGTGGCTGGGCGCATGGCGACCCCACCCGGCGAGGTCGCACCGAACGGCGCCCAGGACACCGGCCCCGGCACGTCTGCGCGACAACAGCCGAGCGCTGCGCCGGCGCGTCACTCCGCCAGCGCGTAGATCCCCGGCAGGTTGCGTCCCTGCTCGTGGAAATCCATGCCGTAGCCGAACACATAGCGGTCGGGCACTTCGACGCCGACGTAATCGGCTTCCACGCCGTCCACGCCGCGGTCGTGCACCTTGACCGCGAGCACGGCGACGCGGACGTCGGTCGCGCCCTGGTCTTCGACCCACTGGCGCACGGCCTTGAGGGTGTGCCCTTCGTCGAGGATGTCGTCGACCAGCAGCACGCGCCGGCCCTGCAGCGGCGTCGCGGGACGATGCAGCCAGGCGAGGCCCGAACCTGTGGTGTTGCCGCGGTAACGCGTGGCATGCAGATAGTCGAATTCGAGGTCGACCTCGTTCTCGCCGATCGCGAACGCGAGCTGCGCGGCGAACGGCATGCCGCCGTGCATGATCGTGATGTAGACCGGCGGCACGTCGTCGTCGCCGTACTCGTCGGCGATCTCCTCGGCCATCGCTTCGATGGCGTCTTCGAGCGCATCGCGGTCGAACAGCAGGTCGGCGGTGTCGATCACGTCGTCGAGGCGTGGAATGTTCATGCGAGATCTCCCGTACGGGGGGCGGCTGCGTCACCGGCGAGCGCGCCGTCCCAGCCGAGCGGACCGCGTCCGATCAGGCCGGTCAGCGCCATGGTGTTGAGGGTGCGGCCTTCGACCGCGGCCAGCGATTCGGCGACGAGTTCCGGATGGCAGACGAGGACGACGTCACAGCCGGCGTCGAGGTGCGCGTCGACGCGCGACTGGATGCCGCCGGCGGAGAACGCCGCGGCCATGCCGATGTCGTCGGAAAACACGACGCCGCGAAAGCCCATCTGTTCGCGCAGGATCGTGTTGATCCACAGCGGCGAATAGCCGGCCGGTTCCGGCGCGACCTGCGGGTAGACCACGTGCGCGAGCATCACTGCATCGGCGCCGGCATCGATGCCGGCCACGAACGGCACCAGATCGTGCGCGCGGATCGCATCGAGACTCCGGTTGTCGACGGCGTCGTGGAAATGCGTGTCCTCGCGCACCGAGCCGTGGCCGGGAAAGTGCTTGAGCGTGGCGGCCATGCCGGCCTCGTGCATGCCTTCGACGTAGGCGCGCGTGAGCGCGGCGACGATTCGGGGATCTTCGGAAAACGACCGGTCGCCGATCGCGAGATTGCCGTGGCCGACGTCGACCACCGGCGCGAAGCTCAGGTCCACGCCGCTGGCGCGCACTTCCTGCGCCATCAGGCGCGCATGCGCGCGTGAGGCATCCATCGCGGCACCGGGATCGGCCAGGTATTGCGCGCCGAATCCGGCCAGCGACGGCAGTTCGGAATAGCCGTCCTGGAAGCGCTGGACGCGCCCGCCCTCCTGGTCCACGCAGACCAGCTGCGGACGCGGCGCGGCGTCGCGGATCGCGGCCGACAGTTCGGCGATCTGCGCGCGCGAGGCGAAGTTGCGCTTGAACAGGATCACGCCGGCGCACGCGTCATGCTGCAGCCAGTCGCGCTCCTGCGCGGTGAGTTCGGTGCCGGCGACGCCGATCACGAGCATTGCGGACTTCTCCATCGAACACGCCCCATGGCGCGGACGGGCATTGTCGCAGATGCGGACGCGCGTGCCGCCGGGACTGGCAACGTGTTCAGTCGCAGTCAGCGCGCCGGGAAGGGAGACACGTCGCGGGCAACGCAACGCCCGTCGTGCCCGTCCTGCCGCGTCCGCGGCCGCTGCGCCACGGACGCGTTCAGTCGCGCTCTGCCGCGTCCCAGCGCGAGAACGGACGTGCGGCCAGCGCGAGGTTGAAATAGCGCGGATGCGCGGTGACCTCGGCGCCGAGCCAGTCCGGACGATCGAAGGCTTCATCGGCATCGTCGAGTTCGATCTCCGCCACGACGAGACCGGCGTTGTCGCCGAGGAATTCGTCGACTTCCCACAGGTGCGCCCCGTGGCGGACCAGGTGCCGGCACTTCTCCACCAGCCCGCCGACGCACAGCTTCAGCAGCGCGTGCGCGTCGTCGACCGGCAGCGGCAGTTCGAACTCCTGCCGAGTGGTGCCGGCCTCGCGCGACTTGATGTTGAGGAAGGCGACATCGCCCTCGATGCGCACCCGCACCGAGGCATGCTGCGCGCCGCTGGTGATCGACGCGGCGTCGTTGAGATAGCCCTGCGCCATCGGCACCACCGCATGCGCGGCCGCGCGCCAGGCGTCGGACGCGACGCGGAACTTGCGTTCGATCTCGATGCCCATGCGGTGCTCAGCGCTTCTCGAACAGGGCGATGGATTCGACGTGCGCGGTCTGCGGAAACATGTCCATGACCCCGGCATCGGCCAGCGTCCAACCGCGTTCGTTGACCAGATAGCCGGCGTCGCGCGCCAGCGATGCCGGGTGGCAGCTGACATAGACGATGCGCTTGAAGCGCTCCAGCGGCAGCTGGCGCAACACGTCGATCGCGCCCGAGCGCGGCGGATCGAGCAGCAGTTTGTCGAAGCCCTGACGCATCCACGAGGCGCTGCGCTGGTCCTGGGTCAGATCGGCGGCGTGGAACTGGGCGTTGCCCAGTCCGTTGTGCGCGGCGTTTTCCTTCGCCCGCGCCACCAGCCCGGCCTCGCCTTCCACGCCGACCACCTCGCGCACGCGACGCGCCAGCGGCAGGGTGAAATTGCCCAGACCGCAGAACAGATCGAGCACGCGGTCCTCGGGCTGAACATCGAGCAGCTCGAGCGTGCGCGCGATCATCGTGCGGTTGAGGCCGGCGTTGACCTGGATGAAATCCAGCGGCCGGAACTTCAGTTCAATGTCCCAGTCCTCGAGCCGGAACGACAGCGCCGGCGCTTCGGGCCACAGCGCATGCACGCTGTCGTTGCCGCCGGGCTGCAGGAAGATCGCCATGCGGTGCTGCTCGCCGAACGCGCGCAGCGCCGCCACATCGGATTCGACCAGCGGCTGCAGATGGCGGAACACCAGCGCGATGCCGTCGAACTCGGGGCGCGGATCGCCGGCGATGAATTCGATCTGCGGCAGGGTGCTGCGCGCGTCCATGCCGTCGATCAGCTGTGCCAGCGCGGGGATGATCGCGGCGATCGGCGCGATCACCGTGTGGCATTCCTGCAACTCGGCCACGAAGCGTGGATCGCGCTCGCGGAAGCCCACCAGCGTCTTGTCCTTCTTCTCCACCCGCTTCACCGAGAACCGGCCCTTGCGGCGGTAGCCCCAGGCGTGATCGACCAGCGGCGCCATCCAGCGCTTCGGCGTGACGTGGCCGATGCGCTCGAAGTTCTCGCGCAGCACGCGGTCCTTGGCGATGATCTGCTGCTCGGCATCGAGGTGCTGCAGCACGCAGCCCCCGCAGGTGCCGAAATGCGGGCAGCGCGGGGTGATGCGGTGTTCGGAGGCGCGCAACACCTCGAGCGTCACCGCCTCGTCGAAGCTGCGCGAACGCGCGAAACGCTGGGCGACGACACGCTCATCCGGCAGCGCGCCGGTGACGAACAGCGCCTTGCCATCGGGCAGGCGCGCAACGCCGCGGCCGTCGTGGGTGAGGTTGAGGACATCGACCTCGAAAGGGGTCTGATCGAGACGTTTGCGGGCCACGTGGCGAAGGCTGCGGGCAGAAGGGCCGCGTATTGTCGCAGAAGCGGCGCGCGGGCTGCCCGGCCGGAACGCAGAAGGCCGCCCGCAGGCGGCCTTCGTACGCATCGCTGGTGCGCCCTACTTCTGCGTCCAGCGCCCACCCTGCTGGTACCACCAGCCGGGACGCGCACTCGCGATCCACTGCCGTGCGAACACGTCGCGGATCTGCGACTCCCACTCGGGATGGCCGTTGGCGACCGCGATCTCGCGGTAGACCGCCTGCCGGTCTCTGTTGTCGTCGGCGACGGCCGAGTTCACCGCAACGCGGTCCTTGATCGGCAGCTGCGAGGCGTCGCGCACCACGATCGTGCCGTTGCCGCCAAAACCCAGCGCACCGGAGTCGAAATGCGCACGCAGCGTGCCGTTGAAGCGCTGCTCCATGCGGGCCTGGATCGCCTGGATGGCCGGCGTGCGGATACTGATGTCGGGCGTCTGCGCCTGGGCGCTGCCGATGCCGATCAGCATCCAGGGGTCGAACCGCGTCGAGGTGTGCGCCATGCCGCCACCGGGCACGGTCGCAGGTGGCGTTTCGGTGGCGGGCGCTTGGTCGCCGATCACGTTCTCGACGAACTCGCGCGCCGCTTCCTTGGCTTCTGCAGCCGGGAAATAGACATTGATCGTCACGCAGGCGGTCAACGCCAGTGCGGCCACGACCGGTAACCCCATCCAACGCGCCATCGACACTCTCCTGTCAGAAATTCGTAGACACGGTCATTCGATGACCGGTGCGACGTCGCCGCCCGCGGCGGCTGCGAGACGCTCGACCAGCGTAGGCCAGTCGACGTCGCGGTTGAAACCCACGACGTCCAGCCGTGGCAGTCCTGCACCCTGGACGATAGTAAAGGCGTTGCCCTCTGAACGCAGGCCGCCCATCCGGCAGACGGCGTTGCGCAGACGGCACGAAATACCGATGCCGCGGTAGCCGAAGTCGTCGAACAGTGCGATCGCCCTGCCCTGCAGCGTGGTGACGAACGACGCGTCGCCGACGCTGGAGATGTCCTGCACGGCCCGCTGGCTGATGCGCTGGCGCACGCCCGGCACGCGCTCGGTGTGCAGCTCGGCGTCGAACGCGGTCGCATTCCAGTCGACCAGACGCAGCTCGTCGATGCGCCCGTGCAGGCGCCCCTCGATGCTGCCGAAACCGAACACGCCGGTCAGCGCCTGCAGGTCGAGCGCCGACAGCGCGAGATCTCCGGTGACCGTCGGCAACACCCCGAACGGCCGTTCGATCGCCAGCGACGCCACGTCGACGCGACCGTCGAACAGCGTCATCGACAGGCCATCGCCGAAATCGATGCGGTTGTCGGCGTAGCGCACGGTCGGAATCTCGCCGCCCAGCGTGCCTTCGAATGCAGGCCAGTCGAGGGACCGCGCGAGCACGCCGATGTCGAGTGCATCGAGTCGCAGCGCGGTCTGCAGGCGCAGACCCGCATCGTCGGCGGGCGGCTGCAGTTGCAGCGATTCGAAGCCGATCTCTCCGCCCAGGAACGAGAACGCGACCGGCTCGCGCAGCCGCAGCATTCCACCACCGCTTTCCAGGCTCCAGGCCGCTGCGTCGAACGGCATGCCGTAGAGCGCGCCACCACGCCAGGCGAACGCGCTGCGCACGGGCGATGCGGCCGAATACCGGACCGCGCCGTCGAGCCTGTCGAGCTGGAACCGGCCATCCGCGTCGGCGATGTCGAGCCGGTGGAAGGCCACTTCGCCACTGCGCAGGGTCGCTGCCTCGATCACCAGTCCGGCGCGGAACCCGCCGGCCAGCGACAACCCCGCGACGCCGGCGGGCCCGAGCCAGCCGGCGAGATACCGGCCCGGCATTGCCGTCGCATCGTCGCTGGACACCGTGAGCGCGAGTGCGGAAATTCCGAACGCGGGGGTCAGGCGTGCCTCACCATCGGCGCGCAGCGTGTCGCCGTCGCGCCATTCCAGACGCGACAGGTGCCAGTCGCCCTCGCCTGCGCGCGCCACGTCGAGACCGATGCCCACCGGCGCATCCGGCAAGTCGACATACGCGTTGCCGGCGAGCAGTTCGCCACCGTGCAGTTGTCCATCGATACGCGCATCGAGGGCATCGTCGGGCAGCAGCAGGCGCACGCCGACTTCCGCGTCGACATCGCCGGCCGCGATGCTGCCGTCCTCGGTTTCCAGGGCGAGTCCCGCGATCTCGAGATCCGCGTCCACGCGCAGCGGGCTGGCGGCCGGCGTGTGGATCCGGACGGTGCCGTCCAGCGTGCCGCCGGTCAGGCGCGCCGTCGTCCAGCCTGCGCGGACCAGCGCATCGACCCACGCGGCCGGCACGCGCCGCAGATCGATCCGGGTGGCGTCGGGCGTCGCGGCGTTGCGTGACAGGCCGACCCGCGCCCCGCCGCCCGACAACGCCGCCGTGGTGGTCGCCGCGTCCAGCGACAGCGCCAGATGCAACGGCGCCCCCCGGCCGGTACGCAGTGGTCCGTCGCAGCGCCACCGGGCATCGTCGCCGGTGGTCTCGCGCCGCAACGGGCACCGCCAGTCCAGATCGCGGAAATGCCAGCCCAGCCCGCCCGCGTCGAGTTCGCCGGCCTGCAGGCGCAGCCGGCCTTCGGGCGCATCGGCCGGCCAGTCCAGCGCCAGGCGCACATCCCGCAACTGCGTGCCGGCCACATCGACCCGGGCGATCCGCATCTGCATCGACTGCGCCTGCACCGCGAGCGGCACACAGGCGAGAAACAGCGTTAGGATCGTCACAACGGGGCGCGGCATGGCCGCAGGATACCCGCCACATCGAGGACGCGATGAATCGATTGCTGCTGGTCGAGGACGACCCTACAAGCCGCAGTTTCCTGCAAGCCGCCAGTGCCGCACTGCCCGCCGACGTCGATGTCGCCGATTCGGTCGAGGCCGCCTACGCACTGGCGAGCGTGAACGCCTACGACGCCTGGCTGATCGATGCCAACCTGCCCGACGGCACCGGCGGTGGTCTGCTGGCGCGCCTGCGCGCCGACGGCCGCGCGACGCCTGCGATCGCCCACACCGCGGCACGTGAGCGTCGTGAACTCGACGCGCTGCGGGCCGCAGGGTTCGCCCTCGCGATCAGCAAACCCGTGGCGCCTGATGCCTGGCTCGACGCGATCCGCGGCGTGCTGGTGCAGCGCCCGCACGCGCGGTCGCCCTCCCAGGCTGCGCCGCTCCCCGACGCGCGTCGCAGCGGCGTCGCGCCGCTGTGGAACGGCGACACCGCGCTGGCGGCGGTCGGCGGCGACGGTCGCAACGTGCGCGGATTGCGCGAACTCTTCCTCGGCGAGCTCGATGGCACCCGCTCGCGGATCACCGCCGCGGCCACGGCGGGGGATGCGAGTGCCATCCGGGGCGACCTGCACCGCCTGCGCGCAGGCTGCGGCTTCGTCGGCGCCGAACGTCTCGGGCTCGCGGCGCGTGTCCTGCACGTCGATCCCACGTCGACGAGCGCGCTGCAGGCGTTCCTGGAGACGCTCGACGCCACCCGCACGAGCGCACACGCACCGCCCGCCTGACGCTCAGCGTCGCGGGAGGGTCGCGGCCAGCTCCCACGATTTCAGCCCGCGCGGTCCCAGGTGATGCGACAGCACCGCGCGCAGGGCGCGCCGCAGGCTGGCCATGTCGGCCACGTCCGGCGCGGTGTCGGCCGCCAGCGCCAGCAACGCATGGCCCGTCGCCGCAGCGCTGCGGTCGGCAGCCTCGCCGTCCCGCTGCAGGCGACGTGGGCCATGCTCGGGATCCAGCCGGTAGCGCGCGGCCGGTTCGATCGCGTTCCCGTCGCCGTCGGTGTCCAGGGCGAACCCGAGGCCGATCGCCTCGAGCAGATCGCGCTCGAACCGGCGCAGCGTCCAGGCCAGTCCATCGCCCGTCAACCGTTGCCGTACGGTCGCGAGTGCCTCGAAGAGTTCCGGCGCGGGGTCCTGTCGCGGCGCGAGGCGCAGCACCAGCTCGTTGATGTAGAACCCGGCCAGCATCGCATCGCCGAAGAGACGCGGCGCCGCGTCGAGCGCTTCGGCCGACTGCAGCTGGGCGAGCTCGCCGCGCAGTACTGCGGTCAGGCGGATGTACTGCAGTGGCTGCAGCGCAGCGCGCAGCACGTGCTTCTTCGGGCCCTGCACACCGCGCGCGACCAGCCCCAGCCGGCCGTGGTCCAGCGTCAGCACCTCGACGAGCAGGCTGGTCTCGCGCCACGGGCGCGCATGCAGCACGAACGCCGGCTGGTCCTCGATGCGCATGGCCCGCGGTTCGCGTCAGCCGGCGCCGATGCGGGCCAGGAACGCCTCGCCCGTCAGGTGCTCGGCGGCGCCTTCGAGCGCGTACCAGTCGGGCTTGGCCTCGATGAAGATTTCGCTCTCGAACCGCGCACCGGCAATCGCATCGAACAGGCCGGCGGACAGATAGTGCTGGCCGTCGCCGGTACTGTGGAAGAACAGGCTGCTGCCGCAGGCGCCGCAGAACGCGCGCTCGGCCCATTGCGAGGACGCGAACCGGCGGACGAGCGTGTCGCCGGTCTCGATGCGCAGGTCGTCAACGGCCTGCAGGACCAGCGCAGGGCCCCCGTGCCAACGTCGGCATGCGCCGCAGTGGCAGGCGTGGATCGCGTGCGCACCGGCCGGCACGCTGAGGGTGATCCCGCCGCACAGGCAGCGGCCGCGCAGGCGCTCGTCGCTGTCTGCAATGCCGCTCATGCGTGCGGGGCCTCAGTCACCGTAGCCCAGCGCCTTGAGCGCGGCCTCGTCGTCCGACCAGCCCTCGCGCACGCGGACCCAGGTTTCCAGGAAGACCTTGGCATCGAACAATCGTTCCATGCCCATGCGCGCTTTCGTGCTGATGTCCTTAAGCCGGGTGCCGGCCTTGCCGATGACGATCGCCTTCTGGCCCTCGCGCTCGACCCAGATCACCGCGCCGATCCGCAGCATCGCGCCATCGAGGGAGAAGCTCTCGATCTCGACGGTGGTCGCATACGGAAGCTCGTTGCCCAGCTGACGCATCAGCTGCTCGCGCACCAGTTCGCCGGCCAGGAAGCGCTGGCTCTTGTCGGTGATCTCGTCCTCGCCGAAGAGCGCGTCCTGCGCCGGCACCAGCGGCAGCACGGTCGATTTGAGCTGTTCCAGGCCCTTGCGCTTGAGCGCGGACAACGGCACGACGCCTGCGAAATCGCGGCCTTCGGTGACCTTCTGCAGATACGGCAGCAGCGTCGTCTTGTCCTTGATCCGGTCGACCTGGTTGACCACCAGCACCACCGGCACGCCGGCCTCGTGCAGAGCGTCGAACGCGAGGCTGTCCTCGTCGTCCCAGCGCCCGGCCACGACGACCAGCATCGCCGCATCGACGCCTTCCAGCGCACCGCGCGCCGCGCGGTTCATGATCCGGTTCATGGCGCGCTTCTGTTCGCGATGGATGCCGGGCGTATCGACCAGCAGCAGCTGGCCCTCCGGGAACGTCGCGATGCCGAGCAGGCGGTGGCGCGTGGTCTGCGGCCGGTTGGAGACGATGCTCACCTTGGCGCCGACGAGCGCGTTGACCAGGGTGGACTTGCCGACATTGGGTCGGCCGATGACGGCGACGTAGCCGGCGTGGTGGGACGGGGTGTGGGGTTCGGTCATGCCGGCATTCTACGGAAATGCCGGAGGCGCGACGCGACCGGGGTTCGCCGCGGGCAGTGCCGGAGGTCAGCGCGGGGTTTCGAGCAGCCCCATCACCGCTTCTGCCGCCTGCTGCTCGGCCGCGCGCCGGGAACTGCCCTGGCCCTCCGCCGCGACGCCCGCATCATTGAGCGCGCACCGCACCAGGAACGTCTTGGCGTGTTCCTCGCCGCTTTCCGACAGCAGTTCGTACACCGGCAGCGCCTTCTGCCGCCCCTGCAGCCATTCCTGCAACCGCGTCTTGGCGTCCTTGGCGACGCGTCCGCTGGCGAGCGCGACCATGGTCTTCTCGAACAGCGGCAACACGGTTACCCGGCACACCTCCAGGCCGGCGTCGAGGTAGATCGCGGCGATCACGGCCTCGAGCGCATCGGACAGGATCGAGTCGCGGCGATGGCCGCCCGACTTCAGTTCTCCCGGGCCCAGCACCAGGCGCGCGCCGAGATCGAGCTCGCGCGCGACCGCGGCCAGCGACGATTCGCGGACCAGTTCCGCGCGCGCGCGGGTCAGCGTGCCTTCGTCGGCGCCCGGCCAGCGGGTATAGAGCGACTCGGCGACCAGTGCACCGAGCACGGCATCGCCGAGAAACTCCAGACGTTCGTTGTGCGGCGCGCCGGCGCTGCGATGCGTCAGCGCCTGGGTCAGCAGATCCGGATCACGGAAGACGTGCCCGGCGAACCGGCCCTGCTGACGGTCAAACTCCGTCGCCACCGCGGACCAGTGTCTGGGTCGCGTGGAACTTGCCCACGACGTCGAGATTGAAGATCAGCGGCCGACGGACCTCGTACTGCACGTCCATCTGCCAGCCGTTGTCGGCGCGGCGGATCTTCACGTTTTCGGGCTTCACGTTCTCCGAGTAGCTGATGTACAGCCGACGGAAGAACAGGTCCTGGATGCGCGCAGGATCCGACGCGGCGGTGCCGGGCTCGCTGGCCAGCCCCTTGAGCGCGGCCTTGACGCTGTAGTACTCCGAATACATCGGAAACAGCTTCATGCCGACATAGGCGAAGAAGCCGACGACTGCCAGGACGATGATGAATCCCAGCAGGGTAATGCCGCGTTGCGTGCGTTTCATGGACGTCCCCTCAAGCCGATGCCATTGGTCATTTGATGCTCTGACCGATCCTTCCCCAGTCGACCCAGCCCGGCGCAGCGGTATCGACGTTCATCCAGATCAGGAACGCCTTGCCACGCAGCTGGGTCTCGGGAAGCGTACCCCAGAAGCGGCCGTCATCGCTGCGGTCGCGGTTGTCGCCCATGACGAAATAATGCCCCTGCGGCACGTGGAACGTGCCCTCGCCCAGATGGAACGGCGCGGCCTGGTCGATCTGCAGCACCTGATGGCTGCGGCCGGGCATCTGCTCGGTGTAGAGCGAGGCGCCGGTCATCTCCGCGCCACGGCCCGCACCCTCGTAGGTGCCCACGCGCGTGTAGTCGAAGGGCGTGCCGTTGACGAACACGGTGTTGTCGCGGAACTCCACGGTGTCGCCGGGCAGCCCGATCACGCGCTTGATCCAGTCCTGGTCGGGATGCTGCGGCGGGCGGAACACCACCACGTCACCACGCGCCGGCTCGCCGATGTCGATGATCTTCTTGTTGGTGATCGGCAGGCGGATGCCGTAACTGAACTTGTTGACGAGGATGAAGTCACCGATCAGAAGGGTGGGCATCATCGAACTGGACGGAATGCGGAACGGCTCCGACACGAAGCTGCGCAGGATCAGCACCACGAACAGGACCGGGAAGAAGGCCTTCGCGTAATCGACGACGATCGGTTCCTTTTCCTCGATCAGTCCGGCGCGACGCGCACGTGCCTTGGCCAGCACCAGCTTGTCGAGCAGCCAGATGACGCCGGTCAGCAGCGTCAGCACGACCAGGGCGGTCTCAAACCATTTCATGCAGCATCCTCGAAACACGGGGCCGGACGGCCGCGCTGGGCCGCCACTATGAAAACACGATTCAGGAGTCGCGCGACGTGCTCAGGACCGCCAGGAAGGCTTCCTGCGGAATCTCCACGCGGCCGACCTGCTTCATGCGCTTCTTGCCTTCCTTCTGCTTTTCCAGAAGCTTCTTCTTGCGCGAGATGTCGCCGCCGTAACACTTGGCCAGCACGTTCTTGCGCAGTGCCTTGACGGTCGTACGGGCGATGACCTGCGCGCCGATCGCGGCCTGGATCGCCACGTCGAACTGCTGGCGCGGAATGAGTTCCTTCATCTTCTCGGTCAACTCCCGGCCGCGGCGATCGGCGTGGCTGCGATGCACGATCAGCGACAGCGCATCCACCTTGTCGCCGTTGATCAGCGTATCCACGCGCACGAACGGGCCGGCGTCGAACCGCACGAAGTGGTAGTCCAGCGATGCGTAACCGCGACTGGCGGACTTCAGCTTGTCGAAGAAATCGAGCACCACCTCGGCCATCGGCAGCTCGTAGCTGATCTGGACCTGGCTGGCCAGGTACTGGATGCCGATCTGCATGCCGCGCTTGTCTTCGCAGAGCTTGATGATCGCGCCGATGTAGGCCTCGGGCGTGAGGATGTTGGCGCGGATGATGGGCTCGCGTACTTCCTCGATCAGGTTCGCCTGCGGCAGCTTGGCCGGGTTGTCGAGCGGCATCACTTCGCCGTCGGTCTTGAGCACCTCGTAGATCACCGTCGGCGCGGTGCTGATCAGATCGAGGTCGTACTCGCGCTCCAGCCGTTCCTGCACGATTTCCATGTGCAGCATGCCGAGGAAGCCGCAGCGGAACCCGAACCCCATCGCCTCGGAACTCTCGGGCTCGAAACGCAGCGCGGCGTCGTTGAGGCGCAGCTTGTCGAGCGCTTCGCGCAGATCCGGGAAGTCCTCGGCGTTGACCGGGAACAGCCCCGCGAACACGCGCGGCTGCATTTCCTGGAAACCGGGCAGCGCCTTCTCGGCCGGCTTGGCGGCCAGGGTCAGCGTGTCGCCGACCGGCGCGCCATGGACGTCCTTGATCGACGCGGTGATCCAGCCCACCTCGCCTGCGCGCAGCGCCGGCAGTTCCTTGCGCTTGGGCGTGAACACGCCGACCTTGTCGACGTCGTGGGTGCGCCCGGTCGACATCACCAGGATCTTGCTCTTGGGCGTGATCTCGCCCTGCATTACACGCACCAGCGACACCACACCCAGATAGTTGTCGAACCAGGAGTCGATGATCAGCGCCTGCAGGCGATCGGTGTCGCGCGGCTTGGGCGGCGGAATGCGGTGCACGATCGCTTCGAGCACTTCCTCCACGTTGAGGCCGGTCTTGGCGCTCACCGCGACCGCGTCTTCGGCGTCGATGCCGATCACCGCCTCGATCTCGGCCTTGGCCTTCTCGATGTCGGCGGTCGGCAGGTCGATCTTGTTGAGCACCGGAATCACTTCCAGCCCCTGTTCGACCGCCGTGTAGCAGTTGGCGACCGACTGCGCCTCGACGCCCTGGGCGGCATCGACCACCAGCAGCGCGCCTTCGCACGCCGCCAGCGACCGGCTGACCTCGTAGGAGAAGTCGACGTGGCCGGGGGTGTCGATGAAATTCAGATGATAGATCTGCCCGTCGCGCGCCTTGTACGGCAGCGAGACCGACTGCGCCTTGATCGTGATGCCGCGCTCGCGTTCGATCGGATTCGAGTCGAGCACCTGCGCCTCCATCTCGCGCGCCTGGAGGCCGCCGCAGAGCTGGATGATGCGATCGGCGAGCGTCGACTTGCCGTGGTCGACGTGGGCGATGATGGAAAAGTTGCGGATGTTCCGCATCGGATCGTGGGTCATTGGGCGGCGGCCGGGCCGTCGTCGAAAAGGTAACGGGCGATTATCGCACAGCGCCCGGGTCGCACGCGGGCGGCGGATCGGGCCCGGCGCGCAGTTCACCAACAAGCGCCGCGCGCATGCGAAAACGGCCCGCGCGGAATGCGCGGGCCGTCGAAGTCGAGCAGGAACGCGTGCGATCAGCGCTCGGCGGTTTCCGGGAGCGTCACCGCACGGTACTGGGTCGCGCCACCCCGTCCGCGCACCAGCAGCATCACCGTGTCGCCCGGCTGGACGCTCTGCAGCGCCCGGTCGAGCGCGGCCGCGCTGCCTACCGGCGTGCGGCCGACACGCAGGATCACGTCACCCTGCGCGATGCCGGCATTCGCCGCCGCGCCACGGCCGGCGCTGGCGACGAGGACGCCCTCGTCACCGGCAAGCCCGAACTGGCGACGCTGGGCGGCGTCGAGATCGCGCCCGGTCAGGCCGAGCGCATTGCCGCTCGCCGCTGAAGCCGGCGACGGTGACTGCGCATCACGGCTGTTCGCCGACGCGGCGCCCGACTCGAGCGCGGTCAGGGTGACATCGAAGTCGCGGGTCCGGCCCTCGCGCAGGACCTGCATCCGCACCTTCGTACCCGGCGTCTTGCCACCCACCAGAGGCGGCAGTTCGCTCGACGCGATGATCTCGGTCCCGTCGACGGCGCGGATCACGTCACCCGGTTCGATGCCGGCCCGCTGCGCCGGACTGCCTGGCAGCACTTCCTGCACCAGCGCACCCCGGGTGTCGGGCAGCTTGAACCCGGCAGCGGCCTCGGGGGTCACGTTGGATACCTGCACACCGAGCGAACCACGCTGCACGCTGCCGGTCTTCTTGATCTGCTCGGCCACGTTCGCCGCCAGATCGATTGGAATCGCGAAACTCACGCCCATGTAGCCGCCGGAGTTGCTGAAGATCTGCGAGTTGATGCCGATCACCTCGCCCGACACGTTCAGCAGCGGACCACCGGAATTGCCCTGGTTGATCGGCACGTCGGTCTGGATGAAGGGCACGTAGCGCTGGTCGGCGTACTGGTTGGATCGGGCCACGGCGCTGACGATGCCGGCGGTCACCGACTGCTCGAAGCCGAACGGCGAGCCGATCGCGACGGCCCACTGGCCGGGCTTGACGCTCGCGCCGTTGCCGAAGCGCAGCGTCGGCAGGCCGGTCGCGTCGATCTTGAGCACCGCGACGTCGGACTCGGCGTCGCTGCCGACGACCTTGGCGGTGAACTCGCGGCGGTCCGACAGCCGCACCTTGACCTCTTCCGCACCGTCGACGACGTGGTGGTTGGTCAGCAGATAGCCATCGGCCGAGATGAGAAAGCCCGTCCCCATCGAGGTACCGCGCGGCGCGCTGCCACCCCGCCCCGGACCGCCCGGACCACCCGGCATTTCGAAGCCGGGGCCGAAGAAACGGCGGAAGATTTCGGGAATCTGCGCGTCGTCCGGCATCTGCTGGCCGCGCGTCTGGCGCGCACCGATCGTCGACTCGATGCTGACCACGGCCGGCGCCACGCGCTCGACCAGGCGGGTGAAATCGGGCAGGCCCGAGACCAGCGGCGCCTCGGGCGTCGACGAGACGCTGGCGGCGGCATCGGCCGGCGTCTGCGCACCGGACTGCGCGGTGGCGTCAGGCAGGAGGAAGGCAGTGGTGCCGGCGGAGAGCGCGGCCACCAGCGAGATCGCGAGCAGGGACTTCTTCATCGAGGACATGGCGGACTCTGAGGGGGAAATACGGTGCGGCGCGCTGCAACAGCCACGCGTGACCGCGAAGGGCGTCGGAAAACGGCGCGGTACTGCTCAGGGCAGCGGGCGCGCCTGCGGCCGCGCGGCGTCGGCGGGATCGACCGGGAAGCTCGGCAGCACATTGCTGCTGCCCGACGCCTGCGGCGCATCCCACGACGGCGCCGCGAACGCATCGCCATAGCGCACCGAGAAGCTGCTGTTCGCCGACAGCGAAGAGGCCCTCGGCCACGGACGCGACACGGCAGGCGCTTCCGGCAGACCGGTCGCAATCGCCGATGTGGACGCCAGCACACGCCCCGCGGCGCTCTCGTTCTGCACCGCAGGCCGCGGCGGCGTCGCAGACGCGACCATGCGTGACTGCGATGCCTGGCGCGTCTGCTGGTTGCGCAATGCGGCGCGCTGCGACTGGCCGCGCGAGGCGCGATCGCCGTTACCGCGACGCGGCACTTCAGCCACTGCCAGCGCAGCAGCACCCGCCACCGCTGCGGTGGCTTCGACCGGCGACGCGGCCACGAGCGCGGAGGCATCGGCGGTTGCGTCCTGGACAGGCGCGGGCACTGCTCCGACGGGCGCAGCTTCGGCCGCCATCGGCAGCATTTCGTCTGCATCGCCGAACGACGCGCCCGGACGGCCGACGAACAGCGCAACCAGCGCGACCGATGCGGCCAGCGCGGCGCCGCCGCCCCAACGCAGCAGACGGGGGCGCTTCGCAGACGCGACCGGTGCGATCAACACCTCACCCGCGGCGATGCCACGCGTAATGCGGTCGGCGAAATCGGGCGGCAACAGCGAGACCTGGCGGCCGCGCAGCACGTCGCCGCAGACCTGCCAGCGCTCGAAGCAGCCGGCGAGTTCGGCATCGTGTTCGAGGCGACGGCGCAGGAACCGCGCCTGGTCCTGCGACAGCTCGCCATCGAGCATCGCCGACAGTTGCTGGCGATGGAACCGCTCGAGCTTGTCGGGGTCGGGGCCGATCTGCAGGGTATCGATGTCGTCGGCAGTGTTCATCGGGTCACGCGCTCCACTTGTGTTTCGGTGTCCATCAAAGGTCGCAGTTCGCGATCGATCGCTTCGCGCGCCCTGAAGATCCGGGAGCGCACCGTGCCGATCGGGCACCCCATGCGCTCGGCGATCTCGTCGTAGCTCAGACCGTCGACCTCGCGCAGGTTGATCGCGACCCGAAGTTCCTCGGGCAGTGCTTCGACCGCGCGCATCACCCTTTGTTCCAGCTGCTGACGCATCAATTCGCGCTCGGGCGTGTCGCTGTCGCGCAGGCGGATGCCGCTGTCGAAATGCTCGGCGTCCTCGATGTCGATGTCGTCGGTCGGCGGCCGGCGGTTATGCGCCACCAGATGGTTCTTCGCGGTGTTGACCGCGATCCGGTGCAGCCAGGTATAGAACTGCGCGTCGCCGCGGAAGTTCCCCATCGCGCGATACGCGCGGATGAAGGTTTCCTGGGCCACGTCCTGCACCTCGCTCCAGTCGGACACGTAACGCCCGATCAGCGCCGCGATCCGGTGCTGGTACTTGCGCACCAGCAGATCGAATGCCGAGGCATCGCCTGCCTGTACCCGTCTGACCAGTTCCTCGTCCAGTTGAATCCGCTCCTGGCTGTGGTGTGCGTCGACCATCGGGGCCGGATCTCCTTGGGGCACCCGGCCTGGCTCGGGTAGTTAGGACAGGGCGCTGCGCGAAAAGTTCCGTCACAGGCGGTGTGGCATCGTCGCCGCGTCACCGTGCTGCATGTTCTTGGGGCGGCGTCCGCGCCCCGCAAGTCATGAAAGCGCTTCCCACCGACGCGTTGCGCGACGATCGACTCAAACGCTGCTTTCAAGCGCCGATTTGACGGCGCTCGCGCAACCTCGGGATCATAGACCGATCCCCCATACCGACAAGAATGGTGCCGTATGTTCGCAGGCCTCGACGGGCTTCGCTTCAGTCATTGGCAAGCCGAGCCGCGCGAAGACGGCGTGCTCGTGCTGTCCTTCGACCGGGCCGACGAATCGGTCAACACGTTCGCGCAGGACGTGCTGATCGAGCTCGACGCCCTGCTCGAACGCCTGGCCCTCGATCCGCCGAAGGCGCTGGTGATCCGGTCGGCCAAGGCGAAGGGCTTCATCGCGGGCGCCGACATCCGCGAATTCCAGGCGTTCGATGCCAAGGGCACGATCGGCGATTCGATCCGCCGCGGCCAGATGGCGTTCCAGCGCCTGGCCGAACTGCCCTGCCCCACGGTCGCCGCGATCCACGGCTTCTGCATGGGCGGTGGCACGGAAATCGCGCTGGCCTGCGACTACCGCGTCGCCAGCGACGATCCGTCGACCAAGATCGGCCTGCCTGAGGTCAAGCTCGGCATCTATCCGGGTTGGGGCGGCAGCGTACGCCTGCCGCGACTGGTCGGGGCACCGGCCGCGTTCGACATGATGCTGACCGGTCGCGCCCTGTCGGCGAAGGCCGCGCGCGGGATCGGTCTGGTCGACAAGGTCGTCGAGCCGGCGCTGATCGTCGATGCGGCAATCGCGCTCGCGCGCAAGGGCGCGACGCGTCCGTTCAAGCAACGCTTCATGGGCTGGGCCACGAACATCTGGCCAGCGCGCCAGGCGCTCGCGCCGGTGCTGGTGAAGCAGGTCGCGCGCAAGGCGAAGAAACAGCACTATCCGGCGCCCTACGCGATGATCGAGACCTGGCGCCGCGCCTCGGGCGACACGCGCAGCCTGCTGGATGCCGAGCGCAAGTCGGTCGTCAAGCTCGCCGGCACCCCGACCGCGCGCAACCTCACGCGCGTGTTCTTCCTGATGGAACGTCTCAAAGGCCTGGGCGGCAAAGTGGCCAGCGGTCAACAGCCGATCCGGCGCGTGCACGTCATCGGCGCCGGTGTCATGGGCGGCGACATCGCTGCGTGGTCGGCCTACAAGGGCTTCGACGTCACCCTGCAGGACCGCGAGCAGCCATTCATCGACAAAGCGCAGGCCCGCGCCGCGACGTTGTTCGAGAAGAAGGTAAAGGATCCCGCCAAGCGCCCCGAAGTGGCCGCACGGCTGCGCTCCGATCTCGCCGGCGACGGCATCGCCGATGCCGATCTGGTGATCGAGGCGATCGTCGAGAACGCCGATGCCAAGCGCGGGCTCTATGCCGACGTCGAACCGCGTCTGCCGGCGGACGCACTGCTGACGACGAACACCTCATCGATTCCGCTCGACGAACTGCGCAGCGGAGTGCAGCGTCCGGGCCAGTTCGCGGGCCTGCACTACTTCAATCCCGTCGCGTCGATGCCGCTGGTCGAGATCGTCCACCACGATGCGGTCCACGAGGTCACCGCGCAGCGGCTGGCGGCGTTCTGCAAGGCGATCGACAAGCTGCCCGTGCCGGTTGCCGGCACCCCGGGTTTCCTGGTCAACCGCCTGCTGTTTCCGTACATGCTCGAAGCGGCAAGCGCCTACGCCGAAGGTATTCCGGGCAAGGCGATCGACAGGGCCGCGGTCGATTTCGGCATGCCGATGGGGCCGATCGAACTGATCGATACCGTGGGCCTCGACGTCGCTTCGGGCGTCGGCCAGGAGCTTGCACCGTTCCTCGGCCTGCGCATTCCCGCGTCGCTGGCCACGCCCCCCGAGCCCGGTCAGCGCGGCAAGAAGGACGGCCAGGGTCTCTACACCTGGGTCGACGGCAAGGCGCAGAAGCCGGAGCTGCCGAAGGATTTCAAGGCGCCGGAGGATCTGCAGGACCGGCTGATCCTGCCGCTGCTCAACGAGGCCGTGGCCGCACTGCACGACGGCGTGGTCGCCGACGCCGATCTGCTCGATGCGGGCGTGATCTTCGGTACCGGCTTCGCGCCGTTCCGCGGCGGCCCGATCCAGTACATCCGCGAGACCGGCGCCGACGTCATCGTGGAGCGACTGCGCACATTGCAGGCGCGTCACGGCGACCGGTTCGCGCCGCGTCCGGGCTGGGACAGCCCGGCCCTGCAGCCGGTTCCACGCCCGGCATGAGTCGACCGCCGGCTGCGTCGCCCGACGCAGCCGTGCGCAGCATCAGTCCGGGCGTCGGCTCGCCAGTGCCGCGGCGCGCGATTCGAGGGCTGCGATCAACGCCGCGCGCTCCGACGCCGTCAGATCCAGCATCTCGAACGCATCACCGAAGAACAGCCCGTCGAACGCGAGCGTCACCAGCAGCGCCTCGATGAAATCGGGGCCCAGCTCGCGCAGCCGCCGGCCATGGGCGGCGGCATACTGCCGGGGCGAGTCCATCAGGTCCGGCGTGTTGACCGCCGCAGCGATGAAGGATTGCGTCGCCTTCGGACCGTGCAGCCGCTTGGCTTCCAGTCCGTGACGTTGGGCGTGCACGAACGCCTGCAGGTAGCCGGCGGGCGTATCCGGGAACATGGTCTGCGCCAGCTCGAGATCCCGCTGGTGCTGGTCCATGTGGTGTTCCACGACGCCTTTGAGCAGGAGCTCCTTGCTCGCGAAGTGATACAGCAGGCCACCCTTGCTGACGCCCGCCTCGGCCGCCACCGCGTCGAGTGTCAGGTGCGCCGCACCCACGCGATCGGACACGGCCAGCGCCGCATCGAGGATGCGCGCGCGAGCGTCACTGCGGGGCTTTCGGCTGGTCATGCGCTCACGTCTTGACGGAAGAATCCGGATTCTAGACTATACCGTCCAGTCGGTTTAGTGATCCTGAAGGACAGTCCATGCACGCCCTGCCGAACCCGTCGAGACAGCCGCCGCGCCGCCTGCAGCCGGCCGCGTCCGACGCCTATGCGGCGATCGGATGGATGGAAGAATTCACCGAACTCGCGCGTCTGGCGATCGAAGAGGTCGACGACGAGACCCTGCGACGCCGCTACGAGGACGAGTTGCTGCGCCGCGCGGTGTACCTGCGCGCAGCGGGCCTGTTCGAGGTCATGGAGATCCGGCATCCCGCGTTGCGCGCGATGCTCGACGACGCACGCTGAGCGGCGCCGCCGCGCGCGTCTGCCCGCGCCAGGCGGGGCGCGACATCACATCGTGTGGGTCGACTTCTCGGACTGCAGCGTACCGGCGAGCAGTGTCTCGATGCGGTTCTTGACCGCATCGCCTTCCGGCGTATCGGCGAACTGCACGCCCACGCCGGCCGTGCGATTGCCCTGTGCGCCGGCGGGCGTCACCCACACGACCTTGCCCGCCGTCGGCAGACGGTCGCTGGATTCGGGCAGCGTCAGCAGCAGGAACACTTCGTCACCGAGGAAGTAGCGCTTCGGCGTCGGCACGAAGATGCCACCGTGCTTGAGATACGACATGTACGCGTTGTACAGCGCGGCCTTGTCCTTGACGGCGAGCGACAGGATGCCCTGTCGTGCCCCAGCAGCGGTTGCGCTCATGGTCGGTTTCCAGCGAAAGAAGTCAGTGTCGGGCGACGGCGCCGCGCCAGGCGAGCAGCAGCTCGGTGATCGCGAGATCGGCGCGCACTGTGGTCCTGAGCAGATCACGCGTGCGGTTGGCGGCGTCGAACCACGCGGCCAGCTTCCCGATTCCCGCGACATCGGTCAAGCCGGACGCCCGCGCGAGCGCGAGATCGGCGGCATGCGACACGCGTTCCGCGGCATCGTCGCCATTCGCCCAGCGCTGCGCGGTCGCCACCACGGGCAGATCGCCTTTCGCCACGCCCGCCAGATCCTTGGCGACCTCGCGACGCAATGCCATGCCGCCGCCATCGAGCCATTCGGCGGCGAGCCCCGGATGGCCGCGCGCGGCGTCCAGCGCCTCGGCTGCGTCGGCGTCACGATGGCCGCGCCCCGCAAGCCACCCCAGCGCTTCCTCGCTCGGCGGCAGGCGGAACTCGATGCGCTGGCAGCGGCTGCGGATCGTCGCGGGCAGGCGCAGCGGATTGGCCGCGACCAGCCACAGGTGTCGCCCGGGTTGCGGTTCTTCCAGCGTCTTCAGCAGCGCGTTGCAGGCGGACGTATTGACCGCGTCCGCCGGATCCACGATCGCCACCTGCGCGCTGCCGTACTGCGGCGTCAACGACAGCTTGGTCGACAGCTCGCGGATCTGGTCGATGACGATCTCGGTCCGCAGCTTGGTGCCGTCCTTGGTCGGCACGAACGACACACTGTGGAAATCCGGATGCGTACCGGCCGCGAGCAATTGCGCACTGCGCACCTCGCGGTCGAGACCGAGCACATGCCCGGCGAGCGCGTCGGCGACCGCGCGTTTCCCGAGGCGCGCCGGCCCGCAGAAGAGCAAGGCATGACCGAGCCGGCCGCTGTCGAGTGCGCTGCGGACCTGGTCGTGGATGCGCGCCTGCCAGGGCGCGAACACAGGATGCGCGCTCATGCGGCCACCCGCGCCGCATGCAGGGCCTGCACCGCCTCGGCGGCGACCACATCGGCCGCGCGGGTCGCGTCGATCACGCGGATGCGCTGCGGCTCGGCCTGCGCCCGTGCGAGGAACGCGCTGCGCACGCGTTCGAAGAACGCGTCCTGCTCGGCCTCGATGCGATCGGGTCGCGCGTCGCGCGCGCGCGCGCGTTCGCGGCCCTGGGCCACGCCCAGATCGAGCAGCAGCGTGATCGCCGGCGCGATGCCGACGTGGGCGGCTTCGAGGGCGGCGATGCGCGCCGGATCGATGCCACGCCCCCCGCCCTGGTAGGCGTAGCTGGAATCGGTGAACCGGTCGCTGATCACCCAGGCGCCGCGTTCCAGTGCGGGCAGGATGGTCTCGCGCACGTGCTGGCTGCGCGCGGCGAACATCAGCAGCAGTTCGGTGTCCGGGCGCGCGGGTTCATGGCCGGGATCGAGCAGCAGGCCGCGGATCAGCTCCGCCAGCGGCGTGCCGCCAGGCTCGCGCGTGCACACCACTTCGCTGCCATCGACCGCCAGCGCGTCGCGCAGGGCGCGCAGCACCGTGGTCTTGCCGGCGCCCTCGCCGCCCTCCACCGTCACGAAGCGCGGATACGTCTGCAGCGCGCTCACCCGTCCGATTCCGCTGCGCCGGTGGCCGCTTCCACTTCAATCGCATTCGGCGGCGCGGCGTCGCCGCCGGCGGCTGCTTCGCCCGCATTGCCACTGCTCGCATCGCCCTGCCCGAACTTCGAGCGGTAGCGGCGCACGTACTCGCGCACCGCGACGTTGTGCGCGGCATAGGTCGGCGAGAACACGTGCCGGCCACTGCCGTCACCGACGGCGACGAAGTACAGCGCGTCGCCATCGGCCGGATGCGTGGCGGCGTGGATCGCGGCGGCACCGGCCATCGCGATCGGGGTCGGCGGCAGGCCGTCGCGGGTGTAGGTGTTGTAGGGCGTGTCGGTCTGCAGGTCGCTGCGACGGATGTTGCCGTCGTAGGCGGTCCCCATGCCGTAGATCACGGTGGGATCGGTCTGCAGCCGCATACCGATCTTCAGACGCCGATTGAACACACCGGAGATCGCCGGACGTTCTTCGGCGATGCCGGTCTCCTTCTCGATGACCGACGCCAGCACCAGCGCCTGCTCGCGATTCTGCAGTTCGAGACCTTCGGCGCGCGAGTCCCACGCGCGGTCGAGGGCGGTCTCCAGCGCGGCATTCGCGCGGCGCAGCAGGTCCACGTCACTGTCGCCGGTCGTGTAGAGATACGTCTCGGGCAGGAAACGGCCTTCCGGATGCACGCCGGCCCTGCCGAGTGCGTCCATCAGCGCGGCATCGTCGATGTCCTGCAGCGTCTGCACCAGCGGGGTCGCACGACCGAGCGCGGCACGCAGTTCGCGGATGTTCCAGCCTTCGACGATCGTGAAACGGTGGTGGATGACCTTGCCGTCGCGCATGCGCACCAGCAGGTCGCGTGGCGTCGTCGTCGGATCGAGCGGGTACTCGCCGACCTGGAGACGCGCATCGGCCCCCAGCTCTCGCGCCAGCACCCGCCACTCGAGTTCGTGGCCTTCCACCGCGCCCGCCTCGCGCAGGCGACCGAGCACACGCTGGAACGAATCGCCACGTGCGACCACCAGCGTGCCGTCGGTCGCCAAGCCGGCCAGCGGCGCGTCCGCGAAGCGGGTGTAGCGCGCATGCAGGAACCAGGCGGACAGGCCGGCCAGCAGCGCGACGATCACGAGCCCGCCGAGCAGGCTCTTGCCGATGCGGCGGCGGGTGCGTGGCGGTACGGAGTCGGTCATGGGCGGCGTGGGCCGTCGATGCGGAAAGGGGGTGCAGGATACCGTGGCCGGCGAACGGCCATGCAAGGCATGGCCGCTGGGCGCGGCTTCCGCCGTCTGTGACGGAGACGGACTTCCCCGCGGAGCGTGCCATGCAGCAGACCCGGATCACCCGCTACCAGGTGATGTATTCGGCCAACCGCTTCCCGCCGCGCATCTGGTTGCACGGCGACAGCGGCTCGATCGGCCAGCTGGTCTTCCATGCCAACGGCGAAACGCTGCCCGAGGACGCCATCCAGGGGGTGGCGCCCTCGCTGCATTACCACCTCGATGATTTCCACAATGCACTCGACGTGTTGCGCAACGAGAGCCCGGTGTGGCTGCTGTACTCGGGCAGCGGCGGCGGCTACGAAAATGGCCTGCGGACGGACATGGAAGGGGTGGGCGAAGGCGAACCGCGGCTGCGCGCGATGGCGCGGATCGACTGACGCGCGTCTCTAGGATCAGTCGGCGACGCCGAGCGCCCGCAGCGTGCCCCGGGCCTTGGCCCGTGTTTCATCCAGTTCGCGGTCCGGATCGGAGTCCGCCACGATGCCGGCGCCGGTGCGGAAGCGCGCGGTGTCGCCCTCGACTTCCGCGCTTCGGATCAGGATGTTCAGATCCAGGTCGCCATCGCGATTGAGCCAGCCCATCGCGCCCGTGTAGGCGCCGCGGCCCTGCCCTTCGAGCTCGGCGATGATCTGCATGCAGCGCACCTTAGGACAGCCGGTGATCGTCCCGCCGGGGAACACCGCGGCGATCGTGCGGCCCGGCGTGGCGTCAGCGCGCAGGCGGCCGCGGACGTTGCTGACGATGTGGTGCACGTGCGCGTAGCTCTCCACGCACATCAGTTCGTCGACTTCCACACTGCCCGGCACGCAGACGCGCCCCAGGTCATTGCGTTCGAGATCGACCAGCATCACGTGCTCGGCGCGTTCCTTCGGATGCCCGACGAGCTCCTGCACGCGCGCGACATCGTCGTCGCCGTCAAAGCGTGCGCGGGTGCCGGCGATCGGGCGCGTTTCGACCAGATCGCCGCGCACGGACACCAGCCGTTCCGGCGAGGCACTCGCCACCGCCCAGCCTTCGCCCTGCAGCAGGCCGGCGAACGGCGCGGGATTGTGTTCGCGCAGGCGTGCGTACAACGCCGACGGATCGAGCGGACCGTCGAAATGCGCCTGCCAGCCGCGTGACAGGTTCGCCTGGAACACGTCGCCGGCCGCGAGGTAGTCGAGCACCCGGCGCACGCCGTCGGTGAAACGCGCAGGCGCGTCTTCATCGAGCGCTTCCGGCGGATGCCACGACGGCGGGGACGCGACGGTGGCGCCTGCAGCCGCGACGAGCTCGGCGAGCAACGCATCGGCGCCGGCCTCGGCAACGGCGATGCATTCGCCGGTCGCGTGATCCCGCAATACCGCAGCCGGGCAACGCCAGGCCACTGCGACCGGCAAGCTACCGACCGCGGCCGGCAGATCCAGCACCGGCTCGACCTGCCCCGCCAGTTCGTAACCCAGATACAGCGCCCAGCCGCCTCGGAATGGCCAGCGCGGTTCTTCGCGGGGCGTGCGCAGGCCGGACCACGCGGCATCCAGCGCAGCGAGAAAATCGCCATCGACGCTGGTGCCCGCCGAATCCCGGGTGACGCCATCGACATCCAGCTGCAGGCGCGTGCCATCCGTCCCCAGCAGCAGATCCCAGCGCGCATGCGCAGTGCCGTGCGCCACCGATTGCAGCAGTAGCGGGTGACGCGCGGGCGCCGCGCGTTGCAGCGCCAGCAGGTCGGTCTCGGCAGGCAGCGGACAGGTGATCAGCACGGCGACGTTTCCAGTGGGCCGCGGATGCGGCGGCAGCGATCAGGCGTCGAGTTCGGTCCAGCGCAGGTAGGCCGCATCGAGTGCGGTCTGCGTGTCCTGCAGCTGCTGCCCGTGCGCGGCGATGGCCTCGGCGTCGCGCTGGTAGAAGGCAGGCGTGTGCATCTCGTCGGTCATGCGCGCGATATCGCCTTCCAGCTGCTCGATGCGCAGCGGCAGCTGTTCGAGTTCGCGCTGATCCTTGTAGCTGAGCTTGCGCTTGGCGACCGGGGCCGGCGTCGACGGCGCAGCCGTTGCCGCGGCGGTGACGGCGGCCTTCGGCGCGAGCGTCGTGCCAGGCAGTGCGGCGCCCGGCTGCGGACGCTGGCGCAGCCAGTCCTCATAGCCACCGATGTACTCGCCGACGCGGCCCTCGCCTTCCATCACCAGCGTCGAGGTCACCACGTTGTCGAGGAAGTCGCGGTCATGACTGACCAGCAGCAGCGTGCCGGGATAGTCGCCCAGCAACTCTTCGAGCAGTTCAAGCGTCTCGACGTCGAGATCGTTGGTCGGTTCGTCCATCACCAGCAGGTTCGACGGCTGCGCGAACAGCTTCGCCAGCAGTAGACGGTTGCGCTCGCCGCCCGACAGACGGGTGATCGGTGCGCGCGCGCGTTCGGGCGTGAACAGGAAATCCTGTAGATAGCCGATCACGTGCTTGCGTGTGCCATTGATCTCGACGAAATCCTGGCCTTCGGCGACGTTCTCCAGCGCGTTCCAGTCTTCGCGCAATGTCGCGCGGTACTGGTCGAAGTAGGCGATCTGCAGCTGGGTGCCGGTCTTGACCTCGCCCGCCTGCGGCTGCAGTTCGCCGAGCAGCAGTTTCAGCAGCGTGGTCTTGCCGGTGCCGTTGGCGCCGATCAGGCCGATGCGGTCGCCGCGGAAGATCGTCGTCGAGAAGTTTTCGATGAGCGTGCGCTCGCCGAACGAGAACGAGACGTCCTGCATCTCGACGACCTTCTTGCCCGACGCATTCGCCGACGCGGCGGCCATGCGGACGTTGCCCGTCAGGTCACGACGCTGACTCCGCTCCAGGCGCATCGCCTTGAGCCGCCGCACGCGACCTTCGTCGCGGACACGGCGCGCCTTGATGCCCTGACGGATCCAGACTTCCTCCTGCGCCAGCATCTTGTCGAAGCGCTGTTGCTCCTGGGCTTCGGCGTGCAGGCGCTCCTCGCGACGACGCACGTAGTTGTCCCAGTCGCCGGGCCAACTGGTCAGCCCACCGCGCTCGATCTCGACGATCCGCGTGGCGAGTGCGCGCAGGAAGCGCCGGTCATGGGTCACGAACACCAGCGCACCGGGCCACTGCTTGAGGAAGCCTTCGAGCCAGTCGATCGCGGCGATGTCGAGGTGGTTGGTCGGCTCGTCGAGCAGCAGGATGTCGGGCGCCGACACGACCGCGCGCGCCAGCAGCACGCGACGTTTCATGCCGCCCGAGAGCTTGGTGAACGCCGCATCGCCGTCGAGTTGCAGACGCTCCAGCACCTCGGTCACGCGCTGGTCGATCCTCCAACCATCGAGCGCCTCGACCTGGGCCTGCACATCGGCGAGCGCGTCGTAATCCTCGGCGTGCAGCAGACGGTGGTATTCGGCCAGCGCCGCGCCGGCATCGCCGAGTCCGCCGGCGACCACGTCGTACACGCTGCCGTCCGCGCCCGCAGGCACTTCCTGCTCCAGCCGGGTCACGCGCACGCCCTGCTCGCGGCGGATTTCGCCGTCGTCGGGTTTGAGCTCGCCGTCGATCAGGCGCATCAGCGTGGATTTGCCGGCGCCGTTGCGGCCGATCAGCGCAATCCGCTCGCCGCGTTCGATCGAAAGCTCGACACCGTCCAGCAGCAAGGGTCCGCCGACGCTGTAGTCGACGTCATTCAAGGTCATCAAAGGCATGCGCGGATTCTACCGGTTCGCAGACGCAGCCATGCGAACCGCAGGATGGGGAGAGCGCAGCGGAATCCATCATCGCCACGCTCGAACTCGCGTTTCCGGCAGGCAACGCAGGCCTTCATGCCCCGGGAGGGCTGTCGAGCGACGTCCGCAAAACGGGCACGCCGTCGGTCCGATCCAGACAGGTCGCGATGGGTTTCGCTGCGCTCCACACACCCTACGGAGAGGCGGCCTGCTTCAAGAACTACAGGACAGCATCGAGCATCCCGCCTTCGTCCGCGCCCAGTCCGGGCGCTTGCCGGCGAACGCTTCGCGGCCGGGTTGTTCGTCATACGGCCGACGCATGACATCCAGCAGCTCGACGATGCCGGACGGATCGCCGGCTTCCGCGCGGTCGATCGCCTGCTGCGCGAGATAGTTGCGCATCACGAAGCGCGGATTCGCCGCGTGCATGCGGGTGCGCCGGGCATCGCCGGGCTCGCCCGTGTCCCGCAGGCGCGCCGCGTAGTCGGCGAGCCAGGCGTCGAACTCGCCCTGCACCCGGGCACGCTTCGCGTCGTCGTAGAACGCATCCGCCATCCCCTCCAGCGACGGCGCCGCCGGATCGAGATCCGCCAGTCCGCGGAAGAACAGCGTCATGTCGACCTCGCCCGCCTGCAGCAGGCCATGCAGCCGCTGCATGCGTTCGACATCATCGTCGCGGCACTCGGGCAGGCCGAGTTTCGCCGCGATGGTCTCGCGATCGAGCCGCGCATACGTCGCCGCATAGGCATCGAGCCCGGCCTGCAACGGCGCGACATCGCCGAACAGCGGCGCCAGCGCCTGCGCCAGCCGCCCGAGATTCCAGTGCGCGACCCGCGGTTGCCAGCCGAACCGGTAGCGACGGCCCTGGGCGTCGGTGGTGTTGGGCGTCCAGTCCGGATCAAAGTCGTCGACCCAGCCGTAGGGGCCGTAGTCGATCGTCAAACCCAGAATCGACATGTTGTCGGTGTTCATCACGCCGTGCACGAATCCCACTCGCATCCAGCCGGCGACCATGGCCGCGGTCCGCGTGCAGACCTCGGCGAACCAGTCGCCGTACAACGCCTCACCCTCGCCTGTCAGATGCGGGAAATCACGGGCGATCGTGAAATCGACCAATTGCCGCAACAGTGCGGCATCACCCCGCGCGGACGGCAGTTCGAAATGGCCGAAGCGGATGAACGACGGCGCGACCCGGCACACGATCGCGCCCGGTTCGGGCGCCGCGTTGCCGTCATAGAACATGTCCCGGACCACGGCATCGCCGGTGCCGACCAGCGACAGCGCCCGCGTCGTCGGCACGCCCAGATGGTGCATGGCCTCGCTGCACAGGAATTCGCGCACCGACGAGCGCAGCACCGCGCGGCCATCGGCCGTCCGCGAGTACGGGGTCGGGCCGGCGCCCTTGAGCTGCAGCTCCCAGCGTCGTCCGTCCGCGGCCACGCCTTCGCCGAGCGTGATCGCGCGCCCGTCGCCGAGCTGTCCGGCCCAGTGGCCGAACTGGTGGCCGCCGTAGTTCGAGGCGTACGGCCTCATGCCGGGCGTCAGCGCATTGCCGCCGAAGACGGCGGCGAACTCCGGAGATGCAACGGTGTCGGCATCGAAGCCGAGGGCCTCGGCCATCTCCGTCGAGACGGCTAGCACGCGGGGCGCCGCGACCGGCGTCGGCAGCACCGGCGACCACAACGCGCCCTCGACCTGCCGCCGGCGCCCGCCGGCTTCGGCATCCCCCGGCAGCGTGCCCACGAAGCGGTTGTCGTACCGCAGCGCATGCGCGAGCGGCACCGACGCGGGCACCGCGTCGCTCATCGACCCAGCTCGAACGGCCCGCCCGTCTCCAGCGCCCGCTGATACGCAGGCCGCGCGTGGATCCGCTCGACGAAACGCCGGATGTTCGGGCCCACCCAATCAGACGCGCGGACGACTGCCGCCTCCAGCGGAAAACTCATCTGGATGTCGGCGGCGGTGAAGCGGTCGCTGGCGAACCACTGGTAGGCGCCGAGTTCCCGCTCCACGTACTCCAGATGCGTCTGCAGCTGCGGACCCACGAAGCGCTGCATCGCCTTGTCGGCGATGCCGCGGGCGATGGGCTTCGCGAAGAACGGCATCGGCGCGCCGCGCAGGTGCGCGAAGACGAGCGAGAGCAGCAACGGCGGCATCGCGGAGCCTTCGGCGTAGTGCACCCACTGGCGGTAGCGCAGGCGCTCGTCCTCGTCGTCGGGTACTGGCGACAGCGCATGGTCCGGGTCGAAGCGCTCGACCAGCGTCTCGAGGATCGCGCCGGACTCGACCAGCCGGCGCCCGTCCATCTCCAGCACCGGCGACTTGCCCAGCGGATGCACGTCGCGCAGCGCCTGCGGCGCCAGCATGGTCTTGGGATCGCGGGCGTAGCGCACCACCTCATAGGGCTGACCGAGTTCTTCGAGCAGCCAGAGCACGCGCTGCGAGCGCGAATTGTTCAAGTGATGGACGCGGATCATGGGCGGACTCGAGGCGGAATGCGCCCATGATGGGGGCGGCACGGCCCGCAGCGAAGCCCGGGTGCGCGCGGTCTTCCGCTGGCGTTCCCGCAGGTGAACGCCAGCCATCGGCGCCGTGGATTCGGCCGCGCCGCGACTGCGGCGTCGCGGGCCGCCCGCTACACTATGCGGTTCCCCGACCGGCTGTGCCGGCGCTAAGAGACCGAACCATGAGCGCCGAGTCGCCCATCACGCCTGCCGAGACCCCCAAGTTCACCGATCTCGCACTGCCCGAGACCCTGCTGCGCGCCCTGACCGCGGTGGGCTACGAATCGCCGTCGCCCATCCAGGCCGCGACCATCCCGCCGCTGCTCGAAGGCCGCGACCTGCTGGGCCAGGCCCAGACCGGTACCGGCAAGACCGCGGCGTTTGCGCTGCCGGTGCTGGCACGCATCGATCCCACCCAGCGCAAGCCGCAGGCGCTGGTGCTCGCGCCGACCCGTGAGCTGGCGATCCAGGTCGCCGAAGCCTTCCAGAAGTATGCGGCGTTCATGCCCGGCTTCCAGGTGCTGCCGATCTACGGCGGCCAGGGGTATGCCCAGCAGCTGAGCGCGCTCAAGCGCGGCGTGCAGGTGATCGTCGGCACGCCGGGCCGGGTGATCGACCATCTGGAGCGCGGGTCGCTGGACCTGTCCGAACTGCGCGCCCTGGTGCTCGACGAAGCCGACGAAATGCTGCGCATGGGCTTCATCGACGATGTCGAAGCCGTGCTGAAGAAGACGCCGGACTCGCGTCAGGTGGCCCTGTTCTCCGCGACGATGCCGAGCCAGATCAAGCGCATCGCCCAGACCTACCTCAAGAATCCGGTCGAGATCGCGATCAAGGCAACCACGACGACGGCCGCCAACATCCGCCAGCGCTACTGGATGGTCAGCGGCGTCAACAAGCTCGATGCGCTGACCCGCATTCTCGAGGCCGAGCCCTTCGACGCGATGATCATCTTCGCGCGCACCAAGCTGGCGACCGAGGAGTTGGCGCAGAAGCTGTCGGCGCGTGGCCTGTCGGCCGCCGCGATCAATGGCGATCTCGACCAGAAGCAGCGCGAGCGTGCGATCCAGAACCTCAAGGACGGCCGTCTCGACGTGCTGGTGGCGACCGACGTCGCCGCGCGCGGCCTGGACGTCGACCGCATCAGCCACGTGCTGAATTACGACATCCCCTACGACACCGAAAGCTACGTGCATCGCATCGGCCGCACCGGCCGCGCCGGCCGCAGCGGCGAGGCGATCCTGTTCGTCGCCCCGCGCGAGCGCGGCATGCTCGGCGCGATCGAACGTGCGACGCGGCAGAAGATCGAGCAGATGCAGCTGCCGAGCGTCGACATCGTCAACGAAGCGCGTGTGGCGAAGTTCCTCGAGAAGATCACCACCGCGCTCGGCAGCAGCGAGCTGGGCATGTTCCGCGAGCTGATCGAACGCTACGAGCGCGAGCACAACGTGCCGGCGGCCGAAATCGCCGCCGCGCTGGCCAAGGTGGTCCAGGGCAGCACGCCGCTGTTGCTGGAGCCGCCGCGCAAGCCGGAAAAGCCCGCGTTCGAACGCGAGTTCGTCGAGCGTCCGGGTGGCCGTGAGGCGTCGCGATCCGCGCGCGAGCCGCGTGAGCCCCGCGAACCGCGTGCGCCGCGTCCGGACACCGGCCCGCGCGATCCGGACGTCGGCATGGAAACCTTCCGCATCGAAGTCGGCTACGTGCACGGCGTGCAGCCGGGCAACATCGTCGGCGCGATCGCCAACGAGGCCGACCTCGAGAGCAAGTTCATCGGCCGCATCGACATCCGCGACGACTACAGCCTGGTCGACCTGCCCGAAGGCATGCCGCGCGAGCTGCTGGAGCACCTGAAGAAGGTCCGTGTCGGCGGCCAGGCGATCCGCATCCGCCGCGCCGAGGACGCCGACATGACCGCGGCCCCGCCACGCGCCAAGCGTCCGTTCGGCGCGAAGCCGCCGGGTCACAAGCCCGGTGGTTTCAAGCCGGGTGGCCCGCGCAAGGGTCCGCCGCGTCGCGATCCGCGCTGAGCGGCACCCGTCGCCGGGAGTGCGCGACCACAATCAATGCGGATCACGCCGGAGTCCGGCGTAATCCGGCGGTGCCGGGACGTCCAGGGCCCCGAGTCCCGGCACGCGCCGGGGTGACGACGCACGACATCTGCGCGTTGCCCCAGCGCACGTTGGGCTCCATTCCGGTGTTCGCCATCGGCCGGACGGTCCGCACGGACGATCGGCCTTCCGGCGTCGCGTCCAGTGCTCGCTGGGACCATGGAGTGGGTGCGCACCGCCGAGGCTGCGGTCGCCGCTCCGGCTGATGCAGGACACTAGAATCGGACCATGTCCCGCATTCTCGTCTTCCAGCATGTCGCCGCCGAACCCCTAGGCACGCTCGATCCGCTGATCCGCCGCCGCGGACACCGCATCCGCTTCGTCAACTTCGAACGCGAGCCCGACGCGCAGCCCAGCGTGGAGCGTTACCGGGGGCTCGTGGTGCTCGGCGGGCCGATGAATGTCGAGGAGCGCGCGTCCCGGCCGCATCTGCTGACCGAGCTCCGCGCGATCGAACGCATGCTGGCACTCGGTCGTCCGGTACTGGGCATCTGCCTGGGCGCGCAGCTGCTGGCGCATGTGCTCGGCGCGCCGGTGCGGCGCATCGAGCGGCCGGAAATCGGCTGGTATCCCCTGCTGACGACCGAAGCCGGCCAGGCGGACCCCGTGCTCGCGCCGCTCGGCGCCGCGTCGCCGGTGTTCCAGTGGCATGGCCGGCATTTCGAAGTACCGTCGACGGCCGTGCATCTCGCGCGCACCGACAGCTGCGAACAGCAGGCCTTCCGTTACGGCGACAACGCATACGGCTTCCAGTTCCATCTCGAAATGGACCCGCCGCTGATCGAGCGCTGGCTGGCGACGCCGGCCTATCGCGACGAACTGGCGTCCGCCGGACTGCCACACGACGACGCCGCGATCCGCGCCCTCACCCGGACCCACATCGCACCGATGCAGGCGCAGGCGGACGCGGTGTTCAACAATTTCCTCGATCTCGTCGGCCGGCCCGAACGGCGCTTCGTGCTGCCGTCGCGCGAATTCGTCTGAGGCGACGGCTGACCTCTAAGGACGCTTGAGTTCCGGCATCGGCACGTCCGGCAGACGCACGTCCGGCCCCAGCACGTGGAACAGCTCGCCCAGCGTCGGCCAGCCGAAGATGGGCGCGAGCCACCAGTAGGCGGCGATGACGATCAGCACCGTGACGATCAGCCGCAGCACCACGCCGGCCACCTTGAAGGCCAGCCAGATTCCCAGGATCACGAGGACGAAGCCGAGCCAGGTCATGCGGCGACACCGGCCTGCAAGGGGCGCAGCTGCGGATCGAGCGCCACGCGATCGTCGAAGACGAAACAGCGTCCGTCGTAGCCGAAGCCGCCCACCCGTTCGAAGTAGCCGAGGATGCCACCGTCGAGCTGCAGCACGTTGTCCATGCCATCGGCGCGCATCCACAGCGCGGCCTTTTCGCAGCGGATGCCGCCCGTGCAGAAACTCACCACGGTCGCATCGCGCAACGTGTCGCGGTGCGGCGCGAGTGCGTCCGGCAGCTCAGTGAAGTTGTCGATCGGCAGCGTCAACGCATCCTTGAACGTGCCGAATCCGAACTCCTCGCGGTTGCGCGTGTCGAGCAGCACGAGACGCTTGCCGGCGTCGTCATGGCCCTGCGCGATCCAACGCGCCAGTGTGTCGGGCGCCACATCCGGTGCGCGCGCCGGCGCAGCCAGCGGCATTGCCTCCTGCTTGCGGAAGCTGATGATCTCCGGCTTGACCTTGACCTTGAGCCGCGCGAACGGCACCCCGTCGCTGCGGCTGCGCTTGACCTGCAGCGTGGCGAAGCGCGCATCGCCGCGCACGGTCCCGATCAGCGTGTCGATCGCGTCGATCTCCCCGGCCAGGAACAGGTTGATGCCCTCGGGCGCGACCAGCACCGTGCCGCGCAGCCCGCCCGCTTCGGCCAACCCGCGCAGCCAGGCGGCGACGGCGTCGGGATCGTCGATGGCGACGAAGTGGTAGGCGGCGAGGTTGTCGATCATGGGCGAATTGTAGCGGGGGTTGCGGTAACCCCCGTCGCTGACCCGCATCCGCGGACGCGGCCTGTCCGGCGCCGACCGGCTGATCGGCGCGCGCAACCGGGCTTCGGGGACGTGCGCGGGCTACCCGCGCCTCGCTGTCCATGCGCGAAGCGCCGCGTCCCGCATCCCATCGCCGGCCACCAAGCGCGCACGCAAGGTGCGCAAGCAGGTGATCACTGCTCGTAGTTGTCCCGCACGAACCGGTCGAACAGCCGCACGCCGTAGGCGGACGCGCCTGAAGGCGTGGTCGACATCTCCTCGCCATCGCGCCAGGCCATGCCGGCGATGTCGAGGTGCGCCCATGCACGCCCCGCATCCACCCATTCGCCGATGAAATGCGCCGCCGTGCCGGAGCCCGGACGCCCGCCCCCGTTGCGCATGTCGGCGATCGGCGACTCCAGCATCTTGCCGTAGCCCGGGTGCAGCGGCATGCGCCATACCGGCTCGCCGGCTGCATCACCAGCCGCCGTCAACTGCGCGGCAAGTGCGTCGTCGCGGGTGAACAGGCCGGCATAGTCGTTGCCCAGCGCGGTGACGATGGCGCCGGTCAGCGTTGCGATGTCGACGATCACGCGCGGGTTGTCCTGACGCTGCACGTACCAGAGCGCATCGACGAGCACCATGCGGCCCTCGGCGTCGGTGCTGATCACCTCGTAGGTCTTGCCGGCGGCGGTGCGGATCACGTCGCCGGGGCGCGTGGCGGTGCCCGAAGGCATGTTCTCGGCGAGCGCGACTGCCGCGATCGCATTGACTGCCGCGCCGCGTCCCGCCAACGCGAGCACCGCGCCGGTCGCGCTGGCGGCGCCGGTCATGTCGTATTTCATGCGCCACATGTTCTCGCCGGGCTTGATCGAAATACCACCGGTGTCGAACGTGATGCCCTTGCCGACGAACGCGACCGGCGCCTCGCCGCGCGCGCCCCCGCTGTAGCGCACCACCATCATGCGGGGCGGCCGCGCACTGCCCTGCCCCACGGCGAGGATGCTGCCCATGCCCAGGCGTTCCATGGCCGGCACGTCGAGCACTTCGATACTCACGTTCGGCTTGCCCGCGAACGCGGCGCGGGTGCGCTCGACGAACGTCTCGGGATAGATCGCATTGGCCGGCTCGGTCACCAGGTCCCGCGCGAACGCCACGCCTTCGGCCACCGCTTTCAGATCACCGTCCCAGGCCTGCGCAGCGGCGGCCCCATCGGTACTGCGCACGACCAGCGTGCCATCGCCGGCGCGCGACGTGTCCACGTCCTGTGTGGTGCGGTACTTGTCGAACCGGTACTGGCCCAGCGCGGCACCGAATGCCAGACGGGCCGCGGCGCCGGTCTCGCTGCCTTCCCACACCACGTCGATCCGGGGCGCCGTGCTGCGGGCGGCGAAGCGGCCGATGCGTCCGCCCACATCCTCGATCCGCCGGGCGTCGGGCGTGCCGCTGCCGGTGCCCACCAGCAGCACGCGATCGAAGCCGGCGATGCCCGGCAGGTCCAGCTGGGTGTCGGCCTTGCCGCTGAACCCGGCCGCCGCGATCGCGCGCGTCAGGGCCCCCTGGCTGCCCGCATCGATGCGGGCGAACGCACCCGCCCGGGCGCTGCCCTGCGTCACTTCCGGCACCGGCAGCACCAGGGTCCCGGTCTCCGGCGCCCCGGCGGCTTCGAACCGGATGTCGCGCTGCGCCTCGGCAGGCAGGGCGAAGGCGGCGATCAGGGCGATCGGGGCGGTGAGCAACAGGTGCGAGGACGCGCGGCGTGAACGCATGGAATCTCCGGGGCGATGGCGGGATGGCCGCGCAGCCGCGCGGACAACCGTCGACCTTAGCAAGCCCGGGACGGCGCCGGTCCGTGCCGATGGTCACGCGCGGTGCGCGCAAGGCGGGCGCATCCCGCCTCACGCCGGGTCCGCTCCAACCGCACCGCGTCACTCTGTCGGGCCGCCAGTCCACTGATCACGACGCGTGCATGGAGTCGCGGCGCCGCACGGGCCGCCGCGCAGCGCGAGGTCACGCCTTCGGCGTGCCGTCCGCGGCGATGTGCTTGCTGGCCCACATGTTGTCGACGAGATTCGGATAGCGGCGACCGGCTTCGTCGGCGCGCTGGCGGGCGCGGTCCTTCTGGGCGTCGGTCAGCGTGCCGCGTGCCGCCCGCGGCTTCGGGTTCGGACGGGTCCAGGGCTTGGTCTTCGGCTTGGGGTGCGATCGGTCGGGGGGCGTCGTCATGGGTTCGATCCTGGTGATCCGTCCCGCCGGAAGACGCGACGCCGGCGCCGGTGCGGCGGACAGGTCACCAGTCTTGCGTCACGCGCGTGGGCCGCGGGTGACGCGGCCGCAGCCAGCCGCGGTCTCTCAACGGGACAGCAGGTATCCGGGCACCGCCATCAGCCCGATCAGGCACACGATTGCGATGACGATCAGCACCACCCGCTTGGGATCCGCGCGCACGATGTCGGCGAAGGTCTCCGCGGTGCCGTCGCGCTCCGCCTGCGCCTGCGCGGCCCGCGCCCGGACCTGACGCGTCGCCTGATACTCGGCCATCAGCGCCTTCGCGCGTGGCAGGTCGTCGTTCTCGCGCAGCCAGATGCCACCCAGCGAGATGCCGAACGGACTCGGCCGGGTCTGGTACCAGGGAATGCCGGCCTCGTCGAGAAACGCGCGCACGTCGGCGGCCTCGTCGTCGGGCACGTAACGCAGGTTGAGCAGCAGTTTCGCCATGCGGCCCATGATACCGACATGGGCCGCAGCGGGCGTGCGGCCCGGTGCGGGTCGCCAGTGGTGCACGTGCCTGGCGGCGACGGCTCTCAGCGTTTGGTCGTCACCGCGCGACGCAGGTTGTGCCGCGCGCGCGCGTCCAGACGCTGGTGGAACCCGTCATCGAGATAGATGCGCGGCCGGGCCAGCAGGGATTTCAGGAACCGCCGCCGGTTCACCGCGTACAGCCAGCGCGGCACGTGCCGGTATTCGGCGGCGATGCCGCGGTCGTAGGCCTCGAACGTCGCATCGTCCGCGGCCAGGATCGCCATGTCGCAGTCGAGAAAGCGGCGCGCGTCATCGGCATGCGGATCGTCGGCGAAGTCCGCCGGCGTCAGCTGTCCATGACGGGCGGTCAACCGGATCAGATGCGCGACCCGCACTGTGTCGACACCGGCGTCAGGAAGCCAGCGTGCGATCGAAACGGCCGCCAGATCCGCCGAACGCGCCTCGTTGTCGCCGGCGCGGGCGTCGTAGATCGCGTCGTGGTACAGGATCGCCAGGCGTACCTCGAGCGGTTGCGCCCAACCCTCGCGCGCCGTCACGGCCTCGAACTGTTCCAGCAGGGTCTCGACGTGTCCGAAGTTGTGGTACGCCCGCGGCGGCGTGGCGTAGGCGGCTTCGAGCGCGGCCTGCATTCCGGCCGGCAGCGGCACGCGCGTGGTCCCGACGTCCGACATCGCTCAGCCGGCCTGCCACGGACGCACGACCAGCAGCGCGCCGATGCCGACCAGCGCCGCCCCGGCCAGGCGCATCGCATCGACGGGGCGCGGCTGCGACAGCACGCCGTAGTGGTCGAGCAGCAGCGAGCCCACCAGCTGGCCGGCGACGATCAGGCAGATCATGCCGGCCGCGCCGAGTCGGGGTACCAGCAAGGTGCCGCAGAACACGAAGACCGCGCCGATCAGGCCCCCGCACCACAACCACGGCGGCAGCGTGGTCAGCGTGCGCATCGGCGGCAGCGGCGTACGCGTGACCAGCAGCATCGCGGCGAGCGCGAGCGTGCCCACCGCGAACGACAGGAACGATGCGAACAGCGCACCGCCGGCGACTGCGCCGACGCGGGCGTTGAGCAGCGCCTGCAACGGCAGCAGCATGCCCACCAGCACGGCGACAGTGATGCTCAACAGCAGCCAGTGGTGCATGCGCGACTCCGCGGGCGATGGCGCCCCAGTCTAGCGCCCGGGCGCTGCCGCGCCCGGTGCGACATCACGCGGCAACGTCCACAGTGCGATGAAACTCAGCACCGCGGCGCCCGCGAGATACCCGCCCACCGAGGCTAAGCCGTGGCGTTCGCCCAGCCAGGTGGCGATGTACGGCGCGAGCGAGGCGCCGAAGATGCCCGCCAGGTTGAATGCCAGCGACGCACCGGTGTAGCGCACCGCGGTCGGAAACTGCTCGGCCAGCAGCGTGCCGACGGGCCCGTAGGTCAGACCCATGAGACCCAGACCGATCATCAGGAACGCCAGCGTGGCGCCGGCGTTCCCGGCCACGAACAGCGGCGCGAAGCACAGCCCGAACAGGGCGATGCCGGTGCTCGCGATCAGCATGGCGCGCCGACGGCCGAACCGGTCGGCATACAGCGCCGAGACCGGAATCGTCGCGGCGAAACACACCACGCCTGCGAGCTGCAGCATCAGGAAATGTTCGCGCGTGTAACCCAGCTGCGAGGTGCCCCAGCTGAGCGCGAAGACCGTCATCAGATAGAACAGCACGAAGGTCGCCAGTGCGAGCAGCGTGCCCGCGACGACACCGCGCCACTGGTTGACCAGCACCTCGCGCATCGGCAGTCGCACACGCGCGCCGTGGTCGAGCACCTTCTGGAAATCCGGGGTTTCGGTGATGCGCAGCCGGACCCACAGACCCACCAGCACCAGCACCGCACTGGCGAGAAACGGAATGCGCCAGCCCCAGGCGAAGAACGCCGTATCGCTCATCACCTCGGTCAGCACGAGGAAAATGCCCGTCGCCAGGAAGAAGCCGAGCGGTGCACCGAGCTGCGGGAACATGCCGTACCAGGCGCGCTTGCCGGGCGGCGCGTTCTCGGTGGCCAGCAGCACCGCCCCGCCCCATTCGCCGCCCAGGCCGAGGCCCTGGCCGAAACGGCACAGCGCGAGCAGCAGTGGCGCGGCGATGCCGATCTGCGCGTGGGTCGGCAACAGGCCGATGAGCACGGTCGAGATCCCCATCGTCAGCAACGCCGCCACCAGCGTCGCCTTGCGGCCGACGCGGTCGCCGTAATGACCGAACACGGCCGAGCCGATCGGCCGGGCGAAGAACGCCAGCGCGAACGTCGCCAGCGACTGCAGCGTGGCCGAGGCGGGATCGGCTGACGGAAAGAACAGCTTCGGGAAGACCAGCACCGCGGCCGTGGCGTAGATGTAGAAGTCGAAGAATTCGATCGTCGTGCCGATCAGGCTGGCGAACAGCACGCGGCCCTTGGCGGGCGCAGCGGTGGCGGGTGCGGTCATCGGCGTGCACGGAAACGGCGAGCCGGCGATTCTGCCAGCCGTGCTCGCGATTCTCGACCGTTGCGTGCGCAACCGCTGGTAACACAAGCCGGTGGGCAGCGCCGCAGAAACGGCCCAAGCACGTAGCCGCGCGCCCTCGCTGCTGCGGACGCCGCGTGCACATCATGAAAAAGGGCCGGTCATGGACCGGCCCTGGGTGTCACACGCGATGGTGAGCGCGATTACTTCGCGTTCTTCATCGCCAGCTTGCGGGTGCGCATCACGTCGTGACAGGCGCGCACTTCCGGCAGCAGACGCACGACGACGTCGCGGGCGGCCGGCGGTGTGTCGGCATCGCGCGAGGCCTCGTCGAACGCTTCGAGCAGACGGTCTTCCGACTCTTCGAGCTCGGCGACGTAGCCGTATTCCTTGTCACCCAGCGTCGCACGGACCTTGCCGTACATCTGCTGCATGCTGCCGACGACGGTACCGGAATCTTCCGGCTTGCCGCCCGCGGCCTGGACCGCGGCGCTGAGCTCGCTGACGATCTGCGACTTGGTGGTGGCGATACGCGCGAACAGGGTCTTCAGCTCGGCATCGTCGACCTTCTGTGCGGCTTCCTCGTAGAAGTCCTTGCCGTCGCGGGCGATGGCGATCAGATCGTTGAGGGTGTGCGCAGTCTTGTTGGACATCGGGTTCTCCAGATCGGGGGAAAATCAGGGGCGACGGCGTGGTGCCGGTCGCATCGTCCGTGCGCCGTCCGGACAGGTCCGGTATCGCGGTTCGCGAGCGGTGATGCCGCGGCGCGGATCGATGGGAGACACGGTATCGACGGGCCGGGCAACGACGCGTGATGCGCAGGAGACGGTGGCGTGAATGCGGCGACGCATCGACGCAGTCGCGCCCGTGACGCTGAATGCATGTCGATCGTGGTGGCGGAATCTGCCGGGCCGCATCGCGCACGAAAAAGCCGCGCTGGAAATCCCAGCGCAGCTGTGTGACCCCGCCCCACCCCGACTTCAGCGCTGGGCGCCCTGCTCCGGCAATGCGTAGTCGATCTCGTAGGCCGGCGGTTGGCCGCCCGGACCCTGCAGGTAATGCGTCATCCACTGCATCAGACGCAGCGAATAGTCGTAGCGCGACGCGCCGCGGCTGTTGCCGTGGCCTTCGCCCGGGTACAGCACCAGTCGCACGGGCGCCTGTCCGGCCAGCTGCAGGTAGCGGTACATCATGTAGGACTGCATGACGGGCACGCGCGGATCGGCTTCGCCGTGCAGGATCAGGGTCGGCGTGCGCGACTTCTGCGCATGCGTGATCGGGCTCGTCTGGCGGTACATCTCCGGGCTTTCCCACGGCCAGGTCTGCATGTGCACGTTGTACTGCTCGTACGGGATGTCGCCGGTGGTGACCAGACTCGCCTGGTCGGAGATGCCGACGAACATCACCGAGGCCGCGAAGCGTTCGCTGTAGTAGGTCGCGCCCCAAGCGCTGGCGTAGCCACCATAGGAGCCGCCGGTGATGCCGACCTTGTCGCGGTCCACCAGACCGGTCTCGACCAGATGATCGACGCCGTCGACGACATCATCGAACTCCTCCATGCCCGGACGGCCATGACCGAGCTTGGAGAACGCGACGCCGCGACCGGTGCTCGACCGGTAGTTCGGGAAGAACGACGCGAAGCCCTGCGCGGCCGCGACCTGCGCCGGCTGCGAATAGCCGTTGAGCCAAGCGTTGGAGAAGTGGGATTCCGGACCGCCGTGCACCACGAGAATCAACGGCACGCGCGCATTGCCGCGACGCGCCAGTGGATGCACCAGCAGTCCTTCGAGCTCGAGCCCATCGCGCGCCGTGTAGCGCACGACTTCCTGGCGCGCGAGACGCACATCCTTGAGCCACGGATTGCTGTCGGTGAGCCGACGCGCTTCGCCCGCGCCCGACGCCAGATGGAACACTTCCGACGGGTGCGTCGGATCGCTGCCGACCAGGGCGATGTCGCCGCGCGGCGATACGCTCAGGCCAGTGTGCACCGGGCCGCCCGCCGCCAGCACGGTGCGCGGGTTGCCGCCGTCGACCTGGATCTCGCCGATGCGGCTCTGCACGCCTTCGTGGCTGAGGAACACCAGCGTCGTCGCGTCGCGCCAGGCGACGCTGCGCACGTGGCCTTCGAGACGCGGCAGCAGATCGCGCTGCGCACCGCCGTCGCGGCCGACCACGGTCAGACGACCTTCGCTGGGATCGTTCTTGTCTTCGGCGGAGATGATCGCCAGATGCGCGCCGTCCGGGCTCCAGGCCATGTCGCCGAGCTTGCCGGGATTGTCGACGCGGCCGAGCTCGCGGCCTTCGACCGAATAGATGAGCACGCGCGCCTCGACCATGGTGTCATCGGTCAGCTGGCGCGGCGCGACGACGACGGCGAGGCGGTCGCCGGCCGGACTCCACTTCACCGCCTGCACGCTGCCTTCGATGGCGAGGCGGCGCGGCGCGGCGTCGCTGCCGAGTTCCGCGATCCACAACTCGACCGGGCGCCAGTCCTCCTCGTACACCTTCTGCGAGAAGCCCTTGTCGCGCAGCGCCTTGCGCGCGTCGCTCTCGCGCTGCGCCGACAGCACCGCGGCGCGGCTGCCATCTGGGGACAGGTCGTAGCTGGAAATGTCACCGGCGAGCTTCACCACGCGGGACGATTCGCCGCCGCGCAACGGAATCGTGTACAGCCCGCGGGTCTCGTCGCCCTCGCGCTTGGACAGGTACGCCACACCCTGGCCGTTAGGCAACCAGCGCGGTGATGCCACGTCGACCTTGCCCGTGATGAAGCCGCGACTGTTGCCGCTGCGGTCGACGACGTGCAGCTCGGTCCGCGCCGGACCATCGGGATCGACGCCGAGCGTGCGTGGCACCGACAGGATGTACGCGACCTCCAGGCCGTCCGGGCTGATCTGCGCCTGGCTGACGGTGCGCGTGTGCGCGACCTGTTCGAGCGTCATTCCGCCCGCCTGGGTGGCCGCGCCCGCGAGCGGCGCGGCGATGCCCAGCGCGAACGCGCAGGCGAGTGTCCGGATCCATCGTTGCATTCGGTAATCCCCGTGAACGGTTGCAGTCGACGGGCGACTGTGCAGCGGAACGCGCGGAGGCGCAATGTCGCGCCCCGCGTCCCGCCGGGGCTCAGCGGCCCGTCACCGTGCGATGCCGGACGATCCGCACCGCGATCCGTGGAAACACCTCCGGCAGCAACGCGCGCACGGACAGTGGCACGCGCGCGGCCAGCGTCTCGGCATCGAGCGCCGGTAGCGCGCCGCGCCAGGCGAACGCGACCCGGTTGCTCATCTTCGGCTCGTCGAAGACCAGCACATGGTCGGCCCCGAATGCGGCGCGCAGTTTCGCCACATGCGTTTCGGGATCGCGCACGTAGAGGTTGCAGGCCAGCACGCCGGCTGCGGTGAGTGCGTCGCGGCAGGCGTCGTAGAACCCCTGCGTGGAGAGTTCGGCAGGAATGCCGTGCGCGTCGTAGCCGTCGACCAGCAGCACGTCGAACCGACCGGGACGCCCGGCGACGAAACGCACGCCGTCATCGACGACGACCGACAGCCGCGCGTCGTCGTCCGGCACGCCGAATGCGCCGCGCAGCGCCACCACGTGCGGATTGTTCTCGACCACTTCGATGCGCGTGTCCGGCAGCTGGCGGTAGGCGAACTTCGCCTGCGAGCCGCCCCCAAGGCCGATCATCCCGAGCACCGCGGGTGCCGGCTGCCACAGCAGCGTGGCGAACATGGTGCGGGTGTAGTCGATCAGCAGACGGTCCGGATCGTCGCCGACCATGCGGCTCTGGGTCTGCCGGCGCACGAACTGCAGCGACACGAAGCCCTCGTGCTGGCGCACATAGGGCTTGCGCGGACCCGCGTCGCCGCCGCGCAGACGGTCGATCCAGCGGCCCAGCACGCCACGTCGGCGGTCGCCTGCCATCGTGCTCAGCGGTTCGACCAGCCGTGCGGCACGTGGCCGGCGGCGACGTGCGGACGCGCGGAGTCGATGTTGTGCTGCGAATCGTCGAAGAAGATGTCCGCGCCGAACGCATCGAGGAACGGGCCCTTCGGCCGTCCGCCCAGAAACAGGGCTTCGTCCAGCCGTACGCCCCAGGCGCGGAGCGTGCGGATCACCCGTTCGTGCGCAGGCGCGGAGCGCGCGGTGACCAAGGCGGTGCGGATGGGCGCGTCCTTGCCGGCCGGATACGCGGCCTGCAGGTCGTGCAACGCGGCGAGGAAGCCGCGGAACGGACCGCCGGTCATCTCCTCGCGTGCGCGCTCGCGCTCGTGCTTGTGGAAGGCGTCGAGGCCGCCCTCCTGCGAAAGACGCTCGCCCTCGTCGCCGAAGATCACCGCGTCGCCGTCGAAAGCGATCCGCAACTGGTCGTTGCGATGCGCGGGCGCGCGCGCGGGAATGATCGTCGCGGCGGCGATGCCGTTCTCCAGTGCGCGACGCACGGAATCCGGGTTCGCCGACAGGAACAGCTGCGTGCCGAACGGCTTGATGTACGGCCAGGTCGGCTCGCCGGAAGTGAACGTCGCGCGGGTGATGCCCAGGTTGTGGTGCTGGATCGAGTTGAAGATCCGCAGCCCGCTGTCGGCCGAGTTGCGCGACAGCAGGATGACCTCGACGTGCGGCGCGTCGGGAGACGCGTCGATGTTCAGGGCCAGCAGCTTGCGCACCAGCGGAAACGCGATGCCCGGCTCGAGGACGTCGTCCTCGTGGGCGCGCTGGTGCTCGGCGTAGGCCTCGATGCCCTGCGACTCGAACACGGCATGGCTGTCCTCGAGATCGAACAGGGCGCGCGTGGTGATCGCGACGGTGAGCGTGGGAACGGACAGATCGGGCATGGCGGATCGACGAAGCGAAGGGAGCGCGCGGACGTGGGCAACCCGGACAGGGCCGGCTGCGTGCCGGACGCGGTAGCGGAATTATGCGCGATCCATGCGCCGGCGCTCAGACCACGAACTGTTCGCTGAGGATGCGTTCTTCGAGGTTGTGCTCGGCATCGAACAGCAGGGTCACCGTGCGCTCGCGGGACTCGCGGATCGTGACTTCCACGACGTCGCGCACTTCGTGCGAATCGGCGGTCACGCTGACCGGGCGCTTGTAGGGATCGAGCACGCGGAACCGCACTTCGGTATCCGCGCGCAGGATCGCGCCGCGCCAGCGCCGCGGCCGGAACGGCGCGATCGGCGTCAGCGCGACCACGCCTGCGCCCAGCGGCAGGATCGGACCGTGGGCGGAAAAGTTGTAGGCGGTGCTGCCCGCCGCGGTCGACAGGATCACGCCATCGGCGACGAGCTCCTCGAGCCGGGTGACGCCGTTGAGATCGATCTGCAGATGCGCGGCCTGGCGCGTCTGCCGGAGTAAGGCGACTTCGTTGTAGGCGAGCGACGTGACGTTCGCGCCGGACTCGGTCTCGGTGCGCATCTCCAGCGGTCGCAGGACAGCCGGCTCGGCGGCGGCGATGCGCGCCAGCAGATCGCTGCCCGAGGCAGGATCGTCGTGGCGGTAGTGGTTCATCAGGAACCCCACCGTGCCGAGCTTCATGCCGTAGACCGGTTTGCCCAGCTGACCATGGCGATGCAGCGTCTGCAGCATGAAACCGTCACCGCCGAGCGGCACCAGCACATCGGCGGCCTCCGGCTCGCACTGGCCGTGCAGACCGGTGAGCACCGTCAGGGCGCGTTGTGCTTCGTCGGCCTGGCTGGCCATGAAAGCGAGTCGTGGCGTTGCGGTCATCGGCGCGCCGGTGGGTGAACGTAGGCGCGCAGCGTAGCGCAGGCGCCGTCTCGGCACGTCGCCTGCACCTCGGGCCGCGTGCGACCCGCACTCCGGAACGCGGCGCGTGTCCGCGTGGCCGCGCGTGTCGTGCACCCGACGGCTCCGGCCCGCGCCGCGACAGGCGACGGACCGGAAGGCGCGACGGGTGGCACGACCCGGCGGCGGATCAGCTGCGCTGCACCAGCTGCGAGACGCGCTGCACGGCCACCGAAGCGGTGGGGTAGTCCAGCGATTTCTGCGCAGCGAGTTCAGCCAGCATCGCCAGCGTGAAGCGCAGCGCGGCGTCGTCGCGGTCCAGCCACGCCTGGACCTTCGCTTCCGGCGTGTTGCCCGGCATCGACAGCACCTGCGAGACGAGCGCGCGGTGCTGCTGGCCCAGTTCTTCGCGCAGCACGCCACGCGCGACCGCATGCCAGCGGCCGTCGACTTCCAGCGCGTCGATCTGCGTGGTGAGCCACGGCAGGTTCAGGGCCTCGCCGAGGCGGAAGTGCAGACGCGCCACGTCGACCGGCTTCTGCTTGCGCTCGCTGGCCACCTCGATGATGTCCCAGGCCGCTTCGAGATACGGCAATGCCGCCAGCTCGACCGCGAGCGACTTCGGCACGCCCTTCTCGATCCACGTCTGCAGGCTCGCATCGTGTTCGGCACGCTGGCCGTCGGCGATGATCTGCCGGCCATCGCGGATGGCGTGGAAGCCGTCGTGGTAGCGCTCGACCGCGCTGGTGATGTCCGGAATCGCGCCCGGACGCGCCAGCAGCCAGCGCGTGAACGCACGCTGCAGATTCCAGATCACCTGCAGTGCATCGACCTGCACCGACTCCGGCACCTGGCCGTCGAGCGCGTCGATCTGGCCCCACAGCGCACGCGCCTCGATCGTTTCGCGCGTGATCGTGAATGCCTTGGCGACTTCGCCCGGGCCGCGGCCGCTGTCTTCCTGCATGCGCAGCAGGAACGTCGCGCCCATGCGGTTGATCATGGTGTTGGTGACCGCGGTCGCGATGATCTCGCGCTTGAGGCGGTGGCCTTCCATCAGCTCGGCGTACTTCTTCTGCAGCGGCTGCGGGAAGTAGCGCTGCAGCTCGCGCGAGAGGTACGGATCTTCCGGAATGTCGGAATCGAGCATCTGGTCGAACGCGACGAGCTTGGAGTACGACAGCAGCACCGACAGCTCTGGGCGCGTCAGGCCCAGGCCCTTGGTCTTGCGCTCGGCGATCTCGACGTCGGACGGCAGGAACTCGATCTGGCGATCGAGCAGGCCCTGCGATTCCAGCGTCCGGATGAAGTGCTGCTTGGACCCCAGGCGCGAAACGCTCATGCGTTCCATCAGGCTCAGCGCCTGGTTCTGCCGGTAGTTGTCCCACAGCACCAGACCCGCGACCTCGTCGGTCATCGACGCCAGCAGCTTGTTGCGCGCCGGCAGTTTCATCCTGCCGTCCTGCACCAGTGCATTGAGCAGGATCTTGATGTTGACCTCGTGGTCGGACGTGTCCACGCCGGCCGAGTTGTCGATGAAGTCGGTGTTGAGCAGCACGCCGTGCAGCGCGGCCTCGATGCGGCCGAGCTGGGTCAGGCCCAGGTTGCCGCCCTCGCCCACCACCTTGCAGCGCAGGTCACGACCGTCGACACGCAACGCATTGTTGGCGCGGTCGCCGACGTCGGCATGCGTTTCGCTGGACGACTTCACATAGGTGCCGATACCGCCATTCCACAGCAGATCGACCGGTGCGCGCAGGATCGCCGACATCAGCTCGTTCGGGCTGATCGACGTCGCGTCGCCTTCGATGCCCAGCGCGTAACGTGCTTCGGCCGACAGCGGAATCGACTTCGCGCTGCGCGGCCACACGCCGCCGCCCTTGGCGATCAGCGACGTGTCGTAGTCCTCCCAGCTCGACCGCGGAATCGCGAACATGCGCTCGCGCTCGGCGAACGACCGCGCGGCATCGGGATTCGGATCGATGAAGATGTGGCGGTGATCGAACGCGGCGACCAGGCGGATGTGTTCGCTGAGCAGCATGCCGTTGCCGAACACGTCGCCGGACATGTCGCCGACGCCCACGCAGGTGAAGTCCTCGGTCTGCGAGTTGCGGTTCATCGCGCGGAAGTGGCGCTTGACCGATTCCCACGCGCCGCGCGCGGTGATGCCCATGCCCTTGTGGTCGTAACCGACCGAACCACCGGACGCGAACGCATCGTCGAGCCAGAAGCCGTGCTCGCGGGCGATGCCGTTGGCGATGTCGGAGAACGTCGCCGTGCCCTTGTCGGCAGCGACGACGAGATAGGGATCGTTGTCGTCATGGCGCACGACGTCCACCGGCGGCACGATCTCGCCCTCGACGATGTTGTCGGTGATCTGCAGCAGGCCGTTGATGAAGAGCGTGTAGCAGGCGACGCCTTCGGCGAACTGGGCATCGCGATCGCCGCCGGCCGGTGGCCGCTTGACGATGAATCCGCCCTTCGAGCCGACCGGCACGATGACGGTGTTCTTGACCATCTGCGCCTTGACCAGGCCCAGCACTTCGGTGCGGAAGTCTTCGCGGCGATCCGACCAGCGCAGACCGCCACGCGCGACCGGGCCGAAGCGCAGGTGAATGCCCTCCACGCGCGGTCCGTAGACGAAGATCTCGCGATACGGGCGCGGCTTCGGCAGTTCCGGCACGCGCGACGAGTCGAACTTGAAGCTGATCGTGTCCAGCAGTCCGCCGTCGCGTGACTTCTGGTAGTAGCTGGTGCGCAGCGTCGCGTCGACGACGGCGAGATAGCTGCGCAGGATGCGGTCCTCGTCGAGGCTGGACACGCGGTCGAGCAGCCCCTTGAGCGCGGCACGCGATGCGTCGTACTGCGTGTCGCGGTCGCGGCCGCGTGCCTCGAGCAGCGGCTGCAGCGCGGCCAGGGTCGCCTCGTCGTGCCCGGACAGCGCCTGCAACTGGGCGGTGAAGGCGGCGCGGCCGGCGTCGATCTGCGCACGGCTCTCCGAACCCGTTGCCGGGTCGAAGCGCGACTCGAACACCTCGACCAGCAGGCGCGCGAGCAGCGGATAGCGGACCAGCGTGTCCTCGACGTAGGCCTGCGAGAACGGCACGCCGACCTGCAGCAGGTACTTGCAGTAGCCGCGCAGCATCGCGATCTGGCGCCAGTCGAGATCAGCGCCGAGGACGAGCCGGTTGAAGCCGTCGTTCTCGGCATCGCCACGCCACACGCGATCGAAGGCTTCGGTAAAGGCTTGCGCGCGCGCCTCAACGTCGATCGTGCCGGCAGTGGCCTCGACGTAGAAGTCCTGCAGGAACAGCGCGGTGCCGTCGACCTCGATGCGGGTGGGATGCTCGGCGATCACGCGCAGACCGAGGTTCTCCATCACCGGCAGCACGTCCGACAGCGGAATGTGCGCGTCACGGCGGTAGAGCTTGAAGTGCAGCACCGACTCGCCGGTGGTCGGCAGCGGATGGCGGTAGAAGCTGAGTTGCAGCGCGTCGGTCTCGGCGGTCGCCGCCAGCTTTTCGACGTCGGTCGCGGCCGCAGCCGGCGATGCGAACTCGATGTAGGCGGGCGACAGGGCGCGACCGAAACGGCCGGCCAGACGCAGGCCGTCGGCCTCGCCGTGGCGGCGCACCAGTTCGTCGCGCAGGTCGTCCTGCCAGTTGCGCACGATCGCCTGCAGCGCCTGCTCGAGCGCCGGCTGGTCGATGTCGGCAGCCACGCCCGCACGCGGGCGCACGATCAGATGCAGCTGCGCCAGCGGCGATTCGCCCAGCACGACGCTCGCGTCCACGTGGTCGGCCTGCATCACCTCGCGCAGCAGCTGTTCGATCCGGCGGCGCACGTCGGTGTTGAAGCGGTCGCGCGGGATGTAGACCAGCACCGAGTAGAAGCGGCCGTAACGGTCCTTGCGCAGGAACAGACGGCTGCGTACGCGCTCCTGCAGACCGAGGATGCCGGTGCCGAGACGGAACAGTTCGTCGGGCGTGGACTGGAACAGCTCGTCGCGCGGCAGGGTTTCGAGCAGATGCTTGAGCGCCTTGCCGCTGTGGCCGGTCGGCTTGAGGCCGGACTCGGTCATCACGTGTTCGAAGCGCTCGCGCACCAGCGGGATGTCCCACGGACGGCGCGTATACGCGCTTGAGGTGTACAGGCCGAGGAAACGCTGTTCGCTGACGACATTGCCCGCGTCGTCGTAGCCGAGGATGCCGATGTAATCCATGTAGCCGGGACGGTGCACCGTCGAGCGCGCGCTCGTCTTGGTGAGAATCAGCGCGTCGATCAGCCCTTCGCGGCGCAGCGCATCGGCGCCGAGTTCGCTGACCGGACGCGACTTCACCGCGCCCGGCGTGCGCAGCAGACCCATGCCGCTGCCCTGTACCGCTTCGAGGCGGGCGTCGTCGCCCTTGCGACGGACGCTGTACTCGCGATAGCCGAAGAAGGTGAAGTGGTCGTTCGCGGCCCAGCGCAGGAACTCCTGGGCTTCCTCGCGACTGGACTGGGAGACCGGAATCTTGCGCGTGTCCAGATCGCTGGCCATCTGCAGCATCTTCTCGCGCATCTGCGGCCAGTCGGAGACGATGACCCGCACATCGTCGAGCACGCCGCGTACCAGCGCTTCGATGCGCGCGTTCTCCTCGGGCGTCTGCCGGTCGATCTCCAGGTGCATCACCGACTCTGCGTCGCCTTCGCCCACGGCGGTCAGGCGGCCGCCACGGTCACGCGCGATCGACAGCACCGGATGGCCCAGCACGTGCACGCCGATGCCCTGTTCGGCCAGCGCCATCGTCACCGAATCGACCAGGAACGGCATGTCGTCGTTGACGATCTGCAGCACGGTGTGCGGCGACTCCCAGCCGTGGGTCTTCATCACCGGGTTGAACAGGCGCACGTTGGCGCTGCCCGGCTTGCGCTTGCCGGCGAACTCGAACAGGTCCGCAGCGAGCGCGGCCCAGCCGTCGGCGTTGTGCAGGGGCAGTTCGTCCTCGGTCATGCGCCGGTAGAACGCCTGCGCGAACGCGCTGGCATCAGCGTGCGCGGCCTTGCCGGCGCGGCGGCGCACGGCGTCGAAGATCGGGTCGAGCAGTCCGCTGCCGGCGCGGCGCGGCGGCACCGGCAGCACGCCGGCGGCCTTGCGCTTGGCGGGCGACTTGGATTTCGCAGGCGCGGCGGCCGCGGCGGTTTTACCTGTCTTGCGGGATGAGGTCATGACGACAAACGTTCCGATGCAATGAGGCCCGCGTTCTCACGCGGGCCGACGGGAAGGAATCTCTCAAGCCGACGCGGCCGCACGGGCGACCGGGTCGGGAACCACCGCCGCCGCGCGGCCACGGGGGCGGCGCAGGCGACGGACACACGCGATGCTGGCGTGGCGAAGCGGCATGCGGCTCAGCGCAGGCCGGTCTCGTTGCGGGCGATCACCAGACGCTGGATCTCGCTGGTGCCCTCGTAGATCTCGGTGATCTTGGCGTCGCGGAAATAGCGCTCGATCGGCATTTCCTTCGAGTAGCCCATCCCACCGTGGATCTGCAGCGCCTGGTGGGTGATCCACATCGCGGCTTCCGACGCGGTGAGCTTGGCGATCGCGGCTTCGTTGCTGAATCGCTTGCCTTCGCCCTTGAGCCAGGCCGCGCGCAGCGTGAGCAGCAGCGCCGCATCGAGCTTGCACTTCATGTCCGCGATCTTGGCCTGGGTCATCTGGAATGCGCCGATCGGCTGGCCGAAGGCCTTGCGCTCCTTGACGTAGGCGACCGTCGCCTCGTAGGCGGCGCGGGCGATACCGATCGCCTGCGAAGCGATGCCGATGCGACCCGCGTCGAGCACGCTCATCGCGATCTTGAAGCCCTGGCCTTCCTCGCCGAGCACGTCTTCTGCGCGGGCGACGTAGTCCTGGAACTCGATCTCGCACGTCGCCGAGGCGCGGATACCGAGCTTGGGCTCGGTCTTGCCGCGGTGGAAGCCGTCGCGGCTGCCGTCGACGAGGAAGGCGGTGATGCCCCGCGCGCCCTTGTCCGGCTCGGTCACCGCGAACAGCACGAAATACTTGGCAACCGGCCCGGACGTGATCCAGCTCTTCTTGCCGTTGATCACGTAGCTGCCGTCGGCCTGCTTGACCGCGCGGCACTTCATCGCCGTGGCATCGGAGCCCGACTGCGGCTCGGTCAGCGCGAACGCGCCGATCTCGCGGCCTTCGGCGATCGCACGCACGTACTCCTGCTTTTGCGCCTCGGTGCCGTGGGTCAGGATGCCGTTGCAGAACAGCGAGTTGTTGACCGACATGATGGTCGAGTGCGCGGCATCGGCCGCGGCGACCTCGATCATCGCCAGCACGTAGGAGATCGGGTCCATGCCCGCACCGCCGTAGGTATCGGAGACCTCGATGCCCATCAGGCCGTTCTCGCCGAGCACGCGCATGTTCTCGACGGGGAAGTCACCGGTCCGGTCGTGATGCTCGGCACTGGGTGCGATCTTCTCCTGTGCGATCCGGCGCGCGATGTCCTGGATCATCAACTGCTCTTCGCTGAAACCGAACTCCACGGCGTGCAACTCCTGCATGAAAAACAATCCGGCGATTGTAACGTTCCAGCCCGTCAAAACACCCGCGCAACGCATTCCGCATTGCAGCATGAATCGGCCGGAAACACCGTGCGTGGCGTTCGCACCGGATGACGCGGAAAGCGTGTAGGGGATGCCTCCGGCCACGCCGCGACCCATCGCGGGCGGTGGGAAACCTTGACCCGGGCACCGCGCAGACCGACAATTATCTCTATATCGCGATATGGAGATATTGATGGATCTGGAGGCCTGGTCCGCGCGCCTGAAGGTGCTTGCCGACCCCACGCGTGTCCGCCTGCTCGCCCTGCTCGAAGTCGAAGAGCTCACGGTGGCAGAACTGTCCTCGATCACACGCCTCGCGCAGCCGCGCGTGTCCACCCACCTGGCGCGGCTCAAGGAAGCCAATCTGGTCCGCGACCGCCGCGCCGGCGTATCCGCCTACTACCGCTTCGACGACGCCGCGCTCGACCCGGCCCAACGCGCCCTGTGGCAGGCGCTGTCGACTGGCAGCGACGATCCGCTGCTGCGCCAGGACGCCGAGCGCACGCCTGCGGTACTGGCGACACGCGCCGCCGACCAGAGCTGGGCCGACACCGTGGCCGGCGACATGGAGCGGCACTACTCCCCCGGCCGGACCTGGGAAGCGCTCGCGCGCTCGGCCCTGCCACTGCTGGAAACCGGCGACGTGCTCGACATCGCTTCGGGTGACGGCGTGCTCGCCGAACTGCTGGCGCCGCACGCGCACCGGTATGTCTGCCTGGATGCCAGCCGGCGCGTCGTCGCCGCCTCGGCCGAGCGGCTCAAGCGCTTCACCAACGTCGAAGTGCGCGAGGGCGACATGCATGCCCTGCCCTTCGAGGCCGGCAGCTTCGATCTCGTCGTACTGATGCATGCGCTGACCTACGCGACCAAACCCGCGCAGGCCGTGACCGAAGCGGCGCGCGTGCTGCGCCCGGGCGGCCGGCTGCTGCTGTCGAGCCTCGACCGTCACGGCCACGAAACCGCGGTGCAGGCCTACGGCCATGCAAACCTTGGCTTCCCGGACAAGGAACTGCGCCGCTTCGTGACCAAGGCCGGGCTGGAAATCCACAGCGCCGAAACCGTCACCCGCGAAAAGCGTCCACCGCATTTCCAGGTGATCTCGATCATCGCGAGAAAGCCATGAGCCCCTGGCTGCATCCCGAGCGCGTCGCCGCGCTCGATGCCGCGTTGGCGAGTCGCATCCTCGTGCTCGACGGCGCGATGGGCACGATGATCCAGCGCCACGAACTCACCGAAGCCGACTATCGCGGCGAGCGCTTCGCGCAGGGCTACGACGCGCTGCATGCCGCGGAAGGCCACGCGCATGGCGCGGGCTGTGGCTGCGAGAGCCATGACCAGCGCGGCAACAACGACCTGCTCACGCTCACGCGGCCCGACATCATCGAGGGGATCCACGCCGAGTATCTGGCGGCCGGCGCGGACATCGTCGAGACCAACACCTTCAATTCGACCGCGGTCACGCTGGCCGACTACCGCCTGCAGCACCTGGTCCACGAACTCAACGAAGCCGGCGCAGCGCTCGCGCGCGCAGCCTGCGATGCCGCCCAGACGCAGACACCGGACCGCCCGCGCTTCGTCGCCGGCATCCTCGGTCCGACCAGCCGCACCGCGTCGATCAGCCCCGATGTCAACGATCCCGGTTACCGCGCGGTGACCTTCGACGAGCTCGTCGCGATCTACCGCGATGCCGCGCACGGGCTGATCGACGGTGGCGCCGACATCCTGATGGTCGAGACCGTGTTCGACACGCTCAACGCCAAGGCCGCGCTGTACGCGATCGAGACCGTGTTCGACGATCGCGGCGGGCGGCTGCCGGTGATGATCTCCGGCACGATCACCGACGCCTCCGGCCGCACACTGTCCGGCCAGACCGCCGAGGCGTTCTGGTATTCGCTGCAGCACGCGCGGCCGCATGCGGTGGGCCTCAACTGCGCGCTCGGTGCGAAGGACCTGCGTCCGCACGTCGAGACGCTGTCGCAGATCGCGCAGACCTGGGTGTCCTGCCATCCCAATGCGGGCCTGCCGAATGCCTTCGGCGGCTACGACGAGACGCCCGAGGACATGGGCGAGATGCTGCGCGAATTCGCGACAGCCGGTCTGCTCAACATCGTCGGTGGCTGCTGCGGCACGTCGCCCGACCACATCCGCGCGATCGCCGAGGCGGTGCGCGATGTCGCGCCGCGCGCGCCTGTATCGGGAAAGGCCGGATGACCCGCCACATGCGCCTGTCCGGCCTCGAGCCACTCGTCGTCACGCCGGAGCTGCTCTTCATCAACGTCGGCGAGCGCACCAACGTCACCGGCTCGGCGGCGTTCCGCAAGCTCATCAAGGAAAACCGCTACCCCGAGGCCGTCGAGGTCGCCCGTCAGCAGGTCGAAGGCGGCGCGCAGATCCTCGACGTCAACATGGACGAAGGCATGCTCGATTCCGAGCATGCGATGACGACCTTCCTCAACCTGATCGCCGCCGAGCCCGACATCGCGCGCATTCCGGTGATGGTCGACTCCTCGAAGTGGACGGTCATCGAGGCCGGCCTGAAATGCCTCCAGGGCAAGGGCGTGGTCAACTCGATCTCGCTCAAGGAAGGCGAAGCCGCGTTTCTCGAACAGGCGCGCCAGGTGCTGCGCTACGGCGCGGCGGTCGTGGTCATGGCCTTCGACGAGGTCGGCCAGGCCGATACGAAGGCCCGCAAGGTCGAGATCTGCACGCGCGCCTACACGCTGCTGACGCAGGTCGTCGGGTTCCCGCCCGAGGACATCATCTTCGACCCCAACATCTTCGCGATCGCGACCGGCATTCCCGAACACGACAACTACGCGGTCGACTTCATCGAGGCCACGCGCGAGATCAGGGCGACGCTGCCGCACTGCCACGTCTCGGGCGGCGTCTCCAACGTGTCGTTCTCCTTCCGCGGCAACGAGGTCGTGCGCCAGGCGATCCATGCGGTGTTCCTGTTCCATGCGATCGAGGCCGGCATGGATTTCGGCATCGTCAACGCCGGCGCGATGCCGATCGTCGACGACCTGGATCCCGAACTGCGCGCATGCGTCGAGGACGTGGTGCTCAACCGCCGCAGTGATTCGACCGAGCGCCTGCTCGATCTCGCCGAGCGCTACAAGGGCAAGAAGGGCGCGGCGCGGGTCGAGAACACCGCCTGGCGCGAAGCACCGGTGCAGCAGCGGCTCACGCATGCGCTGGTACACGGCATCGACCAGTACGTGGTCGAGGACACCGAGGAGGCGCGGCAGTCGTTCACGCGTCCGCTGGACGTCATCGAAGGCCCGTTGATGGCCGGCATGAACGTCGTCGGCGATCTGTTCGGCGCCGGCAAGATGTTCCTGCCGCAGGTGGTCAAGTCGGCGCGCGTGATGAAGAAGGCGGTGGCGTATCTGCTGCCCTACATCGAAGCCGAAAAGCTGCGCACCGGCGACGCCGGCAAGCACAACGGCCGGGTGCTTATGGCGACGGTCAAGGGCGACGTGCACGACATCGGCAAGAACATCGTCGGCGTGGTGCTGGCCTGCAACAACTTCGAAGTCGTCGATCTGGGCGTCATGGTCGCCACCCAGACCATCCTCGACAAGGCACGCGAGGTGCAGGCGGACGTGATCGGCCTGTCGGGCCTGATCACGCCCTCGCTCGAGGAGATGAGCCACGTCGCCCGCGAGATGAAGCGTCAGGGTTTCGAGACGCCGCTGCTGATCGGCGGTGCGACGACCTCACGCGCGCACACCGCGCTGAAGATCGCGCCGCATTACGCGTCGCCGACGGTCTGGGTCAAGGACGCCTCGCGCGCGGTCGGCGTGGTGCAGTCGCTGATCAGTCCCGAGCTGCGTGGCGCGTTCGTCGCCGCCAACGACGCCGACTACGCCGAGATCCGCCAGCGCCATGCCAATCGCGGCGACGCGAAGCGGCTGGTGTCACTGACCAAGGCCCGCGCCCAGCGCTTCGACGGCGATTGGGGCCAGTACACACCGCCCACGCCCAACAAGCCGGGCGTGCATGTGTTCGACGACTGGCCGCTCGACGATCTGGTCCAGATCATCGACTGGACGCCGTTCTTCAACGCCTGGGAACTGTTCGGCAAGTACCCGGCGATCCTCAGCGACGAGGTCGTTGGCCCGCAGGCGACCGAACTGTTCGACGACGCGAAAGCGATGCTGCGCCGGATCGTCGACGAGAAATGGCTGACCGCGAAAGCCGTGTTCGGCCTGTGGCCGGCGCACAGTGTCGGCGACGACGTGGTGCTGCAACACGCGGACGGCGAGGCCACGCTGCACTTCCTGCGTCAGCAGGTCGACAAGCCGGTCGAACGCCCGGATTTCTGCCTCGCCGATTTCATCGCACCCAGGGACAGCGGCGTCGACGACTGGATCGGCGCGTTCGCGGTCACCGCCGGCATCGGCATCGACCCGCACGTCGCCCGCTTCGAAGCCGCGCACGACGACTACAACGCGATCCTGCTGAAAGCGCTGGCCGACCGTCTGGCCGAGGCCCTGGCCGAGCGGCTGCACCAGCGCGTGCGCACCGAGTACTGGGGCTACGCGACCGACGAAGGGCTCGACAACGATGCGCTGATCGCCGAGAAATATCGCGGTATCCGCCCCGCGCCCGGCTATCCGGCGTGCCCGGAACACAGCGAGAAGGGCCGACTGTTCGAACTGCTCGACGCGCCTTCGAATGCCGGCATGTCCCTGACCGAGAGCTTCGCGATGCTGCCGACCGCAGCCGTGTCGGGCTATTACTTCAGCCATCCGAAGAGCCAGTACTTCGTCGTGGGACGCGTGTCCAAGGAGCAGGCGCAGGACTACGCGCGACGCAAGAATGTGCCGCTCACGCAAGTGGAGCGCTGGCTGGCGTCGAATCTCGACTACGACCCGGACTGAGGGGCCCTGCCCGCACTGGCGCAGCGCACGCGCTGCGTCAGTCGTGCCACGGCGCGTGATGCGTCAGTGCAGCAGCACCGATACCCCGAAGCCACCACGCCAGTCGTCCTCGGCGTCCGCGAAGCCGCGCAGCACGGACACATCCAGCTGCACCGCGGTGGCAACGCGCCAGGTGATGCCGCTGCCCAGCGCGCGCGAGCGCTGCGACCCGGTGCCGACGCCCGCTTCCAGGTAGGCCTCCACGGTGGGCGTCGACAGCCACGTCCAGCTCGGCGAAGCGGTCCAGCCGGTGCCGTCCTCGTCGCGCGTGCCATTGACGTAGAACGCGAGATCACCGGTCGCGATGCTGACGCCGAGATCCTGTTGCGCGCGTCCGGCGCGGATGTCGGACGCGCCGGTCAGCACACCCTGCCGCGCGAGCACGGCCCACTGCGTGGTATCGTTGGAACCCGGAAGCACCCACTTCAGCGCGACACTGCTGTCGCCACCGCCGTGCACGCGCTCGCGTGCATTGGCGCTGCGCGTGCGTTCCCACACCCGGCTGTCGCTGCCGATCTGCAGCTCGAGATCTTCGGCAAGGCCCACGCGCAACAGACTCGCAGCGGCGTAGCGCGTGGTGCGCACGCCGTCGCTGTCGTCATGGCCGATGTCGGGAAGACCCTGCTCCCAGGCGACTTGCCCCGGTGCCAGCACCGACGGCGAGAAACCGATGCCGGGCCGGTCGAACGCGACTTCGGACGCGTCCTGGGCCTGCGCGGCCGCGCAGCCGAATGCAAGCAGACCGACTGCGCCTGCAAGCACCGCGACACGCATGGCCGCGGACGTGATCACCAGACGAGATCGTCCGGCACCTGGTACTTCGGATCGCTGTAGGGATCGTCCGCGGCGGGTGCGTCCGGATCGATCCGCAGCGCCACCGACGGCGCGAAGATCGCACCGGCTTCCGCCAGTACCGCAGCGGTCACCAGCAGGTAGCGGCCGTTGAGCTGCACCACGCCCAGTTCGCCGGCGTTGAGCGCCTTGAGCTGCGCCTCGTCGACGTGGATGCGCTTGATCTTGCCGCCGTATTCGAAGTGGCGGGCGATCTCGGCCTCCTTGATGTTGAGCGACTTGTCGGCCAGGAACACGTCGAGCTTGGCACGCGCCTCGCGGCGCAGCCGGGCCTCTTCCTGTTTCAGGCGTTCGGCCTCGATGCGCTCGTCTTTCTCGCGCTGGGCGCGGATGGCGAAGGCCTTGGCCAAGTCGATGTCCTCGCGCGGCGGGCGCTTGCCCTGGGGCGCGCCGCGTCGATCGTTCGGACGCGGCTTGCCGTCATGGCGCGGCGCGCCGCTGTTGCGGGCCTGCGGCCGCGCGGCGGCATCGCCACGTGGCGCGACAGCCTTGCCGTCGGCGGCACGGCCGCCAGGCCGCGGGTCACGACGGTCGTCCGGACGCGGACGGCGCTCGTCGCGACGGGGCTTGGGCGCGGCGGGCGCCGGCGCCTTGAATCCGAGGCCGAGCAGCTGGTCGCGGAGGGAATCGGTCATCGCTCTCGTACTCAGTAATGCGGGGGTGGCGGTTCTTCCGACGCATCGGGGAACTGCACGGTGCGCGCCTGGCGCAGGTCGTCCATCATCCGGCGCAGCAACCCGGTCTGGGCGCTGAGTTCGAGCCGCGCCTGTGCCAGCGCGTCGTTGAGCTCGCCGATGGTCTGTTCCTGGAACGCGAGCCGCGTTTCCAGTTCGGTGACGCGCGATTCCAGCGCGTCATGTCCGGTGTCGTTCATTGCGTTCTCGATCGACCGGCGCGCCGCACGGGGCGGCGCGCCGGCCAGGGTCTTACTTGACGATGTCCTGCAGCTCGACTTCGAACACCAGCGCCTGGTTCGGACCGATCGGACCCGAGCCCATCTCGCCGTAGCCCAGCGCCGCCGGGATCCACAGCTCGTACTTGCTGCCGACCGGCATCAGCTGCAGGCCTTCCTGCCAGCCCGGCACGACCTGGTTGAGCGCGAACTGCGCCGGCTCGCCGCGATCGATCGAGCTGTCGAAGGTCTCGCCGTTGAGCAGCGTGCCCTTGTAGTGCACGCGCACCGTGTCGTCCGGGCCCGGCTTGGCGCCGGTGCCTTCGGTGATCACGCGGTACTGCAGGCCCGACGCCGTGGTCTGCACGCCTTCACGCTTGCCGTTCTCGGCGAGGAACTTCTCGGCCTCGGCGGCATTGGTCTTGGCCTTTTCCTGCATCTCGGCGACCTGCTTGGCCTGCATGCGCTCGCCGAACTTCTGCATGATGCCCATGGCCTGCTCGTCGGAGATCTCGACGGCCTTGTCGTCCAGCGTTTCGCTGATCGCGCGCTGCAGCGTCTTGATGTCGATCTCGTCCTTGATCTGCTTGAGCTGCTCGCCCATCTGGTTGCCGATGATGTAGCTGATCTGCTCACGCTCGCCGTTGAGGCCGGCAATCTCGCCGCCTTCGGCCGGCGTTTGCGCTGCGGCGCCTTCGACCGGCTTGCCGGTGTCCTTGTCGATCGGCTTGCAGGCGATCATCGCCAGCGGCAGGACGGCGACGAGGCCGACGATGGCGAGGCGCTTGGTGTTCTTCATGCGGTCAAAACTCCGGGATGAGGGATCTAGAACGGACGGCCGCATGCGGCGGCCGGCGGGAGGTGGAGATCGGTCAGGCAAAGCGGATCAGAGGATGTCGATCAGTTCGACATCGAAAACGAGCGTCGAGTTCGCCGGAATGTTCGGCGGGCTGCCGCGCATGCCGTAGGCCAGCTCGCCGGGAATCCAGAACCGGTACTTGCCGCCGATCGGCATCAGCTGCAGGCCCTCGGTCCAGCCGGCGATGACCTGCCCCAGACTGAACTCGGCCGGCTCGCCGCGGCTGTAGGAGCTGTCGAACTCGGTGCCGTCGAGCAGCGTGCCGCGGTAGTGCACGCGGACGCGGTCGCTGGCACGCGGACGCGGACCCTGGCCCTGCTTCTCCACGGTGTACTGGATGCCGGACGCGGTCGCGAACACGCCCGGCTTGGCCCGGTTCGCGGTCATGAAGGCGATGCCGGCCTGGCGGTTGTCGTCGGCGGCGCGCGCGGTGCGCAGCTGGCTGCGCGTGATCATGCCCTGGCGCACCCGGGCGACCTCGTCGGCCGACAGCGACGGCGCCTTGCCGTCGATCGTGTCGCGCAGTCCGCGCATCAGGGGCGCGATCGCGATCTCCTCGCGCATCCCGGCCAGCGATCGGCCGACGTCGGCGCCCAGCATCTGCCCGACCCGGGCGCGGTCCACCGCGGGCGGTTCGCTGCCCGGCGGCATGCCCGGTACCGGGCGGCCGCCGCGCGCAGCGACGCGCTGGGCCAGCGCCTGGCCGATGCGCTGGGTCTCGGCCTGGTCCAGCGCGGGCGGCTGGCCGGCGAGCGCGGCCGTGACCGCCGCCTCGAACGCGGCCAGATCGAGATCCGGCGTGACCTGGGCCAGCTGCGCGGCCATGTCCATGCCGACGACGTAGCTGCTCTTGTCGCGATCGGTGCCTTCGGTGGCCACCGCCACCGTGGCGAGCGGGGCCAGCAGCAACGCGAGGACCACGGCACGCATGTGATTCAACATCCGCAGGAATCTCCAGCCCCGGAGGCGGGGCGATGCAGCCGGCTATTGTCGCGGCCGCGCGGCGGCGGAGCAATCACGCCCGCCGCAGGCTTCAGCGCGCGGCCGGCCTCGGCGCGGCGAGTGCCCGCTCGATCGCCGCCAGGATCTCCGGATCGTCGGGCTTGGTGCGGCTGCCCCACTGGCCCAGCACCCGGCCATCCCGGCCGACCAGATACTTGTGGAAATTCCACTGCGGCGCCTGGCCGGTGGCGGCCGCCAGCTGCTTGTACATGGGGGTGGCCTCGGGGCCGGTCACGTGCACCTTCTGGAACATCGGGAACTTCACGCCATAGGTCAGCGTGCAGAACTCCTGGATGGCCGCCTCGTCCTCGAATTCCTGCTCCCGGAAGTCGCCCGACGGAAAGCCCAGCACCGCGAACCCGCGCGGACGCAGGCGCGCGTGCATGGCCTCGAGGGCCTCGTATTGCGGGGTGAAGCCGCACTTGCTGGCGGTGTTGACGATCAGCACCACGTCGCCGCCGTAGGTGGCGCGCAGGTCCACCGTCTCGCGCACCGCGAGCTGCCGGAACTGGTGATCGAGCACGCCACCCGACGCCGCGGGCGCCTGCGCCCAGGCCGCACCGGCCACCAGCGCGAGTCCCGCCATCAGCGCCATGCGCTGGAACCACCGATTGCGACGCATGTTCGGCTCTCCTGCACGGGCGGTCACCCGTGCCATCAGTTGGGTAGAAATATTTGCGTGGCGCGTTGACACCTGCTGCGGTGGTGTTATAGTCACCTACAACACCTACCCACTAGAGCAGGACGGTCTTCATGAACCGCAGGCTCCACACCCCGATCATCGCATGCACCGCCCTCGCCCTGTTGCTCTCGGCGGGCCTGCTGTTCGCCGGACCGGCGCCGTCGGCCGGTGAGGTCGCGACGCCGCCCGCGTCCGTCGCCGCCAAGGCGCGCGCACAGGCCGAGCGGGCCGCGGCCGCGACCGACATCGACGCGGAGACCCCGCGCCCCCGCGCACGCCGTGCGCGCAGCGGTTTCGCCCTGCCGTACTTCTCGTTCGCGCGGGGCGCTGGTGGAAGGAGCTGAGGCCATGGCCAATATCGAATGGAGCGACGGCGCTCCCATCTACCGCCAGCTCAAGGAACGCGTCATCGCCATGATGCTCGACGGCGTCCTGAAGCCCGGCGATGCGCTGCCCTCGGTGCGCCAGGTGGCCGCCGACTACCAGCTCAACCCGATCACCGTCTCGCGCGCCTACCAGGAGCTCGCCGACGAGGCGCTGGTGGAGAAGCGCCGCGGCCTGGGCATGTTCGTCACCGAGGAAGCCTCGAAGAAGCTGCGCAGCAGCGAACGCGAGCGGTTCCTGACCGACGAATGGCCGCAGGTGGTGGAACGGATCGAACGCCTGGGGCTGTCGACCCGGGACCTGCTGCAGTCCATCGGCAATGGAGCCAACGAATGAACGCCGTCCTCGATACGCCCGTGATCACCGCGCGCAACCTCACCAAGACCTACAAGGGCGCGCGGGCGCTGGACGGCACCAGCTTCCAGATTCCCGCCGGCCGGATCGTCGGCCTGATCGGTCCCAATGGCGCCGGCAAGACGACCGCACTGAAGGCGCTGCTCGGACTGATCCGGTTCGACGGCGAGATGTCGGTGCTCGGACGCGACCCGCGCACCGAACGCGATGCGCTGATGAACGATGTCTGCTTCATCGCCGACGTCGCGGTGCTGCCGCGCTGGATGCGGGTGCGCGACGCGATCGATTTCGTCGAGGGCGTGCATCCCCGCTTCGACCGCGCCCGCTGCGAACGCTTCCTCGCTAACACCAAGCTCGGTCCGAAACAGCGCGTGCGGGAAATGTCCAAGGGCATGATCGTGCAGCTGCACCTGGCGCTGGTGATGGCGATCGACGCCAAGCTGCTGGTGCTCGACGAGCCGACGCTGGGCCTCGACATCCTGTACCGCAAGCAGTTCTACCAGCGCCTGCTGGAGGATTACTTCGACGAGCAGAAGACGATCATCGTCACCACGCATCAGGTCGAGGAGATCGAGCACATCCTCACCGACGTGCTGTTCATCCAGAACGGCAGGATCGTGCTGGACGCGCCGATGGACGATGTCGGCGAGCGCTTCGTCGAAGTGCTGGTCAACGCCGAACACCTCGACGCTGCCCGCGCCCATCGCCCGATCGACGAGCGCGCCCTGCCCTTCGGCAAGACCGTGATGCTGTTCGACAACGTGCCCGTTTCCACCCTGTCGACATACGGCGAAACCCGCACCCCGGGCCTGGCCGACCTGTTCGTGGCCACGATGAAAGGAGCCTACGCATGAATGCCGCCGCCGAATCCGTGGACACTCCGGTGCCGTCCCGGACGTTCGCCCCCACCCATCCGACCCGTCGTTTCCGCCTGCTGCTGCGGCGCGAATACTGGGAGCACCGCGGTGGCATCTTCTGGGCGCCGATGATCGCGGGCGGCGTGTCGCTGCTGCTGTCGGTCGGCCTGCTGATCGCCGGCATCGCGTTCGCCCACAAGGCGGTCGCCGAGGGCAACCTGGTCCAGCACAACGGCGTGACCATCAACGGTCTGGATCTGGGCACGCTCGCCCAGCAGCTGACCAGTGACGATCTCTACCAGCTGTCGGAGGGCCTCACCTACACCCTGGCCCTGTCCGCGACCTGGCCGTTCCTGGTGATGATCTTCGTGGCGTTCTTCTACTGTCTCGGCGCGCTCTACGACGATCGGCGCGACCGCAGCGTGCTGTTCTGGAAATCGCTGCCGATTTCCGACACGTCGACGGTGCTGTCGAAGGTCGTGACCGCGACGCTGGTGATCCCGCTGTTCGCCACCGTATTCGCGATTCTCATCATGTTCGCGTTCCTGGTCGCGCTGAGCATCGCCGCGGCCGCCCATGGGGCCAATCCATTCCCGCTGCTCTGGGGCAATGGCGCGGTCTTCCTGCTGGGTGGTCATTTCCTGGCGGCGATTCCGGTCTACGCGGCGTGGATGTTCCCGACCGTCGGCTGGCTGCTGCTGTGCTCGGCCTGGGCCAAGAGCAAGCCCTTCCTGTGGGCACTGCTGATTCCGCTGGCGCTGGGCGTCGCGACGTCGATGACCGGCCTGCTGCAGGTGATCGGTCTGGACCGTCACTGGCTCTGGGGCAACGTGATCTCGCGGATGCTGCTGGGCACTGTGCCCGTGACCCACCGCGATCTGAGCCTGATGCAGTCCGGCGCCCTGCCGACCAGCGAACTCTTCTCGATCTCGGGTCTCTACAGCAACTTCGCCGCGCCCTCGATGTGGATCGGCCTCATCGCCGGCGCCGTGATGATCGTGATCGCCATCCGCCTGCGCCGCTGGCGCGAGGAAGGCTGAGCCCGCCCTTCGCTTCCCGCCATCGCCTGATTCCGGAGACCCTCCATGAACGCTGCAGCCGTCACCGCATTCGCCCTTGCCCTGTGTCTGCCGATGGCTGCATGGCCGGCGCCGCCGGAGTCCGGCGGCGTGCGCGAGGAGATCCGCCGGGATCTGGAAGATGCCAGGCGCGACATCCGCACCGATCTCGCCAGGGCGCGCGCCGAACTCGAAACCGACAATCTCGATGTGACCCACAGCCTGCAGGCCAATGGCGATGCGCGCCGCGACCGCAAGGCGAAGACGGCCCCGGCGCTGCCGAAGGCCGAGATCACCCCGCGCGGCGATTTCCTCATCGACGGCGAGGCCGTCGCCATCGACAGCGCCCAGCGGCGCCAGTTGCTCGCCTACCGCGGCATGGTCATCGAGGTCGCGAAGGCCGGCATCGACATCGGCGAGGTCAGCGCGCTGGCGGCCGTGGATTCGGTCGACCGCGGTGTGTTCTCACTGATGGTCGGCGCGATGACCGGCAGCCTGGAGCGGCGCATCGAGCGGACCGTCCGCGACACCGTCGGCCCCGGCGTGATGCTGATCTGCGACCGCATGCCCGCGCTGCGCGAGGCGCAGCAGCAACTGGCGAGCGACCTGCCGGCATTCCGCCCCTACGCGCGCCTGGAAGCGCAGGACGCGGACAGCTGCCGCAACGAGGTCCGCCGCGAGTTCGCCGGGCGCTGAGGCCGGTCGCGTCCGACGGCTCGCGCAGGAGCCTCGATTCAGGTTAGCGTCAGCCACCACGCACACGCCCGGCCTCTGCAATGCCGCAGACCGGACACCTCGCCAGGGAGTCTCCGCCATGACGCACGCTGTTTCCGCTCGTCCGCTGCTCGCCACGCTCATTGCCGCCACGCTCGCATGGCCGCTCGCGGCGCAGGCCGAAGACGGCCCGCAGTGCCGCCACAGCCAGCCGCGCGATCTGGCCCTGCAGCTCGACGGCGTGCGGACGGTGCGGTTCGAGATCGGCAACAGCCGGTTGCGCATCGAAGGTGCCGAGCGTCCCGACGCGACCCTGCGTGGTCGTGCCTGCGCATCGAGCGACGCCATGCTCGCCTCGCTGGTTCTCGAGCAGGCGCGCGAGGGGGAGACGCTGACCGTCACCCTGCGCCGCACGTCGAATTCGACCGGCTGGATGGGCAACCAGTACGCCTACCTGGACCTTTCCGGCCAGGTGCCCGCGAACGCCCTGGTCCAGACCGTCGTCGGTTCCGGCGATGCCTGGGTGACCGGCGTGTCCGCCGCGAGCGCCGACGTCGGCTCCGGCGATGCCGAACTGCGCCGCATCCAGGGCCGCGCCACCGCCAAGGTCGGCTCGGGCGACATCACGGTCGAAGACGCCGGTGAGCTGAAGGTGCTCTCGATCGGCTCGGGCGACGTCGAGGCCCGCGGCATCCGCGGCCCCGTCGAAGTCGGCAGCATCGGCTCGGGCGACTTCAAGCTCGCCGGCGCCGGCGGCGACGTCCGCATCGGCAGCCTCGGCTCGGGCGACATCGACCTGCGCGACGTGCAGGGCAACGTGCGTGTCGGCTCGATCGGCTCGGGCGATGTCGATGTCCGCGCGATCGGCGGCGATTTCGAAGTGGCCGCCAAGGGCAGCGGCGAGGTCTCGCACCGCGACGTGCGCGGCGCCGTCAGCGTGCCCAGCCGGCGTTGAATCCTCTACAGATCCGGAGTCCGACCATGAAGATCCTGCCCTCCCGTGCCCGCCCCCCGGTCCTGCTGCTCGCCTGCGCCGGGGCGCTGACCGCCTGTGGTCGCGACGATGCGCCGCCTGCGTCCGCAGACCGCGATGCCACGACAGCACCGGCCGAGGAAGGTTTCGTGGCCCGCACCACCCGGCGCGCACTGGAAACCGCGCGCCGGGATCTGGCCGAGAACAACATCAGCATCGGCGGCACCGGTGCCAGCGGCCTGAACATCAACGGGTTCCGCTTCGGCGGCGACGACAGCCGCACGTCCGGGCTACCGAAGGCCGAGATCAGCCCGGCGGGCGATTTACTGGTCGATGGCAAGACGATCGAGATCGACGGCGCGCAACGCGAGCTGCTGCTGGCGCATCGCAGCAACATCATTGCGATCGCGGACGCCGGCATCACGATCGGCATCCAAGGCGCACAGCTCGGCGCGGAAGCCGCCAAGGGTGCGATCGCCAGCGCGCTGTCGGGCAAGTCCGCGGAGTTCGAGCAGCGCATGGAAGCCGAGGGCGCGAAGATCGAAGCCGAGGCAGACAAGCTGTGCGACCGCCTGCCGGCCCTGCTCGCCTCGCAACAGGCGCTCGCGGCTGCGCTGCCCGCCTTCGAACCCTACGCAAGGATGGACGCGACCGACGTCGAGAACTGCCGCAAGGACACCGTCGTCCATCGCGACGATGCAGCTGCGGAAGCGGATGCGGCAGCGGCGCCGGCCTCGAACTGACGCTGGCACTCGACGCCCGCTGCATCGAAACAGAAAAGACCGGCCATTGGCCGGTCTTTTCTGTTGGAACACTCGAAGACTCAGCCGCCGCCGCTGGCGCTTGCGTGGATGCCGCCCTTGGTCAGTTCCGCGGGATCGAGCAGGGTCGCGAGTTCCGCATCCGACAGGCCGCTGTCCTCGCGCGCGATGTCGAGCACGGGGCGCTGTTCCTTGTAGGCGCGCTTGGCGATCGCGGCCGCCTTCTCGTAACCGATGATCGGGTTGAGCGCGGTGACCAGGATCGGGTTGCGCGCGAGCGCGGCATCCACGTTGTCCTTGCGGACCTTGAGCCCTGCGATCGCGTCGTCGGCGAGCAGCCGCATCACGTTGGACAGCAGCTGGATCGACTCGAGCAGATTTGCCGCGATCAGCGGCAGCGCGACGTTGAGCTGGAAATTGCCGGTCTGCCCGGCGATGGTGATCGCCGCGTGGTGGCCGATGACCTGCGCGCACACCATCACCGTCGCTTCGGGAATCACCGGATTGACCTTGCCCGGCATGATCGAGCTGCCCGGCTGCAGCGCCGGCAGTTCGATTTCGCCGAGCCCGCCGAGCGGCCCGGAGTTCATCCAGCGCAGGTCGTTGGAAATCTTGATCAGCGCGACCGCGAGCGCATTGAGCTGGCCGGACAGTTCGACCGCGTCGTCCTGGCTGGCGATGCCCTCGAACTTGTCGTCGGCCGCATCGAAACTGGTGCGGGTCAACGCCGAGAGCGCACGCGTGACCTTCCTGCCGAACTGCGGATGCGCATTGATGCCGGTGCCGATCGCGGTGCCGCCGATCGGCAGGCGGCGCAGGCGCTTGAGCGTATCGCTCAGACGCGCTTCCGCCGATGCCAGCTGCGACGACCATGCGCCGAACTCCTGCGCGAAGGTCAGCGGCATCGCATCCATCAGATGCGTGCGGCCCGTCTTGACCACCTTGCCGAGCGCGCGGCCGCGCTTGTCGATCGTGCGGCGCAGATGCTTGATCGCCGGCAACAGGTCCTCGACGACGGCGAGCTGTGCCGACACGCGGATCGCGGTCGGCACCACGTCGTTCGAGCTCTGGCCCAGATTGACGTGATCGTTGGGATGCACCTTGCGCGTCGCGGTCGAGGCCAGCGTCGCGATGACCTCGTTGGCATTCATGTTCGACGAGGTGCCGGAGCCGGTCTGGTAGATGTCGACCGGAAACTGGGCGTCGTGCGCCCCGTCGGCGACTTCGAGCGCCGCGGCGCGGATCGCCTTGCCGGACTTCTCCGGCAACAGCCCGAGGCCCGCATTGACCTCGGCGGCGGCCGCCTTGACCAGACCCAGCGCACGGATGAAGCCACGCGGCATCGGACGGCCCGAGATCGGGAAGTTCTGGACTGCGCGCTGGGTCTGTGCGCCCCACAGGGCGTCGGCGGGCACCTGCAGCTCGCCCATGCTGTCGTGTTCGGTACGGAACGCTTTCGCGTCGCGGGTCTTGCGCATCGATTCGGCTCCAGGAGGGGACTGACTCGGCTGGCACGGTCGCTGGCGTCGTGACCGCAGGATACGCGAGGGCCGTACAGGCTAAAATGACGGCTTCGCCCGCTGCGCCCCACGCCCGCCATGTCCGACACCCAGAAGACCGAAGCCGCCCTGCTCGCCCTGTCGCCGCTCGACGGCCGCTACGCCACGAAGGTCGATGCGCTGCGTCCGATCTTTTCGGAATACGGCCTGATCCGGGCCCGCGTACGGGTGGAGATCGAATGGCTGCTGGCGTTGGGCGACGAGCCGGGCATCGTCGAACTGCCCGCGTTCGGCGACGCGCATCGCGCGACACTGCAGGCGCTCGCGGACGATTTCTCGCCGGCCGACGCCGCGCGGGTCAAGGCGATCGAGCGCACCACCAACCACGACGTCAAGGCGGTCGAGTACTTCATCAAGGAACGGCTGCAGGGCGATGCGGCGCTCGCGCCGGCGCTGGAGTTCGTGCATTTCGCCTGCACCAGCGAGGACATCAACAACCTCGCCTACGCGCTGATGCTCAGCAAGGCGCGCCAGCAGGTGCTGCTGCCGACGCTCGACACCGTCATCGCCACGCTGCAGACGATGGCCCACGATCACGCCGCGCTGCCGCTGCTCTCGCGCACCCATGGCCAGACCGCATCGCCGTCGACCGTGGGCAAGGAGATCGCCAACGTGGTGGCGCGCCTGCGCCGCCAGGCCGAGCAGCTGGCCGCGGTGCCGTTGACCGGCAAGATCAACGGCGCGGTGGGCAACTACAACGCGCACGTGGTCGCCTATCCCGACGTCGACTGGCCGGCCTTCGCGCAGCGCTTCGTCGAATCGCTGGGCATCGAGTTCAATCCCTACACGACCCAGATCGAGCCGCACGACTGCGTGGCCGAGATCAGCGACGTGCACAAGCGCATCAATACGATCGGCGTCGATCTGTGCCGCGACATCTGGGGCTACATCTCGCTGGGCTACTTCAAGCAGGCCTTGAAGGAAGGCGAAGTCGGCAGCTCGACGATGCCGCACAAGGTCAACCCGATCGACTTCGAGAACGCCGAAGGCAACTTCGGCATCGCCAACGCGCTGTTCGAGCATTTCGCCGCGAAGCTGCCGATCAGCCGCTGGCAGCGCGACCTGACCGATTCGACCGTGCTGCGCGCGCTGGGCACCGCGTTCGGCCACACCCTGATCGCACTCGATGCACTGCAGCGCGGCCTGGGCAAGCTCAGCGTCAATCCCGAGCGTCTCGCTGCCGATCTCGACGCTTCGTGGGAAGTGCTGGCCGAAGCCGTGCAGACGGTGATGCGCCGCCACGGCCTGCCCAACCCCTACGAACAGCTCAAGGCGCTGACCCGCGGCCAGGGCATCACCGCCGAGTCGATGCGCCGCTTCGTCGACGGCCTCGACCTGCCGGCCGACGACAAGGCGCGCCTGCGCGATCTGGTGCCCGGCGGCTACACCGGCCTGGCCGAACAGCTCGCGCGCACGATCTGACCCACGGCACCGGGACCCGACATGGACCTGCTGGTCAATCTCGATGTCCCGGATCTGCAGCGCGCCGAGCGCGTGTACCGCGAGGCCTTCGGTCTCCAGACCGGCAGACGGTTCGGCGCGTCCGTCGTCGAACTGACGGGGCTGTCGGTGCGGCTGTATCTGCTGCACAAGGCCGCCGGCAGCATCGGCGCCGGTCACATGCCGCGCGACTACACGCGTCACTGGTGCCCGGTGCATCTGGATGTCGTGGTCGAGGATGTCGACGCCGCACTGGCGCGCGCCGAGCACGCCGGATTCGTGCGCGAGGGCCCGGTGCGGGACGAGGCCTTCGGTCGCATCGTCCAGCTCGCCGATCCGTTCGGACATGGCTGGTGCCTGCTCGCCTTCAGTGCGCGCGGCTATGACGCGGTAGCGACGTCCGGCTAGCTCGCTTCCGGCCTGATCGTCTTGTCGGTGCGCCTCGACATGATGCGCATCGCACCTGCATCACGCGGTGCCGGCCGGTCGCGTTGCCAACGCCCGTCCCGTCGAGCCCGATCCGGTTTTCGCGTAGGCTCCCCGCCCATGAGCAAAGCCCCCCTCCCCTTCGAAATCGACGCCCGCGCATCCGCCGGCGATGGCCCGCTGGGCATGCCGGCCGCGCGGTTCCTGCGCGACTACTGGCAGAAGCGCCCGCTGCTGATCCGCAACGCGTTCCCGGATTTCGAGACGCCGCTGCAGCCTGAGGACCTGGCGGGCCTGGCCTGCGAGGAAGTGGCGCTGTCGCGACTGATCCGCCACGACCGCAGCCGCGACGGCTGGCAGGTCGAGACCGGCCCGTTCGACGAAGCGCTGTTCCCCGGACTCGGCGACCGCGACTGGACACTGCTGGTGCAGGACGTCGACAAGTGGGATGCCGATGTCGCCGCGCTGCTGCCGCATTTCGCGTTCCTGCCGCGCTGGCGCATCGACGACATCATGGTCAGCTTCGCCGCGACCGGCGGCTCGGTCGGCGCGCACGTCGACCAGTACGACGTCTTCCTGCTGCAGGGTCAGGGCCATCGGCGCTGGCAGATCGACGCCTCGGACGCGATGGGCCGTGGCGTGCCGCCGCAGGATTTCCGCGACGATGTCGAGCTCCGGTTGCTGCGCGAGTTCACGCCGACCCACGAGTGGGTGCTCGGCCCCGGCGACATGCTGTATCTGCCGCCGACGGTGCCGCACCACGGCGTGGCCGAAGATCCCTGCCTGACGTTCTCGGTGGGCATGCGCGCGCCGTCGGTCAGCGAGCTGATGGGCGACTACATCGACACGCTGGCCGCCGACGCCGACGAATCGATGCGCTACCACGACGAGACCCTGCAGCCGCCCGCCGATCCGAACGAGATCGACGCCGCCGCGATGGCGCGCGTGGTCGAAGCGCTCAACGTGATGCGCATGCAGGACCCGGATCGTCTCGGCGACTGGTTCGGCAGCTTCATCACCGGCTACCGCAATGCGCAGCAGGTGGTGTCCGCAGGTGACGCGCCGCCGCGCATCGAACTCGAATGGCTGCTCGCGCAGGGCCAGGCGGTGCTGCACCGCAATCCCTTCACCCGGATGGCCTGGCGCCGGGCGGCGAGCGGCGCGCGCCTGTTCGTGTCGGGCACCGCGTGGCCGCTGTCGCCGCGGGATGCGCGCACGCTGGCTGCCGAGCCGCGTCTCGATGGACGCGCGTACGCGGCCCTGTCGGGCGCGGGTCGCGACACGGTGCTCGATCTGCTGGCCGAGGGCCATTACACCCTGCTGGACGCAGACGACGCATGAGCGCGGCGGCGCCGTACCGGGTCGCCATCGTCACCGATGCCGGTGACCTGGCAGCGGCGCACGCCGTCCGCACCGCCGTGTTCGTCGACGAACAGGGCGTCCCGCCCGAGCTCGAACGCGATGCGCTCGATACGCTCAGCCGGCACGTGCTGGCGACTGCCAGCGACGGCAGCCCGATCGGCGCCGGACGCATCGCCCCGGATGGCCGCATCGGCCGGCTCGCGGTCCGCAGCGACTGGCGCGGTCGCGGCGTCGGCGAGGCCATGCTGCGGACGCTGCTCGACGCCGCCCGCGACGCCGGCCTGCGCGAGACCTATCTGCACGCCCAGCTCCAGGCGATGGCGCTCTACGCCCGCGCCGGCTTCGTCGCCGAAGGCCCGCGCTACGAGGAAGCCGGCATCGCCCATCGCACGATGCGTCGTGTCGCCGGCGCGACGTTCCCAGTCGAGGACCTCGAGACCGCGATCGATGCAACGGTGACCCTGGTCGCCGCCGCGCGGCGTTCGGTCTGGCTGCGGACGCGCGATCTCGATCCCGGTCTCTACGACCATCCCGATGTCCTGGCCGCACTGCGTGGGCTGGCGACCGCGCGGCGCGGGGTCCAGATCCAGGTGCTGCTGCAGGATCCGGCGACCCTGCAGCGGCGGGGTTCCGCGTTGCTGGCACTGGCGCAGCGACTGAGCAGCGCCTTCGTGTTCCGCGCGGTGGACGATCCGGTGGACCGCGAGTTCGCCGGCGCGTTCCTGGTCAACGACGCCGGCGGCTTCCACGTCCGTCCGCTCGGCCACCGCGTCGACGGCGAGGTGGCCACCGACCTGCCCGGGCGCGCGCGCCAGCTGGCGCAGCAGTTCGCGCCGGTGTGGGAACGTTCACGCATCTGCGGCGAGTTTCGCGCGCTGGGCATCTGAGCCGTTTGCGCGGTCCCGCGTGCGCGGGGCGCGGCCGGAACGCCCCCGTTGTGCCCGTCGCGGCGCGCCTCGATGGTGCACCGCGGCGAACGACCCGCGTATACTCTCCGGCGTCGTTTCGCGCCAGATCCCGCCTGTTTTCCGGAGATCGCTCCGGGTCCGGCCCTGCCTCCCTCCAAACGAGCCCGAATTCCCCGACGTGGACAGTCTCCTGAAGCAGTTTGCGCAGTCCTCCCAGTTCGGCGCCAATGCCGCCTTTATCGAAGACCTGTACGAGCAGTACCTCGTCGATCCCGACAGTGTCGGTTCGGACTGGAAGCGCTGGTTCGATGCTTTCAAGGGTCGTGAAGCCGGTGATGTTCCCCATTCCGCCGTGGTGTCGGCCGTGGCCGAAGCCGGTCGCAAGGCGCTCCGCGGCGTGGTCGAGTCGACGTCCGGCGGTACCGGCGACGAACGCGAGCGCCATGTCGGTCGCCTGATCACGGCCTACCGCTCGCGCGGCCATCTGGGCGCCAAGCTCGATCCGCTGGATCTGGCCCCGCCGCTCAATCCGCCGGATCTGGGCCTGCCCTTCCACCAGCTCACCGATGCCGACCTCGACGACGAGTTCAGCACCGGCGGCGTGGCCGGTCAGCCGCGGATGAAGCTGCGCGACCTGCTCGCGCTGCTCAAGACCACCTACTCCAGCCAGATCGGCGCGGAGTTCATGCACATCCCGGACTTCGAACAGCGCAGCTGGCTCTACCAGCGCCTCGAAGCCGCGGGTGGCCGTTTCGCGCGCAGCGAGACGGAGAAGAAGCGCATCCTCGAACGGCTGACCGCGGCCGAGGGTCTCGAGCGCTACCTGCACACCAAGTACGTCGGCCAGAAGCGCTTCTCGCTCGAAGGCGGCGACGCGCTGATTCCGCTGCTCGACAGCGTGATCCAGCGCGCCGGCAAGGAAGGCGTCAAGGACATCGTGATCGGCATGGCCCATCGCGGCCGTCTCAACGTGCTGGTCAACACGCTCGGCAAGAACCCGCGCAAGCTGTTCGACGAGTTCGAAGGCAAGTTCGACCACCACGACACCGATCGCGCGCACACCGGCGACGTGAAGTACCACATGGGTTTCTCGGCCGATCTGGCGACGCCCGGCGGCCCGGTCCATCTGGCGCTGGCGTTCAATCCGTCGCACCTGGAAATCGTCAACCCGGTGGTCGCCGGCAGCGTGCGTTCGCGCCAGCACCGTCGACGCGACACCGAGCGCAAGGTCGTGCTGCCGGTGCTGCTGCACGGCGACGCGGCGTTCGCCGGCCAGGGCGTCAACATGGAGCTGTTCCAGATGTCGCAGGCCCGCGGGTTCGCGGTCGGCGGCACGGTCCACGTGGTCATCAACAACCAGGTCGGCTTCACCACCAGCGATCTGCAGGACGCGCGTTCCACGCTCTACTGCACCGACGTCGCCAAGATGGTCGGCGCGCCGATCCTGCACGTGAACGCGGACGATCCCGAAGCCGTGGTCTATTGCGCCGAGCTGGCCTACGACTTCCGCCAGCAGTTCGGCAAGGACGTCGTGATCGATCTCGTGTGCTACCGCCGCCACGGCCACAACGAGGCCGACGAGCCGGCGGCGACGCAGCCGCTGATGTACCAGATCATCCGCAAGCACCAGACCCCGCGCGAACTCTACACCGCGAAGCTCGTGGCCGATGGCGTGCTGGGCGAAGCGGACGCCAAGGCGATCGTCGACGGCTACCGCAACAAGCTCGACGCCGGTGAAGTGACGGTCGAGCTGGCCGATGCCAAGCCGAGCGACTACGAGCTGACGATCGACTGGGATCCCTATCTCGCCGGCCGCCTGACCGACACGCTCGATACGACCGTGTCCGTCGACAAGCTCAAGGCGCTGGCGACGCAGATCACCACCCTGCCCGAGTCCCTGACCCTGCAGGCGCGCGTCGCCAAGATCTACGACGACCGCCGCAAGATGGCGCGCGGCGAACAGGCCGGCGACTGGGGCTTTGCCGAAAACCTCGCCTACGCCACCCTGCTCGATGCCGGCCATCGCCTGCGCCTGGTGGGCCAGGACAGCGGTCGCGGCACGTTCTTCCATCGCCATGCGGTGCTGCACGACCAGAAGAGCGGCGAGAACTACATGCCGCTGCGCGAACTGGTGCAGAACCCGGAAGACGCCACGATCATCGACTCGCTCCTCAGCGAGGAAGCGGTCATGGCGTTTGAGTACGGGTACGCCTCTTCGGAGCCGGGCACGCTGTGCATCTGGGAGGGCCAGTTCGGCGACTTCGCCAACGGCGCCCAGGTGGTGATCGACCAGTTCCTGTCGTCGGGCGAAGCCAAGTGGGATCGTCTCTGCGGCCTGGCGCTGTTCCTGCCGCACGGTTACGAGGGCCAGGGCCCCGAGCACAGTTCGGCGCGCCTCGAGCGCTTCCTGCAGCTGTGCGCGATGGAGAACATGATGGTCTGCGTGCCGACCACACCGGCGCAGGCGTTCCACATGATCCGTCGCCAGCTGTGCATGACCACGCGCAAGCCGCTGGTGGTCATGACGCCGAAGTCGCTGCTGCGCCACAAGCTGGCCGTGTCCTCGCTCGAGGAACTGGCCGACGGCGAATTCCAGCACCTGATCCCCGACCACGAGGCCGACCCGAAGAAGGTGACCCGCGTGGTCGCGTGTTCGGGCAAGGTCTACTACGACCTGCTGGAGGAAGCCCGCAAGCAGGCGCTCGACAACGTCGCCCTGCTCCGCGTGGAACAGCTGTACCCGTTCCCGCGCGCATTGCTGGCCGCCGAGCTCAAGCGCTTCCCGAAGGCCACCGAGGTGGTCTGGTGCCAGGAAGAGCCGCAGAACCAGGGCGCTTGGTACCAGATCAAGCACCACCTCGAGTTCTGTTCCGGGCCCAAGCAGTCGGTGCACTACGCCGGTCGCGCACGCTCGCCCTCGCCCGCGGTCGGTCATTTCAACGACCACGTCGCCGAGCAGCAGCAGCTGATCGCCGATGCGCTGGTCAACGATCTCGCCGGCAAGGTGCTCGCCGAGTAATCCGGCGCGCACTCCGCTCACCCATTTCCCACATTCAACGCTTTTCCAGGAAGCCACATGGCCACTGAAATCAAAGTCCCGGTCCTGCCCGAATCCGTTTCCGACGCGACCATCGCCACCTGGCACAAGAAGGCCGGCGATGCGGTCAAGCGCGACGAGAACCTCGTCGATCTGGAAACCGACAAGGTCGTCCTCGAAGTGCCGTCGACCGTCGACGGCGTGCTGAAGGAGATCAAGTTCGAGGAAGGCGCGACGGTCAACAGCGCGCAGGTCATCGCGATCATCGAGGAAGGGGCCGCCGCCGAAGCGCCGCCCGCCGAATCGGGCGCCAAGGACAAGGAGGCGCCGGCCGCCGGTGCCGAGGAAGTGCAGCCGAAGTCGCAGGCCAAGCAGGCCGACGACAAGGCGCCGTCCTCGACCAAGCCGCAGACGTCGTCGGGCAAGAACGACGGCCTGCCGCCGGGCGCGCGCTTCACTGCCGAGAGCAAGGGCATCGACGCCTCGCAGGTCGAAGGCACCGGCCGTCGCGGCGCGGTGACCAAGGAAGACCTGCTGAACTACGCCTCGGGCAAGACCCCCGGCGTGTCCGGCGGCGCGCGTCCGGAAGAGCGCGTGCCGATGACCCGCATCCGCAAGACCATCGCGGCGCGCCTGATGCAGTCGAAAGAATCGATCGCGATGCTGACCTCGTTCAACGAGGTCAACCTGGGCAAGGTGATGGCGCTGCGCAAGGAACTGGGCGAACAGTTCCAGAAGGACCACGGCATCAAGCTCGGCTTCATGAGCTTCTTCGCCAAGGCCGCCGCCAACGCGCTGGCCAAGTATCCGGTGGTCAATGCCTCGGTCGACGGCAACGACATCATCTATCACGGCTACGCCGACATCTCGGTCGCCATCTCGACCGATCGCGGTCTGGTGACGCCGGTGCTGCGCAACGTCGAGCGTCAGGGCTTCGCCGAGATCGAGCAGGGCATCGCCGACTACGCCAAGAAGGCGCGCGACGGCAAGCTGGGCCTGGACGATCTGCAGGGCGGCACGTTCACGATCACCAACGGCGGCACCTTCGGCTCGCTGATGTCGACGCCGATCGTCAATCCGCCGCAGTCGGCGATCCTCGGCATGCACGCCATCAAGGAGCGCGCCATCGTCGAGAACGGCCAGGTCATCGCCGCGCCGATGATGTACCTGGCGCTGTCCTACGACCACCGCATCATCGACGGCAAGGACGCGGTGCTGTTCCTGGTCGACATCAAGAACCAGCTGGAAAACCCGCACCGCATGCTGCTCGGCATGTGATGCGCCGCGACCCCCTCCACGGAGGGGGTTCGCACTTGTGGCGCCCGCGCCGCACCCCCACATTCGCCGCATCGGCACCCTGCCCGTCCCGGCAGGCATCGAAAGAAGGAATTCCCCCATGGCTGAACAATTCGACGTCGTCGTCATCGGTGCCGGCCCGGCCGGTTACCACGCTGCCATTCGCGCTGCGCAGCTCGGCAAGACCGTCGCCTGCATCGACGCCGCGCTGGGCAAGGACGGCAAGCCGGCGCTGGGCGGTACCTGCCTGCGCGTGGGCTGCATCCCGTCGAAGGCGCTGCTCGATTCCTCGCGCCAGTTCTGGAACATGGGCCACATCTTTGGCGACCATGGCATCAGCTTCAAGGACGCGAAGATCGACGTCGAAGCGATGATCGGCCGCAAGGACAAGATCGTGAAGCAGTTCACCGGCGGCATCGCGATGCTGTTCAAGGCGAACAAGGTGACGCCGTACTACGGCTTCGCCACGCTGCACGCCGACCGTGTGGTCAAGGTCGCGCAGCACGATGGCACGCAGGTCGAACTGACCGGCGCCAACGTCATCATCGCGGCCGGTTCGGATTCGATCGAACTGCCGTTCGCGAAGTTCGACGGCGACACCATCGTCGACAACGTCGGCGGTCTGGACTTCACCGAGGTACCGAAGCGCCTGGCCGTCATCGGCGCCGGCGTGATCGGTCTCGAGCTCGGCAGCGTGTGGAAGCGTCTCGGCGCCGAGGTCACGATCCTCGAAGCCCTGCCCGACTTCCTCGCGCTTGCGGACGCCGAAGTGGGCAAGGTCGCGTTGAAGGAATTCCGGAAGCAGGGCCTCGACATCAAGCTGGGCGCCAAGGTCTCGAAGACCGAAATCACCGGCAAGGGCAAGAAGAAGGAAGTCGTCGTCAGCTATACCGACAAGGACGGCGAGCAGACCCTGACGGTGGACAAGCTGCTGGTCGCCGTGGGCCGCAAGGCCGCGAGCAAGGGCCTGCTGGCCGACGATTCGGGCGTGAAGCTGACCGACCGTGGCCAGATCGAAGTCGACGCGCACTGCCACACTGGTGTGGATGGCGTGTGGGCGGTCGGTGACTGCGTGCGCGGGCCCATGCTGGCGCACAAGGGTTTCGAGGAAGGCATCGCGGTCGCCGAACTCATTGCCGGTCTGCCGGGCCACGTCAATTTCGACACGATTCCGTGGGTCATCTACACCGAGCCGGAACTGGCCTGGGTCGGCAAGACCGAGCAGCAGCTCAAGGACGAAGGCATCCCGTACAAGGCAGGCAGCTTCCCGTTCGCCGCCAACGGCCGCGCGGTCGCGATGATCGAGGCGACCGGCTTCGTGAAGGTGCTCGCGCACGCCGAGACCGATCGCGTGCTGGGCATGCATCTCGTCGGCGCCAATGTCTCCGAGCTCGTGCACGAAGGCGTGCTGACGATGGAGTTCAGCGGCTCGGCCGACGACCTCGCCCGCATCTGCCATGCGCATCCCTCGCTGTCGGAAGTGGTGCACGACGCGGCGATGGCGGTCGACAAGCGGTCGATCCATAAAGCCAATTGATCGAACGATGGGATCGGGGATGCGGGATCGGCGCTGACAGAGCGCCATCCCGCGATCCGACCGATCCCGAAAGTGGACGCCGGGCATCGCCCGGCGTTCGCATTTCCAAATCCCCAATCCCGAGTGTCGAATCCCGATGAAAAGCGTCTGCGTCTATTGCGGCTCCAATGCCGGCAGCAAGCCCGTCTACGCCGAGCGCGCGATGGCGCTGGGCGACCGCCTCGCCAGGGACGGGCTGCGCCTGGTCTACGGCGGCGGCAACGTCGGGTTGATGGGCACCGTGGCCAACGCCGTGCTCGATGCCGGCGGCCAGGTCACGGGTGTGATCCCCAAGCAGCTCGCCGACTGGGAGGTCGCGCACCGCGGCCTGACCGAACTCGAAATCGTCGATTCCATGCACGCCCGCAAGATGCGCATGTTCGAACTCGCCGACGGCTTCGTGACCCTGCCCGGCGGCTTCGGCACCATGGAAGAGATCTTCGAGATGCTGACCTGGCGCCAGCTCGGCATCGGCAACAAGCCCTGCGCCTTCCTCGATGTCGATGGCTTCTATGCACCGTTGATCGGCATGATCGACCGGATGGTCGAGGAGCGCTTCCTGCACCCCGACCAGCGTGCGGACCTTTGGTACGGCAGCGACATCGGCGAGATGCTCGCGTGGATGCAGGCCTACGAGCCCGCGCAGGCGAGCAAGTGGATCGACGAGAAGCGGCGCAGTGTCCTGAAGTGAGGGCGTGCGCGGCGGAGTGAGCGCGTGCGGTGTGTGCCATCGGGCATCCGGGACTGCGTCATTCCATTCTTCGAGTATCTCGTCTGGTTCGTAACGCACTACCTGATGGCGGCCGCAATCGTCCACGGGAAGCGCATGAAGGCGTTGCGGCGCGTGTGGAAGCCCCAGCTGATCGAGTCGACCAGTCCCGACGCGCACGACCTGTATCCTGACCTCGTCTGAGACCACCGAGGTTCCAAGGATGTCCCTGCCCGCCCAGTTCGACGCCTTCCGTATCCACAACGACGACGCCGGTTACCGCAGCGGCATCGAGCAGATCGCGCTCGACGATCTGGCCGACGGCGAGATCGACATCGCGGTCGCGCATTCGTCGGTGAACTTCAAGGACGCGCTCGCGGGCACCGGCAAGGGCAAGATCCTGCGGCGCTTTCCGCTGGTCGGCGGCATCGACGTGGCCGGCCATGTCGTCGCCTCGCGCGATCCCGCGTTCAAGGAAGGCGATGCGGTGCTCGTCACCGGCAGCGGCCTGTCGGAAACGCGCGACGGTGGCTACGCGCAGTACGCGCGCATCGAATCGCAGTGGGCGATTCCGCTGCCGCAGGGCCTGAGCCTGCGCGAGAGCATGATCCTCGGGACCGCCGGGTTCACCGCCGCGCTCGCCCTGCTGCGCATGCACGAGAACCGGCAGACGCCGGCGCTCGGTCCGCTCGCCGTCACGGGCGCGACGGGCGGCGTCGGGTCGCTCGCGGTCGACATCTTCAGCAGCGCGGGCTTCGAGGTGCACGCGGTCAGCGGCAAACCCGAGCACGTGGACTATCTGAAGTCGATCGGCGCATCCGACGTGCTGGGTCGCGATGCACTCGGCACCACACGCCCGATGGAATCCGCGCGCTTCGGTGGCGGCCTCGACAACGTCGGCGGCCCGATGCTGGTCAGCCTGCTCGCGCAGACCGTGCCCTACGGCAACGTGGCGAGTGCGGGGCTCGCGGCCAGCGCCGATCTCGGGGCGACGGTGATGCCTTTCATCATCCGCGGCGTCTCGCTGTTGGGCGTCGCGTCGGCGGGCACCCTGCGCGATGTGCGCGACGCGGTCTGGCAGCATCTGGCCAGCGACTGGAAGCCGCGCCATCTCGATACGATCTGCACGCGCGAAGTCGGCCTGTCGGAATTGCCGGCCGTGTTCGACACGATGCTCGCCGGCGGCGCGTTCGGGCGGACGCTCGTCACGCTTTGATATCGCCTGCGCACGCGCGCGCTGAATGCGCGGCTAGAATCGCAGACGTCTTATCAGGGGGAATCCATGGCACGTATTTTGATCGTCGACGACTCGCCGTCGCAGTTGATGGGCATCCGGCGGATCGTGGAAAAGCTGGGCCATGAGGCGCTGACCGCAGAGGATGGACAGGCCGGCGTCGACGCGGCCAAGCGCGAGCTGCCGGATCTGATCCTGATGGACGTGGTGATGCCGAACCTCAACGGCTTCCAGGCCACGCGTTCGATCACCCGCGAACCGACGACCGCGCACATTCCGGTCATCCTGGTCACCACGAAAGACCAGGACACCGACCGCGTCTGGGGCATGCGCCAGGGCGCCAAGGCCTATCTCACCAAGCCCTTCAGCGAAGTCGAGCTGCTCGAGGCGATCCGCAAGACCATCGGCGGCGACGCGACGCCTGCTGCCTGAGCCGCGGCGCCGGAGCCCCGGCGCCACGTGCGTCCTGGCGGGTCTGCGTGCACTGCCGTCCGCGCATCAGACGCGCCGCGACGGCGTCGCGAGCGGTTTCATCCCGTCGCCACGCGCCGCAGACGCCTACGACCGGATTACGCCTTCCTGGCGAGAAACGCGTCGCGCAACGCCTCGTAGGCCGCGACCTGCTGCATGTCCTGCGCCACCGGCGCCTGGATCTCGAGCTCCACGATCTGGTCACCGTCCGGCGCGCCGCCGGTGCCCGGCAGCCCCCGCCCGCGCAGTCGCAACTTGCGACCGGCTTCGGAGCTCGCCGGAATCTTCAGGTCCACGTGGCCGCCGAGCGTGGCCACGCTGATCGTCGCACCGAGTGCGGCATCCCACGGCGCGATCGGCAGCGTGTGGATGATGTTGCGACCGTCGACCTCGAAGTCGGGATGCGCGGCGTATTCGATCTCCAGTAGCAGATCGCCTCCCTGCTGGCCCTGTCGCGGCAGACGCACGACCTGCCCCGGCCGGATGCCGCGCGGAATCTTCACCTCGAAGGTCTTGCCCATCACCGGCACCCGCACGCTGTCGCCGCGGTGGATTGTTTCCAGCGTGACCGCCAGGCGCGCGCGCGTGTCACCGCGCGGCGGCGGACCGCCTCGACCGGGCTGCTGGGGACCGGCATAGCCGCCCGCGCGCCGGCCGAACATCTGCTCGAAGAAATCGCTGAAGCCGCCGCCCGCACCACCGCCGGCGAAGATCTCGTCGAAATCCACGCCGCCCGGGCCGCCGCCGAATCCGCCCGGCGGCGGCTGCACGTCGTCGCCCGGCCGGTAACCGCGCGCGCGGAGCTGGTCGTAGGCCTTGCGCTTCTCCGGGTCGCGCAACGCCTCGTAGGCCTCGTTGACCGACTTGAACGTGTCTTCCGCACCCGGTTCCTTGCTGACGTCCGGGTGGTACTTGCGCGCGAGCCGGCGGTAGGCGGTCTTGATCTCCGCATCGCCCGCGTTCGCGTCGACGCCGAGAATCTCGTAGTAATCCTTAAACTGCATGTGCTTCAGGTCCAGTGCGGGCGCACGCCCGTCTTGCATTCAACGCCACGACGGCGACGGCCCGCAGGATACCCGCAGGCCGTCGCCGCGTCGTGGATGCAGCGGCCGTACACACGACTGCTGCAGACCCAAGGTTACTGGCGCGTGCCGCCTTCGGACGCCGCGCCGACCTGGATGCGACGCGGCGTGGATTCCGCGCGCTTGGGAATGCTGATCTCGAGCACGCCGTGGTGGCCGCTGGCCGTGATCGCATCGGCGTCGGCGCTGTCGGGCAGCGTGAAGCGGCGATGGAACCGACCCGTGGTGCGCTCGAGGCGCGAGAACCGCACGTCGCCGGGCTGACCGTCGCTCGCGTCCTGGCTGGAAGGCGCACGCTCGCCCTTGAGGCTCAGCACGCCCTTGTCCATCCAGATCTCCACCTGCGCCGGATCGATACCCGGCAGGTCGGCGAGGATCACGAACCGCGAGCGTTCTTCGCGGATGTCGACCCGGGGCGTCCATTCGCTGGTGACGACGGACGATGCGTCGGCATCGCTCTGGACGAACTGCTGCAGGAACTGGCGCATCTCGTCGTGCAGACGCGTCGAGGCGCCCTGGTTCGCCTGGCGGGCGGTGGCGCGGAATGCTTCATGGCGCATGGGAGTGACTCCGATCTTGGGGCGGCACCGAAGGCCGCGATGGCCCCGATCTGGGATCGCGCGCGGGGCTTTCAAGCATTGCCCTGCGCTCACATCCCGAGCGGCTAGACTTCCGTTCACCCTCCCCGGAACACCCCCATGACGATCCAGATCGGCGACACGATTCCCGAAGTCACGCTCAAGCTCATGCACGACGGCGTGCGCGTCGTCGACACGCCGACCCTGTTCGCCGGCAAGCAGGTCGTGCTGTTCGCCGTGCCGGGCGCGTTCACGCCCACCTGTTCCGAGCATCACCTGCCGGGCTTCGTCGAACACTTCGATGCCTTCCGCCAGCGCGGCATCGACGTGATCTGCATCGCCGTCAACGACCCGTTCGTGATGCAGGCGTGGGGCGAAAGCGCCGGCGTGCCCGACGGCCTGCAGATGGTCTCCGACGGCAACGGCGATCTGGTCAAGGCCATGGGTCTGGAGATGGACGCCAGCGCCTACGGCATGGGCCTGCGCGCGAAGCGCTTCGCGCTGTATGCCGACGACGCGGTGGTGAAGCAGCTGTTCGTCGAAGCGCCGGGCGAGTTCAAGGTCTCGTCGGCCGCGCACGTGCTCGCGCATCTGGACTGAGGCTGCAGCGCGGCGCTGACCTGAAAACCTCGATCGTCCGGTCGGGCACGCGCCGGCACATAGCTCACTGCGCCACCCGGAACGCCACGCGCCGCCACGCGCCGTCATCCGCCAGCGCGGTCAACGCATGCGCGCCCGGCGTGTCGAATTCGTGCCGCAGCCACTGCGCGCCGCGCGTCTCGCCGATCCAGCGGCCGTCGAGCAGCCATTGCACGCGCCCCTCGCTGCCGAGCGCGCGGAGTTGCAAACGCACCCCGTGCGCGCTGTTCGGCGGACGCGCCAGCACGGTGCCGGGGGTAAGGCCTTCGATGTGCAATGCCTCGGCCGCGTCGCGTCCGTCGTCCGCGCAATCGGGTGACAGGGCAGGCAGTCGCGACGCCTGCCGTGCCGAAGCCGGCAGCCAGGGCGCGACGAGGGCCGGCCAGCGGGCGACCTCCGCGCTGCGACGCACGTGCGACGCGCTGCAGGCCGCCGACAGCCGCAGCCCGCTGCCTGCATCGACATCGAAACGCACGACGCCCGCGCCCCAGCGACGCGCATCGCGCTCGGGCAACGTCGGCGGCACGTTGCCGTCGAGCGTCCAGGCATCGCGGCGACGCTGGCACAAGCCCGCCGACTGGGTGTCTGCGGCGGTGCCCAGCGGCCAGCAGATGCCGACTTCGCGCACATTGGCAGGCGGCGGCGTGCGCACCGCGTCGGCGCGATCGCGCGGCAGGCTGTCGATCGTTTCGAACAGCAGCGGCAATGCGGTGACCGCACCGTACTGGCCGGGCAACGGTGTGCCGTCGGGGCGTCCGACCCACACGCCGACCGTGTAACGATGCGTGCCGCCGATCGCCCAGGCATCGCGGTAGCCGTAGCTGGTGCCGGTTTTCCACGACACGCGGGGACGGCCGCCGGTGTCGAAGGTGTCCACGCGCTCGCCCGGCCGCGGGTTGGACTCGAGGATCTCGCGCACGATCCAGGCCGCGCCCGGTGACATCAACCGGCGTTCGACCCGCGGCGCCTCCGGCGTCAGGCGAACGCGGCCCGCGATGCCGTCGCGATGCAGCGCGGCGTGCGCGCCGACCAGCTGTTCCAGCGTCGCGCCGGTGCCGCCCAGGATCAGCGACAGGTTCGGCGCCGCGCCACGCGGAAAGCGCAGGGTCACGCCGGCATTGTCGAGTCGCGCGGCGAAGCGCGCGGGCCCCACGCGATCGAGCAGATCGACCGCAGGCACGTTGAGCGACAGGCGCAACGCATCGTCGGCGGCCACCGGTCCGTTGAACGCGGCATCGAAGTTGCCGGGACGGTACCCGTCGAAGGACTGCGGCGCATCGCTCATCAGGCTGCCGGCATGGATCAGGCCATCGTCGAGGGCCATGCCGTAGAGGAACGGTTTCAGCGTGGAGCCGGGGGACCGCCAGGCGCGCACCATGTCCACGTGCCCGAGCCGCGCGCGGTCTCCGAAGGCGACCGAACCGACGTAGGCCTGGACCGCCAGCGTGCGGTTGTCGACCACCAGCAAGGCCGCCGACGTGCGCTCGGGCAGTTGCGAGAAATAACTCGACACGCGCTGCTCCAGCACGCGCTGCAGGCCGATGTCGATCGTCGATGCGATGCGTGCCTGCCGCGGCGCGGATTCGCGCAGCCGCTGCGCGAGCAGCGCCGCGTGCATCGGCTGCCGCAGGCTGCGCGCGACCACCGCTTCGACCCGGGCGTCGTCGACATCCGCACGCGACCACGCGCCCAGCGTCGCCATGCGTTCGAGCACCTTGTCGCGCGCCACGCGTGCGGCGCCGGGGTCGCGGTCCGGACGCAGCCGGCTCGGCGCCTGCGGCAGCACCGCGAGCAGCGCCGCCTCGGCATGCGAGAGCTGCGCGGCCGGCTTGCCGAGATAGGCCCAGCTCGCCGCCTCGACGCCTTCGATCGTCCCGCCGAACGGGGCGCGCGTCAGATACAGCGCGAGAATCTCGTCCTTGGACAGATGCACTTCCAGTTGCACCGCGCGCAGCAGCTGGACGAGCTTGCCGCGCACCGTGCGGCCACGTGGCACGGGATCGAGGATGCGCGCGACCTGCATCGTCAGTGTGGAACCGCCGGAGACGATGCGGCCGCCACGCAGCCACTGCGCGCCCGCACGCGCGAGCGCCCAGGGATTGATGCCCGGGTGGCGACGGAACCACCGGTCCTCGTAACCGAGCAACGCCTGCAGGTACAGCGGCGACACGGTGGCGGGCGTGGCCGGCTGCCGCCACACGCCGTCGGCGTCGGCGAACGCGCGCAGCGGCGTGCCGTCACGTGCGACAACGACGACACCCGTATCGGCGCGCGTCGGGACTTGCGGCGGGAATGCGAGATCGAGCAGCAACAGCGTCGACAACAACGCCGCGATGCCATAGCGCAGACACTGCGCCGCACGACGCCACCCCGGCGGCGCCCGGCCACGCCCGCGGGAGCGCACGGCGCTCAGGACCCTGGAGACGCGCTTACGCGTGGCGTTCATCCGGCAGTCGTCGGGTCACGAGGCCGGCGACGGAACATGCCCTGTCCGTAGCCGGATGCGCCCACGGCGTCGCATCCCGGTCGACGGCACACCTCACGGCTGCACCACCGTGATCCGCGCCGGCACGGAAGTCCCCACGCCCCGCAGCTGCGGCCGGTACATGTCCTCGACCAGCGGCGGTGGCGCGGTGTAGGTGCCGGGGCTGACCGCGCGCACGAGGTAGAACACGCGCGCGGTGCGTCCGCTGTCGAGCTTGAGCGCGGCGACGTAGCGGTCGTCGCGGTACTCCTCGTGCTGCACCGTCGCCGCGCTGCCGCGCTCGGTGATCTGGATGCCGTCGACGACGACATCCGCCCATTGCTTCGCGTCGCCCAGGTTGAAGTTCTCGACTTCCAGGCCCGCCGGCAGCAGATCGGTCAGCAGTGCATCGGGCATGTCGCGGTCGGCGACGACCGAGACGGCGACGATCAAAGCCTCGCCTTCCTTCAGCGGTCCCGGGGTCCACGGCTTGCCGTCGGTGCCGTAGAGCCGGCGCTCGACCTTGAGGACACCGGCATCGGCGGCAGGTGCCTGGCGCGGCACGCCGGCGACGTCGATGTTCGCGTACATCGGCGGTTCGCCCGTCGGCGTGAAGCGCACGCCGCGGCGCAGGCCGGCCTCGTCGTAGGCGCGGCCGACGATCGTCGCAGCCGCCACGGCTTCGTCGACATCGCCTTCGCGCAGCGTGCCACCGACGCGTTTGCGCTGGTCGGACGAGAGCGCACGCCCGAGGCGCGCGAGTGCGATCTGCTCCTGCGTGCTGAGGTACATCCAGCCGCGGTTGCGACGCACGTCGACCTCGCGACCGATGTCGACTGCGCGCGCGTCGAACGCGGGCTTGGCGACGCCGCGTTCGTGGGTCAGCGCGATCATCAGCGAGGCGTCGCGCAACGGCGTGCCGTAGTCCCACAAGTAGCCTGGACGATCGCCCTTGAAGTCGAACCCGGCCTGTACCGCACGCTCACCGCGCGCCTTGTCGCCCTGCAGCGACAGCGCGAGGCCCAGGTGCACCAGCGGCAGGCCGCTGAGGGTGCGGCCGCGGTCGTTGTCGTAGAGCGCGCGCAGTGTGCCCAGCGGCGCCCGGTTCACGCGCGCGAGCACGTAGCCTGCGTAGGCGCGATACGCGAAACGCAGATGCTCGCGGTGGTCCTGGCCGTAGAACTCGTTGCCGCCCGACAGCAGATCCTCGCCGAGCCGCTCGAGCGCCTTCTGCAGCACCGCGTCGGGCACGGCAAAACCGGCCTCGCGCGCGTCGAGCAGGAACTCGACGATGTACGGGGTCAGCATCGGATTGACGTAGCCGTCGCTGCCCCACATCGAGAAGTGGCCGGTGCCGACCTGCATCGAGGCGAGGCGTCCGAATGCGGCCTCGACGAACTGGCGGCGCTTGGCTGCGTCCACGCCCTGGATGCCGAGCATCGACACCGTGGCATCGTCGAGCTGCAGCGCTGCGTAGCCGCGGCTGGTGGTCTGTTCGGCGCAGCCGTAGGGATAGCCCAGCGCGCCGGTGATCGCCGCGGCGAACGGAATCGGCGGCAGCGCGCTGACGGTGAAGCGGGCATTGACCGAACCCGCCATCAGCCCGTCCATCAGACCGGTGTCGAGCGTGACCGGCATCGTGCCGTCGAGCACGCGCGTGTTCGACCGCAACACCGCCGGCCAGGCCGGCCGCACCGGCAGATCGTAGCTGCGGTCGACCCGGACGCCGCTGCCGTTCACGCGTACGCGGACCTTGGTGACCGTGTAGCCCTCCTGCGCGGTCAGCGGAAAACGCAGCGTGGTCTTGCCGTCGACGCCCAGTTCCACCCGGCGAGTGCCCTCGCCCACCGTGAGCGGCCCGACGCCGTCGACGCGGACATCGAAGCTGCCGGCACGCCCGCTGAAATTGCCCAGATCCACCGTCACCATGCTGGTGTCACCCGGCGCCAGAACCCGCGGCATGCTGGCCTCGGCGACCAGGGGCGCGCGCACGACGGTCTCGACATCGCGGCTGCCGTAACGGTCCGCCGACCAGACCACCGCGGAGACCCGCAACGTCCCATTGAAATCAGGCACCTGCAGCGGGACGCGCGCGTTGCCGCGCGCATCGAGCTTCACCGGCCCTGCGAACAGGTCGACCGTCTGCACGCGCGCGGTCGGGCGCCGCGCCTGCGGCAACGCGGCCAGTGGCGCATCGCCGCCGAAGCGCAGCCGCGCGGTGCCGCCCTCGAAACTCTCGATCACCCGGCCGTAGAGATCGAAGGCGTCCACGCCGAACCGGCGCTGCGCGAAGAAGTGCGTCCACGCATCGGGCACCGGGAACCGGGTGGTGTTGAGGATGCCGACATCGACCGCCGAGACCGTGACCCAGGCGTCCTGTCCGGCCAGCTGCGGCGCGCTGACGGTGACCTGCATCGGGCCTTCGGGCCGGATGAGCGCCGGCGCCTTCAGGCCGACGGCGACGCGCCGCTCGCGCCGTTCCATCGGCACGTGCGCCACGCCGACCGCGCGCGCCGGCGTGACCGTGCTGGTCGCGCTGCCGCCGCGGAACACCAGCGCGGTCACGTAGACGTCGTGGCGCTCCCAGTCCTCGGTGACCGGAATATCGAAGGTGCTGCCCGGCTGTGCGTCGATCTCGTGCAGATAGAGCATGCGGTCGCTTTCGACCATCAGCAGGCCCTTGCCCGGATGCGGCGGCGTCACCGTCACGCGCATCGTGTCGCCGGCGCGGTACCCGGCCTTGTCGAGCGCGACCTTGACCTTGTCCGGGCGCGCATCGAGACCGCGGTTGCCGTCGTCCCAGCTCCAGCCGGCGCGGAAGGGATAGCGCGACACCAGTTTCGTCGCCGGGTCCTCGACATCGATGCGGTACTCGCCCCACTCGACCGGAAAATCGAAGCGCGTGGCATCGGTGCCGGCATCGAGCGTGCGCGTCTCGACGGTTTCGAAGCGACGGGTGAATTCGTAGCGCCAGCCGGCATCGTCGTTGCGCCAGTGGTAATCGCGGTGTTCGCGGATCAGCGAGACCTTGAGCCCCGCCTGCGGGCGCGGCTTGCCGTCGGCGCCGACGCGGGTCAGTTCGAAGCGCGCGTTGGTATTGGGGTCCGCGCCGTCGTCGGGTTCGAACAGCGGACGCACGCCGACCAGCGCATCGGCCGGCCACAGCACGCGCTTGAGCGTGCGGTTGACGCTGCGGCCACCGGTTTCGTACAGGCTGCCGGAGACGATCGCGGCGATCGGCGTCGTCGGCCTGGCGTCCTCCGGCAGCGGGATGTCCGCGCTCACACGCCCCTGCGCATCGAACGTGCCCTCGAAGACATCCTTCGCCTCGCGCGGCAGGTCGACGGTCGCATCGCCGAACACGAAACCGGGCAGACCTTCGACCGGCGAACGCTCCACGGCGAGCGCGAGGCGCGCAGTGAACCGGTTGCCGCTCGCAGGCGCGCCGTAGAGATACGCGCCGGTCGCCTGCAGCTTCAGCGGCTCGCCCGGACGCAGCACTGCCTGCGCGTCGAGATCGAGTTTCATGCGCTCGGGCAGGAACTCCTCGATCCGCAGCGTCATGCCCTGCACCGCTTCGCGCGCGGCGGGATCGGTGCGGAACTCGACGCGCCAGCTGCCGGTGGGCGCATCGACCGGAATCTCGCGCTCGAAGCGGAAGTAGCCGCCCTCGCCCGGCTCGACGCGCGTCTCGAAGAACGTCTTGCCGTCGGGCTGGCGCAGGCGCGCGAACAGCGACTGCGAACGACCGTCCTTGGCCGCGACCGGTCGTCCGTCCTGGTCACGCAGCAGCGCCGACACGCGCACGGTCTCGCCGGGGCGATACAGATCGCGACCCGACCACGCGAACACGTCGAACCAGGCCTGCTCGCGGCCGCTGACCGCGAACTCCGACAGATCCAGCGCCGGCTGGTTGAACGGCAGCAGCGACACATCGCTGCCGCGGCTGGCGACCAGCACGTGGCCGGTATCCAGCGTGTAGTCGAGCATCGCGTTGCCCTTGGCATCGGTGCTGGTGCGGTAGACCGTCGCGCCCTTGGCGTCGAGCACCTTCAGTTCCGCGCTGCCGACCGGCGCGCCGCTGTGCAGTGAGGCGGTGTGCACGAACAACGCCTCGCCGTAGGCACGCGCGTGCAGACCGATGTCGCTGACGGTGAAGAACGCGGTTTCGTACTGGTCCTCGAACGCGCCCGCGCGCTTCATCACCGCGAAATACAGACCCGGTTGCTGCAGCTCACGGATCTCCTGCAGCGGCAGATAGGTCAGCACGCGTTCGTTGCGCGCGCCATCAATCGCGAAACGGTTGACGTAGACCGGCGTCGCGAGTTTCGACAGGGGCGTCTTTTCGCCCCAGCGGTTGTCGAGCTCCCAGCTGCCCCGGCGGCCACCGCGCTGGTATTGGGTGAGGAACGCGGGCAGCGCATCGTCGTCGACGCGCAGGAATTCGACATCGACCTCGGCGACGTTGATCGACACGATCGGCAGGCCGCGCGATTCCTTGGCCGGCAGCACGCTGCCCTGGGAGGCGAAGCCGACGACCGGGTCGAGTTCACCGGTGAAGACCTTGCGTTCGATGTCCGCGCCGAGCGTGTCGCCCGCGGCCGACGCGAGGCTGCCGGACAGGCGCACCGTGTAGTCGCGGTTCGCTTCGACGTGCGGGAAGCGCAGGATCCTGGCGTCGTCGTCCAGCGTCCAGCTCCCCTCGCGGGCGCTCCCGTCGGTGAAGGTCACCAGCGCGTCGAAATCCTGGGTGCCGACCAGCGGTTCGGAGAATTCCAGCGCCAGCGCGAGCGCACCCTCGCGCTGGTCGGGAAAGGCCCGCACCAGGCCGAAACCCTCGATCGTCTCGCGATCGGTGCGGATGGCTTCGCCGCTGATGCCGGGCGTCTGCCCGGAGGTCTCGCGTTTGCACGCCGCCAGGCCGAAGGCGAGCAGCAGGATCGTCAGGCCTGCCAGCAGATGACGCATGCGCAGCGACGCGCGTTGGGGACCGAAGGACATCCGCTGTGCTCCGTGAGGCGTTGGCCGCGAGTATAGGCCGCCGGTCCGGCGCGCCGGAGGCGCTCGGGCACCGGCGCGCGTGTCGGTTCCACGCGGTGGCGCGTCAGGGTTCGGACGCTGCCGGGTGACCCGCGCTGCGCGGCCGCCGGCAGCGATCGGCGTCCCACGCGCGCCTCGCCCATATCCGCCGCCGGCGGCGCAAAAAAAAGGGCCGGCAATGCCGGCCCTTTCCGATGACGCCAGGCGGATCAGGCGTCTGGCGACGCCGCCGGGGCATCCGTCGCCGGCGCGTCCCCGGGCGGCACTGCGTCGAGATCGTCTTCGCTGTCGACGATCGCGCCGTCCACGCGCTCGATGCCCTGCAGGCGCTCGTCCTTGGACACGCGCATCAGGGTCACGCCCTGGGTGTTGCGACCGACCCGGGCGATCTCCGAGGCACGCGTGCGCACCAGGGTGCCGCCGTTGGAGATCAGCAGCACTTCGTCGTGGTTGTGCAGCAGCACCGCGCTGACCAGCGGACCATTGCGCTCGGTGGTCTGGATGCCGATGACGCCCTGCGTGCCACGCCCCTTGCGCGGGTACTCCGACAGCGGCGTGCGCTTGCCGTAGCCGTTCTCGGTGGCGGTGAGGATGTAGGGGATGTCGTCGCCCGCACCCGTTTCGACCGCGGCTTCGCCAGCCTCGATGCTCGCGTCGTCGACGGTGTCCTCGGACTCGTCCTCGATGCCGCCCGCGCTCTCGGCGACGATCAGGCTCACCACCTGCTCGCCCTGCGTCAGGCGGATACCGCGCACGCCGCCGGCGGTGCGGCCCATCGAGCGCACGCGGTCCTCACCGAAGCGCACCGTCTTGCCGTTCGAGGCGAACAGCAGCACGTCCTTCTCGCCATCGGTCAGGGCGACGCCGATGAGGGCGTCGCCCTCGTCGAGACGGATCGCGATCTTGCCGCGCGCCAGGCGATAGGCGAACTCGGTCAGCGGCGTCTTCTTGACCGTGCCGGCGCGGGTGGCGAAGAACACAAACTGGTCGGCTGCGTATTCGCGCACCGGCACGACGGCCTGCACCTTCTCGTTCGCTTCCAGCGGAATCCAGTTGATGATCGGACGGCCGCGTGCATTCGGGCCGGCGTCGGGCAACTGGTGCACCGGCAGCCAGAACACGCGGCCGGCGCTGGTGAACGTCAGCAGCGTGTCGTGCGTGTTGACCAGCCACAGCTGCTCGATGAAATCCTCGTCCTTCGTCGCCGCCGCGTTGCGGCCACGGCCGCCGCGCTTCTGCGCGCGGTAGGCGCTGACCGGCTGGCGCTTGGCGTAGCCGGAGTGCGAAAGCGTGACCACAACGTCCTCGGGCGCGATGAGGTCCAGGATGTCGAGATCCTCTTCGCTGGCGCGGATCTCGCTGCGACGTGCGTCGCCGAATTCTTCCTTGACGTTGCGCAGTTCGGTGCGGATCACCTCCAGCAGCACGTCGGGATTCTCGAGGATCTCGATCAGGCCGCGGATCGTCTCCAGCAGCAGCTTGTATTCGTCGGTCAGGCGGTCCTGCTCCAGCCCGGTCAGGCGATGCAGGCGCATCTCGAGGATCTGCTGCGCCTGGACGTCGGTCAGCTGGTAGCGGCCGTCGATGAGGCCGACGCCATCGGGCAGGTCTTCCGGACGCGACGCTTCGGCGCCGGCAGCGCCGAGCAACGCGCCGACCAGCCCCGCTTCCCAGCGGCGCGCGAGCATCCGCTCCTTGGCGACCTGTGGATTCTCCGACGTCTTGATCAGCTCGATCATCTCGTCGATGTTCGCCAGCGCGACCGTCAGGCCTTCGAGGATGTGCGCGCGTGCGCGGGCCTTGCGCAGCTCGAAGATCGTCCGGCGCGTGACCACTTCACGACGATGACGGACGAAGGCCTCGAGGATCTGCTTGAGGTTCAACAGCTGCGGGCGGCCGTCGACCAGCGCCACCATGTTGATGCCGAACACCGACTCCATCTGCGTCTGCGAATAGAGATTGTTGAGCACCACGTCGGCCGAATCGCCGCGCTTGACCTCGATGTAGATGCGCATGCCGTCCTTGTCGGACTCGTCGCGCAGCTCGCTGATGCCTTCGAGCTTCTTTTCCTTCACCAGCTCGGCGATCTTCTCGATCAGCCGCGCCTTGTTCACCTGGTAGGGAATCTCGGTGACCGCGATGGCCTCGCGGCCGTTGTCGGCCACTTCGATCTCGGCCCGCGCGCGCATGCGCACGCGGCCACGGCCGGTGCGGTACGCCAGATGGATGCCACCCACGCCGTTGATGATGCCCGCGGTCGGGAAATCCGGGCCGGGGATGTATTCCATCAACCCGTCGATGTCGATTTCGGGATTGTCGATCAATGCCACCAGCGCATCGATGACCTCGCCCAGGTTGTGCGGCGGAATATTGGTCGCCATGCCGACCGCGATACCGGCCGAGCCGTTGACCAGCAGGTTCGGGAACCGGGTCGGCATGACCGTCGGCTCGCTTTCCTTCTCGTCGTAGTTGGGCTGGAAATCGACCGTCTCCTTGTCGATGTCGGCCATCAGCTCGTGGCTGAGGCGCGCCATGCGCGATTCGGTGTATCGCATCGCCGCGGCGGAGTCGCCGTCGACCGAACCGAAGTTGCCCTGGCCGTCGACCAGCATGTAGCGCAGCGAGAACGGCTGGGCCATGCGCACCAGCGTGTCGTACACCGACTGGTCGCCATGCGGGTGGTATTTGCCGATCACGTCACCGACGATACGCGCCGACTTGAAGTAGGCCTTGTTGCTGTGCGCGCCGAGCTCGTGCATCGCGAACAGCACGCGACGGTGCACCGGCTTGAGGCCATCGCGGACATCGGGGAGTGCGCGTCCCACGATCACGCTCATGGCGTAATCGAGGTAGCTGCGGCGCATCTCGTCTTCGAGGTTGACGGGGATGATTTCTTTCGCGGAATCGACCATCTAGAGGGTTTGCATCCTGTCTACGCGGTCCGGATTTCCGGCGCTGGGCGCAAGGCACCAACGCGGCGCGTACCGGCCGCCGGCAACGCGATCAAAACGACAGGAAATGCTAGCACAAAAGCGACCCTCACAGGCCGCCTTTCCGACGCAAAAACAACCACTTAAGCGGCTTTCAGCGCTGGAATTCGGGCGAATGCCGCGCCGGCCTCGCACGATGCGCGCACGGACGCATCGCGATGCACCGCGCTCAGGCCCGGAACAACGCCTGCATGGAAGTCGTGGACGGCCGCTCGACGACGCCCTGTTCGGTCACGATCGCATCGATCAGTTCCCCCGGCGTCACGTCGAACACCGGATTCCAGGCCTGGATGCCGGCGGCCACGGTGCGCGTGCCACCGATGCCGAACAGTTCGCCGGGATCGCGCTGCTCGATCTCGATCAGATCGCCCGACGCGGTGTCCATGTCGACGGTGGACGACGGCGCGACGACCATGAACTTCACGCCGTGGTGGCGCGCGGCGATCGCGAGCTGGTAGGTGCCGATCTTGTTGGCGGTATCGCCGTTCGCGCAGATGCGGTCGGCGCCGACGACGATCCACTGCACCGCGCCGGTCTTCATCAGATGCGCGGCCGCGGAATCGGCGATCAGCGTCGCGTCGATGCCGTCCTGCTGCAGCTCCCACACCGTCAGGCGCGCGCCCTGCAGCCACGGTCGCGTCTCGCCCGCGAACACCTTGCCGATGCGCCCCTGCGCCATGCCTGCGCGGATCACGCCCAGCGCGGTGCCGAACCCCGCGGTCGCCAGCGACCCGGTGTTGCAATGGGTCATGACGCCACTGCCCGGCGCGATCAGCTCGGCGCCCAGCGCGCCCATATGGCGATTCGCGGCGAGGTCTTCTTCCGCGATCGCCTGCGCTTCGCGCGCCAGGATCTCGCGCCAGTCGGCGCCCGACGTCGCCAGCACGCGACGCATCCGCGCGAGCGCCCAGGCCAGATTCACTGCCGTCGGCCGTGCGGCGTTGAGTCGCTGCAGCGCAGGCTCGAGCTTCATCAGCGCTGCCTCGCCGTCATCGGCCTCGATCTCGCGCGCGCCCAGCACCGCGCCCCACGCGGCCGCGATCCCGATCGCCGGCGCCCCGCGCACGGTCAGGTCATGGATCGCCTGCGCGACGTCGTCACTGCTGGTGCAGGACACGTGCTCGACCACGAACGGCAACTTGCGCTGGTCGAGCAGATCCAGCGTGTCGCCGGTCCACAGGATCGGGCGGATGTGGTCGTAGCGGTCGAAATCGAGGGGGGATGTGTTCATGGGGGCATTGTAAATCGGGGAGGTTGGATTGCTGTTGGTGGGGTTGATTCGGTGTGGAGTTGGCTTGTTAAGGGACGTTGCCAAGCGCCGAGTTGCCGTCATCCCCGCGAAGGCGGGACACGCCCTTCAACAGTGCGTAGCGCTGGTCATCCATTTTGACGTTGGCTTTGGTTTCAGATTTGGCTTTAGCTCTAGCGCCCGCTTTGGTTTTGGTCTTTCCGCTTTGGCTTCCAGCTCTTGATCTGAATCGAGCCGTAAAGCGAGCCGAGCATCGCAGGGCGACGGGGTCAAAGAGCAGCCCATGTCTGAGCGCAGCGAGTTTGGGCTGCGTGCCCCGCCGTCCGAGAAGCGCAGGGGACCGCCGCGGCTGTATCGCGGCGGATCGCGTCCGGCGAAGACGTTTTTGCTTACTTTTGCCAAGACAAAAGTAAGCCGCGCGATAGCGCGGAAGCCCTGTCTTTGATCTTCGCTCTTGCTACTGATCTTTTGCTTCGAACATCAAGGTCGCAAAGCGACAAGCGAAGAAGCGCGAGCAAGTGCACGGCTTTCGCCCGCTGCGCGTGCGAGTCCCTTTTGGATGGACCCAAAAGGAACCAAAAGGTCCATTCGCCGGACGCGAGCCGATGCGATACAGCCGCATCGGTGCCCTCCGCTCCTCGCCTGACGCGGCACGCAGCCCAAACTCGCTGCGCTCAGACATGGGCTGCTCTTCGGCCACGCCAGACTCCGGTGCTCGGCTCGCTTTACGGCTCGATTCAAGTCAAAAGCTTGGAGCAGAGCCAGCGCCAAGCCTGAAGCCAGATCAAAACGGATGCACGCGTTACCAGACCTGCGTCTGTTGAGAGCCGCGGCCATGACGACAATGAGTTCGGGTGAAGCACCGAAACCGCGCGAGCGATCACGCTCGCGCAAAATCAAAAGCGATCACATCGGCTATGCGCCCCGTCCCGAGCATCGCCATCATCAGGCGATCGACCCCCAAGGCCACGCCCGCGCAATCCGGAAATCCGGCATCCAGCGCATCCAGCAGCGCCTCATCGATCGCGGGCAGTGCAGTACCGCGCGATCCGCGCACTGCGTGATCCCGTTCGAAGCGCGCGCGTTGTTCCGCGCCGTCCGCAAGCTCGTGATAGCCGTTGGCGAGTTCCAGCGCGCCGAGATACAGCTCGAAACGCTCGGCCACTTGCACGCCGTCACGCTCGGCAATCCTCGCGAGCATGCATTGCGAGGCCGGGTAATCGTGGACGACGAGGATCCGGTCGGCCGGATTCGCCGGCTGGATGCGATGCGTCATCAGCAGGTCCAGCCAGTCGTCGCGGGTCAGGCCGTCGGGATCGATCCGCACATCGCCCAGCGCCGCCCGCAGCTCGGTGTCCGCCGCCGTCATCGGATCGAGTCCAAGCGTGTCGCGATACAGCTCGCGATAGGTGGTCTGCACCACCGCGGCGCGCCCGTCGACGAGCGCCAGCGCGCCCTGCACCAACGCGATGGTCTCATCGGCCAACTGGCGCTGGTCCCAGCCGACGCGGTACCACTCCAGCATCGTGAACTCGGGATTGTGACGGCCGCCCGCCTCGCCGTCGCGGAACACGCGGCCGAGTTCGTAGCAATCGCCGAAGCCGGCGGCGAGCAGACGCTTGAGCGGAAATTCCGGCGAGGTGCGCAGCCAGCGCGTGCGCACGCCGGCGGAGACGTGACCGCTGAATCCGGTCTCGAAGCTGGCGACATTCGGATCGGTATTGCCGGCCTGCGACAGCATCGGCGTTTCGACTTCCGGCACGCCGCGCTCGGCGAAGAACCTGCGCAGCGTCGCGTTGAGCCGCGCACGCAGGCGCAGGGAGTCGAAGTGCGCAGAAGGCAGCATCGAAGGCCTCACGTCTGCGACGCGAGGAATGCGAGCAACGCCGCCTCGTCCCAGATCTCGATGCCGAGTTCCTGCGCCTTCGCCAGCTTCGAGCCGGCGGCGTCACCGGCAACGACCAGCGAGGTCTTCTTCGACACGCTGCCGGCGATCTTCGCGCCCAACGCCTCCAGCTTCTCGCCTGCTTCATCGCGGGTCATCGCTTCGAGGCTGCCGGTCAGCACGACGGTCTTGCCGTCAAGCGGACCGCTGGTCCTCACTGCCTTGGCCGGCGCTGCATCCAGCAAGCGGCGCATCGCGGCGTCGCTCGCGCGGAGCGCTGCAAGTGCCTCCGCATCGGCGAGAAATGCCGACAGATTGTCCGCGCCCGCCGACGACAGGCCCGCGCCGGTCCAGCCGCTCGCGTTCGCACGCAGCAGTGCGTCGAGCGTGCCGTAGGTCTCGGCGAGACGCTCCGCGCTCTTGCCGCCGAGCTTGTCGACAGGCAGCGTCGCCAGCAGATGGGCAAGCCCGAGGCGCTCGCGTAGCGCGGCCGAGGGCGCGGTCTCGTCGCTGAAGGTGATGCCCGCCGTCAGCAACGCGTCGACGACCTCGACGTTGCCGGGCTGCTCGAAGAACGTCGCGATCGAACGCGCGACTTCGCCGCCGATGTCGGGCAGCGCCTGCAGCAGCACGGCCGGCATCGTACGCACGAAGTCGAGCGTGCCCAGCCACTGCGCGAGCGATTTGGCGGTCGTCTCACCCAGATGCGGAATGCCGAGTGCAAACAGGAACCGCGGCAGCGTGGTGCTGCGGCTGGCGGCGATGCCGGTGACGAGATTCTCGGCCCATTTCGTCGCGAGCTTGCCGCCGGTCTCGACGGTCAGATGCGCGCGCAGGAACGTCGCGTCCTTCCACGCAGGCGTTTCTTGGGCGAGTACAGTTTCGCCTTCAGCATCAAGGGCCAGGGCGCCCTTGCTGTCGGTGATCGCCTGGGCGAAATCCGCCGCCGTCGCGGCATCGAGCGCGGTCTTCATCCGCACCAGATCCTCGACCGTCAGCGCGAACAGGTCCGCAGGCGAGTGCACGAAACCAAACTCGACCAGCGCTTCGGCCTGCTTGTCGCCGAGGCCTTCGATATCCATCGCGCGCCGCGAGGCGAAATGCCGCACGGCTTCCTTGCGCTGCGCGGAGCATGTGAGGCCGCCGGTGCAGCGCCAGGCCGACGCGCCCTCCTCGCGCACCAGCTCCGAGCCGCAGACCGGGCACGTGGCCGGCATCGACCATTCGATGGTGCCCGCAGGCCGCCGCGCTTCGATCACGCGCACGATTTCGGGAATGACGTCCCCGGCGCGGCGCACGATCACGGTGTCGCCCTCGCGCACGTCGAGCCGGCGGATCTGGTCCTCGTTGTGCAGCGTGGCGTTGGTGACGGTGACGCCTGCGACCTGCACCGGCTCGAGCCGCGCGACCGGCGTGATCGCACCGGTGCGGCCCACCTGCACCTCGATCGCGCGCAGCACCGTCGACTGCTCCTGCGCCGGAAACTTGTGCGCCAGCGCCCAGCGCGGCGCGCGCGAGACGAAGCCCATCGTCGCCTGCTGGTCGTAGTCGTCGAGCTTGTACACGACGCCGTCGATGTCGTACGGCAGCGTGTCGCGCGCTTCACCGATGCGGCGGAAATAGGCGATCAGGCCCTCGAAACCGGTCGCGGTATCCGCTTCTGGCGCCACGGGGAATCCGAATCCGCGCAGCAGCGCCAGGGTCTCGGAGTGCGTCTCCGGCAGCTCGAGTCCACGCACCTCGCCGATCGAATAGGCGAAGAACGCCAACGGCCGGCGGCGGGTGACCGCGGGGTCGAGCTGGCGCAGCGAACCCGCTGCGCCGTTGCGCGGATTGGCCAGCAGCTTGTCGTTGCTGTCGAGCGCCTTCGCATTCCAGTCCGCGAAGGCCTTGCGCGGCATGTAGATCTCGCCGCGCACTTCCAGCACCGCCGGCGCCGGCGTCCCGTTGTCGCGAAGCCGCAGCGGCACTGCGCGCACCTGGCGCAGGTTCGCGGTGACGTTCTCGCCGGTGCTGCCGTCGCCGCGCGTCGCGCCCTGCACGAACAGGCCATGCTCGTAGCGCAGGCTGATCGCGAGACCATCCAGCTTGGGCTCGACCGAGAACACCGGGGCCTCGATCTCGAGCTTCTGCTCGATGCGGCGTTCGAAATCGGCGACTTCGGCATAGCGTGCGCGGTCGTCGGCGTCTTCGGCGACGCCCGCGGTCTCGAAGGCATTGGCCAGCGACAGCATCGGGATGGCGTGGGTGACTTCCGGGAAACCGCCGTCAGGTCGCACGCCGACGGTGCGGGTCGGCGAGTCGTCGCTGGCGAGCTCGGGATGCGCGGTTTCCAGCGCTTCGAGCTCGCGCAGCAGCGCGTCGTACTCGGCATCGGGGATCGACGGATCGTCGAGCACGTAATAGCGATGATTGGCGTCTTCGATCAGCGCGCGCAGTTCGGCGACGCGCCCGGCGGGAGATGGCTTCGACATGGGGGAATTGTAGGACGGTGGGGCTCGCGCGGGCGTCTGCCCTTAACCCTCTTCCCCTGGAAGAGGAGTTGGCGTGAGGGCCGCGCGATACGCCTGCAAGCGCGCGGCCAGCGTCCCGGCATGCAGTTCGAACAGGTGGTTGTCGAAATCGTGGAAATACAGCGACTCGCCCTCGCCTTCGATCCGCGGCCGGGGCGGGCGGATATCCACACCCAGCGCGTCCAGCCGCGCGCGATACGCCGGCAAAGCGGCCACTTCGACCGCAAAGGCGACATGGCGGTACGAGCGTTGTGGCAGCGGTTCGCCCTCCATCACCGCGACCCACACGCCGCCGAGTTCGAAGAATTTCTCGCGCGACAGCGAATGCGGGCGATCGCCGCTGTCGTACACCTCACGCGCACCCAGGCCGTCGACCCACAGACGGGCCGTGCGGTCGAGGTCGTGGACGACGAAGGTCAGGTGGCTGATGCCGGAGATCGACATCGCGCCGGACTCACCAGCGCGGGCTGCGCGTCACCGGCGGAACTTCGTGCTCGCGGTCCCAGCTGCGCAGTTCGTCGCGCAGGCCGGCGATGCGCTGGCGGCCGAGCGCGTTGCGCTGCTCGTCCAGCAGCACGCCATCGAGCAGTTCCGCCATGCGTTCGGCGGTGGGCAGCATCGCGTCCCACGCATCCAGCGCGCGGACCGGTGCCGGCAGGGTCAGGAAGAACGCGATCGCCGGGGTTTCGAGCCCCTGGATCTCGCTCATGTCGAAGCTGCCGGGGCTGCGGATGTTGGCGACGCTGAAGATCGGACCGCGCTCGGGATGGCCGTCGACCAGCCGGTGGAACACGCTCATGTGCCCGTAGGTCAGGCCGGCCTTCTCGGCGGCGACCACGATGTCCGGGCCGCGCAGCACGTTGCCGGCGCGCGCGGCGATGTAGAGCGTCACGATCTTGTCGAAGTCGTCGCTGGTGCGTTTGCCCAGTTCACTGTTGGGCGACACGGCGCCGACGGTCTGGTCCAGCAGGTCCATCTCCGCCTGCACGGCATCGGTCTCGCCCTCGGCGCGCGGCACGCCGGCTTCGCCGAGATCCTGTTCCAGCTGCGCGCCGAGCGTGGGCTCCAGGCGCTGCTCGCGATCGTCCGTACTGGCGACACGGCGACCCTGCCCGCTGCGCGGGCGGGTGCCGAAATACCACATGGCCCCCATCAGCAGCAGGCCTGCGACCAGGATCCCGATACGCATCATCCAGTCGTCGGTCATTCGCGGAGTTCTCCTTCGGGGGCGCACATTATGCGCAGGCGCCGGGCACGTGGGGCATGACAGCACATGATGACAGTCTCTAGGCGGCGCCGGCCAGCCGCGCGGCTTCGGCCAGATCGACCGACACCAGACGGCTCACGCCAGGCTCGCGCATGGTCACGCCGCTGAGCTGGGAGGCCGCTTCCATCGTCGCCTTGTTGTGGCTGACGAACAGGAACTGCACCTGCTCGCTCATCTCGCGGACCATCGCCGTGAAGCGGCCGACATTGGCTTCGTCGAGCGGCGCGTCCACCTCGTCGAGCAGGCAGAACGGCGCGGGATTGAGCTGGAAGATCGAGAACACCAGCGCGACCGCGGTCATCGCCTTCTCGCCGCCGGACAGCAGCGAGATGTTGGACACGCGCTTGCCGGGCGGCCGCGCCATGATCGCCACGCCGGTGTCGAGCAGGTCCTCGCCGGTCAGTTCCAGATACGCATGGCCGCCACCGAACAGGCGCGGATACAGCGCCTGCACGCCGGCGTTGACCTTGTCGAAGGTGTCCTTGAAGCGGCCGCGGGTCTCGCGGTCGATCTTGCGGATCGCCTCTTCCAGGGTCTCCAGGGCGGAGTTGAGATCGGCGTCCTGCGCGTCGAGATAGTCCTTGCGCTGCGCGGCTTCGGCGTGTTCCGCGATCGCGGCGAGGTTCACTGGCTCCAGACGGCGCAGGCGCGCATCGAAGTCGGTGACGATCTTTTCCCAGTCCCTGGCATTCGCCGATGCCTCGAGACCGTTCAACACGTCGTCGACGACGAATCCGCCTTCGACCACCTGGGCGGCCAACTGGTCGGCCGCGATCACCAGCGCCTGCTGGTCGAGCCGGCGCTGTCCGATCGCCTCGCGCTGGGTCAGCGCCTGCGCATCGCGCTGCTGGCGCACCTGCTCGAACGTGCGCAGTTCGTTGTCCACGCCTTCCAGCGCGGAGCGTGCTTCGGCCAGCGCGCGTTCGGTGCGCACGCGCGCTTCGAGTGCGACCTGACGCTGCTGCTCCAGCGTGTCGACCGGCGCATCGCCGGTCGCCAGCTGCGCCGACAGCTCGCCGAGACGATTGTCGATCTGGCCCCGCTGGCCGCCCATGCGCGCGAGCGCCTGGGTCAGCGAGCCGATCTGGGCGCGTTGCGACTCGAGCGTCAGCGCGAGTGCGTGCGCGGTGTCGCGCGATTCGCGCGCGGCCGCTCGCAGCTGGTCGCGGGCGTCCACCAGGCCGCGCCGCTCGGCGTCGAGCGCGGCGCGCGCGGCTTCGAACTCGCCCATGCGCTCGACCGCGTCTTCCAGTCGGCCGCGGGCATCGCGCGCCTGCTGGGCGGCGGTATCGAGCGTCTCGTGCAGCTGGGCGAGATCGGTATCGATGCGCTCGATCCGCGTGCGCGCCGCCTCCACACGACCCTGCTGGCTCTGGACCTGGCCGGCGAGTTCGGAGACGCCGCGGTGCGCGACGTACAGCGCACGCTGCGCTTCCTCGCGCTGCTGCTCGACGCCGAGCAGCTGTTCGCGGCCCTGCGCAATGCGCGCTTCGAGTGACTGTTCCTGTTCCTGCAGTGCGGCGATCGACTCGCGCAGCGACTGGATCTCGCGCTCGCGCAGCAGCGCGCCCTGCTTCGCCGCGCCCGAGCGCGACACGCGCACCCAGCCGGCGCCCAGCCGCTCGCCGCTGCGGGTGATCACCGAGTCACCATCGCCCAGGCCCGCCTGCAGCGCGCGCGCCTCGGCCAGGGTCTCGGCCACGTGCAGGCGCGCGAGCAGCCGGCGGATCGCCAGCGGCCCCTGCACCTTGGCCGCCAGCGAGGTCGGCGCGAAGGCTTCATCACCGGTCTCGCTCGACACCAGTGCCAGCCGGCTTTCACCCAGTTCGCCCAGCGCATCGACCAGTTCGGCCGGCACGCCCTCGCCTTCGACCAGCACGCCTTCGATCAGCTGGCCGAGCGCGCTTTCGACGGCGAATTCCCAGCCCGAGTCCACGCGCAGGCGCTCGCCGACGCGCGCCGACGCATCCAGGCCCCGCTGGCGCAGCCATTCGACCGCCGCGCCCTGCTCCTGGCCGAGCGCCGCGTTCTGCAGGGTTTCCAGCGACGACAGCCGACCGCGTGCTTCCTGCGCCTGCTTGCGGACGACCGAGAGTTCTTCCTGGGCGCCGCGCTGCGCGTCCTGCAGATCGACCGCCGCGGCCTTGCGCGTTTCCAAATCGTCGCCGAGCGTCTCCAGCGCCGCTTTCTGCTCGTCGTGACGGATCTGCAGGTCGGCGAATGCCTCGCTCAGCGCCTCGAGATCGATGCCGCCGCGTTCGGCCTGCAACTGCTCGCGGCGACGGTCGGCTTCCAGCGACTGCTTGTCCAGGTAGTCGACGCGGGTACGTTCGACATCGCCGGCGCGGGCCGCCTCGCCCTGCTCACGGTTGTGGGTCTCCCAGCGCGTCTGCCAGTCGGCCAGCGCGGTTTCGGCATCGCGCAGCGTGTCCTGGCGCAGGGCATCCTCGTCCTGCAGCTGGGCCAGACGCGGCTCGGCGTCGGCGATGCTCTCGTGCAGGGTGTCGAGCCGGAGCTGGTCCTGGTCGATGTGTGCGCCGATCTCCGCCAGCTGCGCCTGGGCCTCGTCGCGGGCCTTGAGCAGGCGCGCCGACAACTCGCGCTGGTGCTGGATCTGCTGCTCGACGCGGGCCAGCGCGCCACTGACTTCGTAGCTTTCGGCCTGCGCGCGGTTGAGCCCCTCGCTGGCCTCGTGGCGACGCTCGCGGCCGGTTTCCAGCTCGCGTTCGGCCTCGCGCTGCTCGGCGACGATCTGCTCGAGCTTCGTTTCCTCCTGCGCCAGCCCCTCGCGCAGCGCACGCAGGCGCGCGTCGAGCGTGCGCCATTCCAGCGCCTTCCATTCGGCGTCGCGGACCCGGCGCTCGGCCTGGATCGCGGTGTACTGCTCGGCCTGCTTGGCCTGCCGCGCGAGATGCTGCAGCTGCTTGCCGACTTCCTCACGCAGGTCGCTCAGGCGATCGAGGTTCTCGCGGGTGTGGCGGATGCGGGTCTCGGTCTCCTTGCGACGCTCCTTGTACTTGGAGATGCCCGCCGCCTCTTCCAGGTAGACGCGCAGTTCTTCGGGCTTGGCGTCGATGACCTGGCTGATCATGCCCTGCTCGATGATCGAGTAGCTGCGCGGGCCCAGACCGGTGCCGAGGAACAGATCGGTGATGTCGCGGCGGCGGCACTTGGTGCCGTTGAGGTAATAGCCGCTCTGTCCGTCGCGGCTGACGGTGCGCTTGACCGAGATCTCGTTGAACGCGGCGAACTCGCCGGCGATCGTGTGATCGGAGTTGTCGAACACCAGCTCGACCATCGCCTGCGACACCGGCTTGCGCGCGGTCGACCCGGCGAAGATCACGTCGGTCAGCGAGTCGCCACGCAGGCGGCTGGCAGACGACTCGCCCATGACCCAGCGCACCGCGTCGATGATGTTCGACTTGCCGCAACCGTTCGGACCCACCACGCCGGTCATGTTGGTCGGCAGGTGCAGCGCGGTCGGATCGACGAAGGATTTGAAACCGGCGAGCTTGATCGTGGACAGGCGCATGCGGGCTTTGGTGGCCTCTTGGCGCCCGTCAGGGCGCGATGGATGACGGATAGCGTGTCATGCGATACGCGATATTTCCATCGCAAGTGGTTGATTCCACAAGCACGGAGCGCCGCTCGCGCGCGCAAGCGGTCAGTATAGCGAGAGTTCCGGCGCGGCGATTCCCGGCCGGTGTGCCGTTGTCGGACGCACAGGGAGAGCGCTTCCGCGAAGACGCAGGCCTGGCGTCGCGCGGCTCAACCGGTCTGCTGCAGCAGCCGCTCGCCGGTCTCGACATCGAATGCGTGCACGCGGCCGGCCGGAATCGTCAGCGCCAGGGTCTCGCCCGGGACCGGCACACGGTCGGGCGGCAGACGGGCGATCAGGGCGTGTGTGCCCAGGCGCAGGTTGACGAAGACCTCGCTGCCGACCGGCTCCACCACCTCGACCACCGGCGACAGCGATGCCTCGGCGTCCGTCGCGGGCAGCAGATGTTCGGGGCGGATGCCCAGATCGACCGTCCGGCCGTTCCACTCGGCCGGGAAGCCGGCGTCGCCGAGGGCGAGCGTGATGCCCGCGCCTGCGTCGAAGGTCCAGCCGCCCGCAGCCCGGGCCAGTGACCCGCGCAGCACGTTCATCGCCGGGCTGCCCAGGAAGGTCGCGACGAACAGGTTCGCCGGCCGCTCGTACAGCGCCATCGGCGTGTCGATCTGCTGGATGTGGCCGTCCTTGAGCACCACGATGCGCTGGCCCAGCGTCATCGCCTCGATCTGGTCGTGGGTGACGTAGATCATCGTCGTGCCGAGCTTGCGGTGCAGCCGGGCGATCTCGACGCGCATGCCGCTGCGCAGTTTGGCGTCGAGATTCGACAGCGGTTCGTCGAGCAGGAACACCTGCGGCTGCCGGACCAGCGCACGGCCCAGGGCCACGCGCTGGCGCTGGCCGCCGGAGAGCTGGCCGGGTTTGCGGTCGAGCACCTGGTCGAGTTCGAGCACCTGGGCGGCTTCATCGACGCGCGCGGCGATCTCGGTCTTCGACTGGCCGCGCAGCTTCAGGCCGAACGCGAGGTTCTCGGCCACGCTCATGTGCGGGTACAGCGCATAGCTCTGGAACACCATCGCGATGTCACGGTCCTTCGGCGCGACGTCGTTGACCACCCGCTCGCCGATGGTCAGCGTGCCGTCGCTGATCGCCTCCAGCCCCGCGACCATGCGCAGCAGCGTGGATTTGCCGCAGCCCGACGGGCCCACCAGCACCAGCAGCTCGCCATCGGCCACCTCGAACGTCGCGCCGGCCACGCCGACGAATCCGTTGGGGTAGACCTTCCGTACCGCGTCGAACCGCACCTGTGCCATGCACGCTCCCGTGTGTGTCGCAAACCGTCGTGGACCGCATCGTGCCGTCGCCCGCGTGAACCGCGCGCTGTGATGCGATTGCGCTATTCTGGCATGTAATCGTTTCCATTCCAGCCGGCGGATGTGTGGGAGGCACAGCGTGGCGCAACGAACGACCGCATCCATCCAAGCGCGCATCGCGCGCCGCACGTCGACTGACAGCGCTGGACATGTTCCACTCGACGCATCGGTCTCCGGGCGTTGCGATCCGCACGTCTCCGGCGACACACTCCGTGATTCCCTTTCCTGAACCCGAGACGGTCCCGGCGCCCATGCACGACTCCCTGCTGTTGTTCGGCGCCACAGGCGACCTGGCGCAACGCTATCTATTCCCGTCCCTGCTGCACCTGCAGCGCGACCGCTTGCTGCCGGACACCTTCCGCGTGATCGCGATCGCGCGCAGCGAGCACGACGACGCCAGCTTCCGCGACTGGCTGCGCGAGCGCCTGGGCGACGAGTACGACAGTGCGCTGGTCGACGAGTTGCTGCGCCGCATCCAGTACGTGGCGGTGGACCTCGGCGATGCCGATGGGATGGCGGCGGCCCTGTCGCGCTTCGCGGACCGGCCGGCGGTGAGCTACCTGTCGACGCCGCCGAACCTGTTCGCATCCGCCTGCCGCGGGCTCAAGGCCGCGGGACTGCTGGAAGCGCCGTCGCGGCTGGTGCTCGAGAAGCCGATCGGCCACGACCTGGCCAGTGCGCAGGAAATCGACGCCACGTTGAAGTCGGCGCTCGACGAATCGCGGATCTTCCGCATCGACCACTACCTGGGCAAGGCGCCGGTGCAGAACCTGCTCGCGCTGCGCCTGGGCAACACGCTGTTCGAGGCGACGTGGGAACGGCGCTGGATCGAGTCGGTCGACATCATCGTCGCCGAGACCGCCGGCGTGGACGGCCGCGAAGGCTATTACGCCGACTACGGCGCGCTGCGCGACATGGTGCAGAACCACATGCTGCAGCTGCTGGCGCTGATAGCGATGGAGCCGCCGGCGGCGATGGATACCGACAGCATCCGCGAAGAGAAGAAGAAGGTGCTGCGCGCACTGCGGCCGATGTCGCCCGCCGATGCCGCGGCCGACAGCGTGCGCGGCCGCTATGCGCCCGGCGTCGTCGACGGCCAGGCCGTGCAGGGCTTCAAGCACGGCGGTCATGACGACGTGGAAACCTTCGTCGGCCTGCGCGCATGGATCGACAACTGGCGCTGGGCCGGCGTGCCGTTCCGGCTGGTCACCGGCAAGCGCATGCCCTCGCGCACGACCGAGGTCGTGGTGACGTTCAAGCCGGTCACGCATTGGCTCTTCGGGCCGGGCGAGCGCAAGCGCGCGCGTGCCAACCAACTGCGCGTGCGCCTGCAGCCGGAAGAGACGATCGAACTCGGCCTGATGGGCAGCTTGGCCGCGTCCGAATGGGCGGCCAACGAACTGCAGCCGATGTCGCTGGATCTGGCGATGCTGCCACCCAAGCGCCGCATCGCCTACGAACGCCTGATGATCGACGCGCTCAAGGGTGACCAGACGCTGTTCGTGCGCGATGACGAGGTCGAGGCCGCCTGGCGCTGGATCGACAGCGTCAGCGCCGCGTGGCGCGAAGCCGGCACGCCGGTGCGCGACTACCCGGCCGGCAGCTGGGGGCCGGTCGAAGCGCAGCCGTTCCTGCCGCGCACGCTGACCACCCACAACGGACGCAAATCGTGACGGCTGCGCTCGCCCTGCTCGCCGACATCGGCGGGACCAACGCGCGTTTCGCACTCGCCGATACCGCCAGCCCGACGCCGCTGCAGCTCGACACGATCCAGGTCTTCCCGGTCGCCGACTTTCCGTCACTGGCAGACGCGGCCCTGCACTATCTCCAGCAGACCGGTCACGACGGCAAGGCCGCGCTGCCGCGCGCCGTACTCGCGGTCGCCGGTCGCGTCGAGGGCGACAACGCACGCATCACCAATCATCCCTGGGTGATCTCGCGCACGCGCACCCAGCAGCGGCTCGGCATCGAGGACGTCGTGCTGACCAACGATTTCGCCGCCCAGGCGATGGCGATTCCCCTGCTGCAGCCCGGCGATTACAGCGCCATCGGCGGCGTGCCGTGGTCGGTGCCGAAGGATCCGGCCGGCCCGTGCACGTATGCGGTCATCGGGCCCGGCACCGGTCTGGGCGTCGGTGGCCTCGTGATCCGCGACGGCAGGCACTACCCGCTGGAGACCGAAGGCGGCCACGTCAGCTTTCCGCCCGGCACGCCGGAAGAAACCGCCATCCTCGAACGCCTGTCGGCGCAGTTCGGACGCGTGTCCAACGAACGCCTGATCTGCGGTCCCGGTCTGGTCAACATCCACCGCGCGCTGAGCGAAATCGCTGGGGTCGACCCGGGCCCGATGCAGCCTGCCGACATCACCGCGCGGGCAAGGGACGGCGACGCCCGCTGCGCACGTGCGGTGGACGTGTTCTGCGCGGTGTTCGGCGCGATCGCGGGCGATCTGGTGCTGACGCTCGGCGCCTGGGACGGCGTGTTCCTGACCGGTGGCCTGGTGCCCAAGATGCTCGACTCGATCCGCCATTCGGGCTTCCGCCAGCGCTTCGAGCACAAGGGCCGCTTCTCGCCGAACATGGGCCGCGTGCCTTCCGTCGCGGTGCTGCATCCGCATGCCGGCCTGCTCGGCGCGGCTGCGATCGCCACGCGCAGGGCAGCGGCATGACGCCGACCGGCGCCCCGGCCTTTGGCATCGCAGGCGGAATCGGCGACGATGGACGCATGCAGCTGCACGCCTACGAATCGGCGACCCAGTGGACCTGGGGCGCCGCGATCGCGATTTCCTCCGCCATCGCGCGCGACCTGGAGCTCAAGCCGCGCGCGCGCGTGCTGCTCTCGGGTGGCAAGACGCCGGGACCGGTGTATGCGGCGCTGTCGAAATCGCCGCTCGCCTGGGACCGCGTCGATGTCGCGCTGGTCGACGAGCGCTGGCTGCTGCCCGACGATCCCGACAGCAATGCGCGCCTGCTGCGCGAGACGCTGATCCAGAACAAGGCGCAGAAGGCGCGGCTGGAAACCCTCACCCGCGCCGGCCGCCCGTTCGACGAAGCGGTCTCCACCGCCAATCTGCACGCGCGCCAGCCCGCGGGTGTCGTCGTGCTGGGCATGGGCGACGATGGCCATACCGCCTCGCTGTTCCCCGGCATGGTCGATCTCGACGCCGCGCTCGCCGCCACCTCGCCCTATGTCGGCGTCGATGCCGGCGGCAGCCCCGGCGCCGGCACCTGGCAGCGTCGCATCAGTCTGACGCCCGCCGGCCTGACACCTGCGCACACCCGCATCCTGCTGATCCGCGGCGAGAAGAAGCGCGCCCTGCTCGATCGCCTGCTGCAGAGCGACGACGCGACCGAGTTTCCGGCGCGCATCGCCTTCACCACGCCGGGCGCCGCGCTGCACGTCCACTGGTGTCCGTGAGACGCACCCCGTTCGACCGTTGCGCGCAGTGCGATCCGCGCGTCCCCGCCCCGTCCCGGGGCGCCCGTTTCTCACATCGCCGCCGCCCATGAGCCTGCATCCCGCCGTCCAGTCCATCACCGAACGCATCCGCAAGCGCAGCGCGCCCTCGCGCCAGGCGTATCTCGCAGGCATCGCGCGCATGCGCGACGAAGGTCCGCTGCGCGGTCACCTGAGCTGCGCCAACCTCGCGCACGGCTTCGCCGCCTGCGGGCCGGTCGACAAGTCCCGGCTGCGCAACGGGCCGACGGCCAACCTCGGCATCGTCACCGCGTACAACGACATGCTGTCGGCGCATCAGCCCTACGAGCCGTACCCGGAATTCATCCGCGAGACCGCGCGCAGCCTCGGCCACACCGCGCAGGTCGCGGGCGGTGTCCCGGCCATGTGCGACGGCGTGACCCAAGGCCGCGCGGGCATGGAGCTGTCGCTGTTCTCGCGCGACGTCATCGCCCAGGCCACCGCGATCGCGCTGTCGCACGACATGTTCGACAGCAGCGTGTATCTGGGCATCTGCGACAAGATCGTGCCCGGCCTGCTGATCGGCGCACTGGCCTACGGCCATCTGCCGGCGATCTTCATTCCCGGCGGGCCGATGACGCCCGGCGTGCCGAACAAGACCAAGGCCGAGGTGCGCGAGCGCTACGCCGCCGGCGAGGCCACGCGCGAGGAGCTGCTGGAGGTCGAATCGGCGTCCTATCACGGCCCCGGCACCTGCACCTTCTACGGCACCGCGAACTCCAACCAGACCCTGCTCGAGGCAATGGGCGTGCAGTTGCCGAGTGCGGCCTTCATCAATCCCGGCACGCCGCTGCGCGAAGCCTTCACCCGCGAAGCGGTGGAGCGTGCGCTGTCGATCACCGCGCTCGGCGACGACTACCGCCCCCTGGGCCAGTTGATCGACGAACGCGCGATCGTCAACGCGGTCGCGATGCTCATGGCCACCGGCGGTTCCACCAACCACACGATCCACTGGATCGCGGTCGCGCGCGCGGCCGGCATCGTGCTGACCTGGGACGACATGGACGCGCTGTCGCAGGTCGTGCCGCTGCTGGCGCGCGTGTATCCGAACGGCGAAGCCGACGTGAACCGCTATCACGCCGCCGGCGGCAACGCCTATGTGTTCCGTGAACTGCTCGACGCCGGCCTGATGCACGGCGACCTGCCGACGATCGTCGAGGGCGGCATGGCCCGCTACGGCGAGGAGCCCAAGCTCGAGGGCGACCGGATCCGCTACGAGCCGGGCCCGACGGTCAGCGGCGATGCCGGCGTGCTGCGCCCGGTGTCGGCGCCGTTCGAAGCCCAGGGCGGCCTGCGCCTGCTGCGCGGCAACCTCGGCCGCTCGCTGATCAAGCTGTCGGCGGTGAAGCCCGAATTCCGCAGCATCGAGGCGCCGGCCGTCGTCGTCGATGCGCCGCAGGTGCTCAACCGGCTGCACGCCGCCGGCGCCCTGCCGCAGGACTTCGTCGCCGTGGTGCGCTACCAGGGACCGAAGGCCAACGGCATGCCGGAACTGCATTCGCTGGCGCCGCTGCTGGGCATGCTGCAGAACCAGGGCCGTCGCGTCGCGCTGGTCACCGACGGTCGCCTGTCGGGCGCGTCGGGCAAGATTCCGGCCGCGATCCACATGACCCCGGAAGCCGCACGCGGCGGCGCGCTGGCCTACGTGCGCGAAGGCGACATGATCCGCCTCGACGGCGAGGCCGGCACGCTCGAAGTGCTGGTCGATCCGGCCGAGTGGCAGGCGCGCACTGCGGCGGCGGACACCGCGCCCGCGCCCACCGACCACGGCCGCAACCTGTTCGGCTTCAACCGCGCGAACGTGTCGCCCGCCGACCAGGGCGCGCTCTCGATCGCCTGCGGCCCGGCCACCATAGACGGCAGTGCGTGGGAGTACGACGCCGAGTACGACCTCGGCGCGGACCCCGCCGCGCTGCACGCACCACACGACTCCAAGGACGCCTGATGGCCACTGCTTCCACCATGTCCGAGCGCCAGCAGCGCGCAGCCGAGCTCCTGCGTGCTGCCGGCGTGCTGCCGGTGATCACCGTGCACGCGCTCGACGAAGCCCGCGCGATCGCCGATGCGCTGCTCGAAGGCGGTCTGCACACGCTCGAGCTCACGCTGCGCACGCCGGTCGCGATCGACGCGCTGGCGATGCTCAAGCGCGAGCGCCCGGACATCGTGATCGGCGCCGGCACCGTGCTCGATGCCGACCACATCCGCGCGTCGATCGACGCCGGTGCGGATTTCCTGGTCACGCCCGGCACGCCGCCGGCACTGGCCGACGCCCTGGCCGAGGCCGACATCCCCGTCGTGCCGGGCGCTGCGACGCCGACCGAATTCATGGCCCTGCGCGCGCGTGGCTTCCGCAACTGCAAGCTGTTTCCGGCCAGTGCGGTCGGTGGCCTGGCGATGCTCAAGGGTCTCGCCGGACCGCTGCACGACATGCGCTTCTGCCCCACCGGCGGCATCTCGGAATCCAACGCCGCCGAATTCCTGGCCCAGCCCAACGTGCTGTGCATCGGCGGCTCGTGGATGCTCGACAAGGGCTGGCTGGACGCCGGCGACTATGGCCGGGTGCGCGAGACCGCAGCGCGTGCGGCGCAGATCGTGCGCGACGCGCGCGGCTGAGACGGCGCTCCGCCCGGCACAGGGCAGACGCGCGGTGCACGACCGTCGGCCAGGTGGGTGCGTTACACCGCAACGCAGCATGTAACCGGTTCCAGCCGGTGGTAGCGTCCGCTCTCCCTTCGCCTACCCTGCCTGCATGACCCTCCGATCCGGGTGCCACGACTCGCTCGTCCCGACCGCTCGCACCGGCCGCCACACACTGGGCCGGCTGCTGCTCGCCCTGCTCGGCGGCGCAAGCGCTGCCACTGCGGCGGCGTCCCTGCCGCCACGCGCCGACTGGACCGCCTCGGCATCCTCCACCCAGGTCGATGCACTCGCCCCGCAGCACGCCATCGACGGCGACCGCACGACGCGCTGGGGTGGTTCCTTCCTGCCCGGACACTGGTTCCAGGTGGATCTGGGGCAACCGGCCGACGTCGGCGGCGTCGCGATCCTCTGGGACAGCGGCTTTCCGGTGCGCTGGACGCTCGAGACCTCGCTCGACGGCACGCAGTGGGACGTGGCGTACACCAGCACCGATTCGCGCGGCGACACCGACACCCTCGTGTTTCCCGCGCGCGAGGCCCGCTACGTCCGCATCGCCAGCCCGTCGAAATCCTCCGACTGGGCGACGTCGATCTTCGAGTTCGAGCCGCTCGCCGCGGACGCGGCGCCGCGCCTGTCCGGGCTCGCACCCGGCGTGGACGGCGCGACGCTGTTCGCCGTCGACGCGGCGCCGGCCACCGTCGAGGCCGCGGGCGCTGCGCCCGGCACCCGCCAGCTCGAGGTCGCGCTGCCGCGCGCCGACTCTATCGCCGGGCTCGAAGTCTGGTGGGACGGTCCCCGCAACGGCGCGACGCTCGAAGTGCGCGATGCCGACGGTCGCTGGACCGTGCTGGCCGAGGACCCGGGCGGCGACGGCACGCGGTCGTGGCTCGCGGGCGAAGCGCCGCTGGCGCCGACCGCCTTGCGCCTGGTCGTCGGCGAGGTCGAAGGACGTGCGCCGGGCATCGCGCGGCTGCGCCTGCTCGGCCCGAAACAGCTGCTGACACCGACCCGGCGCTACGAGATCGTCGCCTCGCGCACGCACGGCGCGCTGTTCCCCTCGTCGCTGCACCAGCAACAGGTCTACTGGACCGCGCTCGGCATTCCCGCCGGGCGGCAGAAATCGCTGCTCGACGCATCCGGCAACCTCGAGCCCTTCAAGGGCGGCCCGATGCTGCAGGCGGTCTGGCGCGGCAGCGACGGCCGGGCGCGCGTCGCCGACAACGATCCGCAGCGTCGCCATGCCCTGCGCGACCGATGGATGCCGATGCCCTCGGTCGAGTGGCAGGGCCAGCGCGATCTGACGATCCGCAACGAGGCCTTCGCGCTGGAACAGAACGGGCAGCCGGTGACGCTGATGCGCTACCGCCTGCACAACACCGGCCGGCGGCCCGTCGAGGGCACGCTGTCGCTGCTGGTGCGTCCGCTGCAGGTCAATCCGCCGTGGCAGCACGGCGGCTGGTCGCCGATCCGGCAGATCGCGATCGATGAGACCGCCGACCACACCCGCGTGCGTGTCGACGGCCGCACCCTGCTGACCTCGATGACGCCGGTCGGCGCCGCCGGCACCGCGCCGTTCGGTGCGCACGGCGAGACCGAGATCACCGCCGATGCGGCGCGCGGCACACCGCCCGCCGCGCGCGAAGCATCGGACGCCGCCGGGCTCGCTGCCGGCATGCTCGCGTATCCGGTGCGGGTGGCGCCGGGCGCCACGCAGGACATCGTGATCGCATTGCCGCTGGGGAACACGGCGCTCGACCCGTCCAAGGGCGAACTGACGGAACCGCCGGCGCTCGATCTCGCCGCGCTCACCGGCGATGCCGCGACGCCCTCGGAGGCTTTCGACACGCATGCCGCGCGGATCGCCGCCGGCTGGGCGGATCGCTTCAACAGCTTCGACATCCGCCTGCCCGACCAGGACCTCGTCGACATGCTGCGCGCGCAGGCGGCATACATGCTGGTCAACCAGACCGGCCCGGCGATGCAGCCCGGCCCGCGCAACTACAACCGCTCGTTCCTGCGCGACGGCGCGGCGACCGCCACGGCGCTGCTGCGCCTGGGCCAGCCGAAGATCGCGCGCGACTACCTGCGCTGGTACACCGACCACGCGCTCAACCCCAACGGCATGATCTCGCCGATCCTCAACGAGGACGGCAGCATCAACCGCGGCTTCGGCTCGGACATCGAACACGACAGCCAGGGCCAGTACATCCAGCTGGTCGCCGACGTGGCGCGTCTCGATGGCGGGCCGGACACCGTCCGCGAGTACCTGCCGGCGGTGACCGCAGCGATGCGGTTCCTACAGGAATTGCGCGAACGCACGCTGGTGGCGGGTTACATGGGCACGCATCCCTCGCCCGAACGCTTTCGCGGCATCCTCGCGCCGTCGATCAGCCACGAAGGCTATTCCACGCCGACGCACAGCTACTGGGACGATTTCTACGGCATCAAGGGCTGGCACGACGGGGCCTGGCTGGCCGACGCACTCGGCGACGCGGAGACGGCGGCCTGGGCGCGCGAACAGGGACGGTTGCTGTCGGACGCGGTCGCCGCGTCGCTGCGCGCGACCATCGCGTGGAAGGGCATCGACTTCATTCCGTCATCGGCCGATCTGGGTGACAGCGACCCCACCAGCGTGTCGATCGCGCTCGATCCCACCGGCGCGCGGCACGTCTTGCCCGAGCGCGAACTGCGCACCACCTTCGACCGCTACCTGGCCCGGCAGTTCGGCGACCGCACCGCGCCCGATGCGCTGTGGGCCTACACGCCCTACGAACTGCGCAACGTGCTGACCTTCGTGCATCTGGACCGGCCCGGCGACGCGCAGACCGTGCTCGACGGGCTGCTGGCCGACCGCCGCCCGCTGGCGTGGCAGATGTGGCCCGAGGTCGTGCATTCGCGTCCGCGCTATCCCGGTTACATCGGCGACATGCCGCATACGTGGATCGGTGCCGAGTACGTCCGCACGCTGGTCGGCCTGCTGCTGCACGAAGGCGACGACGATCTGCAGCTGTTGCCCGGCGCGCCGCAGGCCTGGCTCGACGGCGACGGCCTGTCGGTGCGGGCGCTGCCGACCGCTTACGGACCGCTGACGATGGCGGCGAAACAGTCCGGCACGCGGCTCGAGATCACGCTCGCGGACGGGCTGCAGGACGCGCTGCCGGTCCAGGTGATCTGGCCGAGCCGCACGCGGCCGAGCGTGGTCATGGTCGATGGCCGCGCGGTGGACGACTTCGACGCGCGTGGCGTGCGCCTGTCGAAGCCGTTCCGGCGCCTCGAAGCGCGCTGGTAGGCCAGCGCGCTTCGCGCGTCGTCAATCCAGACGCCGCGCCGGCAACGTCAGCGCGGCGCGTACGCCGGCATCGGTGGCGGACTGTCCGAGCACGACCGTGTAGTCACCGGCGGCGATCCGCCAGCTGCGGTCGTCCGGGTGGTAATCCGCGAACAGGCGCGGCGCCAGCGCGACGTCCACCTCACGCGTTTCGCCCGGCTGCAGTTCCACGCGCTCCCAGCCGGCCAGGCGCAGCGGCGTGGCGTGGCCCCGCGGCAGATGCACGTAGAGCTGCGGCACGACGGCGCCGGCACGGTCGCCAGTGTTGCGCACGCTGAAGCGCGCCGTGATGCGCGCCCCGTCCGCGCGGACCTGCAGGCCCGACATCGCGAACGTCGTGTACGACAGACCGTGGCCGAACGCATAGCGCGGCGTAAGACCTCTGGCCGCGAACCAGCGGTAGCCGACGTTGGCGCCCTCGATGTCGTAGTCGATGGTGTCTTCGGGCTTGTCCGCCGGATTGAAGCCGAGCCCGGGAATCGTGGGCCGCGGCAATTGCGAGACGTCGACCGGCCAGGTCACTGGCAGATGTCCGGACGGATTCGCCGTGCCGGTCAGCAGCCGCGCGATGGCTTCGCCACCACGGATGCCGGGATACCAGGCCTGCAGCACGCCGGGCACGGCATCGAGCCACGGCAGCTCGACCGGGCCATTGGTCTGCAGCACGACCACGCTGCGCGGGTTGGCCGCGGCGACGGCGGCGATCAACGCGTCCTGTCCGTCGGGCAGCCGCATGTCCGGCAGATCGACCGACTCGGCGGCCCACTGCGTCGCGAACACGATGGCGACATCGGCCTCGCGTGCGAGCCGCGCGGCAGCCGCGCGGTCGCGACCGTCGACGTAGTCGATGCGCGCATCCGGCAGCGCGTCGCGCAACGCGCGCAGCGGCGAGGACGGCTGGAACATCACCGGGCCCGGCCAGGTCGTCGGCTGCAGGCCGGTGACGGCACTGGTGCCGCGCGAGGTCCAGCCGACCATCGACGAACCGCCGCCGGCGATCACGCCCTTGTCGGCATGTCCGCCGATCACCGCGATGCGGCGCACACCGGGCGCGAGCGGCAGCACGCCGTTCTCGTTGCGCAACAGCACCGCGCCGGCTTCGGCCGTGCGCTGGGCGACATCGAAGCCGATTGCATCGAGCGCGGCATCCACCGGCTGGCGCTGCGGCGGATGTTCGAACGCGCCGACCGCGATGAAGCTGCGCAGGATGCGGTGGACCATGTCGTCGAGCCGCGCCTGCGGCACCACGCCAGCGCCGACCGCCATGCGCAGTGGCACGTCGAAATACACCGCCTTGTCGAACACCTCGCCGGCCGACTGCTGGTCGAGACCGGCGTTCGCCGCCTTCGAGGCGCTGTGCACGCCACCCCAGTCCGACATCACGTAGCCGGGGTAGCGCCAGTTGCGCTTGAGCACGTTGTTGAGCAGTTCGTCGTGCTCGCAGCCGTAGGTGCCGTTGATGCGGTTGTAGCTGCACATGACCGCGCCGGGCTGTCCCGTCTCGATCGCGACATGGAATGCGAGCAGGTCGGATTCGTGCATCGCACGGTCGCCGATCTGGGCGCTGTGGAAGTTGCGCGCGGTCTCCATGTCGTTGAGCGCGTAGTGCTTCATCGTCGACAGCACGTGCTGCGACTGCACGCCGCGGATCGATTCGCCGACCAGGGTGCCGGCGAGCAACGGGTCTTCGCCGGCGTATTCGAAATTGCGGCCGTTACGCGGATCGCGCTGCAGGTTGACGCTGCCGGCCAGCAGCACGTTGAAGCCCTGGCGCCAGGCCTCGCGCCCCATGGTCTCGCCGCCCTTGAAGGCGATGTCGCGGCTCCAGGTCGACGCGGTCATCGGGCCCGACGGCATCGCCGTCGCGTGGTCGCCTGCGCGCGCGCCGCCGGGATTGGTCACCCCGAGGCCGGCATCGACCAGGCCCTGCGCCGGAATGCCCAGACGCGGAATCGGCGCCACGTAACCGGCGGCGGTGAGCGCCTCGTCCGGCTTCTTCTCGCCGATCGCGAAGCGGCTGCGGATCAGCGCGAACTTCTCGTCCTGGGTCATCGCCGCGACCAGCAGCGCGGCGCGCGCATCCGGTGATTTGCCGGGGTCCATCCACGGCTGCGCAACCGCCGCGTCCTGCGCGAACGCGGGCGCGGCCACCAGCAACGCGCACACCAGCGTGCGCGTCGACGTCCGGGTCTTCATCGAACTCCCCTCCCCTCGAATGTGGTGCAGGCGCGGCCCATGCGCGCGACGGGTCCAGCGTGGACGAACCGTCGCAGCCATGCACCGCGCCTGCGGATCAATCCGTTGCGGGTGCGCTCGTGTGCACCCGCAGCGTGTCGTGCCTCAGCCCGCGCCCGCGATCCGCACCTTCGCGCCGGCGCGCGTGATGCGCAGTTCGTTGCCGTCCCACTTCGCGGCCTGGCCGTCGATCGTCGTCGCGCCCGGCACGCTCTCGTACGGCCACTGCAGCACCAGACCGCCCGCGGGCAAGCCGCTGCCGGCCGCGATGTCGAGCAGCAGCGCATCGCCGTCACGGCGCAGCGAGTAACCGACGGTGCCTTGCGGTGTCCGCATGCCGCGCAGCGCGACGCCCTCGTTCAACCAGTCGGCGGGCACGCCCGCCGCCAGCACCAGGCTGTCGTCGACTTCGCGTACGTAGGCGAACATGTCGAGCGCCGAGCGCACGAAGTCCGAGCCCACCCAGGCATGCGGCAGATCGCCGAGGAAGAACGGCGTGCGCGGCGTCGGCGTGACGACTTCGCCCCACTGGTTCCACGGCTGCGGCGCCCGGTGGCCGAAGAACCACTCGCGCACCTCGTTCGCACGTGCGCGCCAGCCCAGGCGCACGAACGCGGCGACATTGCGCCACTCGTAGGGCGTGTAGTCCTTCCACGGCTCGCGACCGTCGCGGCGATCGGTGAACTTGGTCCAGTAGCGCTCGAAGGTATTGGTCAGCAGCGGCTCGGGCAGACGGCCCTGTTCGCCGCCGGGGGCCAGCGCGATGGTCGTCGAGGTCGCATCGAAATCGCCGAGCTCGGCGGCGCCGGGCAGGAAGTCGATGCCGTGCTGCTCGGCGGCGTTGCGCAGCGAGGCATCGAGGTCGACGCGGAACTCGTCGCGCGCGGCCGCCATGCGCCTGGCGTCGTCCGGCTTGCCCAGCGCTTCGGCGATCTCCACCGCGTCCTTGTAGCCGCGCAGCGCCCAGAAGTTGTCCCAGTACGAATGCATCGGCTTGGCCGAATAGCCTTCGTGGCTGATCGAGGCCGGCATCATCCCGTAGAAGGCCGCGTTGAGTTTGCGGTTCTCCTCCGTGCGCTCGCTGGCGCGCAGCTCTTCCATGTAAGTGTACGCGCCGAGCACGTGCGGCCACATCGTCTGCAGGAAGGCGTCGTCGCCGGTGTAGCGCCAGTACTCGGCAATGTTGAAGATCAACTCGCCGTGGCTGTCGTTCTCCGGCACGGGGTCGCTACCGCGATCGTCGACGCAGCACGGCACCTTGCCGTTGTCGAACTGGTAAGGCGCATAGAACTCGACGTATTCCTTGACGACTTCCGGACGGCCCATGCGCAGCAGACCCTCGGAGATCATCGCGCCGTCGCGGATCCAGCTGCGCGCGTACGAGCGCGTGCCCGGCTGCAGACGCGGCCCGATGCGCGAGATCAGCATGTGCGCCAGCGACGTGCGCAGCGTGTCGGCCAGATCCTTGCCGGCGGCCGGCACGTCGAAACCCACTTCGTCGAGCTTGTCGCGCCACTCGCCCGCGATCGCGTCCTGCATCGACTGCGGGTTCCAGTCCGCCGGCGCGCGCGCCATGTCGCCGGTCATCGGGATCAGCAGATCGAACTCGCGCGACTCGCCCGGCGCCAGACGCACGGTGTAGACCATCGCGCCCGAGGCGAACGCCTGCGGATCCTCCACCTCGGTCGTCGCCGGCCAGATGCCGGTCGCCAGATGCTCGACGTCCATGCCGGCATCGAACGTGGTCGCAAAGGCGGCCTGCGCAGGCTGACGCGCGAACACGCGCGGCTTGCCGTCGACGCGCACGCCGTCAGTGGTCACGGCCAACTGGCGCAACGGGCTCACGCCGCCGGTGATGTTGAGGAACTGGGTCGGCGGATTGACCTGCATGGGCCGTACTGCGAGTGCGAGCTGGTAATCACGCGCCTCGCCGCCCGGATTGCTGAGCCGGTAGCGCGCGACCAGCTGCGAATCCTCCGGCGTGCCGCGGGCGAATCCGGTCACGCGCAAGCCCAGCGCATCGTGGGTCCAGTCAACGCTCGGGATCGGCAGGTAGTCGTCCTGCAGGGTCTGCGCGATCTTCGCGTCCGCCCAGGTCACCAGCGTGTCGCCCACGCGCACGAAGGGTTCGATCGAGAAGCCGGCGGCAGCGACTTCGATCGCGCCGTCCTCGCCGATCAGGCCCTGCTGCAGGCCGCCGTCGAGACCGAGGATCGTCCAGTAGGCCTGCTCGCCACTGAAGCCCCGCGGGAACTGTCCCCTGGGCCGGTCGGCCGCGACGGCTTCGAGCACGTCGTTCGGATGTTCGGACATGCCCAGCGGCTGCACCGCGACTTCGGACAGCGCGAAACCGTCGGCCGGGCCATCGCGCAGATCGAGGCCGATGTAGCGCGCCTCCGCTTCCGGCAGCGCCAGCCAGTCGACGCCGCCATTGCCCTGCGTCACCTCGCGGACCTGCGTCCACGCCTCGCCGTCTTCGGACAGCGACACCGCATAACTGGACGCATGACGGCCCGGCTGCCACTGCAGGCGCAGGCCACCGAATTCGCGCAGCGTGCCCAGATCGAGCACCACGTTCTGCGGCGCCGTGGCCGTGGTCCACGCGCTTTCCGCGTTGCCGTCGACGACGTTGTCGACGCCGTCGGGCGTGGTGGTCGACGCGGCGCTGGCGGTCAGTGGCGAGGTGTCGTCGGGCGGCAGTGCCTCGAACGTGAGCTGGTCGAAACAGACCGTGCCCTTGCCGCCGGCGTTGTTGTAGATCGTGAACTCGAGCTTCTCGCTCGCGCGCAGCGTCTTGTCCGGATCCGGTCCCCAGGCCTTGTCGATGTGCCGCTTGCGGTAGCGGATGTCGGTCCAATCGGTCGGGAAATCGTACTTCGGCCGGTTGACCCACCACACGTTGTCGCCGCTGGCGTCGACGACCTTGAATTGCAGGTCGTTGGCCGGCGACTCGCCGCGCATCCGGAACGCGAACCGGTAGTTCTCCGGATACGTCATCTTCAGATCGCGCTGGAGCCCGACATGACCGGACACGCCGTTGTAGTCGTAGTCCAGGCACAGCGCCTTGCCGCCGTCGACATCGACCTGGCGCAGGGTGCCGGTGACCTGGTTCGAGGTCACGACGGTCCACGTCGACGGATCGTCGAAATCGTCGAGGATGCGGATGCCCTCACCTGCGTCAGGCGCGGCGCCGTCGTCGCTGGGACTCGGCGAGACGTTGCAGGCCGCGAGCGCGGTGCTCAGCGCGGCGAGGCCGGCGACGCGCGCGATTCGGGCACGGCCGGAAACTGCGATGGCGACGTCAGTCCGCGTCATGTCGGTGTCGGCAGGCGCGCGAACGGCGCGGGTGTCGAGGATCTTCATGCGGTGCGGTGGCTCCGTGGTTCGATTCGGGTGGTGCGGTTGGACTGTTGCTGCGCATTCGCGCGATGGGGTGGTGCTCGAAATCGTTTCTGAAAGCGATTCACACACGACGATTCCGCTGCCGTCCATGGCGGAACTGCACAGGCGCCGGATGGTCCGGCCATGCCATCCGTGGCCTGGCGTTCGCAAGCCCGCGGACCCGTGGTCCGCAAGCGGGCTTGCTCACCCCTTCACGCTGCCGAGCAGCAAGCCCTGGATGTAGTAGCGCTGCAGCGCGAGGAACAGCAGCAGCACCGGGATGACCGTGACGACGGCGCCGGCCATCATCATCTCGACGTCCTGGATGTGCTCGCGCGACAAAGCGGCCAGCGCGACCGGCAGCGTGTAATTGGTCTGGTCGGTCAGCACGATCAGCGGCCACATGAAGTCGTTCCACGCGGCCATGAAGGTGAAGATGGTCAGCGTCACCAGCACCGGCTTGAGCATCGGCAGCACGATCTGGAAGAAGATCCGCATCTCGCCTGCGCCGTCGATGCGCGCGGCTTCGAGCAGTTCGTCAGGGATAGAACGCGCGTACTGGCGCACCAGGAAGATCCCGAACACGGTCGCCAGACCCGGAATGACGACCGCGCCGAAACTGTTGACCAGGCCCATGCCCTTCATCATCAGGAACAGCGGCAACATCGCGACCTGCGCGGGAATCACCAGCGCGGCGAGCAGGATCTGGAAGATCCGCTCGCGTCCCTTGAAGCGCAGCTTGGCGAAGGCGTAGCCGGCCATGGTGTTGATCAGCAACGCGCCGACGGTGATCGCGGCCGAGATCATCAGACTGTTGGCGAAGTAGCGCCCCATGCCCGCACGCGCGAACAGCTCGTGGTAGTTGTCGAACGACAATGCCGACGGCAGCAGCGGCGGCGGGAACCCGCTCGCCTCGCCGGTCGGCATGAACGAGACCGACAGCATCCACAGCAGCGGCGCGAGCGCGACGACCGCCAGCGCGACCAGCGCGCCATTGACCGCCCAGGCCGACCAGCGCGTCGCGCCGACTTCGTGATACGCCGCGATCCGGCTCATACCAGCTCCCGCTTGCGCCCGAAGCGCAGCAGCAATGTGGTGACGCCGAGGATGATCAGGAACAGCAGGAACGCCACCGCCGACGCGCGGCCCAGGTTCCACCACATGAAGCCTTCCTCGTACATGAAGTACAGCACGCTGACGGTGCTCTGCAGCGGGTCGCCCCGCGTCATCACATAGGGCTCGGCGAACAGCTGGAAATAACCGGACACGGTGATCACCGCGACCACCAGCAGCACCGGTCCGAGCATCGGCAGCGTGACGTGCACGAACTGTTTCCAGCGCGAGGCGCCGTCGATCCGCGCGGCCTCGTAGAGATCTTCGGGAATCGCGGCCAAGCCGGCGATGAAGATCACCATGTTGTAGCCGAAGTTCTTCCACACGGCGAACAGGATGATCGTCGGCATCGCCCACGTCGGATCGCCCAGCCAGTCGACCGGCGCGATGCCGATGTGGCCGAGTGCCCAGTTCACCAGGCCGTAGCTGGTGTGGAACAGATAGCGCCAGATCACCGCAACCGCGACCAGCGTGGTCACCACCGGCGCGAACAGCGCCGTGCGGAACAGGCCTTTGAACCGCGCAACCTTCGCGTTGAGCAGCAGCGCGGCGCCGAGCGACACACCGATCGACAGCGGCACGCCGATGACGACGAAATACGCGGTGTTGCCGAGCGACTTCCAGAACAGCGGCGTCTGCAGCAGATCGACGTAATTCCCCAGCGCGACGAAGCGCAGGTTCGACATGTCCGACAGGGCGTAGAGATCGAAGTCGGTCAGGCTCAGCAGCAGCGCCGACGCGACCGGGATGCCGAAGAAGATGCCGAGCACGATCAGCGCCGGCCCGGCGAAGATCCAGCCGGCGGTACTAGCGCGCATGGGCAGCTCCCTGGTCCGCGGCGTGCGGCGCACTGGCCGCACCGATGCCCTCGCCTTCTTCCATCTCGCGCGCACGCACCCAGCGGCGCTTCTCGAGCAGCGTGTCCACGCGTGCGTCGAGCGCCTGCAGCGCTTCGTCCTGCGCCATGCCACCGCGCACCACGCGTTCGCTCATCAGGCGCATCTCCTGCACGATGCGCTCCCACTCCAGCACCTTCGGCGTCGGCTCGACGCGCTCGAGCTGGTCGCGGAACGCCTGCGCGTACGGGTCTTCGCGCAGCTGCGGGAATTCCCAGGTGCTGCGACGCGGCGGCAGGTTGCCGATCATCGCGTGAAAACGCTGCTGGATCTCGGGGCGCGACAGGAACTCCATCAGCTGCCAACTCGCGTCCTTGTTGGGCGAATCGCGGAACATCACCAGCGACGTGCCACCGGCGATGCCCGCACCCGGACCGTCCGGTCCCGGCAGCGGCGCGGTGCCCCACTGGTCCTGCAATTCGGCCGGCAGGCGATTGCGGAACTCGCGGATGTTCCACGGGCCCGACACGTAGAAGGAAAAGAAGCCGCGGCCGAATTCGTCCCAGACGTTGGAGATCTGGGTCTCCGACATCCGCGGCGCCCAGCCCTGCTCGAACATGTTGGTGTAGAAGCCCAGCGCGCGGGTAAACCCCGGGCTGGTGAAGTTGCCGCGACTGTCGTCGTCGCGCAGCAGTGGATCGCGCTGCTGCAGTCCGAACGACAGCAGCTGCTCGAACTCGTTGAGCGGCAGCATCACCGCGAAGCGATCCGGGCCGACGTGCGTCTTGACCGCCGCCATCGCGGTTTCCCATTCCTGCCACGTGCGCGGCAGTGCCGCGACGCCGGCCGCGGCGAGGATGTCCTTGCGATAGAAGATCAGGCGCGTGTCGACATACCAGGGCACACCGAGCAGGGTGTCGTCGACGACGTTGGTGCGCCAGATGCCGGGAAAGTAGTCGGCTTCCTCGATGACAGCCGAGGCATCCACCCGCGACTGCAACGGCTCCAGCGCACCGAGCACCGCGAACTCGGGCACCCAGGTGTTGCCGAGCTGGCAGATGTCGGGCAGCGCATCGGCCGCGAACGCGGTCAGCAGTTTCTCGTGCGCCGACGTCCAGGGAATCTGCTGGATCTCGACCCGGATGTCCGGGTGCTCGCGTTCGAAATCGCGCACCAGTTCCGAGACCACCTCGGCCTCGCGGCCCATCGCCCAGAAGCGGACGACGGTCTGCTCGTCGCGCTTCGCGCAGGCCGCGAGCAACGCGAGCGCGAACAGCAGGCAGACGCCACGCGCCGCCGCAATGAAGCGGCGGGCGCCGGGCACGCGTCGGAATGCGCGCAAGGTCCTACTCCGCCGGAACCGGATCGGACGCGCGTGCCGGCGCCGGTGCGGGTGCACGACCGTCGCGCTCGGCCGGCTGGTTGGCGGCGCGCGATTCGGCGATGCCCATCGAGCGCGCCATGGCGGCGTCGGCGTCCGGCGGGCCGGAATCCTTGGGCTCGTCCTCGCCGGCGAGCCAGCCGCCGGTGAAGCCCGCGCGCTCGAGACCGGCGCGGATGTAGGGGTTCTTCTTCATCACGTTCCAGACGAAGTCGTTCCGGTAGTTCGCGATCATCGCCAGGATCGGGCCCTGGTCGATCGCGATGTAGTCGCTGGCCACCCAGCCCTTGCCCGGCACGATGCGACCCGTCTTCAACGGCACGTCTTCGTAGGTGAAGCTGGGGTTGAACGAGTCGAGGAAGCCGTAGCTCGAGTACAGGTAATCGCCGTAGCGGCGGTGCATCTCCTCGGTCGCCGGGATCACGATTTCGGGCGCGAAGGCGATCGACGCGACGGCTGCAGTGGGTGCGAGCGTCCCGTCGTCGAATGCGACGTCGAGACCGGCGCCACGTGCGCTGTAGTGACGGAACTCGCGCTGCTCGCCGTTGAAATCCTGGTCGGTGCGCTGCGGACCGTCGCTGGCGGTCAGACCCCAGACGTTCTCGCCGTACTCCTTCCAGCCCATGGGGTTGTCGATCGCGTACTGGCGCTGCGCATACGTCGCGCGTCGGCTGTTCTCGAAGTAGTCGATGCCGCGGCGGCGCATGTAGTCGTCACGGATGCCGCGGAAATCCACCCAGACGTGCGTGTACTGGTGGCCGAAGTGCGGCGCGAAACTGAGATATTCCTGGCCGCGGAAGACGCCCCAAGACTTGTCGTAGGTGCGCGTCCAGACTTCCCACGCTTCCGGGCCGACCGGATGCGTCGGCGAACCCAGGGCGAGGATGTAGACCAGCATCGCCTCGTCGTAGCCGGTCCAGTCGTGCTCGATGAAGCCGCTTTCCGGATACCAGCCCATCGAGATCAGCGGTGCGCGCTGCTGCAGAAACGGCCAGCGCACGTTGCGGTAGAGCTGGTCGGCGAGCTTGCGGATCTCGGCCTCGCGCGGATCGTCACGGTCGTAGTACGACTGCGCGAACAGCACGCCCATCATCATCAGGCCCGTATCGACGCTCGACAGCTCCACCCACGGCTCGAACCGGTGGCCGTCCTGCATGTCGATGAAGTGATAGAAGAAGCCCTGATGACCACCGGTGCCGGTCGCCTGCGGGCCCATCTTGACGTTGCTGAAGAACTTCAGCGTCGTGAGCGTGCGGTCCACCGCCTGCGTCCGGCTCACCCAGCCACGTTCGATGCCGATTGGATAGGCCGTCAGCGCGTATCCCACCGCGGCAACGCTGGAGAACGGACGCGACGGGAAGCGATCCGGCGTCAGACCGTTGACCTCGTTGGTCGTATCCCAGAAGTACTGGAACGTGCGGCGCTCGATGTCGGCGAACAGCGGCGGCAGCTCCGGTGGTCCCTTCGCTTCTTCCACGGGCGCCACCACCTCCGGCACCTGCTCGATGGGGCCGGGTTTCGGCGGCGGCACATCCGGCTCGGCGGGCGCCTGATTGCCGCAGCCGGCCAGGAACAACGCGGCGAGCGCGACGGAGATCAGGAGTTGGAACGCACGGTGACGGGATTGCATCGTGAAGGAAACCTCGCGCTGAAATCGTTTACAGGGGCCAGTATAAAACTGCCGGTACCCCGAAGGGGACCGGCAGTAGGGGTTACCTTAAAAGTCGATACCGAAGGAGAGCTTGAACGTCCGCGTCGGCAGCAGGATCTCGTTGCCGCTACGCGAACCGAAGTTCTCGTTGACGGTGAGTTGCGCGTCGTCGATGCCCCATCCACCGCGGTTCAGGTCGTACTGGTTCCAGTTCCGCCAATTGAACGCATTGAGCACGTCGGCGCGCACCTTGAACGACAGATCCGTGCCGGTGTCCCAGCGGCGCTCGAGCGAGAAATCGAACTGCTTGAAACCGAATGTGCCGTCGGGCGTATAGGGATCGTAGAAGCAGTACGGATTGCCCGGCGCCGGATCGGCGATGCAATTGGTCGCGTTGCGCGGCCTCGGGCTCGAGACGATCAGCTTGGCACTGAAGGTCGTCTCCCAGGGCAGCTCGTAGATGCCGGAAAGCACGAGACGATGTCGGGCCAGACCGGTCGAGCGGTAGAAGCGCTGGTCGACGCGCGACCCGTCGAAATAGAACGACTCGCCGTTCGATGCGTCCGAACGGTTCTCTTCGGCATCGCTGAACGTGTAGGCCACATTGAAACCCCAGCCCGAATCTTCGGTGTAGGGCTTGTCGAACGACAGCAGCAGGGAGTTGAGGTTGTACTCGATGCCGTTGTCACCCAGGATCAGATTGCCGTAACCGGGGATGGGCTGGTTGAACGGCACGCCGCCCCACGTCGCGTCCGGAGCACCCGGAATCCGATGGAAGCTGCCGTCCTCGTAGCGGTTGCCGAGACGGAAGTAGATGCCGTCGCGACTGCGGATATGCGCGACGGTCGCCGACGTGCTCCAGTTGTGGCCCATCACCTCCCACTGGCTGCGGATACCGAGGCTGAACTGGTCGGAGTACGGCGTTTTCAGATCGTTGTTGAGCGCATACACCTCACCGCCGGAGCGGGGGTTGGCGGCGGTGTAGGCATCGATGCCTTCCTGCGTCAGCAATGCCGGATCGAAAGGCACGCAGTTCGACGCCACTGCCGAGTCGCAGGGATGCAGCGGCGTGTCGAAGCGGATCTCGTAGCCCGTGAACGCGCCGCCGTAGTACTCGCGTGCCATCTGGTCGAAAATGTTGCGGTCGTAGGCACGACCCGCGCCGCCGAACAGCACGTGGGTCTCGTCACCACTCAGGTCGTAGGAGAAGCCGAGGCGAGGCTGCCATGCGTTCTTCTGGTTCTTGCGGTTCCGGCCGTTGCTGATGAAGTCTTCGCGGTTGTAATCGGCGTTGTCCAGATTGCTCCAGCCGCGTATCGCCGCCGCAATGCCGGGATCCATCACGTTGTCGGTGTAGCTGGGATTGTCCTCGTAGTCCCAGCGCAGGCCGAGGTTGAGCGTCAGGCGATCCGTGACGTCCCAGTCGTCCTGGATGTAGATGCCGAACTGCTTGTTGCTCGACTCCACGTTCGGATTGCGGCCTTCGAGCGGCGCGGAGAACGTGATGCGATAGGGCTGCGTCAGGCTTTCGTTGACATCGAAGAAGTACTGCGGAAATGGCGGATTCTGCTGGAACGCGTTGAGGTCCACCTGCTTGTACTTCACGCCCATCTTGACGGTGTGTCCCTCCCATCCGAAGAACGTCAGGTCATTCTGGAAACCGACGCCACGCTGCCCCTTGTCCTGGAACGTCGGACCACCACCGATGTTGAGCACGCCCAGATCCAGAACCGCGGGATTGTTGGGATCGACGATCGTGTAGCGACGCCCGGGCGCCGCAGTCACCGGCACCGGGTTGTAGGCAGCTTCTTCGAATGTGATGTGGGCATCGTTCAACCAGTTCGTGCTGCTGAACTGGTAGCGCAGGTCCGCGCGCGTTTCGTCGTTGGTGAAGTTGGTCGCGAACGACGGCGTGCTGATGTCGTTGCCGGGACTGATGGAATCCTCTTCCCGATAGCGCAGCGACAGTTCGATCAGATGGGCTTCCGCGAGCTGCAGGCTGAGCTTGCCGAAATAGAGATCCTGATTGAACGGCACGCTGTAGCCGCCGTAGAGGCCCGCAAGGTCGGCCGGGAGCAACGACGGGTCGAATACCGTCGGCGGACGCGTGTCCTTCGGCACCACGAAGTCCTTGGCATCGTAGGCAAAGAAGAAATGCAGGCGATCCTGGATGATCGGCCCGCCGAAGGTCACGCCGTACTGCTCGGTCACCTGCTTCTGCTGCACACCATCCTGGATCTCGCGCGGTGTCCTGGCGCTCCATTCGTCCGCGGTACGGTCCCAGAAGAAGCTGCCGCTGAAGTCGTTGGTGCCGGACTTGGTCACTGCCGTCACCGCCGCGCTGCTGATCTGGTCGTACTCGGCCTTGTAGTTCGAGGTGATGACCTTGTACTCGCCGATCGCCGACTGCGGGAACGGGTTGCCGCGGCTGTCGTCCTGCCCGGTGATGCCGCCCGGCGTCACGTAGTTCTTCTGGCCGACACCATCGATGAAGACATTGATGTTGCTCGATCCCTGCGCACCGCTGCGCAGCTGCGACTCGGTGCCGTTGGGCGAGTTGACGAACTGCATGCCCGGTACGGTGTCGGCGAAGGCGAGAAAGTTGCGCGAGTTCTGCGGCAGCGACTCGATCTGCTTCTGCGAGACGTAGGTCGCGATTTCCGATGTCTTGGTTTCCACCAGCACGTCGGCGGTGACGGTCACCGCGTCCAGGTCGGTCGCCTCGCCCGCGGGCGCCGCTTCGGCGACGCCACCCACCCCCAGGTTGAGGGTGGCGGTCTGGCCGATCGCGACGGTCACCGTCTGCGACGTGCTCTGCCCGTTCGCTTCGACCTGCAGCCGGTACGTGCCCGGCGGCAGACCCGCCAGGTTGTAGTTGCCGTTCGCGGTCACGCCCACGCTGCGGCTCAGACCGGTGGCGGTATTCACGGCCGTGATGCGCGCGTCGGTCGCCGGCGACGAGTCCACCATCACCTGGCCACGGATGGTGGCGGACGTCGACTGCGCCATCAGCGCGGGCGCCGCCATCGCCAGGCAACCGCCCAGCGCGAGACTGAGGAGAGAGCGCGAGAAGGCGCGCGGCCGGGTGTCGGGGTGTGTCATGTCGTCGGTCTCTATCTTCAGGGGATGTCGGGACGGAAGGCGGTGCCCTCGTCCTGTGTGCTGCCGGGCAGCGGTGTCACCTCGAACGTCCGTCGGACAGGCCCACGACACACACGCCCACGTGCGACGCCACCCATGTGCCCCTGCACACACGGTGATCCATCGGTATCGGACTTGATGTCATGCGTCCCCTCCCAAGGCGCTGACGTCGACCGGTCAAGACCGGTTCGACGGCTCTCCACTGGACGATGGGTCGGTGGCCGTGCCACTCGAATCGCGGATCACGAGACCGGGTTCGAGCAGGGCGATAGCCGCCCCCCTGCCTGCCTCCGGTTCCTCGATCTCCAGCAACGCTTTCAACGCGCGCGCACCCAGTTCAGCGATGTCGACGCGCATCGTCGTTAGCGATGGGTGAACGTAGCGTGCAAGCGGAATATCGTCGAAGCCCACGACCGCGATGTCTGCCGGCGTGCGCACGCCGCCGCGACCGAGCGCATACAGACACCCGATCGCCATCATGTCGTTGGCCGCGAAGACCGCATCGGGCCGCGCCTCGAGTGCGAGCAGGGCCTGCCCCGCACGATGTCCCGAATCCTCGTCGAACTGCCCGGGCAGTTCCCACGGCGTGTAGCCGGCGCCCGCGGCGGCCAGGGCGTCGCGATATCCGCGCTTGCGCTCGCGGGCATCGTCGTTGTCTTCGGGACCATCGATGAAGGCGATGCGCCGGTATCCGGCGTCGAGCAGGTGCGCGACCATGGTCCGCGCGCCGCCGTAGTTGTCGATGCCGACCGAGCGCTGCGCGCGACCCTGCGCCGCGTTGATCAGCACCATCGGCAGACTGGCATCGACGTTGCGCTCGAGGAAATCCACGTCGTGCGCATAGGGCGACATCAGCAGCAGACCATCGACCCGACCACGCATCGCACGCAGGGCGGCGCCCTGCTCTTCCGGGTTGCCGTGGTAACTCGACACCAGCAGATGCTGGCCGCGGGTCCGCGCCACCTGGTCGATGCCGCGCATCAGTTCGGAGAAGAACTCGCCATGCAGGTCGGGCAGTACGACGCCGACAGTCTGCGTGCGTCGGCTGCTGAGGCTGCGTGCGGCGTGGTGCGGGCTGTAGCGCAGGTCACCGGCAACGGCGAGCACCCGCTCGCGCACGGCGTCGGCCACGTTCTGATGACCGTTGAGCGCGCGCGACACCGTCGCCACGGAGACACCGGCCGCCTTGGCCACATCCTTGATCGTCACGCTCAAACCGCACTCCCGCTTCCGCGATGGGCCGGACTGTAAGCGTTTCCACAATGCCGTGTAAACCGGATGTAACGAACAATCGATGCTGCACTGCACTATATCTGCAGCGAACTACGGCCTATTCCGTCGATCGTGCATGCCCGTTCACGGCAGGACGCGACGGAAGGGACGCACATCGACACGCGTGTAGACACCCGCCTCCACATAGGGGTCGGCGTCGGCCCAGGCGCGCGCATCGGCCAGCGACTCGAATTCCGCGATCACGATGCTGCCGCTGAATCCGGCCGGGCCAGGATCTTCGGCGTCGATCGCCGGGCACGGACCCGCCAGCAGCAGACGCCCCGTATCGCGCAGTGCGGTCAGTCGCGCCAGGTGCGCCGGACGTGCCTCGATCCGGCGTGCGAGCACGTCCGCGCCGTCGTAGCCTTCGATCGCGTACCACATGGCGCATCCTGTCCGTTCGTGAGGCGCGCAGTGTAGCGAGCGCAGCCGCTGGACAGTGCCGGCAGGCACCGCGTACTCTGTGCACCAGCATCCGGCCAGTTCGCCGCCCGTCACGTCCAAGGACGCTGCCGCACGCGGTCGCCCCACCGGCCCGGTCCAACGCCCTTCCGATCGCCGCGCCTGCCCCGCATGCAGACGCGCTTCGCGCTTGGCGACGACCGACCCAGACGAAGATGTTCCGCAGCACCGTTGTCCCCGCGCTGGCCCGAGCCGCGCAACCGACCGGATCCGCGCATTGCGGCCCGCCGAGCCGACGCCCCGCCCTGCAAGCGATCCATTGCCCGTGATCCACATTCCGCGCCCGAGCGCCCTGCCGCTGTTGCCTATCGAATGACACAGCCCGCATCCGACGCCAGGGCGTCCGCCCAAGCCGCCCAGCCGCAGCAGCAGGAATTTCCGCTGGCGCTGGTGCACGGCCAGCCGGTGCTGCAGATCCCGCAGGACCTGTACATCCCGCCGGATGCGCTGGAAGTCATCCTCGACGCGTTCGAAGGCCCGCTCGACCTGTTGCTGTACCTGATCCGCCGCCAGAATCTCGACATCCTCGACATCCCGGTCGCCGACATCACCAAGCAGTACGTCGCCTACATCGGCGTGATGCAGGAGCTGCGTTTCGAACTGGCCGCCGAGTACCTGGTGATGGCCGCGATCCTCGCCGAGATCAAGTCGCGGATGCTGCTGCCGCGGCCGCCGGTGGAAGAAGGCGATGAGGGCGACCCGCGCGCGGAGCTGGTGCGCCGGTTGCAGGAGTACGAACGTTTCAAGCAGGCGGCCGAAGACATCGATCGCCTGCCGCGCCAGGACCGCGACACCGCGCCGGCGCATGCGGAACTGCCCGAGCGCACGATCAACCGTGATCCGCCGCCGGTCGATCTGCGCGAGATGCTGCTGGCGCTGCACGACGTGCTCAAGCGCGCCGAGCTGTTCACCGGCCATGCGATCCGTCGCGATGCGCTGAGCGTGCGCCAGCGCATGGGCGAAGTGCTGACCCGGCTCACCGGCGGGCATTTCCACCGCTTCGAGTCGCTGTTCGAACCCGAGGAGGGCCGGCTGGGCGTCGTGGTGACGTTCCTGTCCATCCTCGAGCTCACCAAGGAACGGCTGCTCGACATCGTGCAGGAGGCGCCGCTGGCGCCGATCTACATCAAGTCGCTCGCCGATGCCGACGGCGCCGCGCCGCCGACCGAATTCTCCAGCGAGTTCGATGACGATGTCCCCGAACCCGCCCAGTCCTGACCACCGACCGGATCTCCAGAACGTCCCGATGGACCAGACCTTCATCAACCGCATCGTCGAAGCGGCCCTGCTCGCGTCCTCGCAGCCGCTGACCGTGGCGCAGCTGGAAACGCTGTTCACGCTCGACGAACCCGCGCCCGAGGGCAGCCTCAGGCAGGCGCTCGCAGACCTGCAGGCCGCCTGCGCCGAGCGTGGCGTGGAACTCGTGGAGCTCGCCTCGGGCTGGCGCTACCAGGTGCGCGGCGACGTGCACGGCTGGGTGTCCCGGTTGTGGACCGAGCGCCAGACCAAGTACACGCGCGCCACGCTGGAGACCCTGGCGCTGATCGCCTATCGCCAGCCGATCACCCGCGGCGAGATCGAGCAGGTGCGTGGCGTGGCGACCAACAGCAACATCATCAAGGCGCTCGAGGAACGCGAGTGGATCCGCGTCGTCGGCCATCGCGACATGCCCGGCCGCCCGGAACTGCTCGGCACGACCAAGGGTTTTCTCGACTACTTCGGCCTGCGGCGTCTCGACGACCTGCCGCCGCTGTCCGAACTCAAGGATTTCGCCGAGCTCGATCCGCAGTTGCGCTTCGCCGGCACCGATTCCACGGACCGCACGGTCGGTGGTGTTGCCTCGGGGGACGACGACGCCGCGAACGATGGCGATGGCGAAGTCGATCCGGACGACGCCGACGACACCACACGCGACGCGGCACACGGCACTGCCGTCGCCGCGACTGATGACGACGCCCCGCACGACGTGCAGGACGCCGGAGCAGCACCCGGAGACGACGACGGCGACAGCGCCGGCGACGCATCCGATGACGACACCCAGACCCCGTCGGACATTCCGTCCGACGACGACACCGCAACACCCAACGCACAAGACGCCCTCGCCGCAGACGGCGACAGCGACCGGAGCCATTCATGACGCAACATCGCAACACCGACAAACCCGCCCGTTCCCCGCTGTCGCTCAAGCGCGGCGAAGCCCCGGCCGCGGATGCCGCGCCCAAGCTCGAAGAGCGCCTGCACAAGGTGCTGGCCCAGGCCGGCCTCGGCTCGCGCCGCGCGCTCGAGCAGCGCATCGCCGACGGCCTGGTCAAGGTCAACGGCGAAGTCGCCCAGACCGGCATGTCGATCAAGGGCAGCGACCGCATCGAGCTCGACGGCAAGGTGTTCGTCGCCAGCGCGCTGACCGAACCGGCGCGCGTGCTGATCTACAACAAGCCCGAAGGCGAAGTCACCACGCGCGAGGATCCCGAAGGTCGTCCGACGATCTTCGAGGCCCTGCCCGCGCTCAAGGGTGCGCGCTGGATCGCGATCGGTCGCCTCGACATCAACACCACCGGCCTGCTGCTGCTGACCACCGACGGCGAACTCGCGAACGCGATGATGCATCCGTCGTACGAAGTCGAACGCGAGTACGTGTGCCGCGTGCGCGCGCCGGAAGGCGAAGAGACCGTGTCCGACAAGCTCGTCGATCGCCTCAAGCGCGGCGTCGCGCTGGAAGACGGTCCGGCCAAGTTCGACGAGATCGAGCGCATCGGCGGCACCGATTCGCACGACTGGTTCCAGGTGCTGCTCAAGGAAGGCCGCAACCGCGAAGTGCGCCGCCTGTGGGAATCGCAGGGCTGCCAGGTCAGTCGGCTCAAGCGCGTGCGCTACGGCCAGGTCACGCTGCCGCAGCCGCTGCTGCGCGGCCAGTCGCAGGAACTGCCGGACGTGCAGGTCGAAGCCCTGCGCAAGGAACTCAAGCTCGAGGAAGGGCCGCCGCCGGCGTTGACGCTGCAGCCGGTCATCGGCCAGCGCAAGGCCACCAAGTCGACCGTGCACCTGGGCAAGGGCGGCGCCGGCAAGGCCTATGTCAACGGCCACAACAGTGGCGCGGACGAAGGCCGCGAGCTGCGCCGCTTCGACAACGTGCGCGAAGACCGCGGTCGTGGCCGCGGCGGCCCGCGCAAGCCGCACGGGGGCCTGACGGTCAGCGGCGACGCCGCGGCCAAGCAGTCGCAGAAGCCGTTCAAGCAGCGCGCCGACAAGGGCTCGCGCGCCCTGCCCGAGGGCAATCCCGCCGCATTCCGCAGCTGGTACGTGCCCGACGGCGTGGAAACCGGTCCGACCGGTCACCGCAATGCCGACGGCCGGGGGCCGAAGAAGCCCTACGGCGGCGCCGGCGGCCCGAAGAAGCGTGGTCCTGGCGGGCCGGGCGGCGGCGCACAGGGTCCGCGCGGTGCGAGTGGCGGTGGACAGGGCCCGTGGGCATCGCGTCCTGCCGGTGGCGGTGGCGGCCCCGGACGCCCACGCGCGCCCTATGGTCATCCCGACAGCGCGCCGAGTTTTCCGTCCGATCACGCCAATCCGGGCAGCTTCAATCCCAATGCCGGTCCGCGCGGGCCGCGCCCGGGCGGCAACCGTGGGCCGAAGGGCCCGGGAGGTCGGGGTCCCGGTGGTCCCGGCGGCGGCAACCGCGGTCCGGGCGGACGTCCGCCGGGCGGCGGCAATCGCGGCCCACGCGGTGGTGGCGGTCGCTGATCGCAGACACATCGTGATGTGTTGACGCACGGGGCCTTCGGGCCCCGTGTTGCTGTGTGGCTGCGCAGACGCCGGGAGACGGCGCCTGCGACGTGCCGGCAGACGGGCGCTCCGACGCGAACGCCGCCTCCCGGGCGTACCGACGCTGCCGTCGACGGACGACTCGGTGCGGTTGCAAGCGAACCGGGCTGTCGCGCCGTCGCACTGATGCACCACGCGCAGGCCCGCGCAGCGCCCGACTTCATTCCCGCTTCACCGCGCCGCCTCCGGCGCACCACGTGCGCGATCCACAGTCACGTCTCCCGCCTGGATGGAGACCGCAGCTTGGATGGATATGCGCAATTCGATTTCGACGTCGTCGTCGTGGGCGCGAGCTTCGCCGGCGCCGCATGCGCCCTCGCCGCGCGCGAGGCGGGCCTGCGGGTCTGCGTGCTCGAGCGCAAGCACGATCCCGGCATCCGGCTACACACGACCGGCATCATCGTCGCCGAAGCGTTCTCGCAGACGCGGCTCGGTCGCATGCCACCGTCGCTCTACCGCGAGGTGCCGCGCGTCCGGCTGTATGCCCCGAGTCTGGACAGTCTGCAGCTGCAGGCCGACGACTATGCGTTCCTGACCACCGACACGCCGAACGTGCTGCGCTGGCTGGCCGAGGAAATGCGCAACGCCGGTGTCGATCTGCGATTGATGCAGTCGTTCACCGATGCGCAGCGGGACGGCGCGGGGTGGCGGATTACCGGACTCGGCAGCACACGCTGGCTGATCGGCGCCGACGGGGCGAAATCACGCGTCGCGCAACGCGCCGGCCTCGGTCTGGTCGACGCGTTCCTGTACGGCGTCGAGCACGAATTCCATGGCGCCGCGCTTGCGGAACCTGATGCGCTGCATTGCTTCATCAGCCGCACGCTCGCACCCGGTTACATCGGCTGGGCGGCACAATCGCCGACGGGGGTGCAGCTCGGGCTCGCGTTCCGGCATCGCCCGGACCGCCACGGCGTGCCGGACATCGACGGCTTCCGGGCGCGCATCGGCGCGGCGCTGGGGGTGCCGTCGACACTGCAGCCGGACGCCACGCGTGCCGGCCTGATTCCCTGCGGCGGACCGGTCGAGCGCCTCGCCGCGCCGGGCGTGATCCTCACCGGCGATGCGGCGGGCATCGTGTCGCCGCTGACCGCGGGCGGCATCCACTCGGCCTGGGCGCATGGCGACGCGATCGGCCGCGCGATCGCCCAGCACCGGCTCGGCGCCGATGTCACGCCCGAACGGATCGCGGAGCGCGCTGCCCCCCGGTTCCGCGTCAAACGCGGCCTGCGCTGGGCGTTCGACCACCTGCAGCTGGATTGGCCGGTGAACCTGCTGCTGCATTCGCCCCTGCTGCGTCGCGCGGCCGAGCAGGTCTATTTCCATCGCCGCGGCCGACACCGCGCAGATGCCTGATCCGACAGGAACACATACAAAAACGCGCCCGCCGGAGCGGACGCGTCTCGAAGCCTGCAAGGGCGCCGGGGCGGCGCCGCGGCAACGGCTCAGGCGGTCTGCAGTTCGCCCGACGGTGCCCGGCGGCGCGGACGGCTCGGGAAGGCGTGGCGCAGGATGCGCCAGCTGACTTCGGCGAACTGCCGCGGCAGCGAACCCGTGTTGTACGGCTGGCCATAGCGCTTGCAGATCTCGCGCACCTCGACCGACAGCGCGGCATAGCGATGCGCCGGCACGTCGGGGAAGAAGTGATGCTCGATCTGGTGACTCAGGTTGCCGGTCAACAGGTTCATCACCTTGCCGCCGCCGATGTTCGACGACCCGCGCAGCTGCCGCATGTACCAGTGACCACGCGATTCGTTGCGGATGCTCTCCTTCGGGAAGGTCTCGACATCGGCGGTGAAATGGCCGCAAAAGATCACGACGTACGTCCACACGTTGCGGATGCCGTTGGCGGCCAGATTGCCCAGCAGCACCGGCAGGAAGAACGGGCCGGCCAGCAGCGGGAAGATCAGGTAGTCCTTCAGCAGCTGGCGCCCCATCTTGCGTCCTACCGGCGCGAAATCGCGCGCCAGCTTGCCCTTGGGCATCTTGCCGGCGAAGAAGCGGCCCAGCTTGAGCTCCTGGATCGCCACGCCCCACTGGAAGTACAGCGCGAACACGACCGCGATCACCGGCTGCATCAGATAGAACGGGCGCCACCGCTGCTCGGGGAAGATGCGCAGCAGGCCGTAGCCGATGTCATCGTCCATGCCGCGGACATTGGTATAGGTGTGATGGCGGAAATTGTGCGAATGCCGCCAGTTGTCGCCGGTCGCCATGATGTCCCACTCGTACTTCTTGCTGTCGAGTTCGGGGTCGTGCATCCAGTCGTACTGGCCGTGCATGACGTTGTGGCCGACTTCCATGTTCTCGAGGATCTTGGCCAGCGCCAGGAACACCACGCCCGCGATGCACGCCGGCCACAGCAGCCACGGCACGAACGCGCCACCGATCGCGCCCACGAACAGCAGGCCGCGGCCGAGTACGGCGCAGTAACGCACCCAGCGCACGACGCGGCGGATGTAGGTGGCGTCGACTTTGCCGACCTGGGCCATCGTGCGCGTGTGCAGCGCATCGAGCTCGCTGCCGAAGGCATCGAGTTCCTGCGTGGAGAGACGGCGCGAGGCAGTGAGCTTGGACATGACGGCTCCGGTAGCTGAAGCGGGATGTTGCGAAACGATGGGGTTCAGAGATCGAGCACGAGGTCGGACACGGCGCTGCTGACGCACAGCTTCAGCGCGGCCGTCGCCTCGGTATTGGCGGCGCCGGTCCGCAGATCACGCGTGGCGCCCGCCGTCTTGCCACAGGCGCAGGTGTTGCAGATGCCCATGCGGCAGCCGGATTTCGGCTTGAGTCCTTCGGCTTCCAGCGCCTGCAGCAGCGGCACGCCGCGCGGCAGTTGCAGGGCGCGGCCGCTGCGCGCCAGGCGCACTTCGACCGTGCCGCTGTCGTCGGCCTGCGGGCGCGGCGGTGGCGTGAAGGCTTCGGTGCGCAGCAGCGGCACGCGGTCTTCGAGAAGCCCGGTCGCGGTGACGACGAAACCGCCCGGGCCGCAGGCGAACACCTGCCGGGTGGCGAGATCGGGCACCAGCGCATCGAGCAGCGCTGCGTCGATCCGACCGGCCGCCTCGTCGTCCGCGAGCGCGGCGTCGCGCGTCAGCACGAAGCGCACATCGAAACCGGCGTGGCGCGCGGCGAGTGCACGCAGTTCGTCGACGAAGCACAGCTCGGCGCGCGTGCGTGCCCAATAGACCAGCGTGACCGGCACCGGCATGCCCTGCCCGGCCAGCTGACGCACCAGTGCCATCAGCGGCGTCACACCGCTGCCGGCGGCGAGGAACAGCCACGCGCCATCAACCTGGGCCGGCAACACCAGCTCACCGAACGCAGGCCCGATATCGAACACGTCACCGCGGCGCGCGGCGGCCAGCAGGTGCCGGCTCATGCGGCCTTCGTCGACGCCCTTCACCGTGACTGTGATGCGGCCATCGGCCGCGACCGGCGCGTCCAGGCTGTAGCTGCGCGTGATCCGCACGCCGTCGATATCGGCGGTCAGGTTCACGTGCTGACCCGCCTGCGCCCCCGCCCAATGACGGTTGGGCTTGAGCGTCAGGGTGACCGCGTTCGACGCAGCGGGCGCATGCCCGACCACGCGCACCAACGGACGCTCCCAGCTCCAGGTCGGATGCAGGCGCTGCGCCCAGAAATCGAACACGGGCGGCACGACGAAGGGCGTGGCGAGCCTGCGCAGGCGGCTGCGGCGGGACGGCTTCAAGGGCTGGACGGTCGACATGGACGCCAATGTACACCCATCCGCACAGCCGTGTATACACTTGTACATTAATGGACACTGGTATGCTGCCCGCCCAGTCTTCCGACGGCCGACCGTGACCGCCCGCACCTTCGCACCCGACAGCGGCGACCCCGGCCCGGGCGCTGCCGACAGCCAGGCCGGACGCAAACCGACGATCGTCCGCGAGGATCTGATCGCCGCCGCCCTGCGGCTGACCGGCGCCCATCGCAGCGTCTCGACCTTGAGCCTGCGCGAGGTCGCCCGCGAGGCCGGGATTGCGCCGAACAGCTTCTACCGGCAGTTCCACGACATGGACGAGCTGGCGGTCGCGCTGATCGATCTGGCCGGCGAATCGCTGCGCACGATCGTCGGCGATGCCCGCAAGCGCGCCGTGGCGGGTCGCAGCATTGTCCGCGGTTCGCTGGAAGCGTTCATGGAACGACTGCGCGCCGACGACAAGCTGCTGCACGTGCTGCTGCGCGAAGGCACCGTGGGCTCGGACGCCTTCAAGCGTGCGGTCGACCGCCAGCTGCAGTTCTTCGAAGTGGAGCTCCGGGCCGATCTGGTCCGCATCGCCGGCGCCCAGGGCATGGTCTTCCACGAACCGGGCCTGGTGGCCCGCGCGATCACCCGACTGGTGTTCGCGATGGGCGGGACCGCCCTGGATTCGCCGCCCGAGCGTGACGAGGCCCTGGTCGACGAGCTGTCGCACATGATCCGCATGCTGCTGCGCGGCGCGCATGCGATGGGCAAGGTGAAGGGCGCGCGCTGATCGCTGTTCGCGGCGCCGTAGGTGCGTCGTGTGATCAGCGGCGAGAAGCGAGACGCCTCACCGGATTTCGAAGCGGTCCGCATCCAGCATGGCGGGAAAGTGCTCCCGGTGCGCCCGCAGCTGCTCGGCCGACAACATCGTCGTCGAGACGACTTCCTCGTCCATCGATTCGCTCAACGGGTGCCCCAGCATGTCGAGCACCGCACTGTCGCCCGAGTACGCCAGACCGTTGCCGTCCGTCCCCACGCGGTTGACGCCGACCACGTAACTGAGGTTTTCGATCGCCCGCGCGCGCAGCAGGGTCTTCCACGCATAGGCCCGCGCCGCCGGCCAGTTGGCGACGAACAGCTGCAGGTCGAAATCCAGACCGTCCGGGCGCTCGACGTCGAAGCGGTTGCGACAGAAGACGGGAAAACGCAGGTCGTAGCAGACCTGCGGATTGATCCGCCAGCCTTTCCACTCGACCGTCAGACGATCACGGCCGGCGGCGTAGCGCTTGTGTTCGTTCGCGTAGCGGAACAGATGGCGCTTGTCGTAGTGCTGCAACGCGCCGTCGGGCGTCGCCCACAGCATGCGGTTGTAGACGCCCTCGTCGTCGCGCAGCTGCACGCTGCCGGTGACCGCGGCATCGAGCGCGACCGCCTGTTCGCGGATCCATGCGACGGTCGGACCGTCCATGTCTTCTGCACGATCGATCGCGTCATTGCTGAAGCCGCTGGTGAAGGTCTCGGGCAGCACGACGAGATCGGTGCGGCCGTGCAGGGGCGCGATGAGGTCGCCGTAATAGGCGCGGTTGCCCGCCGGGTCGTGCCAACGGGTGGCGCCCTGGACGGTGGAGACGCGAAGGTTCTGCATGGCGGCATCCTGTGGGTCGCATCTGCGCGACCGATGCCGTGATTCTCGTCCCTGCCCCCTGCCCGCTCAAGCGCAGCGGTGGTGGGCGGCCGTGTGAACACGCACTCCACCGGCCACGCCCTAACGTGCGCATACGCCGTCCGCCCCGGAGTCCGCCATGCCCGAAACCATCTACGACGCCCTGCGCGAGAGCCACGAACGCCAGCGCTCGCTGTGCCGCAAGCTGTTGCGCGCGCCGCCGCACAGCGCGCGCCGGGTCGAGCTGTTCACCGAATTGCGCATCGAACTCGCCGCGCACGCCGCGGCCGAGGAGCGGTTCCTGTACGCGCCGATCCTGATGCACGACGCCGGGCTCGACGCGTCGCGCCACGCACTGCACGAGCACCACGAGATGGACGAGCTCGTCGAGGATCTGCAGACCCGCGACCACGCGGGCGCGGGTTGGATGGCGAAGGCGAAGCAGCTGTCGGAAAAGGTGCATCACCACCTGCGCGAAGAAGAGCGCAAATTCTTCCAGGTGTCGGGAAAACTGCTGACCGACGCGCAGAAGACCCGCGCAGCGCAGCGTTACCGCCGCGACCACGCGCGCATGGAAAAGACCCTGCGCAAGGGCTGATCGTCGCGCGGGGGTTCGATCCATCGAACTCGCGGGCGCGTCATGTGACGAGGGCTGGCGCCATCGCCCGGCGCCGGCGCTTCCGACTGCGGCGCGTCAGCCCTTCGCGGCGCCCGCCGCCTTCTGCTCGGCGATGAAGCGACGCACTTCTTCCTCGAGCACCGGCAGCGGCACCGAGCCCAGGTTGAGGATGGTGTCGTGGAACGGGCGCTGGTCGAACGCCGGGCCGAGCTCGCATTCGGCCTCGGCGCGCAGGTCCAGGATGGTCTTGTAGCCGATGTAGTACGACAGCGCCTGCCCCGGCCAGGAGATGTAGCGGTCCACCTCGGTCACGACATCGTGCTTCGCGAGCGCGGTGTGGCTGGCCAGATAGTCGATCGCCTGATCCCGGCTCCAGCCGTACTCGTGCAGGCCGGTGTCGATGACCAGACGGGCGGCGCGCCACATCTCGAACGTCAGGCGCCCGAATTCCTCGTACGGCGTCTCGTAGATGCCCATGCGCGTGCCGAGCCACTCGGTATACAGGCCCCAGCCCTCGCCGTAGCCGGAGAAGTAGGTCTGCTGGCGGAAGTCCGGACGCGCGGGTGCCTCGAGCGCCAGCGCCGCCTGGAAGCTGTGGCCGGGCGCGCATTCGTGCAGCACCAGCGCCGGCAGGTTGTAGAGCGGGCGCGACGGCAGGTCGTAGGTATTGAAGAAACAGGCGTCCAGGCCGCCGCGGCCCGAGGTGTAGATCGGCGCGATGTCGTCGGCCACCGGCAGGATCGTGAACCGGTAGCGCGGCAGCGTGCCGACCACGTACTGCAGCTGGCCGTCGATCTTCTTGGCGATCAGCGAGGCCTCGCCCAGCAGCTCGCGCGGGGTCTTGGCGTAGAACTTCGGATCGGTGCGCAGGTAGTCGATGAAGGCCGGCAGGTCGCCCTCGAAATCGGCGCGCCCCATCACTTCGCGCATCTGCGCGGTGATGCGCTCGACCTCGGCGAGACCGAAGTCGTGGATCTCGCGCGCGGTCATCTCGCGGGTGACGTATTCGCGGATCTGGGTCTGGTAGAACGCGCGGCCGTCGGGCAGATCGCTGGCGGCGATGGTCGTCCGCGTGCGCGGCAGATACTCGCCGCGGATGAAGGTCAGCAGCCTGGCGTATGCCGGAATCGTCTGCTCCAGCACCACGCGCCGCCCTGCGTCGCGCAGCTGTGTGCGCACGGGCTCGGGAATCGTGGTGGGAATCCGGTCGAAGGTCACCAGCAGCGGGTTCGTCTCGCCGGGCTCCACGTAGGACTCGAGCGTCTTGTCGCGCCCTTCGAGCGTCGCGCGCGGCACGCTCCAGCCACGTGCCAGGCCGGTTTCCATGTTCGCGATCTGTTCGTCGAAATAGCGCGGCACGTCGGACAGTCGGCCGATGAAACGACGCCAGTCGGCCTCGGTCTGGAACGGCTGGCGCGGCGTGATGCCGCCCCAGAAGAAGCTGTCGCTGTTGAACGGGGCTTCGTACGTGCGCCAGCGTGCGCTGGCCTCGTCGGCTTCGAGCGAGGTGCGGAACACCGCGGCATTGATGCGCTCCTCGCGGCCCAGCTGATCCAGCGGAATCGCGTCGAGCGCGTCCAGCGTGTCCTTCCAGTACGCCGCGCGGCGCGCCCAGGCCTCCGGCGTGACCGAGGGCATCCGGTCACTGCTCTGCCAGCGGCCATTGACCTTCTCGCGCACGAACTCCGCCTGCCGCCACTCCCATTCGCGCGTGTAGAGGTCGCGCAGCGCGGTCTCGGCCGCATTCGTCGGCGGCGCGAGCACCGGTGCAGGCATGTCCTGCGCGAGCACGGGTGTCGTCACGCCGAGCGCGAGCGACAGGGACAGGACGAGATGGGACAGCGTCATGTGGCGACGCGGGGCGACGGACATCGGCGACTCCTGGAAAGCGGTGGCAGGCGTGTCACGCCCGACGGTGGGACGCGGACGATTCCACAAGGATGCCGGGAATGGGTCTGGCGTGCATTGGGAAAACTGTGCCGGATGCGTCGAATGCCCCGGACGCGCCGAGCGCACTGGAGCGCGGCCCGCCGATCACGCGCGCCTGCCCCTCGTCCAGTCCACGCCACACTCACGACCCGGCGCACACTCTTGCGCCGAACCGTCCGGAATCTCCAATGGCCAGCCCCACGCCAACCACGCGCGTGCCGCGAGCACGCGCCGCCACCGCGCGACGCGCCGATTGATGGCGATGGCCACCTCTGCAACCGCACCCGCCGTCACGCCGCCGCGCGCGTCCGCGCCCGTCTTCGCCGCAGGCAATCCCGGTGGCGTGCTGCAAGCCGCGCTCGACGCCCTGTCCGACGGCGGTGCACCGGTGCTCGCACTCGTCGTCGAGACCGAAGGCTCGACCTACGCCTCCGCCGGCGCGCTCGCGCTGTTCGGCGACGGGCCTCAGGTCGGCTGGATCAGTGGCGGCTGTCTGGAGCCCGAGATCGCGCGCGTCGCGTCGATCGCCGGCGACGCAGGCCGCATCGAATGGCTGGAGATCGACACCACCGACGACAGTGCGCTGTTCTCGGCAAGCGCGGTCGGCTGCCGCGGCCGACAGGTACTGGCCCTGCTGCCGCTGGCGGCCCTGCGCGATGCCGCCGATGCGCTCCGCGCCTGGCTGGGAGGTGGTGAGTCACTGGACATCGCGCTGGAGCGCAGCGGCCATCTCGGGTGGCATGTGGGCACACGCGCGTGGGCGTGGACGCTGCCCGTCGGCGCCGTACCCGAGACACTGGCGCGGGACTGGCGGCTCGTCCTGCAGCGTGCACCCGAGGCCCTGATCCTCGGCGCGGGCCCCGAGGCGCCGACCCTGATCCCGCTGCTGCGGTCGCTGGGCTGGCGGGTCACCGTGGCCGAACGTCGCGCCCGATGGCGCGACGCGGCCGGTCCGCAGGCAGACCTGCGTGACCTGTCGCCCGCCGACGCGGTAGCCGCACATCCGGATGCCGACGTCGCCCTGGTGATGCACCACGGCTTCGAGTCCGATCTCGACGCCCTCACCGCGCTCGCCGCTTCGCGTATTCCGTTCGTCGGCCTGCTCGGGCCCGGGCGCCGCCGCGACGACCTGTGCACGCTGCTGCGGCCCGAGGCGCGCGAAGCGTTGGCGGGCCGCCTGCACGCGCCCGTGGGTGCCCCCCGCTGCGGCCGTGGTCCGGAAGCCATCGCCCTGAGCATCGCCACCCAGCTGCAGCAATGGCGCGGTAGCCGGCGCCAGCCGTCGACGCCGTAGGCAGACGCCCGCGATGCATTGACCGCATCACAACACCCGGGCGCGCATGCTGCGTTCGCGCGCTTCCGCGTACCCAGCCAGCCCATCGAGCCAGCCAGAGGAATGTCCATGTCTCCCCTCAACCGCCGGGAACTGTTGAAGGCCGGCGCCGCGTCGGCCGGCGCAGTCGCCATGCCCGCCGTCGCCCAGGCCGCCAATGCCGCGACCACGCCGCCCCCGTCGCGACCGCCCGTCCGCCAGCGCGTCTCGATGGAGGTCAACGGCGAGCGAGTCGAACGCGACGTCGACACCCGTACCACGCTGCTCGATTTCCTGCGCGAGGAACTCCAGCTCACCGGTACCAAGAAAGGCTGCGACCACGGCCAGTGCGGTGCGTGCACCACGATCGTCGACGGCCGCCGCATCAACAGCTGCCTGTGCCTGGCGGTGATGAGCGAAGGCGCGAAAGTCACCACGATCGAAGGCCTCGGCACACCCGAGCGGTTGCATCCGATGCAGGCCGCGTTCGTCAAGCACGACGGCTTCCAGTGCGGTTACTGCACGCCGGGCCAGATCTGCTCGGCGGTTGCGGTGCTGGGCGAGATCCGCGACGGCATCCCGAGTCATGTCACCGCCGATCTCACCGCACGGCCCGCCGTCAGCGGCAACGAGATCCGCGAACGCATGAGCGGCAACCTCTGCCGCTGCGGCGCCTACGCCAACATTCTCGATGCGATCGAAGACGTGGCCGGCACCTCGGGAGCACGCGCATGAAGGCCTTCGAATTCGAACGCGCGGACTCGCCCGCGGCCGCAGCCGCAGCCGCCGCGCGCAATCCCGGTGCGAAGTTCATCGCCGGCGGCACCAATCTGCTCGATCTGATGAAGCTGCAGATCGAAACGCCGACCCATCTGGTCGACGTCAACGGACTGGCGCTCGATACGATCGACGCCAGCGACGCGGGTGGTCTGCGGATCGGCGCGCTCGTGCGCAATACCGATCTCGCCGCCGACAGTCGTGTGCGCAAGGACTATCCGCTGCTGTCGCGCGCCCTGCTCGCCGGCGCCTCGGGCCAGTTGCGCAACCGGGCGACCACGGCCGGCAACCTGCTGCAACGCACGCGCTGTCCCTATTTCTACGACACCGATCAGCCCTGCAACAAGCGCCTGCCGGGCAGCGGCTGCGGCGCGATCAAGGGCTACAGCCGGCAGCTTGCCGTCATCGGCGGCAGCGCCGATTGCATCGCCACCTACCCCGGTGACATGGCCGTCGCCCTGCGGGCGCTCGATGCCATGGTGGAGACCGTGCGACCCGACGGCCAGTCGCGCAGCATCGCGCTCGACGACTTCTATCTCGCGCCCGGCAGTACACCGCAGCGCGACACCGTGCTCGAGGCCGGCGAACTGATCACTGCCGTGCTGCTCCCGCCGCCCGTCGGCGGCCGCCAGATCTACCGCAAGGTCCGCGACCGCGCGTCGTACGCCTTCGCCCTCGTGTCGGTGGCCGCCATCGTGCAGCGTGACGGCAGCGGGCGCGTGGTCGTCGGCGGCGTGGCGCACAAGCCCTGGCAGCGCGATGCCGCCGACGCCGAATTGCCGCAGGGTGCCAAGGCCGTCGCCGCGCGCCTGTTCGAAGGCGCAACGCCCACCGAGGACAACCGCTTCAAGCTGGTGCTCGCCGAGCGGACCATCGCCGCCGCACTGGCCGAAGCACAGGAGGCCACGTCATGAAGTTCGACACGCCCGCAGGCCAGAACCCGATCGACGCGATGCGCGTCGTCGGCCAGCCGCTCGACCGCATCGACGGCCCCCGCAAGGTCACCGGCACCGCCCACTACGCCTACGAATGGCACGACGTCACCGAACGCGCGGCCTACGGTCACGTCATCGGCGCCGGGATCGCGAAGGGCCGGATCGCCTCGATCGATACCAGCGCCGCGGAACGAGCGCCGGGCGTGCTGGCGGTCGTCACCGCGCAGAACGCCGGCAAGCTCGGCCAGGGCCGCATGAACACCGCGAAGCTGCTCGGTGGCCCCGATATCCAGCACTACCACCAGGCGATCGCGCTGGTCGTCGCCGAGACTTTCGAACAAGCGCGCGCCGCCGCTTCGCTGGTGCGCGTGGCCTACACCCGCAGCCGCGGCCGCTTCTCGCTGGAAGCCGAAAAGGACAACGCGGTGAAGCCGCAGGGCGGCGACACGCCGGCCGACACCGCGGTCGGCGATTTCGACACCGCGTTCGCGTCGGCCGAGGTCACGCTCGACGAGACCTACACCACGCCCGACCAGTCGCACGCGATGATGGAGCCGATGGCCTCGCTCGCCGAATGGGATGGCGACAAGGTCACGATCTGGACCTCCAACCAGATGATCGCCTGGGGCAAGGGCGATGTCGCCCGCACCCTCGGCATCGCGCCGGACAAGGTCCGGCTGGTATCGCCCTACATCGGCGGCGGCTTCGGCGGCAAGCTGTTCGTGCGCGCCGACGCCGTACTCGCCGCGCTCGGCGCCAAGGCCGCGAAGCGCGCGGTCAAGGTCGCGCTGCAGCGCCCCCTGATCGCCAACAACACGACGCACCGGCCGGCAACCCTGCAGCGCATCCGTATCGGCGCGAACCGCGACGGCCGCATCACCGCGATGGGCCACGAGAGCTGGTCGGGCGATCTGGAAGGCGGCGGTCCCGAAGTCGCCGTGCAGCAGACGCGCCTGCTCTACGCCGGCGAACACCGCATGAGCAAGATGCGCCTGGCGACGCTCGACCTGCCGGAAGGCAATGCGATGCGCGCGCCGGGCGAGACGCCCGGCATGATGGCGCTGGAAATCGCCATGGACGAGATGGCCGAGAAGCTCGGCATGGATCCGGTCGAATTCCGCATCCGCAACGACACCCAGGTGGATCCGGAAAAGCCGGAGCGTCCGTTCTCGCAACGCCAGCTGGTCGAGTGTCTGCGCCAGGGCGCCGAGCGGTTCGGCTGGAACGCGCGCAAGCCCAACGCCAGCGTGCGTGATGGTCGCTGGCTCGTGGGCATGGGCATGGCGGCCGGCTTCCGCGCCGCACCGGTGATGAAGTCCGGGGCACGCGTGCGGCTCGACGACACGGGCCGCATCACGGTCGAGACCGACATGACCGACATCGGCACCGGCAGCTACACCATCATCGCGCAGACCGCCGCTGAGACGCTGGGCCTGCCGATCGACGCGATCGACGTGAAGCTGGGCGATTCCGACTTCCCCGCCTCCGCCGGTTCCGGCGGCCAGTGGGGCGCCAACAGCGCGACCGCGGGCGTCTACGCCGCGTGCATGAAATTGCGCGAGGTCATCGCCACGACCCTGGCGCTGGATCCGGCGACCGCCGAATTCGCCGACGGCAAGGTCAGCGCCGGCGGCCGGTCGGTGGCGCTTGCGGAGGCGGCAGGCGCCGGGCAGCTCGTCGTCGAGGATGCGATCGAATTCGGTGATCTCGACAAGCAGAAACAGCTCGGCACGTTCGCCGCGCATTTCGTCGAGGTCGGCGTGGACATGCACACGGGCGAGACCCGCGTGCGGCGCATGCTGTCGGTCGCCGCCGCCGGACGCATCCTCAATCCGAAACAGGCGCGCAGCCAGATGATCGGCGCGATGACGATGGGCGTCGGCGCTGCGCTGAGCGAAGAACTCGCCGTCGACACGACGATGGGGTTCTTCGTCAACCACGACCTCGCAGGTTACGAGGTCGCGGTGCACGCGGACATTCCGGTGCAGGAAGTCGTGTTCCTCGACGAAGCCGACGCGGACAGTTCGCCGATGAAGGCCAAGGGCGTCGGCGAACTCGGGCTGTGCGGCGTGCCCGCCGCGATCGCGAACGCGATCCACAACGCCACCGGCGTGCGCGTGCGCGAATACCCGGTCACGCTGGAGAAGATCATCGACGGACTGCCGGCCATCGCCTGACCGGTTGCGGATCCACCGCCCCTCTCCAGCATGGGAGAGGGGTTCGGTGGCAGACGGCCCGCCGCCGGGATCCCGTTATGGACGCGGTGCGGGCGTCCCATGCGACGCAGGCCGCACGACCGGTGCATGCATGTCCATCAGCTCGATGATCCAGTCGATGAACACCCGCAGCTTCGCGCTGACATGCCGGTTCGGTGGAAACGCGACGTGCATCGGCATCGGATCGAGTGTCCAGTCCTCGAACAGCGTCTGCAGCTCGCCGCACGCGACATGGGCGCGGGCCATATAAGCCGGCAGCCACAGCACCCCCAAACCGGCGAGTCCGGCCGCGAGATAGGCATTGCCGTCGTCCAGCGCCACCACGTAGCGCCCCTGGACCTGCACGCGCTCTGCCCCGCGGTGCATCGCATACGGCAGCGGCCTGCCCGTGCGCGCCCACAGGAAACCCACGATGCGGTGATGCGTGTCTTCCAGATCCCGCGGATGGCGCGGCATGCCCATGCGCTGCAGATACGCCGGCGACGCATGCACGCCCAGCGGCAGATCGCCGACGTGACGCGCGACAAGGGACTGGTCGGTGATCGTGCCGCCCCGCACGACGCAGTCCACGTGTTCGCCGATCAGATCCACGCGCCGGTCACTGACCCCCAGATCCAGCTGGATGTCCGGATAGCGTGCGTGGAACGCCGGCAGCGCCGACACCAGGATCATCCGTGCGAACGGACTGGGCACGTCCACCCGCAGCCGCCCACGTGGCGCTGCCGATGCGCTCGACAGGCTGGTCTCGGCATCATCCATGTCCGCCAGCAGACGCACCACGCGCTCGTAGTAGGCCGCGCCGTCCGCGGTCACCTCGACCCGCCGGGTGGTGCGGTTGAGCAACCGCACCCGCAGCCGCGACTCCAGTTGCTGGATCAGCTGGGTCACCGTGGTCCGGCTCATGTGCAGCGTCTCCGCCGCTTTGGTGAAGCTGCCAGCGTCCACCACGCGGACGAACGCCTGCATCGCATCGAAACGGTCCATCGGGGATCCCGCGATCGGAATTGTTTGGATTCTACGAACAGTGCTGGACAGTCCTGCGTGTTTATCGCGCACGGCGGCGTCCGCAGACTGGCGCCATCGCAATCACCGGGGCCCTTCCCCGCAGGAGATGTCCATGGCAACCCGTGACGCCGTTTTCCCTGCCGGCCGCCATGCGCTGTACGACAAGCACCGCTATTCGCCGGCAATCCGGGTCGATGGCCTGTTGTTCGTGTCCGGACAGGTCGGCAGCCGCGCCGACGGCTCGCCCGAACCCGACTTCGAGCAACAGGTGCGCCGCGCCTTCGACAACCTCAATGCCGTGCTCGACGCGGCGGGCGCCACGTTCGACGACGTGGTCGACGTGACGTTCTTCATCGTCGATCCGGCCAGCCGCTTCGAGCAGGCGTGGCGGATCGTGCCGGAGTACTGGGGCGAGGCCCCGTTTCCGACCGCCACCGTGGTCGGCGTGACCTGGCTGGCCGGTTTCGATTTCGAGATCAAGGTGGTGGCGAGACTGCCGACGGGCGCGCCGGCCTGAGACCTGGCGGGCGCGGCTGCGCAGAGCGCTTCTCGCCGGATCGCGTACAGGCATGCCCGGCGCTTTGCGCGGCACGCGCGGACATTGCGCGCGACCACATACGACGAAGGGCCCGTTGGGGCCCTTCGTCCTGGTCAGCCGCGTCGTGGACTCAGCCCGCGGGCGGTGTCGCACCCGTTGCGGGCGGCGTGGCGGCAGGCGCAGGCGCGGCCGGTGCCAACGGCATGCCCGCTGCACCACCGGTCGGCGTGATGCGCCAGATGGTGTTGGCCAGATCGTCGGCCACCAGCAACGCGCCCCGCGGATCGACGGTCACACCGACCGGACGGCCCCGCGCCTTGCCGTCCTCACCGAGGAAGCCGGTTGCGAAATCGATCATCTCGCCCGACGGCTTGCCGTCGCGGAACGGCACGAACGACACCTTGTAGCCCACCGGCGGATCGCGGTTCCAACTGCCGTGCTGTCCCACGAAGACGCCGTTCGCGAACTGCGCGCCCATCGTGGGCGTGGAGAACGCGACGCCCAGCGCGGCGACGTGCGATCCCAGCGCGAAGTCGGGGGCGATCGCCGATGCGACCTTTTCCGGCTTCTGCGGGCGCACGCGCTCGTCGACGTTCTGGCCCCAGTAGCTGTACGGCCAGCCGTAGAAGCCGCCGGGACGCACGCTGGTCAGATAATCGGGGACCAGCTCACCGCCGATCTCGTCGCGCTCGTTGACCACCGCCCACAGCTGGTCCATGCCCGGCTGCATCGCCAGCGCGGTCGGATTGCGCAGGCCGGTGGCGAACACGCGATGGAAGCCGGTGGCCGCTTCGACCTGCCAGACCATGGCACGGCTCTCCTCGACTGCCAGACCGCGCTCGGTGATGTTGCTGTCGGAGCCGATTCCGACGAACAGATAGCGGCCGTCCGCGCTGATCGTCAGCGCCTTGGTCCAGTGGTGGTTGATCGCCGCGGGCAGCTTGGTGATCTCCTGCGGCGCGGCGCCGGCGTTGACGGCGCCCTCGGTGTAGGCGAAGCGCAACAGCGCATCCTGGGTGGCGACGTAGATCGAATCGTTGCCGAAGGCGAGGCCGTAGGGAGCGTCGAGGTTGTCGGCGAAGATCGAGCGGTTCTCGTAGGTGCCGTCACCATCGGCGTCGCGCAACAGGGTCAGACGGTTGCCGCTCTCGACCTGGGTATTGCCGCGCGACTTGATGAAGCCGGCGATGATGTCCTTGGGCGTCAGCTTGGGCGCCCGGCCGCCGCGGCCTTCGGCCACGATGATGTCGCCGTTGGGGAGCACCAGCATCTGGCGCGGGATCTGCAGGTTGTCGGCGATCGGCGCGATCTCGTAACCCTCCGGCACCGTCGGCAGCTGGTCGCCCCATTCCGAGGGCAGTGAAATCTTCAGCGTCGGGAACAGGCCGCGCTGCGGCTTGGGCAGCTCCGGCGACGGGCCGGTGTAGGTCTCATCCGGCGTGCCGCCACATGCGACGAGTGCCAGTGCCAGCGCGGGCACCAGCGCGCGCGTCATCAGGACGGACTTCGGACGCTTCGAGTAAGAGCGGTTCATGGCAGCACCTCCCGGCGACGCAAGGTGCCGCCGAGCGCGAACCACAGGCTCGCGCCGATCGACGCCACGCACAGCACCGACCACACCAGCGCCTGCGGCATCTTCTGCCAGGCGTCCATGGCGTGGACCAGCGAATTGAGAAAACCGAGCACGCAGGTCAGGGCGAGCAGGCCTACGTAGAGAAACCGCGTGCGCGTGCGCGCCGTCGGCGTGATCAGCGACACCAGCGCCCAGACGAGCGCGATCACCGCGAACACCATGGCGCCGACCAGGAGCCAGGACGCGAAGTTGGTCCACTGGATCTCGTAGGACCGCGCGTAGGCGATGTCGGCGAGCAATGCGCCGAGAAACAGCGGGAACGCACTGCTGACGAGCAGCAGGTGCAGGGGGCTCAACGGCCGATAGGGCCGCGTCGCGAGGACAGGAGGTGTGTGCATGGGGATCTCGTCTGCGTTGGACAGTGCGTGCGGGGCACGCGTGGCGCTGTATACGGTGCCGCACGCGCGTGCACGGCATGGTGAAAGCGCCGCACGTTGCGCAGGCCCTGCCATCGGCTCGATCCGCTTCCACGTCCGCGTGCGCGCGCCCGTCACCGCATGTCGCGATGTCCCTTGGTCGCGTGCAAGGGCGCTTGCGCATGCGTCGATGGCATGCCGGCCCATGTCGCAGCGGACCGCCACGACGCACCGCCGATTGGGTAAGGTATCGCCACCCGCATGGAGCCCCCCCGCCTGTTCAAGGACCTGCCCCTGTTCTGGCGACACCGGACCTGGCGACTGGCGCTGCTGTCGACCGTGGTCGTGGCCGCGATCGTCGCGGTCTCGGGCGGCTTCCGGCGTGCCGGTTCCACGGATCGTCCGCTGCCGGTGTCGGGCGCGGACGTGCCGATCGCATCGGATGCGTTCGTCGTCACCCCGCTCTGCGCGTGGCACAGCGACACGCGACCCGGGCAGCGCGCGCCGCAGGACGACGCGCAGCGCTACCTGATCCTGCGTACGCGGGTGGTCAGCAAGGCACGCGACTGGGTCGCCATGCGCGCCTATCTGGACAAAGACGTGGTCTGGCTGCCCGAAGGCCATGGCGATCCCGTGGCCGCGGAGCGCTCGCAGCGCGCCGACGACGCCACGCTGGGGCAGGACCTCGGACCGGGACTCCCGGTGGTGATCGATTTCGTCTGGGAACTGCCGGCCGGCATGGCACCACCGGCGACCTCGACCTGGGGCCTGTTCAAGCGCCGCTTCATCGAGCGCACCCGTGCGAGCGGCGAATCGATGTGGGTGCAGGACGGCCCGGGCTGGAAGTTCGTGCTGCCCGTCGCGCAGGCGTGTCCGGGGCCCGCCGCGTGAGCCGGTCGATGCCGGTCCGATGGGGCCTGATCGCTGCCGCGCTCGTGTCGCTGATCCTGATCACGGGTCTTCGCAGGCAGGCGCCTTCGATGGACGACAGGACCGCGCCCATGCGACTCGACGGCGCCGCCGGTCACACGGTTGAGGCGCGCAATTTCTCGGTCAAGGTGGGCAAGCTGAAACTCGCGCAGGCCTATCTGCTGGACCCGCGCACCAGCGACGGCCCGCCGCGCACGCTGAAGGCGGACGGGATCTGGATGTCGGCACTGGTGGACGTCGAAGTGACGCAGGCCAGTGGATTCGTGGGTGCGCAGCTCCGCGCACGCGACGGACGCGTCTATCGCGCCGCCCCCGCCGGCCGCCCCGATCTCGGCGGCTTCAACCTCACCGACATGTATCTCGTGACGGGGCTGCCGGCCAGCGGCGCGTATTTCTTCGACGTGCCCGTCGCGGCGCTGGAAGGCGCGCATCTGCAGTTCTACAGCGGCAACGGTGCGCCGGCGCAGCTCGATCACCTGGTCGACATCGATCTCCGCCTCGATGCGGCGCAGGTCGCCGCGTTGCGCGATGCCGCCGCGCCCACACTCGACCTGCGCACGCCGGAGTCCGCGCCATGAGCGCGCCGGCGCACGACGACGCCGCGGCGCCCGGCTGGTGGCGGCGCAACCGTCACTGGCTGCCCACGGCGACAGTGCTCGGCGTGCTGGCCTTCTACCTGCCGTGGCGCATCAACGAGCGCGAACTGGACCGGATCCGGCCGCGTACCGCCGTCACCGCGCCTGCCGACGCGGCGGCGTGGCGCGAGTACGAAGGCGCGCGCTGGCGCATCACGGGCGTCCGCCGCGAACCCGCGCGCGCCGGGACCGCGGCCGAATACCTGCATGCCGACGCGACGCGGCTGCTCGTCGAGTTCGAGGTCCTTGCCGGCGCACAGGTCGACGCGGCACGGCTCGACCAGTGCAAGGGGCGACTCGTCGATGCCGATGGCCGCGCGTGGGAGGCGAACTTCCCGGCGAAGCTCTCCACCTGGATGCTGCGTCAGGGCCTCGACGGACGTTGCGGGACGCGCGTGCGGGGCACGCCCGCCGCCGCGGTCGCGGGCCAGCCGTTCGCGTTCACGCATGCCTACCTGATTCCGTCGGACGTGCCCGTGGAAGGCATGCAGGTCGATCTGTTCTTCCCGCCGTCCACCACGACGCCGACGATGGGACGCTATCTGCGCTTTCCCCTGCCCGCGCCGCGCGACTGAGCGCTTTCAGCCGCGGGCGGCGCGCAGTCCGGCGATCGCGCGGTCGAAGGTGGCCGCCAGCAGCACCACGCGCAGCAGCTGGGTGAACAGCGCGGGCCGCAACGACATCGGTCCGTTGAACAGCAGCGACAGCGGCTGCCCCAGGACGCGCCAGTCGTCCCAGGGCTGCGGACCGATCGCGGCCGTCGCCAAACCCCATGCGTGCGCATCGATGTAGTCCAGCAGCGCCCAGCCCACGCACAGCACCAGCAGCGCCGGCAATCCTGCACGCAGCACCAGCCGGATCGCATTGAGGATCGGAATGCCCTTGCCGTTCCAGCCGCCGCTCGCCTTGTCGACGGCCTTCTTCCAGACCGGATGCAGGTTGCGGTAGCGACGGCTCACCAGCCGCGCGTGCGCGTCGTGCCGGTCCAGGCGCGCGCGACGTCGCAGGTCCATGCCGTAGACGATCGCCGCGATGGCCAGCCATACCAGCGGCATCACCACCGCGCCCCCCGCGGTCGAGACGGCGCTCCACGCCGGATCGAAGACACGCTTGAGCGGTGCGAGCGACACCAGCCCGACGAACGGGTTGTCCCACCAGGTCGTCAGCGCGACGTAGACGACGCGCGACTCCCACCATGCCGTCGCCCAGGCCCAACCGCGCGCGATGACCGCGGCGCCGACGAACAGCCAGTACGCCTCGCAGGCCGCAACGATCAGCGACCACACGCCATGCTGGGTGGCGGCGAGCCTGCGCTTGGACACCTCGCGCAAACCCCACGACACCACCAGCGCGATCCACAGACCACGCAGCGCGAGGATGTCCTGCAGCGGCTCGCGCCGCTCGAACGACACCCAGCTCTGGTAGGTCAGCACGAAGTCGCGCTTGACGCCCTCCAGCAGGCCCCAGGCCGCGTAGTAGGCGAAGAACGGCAGCAGCGCCACCGCGAGCACGCGCAACCAGGAGCGCTGCCCGAGCGTGGACGGCAGGCCGACGGCGGACTGCATGGACGGCATCGACGGCCGCAGCACGAGGAACATCGTGATGGCGCCGACCAGCTGGCTCACGATCAGCACCGCGATGGCGGCATACGACAGCAGCACGCCCGCTTCGGCCAACTGGATGGCGCCGAACAGCAGGACGTCGTACGCGACGCGCTGAGCGAAGAAGCACGCCAGCAGCGCAGGCCAGTGACGCCACAGCAGACGACCGGCGAGTCGCGGAATGGCCATCCACGCGTGCGCGTCTTCGCCCGACATGCGGCCATCCTGCCCCGGCAACACGTCCTGCACTGCCCCTGCTGCGGGGTTCGACGAGGAAGCTGGCACGGCACGCCCCGGTGGGATCGACGGCGGCCATCATGGCGGACGGGGCGCGTGCGCGGCAATGTTCCGCCGCGGGCGCGGCACGACACGCACTGGCGCCGCGAGCCGTCGCCGAGAGCGCCATGCACGCGCGCGGCAGGGGCGGTGCGTCCCGACGTCGTTCGACGTGACGTCGCGGACCGCTGCGACGATCCGTCGCAGCCTGCGGGCAGACGTCGGGCCTCCACTTCGCGGCATCGCCCCCTAGACTGTGCGCATGATCCTCGGCCGCCGCTTCCAGCATGCATTCGCCTGGCTGTCGCTGGCTGCCGTGCTGCTGCTCGCATTGCTGCCCTCGGCCGGCCGGCTCGCGCATGCGCAGGACGCATCGCCGCGGATGATCCTGATGGAGATGTGCACGATGGGCAGCGACGCGCTGATCCGCATCGTCGATCCCCGCAGCCTGCTCGACGATGCCGCGCCACGCCCGGTGCCGTCCGAGCATCTCGACATGCAGGACTGCGGTTACTGCCCGCTGCTCGCCACCGCGCTGCTCGCGGTGGTGTGGTGTGCGATCGCACGCCTGCTGCACGTCGCGCACCGGGCGCCGGTCGCGCGCATCGTCCGCCTCGCGGAACGCCATCCCTGCGGACTCGGTTCCCGCGGTCCACCGCGGATGGCCTGACGCCCCTGCCCGGCCCGCCGGGCCACGGCGCCCGGCCGATCCTCCGGATCGGCCTTCTCCACACATGTAATGCACGCGCATGCGCGTTGCCCGCCCGCGCGCGGCATCGCCATGGCGCAGCTGCGCCATGGCGTCCGGCGTGTCCTTTGCGATGCCAGCACCCCGTCGTGACGCCTGCGGCCGCCCGAAGCGCGTGTCGCCGTCCGTTCGCTTTCCCTTTCTTACATCCGGAACAGGTCTTTCTTCCATGCAGAATTCTCCTCGACGCCTGGCGGCGGCCATCAGCTGCCTGCTGCTTCCCGGCGCGGTGTGCACCGCGCACGCGCAGACGCCCACGGGCGACACCGCGACCACACTCGACGGCATCCAGGTGCGCGGCATGCGCTCCACGCTCGACCGCGACGCCAGCGGCGCGTCCCGGCTGGAGGTCACGGACCGGGAGACACCCGCGTCGGTGTTCCGGATCGACCGCGCAGCGCTCGAAGCGCGGGGCGTGCGCTCCACCCAGGAAGCCCTGTTCGCGATTCCCGGCTTGGTCGTCGCCTCGCTGCCAGGCAACGGCAATGCGGTGACCTGGCGCGGCTTCTCCGGTGCGCAGATCACCCAGCTGTTCAACGGCATCGACGTCAAGTACGCGTCGATTGCCGCACGACCCGTCGATGCGTGGATCTACGAGCGCGTCGAGGCGATCGGCGGGCCCTCGAGCTTCCTCTATGGCGCCGGCGCGGTGGGCGGCTCCATCAACTACGTCACCCGCACCGCCGATTTCGACGCCGATGCCATCGGCGGGCTTTCCAGCGTGGGCAGTCACGACAGTCGCGTGCTGGCGGCCGGCGTGAACCATCGATTCGCCACCGGCGAGACGGCGCATGCGCTCCGCCTCGATGCCGCCTACAGCACCCGCGACGGCTGGGTCGACGCCGAGCGTCGCGAGGGCTGGACGCTCGCCACCTCGCTGGCGTCGCGGCTGACGCCGACGCTCACCCACACGCTCGCGCTCGAATACCAGAACGAGGACAACCGCCGCGTCTACTGGGGCACGCCCGCGGTGATCGGCCCCACCGGGCGTCTCGATGCACTGCCCGGCAGTGTCGGCCGCAACTACAACGTCGGCGACGGTTTCTACGCGCAGGAAGTGGCCTGGGGCCGCTCGAAACTGGAATGGGACGGTGGCGCATTCGGCCGGATCGTCAACACGCTCTACCACTACGATGCGCTGCGCGATTACCGCAATGTCGAGACCTATCGATGGGATCCCGTCCGCGGCGGCATCGCCCGGTCCGGTGTCCTGCAGCAGCGGCACGACCAGCAGGTGACCGGCAACCGGACCGACTGGCACCGCAGCGGCACCCTGGCGGGCAGACCATCGCAGTGGACCGCCGGCTTCGAACTGAGTCACAACCGTCAGACGCGGTTTCCGCAGTCGATCGGCGGCGAGATCGATCTGGTGTCGGTCGATGCGCGCACGCCCGGCTTCTTCTTCGACATTCCCGGCACGACGCCCGATTACGTGCCGGGCGCGACGAACCGCGTCCGCACCGCGTCGCTGTCGGTGGAAAACCTGACCCGGCTGGGGGGACGCGTCTCGCTGATGACGGGCGTGCGCCACGAGCGCATCGACCTCGATGTCGTCAACCGGCGGGCGGCGACCGCGACCAATCCCGCACGCTTCGCCCGGGACTATGCGTCCACGACCGGGCGCGTCGGTCTGACGGCCGAACTGACGCCGGCCAGCAACGTCTACGTGCAGCTCAGCACGGCCGCGGATCCACCGGCGGGCATCCTGTCCACCGCGGGATTCTCGGCCCTGCGCGATTTCGACCTCAGCCGCGGCCGCCAGATCGAAGCCGGCGCCAAGACCGACTTCGCCCAGGGGCGCGGCACCGCGACGCTGGCGGCGTACCGCATCGTGCGCGAGAACCTCGCCATCACCGATCCCGACAATCCGGGACAGACGCTGCCGGTCGGCCAGCAGTCGGCACGCGGTGTGGAAGCCACGCTCGCATTCCGGCCGTGGCAGGCACTGCACGTGCAGGCGAACGCGGGCTGGGTGGATGCACGGCTCGATGATTTCTTCGAGACCGCCAACGGCGTGCCGGTGTCGCGCGCGGGCAACCGGCCTGCGAACACGCCCGCCCGCGTGGGCAATCTCTGGGTCGACTACGCGTTGTCACCCCGCTGGTCGGTCGGCACCGATCTGCGCGCGGTCGCCGCCCGCTACGCCGACAGCGCCAACACCCTGGAGACGGCCGGCTACACGCTGTGGGGCGCGCATCTGCGCTGGCGCCCGACGCCGCAGCTCGCGGTCACCCTGCGAGGCCGCAACCTCGGCGACCGGACCTACGTGATGCACGCGATCGGCGCGCAGATGGTCTACCTCGGCGAGCCGCGGACGCTCGATCTCGAACTGCGGGCGGCGTTCTGACGGCGTCCGCACGGACGCGCCGCCCCGCAGACCACTGACGACCGAAGGAGATCTTCGATGCACGTATTCCCGGCTGTGATCGCAGGCTGGCTCATGGCCTGGGCCGTGGGGCTGTCCTGGGTGCGCACGCGCGGCCGCCTCCGTGGCGCGGCGGCGCTGAGTCTGTTCGACTGATCCACGACGCCGCGCGCACCGGGGCGCGTGGCGCGGTGCGCCGGGCGCGCGGCATCGGGGGCTGCGACCGTCGCCCGCGCGGCAGGCGCTCCGCCGGGCGCGCGATGCGCCGCAGCCCGACTGGTCACCGGTGAGGCGCGGGCGCCACGTCCGTCGCGCTGTCGGATGCGCCGCCGCTCGGGCGTTCCGCCATCCTGCGCAATCGCGGCGTCGCCATCGGGATCGTCAGCATCGTGCTCATCACCGCCATCAACAGCAGCGCGGTGAACGTGGCGCTGGAGATGATGGCCTTGTCGAGGAGGATGTTGGCGAAGATGATCATGATCAGCGCCTTGGTCTGCAGCAGCCAGCCGATCAGCGAGGCTTCGCCGGGTTCCCATTTCAGGATACGGCCGGCCATGTGCACGCCGGCGAGCTTGCCGGCCACCGAGGCCACCAGCAGCACGATGGCCGCGATGAAAACGGTCGCGCCGCCGACGTTCCATTCGGTGCGCAGGCCGGTGCTGAGGAAGAACACCGGCATGATCACCAGCAGCACGTTGTGGCGCAGGCGATCCATGTCGGCCTGGTCGAACCAGTCCGCGTCGATCACCACACCGGCCAGGAACGCGCCCACCATGTAGTGCAGGCCGGACCAGTCCGCGCCGAACGCGCAGACCGCCAGCCAGATCAGCATCACGTACCAGCGGTCGCGCTCGGGAATGGCGCGCATCAGCCGCCGGAACAGCACGCAGGCCACCGCGAAGGCGAGCAGGAAACCCACCTGGCGGCCGATGCGTTCCCAGTCCACCAGCACCAGCGCCAGCACGCCCCAGATGGCGATGTCGTCGAGGCTGGCGTAGCGCAGGATGCGCTGGCCGATCGGCTGGCGCAGGATGTCGAGCTTCTCCATCAGCAGGATCAGGATCGGCAACGCGGTGACCGCGCAGGCCATGCCCACGCCGACGATGAACTGCCAGTTCGCCCCCTCTGCGCCGATCCAGCCGGGAAAGCGCAGCATGCCGATTGCCGCCAGCGCGCCGAACACCAGCGGCACGCCGAGCGCCAGGCCCGCAGTGATCCCGCTCTCGCGGCGGTTGGTCCACGCCTTGCTCAGGTCCAGCTCGATGCCCGCGATCAGCACGAACAGCATCACCGCCCACGCGCCCAGTCCGTTGAGGATCTGCACCACGTCGGGCGTGAACACGAACGCGTAGTAGCCGGGGAACGCCGCGCCGAGGATGCCCGGCCCCAGCAGGATGCCGGTGATGATCTGCACCACCACCAGCGGCGCGAAATAGTCGGTACGGCCCAGCCGCCAGATCAGGAACGGGACGCAGAAGATGATCGCCATCGCGATCAGGAACACTTCCATGGTGGTGACGGCATGCATCGGTGGATCGTCCTGGGCCTGCGCGCGATCTGCGGAGCGCGAAGTATGGGGAGCCGCGCCGATCGCCGCCACGTCGGCGTCTTCGGACCAGGTCCTGCGCCGCGCGGTATGCGGCGCGTCAGCGTGCCGCAAGCGCCTGCGCGGGACACCGACGCAGGTACCCGGACCTGCGTGCGATCGCCCGCCAGACGATCACCCGGGATGTGCGCCCGCTTCCGCGGCGGCGGACCACGCCGGCTCGCCAGCGCATGCCGGGCCCGGGCGGGCGATCAGGAAGCCCTGCAGACGCCTGCACCCCATGCGGATCAGCGCGTCCGCCTGCGCGCGTGTCTCCACGCCTTCCGCCACGACATCCATGCCGAGCTGCTGGGCCAGCATGATCACCGACTGCACGATCACCGCATCCCGCGTGGAGCTGTCGATGCGGCCGACGAAGCGCCGGTCGATCTTGAGCTCGTGCGCGGGCAGCTGGGCCAGATACGCGAGGCTGGAGTAGCCGGTTCCGAAATCGTCGATGGAGATCCGGGCGCCGGCCTGCACCAGCCGCTCGAGCAGTTCGATGGCCCGGTCGGGCTCCTGCATGGCCATCGACTCGGTGATCTCCAGCGTCAACGCGTGCGCGGGCATGTCGAAGCGGCGCATCACGCTTTCGACCTGGTGCACCAGCTGTCCACTGCGGAACTGCACGGGCGAGATGTTCACGGCGATGGTCGGCAGCTCGACGCCCGCAGCCCGCCAGTCGGCGTACTGGCGACAGGCGGCCTCCAGCGCCCACTGCCCCAGCTCCACGATCAGCCCCATGCGCTCGGCCACCGCCACGAACCGCATCGGCGGCACCATGCCCAGCCGCGGATGGTCCCAGCGCAGCAGCGCCTCGACGCCCACGCAGCGCCCGTCGATGCCGTCGACCTGCGGCTGGTAATGCAGCGCGAGCGCATCGGATTCCAGCGCACGCCGCAGCTCGTGCGCCAGCTGTCCCTGGACCTGCGCGTCTTCCGACATGCCCGGCAGGTACAGGCTGACGAGATTCCGCCCGGACTGCTTGCTGTGGTACATCGCGGCGTCGGCGTTCGCCAGCAGCAGGTCGGCGCTCGTGCCGTCGTCCGGATACAGCGCCACGCCGAGGCTCGCCGTCACCCGCACGCCGTCGTAGCCGTCGAGCGTCAACGCGCCGCCGAGCTGACGCAGGACCTCTTCCGCGACCTCGGCCGCGCCCGTGGGCGACGGCACCGGCGCCACCACCACGAACTCGTCGCCGCCCAGTCGCGCGGTCATGCCGTCGGGATGCGACAGGGCCCGCAGCATGCGGGCGACACGCGCCAGCAGAATGTCGCCGACCGCGTGTCCGAAGGCGTCGTTGACGCCCTTGAATCCATCGAGGTCGATGTAGATCACCGCGAACGCGCCGCCGTCCGACAGCGCACGCCCGATCAGGTCCTGCAGGCGCGAAAGCAGCAGACGGCGGTTGGGCAGCCCGGTCAGGGTGTCGTGCTGGGCGAGGTGGCTGAGCTGCGCATTGGCATCGCGCAACGACGCCGACAGCCGTCCGGTACGCTCCTGCAGCACCCGGTCCAGCGTGGACACGAGGATGGCAGTGCCCAGCACGGCGGTCGTGCACACCACGACCAGGGTGGCCAGCGCGTCGGGATCGAGCCCGTTGCGCAGCGCGGCGCCGCAGACCGCTCCATCGGCGAACCGCGCGGCGGCCATGCCGGTGTAGTGCATGCCGACGATGGCCGCGCCCATGGCCACCGCGGCCATGGCCTGGTGCAGATGCGCGCGGCGGCCCAGCTGGGGCAGACGGTCGGCGATGGCCAGCGACGCACCGCTGGCGAGCACCGCCACGCCGACCGAGGCCGCCAGCCAGCCCGGGTGGTACTCGATCGCCGGATACATGCGCATCGAGGCCATGCCCATGTAATGCATCGCCGCGATGCCGATGCCGATCGCCAGCGCGCCCCGCAGCAGCCGCGCGCCTTTCGACGGACCGCTCGCCATCAGCCGGAACGCGTAGACGGAGGCCGCGACCGACAGACCGCACGATGCGACGGTGATCCACGGGTCGTACCCGACGGGAATGGGCAGGCGGAAGGCCAGCATCCCGATGAAGTGCATGGACCAGATGCCGACGCCCAGTGCGGATGCGCCCCCGGCCAGCCACCAGCGCCGCGCGGTGTCGTCCTGCGCCGCACGGATGCGGCCCAGCGTGGAGAGCGCGGCATACGACGCCGTCGCCGCCACGACGAACGACGTCATCACCAGCGACCAATCGTATGCGCCGACCAATCCTGTCTGCATGCCGCCCCCCGACGACGTCCCTGTCCCGCAGGCATCGCGTATGCCGGCGCGTGCGGGTCCGGTCGAGGGTATACCGATTCACGCCACGGCGTGCGCCGCGCCCCGAACGACGAAGCCCCGCTTGCGCGGGGCTTCGTCTGTCACAGGCTGCGATGTCCAGTGCGGCAGCGGATCAGGCGAACGGATCCTGCAGCACCATCGTGTGCGCACGGTCCGGCCCGGTGCTGACGATGCTGATCGGACAACCGGCCAGTTCTTCCAGTGCGCGCAGATACGCACGTGCCGCGGCGGGCAGCTTGTCCCACTCGGTGATGCCGTGGGTGGTCTCTTCCCAACCCGGGAACTCCAGGTAGACCGGCGTGCACTCGTCCCAGCCGGCGGCGTCGAGCGGCGCGTATTCGGTGCGCTTGCCGCGGTATTCGTAGGCGATGCAGATCTTCAGCGTCTTCATGCCGTCGAGCACGTCGAGCTTGGTGATGCACAGGCCCGAGATGCCGTTGATGGCGACGGCGCGCTTGAGCGCGACGATGTCCATCCAGCCGCAGCGACGCGGACGACCGGTCGAGGCGCCGTATTCCTGGCCGCGGTCACGGATGCCCTGCCCGATCTCGTCGTCGAGTTCGGTCGGGAACGGACCCCCGCCGACGCGCGTCGCATAGGCCTTGGCGATGCCGAGCACGTAGTCGATCGCATCCGCGCCCACGCCCGCACCGGCCAGCGCGCCACCGACGGTGGTGTTGGAGCTGGTGACGTAGGGATAGGTGCCGTGGTCGATGTCGAGCAGTGCGCCCTGCGCGCCTTCGAACAGCACGCGCTTGCCCTGCTTGCGCAGGTCGTGAAGGATGCCGGCCACGTCGGACTTCATCGGCTCGACATAGTCGCCGAACGCGAGGGCTTCGTCGTAGGTCTTCTGGAAATCGATCGCCTCGCCGCCGAGGTACTTGGTCAGCACGAAGTTGTGGTAGTCGAGCGCGGTGCGCAGCAGTTCTTCGAGCTGCTTGGGGTAATGCAGGTCGGCGACGCGGATGCCGCGACGCGCCACCTTGTCCTCGTACGCCGGACCGATGCCGCGGCCGGTGGTGCCGATGGCCTTCCCGCCGGCGGCCTTCTCGCGGGCCTGATCGAGCGCGATGTGGTACGGCATGATCAGCGGCGTGGCCGGGCTGATCTTCAGGCGCGAACGCACTTCCACGCCGGCAGCTTCGAGCTCGCCGATTTCCTTGATCAGCGCAGCCGGGCTCAGCACGACGCCGTTGCCGATCAGGCACAGCGCATCGTCGCGCAGGATGCCGGACGGAATGAGGTGGAGGACGGTCTTCTTGCCGCCGATCACCAGCGTATGGCCGGCATTGTGGCCGCCCTGGAAGCGCACGACGGCGCCGATGTCCTGCGTGAGCAGATCGACGATCTTGCCCTTGCCCTCGTCGCCCCACTGGGCGCCGATCACCACCACTGACTGACCCATCTTGATGACTCCTGTATCGCGTTGCGGCCATCGGGGCCGCAGGAAGGGACCGGCCGGCCGTGCGCGGGGATTGGTCGCTCCATCGGGGAGACGACCGCCTCGCAGGGCCGGACACGGAAAAAGCCGGCAGTCCACTCATGCGAGATGGCCCGTCCGGCTTTTCCGCATTATCCGGATAAGGGGGGACGGGGGCCACCGCTTTATGCGGGGCATTCA
>NZ_LR733312.1:390064-829402 GCF_902506295.1 Luteimonas sp. 9C | reverse complement strand
GCTTTATGCGGGGCATTCACGGGGCATGGGGGGACGTCGATGCGGCCTTCGGTAGCCGACCATCCGGGAGACGGCCCGTCATCAGTGGGTCGACGCGGCGGCGGTAGATCCGACGCCGGTCCCGGTCCGCGGTCGGGTCATCCCGACCGTTGCGCAGGGACGCGCCCGGTCAACTCCGCACGAAGTAGAGCGCCAGCAGCCCGACGGCCAGCACGCCTGCGCCGATGCGGCGCAGGGTGTGGGTGGGCATCGTGAGCATCTGTTCGGCGTTGCGCTTCCAGAAACCGGGCACCGCGAACAGGATCAGGCCTTCAAGCACGAACACCAGGCACAACGCCGCCCACAGGTCCGACATCAGGCGCAGGTCTTCAACGGTCGCTGCGCATGTACTGCAGGAACGGGTCATCACGCTCGAGCACGATCACGCTGTCGCCCTTCTGGAACGACGCGCGATAGGCCTCGAGGCTACGCTGGAACGCGTAGAACGCCGGGTCGCGATTCGCGGCTTCGCCGTAGATGCGCGCGGCCTCGGCATCGCCTTCACCGCGCAGGGTCTGCGCGTCGCGCTCTGCCTCGGCGAGGATCACGGTCTGCTCGCGATCGGCCTGGCCACGGATCGCGCGGGCGCGCTCCTCGCCTTCGGCGCGCAGTCGCGTGGCCACTTCCTGGCGCTCGGCGCGCATGCGGTTGTAGACCTGCTGGATCACCTGGCTGTCGGTCGGCAGATCGATCTGCTTCAGACGGATGTCGATGATGCGCATGCCCAGCGACTGCGCGGCCTCGTTGATGCCGGGCAGCTGGCGCTCGACGAACTCCGAACGGTTGCCCGAGACGAGTTCGGTCAGGGTGCTGGCGTTGATCTCGTTGCGCAGCGAGTTCTTGATGATCGGCTCGAGGCGCAGATTGGCATCGGCCTCGTTGCCGGACGTGGCGCGGTAGAACGCGGCGACGTCGCTGATGGCGACGATGGCGACGAAGTCGACGCTCACGTCCTTGCGCTCGGAGGTCAGCGAGCGCTCCGGCGAGAACGCGCTGGCGTTGAAGCGACGGTCGAACACGCGTGCCGACTCGATCAGCGGAACCTTGAAGTGCAGGCCCGGGCCGATGTCGGTCCGGGCGACGCGACCGAGGTTGAGCACCAGGGCCACCTGGCCTTCGCGGACCACGTACACCGAGCCCATCAGGCCCAGCAGGACGACGATCAGCAACGGAATGACGAAATTCAGTCTCATCGGTTGGCTCCATCACGCGGCGGACGCGGCAGGTTGCGTGCCCCTGCTGCCGGCGCGGCATTGCTGTTGCCGTTGCCGGCGTTGCGCGTGGCTTCCACGGCCGGCGACAGCACCTCCGGCGGGATCAGCGAGGGCGCGGCCTGGCCGCCCGTGCCCTGCCCGGCCATCGGCACGTAGATCAACTGGCGGCCATCGCCACCGACGACCACGCGGTTCTCGGCCAGCACGCTCTGCACGGTTTCCAGCCACAGACGCTTGCGGGTGACGTCCTGGGCACTGGCGTAGGCGTCGACCAGCAGCGAGAAACGCGTCGCGTCACCGGTGGCGCGGGCGATCTCGGCGGTCTTGTAGCCCTCGGCCTGCGAGCGCACGCGCTCGGATTCACCGCGGGCTTCCGGCACGATCTTCGCCGCATACGCGCCGGCTTCCTTGACCAGCTGCTCGTTCATCTGCTGCGCGCTGTTGACGGCGTCGAACGCGTCCTTGACCTCTTCCGGCGGACGCGCGTCCTGCAGGTTGAGTTCGTTGACGAACAGGCCAGTGCGGTAGCTGTCGAGCGAGGCCTGCAGCGAGGTCTGCGCCGCCGTCGAGATCGGGCCACGCGCATTGAGCGCGGCGTCCAGATTCACCCGGCCGATCTGCTCGCGGACGGCACTGAGTGCGGTCTGCTCGAGCATCTCGCGCGCATTGCGGGTGCCGAACAGGTACTGCTCGGCATCGCCCACGCGGTACTGCACGTTGAAGGACACGATGACGATGTTCTCGTCGCGGGTCAGCACCGGCACGGTATTGCTGTAGGACTGCACGGTGGTCGCGTCGACCTTGGTCACGCGCTCGACCGGCCAGGGCAGCTTGAAGTTCGGACCCGGCTGCATGATCCGCGCGACCTGGCCGAACCGGAGCACCACGCCGCGCTGGGTTTCACCCACCAGCACGAAGCAGTTGAGCAACAGCACGACGACCACGACGACCGCGATCCAGCGCAGCGGATTGCCGCCGCCGAAACCGCCACCGAAGAGTCCGCGGAACTGGTCGAGGATGCGGTCGAAACCACCGCCGCCGCCACCGCCACGCCCGCCACGTCCACCGCCGCCGGTCCGGCGTGGCGGCCACGGATTGCGCTCGCCCTGATTTCCGGAATCCTTGCGGTCCGGAGAATCCTTGTCCTTGTTGTTGCCGGGAATGTTCCAGGCCATGCCTGCTCCAGTTCTGGGCGCGCAGCCTGCGTCGGCGGCGGCGCGGGGGTCGCATAGTCTAACCGGCTCGCGCCTGTCGCAGGCCACGCACCGGAGGTCATGCCGGGATTCCCGTGGCCGCGGCCCTGCGCGCGAAGCGGCGTCCCCTGGAAGCCCCATCGCGTGCAGACACGCGCCCACCGGACCTATCAGATGGTGTCGTCCTCGTCCGGAGGCAAGAGCGCACGCAGGGGTTCGCCGTCGGGCTGCGACGCCAGACGCGCGGCATCGGCATGCGCCAGGTCCACCTGCAGCAACCAGCCGGACTCGTCGAGCGTTTCCCCACGCACGCCTTCGAGCGCATGCAGGCGGGCGTGCAGCCGGCCGGATTCGGGCGGCAGGCGCACCTTGCCGGCAACGCGCCGGATGCCGAGGCGCCGGGCGAGCGCCTGCGACAGCACGCCGAGCCCCAGGCCGTCCCGCGCGGAAATCCACACGTTCTCGCGCACGGCGTCGTCAGCCAGCGCGTTGGGGTCCTGGTCGTAGCGCGGCGTCGCGCCTTCGATGCGGTCGATCTTGTTGAAGACCAGCAGCTGCGGCAGATCGCCGGCGCCGATCTCGCCCAGCACGGCGTCGACCTGGGCGATGCGCTCGTTCCGCAGCGGGTCGGCGGCGTCGATGATGTGCAGCAGCAGATCGGCCTCGCGCGCCTCGCTCAGCGTGGAGCGGAACGCGGCGACGAGTTCGTGCGGCAGGTCGCGGACGAAGCCGACGGTATCGGCCAGCACGATGCTGCCACCGGACAGGTCGACGCGGCGCACCGTGGGATCGAGCGTGGCGAACAGCTGGTCGGCCGCGTAGGCATCGGCACCGGTGAGCGTATTGAACAGCGTGGACTTGCCGGCGTTGGTGTAGCCGACCAGCGCCACGCGCGGCAGTTCGCTGCGCACGCGCGCACGGCGCATCTGGGTGCGCTGCACTTCCACCTTGTCGAGTCGTGCCTGCAGCTGCTCGAGCCGCTTCTGCAGCAGGCGGCGGTCGGTCTCGAGCTGGGTCTCGCCCGGCCCGCGCAGTCCGATCGAGCCACCGCGCTGGCGCTCGAGATGGGTCCAGCCGCGCACCAGGCGCGTGGCCATGTGCCGCAGCTGCGCCAGTTCGACCTGCAGCTTGCCTTCGTGGCTGCGGGCGCGCTGGGCGAAGATGTCGAGGATCAGACCGGTGCGGTCGACGACGCGGCGCTCGAGGAACTTCTCGAGATTGCGCTCCTGGCCCGGCGTGAGCCGATGGTTGACCAGCACCAGGTCCGCGCCGGTGGCATCGGCCGCGGCCTTGACCTCGTCGAGCTTGCCGCTGCCGAACAGCGTGGCGGCATTGGGCTTGTCGATCCGGGCCGGGATGACCGCGGCGACGCGGGCACCGGCGGAGCGGGCGAGTTCCGAAAATTCTTCCAGCGCGCCTTCGTCGGCGGGGCCATGCGAATGCGGCTGGATCAGCAGCGCGTTTTCACCCTTGCGGGAGCGTTCGAACAAGTGGGTTCACACCTCGGGTCAGTCGGTGGTCTCGGGCGCCTCGTCCTCGCCTTCACCGGACTGGACGAAGCCGCCGCCTGGCGCCACGCGCACGTTGCGGGCCGGCACCACGGTGGAGATGGCATGTTTGTAGACCATCTGGCTCACGGTATTGCGCAGCAACACCACGAACTGGTCGAAGGATTCGACCGTGCCCTGCAGTTTGATGCCATTGACGAGGTAAATCGAGACGGGCACACGCTCGCGGCGCAGTGCGTTCAGGAAAGGATCCTGCAAGGATTGCCCCTTGGACATGGTGTTTCCCCAGCGTGGTTGTTGTTCTGATGACCTGTTGGCCGGGCCGTCGTCCGCTCCCCGGACGACGACCGGCCGATGTTACACAACCGCGATGCGGTCTGTGCGGGATCCAGCGGGGAGAATGCTGTGCGGAATCGGGGTTTCGTGACGGCGATGGCCGGATGCCACCTCCGTGATCACGATCAGGACGCAGCGCGCTCCGCGGACGACCCGCCGCTCACGCAACAAACGCCGCGACCTCCGCATCCAGCGCAGCGCGCTGCGTGGCCGGGTCGAACCACCGCGCCCCGCCACGCCCGCGCAACCACGTGCACTGCCGTTTCGCGAGCTGCCGGGTGGCGGCGATCGCGCGTGCGCGGAAATCGTCCGCGGTGCCCTGCCCGTCCAGGTACGCCCACGCCTGGCGATATCCCACGGCGCGGATGGCCGGCAGTTCGAGTGGCGCGGGATGCGCCTGCAGCTGCGGCAACGCGCGCAGGCCGCGCACCTCGTCGAGGAAGCCGGCAGCGAGCATCGCGTCGAAGCGGTCGGCGATCCGCGCATGCAGCGTGGCACGCGCGGGCGGCGCGATCGCCAGCGCCAGCACCTGCGCCGGGAACGGCGGCGATTCGCTCGGATGCCGCTGCCAGTCGCTGATCGGAACGCCGGTCAGCCGGTGCACTTCCAGCGCCCGCTGGATGCGTTGCGCATCGCCGGGCTTGATGCGCGCGGCGGCCTCGGGGTCCAGCGTCGCCAGCTGCGCATGCAGGGCGGGCCAGCCAAGCGCGGCGGCCTCGGCGGCGATCGCGGCCCGGGTGTCGGCATCGGCTTCCGGCATCGGCGACAGGCCATCGAGGAGTGCCGCGAAGTACAGACCCGTGCCCCCGGCGAGGATCGGCACGCGCCCGCGGCGCAGGACATCGTCGACCGCGCGCCGCGCGTCGTGGGCGAACTCGGCCGCCGAGTACGTCTGCCAGGGGTCGCGCAGATCGAGCATGTGATGCGGAACGCGGGCCCGCTCGGCGGCGTCGGGCTTGGCCGCGCCGATCTCCAGTCCTCGATACACCAGCGCCGAATCGACACTGACAATCTCGCCGCCGAACCGCGCCGCCCATTCGAGCGCGAGCGCCGTCTTGCCGGACGCGGTCGGCCCCATCAGGGCGACCGCGCGCGGACGCAAGCCCGCTCCGCTCACGCGCCGCGCACCATGGCTCAGTAACCGGTCTCGCGCAGCGACAGGCGCACCTGCTCGTGGCGCGCCTGCACCTGCTGCGACGGCGCACGACCCAGCAGGCTGACGACGACGATCGCGAGCGTGGCAACCGCGAAGCCGGGCACGATCTCGTACAGCGCCGACCCCATCCGCTCGACGGCAATCTGCTTCCAGGCCACCACCGTGACCGCGCCCAGCAGCATGCCTGCCAATGCGCCGTTGCGCGTCATGCGCTGCCAGAAGAGCGCCAGCAGCACCACCGGGCCGAACGCGGCACCGAAGCCGGCCCACGCGTAGGCCACCAGCCCCAGCACCCGGCTGTCGGGATCACGCGCCAGCCACAGCGCGACCAGCGCGACCAGCAGCACGCTGCCGCGCCCCACCCACACCAGCTCGCGCTGGCTGGCGTCGTTGCGGAAGAAACCGCGGTAGAAATCTTCCGACAGCACGCTCGAACACACGATCAGCTGGCTCGACAGCGTGCTCATCACCGCGGCGAGGATCGCCGACAGGATCACGCCCGCGACCCACGGGTTGAACAGCAGCTCCACCAGGGTGATGAACACACGCTCGGCGTTCGCTTCGACCGGGCCTGCCAGCTCGGGATGCTGCTGGAAATAGGCGATGCCGAGAATGCCGACCGTCAGCGAACCCAGCAGGCACAGGATCATCCACGCCATGCCGATCCGGCGCGCGGCCGGGATCGTGCGCACGCTGCCGGCCGCCATGAAGCGGGCCAAGATATGGGGCTGCCCGAAGTAACCGAGCGCCCAAGCCAGCAGGGACACGATTCCGATCAGGCCCAGTTCGCCGCCGCGTGTCCAAGACAGTTTGCTGGCATCGACGCTGGCGATCAGATCCATGCTCGATTCGAAGCCGCCGGTGGTCATGTAGACGATGACCGGCGTCAGCAGCAACGCGAACAGCATCAGCGTGCCCTGCGCGACGTCGGTCCAGCTGACCGCGAGGAAGCCGCCGATCAGCGTGTAGAGAATGGTCACCGCCGCGCCCCACCAGATCGCCTGTGCATACGGCAGACCGAAGACGCTCTCGAACAGCCGCGCGCCCGCCACCACGCCCGACGCGCAGTAGATGGCGAAGAACACGAGGATCACCACGGCGGAGAACACGCGCAGCAACCGGCTGCGGTCCTCGAACCGGTGGGTGAAGAAATCCGGCAGCGTCAGCGCATTGCCGGTGCGCTCGGTGTAGACACGCAGGGGACCGGCGACGAAGCGCCAGTTGAGATAGGCGCCGGCGATCAGTCCGATGCCGATCCAGGCTTCGGAAACGCCACCCAGGTACAGCGCGCCCGGCAGGCCCATCAACAGCCAGCCGCTCATGTCGGAGGCGCCCGCCGACAGCGCGGTCACGCCCGGTCCGAGCTTGCGTCCGCCAAGGATGTAGTCGTCGAAGTTCTTGGTCGAGCGCCACGCCACGACCCCGATCAGCACCATGCAGACGAGATAGACCACGAAGGTCACGATCAGCGGCGTACTGGCAGTCATCATCGAACAATCCCCTCCTGAAACGACGGACCGCCCGGATGGGCGGCTCGAAAATGGTGGCCACAGGTTAACGCATCGTCCTCCGGCCGGCCGCGCGGCGGCCGGGCCCGCGCAGTCCGTCAGGCGTCGTCCGGCCAGACGATCGTGGGCGCCGGCTTCGACGCACGCGGCACCGGCACCGACACGACCGCCGCCAGGATCTTCAGCGCATCGACCGTTTCGGCGACGTCGTGCACGCGCAGGATCCGCGCGCCGTTCTGCGCGGCGATCAGATGCGCGGCCACCGAACCGGCGACCCGCCCGGCCGGGACGTCACGCCCCGTCAGCTCGCCGATGCTGCGCTTGCGCGACAGCCCCGCCAGCACCGGCACGCCCAGTTCGGCGAAGCGTGCAAGCTGGGCCAGCAGCGTCATGTTGTGGGCGGTGGTCTTGCCGAAGCCGAAGCCCGGATCGACCACGATGCGCTTGCGGTCGATACCGGCCATCTCGGCGGAGAAGATGCGCTCGGCCAGGAAACGATGCACGTCGCCGACCACGTCGTCGTATGCCGGCGCGTCCTGCATGGCGCGCGGCTCGCCGAGCATGTGCATCAGCACGACCGGCACGTTGAGAGAGGCGGCAGTCTCGAGCGCGCCCGCACGCCGCAGGCCGTAGACGTCATTGATCAGGCCTGCGCCCGCGGCGATCGCCGCGCGCATGACCTCCGGTTTGGACGTGTCGATGCTGATCGGCAGGGACGCGCGCGCGACCAGGCCTTCGATCACCGGCAGCACGCGGCGCAGTTCCTCGGCGACCGGCACGTCGTCCGCACCGGGCCGCGTGGATTCGCCGCCCACGTCGAGAATGTCGGCGCCGGCCGCCGCCAGCTGCAGGCCATGCGCGATCGCGGCGTCCGGGGTGTCGTGCGTGCCGCCATCTGAAAACGAATCCGGCGTCACGTTGACGATGCCCATCACGCGCGGGCGGTCGAGCCGCAGCACCCGGCCATTGCAGTCGAGCTGGAGGACGGTATCGAACATCGGCAGCACCTGGGCGTCGCGGAAGGTGCGGTGATTGTCGCGGCTCGACGTCCGCGTGCCCAGCCGGCGCCGTCCGCGCCCGGCGCCCGGCAGCGCGTGGTGGCCCGCCGGACACCGGTCGTTGCCGGTGCCCCCGGTCGCCAGCCGACCGGGCATGCGCGCTGCGCCTGCGGCGACCCAAACGGGTGCGGACGTGCCGCGGCCGATCTGTGCTGCGGATGTCGGCGGCACGGCGTGCGCGGACAGACGCCTCCGGCGACGACGCCGGTATGCAACGTCGGAACTTCGTGGGCGTTGCCATCGCCCCAAAAAAAAGCGGCCCGGAGGCCGCTTCTTTCATGTCGCCACGCGCTTTCGCGTCAGGCCTGCTCGGCCGCCCCCCCAATCGGCGGCTGCAGCGGGCGGTTGCCACCCTTGTCGCCGCTGTCGTCGTTCTTGTTGGCGTTCGCCTTGCCCCAGCCCATCGGCGGCGGCGGCTCGCGACCTTCCATGATCGCGTCGATCTGCGGCACGTCGATGGTCTCGTACTCGAGCAGCAGCTTGGACATCGCGTGCAGCTTGTCGATGTTCGCCGTCAGCAGTTCCGTGGTGCGCTCGTAGGCCTTGTCGAGAATCGTGCGCACGACCTCATCGATGCGGCGCGCCGTGTCGTCGGACACCGACTTGTGCTGCGTGACCGAGCGGCCGAGGAAGACCTCGTCGTCCTCTTCGCCGTAGGCGATCGGGCCGAGCTCGTCCGACAGGCCCCACTTGGTGACCATGTTGCGGGCCATCTTGGTCGCGCGCTCGATGTCGTTCGAGGCGCCGGTGGTGACCTTGTCGCCGCCGAAGATCAATTCCTCGGCCACGCGGCCGCCGTAGAGCGAGCACAGCTGCGATTCGATCGCAACGCGGTTCATCGAATAACGGTCGCCTTCCGGCAGGTACATCGTCACGCCCAGCGCGCGCCCGCGCGGAATGATCGTGACCTTGTAGACCGGATCGTGCTCGGGCACGAGGCGACCGACGATCGCATGACCGGCCTCGTGATAGGCCGTGAGCGTCTTCTCGTCCTCGCTCATCGCCATCGACCGGCGCTCGGCGCCCATCAGGATCTTGTCGCGGGCACGATCGAAGTGGTCCATGCGGACCTCCTTCCCGTTCTCGCGTGCGGCGAACAGCGCGGCCTCGTTGACGAGGTTCGCGAGATCCGCGCCGGAGAAGCCAGGCGTGCCACGGGCGACGACGAGCGGCTGCACGTCTTCGTCCAGCGGCACCTTGCGCATGTGCACCTTCAGGATCTGCTCGCGGCCCTTGACGTCCGGCAGGCCCACGACGACCTGGCGGTCGAAACGGCCCGGACGCAGCAGCGCGGGATCGAGCACGTCGGGGCGGTTGGTCGCGGCGACGACGATCACGCCCTCGCCGCCTTCGAAGCCGTCCATTTCGACCAGCAGCTGGTTGAGGGTCTGCTCGCGCTCGTCATGCCCACCGCCGAGACCGGCGCCGCGATGACGCCCCACCGCATCGATTTCGTCGATGAAGATGATGCACGGCGCCTGCTTCTTGGCCTGCTCGAACATGTCGCGCACGCGGCTGGCGCCGACGCCGACGAACATCTCCACGAAATCCGAACCGGAGATCGAGAAGAACGGCACCTTGGCCTCGCCGGCGATCGCCTTGGCGAGCAGCGTCTTGCCGGTACCGGGCGGTCCGACCATCAGGACGCCGCGCGGAATCTTGCCGCCGAGCTTCTGGAAGCGCGACGGATCGCGCAGGAATTCGACGAGTTCAGACACTTCTTCCTTGGCCTCGTCGCAACCGGCGACGTCGGCGAAGGTGACCTTGGTCTGTTCTTCGTTGAGCAGCTTGGCGCGGGATTTGCCGAAGGACATGGCGCCCTTGCCGCCGCCCTGCTGCATCTGCCGCATCATGAAGAACCAGAAACCGATGATCAGCGCGACGGGCAACAGCTGGATGAGGATGTAACCCAGCGAAATGCCACTCGACGGCGGCGCCTGGTCGATCGCGACATTGTGGTTCATCAGGTCGTCGATCATGCGCTCGTCGCGACGCGGGGCGATCACCGTGCCGCTCTGCCCGCCTTTGGTCTGGAACGTGATCGTGCGTTCGTCCTCGGCGATTTTCACCGAGCCGATCTGGTCGCGACGGACCTGTTCCATGAACTGCGAGTACTGGACGTCCTGCCCGCCGGCGCCGGTTCTGGGGCTGAAGCTCTGGAAGATCACCATCAGCACGACGGCGACGACCACCCAGAGCAGCAGATTCTTGACCAGATCGTTCATGTTCGGGGGTTCTCGTGAAGAGTGCGGTGGAGCGTGTAATGCGTCGGGGTCATGCTACTTCATCGTCGCCAGCTTGCCGGTCGCCAGGGCATAGACTTCCGGCGAACGCTGCCGGGATGCGGCGGGCTTGCGGATCGACAGCTTCGTATAACGCCGCCGCAGATTGCGGACGTAGTCGTCGAATTCGGTGCCCTGGAACAGCTTGATCAGAAACGTGCCGCCGGTGCGCAGGTGGTTGTCGGCGAAGTCCATCGCCAGCTCTGCCAGATGCATGGCACGCGGCTGGTCGACGGCATCGATTCCACTCTTGTTGGGGGCCATGTCGGACAACACAAGGTCCACCTGTTGCCCGGCCAGCGTGGATTCGAGCAGCGAGAGGACCGCATCCTCACGAAAATCCCCGTGAAGGAACTCCACGCCAGCCAGCGACGGCATGTCCAGGATGTCGAGTGCGATGACGCGACCCGAGTCGCCCAGTGCCTGGCGCACCCACTGGGACCAGCCACCGGGGGCCGCGCCCAGATCGACCACGACCATGCCCGGCTTGAGCAGGCGGTCGCGTTCGACCAGCTCCTCCAGCTTGTAGGCGGCGCGCGAACGCAGGCCATCCTTCTGGGCCTTCTTTACGAAAGGATCGGAGAAATGTTCTTTCAGCCAGCGCTGGCTGCTTTTGCTGCGGGAGGCCATCAACGGCTCGAGGGCGGGACAGGTGCGTCCGGTGGCCATGATATCCTGCCGGTCGTCTTCATTCCCCCGATCGGTTCATCCATGAGTAATGCCCTGACCGCTGCCCAGACCCGTTTTCTGCGCGGCCAGGCCCATGGCATCAAGGCCATGTTGCAGGTAGGTGGCAAGGGCATCACCGATGCGCTGATCGCCGAAATCGATGCCGCACTCGAGCATCACGAACTGATCAAGGTCAAGGTGGGGGCGTCGGACCGTGACGCGCGCGACGCGATGATCGACGACATTGCCGGACGCACCGGCTCGGCACTCGTGCAGCGCATCGGCCACGTGGCCATCCTGTACCGCCAGAGCAAGGACCGCCGCCAGATCGTCCTGCCGCGGTCCTGATCGCGGGTCGCGCCGCATGCAGCTCAATCTCGAATCCCCCGATTTCGATTACGTCCTGCGCGGCGCCGACGGGCACCTGGCGCTGGTCAACGACCGCCGCCTGAGCCGCAGCTTCATCGTCGCCCCGCGCAGCCTGGTCGAAGACTGGCCGGTGACCGATGTGCGTGCGCTCGACGTCGATGCCCTCGAACCGGTGCTGGCCCTGGCGCCCGAAGTCGTGTTGCTGGGCACCGGCGAGACCCAGGGCTTTCCGCCGCCGGCGGCGATGGCCGCGTGCCTGTCACGCGGCATTGGCCTCGAAGCCATGACCAACGCTGCCGCGGCCCGCACGTTCAATGTGCTGGCGAGCGAAGGCCGACGGGTGGTGGCTGCGTTCGTACTGTCGGAACGCGACGCCCCGGCAGGCACCTAGGCGCCCTGCGCGGGCTGACCCCGGGGCCGGTCTCCGGGCACCCCGCTCCGGGACTGCGCAGCTCGCGACCTACCGCAATCTGACGCCGCGCAGCATGCGCGCGGCACGACGGTCGAAGACCGTCGCGGCGGCAGGGCGTCAGGCCAGGGATGACGCGTGAGTCCACGTAGGACGTCGTGCCGACACCGCGGGTTCCGGCTTCCGGCGGACGGACGCAGTGCGCAAACGATGGACGATGCAGCTGATGACGCGGCGACGTGTCCCGACGAGAGGCGCGCTGCAACGGGCGCGCCGTTGCGTGACGGTCGCTCAGCGCGCCGGCAGATAGGTCAGCGGATCGACCGGCTTGCCGTTGTAGCGGATTTCGAAGTGCAGCATGTCCCGCGCGGCACCGGTGCGGCCGAGCTCCGCGATCTGCTGGCCGGCGCGGACGCGCTCGCCCTCATTGACCTTGCGGCTGCGGTTGTGGCCGTAAGCGGTCAACCACTGCTCGTCGTGCTTGACGATGATCAGCTCGCCGTAGCCGACGAGGCCCGCACCGGAGTACACGACCACGCCATCGGCGGCCGCATTGACGGCCTGGCCGGAGGTGCCGGCGATATCGACGCCCTGTTTGGTCGGATCGTTGCCGACATAGCGACCGACGATCTGGCCGTCGGTCGGCCACTGCCAGCGGAACGGGCTGCGCACGGGCGGCGCGGCGGGGGTCTGCGGAGCGGTCTGCGTGGGGCGTACGGCCGGGCGCTGCGCAGTCGCGCTGCCGGATGTCGACGGGCGCGTCGGCGCGGCGCCGCCGGGATACAGACGCAGGCGCTGTCCGGGATAGATCGTGTACGGCGCGCGGATGCTGTTCCAGGTGGCGAGATCGAGCGCACTGATGCCGTTGCTGGTCGCCAGGCGGTAGAGCGTATCGCCACGGCGCACGGTGACGGATTCGCCGGGCCGGGGTGTCGAGGTCGGCGCAGTGCGGCCGCCCTCACGGACCACCGTACTGGTGCCGCAAGCCGACAGCAGTCCCACCACGCACACCACCCACAGCTTCCTCATCCACGCATCTCCAACCAGACCAGACCAACGACCACCAGACCCACCATCAACCAGCCGAGCCATTCGATATAGCGCTTGAGCACCGGCTCCAGTTTCGGGCCGCCCCAGGCCATCAGACCGGCGACGAGAAAGAACCGTGTGCCCCGCCCCAGCAGCGATCCAACGACGAACGGTAGCAGTCCGACTCCGAGCGAACCCGACGCGATCGTGAATACCTTGTACGGGATCGGCGTGAATCCGGCGATGAACACGAACAGCAGGCCGTGTGCGAGAAACAGCGCCCGGATGCGCTCGAACGCCGGCTGCCAGCCCATGCGCTCGATCCACGGCCATGCCAGGTCCAAGGCGAAATGGCCGATGAGATAGCCGAGCAATCCACCCGCGACCGAACCCAGCGTGCACAGCAGCGCGTAACGCCACCAGGCCTGCGGTCTGGCCAGCGACATCGGCGCGAGCATCACGTCCGGCGGAATCGGGAAGATCACCGACTCGGCGGCGCTCATCAGCGTGAGGTAACGCGGCGCGTGACGGTGGCCGGCCCATGCGAGCACGGTGTCGTACATCCTTGCAAACACCTGCATCAATCCACGTATCCCGATAACAGAGGCACGAAGGCGACCGCGGCGACGTCCTGCTGCTCGATCTGCCCGTCAGCGTGTCTGCGCAACACCAGCAGGCGTTGCGCGCCGGGCGCACCGACCGGCGCCACGAGCGTGCCGCCCGCGGCCAACTGATCGGTCAGCGCTTCGACCAGCGCGGGACCGGCGGCGGTGACGATGATGGCGTCGAACGGTCCATTTTCCGGCCAGCCGATCCGGCCGTCGTCGTGCTTGCTGCGCACGTTGAGACCCAGCGAGCGGAAACGCTTGCGGGCGACGCGCAGCAGTTCGCCGATGCGCTCCACGGTATGCACTTCGATGCCGAGCGCGGCGAGGATGGTCGCCTGGTAGCCGGAGCCGGTGCCGACTTCGAGCACCTTGCCCGGCATGCCGTTCGCCAGCAGCGCCTCGGTCATGCGCGCGACCACCCACGGCTGGGAAATCGTCTGGCCATGGCCGATCGGCAATGCGGTGTCTTCGTAGGCACGCGTCGCCAGTGCCTCGTCGACGAACAGGTGACGCGGCACGGTGCGGATCGCGTTGAGGACGCGCTCGTCCGAAATGCCACCCCCCGGATGCGCGCCGTCGCGCAGGCGTTCGATCAGGCGATCGCGCACGCGTTGCGAGGTCATGCCCACACCGACCGCCTCGGGCTGCAGACGCATCCGCGCCGTCACGCCTGGGTCGCCTTGAGGTCCGCTTCGAGCCCGCCGACCCAGCTGGCCACGTGCTCGAGCGCCTGGTAGCGCGTGAGGTCGACGTGGATCGGGGTGATCGCGATGTGCTGCGTGCGCACGGCATGGAAATCGGTACCGGGTCCGGCGTCCTGCTCCGGACCGGCCGCGCCGATCCACCACCAGGTGCGGCCGCGCGGATCGTCGATCGACGTGCACGGCTCGGCGCGATGGCGATTGCCCAAGCGCGTGACCTCGAAGCCGGCGAGTTCGTCCCACGGCACGTCGGGCACGTTGACGTTGAGGATGGTGTCGGCAGGGAGCGGATCGGCTTTGAGGCGCGCGACGATCTCGACCGCGGCGCGCGCGGCGGTCTCGTAATGCTGGCCGTCGTGGTCGCGGGTGACCAGCGACATCGCGACTGCGGGCAGCCCGAGGAAGCGGCCTTCCATCGCGGCGGCCACGGTGCCGGAATAGATCACGTCGTCGCCGAGATTGGCGGTGTTGTTGATGCCGGACACCACGATGTCCGGCTCGAGCTCGAGCAGACCGGTGATCGCGACATGCACGCAGTCGGTAGGCGTGCCGTGCACGCGCCAGGTGCATGCGTCGACCTGCACCGTGCGCAGCGGCATGTCGAGCGTCAGAGAATTGCTCGCGCCGGAACGATCGCGATCGGGCGCGACCACCAGCACCTCGTGACCGGCCTCACGCAGGCCCTGGGCGAGAATCCGGATGCCGGGGGCGTCGACGCCGTCGTCGTTGCTGACCAGTACGCGCATGGATCGTTCTAGAGGCCCCGAGCCGTCGGACAAGAACGCCATGATACCGGATGCGTCTCCCCTGCCCCAGTTCGAAAGCAGCGCGACGCTGCACGCGCGCGCAGGCACCGCTAACCTAGCGGTATGCAACGAGGACGCCATCGCCCCGAGCCGCCCGCCGTACCGTCCGATGACGACGATGCCGCCCTGTTCCGCAATGCGATCGGTCCGGTCCGCGAACTGCCGGCCGCGCCGCTGCCGCCGCAGACGCCGAAACCGCGGCCGTCCACGCGGATGGCAGACCGCGACGATGCGGAAGCCCGCAGCGAATTCAGGCAATTGCTGGACGGCCCGCTGCTGGGCGGCGGCGACACGATGCAGTACCGCCGCGATGAAATTTCCCCGCGCGTGCTGAAGCGGCTCGGGCGCGGCGAATATGCCGCGCAGGAAGAACTCGACCTGCACCACAGCGACGCGCACCAGGCGAGCACGCTGCTGCGCCTGTTCCTGCGTGATGCGGTCGATGCCGGCGTGGGCTGCGTGCGCGTGATCCACGGCAAGGGCCTGAACTCCTCGCCCGATGCGCCGATCCTCAAGAATCTCGTCGACCGCCTGCTGCGACAACGCGCCGACGTGCTCGCCTTCCACAGCGCCCCCGGCGGCCAGGGGGGCGCCGGCGCGGTGCTGGTATTGCTGCGACCGCGCCGCTGAGCGCGGGACACGCCGACGCGCGCGGACACAGTCGAATCGCCCGCCGATTGAGGTCGTGACCGACGGGTAGCTGCACGCGCCTGGCGCGCCCACGCCCGTAAAACAGAAAGGCTGCAGCCGCCTGCAGCCTTTCCTTGCCACCACGCCTGCCGCGCGTCAGTGCTTGACGCGCGTCCGCTTGGCGCCTTCTGCGCGGGGTACGACCTTGCGCGCGGTCTTGCGCTCGACCTTCTGGCCGGGCGGCGGCGGCAACGGCCGCTCCAACGCCAGATCCAGCACCTCGTCGATGTACTTCACCGGCATGATCTTCATGCCGTCGGTGACGTTCTTCGGAATGTCGGCCAGATCCTTGCGGTTCTCCTCGGGAATGATCACGGTCTTGATGCCGCCGCGCAGCGCGGCCAGCAGCTTCTCCTTGAGTCCACCGATCGCGGTCACCCGACCGCGCAAGGTGATCTCGCCGGTCATCGCCACGTCCGCGCGCACCGGAATCTTGGTCAGCAGCGAGACAAGCGTCGTCGCCATCGCGATGCCCGCACTCGGACCATCCTTCGGTGTCGCGCCGTCGGGCACGTGCACGTGGATGTCGTGCTTCTGCAGCACCTCGAGTTCGACACCCAGACGTTCGGCGCGCGAACGCACGACCGACATCGCCGCCGACGCCGATTCCTTCATCACGTCGCCCAGCTGTCCGGTGAGGATGAGCTGGCCCTTGCCCGGCACCTGCGTGGCTTCGATCTGCAAAAGATCACCGCCGACTTCCGTCCAGGCGAGACCGGTGACCAGACCGATCTCGTTGTCCTGCTCGGCGCGACCGAAGTCGAAACGCTGCACGCCCAGGTACTTGTCGAGGTTCTTCTCGGTGACCTTGACCGTCTTGATGCCCTTGGACTTGCCCTTGCCGGTCGTGACCGGACCGGCCAGCGCGATTTCCTTGACGACCTTGCGGCAGATCTTGGCGATCTCGCGCTCGAGATTGCGCACGCCCGATTCGCGCGTGTAGTAGCGGACGATGTCGCGCACCGCGCCCTCGGACACGGTCAGCTCTTCAGCCTTCAGCCCGTTGGCCTTCAGCTGCTTGGGCAGCAGGTACCGCGTGGCGATGTTGAGCTTCTCTTCCTCGGTGTACCCCGGAATCCGGATCACTTCCATGCGGTCGAGCAGTGGACCGGGGATGTTGAGCGAGTTGGACGTCGCGACGAACATCACTTCCGACAGGTCCAGATCGACCTCGAGGTAGTGGTCGTTAAACGTGTGGTTCTGCTCGGGATCGAGCACCTCGAGCAGCGCGGATGCCGGATCGCCGCGGAAGTCCATCGACATCTTGTCGATCTCGTCGAGCAGGAACAGCGGGTTCTTGGTGCCGACCTTGTTCATGCTCTGCACGATGCGGCCCGGCATCGAACCGACATAAGTCCGGCGGTGGCCGCGGATCTCGGCCTCGTCACGCACGCCGCCGAGCGCCATGCGGGTGAACTTGCGGTTCGTCGCCTTGGCGATCGACTGGCCGAGCGAGGTCTTGCCCACGCCAGGCGGACCGACGAGACACAGGATCGCGCCCTTCATCTGCTTCACGCGCGTCTGCACCGCGAGGTACTCGAGGATGCGCTCCTTGACCTTCTCCAGACCGTAGTGGTCGGCGTCGAGCACATCCTGCGCGGACTTCAGATCCTTGCGGACCTTGCTGCGCTTCTTCCACGGCACGCCGAGCAGCCAGTCGAGATAGTTGCGCACGACCGAGGCTTCCGCCGACATCGGCGGCATCTGCTTGAGCTTGTTGAATTCCGCCTTGGCCTTGGTCTCGACCGCCTTCGGCATGCCGGCTTCCGCGATCTTGCGCGCGATCTCGTCGATGTCGCTTGGCGCATCGTCGATCTCGCCCAGCTCCTTCTGGATCGCCTTCATCTGTTCGTTGAGGTAGTACTCGCGCTGCGACTTCTCCATCTGCGACTTCACGCGGCCGCGGATGCGCTTCTCCATCTGCTGCACGTCGATCTCGCCGTCGACGAAACCGACCAGCAGTTCCAGACGGTCCGCGGTGTCGGTAGCGTCGAGCAGGCGCTGCTTGTCGGCCAGGCGCACGCCCAGATGCGCCGCGATGGTATCGGCCAGACGTGCGGAGTCGTCGATGCCCGACAGCGTCTGCAGCAGTTCGGGCGGCAGCTTGCGGTTGGTCTTGACGTACTGCTCGAACAGACTCATCAGCGAACGCGCGATGGCCTCGACCTCGCGTGGTTCGCGCGACTCGAGCGGGGCGATCGCAACGCCACTGCCCGCCAGCGCGCCGTCGTTGTCGCGGATGTCGCGCAGCCTGACACGCTCGGTGCCTTCGACGAGCACCTTGATCGTGCCGTCGGGCAGCTTGAGCAGCTGCAGCACCGTCGCCAGCGTACCGATCTCGTAGAGATCGTCGGCCGTCGGGTCATCGGTCTCGGCGGACTTCTGCGCCACCAGCAGGATGCGCTTGTCGGCCTCCATCGCCAGATCGAGCGCCCGGATCGACTTGTCGCGCCCGACGAACAGCGGGATGACCATGTGCGGGAACACCACGACGTCGCGCAGCGGCAGGACCGGCAGTTCGTGGGTCTCGGGAGTACTGCGTGGGGGCATCTTCATTCCTCGGTGTGGCGCCGTCCGGCGGGACGACCCCGGCGACCTTGCGGCCGCCCTGCCCCGTTTATGGGGCGCGCCCGTCCGGGATGCAAGCGTGTTTGAAACGCTGGATACGAACGCGCCGCGGGCCCGGAGGCACGCGGCGCGTCGTGGAGCGGTCTTCGCCCGGACAGGGCGGTCCAGCGCATCGCCGGAACGTTTCGTTCCGGAAGTCGACTCAGTCGCCGGACGCGACCTTCTGCTCGGTGGCGGGTGTCTCGTAGATCAGGTACGGCTCGGACTTGTGCTCGATGACCGACTCGTCGACGACCACCTTGCTGACGTTCTCCAGCGACGGCAGGTCATACATCGTGTCGAGCAGCACCGACTCGACGATCGTGCGCAGACCACGCGCGCCGGTCTTGCGCTTGATCGCCTTCTTGGCGATCGCGGCCAGCGCGTCCTGACGGAACTCCAGCTCCACGCCCTCCATCTCGAACAGCTTCTTGAACTGCTTGCTGATCGCGTTCTTGGGCTCGGTCAGGATCTGGATCAGCGCGGCCTCGTCGAGTTCCTCGAGCGTCGCCACGACCGGCAGGCGGCCCACGAACTCGGGGATCAGGCCGAACTTGATCAGGTCTTCCGGCTCGACATCCGCCAGCACCTTGCCGACTTCCGCCTTGCGCTCGGCGCTCTTGAGCTTGGCGCCGAAGCCGATGCCGCTGGCGTCGGTGCTGCGGGCCTGGATCACCTTGTCGAGGCCGGCGAACGCGCCGCCCACGATGAACAGGATGTTCTTGGTGTCGACCTGCAGGAACTCCTGCTGCGGATGCTTGCGACCACCCTGCGGCGGCACGCTGGCCACCGTGCCCTCGATCAGCTTGAGCAGCGCCTGCTGCACGCCTTCGCCCGACACGTCACGGGTGATCGACGGGTTTTCGCTCTTGCGCGAAATCTTGTCGATCTCGTCGATGTAGACGATGCCCTGCTGTGCCTTTTCGGCGTCGTAGTCGCACTTCTGCAGCAGCTTCTGGATGATGTTCTCGACGTCCTCGCCCACGTAACCGGCTTCGGTCAGCGTCGTCGCGTCGGCCATCGTGAAAGGCACGTTGAGCAGGCGGGCCAGCGTTTCGGCCAGCAGCGTCTTGCCCGAGCCGGTCGGGCCGATCAGCAGGATGTTGGACTTGGCGAGTTCGACCTCGTCGTTCTTGCTGCGGCTCTCGATGCGCTTGTAGTGGTTGTAGACCGCCACTGCCAGCGTCTTCTTGGCCCGTCGCTGGCCGATGACGTACTGGTCCAGCACCTCGAGAATCTCGCGCGGCTTGGGCAACGAACTGCGGGCCGACTGCGCCTTCTCCTCGAGCTCCTCGCGGATGATGTCGTTGCAGAGCTCGACGCACTCATCACAGATGAACACGCTGGGACCCGCAATCAGCTTGCGCACCTCATGCTGGCTCTTTCCACAGAAAGAGCAGTAGAGGATTTTGTTGCTGTCGCCGGAACGACCCTGACGGTCTTCGCTCATGCCTTGGCCAAATCTGTATTGCGGTTTCGTTTCGAGAATAGCACAGCGTCCGGCGCCTCCAACGGGAGGGCGCCGTCACGCAGATGCATGATGAATCAAGCGTTTAGCAGCGTCAGGCGGCGGTGATGGAGTCGTCCGGACGACGCTCGAGCACCTGGTCCACCAGGCCGTACTCGCGTGCGGCCTGCGCGCTCTTGAAGTTGTCGCGCTCGGTGTCGCGGGCAATCGTCTCGAGCGGCTGGCCGGTGTGGTGGGCCATGATCTCGTTCAGACGCTGCTTCATCGACAGGATTTCCTTGGCGTGGATGTCGATGTCCGTCGCCTGGCCCTGGAAGCCGCCCAACGGCTGGTGGATCATCACGCGCGAGTTCGGCAGCGCGTAACGCTTGCCGGCCGCGCCCGCCGAGAGCAGCAGCGCGCCCATGCTGGCGGCCTGGCCGATGCAGATCGTGCTGACGTCCGGCTTGATGAACTGCATGGTGTCGTAGATCGCCATGCCCGCCGTGACGATGCCGCCCGGCGAGTTGATGTACAGGTTGATGTCCTTCTCGGGATTCTCCGCCTCGAGGAACAGCAACTGGGCGACGATCACGTTCGCCATGTGGTCGTCGATGCCGCCCACGAGGAAGATCACGCGCTCCTTCAACAGGCGCGAATAGATGTCGTACGCGCGCTCGCCGCGGCTGGTCTGCTCGACCACCATCGGCACCAGGTTGAGGGCTTTCGTCTCGATGCTCATCAATCATTTCCCGTCGGTGGAGCGTCCGGCCCACATGGACCGGACGGGGTGCGCGTGGTTCAGCCCTGCGGGCCGATCGCGTCCTGGAAGCTCAACGACTGCTCGGTGTGCTTGGCGCGCTCGGCGATCCAGTCGATCACCTGCTCTTCCATCACACGGTTCTGCAGACCCGACATCAGCTGGGGGTCGTTGCGGTACATCTCAATGACCTGCTGCGGCTCTTCGTAGGTCGAGGCGATCAGGCGCATCGTCTCGTTCACACGCTTGGGATCGAGCTTGAGCTGGTTGCGACGGGCCACTTCGCCCACCAGCAGGCCGACGAGCACGCGCTTGCGCGCGGGTTCCATGAAGTCGTTGTGCGCATCGTCGGCGACGGTCGGGTTCTGGCCGTTGCGACGGGCCTGCTCGACGGTCTGGCGCAGCAGCGACTTCGCCTCCGACTCGACCAGCTTGGGCGGCAGTTCGACACTGGCGAACGCCGCGACCAGCTGCTCACCCACCTCACGACGCAGGCGGTTCATCAGCGCGCCCTTGAGCTCGCGCTCGAGGTTGTTGCGGATCTCCGTGCGGAACTGCGCCATCTCGCCGCTCTTGACGCCGAAGCTGCGGATGAAGGCCTGGTCGACCTCCGGCAGCTGCTGTTCGGAGACCTGCTCGACCTTGACGTGCACGGTGGCCTGCTTGCCGGCCAGCTGCGGCACGCGCCAGTCGGCCGGGAAGCTGACCTCGATCGCCTTTTCCTCGCCCTTGGCCAGGCCGACCAGTGCGTCCTCGATCTCCGGGTACATCGCACCCGAACCAAGCACGGTGACGCCACGCTCGGCGCCTTCGGCCGGCAGGCGGTCATCGCCGATCTGCGACCAGGTTTCCACGTCGACGGCGTCGCCCTTGGCCGCGCCGCGCGTGACCGCGCTCCAGCTGCGACGCTGCAGACGCAGGTTTTCGATCATGCGATCGATGTCGTCCTCGGCCACTTCCGCGGTGTGACGCACGACTTCGAGCTTCTCGAGTTCGATGGTGCCGAAGTCCGGCACGATCTCGAAGGTCGCGGTGAAGGCCAGCTCGCCCTCGCCTGCCTCGCCTTCCGGCGCGATGCGCGGCTGGCCGGCAATCTGCAGCTCGTTCTCACGGACGGCCTGGTCGAAGCCTTCGCGCAGCAGACGGTCCAGCTCCTCGGCACGGACCTGCTCGCCGAAGCGCTGCTCGACGACCTTGGCGGGCACCTTGCCCGGACGGAAGCCCTTGAGTCGGGTGGTCCGCGCGATTTCGCGCAGACGGCCACCGACTTGGGTGTCCAGGCGTTCGGACGGCACGCGGAACGTCATCTTGCGTTCCAGGCTACCCAGCGATTCGACCGAAACTTGCATATCCACTCCTGCGCTTGCGGACGGTGCCGCATGACATCTGACTGTTGGGAATTGGTTCTGAACTCTGCCGGCCGCCCACTCCGGAGAGACGGGCGACGGAACGGACTAGTTTGGCGGATTCAGCGCGTGGCCGCCACCGCCGCGGGCACACCCGGCTGAACACCCTGTCGCAGGCGACGGCACGCACCTCGCGCAGGGCGCTCGCCCGCCAGGCTTGCCGCTGGCTCCGTTCGGGGTCTACGGGAGAGGCCGCGCAGGCGACAGCGCTGCAGCCGGTGCCGGCCGGGATGGTGCGAAAGGGGGGACTCGAACCCCCACGCCTTGCGGCACTGGTACCTAAAACCAGGGCGTCTACCAATTCCGCCACTTTCGCGCTGCCTGCCTGCTGGCGCGGGCCGCCGCATCTTAGACGATCCACCGGCGCGCCCGCATCCGCCGCCCGCCCCCTCAGCGTCCTCCGCCGACATGACCGTCCATTCCACGCACGCACCGACTCCACGCACGCGCCGACGGACCATCATTGCGTCGAGGTCGACCTGCACGCTCGCGCGTCGCCTGGTCCCGCACGGTCGCTGCCCGCGTGCAACACGGGTCGGCAGACGCAATACCCGCGCACGTTCCGTAACCGGTCGCCGGAAACGAAAACGCCCGGCGTGAGCCAGGCGTTTCGTGGAACTGGTGGGCCGTCAAGGATTCGAACCTTGGACCTATTGATTAAGAGTCAACTGCTCTACCAACTGAGCTAACGGCCCGATGAAGCGGGCGCGCATTGTAATAAAACTTTGCGCGCTTGGGCAACACCTTTCGAGTGTCGCCCGGTGAAGCAATGGGGTGGAAGACGGGATTTGAACCCGCGACCCCCGGAATCACAATCCGGTGCTCTAACCAACTGAGCTACATCCACCACAGAAACCTTGTCTCGTACCGCCGGCACTGGCGCGCCCGACAGGAATCGAACCTGTAACCCCCGACTTAGAAGGTCGGTGCTCTATCCGGTTGAGCTACGGGCGCCAGTGCGTCGAATGATAAACGCGACTGGTACCCGATGGTCGGGGTAGAGGGATTCGAACCCCCGACATCCTGCTCCCAAAGCAGGCGCGCTACCAGACTGCGCTATACCCCGCCGGAACAAGCGGTCGAACCTGACCCCGACACGGTCAGGACCGTACGAAGGGCGCAATTGTACGACCGCCGCGCGTGCTGTCAATGCAGTGCAGCATACGGATCCGCTGGTATCCTCCTTCCCGATCCGAATCCATGGACAGACAGGGGCGAAACCCATGCGCAGCGGCAATCCCGCACTGAAGGAATCCACGTTCCTCGATCTCGCCAGCGGCAGCGTGGTGTCACGCGACGGCGAGACGATGACCCTCAACGGCACCGTCAACAAGACCGGCTTTCTGCTGCTGCTGACGATCCTCACCGCCGCGTTCGCCTGGTCGCAGGTCGAATTCGGCACAGACGGCCGGCCGCAGCCAGGTTTCGGCATCTACATGTGGGGCGGCGCGATCGGTGGCTTCGTGCTCGCCATGATCACCGTGTTCAAGAAGGAATGGGCCCCGGTCACCGCGCCTGCCTATGCACTGGTCGAGGGCTTCTTCCTCGGCGCGATCTCGGCGATGTACAACTTCATGTACGAAGGCATCGTGCTGCAGGCGGTGATGCTGACCTTCGGCACGCTGTTCGCGTTGCTGTTCGCCTATCGCACGGGCCTGATCAAGGCCACCGAGAACTTCAAGCTCGGCGTCGTGGCCGCCACCGGCGGCATTGCGCTGGTGTACCTCGCAACAATCGTGCTCGGCTTCTTCGGGGTCTCGATTCCGCTGATCCACGAATCCGGCCTGGTCGGTATCGGCTTCAGCCTGTTCGTCATCGTGATCGCCGCGCTGAACCTGGTGCTGGACTTCGATTTCATCGAGACCGGCGTCGAACAGGGCGCGCCGAAGTACATGGAGTGGTACGGCGCGTTCGGCCTGATGGTCACGCTGGTTTGGCTGTACATCGAGTTCCTGCGGTTGCTGTCGAAGTTGCAGCAGCGCTGAGGCTCCATGCCCCGTAATGCAGAAGGCGCCCGCTGCGGGCGCCTTTTTTTTGCGCGATCAGCCCTCCGCGCGCGGAGCGTCCGGCAGCGGAACGTCCCGTCGTCCCGGCCATGCGATGAACCCGATCGCTACGATCGCCAGCAGCCAGCAGTAGTGGACGCGTCCGGCGAGCGCGAGCGGCGACACCGAGGCCAGCGATGCGGCAAGCAGGATCTGCGCGCCATACGGCAGCACGCCCTGCGCAACGCAGGCGAAGATGTCCAGCAGGCTGGCCGCGCGCCGCGGACTGATGCCGTGCTGTCCGGCGATGTCGCGTGCAACGCTGCCGCTGACGAGGATCGCGACCGTGTTGTTGGCGGTGAACACGTCGGCGGCGCCGGACAATGCGGCGATGCTGAACTCGCCGGCGCGTCGTCCGCGACGCCCGCGCACCAGCCGGGCGATCCCGCCGGCCAGCCAGACGAGGCCGCCGCTGGCCTTGGTCAACGCGCCCAGGCCGCCGATCAGCAGCGACAGCAGCAGGATTTCGACCATGCCCTCGAAACCCGTCCAGATGTCGCCGACGAACGGCACCACGCCGTAATCGTCGGCGAACCCCATACCGAATCCGCCGGCCAGCACGATGCCCAGGCCCAGCACGATCAGCACGTCGACGCCGGCCAGCGCCAGTGCCAGCACGACGCCGTAGGGCAGGATCAGCCATGCGGAGCCGACGGGCTGTGTTTCGATCGGCGATGCCCCGCCCAGGACACCGAGCAGGAGCATCGTCGCCAGCGCCGCCGGTACCGCGATGCTGAAATTCTCGCGGAACTTGTCGCGCATCTGCGCGCCCTGGGTGCGGGTCGCCGCGATCGTGGTGTCGGAGATCACCGAGAGGTTGTCGCCGAACATCGCGCCGCCGATGACCGCGCCGACCACCAAGGCATGCTCGAGGCCCGAGGCGTCGGCGACACCGAGGGCGATGGGCACGACCGCGGCAATGGTCCCCATCGAAGACCCGATCGCCAGCGAGATCAGGCCCGACAGCAGGAACAAACCCGGCAGGATCAGCGGCGCGGGAATCGCCGACAGGCCGATCGACACCACGGCGTCGACCGCGCCGATCGCGCTCGACACGTAGGCGAACGCACCGGCGAGCAGGAAGATCAGGCACATCAGCACGATGTTGGGATCGCCCATGCCGCGCAGCAGGATCTCCCCGGCCTGCAGGCCGCGGCGATGGGCGATCCAGGCTGCGAGCGCGAGCGCGGGTAGGATCGCGACCGGCGCACGCAGCTGGTAGAACCCCATCGCTTCGCCCTGGGCGGTGAAATACAGGCCGGCGCCGAAGAACAAGGCCAGAAACAGCAACAGCGGCGTCAGCGCGAGCGCACTGGGGCGGACGGTCATGCGGGTCGGTTCCGGAGGCGGCGAGGCACCCGTGCATTGTGCGCAGGACGCGTCGGCCCGTCATGACGACCGGCGGGACGCCCTGCAACGAAAAACGGGACGCCGAAGCGTCCCGTTCCGCATCCACACGTCGCCGCCGGGCGGCACGCGTGCAATGAGCGCCCGCGTTACAGGCGCGCCGCGATCGCCTTGGCGAACGCCATCGTGTTGCCGGTGCCACCCAGGTCCGGCGTCACGCCGTCCTTGGCATCGAGCGTGGCGACGATCGCCTTGCGCAGGCGTTCGGCCTGCTCGGGCATCGCCAGGTGATCGAGCATCTGCGCGGCGGCGAGCAGCAGCGCGCAGGGATTGGCCACGCCCTTGCCGGCGATGTCCGGCGCCGAACCGTGCACGGCCTCGAAGATCGCCGCATCGGTGCCGATGTTCGCGCCCGGCGCCAGACCCAGGCCACCGACGAGACCGGCGCACAGGTCGGAGATGATGTCGCCGAACAGGTTCGTCGTCACGATGATGTCGAATTGCTCGGGACGCATCACCAGCTGCATGCAGGTGTTGTCGACGATCATCTCGTTGGCTTCGATGTCCGGATACTCGGCCGCCACTTCACGCGCGACCTTCAGGAACAGGCCCGAGGTGCTCTTGAGGATGTTGGCCTTGTGGACGATCGTGACCTTCTTGCGACCGGTCTTGCGCGCCAGCTCGAACGCGTAGCGCACGATGCGGTCGGAGCCCTTGCGCGTGATGCGCGTGATCGACACCGCGGTCTCGCCATCGGCCGAGGTTTCCTGACCTTCGCTGATGTACGAGCCTTCGGTGTTCTCGCGGATCGTGATCAGGTTGACGCCGCTGTCGAAGCGCGAACGCGTGTTCGGGAACGACGTCGCCGGGCGCACGTTGGCGTAGAGGTCGAACTGGCGACGCAGTTCCACGTTGATCGAACTGAAGCCACCGCCGACGGGCGTGGTCAGCGGGCTCTTGAGTGCGACCGCGTTGCGGCGGATCGATTCGAGCGTCGCGGCCGGCAACAGTTCGCCGTGCTTCTCGAGCGCCATCAGGCCGGCGTCCGCGTCTTCGTAGCGGAGGCCGAGCTGCATCGCATCGAGCACGTGCAGCGTCGCGTCCATGATCTCCGGGCCGATACCGTCGCCGCGGATGACCGTAATCGTGTGCGTCATGTGGGGTGGGATTCCGTGCGCAGGGACGACGCGCGATGCGCGGCGTCGGGTGAGGGGAAAACCCGCCCATTATGCCCGAGGCGCCCTGCCCGACCCAAACGCAGCCTTTGCAACGCGCAACACCGCCGGTGCGAACGACGCATCCGGCGGCGTCCGAAGGGGCTTCAGTCGTGTGCGTGCGCGTCCGGCGCGCCGGCGTCGCCCTGCTCCAGACGGTCGAGGAAATCGACGGCGCGTCGCAGGTGCGGGATCACGATGCTGCCGCCGACGACCAACCCGACGGAGAACGTCTCGAACAGCTCCTCGCGGGTGGCGCCGGCCGACTTGCACTGCGCCACGTGGTAGCTGATGCAGTCGTCGCAGCGCAGCACCATCGAGGCCACCAGACCGAGCAGCTCCTTGGTCTTGAGATCGAGTGCGCCGGCCTGGTAGGTCTGCGTGTCGAGCGCGAAGAACCGGCGCACGACCTGGTTGGGCTCGGCCAGGATGCGCTCGTTCATGCGCTTGCGGAACGCGCCGAATTCGGCGACGCGATCGGCCTTGTGCGCGTCGCTCATGCGCCCGCCCCCTGCAGCAGCGGCAGGAAGCCGGCCTTGCGATGCAACGCCATCATGTCGTCGTAGCCGCCCACGTGGGTCTCACCGACGAAGATCTGCGGCACGCTGGTCCGGCGCGCCAGCGCCACCATGCGCTCGCGCTCGCCGGCATCGAGATCGATCCGGACTTCGCGCCACGCGAGGCCCTGGCTCTTGAGGAAGGTCTTGGCGGCCATGCAGTACCCGCAGATCGCGCTGGTGTACATCACGATCTCGGGCGCGCCTGTCGGCGATGCGGAAATAGTGGATTCGGGGGTCACGGCACTCTCCGGAAACTTGTGGGGCGATTGTCGGTCAAATGGGGGCACGCCACCGTGTTTTCCATCCGCTGCCACGCCCGGCGCGCTTAACATGGCATTCATGCCCTCGCCGCGTACCACCGGCATGCTGCAGTTTCGCCGCCTTACCGGAAGTCCCCATGCGCCGAGCCAAGACGCCGCACCGCCCCGCACGCATCTGGCTGCCGACCACGGCGGGCCTCGCGCTGGCGATCGCCGCGGTGTGTGCGCCCGCGCAGGACACGCGCCTGCCGGACATCGGATCGTCCGCGGGCGCGGTCCTCAGCCCGGCGAAGCAGTCCGAATACGGCCAGATGCTGCTGGCGCAGCTGCGTCACTACAACTACGTGCTCGAAGATCCGCTGGTGGACGGCTGGCTGCGGACCACGGGCAACCGGCTCGCCTCGTCGAGCGACCAGCCCCAGCAACCCTTCACGTTCTTCATGATGCGCGACCGCAGCATCAATGCGTTCGCGACGCTGGGCGGCTACGTCGGCATGAATGCCGGCCTGGTGCTGGCGGCCGAGAGCGAGGACGAGGTGGCAGCGGTGCTCGCACACGAGGTGGCCCACGTCACCCAGTCGCACGTGCTGCGCGGCGTCGAGCGGGCGCAGCGCGACCAGGTGCCGATGCTGCTGGCGATGCTCGGTGCGATCGCGGTCGCGTCGCAGAGTGGCAGCAGTTCCTCCGACGACGCCGCGATGGCGGTCGTGGCCGGCGCACAGGGCCTCGCCCTGCAGCGCCAGATCGACTACACGCGCTCCAACGAATCGGAAGCCGACCGGCTCGGCATCCGGACGCTGTCGCGCGCCGGATACGACCCCGAGGGCATGGCGTCGATGTTCGAGCGCATGCAGGCGGTGTCGCGCACCAACCAGGGCGGCGACCGCGAGCGTCTGCCCGACTACCTGCGCACCCACCCGGTCACGACCACCCGTATCAGCGAGGCGCGCGATCGCGCCGAACGCATGGATCGCGACACCGTACAGGTCACGACCACGACGCCGGAGGGGACGCGTACCGAGCGCGTGCCGGTGAACGCCGCTGCCGACGCGCCGACGCGTGGATTCGGCAATCCGATGTTGCCGGTGGACCTGCGTCTGCCGGCGAATGCGATAGGCGGTATCGACAGCGTCCAGTTCGGCTGGGCGCGCGAGCGCCTGCGCGTGCTCAGTGCCAACACGGCCGCGCAGGCGGTGCGCGAGTACGAAGCCATGCGCCGGAACGGCACGCTGACCGATGCGCAGCGCTACGGCCTCGCGTTCGCGCGCCAGCGTCTGAACGAGCTCGATGCCGCGGGCCAGGCGTATGCGGCGCTGCTGGACGAGTATCCGGGCGATGTCTGGCTGGCACTGGGCGTGGCCGAGATCGACGCGCGCAGCGGCCGTATCGCGCAGGCCGACGAGCGCTTCGAGCGCCTGATCGAGCGGATGCCACGGAATCCGGCGGTGGTGCTGACCTATGCAGCTGCCCTCGCCGAGCGCAACACGCCCGAAGCCGGACTGCGCGCGCAGGCGATCCTGCGGCCGCTGCTCAACGGGTCCAGCGGCGATCCCGCCTTCCAGCGCGCCTTCGCGCGTGCCAGCGAGACGGCTGGCGATCCGGTACGCGCCGGCGAAGCCTGGGCCGAGGCGGCCGTGCTCGGTGGCCGCCCCGAGCAGGCGCTGATCCAGCTCAATACGCTGAAGAAGCGCGAGGATCTGGACTATTACGCCCGCACGCGTATCGATGCGCGGATCGCGTCGATCACGCCGACCGTGCTGGAACTGCGCCGCCAGGGCATCCGCGACGAGGATCTGCGGCGTCGCTGAGGCCGGAGGGCCGGTCGGCGACCAGTGTGGCCGATCAAGGCGCCGCGCCCATGCTGTGCGTCGACGTCCCGCAGGTGCCGTTCGATGACAGGATGTTGCCGGTGCACGGCATACCGGTCCGCCCTGTCGCCAAACCGTCACAAAACTGTCGTGTAATGGCGCCATCCCACCGGCGCTATGGACCGATCCATGCAGAAACGCATCCTCATCGTCGATGACGAACCGGCGATCCGCGACATGGTGGCCTTCGCGCTGCGCAAGGGCGAGTTCGAGCCGATGCACGCCGGCGACGCTCGCGAAGCACAGTCGGCGATCGTCGACCGGGTGCCGGATCTGATCCTGCTCGACTGGATGCTGCCCGGCACCAGTGGTCTGGAACTGGCCCGCCGCTGGCGCAAAGACGCGCTGACCCGCGACATCCCGATCATCATGCTCACCGCCCGCGGCGAGGAGAACGACCGGGTCGGCGGTCTGGAGGCCGGCGTCGACGACTACGTGGTCAAGCCGTTCTCCGCCCGCGAACTGCTGGCCCGCATCCGCGCGGTCATGCGCCGCGCCCGCGACGACGACGAGGACGGCAGTGTCAGCGTCGGCGCCCTGCGCATCGACGGCGCCGCCCACCGCGTCTTCGCCAGCGATGCGCCGGTGACGATCGGCCCCACCGAGTACCGCCTGCTCCACTTCTTCATGACCCATCCCGAACGCGTCTACAGCCGCTCGCAACTGCTCGACCACGTCTGGGGCGGCAGCGTGTATGTCGAGGAGCGCACGGTCGACGTGCACATCCGGCGCCTGCGCAAGACGCTCGAGCCGAGTGCGCTCGACGGGATGGTGCAGACGGTGCGGGGGTCGGGGTACCGGTTCTCGGCGTCGGTGTAACCGACACCGCATCCGCTCTGCTTTTGCCTCTGCCTTTGCGTTTCGAAACGTCGCGCTGCACATCGCACACCCGGAGGGCGGCGGGCATGGATGCCCGCCGTTTTCCGACCGAGCCAGGATGGCGAGTCGGGAAATGCCGGAACGAACGACTGGCCGGATTTGCTTCCTCGGGGAGACGTTTTTCTTTGGTTCCGTTTCTTTTGGGGTCTACCAAAAGAAATGAACTCGGCCGCGCCAGCGGACGAAAGCGTTTGACGTTGCTACTTCGCCTATTCGCCTACGGCGACATACAGGATCAAACGCTTCCACTCGCCTTGCGGCGAGCGGGTTCATTTCTTTTGCTGGCCCAAAAGAAACGGAACCAAAGAAAACGGCCTTCCCCGACACATCCACAGCCCGCGGCGGCACGTGCAACGGGATTTTCCAACTCGGCATCCTGCCTCGGTCGGAAAACGCCGCACATCCATGTGCGGCGCCCTTCGGGTTGGCATTGCATGCGACACGTCCGGTTTCATGGAGCAGCTGCACAGCAAAGCAACATCAACAGCAACAGCACCCTCGACATCCTGATGCCTTACGCCAACCTGTCACCTGACATTGCCTAGACTCCACCACATGCCCCCCCGAATCCACGCCGCCTGGACCCGCACGCTGGTGCAACTTGTTGCCGTGCTCGGCGTGGCGGCTGTACTGGGCGCGCTCGCGGGTCACATCTGGATGGCGCTGGCGATTGCGGCGCTGGGTGTGCTGGCGTGGCACTACTGGAAGCTCTATGACCTGCTGACGCGCCTGACCTCGCGCAGCCGTGTGCCGCCGCCGCAGGGCGATGGTGTGTGGCAGGAGACCGATCGGATGCTGCACCGGGGACAGCAGGACATGCGCGCGCGCAAGCGGCGGTTGATCGCGATGCTGCGCGCGTATCGCGCCGTGGCGGCGGCGCTGCCCGACGCGGTGGTCGTCGTCGAGCGCAACAGTCAGCGCATCCAGTGGTTCAACCGCGCGGCGACCAGTCTGCTGGGGCTGCAGATGCCCCGCGATGTCGGCAAGCCGGTCGGCGACATGCTGCAGCCGCTGCCGGTGGCGCACTGGCTGGCGCAGGGTCGCCGCGCCGAGCCGATGCTCGATGTGCCGTCGCCGCACTCCTCCGGCACGCGGCTGGAACTGCGGCTGATCCCCTACTCCGACGATCTGTGGCTGCTGCTCGCCCGCGACGTCACCCGGATCATGAAGCTCGAGCAGATGCGCCGGGACTTCGTCGCCAATGTCTCCCACGAACTGCGCACGCCGCTGACGGTCGTGCACGGGTATCTGGACATGCTCGATCCCGCCGAGCAGCCCGAATGGGCGCCGATGCTGGCCGAGATGCAGAACCAGTCGCAGCGCATGACCCAGCTGGTCGAGGACCTGTTGACGCTCTCGCGCCTGGAAGCGCAGGAAGGCGTGGGCGACGAGACCGTGTCGATGGCGTCGATGCTTGCCACACTGCGACGCGAACTCGAGGTGCTGAGCCAGGGCCGACACACGATCGCCGTCGATGACGCCTCGCCGACCGATCTCGTCGGCTCGACCCGAGAGCTGCACAGCGCGTTTTCCAATCTCGTCAGCAACGCCGTGCGCTACACGCCGGCGGGCGGCCGCATCACACTCCGCTACGCGCCCTTGGCCGGTGGCGGCGTGGCGCTGTCGGTCGAAGACACCGGCTACGGCATTCCCGCCGCGCACCTGCCGCGCATCACCGAACGCTTCTATCGCGTCTCGACCAGCCGCTCGCGCGAATCGGGTGGCACCGGGCTCGGTCTCGCCATCGTCAAGCACGTGCTCCACCTGCACCAGGCGCGACTCGAGATCGAGAGCGAGGTGGGCGCCGGCAGCCGGTTCGCCTGTCATTTCACCGCCGAGCGTGTCCGCGCCCGCGACCCCCAGTATTTCGGAGCCCCCGCATGAGCGCCGCCCGCCCCCGCGTCCAGAAGTCCACGAAATCCACGCGCGGTCCGGAACCCGACGTTCCCGCCGATCCGATCGATCCGCTGCGCGATCCCGCGTTGTACCTCAACCGCGAGCTGTCGCAGCTGGACTTCAACTTCCGCGTGCTGGCGCAGGCGCAGGACGAGTCGGTGCCGCTGCTCGAGCGTCTGAAGTACCTGTGCATCGCCTGCACCAATCTGGACGAGTTCTTCGAGATCCGCGCCGCGACCATGCACCATGCGCAGGATCTCGGCGTGCCGCTGCCGCCGGACGGACTCACGCCGTCGACGGTGCTCAAGCGCATCCACGAGCGCACCGCGCAACTCGTGGACGCGCAATACACGTGCTGGAACCAGGTGTTGCGACCGGCCATGTCGACCGCCGGCGTGCGCGTGCTGGGCCGCGACGACTGGACCGCGCGCCAGACGCGCTGGCTGCGCGCCTATTTCCGCGACGAGGTGATGCCGGTGCTGTCGCCGCTCGGCCTCGACCCGTCGCATCCGTTCCCCAAGATCCTCAACAAGTCGCTCAACATCGTCGTCGCGCTCAAGGGCAAGGATGCGTTCGGCCGCGTCGGCAACCTGGCCATCGTGCGCGCACCGCGTTCGCTGCCGCGCATCATCCAGCTGCCCGAGAGCATCTCCGGCGGCGAGTATGATTTCGTGTTCCTGTCGTCGGTGCTGTCGGAGTTCGTGCACGAGCTGTTCCCGGGCATGGAGGTCAAGGGTGCCTACCAGTTCCGGGTGACGCGCAACTCCGAACTGATCGTCGACGAAGAGGAGATCGACAACCTCGCCCTCGCCCTGCGCGACGAACTCGCCGGCCGCGGCTATCTGCGCGCGATGCGGCTGGAGATCTCGGCCAAATGTCCCAAGCCGATCGTGCGCACGCTGATGCAGAACTTCGATCTGCCCGAGAACGCGGTCTACCGCATCGACGGGCCGGTCAATCTCAACCGCATCAGCCAGATCTTCGATCTGGTGCAGCGTCCCGATCTCAAATTCCCGACCTTCCAGCAGCGGTTGCCCAAGGGCACCGATGCGATGTTCGAACTGATCGCAGACGGCGACATCCTGCTGCATCATCCGTTCGATTCATTCGCGCCCGTGCTCGAACTGATCAAGCAGGCGGCCGAAGACCCGAACGTGCTGGCGATCAAGCAGACGCTGTATCGCACCGGCAAGGACTCGGCGATCGTCGAACATCTGATCCAGGCCGCTCGCAACGGCAAGGACGTGACCGTCGTCGTCGAACTGCGTGCGCGCTTCGACGAGGAAGCCAATCTCGGCCTCGCCGACCGGCTGCAGGAAGCCGGCGTGCAGGTGGTCTACGGTGTCGTCGGCTACAAGACCCACGCCAAGATGCTGCTGGTGGTGCGCCGCGAAGGCCGCAAGCTACGCCGCTACGTGCACCTGGGCACCGGCAATTACCACGCCGGCACGGCGCGCGTGTACACCGATTTCGGTCTGCTCACCGCCGATCCCGACATCGGCAACGACGTGCACCTGCTGTTCCAGCAGATGTCCGGCCTGGCACCGGCGATCGGTCTCAAGCGGCTGCTGCAGTCGCCCTTCACGCTGCACGCCGGCGTGATCGCCCGCATCGAGCGCGAGACGGCGCATGCGAAGGCCGGACGGACCGGGCGCATCGTCGCCAAGATGAACGCCCTCAACGAGCCGCAGGTCATGCGGGCCCTGTACGTGGCCTCGCAGGCCGGCGTGCAGATCGACCTGATCGTCCGCGGCGCGTGCGCGCTGCGGCCCGGCGTGCCGGGCGTGTCGGAGCACATCCGCGTGCGTTCGATCGTCGGCCGTTTCCTCGAACACCACCGCGTCTACTGGTTCGCCAACGACGGCGACCCGGACCTGTTCTGCGCCAGCGCCGACTGGCTGGAACGCAACCTGCTGCGCCGCGTGGAGACCGGTTTTCCGATCCTCGACCCCGACATCGCGGTGCGCGTGCGCAGCGAATCGCTGGACAACTACCTGGCCGACAACGTCAACGCCTGGGAACTGCGGGAGGACGGCACCTACGTCAAGATCGTGCCCGATGGCGACACGATGCCCCATTCCGCACAAGGCTGGCTGCTCGCCCATCTGTGTGGCTGAGCGGGAAGCGGCATGCATTAACATGCCCGCTCCCCCAACGTCGCGGGCATGCCCGCGGCACCCAGGAACGCCATGACCGGTCATGACACGCTCGCGCTCGCCGATGCACTGACGGCACCGCTCGAGGATGGCGAGATGCTCGCCGCGATCGACCTGGGCTCCAACAGTTTCCACATGGTCGTGGCCCGCTACACGCTGGGCCAGCTCCGGGTCGTCGACCGGCTGCGCGAGACGGTGCGCATGGCGGAAGGCCTCGACGGCCGGGGCGGGCTCACGCCCGAAGTGCGCCAACGTGCGCTGCAGTGCCTGTCCCGCTTCGGCCAGCGGATCCGCGACATCCCGCCCCAGCGCGTCCGCGCGCTCGCGACCAATACGGTGCGCCGGCTGGCGGCGCCGCAGGCGTTCCTGGTCCCGGCGGAAACCGCACTGGGTCATGCGATCGAAGTGATCTCCGGCCGCGAAGAAGCGCGTCTGATCTATCTGGGCGTCTCGCACGCGCAGCCGCCCAAGCCCGGTGAGCGCCGGCTGGTGATCGACATCGGCGGCGGCTCGACCGAATGCATCATTGGCAGCGGCTTCGACGCACTGGAGCGCGAGAGCCTGCAGATCGGCTGCGTCGCCAGCACACGTCGCTTCTTCCCCGGCGGCAAGCTGTCGAAGAAGCGATGGCGCGAGGCGCTGGCCGAGGTCTCGGCGGAGTTCCAGCAGTTCGCCAGCACCTATCGCGCACTCGGCTGGCAGGAAGTGGTGGGCGCGTCGGGCACCAACAAGGCCATCGGCGAAATCTGCGCGGCGATGAAGCTCACCAAGGGCGCCGTCACAGCGCAGGCATTGCCGGTCGTGCGCGACACACTGCTGCAGGCCGGACACATCGACGCGATCAGCCTGCCCGGCCTGTCCGACGATCGCCGGCCGATCATCGCCGGTGGCGTGCTGGTGCTCGAAGCGGCGTTCCAGGTGCTGGGCATCGACCGCATGCAGGTCAGCAAGGCGGCGATGCGCGAAGGCGTCCTGCGCGACATGCTCGGCCGCGGCGGCAGCGACGATCCACGCGAGAGTTCGATTGCCGCGCTGGAACAGCGTTACGGCATCGACCAGGCGCAGGCGACGCGCGTGGAGACGACCGCGCTGCGGTTGTTCGACCAGGTGGCGCGCAGCTGGAGCCTCGACGGCGACAACCTGCGCATGCTGGCCTGGGCCGCGCGCGTACACGAACTGGGTCTGGTGATCGCGCATAGCCAGTACCACGTGCATGGTGCGTACGTGCTGGAACATTCCGACATCGCCGGCTTCTCCCGTCAGGAGCAGCAGTTCCTGGCGACGCTGGTGCGCTGCCAGCGACGCAAGGTGGGCAAGTCCGCGTTCGAGGCCCTGCCCGACCGATTGCTGCTGCCGGCCCGGCGCACTGCCGCCTTGTTGCGGCTGGCGGTGCTGCTCCACCGCAGCCACGAAGCCGACGAGATCCCGCGCCTGGAGGCGGTTGCCGACGGCCCGATGCTGACCTTGCAGCTGCCCCGCCAGTGGCTGGATGCACGCCCGCTGCTGCGCACCGATCTCGAGGGCGAGCCGGACGATATCGCCGCACTCGGCATCACGCTGGCACTGACGGCGGACTAGCCGCGCAAGCGCCACGTGCGAACGCGCGCAGGCGCCTTCGCACGTGGCGCTGTCACCGAAGCGTCAATCGCCGGTCATCGCAGCGGCATCGTCGATGCGCAAGCTGGTGGCAACCAGCGACCGGACCGCACGATGCGCTACGCGATCGTCACCGACACGTACCCGCCCGACATCAACGGCGTGGCCCTGACGCTGCACACCTATGTTCGCGGCCTGCGCGCGCGCGGACACGCGGTCGAGGTGATCCGCCCGGCCCAGGCTGGCGAGCCGCCCGGGTGCGACGCGCAGTCGCTGCGTCTCCGCGGCCTGCGCGTGCCGCGTTATCCGGGACTGCGCCTCGCACTGCCTGCCGGACAACGCCTGCGCATCCGCTGGCGGGCTGCGCGGCCCGACGCGATCTATGTCGCCACCGAAGGACCGCTGGGCTGGTCGGCGCTCAACGCGGCGCAGGCGTTGGACATTCCGGTCGTCACTGCCCTGCACACCCGCTTCGATCTCTACATGGCCGCCTACGGCGTGCCGTGGCTGCAGCCGGTGGCGTTGTCCTGGATGCGGCGCTTCCACGCCCGCGCCGACGCAACGCTCGTGGCCACGCAGGCACTCGCCGACGAACTGCGCGGCGCGGGGATCGGCCGCCCGGTGGTGCTGTCGCGCGCGGTGGACTGCCAGCAGTTCGATCCGGCCCGGCGCAGCGCGGACCTGCGTGCGCAATGGGGTGTCGACGACGACGGCGTCGTCGCGATCCATGTCGGCCGGATCGCGGCCGAGAAGAACCTGGGCCTCGCGGTGCGCGCATTCCGCGCCCTGCAGGCCGAGCGCCCCGATGCGCGCATGGTGTTCGTCGGCGACGGCCCCGAGCGCCTCGCGCTGCAGGCGGCGAATCCGGATTTCATCTTCAGCGGATCGCAGCGCGGCGACGACCTCGGACGGCACTTCGCCAGCGCCGACCTGTTCCTGTTTCCCAGCCGCAGCGAGACCTTCGGCAACGTGGTGCTCGAATCGATGGCCTGCGGCGTACCACAGGTCGCCTTCGACCACGGCGCGGCGACCGAACACCTGTGCGACGGGTTCCACGGCGCACGCATCGGCGGCGACGACGAAGCGGCGTTCGTCGCCGCCGCCGTCAGACTCGCGAACGACCCGGCCGCGCGCCGCGCGATGGGCCTGGCCGGTCGCGAAGCCATGCGCCGCCTGACGCCCGCGCACGTCGCCGACGATCTCGACGCGCTGCTGGCCGGCCTGCGTGGCGGCTCGCCGGATGCGCACACACCGCTTCCCGCCCCGACCGATGCCGAGGATGCCGATGCACGCGCCGCCGCGTAGCCGACTGCTCCACCACGACACCGGCTGGTGCCTGCGCGCCAACCGCGCCTGCACGCGGCTGTGGATCCGCCGCTACTTCTCCACGGTCAGCCGACTCGGCGACGGCGTGTGCTGGTACCTGCTGATGGCCGCGCTCGTGCTGGTCGACGGCTTCGATGGGCTGGTCGCCGCGACGCACATGGCCGCCACCGGCGCGGTCGCGCTGCTGCTCTACAAAACCCTCAAGCGCTGGACGAAGCGTCCCCGCCCCTTCGCCGCCGACGGACGCATCCGCGCGTGGATCGCCCCGCTCGACGAGTTCAGCTTTCCGTCCGGACACACGCTGCACGCGGTGTCGTTCTCGATCGTCGCGGTGGCCTGGTATCCGGTCCTCGCCGGCGTGCTGGTCCCGTTCGCGGCGAGTGTGGCGGTGTCGCGGGTGGTGCTGGGATTGCACTATCCGAGTGATGTGCTGGCGGCGACGGCGATTGGGAGCGCCCTCGGCGCCACTTCGCTCTGGGCGGGTGGCGTCATCTGATCCGGTTTGATGTCGACGAAGCATCGACTCGCTTTTCGCTTTTCGCCTTCCGCTTTTCGCTTTTCGCTCTCCGGATCGCCGCTTTGCAGCCCGCAGACCCGTAGGGCGCCGCACATGGATGTGCGGCGTTTTTCGACCGAGCCAGGATGGCGAGTCGAAAAATCCCGGAACAGATGACGCGCCGGGTGAGCTCCGTCGGGGCTGGCCCTTTTCTTTGGTTCCGTTTCTTTTGGGCCAGCAAAAGAAATGAACCCGCTCGCCGCAAGGCGAGTGGAAGCGTTTGATCTTCTTTCTTTCGCCTTGGGCGAGAAAACAAACAGCCAAGTCAAACGCTTTCGTCCGCTGACGCGGCCGAGTTCATTTCTTTTGGTTGACGCCAAAAGAAACGGAACCAAAGAAAAACGTCTCCCCGACAAGTCCGAAGCCCGCAGCTTGGCGTCCACCGGAATTTTCCGACTCGGCATCCTGCCTCGGTCGGAAAACGCCGCACGTCCTGTGCGGCGCCCTCCGGGTGAGTAACGACGCGACGGCGGATCGGAAATCAGAAGCAAATCTCTCGTGCGATTGCCATTGGAACGAGCACTAAGCGGGCGAATCGAACGACGCCAACACCGCTCTCGCCAACGCAGGCCGCGCCTGCCCCACCCAATCCCGATCATTGGCGACCTGCGCATCCACACGCGCCGCCTCCAACGCATCGACGTCGAGATCGGCGATCGCCCAGAGATCCGTCTCGCCCGTCTCCACCAGCACCCCATCGGAGGGAAATCCCGCATCCATCGGCGCGAACAACCCGGCGCTGCCGGTGTTGACGTCGAGGATCGGCGTCCACGACGCGTTGCCCGCCGTCACCGACTGGACGACGAAGCACCGGTTCTCCAGCGCACGGGCCAGGCAGCCCACGCGCACGCGCGTCGCGCCGGCCGCGGTGTCGGTACAGCTGGGCACCAGCAGCAGACGCGCACCGGCTTCCCACTGCTTGCGGGCCGGCAGCGGGAATTCGATGTCGTAGCAGATGGCGATGCCGGCACGCACGCCGCCGAGGTCGAAGACCTTCAGCGTATCGCCCGGTTCGATCACGCCGGTCTGTGTCTCGAAGCCGGTCAGCTGCAACTTGTCCTGCCAGCCGTGCCGTCCGTCCGGTGCGAACAGGTCGCTGCGGTTGCGGTAGCGGCCCCCGCCGACATCGAGCAGGAAGGAGCCGGCGACGATGTACATGCCGGTATCGCGGGCCAGACCGGCGAACAGCGCGAGCCACGCGCTGCGATGGCGCTGGACCGCCGCCATCGACGCGCGCGTGTCGCCACGCACGTCGTCGTCGGAACTGGCAGCCAGTTCCAGCGCGAGGTATTCCGGCAGCACCGCGACCTGCGCGCCCAGCGCGGCGGCCTCTCCGAGCAGGTGGCGCTGATGCGCGGCGAAGGCTTCGAAGTCCGGCGGCATGCCGATGACGTAGCGCGCGGCGGCGACCCTCATGCGGCGGCCTCCAGCGGGCGGGTCCAGAACGTCATCGGATGCGCCACGTCGCCCACGTCGACCTCGTCCCAGCGCAGCAGCATCGTCATGCCCGGTTGACGCACATAGCCGCGCCTGTGCCAGAACGCGGCGTTGTCGCGATGGGCGACGGGCCTGCGCGGGTCGTGCTCGGCGCGATCGACCGCCGCGAAGGCGGTCATGTCGAAATCGCCGAGTCCGCGCGCATGGGACTCGCGCAGGTCGAAGAACCGGTGGCCGATACCGGTCCCGCGCCACTGCGGCAACAGCACCGACTCGCCGAAGTAGAACACGCGTGCGACGGCGATATCCTGGTCCGCGAACGGCGCCTGGAACTCGGCCGTGTCGTCGGCCAGCGGCAGCCCGGTGGCCGCGCCGACCACGGTGTCGCCGTCGAAGGCCAGCACGAACACGCTGCGCGGCGAGCGCGCATAGGCGGCCAGATAGTCGCGTTCGTAGCCGGCAGCGCCGGCGTAGAGGTACGGCCAGTCGCGGAACACGGTCATGCGCAACTGCGCGACCGCGTCGAGCCAGGGCTGCATCGCATCGCCCGACAGCGCACGCATGGTGGGAGCGGAAGAAGACATGGCCGCAGTGTCGCATGCGTGCACGACGCACCTGCGCGCGGCCGCGGAACGCAGCGTGGCCGCAGGCATGCCTGCGGCCACGTGCACACGGCCGGATCGGTCAGCGCGGCGGCAGCGGCGGCGGTGCCGACGTGGGCATCGCTGCGACCTGGTACCAGTCGACCCGACGCGTCACCAGCATGATGGCGGCGAGGATCACGAACAGCAGACCGGCGCCCAGCACCAGGGCGTTGTCTTCCGACACCAGCAGACCGTAGAGCGCGGCATAGAGCAGGCCCAGGCCGGCCGCGAAACCCAGCCCGCGCATCCGGCTGCGCAGCACCGCGCTCAGGTAGACGCCGATCAGCCCGATGCACGCGCCGCTGGCGGCCAGATAAGCCCAATCGAAGGCGATGTGTTCCGACAGGCCGAGCAGCAGCAGGAAGAAGATGGCGAGCGCCAGGCCGACCAGGCCGTACTGGATCGGGTGGATGCGCAGGCCGCGCAACATCTCGAACATGAAGAATGCGGTGAACGTCAGCAGCACGAACACGATGCCGTACTTGCTGGCACGGTCGGCGCGGGTATACGCGTCCACCGGGTCGACCAGCGAGATGCCGAGCACGTCCACACCCGCATCGCCGTGTCCGCGCAGCATCGAAGCGGTCTGGGATTCGGCCCGCGTGCCGTCGCGGTACTGCAGCTGGGCGTCGCTGGCCAGCGACGACACCGCCCACTCGGCATGGAACCCGCTGCCGCCGACCTCGCGGGCGCGCGGCAGGAAGCGGCCGTTGAACTGCGGATGCGGCCAGGGCGAATCCAGCGTCACCCGGTTTTCGTCGGCCAGCGGCACCACGGCCAGCGTCTCGGCGCCGCTCAGTTCGAAGTCCAGCACCGTACGCAGGCGCAGCGGCGCGCCGGCAGACACCGGCCGCGCCAGCAGTCCGTGCACACCGCTGCCGCCGTCACTGCCCGCGCCCTGGTGCAGCGCGGTGCCGGCACCATCGACACGCAGGCGCGGCGTGCCACGCAGGCCCCGTACGTCGGCGATCGTGTAGCCGATCCACGGCGTACCGATCTTCCGCGGTGGCAGGCCTTCGGGATCTGCGGGAATCCGCACGTCGAAGTCCGCCGTGAGCTGGCCGCCGAGTGCATACATGCGCACGTCGTGCAGACCGAGCTGGCGCAGGTACGGCGCCATCGTGCCGGTCATCTCCATGGCCCTGGGGAAGAACGTCCAGACGCCGCTGCGGTCGCGCCAGACGCGGCCGTTCGGTCGGCCCCGGTCATCGGTCTGCTCGACTTCCACGCGCTCGGTGTAGGGCACGACGAGCACCGGCGCGCTCAGGGTCTGGGCGCCCGCCTCGCTCGAGGCGATGCGCGCCACCGCGGCCGCGCGGTGCTGTTCGCGGTCCTGGATCACGGCCCGGATCAGCACCAGCGGGATGAGGATCGCCAGGCTCAGCCCGGCGATGATCAGGATCTTCAGCATCAGTCGCATCGCGACGCTCCGTGTTGGGATGCGCGCAGGCTGCGCCGCCTGCGTGGCGGCACGCAGGCGGCTGTGTGAAGCGAACAAGAAGTCGAAGCACCTGCCGAAGATCGGGCGAGCGCACAGCCAGATGGCGTGGGAGAGGCGCAGCGTGGAGAGCGCCACCCGACCCCGCGATGCACGACTGCTGGCAGACCCGGCACAATGCCCCGCAGGATCTCAGCCGGTAGGCGGCAGCGGCAACTCGACGATCGCGCGCGTGCCGCCGCCGTCGCGGTGTTCCAGCCGCACGGTCCCGCCGTGCAGCGTGGCCACCTCGGCCGCGAAGGCCAGCCCGAGCCCGCTGCTGCGGCTGCGCCCGCCGGGCCGCGGCAGCGAGAAGAACCGTTCGAACACCCGGGGCAGCGCGTAGTCCGGCACGCCGGGGCCCCGGTCCGCCACGACGATCTGCACGCCGCCGCTTGCACGGTGGGCCTCGATGTCGACGACGCCGTCGGCCGGTGAGAATTCACGGGCGTTGTCGACGAGGTTGGACACCAGTTGTCGCAACAGGAAGGCATCGCCGCGGAGGCGCAGGCCCTCAGCCCGGCCGGTGTCCAGCCGGACCGGCACGCCGCCGTCGACGAACGGCACGACGGCCGCCTCGATCAGGGTCGGCACATCGATGTCGACCGGTTGCTCGATCCGCTGGCGATGTTCCACCGCGGCCAGCGCCAGCAGCTTGTCGATCATCTGCGCCATGCGCTCGCTCTGTTCGCGCACGCTGGTCGCGAAGCGCGCGCGGTCGGCGTCGGGCAAGGGCGATTCGAGCAGCTCCGACGCGCCCCGCACGGCCGCCAGCGGCGCTTTCAGTTCGTGGGTCAGCGCATGCACATAGCGCTCGACGTACTGCTTGCCCTCCAGCCGCTCGCGCATCGTTTCAAGCGCGCGTCCGAGATCGGCGAACTCGCCGGCGGCATCGGGCAGCGTCGCGCGCTCGCCGGCGGTCACCTTGTCGGCGTAACGACGCAGACCGCCGAGCTGGCGCGACAGCCACCATGCGGCGAGCAGGCCGACCGCCAGCGCAGTGCCGAGCAGGAGAAACCCCCAGCGCAGGATGGTCCGCTCGCTGCGGGCGATGAAGGGCGCGATCGCACTGTTGGGTTTGGCCACCGTCAGCACACCGACGACGCGGTTGCCGTCGCGGATCGGCGCGGCGACGTGCATCACCGACGTGCTGTCATCGGCCGGATCGCTCCGCGTGGAGCGCGCGCCGTACTGGCCGCGCAGGGTCAGCAGGACGTCGTTCCAGCGCGAGTAGTCGCGGCCCAGATCGCGACCGGCCGAATCGAACACCACGATGCCGTCGACGTCGGTGACGTACACGCGGTACTCGGCCTGCGCCTTGCGGAAGCCCCAGATGTTGCCGCCGATGTCGCGTTCGCGCAGCGCGCGCACGCGGGTGGCGAAGCGACCGTCGTCGATGCGCCCGGCGAGGAAATCGTCGGTCGCCAGCTCGGCGAGCACGTTGGCGGTATCGGCCAGCGTGTCTTCCATTGCCTGGCGGACACCGGGCTTGATCTCCTGCGTGAAAACGCGCATCAGCAGGAACGCCGCCAGCGCGACGATCAGGAAGTAGCCCAGCAGGATGCGCAGGCCGATGCGCACGTCAGTCGAGATCCAGCGAATAGCCGATGCCGCGGTGCGTGCGCAGCGGATCCACCTCGGGCGCGACCGCACGCAGCTTGCCGCGCACGGTTTTCACGTGGGTGTCGACGGTGCGGTCCCCGCTGTCGAGCGCATCGCCCCAGACCCGCTCCATCAGCTGCATGCGCGACAGCACCGCACCCGGTCGCGCCAGCAGCGCGGCGAGCAGACCGTACTCGTAGCGCGTGAGATCGAGCACAAGGCCGTGGTAACGGATGCGCCGGCCCTCGACATCGTGCTCGAACGCACCGGTACGCTTCGATCCGGGCATCGCCGTGTCGGGCACCCCGCGACGCAGCACCACCCGCACGCGTGCGACCAGCTCGCGCAGCGAAAAAGGCTTGGCGATGTAGTCGTCGGCGCCGAGATCGAAGCCGAGCACGCGCTCCGATTCCGCCGCCTGCGCGGTCAGGAAGATCACCGGCAGCGGCGTACCCCGACGCAGTTCCCCGCACAGCGCGAAGCCGTTGATGTCCGGCAGTCCGACATCGAGGATGGCCAGATCGAACCTGCCACTATCCACTGCCTCCAGCGCCGCGCGCCCGTCCAGACAATGGCGCACCTCGTAGCCTTCAGCCCGCAGCGCGTACGCCACGGCGTCGGCGATCGCGGTCTCGTCTTCGACCAGCAGGAGATGCTTCATTGATTGGCAACAACGCGGTAAAGAACGACACGGCAAATTCTGTCACGACTGGAGCGGCTACAGAGTCATGTGCGGTACTGGCAGGTTACGTCGCTCGAAAGGCGGAGACGATCCGTTAAAGCACCTGCAGCCAGAACCAACGCTCCAATGCGTCAGAACATCCTCAAGATCGACTTTGAAGTTCTTCGCGCACCCGCCATCTTTCCAGGTGATGATCCGCGAACCGTCCCGATTTTCGAACGTCGAGTACGGCGCTCCCCATCGCGCGACCGTTTCGCTCAGGTGCGAGCCTACCCACGAGGCCATCACATCATTGATCGTCTGGGCCCGCCCACCGACTAGACCTTTCAGTCTGACGCCCTCACATGCCCCCAGCCCCTGTCGTCGCTGGCAACGCTTGTACTTACGCACGCAGCTGCAAGCGCGAGCCCGGAAACGAGCGGTACGATCTTCCTTGATGTCATCGATTCTCTCCGCGGTGGTTATCGGATGCACCCCCAGATAATGTTCCACTCCCCGTCGGCGAAATGGGGGGTCTCGCACTTCTCGCGGACCGGAAAACCCGCGCCCTGAGGTAGGCGCTTATGGTAATTGGCGTGCGCGCTGCTTACTGCTTGGGTCTCGCCCCGGTACGCTGTCGCGATGAACTACCAACACGCCTTCCACGCCGGCAACCATGCCGATGTCCTCAAGCATCTCGTGCTGCTCGCCATCTGCGATGCGCTGACGGCCAAGCCGGCGCCCTGCTTCGCGCTGGATACCCATGCGGGCGGCGGCGTCTATCGCCTGCGCGAGAAGCGTGCCCGCCGCACCGGCGAGGCCGATGACGGCATCAGCTTGCTGCTGGCCACTGCGCCGAAGCAGCCGCTGATCGCGCGCTATCTCGCGGCGGTGAACGCATGCCGGGCGGAGCACGGCGCCGATGCCTATCCCGGCTCGCCGTGGCTGCTGGCGCATGCCTTGCGCGAGCAGGACCGCATCGCCTGCTGCGAGACCGAGCCCGCCGCGGCCGGCGCGCTGCGTCGTGCGCTGGGCAGCGATCCAAGGGTCGCGATCCACGCGGGCGACGGCTACGCCGCGTTCAAGTCGCTTCTGCCGCCGAAGATCGGCGACCAGCGCTTCAATCGCGGTGTGGTGCTGGTTGACCCGCCCTACGAGGCCCAGGCCGCCGAGTTCGACGTCGCGCTCAAGGCCATGCGGGAAGGTCTGGCACGCTGGCCGCAGGGGATCCAGATGCTGTGGTATCCGATCAAGCAGCGCCGCACGCTGACGCCGTTCCTGCGTTCGGCGAGCAAACTGCAGACGAAGTCCTCGCTGCTGGTCGAACTGCTGGTACGACCCGACGACTCGCCGCTGCGCATGAACGGCAGCGGGCTGTTGATCCTCGACCCGCCGTGGCAGCTGGCGACAGCGCTGGCTCCGGCGCTCGATGCACTCCGCCAGTCGATCGGCGAGACGGGCGCCGACACGCGGCTGCACTGGCTGCGCGAGCCGGCCTGAACGCCGTGCGTCGATATTCCCGATGAATGGCCTAACTTCGCGCAACAGGCGCAGTGCCTTCACGGTTCGTGAATAGACTCTGCGGGTAAGGTCGCGCATACCCGTTCAGACCCGATCCTCGATGACCGCACGCAACCGACTTCCCCCTTGGCACGAGGAGATCCGCCTCGCCAATGGTCGCCAGGTGCTGATCCGCCCGATCCGCCCCGCCGATGCCGAACCCCTGCGCGCGTCGTTCGCGCTGCTCGAGCCCAACGAGGTCAGGCAGCGGTTCCTCTACGCGAAGGCGGAACTCTCGCCCGAGACCGCCAACCGCCTGACCCAGCCGAACCCGAAGTCGGAGTTCGTGCTGGTCGCCGCGGAACCTTACACACCGGGTGATGCGCTGGTCGGCGCGGTGGCGCGCGCGGCCGTGCTGCCTGGGACGCGCCAGGCCGAGTTCCACATCCTCGTCAGCCATTATGTGGCCGGGATGGGGCTGGGCCGGCACATGTTGCGCCGCCTCGTACGCTGGGCCAAGGGCAAGCGTCTGGAGCGCATCTTCGGCGACGTGCTCGAGGAAAACGAGCCGATGCTCGCCCTGGCGAAGTCGCTCAGCTTCCAGCAGCAGGCCATCGACACTCCCGGCATGATCCGCGTGTCGCTGGAACTCAAGCGCCAGCCCGTCGACACCACGCCGAACATCCGCCTGGGCTGACGTCATACCCGGCGGCGCCTCCGGGCGCTGCCGGGGTCCGCTGTCGCAGGCCCTGCGACGCGCTCGTCTAGACTGCACCCCTCGATTCGCGCCGGCCACTTGGCTTTCGGCGCTGCCGTCGTTTTGTGTTCCACCTTTCCGGACCCCCGCATGCCGCACGTCGCGACCGCTTCGCCTCCCCTGCCCACCGCCGGTCATGCACGCGCCTGGTGGCGTGCGCCCACCAGTCGCAGCGCGCTCGCGTGGGCGGTGCTGCAGGCGGCGCGGACGCACGCGGGGCCGCTGCTGCTCGTGGCCCGCGACAACCACGGCGCGCAACAGCTGGAACACGATCTGCGCACGCTGGGCGGTGTCGACGCCGATCTGCCGGTCGTGCCGTTTCCGGACTGGGAAACCCTGCCCTACGACCGTTTCAGCCCGCATCCGGACATCGTCTCGCAGCGTCTGGCCGCGCTCCACCGGCTGCCGTCGCTGCAACGCGGCATCGTCGTGGTCCCGGTGCAGACGCTCATGCAGCGACTGGCGCCGGTGCGTCATGTGGTCGGTGCGAGCTTCGATCTGACGGTCGGCCAGACCCTGGATCTCGATGCGGAGAAACGCCGGCTGGAAAGCGCCGGCTATGCGCACGTGCCGCAGGTGCACGATCCGGGCGATTTCGCCGTCCGTGGCGGTCTGCTCGATGTCTATCCGATGGGCGCCGACCAGCCGTACCGCATCGAGCTGTTCGACGATGCGATCGAGACCATCCGTGCCTTCGACCCGGAGTCCCAGCGCTCGCTCGAGAAGATCGGGGCGCTGCGCATGCTGCCGGGTCGCGAAGTCCCGCTCGACGACGCCGCGACCGCGCGCGCGATGGACACGCTGCGCGAGCGCTTCGACATCGACACCCGCCGCAGCGGTCTGTACCAAGACCTCAAGGCCGGCGCCGCGCCGGCCGGCATCGAGTACTACCTGCCGCTGTTTTTCGAAACGCCGCGACGCACCCTGCTCGACAAGGGCGAAGCGCCGCTGTCGACGGCGACGCTGTTCGACTACCTGCCAGCGAACACGCTGCCGGTCATCGACACCGGCGCGTCGCCGGCCAGCGACCATTTCTGGACGCAGCAGGTGTTGCACCGCTACGACCAGCTGCGTCACGACATCGAACGTCCGCTGCTGCCGCCAGCCGAACTCTGGCTCACGCCGGACGCGCTGCGCGAGCGGCTCAACCAGGGCGCACGTGTCGAGGTCTGCGACGCCGAACATCCGCGTCACGCGCAGGCCTCCGCGCTCGGCGACCAGCCGGCGCCCGACCTGCCGCTGGCCGCGCGCGACCATACCCCGGCCGACGCACTGGTCACCTTCCTCGGCAGTTACCCCGGCCGCGTGCTGATCGCCGCCGACTCGGCCGGCCGCCGCGAGGCCCTGCTGGAAATCCTGCACGCCGGCAAGCTGCGGCCGTCGGTGCTGCAGGATTTTGCGAGCTTCGTCGCCGATCGCGACGCGAAATTCGCAGTCGCGATCGCCCCGCTCGACAACGGCTTCGCCCTCGATGCGCCGCAGCTCACGGTGCTCACCGAGCGTCAGCTGTTTCCCGAACGCGCCGCGCAGCCGCGCCGGCGCAAGCGCGCCGCGCGCGATCCGGACAGCATCATCCGCGACCTCGGCGAACTCAGCGAAGGCGCGCCGATCGTCCACGAGGATCACGGCGTCGGCCGCTATCGCGGGCTCGTCGTGCTCGAAGCCGGCGGCCAGCCCGGCGAATACCTCGACATCGAATATGCCAAGGGCGACCGCCTGTACGTACCGGTGTCGCAGCTGCATCTGGTCAACCGCTACTCCGGCGCATCGCCGGAAACCGCGCCGCTGCATTCGCTCGGCGGCGAGGCCTGGACCAAGGCGCGCAAGAAGGCCGCCGACAAGGTGCGCGACGTCGCCGCCGAACTGCTGGAAATCCAAGCCAAGCGCCGGGCCCGCGCCGGTCTCGCGCTGGACGTCGATCGTTCGCTGTACGAACCGTTCGCGGCGACGTTCCCGTTCGAGGAGACGCCGGACCAGCACGCCGCGATCGAGGCGATGCTGCGCGACCTGGGCTCCAGCCAACCGATGGACCGCGTGGTCTGCGGCGACGTGGGCTTCGGCAAGACCGAAGTCGCGGTGCGCGCCGCGTTCGCTGCCGCGGTCGCCGGCAAGCAGGTCGCGGTGCTGGTGCCGACCACGCTGCTCGCCGAACAGCACTACCGCACGATGGCCGACCGCTTCGCCGACTGGCCGATCCGGGTCGAGGTGCTGTCGCGCTTCAAGAGCACCAAGGAGATCAAGACCGAGATCGGCAAGATCGCCGACGGCACGCTCGACGTCATCGTCGGCACGCACCGGCTGCTGCAGCCGGACGTGAAGTTCAAGGACCTGGGCCTGGTCATCGTCGACGAGGAACAGCGGTTCGGCGTGCGCCAGAAGGAAGCGCTCAAGGCGCTGCGCGCGAACGTGCACCTGCTCACGCTCACCGCCACGCCGATTCCGCGCACGCTCAACATGGCGATGGCCGGCCTGCGTGATCTGTCGATCATCGCCACCCCGCCCGCGCACCGCCTCGCGGTGCAGACCTTCGTCGTGCCCTGGGACGATGCGCAGCTGCGCGAAGCCTTCCAGCGCGAACTCAGCCGCGGCGGCCAGGTGTATTTCCTGCACAACGATGTCGAGAGCATCGGCCGCATGCAGCGCGAGCTCGAGGAGCTGGTGCCCGAGGCGCGCATCGGCATCGCCCACGGCCAGATGCCCGAGCGCGAACTCGAGAAGGTGATGCTGGATTTCAACAAGCAGCGCTTCAACGTGCTGCTGTGCTCGACGATCATCGAATCGGGCATCGATATCCCCAACGCGAATACGATCATCATCAACCGCGCCGACAAGTTCGGCCTGGCCCAGCTGCACCAGCTGCGCGGCCGTGTCGGCCGCTCGCACCACCGCGCCTACGCCTACCTCGTGATTCCCGACCAGCGTTCGATCAGCAGCGATGCGAAGAAGCGGCTCGACGCGATCGCGTCGATGGACGAACTGGGCGCCGGCTTCACCCTGTCGACCCACGACCTGGAAATCCGCGGCGCCGGCGAACTGCTGGGCGAAGGCCAGAGCGGGCAGATGGCCGAGGTCGGATTCAGCCTCTACACCGAACTGCTGGAACGCGCGGTACGCAGCATCAAGCAGGGCAAGCTGCCGGATGTCGACGACGTGGATGCACGCGGCGCCGACATCGAACTGCACGTGCCCGCGCTGATCCCCGAGGACTACCTGCCCGACGTGCACACGCGCCTGATGCTCTACAAGCGCATCAGCAGCGCGCGCGACATCGACAAGCTGCGCGAACTGCAGGTCGAGATGATCGACCGCTTCGGCCTGCTGCCCGACCCCGCGAAGCATCTGTTCCAGATCGCCGATCTCAAGCTGCAGGCGACGGCGCTCGGCATCCGCAAGCTGGACCTGGGCGAGACCGGTGGCCGCGTGCAGTTCGTCGAAAAGCCGAAGGTCGATCCGATGGCCGTGATCCGCCTCGTGCAGGGCCAGTCGCAGCGCTATCGCATGGACGGACCAGACAAGCTGCGCATCACGCTCGACCTGCCCGATGCCGAAACCCGCGTCCAGGCCGCGCGGGGTCTGCTGATCGCGCTGGCGCCGTCGAGCGCCGCGCAATGACCGGCGCCACGCCTATGGACCATGCGCATCCGCATCGCGCGCCGCTGCTGATCCGCGACCTCCGAGCAGACGACGCCGACGCGCGCGATGCGCTGATCACCCGCGCTTTCGCGGACACGCCTCACGCCAGCGGGACTGAAGCGGCGATCGCCGCCGCCCTGGACACACATGGAATCGCGTCGGTGTCATTGCTCGTAGAACGTGACGGCGTGCCGGTCGGCTGCGTACAGACGTCGCCGGTGTCGCTGTCCGATGGCACGACCGGCTGGCATGGACTCGGACCCATCGCCGTGGATCCCGCGTGCCAGCGCGACGGCATTGGCACCGCGCTGATGACGGCTGCCCTCGAACGTCTGCGGTCACTCGGCGCGTCGGGCTGCGTGCTGCTCGGCGATCCCGCGTACTACACGCGTTTCGGCTTCGCCGCCGATCCGCGGCTGGTGCTGCCTGGCGTGCCGCCGACGTACTTCCTGCGCCTTGCATTCGGCGACGTGGTGCCGTCCGCGAAGGTTCGCTACGACGCGGTGTTCGAAGCCGGCTGAGTCGGGGCTGGCCTGTCCACCTCGTCGCGCCACCAGCTCACAACCGCGAAAACGACCACGACTGCATGCGCCCGTCGCGGTACGGCATCACGCCATGGAACGCGCGCGGGTCGGTGTCGAACACCAGTGGCAGGAACTGACGGTCGCCTTCCCACAGCGGCAGTTCGAGAATGCGGTCGACGTCGACCCACTCCAGCGTGCCTTCCGGGTTCGAGGTCATCGGCGTGCCCTCGAACGCCTGGATGACGAACAGAAAGCCCAGCCAGTCCTCGCCCTGCTTGCCGAAGCCGGGCCAGCTGATCGTCCCGCGCAGCGTCATCGCCTCGCAGGTGATGCCGGCCTCTTCCATGATCTCGCGGCGCATGCCGGCGACGACGTCCTCGTCCGGCTCGACCTTGCCGCCGAGACCGTTGTACTTGCCGAGGTGATGATCGCCGGGCCGCGCATTGCGATGGATCATCAGCACCTGGCGGCGATTGGGCGAGAGCACGTAGCCGAGGGTGGCGACGATCGGGGTGTAGGGCATCGGGAGGCAGTCGAGGACGTCGGAAACCCGTCATTGTAGCGAGCCGGGCGGCCCCGGCCGTCAGCCGCGCATCGCGCGCATGCGGTCCAGCACCGACTTCAGCGCCAGTGGCCGGATCGGCTTGGGCAGCAGCGACAGCCCGGTGGCGAGCGCATCGCTGCGAACCGCGCCGGTGTCGTCGGCGCTGACGATCAGCGTCGGGCGTGCTGCGAAGCGCGCAGCCAGGCGCGCATGCAGTGCGATGCCGGTGTCGCCGTCATCGAGGTGATAGTCGAACACCCACAGATCGGCCGGCATCCGCGTGAGCGCACGCGCGGCCGCATCGCCATCGGCGACCTCGTCGACGCTGCAGCCCCACCCGCGCAGCAGCGTCGCCAGTGCCGCCAGCGCCGCGCGATCGTTGTCGACGACCAGCACGCGCGCGCCGGCGAGTCCGGCCCGGGTCGGCAGCGGCGCGACGCGGTCGACATGCGCACCCGCGACTGTGAGCGCGAACACCGTACCGTGACCGGTCCGGCTGCGCAGCGTGATCGGCGCCTGCAGCAGATGCGCGATGCGGTCCGCGATCGCCAGTCCCAGCCCGAGCCCCTGCCCGGCCGCGCCGTCGCCGCGACGGAATTCCTCGAAGATCACCGCCTGCTGCGCGTCGGGAATGCCCGGACCGGTGTCGTGCACTTCGATGCGCACCTGCCCGCGTACGCGGCGCACGCCGATCAGCACGCCGCCGCGCGCGGTGTAACGCACGGCGTTGCCGAGGAAGTTCTGCAGCACGCGCCGCAGCAGTTGCGGATCACTGTCGACCCAGACCCGGCTGGGCACGGAGCGGAACGACAACCCGCGCTCGGCCGCGAGCGCGGCGAATTCGGAGGCCAGCGGTTCGAGGACTTCGGCCAGCGGAAACGCGCGTGGCTGCGGTACCAGACCGCCGGCTTCCAGCCGCGACATGTCGAACAGACCGGTCAGCAGATCGCTGGTCGAATCCAGCGCGCCACGGATCTGCCGCAACTGCGGTTCCACGTCGCCCGGCAGCTGCTGCGACAACGCGTCGGTGAACAGCTGCGCAGCATGCAGCGGCTGCATCAGGTCGTGCCCCACGGCGGTCAGAAAGCGGGTCTTGGCCAGGTTCGCGCGCTCGGCCTCGCGCCGCGCCTGGTCGAGGCTGTCGGTCCGCTCGGCAACCCGCTGCTCCAGTGTTTCGTTCGACAGGCGCAGCGCGTGTTCGGTGCGGCGGAACGCGGTGACATCGGTGAAGGTCGCGACGAAGCCGCCGCCGGGCATCGTGTTGCCGCGGATCTCGATCACCTGCCCGCCGACGAGCCGTCGCTCGGCCACGTACGGCGTGCCGGCGCGCATGTGGCGCAGCCGCTTGTCGACCTCGGCTTCGACGTCGACCGCGCCGATCAGACCGCTGGCCACGTTGTGCCGCACCAGCGCCGCCACTTCGACGCCGACGCGCAGCAGCGACGACGGGTAGCCGAACAGCTCGGCATAGCGGCCGTTCCACGCGACCAGCCGCAACTGGTCGTCGACGACGCTGATGCCCTGGGTCATGTTCTCCAGCGCGGCCTCGAGCACACGCTGGTTGAAGCGCAGGTCCTGCGAGGCCTCGCCGACGATGGCGGCGACGGTGTCGAAATCCGGGCCGGCATCGCGTCGCGCGGCGTCGAGCAGCAACCGCGCCGAAGCCGCGCCGAGCACGGCCGAGAGTTCGCGTTCCATCCGCGCCTGCACGCGCCGCGGCACCGGCCCCTGTGCAGGGGCGTCCTGCAGCAGTTCGTCGACGCGGGCGCCGGAGAGAAAACGCCGGCCGGCGCTGGCCAGGGTCTGCCGGCTCGCACCGGGACGACGGCGCCGCGCGGCCGCCGTGTCGGGCGACTGGCGCAGCGACAGCAGCCACGTCACCGCAACGCCGACCGACAGGCTGGCGCCCACCGCGCGGCCGAGCCGGCTCCAGCCGGTCAGACCGAACAGGCCATCGGGCGACAGCCATGCGAACGCGTCCGGCCACGCCTGCAACCATGTCGGCGCATTGCCGGCGAGCATCGGCACCAGCATCACCCACGCCCATGCGGCGAACGCGGCGAGGACGCCGACCAGCGCCGCGGACGGCGGCGTCTGCGGACGCAGCACCGCGAAGCCGAGCGCCGGCACCAGCGTGGCCAGCGCCGAGAACGACACCGCGCCGACATCCGCCAGCGCCTCGTTGCCGCTGACCATGCGGCTGTAGATCCAGCCCAGCAGCATGATGGCCACGATCACGCCGCGCCGCAGCAGCAGCAACGCGCCGCGATGGTCGTCGCCCTCCCCGCGCGACCAGGCGCCGCGCAACAGGCCCGGCGCGAACCAGTGGTTGCCGATCATCAGGCTCAGCGTCAGCGTGCTGACGATGACCATGCCGGTCGCCGCGCTCAGGCCACCGAGAAACACCATCAGAGCGAGGCCTTCCTGCCCCATCGCCAGTGGCACGGCGAGCGCGTACATGTCCGAGGACACCGAATCGCCGAGCAGGGCGCTGCCCGCGCGCGCCAGCGGGAGCATCGGCAGTGCGATCAGCAGCAGGTACAGCGGAAACCGCCAGCGCGCCGCGCGCACGTGCGATTCTTCGCGGCATTCCACGACGCCCACGTGGAACTGGTGCGGCATGATGCACATCGCCGCCGCGCCCAGCAGCACCAGCGGCACGAAGCCGCCGGCGCCTCCGGCCACCGGCGTCACCACGGCCGGCGATGCGAATGCCGGCACCCCGCGCAGCCCGAACCAGACGAACAGGCCCAGCGCGAGCATCGCGGCGAGCTTGAAGACGGATTCGAACGCCATCGCCAGCACCAGGCCGCGGTTGTGTCCCGCCGCGCTCGCACGCCGCGTGCCGAACAGCATCGTGAACAGCGCCATCGCCAGCGCGACGTACAACGCGCTGTCCTGCCACGGCGCAGCGGCGCCCGCCTGCGCCTGCGGCTGGCCGAGCAGGGTCGCGTAGCTCATCGCCACGGCCTTGAGCTGCAGCGCGATGTACGGCACCAGGCCCAGCGCGACCACCAGCGTCACCGTCGCCGCGAGCCAGGCGTCGCGGCCGAGCCGCGAGGCGATCAGATCGGCCAGCGATGTCGCATTGCTGTCGCGCGCGAGCCGCACCAGCCGCAGCAGCACCGGCCAGGCCAGCAGGTGGAACAGGATCGCGCCGAGGAAAGTCGGCGGGAGCGGCCAGCCGTAGCGCGCGGCCTGCGTGACCGTGCCGTAGAACGTCCACGAGGTGCAGTGCACCGCGAGCGACAGCACATAGATATGCCGCCAGCGCGACCCCAGCGCATCGGGATGGCGCTCGCCGTAGACCGCGGCCGCAAACATCGCCGCCAGCCACACACCGACCGCTGCCACGACGACGCCGACACTCAGCATGCCGGGCGCCGCAAACGCAGTGTCGATGTCGATTCCGATGTCACGGCATGACTGTCCCCGGGGTCGCCGGCGAGCATAGCGCAGCGCGGCCGCTGGTCCGGACGCACGAAGGCCGCCCGCAGGCGGCCTCCGCTTCCAGCATTCGACACGTCAGGACCGCGACGCGTCAGAAGTTGTAACGCACCGACACGTAGTGGTTGCGGGGCATGCCGTAGTACGCGGTCTGGATGTTGCCGACCGAGGAGAACTCCTGGCCGTCGGTCTTGTAGACCTCGTCGCCGAGATTGCGCACGCCGGCGCGCACCTGCCACGTGTACTGCGGCGAATCCCACACGCCGAACAGACCGAACAAGGTATACGCGTCCTGCTTGAGGTTGGGGCGGTTGTCGACCGACAGCCACACATCGTCGCGGTACGACGCATCCCCGCCCAGCGTCAGCGCACCGTTGCCGCCCAGCGGGAACGTGTGCTGCAGCGCGACGCGCGCGGTCCATTCGGGCGAGAAGGGCACGAAATCGTGCAGGTTGGCCAACGCCGGATTGAGGTCGACGCGCGGGTCGACGAATTCGTCGTAACGCGCGTCCAGGTACGACAGCTGACCGCTCAGACGGGTGTTGTCGCCCAGCAGCGCCTGGCCTTCCAGCTCGATGCCGTCGATCACCAGTTCCGCGGCATTGAGCACCGGGAATGCGAAGGTCGGTGTCGGCGAGCCCGGGTTCTGCACTTCGGACACGCGCGCCTGGAAGTCCTTGTAGTTGCTGCGGAACGCCGAGACATTGGCCTGCACCCGTCCTTCGGCGAAGCGCATCTTCAGGCCCGCTTCGTAGGTCCAGACGTACTCCGGATCGAACACCGCGCTGCTGACTTCGGCGGCGGTGTTGGCGCGACCGTTGAAGCCACCGGACTTGAAGCCGCGGTTGGCCGACACATAGCCCATCACGTCATCGCTGAAGGCCTTCTGCAGGCTCAGTGACGGCGTCCACGCATCCCAGCTCTGGTTGCCCTGGAACGCGACCGTCTCGTTGAGCGCGGCCAGGATGGGCCCCCAGAACGTGCTGGTGCTGCGTGCGTAGTCCTTCTCTTCACGGGTGTAGCGCAGGCCCGCCGACAGCGTCCATGTGGGCACGAACTCCCAGGTCGCGTGCGCGAACGCCGCCCGGCTGGTGGTCTCCAGATCGTCGTCGATCGTGCGCAGGAACGAGATCGGCAGCGTCGCGAACGCGAACAGATCGTCCGCGTAAGCCTCCTGGTGCGAGGGCACGTTCTCGCGCATCGCGTAGGCGCCGAAGATCATCTGCAGGTTGCTGCCGTTGTCGTACTGCAGCTGCACCTCCTGGCTCACCTGCTCCTGATCGATCGCCACCAGCACGTCGCCGAGCTCGAATTCCGACGCATCGATGTCGATGAACGATGCCGTCTCCAGCGCACGCCACGCGGTGATGCTGCGAAGCGACCACTGCGCGTCCATGTCCCAGCCCACATTGAGACTGGCGCCCTTGTGGGTGAGCGTCTGCCCCTGGTCGGGATTGAACGACGTGCGCGTGTTGAAGTCGTATTCGCCCGTCGACACCGGCCGCAGCACGACCGGCCCGAGCGCGAGATCGGTGCGGATCAGCGGCGCGGTCGGCTGACCGAGCGTCAGCGCGTTGTCCTGGCGGGTGTAATCGAGCGACAGCGTCGCGGTCACCGCGTCGCTGGGGCGGAACGCCAGCTTGCCGCGCAGCGACTGCGTTTCCTCGCCGTTGTAGTCCTCACCCGTCGTCGGGTCGGTCACGAAGCCGTCGTTGTTGATCGACGCACTGGCGAGACTCAGCGCGACGCGGTCGTTGATCGGCGCGCCGACGTAGAAGCGACCGTCCAGGCGACCGAAGCTGCCGCCGGTGAGCTCGACCGAGCCGCCATCGTCCTCGAAGGGATTGCGGGTCGTGATCTTGATCGCGCCGCCGGTGGAGTTCTTGCCGTACAGCGTGCCCTGCGGGCCGCGCAGCACTTCCACCTGCTGCACGTCGAACAGCGAGAACAGCGCGCCATTGATCCGCGAGTAGTAGACGTCGTCGACGTACATGCCGACGCCGGGATCGAAGGTCTGCAATGCATCGGGCTGGCCGATGCCGCGGATGAACACGTTCACCGAGTTTGACGAGCCGCGGCCCTGCACGATGTTCATGTTGGGCACCGCGCCCTGCAGGCCATCGATGTTGCTGGCCTGCAGGTCTTTGAGCTGCTCCTCGCCGAAGGCGCTGACCGCGACCGGCACGTCCTGGATCGATTCGCTGCGGCGACGCGCGGTCACGGTGATCGCGTCGAGTGTCGTCGCCGAGCTGCCGGCCTGCGTCTGCGGCGCCGGGTCGGCGGCCTGCTGCGCGTGCACCGCAGGTACGGACAGACCGAAACCGACGGCCAGACTCAGGGCGGTATGCCGGATGGTGTTGCGCTTCATTGTGTCCCCTCCCACGGGTCGCATGTGTGCGGCACGGTGCCGCCCGAACGCAAGACTAGGGAGTGACGGCGGCGCGCGGCATCGTACCTTCGGACAATGGCCGCCGGTGCGCGGCGACCCCGACACTGCGCCCCATCTGGCCCTCCGGCCGCGGGGAAGTGTGGGACCACATGGACTTTCTGATCGTACTGGGCGCGCTGGTGTTCCTGATGGTGGTCGCCTACCGCGGCTACAGCGTGATCCTGTTCGCGCCGATCGCCGCCCTGGGCGCGGTGCTGCTGACCGACCCCACCCTGGTCGCGCCGATGTTCACCGGCCTCTTCATGGACAAGATGGTCGGCTTCCTGAAGCTGTATTTCCCGGTGTTCCTGCTGGGCGCGGTGTTCGGCAAGGTCATCGAGCTGTCGGGCTTCTCCAAATCGATCGTCGCCGCCACCATCCGTCTGTTCGGGCCGAAGCAGGCGATGCTGTCGATCGTCGTGGTCTGCGCGCTGCTGACCTACGGCGGCGTGTCGCTGTTCGTCGTCGTGTTCGCGGTGTATCCGTTCGCGTCCGAGCTGTTCCGCCAGAGCGACATTCCCAAGCGGCTCATTCCCGGCACGATCGCGCTGGGCGCTTTCACCTTCACCATGGACGCCCTGCCCGGCACACCGCAGATCCAGAACATCATTCCGACGTCCTTCTTCGGCACCGACGCCTGGGCCGCGCCGGTGCTGGGCACGATCGGCGGCGTCTTCATCCTCGCCATCGGCATGACCTATCTCGAATGGCGCCGCCGCGCGGCGCAGCGCAGCGGCGAAGGCTACGGCGATCCCGCGACGCTGCTCAACGAGCCCGCGCCGTTCGCCGGCGGCACGCTCGCCAATCCGCTGATCGCGCTGCTGCCGCTGGTACTGGTGGGCGTGAGCAATATCGTGTTCACCCGCTGGATTCCGACCTTCTACGGCGCAAGCCACAGCTTCCTGCCGAGCGTGATCGGCGACCCGGCGCCCGTCGTGCAGGAAGTCTCGCGCATCGCCGCGATCTGGGCCGTCCAGGGCGCGCTGCTGGTCGGCATCCTCACCGTGCTGGCGTTCGCGTGGAAGCCGGTGCTGACGAGTTTCGCCGAAGGCACCAGGACTGCGATCAACGGCGCGCTGCTCGCCTCGATGAACACCGCATCCGAATACGGCTTCGGCGCCGTCATCGCCGCGCTGCCGGGCTTCCTGCTGGTGACGCGCGGCCTGGGCACGATCTCCGATCCGCTGGTCAACGAAGCGGTCACCGTGACCGCGCTCGCCGGCATCACCGGCTCGGCCTCGGGCGGCATGGGCATCGCGCTCGCAGCGATGTCGGAGACCTTCATCGCCAATGCGAACGCGGCCGGTATACCGATGGAAGTCCTGCACCGCGTCGCGTCGATGGCCTCGGGCGGCATGGACACGCTGCCGCACAACGGCGCGGTGATCACCCTGCTCGCGGTGACCGGCCTGACCCATCGCCAGGCCTACAAGGACATCTTCGCGATCACCCTGATCAAGACCCTCGCGGTGTTCGTGATCATCGGCCTGTTCTACGCGACCGGCTGGGTCTGAAGACGCGCGTCAGCGCTGCTGGCGCGCGAACTGCAGGATTGCCTGCAACGGCATTGCGCCGGACTGGCGCGCGATCTCGCGACCCCCGGCGAACAGCACCAGCGTCGGAATGCTGCGGATGTGGAAGCGGCCGCCGAGTAGTGGCTCGGCTTCGGTATCGACCTTGGCCAGCACGATCCGCGGCGCGAGTTGCGCGGCCGCCTGTTCGAACGCCGGCGCCATCGACAGGCAGGGCCCGCACCACGGCGCCCAGAAGTCGACCAGCAGCGGCAGATCCGACTGCAGTGCGTGCGCGTCGAAACTGCCCGCGGTCAGCGTGATCGGCTGCGCAGGCAGCAGCGCGGCCTTGCAGCGGCCGCAGGTCGGTGCCTCCGACAGCCGCGCATGCGGTACGCGGTTACGGGTGTGGCACTGCGGGCAGGCGACGATGGCGGAATCGGTCATGGTGTGCTCCCTTCCTGCGCAGCGTGCACGCGCGCGCGTCGACACGCGGACAAGACGTCAGCCCGCGCCCGGCAGCAGGCGCGCGATGAGCGCTTCGTAGAGATCGGGCAGCGCTTCGAGATCGGCGACGCGGATGTGTTCGTCGACCTGATGGATGCTGGCGTTGACCGGGCCGATCTCGATGCACTGCGCGCCCAGCGGCGCGATGAAGCGCGCGTCCGAGGTGCCGCCGCCGGTGCTTTCCTCGGGCGGCGCGCCGGCGAAGGTCGTCAGCACGTCACGTGCCGCGGCGCGCAGCGGGCCCTCCGGCGTGTAGAACGGTTCGCCGCTGCGATGCCAGGCCAGCGTGTAGTCGAGTGCATGGCGATCGAGCAACGCGGCAATCTCGGCCTCGAGCTTCGGCGCATCCCAGTTCGGTGTGTAGCGCAGGTTGAACTGCACGGTCGCGCTGCCGGGAATGACATTGGTCGCGCCGGTGCCGGCGGCGATGTTGCTGATCTGCAGGCTGGTCGGCGGAAAGGATTCGAAACCGTCGTCCCAGCGTCGCCCGACGAGTTCGGCCAGTGCAGGCGCCGCGTCGTGGATCGGATTGCGTGCCTTGTCCGGATACGCCACATGCCCCTGCACGCCGCGCACCGTCAACGTCGCCGACAGGCTGCCGCGACGACCCACGCGCAGCAGATCGCCCAGCGTCGCCGTCGACGAGGGCTCGCCGGTGATGCACCAGTCGATCCGCGTACCGCGCTCGGCGAACGTCCGCGCGACGCGGCGCACGCCGTCGATCGCATCGCCTTCTTCGTCCGATGTCAGCAGCACTGCAAGCGTGCCCATGTGGTCGGGATGCGCGGCGACGAAGCGCTCGGCCGCGACGACGAAGGCGGCGACGCCGCTCTTCATGTCGGCCGCCCCCCGGCCGTAAAGCACGCCGTCGCGGATCTCGGGTTCAAAGGGATTCGACGTCCACGCCTCGACCGGCCCACTCGGCACGACATCCGTGTGGCCCAGCAGCACCAGCACCGGCGCGCCCTGTCCGTGCGTGGCCCAGAGATTGTCGACCGCGCCAAAGCGCATCCACTCGATCGCAAAACCTGCAGTCTGCAGGCGCGCGGCGATCAGCGCCTGGCAGCCGGCATCGTCGGGTGTGACCGATTTGCGTGCGATCAGGTCACGGGTGAGATCGAGGACGTCGGACATCGTGAGGTGCACTCCGGTGCAGCAGGAACAGATCGGGATCGGCCTCTTCCAGCAGCGCGCTGGCGCGCGAAAGACGATCCCGGGAACCCCGTTCGCGCGCAAGCGCGCTGCTCCGGGGTGCGTTACACACGTATCAGTCGATGCCGAAGCGCTTCTTGAACCCGTTGTCGCTGAAGCCTTGGCTGATCCCGCCATCTTCGGTGACCACCAGCGGACGCCGGATCAGCTGCGGGTACTCGCGCAGCAGCAGCTTCCATTCCGCATCGCTGGCCGCCGCCTTGCGGTTGTCCGGCAGCTGCCGCCAGGTCGTCGAGGACTTGTTGACCATCGCCTCGAAACCGCCGAGCTTGCCGGCCCACGCGACCAGCGTCTCCGGCGTCGGTTTGTCTTCGCGGTAGTCGACGAAGGTATGCGCGACGCCGAAGCGGTCGAGCCATTTCAACGCCTTCTTGCAGGTATCGCAGTTCTTGAGGCCGTAGACGGTGGTGGTCATGGCGTTCAGTCCGCCAGACCGCGCAGCAGATCGTTGACACTGGTCTTGCTGCGCGTCTTCTCGTCGACCTGCTTGACGATCACCGCGCAGTACAGCGAGTGCGAACCGTCCTGGGCCGGCAACTGACCGGAGACGACGACACTGCCGGGCGGCACGTAGCCGTAGCTGACCTCGCCGGTCGCGCGGTTGTAGATGCGGGTCGACTGGCCGAGGAACACGCCCATGCCGATGACGCTGTGGTGGCCGACGACCACGCCTTCGACGACTTCCGAACGCGCGCCGATGAAGCAGTGATCTTCGATGATCGTCGGGCTGGCCTGCAGCGGTTCCAGGACGCCGCCGATGCCCGCGCCGCCCGACAGATGCACATGCTTGCCGATCTGCGCGCAGGAGCCGACGGTCGCCCAGGTGTCGACCATCGTGCCTTCACCGACGTACGCGCCGATGTTGACGAAGCTCGGCATCAGCACGACGTCGCGGCCGAAATAGGTGCCGCGACGCACGGCCGCACCCGGGACCACGCGCACGCCGGCGGCCTTGAACTTGGCTGCATCGAAGCCCGCGAACCGCGGCTCGACCTTGTCCCAGAACGGCGCTGGCTGCGCATCGACGACGGCCATGTCGTTGGTGCGGAAATACAGCAACACCGCCTTCTTCAGCCATTCGTTGACCTGCCAACCGCCGCTGCCATCGGGCTGTGCGACGCGCAGTTCGCCCGACTCCAGCCCCTGCATCGCCTGCTCGACCGCCGGTTTGACCACATCGCCGATCTCGACGGCGGTCAGGTCGGCGCGACGCGCGAATGCATCTTCGATGGTGGTCTGCAGGGGATGGGTCATGACGGGACTTCGTGGGGAAAAACGGGGCCGTTATCGTGCCACGTCGCCGTCGATCGAGGCGAGCAGCGCGCCGCGCAAGGCGACCTGCGCATCGTCATCGAGCAGGCGGCCCGCGCTGTCGCTCAGGCGGAACACGTCCTCGACGCGCTCGCCGAAGGTCGCCACGCGCGCATCGTGCACACGCACGCCATGCTGGCGCAGCACGTGGGCCACGTCGGCCAGCAGGCCGGGACGGTCGGTGCACACGAGGCTGAACACCGTCTGCCGGCCGTCGGCGCCGGCATTGAATTCGATGCGCGGCGGCACGCGGAAGTGCCGCAGATGCCGCGGCTGCGCGCGGCGCGCGGGACGCAGATCCAGCGAACCGGTGAGCACCGTCGTGAGCTTGCGCTCGATCGCGACCAGCTCCAGCTGCTGGCGCGTATCCGCCGGCAGCACCTGGAACACGTCGAAGATCGTGCCACCCGGTCCGTCCAGTGCGCGCGCCTGCTGGATCACCAGCCCGAGCCGGTCGAGCGTGATGACGATGGCCGAGAACAGACCATCGCGATCAGGCGAATGCACGAACACCTCCAGCGCCTGCGCACCGGCCGCCAGCCGGCGCACGCGCACGACGACGTCACCGTCGCTGGTGTCGCGCAACCCCAGCGCCTGCCAGACGACCTGGTCGGCGCGACCGCGCAGGAAGCTTTCCTGCGGAATCCGGGTGAACAGCGCATCGGCCTCGGCGTCCTCGACCCCATGTGCCGACAGCAGCCCGCGCGCACGATCGCGCGCCTCGGCGATGCGCTCGACGGCGGCCACGGGATTCTCCAGACCGCGTCGCAGCGCAAGCCGCGTCGCGCTGCGCAGATCGGTCAGCAGCCGGTCCTTCCACGCGTTCCACAGCTTCGGCGACGTGCCGGCGATGTCGGCGCAGGTCAGCAGATAGAGATAATCGAGACGCTCGCGATCCGCGACCTCCGTCGCGAACTTGTGGATCACCGCAGGATCGGAGATGTCGAGCTTCTGCGCGCTGGTCGACATCAACAGATGCCGCTTGACCAGCCATTCGACGAGCGCGGTGTCCGGCTCGCCGAGGCCGTGACCTTCGCAGAACTCGCGCGCATCCACGGCGCCGAGTTCCGAATGGTCACCCCCACGGCCCTTGGCGATGTCGTGGAACAGGCCGGCGATCAGCAGCAGTTCCGGCTTGCGCAGTTGCGGCCAGACCTCGTGCGCGCTGGAGAACCGGTCGTCCGGCGCCTCGGACGCGAAGCTGGCGATGTTGCGCAGCACCGCGAGCGTGTGCTGGTCGACCGTGTAGACGTGGAACAGGTCGAACTGCATGCGGCCGGTGACGTTGGCGAACTCCGGAATCCACACACCCAGCACGCCCAGGCGCGCCATGCGCTCCAGCGTGCGTACCGGAATCGGCCCGCGCAGCAGGCCGAGGAACTGCTCGCGCAGCGCCGTCGACGCATTCCGCCACGAGGGCAGCGCATGCAGTGATTCGGCCAGCGCACGCGCCGTCTGCGAATGCAGGCCGCGCAGTTCCTGGTGATCGGCCCACATCGCGAACAGATCGAACACCCGGGCGATGTCGCCGCCCGGCCAGACGTCGTCGCGTGCGACCAGATAGCCGCGCTGACTGCCGAACTCCGCGTCGAGCGGCTGCAGCGTGCCCTCGCCTTCGATCTGTTCTTCGAAGCGCTGCAGCATGCGTTCGCTGATCCGCTGCACCACCGACGCGCTGCGGTAGAACTCCTGCATCATCTTCTCGACCAGCGGATTGTCCGCCGCCTCGACGTGATGCAGACGCGCGGCCAAGGCCTTCTGGTAATCGAAACGCAGGCGCTCTTCGGCCTTGCCGGCGACCAGATGCAGGCCGAACCGCAGTCTTGACAGCGTGCGCCGCTCGCGCTCGAGCGTGGCGTGTTCGTCGACGCCGAGCTGGCCGAGCGCGATCAGTTCTTCGGTACCGTAGACGCCCAGCACGCGACGCGCCATCCAGCGCAGGTTGTGGACGTCACGCAGGCCACCGGGACCGTCCTTGATGTTGGGTTCGAGATTGTCGGCCGTGTCGCCGAAGCGCGCGTGGCGCATCTCCAGCTCGCGGCGCTTGGCATGGAAGAAGTCGTCCGCCGGCCAGATCCTGGTATCAGCGATCGCATCCATCAGCGCGCGCACTTCGCCGATGTTGGCCAGCAGCGGCCGCGCTTCCAGCAACGCGGTCAGCACGGTCACATCCGCCGCGGCGCGCGTGCACTCCTCGAAGCTGCGGACCGCATGCCCGACGGGCAGACCGAAATCCCACAGCAGCGCGAGCATCCGACCCAGGGCTTCGGCGTGTTCGGCCTGCGCCTCGGAGGTGGCGATGACCAGCAGATCGATGTCGGAATGCGGGAACAGTTCGCCGCGGCCATAGCCCCCGACCGCGAACAGCGCGAGTGGCGCATCGCCGGGGATGCAGCGCGCCCAGGCCTTGCGCACCCAACCATCCACGGCGTTGGCGCGCGCCGCGAGCAGGCGATCGATGTGCTGGCCTGCGTCGAAACCCTGCGCCAGACGCGCGTCGTGGGCGGCGAGCGCGGCTCGCGCCTCCGCTGCCCAGGCCAGATCGCCGCAATCGGCACCGGGACTCTGGGGCGCGGCCCGGTCCACCACGTCAGAGGAACGCGTCGTTGTCGTCGCCGGGAATGCGGGTCAGCACGTCCACGCCGTCCGCGGTGACCGCGACCGTGTGCTCCCACTGCGCCGACAGCTTCCGGTCCTTGGTGACGACGGTCCAGCCATCGGGCAACACCTTGGTGAAGCGGGTGCCCTCGTTGATCATCGGCTCGATCGTGAAGGTCATCCCTTCCTTGAGCACGACCCCGGCGCCCGGCGTGCCGTAGTGCAGTACCTGCGGTTCGTCGTGGTAGACCTTGCCGATGCCGTGGCCGCAGTACTCGCGCACCACGCTGAAACGCTCGGCCTCCGCGTACTTCTGGATCGCGTGCCCCACATCGCCCAGCGTCGCGCCCGGCTTCACCTCCCGGATCCCGCGCCACATCGCCTCGCGGGTCACCTCGACGAGGCGCCGCGCCATCACCGATGGCGTACCGACGAAATACATGCGACTGGTGTCGCCGTGCCAGCCGTCCTTGATCACGGTGACATCGATGTTGATGATGTCGCCGTCCTTGAGGACCTTGGCGTCGTTCGGGATGCCGTGGCAGATGACATTGTTGGCCGAGATGCACGTCGTCTTGGGGTAGCCCTTGTAGCCGACGTTGGCCGGAATCGCGCCCTGCACCCGGATGATGTGGTCGTAGCAGATGCGGTCCAGTTCCTCGGTCGTCACGCCGGGCTTCACATGCGGGGCCGCGATCTGCAGCACTTCGGCGGCCAGCCGGCCTGCCACGCGCATCTTCTCGATCTCTTCGGGTGTCTTGGTGTGGATGCTCATGACGTCATTATCGCCGAATCGGGCCGTTCAGGGATGAGGAAGCGGTCAACAGGCGTGATCTGCAGGGCGCGAACGGTCGAGACCAGTCCGTGCTCGGACGCGTTTGCGGGAACACTTGCTGTCACAGGTACGTCTGTTCCACATGGCGGCCAGGCGCGTCACGCAGCCATGTGTCGCTGCCGGTGGATAGCCTGCGATCCGCCGCACCCGCCGCCAGATCTCCGACGCCCTGCCGTGCCAGTCGCACCGCACGCCGCCGGCTGCTACACTTCCGCTGCTGTGCGGGGTGACCCGCCGCCGATGCCGGGCGTCACCGGTAAATACACACCTGCTGCAATGTCCCGTGCCGGGGTGCCTCGAATGAGGTTCGGTCACGGAGGCGGCAGGGAGGCCCAACCCCGGAACCACTGCCCCGCTCCGTGCGGCGCACCCGCCCATACCCTTCCCGTGGCGGCCGGTTCCACTGTCAGGAGTTTCGCAATGCCCCAGATCACCATGCGCCAGATGCTCGAAGCCGGCGTCCACTTCGGCCACCAGACCCGTTACTGGAACCCGAAGATGGGTCCGTACATCTTCGGTGCGCGCGGCAAGATCCACATCATCAACCTCGAGAAGACCGTTCCGCTGTTCAACGACGCGATGAACTTCATCTCGGGTATCGCGCAGAAGCGCGGCATGATCCTGTTCATCGGCACCAAGCGCAGCGCGCGCGAAGCGATCAAGGAAGAAGCCGAGCGTTGCGGCATGCCGTTCATGACCCAGCGCTGGCTCGGCGGCACGCTGACCAACTTCGCCACGGTGAAGAAGTCGGTGTCGCGTCTGAAGGAGCTGGAAGCGGCTGAAACCGACGGCACGTTCGAGAAGCTGGTCAAGCATGAAGTGCTGGGCCTGCGTCGCGAGCGCGAGAAGCTGGAAGCCTCGCTGGGCGGCATCAAAGAGATGAACCGTCTGCCCGACGCGCTGTTCGTCATCGACATCGGTCATGAAGACATCGCCATCAAGGAAGCCAAGAAGCTGGGCATCCCGGTGATCGCCGTCGTCGATACGAACTACGATCCGGCCCTGGTCGACTACGCGATTCCGGGCAACGACGACGCGATCCGCGCCGTCCAGCTGTATGCGAACGCCGCTGCCGATGCCGTGCTGGAAGGCAAGGCCGCGACGCCGAGCGCGGCGACCGTGCGCGAGGAAGAGTTCGTCGAAGGCGGCGAGAAGCCGGCCCGCGCACCGCGTGGCAAGAAGGCTGAAGAGGCCGCACCGGCAGCACCCGCGGCCGAGTAACCGTCGCGACATGCGGCCGTCCCATGCTGGACGGCCGCCCATCGCGCCCTGCGCTGGACACCGCGCAGCGGCGCCGATTCCGTGAGGCGGGCACAGGCCCGCACGACAATCCCCGAATTCAGAGGTCTCCAATGGAAATCACCGCATCCCTGGTCAAGGAACTGCGCGAGCGCACCGGCGCCGGCATGATGGAGTGCAAGAAGGCGCTCAGCGAAACCGGCGGCAACATCGACGCCGCCGCAGAAGCGCTGCGCAAGTCGGGCCTGGCCAAGGCCGACAAGAAGGCCGACCGCGTCGCCGCCGAGGGCCGCATCGCCGCCGCCCAGAACGACAACGTCGCCGTACTGGTCGAGATCAACTCCGAGACCGACTTCGTCGCCAAGGATGACAACTTTCTGCGCTTCACCGACGTCGTCGCCCAGACCGCGCTGGCTTCCGGCGCTGCCGATGCCGACGCGCTGAAGGCGGCGAAGGTCGAGTCCGGCGAGACGATCGAGGAAACCCGCGCTGCGGTCATTTCCAAGGTCGGCGAGAACGTGCAGATCCGTCGCCTGGTGCGCGTCGAAAGCGCGAACAACGTGGCGGCCTACGTCCATGGCGGCCGCATCGGCGTGCTGGTCGAGCTCAAGGGCGGCGATGCCGACCTCGCGCGCGGCCTGGCGATGCATGTCGCGGCGATGAACCCGCCCTACAACAAGGCGAGCGACGTGCCGACCGATTTCGTCGAGAAGGAAAAGGAAATCGAGCTGGCCAAGATGTCCGAAAAGGACAAGAACAAGCCGGCCGACATTCTCGAGAAGATCATCAGCGGCAAGATCAACAAGATCGTCAACGAAGTCACGCTCTACGGCCAGCCCTACGTGCTGGACACCGACAAGACCGTTGAAGCCGTGCTGAAGGCCGCTGGCGCCGAAGTCGTCGGTTTCCAGCGTCTGGCCGTTGGCGAAGGTATCGAGAAGGTGGTTGAGGATTACGCGGCCGAAGTGATGAAGCAGGCCGGTCTGGCCTGATTCGCCTTGCATCCGTTCGGCGCTGCGGCGTCGGCGGTATGGCTTGATCCAAGAACGCGCCCGCATGGGCGCGTTTCTTTTTGCGTAAAAACGCAGCAGGAAGTGCGGTGACGCCGGATGGATGGACCGCACATCGCTGGATATCCATCGCGAGGGCGTCTGCGAACCGCGCCGTCGATGTTGCACCCGCGCGTCGCGACGGATGCTGTCTCCGGTGTCGAGCACTCGTCAAAGGCCCGCATGCCTTCAACGTCTCGCAGCAGACACGGGGCCGACCGCGGCGAAGCGCGCGGATACGAAAACGCCCGGCAGAACCGGGCGTTTCCATGACCACGTCACGAAGTGCATCACTCCAGCTCGCGCACACCGAGTTCCTTAAGTGCATTGCGCATCAGCACAGCTGCCGGCTCGCTGAGCTTCTCGTTGTCGAGCGCGTAGCGGATGGTCGCCTCGATCAGCCCCAGATGGGTGCCGCAGTCGAAACGGACCCCCTTGAAGCGATACGCGTGGACCGCCTGCTCGGCAAGCAGCGCCGCGATCGCATCAGTCAGCTGGATCTCGCCGCCCGCACCCGGTTTGGTGCTCTCGAGCAGTTCGAAGATGCGGCCATCGAGCACGTATCGACCGACCACTGCCAGCGTGCTGGGGGCATCGTCGGGCTTGGGCTTCTCGACCATCGCATGGATGCGGCCATGGCGGCCCTCGAACGCGTCGGTCGCCACGATGCCGTAGCTGGCCGTCTGCTCGCGTGCGACATCCTGCACCGCGATCATGCTCGCGCCGGTGGCCTCGTGCGCATCCGCCATCTGCCGCAGCGCGCCCGCGCCATTTCGGTTCCACAGCAGATCGTCCGGCAGCATCACCGCGAACGGCTCGTCGCCAATGACCGCACGTGCGCAGAGTACAGCGTGACCGAGACCGCGCGCCTCCGGCTGGGTCACGAAAATCGCCTGCACGCCATCAGGTAGCGGTCGACGGATCTTTTCCAGGAGCTCGTGCTTGCCTGCCGCCTCGAGACGATCCTCGAGCTCGTAGGCTTTGTCGAAATAATCGCCGATCGCGTGCTTGTAGCGGTTGGTGACGAAGACCAAGGTGTCGCAACCCGCCTCGATCGCCTCGTCCACCGCATACTGGATCAGGGGGCGATCGACGATGGGGAGCATTTCCTTCGGCACGGTCTTGGTCGCCGGCAGGAAGCGGGTCCCGAGTCCTGCAACGGGGAACACCGCTTTGCGGATCCTCTGCGTCATGTGTGTCTCGCGTGTCGTGGAGGGAATGCCACGATCGTTGCACTTCCGTTGTGTGTGGAACGCGATTGCAGCGGCGCGAACTCCGGGACGGCCTCGCGCAGCGAGGCGGCCAGCAACGCGAGGTCGTAGCGTGCAACGCCATCGACGAGCTTGGCGAGCGCGGTTCCGAGTCGCTCCGCATGCACGGTCCGCGCTTCCGCCAGCAGGATTTTCGGGTGCGTGGTGGGGCGATAGCGCTCGTCCGCATGGAACAGCGTCTCGTGGAGCTTCTCACCCGGGCGCAAGCCGGAGTAGACGATCGCGACATCCTGGTCGGGGTGCTTGCCGGCCAGACGGATCATCTGTTCCGCCAGCAGGCGGATCGACACGGGCTCGCCCATGTCGAGCGTATAAACCGCCTGCGCGGACCCGATCGCCACCGACTGCATGATCAGCTGGCAGGCTTCGGGAATCGTCATGAAGTAGCGGGTGACTTCGGGATCGGTGACGGTCACAGGACCGCCGCGCCGGATCTGCTCGCGGAACAGCGGCACCACGCTGCCTGCCGAATCGAGCACGTTGCCGAACCGTACGGTGATGAAGTCGGTGGATGCACCGACCGCCAGATCCTGACAGACCATTTCCGCCAGACGCTTGGTCGCACCGAGCACATTGACCGGATCGACCGCCTTGTCGGTGGAGATCAACACGAAGGTCGATACCTTGTGCGCGATCGCCGCATTCGCGACCGTGCGCGTCGCAAGCACGTTGTTGCGGACACCTTCCCGCAACTGCGCCTCAAGCACCGGGACCTGCTTGTAGGCGGCCGCGTGGAATACGGCATCGGGCGCCGCCAGACGCATCGCATGCTCGATCACCGCGACATCACCGCAGTCACCCAGCACCGGGACCAGCGTGATCCGCGGAAAGTCACGCCGCAGCTCGTTCTCGATACGGGTCAGCGCCAGCTCGTCCATTTCCAGCAGCGCGATCTGCGTGGTGCCATTGCGGGCGCACTGGCGACACAACTCCGATCCGATCGAGCCACCCGCGCCGGTGACCAGCACGCTGCGCCCCCGCAGCCAGGCCCGGATCGCTTTCCAGTCAGGCATGACGGGCTTGCGACCGAGCAGGTCCTCGATCGCGACCTCCTTCAGCTCGCCGGGCAGCGAGCGCCCTTCCAGCAGATCATCGAGCTTGGGGACCGTCCGGAAAGGAAGCCCCGTCCGCTCGCAGGCCTCGACGACCTTGCGCATCGCGACAGCGCCCGCGGACGGCATGGCGATCACGAGCAGTTTCGCGGCCGTCTCCGGCGCCAGTTTTTCGAGATCCTGGATCTTGCCCAGGACGGGCACACCCTGCAGCTGGCTGCCACGCAACTTGGGCGCGTCGTCGAGAAAACCCACCGGGTCGTAGGCGCCGGTCCTGCGTAGATCGCGCACCAGGGTCTCGCCGGCCTGCCCCGCGCCGAGAATCAGCACCCTGACCGCGGACTGGCTCGTCCGGGTCATGCCGTGATCCTTCCAGGCGCGATACAGCAGCCTGGGCATGCCCAGCAACGCCGCGAGCAACAGCGGATACGTGATCAGGACGGTCCGGGGAACCAGATTCAGCCGGTTGTAGACGAACAGCACCAACATGATCGTCAGCAGGCCCAACACGGCCGCTTTCACGATGTTCATCAGATCGGGCACGCTGGCGAACCGCCAGACGCCTCGATAAAGGCCGACCCGCCAGAAGATCGCCCCTTGGGCGATCAGGATCAGCGCAATCTCCGCCGACCAGAACGCAAAGGCAGGCGCGCTTTCCATGACCGAGTGGCGGAACTGGTGCAGGCCGATCCAGCACAGCCACACCATCGTCAGGTCGTGCAGCACGACGGCCACACGCGGACCCAGAACGCCAATCTTGGCCTTGAAGTCAATCATCCAGTCGCTTCCCTACGACAGGCGCGTCCGGCGTGCATGCCGGACACGGAAAATGAGCCAGATGGTGACACCGAAGAGATACCACGTGGCGAAGGCTCCGATCATAACGGGTTGCGGCGCGCCTGCCATCGAGATGGCGAGCAGAATCGACAACACAGCCCAGACGGCATAGCCGCTGGTGACGACGACATGGGCGTGCCCCGCCTGCACGCACCGCTGGTACATATGCTGTACGTGCGGTGTCCACCATCGTTCGCCGCGGATGATGCGCGACAGCAATGTCAACGCCGCGTCAATCAGGAACGGGCTGAGCGGCAGCAGCCAGAGCGCAGTCACGCCGACCTCCGGCGCGGGCGCGAATGCGATCAGGCACGCCGCCAGATAGCCCAGTGCGCCGCTGCCGACGTCGCCGAGGAAGATCCGCGCCTTGGGCGCGTTGAGTGGCAGGAACCCCAGGGTCGCTGCCACGACGATGCAGGCGAGCAGCGCGCCCTCGTCGCGGAGTCCGAGCAGCAGGAACCCCAGTGCCACGAGCACGAGCTGGGTCGACGCGAGACCATCGATCCCGTCCATGAAGTTCCAGACGTTGACCAGTCCCAGCGCGAGCAGGCACACGACGATCGACCACCAGATGGGCTGACCGCTTGCGGCCACGCCCCCGGCGAGCAGCATCGCCGCCACCAGATGGACGGCGAGGCGCACCCAGGGCGACAGCGGGCGATGGTCGTCGATCCACCCGATCCCCGCGACCAGCGCCAGACCCATCGCGCCGAGAAGACAGATGGACTGACCGCCACCGCCCCGGGTCCCGAGCCAGAGCATCGCCGGCAGCACGACCGCCACGATGGCGATGCCCCCACCACGGGGCGTCGCGACCGCGTGGCTGCGTCGCTCACCGGGCGCATCGATGAGTTGGCGCGCCAGCGCGTAGCGACGCGCCAGTACCGTCAACGCGAACGCGACGAGCAACGCGGCGACGCAGAGCGCAGCGGCGAGAGGTATTGAAACGGACACTCAGACCACGGCGTAGTTGAGCAGCGGCTTGATCGTGCCCCACTCCTTGCAGCTCGGGCATTGCCAGTGATGACTGCGCGCGCCGAAACCGCACTGCTTGCAGCGATAACTGGGATTGCGCACCAGCAACTGCTCGGTGATCAGACGCAACTCCTGCAGCGTGCCGACATGGTCGACGCCATCGGCGAGCGTGAGGTCGATCAGCGCGGCTTCGCCACGGACCGAAGGACGGTCCTTCAACTGGCGCGCAAGATAGGTCCGTGCCGCGCGCACACCCTCTTCCTGCTCCACGAGACGTGTCAGCGCGAGCACCGGCGCGACACCCTTGTAGTGCTCGGTCATCTGCGACAGGAAATTGCGCGCGCCCGGCACGTCACCGACGCGCTCGTAGGCCGCCAGCAAGGGCGCGAGGATCTCGGGCAGAAAATCCGCGTCGTGCCGCGCGGCGCGCTCGAACGCCCGGATCGCCGCGGCGTCGTTGCCGGCGTCGATCTCGATGCGGCCTTCCAGAATCCCGGCCCGCACCGAACCCGAATCCGCCGCGTAGGCGCGCTGCACCGCGCTGCGCGCGCCATCGGTATCGCCCGACGAACGAAGTCGATCGGCGAGTTCGCATTCGAACTGGGCGATCAGCTTGCCCATCGGCTCGCCGGTCGCCGCCTCGTAGCGCGTCGCGTTCTCGATCGCTTTCTGCCAGTCGCGTTCGGCCTGGTAGATGCCGATCAGATGCCGCAGCGCCTGCGGTGCGCGCTGGTCGATCTGGGCGAGATCGGAGAACACCGTCTCGGCGCGGTCGAGCAGTCCCGACTTCATGTAGTCCTCGCCCAGCGCGAGCAATGCCTGGACCTTCTGCTGGTCGTTGAGATCCGGTCGTTGGACCAGCCCCTGATGCAGCCGGATCGCACGATCCACTTCGCCGCGACGGCGGAACAGATGCCCGAGCGCGACCTGCGTCTCGAAGGTGTCCTTGTCGAGTTCCGCGATATGCAGGAACAGCTCGATGGCTTTGTCCGGCTGCTCGTTGAGCAGGTAGTTCAGGCCGCGGAAGTAGGTCGTCGATAGCCGGCTCACCTGCGTGTCGCTGTGACGCTCGCCGCCGCGACGACCGATCACCCAGCCGCTCAGGGCCGCGATCGGCAGCAGCAGGAAGAACCAGAACCACTCGGTCACAAACGCCATGGGTCACGCTCCATCGATGGATCGGCCGCGGACGCGCGACCCGGGCCGGCGATGGACATCACAGCGCGATGCGCCGGCGCCGACGGTGCGTCGACGATCCTACCCGCTTGCCGATCCTGCACGCCAACCATGCGGATATCCGCAGGGACGTGGAAAAGAAAATGGGACCGCGTTGGGCGGTCAGTCTTCGGCCGGCATCGGCTGCACGTCGCTGACGCGATCGCGGAGTTCCTTGCCCGGCTTGAAATGCGGCACATGCTTGCCCGGAAGCGCGACGGCATCGCCGGTCTTCGGGTTGCGTCCGGTGCGCGGCGGACGGAAATGCAGCGAAAAGCTGCCGAAACCACGGACTTCGATCCGATCGCCGGCCGCCAGTGCGCCGCCCATCATCTCGAGCATGGCCTTGACCGCAAGGTCGACGTCCTCGCCCTTGAGATGCGCCTGACGCTGGGTCAGCAGTTCGATGAGTTCCGACTTGGTCATGTCTCGTGCTTGCAGATGCGACAGCGCCGACCCGGGGATTCCCGGGCCGGCGCCGCATGGGCTTACTCGCCCTTGTTGCCCAGCTGCTCGCGCAGCAGCGCGCCCAGCTTGGTGGTGCCGCTCGACGCTTCCGAGGCCTGCTTGTTGTACTCGGCCAGGGTCTCGGCGGTTTCCGCCTCGTCCTTCGCCTTGATCGACAGCTGCAGGACGCGGGTCTTGCGATCGACACCGAAGTACTTGGCCTCGATTTCCTGACCGACCTTCAGATGCTGGCTGGCGTCGTCGATGCGCTGGTCGCTGATGTCACGCGCCTGCACATAACCTTCCACGCCTTCACCCATGTCGATCACGGCGCCCTTGGCGTCGACTTCCTTGACGGTACCGGTGACCTTCGAACCGCGCGGCGTCGTCGCCATGAACTGGCCCATCGGGTCCTGCTCGAGCTGCTTGACGCCCAGCGAGATGCGCTCGCGCTCCGGGTCGACGGCCAGCACGACGGCTTCGACCGTGTCGCCCTTCTTGAACGCACGTGCCACGTCTTCGCCGGTGGAGTTCCACGCGATGTCCGACAGGTGGATCAGGCCGTCGATACCGCCGTCCAGGCCGATGAAGATGCCGAAGTCGGTGATCGACTTGATCTGGCCGTCGACCTTGTCACCCTTCTTGTGGATGGCCGCGAAGGTCTCCCACGGGTTCGAGGTGACCTGCTTGATGCCGAGCGAGATGCGGCGACGCTCCTCGTCGACGTCGAGCACCATGACCTCGAGCTCGTCACCGACCTGTACCACCTTGGACGGGTTGACGTTCTTGTTGGTCCAGTCCATTTCGGACACGTGCACCAGGCCCTCGACGCCCGGCTCGATCTCGACGAACGCGCCGTAATCGGTGACGTTGGAGACCTTGCCGAACACGCGGGTGTTGGACGGGTAACGACGGGCGATGTTGTCCCACGGATCCTCGCCCAGCTGCTTGAGACCGAGCGACACGCGGTTGCGCTCGCGGTCGTACTTCAGCACGCGGACGTCGAGTTCTGCGCCCACTTCCACGACTTCGGACGGATGGCGCACGCGCTTCCAGGCCATGTCGGTGATGTGCAGCAGGCCGTCGATGCCGCCGAGGTCCACGAACGCGCCGTAGTCGGTCAGGTTCTTGACGACGCCCTTGAGCACCGCGCCCTCGACCAGCTTCTCCATCAGCTGCTCGCGCTCTTCCGAGTGCTCGCTCTCGACGACTGCACGGCGCGAGACGACGACGTTGTTGCGCTTGCGGTCCAGCTTGATCAGCTTGAACTCGAGTTCCTTGCCCTCGAGGTAGACCGGGTCACGGACCGGACGCACGTCGACCAGCGAGCCCGGCAGGAATGCGCGGACGTCCTTGATGTCGACGGTGAAGCCGCCCTTGACCTTGCCGCTGATGCGGCCGGTGATGGTCTCGTTCTTCTCGAGCGCTTCCTCGAGCTCGTCCCACACCATGGCGCGCTTGGCCTTCTCGCGAGACAGCACGGTCTCGCCGAAGCCGTTCTCGAGCGAGTCCAGCGCCACCTTGACGGTGTCGCCTTCCGCGACGTCGATCTCGCCGGCGTCGTTACGGAACTGTTCGATCGGCACGATGCCTTCGGACTTCAGGCCGGCGTTGATCACGACGACGTCGGTGCGGACCTGCACCACGACGCCGGTGACGATGGCGCCCGGCTTGAGCTTGGCCAGATTGGTCTGACTGGCTTCGAACAGTTCTGCGAATGATTCGGTCATTGGTAGATACCTGGTTGACTCAGACTGCGTGGCGGCGCGTTTCTGACGCGGAGGCCGGCAGTCCACCCGTTGGTCGGCCGTCGCGGGATTGCAGGGCCGTGAGTGTTGAGGTGAATGGACCGGCGGCCGGAACGATTCCGGACGCCGACATGGGAACAGCGGATGCAGCGGTGGCACGTCACACGTTCAAAACGCCGGAACGGCCTGAAACGGACCGCCCCGGTATGCAGCCGGCGCCCGACCGTGACTCCGGTCAGACGTGGCGTGCGGGGAACAACGCGAGGACCCGGTCGACGACGGCTTCGATGCCCTGACCGGTGGTGTCGATACGGACGGCGTCTTCGGCCGGCCGCAACGGCGCCACCGCACGGTTGGCATCGCGGGCGTCGCGGGCGAGGATCTCGCGCAGCAGACCGTCCATTGTCACTGAAACCCCCTTGTTCTTCAACTGTTTATAGCGCCGATCCGCCCGCTCCTCCGCGCTCGCGGTCAGGAACACCTTCCAGCCCGCGTCCGGAAAGATCACGGTGCCCATGTCGCGACCGTCGGCGACCAGACCCGGCGCCACCCTGAACGCCCGCTGCCGGTCCTTGAGCGCGGCGCGGACCTCCGGAATGGCGGCAATCGCCGAGGCAGCCGCGCCGGCGGTTTCGGTCCGCAGTTCGTCGGTCGCGTCATGGCCGTTGACCAGTACGCGCAACTCTTCGCCGCTCTCGTCGAAGGCGATGGTCGTGTCGAAGGTGCAGCGCACCAGGGCGCCGCCGTCGTCGAGGTCCAGGTCGGCCCAGCCGGCCGCCACGCCGACCGCGCGGTAAAGCGCGCCCGAATCGAGATAATGCCAACCCAGCCGCTGCGCGACCGCGCGGCTGATGGTGCCCTTGCCGGACCCTGAAGGTCCGTCGATCGTCAAAACCGGCACCGTCTCCGTCATCTGCATCTCCTGCGCCGGCTCGTCTCCGCGAACGGATGACCCAAGCGCTTGAATCGTGGGGGAAAGAGCCGCTAGAATAGCCGGCTTGCTGCTTGTATCCCATCCCAGAGGTTTACCATGAAGGTCCTGTCGTCCCTGAAGTCGGCGAAGACCCGCCACCGCGATTGCAAGGTAGTGCGTCGCCGCGGCAAGGTCTTCGTGATCTGCAAGTCCAACCCGCGTTTCAAGGCGCGCCAGCGCTGAGACGCGTTGCAGCCGCGACTGCGGCATGCACGCGAGAAAGGCCGCAGCGATGCGGCCTTTCTTCGTTTGGCGTTGCCGCTGCACCGCGTGGCGTCGCCGTCGCGCGAATTCTGCTACACAGTCGCGAGCACCGTTCCGGCACTTTCGCCGTCCACCGCTGTCCTGCCCTGGAGTCACCGCCATGTCGCGTTCCTTCGCTTCGATCCTTGCAGGCACCGCGCTGAGCTGCGCGCTGCTCGCCAGCCTTCCCGCGTCCGCGGACACCCTGCTCGTCGACCGTACCAAGCAGACTGCCGATACCGGCATGCCGAGCCGCGGCATGTCGATGGCGGACGTGGAAGCGCGTTTCGGCGTGCCGAGCGAGCGCATGGATCCACGTGGCGGCCAGAAGCGCCAGTGGCCGACGATCAACCGCTGGGTCTATCCCACCTTCACCGTCTATTTCGAGCGGAACCGGGTCATCGATACCGTCGCCAATCGCGCCACGGCATCGGAGATCGGCCCCAAGCCCGCCATCCGTTGAGTCCATGACCGAAACCGCATTGCGCTTCCCCGCGGAGTGGGAACCCCAGTCCGCGATCCTGATCGCGTGGCCGACCGAAGACACCGACTGGGCCGCGCGCCTGGGCGAGGTGGAAGACACGTACATCGCGCTGGTGGCGGCGATCACCCGTTTCCAGCCCGTCGTGATCTGCGTGCCGGACGAGGATGTCCAGAGCTACGCCTACGTGCGCCTGGCGTCGAACCGTATCGACATGGCTCGCGTCCAGTTCGTCGAGGCGGACTACGACGACACGTGGCTGCGTGATTCGGGCCCCATCTCGCTCCGACGTGACGATGCCACGTTCGTGCTCAACGATTTCCGCTTCACCGGCTGGGGCGGCAAGTTCGACGCGCGCCAGGACGATCAGCTGGTCGGCCATCTGCATGCCGCCGGCGTGTTCACCGACGCAGCGCAGCGACGCGAGATCGATTTCGCGCTCGAAGGCGGTGCGATCGAGACCGACGGTGCGGGCACCTTGCTGACGACCTGGCGCTGCCTGCACGAGCGTCATCCCGAGGTCCCGCGTGACGTGCTGACGTCCAGACTGTCCGACTGGCTGGCGCAGGACCGCGTGCTGTGGCTGGACCACGGCTATCTGGAAGGCGACGACACCGACGCGCACATCGACACCCTCGCCCGCTTCGCGCCGGACGATGCGATCGTGTTCCAGGCCTGCGACGACCCTGCAGATCCGCATCACGCGGAGCTGCAGGCGATGGCCGACGAGATCGCGGCGTTGCGGACGCGCGATGGCGCGCCGTATCGGTTGTTTCCACTGCCCTGGGCGCGGCCGGTGCTGGACGCGGGTCGCCGCCTCGCCGCGAGCTACGCGAACTATCTGATCCTCAATGGCGCGGTGCTGATGCCGGCCTACGGCGATCCGGCGGATGCTGCCGCAGCGGCCGTCCTCGCGCAGGCGCATCCGGGCCGCGAGATCGTGCAGGTGCCATGCCGGCCGCTGATCTGGCAGAACGGCAGCCTGCATTGCATCACCATGCAACTGCCGACGGGCCTGTTGCGCGACGTGCTGCCCGGCTGACACCGGCAGGTCGTGGGGCGCTACACATCGACCCGCGCGCTCGCACCGCCTCTGTCAGACGTCTGATCCGCGGGCTTGCCGTGTATCGGTCCGCGCCGACGGCGGCTGCGCGCGTCGTGGCCGGCATCGGGTGTGCCGCTGCGCGCAGCGACGCGTTTAGCTGCCCGCATGCAGTCGCGCGTTAGCATTGTCGTCATCCCAGGAGGGTTCGAATCCATGTCCCGCAAGACCACGTTGCCCGTCGCGCTGATCCAGGAGCGCGCCGTCATCGACCAGGGCACCGGCAATGCCGACGCCAACCTGTCGATCATCGAAGCGCGTGTCGCCGAAGCCGCGAAGCAGGGCGCGAAGCTCGTGTTGCTGCAGGAACTGCACAACGGCGCCTATTTCTGCCAGCACGAGTCGGTCGACGAGTTCGATCTCGCGGAACCGATTCCCGGACCGAGTACCGAACGCCTCGCCGCGCTGGCGAAGCAGCACAAGGTCGTGCTGGTCAGCTCGCTGTTCGAACGCCGCGCCGCGGGGCTGTACCACAACACCGGCGTGGTCTTCGACGCCGACGGCAGCACCGCGGGCAAGTACCGCAAGATGCACATCCCGGACGACCCGGGCTTCTACGAGAAGTTCTACTTCACGCCGGGCGACATCGGCTTCAAGCCGATCGACACGTCCGTCGGCCGGCTCGGCCTGCTCGTGTGCTGGGACCAGTGGTACCCGGAAGCCGCGCGCCTGATGGCGCTGGCCGGTGCGGACCTGCTGCTGTATCCGACCGCGATCGGTTGGGATCCGACCGACGTCGACGGCGAGAAGAAGCGCCAGCGCGATGCCTGGATCCTCAGCCATCGCGGCCATGCGGTCGCCAACGGCCTGCCCGTGCTGTCGTGCAATCGCGTCGGCCACGAGCCGTCGCCGATCGGCGCGTCCGGCATCGACTTCTGGGGCAACAGCCATGTGCTCGGTCCGCAGGGCGAGTTTCTGGCCGAGGCCGGGACCGAGCCGACCGTGCTGACCTGCGAGGTGGACCTCGGCCGCAGCGAGCACGTCCGCCGCATCTGGCCGTTCCTGCGCGACCGTCGCATCGACGCTTACGGGGATCTGCTCAAGCGCTACATCGATTGATCCGCTGACGCGCCCGTGTCACGCCGTCGCCGGCTGCGTACCGGGTGCATGCCATGCCCGCCATCGGATGACGCCGACGGCGGACGCCCCGGTACAGTGCTCCCCGCGTCACGTCGGCGCACCGTCCGGGGCTCGCGTCGAACCCCGGCGGTGATTCGACCCCATCCGCCTGCCGCGCGCACCCGGTGCACGCGCGCTCACCCCACCCGAAGACTGATCCGATGACCGACCCGATGACGCCACCTGACGCCACGACCTGGCAGTCGCAGCCGCATGCGATCGTCGAACGTGACGGCGTGCGCTACACCCTGCTCGGTACGGCGCACGTGTCACGGGTCAGCGTGGAGGCGGTCGAGGACGCGATCGGCAGCGGCGCCTTCGATGCGGTGGCTGTCGAACTCGATGCGCAACGTCTGCAGGCCATCAGCGATCCGGACGCGCTCGCCAAACTCAACCTGGTCGATGTGATCCGCAAGGGGCGCGTGGCGCTGTTCGCGGCCAATCTCGCGCTGGCGGCCTACCAGCGCCGTCTCGCCGAACAGCTCGGCATCGAACCGGGTGCCGAACTCAAGCGTGCGGTCGTGCTGGCGAAGGAACGCGACCTGCCGGTCGCGCTGATCGATCGCGACGTCGGCCTGACGTTCAAGCGCGCGTCGAAGAAACTCGGTTTCTTCGGCCGCATGAAGCTGGTCGGCAGCCTGCTCGGCGGCCTGATGGCGTCCGACGAACTCGGCGAAGAGGAGATCGAGAAGCTTAAGCAGGGCGACATGCTCGAATCGAGTTTCGGCGAGTTCGCCAAGAGCAGTCCGCAGCTCTATGAAGCGATCATCGCCGAGCGCGACCGCTACATGGCCGCGAAATTGCGCGAACAGGCCGGCGATGCGCGCGACGTGCTGGCCGTGGTCGGGGCCGGGCATCTCGCAGGCCTGGCGCGGCACCTCGCCGAGGACCGCGAGGATCCTGCAGCCACGAGCGCCGCGCTGGAGCACGCGCCCAAGGGCCGGAGCGTCCGCTGGGTGATGACCGCGATCACCCTGGCGATCGTGGCGATGATCGGCTGGGGCTATTATCAGGGCGGCGCGGAACTGGGCCGTCAGCTGGTCAAGGAGTGGGTCGTGATCACGGCCGGTTTCGCGGCCCTGGGCGCCCTGGCTGCGCTGTCGCATCCGCTCGGCATCCTGGCCGCCGCGATCGCCGCGCCGCTCAAGCCGATCCGTCCGCCGGGCATCTCCCCCGGACTCTTCAGCGGCCTGGTGGAGGCCTACATCCGCAAGCCCGCCTACAACGATTTCCTCTCCCTGCGCGACGATGCCGGCACCGTGCGCGGCTGGTACCGCAACCGTGTCTCGCGCACGCTGCTGAGCTTCCTGCTCGCCAACATCGGCTCGAGCATCGGGGTGTGGGTGGCGGGTTTGCGGATTGCCGGCAGGGTGCTCAGCTGACGCGTGCGTTTGGCACGCAAGTGACGGCGCAAAGTTTCGCCTTCTCTTCAAGGCAGGCGCTTGGGCGCTTCTGTTTTTTGGCTCTTCGGTAGCTCTTTGCTTCTTGCTTCCGCTTCTCGCTTTTCGCGTTCGGCTTGAGGCTTTGCTGTTGCTGTTACTGCTGCTGTTGCTGCTGTTGCCGTGGCTGTCGCTGTGGCTCTTTATCTGGAATCGAGCCGTAAAGCGAGCCGAGCACCGGAGTCTGGCGTGGCCGAAGAGCAGCCCATGTCTGAGCGCAGCGAGTTTGGGCTGCGTGCTGCGTCAGGCGAGGCGCACAGGGGACCGATGCGGCTGTATCGCATCGGCTCGCGTCCGGCGAAGGGACCTTTTGGTTCCTTTTGGGTCCATCCAAAAGGGACTCGCACGCGCAGCGGGCGAAAGCCCTGCACTTGCTCGGGCTTCTTCGCTCGTCGCTTTGCGACCTTGATATTCGAAGCAAAGAATCAATCGCAGGAGCGAAGATCAAGTACAGGGCTTCCGCGCTGTCGCGCGGCTTACTTTTGTCTTGGCAAAAGTAAGCAAAACCGTCTTCGCCGGACGCGATCCGCCGCGATACAGCCGCGGCGGTCCCCTGCGCTTCTCGGTCGACGGGGCACGCAGCCCAAACTCGCTGCGCTCAGACATGGGCTGCTCTCCGACCCCGCCGCCCTGCGATGCTCGGCTCGCTTTACGGCTCGATTGAAGTCAAAGGCCGAAAGCCAATGCCAATGCTAATGCCGGGGCCTGGGCCAGGGCCAGAATCCAAAGCCAAAGCCAGAACGAGCGCCAAAGCCAAAAAAACATGGCGCCCGATCGGGCGCCATGTACCTGGAAAGGCCTATCAGCCTGCGGCAGCAGCAGGCTCCCCCTGCACACCCCGCGCCCGCCGGATCAAGCGCGCGGTGCCATGCCGCATGTCGTCGAGGATCGCGTAGATCGTCGGCAGGAACAGCAGGCTCACCACCGTCGAGAACGCCAGACCGCCGGCCACCGCGCGCGCCATCGGCGAGTAGGCCAGACCGCCGAGCACCACGGTGTCGCTCAGCGAGATCGGAATCATCGCGAGGATCGCGGTACCCATGGTCATCAGGATCGGCCGCAGGCGCTCGCGACTGCCTTCGACCAGCGCCTCGAGCCGCGACATGCCGCGACGTCTGAGATTGTTGATGTGCTCGACCATGATGATGCCGTTGTTCACCACCACGCCCATCAACACCAGGATGCCGATGAAGGCCATCACCGTGAACGAGGTGCCGGTGAGCCAGAACAGCCAGAACACGCCGAACACCGAGAACACCACGCAGCTCATGATCGCCGCCGGGAACAGCAGCGACTCGAACACCGCCGCCATCACCACGTAGATCATGATCACCGCGATCAGCAGATTGAAGACCATCTGCCGGCTGGCTTCGGCATCGTCCTCGAACCCGCTGCCCGAGAACGTGTAGCCGTAGCCGGCCGGGAACGGGATCGATTCGAGCGTCTGTTCGAGCGCCTTGCGTGCGTCGGGCATCGTCGTCTCGCCGGCGAGGTTGGCCTGCACCGTCAGCGAGGTCTGACGGTCGGCGCGCGTGATGCGGCTGGCCGCGGGCTCGACGCGCATGTCGACCAGGCTGGTCAGCGGCACGCGGCGACCATCGGGCGACTGCACCATGAAGCTGGCGATGTCGGCTTCGTTGAACTGCTCGGCACCTGCGAAACGCACCCAGACCGGCACTTCATCCTCGCCCCGGCGGAATTCGCGCAACTGGCTGCCGCGCAAGGCGAGGCCGACAAAGCTCGAGACCTGTTCGGCGCTGAAGCCGAACGCCGCTGCGCGGTCGCGATCGACCCGGATGTTGAGTTCCTGGTTGAGATCCCCCGCGTCCACGCGCACGTCGCGCAACGCCGGATTGGCCGCCAGGATCGGGATCACGCCGTCCGCGATCTCGCGCAGCACCTGGGTCGAATCCCCGACCAGTTGCACCTGCACGCCCTGGCTGGCGCCACCACCGCCGCCACCGCCCTGCCCCGCGCTGCCGCGCACGCCGACTTCCGCGCGGGCCGACTTGGGCAGCGCCGCACTGATGGCTTCGGTCAACGCCTTGGTGTCGCCGACCGAATCGTCGAAGGTGATCATGGTGCCGGAATCGCCACCCTCTCCGAACCAGGAATAGAGCTGCTTGATCCGGTAGGTGTCTCGGTTCTCGTCGAGGAAGGTCTCGAACCGGCGCACCTCGTCGGAACGCTGCTGCAGGTTGTAGCTGCCCTTCCACTGGTAGTAGAGCTGGATTTCCTTGCCGCCGCTGCCGTCGCCGAACATGTCGAACTTGGTCTGGGTCATCGGCACCAGGCTCATGGCGACGACCAGCACGATCCCCACCACGCTCCAGCCGCGATGTTCCAGCGACCAGCGCAGCACGCGCGCGTAACGGCGCTGCAGACGCGGGATCAGGCCGTCGGGGCGGGCCACGGCCGGCGGCGTCTTCATCCGTGCCGCCATCATCGGAATCAGGCTCACCGCCACCAGCCAGGACGCCAGCAGCGACACCGAAATGGTGATCGCCAGCTGGGTCATGAAGATGCTGATCTGGTTGGTCTCGCCCAGCAGGTTCGGCACGAACACGATGCAGTGGCAGAGCGTACCGGCCGACAGCGCGATCGCGACGTGGCGCGTGCCCAGCACCGACGCCAGCCACGGCTGGTCGGGCATGCGCTCGCGTTCCTGGTAGATGCTCTCCACCACCACGACCGCGTTGTCGACCAGCATGCCGACCGCGAGCAGCAGGCCCATCAGCGACAGCACGTTGAGCGTGACGTCGAAGAAATGCATGAAGCCCAGGGTGATGATGAAACAGATCGGAATGGCCAGCGTCACCATCAGCGTCGACGGCCAGTGGCGCAGGAAGAAGTACAGCACGACGATCGACAGCACCAGGCCGATCGCGCCGGCCTCGACCAGCTCCATCAGCGACGACGTCACTTCCTCGCCCATGTTCTGGGTGACCTTGACGTCGATGTCCTCGAGACCCGGTTCGCTGCGCGCGCTCTCGACTTCCGCGAGCACCGTGCGCGCGACCTCGACGAGGTTCGAATCGCGTTCCTTGTAGATCTCCAGTCCCACCGCCGCGCGTCCGTCCAGGCGCCGGCCGTAGTCCATGCGTTGCGGCCGCAGGCGCACGTCCGCCACGTCCGACAGGCGCAGGCCCTGCGGGTTGATGACCAGGTCGCGCAGCTGCTGCAGATCGTCCAGCTCGCCGATCGGCTGCACGCGCAGGCGCTGACCGCCATCGAGGATCTGCCCCGCCGACACCGAGAAGTTCAGCGCGCGCAGGCGTGTCGCGAGGGCATTGAGCTCGATGCCGTGTGCCGTGAGGCGGTCGGGCTGCACTGCGATCTCGACCTCGTTCGGCGCCGCGCCGCTGATCTCCACGCGCGCCACGCCCGGCACCCGCTCGAGGCGCCGCTTGAGCTGACGGTCGATGAGTTCGTAGCTGCCGGACAGATCGACATTCGCCGCCAGGCGCAGCCGCAGGACCGGCTGGTCAGCGGTCGAGAACTTCTGCACGAAATAGCGCCGGAAGTCGTCGGGCAGATCGCCGCGGATCGCGTCGATGCGCTCGCGCGCCTCGGACGCGCTGATCGCGATGTCGCGATCCCAGTCGCTGAATTCGAGGATCACGAACGCGCCGTCCGAGGCCGCCTGCCCGCGCATGCGCTTGATGCCGCTCATCGTGGCCAGCGTTTCTTCCGCCGGTCGCAGCAGGTTCTGTTCCGCCTCGGCCGGGGTGGCACCGGTGTAGGGCAACTGCACGAACAGGAACGGCGCCGAGATGTCGGGCAGTGCCTCCAGCGGCAGGCGCACCGAGGCGATCAGGCCGATCACCACCATCGAGATGAAACACATGATGGTGGTGACCGGGCGCCGCAGGCTCAGCTCGGCGATGCTCATGTCGCGCTGGCCTCCGCATCGGGGCGATCGGCGGCGGCGCCGAGTCGTGCGCGCCGACCGCGCTCGGCGTAAAACGCGTCCGGCTTGCGGTCCAGCAGGTCATAGACGACCGGAATCACCAGCAGCGTCAGCACCGTCGACACCGCGAGCCCGCCCATCACCACGATCGCCATCGGCGAGCGCACCTCGGCACCGTCACCGAACGCCAGTGCCAGCGGCAGGAAGCCGAACAGCGTCGACAGCGTGGTCATGATGATCGGCCGCAGGCGCGAGCGTGCACCGTCCACCAGGGCGTCGCGCTTGGCCACGCCGGCCTCGCGCAGCTGGTTGACCTTGTCGATCAGGATGATCGCGTTCTTCACCACCAGACCGACCATCAGGATCAGCCCGATGAAGGCCACCACCGAGATCGTGTTGCCGGTGAGCAGCAACGCGCCGATCGCACCGACCATCGCCAGCGGGATGGTGAACAGGATCACGAAGGGGTGCAGCAGCGATTCGAACTGCGAGGCCATCACCAGATAGACCAGGAAGATCGCCAGCGCGAACGCCATCAGCAGCGAGCGCATCGATTCCGCCAGTTCCTCGCCCTGGCCGCCGATGTGCAGGCCGACCTCCGGTCCGAGCGGGTTCTCCGCCACCATCTGCTGCACTTCCTCCATCGCGGTGCCGAGATCGATGCCGCGCAGGTTGGCCGAGACCACCGCCACGCGGACCTGGTCGGCGCGATGGATCTCGCTCGGCCCCACGGTCGCCACCACGTCGGCCACGGAATCCAGGCGTACCGGCGACGCGCTGCCGGGATTGACGATCAGGTTGCGGATGCGGTCCACCGAATCGCGCTCGTTCTCCTGCGCGCGCACCAGCACGTCGATCTTGCGGTCGCGGAAGTTGTAGCGCGTGGCGACCTCGCCGCGCACGGCGCGCACCACCGCATCGGCGATCTGCCGCGTGGTCAGGCCGAACGCGCCTGCACGTTCCTGGTCGAACACGATCTGGATTTCGGGAAAGCCCTGCTCCACGGTGCTCTTGACGTCGGCGTAGTGCGGATTGGCCCGCAGCAGCTCGGTCATGCGCTGGCCGGCACGGGCCAGTCCGTCGAGATCCTGGCCGCGCAGTTCGATCTCCAGCGGCGTCGAGAAGCTGAAGATCTGCGGCCGTGCGAAGTCGACCTGGACGCCCGGATACTGCTGCATCGTGCCGCGCAGGCGCTCGGTCTGCTGCGCCTCGAATTCGCGGCTGCCGCCGCCGCTCATGACGATGCTCAGCTTGCCGATGTTCTCGCCGCTCTCGGTCGGATTGGCATCGAGCCGCGTGCCGCTGCCGCTCACGCCGAACAGCAGTTCGACGCCGTCATCGCCGGCATGCGCCTGCTGCACCTCGCGCATGATGCGGTCGGTCTCGCGCAGCGGCGTGCCCGGCGGCAGCTTCGCGGTCATCTCGAAGCGGTCCTGCGCCAGCTGCGGAATCAGGTCGGTGCCGAGCAGCGGCACGGCCAGCATGCTGACCAGGAAAACGGCGGTCGCGGTGCCCAGCACCAGCCAAGGACGCCCAAGCGCCGCCGGCAGCATCTTCAGATACCCGCGCTCGGCGCGGTTGTACGGGGACATGGCCAGATCGCTGGCACGCCCCATGACCCGGCCGGTGCCGCCCGCGATGACGCGCCATACGCGCACCACGGCCCAGGCGATCCCGAACAGCACGCCCCGGAAGCCCGCACCGATGCCGCGACCGGTCGCGGCCAGCGGCTTCTGCCAGCGGCGCTGCGGACGCCACTGCGGATGCGGTGCTTCCTCCGGAAACGCCAGCGGCGGGCGTCCCTTGAGCGAGGCCATCATCGGGATCAGCGTCAACGCGACCAGCATCGACACGCCGACCGCGATCGCGATCGTCATCGCCTGGTCGCGGAACAGCTGGCCGGCGATGCCTTCGACGAAGACCAGCGGCAGGAACACCGCGATGATCGTCAGGGTCGACGCGACCACGGCCATGCCCACTTCGCGGGTGCCGGTGATCGCGGCCTCCAGCACGCCCAGTCCGCGCTCGCGCGCCTTGGCGATGCTTTCGAGCACCACGATCGAATCGTCGATCACCAGACCCGTCGCCAGCGCCAGACCGCCCAGCGACATGACGTTGAGGCTCAGCCCCAGCTGGTCCATGAAGAAGAACGTGGTGATGATGGAGATCGGCAGCGACAGGCTGACCACCAGCGTGCTCCAGCCGTTGCGCAGGAACAGGAAGATGATCAGCACGGCCAGCGTGCCGCCGATCAGCGCGTCGGTGCGCACGTCGTGGATCGCGGCGCGCACGAACTTCGACTGGTCGTCGACCACGGTCAGCGTCATGTCCGGCGGAAGTTCCTTCCGGATCGCGTCCAACCGCGCCTGCACGGCGTCGGCCGTGGAGACGGTGTTCGCGTCGCCTTCCTTGTAGATCGCCAGCTCCACCGCTTCGGCGCCGCCGAGCCGGATGATGCTTTCGCGCTCCTTGAAGCCCTGGCGCACGGTGGCGATGTCGCGCAGGCGGATCGCCCGGCCACCGCCGATGCTCGCGCTGTCTCCGCCCGATGCGCTCTGCACCGACGCCGCGGCCGCCAGCACGGCCTGCGAACCGCTCGCCGCGGCGATCGCCGCCATCTGCTGCGCCGCGCTCGCGGCGCCGTCATCGCCGCCCGACTGGGTGGCGACCAGCATCTCGCCGATCTGCTCGACGCTGGAGAACTGGTTGACCGTGCGCACCAGGTAGCGCTGCGTGCCCTGGTCCAGGCGTCCGCCGGAGAGGTTGATGTTCTCCTGCTGCAGGCGCTGGATCACGTTCTCGATCGGCAGATTGATCCGCGCCATCTGCTGCAGGTCGAGTTCGACCTGGACCTCGTCCTCGAAACCGCCACCGACCTTGACCGCGGCCACGCCGACGACCGGCTCGATCTTCTTCTTCAGGTCGTCGTCGGCATAGCGACGCATGCGCGTGAGTTCGTCGACCGCGTCGCCCTTGTCACCGGCGGTCAGCGCGAGGCGCAGGATCGGTTCGGTCGACGGGTTGAAGCGCAGCAGCACCGGCGGCGTGACTTCGAGCGGCAACTGCAGCGTCTCGAGCTTGTCGCGCACCTCCAGGCCCGCCTGGTCCATGTCGGTGCCCCAGGCGAATTCCAGCACCACGTCACTCTGGCCGGTGCGCGAAATCGAGCGCAGCTTGCGCACGCCCTTGACCACGCCGACGGCTTCCTCGACCGGCTCGCTGACCAGCGTCTCGATCTCCGACGGCGCAGCGCCGGTGTACTCGGTGCGTACCGTCAGCGTGGGGTAGCTGAGATCGGGCAGCAGGTTGACCTTGAGGTTGGTCAGGGCGATCAGACCGAACAGCATCATGCTGATCGCGACCATCCACACCGTCACCCGGCGACGCGTGGAGAACTCGACGAGATCGAACCGCCCCGTCGGCGCGGCGTGCGGATCCATGGCCGGGCCGTCGCCGGCAGGGCCGTCGTGCGGCGCGCCCGCCATTACTGCGCGTCGCTCTTGGCGTCGGCGGCCGGCGTCGCGGCGACGGGGGCATCACCCACCACCTGCACCGCGCTGCCCTCGCGCAGGGCGACCTTGCCGGCCGTCACCACCGGGTCGCCTTCCTCGAGTCCACTGCGCACCTCGATCAGGTTGCCGTCGACATAGCCCAGCTCCACCGGCACGCGCACGGCCTTGCCGTCCCGCACGGTGTACACCGCGGTTTCGTCGCCTTCGTCGAGCAGCGCGCTGCGCGGAATCACCAGCGCGTCGGCGCGCTGGTCGTAGTCGACGTGGATGCGGCCGAACATGCCGGCGCGCAGCGATTCGTTGCCGGCGAAGGCGGTGACCACGCGGAACGTGCCGCTGCGCGATTCGACGATCGGCGCAACGCGCTCGACCACGCCTTCGAAGCTTTCGCCCGGCAGCGCGTCCACCTGCAGACGCACCGGCTGGCCGCGCTTGAGCACGCGCAGCTCGCGCTCGGGCACGTTGAGCGTGGCTTCGATGCGGGCGTTGTCGACGATGCTGAAGATCGGCGTGTTGATCTGCACGAAATTGCCGGTGCGGATCATGCGCTGCGAAATCACCCCGGAAATCGGCGCGGTCACCGCGGTGTAGGAGAGTTCGAGTTCCGCCATCTGGTGCTGAGCGCGTGCGGTGTCGAGGTCGAACTTGATCTGGTCCAGATCGTTGGCGCTGATCATCTGCTGCCCCACCAGCTGCTGGGCGCGGCGGTAGCTGTTCTCCAGCTTGCCCATCGTCGCGCGGCTCTGCAGGACGGCCAGGCGCGCCCGGTCGGGGTCCAGGCGTACCAGCGGCTGGCCGGCGCGCACCGTGTCGCCCTCCTCCACCAGCACGTCGAGCGCGATGCCCGAGGTCTTGGCGACCACGTCGGCGCCCCGCGGCACTTCCAGCGAGGCCGTGCCCACGTAGCTGGCTGCGACGCTGCGACGCGCGACCGCCTCCGTCTCGACGGGCACGGGCGCCGCCGCGGCATCGGTCGGCTTGGCTTCGGCATCGCCACCTCCCTTGCACGCGGACAGGCCGAGCGCGGCGGACACGAGAATGACGCCAGTCAGGACGCGTCCCGCGGACGCGAAAGCATGCGGTGTGGACATGTGATTCGATGGACCCCTACGGTGTTGTAGCAAGGTATATCACCAGCGCATGTACTTGAATGCGCCATAGGTCATGGTGACATCCGATCCACCCCTGCCCATCCGGATGTTGCAGTGCATTGGGTTTGCGACGCGGCCGTGGCTATACTGGCCCGGTTGTGCACCGGTTCATGCAGTGAAGTCTGCGGTCCGGGCGCGATCGCGCTTCCCAGACAGCACTTCCAGCCATTCAGGATTGCGGATAACCCGATGACGCGACTGCTGATGCTCGCCGCTTGCCTCGCTCTTGCTCTGCCCGCCCTGCGCGCCTCCGCCCAGGATGCCGCTGCACCGCCTGCGGCACCCGCCGCCGAAGCGCCGACCAACGCGCCGCTCGCCGGCAATGCGGAGACGGGTCGCCAGCTGACCTACACCTGCCAGGGGTGTCACGGCGTGGACGGTTACCGCAACGTCTATCCGCACTACCACGTGCCGAAGATCGGCGGGCAGTCGCCCGAGTACCTGGTCAACGCCCTGCACGAATACAAGCGTGGCACCCGCCGTCATCCGACGATGCAGGCGCAGGCGCAGAGCTTCACCGACCAGGACATCGCCGACATTGCCGCCTTCCTTTCGGAGCTGACCCCGTGAGCGGCGCCATGATCCGTCCGGCCCGCCTCCTGACCGCCCTGTCGCTCGCCGGCCTGCTGGCCGCCTGCGGTGGCCAGTCGCACGATCCGCAGGCGCAGCCGGCACGCACCTCGTCCGCCGGGCTGCCGTCGGGGACGGTGGAGGCCGGCGAACAGGCCGCCAACGTCAAGAGCGCGGCGACCGGCCAGACCTGCATCGACTGCCATGGCGCCGCGGGCAATGCGCCGATCGACCCGACCTATCCCAAGATCGGCGGCCAGTTCCGCGACTACCTCGCGCATTCGCTGCAGGCCTACCGCGATGGCGACCGCGAACATGCCCTGATGTCGCAGCAGGCCGCCGGCCTGAGCGATCAGCAGATCGCGGATCTCGCGGCGTATTTCGCGGCGCAACCGAGCCAGCTGCGCGATCTGCGCGGAGCGCACGACCGCTGAGTCCGCGTCGGCGGCGCTGTCTTCGCGCCGTCTGATGGTCGCGTGTCCGTTTCGGTGGACACGCGCCAGTCTTAGCCCCGAAGGGGCGCTCCTTGATTTGATCTGATCAGGTGTCGCCCTGGTCTACCGCCCTGCCTGTTTCGTCTGGCGCTGGCTTCCGGCTTGTGACGTCAATCGCGTCGTAGAGCGCGCCGAGCACCGGAGCCTGGCGTGGCCGAAGAGCAGCCCGTGTCTGAGCGCAGCGCGGCAGACGCGGCGGCGAAAAGCAGGGGCAAAGGTCCATGGACACCCGCCTACGCGGGCGTGACGACGCCAGAACGACACGAGCACACACGGCGCCGCGTCCAGATCAATCAGCCGCCCAGGCTGTCCTGGTCTTCCTGCAGTTCCGGCTTCCATGGCACATCCGGCGGCGGGCGGCCGTCGGTTTCCACGTCCTGCATGTTCGGGTCGGTGATGCCGCAGCCGCCGCCGAACGCCAGCAGGGCGACATTGCACTGGATGGTCTTGCTGGTCCCGGGGATCGGAATCAGCACCGTCTTGATGCTCCGTCGCACCCACTCTTCCAGCAGGGTTTCACTGGGCGTCCAGAAGCGGTCGAAGCTCGTGGGTTCGTAGTCGGTCGGCGGGCGCTTAAGCCAGGTGCCTTCACGGTCGATACGCGCGAAATCTTCCATCACGGTACCCGGCGGCAGACCGCCGCCCACCCGGCCGTTCCCGGCAAGACGGGGGCGCCCGTCGGCGTCGAGCAGCCCCGAGGGACTGCCGGGCTGACCGCCGTCACGCGCGGTGGCGCCGTCCCCCCAGTCGTCGGCCACGCGCGACGAGGGCGCGTCACCCGGCGGCGTCCCCGCCCGCGTGCCGGCGCCCGCGGCGCGACCCGGGGCGGGCGTGCGGCTGCCCGGCGCCGCGGGTGTGGGCGGCCGTGGCGACGGTGCGGAGGCGACAGGCGCCGACGCAGGCGACTGGGCGGCGGCGGTCGGCGCGGGCGCTTCCCGCAGCGGCACCGCGCGTTCGCGCGCCACGATGTCGGCGACCGGCCGTACCGGAATCTCGGGCGCATCGACCACGACCGACGGCGCATCGCGCGTCGGCAGCCGCAGGGTTTCGGTCGGCTGCGGCACGCTGCGATCGCGCACTTCGATCTCGACCTGGCGCTGCTGCGCGGTGACGTCGGCCAGCGGCGCCGGGGTGCGCAGCGCCGGCACCTCGACAGCCTGCAGTTGCGCCTCCGGCACCTGCCGGTCGCGCACGGCGACCTCGGGCGCGGCGCCCGGGCGCGGCGGCGGGAGGGTGAAGTCGATGTCCGGTACCGGTGTCTGGGTGACCTGCAGGACCTGCTCCGTCGGCGCCACGGGTTCGGCCGCGACCACGGCGTCCTGCGGGGCCGACGTATCCTGCGGTGCGGCAGGGGCCGGCTGCGGCGCCGACGGCGCCGGATTCGACGTAGGCGCTGGTGGCAGTCGCACCACCGTCACGGGGACCGGTTCGCCTTCGTCGCCCGCAGCCGCATCCTCGGGCGTGCCGTCGCCGATGAAGACGGCCTGCACCACCTGCTGTTCGCCCTGCGCAGCCGGCGCCGGCACTGCGAAATGCGCCTGCGTCAGCAACAGCAGACCGCTCACCCAGAGCACCTGCACCAACAGCGCAAGCGCCCACGACACACGCTTCGGCCCCCGATGGTCCTCGGACTCGGGCTCCCAGCGCGGATGCATCAGACTCAGCCAGGCGGCCAGCGCGTTCTTCGGCACGCGCCCCTTGCGCCGCGGTGGCGCTGGCCGGGCGACGAGCACCGCGACGATCGCGTCGGCGGTCGCGCCGGTCACCGCGCCCACCCGAGCCCGCATCGTCTCGAACCAGCGTGCCCAGCCTGCAGGCAGCCCGTCGGGTGCGTCTTCGGGCCGGATCGAACGACGCCGCCGGCGGCGCAGGGCGTCGATCAGGTCGGCCGCAGTGAACATCCGGGAACGGACGCCGGTGCCGGGGAAATCAGGCCGCGTCGCGCGGCATGTACGGCGCGTCGCCGGTGTCGTGGTCGGTCGCGTCGCGAACCGCAGTCACGCCCGGTGCCTTCTCCATCAGCGTTTTCTCGATGCCCTGCTTCAGAGTGACGTCGACCAGGCCGCAGCCGTGGCAGCCGCCGCCAAAGCGCAGCACGACGACGCCTTCGGCGGTCACTTCCTGCACGCTGACATGGCCGCGATGCTGGGCGAGCTGCGGATTGATCTCCTGCTCCACCACCCAGCGCACGCGCTCGACCAGCGACGCGGCGTCCGGTGGCGCCTCGCCCTTGATCTTGGGCGCGCGGATCTGCAACTGGCCGCCGGTCGCGCGGCTCTCGTAGTCGATTTCCGCGCCGTCGAGGTAGGGCACGCTCGGCGCATCGAGCCACAGCGTGAAGCCTTCGCAATCGATCGCCCACTCGTCGCCCTGCAGATCGTCGGTGCCGGCGAACTCCAGGCGCACGTCCGCACGCGCGGTGCCTGCATGCACGGCCGACAGGCGCACACCCAGGCCCGGCAACGTCTCGCGCTCGATCAGCTTGCGGAAATGCGTCTGCGCGGTTTCGGAGATGTTGATCATGCGGCGTATTCTAGCGGGCCAACGCCGGTCCACGCGCCGGTCGCCGTCTGCCGCATGAACGGCCCTCGACAGGAGATTTCCACGTGTCCGACCTCGTTTCCCTCAGCGATGCCCACTGCATTCCGCGCCGCGGCGACGCGCACCGCCTGCCCGAAGCACGCGTACGCGAACTGCTGCCGCAGGTGCCCGGCTGGACGCTGGCCGAAGACGGCCAGGCACTGACCCGCACCTTCCGCTTCGACGATTACCACCGCACGATGGCGTTCGTGAACGCGCTGGCGTTCGTCGCCCACCGCGAGGACCACCACCCCGACCTGGGCGTGCATTACGACCGCGCCGTGGTGCGCTATTCCACCCACGACGTCGGCGGCCTGAGCGAGAACGACTTCATCTGCGCGGCCAAGGCCGACCGTCTCGTCGGGTAGAACCTGCGCAGGCCGCGCGCTTCAGCGCAGCCGGTCGAGCGCCTCGCGCAGGTCGTCGGCCAGCGGCGCGTTGAGGACGTAGGCCTCGCCGTCGTCGAGGGTGAATTCCAGCGACGCGGCGTGCAGGAACAGGCGCTTGAGTCCGATCTGCTCGCGCAGGCGCTTGTTCACCTCGACATCGCCGTATTTGTCGTCGCCGGCGACGGGATGGCCGATGTGCTGGGCGTGGACGCGGATCTGGTGGGTCCGGCCGGTTTCGATCCGGACTTCGCAGTAAGACTGTCCGCCGCGACGCTCCAGCACGCCGAAGTGGCTCAGCGAGACCTTGCCGTGCGGATTGACCTGCACGTGCCGCTCGCCGCCCTGGCGCAGGCCGACGTGCAGCGGCGCGTCCACGCTCATGGTGCCGTCGGGCATGCGCCCGGCCAGCAGCGTGAGGTAGCGCTTGCGGATACCGGCGCCGTGGTCCTCGCGCAGCAGTGCCTGGAGCTGGGTCAGCGCCGAGCGCTTCTTGGCCAGCACCATCAGACCCGACGTGTCGCGGTCGAGCCGGTGGACGAGTTCCAGCGGCTGGTTCGGCCGCAGCGCGCGCAGGGTCTCGATGACGCCGAAGCTGATCCCGCTGCCGCCATGGCTGGCGACACCGCTGGGCTTGCTGATCGCAAGCAGCCTCGCGTCCTCGAACACGATGCTGGCGTCCATGGCTGCCAGCAGGCCCTTCGACGGCGTGCCCGCCTCGCCCGGCGTCTCCAGCCGGACGGGCGGAATCCGTACCTCGTCACCGACATCGAGCTTGCGCTCGGGCTTGGCGCGGCCGCCATTCACACGGACCTGGCCGCTGCGCACGATCTTGTAGATGATCGATCGCGGCGCGCCCTTGAGGTGGCCGAGCAGGAAGTTGTCGAGGCGCTGGCCGTCGCGATCGTCCGGAACCCGGACCAGTCGCACGCCACCGCCGCCGGCGGAGCCGGGGCTGTTGTCAGTCATCGTCGCCTGTTTATCTGGTACACTCGGGCCGCGATCTAAGGTGCTGATTTCTTTGGAAGAACACGGGCCAAAAGCCCGCCTTGCAAAGGCTTCCGGACAGTGCGCGGCCACCGCCCCAGGGGCGGCCATGTTAGCGGCTGCACGGCAGTACCGGCCATCGCCCGATGCCTGGCATCGGCGCTGAACACGTCCCGCGTGACGTTCGCGACCGCCCAAACCCGGTCGCAAGCGGTCCGCGGCCTGCACTACCCAGACAATCGAAGAGCGCTCCCGCGGCCCGCCGTGGTGTCGTAGCGCTGGACAATCCGGTTCGTCGCTGCGCGTGCGCGGCGGCTTCAGGCTTCATCCAGGCGAAACGCCCCGGCGTTCCGCGCGTGAGAGCGCGCAAGGAAACGCAACCATGAAGCGCATGCTGATCAACGCGACGCAGGCAGAAGAACTGCGCGTCGCCATCGTTGATGGCCAGTCCCTGTACGACATCGACATCGAACAGCCGTCCAGGGAACAGAAGAAGTCCAACATCTACAAGGGCCGGATCACCCGCATCGAGCCCTCCCTCGAGGCCGCGTTCGTCGAGTACGGCGCCGCCCGCCACGGCTTCCTGCCGCTGAAGGAAGTCTCCCGCGACTACTTCCAGTCCGGCGCGGACCCGAACAAGGGCTCGATCAAGGAACTCCTGCGCGAAGGCCAGGAAGTCGTCGTCCAGGTCGACAAGGAAGAGCGCGGCAACAAGGGCGCCGCCCTGACCACGTTCATCTCGCTGGCCGGCCGCTACATGGTGCTGATGCCCAATTCGCCAACCGCCGGCGGCGTGTCGCGCCGGATCGAGGGCGAGGACCGCGCTGAGCTCAAGAAGGCGATGGACGCGCTCGACATCCCCGACGAGATGGGCGTGATCATCCGCACCGCCGGCGTCGGCCGTGACGCCGAAGAGCTGCAGTGGGATCTCGACTACCTGCTGAGCATCTGGCGCGCGATCGCCGAAGCCGCGCTGAGCAAGCCCTCGCCGTTCCTGATCTACCAGGAATCGCGCCTGATCACCCGGGCGCTGCGCGACTACATGCGCGCCGACATCACCGAAATCCTCGTCGATACGCCCGAGATGTACGCCGAGGCGAAGGAGTTCGTCGAGCAGGTGATGCCGCACAACCTGCGCAAGCTCAAGCACTACACCGACGACGTGCCGCTGTTCAACCGCTACCAGATCGAGTCACAGATCGAGAGCGCCTACGAGCGCACCGTGCGCCTGCCGTCCGGCGGCGCGCTGGTCATCGACCAGACCGAAGCCCTGACCGCGATCGACGTGAACTCCGCGCGCGCCACCAAGGGCGGCGACATCGAGGAGACGGCGTTCAACACCAACCTGGAGGCGGCCGAGGAAGTGGCCCGCCAGCTGCGACTGCGCGATCTCGGCGGCCTGGTGGTGATCGACTTCATCGACATGTCGTCGAACAAGCACCAGCGCGACGTCGAGAACAAGCTGCAGAACGCGCTCAAGTACGACCGCGCCCGCGTGCAGCAGAACAAGATCTCCAAGTTCGGCCTGCTGGAGATGAGCCGTCAGCGCCTGCGCGCGTCGCTGGGCGAGTCGAGCCAGATCGTCTGCCCGCGCTGCGAAGGCCACGGCCGCATGCGCAGCATCGAGTCGCTGTCGCTGTCGATTATCCGCGTCGCCGAAGAGCACGCGATGAAGGACAACACCGGGCAGGTGCTGGTGCAGGCCCCGGTCGAGATCGCGAACTACCTGCTCAACGAGAAGCGCAGCGCGCTCGAGGAAATCGAGAAGCGCCACGACGCGCCGATCATCATCGTCGCCGACGAGCAGCTGCACACGCCGCACTACGAGGTCTCGCGCATCCGCGAGAACGAGCTGGGTGAGGAAACCGCGCGGCCGAGCTACCAGCGCGGCACACCGCGTCGCGTCGCGACGATCGCGCTGAGCAAGAACAACCTCAACGTGCCGCCGCCCGCCGTCACCAACGTGCGTCCGACGCAGCCGGCGCCGGTCCGCGAGCCGAAGCCCGAGGTCGCGCCGCCCGCACCGGCACCGGCGCCCGTGTCGACGCCGGCGCCGCGACCCGCGCCGACCGCGCCGGTCGCCACCGGCGGCGTCATGGGGTGGCTGAAGTCCCTGTTCGCCACGCCCGAACCCGCGAAGCCCGCTGCGCCGGCCCACGGCGAGCGTGCGCCGCGTGCCGACGGTGCGCCGCGCGGCGAGAACCGCGGCGATCGCAGCGAGCGTGGCGGCCGCAACGGCGGCCAGCGCCGCGACCGTCGCGGTGGCCGTCAGAGCCAGGGCGGATCGAACCCGTCACCGGTCGCACACGAGACAAAGCCGGCAGCGACTGCGCAGCCGGCCCGCGATGACTCGCCACGCGAAGCACGCCGCGACCCTGCGTCGGTCGCCGATGCGGGCGCGCGCAAGGAGCGGCAGCAGGAACGTCGCCAGCGCCAGAAGCAGCGGGGTCCGCGCCAGAAGACCGAAGGCGAGGCAACCGAGACCCAGGCGGCCATGGCCGTCGCCGCACCGGTCGCGGCGGCATCGATCGATGCGCCCCGCCCCGTCCAGCCGGACATCGAGCAGGCCGCGCCGGCCGCCGCGATCGACAGCGCACCCGCCGCCGCCACGTCTGCGGCCCCGCGCCACGACGCTGCAGCGGTGACCTCCGACGCGGACGCCGAAGACACCCGCGATACCGGCACGTCCGACACCGACGGCACTGGTGAGAACGGTGACGACGATGGCAGCAACGGCCGTCGCCGTCGCGGTCGTCGGGGTGGCCGTCGTCGTCGTCGCGGCAAGGCCGGTGACGGTGCTGCCGGCGACGAGACGTCGCTCGATGGCGACGATGCGGGCGAGGACGATGCGGTCGCCGCGACCGGTCATGGCCAGCCGGAGTTCGACTTCGACGACCTGCCCGCGCCCGCGGCGCAGCCGACGCACGAATCGCACACGCCGGCCCGGTCGGATGCGCATCCGGCGGTCGCCGCAGCGGCCGTCGCCGCGAGCGCGGTATCGCCTGCGACCGAGGCGGCGACGCCTGCGGTCGGGACGCCTGCATCCGCGCAGCCGGCCGACGCCGGGATTCCGGCGCCGGCGGCAGTCGAACCCGAGGCCTGGAAGACGCCGGCGGCACCCGCGCCGTCCGTAGCCGATGCCCAGGCCCCGTCGTCCGCCGTCGCGTCGCCGGCAGCGCCGGTCGTGATGCCGGTCCAGGACAGTGCGCCTGCCGAAGTCGCAGCGGATGATGTGGCCCGCACGGTCGAACAGGCCGAAACGGCACGCACGCTCGCTCCTGCACCCGTGACCGGTGCGGCTGCATCCGCCGCGACCTCGACGCCGGAAGCGGTGGCGTCGATCGATGCCGACGCAGACACCGGCACCGCGCCGGTGCAGATCGACGAGACGCCGGCTGCGCCGCGGGCGCCGGTGAACCACGGCCTGTTCGATGCACCCGCATCGATCGCGGCATCGCCCGTGGACACGGGTCCGTCGTTCGAGTCCGCCCCGGACCGCGATACATCGGTCGAGACCACGGAAGACGACATGGCCGTGCGCGCCGAGGCCGTGATGGAGACGGCGTCGGAGATGTCGGACATCGACGACGACGATGCGCCCGAATCGGACTACCGCAACGATCCGCGCCTGCGGTCGCGTCCGACCGACGCCTGATCGCGTCGGGTACAGGCAATCCCAACAAAAACCCCGGCTTCGGCCGGGGTTTTTGTTTGCGCGAATGGTGTCGCTGCCGCGGCGGTGTCCGCCTGCGTCGCGTAGTCGCGACGGCGCGGGACGGCGCTAGATCGCCAGTTCGACCGGCGCGACGCGGTACTGGCTCGCGAGACGCGCCAGCGCGATCGAATCCTGGATCTGCAGCTTCTCGAACAGGCGCGACTTGTGCGTGTTGACGGTCTTGGCGCTGAGACTCAGGCGACGCGCGATGTCTTCCTGGCGCAGGCCCTGCAGGAGCAGCATCGCCACTTCCATCTCGCGCGGCGACAGCGCATCGAACGGCGTCTCGTTGCCGCCGATGCCCGACAACGCGAGATTCTGCGCGATGTTGCTCGCGAGATAACGACGTCCACGCGCGACATCCCGCACCGCACGTACGAGTTCCGCGGCATTGCCGCCCTTGCCCACGTAGCCGGACGCACCGGCTTCGATCATCCGTCGCGGCATCGGCCCGTCTTCGAGGATCGACACCACGATCACGCGCGTGTCCGGCTGTCCGCGCACCACGCGTTCGGTGACTTCGAGCCCGCTGACACCGGGCAGGTGCAGATCGCACAGCACGATGTCGGGCTTCAGCCTGCGGATCATCGGCAGGGCTTCCTCGCCGCTGTCGGCTTCTCCCACCACTTCGATGTCCGCTTCCCCGGCGAGGATCATGCGCATGCCGGTGCGGACGAGTGCATGGTCATCGACCATGAACACGCGAATCGTCATCCCTGCTTCTCCAGTCCCTTCCCACCCCGGGGCCGAGGCTACGCTGCGCGGGAGATGAACCGCAAGTCGGAAAACGCTGACTGGCTCGTCAGCCCGCGGCGTGCGCAGGCGTCATCGCCAGTCGGATGTCGTCGACCATCGCATCGGCGGGCTGATCGTACTGGAACGCGAGCCGCAAACGCCCGTCGGGATCGATGAGGTAGTTCACCATCGTGTGGTCCATCGCGTACGACGAGCTCGTCGGCACCTCGCGATAGGTCACGCGGAACGACTGCGCGGCGAGTCGCGTCTGCATGGCGTCGCCGCGCAGCGCCATGATGTCGCCGCCGAACGCGCCGACGTACTGCTCGAGGATCTCGCCGGTGTCACGCTTGGGATCCACGGTCACGAACACGATCTGCAGCCGCTCGCCGTCCGCGCCGAGTGCGCGGCGGATCTGCGCGGCTTTCAGAAGGCTGGTCGGGCAGACCTCGGGACAGTGCGTATAGCCGAACGACAACAGCACGTAGCGTCCGCGGAAATCGCCGAGGCCGCGCGGCCGGCCCTGGGTGTCCTCCAGATCCAGGCTGCGCCCGTACGACACACCGGTCAGATCGGTGCCCGTATACGGGCCGGCCGGCGGCGCGCTGCAGGCCGCGAGCAGCAGAAGGGACAACGCGATGGCGGCGGATCGGACGGACATGGACACAACCGCAGGAAGAATGCGTGGCGCACGCGGCGCAGGCGACAAGTCTAGCGGCGGCGGGCTGAAGGTCCGCCGCGACCGATCGTCGCAGCGCGCCTTCAGAGCGTCCGCAGGCGCGAGATCGCCGCATCCAGGGTGGCGTCGTTCTTCGCAAAGCACAGTCGCGCCAGCCGCTGGCCCGGCGGCGGCGCAGCGTAGAAGGGCGACAGCGGAATCGCCGTGACCCCCTTGTCGACGGTCAGCCAGCGGCAGAACGCGACGTCGTCGAGATCACTGACGGCCGAGTAGTCGACGAGCTGGAAGTAGCCGCCCGGGACGGGCAGGCAGCGCAGGCGCGTCGTGGCGAGCTGGGCGGCGAAGGCGTCGCGCTTGGCCTGGTAGAACGCCCCGAGCTGCTCGTAGTGTTCCGGTTCTTCGCGCAGCATCTCCGCGAAGGCATGCTGCGCCGGCGCGAACGTGCAGAACACGGTGTACTGGTGCACCTTGCGGAACTCGGCACTCAACGCCGGCGGCGCGATGCAGTAGCCGAGCTTCCAGCCCGTGCAGTGATAGGTCTTGCCGAAGCTCGACACGACGAATGCGCGTTCGCGCAGCTCGGGCCAGCGCAGCGCGGACTCGTGGCGCGCGCCATCGAAGACGATGTGCTCGTAGACCTCGTCGGACAGCAGATAGATGCCGGTATCGCGCAGCAGTTCGGTCAGCGTCTGCATGTCGCCCGCGCCCAGCATCGCGCCGGACGGGTTGTGGGGACTGTTGACGATCAGCATCCGCGTCTTCGGCGTGATCGCATCGCGCACGCGCTGCCAGTCGGGCGCGAACGTCGCCGGATCCAGCGGCACGTGCACGGCCACGGCACCAGCCAGTTCGATCGCCGGTGCATAACAGTCGTAGGCGGGATCTAGGACGATGACCTCCTCGCCTGCACGCACCACCGCGTGGATCGCGTTGAACACCGCTTCGGTGGCGCCGCTGGTAACGGTGATCTCCGCGTCCGCATCGGGCAGATGCCCGTACACGCGTTCGGTCTTCTCCGCGATCGCCTGGCGCAGCGCCGGAATCCCCGTCATCGGGGCATACTGGTTGTGGCCGGCGCGCATGGCCGCGGCGAGTGCGTCGACCAAGCGTTGCGGCACGTCGAAATCGGGAAACCCCTGTCCGAGATTGACGGCGCCGTGTTCGGCCGCCAGCTGCGACATGACGGTGAAGATCGTGGTGCCGACCCTGGGGAGTTTGGTCCGGATCATCGCCTGCATGCCGTTGGGGGGTCTGAGGGGCCACGAGTGTACGGACGCGGACCACGGGGATAAACCGCCGCCATGAACAACCAGCATCCCATCGACGACACGCGCCTGGTCGCGCTGTTGCACGCCTATCTCGATGCGCGCTATCGCTGGCAGTACCGCGACGACTGGCACGACATCGTCATCGGCCTGCCGACGCCCGGCCTGGATCTGCGCTATCCCGACACCGCCGGCTACGGGCTCGTCTCGGCCTGGAATCCGATGTCGATCGCCCGCCCGCCGACCGAGAACCGGCGCTCGGACAAGGCCCTCGATGCGGAACTGTCCGCACTCGGCCTGGCGCACATGCCCGCGTTCGCCAGCGCCACCGACCGCAGCTGGCGCGAGCCAAGCTGGATCGTGTTCGGCATGGACGTGGCCGAGTTCGATGCGCTCGCCCAGCGCTACGGCCAGCTCGGCACCTTGTGGTGGCCGCGCGAAACCGCGGTGCGCCTGCGCATGTACGCCCACCGGCCCGCCGGTCTGGAAGGCGACCAGCACGTCGACTGGCTGCGCTGACCCAAACCCGTCCGCTGCGGATAGGATGGCCGCGCGGTCGTCCGGGCCGCGTCGATACGGGCCCACCGCCGCCGCATGTCCGAGTCCACCGTCGTTCCCCCACTGCTCGCCGCCCGCGGCCTGTGCTTCCTGCGCGACGAGCGGCCGGTGTTCGGACCGCTCGATTTCGACGTGGCCACCGGCGAAGCGCTGCTCGTGCAGGGCGGCAACGGCGCCGGCAAGACCACGCTGCTGCGCGTGCTGGCCGGCCTGCTGGAGGCCGATGGCGGCACGGTCGAAGTCGGCGGCGCGCCGGTTGCGCGCGCGATGCGCGCCGGCGCAATGGCGTATCTCGGGCATCTGCCCGGGCTGAAGGCCGATCTCGACGCGGTCGAGAACCTCGATTTCCTCGCCCGACTGCAGGGCTGCCGGGACAGCCAGAGCGCCGAACGCGCGCTCGCACTGGTCGGGCTCGCCACGCATGCACACCTGCTGGTCCGGCAGATGTCCGCGGGGCAGAAAAAGCGGTTGTCGCTGGCCCGGTTGTGGATGTCGCCGGCGCCTCTGTGGTTGCTCGACGAGCCCTACGCCAACCTCGACCTGCAGGGCATCGAACTGGTCAACCGGATGGTCCGCGCGCAGCTCGAAGACGGCGGCGCAGCGCTGGTGACCACGCATGGCGCCTACGCCGCGCCGCCGGTGCGCACCCGTGAACTGCTGCTGGACGCCACTGCATGAGCGCGACACCCACCCTGCCCGGCAGCGCGGCCGCGCTGATCGCCCGCGACCTGCGCCTGCTGTGGCGGCGGCGCGGCGATGCCTTGCAGCCGGCGCTGTTCGCGTTGCTGGTCGTGGTGCTGTTCGCACTGGCGCTGGGCAACGAGCCCGCGACGCTGCGCGCCGTCGCGCCCGGCGTGCTGTGGGTCGCAGCGGTGCTCGCGGGCCTGCTCGCCCTCGACACGCTGTTCCGCGGCGACGCCGAGGACGGCTCGCTCGAACAATGGATGCTCAGCCCCGTGCCGCTGGCCTGGCTGGTGCTGGTGCGCACCGCGGTGCACTGGGCGACGACGACGCTGCCGCTGCTGGCCGCGACGCCGCTGCTGGCCGAACTGCTGGGCCTGCCACGTGCGCAGCTGCCCGTGCTGCTGGCCGGCCTTGCGCTGGGTACGCCGCTGTTGAGCCTGCTCGGCGCCGTGGTCGCCGCGCTGACCATCGGCATGCGCCGTTCCGGTATCCTGCTGGCACTGCTTGCCCTGCCCCTGTACGTTCCGGTGCTGGTGTTCGGTGCCGGCAGCGTCGCGATCGCGGCGCAGGGGCATGATCCGTCGGGCGGGCTGTTGCTACTCGCCGCGGGCCTTGCCGCCGCGCTCGTGCTGGCACCCGTCGCTGCGGCGACCGCCATCCGCATCGCACTCAATTGACCGGCCCCGCGACGGGTCTGGAGGGCCCCGTCGCCGACGTGCAATCCGTCCCGCAACGCCGCGCCACGCCCGCGACCGCATGCCCGTCATGCACGCGCCGAGACCGCAAGCCCGCCACGCCCGCACGCCTCGCCGAATGAATCCTGTCCTCCGCTGGTTCCACCAACTCGGTTCACCGCCCACCTTCGATCGCTTCGCGCGGCGCTGGGCGCCGTGGGGCTTCGGCCTGGGGCTGCTGACGATGGCCGTCGGCCTGTACGGCGCGCTGTACGTGGTGCCGGCCGACTACCAGCAGGGCGACAGCTTCCGCATCCTCTACATCCATGTGCCGAGCGCATGGATGAGCCTGGCCGTCTTCGCGGCCATGGCGATATACGCCGCGATCGCGCTCGTCTGGCGGATCAAGCTCTGCGAAATCCTCGCGATGGCCTGCGCACCGATCGGCGCCGCGTTCACCGTGATCACCCTCGCCACCGGCTCGATCTGGGGCCGGCCGATGTGGGGCACCTGGTGGGACTGGGACCCGCGCCTGACCACCGAACTGATCCTGCTGTTCCTGTATCTGGGTGTGATCGGGCTCTACGGCGCGATCGAAGACCGCCGCACCGCCGCGCGCGCGGCCGGACTGCTGGCGATCGTCGGGGTAGTGCTGCTGCCGGTGATCCGCTATTCGGTGGTGTGGTGGGATTCGCTGCACCAGGGCCAGACGATCCGCGTGTTCGGCGAGTCGAGCATCGACGGCAGCATGCTGTGGCCGCTGTTGTGGATGGTGGTCGGCACCAAATTCTGGTTCGTCGGCTCGCTGCTGGCGCGCGCGCGGGCAGACAACCTGCGCCGCGAAGCCGGCAAGGACTGGGTGCGGGCGCTGGCCGTACCGACCGGAGATCGCGCATGACCTACATCGAATACGTCGTCGCCGCCTATGCGGTGTTCGCCGCCGTGCTGGCCTGGGATTTCGTCGCGCCGCGCATCCGCACCGCGCAGTTGCTGCGCGCCGTGCGTCTGGTCGCGTCGCGCCGCGCTGCGGCAACGACCGTGGTCGCGGATGACACCGCGGAGCTGAGCCGATGAATCCGGTCCGTCGCCGCCGCCTGCTGTTCTTGGTCGCGATCGTCGCGGCCAGTGCGTTGTCGATGACGCTGATCGCGTTCGCCCTGCAGCGCAACGTGTCCTATCTCTACACGCCGCACGAAGTGCTGGGCGGCATCGCCGGCGCCGCGGTGTCGTCGGGCGAAGCGCGGTTCCGGTTGGGCGGCATGGTGGCCGGCGACTCGTTCTCGCGCGCCGAAGGGTCCATGGAAGCGCGCTTCCGGGTCACCGACGGCGATGCCGAACTGCCGGTGCGCTACACCGGTCTGCTGCCCGACCTGTTCCGCGAACACCAAGCGGTGATCGCCACCGGGCGCATGGACGGCGACACGTTCGTGGCCGAACAGGTGCTCGCACGTCACGACGAGACCTACGTGCCCAAGGAAGTCGCCGACAAGATGGGGCTGGCGCACGACCGGCACGGCGTGGTGACACCCGCCGACACGACGGACGCCGCGCAGTGATCGAAGCGGTGCGTGGTGCGAATCCCGGAGTCGTCGATGCTGCCTGAGCTCGGCCAGATCGCGCTGTTGCTGGCGCTGGTCGCCGCGACCCTGCAGACGGTCCTGCCCCTGCTCGGCGCGCAGCGCGGCCTCGTGCCGTGGATGGCGACCGCACGGCCCGCCGCGTATGTGCAGTGGGCGTTGACCCTCATCGCGTGGGCCATCCTGACGGCCGCGTTCGTGCAACAGGATTTCTCGGTGCGCTACGTCGCCGAGAACTCCAACTCGCTGCTGCCGATGGTCTACCGCTTCACCGCGGTCTGGGGCGGCCACGAAGGCTCGCTGCTGCTGTGGGTATTCGTGCTGGCGTGCTGGAACGCGGCGGTCGCGTGGTTCTCGCGCTCGCTGCCGGACGTGGTGCTGGCGCGCGTGCTCGCGATCATGGGCCTGGTTTGCCTGGGCTTTCTGGCCTTCCTGATCTTCACCAGCAACCCGTTCGAACGCATCCTGCCGATGCCGCTCGAAGGCCGCGATCTGAACCCGCTGCTGCAGGATCCGGGGATGATCGTGCACCCGCCGATGCTCTACATCGGCTACTCGGGTTTCATGGTGCCCTTCGCGTTCGCGATCGCCGCCCTGCTAGACGGCAAGGTGGATGCGCACTGGCTGCGCTGGACACGGCCGTGGACCAACGTCTCGTGGGCGTTCCTGACGATCGGCATCGCTTTGGGTTCTTGGTGGGCCTATTACGAACTCGGCTGGGGCGGCTGGTGGTTCTGGGATCCGGTCGAGAACGCGAGCTTCATGCCGTGGCTCGCCGGCGCGGCGCTGATCCACTCGCAAGCGGTGACCGAGAAGCGCGGCAGTTTCCACGGCTGGACGCTGCTGCTGGCGATCGCGACGTTTTCGCTGTCGCTGCTGGGCGCATTCCTCGTGCGCTCGGGCGTGCTGACCAGCGTGCACAGCTTCGCCGCCGATCCCACGCGCGGGCTCTTCATCCTGGTGTTCCTCGGCCTCGTCGTCGGCGGTTCGCTGCTGCTGTACGCACTGCGTGCGCCCGATGGCCGCGACGGCAAACCGTTCGCGGCGACCTCGCGCGAAACCCTGCTGCTGGCGAACAATCTGCTGCTGGTCGCGGCCTGCGCGATGGTGCTGCTGGGCACGCTGTATCCGCTGCTGGCCGACGCGCTGAACCTCGGCAAGATCTCGGTCGGCCCGCCGTACTTCGGCCTGCTGTTCCTGCTGCTGATGGCGCCGCTGGTGCTGCTGTTGCCGTTCGGTCCGCTGACCCGCTGGCAGAACGAGGACATGTCGCGCCCGCTGCGCATGCTGCTGCCGTGGGCGGCACTCGCGCTGATCGCGGCGACGCTCGCATTCTTCACCGCGCCGCAGGGCCCGTGGAAAGTCGCGATGGGCGTGGCCGGTGCGGTGTGGGTGGCCGGCGGCACGGCGCGATTCGTGTGGACCCGCCTGCGCGCGCCAAGCGGGCGCATGGGCGCGGAGATGACCGGCATGGTGCTCGGACACCTCGGCATCTCGGTATTCCTGGTCGGCGCGTTGCTGGTGGAGGGCCTCAATGTCCAGCGCGAAGTTGCGCTGCTGCCGGGCCAGTCGCTGGAGATCGGACGCGACGCGTTCGTGCTCGACAGCGTTGTGCATCACGTTGGTCCGAACTACGAATCCGACCGCGGCACCGTGCGCATGCTGCGCGACGACCGGCTGGTGACCACGCTGCATCCCGAGAAGCGCACCTACGCAAGCGGCGGCCAGGTGATGACCGAAACCGCGATCCGTCCCGGCGTGTCGCGCGATGTCTACGTCGCACTCGGCGAGCCACTGGGCGGCGGCGCCTGGGCGCTGCGCGTGCACGTCAAACCGTTCGTGCGCTGGGTCTGGGCGGGCGCGTTCCTGATGGCGCTGGGCGGTTTCGTGACCGCGGCGGATCGTCGCTTCCGACGTCCGCGTCGCGAGAAGGCCGCGTGAGCGCCTTGCGCGCCCGCTGGCTGCCGCTGGCCGTGTTCGGGGTGGTTCTCGCGCTGCTGGCTGCGGGCGTCTGGCTGAGCCGCAATCCCGATCGCGATGCCCTGCCCTCACCGCTGATCGGCAAGCCCGCGCCCGCATTCGAGTTGCCGGTGCTCGGCGCACCCGCGCAACGGGTGACGCAGGACGACCTGCGCGGCGCGCCGTACCTGCTCAACGTCTGGGGCAGCTGGTGCCCCGGATGTCGCGAAGAACACGCCGTGGTCAGTGCCTTCGCGAAGACCGGCCGCGTGCGCGTGATCGGCTTCAACTGGAAGGACGAACCGGAAGACGCGACGCGCTGGCTGGCGCAGTTCGGCAATCCCTACGACCTCGTGCTCACCGACTACGACGGCAAGGCCGCGATCGAATGGGGCATCTACGGCGCGCCGGAAACCTTCCTCGTCGATCGCGACGGCACGATCCTCTGGAAGCACGTCGGCCCGATGACCGACGCGACCATCCACGACCAGCTCCTGCCGGTCGTCGCACGCATGGAGGCGCGATGATCCGCGCCCTGCTGTGTGCGTTGCTGCTGTGCGTGGCGTGGCCGCAGGCCGCGTACGCACAGGTCGCCGTCGATGCCGCGCCGTTGCGTTTCGAGGACACCGCCGAAGAACGCCGCTTCCACAGTCTCGTCGCCGAGCTGCGCTGCGTGATGTGCCAGAACCAGTCGCTGGCCGATTCCAATGCGCAGATCGCGCATGACCTGCGCCGCGAAGTGCTGACCCTGATGCGCGAAGGCCTGGATGACCCCGCGATCAAGTCGCATCTGGTCGCGCGATATGGCGAGTTCGTGCTGTATCGTCCGCAGGTCGGCCCGGCGACGTGGCTGCTGTGGTTCGGCCCGCTGCTGCTGCTGGGCGCGGGCGGCGTGGTGATCTGGCGGGCCGTCGCGGCCCGTCGCCACACCGCACCGCTGCCGCCCGACGACACGGAGACCTGGTGATGTCGCTCTTCGTCGTGCTCGCGATCATGTTGACGCTGATGACCGTCGTCGCGCTGACCTGGGGACTGCGCCGCGGCGCCGCGCGGGTCGCGATCGCGGTGACCCTGCTCGTGCCCGTGCTCGTCGCCGGCCTGTACGGCCTGGTCGGCACGCCGCAGGCGCTCGATCCCGCCGAACGCACAGCGCCCGATTCGCTCGACGATGCGATCGTGCGTCTGGAGGCCGACCTGCAGCGGGATCCGCGGCAGCCCGAGGGCTGGCTGCTGCTGGGCCGCGCGTATGCGGAGCTGGCGCGTTTCGACGATGCCCGCGATGCCCTTGCGCGCGCGGCGAAGCTGCTGCCCGAGGACGACGCAATACAGGTGGAAGCCGCGCAGGCCAGCGCTCGCGCCGCGCCGGACCGCCGCTTCGATGCGGCTGCGGTGCAGACGCTGCGCGACGTGCTCGCACGCAATCCGGATCATCAGCACGCGCGCTGGTATCTGGGCATCGCCCAGCGCCAGGCCGGCGACGATGCCGGCGCCGTCGTGACCTGGACGCCGCTGCTGACGCTGCTCGACGGTGCCGCGGCGGACGCGCTGCGCACCCAGATCGCTGCTGCGCGCACTGCCGCCGGCCTGCCTGCGGACGATGCATCGGCGACGACCGCACCCGCGCCGGGCGTGCATGCGTTGCGCGTCCGCGTGCGGCTCGAGCCCGCCGGCGCCTCGCTACCCGGCGATGCGACGGTGTTCGTCATCGCCCGCCAGCCCGGCGGTCCGCCGATGCCGGTCGCGGTGCAGCGCCATCCTGTCTCAGCGTTGCCGCTCGACATCGTGCTCGGGGATGGCGACAGCCCCATGCCGACCCAGCCGCTGTCGGGGCTCGACACCGTGGAACTGGTCGCACGCGTCTCGCGCAGCGGCGATGCCGCGCGCGGCGCAGGCGATTTCGAGTCGGCGCCGGTGCGGGTGTCGCTGCCCGCGCGCGATCCGGTCGAGCTCGTCGTGCCCGTCGCCGCGGCACCCTGACCGGCGCGGCATCGCGACTCGCTACACTGGCGCGATGACCGAATTCATCCCACCGGCCAGCCGCTTCATCGCCCTGCCCTCGCCCTTTCCCATGAAACGCGGCGGCGCGCTCCACGATGCGCGCATGGCGTACGAGACCTGGGGCACGCTCGATGCGAGGCGCGGCAACGCCGTGCTGATCGTCACCGGCCTGTCGCCGGATGCGCACGCCGCCAGCCACGCCGGCGACGCCACGCCGGGCTGGTGGGAGGCGATGCTCGGTCCCGGCAAACCGATCGACACCTACCGCTGGTTCGTCATCTGCGTGAACTCGCTCGGCAGCTGCAAGGGCTCCACCGGCCCGGCTTCGTGCGATCCCGCCACCGGCGCGCCGTACCGGCTCGCATTTCCGGACCTCTCGATCGAGGACGGCGCGGACGCGGCTGCACACGTCGTGGCGTCGCTCGGCATTGCGCAGCTCGCCTGCGTGATCGGCAATTCCATGGGCGGCATGACCGCACTGGCGCTGCTCGCGCGATTCCCCGGTCTTGCACGCACGCACATCAACATCTGCGGCGCGGCGCGTGCGCTGCCGTTCTCGATCGCGATCCGCTCGCTGCAGCGCGAGGCCATCCGCCTCGACCCGATGTGGCAGAACGGCGCCTACACCGACGACGCCTATCCGGAGAGCGGCATGCGCATGGCGCGCAAGCTCGGTGTCATCACCTACCGCTCGGCGCTGGAATGGGACGGCCGCTTCGGTCGCGTGCGGCTGGAATCCGACCGCCGCGAGGAAGAGGAACCATTCGGTCTCGAGTTCGAGGTCGAGAGCTATCTCGAGGGCCACGCGCGCCGCTTCGTGCGCCGCTTCGATCCCAACTGCTATCTCTATCTCAGCCGCTCGATGGACTGGTTCGACATCGGCGAAAGCTGCGGCGGCAGCACCGATGACGGGCTGGCGACGCTGCGCCTCGAACGCGCGCTCGCGATCGGCGTGCACACCGACATCCTGTTTCCGCTGCAGCAGCAACAGCAGATCGCCGACGGACTGCGCGCCGGCGGCGTCGACGCGGCGTTCCTGCCGCTGGAATCGCCGCAGGGACACGACGCGTTTCTCGTCGACATCGCCCGCTTCGGACCTGCCGTCGCGTCGTTTCTTGCTGCGCTGCCGCCTGCACGCGCGTCGTCCGCGGGCTAGACTGCGGCGATGCATGTCGAGTCTGCCGCCACCGAACATCCGGATATCGCCTTCGAAGGCCGGGACCGCCTGATCGCCGCGATCGACACCGCGGTCGCCGCCGGGGACTCCCATGCGGTCACCGGCGCGCTGCGCAGCGCGATGTGCGCATTGATCCGCGATCCCGCCGTCGAACTACCCGCCTGCACGCTTTCGCCGGTCGATGGGCACTACGCACGTCGCGAGCTGTATCGCAGTCCGGCGCATGGCTACAGCGTCGTCGCGATGACCTGGGCGCCGGGCCAGGGCACGCCCATCCACGATCACGACGGCCTGTGGTGCGTGGAAGGCATCTGGCGCGGCACGCTGGAAATCGCCCAGTACGAACTGCTCGAATCCGACGGCGCGCGTTTCCGCTTCCGCGCGGCCTCGGGCATGCAGGTCGGCGTCGGTAGCGCCGGCAGCCTGATTCCGCCGCACGAGTACCACACCATCCGCAATCCCAGTCCGAATGCGGTCGCGGTCTCGCTGCACGTGTACCAGGCTCCGATCGTGCACTGCGCACGGTTCCGCGCCGACGCCGGCGAGTGGTATCTGCGCTACGACGCGTCACTGGCCGTCGATACGCTCGACTGAGCGCACGCGCCACACGCACACGAACGTGAACACGGGGGCGCATCCCGCGACCCCAGCCGCTACAGTGCGTCGGCTCTCCCGCTGTTCCCGTCGAGACCGATGACCCGATTGCTGCTGACCGCCACCGTGGCGATGTTGCTCGCTGCCTGCGGCCGCGCGCCGAACGTGCCCGATGCCGACGGCGGCGCGGTCGATGCCCTGGTCGACGCGCAGTTCGATGCGTTTCTCGCCAACGATCCCGAAGCGATGACCGTGCTCGGCATCGACAGTCCCGATTCGCGGCTCGCGGCCGGTCGCCTCACCGATGCTTCGCTGGTGCACCGCGCCGAGCTGCGCGACACGCTGGCCGCCAACCTCGCCGCGCTCGACGACATCGACGACGACGCGTTTGCACCGCAGCAGCAGCGCACGCTGGAGATGGCGCGCTGGTTCTACCGCAGCCAGGCCGATCTGATCGGCGTCGACTGGGCGCCGGCGTGGCTGCCCCTGCGCACCAACCTCTACGCGGTCGACCAGCTGTCGAGCATTCCGATGGCGCTGCCGGGATTCTTCGAGAACGCGCAGCCCGTCACCGGCGCGGCCGAGGCGCGCAACTACGTCGCGCGTCTGCATGCAGTGGCGACCAAGCTCGACCAGGTAGGCGACAACCTCGACCTGCAGGCGCGCCATGGCGTCGTGCCGCCACGCGTCGCGCTGGAAGGCGCCGCCCTGCAGATCCGCGACCTCGTGCGGGTCGGCGTCGACGCCAGTCCGTTCGTGCAGGCGTTCGCCCGCAAGCTCGATGGCGTACCGGACATCGACGCCGCATTGCGCGAGGAACTCCTGCGCGATGCGCGCAGCGCCATCGAGGACCAGACCCTTCCCGCCTACGCCCGGTTGCTCGCCCGCATCGAGACCGCCATCGGCGCGCAGGATGCGAACGACGGCGTCTGGGCCCTGCCCGGCGGCGGCGACTACTACGCGGCCGCGTTGCGCTGGAACACCGGCGTGGGCATCGACGCCACCCAGCTGCATGCCCTGGGCCACGCCGAGGTCGGCCGGATCCGCGGCGAGATGGCTGCGATCGTGCGCGACCGGCTGCCGCTGACCGATGTCGCTGCGCCGCCCGGCGGCACTTCTGTCGACGCTGCAGGCGACGCAGCCGTGACGGTGGCAGCGGCGGAGGCGGATCGTGAGGCCCTGCGCGCGGCCGTCCAGGCCCGGCTCGACAGGATCGAGGACGCCCTGCCGCGGGTCTTCGGCACGCTGCCGACGCAGCCGCTGGACGTCCAGCTGGCGCCGCCCGGCGCGCACGGCACCGCAGCCGTCTACTACGTGCCGCCCGGCGGCGACGTCCGCCCGGGGACGCTGGTGATCGATGCCGCGCAGGTGCGTGCCCTGCCCGAAGGTGGACTGCCGACGCTGGTCTACCACAACGGATTGCCCGGCCATCATCTGCAGGTCGGGCTGGCCCAGGCCCAGGTCGCACTGCCGCGCCTGCGCCGCAGCCTGGCGCCGACCGCCTTCACCGAAGGCTGGGCGATGTATGCCGAGCGTCTGGCCGTCGAAATGGGTGTCTACGACGACGATCCGCGGGGCGATCTGGGCCGGCTGCGCGCCGAGCTGGTGCACGCCGCGCGACTGGTCGTCGATACCGGCCTGCATTCCGAACGCTGGACACTGGCGCAGGCGCAGACCTACCTGCGCGACGTCGCCGGCCTGAGCGAGGCCCAGGCGCGCAGCGAGGCGCAGCGTCAGCTGGTGCGTCCGGGCCGCGCGTGTGCACACACCGTCGGTCTGCACACCCTGCTCGCGCTGCGCGCGCATGCGCGGCAGTCGCTGAAGAAGCGGTTCGACCTGCGCGCCTTCCACGGCGTGCTGCTGGAGAACGGCGCACTGCCGCTGGACGTGGTCTCGCGCGCGATCGATGCCTGGATCGCCGCCTCGAAGATCGAGGACGAAGGCGGCGCCGGCTGAGCCGGCGCCACAGGATCAGTCGGACAGCAGCTGCCTGACCTCGACCCGCAGCGTCCGGCCGCCTTCGATCAGCCAGGCCCGGCCATCGACGACGATGCCGTCGCCGACGTGCGCCTGCTCGACCAGTCCATCCTCGACCGCGCCACCGGACGCCGCGTCGAAGCGGACCTGTTCCGGCATCCGCGACACCGGCTGCGGCACACCGGGGCGCAGCGCGGGCGGCCGGCCCTCGACGTCCGACACCATGTAGCCATTGGGGCACGGCGCGCGCACGCAGCGGATGTTGCTCAGGTGCACGCGGAACACGCCATCCGCCAGACGCACTTGGCCGTTCGGTTGCGACGGCACGAGGTCGCCGCCCGGCGGCGTGGCGAGTTCGCGCTCCGCGACGGGCTCGGGATCGGCGATGCGCGACGCCGGCTGGCTGGCGCAGGCGGACACGGCCAGCGGCAGCAGCACCGCGAACAGGATCCGCAGGCGGCGCGCACGCGCGGCCGACCGGCGCGGCCGCGCCCACATCCAGGCCGCTGTCGGATGCGGCGTCGTTCGATCGTGCATGTTCCCTCCCGGACTCCCGGCCCTGCGCCGGCGCGCACATGATGCCGGCCCGCATGTTCGAAGAACGCAAAGAGACCGGGATTCAGGCCCTGCCGCGCTTCCGCTATACTCCCGCGTCCGTGCCGGAGTGGCGGAATGGTAGACGCAGCGGACTCAAAATCCGCCGCCCTTAAAAGCGTGCGGGTTCGAGTCCCGCCTCCGGTACCAGTCGACGGCCCGCGCATGCGGGCCGTTGCCGTTTCAGGCCCGTCGCGCTGTTTTCGTTCGACATCGGTCCTCGCATCCGGCATCCGATCGCTCGGCTAGCATGCCTGCATGTGCCTGATCGCCATTGCCTGGAACGTCCGCCCCGACCTGCCACTCGCGCTGATCGCGAATCGCGACGAATTCCACGCCCGACCCACGGCGGCCGCCGCATTCGATCCGCAGCACGCCGACGTCTACGGCGGTCGCGACCTCGTGCAGGGCGGCAGCTGGCTGCTGGCGTCGTCGCGGCGACGGCTGGCCGCGGTGACCAATGTGCGCGCCGGTGTCGCACCCGAAGCGGCTGCGCGGTCGCGTGGCTGGCTGGTCCGCGATTTCGTACAGGGCGATGCATCGGCTGCCGACGTTGCGCAGGGCCTCTCTGCGACCGCACGCGACTACGGCCGCTTCAACCTGCTGGTGTGGGACGGCGCAGCGCTCTGGTTCGCCACCAATCATCCCCAGTTCGCAGCGACGCCGGTGGCGCCGGGCCTGCACGCGATGTCCAACGGCGCTTTCGACGCACCGTGGCCGAAGAGCACCGCGGCCACGCGGACGCTGGAGAACTGGCTCGAGACGACCGCGCATCCTGCCGGCGCTGCGCCGGTCGACGAGGCGGCGTTGGCCCCGTTGTTCGCCGGTCTGCGCGACACGCGGACGGCGCCGGATGCGGCCCTGCCACAGACGGGCGTCGGCATCGTGCTGGAGCGGCACCTGTCGCCCGCCTTCATCGAGGATGCGCGCTATGGAACGCGGTGCAGCAGCGTGGTGCTGGTGGACCAGGCGGGACTCTGGATCTGCGAGCGGCGCTTCGACGCCGAGGGTCAGGCGATCGACACCTCGCGGCAGCGCCTGGACACGCGGGCGCCGTAAGCGCCGTACGCCCCGGACGCAGGACGCGATGCGTCGCGCCGGCCCGGGTCACGATCACCGTCTGGACACGGACTTACACACGCGCCGCTGTGCACACGCACGCGGTGATTCGGCGCCATGCCGTCAGTTCGACGTAGCCTCGCAGCGCACCGGCGCATCGTTCTCCAACGCCTGCTCCCAGCCGTTGGGGCTGCGCGTGGCGACCGTGTTGTTGATGCAACTCTCGCTCTCGCCCGCCTGGCGTGCAGTCATCGGACCCGACAGCCGGCGCGTGCCGTCGTCGACCGGCATCGCCGTCTCCAGCGGCGCGCCCGCAACGTCGGGCGTCACGGGCGGCGCCGTGTCGGGATCGGGAGCGTCGATCGCAGGCCCGGGCGATGCGACCGGCGCGGAGCCGGCCGGTGCCTGCGCCATCGGCGCAGCGGTGTCGACAGGCGCGGCGTCGACCGGCACGGCTGCCTGCTCGACCATCGGCGCAGGCGTGGGGTCGAAGCGGTCGCGCAGCATGCCGCCGATGGCGTCGGCGACCAGGCTGCCGACCATCACGGCGAGCGCGACCGGCAGGAAAAAGGCCCAGGGGGATACGGCATCACGGTCGTAGCGCATCGACGGCTCCAGAGTCCTGTGGGCACACCGGCGGCTCGGACGCCGGATATGCGGAAGATCCAGTCTGCCGCATATTTCCGGCCGCCCGGGCCTTCCAGCGCCGAAAAGTGCGGCCAACATGAGGTCTTCCCGCGTCCGCGCCCACGTCTCGAACCGATTGGCGTCCGCGTTGGCGAGCCGTCAGCAGCGCACGGCCGTCAGGCGATCGGTCACCATGAGGGCTAAGGTCGCGGCCAGGGCCACCAGCCACGCCCCGTCAGGGCGTAGCGATCGGCCGCGCGTTCGAACCGGTTGCGGACACTCACCCCGCCGAAGAGCAGATACGCCGGCAGGAACAGCGGGCCGAGCACCATGTACTGGTAGACGTGCGCGCGTTCGTGGTCTGCCAGTTGGACGGGCGCGTCGTCGCACCAGCCAGCGCGGTGTGCGTAGGTCGTGCAGCGCACGTCCAGCGAGTGCCCGGTGTGCAGGATCGTGTTGCCGAACGTGATCGCCCCGCCCGGCCCCCACGGCCAGCGGTCGAACACCAGTGCGAGATCATCGCGCCGCCACCGGCACTGCGCACCGAACGGCAGGCCGGCCAGGCCGCCAAGAAGACCGATCAGCGTATTGGGCGCTGTCCAGATCGCGCCGGATACGAGCGCCGCGACGCGGACCGCCGGCTGCACGTCAGCCGTCTCCTTCCGGCATCAGCATCCACAGCAGGAGATAGACGATCAAACCCGGAAACGCCGCCGACACCACCGACACGACGACGAACAGCGCGCGCAACAGGGTCGGGTTCCAGCCGAAGCGGCGGGCGATGCCGCCGACGACGCCCGCGACCACGCGATCCTCGCGCGTGCGGCTCAATGAGGTCGACATCGCCATCAATGCATCCCCAATGTGCGTCGGCGCGTCATGCGCGCTGCGCCAGCCAGTCGTGGATCGCCGACGGCACCTGCGTCTGCGCGCGACCCGACACGTAGATGCCGATGTGGCCGCCGCGGAACGACAGTTCCGAATAGTCTTGCGTGCCGACCAGCGTGCGCAGCGCGCGCGACGCGTCGGGCGGCACCAGGTGGTCCTGTTCGGCGAAGATGTTGAGCACCGGCATCTCGACCAGTCCCAGATGCACTTCGCGATCGCCGATGACGATGCCGCCGTTGACGAAGCCGTTGCCCTGGTAGAACTGCTTGATGTACTGCCGGAAGGTCTCGCCGGCCTGGTCGGGCGAATCGAAGATCCACTTCTCCATGCGCAGGAAGTCCTCGAGCGCCGGCGCGTCGTCGAGGATGTCGACCACGCCCACGTACTTCTGCACCAGCAGGCGCCAGGGTTTCAGCGTCAGGTAGCACGCGTTCATCATATCGGCCGGCACGTTGCCCAGCGTGTCGACGAACAGGTCCACGTCGAGATCACGCGTCCAGTGCGCGAGCATGTTGTCGTCGGTGTGGAAGTCCACCGGCGTGACCATCGTGATCAGATTGCGCACGCGCTCGGGATGCAGCGCGGCGTAGCTCAGTGCGAACGTGCCGCCCTGGCAGATGCCGAGCAGGTTGATCGACTCGAGACCGCTGCTGCGACGCAGGTGATCCACCGCGCCACCGAGGAACCGTTCGATGTAATCCTCAAGCATGAGGAAGCGGTCGGAGCGGTCCGGGTAGCCCCAGTCGAGGATGTAGACATCTTCGCCGCGCTCCAGCAGCCCCTTTACGATGGAGCGGTTGTGCTGCAGGTCGACCATATACGGTCGGTTGACCAGGGCGTAGGCGATCAGCAGCGGCACGCGCGCGGTCGGTGCCTTCTCGCCGATGAAGCGGTACAGCACGACCTTGCCGTCGCGCCAGACTTCCTGTTTGGTCGTCGCGCCGTAATCGAAATCGCCGACGTCCCGCAGCGTGCGCAGGCTGGCGCCCAGCTTCTGCTGGAGACGGGTCGCTTCGTCCGCGATGCGGTCGGGCGTGATGTGCAGTGGTCCGGGCATGGTCAACGCTTCCCTTTACGCGGCTTGCCGCCCTTGCCCTGCAACGGCTCGGGCGCCTGCGGAATCGGCGAGATGAAGCCCAGGTTGGGCAGGCTGCCGACGCGGCTCGGTGCGCGCGCGGCCTTGCGCGAGGCGCGGGCCGGCGCGGCGGGGGCCTGCTTCGTCCGGCGGGCGGGTCGCGTACTGCGCGTCGGTGCCTTGGGGGCCGCTGCCGGGCTGCGACGGCGGGCGCTGGAGGCGGGCCGCGACTTCGCTGCCGCCTCCGGATTCGATGCGGTCTTCTTCGCGCGAGCTGTCTGCGCGGCCGCCGTCTTCGCCGGCGCGACCTTCTTTGCAGAGGCATTCTTCGCAGGCGTCTTCGCGGCAGCGCGCTTGTTGCTGGCCTGCTTCGTGGCCACCCTTCTGGCCGCAGTCTTCTTGACGGCACGCTTTTTTGCAGACGTCTTCGCAGGCGCGCGTTTCGCGGTTGCCCGATTCGCCGCCGGTTGCGCCGGCGCTGCGTTCTCCGCCGCGACACGCGATGTCGACGAGACCGGCGCGGGCGCCGGCGTCACGACCCGCGGGGGCCCCGCCGGACGTCGCGGCGGCGGATTCGACGCCGCGGTGGCCTGCGCGCCTGCACCACCATCCACGGCATCGAGACGGTCACGCAGACGACGCAGGGAACGCTCGAGATCAGCGATCTTGCGATGCGCGCCATCGAGCTCGGTGCGCGTCGGCAGGTCGAGTACGCGGCAGGCCTGTTCGACCTCGCGCTGCACGGCCTGACGCAGGCGCATCTGGCCGCCCACCATGTCGGCGTAGGCCTTGCGGAACGCAGGCGACAACGCGACTTCGGCATACGCGTCCTCGGCCGCATCGATCCACAGGTCGAACAGCGCACGCGGAGTTTCGATCGGCGTCGCCGGATCGCGCGCGGCGAGCTTGCGTTCGAAGATGCCGAACGCGGCCGTCGAGGCCTGCATCAGCAGCGTCTGGTAGTCCTGCTGGCTGCGCTGGTGCTCGGCGAACGCACGGCCGAGCTGCTGCCAGCGCTCCTGGTGCTCGCGCGTCAGACCGAAGGTCGGCAGCGCGAACGCATCGCGTCCGCCGCCGCCCATCGCCTGGCCTGCACCCACCGCATCGAGCCACGGCTTGAGCCGCTGCAGCCACGTGTCCCAGCCTTCGATGCCGGGCCCCTGCAGACCGCCAAACATCGCGCCGACGGGATTGCCGCCCATCGCGTCGCGCCACGCGGCGGTGATCGCCTCGGGCGATGCGTCTCGACCCGCGAACTGGGCGGCGACGCGCTGCATCTGCTCGAGCCAAGGACCCGCCATGGACTGGAACTGCCGCAGCGCATCCGCGCCCGCGTCCGGTGGTTGCGCGCCGCCCATGAACCACGGCGGGGGTTCGCCCCAGGGCGCGGCGCCCGCGCCCGGCGACGTGGCGCCCATCGGATTCCACGCGTTGCCCGGCATCGTGCGCTGCAAGGCATCGCGCCATGTGTCCCAGTAACGGCGCGCGAGGCGCTCCAGATCCGCGGCCTGCGCGTCCGGTCCCTGTCCCATGTTGAACATCGTCGACTCCTGCGAACCGGGTTCGATCATAGCAACGCCTCGCGGCGTCGACCGTGTCAGAACTTGGGAATGCGCAGCGTCTTGCTGACCATCATCGCGCCGGACACGGCGAACACCAGCACCAGCGGATGCAGCAGCCACGGGCCCAGACGCAATTCGCCCAGCCACAACGCATCGCCGATGCTGCCCTGCCAGGCCGCGACGACCAGCAGAACCACCAGCAGCAGGCTGGACGGAATCGGCGTGCCCTCGAAGAACTTCACCTTGTCGCTGCCCTGCGACAGCGTCTCGGCGGTCACGTTGTAGCGCGCGAGGCGACTGACGCCACAGCAGACGAAGCCGGCGAGCACGAGCACGTCCCAGCCGCCCTGCATGCCGCAGGCATAGGCCAGCGCGGCCGGTGCGACGCCGAAGGAGATCACGTCGGCCAGCGAGTCCAGTTCCCGGCCCAGCGTGGAGGCGACCTTGCGCCAGCGCGCCACCCGGCCGTCGAGCGCGTCGAAGACGAACGCCAGGGGAATCAGCGCCATGCCCAGCAACAGATCGCGCACGCTGCCGTCCTGCAGATAGCGCATCGCCGCGAAGACCGCGCCGGTGCCGCAGAAGGCATTGCCCAGCGTGAACCAGTCGGCCAGCTGGAAGTCGCGCAGCATCGAGAAGTGGCGGGGTCGGGACATCGGGGCTCCAGGGAAATGGCGTGCGGCGATGGTGCCGCGCCGGCCCACGCGGCTGCGTGAGTGTTGACAACAAGATATCAATCCGATATCACAACTCAAACCCACCCGAGGATGCCGCGATGCAAGAGAACCCGATCCGCTCCCTGCCCGGCATTCCGGTCCTGCTGGTCCAGCTGGTGGTCCTCGCGGCATGCGCGTGGACGTTGCTCGGCGCCGGTGGCGCATTGCCGGTCGTCGCGATCATCGTCGCGCTGGCGACGGCGTTCACCCTGATCGGCCACTACATGATCGAGCCCAACCAGGCCGCCGTGCTGAGCCTGTTCGGCAAGTACGTCGGCACGGTCAAGGACGCCGGCCTGCGCTGGAACAATCCCTTTCTGGCCAAGAAGAAAGTGTCCTTGCGCGTGCGCAACTTCGAGAGCGGCCGGCTCAAGGTCAACGAACTCGAAGGCAGCCCGATCGAGATCGCCGCGGTCATCGTGTGGCGCGTCGTGGACTCGGCGGAAGCCGTGTTCAACGTCGACGATTACGAGAGTTTCGTGCACATCCAGTCCGAGGCGGCGCTGCGTGCGATGGCGACCAGCTACCCCTACGACCAGCACGAAGACGACCAGATTTCGCTGCGCAGCCACCCGACCGAAATCTCCGATCGCCTCAAGGAGCATCTCGACGAGCGCCTGACCGCGGCCGGCGTCGACGTGCTCGACGCGCGCATCAGCCACCTCGCCTACGCCCCGGAGATCGCCCACGCGATGCTGCAGCGCCAGCAGGCGAACGCGGTCATCGCCGCGCGCACGCGCATCGTCGCAGGCGCCGTCGGCATGGTCGAAATGGCGCTGGCGGAGCTGGACAAGAGCGGCGTGGTCACGCTGGACGAGGAGCGCAAGGCGTCGATGGTCAGCAATCTCCTGGTCGTGCTGTGCAGCGATCGCGGCACCCAGCCGATCGTCAATACCGGCTCGCTGTACTGATGGCCCCGCATCATCTCGCCGCGCTGGTGTTCGCGTTGATGGCGATCCCGGCGTTCGTGTCGGCCCGCTGGCTGGTGCAGGGCCGCCTGCCACTGTCTGCCGGCAGCGGCGGCATGAGCGTGCGCGACAAGGCCGTGCTCGACAGCAAGCTCGCACGGCTGTTGCGGATGATCGGGCTGGCGATGCTGGCCACCGCGCTGGGCCTCGCGCTGTGGGGGGACGAAGAACGCCGCCTGCTCGCGCTGATCGTGGTGATGTTCTGCGCGGTCAACGGCCTGGCGGCCGCGTGCATCTTCACCGTCGCCAGCGCCAAGCGCCGCGCCCGCGGAGGCGGCGGGTGACCGATAAGAAGGCCTATCCACTGCGCATCAACGCCGCGATCCTCGCGGCCGTGCAGCGCTGGGCCGACGACGATCTGCGCAGCGCGAACGCGCAGATCGAATACCTGCTGCGCGACGCGCTGCGACGTGCGGGCCGGATCTCCCCGCCCGCCCAAACCGAACCAGGCAAGGACACCGATCATGAGTGAGCGCTGGCAGTACAAGGTCGAGGAAATCAAGGTCAGCCTGCTGGGCGGCCTCAAGCCGGCAGCCATCGAGGAGCGCCTGCAGACACTGGGGCTGCAGGGCTGGGAGCTCGTCAACGCCGTGCACCCCACGCCGGTCGGCCCCACCGTGCTGTTCCTCAAGCGGCGGACGTGAGCACCGCCATGCAGGCGCCGCGACCGCGCCAGGACCTGCGCATCGCGGTGCTGCTCGCGGCTGGTGGCGCGGTCGCCACGCTCGCGGTGATCCCCTATCTGCTGCAGATCGACCCCGCGCGCATGACCGGCAACGGGGCGATCGCGCTGCCGGCGCTCGTCGCGATCCAGGCGATGTCGATGTTCATCGTCTGCACGCTGCTGGCCTGGGCCGGCCTGCGCATGGGCCATCGCGTCGGACTGGGCGCGCCGCTGCTGCAGCATTGGGTCAGTCGCCATGGTGAGGCACGCCTGCGCGAAAGGCGGCCTTGGCAGGCGATCGGTCTCGGCATCGCAGCCGCACTGGCGATCCTCGCGCTGTCACGCGTGGTCGACCCGCTGCTGCTGCCTGCAACCGACGTGGCGATGACCGACATCGCCGGCGCGCGCAGCGCGCTCTACGGCCTGATGGCCTCGTTCTACGGCGGCCTCGTCGAGGAACTGCAGCTGCGCCTGTTCCTGATGACCCTGATCGCATGGGCCGCCAGCTGGGTGCAGCGCAGGCGCACCGGCGTCGAAGGAACGCTGTCGCCGCGCATCGCCTGGATCGCGATCCTGGTCGCCGCGCTGCTGTTCGCGCTCGGCCATCTGCCGACGGCCTCCACGGTCTGGGGCCTGGATGCCGGCGTCGTGGTCCGCACGCTGCTGCTCAACGGTCTCGGCGGTGTGGTATTCGGCTGGCTGTACTGGAGGCGCGGCTTCGAGATGGCCGTGGCGTCGCACTTCGCCGCGGATCTGGTGCTGCACGCGCTGGTGCCGCTCCTGTCGCCGCACAGCGTGCTGTGAGGCAACGCGCGCGGGCTGGCGTCATCCGCGGCGCCAGGGATACGGACCCGATCTGACGGCCGGCACCTGCGCCGCTAAGCTGCGCGGTATGCACGCCCACCCGTCGTCCCGCTTCCTGTTCAACACGCCCGACATCGAGCTCTGGCCCGCGGCGCTGCTGCGTGCGCGCAGCAATCGCGACGCACGCGTCCTGTCGCTTGCGACGCAGGTCCTGCGCCGCAAGCGCGACGGCGCGTATCTCGCCGCCGTACTGCCGGACGGCATCGTCGGCCTGATGCCGCGCTGGCAGCGCGAGGCCGGCATCGACGACGCGCTTGACCTGCTCGATGCCGGCGCACTGCGCGCGCCCCGGGCACCCGCGCCCGATCTGCCGGTGTCGCAGGTCGAAGCCCGGCTCGAGGCACTGGGTCTCGACGCTGACGCGTACGCCGCACGCACCGGCCTGGCGCTCGTGGCCGAGCCGGCATGGCTGACGTTCGCCGGCGTCGATCGCTATCGCCGGCCCTTGTGGCTGGAGGCCCGGACCGCGCGCGCATGGCAGGGCCTGCATGCGGCGGCCGCGCGCGACGGCGTGACGCTCGACGCGGTTTCAGGCTATCGCAGCCACGACTACCAGCTGGGCATCTTCGATCGCAAACGTGCGCGCGGGCTGTCGCTCGACGCGATTCTCGCGGTCAACGCAGCGCCCGGCTACAGCGAACATCATTCCGGCTGCGCGCTGGATATCAGCGCGCCCGGCGAGCCGCCGGCCGACGACTCGTTCGACGCGACCGCGGCATTCGCATGGCTGACCCGCCACGCGCCCGGGCATGGCTTCACCCTGAGCTATCCGCGCGACAACCCGCACGGCATCGTCTACGAACCCTGGCACTGGCGGTATCGATCCGCCATCGACTGAGGCAAGCCGGACCGGGCGATCAGCGCCGCCATGCAGTGACGGCCAGCAACAGCCAGCCGAGCATCGTCAGCATGCCGCCCCAGGGTGCGAAGAACGCCGGCCCACCGAACAGATGCCGCGACACCAGTGCGCCGGCGAACAATAGCGTGCCCACCAGCAAGGCGACCAGCGAAACGAGTTCGAAGGTGCTGCGCACGGCGCGGCCGAGCACCACGAGCACGATGCCGTGGCCGAATGCGAACACCGCCGCGGTCTGCAGCGCGCTGCGCGCATCGCCATCGACGGCGTGCGCCGCGTAGGCCGACAGGCCGACCGAGATGCCGGCCAGCAGCGCGCCGGCCGCAACCAGACCGCCCACGTGTCGCGACGCACGCGTGGAACCGATGCCCATGACTGCCTCCGATGCCGTTGCGACGCGGCCGCTTGGCCGTTCCTGCCGCGGAAACCAGGATCCTGAAACGACACACGCCGCATCCCTGAGGATGCGGCGTGCGATGTAGACACTGCGCGTGGCGCGGCTTACTCGGCCGGCGCCGCTGCAGGTGCCTCGGCCGCCTCGGCAGGCGCCGGGGTCTCGGCCGGCGCCGGCGTTGCCGCCGGTGCGGCTGCGGCAGGCGCCGCATTCGGATCACGCAGCGTCCAGAACACTTCGAACTCGCCGTTCTCGGTGAACGCGGTATCGATGCCGTTGATGTAGTTCTCGTACGGACGATCGGTGACCTCGTAACCCTGCGTCAGTGCCCAGGCGCGCACGGCGTTGCGGACGTTGTCCAGCTCGGCCATGAAGCCCTTGTAGTTCGCCTTGGCGACGCGGGCGCGCGGCACGAACATCGCCTTCACCGGGCCCAGCAGCTCCAGACCGGTCAGTTCGACCGCATCGGTGGTCGATGCGACGACCGGCGGCGCGGCGGCTGCAGCCTCTTCACCCTCGGCGTCGGCGTCAGCTGCCGGCGCGGCAGGCGCGGCCGGACCGGTGCCCTTCTTGCGGACCGGCATGCCGATGTCGAAGGTGTAGGTCTCGCGGCCCAGCTCGGTGGTGATGATGCGCAGCGGACCGGCGGCCTCGAGATTGTTGGCGGCCATGGTGCGGTTGATCCACTCCACGTTGGCCTTCATCGAATCCTGGATGACCTGGTTGTTGCGCTCGACGGCGCCCGCAGCCACGACCAGCAGGTTCTCGGCCGGACGATCGGCGGCGGTCAGGTTCGCCAGCGTGCTGCCCTCGGCGCGGTAGTCGACGTTGGGGACGGCGGCCAGCATGTTGGTCAGGCGACCCAGCCCCAGCTTGATGCCGTCGCCGACGTTGCGGCTGACGTAGAGACCGGCGAAGCGGCCCAGCAGATCCCAGCCGTAATCGACGCTGTAGGTCTGGGTGATCTCGATGTTGCGGTTGTTGCGGCCGGTGGGCCTCAACGTGAACGTGGTCTGCTTGTTGTCGCCACGCGTCTCGCTCTCGACCGCGTAGACCACGCGGGTGCCGGGCTCGGACTCGACGATTTCCCAGCTGCCGTCACCGACGCGCTTGAGGCTCGAGCTGTAATCGATACGGGCGCCGACGCCAGCGTCGGGACCGGAGATCTTGAGCTCGGCGCTCGGATCGTAGGCGGTCACCGGCGACCAGTCCTTGAAGCGAAGCACGCTGTTGAGCGTGTCGAAAACGATCGTCTGGCGACGGTTTGTTTCCGCTGATTCGGTCAACGTGCGGCTGGAGGGAAGCAGAACGGCCACCACGAGAAACAGCACGGCGACGATGACGCAGGAAATCAGCAGTTCGAGCAGACGGGTCATTCAGAGTTCTCCAGGACCAAATCCGGCCTGAGGCGGCACAGACCGGCAATCGTATCAAGTTGCGTGTAACCGGGCGAGTCTCTTCAAGCCTCGAATCGACGGACGCGTCCGGTCACCGGTCGTGCCCACCGGATCGGGCTGCCGCCGGGCCGGGCATGTTCAGAAACGCGATGTCTGTGGACTGCGAACGCCTGCTGGCGCCCGCGCCCTGTGCGGCGCGCGCCGAAGCGCCGCGCTGCACGCACTCCGGATGTCGTGACCCTCCGGGCGCACCGGGGTGTGCAGGCCGGCGTGCGGCTTGAATTCGCGAATAGAAATGGCTTGCGACGCCGTGCCCTGAGGTGCAGGCGGGCGTGCACGGCGTTGCGGCATGCCGGGCGGTCTGCCCATCAGACCAGCGGCAACTCGAAGCCCGCGGGCACAGCCCGGGGACGGTCGCGCAGACTGAGCTTGGATGACGAGCTGCAATTCGAAGGCCTTGAGTACGGCCCGGGTGCGGTCGCGCACGCCGAGCTTGGACAGGGTGGGAAACGCCTGCACGCGAACCGCGGGTTCGCGGGCGCTTCGAACGCCCGTCGCGCTGCGGCGGGCCGGGCATCCTGTCGGTCAGACGAGCTGCAATTCGAAGGCCTTGAGTACGGCCCGGGTGCGGTCGCGCACGCCGAGCTTGGACAGGGTGAGAAGCGCCTACGCGCGAACCGCAGGTTCGCAGGCGCTTCGAACGCCCGTCGCGCTGCGACGGGCCGGGCATCCTGTCGGTCAGACGAGCTGCAATTCGAAGGCCTTGAGTACGGCCCGGGTGCGGTCGCGCACGCCGAGCTTGGACAGGATGTTCGACACGTGGTTCTTGATCGTGCCCTCCGCCACGCCCAGCGAATTGGCGATTTCCTTGTTGGAAAAACCGCCGGCCATCAGCCGCAGGATCTCGGTCTCGCGATCGGTCAGCGGATCCGGCTTGTCGAGGCTGACGAATTCATTGCGCATCTGCTCCAGGCCCGTGAGCAGGCGCTGGGTCACGGCCGGCTGGACCAGCGAGCCGCCGCCAGCCACGGTACGGATCGCGCCGACCAGCTGGTCCAGCGACACGTCCTTGAGCAGATACCCCTTGGCACCGGCTTTCAGGCCCGCGAGCACCAGCTGGTCGTCGTCAAACGTGGTGAGGATGATCGTCGGCGGCAGCGTGCCCGCGCGCGACAGTGCCTGGATCGCCTCGAGCCCGGACATTGCCGGCATGCGCATGTCCATCAGCACGACGTCGGGCTTGACCTCGGGAATCGTCTCGACCGCCTGCCGGCCGTCGGACGCCTCGGCGATCACTTCGATGCCGCCGTCGAGCGCGAGCAGCGAACGGATGCCCTGGCGCACCAGGGTCTGGTCGTCGACCAGGCAGACTCGGATCATGGTGCCTCCCATTGCGGATTCATGCCGGCGACTGCGCTTCGCCCCGGCGCGCAGCATCGCGCAGCCCGGTCGCATCCGCCAGCGGCAGTTCCAGCTTCAGGACGAAACCGCTGCCCGGCGCGGTCTCCACCTGCAGCGTGCCGCCGTACGCGGCCAGCCGCTCGCGCATGCCGGTCAGGCCGTTGCCGATCCGCGCCGCCTCGGCGCCACGCCCGTCGTCGCGCGCATCGACCCGGATCGTGTCGCGGTCCTGGCTGTAGCGCAGGCGCAGCAGGCTGGCGCCGGAGTGGCGCACGGCGTTGGTGATGATCTCCTGCGTGCAGCGCAGCAGCACGTGCGCGCGCTCGGGATCGTCGACGACGAACTGCACCGGCAGCTGCATGTCGACCTGCAGACTGGGCACATGTTCGGCCAACGGCAGCAGCGTCGCGCGCATGTCGATCGCATCGTCGTCGCGCAGCTGGCTCACCGCCTCGCGCACGTCGCTGAGCAGCAGCTTGGCCAGGGTCTGCGCCTGCCCCACATGCTCCTGGGCCTGGCCGCTGGCCAGATGACTGGCGATCTCGAGATTCAGGCTCAGCGCGGTGAGGTGGTGACCGAGCAGATCGTGCAGTTCGCGCGAGATGCGGGTGCGTTCGTTCACCCGCACGCTCTCGGCCAGCAGGGCGCGGGTCGCGCGCAGTTCGGCGTTGAGCCGGCGCTGTTCCTCGCGCGCCTGCGCCTGCTGGTGGCCCACGAAACCGGTGACGAACGCGAAGCCGGTGAAGCCGACATACAGGGCGGCCTGCAACACGGCCTCCGACCAGGTGAAATCGAAGCCGCGCACGTAGACCGGCACGATCACGAACTCGCAGGCCACCAGCAGCGCCACGCCCACCCACAGGGGCAGCAGCCAGGGCAGTACGCAGGCCACCACCATCAACAGGATGCTGCCCAGGCCACTCTGGCTGTAGTAGCTGATCGCGATCGCACTGCCCGCCAGCAGCAGCACCAGCAGGTGATCGAACGCGCGGATCCGACGCTCGCCCAGCCCCCGGGTCAGCCAGGCGTAGCTCATGCCGAACACGGCCCAGGCGGCCCAGGTCGGCCAGCTGTCGAGCGCCAGCCGCATGCCGCCATCGGTCAACTGCTCTACCGGCGCCAGCGACAGCATCAGCAGCGGCAAGCCGATCATCGCCCAGGTGAACAGGCCGGCGATGCGCAGGAGACGGTTGTGGTTCAGATCACGGAGCATGCCGGCATGTTAGGCACATGCAGCGGTCTCCGGACGGGCCTGAAGTCATGCCGGCACGCGCGTCGCCGGTCGCCCGGCGATCCCCGGCATGCAATAATCCGGGCCTGTGCGACGCGCAGCGGCAGGAGCGCCGCGACCGGTCGTCTCGCGCGTTCATCGGTAGTCTCTGGAGTCTGGAATGTCGATCGTCGTCCGCGACGTGCATGCGCACGAGCTGGATTCCATCCTCGAACTCAACAACGCCGCCGGTCCCTCGATCCTGCCGCTGGATGCGGCCCGTCTTCGGCATCTGCACGACACCGCGGAGTATTTCCGGGTCGCCGAGCGCGATTCGGTGATGGTGGGATTCCTGATCGGCTTCGGTGCCGGCAGCGATCACGAGAGCAGCAACTTCCGCTGGTTCCAGTCGCACTATTCCGACTTCTTCTACATCGACCGCGTCGTCGTCGCCAGCCGCCGCCGCGGCGGTGGCGTGGGCCGCGCGTTCTATGCCGACGTGCAGAGTTACGCCGAGGTGCGACATCCCCTGCTGACCTGTGAAGTGTTCCTCGAACACGACAACGACCCGGTCCGCCTGTTCCATGGCAGCTTCGGCTTCCGCGAGGTCGGGCAGCACGTGATGCCCGGCAGCGGCATCCGGGCCTCGATGCTGGTCAAGGACCTGTGCAGCTATCCCTGGGTGCGCGAGACCTACGGCGGCGTGTTGCCCGACGAACCCTGGCTGGGCCGCCCCCGCGTGCCCGTCCGCACCCCCGAGGAGACGAAAGCCTGATGGCGTCCCGCCCTGCTCCCGCCGCCGATTTCGAACCGGCCGGCGAACTGAAGATCGGCCAGGTCGGCATCGCCAACCTGCGCGTGCGCATGCTCGATGTCGCCCGCCTGGCCGAGGAAATGCGCAGCCGCGTCGCGCGCGCGCCCAAGCTCTTCGACCGCGCCGCGGTGATCCTGGATTTCGGCGGCCTGGCTGAACTGCCCGACGCGACGACCGCGCAGGCGCTGATCGATGCGCTGCGCGACGCCGGCGCGCTGCCGGTGGCCCTGGCCTGGGGCAGCCCGGCCAATGCGGCGCTCGCCGAAGCACTGGATCTGCCGGTGCTGTCGAAATTCCGCGCCCAGTACGAAAACGCCGACGCGGCGCCCGCGCCCGCACCATCGCGTCCCGCGCCGACGCCGGAACCCGCGCCGCCCGTGGCCCCGAAGCCGGCACCGGCCACCGCCGCCGTGGAACCGGGCCTGATCCAGGCCGGCTCGGTGCGTTCGGGCCAGCAGCTCTACGCCCAGAACCGCGACCTGACCGTGCTGTCCTCGGTCGGCGCCGGCGCCGAGGTGATCGCCGACGGTTCGATCCATATTTACGGCCCGTTGCGGGGCCGTGCACTGGCAGGCGCACAGGGCAGTCCGACTGCGCGTATCTTCTGCCGCAGTTTCCATGCCGAGCTGGTCGCAGTAGCGGGCCACTACAAAGTGCTGGACGATATTCCCCGCGAACTCCATGGCAAGGCCGTCCAGGTCTGGCTGGAGCATGACGAATTGAAGATCGCCGCACTCGAGTGACGGCGACACACCAGGAGATGTGTTTTGGCTGAAATTATCGTAGTCACCTCGGGCAAGGGCGGCGTCGGCAAGACCACCAGCAGTGCCAGCATCGCGATCGGCCTTGCCCGGCAGGGCAAGCGCACGGCGGTCGTGGACTTCGACGTGGGCCTGCGCAACCTCGACCTGATCATGGGCTGCGAGCGCCGCGTGGTGTACGACCTCGTCAACGTGGTGCAGGGAGAAGCGTCGCTCAAGCAGGCGCTGATCAAGGACAAGCGGTTCGACAACCTGTACGTGCTGGCCGCGTCGCAGACCCGCGACAAGGACGCGCTGACCACCGAAGGCGTGGAGCGCGTGCTCAAGGAACTCGCCGACGACGGCTTCGAATACATCGTCTGCGATTCGCCGGCCGGCATCGAGAAGGGTGCGTTCCTGGCGATGTATTTTGCCGATCGCGCCGTCGTGGTCGTCAACCCCGAAGTCTCGTCGGTGCGCGACTCCGATCGCGTCATCGGCCTGCTGCAGTCCAAGACGCGCCGCGCCGAGAACGGCGAGCGCGTGCAGGAACACCTGCTGCTCACCCGCTACAGCCCCGCGCGCGTCGAGACCGGCGAGATGCTGTCGATCACCGACGTGGAGGAAGTGCTGGGCCTGAAGACGATCGGCGTGATTCCCGAATCGGGCGACGTGCTCAATGCATCCAACAAGGGCGAGCCGGTGATCCTGTCGGCCGAATCGAACGCCGGCCAGGCCTACGACGATGCCGTCGCGCGCCTGCTGGGCCAGGAGCGCCCGATGCGCTTCACCGCCATCGACAAGAAGGGCTTCTTCAGCAAGCTGTTCGGAGGCTGATCATGGGTATGTTCGATTTCCTCAAGCCGAAGAAGAACACCGCCTCGATCGCGAAGGACCGGCTGCGCATCATCGTCGCCCAGGAACGCACCAACCGTGGCGCGCCGGACTACCTGCCGCTGCTGCAGCGCGAGCTGCTCGAGGTGATCCGCAAGTACGTCAGCATCGACGTCGAAGCGGTCAAGGTGGACCTGGTCAAGGACGGCGACCACGACGTGCTCGACATTTCGGTCGCGCTGCCCGAGGAGCGTCAGGCCACCGCCTGAGCCGTCGCCGTGGACGCCCCGCGCACTTCCGATGCGGCCGCTCCGGCCGCGACCGTGCTGTGCTTAGCGGACATCGGCTTCGACGCACCGGCCGCACTGCTCGCGGGCTACGGATTGACCCTGCATCGCGTCGCCGACGGCGCGCCGATCCCGGGCAGTTACTGGGGCGCGCCCGAAGCGGGCATCATCGGCACCGACGTCCATGCGCGCGGCGATACGCCGGTGCATTCGATGCTGCACGAGGCCGGGCACCTGATCGTGCTCCCGGTCGAGCGCCGCGCCGCCGTGCACACCGATGCGACCGACTCCGTCGAAGAGGAAGACGCGACCTGCTATCTGCAGATCGTCCTGGCCGATGCCCTGCCCGGCGTCGGTCGCGATCGCCTGATGGCGGACATGGACACCTGGGGCTACACCTTCCGGCTGGGCTCGGCCCGCGCCTGGTTCGAGCACGACGCGGACGATGCACGCGCGTGGCTGGTGGCGCGTGCGCTGCTGCCCACCGGAGCGCAGGGCCGGGTCCCGACGGAACCCGCCGGATGACAACCTGCGCATCATCGCGATGCGCCTCCGCCCGGATGTCGGCTTCCGATTCACTTGCGAGCGCGCAGCCGCCGCACTAGCCTCCCGGTTCCCAAGCTGACCGGAAGCTGTCCGTGAAGAAGTCCCACACCACCCTGCTCGCCCTGGCCGTCGCCGCGAGCCTGACGCTCGCCGGCTGCAACCGCTCCGAATCGCCCGACACCGCCGCGACCGCGGGCGCGCCCGCCGCGCCGGCCGGCGAGACCGCCGACCAGTTCATCGCCCGTGTCAACGCAGAAGTCAGCACGTTGATGCCCGAGCTGACCGCTTCGCAGTGGCTGTCGGCGACGTACATCAACGACGACAGCCAGTTGCTGGCGGCCAAATACAACGAGCGCTATCTCGCCCAGCTCAACAGCTGGATCGAGCAGGCGCGCAAGTTCGAAGGCCAGCAGATGTCGCCGGAGACCGCGCGCGCGATCAACCTGCTCAAGCTCGGCGCCTCCATGCCGCCGCCGCGCAATCCCGAGCATCTCGCCGAGCTGACGAAGATTGCGTCGAAGATGGAAGGCACCTACGGCAAGGGCGTCTACTGCACCGGCGAAGGCGAAGCCCGCCAGTGCCGCCAGCTGGGCCAGCTGGAAGACGTGCTGCGCAGCAGCCGTGACTACGACGCGCAGCTCGACGCCTGGCAGGGCTGGCACACGATCGCCCAGCCCATGCGCGGTGACTACACGCGCTTCGTCGAACTGGTCAACGAGGGCGCGCGCGATCTCGGCTTCGCCGACGCCGGCGAAGCGTGGCGCTCGGGCTACGACATGCCCCCGGCCGAGCTCGCCGCCGAGACCGACCGGTTGTGGAACCAGGTCAAGCCGCTCTACGAACAGCTGCACTGCTACACGCGCACGCGCCTCGAAGCGCGATATCCGGGCCGCGGCACCGTCGACGGCGGCCTGCTGCCGGCGCATCTGATGGGCAACATGTGGCAGCAGGACTGGGGCAATCTCTGGGATGTGCTGCAGCCCTACCCCGACGCCGGCGATCTCGACATCACCGGAGCGCTGGAGCGCGATTACCAGACCCAGCTCAACGAGCGGATGGTCAAGGAAAACGCGCTGATCGACTCCGACCGCCGCGCCGACATCGCCCATGCCGCGCAGGTGGACAACGCCAAGCGCATGAACGAACGGGCGCAGGACTTCTACACCTCGCTCGGCATGCCCGCGCTGCCCGCCAGCTTCTGGACCAACACCCAGTTCGTGAAGCCGCGCGACCGCGATGTGGTCTGCCACGCCAGCGCCTGGGACATGGGCGTCAAGATCGACGGGCAGCCCGACGTGCGCACCAAGATGTGCACCAAGCCGAACGAGGAAGACTTCACGACGATCTACCACGAGCTCGGCCACGTCTATTACTACCTCGCCTACAACGGCCGCCCGCCGCTGTTCCAGAGCGGCGCGCACGACGGCTTCCACGAGGCGATCGGCGACACCATCGTGCTGTCGATGACGCCGCAGTACCTGCAGTCGATCGGTCTTGTCGGCGCGCAGCAGCAGACGCAGGAATCGCTGGTCAATTCGCAGATGCGCATGGCGCTGGCGAAGGTGTCGTTCCTGCCGTTCGGCCTGATGATCGACCGCTGGCGCTGGGGCGTGTTCGACGGCTCGATCACGCCGGAGAACTACAACAGCGCGTGGTGGTCGCTCAAGGCGCAGTACCAGGGCGTCGCCCCGGCGACCGCGCGCGGCGAGGAGTTCTTCGACGCCGGCGCCAAGTACCACGTGCCGGGCAATACGCCCTATACGCGCTACTTCCTGTCGCACGTGCTGCAGTTCCAGTTCTACAAGGCGCTGTGCGATGCGTCCGGCCACACCGGCCCGCTGAACGAGTGCAGCTTCTACGGCAACAAGGCCGCCGGCGAGAAGTTCTGGGCGATGCTCGAGAAGGGCAACAGCCAGCCGTGGCAGCAGACGCTGAAGGAACTGACCGGCGGCGAGCAGATGGATGCCGCGCCGGTGCTCGAATACTTCGCGCCGCTGCAGGCCTGGCTGACCCAGCAGAACGAAGGCAAGACCTGCGGCTGGACCGCGCCCGCGTCCGCGCAGTCGCCTGCGCCTGCAGCTGCTCCGGCTGCACAGCCGGCGGCGGAGAAGCCTGCGCAGGGTTGATGTCTTCAAGTTCGGAAGTCAAAGGGCCGGCATTGCCGGCCCTTCTTTTTTGTTCGTCGCCCAGATTCGTGGGTGAGGCCTCTCCACTCCGGAGACGGAGCGGCCTGTCAGGCAGCAGCCGCCTTTCCCTCGGTCAGGGCGTCGTGCCCTGACTCGGGCGCGCGCCATCCCTGGCGCGCTCGGCGCGGCCACTGCCCGCCAGTCCGCTTCCTGATCTGTCGGATTGCGACTTCTGCATCGAGTGATGCCTTCGCGTTCCTGCGCGGCGCGAAAGGGAATCCGGCTTGACCGGACATGCGTCTGTCGAAAGCCGCCGGAACAACGGGGCGAAGACGCAGCATCGTCGCCACGCGCGACGAGAGGCGTTTTCCACGGACGTGGAAAAACGCAAAGCACTCACGCGGGACTCCAGCCTGGTGCCGCGGAGAGTGGGCTATGAATAGCCCGCGGCGGCGCGTTAGCCATGGGCGAGCAGCGACTGCGCGGCGCGCTGCGCCGGGCCGGGGAGCACTGCGGCGCGGCGCGTGCTGACCGAGCCCAGGCGCAGCGTCCGGATGGAGGCCCGCTGCATCCCGAGTGAGCAGCTTTACCAGAGACGTGCAAAGCGCGGGCTCTTGCCACGAGCCAGCTACATCTGATCCGTCGGCTCCATCGCTGCCGCGTTCTTGGGACATGCCGGCGGACGTGGCGAGCGTGCGAGTTCCCAGCGCCAGAACGCCCAGCCGACCAGCATGAAACCGGCCGAGGTCGCGGCCAGCAGCAAAGGCTGATGGCTGACCAGCGGCGACAGCAGTCCGGCGACGGCGGCGTTGAGCACCAGACCGGTGAAGGCCTGCAGCGACGACGCCGAACCGCGCTGGCGCGGATACATGTCGAGGATCGCGAGCGTGAGGATCGGGAACGTCAGTGCGATACCGAAGGAATTGAGCATCGCCGGCATCACCGCCCACGGGATTGCCGGCTGGTCGACCAGCAGGTTGTAGCCGACGTTGAGTACCATCGCGACACCGCTGCACGCGAAGCCGATGTTCGCCAGCCGCGTGCCGGTGATGCGACCTGCCGCGCGTCCCGAGACCCAGGAGCCGAGCATCATGCCGCTGATCATCGGCACGAAGAACCAGCCGAACTGGCGCTCGTTGAGGCCCAGCACGTCGACGACGAACACCGGCGTCGAGGCGATGTACAGGAACAGCGCCGAGAAATTGAACGCACCCGCCGCGGCGATGCGCTGGAAGCGGCGGTTCGCGACGATCGACACGTAGTCGCGCAGCAGCCGGCGCGGCGCGAGCGAGATCCGGAGTTCGCGCGGGTGCGTCTCCGGCAACCACCGCCAGACGACGACCAGCAGCACCAGCGAGAACGCGACCAGGAACCAGAAGATCAGCGGCCAGCGGCCCCAGCCCAACAGCCAGCCGCCGATGATCGGCGCGATCGCCGGGGCGATGCTGAAGATCATCATGACCTGGCTCATCAGACGCTGCGCATCGTCGCCCTGCAGCACGTCGCGGATCACCGCGCGGCCGACGATCAGGCCCACGCCGGCAGACAGCCCCTGCAGCGCGCGAAACGCGAGCAGCGTGGTCAGATCGGTCGACAGCGCGCAGCCCACCGAGGCGAGCACGAACACCGCCAGGCCGCCGAGGATCACCGCGCGCCGGCCGATCGCATCCGACAGCGGCCCGTGCACGATACTCATCAGCGCGTAGGCGATCAGATACACCGCGATCGTCTGCTGCATCGCGGCCGGGTCGGCGTCGAGATCGGCGCGCATCGCCGGGAACGCCGGAAAGATCGTGTCGATCGAGAAGGGCCCGAACATCGCCAGACCCGCCAGCAGCAGGGCCAGCGTGCGGATCGACGGCATGCGCGGCTGTCTCATGCGCGGCGCGACCACGGGCGCGCAGCAGCGGTTCGGATGCGGGACGCGGGCGCGACACCGTGCGCAGTACAGCAGGAATCAGACATCGGAATACCGGCAGGCGTCCGCGCGCGCGGACCGGGGGGGGACGGCGCAGGCGCCGCGAAAGAGCGCGCCATCATAGGCCGACCGGTGCGCACACCCCGGCAACGGCGCGTTCCGCCGGCCCAGCGCGGCACGCGCGGGCACGCGACGGGGCCGGTATACTGCGCCGCGTATGCAGTGGGAGAAGCGGACGCTCGGTGCGAGGGTCCGCTGCCGTAGGCGCAACCGCCCGGAATCGCTCAGGCTCAGTACCGCTGCAGCGGCAACACTCTGGAGAGACCGGAGGCCCTCAGGGCAGACCCGGCGCCGAAGGGGCACGAAGCACACTGCTTCCAAACTCTCAGGCAAAAGGACAGAGGGGCAACGCGGAAGACCGGCGGTCTTCGGCCCTGTCGTCCGCGGCGCGGACCGGCATGGACCTGCGCCGGTCGTCCAGACGCCCCGCCTCTTCCGGATGCCCGCCATGACCGCTTCGACCCTGCGCGACCTCGAACACCACTCGGCCTTCGTCGAACGCCATATCGGCCCGAACGACGCCGAGATCGCCCACATGCTGGGCGTCGTCGGCCACGATTCGCTCGACGCGATGACCGACGCGATCGTGCCGGGCAGCATCGCCTCGCGCAGTCCGCTCGCCCTGCCCGACGCGATGACCGAAGTCGACGCGCTGGCGAAGATCCGCGGCGTGGCGACGCATAACACCGTGCTGCGCAGCGTGATCGGCCAGGGCTACTACGGCACGCACACGCCGAACGTCATCCTGCGCAACATCCTCGAGAACCCGGCCTGGTACACGGCCTATACGCCCTACCAGGCGGAGATCTCGCAGGGTCGCATGGAAGCGCTGATCAACTTCCAGACCATGGTCACCGACCTGACCGGCATGGACATCGCGAACGCCTCGCTGCTCGACGAGGCGACCGCCGCGGCCGAGGCGATGACGCTGGCCAAGCGGTCGGCAAAGTCGAAATCCAACGTGTTCTTCGTCGCCGACGACGTGCACCCGCAGACGCTCGACGTGCTGCGCACGCGCGCGGATGGTCTCGGCATCGAGCTGCTGATCGGCCCCGCCGCCGATGCATCTGGCGCCGACACCTACGGCGTGCTGCTGCAGTACCCGAACACCTTCGGCCGCATCGACGACCATGCCACCGTCGCCGAAGCCGTGCATGCGCGCGGCGGCGTGGTCGCGGTCGCGACCGACCTGCTCGCCCTGACCCTGATCCAGGCACCGGGCCGCTGGGGCGCCGACATCGTCGTCGGCAACTCGCAGCGCTTCGGCGTGCCGTTCGGCTTCGGCGGCCCGCATGCCGGCTTCATGGCTTGCCGCGATGCCTACAAGCGTTCCATGCCGGGCCGCCTGATCGGCGTCTCGGTCGATTCCGCCGGCAACCAGGCCTATCGCCTCACGCTGCAGACCCGCGAGCAGCACATCCGCCGCGAGAAGGCGACGTCGAACATCTGCACCGCGCAGGTGCTGCTGGCGGTGATGGCGTCGATGTACGCCGTCTACCACGGCCCCGACGGCCTGACCCGCATCGCCCGCCGCACGCACCGCTTCGCCTCGATCCTCGCCGCCGCGCTCGACAAGGCCGGCGTCACCGTCGGCGACGCGTTCTTCGACACGCTGCACGTGACCGGCGCCGATGCCGATGCGCTGCACGCCAAGTCGCGCGAGGCCGGCTTCAACCTGCGCGCGATCGATGCGTCGTCGGTCGGCATCAGCCTCGACGAGACCACGACCCGCGATGAAGTGATCGCGCTGGCGAAGCTGTTCGGCGCGGACGCAGACATCGAGGCGCTGGACGCCGCGACCGCCGATGCGCTGCCGACCCCGCTCGCGCGCGACACGCAGTTCATGACCCATCCGGTGTTCAACACCCACCACAGCGAACACGAGCTGCTGCGCTACATGCGCACCCTGGCCGATCGCGATCTGGCGATGGACCGCACGATGATCCCGTTGGGCTCGTGCACGATGAAGCTCAACGCGACCGCCGAGATGATCCCGGTCACCTGGCCCGAGTTCGCCAACATCCATCCGCTGGCGCCGGCCGACCAGACCGCGGGCTACACCGAGCTGATCGACGGCCTGGAAGCGATGCTGGTCGAGATCACCGGCTACGACGCGGTGAGCTTCCAGCCCAACTCCGGCGCGCAGGGCGAGTTCGCCGGCCTGCTCGCGATCCGCGCCTACCAGCAGGCGCAGGGCCAGGGCCATCGCGACATCTGCCTGATCCCGGAATCCGCGCACGGCACCAATCCGGCGTCGGCGCAGATGGTCGGCATGACCGTGGTCGTGACCCGCTGCGACAAGGACGGCAACGTCGACATCGACGACATCCGCGCCAAGGCCGAGAAGTATTCGGATCGTCTGGCCGCGCTGATGATCACCTACCCGTCCACGCACGGCGTGTTCGAGGAAGACGTGGTCGCGATCTGCGACATCGTCCACCAGCACGGCGGCCAGGTGTACACCGACGGCGCCAACATGAACGCCCTCGTCGGCGTGGCCAAGCCCGGCAAGTGGGGGTCGGACGTCAGCCATCTGAACCTGCACAAGACCTTCTGCATTCCGCACGGCGGCGGCGGCCCGGGTGTCGGCCCGTGCGCGGTCAAGTCGCATCTGGCGCCGTACCTGCCGCGCGCGCTCGGCGGCGACGGCGCGGTCGGCATGGTCTCGGCGGCGACGCATGGTTCGGCGTCGATCCTGCCGATCAGCTGGATGTACATCGCGATGATGGGCGCCGACGGTCTGCGTCGCGCCACCCAGGTCGCGCTGCTCAACGCCAACTACGTGGCCAAGCGCCTCGCGCCGCATTACCCGACGCTCTACACCGGCCGCAACGATCTCGTCGCGCACGAGTGCATCCTCGATCTGCGCCCGATCAAGGACGCGACCGGCATCAGCGCCGAAGACGTGGCCAAGCGCCTGATCGATTTCGGCTTCCATGCGCCGACGCTGAGCTTCCCGGTGAGCGGCACGCTGATGGTCGAACCGACCGAGAGCGAATCGCTGCACGAACTCGACCGTTTCATCGATGCGATGATCCAGATCCGGGGCGAGATCCAGGCGATCGAGGACGGCCGCCTGGACCGCGACGACAACCCGCTCAAGCACGCGCCCCACACCGCGATGCAGGTCACCGCCAGCGAGTGGACGCACGCCTATCCGCGCGAACTGGCCGCGTTCCCGTTGGCCACGCTGCGCCACACCAAGTACTGGCCGCCGGTCGCGCGCGTCGACAACGTGCACGGCGACAAGAACGTGTTCTGCAGCTGCATTCCGATCGGCTCGGCCGAGGACGCGCCGGAGGCTTTCAGCGAACCGGACGTCGTCTGACTGACCGCGGACGACCGGCCGCTGCCGGTCGATCTGCGGACTGCGTCACAACCTGACCCGGCCGTCTGGCCGGGTCTTCTTTTTTGCGCGGGTTGTTCAGGCGACATCCGCCTCGATCCGTGTGGCAGCTGCGCCCGAACTTGGCACGGCGGTTGCTTTGCAGGTGCAGCCCTCCCCCTTCCGGCTCCCCTGCATGCTCGTCGGCACCTACAACCCGTTGCTCGTGGTCATTTCGTATGTCGTGGCCGCGTTCGCGTCCTATGTCGCCCTCGACATGGCCGGGCGCATTGCCGCGAGCGACGGCTGGGCGTCCAGGAGCTGGCTGGTCGGTGGCGCGATCGCGATGGGCTTCGGCATCTGGTCGATGCACTTCATCGGCATGCTCGCCTTCCAGCTGCCGATTCCGCAGGGTTACGACCTCGCGGTGACGCTGTACTCGCTGCTGATCGCGATCTGCAGTGCAGCGTATGCGCTGAACGTGATCGCCGGTCGCGACCTGCCCGCGCGCAAGCTCGGCGTCGCGGCGCTGATCCTGGGCACCGGCATCGCCGCGATGCACTACGTCGGCATGGAAGCGATGCACATGCAGCCCGGCATCGACTACCACGCGGGCTGGTTCGCGCTGTCGATCGTGATCGCGATCGTCGCCGCCGGCGCCGCGCTGTGGATCGCGTTCTCGCTGCGCCGCGAAGGCGCCGGCGTACTGCGCGCCCGCGGTCTGGCGGCCCTGGTCATGGGCGTGGCCGTCGTGGGCATGCACTACACCGGCATGGCGGCGGCGCGCTTTCCCGAAGGCAGCATCTGCGGCGCGGCGATCGCCGGCGGCATCTCGCCGCAGTGGCTGGCGAGTCTGGTCGGTGCGACGACGTTCGCGATCCTGGGCATGGCGCTGACGACCTCGATCCTGGACCGGCGTCTGCAGGAGCGCACGGCGCTGCTCGGCGATTCGTTGAAGAAGGCCAACCAGGAGCTGACCTATCTCGCCCTGCACGACAACCTGACCAAGTTGCCGAACCGCCTGCTGCTCGAAGATCGCCTCGAACACGCGATCCGCCGTGCGGTCCGCAACGGTCACCGGTTCGCGCTGCTGTTCGTCGATCTCGACGGGTTCAAGGCGGTCAACGACGCGTATGGCCATCCGGTGGGCGACCGCCTGCTGCTGCAGGTCGCACGTCACCTGACCGCCGAGATCCGTGCTGAAGACACACTGGCACGCCTGGGCGGCGACGAATTCGTGGTGCTGGCCGACATCCGCGAACCCGGCGACGCGGCGGCGCTCGCCGAAAAACTGCTGGAGACGGTGGCGATGCCGGTGCAGATCGAAGGCGGCGATCTGCACGTGACCGGCAGCATCGGCGTGGCCATCTTCGGCGCCGACGGCACCAGCGCGCGCGAGCTGATGGCGAACGCCGACGCGGCGATGTATTCGGCCAAGGACCAGGGGCGCAATGCCTACTGTTTCTTCGAGCCGTCGATGAACCGCGGCGCGCATGCCGAACTCGCGCTGATCCAGGACCTGCGCCGGGCGCTCGCACTCGAACAGTTCACCCTCGCCTACCAGCCCAAACTGCGCGCGCCCGACGGCCCGCTGGTCGGCGTCGAGGCACTGCTGCGGTGGCACCATCCCGAGCGCGGGCTGGTGATGCCCGACACGTTCATCCCGCTGGCCGAGAAGACCGGCCTGATCCTCGAGATCGGGCGCTGGGTCATCCATGAAGCCTGTCGCCAGTTGATGGAATGGCGCGCACAGGGCCGCACGGTGCCGACGGTGTCGGTGAACCTGTCGGCGACGCAGTTCCGCTCGCCCGGGCTGCTGGGCAAGATCAAGGAAGCGCTCGCGCGGCACGGCATGCCGCCATCGTCGCTGGTGCTCGAGATCACCGAATCCACCGCGATGCACGACCCGGAGGCGAGCCTGGTGATCCTGCAGCGGCTGTCGGCACTGGGCGTGCAGATCTCGATCGACGATTTCGGCACCGGCTATTCCAGCCTGCTCTATCTCAAGCGGCTGCCCGCCAGCGAGCTCAAGATCGACCGCGCCTTCGTCAAGGATCTCGTCGCCGGCAGCGAGGATGCCGCGATCGTCTCGGCGATCATTGCGCTCGGCCGCACGCTGAACCTGTCGGTCATCGCCGAAGGCGTGGAGACCGCGGCCCAGCAGCACTTGCTGACCGAGCTGGGATGCACCTCGCTGCAGGGTTTCCACTTCGGCATGCCCGGCGACGCCGCGGCGATCGGCGCACGGCTGTAGCGACGCAGCGCCGATAGGCCGTGCGGCGCGCACCGTGCGCCGCGAGAAGACCGCGCGTCCAGGGTGGCGCGCGAGCTGCGTCACCTCACCGGCCTGACCGCAGCGGCACCGCCGCGTCGCGCCTGCCGGATTCACGGCCCCCGGGCAGCCGGTGCGTCACGGTCGGGGCCCGCAGGCACGAGACCCACCGACATGTCCTCTAACACCCCCAAGTCCGCGACCGCGCCCGACCAGGCCCAGCAGGCCGATCACGTGGCGGTCAACGACCGCAAGGCGGCGCGCGGCGATGCGTACGCCGACGACAACAACCGGTCTGCCGAAGGCAACGATGCAGCGCTGATCTCCGGACCCGCGTTCGTACGCCGCGTGCACGCGGACGGCACGGTCGAGGCGGTGGCGCCCGACGCAGAGAAGACCCCGGACGCCGACGCCGAGCGACCCGCGGACCACGACGCACCGGCGACGAAATAGACCGCTCTGCGCCGCGCACCTGGAGCCGCCGCCGGGCCTGGTGCCTGGCGCTTCGCGGCGTGGCTGGCCGCCGGGTGCGCGCGCGGACAACGGAATCCTGACATCCGGTTCGCGCACGTCCTGCGTCGATCCCCTAGAATCCGCTCCGTCCTCGCCCCCGGAGTCATCGCATGTCGTCTGCCCCCCTCGCCTACCGCCGCGTCCTGCTCAAGTTGTCCGGCGAGGCCCTGATGGGCGACGAGGATTACGGCATCGATCCGAAGGTCATCGGCCGTCTGGCCGACGAAGTGATCGAAGCGCAGAAGGCCGGCGCGGAAGTCGGCCTGGTCATCGGCGGCGGCAACATCTTCCGCGGCGCGGGTCTCGCGGCAGCCGGCATGGACCGCGTGACCGGCGACCAGATGGGCATGCTGGCGACCGTCATCAACGCGCTCGCGATGCAGGACGCGCTGGAGAAGCGCGGCGCCCGCGCCCGCGTCATGAGCGCGATCAAGATCAACGACGTCTGCGAGGACTACATCCGCCGTCGCGCCATCCGGCATCTCGAGAAGGGCCGCATCGCGATCTTCGCCGCCGGCGTCGGCAGCCCGTTCTTCACCACCGATTCGGGCGCAGCATTGCGCGGCATCGAGATCGGCGCGGACCTGCTGCTGAAGGCGACCAAGGTCGACGGCGTGTACGACGCCGATCCGAAGAAGGTGCCGGACGCCAAGCGCTACGACCGCCTGACCTACGACGACGTGCTGCGCCAGGGCCTGGAAGTCATGGACACCGCCGCGTTCGCGCTGGCGCGTGACTCCGATCTGCCGCTGCGCATCTTCGACATGAGCCAGGCCGGCGTGCTGCTGCGCATCCTGCGCGGCGAGCCCATCGGCACCCTGGTGCAGGGCCGCAGCTGAGCCCGTTGCGCGCAGCCTCGCGCTGCGCTGCGGCATCACCCGGCCCCGTCGTCGGCCGCGGACGCTTATAATCGTCCGATTCGCACACGGACCGGGGCTGCCCATGCTCAACAACATCAAGAAAGACACCCAGACCCGCATGGCCAAGAGCGTCGAAGCGCTCAAGCACACGCTGGTCAAGGTGCGCACCGGCCGCGCCTCCAGCGCGCTGGTCGACCACATCAAGGTCAACTACCACGGTTCGGAGATGCCGCTGAACCAGGTCGCCAGCGTGGTGGTGTCCGATGCCCGCTCGCTGACGATCACGCCGTGGGAGAAGCAGATCGTCGGCGCGATCGAGAAGGCGATCCTCGGCTCCGACCTCGGCCTGACCCCGAATACCGCCGGCACGACGATCCGCCTCAACCTGCCCGCGCTGACGGAAGAACGCCGTCGTGACCTGTCGAAGGTCGTGCACAGCGAAGGCGAGGACAGCAAGGTCGCCATCCGCAACATCCGTCGCGACGCCAACCAGCAGGTCAAGGAACTCCTCAAGGAGAAGCAGATCTCCGAGGACGACGAGCGCCGCACCGAGGACGAGATCCAGAAGATCACCGATGCGGCGATCAAGGATGTCGACGAGGTCGTCAAGGCCAAGGAACAGGAACTGATGTCGGTCTGACGGCCTGGCCGCAGTCCGCATGAACGCTCCGATTCCGACCGGCTCCGTACCGCGCCACATCGCCGTCATCATGGACGGCAACGGGCGCTGGGCGGCGCGACGCAAGCGTCCGCGGATGATCGGCCACCGCGCCGGCGCACGCACGGTCAATCTGTGCATCGACTTCTGCCTCCAGCGCGGCGTCTCCGCGCTGACCCTGTTCGCGTTTTCCAGCGAAAACTGGGGCCGTCCCGACGAGGAAGTCGGCGCGCTGATGAAACTGTTCCTCGGCGCGCTCGACCGTGAAGTCGACGAGCTGCACCGGCGCGGCGTACGCCTGCGCTTCATCGGTGAGCGGAGCCGGTTTAGCGACGCCATTCGTGGCCGCATGGCGGCGGCGGAGGCGCTCACCGCCGGCAACATGCGCCTGACGCTGGCCGTCGCCGCCAGCTACGGGGGGCGCCAGGACATCGCACACGCCGCGCGCGCGCTGGCCGAGGAGGTCGCGGCCGGGCGGCTGCGACCCGACCAGATCGATGAAGCGGCGCTCGGTGCGCGCGTCGCACTCGCCGACCTGCCGGCGCCCGATCTTTTCATCCGTACCGGTGGCGACCTGCGCATCAGCAATTTCCTGCTGTGGCAGCTGGCCTACACCGAACTGTGGTTCACCGAGACGCTGTGGCCCGAACTTGGGGTCGAGGAACTCGAACAGGCACTCCAGGTCTATGCCTCGCGCGAGCGGCGCTTCGGGCTGACGGGCGAGCAGATCGCCACCGCACAGGACGCGCCCGGGGAGGGCCACCCATGACATCGACCCGCATTCTCGCGGCCCTGCTGATGGCCCCGGTCGCCATCGCGGCGGTGCTGCTGCTCAACACGCCGTGGATGGCTGCCGTCTCGGCGATGCTCTTTCTCGCCGCGCTGTGGGAATGGCTGCGACTGACCGACATCGACGACACGCTCGCGCGGACCGCGCTGCTGGCACTGAACCTGCTGCTGATGGTGGCCATCGTCTGGGCCTCGGCCACTGGTGGCGGCTCGTTGGTGCTGCTGAAGATCCTGGCGATGATCGGTGTCGGCTGGTGGCTGCTGGCGACGCTGTGGCTGCGTCACTACGACTTCGCGTCCGATCACGACACCAGAGCGCGCGTCTTCAAGCTCGCCGCGGGCACGCTGGCGGTCATTCCGGCCTGGGCGGCGCTGTGCGTGATCCACGCCGGCGAGAACGGCGGGCACGGCAACCGCTGGCTGCTGCTGGCGCTGGCGATCGTCTGGGCCACCGACACCGGCGCGTATTTCGCGGGCCGCAAGTTCGGCAAGCGCAAGCTGGCGCCGCGCATCAGCCCGAACAAGACCGTCGAAGGCCTCGCGGGCGGCGTGGTGGCCGGTGTCATCGTCGCGGTCGCCTTCGCGCCACTGGCCGGCGCGAGCGTCGCGCAATTGCCGCTGGTCGCACTGGTCGCCGTGCTGACGGTGCTCGCATCGGTGGTCGGCGATCTGTTCGAGAGCCTGCTCAAGCGTCACGTCGGTGCCAAGGACTCGGGCACGCTGATTCCCGGCCACGGCGGCGTGCTCGATCGCCTCGACAGCGTGCTGGCGGCACTGCCGGTATTCGCGTTCGGCCAGATCTGGCTCGGCTTCTGACGATGCGGGTCGCCACCGCCACCGCCACCGCCTCCGTCGGCCGGACGGGTCGCGCATGATCCGCAAGATCGCGATCCTCGGCGCCACCGGCTCCATCGGCACGTCGGCGCTGGACGTCATCGCCCGGCATTCCGACCGCCTGCGCGCGAGCGTGCTGGCGGCCGGCAGCAACGTCGACGCCCTCGTCGCCCTGTGCGTGACGCATCGTCCGGACCACGCGGTGATCGCCGATCCTGCGTCGCTCGACGCACTGGCGACGGCCCTGCGCGCTGCGCGCCTCGACACCACGCCACATGCCGGCATGCCAGCGCTCGACGCGCTTGCTGCCGATGCGCATGCTTGCGACACGGTCGTCGCCGCGATCGTGGGCGCCGCCGGTCTCGATTCCACCCTGGCAGCGCTGCGCGCCGGCAAGCGCGTACTGCTGGCCAACAAGGAATCGCTGGTGCTGGCCGGCGCGCTGATGATGCAGGCCGCGCGCGACGCGGGCGCGACCATCGTGCCGATCGACAGCGAGCACAACGCGATCCACCAGTGCCTGCCCGCCGACGGCGACTGCAGCGGCGTGGCGCGGATCATCCTGACCGCCTCCGGTGGCCCGTTCCGCGGCCGCGATCGCGCATCGCTGGCCGACGTGACGCCGGCGCAGGCGATCGCGCATCCCAAGTGGTCGATGGGGCCGAAGATCTCGGTCGACTCCGCCACGCTGATGAACAAGGGACTCGAACTGATCGAGGCGCATCACCTGTTCGCGATGCCGGCCGATCGCCTCGACGTGCTGGTCCATCCGCAGAGCTTGGTGCATTCGTTCGTCGAGTTCATCGACGGCTCCACGCTCGCGCAGCTCGGATTGCCCGACATGCGCACCGCCCTCGCGGTGGGCCTGGGCCATCCGGACCGCATCGCCTCGGGCGTCGCGGGTCTGGACCTGCTGCAGCATGGTCGGCTCGATTTCGAAGCGCCGGATACCGTCGCGTTTCCCTGCCTGGCCCTGGCGCGCGATGCCCTGTCCGCCGGCGGCACCGCGCCCGCCCTGCTGAACGCAGTGAATGAAGTGGCGGTTTCAGCCTTTCTTCAGGGGCGACTGCGTTTTCTAGCGATTCCTGCGCTCGTCGGGCATGTGCTCGACACGCTTCCCGCCGCTGCGGCGGCGTCGCTGGCCGTGCTGCGCGATGCCGATGCACGCGCACGCAGCGCCGCCCTTCGTGCCATCGACTCCGGTGCCATCCATTGAACAAGCGTGATGTCTGAATTCTTCGGCTCGGTGTGGTGGCTGATCGTCAGCCTCGGCGTGCTGGTGACCTTCCACGAGTTCGGCCACTACTGGGTCGCGCGCCGGTGCGGTGTGCGCGTGTTGCGGTTCTCGGTCGGCTTCGGTCGTGCGCTGTGGTCGCGCCGCGGCAAGGACGGCACGGTCTACCAGGTCGCGATGATCCCGCTGGGCGGCTACGTCAAGATGCTCGACGAACGCGAAGGCCCGGTGCCCGAGGCCGAGGCGCATGCCGCCTTCAATCGCGCCTCGGTCTGGAAGCGCATCGCCATCGTCGCCGCCGGCCCGATCGCCAACCTGATCCTGTGCGTCGCGCTGCTGTGGGCGATGTTCGTGATCGGACGTCCCGATTACGCGCCCGTGGTCGGGCAGTCCAGCGGCATCGCCGAAAGTTCGGGGTTGCGTGCGGGCGACAGGATCGATGCAGTGGGCGACCGGTCCACGCCCACCTGGATGGAAGTGCAGCTGGCGCTGCTGCCGGCCGCGCTCGACCGCCAGGACGTCGCCGTGCACGTGACCGACGAGCGCGATCGCAAAGTGGTGCGCGACCTGCGGCTGTCCGAACTGCCCGAGGATTTCGACCAGCGCCGGATCACGCCGGCGATCGGCCTGTGGCCGCGCCATCTGCTGCTGCCTGCGGTCGTGGGCCGCGTCGAACCGGAAGCCGCGGCCTGGGGCGTCCTCGCCGAAGGCGATCGGTTGACGGCCATTGACGGCCGCCCGGTGCGGGTTTTCGAAGACATCGGCCCACTGGTGCAGGCGCTGGGGGATCGCGGCGGCCAGGCGATGGTCGAGGTCGAGCGCGATGGCGAGCGCCTCGCGCTGGAGATGGCGCCCAGACGCACCGAACTGCCGGACGGCCGCGGCGCGTACTGGGCGTTCGGCATCGCGCCGCCGCGCGATCTGCCGTTGCCGCCCAAGGATGCGATGCAGCAGTACGGCGTACTGGCGTCGGTGCCGGCGGCGTTCCACGAAGTGGGACATCTGACCGGCCAGCTGGTCGGCATGATCGGCCGCGCCTTCAGTGGCCGCGTCGCGATCGAGAACACCGTCGCCGGCCCGATCACCATCGCGCGGGCCGCCAACACCTACGCCGGCCAGGGGCCTGCGTGGTACCTCACCATCCTCGCACTGCTGTCGCTGAGCCTGGCGATCCTGAACCTCCTCCCCATCCCGCTGCTGGATGGGGGACACCTGTTGTATTACCTTATCGAGTTGGTCAAAGGCAGCCCGGTCAGCGAGCGCGCGATGGTGGCCGGGCAATACGTTGGCATGGCCCTGCTGGCCAGTCTGATGGGCCTGGCGTTCTACAACGACATCCTGCAACTCGTGCGCTGACCCTGCCCCGCCCCGGATTCCGCCGCGCGCACCGCGCCGGAACCACTCCCCTACCCGGATTCAAAGATGACGCGAATGCCTGACCGCCGATTGCTCGCCCTCGCCCTCGCCTCGGTGATCGCCGCACCGGCCTGGGCCCAGACGGCCGCGAACGCACCTGTCACCGCGCCGGCGGCCGCCACGCTGCCTCCGCTGGCGCCGTCCAGCGCCAGCAGCTTCACGGTCAGTGACATCCGTGTCGACGGCCTGCAGCGCATCGGCGCGGGCACCGTGTTCACCTATCTGCCGGTCGAGCGTGGCGACACCGTCAACCCGACCCGCATCAGCGAGTCGGTGCGCGCGCTGTACCGCACGGGCTTCTTCGAAGACATCCAGGTCGCACGCCAGGGCGACATCCTGGTGTTCACGGTCAGCGAGCGCCCGGCGATCAACCGCCTGACGCTCACCGGCAACAAGGACATCAAGACCGAGGACCTGACCAAGGGCCTGACCGAGATCGGCCTGTCCGAAGGCGAGACCTTCGACCGGCTCGCGCTCGACCGCGTGACCCAGGAACTGGTGCGCCAGTACAACAACCGCGGCAAGTACAACGTCAAGATCACGCCGACCGTCTCGCGTCTCGACCGCAACCGCGTCGATATCACGATCAACGTCGAGGAAGGCAAGGCGGCCAAGATCCGCCACATCAACATCGTCGGCAACGAAACCTACGATCTCGAGACGCTGACCGACAACTGGGAATCGGGCGAGTCGAACTGGCTCAGCTGGTACCGCCGCGACGACCAGTATTCGCGCGAGAAGCTCGAGGGCGATCGCGAAAAGCTGAACAATTTCTACCTCGACCGCGGCTACATCGATTTCAGCGAGGACAGCGTCCAGGTCTCGATCAGCCCCGACAAGGCCGACATGTTCATCACCGCCGGCGTCACCGAAGGCGAGATCTACAAGGTGTCGGACGTGCAGATCACCGGCAACACGGTGCTGCCGAAGGAAGAGATTGAGAGCCGCGTCTTCGTGCAGAAGGACCAGGTGTTCTCGCGCGCGCTGCTGGAACTGAGCTCCGACGCGATCGTCGCCACGCTCGGCAACATCGGCTATGCGTTCGCGCAGGTGAATCCGATTCCCGAGGTGGACCGCGAGAACCGCACGGTCGCGATCAACCTGCAGGTGGTGCCGGGTCCGCGCGTGCAGGTGCGCCGCGTCCAGTTCAAGGGCAACAGCCGCACGTCGGACGAAGTGATGCGCCGCGAGATGCGCCAGTTCGAAGGCGCGTGGTACTCGCAGGCGGCCGTCGACCGCTCGAAGGTCCGCCTGCAGCGCCTGGGCTATTTCGAATCGGGCAGCGTCAACGTCGAGAGCCAGCCGGTGCCCGGCAGCAACGACGAGGTCGACGTGGTGTTCAGCGTCACCGAGACGACTTCGGGCAGCTTCACCTTCGGTCTGGGCTATTCGCAGCTGGCGGGACTCACCACCTCCGTGCAGCTGTCGCAGAACAACTTCCTCGGCAGCGGTAATCGCGTGTCCGTCGAAGCGCAGCGCAACGTGTTCTTGCAGCGCTACTCGTTCTCCTTCATGAACCCGTACTTCACCGACGGCGGCATGTCGCTGGGCTACAACCTGTGGTGGCGCGAGTTCGACAACTCCGAGTTCAACACCGCGCAGTTCTCCTCCACGAGCGCGGCCGCGCAGACGGTGCTCGGCATTCCGCTCACCGAGAACGACTCGATCTCGCTGCTGCTGGGTATTGACCGCAACCAGATCTTCACCTTCCGCGGTTCGTCGCCCGAATCGATCGTCGACTACGTCGATGCCTTCGGTTCGCGCACCTTCCACGCCTGGCGCAGTGAACTGGCCTGGGCGCGCGACACGCGCAACGACTTCCTCCAGCCCACGCGCGGCATGCTGCAGCGCGTCTCGCTGGAAACCACGCTGCCGGGCTCGACCGCCGAGTACTACAAGCTCAACTACGAGATTTCGAAGTACTGGCCGATCAACCGCCATCTGGTGCTCAACACCCGCGCCGAACTCGGCTATGGCGACAGCTACGGCAGCGATGTCGTGCGCAATGTGTGCTTCACCGCGCCCACGCCGCCCACACCGCCGACAACCGGCAATCCGAATCCGCCGGCGCCCGCTCCGCCGCCGCCGCCGAGCGACCCGTGTGAAACCGGATCCGACGATTACATCCGCACGCTCACTGCGACCGGCCTGCCGTTCTACGAGAACTTCTACGCCGGTGGCCCGCGCTCGGTGCGCGGCTTCCGCGACAACACGCTCGGCCCGCGCGAGACGGCGCTCGGCAGCTCCTTCCTGCAGCCCGTCGGCGGCGCGGTCAAGACCATCGGCTCTGCCGAGATGTTCTTCCCGCAGCTGATCAAGTCGCCTGCTGCACGTATTTCCGCCTTCGTCGATTTCGGCAACGTCTACCGGGATGTCGACAGCTGGGACGCCAAGGAGCTGCGGGCATCGGCAGGTATCGCGCTGATGTGGCGGGCGCCGGTCGGCCCCATCTCGATCAGCTACGCGTACCCGCTGCGCCAGCAGAAGGAAGTGCGCGGCGGTTCGGGCGATCTGATCAAGCAGGCTGATGAGGTCGAGCGCCTGCAGTTCACCTTCGGCGGCGCGTTCTGATCCAGCGCCGCCGATGACCGACACGCAGACCCGCCACACCGCCGAAGCGCTCGCGCAGCGCTTCGGTCTCGTCGTCCACGGCGCGCCGGAGACCTCGGTGTCCGGCGTCGGGACGCTGGCCAAGGCGACCAGCGGACAGCTCGCGTTCCTGTCCAATCCGCGTTACCGCCCACAGCTGGCCGACACCACGGCCGGCATCGTGGTGTTGCGCGAATCCGACGCCGAGGGCTACGCCGGCACCGCGCTGATCGCGAAGGACCCCTATGTCGCCTACGCGAAGATCGCCGCGCTGTTCGACCCCGCGAGTGTCGCGCCGGTCGGCATCCACGCCTCCGCGGTCATCGATCCGAGCGCGCAGGTCGATGCGTCCGCATCGATCGGCCCGCACGTCAGCGTCGGCGCACGCAGCGTGATCGGCGCGGGCGTGACCATCGGCGCCGGTTGCGTGATCGGCGAAGACTGCGTCGTCGGCACCGGCAGTCATCTCGTCGCGCGGGTGACCCTGGTCAAGCGCGTGCGTCTCGGCGCCCGTGTCACCCTCCACCCCGGCGCCGTCCTGGGCTCCGAGGGCTTCGGCCTGGCGATGGACGCCGGGCGCTGGATCAACGTGCCGCAGCTCGGCGGCGTGGTCGTCGGCGACGACTGCGACATCGGCGCCAACACCACCATCGATCGCGGCGCGCTCGAAGACACCACGCTGGCCGAAGGCGTGCGCCTCGACAACCTGATCCAGATCGGCCACAACGTGCGCATCGGTGCGCACACCGCGGTCGCGGGCTGCGTCGGCATCGCCGGCAGCACGAAGATCGGCAGTTACTGTCTGCTCGCCGGCAAGGTCGGCGTGGCCGGCCATCTTGAAATCTGCGACCACGTCGTCGTTCACGCGATGACGATGGTGTCCGCATCCATCACCGAGCCCGGCGAATATTCCGCCGGCATTCCCGCCCAGCCCACGCGCGAGTGGCGGAAGAATGCCGTGCGGATCCGTCAGCTCGATTCGCTCGCGCGCCGCGTCACGGCGCTCGGGAAGGGGGAACCATGACGACCGACATCACGCTGCCGATCCTCATCGACGGCGTCCACAAGCTGTTGCCGCACCGCTATCCGTTTCTGCTGATCGACCGCGTGGTCGAGTTCGAACACGGCAAGCGCGTGCTGTGCTGGAAGAACGTGTCGGCCAACGAGGAGTTCTTCCAGGGCCACTTCCCGGGCCAGCCGGTGATGCCGGGCGTGCTGGTGATCGAGGCGCTGGCCCAGGCCGGCGGCATCCTGACCCACCTGACCAAGGGCAAGGACTGCGAGGGCAATCTCTCCTACCTGGTGAAGGTCGACGCGGCGAAGTTCTCGCGCATGGTGGTGCCGGGCGATCGTCTCGAGCTCGAAGTCACCATCAAGCGCGAGATCCGCAACATGACCATGTACAGCGGCATCGCGCGTGTGGACGGCCAGCAGGCGGCCTGCGCGGAGATTCTCTGCGCCGAGGTTCCGCGCTGACATGGGCGCCGCGCAGGTCCATCCCAGCGCGGTCGTCGATCCCGGCGCGAAGCTGGGTGAGGACGTGCGCATCGGTGCGTTCACGCTGGTGGGACCGGACGTCGAGATCGGCGCCGGCACCATCGTCGGCCCGCATTGCAGCCTCCACGGCCCGACGCGCATCGGCCGCGAGAACCACATCCACGGCCACGCCGCGATCGGCGGCGAGCCGCAGGACAAGAAGTTCGCCGGCGAACGCGCGGAACTCGTCATCGGCGACCGCAACACGATCCGCGAATTCGTCACGATCAACCGCGGCACCGGCGACGGTGGCGGCATCACCCGCGTCGGCGACGACAACTGGTTTCTCGCGTACACGCACGTCGCGCACGACTGCGTGGTCGGTAACCGCTGCGTGTTCTCGAACAACGCCACGCTGGCCGGCCATGTCACCGTCGGCGACCACGTGATCCTCAGCGGCTTCGTCGGCATCCACCAGTTCTGCCGGATCGGCGCGCATGCGTTCATCGGCATGGGCGCGTTCGTCAACGGCGACGTGCCGCCCTTCGTGATGGTGGCGCAGGACGGCTACGGCCGGCCGCGTGGCATCAATGCCGAAGGCCTGAAGCGACGCGGCTTCGACGCCGCGCGCACCTCGGCGATCAAGCGCGCCTACCGCGCCCTGTACGTGTCGGGTGATTCGCTGGCCGACGCGCGCGTGCGCCTGGAAGAGATGGCGCAGGGCAGCGACGACGTGCGTGCATTTCTCGATTTCATCGAGGCAGGCGAGCGTCCGCTGCTGCGTTGACCGCTCCCGCGGCACGACTCACCGTCGATGCCGCACAATGCCACCGTGTCCAGTCCCACGCCCGCATCCGTGCCCCTGATCGACGACCGCACGCCTAGCGTACCGTTGCGCATCGCGCTCGTGGCCGGCGAAGCCTCCGGGGACCTGCTCGGCGCCGGTCTGATCGAACAGCTGCGCGCGCGCTATCCCCAGGCGCGCTTCGCCGGCGTCGGCGGCGATGCGATGCGCGCGGCCGGCATGGAGACGTGGCACGACGCCTCCGAACTTGCGGTCATGGGTCTTTCCGAGGTTCTGCGGCATCTGCCGCGCCTGCTGACGTTGCGCCGGACGCTGCGCGCGCGCCTGCTCGACTGGCAGCCCGACGTCTTCATCGGCATCGACGCGCCCGACTTCAATCTCGGACTGGAGCGCACGCTCAAGGACCGCGGCATCCGCACCGTGCACTACGTCAGCCCGTCGATCTGGGCCTGGCGACAGGGGCGTGCGGCGAAGATCGGCCGCAGCGCGGATCTGGTGTTGTGCCTGTTCCCGATGGAGCCGCCGATCTACGCGACCCACGGCGTCGATGCGCGCTTCGTCGGCCATCCCCTGGCCGAGATGCTCGCGCTCGAACCCGACCGCGCGGCCGCGCGCGATGCGCTCGGATTGCCGCAGGGCGCGCCGGTGCTCGCCGTGCTGCCGGGCTCGCGCCTGGGCGAGATCGGCCGGCTCGGCGAGGTGTTTCTCGAGGCCGCCGCGCGGGTCGCAGAGGCGCTGCCGGGCCTGCGCATCGTCGTGCCGGCCGCGAACGCGGGCTGCCGCGCCGCGATCGATGCACTGCTCGCGCAGCCCCGCTTCTCCGCGCTGGATGTCCGCGTGCTCGACGGGCAGGCGCGCGCCGCGATGGTCGCCAGCGACGTCGTGCTGCTCGCGTCGGGCACCGCGACGCTCGAAGCATTGCTGGCCAAGCGGCCGATGGTCGTCGGCTATCGCATCGCGCCGAGCACGGCGTTCCTGGTGCGCCTCTTCAAGCTGATGAAGGTCGATCGCTTCTCGCTGCCCAACGTGCTGGCGGGCTGCCTGATCGCGCCGGAATTCATGCAGGAAGACTGCACGCCCGGGAACCTGTCCGCCGCCGTGCTGCACTGGTTCCGCGATCCGGCCGCGGCCGATGCGCTGCAGCCGGTCTATCGCGATCTGCATCTGCAGCTGCGCCAGGGCGCGTCGGCCACCGCAGCAGAGGCCGTCTCGCGTCTGGCCGTGCCCGCCCTGCCCGCACCGGCGCGGACACCGTGACCCGCCGCCTGCGCATCGCAGGTGTCGACGAGGCCGGACGTGGCCCCCTGGCCGGACCGGTCGTGGTCGCGGCGGTGATCCTGCATCCCAAGCGCCCGATCGACGGCCTCGACGATTCCAAGAAGCTGACCGAAAAACGCCGCGAGGCGCTGTATCCGCGGATCGTCGAGCATGCGCTGGCCTGGCGGGTCGAGTTCGTCGAAGTCGACGAGATCGATCGCATCAACATCTTCCAGGCGACGATGGTCGGCATGGCGCGTGCGGTGCAGGCGCTGGCACCGGCCGCGGAGCGCGTGCTGATCGATGGCAACCGCCTGCCGCGCGGCCTGCCCTGTCCGGCGCGCGCGATCGTCGGCGGCGACGCGATCGAGCAGTCGATCATGGCGGCCTCGATCCTCGCCAAGGTGGCGCGCGACCGCGCGATGGTCGAACTGCATGCGCAGTTTCCCGATTACGGGTTCGACCGGCACAAGGGCTATGGCGCGCCGACGCATCTGGCCGCGCTGCGCGCGCATGGGCCGTGCGTGCATCACCGCCGCAGCTTTGCGCCGGTGGCGTGCCTCCTGCCGCAGGCCATGTCGGACGTCATCGCCGAACCCGCCACCGCGGACCTGTTCGCCGAGCCGTTGCCGGCCTGATCTGCGCGCGTCGGACGCCCACGACTGAACCGTTCCCGGTGGGCCGGCACACAGCCGCCGCGCCAGATCGCGACCCGTCCCCTGTCAAGCCTTGTCCGCCCCCCGCCCCGGCCCTAACCTGACCCTCCGGTCGCCACGCCCACGCAATGTCCGCCCGCTTCGCCCATCTGCATGTCCACAGCGAATACTCGCTCTCCGATTCGACGATCCGGATCAAGGAGCTGGTCAAACGCTGCGCCGCGCTCGACCAGCCGTCGGTGGCGCTGACCGACCGCAACAACCTGTTCGCGCTGGTGAAGTTCTACAAGGCGGCCGAGGGCGCCGGTATCAAGCCGGTGATGGGCGCCGACATCTCGCTCGCCGAAGGCGATGAACCGGCCTCGACGCTGACCCTGCTGTGCCGCGACCACGACGGCTATCTGTCGTTGTCGCGCCTGCTCACGCGCGCGTGGATGGAAGGCCATCGCACCGATGGCGTCGTGGTGCGCCCGGACTGGTTGCGCGAGGCGAATACCGGCCTGTTCGCGATCGCCGGTCGCCACGGTCCGGCGGCGAAGCTGCTGGCCGGCGGTCGCGACGATCTTGCGCGGCAGTGGTACGCGCAATGGCGCGAGGTGTTCGACGACCGCCTGTTCCTGCAGCTCACCCGCTGCGGCTTCGACGACGAGACCGTGCACAACGCGCTCGCGCTGCAGGTGTCGTCCGATCTCTCGCTGCCGGTGATCGCCGGCAACGACGTGCGCTTCCTCGATGCCGAAGGCTTCGATGCGCACGAGGCGCGCGTGTGCATCTCGACCGGCCGCGTGCTGGACGATCCGCGTCGCCCGAAGCTCTACACGCGCGAGCAGTACCTCAAATCGGCCGACGAGATGGCCGCGCTGTTCTCCGATGTCCCCGACGCGATCGACAACACGCTCGCGCTCGCGCAGCGCTGCAATCTCGAACTGCGCCTGGGCACCTACTACCTGCCCGCGTACCCGGTGCCCAGCGAACACACGCTCGACACCTGGATCCGCGCGCAATCGCACGAGGGCCTGGTCGAACGCCTGGAGAAGTACCCGGTGGCGGCTGGCCACACGCGCGAGAGTTACGTCGAGCGGTTGAACGTCGAGCTCGACGTCATCTGCAAGATGGGATTCCCGGGCTACTTCCTGATCGTCTCGGACTTCATCAAGTGGGCCAAGGAACACGACATCCCGGTCGGTCCCGGCCGTGGTTCGGGCGCCGGCTCGCTGGTCGCGTGGGCGCTGAAGATCACCGACATCGATCCGCTGCCCTACGACCTGCTGTTCGAACGCTTCCTCAATCCCGAACGCGTGTCGATGCCCGACTTCGACATCGACTTCTGCATGGACCGCCGCGACGAGGTCATCGACTACGTCGCCGCGAAGTACGGCCGCGACCGCGTCAGCCAGATCATCACCTACGGCACCATGGCGGCGAAGGCCGTGGTGCGCGATACCGGCCGCGTGCTCGGCTATCCCTACGGCATGGTCGACGGCATTTCCAAGCTGGTGCCGCCGACGCTGGGCATCGGCCTCGAGGACGCGCTCGGTCGCACCGACAAGTCGCGCAGCGACGATGCCTGGCGCTCCGATGAGCTGATCGCGCGCTACAACGACGAGGACGACGTCCACGATCTGCTCGATCTCGCCCTGCAGCTCGAGGATCTGACCCGCAACGCCGGCAAGCACGCCGGCGGCGTGGTGATCGCGCCGTCGCCGCTCAGCGATTTCTGCCCGCTGTACGCCGAACACGACGAAGGCAGCCTGGGCCGCAATCCGGTCACCCAGTTCGACAAGGACGACGTCGAGACGATCGGCCTGGTGAAGTTCGACTTCCTCGGCCTGCGCACGCTCACGATCATCGACTGGGCGGTCAAGGCGATCAACGCGCGCCGCGCGACGGCGGGCGAGGACCCGCTCGACATCGCCGCGCTGCCGCTCGACGACGTGGAGAGCTACAGACTGTTCGCGCGCGGCGACACGGTCGCGGTGTTCCAGTTCGAATCGCGCGGCATGCGCGAGCTGCTCAAGCGCGCGCAGCCCGATACCTTCGAGGACATCATCGCGCTCGCCGCGCTGTTCCGTCCCGGCCCGCTGGGCTCGGGGATGGACAAGGAATGGGTCGACCGCAAGCACGGCCGCACGGACGTGAGCTACCCGCATCCGTCGCTGGAGCCGGTGCTCTCGCCCACCTACGGCGTCATCGTCTACCAGGAACAGGTGATGCAGATCGCCCAGGTCCTGGCCGGCTACTCGCTGGGCGGCGCGGACATGCTGCGCCGCGCGATGGGCAAGAAGAAGCCCGAGGAGATGGCCAAGGAGCGCGCCAAGTTCGAAGCGGGTGCGGCGGCGAACGCCGTGGATCCGGTGCAGGCGACGCAGATCTTCGACCTGATGGAGAAGTTCGCCGAGTACGGCTTCAACAAGTCGCACTCGGCCGCCTACGCGCTGGTGGCGTACCAGACCGCGTGGCTGAAGGTGCACTACCCGGCCGAGTTCATGGCCGCGGTGCTGTCGTCGGACATGGACAACACCGACAAGGTCACCGGCTTCCTGACCGAAGCGCGAACGATGGGCCTGGACGTGCTGCCGCCGGACGTCAACGCGTCGGCCTACATGTTCGAGGCGATCGATCCGCAGACCATCCGTTACGGCCTGGGCGCGGTGAAGGGTGTGGGGCGCGGCGCCTGCGAGAACATCGTCGAGGCGCGCGTGCAGGCGGGCGTGTTCCCCGACCTGCTGGACTTCTGCCGACGCGTCGATTCCTCGCGGCTCAACAAGCGCACGCTCGAAGCGCTGATCAATGCCGGCGCGATGGACGCGCTCGGCAAAAACCGCGCCTCGCTGATGCTGCAGTTGCCCGAGGCGCTGAAGGCGACCGATCAGCTCACCCGCAACCGCAACGCCGGCATCGTCGACATGTTCGGCAGCAGCGTCGGCGACAGCGACGCGCTGCACATCGATCTGCCCGAGTGCGAGGAATGGCCGCTCAAGCAGAAGCTCGACGGCGAACGCGACACGCTGGGCCACTACCTCAGTGGCCATCCGCTCGATCCCTATCGCGACGAACTGCAGGCGCTGGTCGGCACCGATCTGGGGCAGCTCGACAGCCTGTGGGCGGCGCGCGACCAGAAGGGCGGCGGCAACAGCTGGCGCCCGGAAACCCAGGTGATCATCGCCGGCCAGGTCGGCGCGATGCGCAAGCGCGGCGACTCGCAGGCCTTCGTGCTGCTGGAAGACGGCCGCGGCCGGCTCGAATGCGGCTTCTTCGCCGACGCCAGCAGCGAGTACGCGCACCTGCTGACCCGTGACCGCATCCTGATCGTCGAAGGCGGCCTGCGCGAGGACGAGTTCAGCGGCGGCTTCGCGCTGCGGGTGAAGCGCTGCTGGGACTTCCATGCCGTGTGCCCGGAGCACGCACGCCGGCTGTCGCTGCGCCTGGACCTGCGCGTGCCCGGCACGCTGGCGCGCGTGGAACAGGTGCTGGCCCAGCACCGCCCCGGCAAGACGCCGCTGCGTCTGGATCTGCTGCTGGAGGCCGGCAGCGCCGGCACGCTCGACGTCAACGGTGCGCATTCGGTCCGCGTGGACGCCGAGCTGCCCGGCACCCTGCGCGCCCAGGCCGGCGTGCGCATCGCCCGGCTGGACATCGCCAAGCCCTGGGCGCACTGACGGCCCGCCGGGCAGACGCCCGGTGCCACAACATCCGTCAACATGCGCCGATCTGCGATCCAGACGCCGTCGTACGGCCCCATCGGGCGCTCTCCGCTAGACTGTCGCCCTTTCCGGCTCCGGCCGGGCCCGCGTGGCGCAGTGCGCCCGGGTCCGCACCGCGGTCGCCTCCCAATGGACGGCTCTCCCGAATGAATCCGAATTACCTCGACTTCGAACAGCCCATCGCCGATCTCGAAGCGAAGATCCAGGAACTGCGCCAGGCCAGCGACGGCCCGGCGGTCAACATCGACGCCGAGCTCGCCACGCTGCGCGACAAGCTGCGCAAGCGCACCGCGCACATCTTCCGCGACCTCACGCCCTGGCAGGTCTCGCAGCTGGCGCGCCACCCGCAGCGCCCGTACACCAACGACTACATCCGCAGCATCTGCGACGAGTTCGAGGAGCTGGCCGGCGACCGCGCCTACGCCGACGACGCCGCCATCGTCGGTGGTCTCGGCCGTATCGACGGCCGCAGCGTGGTGATCATCGGCCATCAGAAGGGCCGCGACACCCGGACCAAGGTGCGTCGCAACTTCGGCATGCCGCGCCCCGAGGGCTACCGCAAGGCGCTGCGCCTGATGAAGATGGCCGAGCGCTTCAAGCTGCCGCTGCTGACCTTCATCGACACGCCCGGCGCGTATCCGGGCATCGGCGCCGAAGAGCGCGGCCAGTCGGAAGCCATCGCCCGCAACCTGCTGGAGATGGCGGAACTCAAGACGCCCATCATCTGCACCGTGATCGGCGAAGGCGGCTCGGGCGGCGCGCTGGCGATCGGCGTCGGCGACCGCACCCTGATGCTCGAATACAGCACCTATTCGGTGATCTCGCCGGAAGGCTGCGCGTCGATCCTGTGGAAGGACGCGGGCAAGGCGCGCGATGCCGCCGAGCAGCTCGGCCTGACCGCCAAACGGCTCAAGTCGCTGGGCCTGGTCGACAAGGTCGTGCGCGAGCCGATCGGCGGCGCGCACCGCAATCCGCGCCAGACCGCGACGCGTCTCAAGGCCGTGCTGATGAACGAGCTCGACCAGCTGGAACAGTTGCCGGTCGAGACGCTGCTGCAGCGCCGCTACGAGCGCCTGCGCAGCTACGGGGCGTACGAGGCGGCCTGAGGGGCGACACGATGGGGCCGATCCTGCTGCTCTCGATCCTGCTGCAGATCGGCTGCGGCGTGCACGTGGTCCGCACCGGACGGCCGCTGTACTGGATTTTCATCCTGCTGATCGGCTCCTACATCGGCGTGCTGGTGTATCTGCTCGCCGAAGTGCTGCCCGAACTGCGCAGCAACCGCGGCGCGAACCGGGCGCTGGGGCGTGTGCGCGACCGGATCGACCCGACGCGCCACACGCGCGCGGCGAGTCGCGATCTGGAAATCGCCGACACGCTCGACAACCGCCGCCGGCTCGCCGAGCGCAAGCTCGAGGACGGCGACTACGCCGGCGCCGAAACCCTCTACCGCGAGGCCCTGCGCGGCCTGTACGCGACTGATCCGACGCTGATGCTCGGTCTGGCGCAGGCACAGTTCCATCGCGGCGAACCATCCGCCGCCCGCGAGACGCTCGACGCGCTGATCGCCGCGAATCCCGACTTCCGTTCCCACGACGGCCATCTGCTCTACGCCCGCGCGGTCGAAGCCGGCGACGATTTCACGGCCGCCGTCGAAGAGTACGAAGCGCTGGTCCAGGACTATCCCGGCGAAGAAGCCCGGGTCCGCTACGCGGGCCTGCTGCAGCGCCACGGTCAGACGGACAAGGCCAAAGCGCTGTACGCCGACACGCTGCGCCGCGTCGATCTGGCGCCCGCGTACTACCGCCGCGAGCAGCGCGAATGGGTGGACATCGCCAGGCGCGAAGTGCGCGCCTGACGTCTCACCACGCGCGCAGGTACGGGTCCGGCGTCTCGATCTCGACGCCCAGGTCCCGCGCCGCACGACGCGGGAAGTAGGGATCGCGCAACAGCTCGCGTGCCAGCAGCACGAGGTCGGCATCGCCGTCGGCGACGATGCGCTCGGCCTGCGCCGGCGTCGTGATCAGACCCACCGCGCCGGTCGCGATGCCGACGTCCTCGCGGATGCGGCGCGCGAACGGCACCTGGTAGTCCGGTACCGCGTCGATCGACTGCAGCGGCGACAGGCCGCCGCTGGAGGTGTCGATCAGATCCACGCCGCGGTCCTTGAGCAGGCGTGCCAGCGCGACGCTCTGCTCGATATCCCAGCCGCCGTCGACCCAGTCGCTCGCCGAGATGCGTACCCACAGCGGCAATCGTTCGGGCCAGACGCCGCGCACGGCATCGACCACGTCGAGCACGATGCGGACGCGATTGTCGAAAGGGCCGCCCCACGCGTCATCGCGCGTGTTCGACAAGGGCGAGAGGAACTGGTGCAGCAGGTAGCCGTGCGCGGCATGGAGTTCGGCGACCTCGAAACCTGCGTCCAGTGCGCGCACCGCGCTCGCGCGGAAGTCGTCGACCACCTGCGCGATGCCGGCCGCATCGAGCGCCTGCGGCGCCGGATAGTCCGCGTTGTAGGCCAGCGCCGACGGCGCCACGACCTGCCAACCGCCGTCCGCGACCGGCACCGCGCTGCGGCCGCGCCACGGTGCGAACGTGCTGGCCTTGCGCCCGGCATGCGCGAGCTGGATCGCCGGCGCGGCGCCCTGCGCGCGGATGAAGTGCGCGATCGGCGCCCAAGCCTGCGCCTGCGCGGCGTTCCAGATGCCGGCGTCCTGCGGCGAGATCCGGCCTTCGGGCGAGACTGCGCAGGCTTCGGTCATCACCAGTCCCGCGCCCCCCACCGCGCGGCTGCCCAGATGCACGCGGTGCCAGTCGTCGGGCAGGCCGTCGACCGCGCTGTACTGGCACATCGGCGACACCGCGATGCGGTTGCGCAGGGTCAGGTCGCGCTGGCGGAACGGGGTGAACAGAGCGGACATGCGGGCGCTTCCTATGGCTGGGATCCGCGACTGTAGGCGGACGACGCGCGCGCGGCGACCGCACCACCGGATCGCTGCATCGCACCCTTCGGATGGACGCGGTCGCCGGCGCAGGCGGGTCGACGCGGACCCGCCTCGCTACCATGGCGGCATGCCCACCGAACTGCCCTTGCCCGACCTGCCACCCGATGCATCGGGACGCATCGTGGTGGGCTTTAGCGGCGGCCTGGATTCGGGGGTCCTGCTGCACGCGCTGGCGGAAACGCCCGCCCTGCGGATGCGTGGCCTGCGCGCCGTCCATGTCCACCACGGCCTCCAGCCCGGCGCCGACAGCTGGGCCGCATACTGCGTGGCGACCTGCGCACGTCTCGACGTCCCGTGCAGCGTGGTGCGCGTCGACGTGGCACGGAACACCGGCACCGGCCTCGAAGCCGCGGCCCGTGACGCGCGCCACGCCGCGTTCGCCGCGCACCTCGAGCCGGGAGACCTCCTCGCCCTGGCCCATCACCGCGACGACCAGGCCGAGACCATGCTGCTGCGTGCACTGCGCGCGTCGGGGCCGGATGGCCTCGCCGCGATGCGTCCAGTGCGCCGGTTCGCGAACGGCTGGCTGTGGCGGCCGCTGCTCGCGCTGCCGCGTGCGCAACTGCAGGCCTACGCACAGGCGCATGGTCTGCACTGGATCGAGGACCCGAGCAACGCCGCGGATGACGCCGACCGCAATTTCCTGCGCAATCGCGTGCTGCCGCTGCTGCGCGCGCGGTGGCCGCATGCGGACGCCGCACTGTCCACGGTCGCCACGTTGCAGGCCGACACCAGCGCTTTGCTCGCTGCGGGCGACGACGCTGCGCTGGCCACAGCGAGCACGGGCGATCCGGCCGTGTTGCGACTCGACGCGTTGCGCGCGCTCCCCGCTGCACGACGCGCACGCGCGCTGCGCCTCTGGATCGACACACGTGGCCTGCCCTCGCTACCGGCGCGCGCCATCGACTGGTGCAGCGCCGACCTCGCGACCGGCCGCACGGATCGCGTGCCCTGCTTCGACTGGGCCGGCCACCGTCTGCAGCGCTGGCGCAGACTGCTGCAGGCTGCGCCGGTCCGGGCGCCGCTGGACCCCGGCTTCACCGCGCGGTGGGATGGCGGCACGCCGCTGCGACTGCCCGACGGCGGCCGGCTGTGGCTCGACGGCGCGGCGGCGGGTCCGGGTTGGACCGTCCGCGCACGACGAGGCGGCGAGCGCATCCGTCTGCCCGGCCGCGCCCACACCCACGCGCTCAAGCACGTGCTGCAGTCGCTCGGCGTCCCGCCCTGGATCCGTGCGCACCTGCCGCTGCTCGTCGATGCCGACGAGCGCGTGCTGGCCGCCGGCGACCTGGCCTTCGACGCCGGCTTCGACGCCTGGCTGCGGGCGGGCGGTTGCCGCCTGCACTGGTCGCCCCCCGGCGCCATGCACACGGTGCTGGACGCGCCGATCGCTTAAAATCCGCGCATGCCGAAGAAAACCGCCGCCGCCGAAACCAGTCCTGTCGCCGACTTCGAAAACGCCCTGACCCAGCTCGAGTCGCTGGTCGAGCGCATGGAGGGCGGCGAGTTGAGTCTCGAAGACTCGCTGGGCGCCTACGAGCGCGGTGTCGGCCTGTATCGGCGATGCCAGCAGGCACTCGAAGATGCCGAGCTGCGCGTCAAGCTGCTCACCGATCCGACCACGCCGGAACGCGCGCAGCCCTTCGGTGACGCCGCGGTCGAGGATTCCGATGCCTGACGCGGCGCGCGACACCGCCGCGCTGATCGAGGCCTGGCGCGCACGCACCGACGTCACGCTGCAGCAGGCCCTCGACGCCGTCGCCGGCAGCGAGCCACGCCTGCACGCGGCCATGGCCCATGCGGTCCTGCTGGGGGGCAAGCGCATGCGTCCGTTGCTGGTCCACGCCACCGCATACGCCTTCGGCGCGCCGGCGAGCGCCGCCGATGCCGCGGCGGCCGCGGTCGAACTGGTACACGCCTACTCGCTGGTCCACGACGATCTGCCGGCGATGGACGACGACGCCCTGCGGCGCGGCCAGCCGACCGTGCACGTCGCCTTCGACGAGGCGACCGCGATCCTCGCCGGCGATGCCTTGCAGACGCTCGCGTTTTCGCTGCTCGCCGAGGCGCCGCTGGCTGCCGACGTCCGACTGGCGATGGTCGCCACGCTCGCACGTGCGTCCGGTGCACTCGGCATGTGCGGCGGCCAGGCGCTCGATCTGGCGGCGACGGGCGACAGCGTGTCGATCGGCGTGGACGCGCTCGAACGCCTGCACGCGATGAAGACCGGTGCGCTGCTGCGCGCGGCGGTCGCGCTGGGCGCACTCGCGGCGGGCGTGGATGCATCGACACGCGCACGGCTCGACGGTTTCGCCGATGCGCTGGGCCTGGCCTTCCAGATCCGCGACGACCTGCTCGACATCGAAGGCGACAGCGCCACGCTGGGCAAGACCGCCGGCAAGGACGTCGCGCAGGACAAGGCCACGTTTCCTGCGCTGATCGGCGCCGATGCCTCGCGTGCTCGGCTCGATGCGCTCGCCACGCGCATGCATGAGGCACTCGCGCCGTTCGGAGAGGCCGTCGCCCCGCTGGCCGCACTCGGCCGCCGCGCGATCGAACGCGATCACTGACGCGCGGGCACCGCGCGCCCGGGCTTAAACAGGATCAGCCGCCGAAGAACCGGATCGTCATCGGGTGCCGATAGTGCTCGCCGTTCAAGGCGCGCACCGCGGCGACGATGCTGCTGATCAGCCACAGCATCGCCAGTCCGCACGCGGCCGCCACCAGCAACAGGCCGGCCGGCAGCGTCACGATCGCGCCGATGCCCAGCGTCAGCACCGTCGCACCCAGCAGGCCGATGGCGGCCACGACGATCGCGCAGGCGTAGAGGCACATGCTCAGGTGGAAGTTCAGCGCGTCGCGCGCGTGCGCGGCCACGAAGGCATCGTCGTCGCGCCTGGCCAGATACACCACGCCGGCCACCAGCGCGCCGGCCACACCCGACATCCAGCTGGTCAGCAACGCGAGCACCAGCGCACCGATGTGCATCGCCGCCGCCCAGTGGCGGCTATCGCTGGCGGGCAGCGTCTGCGGGAAGGATGCGGTCTGCATGGGACACCTCCGGTCGTGGGTCGTGCATCCAGCCTGCGCGTGCGCCCGTTGCAACGCCAGATGCGGACGTCACCCGGACTTCCGGCACCCCGAACGCGACAGGCCCCGGCGCGGACGCCGGGGCCTGCGGATGCCGCGCCGTCGATCGTTTACTTGATCAGGCGCAGCGCGAACGGGTAGCGGTAGGCCACGCCTTCGTTCGCCTTCATGCCGCCGATGATGGTCAGCACCAGCCAGGCGATGCCGATCAGGACACCGAGCGGCACGGTCAGCAGCGCACCGAGGCCGAAGGTCACCAGCGTGATCAGGAACAGCACCACGCCGAGCAGCAGCAGGGTGATGTTGAAGTTCAGCGCCTCGCGCGCCTGGTCGGCGGCGAACGGCATGGTGTCCTTCTTCACCAGCCAGATCACCAGCGGGCCGACGATGTTGCCGATGCCGCCGGTGAACAGGCCGGTCAACGCCGACAGATGGCCGAACAGGCCCCACTGGCGTTCTTCCGAAGACGCCACGCCGGCGGGTGGAGGCGATGCGGTGGTGTACTTGTCGAACTCGCTCATGCGGAACGCCTCAGGTTGGGTGAAAGGAACAGGCCATGGCCTTGCGGCGCACTGTTCAGGCAAGCAGCGCCAGCGTCAAGTGCGGAAACGTCATTCGCCGCCCGCCACGGTCATGCGGCCGAGCAGGATCGAGCCGGTGCGCACGTGCGACCGCGGATCGACGTCGCTGCCGACCGCCTCGATGCCGGCGAACATCTGTTTCAGGTTGCCGGCGATGGTGATGCCATCCACCGCATGGCGGATCTCCCCGCCCTCGACCCAGAAACCGGACGCGCCGCGCGAGTAGTCGCCGGTGACCGCGTTGACGCCCTGCCCCATCAGGCCCGTGACCAGCAGTCCGCGGTCCATGCCGCGCAGCAGGTCCTGCAGACCGCCGGCGTTGGCGGGGATCTCCAGGTTGTGCACGCCGCCGGCGTTGCCCGTGCTCTGCAGGCCCAGCTTGCGCGCCGAATAACTGCCCAGCACGTAGCGCTGCAGGACGCCGTGCTCGATCAGCGGCGACTCGCGCGTGGCCACGCCCTCGGCATCGTAGGCCGAAGACTGGAAGCCGCGTTCGAGGAACGGGCGCTCATGGATGCCGAACCACTCGGGGAACAGCTGCGTGCCGACGCTGTCGAGGAGGAAGCTCGCGCGGCGGTACAGCGCGCCGCCGGAGACGGCGCCGAGCAGGTGTCCGATCAGCGAACGGGCCACCTCGGCCTGGAACAGCACCGGATAGCTGCCGGTCGCGAGCGGCCGCGGGTCCAGACGCGCGAGCGTGCGCTCGGCCGCGCGCCGGCCGATGGCGGCGGGTGATTCGAGATCGGATTGCGCCAGCGCCACGCTGTACCAGCCCTCGCGCTGCATGTGCTCGCCTGCGCCGGCGATCAGCGCGCACCCGATGCTGTGGTGACTGCCGCGCTCGGCACCGACGAAGCCGTGGCTGTTGGCGTAGACGCTCAGGCCCTTCGACGTGCTGACCGAGGCACCATCGGAATTGGCGATCCGCGCATCGCAGTCGCGGCCCGCCGCCTCGCAGGCCAGCGCGAGATCCACCGCGGCGTCCGCGTCCAAGGCCCAGGGGTGCCAGGCGTCGTACTCGTCGAAGCGGCCATCGGGGCCCGGCCGCGCCATCAGTTCGGCGTCGGCAAGTCCGGATGCCTCGTCGTCCTCGGTGAAGCGCGCGATCGCGCAGGCCTGGTCGACCGTCGCGGCGAGGCTGTCTTCGCGCAGATCCGCGGTGCTGGCGGTGCCCTTGCGCTTGCCGAAATAGACCGTCACGCCGATGCCGCGGTCGCGCGTGGACTCGACGGTCTCGACCTCGCCCATGCGCACATTGACGCTCAGACCGGCGTCTTCCGAGCACGACACCTCGGCCTGGGTGGCGCCGGCGGCGCGGCAGCGGTCGAGCAGGCGCTGCGACAAATCGGCCAGCGCATCGAGGCGGACGGCCGAATCCTCGGCCGGATGAACATCGATCAGGGCGTGGGACATGGGCAATGACTTATCCTGTTGCAATGAGAGGCATCAACGAAGCATCGGGCGAGTACCTGGGTCCCAGCCGCAAGCAGAACCGGCGCGAAGCGCTGGAAGTGCTGTCGCTGGCCGACGCCCTGGTCGCACTGTCCGAAAACCAGCTGGGCAAACTGCCCGTTCCCGAAGGCCTGCTGCCGCACATCGCCGATGCGCGACGCATCACGTCGCACATCGCACGCAAACGCCAGCTGGCCTTCCTGGCCAAGCAGATGCGGCGCGAGAGCGACGAGACGCTGGAAGCGATCCGCGACGCGATGGACGCCGGCGGCGCGGCGGCGCGCGTGGAGACCGCGCAGCTGCACCGGGCCGAAGCCTGGCGCACGCGTCTGCTCGACGACGGCGACGCGGCGCTGGCCGAACTGCTCGACGCGTACCCGGAGGCCGATCGCCAGCGCCTGCGCCAGCTGGTGCGCAATGCGCTGGCCGAGCGCGCGAAGAACAAGCCGCCGGCCGCGTTCCGCGAGCTTTTCCGCGAACTGCGCAACGTGTTCGCGGCGGCGTCGCTGGCGGCGGGCGAAGACGCTGCGGCCGAGGAAGCGCGTCTGGAAGACGAAGCCGACGAACCCGGCGACGGCGACGGCGCAGCCTGAGTGTGCCCTCCCGTCATTCCCGCGTGCGCGGGAATGACGGAGCGGTCAGCGCGCGCCTTCAGGCCGCGCCGAATCCCAAAACCCCGAACCGCCACCCCGGCGCTCAAGCCTGGGTGCCGCCGACGGTCAGCTGGTCGATCAGCAGATGCGGCTGGCCCACACCGACCGGCACGCTCTGGCCGTCCTTGCCGCAGACGCCGACGCCTTCGTCCAGCGCCATGTCGTGGCCGATCATGCGCACGCGCTGCATCGTTTCCGGACCGTTGCCGATCAGCGTCGCGCCCTTGACCGGCGCGGTGATCCTGCCGTCCTCGATCAGATAGGCCTCGGTCGCCGAAAACACGTACTTGCCGTTGGTGATGTCGACCTGGCCGCCGCCGAAGTTCACCGCGTAGAGGCCCTTCTTAACCGAGCGGATCATGTCCTGCGGATCGTCCTGCCCGGCCAGCATGTAGGTGTTGGTCATGCGCGGCATCACCAGATGCGCGAAGGATTCCCGGCGGCCGTTGCCGGTCGGCGCGACGCCCATCAGGCGCGCATTGAGCGTGTCCTGCATGTAGCCGGTCAGCACGCCATCCTCGATCAGGGTCGTGCAGGTCGTCGGCGTGCCTTCGTCGTCGATGTTGAGCGAGCCGCGCCGGCCGGCGAGCGTGCCGTCATCGACGATGGTCACGCCCGGCGAGGCCACGCGCTGGCCGATACGGCCTGCGTACGTGCTGGTGCCCTTGCGCGCGAAATCACCTTCCAGGCCGTGGCCGACCGCTTCGTGCAGCAGCACGCCCGGCCAGCCGGCGCCGAGCACGACCGGCATGGTGCCGGCCGGCGCATCGATCGCCTCGAGGTTGACCAGCGCCTGGCGCAGCGCCTCGCGCGCGAAGCGTTCCGGCTTGCCGTCGCCCAGCAGCTCTTCGTACGAATACCGCCCGCCGTAGCCCGAGTAGCCGGACTCGCGGCGACCGTTGTGTTCCACCAGCACCTGGATGTTGAGCCGCACCAGCGGGCGCACATCCCCGGCCAGCACGCCGTCGCTGCGCGCGACCAGCACGGTGTCGACGCCGCCCGACAGACTGACCATCACCTGCTGCACGCGCGGATCGGCGGCGCGCAGCAGGCGGTCGACGCGCCGCAGGGCTTCGACCTTCGCCTCGCTGCCGAGCACGTCGATCGGGTCCTGCGCGGGATACAGATCGTGCGCGCGGGTGCGCGACAGTGCGAGCGGTGCATGCGCGCGGCCGTCGCGGGCGATCGCGCGCGCCGACTGCGCCGCGCCCAGCAGGGCGACCGCATCGATGTCGTCGGAATAGGAGAAGCCGGTCTTCTCGCCACTGATCGCGCGCACCCCGACGCCCTGCTCGATCGCATGCGAGCCGCTCTTGACGATGCCGTCCTCGACCGCCCAGCTCTCGCGACGCGAGTGCTGGAAATACAGGTCGCCGAAATCGATGCCGGGACCGAGCAGGGCGGAGAACGCGCGGTCGAGACCGGAGGTGTCGAGACCGGCGGGCAGCAGCAGACGGGATTCGGCCAGCGCGAGCGCGCCGCCGGAGGACACGGAGGATTCGGACATCCCAGCAGTGTGGGGGCAAAGCCGGCGATGGCAAGCCGGCACTGGTCGTGCGCAGACGCGATGGCCCGGGAAAACGCTTCAGTCGGCGGATTGCGACCCTGTCGTAGGCGCCGTCGCGGGCTGCGCCGCGTCGCGACGTTCGACCACGTCCACCTTGGGGTCCTGCCAGGGACCGCTGACGTGATAGTTGCGCGCGCCCATCTCCGCCAGCGGCTTGCGCAGCACCGCGTTGGCGACTGCGCCCACCGCAGCGCCCACGGGGCCCAGGGTCAGCGCGCCCACGGCCGGCAGCAGATTGCCGGTCTTGGGCAGCACCTCGATGTTCTGGTCGTGCGTGCGCGCGGCCAGGTCGGCACTGCCGCGGATGCGGATCTCCGCCGCAGGTCCGTCGATGACGAGGTTCTCCCCGCGCGCGGTGCCGTTGCCGAAGCGGATGTCACCGGCGATGCGGTTGAAACCGAAGCCCTTGCTGAAGAAATCGCGGAAATCGAGCATCAGGCGGCGCGGCAGTTCGGCGACGCTCAGCAGACCCAGCACGCGTCCCGCGCCCGGCTCCACTTCGACCAGTTGCCCATCGCGCAGCGCGATCGACATCGCGCCATCGAGCTGCGCGACCTGGAACGCGTTCGGCGCACCGGGCCAGGCCGCGTCGAAGTCCACCCGGCCCTGGCCGCCGACGATGCTGCCGGCGAACCCGAGTCCCGATGCCAGCGTTCCGAAATTCCTGCTCTCGACATCGGCCTGCAGGCGGGTGCGCGCCGCGGCGCCGCGACCGGTCCAGCGCCCCGTCACGTCGATGCGGTGCTCCGGCGCGCGCAGCTGCAGGCGCTCGATCGCCAGTCCGCCGGGCACCCGGCGCGATGCCGCGTCCACGCGGCCGAGCACGACGCTGCCGTAGCGCAGGTCGTCGATCGCGAGCTCGATCGGAGGTACGGCGGCGGGATCGAGCGTGTCCTGCGCCGGCGTCGATGCCGGCACCCGGGCGATCGCCGGCACCGTCGGCGGCGCGGTCGCCGCAGCGTCCGGCTTCGGCGCAGGCGCCGGCCAGTGCAGGCGCTGCAGCGCGATCGAGACCGGCGCCCCCGCGCGGTCTGGCATCCGCACGTCACCCGCCAGCGCGGCGCCATCGAGACGCAGATCGGTGCCGCCATCCCGGCGCGCGGCGGTGATGCGCGTCTGCCCCAGCCGTCCACCGGCCAGGCGCAGGTCGGCCGTGGTCACGTCGACCTGCTGCAAGGCCGGACCGTCGCCATCGCCGCCCCCGCCCATCAGGCCGATCCAGTCGAGCACGTCGACCACCGGGGTGCGGCCGAAGACCACGAGACCCGCCGCCGGCGCTGCCGCGTCGACCCGCGCGCGGCCCAGGTCGACGCGAATGCCGGCGCGTGCGCCGCCGGTGCGCGCCCGCAGTGCGAGCTGGTTGCCGAACCCGACCAGGACGTCGCCGGTGCCGAACGGCAGCGGCGCCTCGATGGTGGTGCGCAGCGCGCGCGTGGCGGGCTTGTCCAGCGGTGCCGGCAGGCGCAGCGTCGTGCCGACCAGATCCGAGCGCAGCAGCAGCCGCGCCGCTGGCGCGCCGTCGGCCGCCGGCGCGCCGGGTACGGCGACCTGCACCTGCCACGGCGCGCGGCCGCGGACGTGCGGGCGCAGCCACGCCAGATCGGGCGCGCGCGCCAGCAGGGCGCTCGCATCGAGCGGCATGTCGAGCTGGCCTTCGAACGCATGTGCGCCCTGGCGCACGTGGCCGGGCCCCGCGCGCAGTGCCAGCGTGCCGGCCTGTCCGTCCTGCTGGGCGGCGAGCGCATCGGCATGGAAACCCGACTGGTCGAACGCCAGCTGGCCGCGCACGTGGTCGAACGCGAGATCGAAGCGCGACTCGCGCATCGCGACCCCGTCGAGCCGCACGGCGCCGTCGAGCCGCATCGGCGCACCGTGCCCCACCGCCAGCGACACCGACGCCTCTGCCGGACCTGCCAGATCGAGCGCATCGAGCGTGTCGGCGTGCGCGGCCCGGAGCGGGCTCTGCCGCAGCAGTGCCAGCAGCTGCTTCGCATCGGCCTGCGCCGTCGCGGTGACTTCGACCGGGGTCTGTCCGTAGTCACGGATCCCGGCGACCACATCGCGTACCGGCACGCCGGCGAGCTTCCCGGTCGCCGCGTCGAGCCGGAACCCGTCGTTGACGAACCGGATGTGGCCGGCAAGCCGGGTCATCGCAGGCCAGTCGTGCTGGAAGCGGACGGTCGCGTCCGCGATGTCGCCTTCGGCGAAGAACACGCCCCGGCGGTCCTTGCCGGCGTCCGTCCCGAACGGCCAGTCGTCGAGATCACCGGCGACGATGCCACGGCCGTTGCGCACGGTGCCGGCAACCAGGGCCATGTCCAGCCACTCGCGCGCGGCGACCGGCATGGTGTGGCGGACCCAGAACTTCTTCGCGACCGGAATCTGCGAGGCGTCGACATCCGCCGCCAGGTCCAGCCGCGGCCGCGTGCCGTCACCGTCGAACGACAGGCCGCCGCGCGCATCGGCGGCGTAGCCCTCGCCTTCCACCCGCAAGGCCGGCGTCTGGATGCGCCACACGCTGCCATCGCGCCAGCCGGCGATCTCGCCGTCGAGCCGCAGCGGATGCGGCACGCCGAAACCGGCCGGCCAGTCGAACACCGGGCGCGCGTCCGGATCGGGGCGGAACACCACGCCCTGTCCGTCGCCGACCAGGGTGCCACCGAGGCCATCCAGGCCCGGGCGATCGCCAACCGGCGAAAATCCGAACGCCTCAATCCGGGCCGACATCCGCACCGGACCGCCGGCACGCGCGGCGAATGCGACGTCCGACAGCACCGCGTGCGGCGCCGCGGACCGCACCCACGCACGCAGCGACGGCGGTACGCCTTCGCCCAACGCCGCCAGCGCGAGCAGTGGCGCCACCTCGACGCGTCCGGCCTGCATCGCCCAGTGCCGGCCGCCGGCGAGCACCAGCCCGTCGAGCACCTGTTCGCGGCCCTGCTGCGTGATGCGCAGCCTCGGCGCATCGAGTCGCCAGTCGCCGTCGGCATGCGTCCAGCGCACGCGCGCGCTCGCGCCTTCGAAGGCGACGGTGGGCGCGTCACCCGCTGCGCGTGCCACATCGTCCGCACGCTGCAACGACAGCGCGTCCAGCATCACTTCGCTGGTGACCGCCTCGACCTTGCGCGCGCGCAGGTCGATCCAGGCCGTCACCCGGCCGTGGCCCTCGCGGATCGCCACGCCACTGGGCGCCAGCAGCGGCGACCACAGTTGCAGGTCGTTGCGCGGCATCGCCACATACGCACGGCCATCGCCCTGCGCGCGCTGCAGATCCAGGCGCAGATCCAGGGGCGCACCGTCGGCCTCGACCCATGCACGCGCGGCCGCGCGGACGCGGCGCCGGTCGACGCGCAGGCGCAGATCCACGCGCGGCAGCGTGTGCGCGATCGACAGCGACGGCGCCTCGACCGTCAGCCGCGCATCGACCACCTGCAGCTCGCCCAGGCCCTGCAGCGCATCGAGCGGATCGTCTTCCGCATGGGCGGCGCCCGGCAGACCGCGAACCTGCCAGCTGCCGTCGTCCGCGCGCTGCAGCGTCAATTCGATGCCGTGCAGCCGCAGCTCGGTCAGCGAACGCCCCGGCAGCAGACCCGAGTACTGCGCGACCTGGATTTCGGCCGTGCCGATCGGCACGGCGGCCGCGGGATCGCCGATGCGCAGGCCGGTCACGCGCAGCAACGGCCCGCGCCGCGTCCAGGTCGCATCGAGCGTGTCGAACGCGACGGGTCGACCGGCGCGCTCGCCGAGCCAGGCTGCCACGGCCTGCGGATGACGCTCCAGCCACGGCAGCGCGAGTTGCGCCGCCGCCACTGCCACCAGCGCCATCGTGACCAGTACCGCCGCCGCCAGATACCACGCGCTCTTCCGCACGCGACGCAGCCGCGCCGCCCAGGCCGCGGTCATGCCCGTGCCCACACGGCCGACGCCGGATGTGCACGTCTCCAGCGGGGGCGGTCAGAGCAGTACAACGTCGAACTGTTCCTGCAGGTACTGGTCGTCGGACTGGAAGCGGATCGACTTGCCGAGGAACTCTTCCAGCTCGACCACGGCCGCCGACTCCTCGTCGGTGATCGTCGACACGACCTTCGGCGACGCGATCACCAGCAGACGTTCGGCCTCGAACTGGCGCACCGCGCGGACGATCTCGCGGAAGATCTCGTAGGTCACGGTCTCGATCGTCTTGACGATGCCGCGCCCGTTGCAGGCCGTGCAGGTCTCGCCGAGCTGGCGTTCCAGGCTCTCCACCGTGCGCTTGCGGGTCATTTCGACCAGGCCCAGCGGCGAGAAATCGTAGACCGTGGTCTTGGCGTGGTCCTTGGCGAGCGACTTCTCCAGCGTGCGCAGCACCTGGCGCTTGTGCTCGGGGTCCACCATGTCGATGAAGTCGATGACGATGATCCCGCCGAGATTGCGCAGGCGCAGCTGGCGCGCGACCGACTGGGCCGCCTCGAGATTGGTGCGGAACACCGTTTCCTCGAGATTGCGCTGGCCGAGGAACGAGCCGGTGTTGACGTCGACCGTGGTCATCGCCTCGGTCTGGTCGATGACCAGATAGCCGCCGGACTTCAGCGGCACGTCCTTCTTCAGGGCGCGCTGGATCTCGTCCTCGACGCCGTAGAGATCGAAGATCGGCCGCGTGCCGGTGTAGCACTCGATGCGGTCGACCAAACGCGCCTGCTCCGCAGGACCCGGCGCCGGCAGGTACTGCGCGGCGAAGATGCAGAGCTTCTCGTAGGTATCGCGCGAATCGACCTTGACCTTGTCGACATCGCGGCGCATCAGGTCACGCACCGCACGCATCGGCAGCGTCAGATCCTCGTAGACCCGCGCGCCGACGCGCGAGTCGCCCGTGGTGTGTCCGATCAGCGCCCAGGCGCGTTGCAGATAGGCGATGTCCTCGGCCAGCGCTTCGGCACTCTGGCCTTCCGCGTTGGTCCGCACGATGTAGCCGTGACCGCCGGTCGCCGCGGCCAGTTCGGAGACCAGGGTCTTGAGCCGCGTGCGCTCGACGTCGTCCTCGATCCGCGCCGACACACCGACCACCCGCGACTGCGGCAACAGCACGAGATAACGCGAGGGAATGCTGATCTGCGTCGTCAGACGCGCGCCCTTGGTGCCGATCGGATCCTTGACCACCTGCACCACGATGTCCTGGCCGTCGCGCAGCAGCTCGGTGACCGGCAGCGTCGGCGCGGTCGAGGGGAACAGGCTGTCGCCCGCGCCGTCGCCGTCGGTGCCGGTCTGCGGCGGGCGCATCACGTCGTTGGCGTGCAGGAACGCCGCGCGTTCCAGGCCGATGTCGACGAACGCCGCCTGCATGCCCGGCATGACCCGCTGCACCTTGCCCTTGTAGATGTTGCCGACCACGCCGCGCCGCCAGCCGCGTTCGATGTGCAGCTCCTGCAGCATGCCGTTCTCGACCACCGCCACGCGGGTCTCGCGCGGCGTCACGTTGATCAGGATCTCTTCGGACATGTCCGTGTCACGCCTTGTGGTCGTAAATGGCGAAGGGCTGCGGCTGCAGTCCGAACGATCGCAGCAGCGCTGCGGTCTGCTGCAGCGGCAGCCCGATCACGCCCGAATGGCTGCCGTCCATGCGTATGACGAACAGCTCGGCGCCGCCCTGGATCGCATACGCGCCGGCTTTCCCGTGCGGCTCGCCGCTGGCGACGTAGGCCGCGATGGTGTCGGCGTCGAGCACATCGAACGTGACCTCGGTGATCACGGTCGCCTCGGCCTGCCGGCCGATGCCGGCCAGGACCACGGCCGAGATCACCCGGTGCGTGCGGCCCGAGAGCGCCTGCAACATGCGCGTCGCATCGGCGGCGTCGCGCGGCTTGCCGAACACGACGCCGTCGAGCACGACCTCGGTGTCCGCGCCCAGCACGATCGCATCATCCGGCTCGCCGGATTCGATGAGCGCCCGCAGGCCGGCCCGCGCCTTGTCGGCCGCCACGCGCACGACGTAATCGGCAGCGGATTCGCCGGCGCTCCGGACCTCGGGCACGTCGACGTCGACCCGCCCGAAGGACAGTCCGAGACGGGCCAGGAGATCGCGGCGGCGGGGGGATTGCGAAGCCAGATGCAGCATCCGGGAAGGATACCGTGCGGGCGGTGTCCGACCGCCGGCTGAACATGCGTAACCCCGGACCGGCTCACGGGCCGTTCACCGGTGCGTGACGACCCTTGTTCATCTCAACGGAGCCTCGAATGCACCTGATCCCCCGCCCCCTGCTGCTCGCCTGCGGCCTCGCCCTCGGAACCCTGACGATGACCGCCAGCGCCCAGCCCGCCACGCACCACGCCGCCCCCAGCGACGGCACGCTGCTGTCGATTTCGGCCCAGGCCGAAGCCAGCCGTGCGCCCGACATCGCCACGCTCTCGACCGGCGTCGTGACCCAGGCCGCCGACGCCAATGCGGCGATGCGCGCCAATGCCGAGCAGATGTCCACGCTGATGGCGGCGATCAAGGCCGCCGGCATCGCCGAGCGCGATGTGCAGACGTCCGGCATCAATCTCAGCCCGCAGTACCGTTACGCCGAGAACCAGCCGCCGGCGATCACCGGCTACCAGGCCAGCAACACGGTCAACCTCAAGGTGCGCGACATCGGCAAGCTCGGCCAGGTGCTCGATGCGCTGGTCGCCAGCGGTGCCAACCAGATCAACGGCCCGACGTTCGAGATCGAGGACGCCGACGGCGTGCAGGACCTGGCGCGCGCCGATGCGCTGAAGAAGGCGCAGGCCCGGGCCGAGGTCTATGCGGCGTCGCTCGGCATGCGTGTGCGTCGCATCGTCAGCATCAGCGAGGGCGGCGGCTTCACGGCGCCGCGTCCGATGATGGCGATGCGTGCGATGGCCGACAGCGCACCGGAGACCTCGGTCTCACCGGGCGAAACCACCCTGACCGCCAACCTCGACATCGTTTTCGAACTGGGACGCTGACATGAGCCAAAACAGGACCACCCCCGAACCGGCGACCAAGCCCGGCCAGAATCCCGGATATCCGGAAAAGAACCCGACCGACAAGGGCGACGCCCAGCAGCCGGCGGATACCGGGGATCAGAACCCCGACGACGGCGGCCTCGACCGGGAGCCGGAGAACATGCCCGAGGACTGAGCCTCGGCCGGACACGCACTGACAGGGCCCGCCATGCGCGGGCCCTGTCGTATCCGGATGCCGCACAGGCAGGACGCGCGCCGCGCTCGACGTGTCGTGCGCCGCTGCGCGGCCCGGGCCAATGGAGTCGCGCTCGAACAGCTCGGGACGCGTGGATCGGGGCCCAGATCGGCCGGCCGGGCAGCTCGCACGCCGTGGAGTCCGTGCCTGCGCGCGTCTCGGCGACGTGCCGCCAATCCCGCGCAGGTCTCCGTTCGTCGGGGCGGTCTTGTCGTCCCGCCCCGATCGGCGCAGGTTCGGGACGACGATGCGACGGCGCGGCTGGCCTTCGACCCCATGGCCACCGCTGCCACGTTGACGCTTCCACGGGCCATCCGGCCCGCACACAGGAGGTGGTGCATGGTGCTGCAGCCCATTGGTCCCCGCATGCGCGGACCCGTCCACGAACCGTCACGTCCCGATGCGGTGCGCATCGTCGGACTCAGCGGCACCCTCGCCCTCAATGCCATGCTGTTCATGGTGCTGCTGGTGCCGGCCAGTCGCGACGCGCTCGAATACGCCCTGCCGGAGCGCAAGCAGGAATTCAACTGGATCACCCCGCCCGCGCCGAAGCCCGAGCTGCCGCCCGAACGGGTCGAGGTGGTGCAGCCGCGCAGCACGCCGTCACCGGTCGTGCCGCAACAGACGCTGCCGCGGATCGCACCGGTCGAGGCCGCGATCCTCGTCGATGCGGGCACCCTGCCCGCCCTGCCGACGATCGAAGGCCCGCCAGTGGCTGTCACGCCGACCGTGATCGACACCACGCCGGTGTCCGGCATCGCGCTGCAGTACGCGAGCGCACCCGCACCCGATTATCCGCGTGCGGCGCTGACCGCCGGTGCCGAGGGTGTGGTGTTGCTGGAAGTCCACGTCGGCATCGATGGCCGCCCGATGGACGTGCGCATCCACCGCAGCAGCGGCAACCGCGACCTCGATCGCGCTGCCCTTCGCCACGTGCAGCGGACGTGGACCTTCCAGCCGGCGATGCGCGATGGCGTGCCGGTGGAGGCGATCGGACTGGTGCCGATCGCGTTCAATCTGTCGAAGGGGTAACCCGAGCCTGCACCCAGCCCGATCCGCATGTTGTAGCGAGCGGGCACCGAGCACCTCTCCCTCAGGGGGAGGTGTTCGCGCGTCGGATGAGGAGCCGGTCACAGGGAAAGCAAACCGGCACTTTCCTGCAGAACGCAAGGAAGCAACACGTCACTCCCTTCATTCCATTGGCTTCCAACAGCCGCTTGTCTGGTCGTGCCGTCATGACGCTTCGATGCGTTGCGAAACGCACCGCACGGACGAGTATCCAGAGACAGCGCCACCGATCGATCAGATCGACGCGCGGCAGCTACCCAGCGCGGTGGTACGGATGGTTCGCCAGCATGGCCGCCGAGCGGTAGACCTGCTCGGCCAGCACCAGGCGCACCAGCATGTGCGGCAGCGTCAACGGCCCGAGCGACCAGCGCTCGTCGGCGCGTGCGAGCACATCGGGCGCGTGCCCTTCCGGCCCGCCGATCAGGAACGCGAGGTCGCGTCCCTGCATGCGCCAGTGCTCGAGGCGCTGCGCGAGATCTTCGGACGAATGCAGCCGGCCGCGGCCATCGAGCGCGACCACCAGCGCGTCGCGCGGAATCGCGGCGAGCACGCGCGCGCCTTCGTCGGACATCGCGCGCACGGTGTCGCGGCCTTTGCCACGCAGGCCGGGCTCGACTTCGATCAGATCCAGCGGCAGCCAGTGCGACAGCCGCTTGCGGTATTCGGCGAAACCCTCGGCCACCCAGCCGGGGGCGCGTTCGCCGACGGCGATCAGCTTCGCTTTCACGTCGCCGGGGATCCCGGCGGATGTGCCGGGATGCCGCGATCAGGCATCGCGACGCGGGCCGCGCGACTCGTCCGGCGGCTGGTCGCCGACGGTCCACAGGCGCTCGAGCGCATAGAACTCGCGCACCCGCGGCAGCATCACGTGGACGACAACGTCACCCAGATCGACGAGCACCCACTCGGCCTCGCGCTCGCCCTCGACGCCCAGCGGCTGGCAGCCGAGCTTCTTGGCGTGCTTGACCACTTCGTCGGCGATCGACTTGACGTGGCGGCTCGACGTGCCCGACGCGATGACCATGAAATCGCAGACGCTGCTGCGACCACGCACGTCGATGTCGACCACATCGACGGCCTTGATCTCAGCGACGGCGGCGCGGGCCACTTCGAGGAGCGCGTCCGGGGACGGCGGCGGCTCGGGCAGGCGGGTCTTGATGACGTGTGCGGGATTGGACAAGGGTCTGGCTCGGAAAGTGCGGCGGAAATTATAGCGGAGCGCGGGCGGCGGCTCCGTACAACCCCTTCTCCTGGATGAATGCGGCGACGGCAGGCACGAGTGCATCGCCGGTCGATGCGCCTGCGGACAGACGGGCGCGCACCGCGGTCGCCGACTCGTGCGACAGCGGCTGGAGCAGGCGCAACACCCGACCGGCGGGTGCCGCCTGCAGATCCAGCGGCGCGCGGGTCCACCGGTCGCGCAGTGCATCGGCGAGTCCGGCAGGCAGTGCCGCGTCCAGCGCACTGCCCGGCCGTTCGGCGACGACCAGATGCGCGAGCCCGAAGAGATCATGCCAGCGGTGCCAGCCCGGCAGGCCCAGCAGGCTGTCGGCCCCGACCAGCCAGGCCAGCGGCCTGGCGGGACCCAGCTCCTCGCGCAGCTCGGCCAGCGTGTCGACCGTGAAGCTGCGGCCCTGGCGGTGCAGCTCGCGGCGGTCGAGCACGAGGCCCGGCACGCCCTCGATCGCCCGCGCGACCATCGCCGCACGCATCGCGCCATCGGCGCCCGGCGGCGCACGATGCGGCGGATCGCCGGCCGGCATCAGGTGCACCGTGCAGCCGAGTGCATCGCGCGCGGCGCAGGCGATCGCCAGATGCCCGCGGTGGATCGGATCGAAGGTGCCGCCGTAGACCAGGTGCAGCGTCATCGCCGCGGTCAGGCTGCCAGCAGTGCGCCGGCGCGTGCATCGGCGACCGCCACCAGGAGGCGTTCCAGTGCAAGCCAGCCGTCGACGGGATCCTGACCCCAGCGGCCGCGGCCCTTGGCGATGCGGTCGACCCGCCCGGCCTCGGCGACGAACCGTACCCAGCGCGCCTCGGGGTGGCGCTGCAGCGCCCGGCGATAACCCGCTTGGCGGGCGTCCCAGATGCGCTGCGCCTTGAATTCGTTGGCCATGTTGCCGCCGCGGGCCTGCACCTGCGCCAGCTGCGCGGCGCGCGCGAGTTCCATGACCACCATGCCCATCAGCGCCGGAATCGCCGCGCCCTCGGCGCGCAGACCGGCGAGCATGCGCACGACCTGGGTCGGCTGGCCGTTGAGGGTGGCGTCGAGCAGACGGAACACGTCGAAACGCGCGGCATCGGCAACCAGCGCCTGCATCCGCGGCCCATCGAGCGTGCTGCCGTCGGCCAGCAGCGCGAGCTTGTCGACTTCCTGCGCCGCGGCCAGCAGGTTGCCGTCCACGCGCTCGGCCAGCTGCTGCACGGCGGCGCGATCGGCCAGCACGTTGCGACTGCGCAGGCGCGCTTCGATCCAGCCTTCCAACTCGTGCGGCTTGACCTGCCAGGCAACGACCAGATGGCCGATGCCGGTGATCGCCTCGCTCCACTTGCCGCCATGCTGCCGGCTCCACTCGCCGCCCGTGACCAGCAGCGTGACGTCGGACGGCGGATCGGCGCAGAAGCCGCTGATGACCGCAGCGCCGTCCTTGCCGGGTTTGGTCGTCGGCAGGCGGATCTCGACCAGGCGTCGTGAGGCGAACAGGCTCGGCGCCCGGAACGTGGCCTCGACCGCGCTCCAGTCGATGTCGCGGCCTTCGGGCTCGAACACCTCGCGCTCGGCGACCCCCTGCGCGCGCGCGGCGGCGCGTACCGCATCCGCAGCTTCCAGCACGCGCAGCGGCTCGGGGCCGGCAATCAGGTACGCGGGGCGCAGCGGCTCGCGGTCGAGCTGCGCGGGCAGGCGCTCGGGACTCAGTTCCACGGGCGGCGCACTCCGAGCACGACGGCGCTCACTCGCGCGCGCGTTCCTGCGGATTGCGGAACACGGCGTCGATGCGGCGCAGGATCGACGCGCTCATCTCGCGTTCCATCTCGTTCGACAGCAGGTCGCGCTCGGAGTCGGTGCCGATGGACTGGGTGGGAATCGACAGATAATCGCGTGCGAGTTCCACCGCCTGCTCCGGCACGATGTCGTCGCCATTGGCGTCCACCATCGAGAACACCACCGCGTAGCGGAGCGTGTATTCCTGCGCTCTACCCTGCGCGTCGATGCTCAAAGGCGTGGACGCCCAGCGCTCCGATTCGATCCGCAGCGTCGCGACATCCGTGCTGCTCGCGCTCGCCCGCTGGACACCGGCACTGTCGAGCGAACGGTTCAGCAGCTGCACAAGACCGCTGTAGCGATCCCGCGCAGTGACCTTGACCGGCCCGAGATCCGGCGGCAGCGTCAATGCGTTGCGCAGATGGAATCCGCAGGCCGGCAGCAGGAGCACGAGGCCGAGAACGGCAAGACGGATCGAAAACGGGCGAAGTCGGTTCATGCGCGAAGTCTGGACGAGGCGGAAGGGGGCGGCAAGCGGCGCGGGAAGGGCGATGGAACGCCGGGTTCAGCCGGCGACGATGTTGACGATCTTGCCGGGCACCACGATGACCTTGCGCACCGTCAGCTCACCGAGGAACTTCGCGACATTCGGCTCGGCGAGCGCCATCGCCTCGATCGCGTCCTTCGGCAGATCCACCGCGACCTCGATCGTGCCACGCAGCTTGCCGTTGACCTGGATCGCCAGCGTGACCGCGTCGCGCGCCAGCGCGGCCGGATCGGCCTGCGGGAACGCCTGGTCCTCAAGCAGCGTTTCGGCGTGGCCCAGCACCTGCCACAGCGTGTGCGCGATATGCGGGGTGATCGGGTTGAGCAGCAGGACGATGGTTTCGAACGTCTCCTGGCGCAGCGCGCGCGCGTTCGCATCCATCTCGTCGAACTTGCCGACATGGTTGAGCAGTTCCATCACCGCGGCGATCGCGGTGTTGAAGCTGTGCCGGCGGCCATAGTCGTCGCCAACCTTCTGGATCGCCTCGTGCAGCTGGCGGCGCAGGGTCTTCTGCGCGGGCGTCGCCGCAGCGACATCGAACGCGCCGACTTCCCCGCCCTGCACGTGCTTCTGCACCTGGTTCCACAGGCGCCGCAGGAAGCGCGACATGCCTTCGACGCCGGCCTCGTTCCACTCCAGCGACTGCTCGGGCGGCGCGGCGAACATCGAGAACAGGCGCACGGTGTCAGCGCCGTACTTGCCGATCATCGACTGCGGGTCGACGCCGTTGTTCTTCGACTTCGACATCTTCTCGGTGCCGCCGATCGAGACCGGTTGGCCGTCGAGCTTCGACGTGGCGCCGGTGATCCGGCCCTTGTCGTCGCGGACGATCTCGACATCGGCCGGGTTGATCCAGTCCTTGCCGCCGTTGCCCTGCTCCCGATAGAACGTGTCGGCGATGACCATGCCCTGGGTCAACAGGTTGATCACCGGCTCGTCGCTGCGCACCAGGCCTTCGTCGCGCATCAGGCGGTGGTAGAAGCGGAAATACAGCAGGTGCAGGATCGCGTGCTCGATGCCGCCGATGTACTGGTCGACCGGCGTCCAGTAGTCGGCGCGCGCGTCGACCATGTCAGCCGCGCCGGGCGAGGTGTAGCGCGCGGTGTACCAGCTCGACTCCATGAAGGTGTCGAAGGTGTCGGTCTCGCGTTCGGCCGGACCAGAGCAGGCCGGACACGTGGTCTTGCGCCACTCGGGGTTGGACTTGATCGGCGACTGCACGACGCCCGGATTGGCGAAGGCGTCTTCGACGTCCTCCGGCAGCAGCACGGGCAGTTGGTCCTCGGGCACCGGCACCGCGCCGCAGGCATCGCAGTAGATCACCGGAATCGGGCAGCCCCAGTAGCGCTGGCGGCTCACGCCCCAGTCGCGCAACCGGAAGTTGACCTTGCGCGCGCCGCGGCTTTCGGCCTCGAAGCGCGACGCCAGCGCATCGAGCGCCTGCTGGAAATCGAGACCGTCGAACTCGCCGGAGTTCACCAGCCAGCCGCGGTCGGTATAGGCGCCTTCCTCGGCGATGCGGCGCTCGAAGGACTCGACCACCTGCACGGCCGCGCCGGTGTCGTAGACATCCAGCGTCGCGCCGCCACCGAGCGCGGTCGCCATCGGATCGGCATGCGACGTGCGATCGCGGCCGATCTCCTGCAGCGCGTCGCGGACTTCGTCCGGCACGACCACCATCCGGATCGGCAGGCCGTAGGCCTTGGCGAATTCCCAGTCGCGCTGGTCGTGGCCGGGTACCGCCATGACGGCGCCGGTGCCATAGCCCATCAGCACGAAGTTGGCGACCCAGACCGGGATTTCTTCACCGGTCACCGGATGGATCGCGCGCAGGCCGGTGTCCATGCCGCGCTTGACCTGGGTCTCGAGCTCCGCCTCGGACACGCCGCCCTGGCGCAGGTCGGCGATGAATTCGGCCAGATCCGGGTCGCGTTCGGCCGCACGCATCGCCAGCGGATGCTCGGCGGCGACCGACACGAAGGTCACGCCCATCAGCGTGTCGGGGCGTGTGGTGTAGACGGCCAGTTTGTCGTCGCTGCCGACGACATCGAACGAAAATTCGAGACCTTCGCTGCGCCCGATCCAGTTGCGCTGCATGGTCTTGACCGAGTCCGGCCAGCCGCCCAGCGTGTCCAGACCGTCGAGCAGCTCCTGCGCGTAGGCGGTGATCTTGAGGAACCACTGCGGGATCTCGCGCTTCTCCACCAGCGCCCCGGAGCGCCAGCCGCGGCCGTCGATGACCTGCTCGTTGGCCAGCACGGTCTGGTCCACCGGATCCCAGTTGACGACCGAATTGCGGCGGTACGCCAGGCCCTTCTTCATCAGTCGGACGAACATGCGCTGCTCGTGGACGTAGTAGTCAGGGGCGCAGGTCGCGAACTCGCGGCTCCAGTCGATCGCATAGCCCAGTGACTGCAGCTGGCCGCGCATGTGGTCGATGTTGGCGTAGGTCCACTTCGCCGGCGCGGTCGCGTTCTTGATCGCGGCGTTCTCGGCCGGCAGGCCGAACGCGTCCCAGCCCATCGGCTGCAGCACGTTCTTACCCGTCATCCGCTGGTAGCGGCTGATGACGTCGCTGAGCGTGTAGTTGCGCACGTGGCCCATGTGCAGCGCGCCGGATGGATACGGCAGCATCGACAGGCAGTAGTACTTGGGCTTGTCGGCCCGCTCGGTGACCTCGAACGCGCGGGTCGACGTCCAGAAGGTCTGGGCATCGGATTCCACCGGCGTGGGCTGGTAGGCGTTGGGATCGACGACGACGGGTTCGCTGGACACGGGACGCTGCTTGCTGCGGAAACGGCCGGGAAGCCTACCGCAGCGCCGATGCCGCCGCCATTCGGACGGCGCCAGCCGCCGCGCCGTGAACGTGACGCACGTCACTGCGGCTAGAATCGCGTCAGCACCGTCAGGTTCCCCCGCCTTGCCTGCATCGTCTTCCCGGTTGTCGTCCTACCGCCTGCCCGCGTTCGCGCTGGCTCTGCTGCTGCTGTTGGGCGTCGGGATCGCCAGCGTCTGGGGCGTGTCGAGCCTGCGCACCAGCAACGAGTGGATCGGGCACACCTACGAGGTGATCAACCGGATCGAAGTCGCCGAGCGCGCGATCCGGAGTACCGAGGCCAACGCGCGCGCCTACCGGCTGACCGGCCATCCGGAGTTCCGCAGTCAGTACTTGATTGCCACGCATCAGGTGGAAACGGCCCACGAGGCGCTGGCGTCCGCGATCCGCGACAACCCCGCCCAGCACGCGCAGGTGAATCGGATGCGCGAGGCGGCGCAGGCGCATCTGGCCGAACTGCGCCGGCTGTTCGATCTGCAGGAGCTGCGGGGCCCCGACGCGGCCCGCCAGGCCACGAATTCGACCCTGACCCTGCGCCAGTGGAACGAATTCGACACCGCGGCATCGGAAATGCGGCGCGAGGAACTGCGCCTGCTCGATCAGCGCAAGGCACGCAGCGACCGGTCAGCGACCCTGCTGAGCGTCATCGTCGTGCTGGGCATGCTGCTGTCGGGCGGACTGATGATCTCGCTGATGGTCAGCGTCACCCGCGAGAACAAGCGTGCGCGGCGGCTCGAACTCGAAGCACGCGGCGCGGCGCACGAGATGGCGTTGAGCATGGCGCAGGTGGGGGAGCTGTCGAAGCAGCGGCATGAGCTGGCCCGCTATTCCGGTCTTCTGCAGAGCTGTCAGACGCTGGACGAGATCGTGCAGCTGTCGATCGACACCATCCGCCGTCTGGTGCCCGACGCCAGCGGCCGCTTCTATCTGATCCGCGCCTCGCAGAATTTCCACGACAGCGTCTCCAGCTTCGGCGATCACCTGATCAGCAGTCCCGATTCGCTGCTGCCGGCCGATTGTTGGGCGCTGCGTCGCGGGCAGGCGCACATGGTCTCCGGCGAAGAGAAGCGCCAGCTGAGCTGCGCGCATCTGGATGCTGGCACCCCGGCGCCGGGCATCACATCGCTGTGCCTGCCGCTCAGCGCGCAGGGCACGTCGATCGGCCTGTTGCAGGTCAGCGCAGCCACCGATGCGATGGACCACGGCTCGGCAGTCGACGAGCTCATCGGCCAGCTTGCCGAGCAAGTGGGTCTGGCGATCGCCAATCTGCAGCTGCGCGAGACGCTGCGCACGCAGTCGCTGCGCGACCCGCTGACCGGCTTGTTCAACCGCCGCTATCTCGAGGAAAGCCTCGCCCGCGAACTGCAGCGCTGCGAGCGGCGCGGCCTGCCACTGTCGGTACTGATGCTCGACGTCGACCACTTCAAGCGATTCAACGACACGCATGGCCACGCCGCCGGCGATGCGCTGTTGGGACAGGTCGGCCGCCAGATCCAGGCCGGGGTGCGCGCCGACGACATCGCCTGTCGTTACGGCGGTGAGGAGTTCACCGTGGTGCTGCCCGAGCTCGACGCTGCCGGCGCCCTCGTGCGCGCCGAACAGATCCGCCGCGCGGTCGAGATCGCGACCGTCCAGCATCTGGGTCAGCAGCTCGGCCCGGTGACGATGTCGATCGGCATCGCGACGTTCCCCGGCGACGGTCTGACGCCCGAAGTACTGCTGCAACTGGCCGATGCCACGCTGTATCGCGCCAAGGCCGAAGGCCGCAACCGCGTGCTGCACGTCTCCTACGACGATTGATGCCGCCCGCGCGGCGCGGCGGCGTGCTTCAATCCGGGACCGCCGCCGCTCCGGAGTTCCGCATGGCCCGTCGTCCCCTTGCCCGCCCGCTCGCCCTTCCATCGCTGGGTCTACTCGCGACCGCGCTCCTGTTGCCCGCTGCCGCGAGCGCCGCGACGCAGACTGCCGTGCACTGCGAGCGCCTGTTCGATGCGCGCAGCGGCCGCGTACTGGGCGAGCACACGATCCTGGTCGAGGACGGCAGGATCCGCGAGGTGATTCCCGGCCGCGCGAAACTGCAGGACGGCGTGGAATCGATCGTGCTCGGTGATCGCACCTGCATGCCCGGCTGGACGGATCTGCACGTGCACCTTGGCTCGCAATCGAGTCCGGCGAGCTATTCGGAGGGCTTTCGCCTCGATGAGGTGGACTACGCGTTCCGCGCGGTCGGCTATGCCGACAAGACGCTGTCCGCCGGCTTCACCACCGTGCGTGATCTCGGCGGCGACGTCAGCGTGCATCTGCGCGATGCGATCAACCAGGGCCTGGTGCCCGGGCCGCGCATCTTCGCCGCCGGCAAGTCCATCGCGACCACGGGCGGCCATGCCGATCCGAGCAACGGCTACAACTCGATGCTCTCGCACCTGATGGGCCCGCCCGGCCCCACCGAAGGCGTCATCAACTCGATCGACGACGCGCGCCAGGCCGTGCGCCAGCGTTATAAAGAAGGCAGCGACGTCATCAAGATCACCGCCACCGGCGGCGTGCTGAGCTACGCGCGCAGTGGCGATGCGCCACAGTTCACGGTGGATGAGGTGCAGGCGATCGTCGACACCGCCAAGGACTACGGCTATCGCGTCGCCGCGCACGCGCACGGGACCGAAGGCATGAAGCGCGCGGTGCTCGCCGGCGTGACCAGCATCGAACACGGCACGCACATGGACGACGAAGTCATGCGGCTGATGAAGCAGCGGGGCACCTGGTATGTGCCGACGATCTATGCCGGCCGCTTCGTCGCCGACAAGGCCAAGGAACCCGGCTACTTCCCCGAAGTCGTACGGCCGAAGGCCGCGACGATCGGCGCGCAGATCCAGGACACCGCGGCGCGCGCGTATCGCGCCGGGGTGCCGATCGCATTCGGCACCGACCAGGGCGTCGGCCCGCACGGCGACAACGCGCGCGAATTCCTCTACATGGTCGAGGCCGGCATTCCGGCGGCGTACGCGCTGCAATCGGCGACGCTGCATGCGGCCACGGTGCTCGGCGTCGACGACCAGGGCGTCATCGAGGCCGGAAAGCGCGCCGACATCATCGCCATGCCGGGCGATCCGGTCGCCGATATCAACGCGGTGATGGGCGTCGATTTCGTCATGACGGCCGGTCGCGTGCATCGCAGTCCCGACGCGGACATCACCGCGGACGATCGAGCGACGCCAGCGCGCGCCCTGTAGGCGCGCGTTGCGCGCGATCGACGTGCACGGAAAGCCGGATCGCGCGCCAGAGCGCGCCTGCAAAGGACATCCCGACGTCAACGTCGGGACGGCAGGCGCCACGCCAGCAACAGCGTCCAGCCCCACCAGCCCACCAGCACCATGCGCGCGCCGAGCTGATCGCCGAACAGCGACGGCACCAGCAAGCTCAGCGCCACCAGCGCGCAGATGACCAGCGACGGCCAGCGCACCGCACGCAGCGCGAAGGCCGCCATCAGCGCACCCGCACCGAACGCCAGGTTCCAGACCATCCACGCCGTGGCATGCCAGCGACTGGCGCCGGCATCGAGTTCATTCGGGTCCAGCGTCCAGACGCCCTGCGCCGCGAACGCCAGTGCGGCCAGCAGCCACAGGCGCAGCGCGATGCCGGCGCCCAACCCCGCCTCCGGCAGCGCCGCGCGCAGGCGCCAGGCCGCAAACGCCACGACGAATCCGGGCCCACACCAGGCCAGCAGATTGAACAGCCACGCCAACGGCATGCCGCGCGCACCCGACCACGCCAGCGGCGCGCCCGCAGGCACGGCGGTCATCACCGCGAACACCAGCAGCGTCATCAAGGTGCAGGCGTGCGCACCGGCGACCAGCGGCCGCAACCGCACGCCGCTCACGCCGCCCACCGGAACACGCCTTCGACGCCGACGCCAAACGTCCGCGCGATCCGGAACGCGAGTTCCAGCGACGGCGCATAGCGCCCCGCCTCCAGCGCGATGATCGTCTGCCGCGTGACGTGGCAGGCATCGGCGAGCGCCTGCTGGGTCATCTCGCCGTGCTCGAAGCGCAGGCGGCGGATCTCGTTGGCGATGGGCGTGCCGGTCATCAGACGCGGCTCATCGACGTTCGCGCGCATAGGCCATCGCGACCGAGGCATGGCCCGCAAAGTTGGCGATGATCACGCCCAGCAACAGCGCGCCCGGCAGGCGCAGATGGACGTCCAATAACACCGCGCGCGACGCCGGCACCGCCAAAGCGAATGCCAACCCAACCGCCCACGCACTCGCGACGGACCGGAACGCACGGTCGCCCCGCGCCAGGAACAACGCGTCCCGTTCGTCTTCGAGCACGCCGCGACGTCGCTCGGCATCGGCGAGCGCACGACGCCGGAACCAGTGCGACAACAGCAACACGCCCGCCATGCTGGCGAGCGGAAACGGGCTGGGCTCGATGACGCCGGTCATCAGGGTCCACGCGGCAAGACAGGCCGCGCCGAGCGCAGCACCGCGCGCATAGCGCTCGCCGAACGCCCGGACAGCGGATTGCAGAGAATCGATCGCCATTCGTGTCTCCTCCAACAGACATCAGGTGAAAATTAATTTACATCCCGTCGCAACCATGTCAACTATTTTTGACATGGTTGTATCCTGCGGATCCGTCGCCATCCTTCTGGATCGCGTCCTCGCGCACGCCTTCATCAATGGACTCCCGCATGCTTTTCGACGGCAACGCCCCCGCTTCCGCTCCCGCTGCAATGCCCCATGTCTTCGACGCGACCACTGCGACTTTCGAGACCGATGTCCTGCAGAAGTCACTGGACACCCCGGTCCTGATCGACTTCTGGGCCGAATGGTGCGGCCCGTGCAAGTCGCTGGGGCCGGTGCTGGAGAAGCTCGCGGCCGAGTACAACGGCGCGTTCGTGCTCGCCAAGGTCGATGTCGACAAGGAGCAGCAGATCGCGGCGGCGTTCCAGATCCGCTCGGTGCCGACGGTGTTCCTGCTGATCGGCGGCCAGCCGGTCGACGGCTTTCCGGGCGCGCTGCCCGAAGGCGAGATCCGCGAATTCCTGAAGAAGCACGGCGTCGAGCCTGCCGAGGGTGACGCCGTCGAGGCGGTCGAAGCCGCGCCGCTGGATCCGCTCGCCGAAGTCGCCCGCCTGCGCGACGCGGTCGCGGCTGAGCCGGACAAGTCCGAACTCCAGCTCGACCTCGCGCTCGCCCTGCTGCAGACCGGTGCGACGCAGGAGGCCGAACGCCTGCTCGACGGTCTGCCGGCGAACCTGTCCACCGACGATCGTGCGGTCAAGGCACGCGCGCGCCTCGGCTTTGCTGGCGCGCTGGCCGGCGCCCCGTCGACCGATGCGCTGCAGGCGGCGCTCGAAACCGATGCCGGCGATCTGCGCGCGCGTCATCTGCTCGGCGTGCAGCACATCGTTGCCGGCAATACCGAAGCGGGCCTGGAACAGCTCATCGAACTGCTGCGCCGCGACCGCGATTTCGACGACGGCCTGCCGCGCAAGGCCCTGATCGATGCGTTCCGCGTCATCGAGGATGCCGAACTCGTCGGCCGCTACCGCCGCAAGATGGCTTCGCTGCTGTTCTGATGCGGATGCGCCTGCGGGCGCGCTCCGTACAGACGCGTATGGCAAGATCGGCGTCCCCTCGCCGATCGTCCGTCCATGAGTCCGCGCCGCTTCCGCCTGCTGATGAACCTGTGGCCGCCGTTCCTGTTTTCGGGCATCCACGTGACCCGGATCGACGACGGCTTCCGGCATGCGCGCGTCGAACTGCGCCAGCGCTGGTTCAACCGCAACTACGTCGGCACGCACTTCGGCGGCAGCCTGTTCGCGATGACCGATCCGTTCTGGATGATCATGACCCTGCGCGCACTCGGCAGCGATCACGTGGTCTGGGACAAGGCCGGCGAGATCGAGTTCATCCGTCCCGGCCGCGGCACCGTGCACGCGGCCTTCGATCTCGATGACGCGACGGTCGAGGCGATCCGCACCGTCACCGCAGACGGCAGCAAGCATCTGCACTGGTTCACCACCGACGTCGTCGACGCCTCGGGCGAACTAGTCGCCCGCGTGCGCAAGCAGGTCTACGTGCGTCGCAAGCGGCGCAGTCAGTCGGACGTCGCGGTCGATTCGACGAGGTAGGGCGGCAGCGGGAGCGACCACGTCGCACCGCGGCTGGTGTCGTACTGCGGGATCTCCAGTGAACGTCCATCCGCGGTGACCGTGATGTCACGGGCGGGACTGCGCAGGTCTTCCGGGCGGCGCGCGAGGCGTTCGGCGAGCGTGCCGGTGTCAGGCTGCTCGCGCAGCCAGGCGAGCGTGGCCAGGACTTGCAGGCGGGCGTTCTGGTCCTGGGCGCGCAGAGCGTAGAGGTCGTATGCAGTACCTATGGTGTCACCCAGAATGCAGCCAGCGCTGTTGGCGATGCATTCGAAACGACGCCAGATCGGAACCGGGCCAGTGCTGAAGCTGGGGCGCTGGTCCGTCTGCAGGGTGAGCGACTGCGCCGCGCACGGTGCAAACATCTGCTCGGCAACGATGGCGCGATAGCCCTCACGATCGAGCACCAGCCAGCTCCATGCGTTGTGTTCGCGCATCTCCGGCATCCACTCGGCGATGCCCATGCTCCACGCCAGTTCCCCGCGCATGGCTGGACAGATCGAACCCTCCGCGGCGATTGGAGCGGCGAGCGCGGCTCGGCACCTGGAAGGCAGCGGCATGTCGCGTGGCAGGTGGGCCATCATCCGGGCCAACAGCGCGCCGTACCCATCAGTCGTGAGCGCAATGCCCATCATCCGCATGATCAGCGTGTCGCTCTGCACGCCGATGCGCCGCCAGGCTGCAAGATCCCGGCAGGTCGCAGCGACGGCGTCCAGCTGATCCCCCTTCGCGAACCGCACCGCATGCGCGGTGAGCGGCCATCCCAGCAGCGAGAACGACGGGGCCGGCACGTTCGGATCAGGCGGCAGACGCCAGGCATGGTGGTCATAGGCCGACAGCGCCTCGACCCGCTGGATCAGACGGGCATTGGCGCGCACCAACGCAGCGTGTTCGTCGAGCGCAGCGTCCACTTTTTCGAGGCAGTCCAAGCCATTGAATCCGCACGGCTGAACGTCACGCCCGCGCGGATTCAGATCCGGATACCGGGCGGCGGCGCTGGTGAACGACGCAGGCACTTTTCGCTGACGTGACGCTTCCGCCAGGGCCTTCATGTCGGCATCGGCCACTGACGCGACATCCGCATCCGGTACGTCGTAACGCAGCACCCAAACCGCATCGAAGGCATTGCGCCCCGCGAACGCGTTCGGTGCCTCCCAACGCGCCAGCGCCGCGCGCTGTTCCGGCGTCGGCCCGCGCAGCCGTGACCATGTCCACAGCGCCGCCAGCACCAGCACCACGACCAGTACCCCCAGGCCCAACCGTTTCAACCAGCGCATACCCGCTCCCCTGATCCGCGTCCTGCGGATCGACAGTCTGCCATTGCAGCAGGCCTGCCTGTGACCGCATGACAGGCACGCCGGCGTCGTGACCATAGGCGCGACAGGTATCCTGTCCGCCGCGCTAGACGCCGTGCCGGATGCACCGCCGCACCCGATCGCCTTCGTGCGGTGCGCCACTCCAGCAGATCCACGCCCGCCTCCACCGCCCTGAATCCCGATGCTCCGACTCACCGACCTCAAACTGCCGCTCGACCACGACGATGCCGCGCTGCCTGCGGCGATCATCGCGCGCCTGGGCATCCATGCCGACGAGCTCACCGGCTTCACCGTCGCCAAGCGCAGCTACGACGCGCGCCGGCGCGGGGCGATCGTGCTGATCTACTCGGTCGACGTGGAGACATCGCGCGAGGCCGACATCCTGCAGCGGCTGGACCTCGACCCGGAAGCCGCAGCGGCAGGCGACCAGAACGATGGCGCCGTCGCGAGCGGCAGCGGCAAGGTCGGCCCCGCTCCGGACACTTCGTACCGCTTCGTGGCGCGCGCCAGCGACGCGATGCCCTTGCGTCCGCTGGTGATCGGCACCGGGCCCTGCGGTCTGTTCGCCGCGCTTGTGCTCGCGCAGATGGGGTTCCGGCCGATCGTGCTCGAACGCGGCAAGGCGGTGCGCGAGCGCACCGTCGACACTTTCGGGCTGTGGCGGAAGAAAGTGCTCAACCCCGAGTCCAACGTGCAGTTCGGCGAAGGCGGCGCGGGCACGTTCTCCGACGGCAAGCTCTACAGCCAGATCTCCGACAAGCGCCATCACGGCCGCAAGGTGCTGACCGAGTTTGTCGCCGCGGGCGCGCCCGAGGAAATCCTCTACGTCAGCAAGCCGCATATCGGCACGTTCCGGCTGGTGTCGATGGTCGAACACATGCGCGCGACCATCGAATCGCTCGGCGGCGAGATCCGGTTCTCCAGCCGCGTGGACGATCTGCTGGTCGAGCCCGACGCCGACGGCGTGCGCCATGTGCGCGGCGTGACGCTGTCCAGCGGCGAGGCGATCCGCAGCGATCACGTGGTCATGGCGCTGGGCCACAGCGCGCGCGACACCTTCGCGATGCTGCATGCGCGCGGCGTGTTTCTCGAAGCCAAGCCCTTCTCGATCGGCTTCCGCATCGAGCATCCGCAGTCGCTGGTCGATGCCGCGCGTTTCGGCCCGCAGGCGGGTCATCCGCTGCTCGGCGCCGCCGACTACAAGCTGGTCCATCACGCGCGCAACGGCCGCTCGGTCTACAGCTTCTGCATGTGCCCCGGCGGGACGGTGGTCGCAGCGGCCAGCGAGCCGGGGCGCGTGGTGACCAACGGCATGAGCCAGTACTCGCGCAACGAACGCAATGCCAACGCCGCGATCGTCGTCGGCATCACGCCCGAGGACTTCCTCCCCTACGCACCGGAAGGCGGACCGCTCGCGGGCATCGCCCTGCAGCGGCACTGGGAAGCGAATGCGTTCGAACTCGGCGGCGGCGCATACGAGGCACCTGGGCAGCTGGTCGGCGATCTGCTCGCCGGGCGCGCGTCGAGCCAGTTCGGCAGCGTCGTGCCCTCGTACACGCCCGGCGTGCGCCTCGGCGATCTGTCGCGCGCATTGCCCGACTACGCGATCACCGCGATCCGCGAAGCCTTGCCGGCATTCGAGCGCCAGATCCGCGGCTTCGCGATGCACGATGCCTTGCTGACCGGTGTCGAGACACGCACATCATCGCCGCTGCGCATCACCCGACATGCCGATGGCCAGAGCTTGAACACGCGCGGCCTCTTCCCGGCCGGCGAAGGCGCCGGCTATGCCGGCGGCATCCTCTCGGCCGGCGTCGACGGCATCAAGGCCGCCGAATCGGTGGCGATGGCACTGGTCGCCGCCGGTCACGCACGCGCGGCCTGACCCCGACGCTGCCTGCATCCGTACGCGCCACGCCGTGCGTAGTGCGGGGTTACGCAGTCGCGTCGCAGACGCGGCACGCATCACATCGTTTTCCGTCGCGCCCTCGTTATGCTGTGCGACGCACAGGGGGAACCATGCCGCACTCGCCAACCGGGCCTGATTCGACGGTCTTTCCGGACATCGCCGGTTACCGCCTGCTGCGCGTCATCGGCCACGGGGGCATGGCCACGGTCTATCTCGGGACGCAGCTGTCGCTGGGTCGCGACGTGGCGATCAAGGTCATGCTGCCCGAGGCGCTCGCCGACGAAGTGAGCCGCCGCCGCTTCGAGAACGAGGCCCGCACGATCGCGCGGCTGGAGCACCCCAACATCGTCGGCATCCACGAGGTGGGCCGCACCGAAGCCGGCCTGCCGTGGTACGCCATGCCGCATCTGCCGCATGGTCATCTGGGCAGTCGCGATCTCACCGGCGACCACGCGCGCGTCCGCGACGTATTGCGCGCCCTGCTGTCGGCCCTGGCCTACGCCCATGCGCGCGGCGTGATCCATCGCGACGTCAAGGCTGAGAACGTGCTGTTCGACGAGGCCGACCGTCCGCTGCTGGCGGATTTCGGCATCGCGCTGCGCCGCGGCTACGGCACGCGCGTGACCATGGTCGGGCTCGCCGTCGGCAGCACCGCCTACATGGCGCCGGAGCAGGCGCGGGGCCAGCAGGTCGACTTCCGCGCCGATCTCTACAGCGTCGGCGTGCTGGCCTGGGAGATGCTCAACGGCAGCCTGCCGTACCAGGGCGAGGACGCGCTGTCGATGGCGATCGCCCACACCCAGAATCCGATTCCCCGTCTCGCCCCGCCCCTGCGCCACTGGCAGCGCTTCATCGACCGCGCCCTGGCCAAGTCGCCCGGCCGCCGTTTCGCCGATGCCAACCAGATGCTCCAGGCACTGGCGCAGGTACCGCAGCGCGACGGCAAGGGCGAGCCGGTCGTCACCGCCACCGTCCGGCGGCTGGGCGAAGGTGCGCGCCACATCGGCGAGGGTGCGCGGCGGGTGTCGCCGATGCTGTGGATCCCCGCCGTCCTGGTGGTCGCCGCGGGGATCGGATTCCTGTTCCAACCTTCGGACACCGGCAACGGCACCTCCGCAGCCGGACAGCCGCGCGTCGCCGGACGTGCGGCCGCCCCCGTCGATGCCGAAGGTCTGGCCTACGACGATGCGCGTACGCCGGCCGCCGCGACCGTGGCCGATCCCGCGGCGCCGCAGGCCGCGCCAGTGTCGGCGTCGGACCGCCATCTGGGCGAGGCCGAGCGCCAGCTGCGCAACAGCCAGCTGGCGGCGCCCGCCGGCGCGAATGCGTTCGAGTCGCTGACCCGCGCCTGGCAGGCCGATCGCGAGCATCTGCGGTTCGCGCCCCTGTCCGCACGTGCGATCGATGCAGCCGGCGCACGCGCGGCCGCGCTGATCGCCAAGGGCGACCACGCCGAGGCTGCCGCGCTGCTCACCGCTGCCCGCCAGCATGCCGTCGCCACCGGACAGGCCGACGGCGACGCGATGCGCCGTCTGCGCACCCGCGTCGACGCCGCCCTCGAAGCGCGCATCGGCCAGGGGGTCAGCGCTGTCGATCGCAGCGACGCCGTCGCGAGTCTGGCTTCGGCCGACGCGGTGGGTCTCGATGCCGCCGCCAACGCGCGCCTGCGTCGCCAGGCGATGACCATTCCCGACGTCGCCGCGCTGGCCGCCAGCGTGGCCGGCGGGGCGCGCGTCGTGCGCAGCAGCGACGGCGTCTACGCGATCTCCAACGCGCCGGTCAGTCGCGCGGACTATGCCGCGTTCGTCGCCGCCACCGGCCACAAGTCGGCCTCGTGCCGCGCGCGCGGCTCGGTGTTGCGGGCGCTGTCCTCGAAGGACTGGGAAGACCCCGGATTCGAGCAGTCACCGTCCGATCCGGTGGTCTGCGTGTCCTGGCACGACGCGGTCGAGTACGCACGCTGGCGCAGCGAGCGCGAGGGCCGCAGCATCGTCGTCGCGTCGACCGCGCAGGGTGCCAGCGTCGCCACGCGTGCCACCGGTCCGGCCGAATGGCGCAGCGATTGCGCCGCGGCCTGCAAGGACCGCGTCGCCGCCGGCCGCAGCCAGCGCGACGAACTGGCCAGCCGCGCGCTCGATCCGCGCCGCGGTTACGACGATGTCGGCTTCCGGCTCGCGCATCTGCCCTGACGCGCGACCGGCGCCGGACACGTCGAGCGGCGCCCGCGAGGGCGCGTGTTTCCGCGGTACAGGTGCCGGGCGCATCATGTCCGGCCCCACCCTGCCCCGCGGATGCCAATGAGTGCCCACACCCTGGGCGGACGCCTGCAGCGTCTGTTCCTCACCGGACTGCTGACCCTGCTGCCGATCTGGCTGACCTGGATCGTCGTCAAGTTCGTGTTCGTCCTGCTCTCGGACATCAGCACCCCCTGGGTCGCACCGCTGTCGCACCGGATTGCCGCCGGCTTTCCGAATGCACTGGGCTGGGCCAACGCCGCCTACGTGCAGGCCACCATCGCGATGCTGGCGACCATCGTCCTGATCCTCGGCGTGGGCTGGCTCGCACGGCGCGTCGTCGGCCAGCGCCTGCTCGCGTGGCTGGAAGCCCTGGTCCAGCGCATTCCGCTGGCGAACGTGATCTATTCCAGCGCCCGCAAGCTGCTCGACATCCTGCAGACCAAGCCCGATGGCACCCAGCGCGTGGTACTGATCGACTTCCCGCATCCGGAGATGAAATCCGTCGGGTTCGTCACGCGCGTGATCCGCGAGGCCGGCACCGGACGTGAACTCGCTGCCGTGTACGTGCCGACCACGCCGAACCCGACGTCCGGTTATCTCGAGATCGTGCCGCTGGAGAAGATCACGCCGACCGACTGGACCGTCGACCAGGCGATGAGCTTCATCATTTCCGGCGGCGCCGTCGCCCCGGACACGATCCCGTTCGATCCGCCGCGGACGCCCCCGGCCGGACCTGCGGACAGTGGACCCGCGTCCTGAGTCCGTGACCTACGACCCTTGCCCGCCGCAAACCGCGTCGGACAGCATCGACCCGCACATCCACTGGAGCCCCACATGCAGCAGCCGCTCGTCCTCGCCCTCGCCGTCGCCATCGCCGCCGGCGGCGGACTGGCCGCCTGCAGTCCCGATGCGCCCGCGCAGGCCTCGCCCACGGCCGTCGCCGAGGCGCCGGTCGAAGATGCCGCAGCCCGCGCGTCGCGCCTGACCACGCTCTACGCCGAGTACTGGGAGGAGCTGCTCAAACTCAACCCGGTCCAGGCGACCTTCCAGGGCGATGCGCGCTACAACGACCAATTGCCGGATTTCGGCAGCGCCGAGTACCGCGAGCAGGTCCGCAGCTTCAACGAGCGCTGGCTGAAGACCGTCGAGGCGATCGGCAGCGAGGGCCTGTCCGGGCAGGACCTGCTGAGCTACCGGATCTTCGTGCAGGAACGTCGCAACGCACTCGATGCCGAGCGGTTTCCGTCGTGGATGATGCCGGTCAACCAGATGGGCAGCATGGTCAGCTACGCCGTGCTGCTGGGCTCGGGCACCAACGCGCAACCGTTCGCGACCGTCGCCGATTACGAGGCCTGGCTGCGCCGCGCCGCCCGCATTCCGGTGCTGCTCGACACCGAGATCGCCAACATGCAGGCGGGTATCGACGCCAATGTCGTGCAGCCGCGCGTGGTGATGGAGAAGGTGCTGCCGCAGTTCGACGCGATCCTCGTCGAGGATGTCGAGAAGAGCCCGTTCTGGGGCCCGGTCGCGAAGTTCCCCGATGGCATTGCCGAGGCCGATCGCGCGCGCCTGACCGCCGCCTTCCGCACGCTGATCACCGACCAGCTCAATCCCGCGATCCGGCGCCAGCGCGACTTCATCGCCAACACCTACATTCCGAGCGCGCGCGACAGCGTGGGCCTCGACGCGCTGCCCGACGGCATGGCCTGGTACGCGTTTTCGGCGAAGCAGCAGACGACCTCCGACCTGACGCCCGAGGCGATCCACCAGATCGGACTCGACGAAGTGGCGCGCATCCACGAGCAGATCCGCGGCGTCATGGCGGAGACGGGGTTCGAAGGCACGCTGCAAGAGTTCTTCCGCTTCATGCAGACCGACCCCCGGTTCGAGTTCCGCTCCGAGGAACAGCTGCTCACGCACTACCGCGCCATCGAGCAGAAGATCGAGGCCAGGGTCCCCGAGCTGTTCTCGCTGACGCCCAAGGCCGGCTTCGAGATCCGGCCCGTCGAAGCCTTCCGCGCCGAATCCGCCGCCGGCGGTTCCTACCAGTCGCCGAGCGAGGACGGCAGCCGGCCGGGCATCTTCTACGTCAATACCTTCGACCTGCCGACGCGCAAGCGCTGGGACGCCGAAGACCTGTTCCTGCACGAAGCGATTCCCGGCCACCACTTCCAGCTGGCATTGCAGCAGGAACTGACCGACCTGCCCGCGTTCCGCCGCTTCGGTGGCGAGACCGCCTACATCGAGGGCTGGGGGCTCTACGCGGAGAGCCTGGGCAAGGAACTCGGTCTCTATGCCGATCCCTACGACTACTTCGGCCGCCTGCAGGGCGAGCTGTGGCGCGCGGTACGCCTGGTCGTCGACACCGGCCTGCACAGCAAGGGCTGGACGCGCCAGCAGGTGCTCGACTACATGTTCGAGAATTCCTCGGTCAGCGAGCCCGACGCGATCGCCGAGGCCGAGCGCTACATCGCCTGGCCCGGCCAGGCGCTGGCCTACAAGATCGGCGAGCTCAAGATCCAGGAGTTGCGCAAGCGCAGCGAGGCCGCGCTGGGCGACGCCTTCGACATCCGGCAATTCCACGCCGAAGTGCTGAAGGACGGTGCGCTGCCGCTGCCGCTGCTGGACGCGAAGATCGACGCGTGGATCGAAGCGCAGCGCCGCCGGGTCGATGACCAGCCGATCACGACGGCGCCGGCGGGCGTCGCGTCCTGAGGACGATCGACCGCGGCCTGTCGCTGGTCGGCAACGCCTGGGCGCAGTGCGTGTCCCGGCCGCTCACGCGAGCGACGCCGGATACGCGGCGCGGCCTCCCGTCGGGATGACGTCGATTCGATGATCCCCGGGAGGCGCGCACGTCCGGCTGTCGGCCGCCCGGCGGACGCAGGAATCCGGTCACGCGAGACGGCCTTGCGCGACGACAAGCGGTGTGGATGACGCCGCGCGATTGTCGCGCCGCCGCTTGCCCTCCTCCACCCGCCGCGCGATGCTGCACGCCGGTTCGCGCTGGGGAGGCGCCATGATCCGCACGATGTTCTCGGTGATGCTCGGCATGGTCGTCGCCATGATGGTGATGCTCGGGCTGGAGTTCGTGGGTTCGTGGATGTTTCCGATGCCCGCCGGCCAACTCGCCGGCGAGGCGGACCTGGCGCAGATCGTCGCCAACGCGCCGACCGGCAAGCTCGTCTGGGTGCTGCTGGGCTGGCTGCTCGCCGCGGTCTGCGGCGGCTGGGTCGCGGCGCGGCTCGCGCGCGTGCGCCGGATGAGCGCGGCGATCGCGGTCGGTGTGCTGATCGTGCTCGGCGTGATCGGCAATGCCTGGATGCTGCCGCATCCACTGTGGATGACCCTGCTCGGCGTGATCGGGCCGATCCCGCTCGCCTGGTGTGGTGGCCGGCTCGCGCTGCGGCGGGTACGCGCCGGCGCGCCCGCGTAACGACACAGGGCATTCCATGCAGGCCTCGCTGCTGACCACCCTGCTGTTGCCGCTCGCGCTCGGCGTGATCATGTTCGGGCTCGGCCTCGGCCTGACGCTCGACGATTTCCGCCGCGTGGCGCGTTATCCGCGCGCGGTGCTCATCGGTCTCGCCTTGCAGATCGGCGTGTTGCCCTGGGCCGCGCTCGGACTCGCGCTGCTGTTCCGGCTGCCGCCCGAACTCGCCGTCGGCCTGATGCTGCTGGCGGCATCGCCGGGCGGCGCGACCGCGAACATCTACAGCCACATCGCGCGCGGCGACGTGGCGCTCAACATCACCCTGACCGCGGTCAACAGCGTGCTGTGTCTGCTCACGCTGCCCATCATCCTCAATCTCTCGCTGGAATTCTTCCTCGGCGCCGGCCAATACGTGCCGCCGCCGACGCGCAAGATCGTCGAGGTCGCACTGATCATCCTGCTGCCGGTGAGCCTCGGCATGCTGGCGCGCGCCTTCGCGACCGGCTTCGCGTCACGGATGGAGAAGCCGATCCGGCTGCTGTCGGTGGTCGTGCTCGCGCTGCTGATCGTCGCGGCCGTCGCCGGCACCTGGGACACGCTGCTGGCCTACTTCGCCGCGGTCGGCATCGCCTGCCTGCTGTTCAATCTGGTAAGCATGGGCGTCGGCTACGCGGCGCCGCGTGCGCTCAAGCTGCCACGCCGCCAGGCGATCGCGATCGCGATGGAAATCGGCATCCACAACGGCACGCTGGCGATCTTCATCGCGCTCAGCGTGCTCGGCAACGCGACGATGTCGGCGCCGGCGGCGGTCTACAGCCTGCTGATGTTCTGCACCGCCGCGCTCTTCGCCGCGTGGCTCAACCGGCGCGGCGCACGCGCGGCCGACGCGGCCGCCTGAGGCGGCTGCAGACCACATCGCGCGGCGGGCTGGCCGCTCGCCATCTGCCCGTCGCCCCGGCGCGCAACGCGCGCAGGCCGTCGCCGCAGGCCGTGCGCCCCGGTGCGATCCGCGTTCGCATGAAGCGCGCCCTCGCAAGGCAGAAACGATGGCGTGCAGCATGTCGCTGCGCACCCGCCCAATTGCGATGCCGAAAAAAAGGCCCCGCACGTGCGGGGCCTGTGTGATCACGGGAGGCCCGGACTCACTCGCCGCTGCCGAAGGTTCCGTAGGTCTTCAACTGCTCGGCGACGGCCGCATCGCCGACCACGACGATGCTCTGCTGCTTCGGGTCGAAGAACTCGCGCGCCACCGACTGCACCTGCGCCGCGGTCACCGCGTTGGCCTTCTCGACATAGCTGCTGAGATAACCGGCCGGGCGACCCAGTACCCAGTTCGATGCCAGCGCCGACGCGACCGCGCCCTGCAACTGGTTCTGGAACAGGTAGGTGCCGGCGGTGAACCGTTTGGCGCGCAGCAGTTCGTCCGCATCCACGGTCACGCTGCGCATCTGCTCGAACTCCTTGAAGAACTCGCCGATCGCAGCCCCGGTCACCTCGTTGCGCACGTCGGCCTGGGCCTGGAACGCGCCACCTTCCGCGCGCAGGCCGAAGCTGCTGCCGGCGCCGTAGGTGTAGCCCTTGTCCTCGCGCAGGTTGCGCATCAGCCGACTGTCGAAACCGCCGCCGAGGATGGTGTTGGCGAGCGCAGCAGGAATCGCGCGGTCGTCGTCCGCATCGAATGCCGGACGGCCGATGCGCACCGCCGACTGCACGCTGCCGGTGCGTGGCACCAGGACGAACTGCGGACCGGCGGGATAGTCCGGCGCGGCGACATCGGCGACCGTGGTGTCCGCGCCGCGCCAGTCACCGAACGCCGACTGCGCCAACGCCATCGCCTGCCGCTCCGTCACCGGGCCGGCGATCACCAGCATCGCGCGTTCGGGATGGAAGCGCGCACCGTGCGCGGCCACCAGTCCGGTGACGTCGGTGCCTGCGATCGCGGCCTCGGTCGGCAGCGTATTGCCGTAGGGATGCGCGCCGAACAGCACGCGGCCCATCGCCCGGTTGGCCTGGTACGCAGGCTGCGCCTGCATCGCCTTGAGACCCTGCAGCGCATTGGTCTTGGCCAGCTGCACCTCGTTGGCGGGGAACGCCGGATTGCGCACCACATCCGCGAACACCGCTGCCAGCGGCTCCGCCGAGGACGACAGGCCCGACGCGGTGACGAACAGCCCATCGCTGCTCGCGCTCGCGCCGATCGATGCGCCCAGGCGCTGCAGTTCTTCCGCAATCTGCACCGAACTGCGCGTGGCGGTGCCTTCCTGCAGCAGGCCGGCGAGCAGGTTCGACATCCCCGGCAGCGCAGCGGGATCGCTGGCCAGTCCGCCGCGGACGGCGAGCACGTAGTCGACCTTCGGCAGACCGTCCTGGCGCGGCAGCACCCAGACGGTCAGACCGTTATCGAGCCGGCGTTCGATCAGACCCAGCTCGGGCAAGGGCTTGTCGGCGCCGTAGTCCGGCAGGCCGGCGGGGAGTTCGGTCGGCGGCGGCGTGGCCGGTGGCGCGCCGGGTGCAGCGGGCTGCTGCGCGTTGGCGGCGCTCGCGAGCAGGCAGGCGCCGAGCGCCAGGGCGAGCGGACGCAGGCCGCGGGTCGCAATGTAATGGGTGTGCATGTCGATCTCCTCAGTCCTGCGCCGGTGCGGCAGCGGGCGCCGGCGCGGCCGGCGGGGCGATGCCGCGCGCAGGCGCCATCGCGGCGGGCACGCGGTCGATGACGGTGCGGTTGGCATCGGTCAGATAGGTCTTCGCCACGCGCTGCACGTCGGCAACGCTGACCGCCTGCACCCACTCCGGCACCTGGTTGAGCGTCCCGGCATCGCCCCACAGCAGTTGCGCCTTGGCGAGCTCGTCGGCGCGCGAGATGAAGGGCTCGAGGCTGTTGACGTAGTCGGCCAGCAGCTTGGTCTTGGCCGCGGCCAGCGTGTCGGCCGGCACGCCGTCGGCCACGATGCGCGCGACTTCCTCGTTGACGGCGCCCAGCACTGCGTCCGGCTCGACGTTGGGCTTGTACAGCGCGAACAGCGTCATCAGCGTCGGACCGTCGTAGTCCCAGGCATGGCCCAGCGGCCAGCCCAGGCCACCGTCGATGTTGAGCAGCTGCTCGCGACCCTTGACCAGCCCCTGGTACAGGCGCGAGGCGTCGCCGCCGGCCAGCAGCTGCGACAGCACCGCCATCGGCGCGTGGTCGGGCGTACCGCGTGCGGGCATCTTCCAGCCGACCGCGAGCGCGGGCACCTGCGCCAGCGCATCGCCTTGCGCTTCGCGTTTTTCTGCCGTGTTCAGCGGTTCGGACACGTCGGGCCGGGCGGGCGTCGCGCGCGCGGGAATGTCGCCGAAGTAGTCCTCGACCATTGCGAAGGCCTCGTCCGGCGAGATGTCACCGACGATGCCGATGACCGCGTTGTTCGGGCCGTAGTAGTCGCGGTGGAAGGCTTCGACATCGGCAAGCGTCGCACCCTCGAGATCCTTGAAGCTGCCGTAGCCATCGTGCGCATTCGCCCATTTGGTGAACGCCAGTCGGTTGATGTCGAACACGAAGAACAGGCCGTAGGGCTGGTTCTGCACGTTGACGCGGATCTCTTCCTTGACCACGTCCTGCTGGTTCTTGAGGTTCTCGGGCGAGAAGTCGAGCGTCTTCATGCGGTCCGCTTCGAGCCACAGGATCGGCGCGAGCGCGGACACCGGTGCGGTCTCGATGTAGTTCGTGTAGTCGGGACGCGTGGAGCCGTTGAGCCGGCCACCGCCACCCTGGATCACCCGGTCGAACGTGCCCTTGGGCGCGACCGGCGTGCCCTGGAACATCAGGTGTTCGAACAGGTGCGCGAAGCCCGTGCGGTTCTCGGGCTCGAGGCGCATGCCCACGTGGTAGACCACGCTGACGCCGACCGTCGGCGAGCTGCGGTCCTCGGACACGACGACGGTCAGGCCGTTGTCGAGCTTCTTCGTTTCGATCGGCAGACGCCAATCGCCCTGCTCTGCAGCCGCAGGCGCGGCCAGCATCGCGAGCAGCACACATGTGCCACCCAATCCAGCGAGTCGTTTCATGGTCGGTTCCCTGTCCGCCCCGCTCCCCGGGGCACGAACACCGACTATAGGACGCCGGGGCGCGTTCCGGCGATGACGACGCCCTCGACGGCGCCGCGCGCTAGCGGCGCGCGTCGGCCTCCGTGTCTGCGTCGTCCACGCCGACATTGCTGCGCGCCGCCTCGTAGATGTCGCGATCCAGTAGGCCCGTCTCGCGCGCCACCAGCACCGGCACCAGCATCTGCCCGGTGACGTTGGTCATCGTGCGCATCATGTCGAGCACGCGATCGATCGCCAGCAGCAGGCCCAGGCCCTCCAGCGGCAGACCCGCCGCCGACAGCACCACGGTCGCCATCACCACTGCCGTGCCGGGCACGCCGGCCGTGCCGAAGCTGCCGAGCACCGAGGCCAGCAGGATGGCCGCGTACTGGGCGAAGCTCAGTTCGATGCCGAAGTACTGCGCGATGAACACCGACGCGAGCGTCGGATAGATCGCGCCGCAGCCGTCCATCTTGATCGTCGCGCCCAGCGGCACGGCGAACGCCGCGTAGTCGCGGTTGACGCCGAGGTTGTGGGTCACGCTGCGCAGCGCGACCGGCATCGACGCCAGACTCGAGGAGCTCACGAACGCGACCTGCATGCCGGGCGCGGCGCCGCGGAAGAACTTCAGCGGATTGAGGCCGTGCGCGAGCAGCAGTCCGCTGTAGACCACGAGGATGTGCGCCGCGCAGGCCACGTACAACGCGACCACGAAACTGCCGAGCGGCAGCAGCTTCTCGAAACCGTAGGTCCCGACCAGGGCGGCGATCAGGCCGAAGGTGCCGATCGGCGTGACTTCCAGCACGAAGCGCGTCACCTGGATCATCGCGTCGCTGGCCTGGCCGACCAGCGTCCGCAGCGCGGCCACGCGCTCACCGAGCTTGACCAGCGCGAAGCCGAGCAGACCGGCGAAGAAGATCACCTGCAGGATGTTGCCGTCCGACAGCGCCGCGAACGGATTGGTGGGCACCACGCCCAGCAGTACCTCGACCGGCGTCGGCACCTCGCGCGGCGTGTAGTCGGCCGCCGGGATCAGCGAACCCGCCTCGATGCTCAAGCCCGGATTGAAGGTGTAGGCGACCGCGAAGCCCACGCCGACCGCGAGCACCGCCGTCGCGGCGAACCAGCCGAAGGTCCGCCCGCCGAGCGCGGCGATCGACTGCTGCCCATGCAGGGCCGCCACCGCATTGATGACCGCGAAAAACACCAGCGGCACCGCGATCATGCGGATCAGGTTGACATACAGCGTGCCGAGCGGCTGCAGCCAGGTCCCGGCCGCCGGGCCCATCAGCCAGCCGACCAGCGCGCCGAGCACAAAGGCCCCCAGCACCCGCTGCCAGAACGGGATCCGGAACCACCAGGCCAGAAGTTTCATTCGAGGCGTGTCCACGACTGCAACAGGCGACGATACGTGACGTCATCCATGTTGGCGATGCCGGCGCCGGGACGCCAGCGTCCTGCATGTGGAACACCGGTGCGGTGTCGTCGGCCCGCCGGTGCAGGCCATCGAAGCGCCGCGCCCGTTGCGCCGCCGTGAAGCTGCCATACACCGCAGGCATACTTGCGCGGCTTTTTTTCAGGAGTTCCCAGCCCCATGCGCGTTCTCACCGCAGGCTTCGCCTGCTCGATGACCCTGCTGTGCGCCGCGTGCGCGTCCACCGCCGGTGACCCCGCCTCCGGCACCGTGCGACCGATCGCCGTGTCGCCCGTTGCCGCGCGCGCCGACGAGACGGCTCCGTGGTGGTACCGCAGCGGCGCGGCGCGCGCGGCCGGCAACGGGGCGATGGACGGCACCGCGAAGAACGTCATCGTGTTCCTCGGCGACGGCATGAGCCTGACCACGGTCGCCGCGGCGCGCATCCTCGAAGGCCAGCGCCTGGGCGGCAGCGGTGAAGAGCACGCGCTGAGCTGGGAGGCGTTTCCGGCGACCGGACTGTCGAAGACCTACAACACCGACTCGCAGACCCCCGACTCCGCCGGCACCATGACCGCGGTCGCGACCGGCGTGAAGTCGCACATGGGCGCGATCGGCGTGTCGTCCGGCAGCCGCTTCGACTGCGAAGACAGCCGCCAACGCCATGTGCAGTCGTGGCTGCGCCTGGCCAGCGACGCCGGCATGGACACCGGCATCGTCACCACCGCGCGCCTGACCCATGCAACGCCTGCGGCGACCTACGCGCACGTGCCCGACCGCAACTGGGAGAGCGATGCGGACCTGCCCGAACAGGCACGCCTCCAGGGCTGCCGCGACATCGCCCAGCAGCTCCTCGACTTCGCCCCGGGCCGCGCGCCGAAGGTGCTGCTGGGCGGCGGCCGTGGCATGTTCCGCCCGGCCGGCCTGCGCGATCCCGAATACGACGACAAGGTGGGCCAGCGTCTCGACGGCCGTGACCTCACGGCCGAATGGCAGGCGGCGAATCCCGGCGGCGCCTTCGTCTGGAACACCACGCAGCTGCGCGCCGCGCAGAACGCCTACGCGGTCTTCGGCCTGTTCGAACCCGAGCACATGCAGTACGAGCACGACCGCAACCAGGGCGCCGACGGCGAACCGAATCTGGCCGAGATGACCCGGTTCGCGATCGAGCGCCTGGCCCGCGACGGCAAGGGCTACGTGCTGCTGGTCGAGAGTGGCCGCATCGACCACGCCAACCACGAGGGCAACGCCTTCCGCGCACTCGACGAGACGGTGGCGATGTCGCGCGCGGTGCAGGCCGCGGCCGAGGCGACGTCGGCCGAGGACACGCTGATCCTGGTCACCGCGGACCATTCGCACACGCTGAACTTCGTCGGCTACCCGACCCGCGGCAATCCGATCCTGGGCAAGGTGCGCGGCCGCGTCAGCGAGGACGACGACCCGAACGCCTATGCGCTCGATGCGACCGGCCTGCCCTACACCACGCTGTCCTACGCGAATGGGCCCGGCTACACCGGCGCCAGCAACCGGCAGCCTGCGGGCCCGAAGCGCCACCATCACCAGCCGAGCAGCTTCGAGCCCGCGAGTGGCCGCCCGGACCTGCGCGAGGTGGACACCGAGCATCCCGATTTCATGCAGGAAGCGCTGGTGCCGATGAAGAGCGAATCGCATGGCGGCGACGACGTCGGCATCTGGGCGCGTGGCCCGGGCAGCGCGGCGGTACGCGGCACCGTCGAGCAGAACGTGATCTACCACCTGATCGTGCAGGCCACGCCCGCATTGCGCGCGCAGCTGTGCGCGACCGGCCATTGCAATGCGGACGGCGTGCCGGTGGACCTGCCGGTGATGACGCCGGTGGACGCGCCGGTGCGCGCGGCCGACTGAGGCCGACGCCCTTGATCCGCACGCGATCGGCCCACCCGATCGCGTACGGAGCGTTCCACGCAAGGCACCCCGCCTCGCCCGAAAGTACGACGCGGCCCGCAACCTCGAGGGGCTAAGCTGCCCGCATCCCCATTCGAAGCGGAGCGGCACCCATGAATCGACTCGACGGCAAGGTCTGCGTGGTCACCGGCGCGGCCAGCGGCATCGGCAAGCGCATCGCCGAGGTCTACGCCCAGGCCGGCGGCAAGGTCGTCATCGCCGATCTCAAGCTCGACGCGGCCGAGGCGACCGCCGACGAGATCCGCAACGCCGGCGGCGATGCGCTGGCGGTGGCGATGGACGTCACCGACGAGGCGCAGGTGGTCGACGGCATCGCCAAGGCCGTCGCGCACTACGGCCGGGTCGACGTGCTGGTGTCGAACGCCGGCATCCAGATCGTCAACAAGCTCACCGACTTCAGCTACGCCGACTGGAAGAAGATGCTCGCCATCCATCTCGACGGCGCGTTCCTCACCACGCGCGAGTGCCTGCGCGACATGGAGACGCGCAAGACCGGCGGCGCGATCATCTACATGGGCTCGGTGCATTCGCATACCGCGTCCAAGCTCAAGGCGCCCTACGTCACCGCCAAGCACGGCCTGCTGGGCCTGGCCCGCACGGTCGCCAAGGAAGCGGCGGCCTACGGCGTGCGCGCCAACGTCATCTGCCCCGGATTCGTACGCACGCCGCTGGTCGACAAGCAGATTCCCGAACAGGCGAAGGAGCTGGGCATCAGCGAGGACGAGGTGATCCAGAACGTGATGCTCAAGGACACCGTGGATGGCGAGTTCACGACCGTCGACGATGTCGCCAACGTCGCGCTGATGCTGGCCGCGTTCGAGACCAACGCGCTGACCGGCCAGAGCCTGGTCGTGAGCCACGGCTGGTACATGCAGTGAGCGAAGCAGCGGTCCGCCGCGAGGTCGCGCGCTACCCCACCGTCGCCCTGGTGCTGCAGGGCGGCGGCGCGCTCGGCGCCTACCAGTGCGGCGTCTACGAGCGCCTGCACGAGGCGGGCATCGCGCCGAACTGGTATGCCGGCATTTCCATCGGCGCGATCAACGCGGCGATCCTCGCCGGCAACGCGCCCGAAGACCGCGTCGCGCAGCTGCAGGCGTTCTGGCAGACGATCACCGAACCGGCCGGGCCCATGTCGCTGCCGGCGCTGGCGATCCGCACCGCGATCGCCGGCCTGCCGGAAGATCCGATGCTGCTGTCGTGGGCGCGCGGCATGAGCGCGATGGGCGCGCTGCTGCAGGGCCAGCGCGGCTTCTTCGAAGCGCGGCCCATCTCGCCGTTTCTCGTGCCCGGCGACGGCAGCGACGCGGCGACGAGCTTCTACGACACCGCGCCGCTGCGCGACACGCTGCTGCGCTTCGTCGATTTCGACCGCATCAACCGCGACCGCAACGTGCGCCTGACCGTCGGCGCCACCAGCGTGACCCGCGGCAACTTCCGCTATTTCGACAGCGCGCTCGAACCCCTGCGGGTCGAACACATCCTGGCCTCGGGCGCCCTGCCGCCGGCGTTTCCGGCGGTGGAGATCGACGGCGAGCCCTACTGGGATGGCGGCATTGTCTCCAACACGCCGCTGGAATACATCCTCGACTGCCGCCCGCACGAGGACACGCTGGTGTTCCAGGTGGACCTGTGGAGCGCGCGCGGCGCGGCGCCGCTGTCGATGCTCGACGTGCTCGAGCGTGCGAAGGACATCCGTTTCTCCAGCCGCACGCGACACGGCACGCGCATGGTGGAAATGGCGCAGACCCTGCGTACCTCGCTCAAGGAGCTGATCGCGCATCTGCCCGACCGCGTGCTGCCCGCACATCTCGAAGACGCGTTGTCGCCGTATCTCGACGACCGCGTGTTCAATGTGATCCACCTGATCTACCAGACCAAGCCGCACGAACAGCAGAACAAGGATTACGCCTTCGGCCATATCCCGCTGCGCGAACACTGGGACAGTGGCCGGCGCGACATGGATCGCACCCTGGCGCATCCGCAGTACTTCGCGCTGCCGGACCGCGCGCGGGGCATGGCGACGCACGACGTCCATCGCACGCGGTCGAAGGGCTGACGCGTCGGCCGGGCCGCCGGCCGCGACGGACGCGCAGTGCAGGCCGCGCCCGGGTCTCACGCTCAGAACGGCTTGGCGAGCACCAGCCACACCACGGCGACCAACAGCAGCACCGGAATTTCGTTGAACCAGCGCAGGGTCCGGGTCGACGGCAGCGGGCGGCCCCGGTCGGCCCCCTTGAGCCAGCGACCGGCGACGACGTAGTGCACCACCAGCAGCACGACCAGGCCCAGCTTGGCGTGCAACCAGCCGGCGCCGCCGCCCATGGGCGCCATCGTCGGGAAATCGGTGAGGACGGTGTAGCCCATCCACAGCACCACGCCAAGGCCCAGCGCCAGCCCCAGCATCACGTGGCCGAAGCGGTACAGACGGCGGCCCATCAGCACCAGACGCGCACGCACGTCGACGGTGTCGCCGGCCTCGACCAGGTTGATCAGGATGCGCGGCAGGTAGAACGCGGCGGCGATCCACGCCATCACGAACACCAGATGGAAGGTCTTGACCCACAGATAGGCTTGCATCGCGCTGGCTCCTCGGCTGACGGACAAGGATCGCACGACCGTGCACGTCCATCGCACGCGGCAGCCGCCTGCGACTTCCGGTCGCAGCGCCGGCAGCGCCTAGAATGCGCGTCCCGCATGCAACCGGCCTCCCGATGTCCAAGCATTACGATCGCGCCTATTTCGACCGCTGGTACCGCGCCGGCGCTATCGGCGGCCCTGCGCGCCTGGCGCGCAAGGTCGCGCTCGCGGTCGCGACCGCCGAGTACCACCTCGAACGGCCAGTGCGGACCGTGCTCGACATCGGCGCCGGGGAAGGCGCGTGGCGCGCGCCGCTGCTCAAGCTGCGGCCGAACGTGCAGTACCTGGGATTCGACGCCAGCGACTATGCGGTGTCGCGCTTCGGTCGCGCGCGCAACCTGCACCACGCGCGCTTCGCCGATTTCGCCATGCTGCGCCCCTGCCCGCCGGTGGACCTGCTGGTCTGCAGCGATGTGCTGCATTACCTCGAGACGCGCGAACTCGACCGCGGCCTGCCCGGCCTGGCCGAGCTCACCGGCGGCGTCGCATTCCTCGAGTGCTTCACTCGCGAGGACGGCGCGGAAGGCGATGCCGACGGCTTCAAGCAGCGTCCGGCGCGCTTCTACCGCAGCCGCTTCACCGACGCCGGCTTCCGCGCGCTCGGTTCGCATTGCTGGCTGTCGCCGCAGCTGGCCGACGCGGCGACGTCCCTCGAGACCGTCTGATCCGGTGGTTTGGCGCGACTGAACCGCGACAGTGCCGGCACCGGCCGGTCACCGGCGATGCGCTATGCTGCGACGCAGCAACCCCACACACCGGAATGCCGATGCTGTTCTACCAAATGCACGAGATGGGCCGCGCCTGGATGAAGCCGTGGACGCTGCTGGCCGACGCGAACGCCAAGGCGTTCGGCGCCGACGGCACCTGGCTGTCCAGCCTGCCCGGCGCCGAGCAGCTCTCTGCCGCCAACGAACTGCTCTACCGCATCGGCAAGGACTACGAGAAGCCGGACTTCGGCATCCACGCCATCGAGAACGACGACAACGACCGCACCTACCCGGTCGTGCAGCTCGACGCGCTGGTCAAACCGTTCTGCAAGCTGCTGCGCTTCAAGCGCTATACCGACGATCCCGCGCATCTGGACGTCATCAAGGCCCAGCCGACCGTGCTGGTCGTCGCGCCCCTGTCGGGCCACCACGCCACCCTGCTGCGCGACACCGTGCGCACCCTGCTGCGCGACCACAAGGTCTACGTGACCGACTGGATCGACGCGCGCATGGTGCCGGCCGAGGCCGGTGCGTTCTCGCTCGACGACTACATCGCCTACATCGAGGACTTCATCCGCCACATCGGCGCCGAAGCGCTGCACGTGGTCAGCGTGTGCCAGCCGACCGTGCCGGTGCTCGCCGCGGTCTCGCTGATGGCCGCGCGCGGCGAGGCCACGCCGCGTTCGCTGGTGATGATGGGCGGGCCGATCGACACCCGCCAGTCGCCGACCGCGGTCAACAACCTCGCGACCGAAAAGCCGCACACCTGGTTCGAACAGAACGTGATCCACCCCGTGCCCGTGAACTATCCCGGCCGCGGTCGCCTGGTCTATCCGGGCTTCCTGCAGCACATGGGCTTCATGGCGATGAATCCCGAGCGCCACCTGGAATCGCACTGGGATTTCTATCGCGACCTGGTCAAGGGCGATGACGACGACGCGCAGTCGCATCGCCGTTTCTACGACGAGTACAACGCCGTGCTCGACATGCCCGCCGAGTACTACCTCGACACCATCCGCGTGGTGTTCCAGCAGCACCTGCTGCCGCGCGGCACCTGGGTGGTGGCCGGCGAGCGCGTGGACCCGTCGAAGATCACCGGCACCGCGCTGCTGACGATCGAGGGCGAGCTCGACGACATCTCCGGCGAAGGCCAGACCCGCGCCGCGCACACGCTGTGCACCGGGGTGTCGGAAGCCGATCGTGCGCATCTCACCGTCGAGGGCGCGGGTCACTACGGCATCTTCAGCGGCCGCCGCTGGCGCACGCAGGTGTATCCGCAGGTGCGCGCGTTCATCGCTTCGCATGCGCAGGGCGCGCGCCCGGCGGAGGCGAAGCCGGCAGCGAAGACCGCACGCAAGAAAGCTGCGAAGCGGACGACGAAAAAGAAGCCGACCTGATCACGCGCGCCACGCAGGCGCGGATCACGCACACAAAAGGCGCGCCGGTTTCGACCGGCGCGCCTTTTTCGTGGATCGGAGAACCGGTTGCTCAGCTGTACTGCGCGGTCTTCACCAGCAGGTGCTTGGCGATGTTGCCGTGCATGCGGCCGATGCCGCGGAACAGGTGCAGGCTGGCGAACAGGGTGAGCACGCCGGTGACCAGCAGCAACGGCGTCGCGACCAGCGGGAACGAGGTCGACAGGCCCGCACCGGGTGCCCAGTTCAGCACCGCCCAGCCGAAGTCGCTCACGCCGGACGTCGCCACGCCCGTCCACACCAGTAGCGGTGCGGCGATCATGCTCAGCGACAGCGACAGCAGCGTGACGTTGATCGTGAAGTAGACGATGCCCAGCGGCAGCATCAGCAGCAGGTAGAACAACGTGCTCCAGGTGCGCGCGTCGGTGAACATGTCGCCGATGCGCTGCAGCCAGTTGCGCCCGCGCGCCGAATACAGCGGCCGCCGCGGCATGCGCTCGCCGAGCATGACTTCCACCAGACGACCCTCGACCAGCGACAGCAGCCGCACCGAGCCGAAGAACAGGATCAGCAGCGGAATGCCGATCAGCACGACCACCAGGCTCAGCGACACCGACAGGCCGGTCACCACCCAGGTGAAATAGAAGATGCCCGTCGCCAGCGACAGCACCATGTAGAACATCGACGCGTATGTGCGCGGGTCGGCGGCGACGCCGAAGAAGCGGCCGATCAGCGAGGTACGCGGCTTCGGCGCCGGCGGTCGCAGCGCGGTCTGCACCTTGACCTCGGTGTCGCGGTAGATGTCGGCCACCTCGTCCGGCGCGCCGTAGCTCGACGCGACCGAGGCGATGACGTCGGCTTCCGAACGGCCCGGCTGCTCGGCGAGCTCCGAGCGCAGGTATTCCTCGGCGTCGTAGAGCGCGTCCTGCACCAGCGCGGGATCCGCGCCAGTGAGTGCGACGCGCAACTGTTCCAGGTACTCGGGGATGCTCTGCGGTGGCGTTTGCAAGTTCGTGCGGATGCTGCTCATTGGCGCTCCCCCTCCAGGACGGCGTCGACGGAATCCCGTGTGGCCCGCCAGGCGGCGGTCCACTGCTGCAGGGTGGTCCGCCCTGCTTCGGTGATGCGGTAGTAACGGCGCGGCGGTCCGGCGACGGACGGTTCCACGTGGCTGTCGAGCAGACCGGCGGCACTGAGGTTGCGCAGCACCGGATACAACGCGCTCTGCTTGCCGCTGAGCACGCCGTCGAGCGATTCGAGACGCTTGGCGATCTGGTAGCCGTACATCGGCTCGGCCGCACTGCCCAGCACCGCCAGCAACGCCAGCGACACCGTGCCCGCGCTCAGTTCCTTCTGGAACTTGCGCAGCTGCAGCTCGCTGTCATCCGGGGCATCGGCCATGGGCCACCTCCGCTAGGTTGATCAGATACTAGTGCGGACTTCGCTATAGCGGATGTGCCGGTAGTCACGCAGACCATCGACTCGGCCACAATCGGGATCTGTCTTCCGGGGAATCGATCCATGCGCCAGCTGCCGCGCCACGCCTTGTCTGCCACCCTCGCCGCCTGCGTGCTCGCGCTGGCCGGCTGCGCCACGTCCGGCGCACCGACGACCACCGAGACCCGCTCCACGCAGGAGTTGCTGGACGCCTCCACGCCCGCGGACTGGCGCACGCCCGATCCGGCCAACCTGCTGTACATGGACGTCGACGGCGGCCGTGTGGTGATCGAACTGGCGCCGGCGTTCGCGCCCGAACACGTCGCCAACATCCGCACCCTCGCCCGCGGCGGCTTCTGGAACGGGCTCACGCTGTACCGCTCGCAGGACAACTTCGTCGTGCAGTTCGGCGACGTCACCGAAGAAGGCGCACCCGGCAAGCCGATCGGCAGCGCACGCGCGAAGCTGCCGGCCGAGTTCGACCGCGCCTCTGCCGGGCTCGCGTTCCACGCCCTGCCCGATGCCGACGGCTGGGCGGCGCAGGCCGGTTTCGCCGACGGCTTTCCGGCCGCGCGCGACGACCGGAACGGCGCCGGCCGCGCGTGGCTCGCGCATTGCTACGGCACGCTGGGCGCGGGCCGCGACATGGCGCCCGATTCGAGCAACGGCACCGAGCTCTACATCGTCACCGGCCAGTCGCCGCGCCAGCTCGACCGCAACATCACCACCGTCGGCCGCGTGCTGCAGGGCATGGAACTGCTGAGCGTGCTGCCGCGCGGCACCGGCCCGCTGGGTTTCTACGAGGATCCGACACAGCGCACGCCGATCCGCCGCATCCGCCTCGCCTCCGAAGTGCCCGCGGCCGAGCGCACGCCGCTGCAGGTGCTGCGCACCGATACGCCCCTGTTCGACGCGGTGGTGGAGTCGCGCCGCAACCGTCGCGACGACTGGTACGTGCGCCCCGCCGGGCACATCGACCTGTGCAACATCAGCGTGCCGGTGCGCACCCCGCCGGCCGGCTGAGCGTGGTGCGGATCGAGACCGGACGCCTGCTGTTGCGTCCACACGCGATCGAGGATTTCGACGCGCTCCGGGCGATGATCCGTGACCCCGAGGTGATGCGGCACATCACCTCGATCGTGCCCAGCGACGAGGACATCTGGAACCGGCTGCTGCGCTACATCGGCCACTGGACCGCGTTCGGCTTCGGCATCTTCGCGGTCATCGAACGCGAGACCGGCCGCTGTATCGGCGGCGCCGGTTTCGCGGATTTCCATCGCGGCCTCGGCAACGCTTTCGCCGCCTCGCCCGAAGGCGCGTGGGTGTTCGCGCAAGAAGCGCACGGCCGCGGTATCGCCTCGGAAGCCACGCAGGCGATGCACGACTGGTTCGACGCACAGCCCTTCGGCGGACGCAGCGTCTGCATCATCAACCCGGACAACACGCCGTCGCGCAGACTGGCCGCCAGACTCGGCTACGTCGAAACCGGACCGACGCAGTACCACGGCGAGACCACGCTGACCTTCGAGCGCCTGGCGCCAGGGGCCCTCGAGCGAACGGTCTAGAGCGCGTCCACCAGGCGGATCTGCGATGCGTCCGTCACCCTGAGCTGGGTCTGGTAGTAGTACGCGCCAACGGGAATGCCCTGGTACGAGAACGAGATCTGCACGCGCTCGGCGATGCCCTCCACCAGAATCCTGCGCCCTCGCAGCGCATCCGCGGGAGGCGCACCGAGTGAGACCTCGAGCGCCTCGGCGGCCGGCCTGGTGATCACGATCGCCAGGTTCCGCTGATCGCGGTAATCCAGTTCGGAACTGAGATAGGTCACGTCCGGGGTGGCTTCCGACCCCCGCACGTCCATGATGAAGACACCGGCAACCCCATCCGGTGCGGCCGCGTTGGCCAGCTCGACCGCGCGCACGGACGTGATGCTCGAGGCGGTCTCCGGCGAGGTGCTCGCGCCTGCGGTGAGCGCGAGGGTGCAGCCCACTGCGAACGTCTTCATCCAATCCATGGTCAGGTGCGCCTTCCGGTCGTTCTGCGGGGTGTGCGCTCGATCTTCCCAAACGGGGGCCGCGCTGTCATCGGATGTGGCCGCGGGCGCCATCAAGCACGACCTGCGGACCACCACGGGATGGCGCTGCGGGAGCGCGTCCGCGACAACGCGTCGTCTCCGACCTCATCGATCGACGACCGCGTGCGGATCGACACCGCCACTGGACATGCACGCGATGGCATTCACCCGCGCGCGAGCACCCGCGTCTCGTCACGTCGGCTTTCCGTTTCGCTGCCTAGCCTGCACGTCATCCCCGCCCCACAAGGACACCGACATGCCCATGCTCCGCATCCGCCTCACCGGCAGCGACGACACCGCGCGCGCGGTGATCAATCTGCTGTCCAGCGTGGAAGGCATCGAACACGTGGAAGAGATCGACGATCTGATGCCGCACATGGACGATGCCGACTCCAGCTCCGCGGGGCTCAGCGATGTCGCCGGACCGAAGATGCACGAGATCGAAGTCGAGGTCGGCAACCCGTCGACGGGCCGCAAGGTCCGCGAGGCCGTCGAAGCACTGGCGTTCGATCTCGACGCCGTGGTCGAGTTCGAAACCGAAGAAGAAGGCTGAGCCCCGCGCTCAGCTTCCGAGCAAAGCGCGCGTACTGCGCACGAGCATGTACAGCGCGACCGCGAAGATCAGCCCCGCGAATACGAGGTTGAGCGCGCCGCGCGAACGCGACAGGCGCGTGGCCAGTGACGCGCCGAAAAGCCCGCCCAGCAGGCCACCGCCGACGAACACGCCGGCCAGCGTCCAGTCGATGAGTCCCGAGCGCGCGTAGTTCAATGCGGTGGTCAGGCCGAACGCGGTGACCGCGACCAGGGAGCTGCCGATCGCCAGCAGCATCGGCATGCGCGTTGCGGCGATCAGGCCGGGCACGATCAGAAAGCCGCCGCCGATCCCGAAGAACCCCGACAGCGCGCCGGCAAGCCCACCGAACCCGGCCAGGCGCGGGGCGGTGCGGCGGTCGAGACGGACGTCCGCGTTGCCACCCGCGCCGCGTCCGCGCAGCATCAGCGCGCCGACGACCAGCATCAGCAGCGCGAACAGCAGCAACAGCTTCTGACCATCGATCGCCTTGCCGAGTGTGGAGCCGCCATAGGCGCCGATCACACCGGCCGCCGCGAATACCGCCGCGCAATCCCAGCGCACGTTGCCGCGACGCGAATGGTTGCCTAGATTCATTGCGGCATTCGCCGCCACCGCGAGCGCGCTGGTGCCGATGGCGACATGCGGATTGTCGACGCCGACCACGTAGACCATCAGTGGCACGGCGAGGATCGATCCACCGCCACCGACAAGCCCGAGGGTGAAACCGACCAGCACGCCGGACATCACGCCCAGCAGCAACTGCAGGAGGTCCATCGTCGCTCAGCTCGCCGTCGCGGTATCGCGGGGCTGGGGCGCGCACAGCCATTCGCGCCCCTTGAGCATCGCGTTCCAGTACAGCGCCGGGAGCGCTTCGGACTTGAGATGCCAGGCCAGGCGCGAGGGCTTGCGGCCGTCGATGAGCCAGCGCGGAAACGTCGGCATCAGCGTGCCCCCGTAGCCGAACTCGGCGAGGACGATCTTTCCGCGCTCGACGGTCAACGGGCAGGATCCGTACCCGTCGTAGGCGGCAGGCAGCGGCAGGCCGTCGAGCGTCGCGAGCACGTTCTCGGCCACGACCGGCGCCTGTTTGCGCGCCGCCGCGGCGGTCTTGGCATTCGGCGTGCTGGTGGCATCCCCCAGCCCGAACACGTTCGCATGCCGTACGTGGCGCAAGGTGTCCGCTTCGACATCCAGCCAGCCCGCCGCGTTGGCGAGCGCACTGCCGCGCACGACGTCGGGCGCACGCTGTGGTGGGCACACGTGCAGCATGTCGAAGCCGACGACCTGCTCGGTGGCGGCGCCGTCAGGGGTCTGACGCTGGAACGTCGCGCTGCGCGCGCCGCCATCGACCGCCACCAGTCGCGAACCGAGTTGCAGATCGATCGCGTAGCGCTCGATGTAGTGCATCAGCGCCGGCACGTAGGCCTCGACGCCGAAGAGCACCGCGCCGGCAGTGTGGAACTGGATGTCGACATCACGCAGCACCCCCTGCCGCCGCCAATGATCGGCTGAGAGGTACATCGCCTTCTGCGGCGCGCCGGCGCATTTGATCGGCATCGGCGGCTGGGTGAACAGCGCGCGCCCGCGCCGCAGCTGCTGCACCAGCGACCAGGTGTAAGGCGCGAGGTCCTGCCGGTAATTCGATGTCACGCCGTTCCGGCCGAGTGCATCGCGCAGGCCCGGGATGCCGTCCCAGTCCAGCGTCAGCCCGGGCGCGACGACCAGCACGCGATAGCCGATGCACTCGCCGTTCTGCAGCGCGATTTCATTGCGCGCGCAATCGAAGGCGGCTGCCGCCGAGCGCTTCCAGGTCACACAGTCGGGAATCAGCGACGCCATCGGACGGAGGGTCTGATCGAGATCGAACACGCCAGCGCCAACCATCGTCCAGCCCGGCTGATAGGCATGCTGCTCGGCGGGGTCCACCACGCAGATGCGCAGACCGGGACGACGCTTGAGCAGGCTCGCCATCGTCGCCAGGCCTGCGGCGCCACCGCCGATCACCACGACATCGAACACGTCGCGTGACGTCGCGCCCGGTGCAGCGGCCGCTTCGAGCTTCGGCCGCAACGCAGAGAGGTCGTAGCCGGCGCGCTGGGCGTCGGCGAGCACGTCGTCGACCGGACGCCGCCGCGCCTGGCCCAGCGCCCACAGCGTCGTCGAGCGCGTGCCGGTGCGGCAGAACGCGAGCACAGGTCCACGCGCCTGGGCGAGTGCGGCCTCGAACGCGTCCGCATCGGCTGTGTCGATCGCGCTGCCGACCACCGGCTGGTGCACGAAGTCCAGGCCGTGCCGGCGCGCTTCCGCGGCGAGGGCGGCGGTGTCGGGCTGGTCCTCGGCTTCGCCGTCGGGCCGGTTGCCGATCAGCGTGGTGAAGCCGGCCTCGGCGATCGCGGGGATGTCGTCGAGGGTGATCTGCGGGGCGACCGACACGCGGTCATCGAGCTTGGCGTAAGCAGGCATCGGGATCCCTCCGGGATCAGGCGGGCGCGTGCAGCGCGCGATGAAGGGCCATGCCGGCGAGCATGGCGGCGGCGAATGCGAGGAACGGGGTCTGCAGCGTGACGAGGGCTGCGATCGCAGGCCCTGGGCAGAGCCCGACCAGGCCCCAGCCGATGCCGAACAGCGCGGCGCCGCCGAGCAGGCGCGCATCGATGCGCCGGTTGCCGGGCACGTGGAAGTCCGCCGCGGCGAGCGGCTGCAGTCGACGCCGGCGCCAGGCATAGGCCAGCGCCGAGGGCACCAGGGCCGCGCCCATCACCAGCGCCAGCGCCGGATCCCAGTCGCCGGCGACATCCAGGAACGCCAGCACGCGTTCGGGATTGACCATGTCCGAGACCACCAGGCCGGCACCGAACAGCAGGCCGCAGAGCAGCGCGATCAGGCGGATCACGCGCCACCCCCGATGCCGTGGCGCACGACGAAAACGGTCAAGGCCGCGGTCGCCATGAACACGCCGGTCGCGGCCAGCGAGCGCGGCGACAGCCGGGCCAGGCCGCAGACGCCGTGACCGCTGGTGCAGCCCGATCCCAGCCGCGTGCCGTAGCCCACCAGCAGGCCGCCGGCGATCAGCAGCGGCCAGGACGCGGTGACCTCGAACGCCGGCATGCGGATCCACGCCATCGCGACCAGCGTGCCGACGAGCAGCCCGGCGATGAACAAGGCCGACGCCACGCGCGTGCCGCCGGGCCCGAGGCCGGTCGCACCGGCCAGCAGGCCCGACACGCCCATCACCCGGCCGGCAAGGATCAGATACAGCGCGGCCGCGGTGCCGATCATCAAGCCGCCGGCGACCGGCCAGCCCCAGTGCAGCGCGGCGACGCTCACAGCGCGTCCACCGGCAGCTTGAGGTAGCGCACGCCGTTGTCTTCCGGCTCGGGCAGATGGCCGCCGCGCATGTTCACCTGCACCGACGGCAGGATCAGCTTCGGCATCGACAGCGTCGCGTCACGTGCCTCGCGCATGGCGACGAAGGCCGCCTCGGTCACGCCGTCACGCACGTGGACGTTGCCGGTGCGCTGCGCGCCGATCGTCGTCTCCCACGCGAACGCATCACGTCCCGGCGCCTTGTAGTCGTGGCACAGAAACAGGCGGGCCGCCTCGGGCAGTGCGAGCAGACGGTGGATGGAGCGGTACAGCTGGGCCGCATCGCCGCCGGGGAAGTCGCAGCGCGCCGTGCCGTAGTCGGGCATGAACAGCGTGTCGCCCGGGAACACCGCATCGCCGATCACATAGGCCATGCACGCGGGGGTGTGGCCGGGCACGTGCAGCGCCACCGCTTCGAGGCCACCGATGCGGAAGCGGTCGCCGTCGGCGAACAGCTGGTCGAACTGGCTGCCGTCGCGCGCGAACCGCGTGCCGGCGTTGAAGATCTTGCCGAAGACCTCCTGCACGGTCGTGATGTGGGCACCGATCGCCAGCCGTCCCCCGACCCGCGCCTGCAGCAGCGGCGCAGCCGACAGATGGTCGGCATGGGCATGGGTTTCCAGCAGCCAGTCGACGCGCAGACCATGGTCACCGACGTAGTCGATGAGGTGGCGCGCCGACTCGTCTGCGGTGCGGCCGCTGGGCGCGTCGAAGTCGAGCACGCTGTCGACGATCGCGCAGGCCGGGCTGTCCGGATCGCGCACCACGTGACTCACCGTGAATGTGGCCTCGTCGAAGAACGACGCGACCACCGGGCGCGGGTGTGCGCCCGCCAGGGTCTGCTCCACCAGTGCGCGCGCCGCGGCGAGCGGCGCGTCCGGGTTGGCGGTCGAGGGCACGACAGGCTGCGACATGACACGGCTCCAGATGAGGTGAGGCTACATTTTCATACTTTGCGAAAGTGTGCAAGTATGTGCGCGCCACGTCGACATCCTGCCCACGCGGCTTTAGCGTGGGCCGCCCCGGACCCGCACACCGCCCATGCCCGACCTCCCCGCCTCGCCCGCCCATCCGCCCCTGCGCCTGCACGAGCCGGCGCCGGCATTCCGCGCCCGCACCACACAGGGCGATCTCGCGCTGGAGGACTACCGCGGCCGCTGGGTGCTGCTGTTCTCGCATCCGGCGGATTTCACCCCGGTGTGCACCAGTGAATTCATCGCCTTCGCCCGCGCCCAGGCCCGCTTCGACGCGCTGGACTGCGCGCTGCTCGCGCTGTCGGTCGATGGCCTGTTCTCGCATCTGGCCTGGCTGCGCGACATCCAGACGCGCTTCGGGGTCACGATCGGATTCCCGGTGATCGAAGACCCGTCGATGGCGATCGCACGCGGCTACGGCATGGTCGATCCCGCTGCCGGCGACAGCGCGACGACACGCGTGACCTACGTGATCGACCCGCAAGGCATCGTGCGCGCGATGAGCTGGTATCCGATGGAGGTCGGTCGTTCGGTCGAGGAACTGCTGCGGCTGGTGACCGCGCTGCAGACCGCCGACCGCGAGCGCGCCGCCACTCCGGAAGGCTGGCAGCCCGGCGGTCGCCTGCTCGAACCCGTGCCGCTGGACGCCGAGGCCGCGCTGGCTGTACAGCCGGCCGACGACGAGGCCTGGTACTTCCGCTGGCGGGCGCCATGACCATGGCGACCGCCGACCTGGACGCAATGAAGGCGCAGGTGCCCGAAGTGGCCGAACTGCTGCGCACGATCGCCACGCCCACGCGCCTGCTGCTGCTGTGCCAGATCGCCCAGGGCGAGCCGTCGGTGGCCGATCTCGAACGCGATCTGGGCCTGCGCCAGCCGGGGCTGTCCCAGCAGCTGGCCGAGTTGCGCCGGTTCGATCTGGTCAAGACCCGGCGTGAATCGCGCTCGATCCACTACTCGATCGCCGATCCGCGCGTGCGCACGCTGCTCGGCGCACTGCACGCGATCTTCTGCGGCGACGGCGCGGGTCTGCCCGCACTGGGCGCTGAGCCTCTTGCCGAGCCGGCGCGCGGTCCGGCGTCGTCGACACAGGCGGCGCGCTTCGCCCGCGTCGTGCGGTAAGCCGCGCGGGGTGCAGGGCCAACGCCGACCCGACTGGGTCAGGCGCTCGGCAACGCCTCGATCAGCCTGGCCATGCGCTCGCGCTGCGCGGTATCCGGCAGGCGCCCACGCCCGGCCCCGAGATTGTCGACCAGGTTCGAAGCGCGGCTGGTCGCCGGCGTGACGCAGGTGACCGCGGGGTGCGACAGCACGAACTTCAGGAAGAACTGGCCCCAGGTGGCCGCACCGAATTCCGCGGCCCAGTCCGGCACCGGCGTTTCCCCCACGCGCTGCCACAATCGCGTGCGGCCGAACGGCGCATAGACCAGCACGCCGATGCCACGTTCTGCCGCCAGCGGCAGGATCGTCTCTTCGACATCGCGGTTGTCGACCGCGTAGTCGACGCCGATGAAATCCAGAGGTTCGTTGCGCATCGTCTCGATCAGCTTCGGATACGCCGGCTTGCTGGTCGAGGTGACGCCGATGTAGCGCACGCGCTTGGCGTCCTTCAGCTCCTTGAGGATGCCGAGCTGGGTCGGAATGTCGCCCAGGTTGTGCACCTGGATCAGATCGATCGTGTCGCGCCCGAGACGCGAGAACGAGGCTTCGATCTGCGCGCGCGCCGCCGCCGGATCGGCCTTCGCATCCGCGTCGCGGCCGGCGACATTGACCTTGGTCGCCCAGAACACGCGATCGGCGATGCCGAGATCCTGCACCGCCTTGCCGGCGACTGCTTCCGAGGCGCCGTAGCTGGGCGCGGTGTCGAACACGGCGCCGCCCTGGTCGACCAGCGTGCGCAGTACTTCATTGAGGGCGGATGCGTCGTCGCGCGCGGTCGACGAAAACGTCGCGGAGCTGCCGAGACCGACGACGGGAATGCGCTGGCCGCTCGACGGAATCGGGCGCGTCCGCATCGGCGCAGGCGTGGCGGCGAACAGCGCGCCGGGCAATGCCAGCGACAGGCCGGCACCGAGTGAGAGTTTCAGGGCATCGCGACGGGTGACCATGGCGTCCTCCTTGCAGGGATGACGCAGACGGTGCCTGCGTCTTGAACCGGCGCGGTCCCGGATCTGCGCGGCGCGACCGGAATGCCGGCATGACATGCGGCGTCCCGAGTCTGCAGCAGCCCATCGCCCTGGGCAACCAACGTGCGTTCCGGAGCTCAGCCGCGGCGACGCCGCCGCCACAGCGCACGCAGCAGGGCGAACAGCGCGACACCGACGATCGCCAACGGGAACAGGAACGCAGTCGCACGGATCGTCCAGGCGGTGCCGGTGGCGAGGGTGCCACCGAACTCGCGGAACGCGGCGCCGATCTCGCTGCGCCCCTGTTCGCCATCGCGCGCACGCAGCTGCACGGTCAGCAGTTGGGTGTCGATGCGACGGCGGTGCTGGGCGCCATCGCGACGCGCGGCCTCGATCTGCGCTTCGGTCGCGGCGATGCGCTCCGACAACGCGATCATGTCCGCCACCGACAGATCGCGTCGCGACTCGAACGCCTGCAGCCGCGCCATTTCCTTCGTCAGCCGGTCCTGCTCGGTGGTGTTGTCGCGCACGAGGACCGCGAGATCTTCGGCACGCGTGCTGCGCTCACCGGCCTCACCCCCCTCGCCTGCCAACGCGATCATCGGTTCGATGCCCGCGGGCGCCATGCGCACCACCGCACGTGCGGACGGGCGATCGCCGGCCGACTGCTGCGCTTCGATCAGCGTGCACGCACCGAAGCGCGCATCGCGGCAAGAGGCCTGGATCGCCTGCAGGCGCGGCAGGATGGTGTCGCTGTCGAGCTGCACGCCGATGCTGTGTTCGTAGGCCAGCAACGCGCCATCGGAATCCGCCGTCGGCGCGTTGCCAGCTTCCGCGTAGGCCATGCCGTTCGCGTCGGCGCTGGGGCTTGAACAGCCGCTCGCCAGCGCTGCCAGCACCAGGACCGCGGAGACCCGACGCAGCCGCGCGCGCCTCACAGGCGGGCCCCGTCGATCTGCACGATCTGCAGCGACGCAAGATCGAGTCCGTCGATGCAACGCACGTTGACGCAGGCCATCTCCGTACCATCCGGACCGACGCCGCGGCTGTACGGCGCGATGCCACAGGTCCCGCAGAAATGATGCGCGATGTGGTGGGTGTTGAAGCGATAGGTCTGCGGCGTGCCGCTGCCGGTTTCGCGCAGTGCGTCGGCGGCGGCGAACGCCAGCAGGCCGCCGCGCCGTCGGCACATCGAGCAGTTGCAGTCGTAGACCTCGGCGATGTCGCCGTCCAGTTCAAACGCCAGGCTGCCGCAGTGGCAGCGCCCCGTATGCGCCATCGTCGTCTCTCCGGTTGTACGGCGGGATTATGCGCTGCGTGCGGGCCCTGGCGGCTGCTGACGCCCCGCGCGCGCGCGACCCAGCCCCCACAGCGCAGCAGTGACGCACAGCCAGGCCAGCAGCCACGGCCAGGCGCGGCCCGGGCGTGTCGCCGTCATCGTGTCGGGCGTCGTGTCCGATGCACGCACCAGCGCCTGCGTCGCACGCGCCAGTGCGGCGCTGTGCAGGCCCGCGGCGGCATTGTCGGCGCGGACCAGAAATGGCCAGCTGCCGGAAGCCGATTCGATGCGATGCCATCCGGCCATCGTCGGCCAGATGCCGGCGCACCCGTTCGCCGCGGGGTCGGGCGCGGGCGCGGACGTCGTGCCGTCGGGCGCGTGGAGGCGCGCGTCGGCCTCCAGCCCGCAGACCATCGAAGGGGTGCCGACACGGAATTCGCCGTCGAAATGCGGTGGCTGCACATCACCGGCGCGCGCGAGCGTGTTCGCCCAGCCACTCCACAGGCCGGCGTGCAGATCCGCGCGGCCGGCCAGCGGGAGCTGCCAGCTGTCGGCGAGCGTGACCACACCGATGCGCCCCTGCCCGACCGCCTGCCAACGCATCATTCCGGGCGGCCCATCGCCGGGCGCCGGCGCGCCGCCCGACAGCGGCAGATACGCGAGCGTCGGCGCCGCTTCGCCGGCCAGCAGCGGATCGAACGGGGCGTCGTCGCTGCCCGGCCCCATCCAGGCGCGCAGACGTGCGACATCGTCCGGACCGCCATCCGGTTGCCAGTCGACGGCGCGACCGGTCTCGATCGTCAGGCCGGCGCCGCGCAGCCAGCCACGCAACGCTGCGGACGGCGCCTGTGGCGCATGGATCAGCAAGCCCAGCCCACCACGCACGGCCGTCAGCAACGCCGCACGCGCGCCGGCGCCGAGGCCGTCCCAGGCGCGCGTGTCGAGCAGCACCAGATCCTGTCCGGCGAGCGATGCGGCATCGAATGCGGGTGAATCGCCCATGCCCGCGCCACCACCGAAGGTCGTGCGCCAGCGCAAGGTCAGACCCGCATCCTCGGCCCAGCGCCGCAGGGCCCGCACATCCGGATTCGGCGGTCCCGCGATCAGCAGCACGCGCACCGGCGCGGCCGCATCGACGATCACCGGCATCTGCACGCGCTCGATCTCACGCGCGTCCACGTCGTGCACGACGACATCGAACAGCGTCGCGCCGGCATCGCGCGCGGTCGCGCCCAGCCGGAAACGTCCGGCGTCGTCTGCTTCCACGCTCGACACGACACGCCCCGCCGGATCCAGCAGCGACACGCGCGCCGCAGCGATGCCCGATACGCGACCGCGCACCGCGAACCGCGCACCGGGGCCGATCTGTGTGGGCGCGACGAGTTCGACCAGTCCCGCAGGCGTTTCGGCAGGCACGAACGCAAGCGCGCGACCACCGACCGCATCGCGATCACGTGCTTCGAGTCCATGACCGACGACGACCAGTGCGCGGGCCTCGGGATGCCGACGCAGCGCGGTCGCGAGATCCGGCATGCGCTCGGCGCCTGGTGGTACGTCACCGTACTCGGGCAAGGCGACGACGGTCTCGGCCGCCGGCACCGCGAGACCCTCAGCGCCAGCGGTCAGCACGGCGAGCGTGCCGCGCTCGACCGCCACGGGCGGCGGTAAAAGTCCGCGGAACAGCAGGACCGTCGACAGCAGGGTCAATGCGACGAGCGCGCACGTGCGCCACGCGGCAGGACGTGCGTCGGGCGCTGCACGCAGATGTCCGACGACCAGTCGCAGCACCGCAAGTGCGGCGCCGACGACGAGCATGATGAGCAGCCAGCGTTCCGGGCTCATGGGGCGTCTTCCTGCAGTGCATCGAGATAACGCGTCCCCATCGCATCGGGAGACGCGCGCCGCGCGGGCGCCGGCAGCGGCCGCTGCAGCACGCGCCACAACTGGCCGCGCAAGGCGTGGCGGCAGTCAGCGCAGGCCGCATCGCGTCGCAATGCATCGACCGCGGCCAGCAACGCGAGCGGATCGTCGACCTGGCGCGGATGTGCCTGCGCCCACGCAATCAATGCATCGAGATCCGGCGCATCGTGCCAGGCGAGCGCGCGCCAGGCGTTCGCGGGTGCGGCGTCCGACTCCAGGTCCGGCGCCGGTACGGCGCGTGGCGCGATGCCGTCGCGGTCGCCACCGAGTCGCCGGGTGGGATCGACGGGCGGCAGCACGGAACCCACCCGCGCCAGGTAGATGCGGTCGGCTTCCTGCACCTGCTTGATCAGTTCGAGCGCGCGGTTGGCATGCGGCAGCGCCTCGCGCGGCGCGGCCTGACGCAGGTGCAGTTCCGACTGCCACATCGCCTGCAGCGCGCCGCGCAGGATTTCGCGCGTTTTCGGATCGAGCAGCGTCGCCGCTTCCGGCAGATCGTGGGTGTGGCCGAATGTCGCCAGCACGTCGTCGGCGCGACCGAAGGTCGTCGCGTCCTGCGGTGCGTGGTCGTGATCGTGGTCGTCGTGCGCGGCTGCGCCCTGTGCGGCAGGCGCATCGTCGTGCGCATGACCGTCCTCGTCGTGCGCGTGCGCATCGTCCGCCGCCACCGCCGGCGCGTCGGTCTGGCCGAAGTCGTCGATCGGCAGCGGCTTGCGCGCGGGCGGGGGCGCGTCCTGCGCATCGTCGGTGGGGGGCGGGCGCGAGCCGCCTTCCGACTCTTCGCCGAGGAACTGGCCGTAGCGCAGGCGCAGGATGCGCTGGTCGACGCCGAGTGCATCGGAGCGTCCTTCGAAGGCGCTGCGCTCGATACGCGGCTGTTCGGCGATCAGGGCTTCGGCGTCGATGATGATCTGGCGCTGGCTGCGGAAATACGCGGGCAGCACGTCGCGCGCGAGGCCTTCGAGCCCATCCGCATCGACCGGCGCCGGTGGTGGCCAGCGCAGGATCAGGCTGGCACTGCGGGCACGTTGCGGTTCCGGAACGCGGTTGTCGCGCACTTCGAGCTGGGCGACGAGATCGCCGCCCTCTTCCAGACCGAGCGCGACCGGATCGAGCGTGGTCGCAAACGTCATCGCACGCGCATCGCCGCGTCCGCGCAGCGGCATCGTGCGGTCCTCGAAGGTGATCGCCTCGCCACTGCCGCGCGTGACCGTGATCCGCAGCTGCGCGGTCGACGCGATGCCGTGATCGTCGCTGGCCTCGAACGCCAGCGCCCAGGCGCGCTGCCCGCGCGTATAGGTCGACAAGGTCTCTTCCGGCGTGCGCACGCGCACCTCGGGCGGCCGGTCCGGCACCGCGTCCAGTCGCCAGGGCTGCGCGCGCGCCAGGATGTGGTCGGTGTCGCCATCGACGGCGATGCGGTACAGCCAGGACTGGTCGAGCCGCAGCGTCGCCACCCAGTCCTCGCCGTCGCGCACGAACGCGATCTCGCTGTCGTCGTGCAGCCGCAACGCCACACGCTGCGGCTGTGGCGCGAAGCGCAAGGTCCAGCGCAGCGTCCCGCCCGCGGGCGCCTGTGCGTCGAGTTCGGTCTGGGTGCGCACGGCCTGCCCGGTGTAGGGCGGTGCTTCGATCCGCAGCGATTGCGACTGCAGGACCAGCGTGCCATCCACGGCAGCGGATCCGGACATCGCGCGTGCCTGCGCGTCCGCGCGCGGAGTGATCGGCGGCCACCACACGGCAGCGGCGATCAGGATCGCGCCGGATATCCAGGCGGCCGCGAGTCCGCGCTTCGGCCACGGTGCGGGCGCAGGCGTCCACGGCGTCGACGCGAGGCGTGCCCGCAGACGCGACTGCTGCAAGCGCTGCAGCGCACCGAGCGCCTCGGGGCGCGCGAACACCAGCGCGGCGCTGTCGTCCATGTCGACGCGGCCCGCGTCCAGGCGGCGGGTCAGCCAGGCACGATCGAAGCGCGCCGCGCGCCGCGACGCCAACCACACGGCGGTCGCCAGTCCCACCAGCACGAAACCGGCCGCGAGCGGCACGCCCGCGAATCGCCACGCCAGCGTCGCGATGCCCGCGACCAGCGGCAGCGCGCACAGCAGCACGATCGCGGCCGCGCGACGACGCGCGGCGCCGAGCGTGCGGGTCAGCTGCGCGGTGACGCTCATGTCGTCCGGTTCCGACGCGGCGCCGCGGCCATCCAGCGCTCCAGCGCGAAGACCAGTGCGGCGAGCAGGACCCACCACGGCCGCAGATCGCGCGGTGTCGGCGGCCAGGTATCGGCGCCGGTCGACGGCGCCAGATCCGCCGCGGCAATGCGTCGGGGTGAAGGCGGCGGCTGCAGCAGGTCGCGCAGGCGCGCCGGGAAGTCGGGATCGAGCAGGCCGGGCATCGTCGCCGGATGGACGGCCTGCGCGACACGCACGCAGATCGCCCCGCCGCAGGCGGCGCGTTCGAACAGCGGGTCGCCGTCGGCGCCCTGCCAGACCGGCTGCCAGTCGATCGCTTCGCGCGGCACATCAGGACCCAACAGCAGCACGCGACCAGTCGTTTGCGTGCGCAACGCAGCGGGCGGCGCGGTGTCGTCCCACCACACGGCAATCGCATCCGCACGCGGTGATTCATCTGCGTTGGCGATGCGCAACGCATCGGCATCATCAGGACGCCAGGCGCGCGCGACCGCGCGCAGCACCCGCAATGCCGGATCGTCGGCGGCGATGCCGAAGACATCGAGACGCGGCGGCAGTGTCGGCGGCACGTCCACGTCGGGTTCGCGGCCCGCCACGATCTGCCAGTCGACCGGCCGCGACAGCACGATGCGTCCACCGTCGGCGCCATCGATCGTGTCGGGCACCAGCACGGTCAGCGCGGTGCCGGCCGGTGCGGTCATGTCCAGCTCGCGCAACAGGCTGGCGACACTGGCGCCGGCGCGTGCGGGCGTGGATTCGCGCCCGACTTCCGGAAACCCGGGCGCCAGCCAGCGGGGCGCCGGCGCGCCGTCTTCGATGGGCGGCAGCGCCGTGTCGGCGACGCCGGGCACGATGACGGTCCAGCGCGCCGGCGCGGTTTCGCCGTGCAGGACCGGCCACGCCAGCCACACCGCGAGCAGTGCCAACAGCAGCAGCCGCACCAGCAGCAGCGGCCAGTCGTCGAACCGCAGGCGACGTCGCGGTTTCGGCCGCTCGCGCAACCAGCGCAATGCAGCGAAGGGCGTGGGGCGCGTCGCATCGCGCCGCGCCAGATGCAGCAACAGCGGCAACAGCAACGCGATCAACGCTGCAAGCGCAGCCGGCGCGAGCAGACCGACACTCACGACGCGCGATCGCCGAACAGTGCGCCGAGGACGGCGTCCGGCGGTGCATCGATCACATGCGTGGCGAACCGGATGCCGGCCGCCGCGAATCGCGCCGCCAGCGCCGTACGCGCCGCTTCGAAACGCTGCAGATAGGCCGCACGCAAGGCGGGGCCGTCGCCGAGCAGCGACTCCCCGGCCTCGGGTTCCACGAAGCGGCGCCCGTCGCGGAACGGAAAGTCCCGTTCGTCCGCGGTCAGCACCTGCAGGGCGACCACGTCGCGGCCCGCATTGGCGAGCTGGACCAGTTGTTCGACTGCGGCCTCATCGAACCAGTCACCGATCGCGACCACGAGGTCGCCACGTGCGATGCGTCCCCACGCGGGCGCCAGCGCCTTCGCATCGGGCCATTCGCCGTGCGGCCGCGCCGCAGCCAGCGCATGCCGCAGCCGGTCCCGCTGGCGTGGGCCGGTACCCGGCGTGACCAGCGCGACGCCTGCGCCACCGCACAGCACCAGGCCGCAGGCATCGCCCTGACGCTGCGCGATCTCGTAGACGCAGGTCGCCAGCAGCCGCGCCACATCGAATCGGGAGCGCGTCGGCGCGGCTTCGTCGGCCTGGGTCATCGACGCGGTGGTGTCGAGCAGCAGCCATGCACGGACCGGACTGTCGCGCTCGGCTTCGCGGACGAAGAACCGGTCGCTGCGCGCGTAGAGCTTCCAGTCGATCTGCCGCGGCTCGTCGCCGGACTCGTAGGCGCGGTACTGGGCGAACTCGAGCCCGCTGCCGCGGTTGCGGCTCGCGTGGTGGCCGATGCCCTGCCGGCCCAGGGCATGACGCGGCCGCAGGCGCAGGGTCGCCAGCAATGCGCGCAATGCCGGCGACAGGCCGTCGCCCGCGGCATCGGCCACCGGCGTTCCGGGCGCGTCGGGTCCCGCAGTCGCCATCGGGGAGATCAGCGCGCCGGCGCGGGCAAGGCGCGCAACAGGCCCGCGATCACCGCGTCGGCGTCGATCTGCGCGGCTTCGGCCGCGAACGACAGCACCAGACGATGACGCAGCACGGGCGCCAGCAACGCCGCGACATCCTCGCGCGTTGCCGCGAGCCGGCCCTGCAGCAGCGCACGCGCCTTCGCGGCCAGTACCAGCGACTGGCCGGCGCGCGGACCCGCGCCCCAGCGCACGTACTCGCGCACGATCTCCGGCGCGCCCTCGCCCGGGCGCGTCGCGCGCACCAGCGCTGTGATCCAGGCCAGCAGGTCCTCGCTCACGTGCACCTGGCGCACCAGCGCCTGCAGCGCGAGCACCGCGTCGGCGCCCATCACCCGCGGCACCTCCGCTTCGGCCGTGCCGGTGGTGCGCGCGAGGATCGCCTGCTCCTCGTCGGCATCGGGATAGCCGAGCGCGACGTGCAGCAGGAAGCGATCGAGCTGCGCTTCGGGCAACGGATAGGTACCGGCCTGTTCGATCGGATTCTGCGTGGCCAGCACGAAGAACGGTCGCGGCAATGCTCGGGTCACGCCGGCATGGCTGACCGTGTGCTCGGCCATCGCTTCGAGCAACGCGGCCTGGGTCTTGGGCGGCGTGCGGTTGAGCTCGTCGGCCAGCAGCAGCTGGGTGAACACCGGGCCTTCCTGGAAGCGGAAATGGCGCTTGCCGGTGCCGTGGTCTTCCTCGAGCAATTCGGTGCCGAGCAGATCGCTCGGCATCAGGTCGGGCGTGAACTGCACGCGCCGGAAGCCCATATCGAGCGCCTGCCCCAGGGTGCGCACCAGCAGCGTCTTGCCGAGCCCGGGCACACCTTCGAGCAGCACGTGACCGCCGGCGAGCAAGGCCACCAGCAGCTGTTCGACGACATCGGCCTGGCCGACGACCGCGCGGCCGATCGCGGCGCGCAGCGCATCGAGCTGCGCGAGGCGGGCCTGCAGGTCGGCTTCGGTGGGAGCTGTGTCGGTCATGCGTGCCTCGAAAAATGCGGGTGTGGGCGCGCGCCCACGACAGAAATGGTGGTCATGCGCTCAAGGCATACATGACGATGTTGACCGCGAACTTGGTGTTGTCCTCGGCCAGGAAACGCTTGTTGCGCCAGTCGTAATCCCACTCGCAGCCGTAATCCTTGTTGCTGTAGAGCACGGCCAGGCGCCCGTCGATCGTGATGCCCTTGAGGTAGTCGTGCACCAGATCGTCGCCCCAGCCGTTGAGCTCGAAGCTCGTCGCCGGGGGGCCATCCGGGAACTGGAAGAAGCTGCGGTAGAGCGCATGATTGTTCGGCAGCTTCCGCAGCGCGGATGCGCCGAAGATCGCGGCCATCTGCGCCTCGAACGATTTGGCGAACAGGCCGTCGATGTCGTGGTTGCAGTCATCGACGAACACGAAGCCGCCACCGCGCACATAACGCTCGAAGTTGCGTCGCTCGGCCGGACTGAACTCGACCAGCTTGTGGCCGGCGAGATAGCAGAACGGCGATGCCAGCATCTTCGGATCCGACAGCGCGACGACCCGCTCCTCCGGATCGACCCGCAGGCTGGTGTAGTCGATCAGCGAGGTGATGACGTTGGACGGCATCCGCTGGTCCACATCCCAATTGCCGGATTCATAGCGCAGGCGGGTGAACCAGAAGTCGTAGCGGGCGGATTGGGCTGCGAGCGGCGGCAACGCGAGTGTTGCGGCGCTGGCGAGCAGCAGTTGCAGGGATTGGCGGCGATTCATTGCGCGTACGTTCCCGCAAACCCGGGGTATCGCCGATGCAGCACGTACTTGCTTTGGCTTTGGCTTTGGCTTTGGCTTTGGCTTTGGCTTTGGCTTTGGCTTTGGCTTTGGCTTTGCAACGAATGGTCAATGCAGGGTGCAGACCCGGAGGGCGCCGCACATGGATGTGCGGCGTTTTTCGACCGAGCCAGGGATGGCGAGTCGAAAAATTCCGAAACGAGTGACTCGCCGAGTGAGCTTCGTCGGGGCTGGCCCTTTTCTTTGGTTCCGTTTCTTTTGGGCCAGCAAAAGAAATGAACCCGCTCGCCGCCAGGTGAGTGGAAGCGTTTGACGTTGCTTCTCTTGCCGAAGACGAGCGCGCAGGCGTAGATCAAACGCTTTCGTCCGCTGAAGCGGCCGAGTTCATTTCTTTTGGTAAGCGCCAAAAGAAACGGAACCAAAGAAAAGCGCTTCCTCGACACGTCCACAGCCCGCGGCGTCGCGTGCCTAGGGATTTTCCGACTCGGCATCCTGCCTCGGTCGGAAAACGCCGCCCATCCATGGGCGACGCCCTTCGGGTCTGCAGACGATCGTGAAGCCGTCACGGCGAGCAGAGCCTCACCGTGACGAGCGAAAAACCGCGACGCGAATGCCTCAGACCGCATCCGACAACGACGTAAACGTGAAGTCCCGCAGCCGCATCGGCGGCAGCATCATCACCATCGACGACTCGTCGCCACCCACCCGCACCGGGCGGCCCAGCTCGTCGATATTGTTGAGCATGATCACCGGCGATTCGTTGAAACGGAAATTCTTGACCGGGTGCTTGATTTCGCCGTTCTCGATATAGAACGTGCCGTCGCGGGTGAGCCCCGTCAGCAGCACGGTCTGCGGATCGACCATGCGGATGTACCAGGTGCGCGTGACCAGGATGCCGCGATCGGTGCCGCGGATGAGGTCGGCCGTCGTGCCCTCGCCGCCGGACATCAGCAGGTTGCCCGGGCGGCCCACGGCCCGCTTGCCCTGCTGCTGCGCCCAGAAGCGCGAGTAGTCGAGGTTGGCGATCTTGCCGTTCTCGATGATCGGCATCTTCTCGCGCGGCAGGCCTTCGCCGTCCCACGGCATCACCGCCGCTTCCGGATGCCAAGGGTCGGCGACGATGTTGACGCGCGGGTCGTAGACCTGCTCGCCCAGCTTGTTGCCGCCGCCGCGCTTGGACAGGAAGCTGCGCCCCTCATCCGCCGTGCGCGCGTCGAAGAACCGCATCATGAAACTGATCAGGCCGGCGGCCGCCGCGGGCTCCAGGATCACCGTGTACTTGCCCGGCTCCAGCGCCTTGGCCTCGGCCGAGTCGCTGGCCTTGCGCATCGCCACGCGCACGTCGCGCTCGGCATTGAACGCGCTGGCGTCCTTGAGGTTGCGTCCCACCCAGCCCGAACCGCGGCCGTCTTCGGTGCGCACAGTGCAGGTGTAGTTGAAGTTCGTCGCCTGCTGGTAACCGAAGTTGCCGTTGCTGTTGGCGAAGGCGACGAAGTTCTTGCCGTCGTCGAGGAAGCCGGCCGCGATCAGCTGCTCGGCGCGGCACGGGGTGATCGAACCGGCCGCGACCTGCGCGCGGAATTCCGGGGTGATCGCCGCCGTCGATTCGCTGTAGGTCGGGCTGGCCCGGTATTCCTGCTTGCCGATCGCCGGCAGGAACTCGGGGTTCTCCGGCGCCAGACGCGCGAGGTCTTCGGCGCGCTTGACCACGCTCCGCAGCGAGGCCTCGTCGAAGGCATTGATGCTGGCCGTGCCGACGCGCTTGCCGAACGCGACCTGCACCGCGAGCTCGGCATTGCTGACGATGCCGCTGGTGGAGACGTTGTTGAGCGCGAAGCGGATGTTGCCGTCGACGGAGCCGGCCAGCGTGGCCGTGCATTCGTCGGCGGTGGACAGGGCGACGGTCTTTTCGAGGATCTCGCGCGCCTGGGCTTCGGTGAAGATGGTCATGTGGGAGTCTCCTTAGCCGAGCGAACGCGCGGTGTTGATCACGTTGATGCCGTCGAAACGGGCGGTGGACGAACCGTGCGACACGGCCGACACCTGGCTCGGCTGGCCCTTGCCGTCGAAGAACGAACCGCCGAGGCGGTAATCGCTTTCGTCGCAGATCGCGGTGCAGGCGTTCCAGAATTCCGGCGTGCGGATCTGGTAGGCCACGTCCTCGATCATGCCGGTGATCGCACCGTCCTTGATCTCGTAGAACAGCTGGCCGCCGAACTGCGCGTTGTAGCGCTGCTGGTCGATCGAGAACGAGCCGTCGCCGATAATGTAGATGCCGTTCTCGACGTCCTTGATCATGTCCGCGACGCTCAGCTTTGCCTTGCCCGGCGCCAGCGAGACATTGGGCATGCGCTGGAACTGCACGCTCGACCACGAGTCGGCATAGCAGCAGCCGTCGGACTCGGTCTTGCCGAGGATGTGGGCCTGGTCGCGGATCGCCTGGTAATCGACCAGCTTGCCGTCGGTGATCATGTTCCAGCGCTTGGTCGATACGCCTTCGTCGTCATAGCCCACGGCGCCGAGGCTGCCTGCCTGGGTCTTGTCGGCGAACACGGTGACGATGTCGCTGCCGTACTGGAAACGCTGCTCGCGCTTGTCGAGCGTGGCGAAGCTGGTGCCGGCGTAATTGGCTTCGTAACCGAGCACGCGGTCGAGCTCGAGCGGATGGCCGATCGCTTCGTGGATGGTGAGCCAGGTGTGCGAGGGGTCGAGCACCAGGTCGTAGCGACCCGGCTTGACCGACGGCGCCTTGAGCTTCTCCTGCGCCTGGCGGGCCGCGGCGATCGCGTCCTCGCGCATGTCGTAGGACTTGCCGTAGTTGGTCACGCCGTTGGGCGAGACGATCTTGCCCGACGCCGCGCCGTCCAGATATTCGTAGCCCATGCCCATCGGCGCGGACAGACCTTCGCGCGTGCGGAACTTGCCGCTGGCCTTGTCGATGGCGGTCACCGTCATCGGCGCCCAGATGCGGTGCACGTCCTGGTCGATGTAGGAGCCGTCGGTGCTGGCGAAGTATTTCTGCTCGTTGACCAGGAACAGCGTGGAGTTCACGAAGCTCGCGCCCGCGCCCATCGCCGCAGCGTTGACGCCCAGCAGCAGCTCGACCTTCTCGGCCACCGGCACTTCCATGCCGTTCTTGCTGATCGGCGTGCGCCACGCGACTTCGCCCACGCCCTTGACCGGGGCCAGCTGTACCGGCGCGGTCTGCACCTTGGAATTCGCCATCGCGATCGCCGTCGCCTGGCGCGCGGCCTCGGCCACGCCCTGTTCGGTCAGCGTATTGGTCGCCGCGAAGCCCCAGGCGCCGCCCGCGATCACGCGCACGCCGACACCGATCGACTCCGTGCTGACGACGTTCTGCACCTTGTCCTCGCGCGTCATCACGAACTGGCGCAGGTAGCGCCCGACGCGGACATCGCAGTACGTGGCACCGGCGGAGGTCGCCGCGTTGAGACCGGCATCGGCGAGCCGCTTCTTGAAGCCGATGTCGAGCGTGGCCACCAGCTGCTCGGCGGCGATGACCCGGCCGAAGACGGCGGGCAGCATCAGGCCGCCCGCGCCGACACCAGCGAGGGCGAGGAAGTCGCGTCTATGCAAGGGAGCTCTCCGAAGAACGGGTCCGCAGCGGCGCTCGCCGTGGACGGGATTGACTGGGGTGGCATCGCATCCAGCGGGGCCACCCCGATTCTTGACGCGATGCATGCGGAGCGTCCAGTGACTTTCGGCACAGGACGATGTGATGGATGTCGCTGCGCGGGAGCATGCAGTCCGGCGACGACGCGCGGTCGGAGCGTGCGCCAATGCCGGGCAGCGAGGTGTCGGACGGCGTCATCGCCCATCCGTGGACCGGTGCGCGCGTCGCATGCGCCCGGCGGCTCAGAGGTTGCGCGCCGTATTGATGATGTTGATGCCGTCGAAGCGCGTCGTCGCCGAACCGTGCGACACCGCCGAAACCTGGCTGGGCTGGCCCTTGCCGTCGAAGAACGAGCCGCCGAGACGGAAGTCGCGTGCGTCGCAGATCGCCGAGCAGGCGTTCCAGAATTCCGGCGTGCGGATCTGGTAGGCGGCGTCCTCGACCATGCCGGCGATCTCGCCGTTCTTGATCTCGTAGTACAGCTGCCCGCCGAACTGCGCGTTGTAGCGCTGCTGGTCGATCGAGTACGAGCCGCGGCCGTGGATGTAGAGGCCGCGTTCGACGCCAGCGATCATCTCCTTGACCGTCAGCGGCGCCTGGCCCGGCGCCAGCGAGACGTTGGGCATGCGCTGGAACTGCACGCTCGACCATGCATCGGCATAACTGCACCCGTCCGATTCGGTCTTGCCGAGGATATGGGCCTGGTCGCGCGTCGCCTGGTAGTCGACGAGGATGCCGTCCTTGACCAGATCCCAACGCTTGCACTGCACGCCTTCGTCGTCGTACGCCACCGCGCCGAGGCTGCCCGGCTGGGTCTTGTCGGCGAAGAAGTTGACGATGTCGCTGCCCCAGCGATAACCCTCGTCGCGCTTGTCGAGCGTGGCGAAGCTGGTGCCGGCGTAGTTGGCCTCGTACCCCAGCACGCGGTCGAGTTCGAGCGGGTGGCCGACGTTCTCGTGGATGGTTAAAAACAGGTTCGACGGATCGAGCACGAGATCGTAGCGGCCGGGCTGCACCGACGGCGCCGACAGCTTCTCGCGGGCCTGGCGCGCCGCAGCGGCGGCATCGGCGCGCATGTCGTAGGCCTGGCCGTAGGCGATCACGCCGCCAGGCAATTCGAAGCGCTGCGCGGGATCGGGTGAGAGGTATTCGTAGCCCAGGCCCATCGGCGCCGACAGGCCGTCGCGAGTGCGGAACTTGCCGCTGGCCTTGTCGACGGCGGTGACGGTGAACGGCGCCCAGATCCGGTGCACGTCCTGGTCGATGTAGGAGCCGTCGGTGCTGGCGAAGTACTTCTGCTCGTTGACCAGGAACAGCCGCGAGCTCACGAAGTCCGCGCCCTCAGCGGTCGCCGCCGCGTTCACGTCCATCAGCAGCGCGACCTTTTCTTCCAGCGGCACCGCCATGCCGTTGCGACGCACCGGCGTCGCCCACGCCACTTCGCCCACGCCGCGCACCGGCGCCAGCTGCACCGGCGCGGTCTGGATGCGCGCATTGGCCTTGGCGATCGCCAGCGCCTGACGTGTCGCTTCGGCGATGCCGTCGGGATCGAGCGAGCGCGTCGCCGCGAAGCCCCAGGCACCGTTCGCGATCACGCGGATGCCGACGCCGGTCGATTCCTCGTTGACCACGTTCTCCACGCGCGTCTCGCGGGTCATCACGTAATGGCGCAGATAGCGCCCGATGCGCACGTCGCAGTAGCTGCCGCCGCCATCGCGCGACGCCTGCAGGGCGACATCGGCAAGCCGCTTCTTCAGCGCCGGATCGAGCGTACCGGTCAGTTCTTCCGCCGCGATCGCGCGGCCGATGCCACCGGGCAACAACAGGCTGCCGAGCCCGATTCCACCGTAGGCCATGAAGTCGCGACGCCGCATTCCACTCTCCCCGCGGCGATGGCCGCTTGCCGTCCGATTCTTCGGTGCGCGCGTGGATGCGTCAAATCAGGTGCCATCCGCATGCGTGAGGACGCATGCGCGACGCCGCCGGGTGAATCCGCGTTCCGCCACCATCGGCACATGCAGGCGCGCCGGTGCGCCTCTATGCTTGCGCGCTGTCCCGACTTCCGGAAAACCGCCGCATGCGTCGTTCCCTGCTCGCTGTCGCCGTGCTCACCGCCGCCCTCGCCGGCTGCAACCGTGAGGCGCCGACCACGCCCGCCACTGCGCAGGACGCGCCCGCTGCCACCGCACCGTCGCAGGCCGACGCCGCATTCGCCGAACTGTCGAAGCGCTATCTCGACGAAGGCATGAAGCTCTCGCCGATCTCGGCCACGCAGATCGGCGATCACCGCTTCGATGCGGAGGTCGACGATCTCTCCGCGGCCGGCCGTCAGGCGGCGCTCGACTTCAACCGCCGTTACGTGACCGAACTCGAGGCGATCGACTTCGCCCAGCTCTCGCGCGACAACCACGTCGATGCGCTGATCCTCAAGAACACGCTCGAATACGGCATCTGGGACACCGAGACGCTGCAGAGCTGGGCCTGGGATCCGCAGATCTACAGTGGCCTCGCTGGCGGCGCGATCTACAACCTGATGGCGCGCGAGTTCGCGCCGATGCCCGAGCGCCTGAAGTCGGCGACGGCGCGCATGGAGAAGATCCCGGCGATCCTCGCCCAGGCGCGCGAGAACCTCGACCCCGCGCGTGTCCCCGCCACCCATGCGCGCACCGTCGCTGCGCAGAACAAGGGCGTGCTGTCGCTGATCGACACCTTCATCACGCCCAACGCCGACCAGCTGCAGGGCGAGGACCGCACGCGTCTCGATGCCGCGGTGGAGACGCTGCGCGCCGCGGTCGACGAACACCAGACCTGGCTCGACGGCACCCTGGTGCCGAACGCCAAGGGCGAGTTCCGCGTCGGCGCCGAGATCTACGACCAGAAGCTCAAGTTCGCGCTCAATTCCTCGCTCAGCCGACAGGACATCCGCCAGCGTGCGGAAGCCGAACTGGTGCGCATCCGCGACGAGATGTACGTCGTCGCCCAGGCCGTGCTGAAGGACCGCGAAGGCGCGCCGGAGACGCCCGCGCAGCCGAGCGAGGACCAGCGCCAGGCCGCCATCGAAGCGGCGATGGAAGTCGCCTACGCCGACAAGCCGGGCCGCGACGAAGTGGTCGACTTCGCCAAGCACACGCTGGACGTGGCCACCGAATTCACCCGCCAGAACGACCTGGTCACGGTGCCCGACGATCCGGTCAAGATCATCCTGATGCCGGAATTCCAGCGCGGCGTCGCGGTCGCCTACTGCGATTCGCCCGGCCCGCTCGACAAGGGCCTGGACACCTATTACGCGATCTCGCCAATCCCCGACGACTGGGACGATGGCCAGGTCGATTCGTTCCTGCGCGAATACAACAAGCACATGATCCACGTGCTGACGATCCACGAGGCGATGCCCGGTCATTACCTCGAAGGCGCACATTCGGTGAACCATCCGTCGACGCTGCGCGCGGTGTTCCGCTCGGGTCCGTTCGCCGAAGGCTGGGCGGTCTACACCGAGCGGATGATGGCCGACGCCGGCTACGCCGACAACGATCCGCTGTTCCGCCTGATGCAGCTGAAGTTCTATGCGCGCGCCGTGGCCAACGCGATCCTCGACCAGGGCATCCACGTCGACAACTGGACCAAGGAACAGGCGATGGACCTGATGGTCCGCCAGACCTTCCAGCAGACCAGCGAAGCCGAAGGCAAGTGGATCCGCGCGCAGCTCTCGTCGACCCAGCTCGCGACCTACTTCGTCGGCGCGCAGGAGCACTTCGACGCGCGCAAGGCCGCCGAAGCGAAGGCCGGCGACGCCTTCAACCTCAAGCAGTACCACGACGACATGCTGGCCCAGGGCGCGCCGCCGGTGCGCTTCGCACGTCAGCTGATGCTGGACGAGACGATCGAGTAAGCGTCCGGTTTTCGATCCGTCGATTGCAACGTCACGTCGCCCCGGCGCAGGCCGGGGCCCGGTGACTTCGGATCCGAAACACCGACCAGGCGCGATGGCGGAATCCGCACGCGCGAGGTGACGGGTATTGCCGCCTAACGATGCAGCATCGTCGCCCCCGCCTGACGCGACATGCGTCTGTCAAAAGACGATGGGACGAAGCGTCGAAAGATGCACCGGCTGCCGAGGGGCAGCAGCGTTTCACGCGCCCGGTGTCGTGCTTGGCATGGACGCTTTCAGAGTCGTGGAAGCACCCGCGCTACCATCGCGTCATGCCCACACGCGCTTCCATTCGCCACGCCGCCGCACGCATGCTCGATCCGCTGTGCAGCATGGGCCTGTGGCTCGGCACGCTGTGCTTCGCCGCGTCGCTGACGCCCAGCCTGATTCCGCGCGACGCGCTGCTGCAGGGCGTGCTGTCGGGTATCGCGTTCGCGGCCGGTTACGGTGTCGGCGTGCTGATGCGGTGGCTGTGGATCTTCCTCGGCCTGCCGCGGCTGCGTGATCTGGCGATCGGGCGTGTCGCGACCGGGCTCGCGGTGGTCGTCTGCGCAGCGATGGTGATCGTCTTCCTCGCGCAGGCCTCGGGCTGGCAGAACGACATCCGCGCACGCATGGGCATGGCGGCGGTGACGAGTGCGCGCCCGGTCTTCGTCGGTCTGGTGGCGGGCGGCGTCGCGCTGGTGCTGCTGCTGCTCGGTCGACTCTTCGGCGGCGTGGTGTACGTGCTCTCGCAGCGCCTGGGCCGGCATCTGCCGCGGCGCGTGTCGCTGATCGTCAGCGTGGCGCTGGCGGGCCTGCTGTTCTGGGGCATCGGCAACGGCCTCGTGTTCGAAGCCGGCCTGCGGGCGCTGGATTCCTCGTACCGGCAACTCGACGCCGTCGTCGATACCGCGCTCGACCCGCCGCGTGATCCGTCGAAGACCGGCAGCGCGGCCTCGCTGATCGACTGGTCCGGCCTGGGCCGCATGGGACGCGCGGCGGTGGCCGCCGGCCCGACGCAGGCGGAGATCGAAGCACTGACCGGCCAGCCCGCGCAGGAGCCGTTGCGCATCTACGTCGGCCTCAATTCCGCGCCGGACATCCGTGCCCGCGCCGATCTCGCACTGGCCGAGATGATCCGCGTCGGCGCGTTCGAGCGTTCGACGCTGGTGATCAACACACCCACCGGCACCGGCTGGCTCGATCCCGCGAGCCAGAAGGCACTGGGATATCTGCAGCGCGGCGACGTCGCCACGGTGTCGATGCAGTACTCGTATCTGGCCAGCTGGCTGGCGCTGATGGTCGACCCGACCTACGGCGCGGATTCGGCGCGTGCGCTGTTCGCCGCCGTGCACGGCCACTGGCGCACGTTGCCGCGCGACCGCCGCCCGCGGCTGTATCTGCACGGCCTGAGCCTCGGCGCGCTGAACTCCGACCTGTCGCTCGATCTGTTCGACCTGCTCGGTGAGCCCTTCGACGGCGCGCTGTGGGCCGGCCCGCCGTTTCCGAGCCGGACCTGGCGCCATGCGACGCTCGGACGCGATCCGGCCACGCCCGCCTGGCGCCCGCGCTACGGCGACGGCTCGGTGGTGCGCTTCATGACGCAGGACGGGGCGCCTGCCGGCAATGCCGCCTGGAGCGGCCCGCGCATCGTCTATCTGCAGTACCCCAGCGATCCGATCACGTTCTTCGAACCCGGTTCGGCGCTGCGCCGACCGGTCTGGCTGTCCGGACCGCGCGCGGACGACGTGTCCGGTTCGCTGCGCTGGTTTCCGCTGGTGACCTTCCTGCAGCTGGGCATGGACATGGCGGTCGCGACCTCGACACCGACCGGCTACGGCCATGTGTTCGCCGCCGACGACTATGTGGATGCGTGGATCGCAACCGCGGGCGCGGACACCTGGGACGCGCGCTCGGTAGCCGCGCTGAAGGCGGAGCTGGCGGCGCAGGGGCTGTAGCGGACGCCCCGTGGGACGCGGTCCGGACCGGCCGCCCTACCGCGTGCGGACCGCCGAATTGCATCGCATGCCGACCGCATGGCCGGCCCACACGGCCAGCAGCCACGCGATGACCGATGCCGCGACATTGAGGCCGGCGAACGCAAACGCGCCCACCTCGACGAGGTAGAGCGTTTCCAGGCTGAAGACCGAGAACGTGGTGAAGCCGCCGCACACGCCCGCGAGCAGGAAGTGACGCTGCGCAGGCGTGGCGGGCCATCGCCCGTCGGGCGCGGTGACGGCGGCGAACAGACCGATCAGGAAGGAGCCGATCACGTTGACCGCCCACGTCCCCCACGGAAAGCCGGGGCCCAGCAGCTGCAGCATCGCCAGCGAGCAACCGAAGCGCGCGAGCGCGCCCAGCGCGCTGCCCAGCATCACCGCCGCATGGACACGCTCCGCACTCATGCAGCGCCCCGGATCAGCAGCGCCAGCAGATACCCGGCGCACACCGCAGCCAGGCAACCGGCCAGTGAGGCGGCCACGTTGCCGAGCGCGCGTGCGTAGTCGCGCTCGCGCAGCAGCGCGAGCGTCTGCAGCGAGAACGAGGAGACCGTGGTGTAGCTGCCGAGCACGCCGATGACCAGCGCGGCCCAGAGCGGGGTGTGGAGGACGGTGTGGCCCGGGCGCGCCGTCAGCAGCGCTGCCAGCGCACCGATCGCGAACGCACCGGTCGTGTTCACCACCAGGGTGCCCCAGGGAAAGGTCTCGCGAAGACGGCGCGCGATCACGCCCGACAACCAGAAGCGCGCCAGCCCGCCCAGCGCCCCGCCGATCGCCACACCCAGCAGCTGCAGCACCCAGTGCATGTCGTCTCCCGTGGCCGGATCGTGATGGCGCGGCGCCGCCGCACGGTACGCGGCGCGCCTGCGCGATACAAGGCAGGACACGCGCGGTCGCAACGCGTCGCAGGACCGCGCCGGCGGCGTGGTCTAGATGCGCGCCGACGCGAACGCCTCGCGCAGCGTCTGCACGTTGCCGCAGTAGCTGGGGTCGTAGCCGGGCAGCAGCCCGAGTTCGCGGCGGAAGCGGTCGCTGCGCAGCAGCGCGAGCAGGTCGACCAGTCGCCCGGCATCGAGCACGTCGCTGTGGCACAGGAAGAAATAGTGCTCGGTGATCAGCGGAAAGAAATCCAGCCCGTACTTGCGCGCCGGCGGTTCGAGCGCGAATCCGACATCCGCCAGACCGCTGGCGACGTAGGCAGCGACCGCCGCGTGCGTGAGTTCTTCCACGTCGCAGGCGCGGATGCGCTCGAAGGCGATGCCGTGACGCGCGAGCATCGCCTCGAGCAGCAGACGCGTTCCCGAGCCCGGCTGGCGATGGATCATGCGGATGTCCGGACGCTCGAGATCCTGCAGGGTCTCGATGCGCAGCGGATTGCCGGGCGCCAGCACCAGACCCTGCCGGCGCATCGCCAGGTGGATCACCCGGTCGTGGTCCAGATCGAGGCGCTCGAGATAGTGCGCGAACAGTGCCGGCTCCAGATCGCCGATCGGCAGGTGCAGGCCCGCGATGTCGCAGGCGCCGGCGCGCAGCGCGGCCAGGGCGTCGTCGGGGCTGCGGTACTTGAGGTCCAGCGGCAGTTCGCCCTCGGCCATGCAGCGGCGCAGGGTCTCGACGCCGAACCCGTGGGAGGCGTGGATGCGCAGCGGCGTGGCATGCGCGCTGACCGTGCGTTCGAGTTCGGCCTCCAGCTCCGTCGCCAGACTGTCGAGCATTGGCGACAGGCGCGCGGCGATGCGGTTGTCGGCCCAGACCAGCCGCTCGCCGATCGGCGTCAGCCGCGCGCCGCGGCCGCGGGTCATGCGCAGCAGCGGCTGGCCGAAGACGGCGCGCGCGTCCTGCAGCTGGCCCCAGGCGTAGCGGTAGGACAGTCCGACCTCGCGCGCGGCAGCGGCGAGCGAGCCGGTGCCGCGCACCGCGATCAGCAGGGCCACCAGATGCGATGGCAGCTTCGCCCCCGACGCGCTTTCCAGCGCCCACTGCGGCTGGATGCGGACCTTGTACATGCGGTGCTCCCCTGGAACCTGCTGCGGTGCAGCGCGCGCGGGCCGCAGGTTCAATATGTTCATGAAAGCCGGATATTCGACCAATGGAAGTGGCGGCGCAAGGCCACCGGGGGTACCGTTGCGGCGATTTGTCGCAGCCAATATGTATCCAAGAACATAACCAGGCGACAGACACCAGCTTTCGGCACATCGACCCGGGGAGGATTCATGGCCACCAGTTCCGCAGCGACACATTCCGCCGGCAGCGCCCGCGAAGGCAGTCTGCTCTCGAAAGAACGCATCATCGCCAGGCCCGGTTTCAACCGCTGGCTGGTCCCGCCGGCCGCATTGGCGATCCATCTGTGCATCGGCATGGCCTACGGCTTCAGCGTGTTCTGGCTGCCGCTGTCGAAGGCGGTGGGCATCGATGCCGCGGTCGCCTGCGGCGCCGACATGGGCTTCTTCGCCCGCATCACCTCGGCCAGCTGCGACTGGAACATCAGCGAGCTGCAGTGGATGTACACGCTGTTCTTCGTGCTGCTGGGGTGCTCGGCGGCGATCTGGGGTGGCTGGCTGGAACGCGTCGGCCCGCGCAAGGCCGGTTTCGTCGCCGCGCTGTGCTGGTGCGGCGGCCTGCTGATCTCCGCGCTCGGTGTGCACCTGCACCAGATCTGGATGCTGTGGCTGGGTTCGGGCGTGATCGGCGGTATCGGCCTGGGCCTGGGCTACATCTCGCCGGTGTCGACGCTGATCAAGTGGTTCCCGGACCGTCGCGGCATGGCGACCGGCATGGCGATCATGGGTTTCGGCGGCGGCGCGCTGATCGGCAGCCCGCTGGCCGACATGCTGATGCGCCACTTCGCCACCCCGACCTCGGTCGGCGTGAAGGAAACCTTCCTGGTGATGGCCGCGGCCTACTTCGTCTTCATGATGGCCGGCGCGTTCGGCTACCGCGTGCCGCCGACCGGCTGGAAGCCCAAGGGCTGGACGCCGCCGCCGGCGAAGGACAACGCGATGATCACCCAGGGCCACGTGCACGTGAAGCGCGTCTGGGGCATTCCGCAGTTCTGGCTGGTCTGGGGCGTGCTGTGCCTCAACGTCTCGGCCGGTATCGGCGTGCTGGGTCTGGCCTCGCCGATGCTGCAGGAGATGTTCGGTGGCCGTCTGATCGGTCTGGATGTCGGCTTCGGTGACCTCAGCACCGAGCAGCTGTCGGCCATCGCCGCGATCGCCGCGGGCTTCGTCGGCATGCTGAGCCTGGCCAACATCATCGGCCGGTTCTTCTGGGCCTCGATGTCGGACAAGTTCGGACGCAAGGTCACGTACTCGATCTTCTTCATCCTCGGCATCGCGCTCTACGCTTCGGCGCCGACGCTCGGCAATGCGGGTTCGATCGCACTGTTCGTCGCGGCCTTCTGCGTGATCCTGTCGATGTACGGCGGCGGCTTCGCCACCGTGCCGGCGTACCTCGCCGATCTCTTCGGCACCCAGCACGTGGGCGCGATCCACGGTCGTCTGCTGACCGCCTGGGCGACCGCCGGCATCCTCGGTCCGTTCGTGATCGGCTACATGCGCGAGTACCAGCTGGGCCTGGGCATGCCGCCGTCGCAGGTCTACAACACCACGATGTACATCCTGGCCGGCATGCTGGTGCTGGGCCTGATCTGCAACCTGCTGGTGCGCCCGGTCAACCCGAAGTACTTCATGACGCCGGAAGAACTGGCACACGAGAAGCAGCTGGCGCACGAAAAAGTCGACGCATCCGGCAACTCGCTGGTGTCGCAGGACGAGATGGATCGCATCGGCTCGGGTGGCAATCCGGCACTGGTCGCCTTCTGCTGGGCCGCGGTCGGCGTTCCGCTCGCCTTCGGCATCTGGAAAACACTGGAAAAAGCCTTGGTGTTGTTCACCTGAGGCCAGGCACAGGACCGGCGGCCGCTCACGCGGTCGCCGGTACGCTTCCGACATGACACAGACCTCCGACACGGATCTTCCGCAGGGCGACACGACCACCGGCGCGGTGCGTCGGCCGGTCGAGCGCTGGCGCGAAGGCGCGGTGCGTCAGGTCGACGACCACGTGGCCGAGGAAGTGCCGGTGGCCTTCGTCTACAACGACGTGCCGTTCGCAGTGATGATGGCGACGCCCGTCGATCTCGAGGATTTCGCGCGTGGTTTCGCGATCAGCGAGGGCATCGTCGATGCACCGGGCGATGTGGCGATCGAACGCGTCGAACACTTCATCGAAGGCATCGAGATCCGCCTGCGGATTCCCGACGCGCGCGCCGAGGCCCTGGCCCTGCGTCGCCGCAGCATGAGCGGACGCAGCGGCTGCGGCGTCTGCGGCAGCGAACTGCTCGAAGCGGCGTTGCGGTATCCGGCGCCGGTCACCACCGATGTCCGCGTGTCGCCCGAATCGCTCGGTCGCGCCTTGCGTGCATTGCGCGAGGCGCAATCCATCGCCGTGCTCACCGGCGCCACGCACGCGGCCGGCTGGGCGTCGCTCGACGGCACGCTGCAGCTCGCACGCGAGGACGTCGGCCGCCACAACGCGCTCGACAAGTTGATCGGCGCGCTGCACGTCACCGGCTTCGATCCTGCCACCGGGTTCCTCGTCGTCACCAGCCGCGCCAGTTACGAAATGGCGATGAAGGCGGCGAGCGTCGGTATTTCATTGATGGCGGCGATTTCCGCACCGACTGCACTCGCGATTTCGCTGGCGCAGCGCGCCCATCTCACCCTGATCGGTTTCGCCCGCGACGACGGGCACGCCGTGTACACCCACGCGCAGCGGCTGCTGCCCCCGCCGGCGCCATCGCCGGACGCCGCGCGCACAGGCAGGAGCTTTGCACCATGAGCAACGACACGATCCGCAAGTACGACGGCCCCGCCGGTGGCTGGGGCGCGCTCAAGAGCGTGGCCAGGCATCTGAGCGAACAGAAGATCGCGGTCAGCGGCGCGAAGACCCTGCTGCGCGCCAACCAGCCCGACGGCTTCGACTGTCCCGGCTGCGCCTGGCCCGACCGCGACCACACCTCGACCTTCGAGTTCTGCGAGAACGGCGCCAAGGCCGTCGCCGCCGAAGCCACGAAGTTCCGCGCCGGTCCCGAGCTGTTCGCCAAATACACGGTCACGCAGCTGGCCGAATACAGCGATTACTGGCTGGAACAGCAGGGCCGCCTGACCACGCCGATGCGTTACGACGCGGCGACCGACCACTACGTGCCGGTGAGCTGGGACGAAGCGCTCGGCCTCGTCGCGACGCATCTCAAGGCCCTGCCCTCGCCCGACAACGCGATCTTCTACACCTCGGGCCGCACCTCGAACGAGGCCGCGTTCCTCTACCAGCTGTTCGTGCGCGAGTACGGCACCAACAATTTTCCCGACTGCTCGAACATGTGCCACGAATCGTCCGGCACCGCGCTCAAGAAGCAGATCGGCGTCGGCAAGGGCACGGTGTCGCTGCACGATTTCGAACTGGCGGACGGCATCTTCATCTTCGGACAGAACCCGGGCACCAACCATCCCCGCATGCTCGGCGAACTGCGCGAGGCGGCGAAGCGCGGCGCGAAGATCGTCTCGTTCAACCCGCTGCGCGAGCGCGGCCTGGAACGCTTCGCCGATCCGCAGGACAAGCTGGAGATGGCGACCTACGGCTCGACGCAGATCTCGTCGGACTATTTCCAGCTCAAGATCGGCGGCGACCTCGCGGCCGTGAAAGGCATGATCAAGCACGTGCTGGAGCGCGACATCGAAGTCACCGGCAACGGCGGCGCGACGCTGCTCGACCAGGCCTTCATCGCCGAGCACACCACCGGCTTCGAGGACTTCGTGGCCGACGTACTGGCCGAACCCTGGGACGTGATCATCGAGGAGTCCGGACTCGACGAGGCGCAGATCCGCCGCGCCGGCGAGCTGTATCTGTCGTGCGAACGCGTGATCGCGTGCTGGGGCATGGGCATCACCCAGCACAAGCATTCGGTCGCGACGATCAACGTGCTGATGAACCTGCTGCTGCTGCGCGGCAACCTCGGGCGCCCCGGTGCGGGCCCCTGCCCGGTGCGCGGCCACAGCAACGTGCAGGGCGACCGCACGATGATGATCTACGAGAAGCCGCCGGCCGCATTCCTCGACCGCATCCGCGACGTGTTCGGCTTCGAGCCGCCGCGCGAGGACGGCTTCGATACCGTCGGCGCGATCGAGGCGATGCTCGACGGACGCGGCCGGGTGTTCTTCGGCATGGGCGGCAATTTCGCCATCGCCACCCCGGATTCGGACGCCACCGCGCGCGGCCTGCGCAACTGCGACCTGACCGCGCACGTGACCACCAAGCTCAACCGCAGCCATCTGATCCACGGCCGGGACGCGCTGATCCTGCCCTGCCTGGGGCGCACCGAGATCGACGTCCAGGCCGGCGGCCCGCAGGGCGTGACGGTCGAGGATTCGATGAGCATGGTGCACCTGTCGTCGGGCATCAATCCGCCGGCGTCCGACACGCTGCTGTCGGAACCGGCGATCGTCGCGCGACTCGCGCATGCCACGCTCGGCACGCGGTCGAAGATCGACTGGCTGGGCGTGATCGAGGACTACGACCGCATCCGCGACATGATCGCGCTGACGTTCGAGGACTTCCACGACTTCAATATCCGCGTGCGCGTGCCGGGCGGCTTCCGCCTCTCCAACACCGCGCGCGACCGCAAATGGGCGAACCCCGCCGGCAAGGCCGTGTTCTTCGCCTGCCCGGTGCCGACCGACAATCCGATCCACCGTGCGCGCCGCATGCACGGCACGCAGCCGGTGTTCACGCTCGCGACCACGCGTTCGCATGACCAGTACAACACCACGATCTACGGACTCGACGACCGCTACCGCGGCGTGTTCGGCGAGCGTCGCGTGCTGTTCGCACATGCCGACGACATCGCCGCGCTGGGCATGAAGGCCGGCGACTGGGTGGATCTGGAGAGCATCTGCGACGACGGCGTGCGCCGGCAGGCACCGCGCTTCCTGCTGGTCGAGTACAACATCCCGCGCGGGTGCCTGGCGGCGTATTACCCGGAGACCAATCCGCTGGTACCGCTGTCGAGCTTCGCCGACGAGTCGCGCACGCCGACGTCGAAGTCGGTACCGGTCATCGTGACCCCGCACCTCGCCGACGTCGGCGCGCACATGCCGCGCCAGCGCGACATCCACGCCGCCGTTGTCCGCTGACGAGGCCCTGCTGCAGGCGCTGCTGACCGAGCTGGCGGCAGCGCCGGACGGCATGTCGCTGCCGCGGTTGTGCAAGCGCCTCGGCATCCGCATGAGCGTGCTGCTGCGCACCCTCGCCTATCTCGGCGACGACCGCATCGGCGACGCGCAGGGACCGGGCTGGGTACGCACGGTCGAGGATGGCGAGCGCACGCTGGCGCGTCTCACCGACAGCGGGCGCGCTGTCGCGATGTCCCTGGCGCAGCCCGGCGGCGACGCGACGGACTGATCCCGACCGCGCCGATGCGGCGCTTGACGGCGTGGTCCCGAAACGTTGCGGGCGCGTTGTCCACACCGCATGTGGATGGTCCGATGACAAAGGTGTGGATAAGCCGCGCGAGCCCGCGTCCCGTGCGGCCCGCGACACGCTGGTCAATTCATCGCCACATGCATCCGGCGTGGCACACGCCGGTCTTGATCCGCGCAACGCGACGTGCATCGGGCGGCTGACCCGGATTGCGCTGCACGCTTCGACGCGACATGTCCATTCGCACGCGACATCCCGGCGCCGACCGCACCCGCGCGACGGGAGACGGCGCCCCGCTTGACGCACGCGCACGGACGCGCTCGGCATCGCTTGTCCACACCGGGTGTGGATGCCCGGATGACAAAGATGTGGATAAGCGGCGCGAACCCGCTGCGGAAGCGGGCCATTCCGGGGTGGTCATAAAATCACCATGCGCGGATCCGCTCCCGATCCATGGTCTTGATCCGCGCACGCGGCTGTGCTTCCCGATCGATCCGCGTTGCGCCGCCCGGTCACGCCACCGGATCGGACCACACTGCGAACTCGTTGCCGCTCGGCTCGGCGAAATGGAAACGACGGCCACCCGGGAACTCGAACACGGGCTTGAGGATCGTGCCGCCCGCAGCCTCGACCTTCGCCAGCGTGTCCTCGAGGCGAGTGCTGTAGAACACCAGCAGCGCACTGCCCGCCTCGCTGCGCGCCTGCAGGTCGGCGCGGTAGAAACCGCCGTCGAGGCCCTGGTTGGCGAACGCGATGTAATCGGGACCGTAATCGTCGAAGGTCCAGTCGAACGCCGCTGCGAAGAAGCGCTTCGTCGCGTCCAGATCGCGGGCGGGAAATTCGACGTAGTCGAGGGTGGCGTGGACAGGCATGGCGGGCTCCGGCGCGGTTTCGCGGATCATGCCGCAACGCGGTCGATACCGGGCGCCCGCAGGCCGGGTCCGGACGCCGTCAGGCAGTGCCGGCCGGGACGAAGCCGGAGGCGTGCAGGCTTTGCAAGGGCGCGAACAGGGGCCCGGGGAGATCGGACCATCGGCACCAGGTCCAACCCAGGCACTTCGCGGGCTCGAGAACCGCCGGCGTTCCGGTGGCCTGGGCGGTGACGAACAGGGTGACGTAATGCTGGCCTGCGTCTGCGAAGACATCGCTGGCATACGGCGCAGGCGCGATGTCGTGCAACACCAGACCGGTTTCTTCCAGAGCCTCGCGCCGCGCACAGTCGGCCACCGTCTCGCCGAATTCCAGATGGCCGCCGGGCAAGGCCCAGGTGCCGGCGCCGTGCGCGCCCGCGCGTTCGCCCAGCAGCACGCGCCCGTCGCGAAGGATGATCACGCCGACGCCGACCAGGATGGCGCCGGGCTGCACTGGTGGGGTCATGGTCGTGGCCTGTCGTATCGGGAAGACGGTGGACCGGAAGTGCACCGCGCAGCAATCATCAGGCGCGCAGCGTGGCCCCGCCATCGACATAGAGATCGCCCATCGCGATATGCCCGGCCTGGTCCGACAGCAGGAACATCACCGCATGCGCGATGTCTTCGGGCTCGGCGAGCTTGCCCAGCGGAATACCGCTCTTGAAGGTCTCCAGCGTGCCTTTGATCGTGCGCGCCTCGCCGCCGGCGTCGGTCCACATGCCGGTCTGCATCGGCGTGCGCGTCGAACCGGGCGCGACGATGTTGCAGCGGATGCCCAGCGGCGCGAGCTCCAGGCCGAGGCAGCGCGCGAACATCGTCGTCGCGGCCTTCGATGCGGCATAGGCCGCCATGTTCTGGCGCGGAATGCCGGCCGCGTTGGAACTGACGGTCACCATCGCACCGCGACAACGCGGCGCCATCACGCGGGCCACGGCCTGCGAGACGTGAAAGACGCCGTCGGTGTTGACGGCGAAGGTGTGGCGCCACTCTTCGGCAGTGAGGTCGAGGACCGATGCGGTCGAAAGGATGCCGGCGACGTTGATGGCGAGGTCGATCGGGCCGATGTCGGCCTCGACCTGTGCCACGCACGCGTCGACGGCCGCGGCATCCGTGACGTCGAGCGCACGGGCCCGCACGCGCGTGCCGCCATCCTCGATCACCGGCGCCTCGCGATCGGTCGCGATCACCGTCGCGCCGCTGACCTGCAGCAGCCGCACCACCGCAGCGCCGATACCCCCTGCCGCGCCGGTGACGAGAGCGATCTTTCCGTCGAAGCCTGTGAGTTGCATGGAAGCGGGTCCTTGGGATGCGACGCGCGCGTCGCGGGTAGATGGATGCCGGCCGGGCCTCAGCGCATGTCGACGGGATCGAACGTCGCCAGTCTTGCATCGAGCAACGGCGCGATGCGCGCAGTGGCATCTCGACCCGTCAGTTCGGCATGCAGGAACGGCAACTCGATCGATTCGACGCGAGCGGCATGTGCCGCCCACAGCGACGATTGCAGCTGCGGGCGGTCGGCGTGGTCGTTGCCGGCGCGCACGTGCAGCAGCGTGCCGTCGAAACGATGGTGGTGATGCAGGCGCACGAGACGATTGGTGTCGGTGACCGCGCGCACCACGCCGTCGAGCACCGCACCGGGCAGGTTGCCCAGCGCGCTGTCACCGCGACGCAGGAAGTCGACAATCGCTTCGCGGGTGCGCAGCTCGGGATAGGCCTCCGGGTCGTAGCCGGCAATCGCCAGCAACGCGCGCAGTGCAGCGACGGCATCGGGCTCGGGTTCCGCGCGCCAGACGTCGGCGGGATACGCATCGAGCAGCGCGAGCACGCCGACCTGGCGACCCAGCGCGTGCAGGCGCACAGCCATCGCCTGGGCGAGGATGCCGCCGACCGACCAGCCGAGCAGATGCACAGGACCCTCCGGCTGCAGCGCGATGACGCGGTCGGCGTACTCCGCCGCCAGCGCGTCGATGCTGCCGGGCAGCGCCTGCGTGCGATCGAGCGCAGGCGACTGCAGGCCATACACGCTGCGCGCCGTTGCGAGCGACCGCGCGAGTTCGCGATAGCACCAGGCGATGCCGCCCGCCGGATGCACGACGAACAGCGGCGCACGCGCGGCATCGGCTCGTGCGAGTGCGATCACCGGCGCCAGGCCGTGATCGGGATCGTCGCCCTTGCCTGCGTCGAGCGCGGCAGCGAGACTTTCGACCGTCGGCATGGCGAACAGCGCGCCGAGCCCCGGATCGCGGCCGACGCGTTGCTGGATCGCGAGCAGCAGATGCACCGCGAGCAGCGAATCACCACCGAGTGCGAAGAAGTCGGCATCCGCGCCGACGCGCTCGACGCCGAGGGCTTCGGCGAACAAGGCGGCCAATGCGGTTTCGGTCGGCGTGCGCGGCGCGACGAAGGCGCCGGCCTCGAATGCAGGCGCCGGCAGCGCATCGCGGTCGAGCTTGCCGTTCGCGGTGACCGGCCAGTCGGCGAGCGCGACGAAGGCCGACGGCACCATGTAGTCCGGCAGCTGCGCGGCGACGGCTGTCCGCAGCGTTGCGGGATCGAAACCTGACGCAGGCTGCAGATAGCCGACCAGGCGCCGGTCGCCGGCGCGGTCCTCGCGCACGATGACCGCCGCCTGCGAGGCGAGTCCGCTGGCGACGATGGCCGCTTCGATCTCGCCCAGCTCGATGCGCAGGCCGCGCAGCTTGACCTGGTGATCGCTGCGGCCGAGGAATTCGACGGCGCCATCGTCGCGCCAGCGGGCAAGGTCTCCGGTGCGGTAGATGCGCTCGCCGGGCAGATGCGGGTCGTCGAGGAAGCGTTCGGCAGTCAGATCATCGCGGCCCAGATAGCCGCGCGCGAGCTGCACGCCGCCGAGGTACAGATCGCCGACGACACCGGTCGGCAGCGCGCGCATGCGCGCATCGAGCACGTACAGCCGCGTGTTCCAGACCGGGAAGCCGATCGGCACCGGACGCGAGTTGTCGTCGGCAGCGGCCGGCCAGAAGCTGACGTCGACTGCGGCTTCGGTGGGACCGTAGAGGTTGTGCAGCTCGGCATCCACGGTCGCGTGGAAACGGTCGCGCAGATCCGCGTCCAGGGCCTCGCCACTGACGAAGACGCGACGCGTCGACAGCCCACGCGCTTCGGGCGCCGCGAGAAAGGCAGCCAGCATCGACGGCACGAAATGCAGCGTGGTGATGCCGGCCTCACGGATCAACCGCGCGATCGCGAGCGGGTCGCGGTGTGCGTCCGGCGGCGCGACCACCAGCGTCGCCCCGGCCAGCAGCGGCAGGAAGAATTCCCAGACCGAAACGTCGAACGTCGCCGGCGTCTTCTGCAGGATGCGATCACTCGCATCGATTCCGTAATGCGTGCGCATCCATTCGAGGCGGTTGACGATCGCGCGATGCTCGACGACGACGCCCTTGGGCTCGCCGGTCGAGCCGGAGGTGTAGATGACGTAGGCAGCATGCTGCGGGTCGATGGCCGGCAGCGCGCCGTCGTCCGCGATCTGCGGCCAAGTGCGCGGTGCGAAGCGCGGCGTATCGTCCGGCCAGTCGATCCCGTCGTCGGCATGCGCCAGCAGCACGGCCGGTTGCGCGGATCGCAGGATGCGCGCGCGGCGTTCCACAGGATGCGCAAGATCCATCGGCAGATAGGCCGCACCGGCGCGCAGCACCGCCACCAGCGCGACGACCAGTTCGATCGAGCGCGGCAATGCGACGGCGACGACGGTGTCGGCGCCTGCCCCGCGCGCCTGCAGCGCCTGTGCGAGTGCGCGGCTGCGTGTGTCGAGTGCGCGGTATGTCAGCGTCTCGCTTTCGAACGCCAGTGCCGGCGCATCGGGCGTGGCGGCCATCGACGCTTCGATCAGCGCGACCAGGGTCGTATCGGGTACGGGATGCGCGGTGGCGTTGAATTCGAACAGCGTGCGCGCGGCTTCGGCCGGTGTCGCCAGCGGCACGTCGTCGAGCCGCGCATCCGGCTGCGTCGCGAGCGCGAACGCAGCGGCCAGGAAGATGCGCAGACGCGTCGCATGCGACGCGACATCGGTCCGCGTGTACAGACCGGGATTGGCTTCGATCTCCAGATCGAGCGCCTGCACACCGTCGCCGCGGAAGCCCAGGGTGATGTCGTCGACCGGGCCGGTGCCGAGGATTTCCATGGACGCGCGCGTGCCGGCGAGCAGTGTCGGGCGATAGAACGGTTGCACGTTGATCAGCGGACCATGCAGCCGGCGCTGCCCACCGATCAGACCGAGATCGCGCCGCAGTTGCTCGCCGCGATAGCGACCATGCCGGCGGCCGCGCAGCAGCGCGCGGACCATCGCCTGCATGAAATCCGCGGCGCTGGCATCCCGCAGCGCGGGCACGCGCAGCGGCAACACGTTCATGACCATCGCCGGCACGCGCGCGGACGCGCTGCCGAGGCGGCCCATGAAAGGCACGCCGACGACGGCCTCGCCCTGCCCGCCGAAGCGCTGGCAATAGGCGGCGGTGAGTGCGGTCAGCACGTCCGGCCAGGGCTGGCCGAGCGCGGTGGCCGCGCGTGCAAGCCCGTCACGGAAATCCGCATCGAGCGCTTCGACGTGGCGCAGGCAATCGGGCGCGGCATGGGCGAAGCCGCCGCCGAGCCCCGACGCCGCCGGCATGCCGGCCAGCGTCTGCTGCCAGTACGCCGCGTCGGTCGCGCGCTTCTCCGACGCGCCATAGGTCGCGTCCTCGGCCCGCACGCCATCGAGCGGCGCGAAGGCCGCGCCGGCCGATGCGTCGGCATACAGCGCACAGACGCGCTCGGTGAGCAGCGCCATGCCGTAACCGTCGGTCGCGAGGTGATGCACGCGCAGATACCAGACGAAGCGCTCGCTACCGAGCACGAACAGTTGCTGCAGCGCGAGGCGATCACGCGCGGGATCGACCGGCGACAGCCGATCGCGCGTCATCGCTGCGCGCGCGGCCTCGTCTGGTAAAGGTTCGGCCGACAGGTCGACGACGTCCAGATGCGGCACGTGACCCGCATCGATCCACTGGATCGGCCCCTCGGCCGTCTTGCGCATGCGCAAGGCCAGCGCCGGCGCCTCGTCGGCGGCCTGGTCCGCCGCGCGCACGAAGGCGTCGACGTCCAGCGCGCCATCGATCCACAAGGCGTGCGCGGTGTTGAACGCGGGGTTGTCCGGCGCCAGCCGCTGCGCATACCAGAGGCCGGCCTGCGCTTCGGTCAGCGGCCAGACCGTGCCCGACGCTGCGGCGTCGGATTCGACAGGAGACGCCGTCGCGGTCATCCGGCGGCGGGCGTGTCGCGCTGCAGGCCCTGCACCACCTGCCACCAGCCGGCGAGCGTGGTGTGCTCGGCGAGCTGCGAGAACTCCAGCGCGATGCCGTGCTCGCCCCAGGCCATCACCAGGCCCAGCACGCGCATCGAGTCGAGGCCGAGGTCCATGAGGTTGTCGTCGTCGCGCACGTCTTCCGGCGCTTCACTGATCAGCTTGGCGACATCGGCGCGCATGCGCTCGAGGGTCAACGGGCCGGTGCGGTCCACAATCACTGCAGCATCTCCAAGAGTCGGTCGGTGGTCAGCGGCACGCCGCAGGTGCGCGCGATCCAGTGCAGCGCGAGGTCGTGGTCGGCGCGCGAGAAATCGGCGATCGCGTCAGCGACGACGAAGGTTTCGATATCGCGCTGGAAGGCGTCGGTCGCCGTCGACAGCACACCGATATGTGCGTAGACGCCGGTGATCAACAACTGGTCGCGGCCGCGCGCGCGCATCAGCGTCTCGAGGTTGCTGCGCTGGAAGGCGCTGTAGCGATGCTTGACCAGCACGTGGTCGCCGTCGGCAGGCGCCAGCGCATCGATGATGCTTTCGTGTTCGGGAATCGCCTGCATGCCCGGGCCCCAGAGATCGGCCTGCAGGCCGCGATCGCGCCGGTCCTGGTGGCCGCGCTGCGCGGTGTAGAAGACCGGGATGCCGGCGCTGCGGCAATGCGCGAGCAGGCGCGCGAGGTTCTGGATCGCGGGCGCCAGCGGCGCGTCGTCCTGCGCGAATGCGGCGAGGAAGTAGCGCTGCATGTCGTGGACGAGCAACGCGGCGCGGGAGGTTTCGGGCGTCCACTGGCCGCGGGCAGCCGGCAGTTCGGCTGGGGTGGGCAGCGGGTATGACGCGATCTTCGGCAGGCCCATCAGCCGGCATCCTTCTGCTCGTCGAGGAAACGCGCGCGCAGCTGCGCACGCAGCTCGCGCCGGCTGATCTTGCCGACCGCCGTGGTCCCGAACGCGTCGACGAACACGATCTGGTCCGGCACCTTGAACGCGGCGAGACCGCGGCCACGCACCCAGGCCTTGAGCTCGGCCGGACGCGGCTTCGTATCGCCGGGAATCACGAACGCGCAGCTGCGCTCGCCGAGGAATTCGTCGGGGATCGACACCACCGCCGCATCGAACACCTGCGGATGCGCGAGCAGGTGGTCTTCGATTTCCTCGGCCGAGATCTTCTCGCCGGCGCGGTTGATGTGGTCGGTCGCCCGGCCCTGCACGATCAGATGACCGCTCGGCAGGCGCTGCACCATGTCGCCGGTGCGGTAGAAACCGTCGTCGGTGAACGCGCGCGCGTTCGCCGCGCCGTCGGCGTGGTAGCCGCGGATCGTGTACGGCCCGCGCGTCAGCAGATGGCCGACCTCGCCCTCGGCGACCGGCGTGCCGTGGTCATCCACCACCAGCACTTCGTCGTCGGCGCTGATCGGCCGGCCCTGCGTGGTCAACACGATCTCGTCCGGATCGTCGAGCCGCGTGTAGTTCACCAGCCCCTCGGCCATGCCGAACACCTGCTGCAGCGTGCAGCCCAGGCCCGCGACAACGCGGCGTGCGGCCTCCGGCACCAGCTTGGCGCCGCCGACCTGCAGCACCTGCAGGCTCGACAGATCGTGCGAAGTCTTGCCCGCAGCATCGGCCCACAACAGCGCGAGCGGCGGCACCAGGCCGACGCAGGTCACGCGCTCAGCCGCGATCAGCGGGAACGCGGCATCGGGGCCCGGACCAGGGCTCAGCACCACGCGCGCGCCGGCATACAGCGCGCCGAAGAAACCGGGCGAACTCATCGGGAAATTGTGCGCGGCCGGCAGCGCGACCAGGTAGACGCTGTCCGCATCGATGCCGCACAGGTCGTTGCTGGCGCGGAAGCTGTAGATGTAGTCGTCGTGTGTGCGCGGGATCAGCTTCGACAGGCCGGTACTGCCGCCGGAGATCTGCAGGAAGGCGACCGACTGCGGGTCGGGATCGCCCGGGAGCGCGTCGCGCGGGCCGTCGAGCGCATCGATCGAAGCGAACTCCGCCGCATCGCCGACGACGAACACCTGCCGCACCGCCGGCACCTCGGCCTGCAGTTCGCGGGCGAGCGTGCGGTAGTCGAATGTCTCGTAGCGGTCCGCGCAGATGTAGGCGCTGGCCTCGGCCTTGCGCGCGAAGTGCGCGACCTCGGTCAGGCGATGCGCGGGCAATGCGTAGACCGGCACCAGTTGCGCGCGGAACAGCGCGCAGACCACGGCGATGAATTCCGGAATGTTGCCCAGCTGCACGACGACGCGGTCGCCGGATGCGAGGCCCTGTGCGAGCAGGCCGGCGGCGATGCGCTCGGCCTGCGCCCACAGCTGCGCGTAGGTCCAGCGGGTATCGCCACCGACGACGGCGATGCCGTCGGCAAAGCGCGTCACGCGCTCGCGCAGGAAGCCGGGAAAGGTCTCGCCGCGCCAGTGCCCGGCGGCGCGGTAGCGCGCGACGAAATCGTCGGGCCACGTCTGCCGCAGCGGCACGGTGTGTCGGGATGCATCGGTCATGCGCAACAGGGGTCCAGGTGGGTCTTCAGGCCGCGCGGGCGTCGTCGATGCCGAGCGCATTGCGCAGGGCCATGAACTTGGCCGCGGTCTCGTCGACCTCGAGCGCGGGCTGCGAGTCGGCCACGATACCGGCCCCGGCGAACAGATGCATCGTGTGACCCTGCACGCGCGCGCAGCGGATCGCCACGTACCAGTCGCCATCGCCCGACGCATCGGTCCAGCCGACTGCGCCGGCATAGAAACCGCGGTCGAAGGGTTCGAGTTCGCGGATCGCCTGCAGCGCCGGCAGCCGCGGCGTGCCGCAGACCGCGGGCGTGGGATGCAGCACACCAGCGAGCGTCGCCGACGAGATGTCGTCACGTTTCAGCGTGCCGGTGATGCGCGTCGCGAGATGCCACATCGTCGCGGTCGCATGCAGCGACGGCCGCGGCGGTGCCTGCAGCTGGCTGCACAGCGGCGCCAGGCCGTCGAGGATCGCTTCGACGACGAGGCGGTGCTCGTGCAGATCCTTGTCCGATGCCAGCAGCGCATCGGTACGGCGGCGGTCTTCGGCCTCGTGGCCGACGCGACGCGCGGAGCCGGCCAGCGGGTGCGAGACGACCGCGCGACCGCGCCGCGACACCAGCAGTTCCGGCGTGGCACCGACCAGCCACGCGGGCGGCTCGCCGGATGCCGCCGGCAACGGCACGACGTAGGTGGTCACGCTGGCATCGCTGGCGAGCCGGCGGGCGAGCATGCCCGGATCGATCGGCGTCGCGCTGTCCACACGCAGGCCGCGCGCGAGCACGACCTTGTGCAATGCGTCCGGGCCGGCAGGCGCGTGGCGCAGCATGGCCACGCAGCGTGCGACGGCATCGGCGTAGTCGTCCGCCGACGGCAGCTCCGTCGCCGCGCACGACGGCCCGGGCGTCGGGAGCGCCGCGGGGCGCGCCGGCGCGGCGATCTGCGCCGGCTGGTACAGCGCGTCGTCGTGATGCGGATCGAACGGCAGCGCGCCCACCAGCAGCTCCGGCCCGCTGCGCCGCGCGGCGAAGAACGCAGCGACGCGTGCGCCGAGCGTCGCGGCAGGACCCGGGGGTAGGCGCTCGTGAATGCCGCCGGTGGTCAGGCGCCGGTCCGGCGCATGCAGCCGGAACAGGCTGGCGACATCGCCCGCCGGGTCGCGCATCTCTCCGGCGCGGACCGCACTCACGCGGGCCGCCTCGCGTGCAGCGCCGCGACCAGCGACAGGCCGACCAGGACCGCCCCGACGCAGATGTACGGCGCCGCCGGCGACCCGCGATACAGCAGCGTCCCCAGCAGGGGACCGGCCACCATGCCCATGCCCTGCACCGACGCGACCGTGCCCGCAGCGGCGCCCTGCTCGTGCGATTCCACGGAATCGGCGGCCAGCGCCTGGAAGGACGGGAACACGAAGCCCATGCCGAACGCTGCGACGCCGTAAGCCAGCAACAACTGCCACTGCGCCGCCACCAGCGCCGCGGAGGCGAAGCCGACACCGGAGATCAGCGCGCCGGCGGCGATCCAGCGCGCTGGCGGCACGGCTTTGAAGCGCATCACCAGCGACTGCGCCAGGATCAGCCCGACGCCGACCGCGGTCAGCGCCAGACCGGCGACCCGCGCGCCGTCGGCCGGCGACAGCTGCAGACGGTCGATCGCGAAGAAGCCGACCACGACCTGCGCGATGCTCACCGAGGCCATCGCCGCGAAGACCGCGCACAGCGGCAGCCGCAACCGCGGATCGGCATACGCGAGCGTCGGCCGCGGGCCCGCGCGTCCGGCATGGGATGGCGTCGTGTCGGGCAAGCGGCTCCACACGACCGCCAGGGAGAGCAGCGGCAGCGACGCGGCGATGTAGAGCGTGATGCCGATGCCGTGGGCGGCGATCCAGCCGGCCACCGCCGGTCCGATCACCATGCCGATCGCGCTGGCGGTGCCGAGCTTGGCCATCGCCGCCCCGCGGACGCCCGCGGGCATTTCGTCGGCGATGGTCGCCATCGCCGTCGGGGACACCGCCGCCCAGAACAGACCGATCAGCGCGCGCGTGGCCACCAGCATCGCCACCGAGAGCAACACGGCCGGTGGCCCGCGCAGCGCGGCATCCACGAACACGGCCATCACGATGTACACGGCGGCGTAACCGGACAGGCCGATCAACAGCACACGCCGGCGGCCGATCCGGTCACTCAGCCGACCCCAGCGCCGCGCCGACACGATCAGCAGCACACCCGCCGCGCTCACCGACAGACCTGCGTGCCATTCGGCCAGACCCAGCAACCGGACGATCGGACCCACCACGGCGACGAACGCCATCATCGCCATCGTGCCCACCAGGACGGTGAACACCAGCGTCGGCAGTGCGGACGCGGTGGAACGCGTGGTCGTCGCAGTGAGCATCAGAATCTCGGTTGGCGGCCGCGGGCGGCGGTCCAGCAGGCGGATCACGGCGTCGTGCCCGGGGGAACCGGCACGGCGATCGACTTCCAAATGATAACAGATCGCATTTACACGCGAACCGGGGCGGCGCGGAACGGTCAGTCCCGGCGCCTCGAGAGCATGATGTGATTGAGAACAATTCGCATTCAATTTACTATGGGCGGACGTCGTCCCGCGACGCCCTTCCCCATCTACCGCCTGCCGCCGCCATGGCGAGTGACCCGCGCCGGAGTTCCTGCATGTCGTCCGCCCCCGTGTACCGCACCACGCTGTCCGCCTCGATCGCCCTGTTGATCTGGGGCCCCGCCTTCGCGCAAAGCCCGGCCCCGGATGCCGACCGCACGGCGGTGGATCTCGACACGGTGCGCGTCACTGCCGAAGCCATCGCCCGCCAGGCGCTGGGCACCTCGGTCATCACGGTGGAGGACATCGAACGCCGCCCGCCGGCCAACGATCTGTCCGAACTGATCCGCACCATGCCGGGCGTGAACCTCACCGGAAACAGCGCGTCCGGCCAGTACGGCAACAACCGCCAGATCGACCTGCGCGGCATGGGGCCTGAAAACACGCTAATCCTCGTCGACGGCAAGCCGGTCGGCTCGCGCGATTCGATCCGCATGGGCCGCAGCGGCGAGCGCAACACGCGCGGCGACACCAACTGGGTGCCGGCCGAAGCGGTCGAGCGCATCGAAGTGCTGCGCGGTCCCGCAGCCGCGCGCTACGGCTCAGGCGCCTCGGGCGGCGTGGTCAACATCATCACCAAGCGACCGACCGGTGACCTCACCGGGTCGCTGAGCCTGTTCGGCCAGGTGCCGCAGCACGGCGAGGAAGGCGGCAGCCAGCGCGCCGGCGTGACCCTGAGCGGTCCGCTGACCGATGCGCTGTCGTTCCGCCTCTACGGCAACCTCAACAAGACCGAGGCCGATTCGCTCGACCTCAACGGCGATTTCCTGACCGATGCGGGCGTCACCCCGCCCGCGGGCCGCGAGGGCGTGCGGAATCGGGATGTCAACGCGCTGCTGCGCTGGGACCTCGACGACGCGCACGTGGTCGAGTTCGAGGCCGGCACCAGCCGCCAGGGCAACATCTACGCCGGCGACCGCGCGGTCAGCCTCGACGGCACACCGCTGACGACCGAACTCGCCGAACAGGGCGCCGAGACCAACCGCATGTACCGCAACAGCGGCGCGGTGACGCACCGCGGCCGCTGGGGCGATGCGTCCTCGCGTGTCACGCTCGCGTTCGAAGGGACGAACAACACCCGCCTCAACGAAGGCCTGGCCGGTGGTCCGGAAGGCACGATCGGCAGCGCGACCGCGTCGTCGACCTCGCGCCTGCGCAACTACGCGATCGACGGCGAAGTGAACCTGCCGACGACCCTCGGCGCGACCGAGCACGTCTGGACCGTCGGTTTCGAACATCGCGACAGCGAGCTTGAGGATCCCTATTCGGTGTCGCAGTCCGGCAACAACGGCGGCGGCATCCCGGGCCTCGATCCCGACCGCGGCGGCGGCAAGGCCGATTCCCGGACATCGGCCGTGTTCGTCGAAGACAACATCTACGCCGGCGAGCGCTGGATCGTGACGCCGGGCGTGCGCTTCGACCACCACAGCCAGTTCGGCAACAACGCCAGCCCCAGTCTCAACGTGCAGTTCGCGCTGGGCGACGACCTCAAGCTCAAGGGCGGCGTGGCGCGCGCGTTCAAGGCGCCCAACCTCTACCAGTCGAACCCGAATTACCTCTACTACACGATGGGGTTCGGCTGCCCGGACAACTTCCCGAGCCTCGGTTCGGGTTGCTACATCCTCGGCAACGCCGATCTCGACGCCGAGACCAGCCTCAACAAGGAGATCGGCATCGAGTGGGCGCCGGTCTCCGGCCACCACGCGTCGCTGACCTATTTCCACAACGACTACCGCGACAAGGTGGTCGCCGGCGTCACCCCGGTCGGACTGACGCCCGGCACACCCGTGGCCGGGCCGGCCCGCATCTTCAGGTGGGAGAACGCGCCCGAAGCGGTGGTCTCGGGCCTGGAAGGCAACTTCAATGTTCCGCTGCTCGGCACGGGTGGCAACGTGCTGAAGTGGAACAACAACGTCACCTACATGATCGAGAACGAGAACACGGTGACCCGCCAGCCGCTGTCGGTGATTCCCGAGTACACCGTCAACACCTCGCTCGACTGGCAGGCCACCGACGCGCTGTCGCTGCTGCTGACCGGCACGTTCTACGGCCGCCAGGCGCCGGCGACGCGCGACATCAACAACGACGACCGCTGCGACGAGGCCGGCGCCGACTGTGCGTCGGTGCGCCAGGTGCGCGAGCCGTACAGCATCTGGGGCATCGGCGCGCGCTACCGCATCACGCCGACGGTGAGCCTGGGCGGCGGCGTGAACAACCTGCTCGACAAGCGCCTGTTCCGCGAGTCCAACAGCCAGTACGCCGGCGCGGCGACCTACAACGAGCCGGGCCGTTCCTATTACGTCAGCGTGCGCCTCGGCTTCTGATGCCGTGCGCACCCCGTCGGACCGTCCGCGGTCCGGCCTCCATTCCGCGACGATCTGGACGCATCCGGCCCGTCGCACGAAGATCGGACCCCCGCCCCACGCGATGCCCTACATGATGCTCCGCCGCCCCTCCGCTCCTCGCCCGCTGCGCCTGGCCACGCTTGCAGCGGCCGCGGGCCTGCTGTTCGCGCTGCAGGCCATGCCGCAGACCGCGTCCGCGCAGCAGCGCGATCCCACCCGGTCGATCGGCGAGACCGTCGCCAGCCAACCGTCGGCGCACTACGCCTTCAACCGGTTCGAGGTCCACAGCGCCGACGGACAGCGGACCTGGCGCGTGCACGTCGCGGCGCCGAAAGGCGCGGCGCCCGAAGGCGGCTGGCCGGCGTTCTGGATGCTCGACGGCAATGCCGCACTGATCGAATTCGACGAGGCGCTGCTGGCCGAACTCGCCGCGCAACCGGTGCCGCAGGCGCTGGTGTTCGTCGGCTACGCCAATGATCTGCGCATCGATTCCGAAGCGCGGACGCGCGACTACACGCCGTTCGCCGGTGAACGCCCGGTCCGCAGTGGCGGCACGATCACCGGCGGTGGCGGCGCGGATGCGTTGCTGGAGGTCATCGAACGGCAGATCCGGCCCGAAGTCGAACGCCGGGTCGCGACCGATCCGACGCAGCAGACCTTGTGGGGCCACTCGCTGGCGGGTCTGTTCGCGCTGCATGCGCTCTACACCCGCACCGGTGCGTTCGACACCTACGCAGCCGGCAGCCCGTCGCTGTGGTGGGGCGACGGCGCCCTGCTGGGCGAGCCCGAGCAGCGCTTCGTGGACAACAACGCCGGCCGTCCGGCGCGTGTGCTGATCGGCCTGGGGGAAGGCGAACGCCAGGTCGCGCACCGTGATCTCGACGATCCGCGTGTGCAGGTACACCTGCGCCGCATCGCTGCCGCGCCGCCGGATTCGGCGGAAAAGCTGGCGCGGCGGCTGTCGGATGTCGATGGTCTGCAGGTCACCTACCGCGAGTTCCCCGCCCTGACCCACGGCCCGATGTTCCGCGCATCGCTGATGTGGGCGCTGCACGCGGTCGCCGGCATCGCCGACCACAGCGACACGCCGAGCCGCGCCGACGGCGTGGATCCGAACCGGTGACCGCAGTCGCGATGGACATCGACGGCGACGTGGCGGATGCCGATGCCGCGTACCCGATGCATTTCCATCGCGAACAGATGCCCGCGTGGCTGCACGCCACCGCAACCGCGCTCGGTTTCCGCGCGCCCGACCTCGCACGGCCCTACCGCTGGTGCGAGCTCGGCAGCGGCGCGGGTCTCACCGCGCTGGTCGCCGCGGCCTGCAATCCCTCGGGCCGGCTCACCGCCGTCGATGCCGACGCGGCCCAGATCGCCCGCGCACGCGGCATCGCCGAACGCGCGGGCCTGGCCAATCTCGAATTCGTCCTTGCCGACCTGCGCGACTACGCAACGCAGCACGGCGATGCCTTCGATTTCATCGTCTCGCACGGTCTGTGGGCCTGGGTGTCGGATGCGGTCCGTGACGCGATCCTCGAAACTGTCGAGCGACGTCTCGCGCCCGGTGGCCTGCTCGAACTCGGCTACATGAGCCATCCCGGCGCCTCGCAGCTACAGGGCGCCCAACGTCTGCTGCGCGAAGCCGCACGGCACCTGGAAGGCGACGTGGCCGCGCGCAGTGCCACCGCGCTGTCGCTGCTGCGCGAGTTCGCCGACGGCGGCGCCGGCTTCTTCGCCGAACATCCGGGCGCGGCGCGCCAGCTCGACGCAATGGAACGCGAGCCGGCCGGCTACATCGCCCACGAATTCCTCGGCGCGCACTGGCAACCGCAGCACGTCGCCGATGTGATCCGCGCGTTCGCCGGTGTGGGCTGCGGGTTTATCGGCAGCGCGACACCGATCGAGAACATCGATGCGCTGTCGATTCCTGCTGCGCTGCAGGCGCGGTTGCGCAGGTTGCCACCCGGGCCCCTGGCCGAGACCGCACGCGATCTCGCCCGCAACCAGAGCCTGCGCCGGGACCTGTTCCAGCGCGGCGCACAGCGCCTCGACGACGCCGCGCATCTCGACGCGCTCGATGCGCTGGTGTTCGCCGCCCTGCCCGGCGCGCCATCGGCGCTCGGCGGCGATCTGCGCTTCGACACACGCATCGGCCCGGTGACCGGCGCGCGCGACCTGTTCGCCCCGGCGCTGGAGGCGCTGGCGCAGGGACCCCGGTCGTTTGCGGGCCTGCGTACGCGCGCGCCCTACGACGCTGCGCCCGGCCTGCTCAACCAGGCCCTGCAGGCGCTGACCTGGGCCGGATGCGTGCACATCTGCGTGCCGGCGGGTCGCGATGCGCCGGCCGACGCCTTGGCACGTCAACTCGCGTCGCGCACGGACGTTCCCGCGCTGGCGTTGCTGCCTGCAGCCGGGACGGCCGCCTCCCGGCGGGCGCCGCGATGAAGATCCTCGCGATCCCGGGCGCCGTACTGCCCGCTCTACACGCTGCTTCCCTCCGGCGATACGGAATGCCGGTCAAATCCATGTTCCAGGAGTGCCTCATGCAAAAGCTGTCCTCGCGTCGTCTGCGCATCGCCGCCCTGTCCATCGCCCTGTGCGCCGCCGTCGGTGCTGCAGGCGCGCAGGGCTTCGGCCAGCCGGACCCCGATTTCAAGGGCGCCGTGCGCGCCGCCAGCCCCGTGATCAAGGCCGGCGACACCGTCGAGATGACCGGCCAGGGCTTCACGCCGGGCCAGGCGGTGACGCTGTTGCGCGGCGAGACCGTGCTCAATGCCAGCCCGTGGACCGCCGATGCCGAAGGCAAGGTCGCCGGCTCGGTGCAGATTCCCGCCGATGCCGCCGTCGGCCGCCACCCGGTCGTGGTCCGCGTCGCCAATCCGGATGCCGCCGCCGTGGTCGAAGTGAAGGTCTCCAAGGACGTGCCGCTGTCGGGTGCGGAGCGCTACGACGTGGTCACCAACAAGCTGGTGCAGGGCCTGTACCAGGTCGCGCACAGCCAGGCGTCGAACGCGCTGTTCGTCACCGCCGCGGTGGGACGTCCGCCGGTCACCCGGTCGGAACTGCTCAAGCTCGATCCGCAGACGCTGGAGATCACCGCACGCGTCACGCCGGCGCAGGTCGAGGGCCAGACCGACGGTCGTGTCTACGCGGTCTACGGGGTCGCCGTCGACGATGCCAATGGCAACGTCTGGGTGACCAATACCCGTGACGATTCCGTGGCCGTGTACCGCCAGTCCGACCTGTCGCTGGTCAAGCAGTTCGACGCGGGTGTGCTGCCGCACGGCCGCGACGTGGTCGTGGACACCAAGGACAACCGCGTCTGGGCCAGCGGCTTCGGCGGCGGCAAGTTCGTGGCCTTCGACGCGACGACGCTCGAGCTGGTGCAGGACCTGACCGTGCCGTCGGAGGTGCGCGGCGAGGAATTCGGACCGATGGCGCTGACCGTCGACCCGGTCGGCGGCAAGCTCTACTCGGTGGGCCTGTCGACCGGCGAAGTGGTGGTGCTCGACGGCGCCACCGGCAAGGTCGACAGGATGTTCCGCTTCCCGACCATCAACGGCGGCATCGGCGTCGCGATCGATCCCGTGGGCCGTCGCCTCTACGTCGCAGCGCAGGGCAGCGACAACCTGGTGATCGCCAACGCCGACACCGGCGAAGTGCTGCACGACGTCTACGTGGGCGCGGGCGCGGTCTACGTGGCATTCGATCCGCACACCAGGCTCGCCTATGTCGCGAGCCGCGGCGCCGGCACGATCACCGCCGTGGACGCGGACGGCACCATCGTCGCCAACCTCGACGGCGGCACGTTCCCCAACCACGTGTTGCCGACCGGCGACGGCACGGTCTACGCGATCAACAAGTCGCGCGGCGCCGAGGATGTCGACGGCGACCAGATCCGCCGGATCACGCCGAAGGCCGACTGAGAAACCCCTGTAAAATGCGCCACGCGGCGGCCGGACTTCGGTCCGGCCGTCGTCTTTTGTCCCGAGATATTGCAGATGTCCGAACGCCGCCTCCGCGCCCCGCTGATCCTCGTCCTCGCCAGTGCGCTGGTCGCCTGCGCACCGTCGTCCAAGCCGCCCGAGGCCGCATCGACGACCGGGGCGCGCGCCACGCCGGATGCCCTGCCCGACGGCTGGTTGCGCATCGCCGGCACCGACATTCCGCGCGTCGCGCGTTCGCAGCAGGATCTTCCGGTCACGGTGCGCTCCGACGACGACGTCGAAGTCACCATCACCGACACCAGTCGCACGATCGTCGGCAACGACGACATCGTGATGGTCATGGACGCGCTGGGTCTGTCCGACCAAGTCTTCGCCGCACCGACCAACGCCGTCACCGGCACCGGCCGCGCCGCGCAGCACCACTTCCTGTTCAACCGCACCACCGGCGTCGAAGGCATCCTCAGCCTCGACGGCACGCTGTTCGTCGGCAACAGCCTGCGCCGCCACGGCAAGCTCGCGCAGCCGCTGCGCGATGCCGGGCAGACGCTCGTGATCGTCGACGAGTTGCAGCCGATTCCCGACAAGGTGCGCAAGCTCGCCACCGTGTTCGGCCACGCCGACGAAGGCGAGCAGCTCGCCGCGCAGGTGCAGCAGCAGCTCGACGAGGCCGCGCGCATCGCCGGCACCCATACGCGGAAGCCGCGCGTGATCCACATTTCCGCCACCGGTGGCGGCGGCTCGCCCACCGTCGGCGGCGCCGATACCGCAGCCGCGGGACTGATCCGCCTCGCCGGCGGCATCAACGTCGGCGACGAGGCCAAGGTGGCCAACTATTCGCAGCTCAGCAACGAGGGCATCGTCGCCGTCGAGCCCGAGGTGATCCTCGTCAGCGAGGACGACTTGCGCGTGTTCGGCGGTGAAGCCGGGCTTTGGAAGGCGTACCCGTCGCTGAAGCAGACGCCCGCCGGCTTCGCCAATCGTGTCTGGGTGATGCCCGACACCCAGCTCAAGGTCAGCAGCATCGGCGGCGGCGCAGGTGCGGTGGCACTGGCACAGGCGCTGTCCACGCTGGCCGCCGAACTCGACGCCGCGCCCGGCGCATGAGCGGCGCCGCGGCACGACGCACCGGCCTGGTCCGGCGACCGCCGGGCGGCCTGCTGTTCGTCGGCCTGCTGGCGCTGCTGGTCGTCGTGATCGTGCTGTCGTTCGGCATCGGCCCGCTGCGGATTCCGCCGGGCGACGTGGTGCACGTGATCGCGCACAAGCTCGGGCTGGTCGATGCCGGAAGCTTGAGCCAGCGCGACATCTCGGTGGTCTGGAACCTGCGCGTGCCGCGTGCGCTGCTGGCGGTGATCGTCGGCGCGTCGCTGGCGATGGCCGGCGCCGGCCTGCAGGGTTTGTTCGGCAACCCGCTGGCCGATCCCGGCATCGTCGGCGTGACCCATGGCGCGGCGCTCGGCGCGGTCGGCGCGATCGTGATCGGCGCCACTGCATTCGGTGCGTGGACGATTCCGGTCGCGGCCTTCCTCGGCGGCGCCGCGACCACGACGCTGATCTACGTGCTCGCCCGGCCCGATCGCGGCACCGGCACGGCGACCCTGCTGCTGGTCGGCATCGCGATCGCCGCAGCGTGTTCGGCAGCGATCGGGTTCTTCACCTACATCGCCGATGCCGACGATCTGCAGTCGCTGGTGTTCTGGCAGATGGGTTCGCTGGCGATGGCGAACTGGAACTCGATGCTGGCCGCCCTGCCCGCGTTCGCACTCGGCGCGGTCGCACTGCGCGCGTTGGCGACGCCACTCGACATGCTCGCGCTCGGCGAGCGCCAGGCGCAGCACATCGGTCTGGACGTCAAACGCGCGCGCCTGATGCTGATCGCGGTCTGCGCGCTGCTGGTCGGCTCGGCGGTCGCGTTCGCCGGCGTGGTCGGGTTCGTCGGTCTGGTCGTGCCGCATTTCGTGCGCCTGCTGGCCGGCCCGGGCCACCGCTGGCTGGTGCCGCTGTCGGCGGTCGCCGGCGGCCTGCTGATCGTCGTCGCCGACACCGCGGCGCGCAGTCTCGATCCGCCATCGGAAATTCCGCTCGGCCTGTTCTCGGCCGCCCTCGGCGCGCCGTTCTTCCTGTGGCTGGTGCTGCGTCGCAAGGGTGCCGCATGAGGCACGACGCCGCCGTCGCCGCGCAGGACGTGCTCGCGCTCGACGGCGTGAGCGTGCGCATCGATGGCCGCGCGATTCTCGACAGCGTCGATCTGCGCTTCGCACGCGGCACGCTGACCGCACTCGTCGGCCCCAACGGCGCCGGCAAATCCACCCTGCTCGCGGTCGCCAGTGGCGATCTCGTGCCGGCTGCGGGACGCGTGCGCCTGTCGGGCGCCGAACTGCGCGACTGGAAGGCCCGGCCGCTCGCCCGCGAGCGCAGCGTGCTGCCGCAGGACCACGCGGTACGCTTCGGCTTCAGCGTGCGCGAGGTCGTCGCGATGGGCCGCCTGCCGCATGCGCCGGATCCCGCGGCCGACGCCCGCATCGTCGACGCCGCGCTCGCCTCGGCGGACGTCACGCATTTCGAGGGACGCGACGTGCAGACGCTGTCCGGCGGCGAGGCCTCGCGCACCGCGTTCGCCCGTGTGCTCGCGCAGACCACGCTGGTGGTCTTCCTCGACGAACCCACCGCCGCCCTCGACCTGCAACACCAGGAAGCCGTGCTGCGCATTGCCCGCGGCCTGGCCGACGACGGCGCCTGCGTGATCGTCGTGCTGCACGATCTGAATCTGGCCGCTGGCCACGCCGACCGGATCGTGATGCTGCACCAGGGCCGCATCGCCGCCGACGGCAGCCCGCGCGAGGTGCTGACCCAGGCCACGATCGAACGCGTCTACGCGCAGCCGGTGCTCGTGCTCGAACACCCGACCCGCGGCGTGCCGCTGGTCGTCAGCGACGATCCGCGTCAGGCCTGAGGCACACCGGCGCAGGATGCCGGGCGTAGGATGACAGGCGCGCAGCCGCAGTAGGCGCGCGCGCGATCAAGCTTCAACGCGAGATCCGATCACGCGCGAGCGCGCTGCTACGCGCGCATCACTCGCGCAGACGCGCCACGACCGGCGCGACCTGCGCCTGCCGGCCCAGCGCGTCGCCGACATCCGCCAGCCGCTGCGCGAGCGCCTCGGCTTCATCGGCGCGCAGCGTCGCGTGGCCGACCTTGCGGCCGTCGCGCGCCTGCTTGCCGTAGTCGTGCCAGTGGCCGCCGGTCGTCGACAGCACCGGCGCGGCATCGGGCATCTCGCCGATCCAGTTGAGCATGCAGGCCACGCCGCGCACGGCGGTATCGCCGAGCGGCAGGCCGAGCACCGCGCGCAGATGGTTCTGGAACTGCGAGGTCTCGCTGCCTTCGATCGTCCAGTGTCCGGAGTTGTGCACGCGCGGCGCGAGTTCGTTGGCGAGCAGTTCGCCATCGCGGCAGAACAGTTCGAGCGCGAACACTCCCACGTAACCCAGACGCTCGGCGATCGCCCGCGCATGCGACAGCGCGGTCGCGTGCAGGGATGCATCGACGCGCGCAGGCGCGAGGCTCGCCGACAGCACGCCGTCGACATGCCAGTTCTCGGTCAGCGGCCAGGCGCGGAACTCGCCGTCGCGGCCGCGCACGGCCACCACGCTGAGTTCGCGCTGGAACGCCACGAAGCCTTCGAGGATCAGTCCGACCGTATCGGCCTGCGCGCCGAGTGCAGTCCATGCCGCCTCGACATCCGCCGGCGACTTGATCCGGAACTGGCCCTTGCCGTCGTAGCCGAGGCGCCGCGTCTTGAGGATGCAGGGCGTCCCGATGCGGACGACGGCATCGTCGAGCTGCGCGCGCGTGGCGACGTCGGCGAACTCAGGCACCGGGATGTCGAGTTCGCGGAACAGCGTCTTCTCGGCAAGCCGGTCCTGGGTCAGCGCCAGCGCGCCGGGATTGGGGAACACCGGCACCCGCTCGGCCAGCCAGCGCGCGCTCTCGGCGGGCACGTTCTCGAAGTCGAACGTCGCGACGTCGACCTTCGACGCGAACTCGGCCAGCGCGGCTTCGTCGCGGTAGTCACCGACCAGCAGCGGCGCGAACTGGCCCGCGCACGCATCGCCCGAGGTGTCCATCACCAGGAACCGCAGGCCCAGCGGCGCACCCGACAGCGCGAGCATGCGGGCGAGCTGGCCACCGCCCAGGATGCCGACCGTGGTCGCGCTCATCGACGCGGATCGTCGTTGCCGGCGACGTCGTCGGTCTGGCGCTGACGGAACTCGGCCAGCGCCGCGGCGACCGCCGCATCGTTGGACGCCAGCATCGCCGCGGCGAACAACGCCGCATTGGCGGCACCGGCATTGCCGATCGCGAACGTCGCCACCGGAATACCGGCCGGCATCTGCACGATCGACAGCAGCGAATCCATGCCGTTGAGCGCCTTGGACTGCACCGGTACGCCGAGCACCGGCACCGCGGTCTTCGACGCCAGCATGCCCGGCAGATGCGCCGCGCCACCTGCGCCGGCGATGATCGCGCGCAGCCCGCGCGACTGGGCGGTGGACGCGTAGTCGAACAGCACGTCGGGCGTGCGATGCGCGGACACCACGCGGACTTCATGGGCCACGCCCAACTGCTCGAGCTTCTGCGCGGCGTGCTGCATCGTGTCCCAGTCGGATCGCGATCCCATCACGATGCCGACCTTCGGCGGTACGGAACTGGCGGTCATTGGGGGTCCCCGGCCACAAAGACGCATTTTATCCGTCCCGGCCGCATCGTGCGCGTGCAGCGGCCGCGCGGGGCCGAATGCTACCCTTCCGGTCCGTTCCCACGCCCGCACAAGACCGCCCATGGACCGCAAGCTGCTCGACATCCTCGTCTGCCCTGCCAGCCGCCAGCCGCTCGCACTGCTCGACGCGGCGGGACTCGACGCGCTCAATGCGGCCATCGCCGCGGGCGCTGCGCGACGCGAAGACGGCGCCGCGCAGGGCGGACCGGTGCGCGAGGCCCTGATCACCCACGACCGCAAGCGCGTCTATCGCGTCGACGACGGCATCCCGGTGCTGCTGGTCGAGGAAGCGATCGGCACCGCGCAGATTCCCGACTTCCCGAAGGCATGAGCGGACCCGACCGCTTCGACATTCCGCACGCGGCGGTCGCGGACAACGTCACGGCCGCGCTCGCCGAGGACATCGGCAGCGGCGACGTCACCGCGGCGCTGCTGCCAGATCACGGCGACGTCGCCTACCTGCTCTGCAAGGAAGACGCCGTGGTCTGCGGCCGTCCCTGGTTCGACGCCTGCCATCGCGCACTCGATCCCGATGTGCACATCGAATGGCGCGTGGCCGAGGGCGACCACGTCGCCGCAGGCACCGTGCTCGCGACCCTGAAAGGACGTGCCCGCGCGCTGGTCAGCGCAGAGCGCACCTCGCTCAACTTCATGCAGACGCTGAGCGCGACCGCGACCGTCACCGCGCGCCACGTCGCCGCGGTGGCCGGCACCGCTACGCGCATCCTCGATACCCGCAAGACCCTGCCCGGACTGCGCTTGGCGCAGAAATACGCGGTCCGTGTCGGTGGCGGCCACAACCATCGCGTCGGGCTCTACGACACGGTGATGCTCAAGGAAAACCACGTGCGCGCGGCAGGCGGCATCGCGGCCGCGGTCGCGGCCGCGCGTGCGCAATCGCCGGACCTGCCACTGGTGGTCGAGGTGGAGACGCTCGACGAGCTGCGTGCCGCACTGGACGCGGGGTGCACGCGCGTACTGATCGACGACTTCGACGCGGCCACGCGCCGCGAAGCCGTGCGGATCGCGAAGGCCGCACCGTATGCGGGACGCATTCCGCTGGAGGTCTCGGGCAGCGTGGACCTTGATGGACTGCGCGCGATCGCCGGGGACGGCGTGGACTGCGTGTCGATCGGCGCGCTGACCAAGCACGTCCGCGCGATCGATCTGTCGCTCAAGCTCGGCCCACCGCCGGGCTGATCGCGCCGCGCGTCGTGCGCGACGCGACACGCCATCTCCACGAGAGACGCGATGCACCTGCGTCCCGACGCAGGCGGACTTGTATCCCGTCCCGGCCGCCGCCACAGTGCACGCATGCTCGATTTCCCGACGATGATCTTCGCGATGCTGGCCGCATTCGCCGCGTTCCTGTGGTGGAGCGGCGCGCGTGCGGCTGCCGAGCGTGCCGGTCAGCTCGGGCGCGAAGCCTGCGAGCGTGCAGGCGTGCAGTGGCTCGACCAGGCCGTGCACGCGCACTCGATGCGCCTGCGCCGCGGCGACGACGGGCGGCTCGGTGTCGAGCGCAGTTTCCGCTTCGAATATTCCGAGGACGGGATGCAACGGCACATCGGGCAGCTCGTGCTGCGCGGCGAACACCTGGTCGCGTTCAGCGGGCCGACCCGGCCGCAGCCCGTCTCACTCCACTCGACGCACTGACGCGCGCGGGGCACCCGGGCGGGCGGCGCGCGGCGCCGGTCCGATCCGCTGTTCCAGGCGCGGCCGCGGTGGCAGTTACTTCACGACGCGCAGATGTCCGCGGCGCGGCTCCGGCGGCGTGTCGCCATCGGGCGGATCGACCGGACCGTCGGAAGGACCGCTTCCGTCGTCTTCGACGGCGTGGAGGGCCGGCGCGCTGTCTTCCGCGTCGTCGTGCACTTCGCCGGACCCGCCGATCTCCTCCGGCAGTGCCATGCCCTGCCCGGTCTCCCGGGCGTAGATCGCGAGCACCGCGCCGACGGGCACCAGCACCGACTGGCTGACGCCACCGAAGCGCGCCGAAAAACGCACGCTGTCGTTGTCCATTTCCAGCCGGCCGACGGCGCGATCGGCCACGTTGAGCACGATGCGCCCGTCCTTGACCGCATGCGCGGGCACGCGCACACCGGGCTGCCGCGCATCGACGAGGATGTGCGGCGTCATGCCGTTGTCGGCGATCCATTCGTACAGCGCCCGCAACAGGTACGGGCGGTGGCTGGTCATCGGGGGCGTACTGTCCGTCATGGGCGACAGTTTAGCCGGTCGTCCCGCCTCCCAGGCAGGCACGGCTGAACGGATCGAAGCCGCGATTTACTCGGGCAGCGCGCGCAGCTGCCGCTCCTGCGGCGTCAGGCTGCGGACGAAGCCGGGACTGCGGAAGATCCGGTTGCCGTAGTCCTCGATCGCCTTGGCGCCATCCTTGGGCAGCGGGATGTCGAGCGCCTGCAGGCGCCAGACGATCGGCGCGACCGCGCAGTCGGCCAGACTCATCTCCGCGTTGAGGAAGAACTTGCTGGCCTTGAACAGCGGCACCGCCGCGGTCACCAGTTCCTTCAGGCGCTTGCGGCCGCTTTCGGCCTGGGCCTTGTTGCCCATCTGGATGGCCTGGACCTGCGGCACCCAGTCGTGCTCGATGCGCAGCATCGCCAGCCGCAGACGCGCGCGCGACAGCGGATCGACCGGCATCAGCGGCGGATGCGGGTAGCGCTCGTCGAGATACTCGCTGACCACGCTCGCGGCGTAGAGCACCAGCTCACGCTCGACCAGGGTCGGCACCGAGTGGTACGGATTGAGGTCGATCAGATCCTCGGGCGGATTCTGCGCATCCACCGGGACCATGTCGTAGTTCACGCCCTTGGCGGCGAGCACCAGGCGCGCACGGTGACACAGCACATCATCGACAGAAGAAAACAGCGTCAGCACGTTTCGCATGAATGCCCCACGGCCGTCGCCCGGCCTGTCCGGAGGCTGGAGTCCGCCAGCCCGGTGACGCCGACTGCGACTCGCAGACGGTTATCGCGGTTCGTTCGAGTCTCGCATTTCCCTGAGCCGGACGGCAATGGCCGGACGGCCCGCTGGAACGCCTGCGACACGGGCCGCAGGCGCGCTGGATCAATGGACGTCGCGCCAGTATTCCTGCTTCAGCAACCACGCCAAGAACGTCAGCAGGGTCAGGAACAGCAGCACCCAGACACCGAGTTGCTGGCGCTTGAGCGCAGCCGGCTCGCCCACGTATTCGAGGAACGTGGTGATGTCGCGCACGGTCTGGTCGAACTGGCGCGCGTCCTGGCTGCCGGGCGTGCCCAGTTCCAGATGCGCGACGACCGGCTCGCCGGTGTCGTCGACTTCGCCGTGCACGGGGCGCTGCAGACCCTGCATCTCCCACAGCGGGTTGGGCATCGACGCGTTCGGGAACAGGGTGTTGTTCCAGCCCAGCGGGCGGCTTTCGTCGAGGTAGAACGACTTGAGGTAGGTGAAGACCCAGTCGCTGCCGCGCACGCGGGTGATCAGGCTGAGATCCGGCGGCGCCTGGCCGAACCACTGCGCGCCGTGCTCGGCGGTCATCGACGAGACGATGTGCTCGCCGTAGGCCGCGCCGCTGAGGTTGAGGTTGTTCATCACCTCGTCCTCGGTCAGGCCCAGGTCCTCGGCCATCCGCGAGTAGCGCATGAACTTCAGCGAGTGACAGCCGGCGCAGTAGTTCATGTAGAGCTGCGCGCCACGCTGGAGCGAGGCCCGGTCGCCGATATCGGTGCCGGCCTGTTCGACCGGTCCACCGGCGGCGGCGAGCGCACCGAAGGACAGCAGCAGACTCGCGACGGCAGTGGCGATGCGCGCGAAGAACGTGCGGGTAAAGGCGTGGTCAGTCATGCATCGTCACCCGTTCCGGAACTGCCTTGGTCCGGTCGAGCTTGGTCCAGACCGGCATCGTGATGAAGAACGCGAAGTAGAGGAACGTCAGCACGCGGCCGATGATCGTCTCCACCGGATCGGTACCGGGACCGGCGCCGATCTTGCCCAGCCAGATGAAGCACACCACCAGCATCGCGAGCATGACCTTGGTGATCGGACCGCGGTAGCGGTGCGAGCGCACCTTGCAGCGGTCGAGCCATGGCACCAGGAACAGGATCGCGATCGCCCCGAACATGACCAGCACGCCGCTGAGCTTGTGCGGGACCACGCGCAACATCGCGTAGTACGGCGTGTAGTACCAGACCGGCTTGATGTGCTCGGGCGTCACCAGGCGGTTGGCCTCGGTGAAGTTGTCGTGCTCGAGGAACCAGCCGCCGAACGCGGGCGCGAAGAAGATGATGAAAGCCGCGATGATCAGGAAGAAGCAGACGTAGAACCCGTCCTTGACCGTGTAGTACGGGTGGAACGGGATACCGTCGGTCGGCGCAGCCGGCGACCAGCGGTTGCCCTTCGGACCGTACTTGATCTCGACACCGTCGGGATTGTTCGACCCCACCTCGTGCAGCGCACCCAGATGCAGCACCACCAGCAGCAGCAGCACCAGCGGCAACGCGATCACGTGCAGGGCGAAGAAGCGGTTGAGCGTGGCATCGGAAGGCAGGTAATCGCCCATGATCCATTCGGTCAGTCCGTTGCCGATGACCGGGATCGCGCCGAACAGCGAGATGATGACCTTCGCGCCCCAGAACGACATCTGGCCCCACGGCAGCACGTAGCCGAGGAAGGCTTCGGCCATCAGCACCAGGTAGATCAGCATGCCCAGGATCCACACCAGCTCGCGCGGCTTCTTGTAGCTGCCGTACATCAGGCCGCGGAACATGTGGATGTAGACCACGATGAAGAACAGCGACGCACCGGTGGAGTGCATGTAGCGGATCAGCCAGCCCCACTCCACGTCGCGCATGATGTATTCGACCGAGGCGAAGGCTTCCGTCGCGCTCGGCTTGTAGTGCATCGTCAGGAAGATGCCGGTCAGGATCTGGTTGACCAGCACCACCAGTGACAGCACGCCGAAGATGTACCAGATGTTGAAGTTCTTCGGCGCGTAGTACTCGGTCATGTGCTTGCGGTACATCGGCATCAAGGCCGGTGCACGCTCGGTGACCCAGTTGAAGACGCCGTTGGCGCCGCGGACGAGGACGTTGGCCATCAGGCGGCTCCCTGCGGATCGACGCCGATGACGAGCGTGTTGTCGTCGGCGTAGTAATGCGGCGGCACCAGCAGGTTCGTCGGGGCGGGCACGCCGTCGTAGACGCGGCCGGCCATGTCGAACTTCGACTTGTGGCAGGGGCAGAAATAACCGCCCTTCCAGTTGGCGTCGAACGGCGCCGGGCGGATCTCGGCGACCATTTCCGGCGAACAGCCCAGATGCGTGCACAGACCGACCAGCACCGAGATGTCGGGCTTGATCGAGCGCAGCTCGGGGTTGGCTTCCAGCACGTACTCGGGCTGCTGGTCGGGATTCCCGGATTCGGGATCCTTGAGCATGCCGTCGAGCGTCGGAAGCGCCTCGAGGATCGCCTTCGAGCGCTTGACGATCCAGATCGGCTGCCCGCGCCATTCGGCGATCAGGCGCTGTCCTTCCTGCAATGCGCTGATGTCCACGGTCACCGGCGCGCCGGCGAGCTTGGCCCGGGCGCTGGGATTCCAGGACTTGATGAACGGAATCGCGGTCACGCCCGCGCCTACCGCTCCCACGACGAGGGTACTGGCGGTCAGGAACCGACGCCGCCCCTCATTGACTGGACCATCCCCACCAGGTCCGCTCACCGCTTCATCGACCATCCGGTACCCCGCCCTCTTTCGGTAGCTGTTGCGTACTGGCTGCCACGGACCGTTTCGTCCGATCAGGACGGATGGCCGCATATATAGAGAGGCCCGAGTGTAACGGAACGCTGAATCGACCGACAATCGATTTACCGATCCCGCGACCGGACCGCGGCTCAGCGGCTGGCGAGTTGCCCGCGATAGCGGTCCGCCAGAGTGCCCACCCGGACCACGTAGCGCTGGGTCTCGGCATACGGCGGCACGCCGCCATGGCGCTGCACCGCGCCTTCGCCGGCGTTGTAGCCGGCCGCTGCCAGGGTCAGATCGCCGTTGAAGCGCTTCAGCAGCCACGCCAGGTATTCGACGCCGCCGCGGATGTTCTGCTCGGGATCGAACGCGTTGACCACACCGAAACGCGCCGCGGTGGCCGGCATCAGCTGCATCAGCCCCTGGGCACCGGCGCGCGAGAGCGCATTGGGGTTGAACGCGGACTCGGCATGCATGATCGCGCGGACGATCGCCTCCTCGACCCCGAACTCGCGCGACGCGCGCGCGACTTCGTCGCGGTAGGCGTTCTCGTTGAGCCGCACGCTGCCGAAGTTCACGCCCGGCGCCGCGCCGCAGGCATAGCAGGTCTCGAAGAAGCTGTAGCGGATCGTGCGCACCGCGGCCACTTGGGCGCCGCCGGCCGGTCGGCTGCTGCTGTAGTGGCGCACGCCGTCCTTCACGTACGAATAGACCTGGCCCTGCTGCAGGCGACGCTGGTTGCCGCCTCGCACCGGCGCAGGGGCGTTGGTGACTGCCGGCTTCGCGGATGCGGCCACAGGCGCGGGTGCCGGCGACGCCGCCGACGTGCCGCCCATGAAGGTGGCGGGTGCACCGCTGTCGACGTTGGCCGGTGCCGCGCTGGGCGCCACCCGTGCAGGCGCCGGACGCGCGGCGCGCGCGCCGCTGGACCGGGGCGCCGGCGGTGCGCTGCTGACGATCCGGCAACTGGCGCCACTGATGCGCTTGCTGACGTATTGCGGAACGCCGTCGCCGGAATCGCAGCGATACAGCGTGCTGCCGGCAACCGGAAAGGCCGCCAGCAGACCGAGTGTCGCGATGAGTCCCCATCCCCGTTTCACGAGGCGGAGTGTCCGATGTTCGAGGACGGTTGCCAAGTGCTTGATTGCGAACGTCGCCCACGACCTCCGAAGCCGCTGTGGCCGGCCTCGCCGGCGCTTGCCGGTACACTGCCCACCCCTTCCCGCCTTCCGGCCCGGACTCAACGCCGCGCCCCGGACCTGCCATGACCCAGACCGCCTCCGCGGCGCCGAATGCGCCCGCCTCCGACCGCGCCACGACGCCGGCATCGCCCCAGCCCGCGCCGCGCGGCAAGCTGTTCATCCAGACCCACGGCTGCCAGATGAACGAGTACGACTCGGCCAAGATGGCCGACGTGCTCGCGGCCAGCGACGGCCTGGAACTCACCGACAACGTGGAGGACGCGGACGTCGTCCTGGTGAACACCTGTTCGATCCGCGAAAAGGCCCAGGAGAAGGTCTTCAGCCAGCTCGGCCGCTGGAAGGCACTCAAAAAGGATGGCAAGCCGGTCCTGATCGGTGTCGGCGGCTGCGTCGCATCGCAGGAAGGCGAGGCCATCGTCAAGCGCGCGCCCTACGTGGATCTGGTGTTCGGCCCGCAGACCCTGCACCGCCTGCCCGAACTGATCCGCGCCAAGCGCGAGACCGGCCTGCCGCAGGTCGACATCAGCTTCCCCGAGATCGAGAAGTTCGACCGCCTGCCCGAGCCGCGCGCCGACGGGCCGAGCGCGTTCGTGTCGATCATGGAAGGCTGCTCGAAGTACTGCTCGTTCTGCGTGGTGCCGTATACCCGCGGCGAGGAAGTCAGCCGGCCGTTCGAGGACGTGCTGGTCGAGGTCGTGCAACTGGCCGGCCAGGGCGTGCGCGAGATCAACCTGCTGGGGCAGAACGTCAACGCCTACCGCGGACCGATGGGCGATGGCGAGATCGCCGATCTCGGCCTGCTGATCCGCACCATCGCCGAGATCGACGGCGTCGACCGCATCCGCTTCACCACCTCGCATCCGCTGGAGTTCTCCGACTCGCTGGTCGAGGCCTATCGCGACGTGCCGCAGCTGGCGAACTACCTGCACCTGCCGGTGCAGGCCGGCAGCGACCGCATCCTCTCGGCAATGAAGCGCGGCTACACCGCGCTCGAGTTCAAGCAGAAGATACGCAAGCTACGCGCGGTACGTCCCGACATTTCGATCAGTTCCGATTTCATCGTCGGGTTCCCCGGCGAAACGGACGCCGATTTCGAGAAGACGATGAAGCTGATCGAGGACGTCGGCTTCGACCAGTCGTTCTCCTTCATCTATTCGCGCAGGCCCGGCACACCGGCCTCGGATCTCGAGGATTCGGTGACCCAGGAAGAAAAGCACGCGCGCCTGTCGCGCCTGCAGGCGCACATCAATGCCCATGCGGCGGGGATCTCCGAGCGCATGGTCGGCAGCGTGCAGACCGTGCTCGTCGAAGGCCCGTCGCGCAAGGACCCCAACGAGCTCACCGGCAAGACCGAGAACATGCGTTCGGTGAACTTCCCCGCGCCGGCGCGGCTCATCGGGCAGTTCGTCGATGTCGAGATCACCGCGGCGCTGAGCAACTCGCTGCGCGGCCGGATCGCGCTGCGCGACGGCGACTGAACGCCGCGCGTACGCGCCGGGCCGGGCGCGGGACGGCTTACACGTCGGTCCGGCCCCACCCTCGCTAGAATCCGCGTCATGACCAACGCCCTCCCCGAACGCACCTTTCTGCTCGAGCCCGCGGACTCCGAGCGCCTGTCCAATCTCGCCGGTCCTTTCGATGGCCACCTGCGCCAGATCGAGCTGCGGCTCGGCGTGGAGATCGCCAATCGCGGCAACATCTTCCGGGTCACCGGCCGCGACGAGGCCATGCTCGACCGGACCGAGAAACTGCTCAAGGCGCTGTACGTCGAGAGCGAGGGCGAGGTGCTCGACAGCCACGCGATCAACCTGCGCCTGAGTCAGGCCAACGTCGAGGAGGACTACACGCCGCAGGAGGTCTCGGTGCGGGTCAAGCGCGGCACGATCCGCGGACGTGGTGCGAACCAGGCCAAGTATCTGCACAAGATCACGGGCCACGACATCAATTTCGGCGTCGGCCCTGCCGGCACCGGCAAGACCTTCCTCGCGGTCGCGATGGCGGTCGAGGCGCTCAACGAGGCCAAGGTCCAGCGCCTGATCCTGGTGCGGCCCGCGGTCGAGGCCGGTGAGAAGCTCGGCTTCCTGCCGGGCGATCTGACCCAGAAGGTCGACCCGTACCTGCGGCCGCTCTACGACGCGCTCTACGAAATGCTCGGCGTCGAAAAGGTGGCCAAGCTGCTGGAACGCAACGTCATCGAGATCGCGCCGCTGGCCTACATGCGCGGCCGCACGCTCAACGATGCATTCGTGATCCTCGACGAGGCGCAGAACACCACGATCGAACAGATGAAGATGTTCCTCACCCGACTGGGCTTCGGCTCGACCGCGGTCGTGACCGGCGATCTCACCCAGATCGACCTGCCCAAGCACATGAAGTCGGGCCTGAAGGACGCGATCGACGTACTGCACGAGGTCGACGGCGTGAGCTTCACGTTCTTCGAGGCGCGCGACGTGGTGCGCCACCCGCTGGTCGCCCGCATCGTCAGCGCCTACGAGCGTCGCGATGCGTCCGACGCCACCGCGCCGGCCGCGCGCGCATGACCCGCGGGCCGACCCGTCTCGATGTGGCGATCGGCTACGCGCTGCCGCGCAAGGGCCTGCCGGCCGCGGCGAGTTTCCGCAAGTGGTCGGCCGCCGCGCTGGCCGGGCGGATCCGTGAAGCGGATCTCGCGGTCCGGCTGGTCGACGAGGACGAGGGCCGTGCGCTGAACCGCCACTACCGCGGCAAGGACTACGCGACCAACGTGCTGAGCTTTCCCGCCGAACTTCCGGAAGGCCTGCCCGAAGGCGTGCATCTGCCGCTGCTCGGCGACCTGGTGCTGTGCGCACCGGTGGTCGCGCGCGAAGCGGCGGACCAGGGCAAGTCCCTGAACGCACATTACGCCCATCTCACCGTGCACGGCGTGCTGCATCTGCTGGGCTGGGACCACGAGAACGACCGCGACGCCGAGGCGATGGAGCAGCTGGAACGCGACATCCTGGCCGGTCTGGGCATCGATGATCCCTACGCCGGCGAGCAGCGCTGACAGGCGCCTCCACGGCGGCCTGATAGACTGCCGCCACGGCCCATCCGGGCGATTTGCGAACAAGCACCACACCATGTCCGAGGACGACAGTCGACCTTCCCCCGCCCCCGAACCCCAGGAGCGACGCCGCGGCTGGCTCGAACGCCTGAGCTCCGCGATCTCCGGTGAGCCGAGCAACCGCGAGGATCTCGTGGAACTGCTGCGCGACACCCACGCGGACGGCCTGATCGATGCCGATACGCTGCGCATGTTCGAAGGTGCGCTCGGCATTTCCAGCAAGACCGTCGGCGATGTGATGGTGCCCCGCGCGCAGATGGTCGCGCTGCCGTCCGACGCGCCCTTCCTCGAGCTGATGAAGCAGGTCGTGGAATCGGGCCATTCGCGCTTTCCCGTGCATGGCGACGACAAGGACGAGATTCTCGGCATCCTGCTGGCGAAGGACCTGCTGCGCGGCGTGGTGGCCGACAACGGACCCGGCTCCATCTTCGAGCTGCTGCGTCCCGCGGTGCTGATCCCCGAATCCAAGAAACTCAACGTGCTGCTGCGCGAGTTCCGCCTGTCGCGCAACCACATGGCGATCGTCATCGACGAATACGGCGGCGTCGCCGGCCTGGTGACGATCGAGGACGTGCTGGAAGAGATCGTCGGCGAGATCGACGACGAGCACGACGATGCCGAGGATCCCAACGCCTTGATCGCCGCCCAGGCCGATGGCCAGTTCGCGGTCAGCGCGCTGACCCCGATCTCGGATTTCAACGAGCGGTTCGGTGCCGATTTCGACGACGCCGAATACGACACGATCGGCGGCGTGATCACCGGTGCGATCGGTCACTTGCCCGAGGTCGGCGAGGAATTGACCCTCGGCCGCTTCGCGTTCCGCGTGACCGATGCGGACTCGCGACGCCTGCACGCGCTGCAAGTCAGCGTGCATGCCGACGTCTGAGCCGTCGCGCCGACGAGCGCACGTGTTCACCCGTGCGCTCGCGCTGCTGCTCGGCCTGCTGCTGTGGCCGGTGCTCGCCGCCGCGCAGGAGCCGGGCGTGCCGCGGATCGGCGTGGCGACGATGCAACCGGGCGACGTGTTCTTCGAGCGCTTCGGCCACAACGCCCTCGTCGTCGACGATCCGGCCGAGCCGGAACCGGTTTCCTACAACTTCGGTTTCTTCGATCCGAACGAGCCGGACTTCGTGCCGCGCTTCATCCGTGGCGACATGCGCTACATGCTCGCCGCGCTGCCGCTCGCCGACGACCTCGCCTACTACCGCGACGTCGGCCGAGGCGTGTCGATCCAGTGGCTGGATCTCGACCCGGCGCAGGCGCGCGACCTCGCTGCGGCGCTGGCCGAGAACGCGAAGCCGGAGAACGCGCACTACCGCTACGACTACTTCACCGACAACTGCTCCACCCGCGTCCGCGACGCCATCGACACCACGCTCGGCGGCGCACTGCGCGGCCAGCTGCAGGGCCGCTCGCGTGGGAACACCTATCGCGGCGACGCGGTACGGCTGGCATCGCCGGCGCCGTGGATGTGGCTCGGCTTCGACATCGGCCTGGGGCCGGCCGCCGACCGTCCGAACGCGCTGTGGGAAGACGCCTTCGTGCCGATGCGGCTCGCCGACGCCCTGCGCAGCGCGCGCAATGTGGACGGGCGCCCGCTGGTGTCGGGCGAACAGATCATCGTCCCGCACACGCAGGCGCCGGAACCTGCCGAACGCGCGCGCCTGCTGTGGCCGTGGCTGGTGGCCGGCTTGGCACTGGGCATGGCGATCCTCGTCGCCGGTCGATTCGCGCCCCGTGCAGTGGCGGCGATCGCATTGCCGTTCTGGACCGCGAGCGCCCTGCTGGGCGGCGTGATGCTGTTCCTGTGGCTGGGCACGGCGCACGGCTTCGCCTGGCGCAACCACAATCTGCTGCTGTGCAATCCGCTGTGCCTGCTACTGCTGCCCGGCGGCTGGCGCCTCGCGCGCGGCCGCGCACCGGGCGCCCTGTTCCAGTGGGTGCTGGTGGCCGTGCTGCTGTGCGGCGTCGCCGCGTTGTTCCTGCACTGGCTGCCGGTGCTGCCGCAACGCAATGCGGCGTGGCTGTCGTTGCTGATGCCGGTACATGCCGGCCTGTGGCTCGCACTCCGCAGGCGGCACGCCCCGTAGCAGCGCGCTTGCACGCGACGGGTCTTCCGGCAAGCGCCGCATCGCGCGCGCGCCTGGCTCGCTGCATACGTATGCAGCCGAACCACGCGGAATGCGCATGCAAGAATCCGGACGCACGCACGACTGACCGCGTCTGGGAGGGCGCCGCACGATGTCGAACCGTCTTGTCCGATTGCTGGCCGTAGCGATGGCCGCCTGCCTGCCGCTCATCACCCTGGCCGCCGAACCGCGTACGAGCGCGCGCGTCGCCTCGCCGGATGCGCGCATCACCGTCGAGGTCACGACCGACAACGAGGGCCGCGCCAGTTACGCGGTCAGCCGCGACGGTCGCCCGGTCATCGCGCCGTCGCGCCTGGGCCTGATGTTCACCGACACGCGCAAGTTCGAGCGCAATCTCGCGATCGTCGACCAGACCACGCGATCGCACGACGAACGCTGGGAACAGCCCTGGGGCGAGCGCCGGCAGATGCGCGACCACCACAACGAACTGCGCGTCACGCTGGCCGAAACCGCGGGACCGCAGCGTCGCTTCGACGTGGTGTTCCGGGTCTTCGACGACGGCCTCGGCTTCCGCTACGACATTCCGAAGCAGGCCGGGCTCGCGCGCCTGTCGATCGCCGAGGAGCTGACCGAATTCGACATCGCCGACGCCGCGACGGCGTGGTGGATTCCCGCGTTCGAATGGAACCGAGAGGAGTACATCTATCACCGAACGCCGGTCGAGGAAGTCGGTCTGGCGCAGACGCCGATCACCCTGCGCACCGGGGATGGCCTGCACCTGTCGATCCACGAGGCGGCGCTGGTCGACTATTCGGGCATGAACCTCACGCGCGCGGAAGGTCGCCGCTTCAAGGCCGCGTTGACGCCGGGCATCGGCGCGGCGAAGGTCGAAGTGGCCACGCCGTTCGCCACGCCCTGGCGCACCATCCAGATCAGTGAGCGCGCCGGCGGGCTGGTGGAATCGGGCTTGATCCTCAACCTCAATGCACCCAATGCGCTGGGTGATGTCTCGTGGGTGCGGCCGATGAAGTACGTCGGCATCTGGTGGGAGATGCACCTCGACCGCAAGACCTGGGCGTCCGGCCCGAAGCACGGCGCGACCACCGCGCACGCGATCCGGCACATCGACTTCGCCGCGGACAACGGCTTCGGCGGCGTGCTGGTCGAAGGCTGGAACGTCGGCTGGGACGGCGACTGGTTCGGCAACGGCGAGACCTTCAGCTTCACGCAGCCCTACCCCGATTTCGACATCGAGGCCGTCACCCGCCACGCGCGCGAGAAGGGCGTGACCCTGATCGGCCATCACGAGACCTCCGGCCACGCCGCGCATTACGAGGCGCAGCTCGACGATGCGATGGCGCTCTATGGCCGTCTCGGCGTGCAGGCGGTGAAGACCGGCTACGTGGCCGACGCAGGCCAGGCCAAGGTCCTCGGCGCCGACGGCGCGCTGCACTACGCCTGGCACGAAGGCCAGTCGATGGTGCGCCACCACCAGCGTGTCGTCGAAGCGGCCGCGCAGCACCGCATCAGCGTCAATCCGCACGAGCCGGTGAAGGACACCGGTCTGCGCCGCACGTACCCGAACCTGGTCACGCGCGAAGGCGCGCGCGGCATGGAATACAACGCCTGGGGCCAGCCGGGCAATCCGCCGGAACACGAGGCGACGCTGGTCTACACGCGCCTGCTCGCCGGGCCGATGGATTTCACGCCCGGCATCTTCGGCATGGACACGAAATCCGGCACGCCGATGGCGACGACGCTGGCCAAGCAGCTCGCGCTGTACGTGGTGATCTACAGCCCGCTGCAGATGGCCGCCGACCTGCTGGAGCATTACGAGTCGCGCCCCGACGCCTTCCGGTTCGTCCGCGACGTGCCGGTGGACTGGGAAGAGACGCGCGCCCTCGACGGCGCGGTGGGCGAGTACGCGGTGATCGCGCGGCGCGCACGCGGCGGCGACGACTGGTATCTGGGCGCAGTGACCGACGACACGCCCCGCACCGTCGCGCTGCCGCTGGACTTCCTCGAGGCAGGCCGCCGCTACACCGCGCAGATCTACCGCGACGGTGACGGCGCCGGCTGGCAGACCGATCCGCACGCGCTCGCCATCGAATCGCGCGAGGTCGGCGCCGGCGACACGCTGTCGATCGCGATGGCCCCGGGCGGCGGACAGGCGGTGCGCTTCATCGCACGCTGATCTGTGGAGGCGCGCTCGCGCGCGGCGGGGCGTCGCCGCGAGACGCCTCATTGCGCGCAAGCGTGCTCCTGCGCGTGCCGGTGCTTGTCCGAGCGCGCCCACTGGCGGACGATGGCGCGATGCAGACTTCGTCCGATCCCACGCCCGCCGGTGCACCGGCCACTGCCAACCCGAGCTGCGTGGTCAACTGCGCCGTCTACGGACCGGATGGCAAACGCGACATCCTGCTCGACGACATCAGCGACGTGCTCGGCGTCGACGACGGCAGCTTCGTGTGGATCGGCCTGTTCGAACCGGACACCGACGTGCTGGACCAGTTGCAGGCCGAGTTCTGTCTGCACGACCTGGCCATCGAGGATGCCGGCAAGGCGCACCAGCGGCCGAAGATCGAGGCCTATGGCGATTCACTGTTCATCGTCGCCAATACCGCGCAGGCGATCGACGCGCGCATCGCCTACGGCGAGACGCACATCTTTCTCGGCGCACGCTATCTGGTGACGGTGCGCCACGGGGCCTCGTTGTCCTACGCCCCGGCCAGGCAGCGCATCGAACGCGAACCCGAACTGCTGGCGATGGGCGCACCCGCCGCGCTGTACGCCGTGCTGGATGCGATCGTCGACAACTACCTGCCGATCGTCGACGACTTCAAGACCACGCTCAATGCACTGGAGCAGGACATCGTCAGCGAGCAGTTCCATCGCGGCATCGTGATCCGGCTGTACCAACTCAAGCGCGAACTGACCTACATGCGCGTGGCGGTGACGCCGTTGCAGGACGTGCTCTCGCAGCTGGTGCGCAGCAGCAGTCCGTTGATCACGAGCGAGGCCAAGCTCTACATCCGCGACGTGCTGGACCATTCGGTACGCATCAACGAGACCATCGATGCGATCCGCGACATCCTCGGCACCGCGCTCGGGGTGAACCAGGCCCTGGTGACCCTGACCCAGGGCGAGATCGTCAAGAAACTCGGCGCCTGGGCCGCCCTGCTGGCCGCGCCGACGCTGATCACCAGCTGGTACGGCATGAACTTCCGCGGCATGCCGGAGCTCGACGAACGCTATGCCTATCCGCTGCTCATCGGCGGCGTGGGCGTGGTGATGGTCGTGCTCTACCGGATGTTCAAGAAGGCGCGCTGGCTGTGAGCGCGCACGCGCCGGCCTAGGCGGGCCAGATCCGCAGGAACAGTTCGCGGATCGCCAGACCACCGCCGCCGATCAGGACCGCGAAATACACCATCGCCAGCACGTTGGCGACGTGGCCCAGCAGCACCATCCGGCCGTCGCGCTGCAGCAGCCCGATCGCCAGGCACATCAGGGCGACCCCGGGAATCGTGTTGCTGAAGGGAATGAAGCCGAACGGCGCCATCAGCAGCACCGCCCCGAGCACCAGTGCGCCGTCGTTGACCAGCCCCATCGCGCGGCCATCGGTCAGCCGCGACAGGCGACCGGGCTTGGTGATGCGTTCCAGCCGGCGTACCCAGATCAGGCCGGTATCGAGCGCGCCGCGCAGGCGGCCTGCCGGTACCGTGCGCCGGCGCACCGCCCCGGGCAGCCACAGCGCACGACCGGCCATGCGGGCGACGCCGATCAGCACGATCACCGCGCCGAACACCGTGCTGACGCCGGGGATCGACACCGGAATCAGGAACACCAGGGTCAGCAGAATCACCAGCAGCAACATGCCCTGGGTGCCGAGTTCGTCGACCAGCGGGCCGACCTGCACGTCGCCGTCGGGCAACCGCGCGATCAACGACAGCAGTTGCTCGCGCAGCGAGGTCGCGGCGGGCGGCGTCACGTCGAACCCGGATCGGCAGTCGGAACGGTCGCGGAAGGCGTCATGTGGGATCCAAGCAGGGCACCGAAGGCATCGAGCGCGCCCAGCCCGACCACATCGGTGGCCAGCAGCGGGACTTCCTGCAGCGGCAACGACGGCAACGCCTCGTGCAACGCCTGCAGATGCACCGCTTCCTGCCGATGCCGGGTGGCGAGGAACGGTCCGGCATTGTCGGGCGAGCGCTTGTTGACCACCAGCCCCGCGACGTCGATACCGGCGCGTGCCAGCTGCGCGTGCAACTCGATCGTCTCCAGCACCGGCAGGCGCTCGGCGGCCAGCACGATGAAGAACGCGGTGCGCTGCGCATCGGCCAGGACGTTGCGCAGATGCTCGAAGCGGTGACGCCGCCGGTGCAGCAGGCTGCGGATCGCCTGGTCCCGGTCCGCCGGCGTGGCCGAAGGCGTCTCCCCACCCAGCGCGCGCCCGGCGATGCCGTCGTCCCGCCCGAGATTGCGCAGCGCGGCGCCGAAGCGCTCGCTCTTCGTCTGCCGCTGCAGCAGGCCTTCGGTCCAGGCGCTCAGCATTTCCGGCAACGCCATCAGACGCGCCGTGTGTCCCGAGGGCGCGGTGTCGAAGACCAGCAGGTCGTAGTGGTGCAGTCCGTCGTGGACCAGCTCGGCGATCCGCTCCAGCAGCGCCGCTTCGTGCATGCCGGGTGCATCCTGCGACAGCGCCAGGTGCCGCCCCACCTCGCCCGCCAGATGCGCCGGCATCAGCTTGCGCAGGGCATCGCCGACCTGCTGGAGATGCGCGGCAACGGTCGCGTCGGGGTCGATCTCGATCGCGTCCAGTCGCTCGGCCAGGGCCCGCGCATCCGGCCCGACCTCGCATTGCCAGAGATGACCCAGGTTGTGGGCCGGATCGGTGGACACCAGCAGCACGCGGCGGCCTGCCCGGGCCTGCGACAGCGCCAGCGCGGACGCCACCGAGGTCTTGCCCACCCCACCCTTGCCGCCCACGAACACGACGCGCCGCGCCGCGGCGGTGGTCAACAGCATGAAATGTGATCCAGCGGCGAGCGCTCCAGGCCCATCCGGCGATGCCAGTCGTGGAAGCGTTCGTACATCGCCGGCATCAGCTCGAGCGTGTAGTAGCCCACCGGATTGGGCACGCCGAGCGACTCGGAGAACACCATCAGCATGAAGAGGTCCTCCTCGTCACGCTGCGCGCGGGCGAACGTGCGCCGGTAGGGCGTCATGTAGAACTCGCGCAGACCCGCCGACAGGCGGGCCAGCGCGGTGGGCGCTTCGTGTGCGCCCGGATCGGTCATCGCGTCCCGACCGGTTCGCGGCCCTCACGACCCTGACGCATCGCGACCGCGGCCTCGAAGGCGACCCAGACCGCCGCGATCAGGATCACGATGTCCATGGCCAGCAGCAGCCACTTGCCGTCGTTGTAGAACGTGCCCAGCTGCACGACCAGCGCATAGACCGACATCAGCATCAGGAACACCATCGGGATGGCGGTCAGCCACGGGTTGCGGCCCTTGCGGATCAGGATCACGGTGATGATCGCCAGCGTGAGTGCCGCGAGCAGCTGGTTGGTGGTGCCGAACAGCGGCCAGATCACCATACCGCCGCTGCCGCCGCTGCCGGCGCCGAACGCGAGCGCCAGACACACCGCCAGTGCGATCACCGTGCCGAGGATGGTGCCGACCTTGAAACCGGCGAGCTCGGCGGCCTCCTGCACCACGAACCGCTGCAGGCGCAGGCCGGTGTCCATGGTCGTCGCGGCGAACAGGATCGCCATCGTCGCCAGCAGCGTGGCGCCGAGATTCTGCGGCAGGCCCAGACCGGCGGTGATCAGCGCTTCGCCGCCATTGACGAACGCGGTGACGTTGCCGCTGCCGAAGCTGCTGTAGACCGTCTGCCAGTCCACCAGCGTGGCGAAGCCCGCGGTGCAGCAGATGATCGCCGCCAGCGACAGCATGCCCTCGCCCACTGCGCCGAAGTAGCCGACGAAGCGCGCGTCGGTTTCCTTGTCGAGCTGCTTGGACGTGGTGCCCGAGGCGACCATGCCGTGGAAGCCGGAGATCGCGCCGCAGGCGATGGTCACGAACAGCAACGGCACGATGCTCGGCGTGCCCGCGGGTACGGCCGTGTTGAAGGCCGGCGCCACGATGGTCGGCGAGGCGATCAGCACGGCGGCGTAGAGGATGCCCAGGCCGACGAACAGCTGCAGGCCGTTGATGTAGTCACGCGGCTGCAGCAGCACCCACACCGGCAGCAGCGAGGCCACGCCGGCGTAGAGGAACAGCAGCACGATCCACGTGGAGTTCGCGCTCATGCCCAGCACCGTCTCGGGCAGCACGATCGGATACAGGCTGCCGAGCCAGATCAGCGCGTACAGCACCACGACGCCGATGATCGACGGCCACAACAGCCCCATCTTGAAGCGGTAGATGGCCTGGCCGATGAGCAGCGCGACCACGATGGCGCCCCAGACCGGGATCACCGAGGTGGGCGTGGACACCAGCAGGTTCGAGATCACGACCGCGAACGCGGCATTGACCATCAGCAGCAGCAGGAAGATGACGACGAGGAACAGGTTGCGCCCGCGGCGGCCGATGTAGCTGCCGCTGAGCATGCCCATCGACTGGCCCTTGTTGCGCACACTGGCCCACAGCGCGCCGAAGTCGTGCATGCCGGCGAAGAACACCGTGCCGAACACCACCCAGAGGAACGCCGGACCCCAGCCCCAGATCACCGCGATCGCAGGCCCGACGATCGGCGCCGCACCGGCGACCGACGTGAAGTGGTGTCCCCAGAGCACGAACTTGTTGGTCGGCACGTAGTCCACGCCGTCGCGCATGGTGTGCGCGGGCGTGCGGAAGTCGGCTTCGAGCCGGTAGATCTTCTCGGCGACGAACTTCGAATAGAAGAAGTAGCCGAGCGCCATGACCGTCAGACCGACGACGAGCAGAATGATCGCATTCACGTGTCACACCTCCCCTGTACTGCGCGGTGGAAAGACCGCCAAGCGGGCAGGATCGCCGCTGGGACACGGCGAGGGAACCCCCGAAGGGACGATAAGTCCCCCGGCTACGACTAAAGTCTGAGCCGCCCGACGCCGGGCATGCGCGCCTGCATGTCCTTGTTTCCACAAGGCAACGCGCGTGCGCGCGCGTATTAACAAGCGTCACCCCGGCGCACGCAACGAAAATCCCGTTGACGACGCCCGGCGACGGCGAGACGCTTCGCGCCATCAACCAGGGGTGACCTATGAACGGTGTCGGGAAACATGCCCTGTGGGGCGCGGTGGCACTGCTGGGCGCCTCCTGCATGGGGGTCATCGCCCTGCGTCAGGGCGAGCAGATCAGTGCGCTGTGGATCGTGGTGGCCGCGGTCTCGATCTACCTCGTCGCCTATCGCTATTACAGCCTCTACATCGCCGACAAGGTGCTGGGGCTCGACCCTCGCCGGGCCACGCCCGCGCACGTCCACAACGACGGGCTCGACTACGTGCCCACGAACAAGCACGTGCTGTTCGGCCACCATTTCGCCGCCATCGCCGGCGCCGGGCCCCTGGTCGGCCCGGTGCTCGCCGCGCAGATGGGCTACCTGCCCGGCATGCTGTGGCTGATCGTCGGCGTGGTGCTCGCCGGCGCGGTGCAGGATTTCATGGTCCTGTTCGTGTCCACGCGCCGCAACGGCCGCTCGCTCGGTGACCTGGTGCGCGAGGAGATGGGCCAGGTCGCCGGCACCATCGCCCTGTTCGGCGCCTTCATGATCATGATCATCATCCTGGCGGTGCTGGCGATGATCGTCGTCAAGGCGCTCGCCGAAAGCCCCTGGGGCATGTTCACGGTGATGGCGACGATGCCCATCGCGATCTTCATGGGCCTCTACATGCGCTACATCCGCCCGGGCAGGATCGGCGAGATCTCGATCTTCGGCATCGTCGCCCTGCTCGCCGCGATCTGGCTGGGCGGCAAGGTCGGCGCGCATCCGACCTGGGGACCGGCCTTCACCTTCACCGGCATCCAGATCACCTGGATGCTGATCGGCTACGGCTTCGTCGCCGCGACCCTGCCGGTCTGGCTGCTGCTCGCCCCGCGCGACTACCTGTCGACGTTCCTCAAGATCGGCGTGATCGTCGCCCTGGCCATCGGCATCGTCATCGCCAGCCCGGAAGTGACCTCGCTGAAGATGCCCGCCTTCACCGAGTTCGCCTCCACCGGCGACGGCCCGGTCTGGAAGGGCGGCCTGTTCCCGTTCCTGTTCATCACGATCGCGTGCGGCGCCGTCTCCGGCTTCCATGCGCTGATCTCTTCGGGCACCACGCCCAAGCTGCTCGCCAGCGAATCCCACGCGCGCTACATCGGCTATGGCGGCATGCTGATGGAATCGTTCGTGGCGATCATGGCGCTGGTCGCGGCGTCGGTGCTCGACCCGGGCATCTATTTCGCGATGAACAGCCCGGCGGCCGTGCTCGGCACGGATGTGCAGAGTGCGGCGGCGGCCGTCAGCCAGATGGGGTTCGTCATCACCCCCGAAGCGCTGGCACTCAAGGCCCAGCAGATCGGCGAGGGCACGATCATCTCCCGCGCCGGCGGCGCGCCGACGCTGGCCGTGGGCATCGCGGTGATCCTGCACGATGCCCTGCCCGGCACGGGCGATGGCGCCATGGCGTTCTGGTACCACTTCGCGATCCTGTTCGAGGCGCTCTTCATCCTCACCGCAGTCGATGCCGGCACCCGCGCCGGACGCTTCATGCTGCAGGACCTGCTCGGCAACTTCATTCCGGTCCTGCGCAAGACCGACCACTGGGGCGCGAACGCGATCGGCACCGCGGGCTGCGTGGCGTTGTGGGGCTACTTCCTCTACCAGGGCGTCGTGGATCCGCTGGGCGGCATCAACACCCTGTGGCCGCTGTTCGGCATCGCCAACCAGATGCTGGCCGGCATCGCCCTGATGCTGTGCACGGTGGTGCTGTTCAAGATGAAGCGGGACCGCTACGCGTGGGTCACGATCGTGCCGGCCGTGTGGCTGCTGATCTGCACCACCGCGGCGGGCCTGATCAAGCTGTTCGATCCGAAGCCGGCGATGGGTTTTCTCGCGCAGGCCCGTCACTACCAGACGGCGCTGGACAACGGCGAGCTGCTGGGCGCGGCCAAGACCGCCGGCCAGATGCAGCAGGTCGTCGTCAACGGCTACGTCAACGCCGGCCTGACGACGCTGTTCCTGTTCGTGGTCTTCAGCACGCTGTTCTTCGCGGTCCGCGCCATCCTCAAGGCCCGTCGCAACCCGGCGCCCACGGCCAAGGAATCGCCGTTCGTCGAACTCACCCCCGAACAGCAGCAGGCCTGGCTGTGACGGCCCGGGCTGCAGGCGGAGCACTGCACTGATGGCCGGCGCACTGGTGCCGGTCGAGTATTTCGCCACGCACAAGCGTGTGTGGCGACGCGTGGTGCAGACGGCGCGACTGTGCTGCGGCGTGCCCGATTACGACAACTACGTGCGCCACGTCCTCGAAAAACATCCCGACCGGGAACCGATGGACTACAAGACGTTCTTCCGCGAACGCCAGGAAGCCCGCTTCGGCGGGCGCAGCGGATTCCGCTGCTGCTGATCCCCCGACGCGCTTGCCGCGACGGCGGGCGACGCCCGTCGAACGTTCGACGCCCGGATCCGGTTGCGGGTCCGGCGGCGACACGCGATCACCGGCCCGCGGCGCCTGCGCGACACGCCCGGCCGGCGCGCGACCGGGCTGCGGCGCTTACTGCCCCGCCATGACCCGCAGGATCTGCCCCACGAAGTAGGCGATCACGGTCCCGGTCGCATAGCCGACCGTGCCCAGCAGCACGCCCACCGGCGCGAGCGAGGGATGGAAGGCCGCGGCGATCACCGGCGCGGATGCGGCGGCGCCGACATTGCCCATCGAGCCGACGCCGACGTAGAACATCGGCGCGCGGACCAGGCGCGCCGCGCCCCAGATCACCAGCACATGCACGCTCATCCAGATCACGCCGATGGCCAGCAGTTCCGGGCGGTCGGCGAGCTTGAGGAAATCCATCTGCATGCCGATGCAGGCGATCAGGAAATACAGGAAGACCGTGCCGACCTTCGACGCGCCTGCGCTTTCGAGCCGGCGCGCACGGGTGAAGCTGAGCAGCAACCCGGCGAGCGTGGCGATCACCACCACCCACACGAACGCCGAGTCGAGACTGAAGCGCGCAGCCCAGTCGTAACGGGCGAACCACGCGGCGAGCGGCGTGGACACCGCGTGCGCCAGGCCGACGAAACCGAACGCGACCGCGATGATCACCATCAGGTCGGTCAGCGTGGGGATCCGCGCGTTCTCGGCGTCGAACGCCGCGATGCGGGCCTTCATCTCGTCGATGGCGCGGGTGTCGGCGCCCGAGCGTGCGTCGATCTGCGCGGACCGGTTGGCGACGAACAGCAGCGTCGCCATCAGCGCGCTGGCCATCGCCACGTCGACGACGGCGAACTGCCCGAACAGGGTGGCATCGACCTCGTAGACCTCACGCATCGCGACCATGTTCGCGCCGCCTCCGATCCAGCTGCCGGCCAGCGCCGCCATGCCCTTCCACGTATCGCCGGCGACCGCGGCCGGCCAGACCCATTCGAGCAACTGGAACGACACGATCGCGCCCAGCACGATGCCGACGGTACCGGCGACGTAGACGAACACCAGCTTGGGACCCAGCCTGAGGATGCCCTTGAGATCGATCGACAGCGTCAGCAGGACCAGCGCCGCCGGCAGCAGCACGCGACTGGCGACCGGGTTGTAGAGGCTGTTGTTCTCGCCGTCGATGAGGCCGACGGTGTTGTAGAACGCCGGCACGAAATAGCACAGCAGCAGGGCCGGCACCCAGGTGAAGACCTTCTTCCAGAACGGCGTGGGGCCGCTGGCCAGCCAGAAGATCGCACCGAGCGTGGCGGCCAGCAGGCCGAACATGACGATGTCGCTGGTGATCAGCGCGGTGGAGGGATCGGTGGATTCGAGCGCCATCGTGGCGGTACTCCGGTGGAATGCGTGGGTGCAACGCAGAACGGCCGGCTTGCGCCGGCCGTCCGTCGGGAGCCGCTTACTGGCCGATGTGCTGCTTGAGCCAGGCGTTGACGGTGTCGTGCCAGAGCACGCTGTTGTGCGGCTGCAGGACCCAGTGGTTCTCGTCCGGGAAGTACAGCAGCTTCGAGTCGATGCCCTTGCGCTGCAGCGCGGTGAACGTCGACAGGCCCTGGTCCACCGGCACGCGGTAGTCCTTCTCGCCCTGCACCACCAGCATCGGCACCTTCCAGTTGGCGACGTGGTTGACCGGGTTCCAGCGCTCGTAGTTCTTCGGCTGGTCGAACGGCGTGCCCTTGTTCTCCCATTCGGTGAACCAGAGTTCCTCGGTCACGTAACCCATCGAGCGCGTGTCGAACACGCCGTCGTGGTTGACGAGGCACTTGAACGGCGCATTGCCCTGCCGGTCGAACCAGTTGCCGGCAATCCAGTTGATCATGTAGCCGCCGTAGCTCGCGCCGAGCGCGCAGGCGCGGTCGCCGTCGAGAAACGCGTACTTGTCCTGCGCGGCGGCCCAGCCCTTCTGCAGGTCCTCGAGCGGCTTGCCGCCCCAGTCGCCGCTGATCGCATCGGTGAAGGCCTGGCCGTAGCCGGTGGAGCCGTGGAAATCGATCATCACCACCGCGTAGCCCTGGCCCGCATACGTCTGCGGGTTCCAGCGGTAGCTCCAGCCGTCGCCGAAGCTGCCCTGGGGGCCGCCGTGGATCAGGAACGCGACCGGATAGGTCTGGCCTTCCTGGTAGTTCCACGGCTTGACCACGTAGCCGTAGACGGTGTCGTTGCTGGCGCCCTTGAACGAGAACTGCTCGTAGTCGCCGAACGCGACATCGGGCAGACGCTCGGCCGCCGTGGGGGTGATCTGGCGCAGTTGCGCGTCGGCGCCCAGCGCCTGCAGCGAGCCGGTGTAGAGCGTGTCGCCGCTGCGGATCGAGTTGCGGGTCAGCGCGACGGTGTCGCCGGCGATCGCGAACGACGACACCGAGCCGTCGGCGACGAGCCTGGTCACTTCGCCGCTGGCGACATCGACGCGGAACAGCGGGTATTGACCCGTGTCCTGCGCGGCGACGTAGAGCGCGCTGCCGTCGGCCGACGGCGTCACGCTGCTCGGCGAACGATCCCACTGCGGGGCGATTTCGCGCGTCTGGCCGCTGGCCACGTCCATCGCCATCAGCGCGTAGCGGTCGGCTTCGAAACCGGGACGCTTCATCGCGCGGTAGAACAGCGTCGCGCCGTCCTCGCTGAAGACCGGGCCGGTATCCCAGGCCGGATTGGCGCTGGTGAGGTTCACCGGCGCGGCATCACTGGTCGCATCGATGCGGTAGAGATCGAAATTGGTCGACCACGGCGCCTCGCGGCCGGCGACCTTGACGCTGGCGACGACCGAACGGCCGTCCGGCGCCCAGGTGTAGTCCTCGGCGCCGCCGAAGGGCTTGGACGGGATGTCGCCCTCGAGCGCATGGCCCAGCGCGCGCACCGTCGTGGTCGCGCGCGTGCGCGCTGCAGGCAGGTCGGCGATGAACAGGCGGCTCATCGTGCCGTCCTTCCAGGTGTCCCAGTGGCGCACGAACAACTGGTCGTAGACCACGCCGCTGGCCTTGGCATCCTTGGTCTCGGCGAGCTTCTGCTTCGTGCACGCGAGATCGGCCGCGCACTCACCGAAGGTGTCGGCGCTGAACGCGACGCGCGTGCCATCGGGCGAGATCTGGAAGGTGCCGATGTCGACCGCGACGTCGGTCAACTGGCGCGGCGTGCCGCCGGCGATCGGCATCGCGAACACCTGCGAGCTGCCGTTCTTGCTGCTGAGGAAGTAGACCGTCTGGCCGTCGGCCGACAGCGCCGGCGAGTTGACGTTCCAGCCGTCCGGGGTGATCCGCTTCGGCGGCGCCATGTCGCGGGTCAGCAGGTTGCGCGCGTACAGCGCGGTCGTGGCCTTGCCCGAATCGAAATCCAGCGTGCGCTGGGCGAACACCAGCTGGCGCCCATCGGCGGTCAGCAGCGGAGAGGACACCCGGTCGAGCTTGACCAGATCGCGGACATCGAGGCCCCGCTCCTGGGCGACGGCCGGCAACGCGGCAAGCAGGCACAACGGCAACAGCGCAAGGCGCAGGGACATGGCAGGGCTCCGTACAAAGAGCCCGAATGGTAGGCCGGCGCCGCGATGCTGGCAAAGCGGCGCCGGCGGGGTGTCACTGGGCGGCGCGTTGTCCGCCCAGATGCGTGGCGAAGAAGTCGAGCAGCTTGGTGTAGTAGGTGCGGCGGTTCTCCGGCTTGTAGAAGCCGTGACCCTCGTTTGCGACGTAGAGCGTCTCCACGGGTACGTCGGCTGCACGCAGCGCGCGTTCCATGCTGCGGGTGTGCCCCACCGGCGCGACTTCGTCCTTGCCACCTGCCACCAGCAAAACAGGGCTACGGATCTGCGCCGCGCGCTGGGTCGGCGACGCCGCTGAAAGCGCCTGCGCGTCCGCGCCGACCCACTCGTCGAACCAGGTGCGCATCCAGGCAGCGCCGCGACGGTCGTCGTTGCGCATCATCGGCAGGTCGTAGACGCCGACATAGCCGGCTGCGCACCGATACAGATCCGGCTCGCGCGCGGCGCCCATCATCGCCGCGTAGGCACCATAGCTGCCGCCATAGATGCAGATGCGATCCTGCGTGGTGTGGCCCTGTTCGATTGCCCAGCGGGTCGCATCGGTCAGATCGTCCTGCATCTTGCCGCCCCACTCCCGGGCGCCGGCCTGCATGAAACTGCGGCCGTATCCGCCGGATCCACGGTAGTTCACCTGCAGGACGGCGTAGCCGGCTTTCGCGAGCAGCTGCGTTTCCGGATCGAACGCCCAGGCGTCCGAAATGCCGAAGGGTCCGCCGTGCGGTACCACGACGAGCGGCAGCGGCTGTCCGGCAGGCGCACCCGCTGGACGGGTCAGATACCCGTGGACCGTGAGACCGTCGCGCGCGCGGATCGCCACGGGCGCCATGGGGCTCATCTGCTCGGGATCGATCGCGGCGCGACGTGCCAATACGAAATCGGCCTTCTTCTCGCGTGCGTCGTAGGTGTAGAAACTGCCGGGGTCACGATCGCTGGTGGCGAGCAGAAGCTTGGTGTTGGCATCGCGTGTCGACGAAGCGACACCGATCTCATGGCCGGGAAAAGCCTGTTCGAACATGCGGAACAGGCGTGCGTCGTCGGATTCGGGCTCGAAGAATGCCAGTCGTGGCGTCGCGCCTGGATAGCGCACGCCAATCGCGACCTCTGTGCCGGGCCGGTAGAGGATCTCCGGGTCGACGGCCTCGTCGCGCAGCAGTTCCCGTCGTTCACGCGAGGCGATGTCCATCGCGACAATCGCATCCGGACCCGCGGGCTGGGTCACCTGCAGATAGGCGATGGTGCCGTCCTGCGAAAACCCGACCGGAGACTCGATGCGGCCCGACGTGCCCTGATGGTTCAGCAGTTCCCAGTCCGCGCCACGATTGGCGCGGTAATACAGCTGGCTCAGGTTGTCACTGCGCGAACCGACGGCGAAGCGGACCTCGCCCTGGTGATCGGTCACGAACCGCGCCTGGTTGACCGGCACGGTGGCGATCGTGTTGCGGCGACCGCTGTAGACATCCATCCGGTCGACACGGGTGTACGGATCGCCACCGAACGGCGAAATGGCGACCAGCACGTTGCGGGGATCATCCGGCAGCATGTCGATGGGCCACGCGAAGACACGCTCTTCCTTCGGGCCGCTGCGGATGTTGGTGCCGAGTCCAGAGTTCTGTACGCGATAGCCCACCAGCAACTGCGCGCGGGAGCCGTCGGCATTCATCGCGTAGAGCTCGCCGGTGGAGGCAGGGTAGTCGCGCATGCCGAAGCGCTGGGCGAGACCGAACATCAGGCGGTCCTCCTTCGCCCACCAGAAATCGGCGATGTGCGTGTTCGCCGGCAACTGGAAACTGCCGACGATGCTGCGGTCGATCCGGTTGAGAATGGCGATGACCGACCGGTCCTCGGCCGGCAGGGTTGCCGCGAGGAAACGCCCGTCGGGCGAAATCTTCAGATCGAGGATGCCTTCATCCTGGATGAACGGCCCCAGCTCCACCTGCGCATGCAGGGCGGGTGCGCCCAGGCAGGACAACGCGATACACACAGACAGCAGTCCCTTGCGGACCATACAAACTCCCGGTTTCGAGGCGGTGCCCCGACCGTCGAAGACGCTCTCCCCGGGCACCGCTGCCATCATCCTACTGAAGTCGGCGCGGACGTCACATGCCCGAATGCGCAACTGGTCCGGCTGCAAATGCTGCGCCTATACTCGCGCCTTCGCCCGCCCGGATGACGGCCTTGCGCCCTGCCACCGCTGTAGCCACCGCGTCGCGCGCGGATTTTCTGGGCCACCCCAAAGGGGTCTTCGTCTGCTTCTTCACCGAGATGTGGGAGCGCTTCTCGTTCTACGGGATGAAGGCGCTGCTGCTGCTCTACATCCTCAAGTACCACCTGTTCGGCGACGACGCGGGCTTTGACCTGCTCGGTGCCTACGGTGGCCTGGTGTATGCGGTCCCGGTGATCGGCGGCCTGCTCGCGGACCGGTATCTGGGCATGCGCAAGGCGGTCGTGCTAGGCGGCGTGCTGCTGGTGCTCGGGCATCTGGGCATGGCCTACGAGGGCGAACAGGCGCGCATCGTCGATGGCGTCGTGGTGCGCGACGAGGCCGCGCTGCAGGTGTTCTACCTGTCGCTGGCGCTGATCATCATGGGCGTCGGCTTCCTCAAACCCAACATTTCGACGATCGTCGGCAAGCTCTACGCGCCCGAGGATCCGCGACGCGATTCCGGGTTCACGCTGTTCTACGCCGGCATCAACGTTGGCGCGCTGTTTGCGAGTCTGGTGTGCGCGTTCCTGGGCGAGACCTACGGCTGGAAATACGGCTTCGGCGCGGCCGGCATCGGCATGGTGGCCGGGCTGATCGTCTTCATCTGGGGCCAGAAGTATCTCTACGGGCTGGCCGAACCGAACGATCCGGCGAAACTGCGCGAACGCGTCGGCCCGTTGTCGCGCGAATGGTGGATCTATGCCGGCAGCGTCGCCGGTGCACTGCTGGTCTGGCAGCTGATCCAGCGCACCTGGACCGTGCACGGTGCGATGCACCTGATTGCCGTCGCCCTCGCGGCGTGGTTCGTCTGGTTCCTCGTGCGCCACTGCACGAAAGTCGAGCGGCAGCAGATGCTGGCGCTGGTGCTGCTGATCATCGGCGTGCTGATCTTCTTCACCCTCTACGAGCAGACCTACGGCGCCTGGGTCACGTTCACCGACCGCATGCTGACCAAAGACCTGTTCGGCCTGACGCCCGGCGACTACACGCCCGGCATTCCGTGGGCGATCTTCGCACTCGCCAGCAGCCCGGTCCTGATGGTGGCTGCGCTGCGCGCCAGCGATCGCGGCAACGACGGACTGGCGAAGACGGCGGTCATCGCGATGGTCGTCGCGCTGGCGGTCGCGCTGGTCCACGATGTGGTGCTGGTGCCGCAGACCGCCGGCTCGCTGACCTTCCTCGGCGCGTTCTTCATCGTCGTGCTGGCGCCGGTGTTCTCGTGGCTGTGGCCCTGGCTGGACCGCCGCGGCCTCAACCCGAGCAAGCCGGCGAAGATGGCGATCGGCCTGGTGTTCGCAGGCCTCGCCTTCGTGCCGCTGATGCTGGCCGCGCAGTCCGCCGGCAGCGGCGTGCTGGCCAGCGTGTGGTGGCTGGTGCTGGCGTATTTCCTGCTGGAACTGGGCGAGATGTGCCTGTCGCCGATCGGCCTGTCGGCGGTGACCCAGCTGTCGGTCGCGCGCGTGGTGGGCCTGATGATGGGCGCGTTCTGGCTGGCCACGGCGTATTCGGAAGTGCTGGCCGCGCAGTTCGGTAAGCTGACCTCGATGGACGTGCCGGCCGGCGAGACCTTCGACATGGCGGTCGCGGCCGCCAAGTACGCGGACCTGTTCCAGCTGATGCTGTGGATCGGTGTCGGTTCGGGCCTCGCCTACTTCGTGCTGTCGCCGCTGGTGCGGCGCTGGATGCACGGGGTGCGTTGAGGCGGCGCGATCTGCGCGCTCGAACGGACCGTCATGCCCGGAACGCAGAACCCCCGATCGCTCGGGGGTTCGTGCAGGACATCAGGCGACGCGACGCGCGATCAGAACGGGATGTCGTCGTCCGAGAAATCGTCCATCGGCGCGGGACGCTGCTGCTGCGGCGCCGACTGGCGCGAAGGCGCGGGACCGCGCTGCTGCGGGGCATCGCCACGCCGCCGTCACCGCGGCCGCCGAGCATCTGCATCTCGTTGGCGACGATGTCGGTCGTGTACTTCTCCACGCCGTCCTGGCCGGTGTACTTGTCGTAGCGGATCTCGCCTTCGATGTAGCACTGGCTGCCCTTGCGCAGGTATTCGCCGGCGATCTCGCCGAGCTTGCCGAAGAACACCACGCGGTGCCATTCGGTGCGCTCCTGCTTGTTGCCGTCCTTGTCGTTGCGCACGCTGGTCGTGGCCAGGCTGATGCGGGTCACGGCCATGCCGCCCTGGGTGTACTTGGTGTCGGGGTCGTTGCCGAGATTGCCGACCAGGATGACTTTGTTGACGCCGCGGGCCATGGGAATTCCTTGGATTGCACCGGCTTCGAGACCGGCGTGATGGACCTCCACAGTATAGCCGCCAGCCGGTCGGCGTCCGACCCCCGCCCTCGCCCGCACGCCACTGTCGGGCGTCTCCTATAATTCCGGTCCTGCCTGTCCCGGATCCTGCATGAACAACGTCGCCCACCCGGCCGCCCGCCTCGATCTGCCGGCGATCCAGGCCCTCGCCGCCGGCGACATGGCCGCCATCGACGCGCTGATCCGTGACCGCCTGGCCTCCGACGTCGTACTGATCAACCAGGTCGCCGAACACATCGTCTCGGCCGGCGGCAAGCGGCTGCGGCCGATGCTGGTGATGCTGGCCGGCCGCGCGACCGGCACGATCAGTGCCGAGCACCACCAGCTGGCGGCGATCGTCGAGTTCATCCACACCTCGACCCTGCTGCACGACGACGTGGTCGACGAATCCGACCTGCGCCGCGGCCGCAGCACCGCGAACGCGATCTGGGGCAACGCGGCCAGCGTGCTGGTCGGCGATTTCCTGTACTCGCGCAGCTTCCAGCTGATGGTCGAACTCGACCGCATGCCGGTGATGCGCATCCTCGCCGACACCACCAACCGCATCGCCGAGGGCGAAGTGCTGCAGCTGCTGCACGTGCGCAATCCGGACACCGACGAGACTGCCTACCTCAACGTCATCGAACGCAAGACCGCGGTGCTGTTCGCCGCCGGCACGACGCTGGGCGCGCTGGCGTCTGGCGCGGATGAGGCAACGCAGCGCGCGCTGTACGACTACGGCATGCAGCTCGGCTACGCGTTCCAGATCGCCGACGACGTGCTCGACTATTCGGGCGATGCCGACGCGCTGGGCAAGAACCTCGGCGACGATCTCGCCGAAGGCAAGGCCACGCTGCCGCTGATCCACGCGATGGCGCAGGCCACGCCCGATGTCCGCGCGCGCCTGCGTGCGGCCATCGAGAGCGGTGATGTCGGTGCACTGCCCGACGTGCTGGCCGCGATCGAAGCCGCTGGCAGCCTCGAGTACAGCCGTGCGCGCGCACTCGCATACGCCGAGGCGGCCGAACGTGCACTCGCAGGGCTGGCTGACAACGACGCCGTCGCCGCGCTGCGCGGCCTGGCGCGTTACGCGGTCGAACGCGGACACTGACGCGTCCTGGCGCCGTCAGCCGCCGAGCACCCGGTACGTGACTGACCCCGCCGAGACCACCAGCACCAGCAGGATGATCGCGCCGGCCGGCCTGGCCAGATTGACCGTCCAGCCCAGCGCGCGCGGCACCTTCGGCACCCACAGCCTGTCATCGTCCGCGGACCGGTAGAGGCCGAGCCAGCGCGGCCCGATCCAGTTGCCGGGATTCCGCCAGGCGCGTGCGTTGCGTTCGCTGCGATCCATGTCGACGTCCTGTTCGATGGACGTCCAGTCTCTCAGTCCGAGACCGCGCACAGGCGCCCATCCGACGGAACACGGAACTGCGACGACGGACCGGACCTCTGGCCCGACCAACCGGTGCGCCTCAGGCGATCCCGATGCCCGGAATCGCCGTGATCGCATCCGGATCGAAGCCGCCCAGCGCGGCGAAATGGCGACCGCGCGCGGTGTAGTCGCGGTAGGCACCGAAGCTGGGCGCGCCCGGCGACAGCAGCAGCACGCCGTCGCCGTCCAGCGCCGCGCGCGCCTGCGCGATCGCCGATTCGAGATCGTCGGCCGCCGACAACCGGAAGCCGGCGTCGCGGGCGATCGGCGCGAGCAGATCATGGATGCGCGGGCCGTTCTGGCCCAGGGTCACGATCGCGTGCGGCGCGCCGGTACGCATCGCATCCGCGAATGCCTGCCAGTCGAGGCCGCGGTCGTGGCCGCCGACGAGCAGTGCGACGCGGCGATCGCGATAGACATCGAGCGCGGCCAGGCTCGCGTGTGGCGTGGTGCTGATCGAATCGTTGACCCACAGCACGCCGTCGCGCGTGCCCAGCGGTTGCAGGCGATGCGGCAGCGGCACGAAACCCGCGGCGGCCGATGCCAGCGGCGCGGCATCGATGCCCAGCGCTTCGATCGCGGTCAGCACGCCGCAGAGATTGCCGCGGTTGTGACGGCCCGGCAGCGGCAGGCCCGAGGTGTCCATGATCGCGGTGTCGCCGCGATGCAGGACATCTCCCCGCAGATGCCAGCCTTCGGGCGTGCCGAACCAGCGGATCTCGCTGTCCGGCAGCACCAGCGCGGCGAGCCGCGGATCTTCGGCATTGAGCACGGCGATGCGCGGCCGCGCGCGCGTGACAAGGCTGAGCTTGTCGTCGATGTACTGCGCCTCGCTGCCGTGCCAGTCGAGGTGTTCGGGAAAGATATTCGTGACCACGGCGATGTCGGGTCGCACACCGCCCGCGGCGACATCGCCGGTCTGGTAGCTCGACAGTTCGATCGCCCAGGCGTTGGCGTCGGCATCGCGCAGTTCCAGCAACGGCAGGCCGATGTTCCCGGCCAGCGCGGTCCGCAGGCCGTGCGCGCGCAGCAGGTGCGCGAGCAGTGCGGTGGTCGTGCTCTTGCCCTTGGTGCCGGTGACACAGACAGTGCCGGCGGCAACGTCGCCCGGCGCGGCGCGCCCGGCGAACCACAGCGCCGTGCCGCCGATGAAGCGCGTGCCCTGCGCGGCCGCCGCGCGCGCCTCCGGCCGATAGGGGCTGATGCCGGGCGATTTGATCACCACGTCGAACCCGGACAGACGCCCGGCGCCCGCGTCGGTGTCGACCTGCAGCGCCGGATCGCCTAGCGCCTCGATGTCGGCGGCTTCGGTCTCGGCGCAGAACACCGTCAGCGGCAATGCGCCGCCCGGCCCGCCCACTGCCCGCAGCGCCGCGTAGGCCGCGCGGCCTTCACGTCCCCAGCCCCACAGCGCGACACGGCCGCCGACGGCGGCGATGGCCTCAAGTTGCGAGATGCGCACGCAGGCGGTCCCAGAGCACGTCGGGAATCCGGTGCGCATCGGCTTCCACGGCCAGCAACGCGGCGACATCCAGTTCGTGCGTGTCGAGCTGCGGTGCGATCTCACGGGCGAAGCGCGCGACGACCGCGTCTTCGCGCCACTCGGGGCGCTTGGCCAGGGCCGCCATCGCCGCGCGCGATTCGCGGCCTTCGCCGACGCATTCGAAGGGCTTGTGGTCCTGGTACTCCAGCAGGGCATCGAAGCCCGGCACCTGCGCCGGATCGTCGAGCAGATTGCGGCCGAAGATCGCCACCAGACGCGGCTTGGGCATGAACGGCGCGAGCGCCAGAAACACGAAATGGCACTTGGGGCAGATGCCGCACCAGCGGTTCACCGGGCGCTCGCCGAGCAGGTGGAAGTTGCGGTTGCAGCTGGAGAAGTGTGCGTCGTAGCGATCGGTCTTCGCGAACTGGCGCGCGACGGCGAGTTCCGACAGCGGCCGCAGCAGCGAGTAGTACTGCAGATCCGCGGCCACGCGCGTCTGCACGTGCTCGCCGAACGCTTTTTCGAATGCCCAGCCCTTGGACCACTGGTGGTTCACCTCGCCGGTGCCCGGAATGAGGCTGCCGTAGCTGGCCGAGCGTTCGTTGGAGAACACCACCTGGTCCACGCCGTGCAGCACCGCAGCGAGCACGAGAATCGCCGAGTTGATCGCGGTGACCGGGATGTGTCCGTTCCACGCGCCCTGGCGGTTGTACTCGAAGAGTTCCGGCGCGATCGAACGGCCGATATTGAGCGTCGGCAGGCCGGTGCGCTCGGCGCAGACGCGGATCAGCTGCGAGCCGCCGATCCAGCTGACGGTCTGCGCGACGTCGAGCGCGCGCAGCGCTTCGATCGACACCAGCGAATCCTTGCCGCCGCCAATCGCGACCAGCGCATGCGTGCGCAGACCGAGCGCCGGCGCGTCCTGATCCGCGGAGGCGCCGTGCGGGAAGCGGATCGTCCCGTGCAGGTCCAGCCCGTTGCGGTATGCGAATTCGCCGAGTCCGTGCACGTACACGTCCTCGATCAGCGCCGCGGTGCCCGCATCGATCGCGTAGTCCTCGATGCGGATCTCCGTCGGCACGGCCGCCTTGTAGTAGCTCACGCCGGCGATCAGGTGCAGCAGCCGCAGCGCCCGGGTCACGGCCGCGGCGCGCGCGTCGTCGAGCGCGAACGGTGCGCCCGGCACGGTGACGGTTTCGACCAGCTCCGGGCCGTCGTCGAAGGCGTAGACCAGTCGGGCCACGCCGGTGTCGGGGTCGAACGCGCACCGCACGAAGCGGAACGCGGCGATGGAATCACGATCGAACATGGTGCTCAGGTCTCCAGCGGATACGAACGACGCGCGCATCGGGCGTCGGCAACACAGGGCCTCACGCCAGACCCCGATGGCGCACGCGCCCGAGGTAGCGGCGCGCGGGCAGCAGCGCGACCAGACACGCCGGCCCGAGGCCAATGGCCAGTCCGGGCGCGCCGAACACTGCGGCGCTGTACACCCACGACAGGCTGTCATCACCGGGTGCGAGCAGCGCGACCAGGCCCAGGCTCATCGGCACGAACAGCACGGCGGCCGTCAACGCGGTCGCGCAGGCCATCGCCAGTACGCGTCGCCCGGCGGTCCGTCGCCCTGCCCGCCAGCGCCAGCCTGCCACCCAGGCCGCCGCCAGCGCGGCGGCGAGCATGGCGACGCTGGCGAGTTCCCAGAAGAACGCATTGGCGATGCCCATTTCCAGCAGTCCCCCGAGCGCGAGGGTCAGCGTAAGGGCCAACGCGCCGCAGACGAGGGTGTATTCCAGCCGCGGACTCACTCGAGCACAGCCTCACGCGGCAGGCCGCGCAGGTTGTAGGTGTTGGCCATGACGAAGCCGTAGGCGCCGGCGTCGGCGATCAGCACCGTGTCGCCTTCGCAGGTCGCGGCCGGCAGGCGCCGGCGCGTGCCGAAGACGTCACTGGATTCGCAGATCGGACCCACGATCTCGACCGTGGTCTCGTCCGCATCGTCGAGCCGGGTCAGGTTGTGGATGCCGTGCCAGGCGTCGTAGAGCGCCGGCCGCATCAGGCTGTGCATGCCGGCATCCACGCCGACGCGGCGCGTACCCAGCTTGTCGACCACCTGGGTGACGGTCGTCAGCAGCACGCCGGCTTCGGCGACGAGGTAGCGGCCCGGCTCGATCGCCAGCCGATAGCGCGGGTATTCGGCCTTGATCGCCGCCAGGCCCGCCGCCCAGGCCGGGATGTCGAACGGCACGTCGTCGGGCCGATACGGGATCGGCAGACCGCCGCCGATGTCGATCGTGTCGACGGTGCCGACCGCATCGGCGAAGCCGGCGAGTTCGGCATAGACCTCGCGCCAGTGCGCGACGGTCTCGATGCCGCTGCCCAGATGCGCGTGGATGCCGGTGATGCGCGCATCGACCTCTTCGGCGGCGATCAGGAATTGATCGAACGCACCCAGCGGCAGGCCGAACTTCGACGCCGCGCCGCCCGTGACGACCTTCGCGTGATGCCCGTCGCCGCGGCCAAGATCCAGACGCAGCCACAGGTCGCGGCCGCGGAAGACCTCCGGCCAGTTGCGCAGCGCTTCGACGTTGTCGACGGTCACCGTGACGCCGCGCGCGTACGCCGCCGCGTATTCGCCCCGCGGCGCGAAGCTCGGCGTGAACAGGACGCGCGCCGGTTCGAGATCCGGCAGCACCTCGAACACGTGTTCGAGTTCGCCCTGCGATACGCATTCCAGACCGAAACCGGCCTCGACCAGCGCACGCAGGATCGCCGGGTGCGGATTGGCCTTGATCGCGAAGAAGCGACGGTCGATCGCGGTCGCCGCCTCGAGCGCGGCAGCGCGTTCGCGCACCGTGGCCAGGTGGTAGACGTAGTGCGGACGGCCCGGCTCGGCGACTGCCAGCAGCGCGTCGCGCGCACCCTGCCACCACTGCGGCGCACGTTCGCGGCGGCCGTGCGCGATCTCGCGCCAGCTCGGGCCGAACACGGTGTCATCGAACACCGGCATGGCGCCGCTGTCGATCAGCTCGGCATGCAGCACCGGCAGCAGACCGTCGGCGTCGGCCTCGTCGATGACGAAGGTCAGGTTGAGATCGTTCGACGACTGCGAGATCAGGTGCACGCGTTCCTTGCCGAACGTGGCCCAGACATCCGACAGCTTGTGCAGCAGCGAGCGCATGCCGCGACCGACGAGGGTGATCGCCGCGCAGGGCGCGATGACCTTGACCCGGCACACCTCGGCCAGATCGTCGCTCAGGCGCGCCAGCACGTCGGTGCTGACGAGGTTCTCGCTGGGATCCAGCGACACGGTGACGTTGGTCTCCGACGAGCCGATCAGGTCGACCGACAGGCCGTGGCGCTTGAAGCGCTCGAACACATCGGCGAGGAAGCCGACCTGCTGCCACATGCCGATGCCTTCCATCGACACCAGCACGATGCCGTTGCGCCGGCTGATCGCCTTGACGCCCGGCACCGGTTCGGCGCTCGCGTCGATCGCAGTGCCCGGCAGATCGGGGCGTTCGGTATCGAGGATCGCCATCGGCACCCCGCCATCGCGGCAGGGCTTGATCGAACGCGGATGCAGCACCTTGGCGCCGGTCGTCGCGATCTCCTGCGCCTCGGCATAGTCCAGCCGCGCGAGCAGGCGCGCGTCGGGCACGTCGCGCGGATTGGCACTGAACATGCCGGGCACGTCGGTCCAGATCTCGACACGTTGCGCGCCGAGCAGCGCGCCGAAGTACGCGGCCGAGGTGTCCGACCCGCCTCGCCCGAGGATCGCCGTGCCGCCGTCGCCGTGCCGGGCGATGAAGCCCTGGGTCAGCAGCATCCGCGGCGCCTGCGCGGCAAAACGGCTGCGCCAGTCGCCGTCGGGTTCGCGCCGGCAGTTCACCGACAGCCGCAGCGCCCAGTCGCTCTGGTTCGGCAGCGCCACTGCGTCCAGCCAGTCGCGCGCGTCGCACCAGCCGAAATCCAGGCCCTGCGCCGCGAGGTAGGCCGCGCCGATGGTGGAGGACAGCAGTTCGCCCTGGCCCAGCACCTCGGCCTGCCAGTCGAGCGTGCGCGTCGAGGCGCGTGCATCGCCGGCCAGCGCCTGCAGCGCGGCGAGACGCGCGCCCAGCACCGCATCGGCATCGAGCCCGAGTTCGGCGACGAACGCGCGGTGGCGCGCGACGAGCGCGTCGACGCGCGTGGTGGCATCGGCCGCACCGTCGGCGATCGCGGTCAGTTCGTTGGTCACGCCCGACAGCGCCGAAACCACCACCAGCACGCGCGCACCCTGCTCGTCGGCCCGGCGTTTCGCCAGCCGGCCGATGGTGTCCCAGCGGTGGCGACGCGACACCGAAGTGCCGCCGAACTTGAGCACGATCCAGCGATCGTCGGAGGGTGAGGACATCGAGGTGGGGTCTCGGATGAAGGTGAGAACGGGCGCGGGACCGGAGGGCGGTGGTGACACGCGCGGCGACAGGCGATTCTAAAGCAACCCTCCACACCCCGAGACGCCCGTGCCCAGTCGCCGCTACCTGCAACTCGATGTCTTCGCCGACCGGCCCGGCGCCGGCAATCCGCTCGGTGTGGTGGTCGATGCCGAGGGGCTCGATAGCACCGCGATGCAGGCCATCGCGAACTGGACGAATCTGTCGGAAACCATTTTCCTGCTGCCCCCCGATGCAGACGCCGATTACCGCGTGCGCATCTTCACCCCGCGCCAGGAACTGCCGTTCGCCGGCCATCCCAGCGTCGGCGCGGCCTGGGCGGTGCTCGACCAGGGCCTGGCGACCGCGCGCGGCGGCGCGCTGGTACAGCAATGCGGCGCCGGCCTGCTGCCGGTGCGCATCGTCGCGCAGGGGACTCGCACCGTGCCCTGCGTGCGCGCGCCGCGTGCGGTGCAGGTCGCGGCGCGCGAAGGCCTGGCGTCGCGGCTCGACGCCGTGCTGCAGGCGCTCGGCGCGCCGGCCGCCGCGCACGCGCTGCTCGACAACGGCCCGCGCTGGTGGTGCGTGGATCTGGGCTCGTCGGCGGCGGTGCGCGCGCTCGCGCCGCCGCTGGCGCAGATCGCCTCGTTGTGCCTGGCCAGCGACGCCGTGGGCCTGGCGATCTGCGGACGCAGCGACGCGCCCGATCATGCACTCGCGGTGCGCGCGTTCTGTCCGGCGGACGGCATTCCCGAAGATCCGGTCACCGGCAGCGCGAACGCCGCGATCGCCGCGTGGCTGCATCGGGACCGGGCCGAAGACGGTCGCGTGGTCCGCTACATCGCCAGCCAGGGGCGGGAGCTGGGCCGGGACGGGCGCGTGGCGGTCGAGATCGACGCGCAGGGCGAGGTGTGGATCGGCGGCGCGGTCCAGGCCGTCATTCGCGGCACGTTCGACTGGTGAGCACTGCGTTGCCCGCTGACGCGAAGCCGGACCTCGAGGGAGCGCCGCTGGGCGGCCGCCCGGGATGCCAGCGTTCCGGTCTCGCACCTGCAGGCAGTCGCGATGCGCCTCGGGCAGGTTCCGGGCAGACCGCTACACTGTCGCGCCGCGTGACGCCCCCGCCATGACTTCCCGCCGTTTCGTCCAGGTGGACGTGTTCGCCGACCGGCCCGGTGCCGGCAATCCCCTGGCTGTGGTCCTCGACGCCGAAGGCCTCGACGACGCCACCATGCAGGCCATCGCCCGCTGGACACGCCTGCCCGAAACCACGTTCGTGTTCCCGGCCACGTCCGACGATGCAAGCTACGGCATCCGCATGTTCTCGCCGCGCCGCGAAGTGCCGTTCGCCGGTCATCCGAGCGTCGGCACCGCGCACGTCGTGCTCGAAGCCGGACTCGCCTCGCCGCGTGATGGCCTGCTGGTGCAGGACGGCATCGCCGGCAAGCTGCCGCTGGAAGTCGTCGGCGACGGCGCCACGCGCACGATCGCCGTGCGCACGCCGCGCGCGTCGGTCATCGAGACCGCTTCGGCGGACGATCCGCGTCTGCGCGGCGTGCTCGCCGCGATGCCGCTCGGCACGCTGCCCCCGGTGCTGATGGACGGCGGTCGCCGCTGGTGGCTGGCCGAACTCGCGAGCGAGGCCGACCTGCGCGCGGCAACGCCGGACTGGGCTGCGATCGGCGCGCTTGCCGACGCCACCGGCAGCATGGGCCTGTGCGCATTCGCGCGCTCCAGTGATCCGGTGCATCACCTCGCGGTGCGCGCTTTCGTCGGTTCGACCGGCCACTTCGAAGATGCCGCCTCCGGGGCCGCGAACGCGACGCTGGCCGCATGGCTGGCCGATCGCGACGCCCTGCCCGGCAGCGACGGCCGCTACCGCATCAGCCAGGGCCGCGAGGTCGGTCACGACGCGATCATCGAACTGCACGTCGACGGCAACGGCGATGTCTGGTCCGGCGGCCGCGTGCAGACCGTGGTGCGCGGCGCGATCGACTGGCGCTGAGCGCGGAAGAACGCGACCGCCCACCGCGTCTCGCGGTGGTGGGCGGAACGCGGACACGACGACGCCGCGCCGGTCGCCCGACGCGGCGTCGTCGTTTTCAGAGCATCAGGCTTCGAGTTCGGCGTCGAGCGACACCGGCACCGCGGACAGCGCCTTCGACACCGGGCAGTTCTGCTTGGCGTCATCGGCGAGCTCGCGGAACTTGGCCGCGTCGATGCCCGGCACCTTGGCGCGCGTCTTCAGGCGGATCGAACTGATCTGCGGGCCACCATCCATCGACAGGTCGACATCGGCGCGCGTGTCCAGCGATTCGGGCGGAAAGCCCGCTTCGGTGAGCTTCGCCGACAGTGCCATGGTGAAGCAGCCGGCGTGCGCGGCAGCGATCAGCTCTTCGGGATTGGTGCCGGTCTCGTCGCCGAAGCGGCTGGAAAATGCGTAACGCGTGTCCGACATCAGACCGCTCTGCGGCGTCGACAGCGTGCCCTTGCCGGTCTTCAGATCGCCGGACCAGTGGGCGGTGGCGTGACGTGCGATTCCCATATGCATGCTCCTCGAGAGTGGAACCGTGCACGTTAGACCCCGACACGTGACGCGCGCGTTCCTGTGATGCGACGCAGCACCTGCAGGCATCGGGCAGATGTCCGATGATCCCGCCATGACACTTTCCCCGTCCCTCGCCGCCGACCTCGCCGATGCGGTCCTCACCATCCATGTCGGCATCGCGGTTTTCGTCGTCGGCATGACACTCGCGCTGCTGGTCGGCGGCCCGCTCGGATGGGGCTGGGTGCGACGCCGCTGGCTGCGCTGGCTGCATGTGGCACTCGTGCTGGTGATCGCGGTGCAAGCCTGGCTCGGCCGTCTGTGCCCGCTGACGATCTGGGAACAGTGGCTGCGGACGCGCGCCGGACAGCAGACGTACGACGCATCCTTCATCGCCCACTGGCTGTCCAAAGTGCTGTTCTTCGAGGCGCCGTGGTGGACATTCGTCGCCGCCTACAGCGTGCTCGCACTGGCGGTCGCCGGTGCCTGGATCCTGTGGCCGCCGCGACGCCGCACTTCGCGATAGGGCCGGGAAACGCAAAAGCCCTGTTTTTTTGCGGTTTCCTATTGGCGCACGTGTCACGATGCCCTACATTCCGCTTGCCGGCTCGCTCGGCCCGGACAACTCAATCATCACTCGACGAGGGAACCACACGCTCATGGCAACGAAGAAGGCCCCCACCAAGAAAGCCCCGGCCAAGAAGGCCGCTGCGCCGAAGAAGGCCGCCGCCGCAAAGCCGGCAGCACCGAAGCCGATCAAGGAAGCCCTGAGCAAGTCGGGCCTGGTCGCGCACATCGCCGAATCCACCGGCGTCGTGGCGAAGGACGTGCGCGCGGTGTTCGCAGCGCTCGAAGGCGCCGTGCACGGCTCGATCAGCAAGAAGGGCGCGGGTTCGTTCACCCTCCCCGGCCTGCTGAAGATCACCTCGGTCAGCGTGCCGGCCAAGCCGAAGCGCAAGGGCATCAACCCCTTCACCAAGGAAGAGCAGTGGTTCGCCGCCAAGCCCGCCTCGGTCAAGGTCAAGGTGCGCCCGCTCAAGAAGCTCAAGGACGCCGCCGCCTGATCCAGGGCGACATGCGTGCTTCGATCGGGACGGCCTAGGCCGTCCCGATTTCGTTTCGGGCTTCATACATCGCTTCTCGCCACCGCACCGCGGCGTGGGCCTGCATCACCCGGTCCGTGACGCACAGCGTGCACATCCGGTGAACGTATCGCGCCGCATGCTCGGCGCCGTTTTCTCCCGACCGATGGATATCGAACGATGAGCTTCCAGGGTTTCCTCAACCACCTCCTCACCTCGCAGGCCGGCGGCAAGCCCGGCGGCAGCCTGCTCAACGCCGATTTCGGCAAGGGCGCCGCCGCCGGTGGCGCGCTGGGCCTGCTGCTCGGCAAGAACAAGAAGACCCGCAAGGTCGCGACCTACGGCGGGCTCGCGGCGATCGGCGTGATGGCCTACAAGGCCTACGGCGATTACCAGAAGCAGCAGTCCGGTACGACCGCGACCGCGCCGCAGACCGTCGACCGGCTGCCCGCGCCCCAGGTCGACATCCACAGCCAGGCGATCCTCAAGGCGCTGGTCGCCGCGGCGAAAGCCGACGGCCACATCGATGCGCGCGAGCGCGAAGTCATCGAAGGCGAGTTCAAGCGCATCGACGAGGGCGGAGACGTGCAGCGCTGGCTGCATGCGGAACTGGAGAAGCCGCTCGATCCGGCCGAAGTCGCCAGCGCCGCGACCACGCCGGAAATCGCGTCGGAAATGTATCTGGCCAGCGTGCTCGTCGCCGACGAGACCAGCTTCATGGAGCGCAGCTATCTCGACGAGCTCGCCCGCCAGCTCAAGCTCGCGCCCGAGCTCAAGGCGCGACTGGAGCAGGAAGTGAAGGCGAACGCGGAAGCCCGCTGATCCTGCCTTGCGTGTCCGGAACGGCCCGCCGCGCGCGGGCCGTTCCACATCCGGAGGCGCACCACGCTGACCCGCGCTTCGCACCCGACCTGCGACGCTGGTCGTATGTCCGAGTCCGATTCCAGTTCCAGTTCCAACGCCCCGTCCGCGACGCCCGCTGCGCGCACGCCCGGCCGCAAGCCGCGTCGCGACTACACGCCGCAGCTGCGCGCCACGCTCGCCTTCGTGTTCTGGGCGGGGCTGTTCGCCGCCGCAGGCTACTGGGCCTGGCACCAGCCGTTCATGGCGCAACCGCGCGCGATCGCGGCCTTGACGGCGGCGCCCGCGCCCGAATCGCTGCCGATGCCGGTCGACGGGGTGCGCGCGTCGCGCGTCGCCGATACCTACGGTGCGCCGCGCGGACGCGACCGGCAGCACGAGGGTGTCGACATCTTCGCGCCACGCGGCACGACGGTGCGCAGTACGACGGACGGGCTCGTCGTCGGCGTGCGCGACAGCGGCCTGGGTGGCAAGCAGGTCTGGGTGATGGGGCCGGGGCGACAGCGTCATTACTACGCGCACCTCGACGGGTTCGCGGATCTGCTGGAGGTCGGCGATCTGGTCCGACCCGGCGACGCCTTGGGCGTCGTCGGCGATACCGGCAATGCGCGCGGCACGCCGCCGCATCTGCACTACGGCGTCTACGCCAGCGGCGGTGCGTTCGATCCGCTGCCGCTGCTGCGCGCGCACGGGGCCGACAATGGCGACGCGGCGCGCTAGCATCCGGGCGAGGCCGCGTCCGCGGCGCAGGGGAATGACCGGATGTCGCATCGCAGCTGGTGGCTGGTCATCGCGACGATCGTGTTGCTCGGCATCGCGGTTGCGGTGCAGGAAGGCCTGCGGCGCAGTGCCGACGCGGCCCTGTCTCCGGCGACTGCGTCGGGGGCCGGTCCGGATGCATCCGGTGCAACGCCGGCAGCGCCGACCACGGTCGCGAACGCCGAATCGCGCGCGGCGCACGATGCCGCGATGCGGGACGCCGTGTCGGCCGTGCATGCCTATCTCGCGGCGCTGTTCAAGGACGATCGCAGTGAAGCCGACGCCCTGTGGCTCCATGGCCGCCCGGCAACGCGAGGCGAAGCGGACCTGCGAGCGCTGGAAGGCGTGACCGGGTTGCGGGTCGACAACGAACGGCCGCAGCCGCTCGACACCGCGCCGGTGCCCACGGCACTGCGCATTCCGGTCCGGCTGCGCATCGGCGGGCAGGGGCCGCTGCGCCGTTACACCGGGCATTACGATCTGCGCCGCGACGGCGACGCGTGGCGCATCACCGCGGCATCCATCGATCCATCACCCGCGCAACGCTAATCTGCCCGCGCGACACGCCTCTTCGGACACCCTGCCATGGACAAACGGTTCTGGATCTGCGGCCTCACGATCTCCGCCACCGCGCTGGCGCTGGGGTTCTTCGTGCACGGCCTGCTGCTGCGCGCCGACTATCTTGCGCTGTCCCAGCTGTTCCGCCCGCAGGCGGATGCGAACGCCCAGGTCGGCTGGATCCTGCTGGCCTACCTCTCGCTGGGCCTGGCGATGACGTGGCTCTACCGGTGGCTGCCGCCGCCCCATCGCAGCAAACGCTGGCACGGCGCGCGCTTCGGTCTGGTGATCGCGCTGGTGTCGTTCGTGCCCTGGCATCTGCTCGCCCATGCCGGACAGCCGTTTCCGCTGGCACTGGCGCTGAAGCAGATCGCGTTCGACGTGGTCGCGATGCTGCTGCTGGGACTGCTGCTCGCCTGGTTGCAGCCCCACCGCAGGCCGTTGGCGCCCGCGCCCGACTGAGGCGCTGCTAATCCCGTATTCACGGCGCCTGCGTAGGGTGCCTCCATCGTCGTTCCGGAGCGTGCCATGCGCCGTCCCCTGCACCTGTCCGCCGCAGCACTGCTGCTGCTCGTCGCCACCGCCTGCACCTCGCTCGGCGTGGTCTCCGCCTGGCTCAACGACCAGGTCGCGTTCACCACGCCGCAGCTGCAGCGCCAGCTCGACACGCGTTTTCCGCGCACGTTCGACAAGCTGGGCGGGCTGGTGTCGGTCACGCTCGACAACCCGCGCCTGACCATCCCGCAGGGCGATCGCCGCCTGCGTCTGGATTTCGATCTCGGCGTCGGCGGTGTCGCCGCGGACGACCGCCCGGGTCGTCTCGCCCTGCTGAGCGGCCTGCGCTACGACCCGGCGACCCGCGGTCTGCATCTCGAGAATCCCGAGCTGCTGCAGTTCGACCTGCCCGGTTCCAACGCATTGCTCCGGGGCGGCGCGCGCGGCATCGTCAACAGCCTGCTGTCGGAGTACGCGCGCAGCGAACCGGTCTACCGCCTCGACGACGATTTGCTGTCGAAGCTGCCCTCTGGCAAGCGCATCGGTGAGGTCGATATCAACGAAGGCCGCGTGGTGGTGCACCTTGCGCGCTGACCGCCGCTCTCGCCGTGGCGCAAGCCTGTGGATCGCGCTCGCACTCGCATGCGCGCTGGGCGCCTGCGGCCGCGATACGGCCGATGCAGATACCACAGGGTCGGGGCAGCCGGCCGATGGCCCCCTGCCGCAGCCGCAGCAGAACGCCGGCGGCGTGACCGGCCTCAGCGGCGCGCCCGGTCCCGGCAACATTCCGCTGGGTGGCGAGCAGCCATTGCCGGAGACGGGCATCGAGGAGGACGCGCTGGCGCCCCTCGAGGACAACCCGGAAACGGGACTGGCCGGCGTGCCGGGTGAGACCGCCGCGCCCGGTCCGGAGCCGACCCCGGAGGAAGCGGCGGCGGTGATCCGCACCTATTACGCCGCGATCAACGCCCTCGATTACCCGCGCGCCTACACGCTGTGGTACGACGGTGGACGCGCCAGCGGCCAGCCGCCCGAACAGTTCGCAGCCGGCTTCGGCGACACCTCGGTGGTCATGGTCGACATCGGCGCACCGGGACCGGTGGACGCCGCCGCGGGCTCGCGTTTCATCGAGATTCCCGTCTCGCTGCGCGCCCAGCAGACCGACGGCAGCAGCCGCCGCTTCGAAGGCCGCTACGTCCTGCGCCGCGCGATGGTCGACGGCGCCAGCGACGCGCAACGCGCATGGCGGATTGCGTCGGCGGATCTGCGGGAAGTGTCTCCGGCACCGTGACGCTTGAGCCCCTCTCCCGCTGGGAGAGGGGTTGGGGTGAGGGTTGCTTTTGCCCGCGCCCCGAGCCCAGGGCTTAAAGCAAGTGCACTCGCTAAAGCCCCTTCCCTCACCCCACCATCGGCATCCGCCGATGGTCCTCCCCTCCCCCTGAGGGGGAGGGGCACCTGCGTCATCCGCTACGCGGAAGACCGCTTTATTTTTTGGGCTGCAGCATCGTGCCGGTGCACCTCTTCGAACCGCAGCGGCAGCCCCAGAGCTGCTTGAGCTTCGGCGTGTGCCGCTCGGCGAGCGTGATGCCGTAGTTGTAGGCCAGCTCCTCACCCGCGGCGATGTCGCGCGTCGCCTCGATGAACACCTTGTCCTTGTGCCGGCGCTCTTTCGGGTCTTCCTGCACCACCGCTTCGCAGTTCGGCGCGCAGCTGTGGTTGATCCAGCGCGCGATGTTGCCGCCCTCGTTCGCGTCGATCACGTAATCGTCGTTGAGCGTGAACAGGAAGGTATGGCCGTCCTCGTCGACATCACCGTACTGGGCATCGACCTCGTCGTGCGTGCGCAGCAGGCCCTTGTAGCGGACGATCCGCTCGCCCTTGGCGATGGCCTCGGTGGCGAACACGCCATTGCCGTGGATGCTCGACAGACGCGCCTCGATCTTCTTCGGCGTCTTGGGCTTCTTCGGCGTCTTGGGCATTGCGGATTCCACGGCGGAGTGAATCCGCATTGTGGCCAACAAGCCGGCGAGCCGCCAGCGCACGTGCCTGCCGGACACGCACCGCGATGAACGACGCTGCCCGGGCGCATTGAGCCGGCGGGCCCAAAAGCGTACAATTTTGGTCCGCTTTCATCCGACGCACCTGGTCGCCCTTTCTCCGATGCTGCGTGTCACCAAGCTCACCGATTACGCCACCGTGGTCCTGACCGTGCTCGCCGCGCGACCGCAGGTGGTGATGAGTGCGGCCGATCTGGCCGAACAGTCGGGCCTCGAAGCGCCGACGGTCAGCAAGCTGCTCAAGCCGCTGGCGCAGGCCGGTCTGGTCGAAGGCTTCCGCGGCGCCAACGGCGGCTATCGCCTGGCACGCGAGGCCGCGGCCATCAGCCTGGTGGAGATCGTCGAGGCCATGGAAGGGCCGCTCGCGATGACCGAGTGCAGCCTGCACGACGGCCAGTGCGGCATCTCCGAGCACTGCGGCGTGCGTGGCAACTGGCGCCGGATCAACGACGTGGTGGCCGACGCGCTGCGTGCCGTGAGCCTGGCGCAGATGCTCGACGATGCACCGCGTCCACACCCCATTCCCCCAGCCGGCGGGGCGAAGCGTATCGACGCCCGCCTCGCCCGCGCATAGACAGTAGGCAGCCCCCATGGCCACCGACATCGCAGAACCGATTGCGAACGCAGAGATCCACGAGCAGCTAGGCCGTCGCTACGACGCCGGCTTCGTCACCGACATCGAGTCCGACAGCTTTCCGCCCGGGCTCGACGAGGACGTCGTCCGCGCGCTGTCGGCGAAGAAGAACGAACCCGAGTGGATGACGCAGTGGCGCCTGGCCGCGTATCGCCACTGGCTGACCATGCCGGTGCCGCACTGGGCGAAGCTCGACATCGCCCCGATCGACTTCCAGGCGGTCAGCTACTACTCGGCGCCCAAGGCCAAGTACGCCTCGCTCGACGACGTGCCCAAGGAACTGCTCGACACCTACGACAAGCTCGGCGTGCCGTTGCACGAGCGCGCGCGGCTCGCCGGCGTGGCCGTCGACGCGGTGTTCGATTCGGTCTCCGTCGGGACGACGTTCAAGAAGGAACTCGCCGAGAAGGGCGTGATCTTCTGCTCGATGTCGGAGGCGATCGCCGATCACCCGGAGCTCGTGAAGCAGTACCTCGGCAGCGTGGTGCCGGTCGGCGACAACTACTTCGCCGCGCTGAACTCGGCGGTGTTCTCCGACGGCAGCTTCGTGTTCATTCCCAAGGGCGTGCGGTGCCCGATGGAACTGAGCACCTACTTCCGCATCAACGCCGGCCACACCGGCCAGTTCGAGCGCACGCTGATCATCTGCGAGGACAAGGCCTACGTGTCCTACCTCGAAGGCTGCACCGCGCCGATGCGCGACGAGAACCAGCTGCATGCGGCGGTCGTCGAGTTGGTCGCGCTGGAAGACGCCGAGATCAAGTATTCGACGGTGCAGAACTGGTACCCCGGCGACGAGAACGGCAAGGGCGGCATCTACAACTTCGTGACCAAGCGTGCGGAATGTCGCGGCGACCGCAGCCGCGTGGTCTGGGCGCAGGTCGAGACCGGTTCGGCGATTACTTGGAAGTACCCGTCCTGCGTGCTGTTGGGCGACGACTCAAGCGGTGAATTCCACTCGGTCGCGTTGACCCATCATCGCCAGCAGGCCGATACCGGCACCAAGATGATCCACGTCGGCAAGCGCACCAAGTCGAAGATCGTCAGCAAGGGCATCAGCGCCGGTCGCGGGCAGAACACCTATCGCGGCCTCGTCAGGATCGGCGCGGGCGCCGAGGGTGCGCGCAACTACACGCAGTGCGATTCGCTGCTGATCGGCAAGCAGTGCGGCGCGCACACGTTCCCTTACATCGAGGTCAAGCACCCGGGTGCGACCGTCGAACACGAAGCCACCACCTCGAAGATCAGCGACGACCAGCTGTTCTATTGCCGCACGCGTGGCATCAGCGAAGAAGACGCGGTCAGCCTGATCGTCGACGGCTTCTGCAAGCAGGTCTTCCGCGAGCTCCCGATGGAGTTCGCGGTCGAGGCCAAGAAGCTGCTCGACGTCTCGCTGGAAGGCTCGGTCGGCTGACCCCGCGGCCGGCCCGCGGGGCCGGCGACGCACCCGCTCTTCGACGCAGCTCGCATCGCGCCGGTTCTCTTTCTCTTTTTCGAATCACGATACCCATGCTCAATATCGACAACCTGCACGCCTCCATCAACGAGCGCGAAATCCTCAAGGGCCTCTCGCTGCACGTGAAGCCGGGCGAAGTCCACGCGATCATGGGGCCCAATGGCGCCGGCAAGTCGACGCTGGGCAACCTGCTCGCCGGTCGCGACGGCTACGCGGTCACCGACGGCACGGTCGCGTTCCAGGGCCAGGATCTGCTGGCACTCGAACCCGAGGAGCGCGCCGCGGCCGGCGTGTTCCTCGCGTTCCAGTATCCGGTCGAGATTCCGGGCGTGAACAACACCTACTTCCTGCGCAGCGCACTCAACGCGCAGCGCAAGGCACGCGGTGAGGAGGAGCTCGATTCGATGCAGTTCCTCAAGCTGGTGCGCGAGAAGCTGGCCGTGCTGCACCTCGACGACCGCCTGCTGCACCGCGGCGTCAACGAAGGCTTCTCGGGCGGTGAGAAGAAGCGCAACGAGATCTTCCAGCTGGCCGTGCTCGAGCCGAAGCTGGCGATCCTCGACGAGACTGACTCGGGCCTCGACATCGACGCGCTGAAGAACGTCGCTGACGGCGTCAACGCGCTGCGTTCGCCCGACCGCGCCTTCATCGTGATCACGCATTACCAGCGCCTGCTCGACTACATCAAGCCCGACGTCGTGCACGTGCTGGCCGACGGCCGCATCGTGCAGACCGGTGGTCCGGAACTCGCGCTGCAGCTCGAAGAGAAGGGCTACGCCTGGATCAAGGACCGCGTCGCGCCGGAGACCGCTGCCTGATGAGTGCCCTGCTCGACTCTCTTGCCGCCGGATTCGATGGCGACGCCGCCCGTCGCGCGGCCCTCGACGCGACGCTCGCGACCGGCCTGCCCGGTCCACGCAGCGAAGCGTGGAAATACACCTCGCTGCGCGCGCTCGAGCGCCGCAGTTTCGTCGCGCCGCAGGCCGATACCGCGGTAGATGGGGATCTGCTGGCCGCGATTCCCGCGCCGCGCCTGGTCTTCGTCAACGGTCGGCTCTCTGCAGCACTGTCCGATGCGGGTGCACCCGTGGCCGGCCTCTCGATCGGCGCGCTCGCCGATGCCGGCGCACTGCCTGACATCGACGATCGCGACGATGCCGTGTTCGCCCGCCTCAACGGCGCGCTCGCCCGTGACGGCGCATCGGTCTCGGTCGAAGCCGGTGCGCGCATCGAGACGCCCGTGCATCTCGCGTTCGTCGGCGCACCTGCCGACGGCGACCTCGCCTGGCATCTGCGCCACCACGTCGCGCTCGGCGAAGGCGCGACACTGACGCTGGTCGAGCATCACCTCGACGCCGGTGCGCATCGCCACCTCGACAACACGGTCGTCTCGCTGCGCGTTGCCGACCGGGCCGATCTGCACCACGTCCGCCTGCAGCATCGCGGCAATGGCGCGACCAGCTTCCTGCGCACCGATGCGGAGCTGCACGGGGCATCGGTCTACACCCGCGTCGATGTCGAGGCCGGCGGCGCACTGTCGCGGCACGAACTCGATGTGCGTCTGCTCGGCGACGACGCGCGCCTGACCGCAAACGGTGTGCTGCTGGCCGGTGGCCGCGCACATGTGGATACGCGGCTGGGCATCCGCCACATCGGCAAGCGCACCGCCTGCGAACTCAAGTGGCGCGGCATCGGCGACCAGCGCGGCCGCGTCGTCTTCCATGGCGGCATCACCATCGATGCCGGCGCCGACGGCACCGACGCGCGCCTGTCGAACAAGAACCTGCTGCTCTCCGCCACGGCGGAGATCGACACCCAGCCGGTGCTGGTGATCCATGCCGACGAAGTGCAGGCCGCGCATGGCGCGACGGTCGGCCAGCTCGATCCGGGCGCGTTGTTCTATCTGCGCTCGCGCGGCCTGCCGGCGCCGGACGCCCAGCGCCTGCTGACGGCCGCGTTCGTCCGCGAGCCGCTGTCCACGATCGCCGATCCGTCGCTGCGTGCGCACGCCGAGGCCGGCCTCGACGGCGCGCTGTCGGGACTCGCGCTCGCATGAGCGCCACCCTGCCGCCGCTGACGCCGCCGTTCGACGCGCCCAGCGCGCCGCTTGCGCATGACGGCAGCGTCGACTGGGCGGCGGTGCGCGCCGACTTTCCGCTGCTGCTGCGCGAAGTCCACGGCAAACCGCTGATCTACTTCGACAACGCCAACACCGGCCAGAAGCCGGCGTCGGTGATCGAGGCGGTCGACGGCTTCTACCGGCGACAGAACGCCAACGTCAGCCGCGCCGTGCACCAGCTCGGCACCGAAGCGACCGAGGCCTACGAGGGCACGCGCACGAAGCTTGCGCGGTTCCTCAATGTGCGCAGCGACGAACTGGTGCTGTGCAGCGGCACGACGTTCGCGATCAATCTGGTCGCCTGGTCGTGGGCGCTGCCGCGGCTGAAGGCGGGCGACACGATCCTCGTCTCGCGCATGGAGCACCACGCCAACATCGTGCCGTGGCAGCTCGTCGCCGAGCGCACGGGCGCGACGGTGCGCGTGGCCGAAATCCTCGAAGACGGCACGCTGGACCTCGACGCCCTGCGCCGCGCGATGACGACGGATGTGAAGCTGCTGGCGCTGGCCCACGTGTCCAATGTGCTCGGCACGGTCAATCCGGTCCGCGAGATCTGCCGCGAGGCGCGCAAGCGCGGCGTCGTCACCGTCATCGATGGGTCGCAGGCCGTGCCGCACCGCCGCGTCGACGTCGCCTCGCTCGGCTGCGATTTCTACGCCTTCACCGGCCACAAGATGTGCGGGCCGACCGGCACCGGCGCGCTGTGGGCGCGTCGCGAACATCTGCAGGCCATGCCGCCGTTCCTCGGCGGCGGCGAGATGATCAAGGAAGTCAGCTTCGAGAAGACGGTCTACAACGATCCGCCGCACCGTTTCGAGGCCGGCACGCCGAACATCGCCGGTTTCGTCGGGCTCGGCGCCGCGGTCGACTATCTCGACCGGCTCGGCATGGACCACGTCGAGCGTCGCGAGGCCGAACTGCTCGCGCACCTGACCGAATCGCTGCAGGAGATCGACGGCCTGCGCATCTTCGGCACCGCGCCCGACAAGGCCGCGGTCGTGGCCTTCCTGATCGAAGGCGCGCACGCGCACGATCTCGCCACGCTGCTGGATCTCGAAGGCGTGGCGATCCGCTCCGGCCAGCACTGCGCGCATCCGCTGCTGCAGTTCTACGGCGTGGCCGCCACGTGCCGCGCGTCGCCCGCGTTCTACAACACGCACGAGGAAGTCGACGCCTTCGTCGCTGCACTGCGCAAAGTGCGCACGCTGCTGGCTTGAGGCTGCATTTTCGGCCCCGTGCTTCCACACGCACGGGCGCGCAGCTGTCGCGGGATAATGGCGGCGTCACGACTTCGTCCGCCGCCATGTCCGCACCCGTGTTCCGCACCGCCACGTCCGTCGATGTGCCCGCCCTCGTCACCCTGGTGACGTCCGCCTATCGCGGCGAATCCAGCCGCAGCGGCTGGACCACCGAAGCCGACCTGCTCGACGGCGCGCGCATCGATCCCGCCGTGCTGGCCCACGACATCGCCCGCGCCGACAGCCGCGTCGTCGTGATCGACGGCGAAGACGGCCGACCGCTCGCCTGCGCGCACGTCGCGATCGAGGACGGCGTCGGCTACTTCGGCATGTTCGCGGTCGATCCCACGCTGCAAGGCCGGGGCACCGGCGACGCTCTGTTGCGCGAGTGCGAGCGCGTCGCCCGCGACGAATGGTGCCTGCCCGCCATGCGCATGACCGTCATCGACGTGCGCGACGCGCTGATCGCGTTCTACGTGCGCCGCGGCTATCGCCGGACTGGCGTCCACAAGCCGTTTCCCTACGGCGACACCCGCTTCGGCATTCCACGGCGCGACGACCTGCGCTTCGAGGTGCTGGAGAAGACCTTCGGAGCTGCAGCATGAGTGAGACCTGGACATTCGTATGTGCCACTGGCGAGCTGCTGCCGGGCGAAATGCGGACCACGTTCGACGAGATCACCAGCGTGCCGATCCTCGTCTTCAATCTCGACGGCGATCTCTACGCGCTCGAAGACCAGTGCAGCCACGAGGATTTCGGCCTGTCGAGCGGTGGTGCCTTCGATGCCGGCGCCGGCACCATCGAATGCGTGCTGCACGGCGCGAAGTTCGATGTCCGCGACGGCCGCGCCCTCTGCGCCCCGGCCTACGAGCCCGTCGCGAAGTTCCCAACCAGGATCGAGCACGGCGGCGTCTGGACACGCGACGATCGCGACTGACCCCGCGGGTCCAGACACCCCGCGTATGCCCGCAGCGCGGCGCTTGAAGCGGAATCGTTTACTTTTGCGTTCGAGAAGCATTCTCGTTTAAGATGCTGTCATCGGGCGTTCGTGCCCGCACGGGATCGCGCGTGGCGCACGGCAACAGACCATCGAAGGCGCGGGACAACGCGACGCGCGACAACCGTATGCATACGCTGTGGGTAATCACGCTCTGTCTGTTGACCGTCCTGTGTCTGGTCCTGCCCGGCCCGGCTCCGGCAGCGAGCGGCCTGATTGCAGAGGCCCGACCGCACGCACTCACACTGGCGCCTGGTGGTGAGATACCAGCCGCGGCGGCCGCGGCTCCGTCGGTGACATCCACCCGAGCGGCATCTCAGCCGACGACGCTGCGCACGGCCCCGCGCCACACAGCCGCGCCCGCCGCACCGGCATCCGCATCACAACGCAAACCCCGCATGCGCGGCCCGCGCACCGGGGCACGCCCGCCGCGCCACGCCGGTCTACGCCGCCGACAACACCGCGGTCGCGCGCCACCGCGCTGAACGCTGGATGCGCCGGCCGCGCCGGCCTGCCGGTCAGCCCGACCGGACGGCGTGCGGCCTCGCGCGGCCTGCAGCACGCTTATGCCCCCCCGACTCCGGCCAGCCGACGCCACGCCGCGTTCCGACTTTGCCCACGAGATGTCCATGACCCGTTTCCCGACCCGTCGCCCGCTCGCACTTGCGCTGCTGGGCCTGCTGTCCTCCCCTGCCGCGTTTGCCGACACCACGCTCGCCGCCGACCCCACCGATTTCGACGCCGTCGTCGTGACCGCCGCCGGTTTCGAGCAGAAGCTCACCGATGCGCCCGCGAGCATCAGCGTCATCACCCAGGAAGACCTGACCAAGCGCCCGTACATGACGCTGCTCGACGCGGTGCGCGACATCGAAGGCATCGACGTCGGCGAGACCCGCGACAAAACCGGCCAGGGGTCCATCTCGATGCGCGGCATGGGCTCGGACTACACGCTGATCCTCGTCGACGGCAAACGCCAGAACAACCACGGCGACATCTACCCGAACAACTTCGGCGGCAACCAGTTCAACCACATCCCGCCGCTGGACGCGTTCGAGCGCATCGAGGTCATCCGCGGTCCCGCGTCCACGCTCTACGGCGCGGACGCGATGGGCGGGGTCATCAACATCATCACCAAGAAGGTCCTCGATACGTGGCATGGCTCGGCGACCGTCAGCCGGTCGTTCGAGAACAGCGAGTTCGGCGAGGACACCACGGTCGATGCCTTCGTCACCGGCCCGCTGGTCCCGGGCGTGCTCAACCTCAGCGCGCGCGCCAGCTGGTATGACCGTGATGCGTCGAACCCGGTCTATGCACCGGTCACGGGACCCGACGGCGTGGAGCGGACGCGCCCGCTCGGGTTCGGTGGCGGCGGCAAGACCGTCGACAACACCAACAAGGCCGGTGGTCTCACGCTGGCCTGGATGCCGACCGAGCACCAGAGCCTCACGCTCGACTACGACACCTCGCGCCAGGAATACGACAACGCGATCCGGATCAACGACCAGGGCGTCGAGGAATATCCGGTCGGCACCGTCGACAACATCAACAGCATTTTCACCGCCGGCAATTTCTGCCTCGGCGCCGCCGGTGCGAACGCGAATGCCTGCCGATCCAATGGCGGCACCTGGTCGCGCCGCGCCAATCCGCGCGTCGGCTACGGCGCGGTGCAGGCATTCACCCGCGACGCGTGGTCGCTGACCCACGAAGGCCGCTGGGACTTCGGCAACAGTTTCGTCTCGCTGTCGCATGTGGCGACCAACAACGACGGCCGCACGATGCCCTTCACCGTGGACGAGCGCGCCGAACTGCTGCGGATGATCGACGGCACAGGACCCTACGCCGGACTGTCACTGGCCGAGCGTCGTGCCCGCGCGGAATCCACGTTCCTGCCACGCCCCAAGCGCACGCTCGAAAGCGCGCAGTACACGCTTGACGCCAAGCTCGACATCCCCTTCCAGCTGGCCGGCGACCACACCGCGGTGATCGGCGCGCAGGTGATCCAGGGCGAACTCACCGACGGCATCTTCGGCATCGAAAGCGGCACGCCGGGCCTGAAGCAGGAACACAACATGTACTCGCTGTTCGCCGAGGACACGTGGACCATCACCGAGCCGTTCGCGCTCACCGCGGGTGTGCGCTGGGACGACCACGAGATCTTCGGCAACCACCTGAGCCCGCGGTTGTACGGCGTATACACGATCAGTCCACAGTGGACGGTCAAGGGTGGCGTGAGCACCGGTTTCAAGACGCCCAAGACCACACAGCTCTACGACGGCGTGATCGGGTTCGGCGGACAGGGGACACTGCCGATGTTCGGCAATCCCGATCTGCAGCCCGAGACCAGCACCAGCACCGAACTGGCGGTCTACTGGCAGAGCCCGGACGGCCACAACTTCAACCTGACCCTGTTCCACAACAGCTTCGACGACAAGATCGCCTCGCAGGCCTGCGGACCGGGCACGACCCTCACCTGCACCAGCGCCGGCGAGTTCGCCGACATCGGCTATGCGTCCAGCACCCGGACGGTCAACATCGACGAAGTCGTCATCCAGGGCGTCGAGGTCGCCGGTCGCTGGCAGATCAGCGAGGCGTTCGGCGTCCGCGCGAACTACACCTTCACCGACAGCGAGCAGAAGAGCGGCAGCGAAGCAGGCCTTCCGCTCGGCAACAGTGCGCGCCACATGGCCAACGCCACACTGGACTGGCAGGCGAGCGAGCGGCTCAACCTGTTCCTGACCGCCGAAGCCCGGTCCAAGCGCTACAGGGGCCTGCACGCGATCACCGGCGAGGTGCTGTCGTACAGGGATTACGAAGTGCTGCACCTGGGCGCCTCGTTCAAGCTCAACGAGGCAGTCACGCTCAACGGCCGCATCAATAACCTGCTCGATCGCGATTTCACGACCTACGACACCGAGTTCCGGGAACTCGACGGCACGCCGGGCTTCGACGGGACCGACGAGATCCTCTACTACGACCACTACAACAACAAGGACAAGGCCCGCGGTCTCTGGCTGAGCATCAACGTCCGCTTCTGAGCGTTTGGAAACGGGGCGCTGCATTCGCCCCATCCTCGGCTGCATGGGCATCGCGCGGCCTCGCGCGGGAAGTGCGCGGCCGCTTCGGGAACGACGGGATTGTTCCGCGTCGGGTTGGTCACACCGCTGCAGCGACGGTCCGGAACCGGGCCAGCAGCAGCTCGCCGCCGCCGTCGAGTGCATGGTGGCAACGCCCGTCCGGTGCCCGCAGCAACAGCGAGTCGCCGGACTCGAGCGCGGGCGACCGCGATGCGCCGAAGCGCACCTGGCCGGTGAGGGCATGCACCAGCCAGCACTCGCCGGGATCCACGAAGATGACCATCCTGCCGACCAGCGGCCGATGCCAGGTCGACGCGTCTATCGAGTCCGGGCGCCACATCAGATTCAACGCGCTGACGCCCGCACCCGCGGGCTCGCCGGATACCGCCCGATCACCGGCAAAACGCAACCGGGCATGGGGCGGCTGCAGATTGCAGACTTCTCCGTCCGCGAAGCGCAGCACCAGCCCGTTCCCGGTGCGCAGCATCAGCTCGCGTTCCACACCTTCGAAACGTGAGAACGCCGCCGGCTGCTCGATCTCGGTCACCGACAGCCGCCAGCGCCACACCCTCTCGTCAGGGGCATGTTCAACGTGGATTTCCCGCGTCCAGCCCAGATCGTTGCGCCAACGCACCCGCCGCGCGTTCTGCGCGTCGATCCTCTGGACGGAAAGAGGCTGGTCGGATCGGTCACCCATACGCTGAGTCTAGTCTGTCGGGCCGGGCAGCTTCACGACGACTCCAATCGACGCCAGCTCGGACCGGTGACTGCCTGGATCAAATGCGACGTCTGCGGTTGGATTCGGGCGGCCGTGGCTTCCGGCACATCGCCGACCGCGTTCGGTGCTTCGCGCCCGGCCCCGTCCACGAACGGATCGTCCGCGTGGATGTCACGGAATCCGCCTACCCGAAACGGCTTGCAGTAAAAGGCGTCGCGGAGGTCACATCGCGGTACTCATCGCGCGCCCCAGATACAGGATCGCCCGCTTTGCATCCGATGCGAAGCGGGCGACGAGTACGTCCCTGTAGCGGCATCCTGCCGGTCCCGTGGAGCGTCCTGCTCCTCGTCTGGCGCCCCCACGTCCTGTGGAGGCGTCAGCGGTGGGTCAAAGTCAGCGCAGTTGCGCAGCCCCCTTGTTCCCGGCGGCTGCGGGCGGGTTGGCCGCCCGTGCAGCGCCTGCCTGCGATCCGGCGCCGACGTCAATGCGATCGACGTTCTGCTCGACAGTCCGCAATCCGATACCGTTCACCTGCGCCAGTTGCTCTGCGCTTCGAAACGGCCCGTTTTCATCCCTGTAGGCCACGATGGCTTCCGCCTTGGCCTGTCCCACGTTGTGCAGTACGCGCGCCAGCGTGGCCGCGTCCGCGGTATTGATGTTGACCTTCTCGACACTCTCGTTCGCGAATGCGGTACCCGCCAGCAGCAGCGACAGGCACAACGACGCAAGCACGGCTCGGATCGACTTCATGTCCTAACTCCTTGGTGTTGGGTGGAATCCATTCCCGACTGGCGACGTATTCGTCCTTGCCGGTGTTGCCAGTCTTCCCAACGCCACGTCGCCAGAATATCCGCGGCCCTGCTGGGCCGTAGCCAGCCGAACGCCCGAGCGTTTGTAGGAAAATTCCTACACGGCGGGCCGCGGTAGAATGGCGGTTTACGCATGCGGGAACATCCGAATGGACAGCCGCCAGACCGACCGCTTCGTCAGCGCCAAGTGGGATGACGAAATCGTGCCCCAGCTCGTCGAGTACATCCGGATTCCGAACAAATCGCCGATGTTCGACGCCGATTGGGTGGCGAACGGCTATATGGAACAGGCCGTCGACCTGATGACGACATGGGCGCAGGCCCAGCCGATCGCCGGCCTCGCGCTGGAGGTCGTCCGGCTCGAGGGCCGCACGCCCCTGATCTTCATCGAGATTCCGGCAGCCAACGCCGGTAGCGACGATGACTGCGTGCTGCTGTACGGCCACCTCGACAAGCAGCCCGAGATGACCGGTTGGGACGACGATCTTGGCCCGTGGAAGCCGGTACTGCGGGACGGCAAGCTCTATGGCCGCGGCGGTGCGGACGACGGCTATGCGATCTACGGCTCGCTCACCGCCATCCTGGCGTTGCACGAGCAGGGGCTGCCGCATGCACGCTGCGTGGTGCTGATCGAAGCCTGCGAAGAGTCGGGCAGCTATGACCTGCCCGCCTACGTCGACCATCTTGCCGATCGGATCGGCAAGCCGTCGCTGGTGGTCTGTCTGGACTCGGGTTGCGGCAACTACGACCAGCTGTGGTGCACGACGTCGCTGCGCGGCCTCGCCGGCGGCAACCTGACGGTCAAGGTGCTCGACGAGGGCGTGCATTCGGGCGACGCTTCCGGCGTGGTGCCGTCGAGTTTCCGCCTGCTGCGACAACTGCTGTCGCGCATCGAGGACGAGGACACCGGTCGCATCCGGGTCGAGGGCCTGCATGCCGAGATTCCGGCCGAACGCCTCGACCAGGCACGCCGCGCGGCTGAAGTGCTCGATACCGCGATCTACGACAAATTCCCGCTCACCGGCACGCTTCAGCCGATGTTTCCGACGCGTGGAGACGGCCAGGTATCCGAGGACCTCTCGGAACTGGTGCTCAACCGTACATGGCGCCCGGCGTTGTCTGTGACGGGCATCGATGGCATTCCGTCGCTGCAATCTGCAGGCAACGTCCTGCGCCCGCACACGGCGGTCAAGCTCTCGCTGCGTCTGCCGCCGACCGTGGACGGCAAGCGCGCAGGCGAACTGCTGCAGCAGGTGCTGCTGGCCGATCCGCCTAACGGCGCGACGGTCACGATGGTGCTGGAAAAAGCCGCGACCGGCTGGAACGCGCCGGCGATGTCGCCATGGCTAGCCAAAGCGATCGACGACGCCAGCCAGGCGTTCTTCGACAAGCCTGCGATGTACATGGGCGAAGGTGGCTCGATCCCGTTCATGGGCATGCTGGGCGAAAAATTTCCCGGCGCGCAGTTCATGATCACCGGCGTGCTCGGGCCCCATTCCAATGCCCACGGCCCCAACGAGTTTCTGCACATCGACATGGGCAAGCGCGTCACGAGCTGCGTCGCCCGCGTGATCACGGAACACCATCATGCAGGCCGGCGCGGTGAGACCACCGGTGCTGCGGTCGTGGCCGACAGCGGGACCCGCCACGGCGACCACGGCTGCTGCTGAGCTTCACGAGGGCCGGCGGACACGCCGGCCCGATTGTCTGCCGAGGGTCCCAGCTGCGAGCCGATGGCCTTCGACGCACGCGGCGGAACCAGCCGTGGCGATTGGAGCAATCGAAAGTCTGGCGTATGCAGCGTCGCCGCACGTATGCCGCACGACGACGTGGCGTTTCGGAATGCGTCCCGGGCCACGCGCGCCAGCCGTGCGCGGATTGCACGCGGCGACCTGGGCAAATGACCGCGCAGGCAACGTGAGCTGCGTTTTGTCTTGCGCTGGCACGGCGGAATCTTGATTGGGGCGCTTCGGACTGTTCTGCCGAAGGTGTGTCCGGGAACGGATCAAACGCGCGGGCGTGCAGACCACGAGCGCCATCTCGCAAGCGCCACCTAACGGATTCGTGCGCAAGCATGCAGTGCGCGCAGGCAGGGTCCGTTGCGCAAGCGGTGGGTACCCAAGTTAGCGCGTCCAGCTTCTGCCCGAAACCGCACCTGTTATCGGCGCATCGCAGCGGTCTATCCAGCCGTGTGCACCTCGCTGCGCGCCAAGCTCGCCTCCAGCCAAACAGCGAGTGCACTGATCCGCGATCACGGTGCAGCTCCGGCCCACCCCTCCGCTTCGGCCAAGACGTGTCACGGCTGACGGCGCGCCATCCGGCTGGGCTGGGACCTCTTGAGGCGCGCACACGCATGCTGCCATGCGCCGAACACCGCGAAGAGGCGACGCCGAGGGCGGCAGCGATGGCCCGAACGGCAGACATGCAAAAGGCCCGCGCGTGGCAGGCCTTCGACGTTCTCGCAATGGTGGCCGGGGAGGGAATCGAACCCCCGACACGGGGATTTTCAATCCCCTGCTCTACCAACTGAGCTACCCGGCCACTGCGGGAGGCGCATGATACGAGGCAGGCTCGCGAACAGCAACCGTTTTTAGCAAATCTTCTTCGCCGGGCGCATTCCCGCCGCCGGACTGCAGCGGCCGGCGACCGTCGACGCGTTAACATCGGCCTCCACCCAGCCACCGGAGTGCCGCGCATGAAGCCGTGGAAGTTGCTGACGATCCTGTTGATGATCGGCGCCCTCGTCGCCTGCGCCACCGGGCAGCGTCGCGTGTCCGAGCCCACCGCGAGTCTCCAGCAACTGAGCGTCTCCGCCGACGGCACCTGGTCTGTCGATCTGCGGCTGCAGAACTACAGCAGCATTCCTATGCGCTTCGAATCGCTGCGTTTCACGCTGTCGGTCGACGGCGAGTCGGCGGGCATCCTCGACGCCACGCCCGCGTTGACCATCGGCCCGGAATCGGCCGACATCCTGAGCCTCCGTCTTGCGCCTTCTCCGGAAGGCCGGCTGCATGCGGCCGACGCGCTGGCCGCGGGTCGCGCGCTGCCGTACCGCATCGACGGCACCATCCGCGCCGCGCCCGACGACCGCGGCAGTGCCCGGGACTACACCATCCGCCGCGACAGCACCTTGGCTCCGGTCCCCGGGCTGCCCGGCGTGATGCGCTGAGACCGCCGCCCTTCAACGACCCGAATACGAGACAGACCGACGCATGAGCACCTACCACGCCCCATTGACCGACATCCGCTTCGCGCTGCACGACGTCCTGCAGGTCGAGTCCCTGTTCTCCACGCTCGGCTTCGACGACGCCAACCGCGAGACCGTCGACGCGGTGCTCGACGAGTGCACGCGCTTGTGCGAGGGCGTCCTCGCCCCGCTCAACCGCATCGGCGACGTGCAGGGCGTGCGCTTCGACAAGGCTACCGGCGCGGTCACCACGCCCGACGGATTCAAGGCGGCGTACGACCAGTTCGTCGAAGGCGGCTGGACCGGCATCAGCGCGCCGACCGAATTCGGCGGCATGAACATGCCGCACGCGATCGGCATCTGCCTGGAGGAGATGATCGACGCGGCCAACCTCGCGTGGAGCAATTTCCCGCTGTTGTCGCATGGCGCGGTCAACGCGCTGCACCACCACGGCGAGGCCTGGCAGAAGGAGGTCTTCCTCAAGCCGCTGATCGCCGGCACCTGGACCGGCACCATGTGCCTGACCGAGCCGCAGTGCGGCACCGATCTGGGCCTGCTCAAGACCCGCGCCGAGCCGGCCGGGGACGAGACGTACGCGATCACCGGCACCAAGATCTTCATCACCGCGGGCGAGCACGACCTCACCGACAACATCGTGCACCTCGTGCTGGCACGCCTGCCCGACGCACCCGAAGGCAGCCGCGGCATTTCGCTGTTCGTCGTCCCCAAGATCCGCGTGGCCCGCGACGGCACCGTTGGCGAACGCAACGCGGTGCGCTGCGGCGCGGTCGAGCACAAGATGGGCATCCACGGGTCCGCAACTTGCGTGATGAACTTCGACGGTGCGCAGGGCTATCTCGTCGGGCAGCCGCACAAGGGCCTGATGGCGATGTTTACGATGATGAACACCGCACGTCTCGGCGTCGGCGTGCAGGGGCTGGGTCTTGCCACGCGCGCTTACGAGAACGCGTTGCGCTACGCACGCGAACGTCTGCAGTCGCGTGCGCTGTCGGGCCCGAAGCTGCCGTCGAAGCCGGCCGATCCGATCCTCGTGCAGCCCGATGTGCGCCGCATGCTGCTGACCTGCAAGGCCCTGACCGAAGGCGGTCGCCTACTGGCGTATCACGCCGGGTCGCTGGTCGACAGCGCAGCGCATGCCGGCGACGCCCCCGCGCGACAGGAGGCCGATGATCTGCTCGGATTCCTGACACCCATCGTCAAGGGGTGCCTCACCGAATGGGGCAACGAGTGCACGTCTCACGCGCTGCAGTGTTTCGGCGGCCACGGCTACATCGCCGAGCACGGCATGGAGCAGCTCGCCCGCGACGCGCGCATCACCACGCTCTACGAGGGCACGACCGGCATCCAGGCGCTGGACCTGATGGGCCGCAAGACCCTGCAGCTGAAGGGCGCGGGCCTGCGCGTATTCCTGGGCATGATCGAGGGCTTCTGCACCGAGCATGCGACCGATGCAGCGCTGGCCGAGTTTATCGGACCGCTGCGCGAGAAGGCCGGCGAGTGGCAGGCGCTGACCCGTGCCATCGTCGAACGCGCGTCGGCGGATCCCGAAGAGATCGGCGCGGCCGCCCACGACTACCTGTTCTTCTCCGGCTACGTGGCCCTGGCCTACTGGTGGGCGCGCAGCGTGGCGGTGGCGGATGCCTCGTCGCGCTCCGAGACCTTCAAGGCCGGCAAGCGTGAGACTGCGCGCTTCTATTTCAGCCGCATCCTGCCGCGTACGCTGACGCATGCGGCCGTGATCGCCAGCGGCCCGGCCCCACTGCTGTCGATCACCGACGAGGCCCTCGACAGCTGAGCCCTGCGCGCACGTCGCGACGGCCATCCGGCGTCGCGACGTGCGCTCAAATCCGTTGCACACAGTGTCATCGTTCGGGTATATGCTCGATCGCAATGGAGGCAGACAGCGCGATCACACGCCTGATCCCCACCGGCGCTGCAAACGCGCTGGACGCCGGAGTCTCCCCCGCACCTTCTGGTCACGCGCCGCGTCGCGATGCAGTCCGTCTGCTCGCCCTCGATGCATACGGCCGTGCCCTCAACTGGATCAGCTGGCAGGACGCCGCGTGCCTGTACGCGCGCGGCGCGGTTGCCTGGACGCTTGGCGATCCCTGCATGACCGTGCATGGCGGCCTGTGTCGCGCCACCGGGCAGCAGAGCCGCATGGACCTGCATCCGATCATCGCCGGCCGCAGCCACGTCCGCCCGAGCGCGACGGACCCGACGCCGGCGCTGACGAATACCGCCCTGTTCGCCCGCGATCACCAGCTCTGTCTGTATTGCGGTCGCCGCGCGGGTCGTCAGACGCTGACACGCGACCACGTCGAACCGCTGTCGCGCGGCGGCCTGGACATCTGGGAGAACGTGGTGACGGCGTGCTTCCACTGCAATTCGCGCAAGGGCGCGCGCACGCCGCAGGAGGCCTCGATGCCCCTGTTGGCGGTCCCGTTCCGGCCGAGCTGGATCGAGCACCTGATTCTCAGTAACCGCAACATCCTCGCCGACCAGATGGCCTTTCTCAGCACCCATCTGCCACGCCGCGACCGGGGGTGATGCCACGGCCGTGCAGCGCGTTCGCTGCACAGCGTCGACGGCACTCGATACACTCCAGCGATGGCGCAGCTCGCGCAACGTGGCCCGGTATGTCCTGCATGACCCTGACGATCTCCCTGAGCGGAATGGATACCGCCACCGAAACCGCCCTGCGCGCTGCATTCGCCGGTGCCAACACCCAGCTCGGTGCGCCCTTCCTGCTGGTCGCAGAACCCGACGCCCAGCACGTCATCGTCGACATGGACAGCATGTACGGCCCGATGAGCTGGTTGCGCCTGCACGCGGCCGGCAAGCAGATCGTCGGCCTGACCTCGGCGCCGCGCGTACAGACCCATTTTCGGCTGGGTCGTCCGTTCGACGACCACACCATGGCCGCGTTGCTGCGCGAAATCGCCGCCACGCAGGACGTCGCGCTGGACATGCACGCACAGGTGACCCCGTCCGACGTGCCGGCATCCGCGGCGGTTGCAGACACGTCCGCGCCCGAAGCCGAAACACGCGAAGCGCCCGATGCTCCGGCTGCATCCACCGCGAAGCCCGCGACGGCGCAGCCGGCTGCGCCTCCCGAGGCGGCACCGGCAGCGGGCGACGATGCGCTCGACACGCCGCCCCTCGACGCGTCGGCCATGCAGCCCGTGGCACAGCCGGAGATCGAACCCGCGCTCGAGCCCGAAGCCGAACCGGAGCCGGAGCCGGAGCCGGAGCCGGAGCGTGCGCTGCCCTTCGCGGCCTGGCTCGACGCCGGCGTGCTGCGCGGACGGCGCCGCTACCGGCGCGAGACCGGACCGACGCTGTGGCTCGATTTCGATGCGCAGCACTACCACGGCCCCACCACGCTGAAGCCCTTGAGCCAGTATTTCGACGGGCCGATCGAGCGTGATGCGATCGAGGCCGTCGATGACGCGACCTGGTCGCGCGAGACGCAGGCGTCCGGCGCGGCGCAGCCGCTGATGCGTCTGGTGTGGCTGGGCGGCCTGCTTGCCGGAGACGGCACGTTGTCGGCCGCGCATGATCCCGATGCGCGCTACCAGCTGAACAAATGGCCGCAGACAGAGCGTGAGTACCCGCGGCATTTCCGCATCGCGACGGCCATGATGAAGGGGCCGGCGACGCTCGACGACATCGTCGCCGCCAGCGGCCTGCCGGCGGAGGATGTGGTCCGGTTCGTGAACGCGAATCTCGCGACCGGCTACGCCGAACCGTTCGTGGAATCGCCCGAGCCGGTCGACACGCCAGCGCGTCCGGGCGGTTTTTTCTCCCGTCTGCGCGGTCGCTGAACAGGCGGACCGACGCACGGTCCATGACAGATCGGTGACGCCGGCAGAAGGGTCGCGGCGTACAATTGGCGGATGATCGACTCCACGCGCTATCCGCGCCTCGCGCGCATCGACGCGCCGTCCGACCTCCGCCAGTTCGACGAGTCCGAACTGCCCGCGATCGCCGACGAGCTGCGCGCCTATCTCATCGAATCCGTCGGCAAGAGCGGCGGCCACTTCGGCGCCGGCCTCGGCGTGATCGAACTGACGACCGTGCTCCACTACCTCTACGACACGCCGCACGATCGCGTCGTCTGGGATGTCGGCCATCAGACCTATCCGCACAAGATCCTGACCGGTCGCCGCGACCGGATCCACACCGTCAAGCAGAAGGACGGCGTCGCGCCGTTTCCAAAGCGCGAAGAATCCGAGTACGACACCTTCGGCGTCGGGCACTCCTCGACCTCGATCTCGGCGGCGCTGGGCATGGCGATCGCGAATGCCCAGGCAGGCAACGACCGGCGCGTGGTCGCGGTGATCGGCGACGGTGCGATGACCGCGGGCATGGTCTACGAGGCGCTCAACCACGCCGGCGGCATGGAACCCGAGCCCGACGTGCTGGTGGTGCTCAACGACAACCGCATGTCGATCAGCGAAGCCGTCGGCGGTCTGACCAAGATGCTCGGTCGCGCGACCGGCAACCGCACGCTCAATGCGTTGCGCGAAGGCGGCAAGAAACTGCTCGGCGACAAGAACAATCCGACCGCGAAGTTCGTCCGCCGCTGGGAGGAACACTGGAAGGGCATGTTCGTGCCGTCCACGCTGTTCGAGGAGATGGGCTTCCATTACACGGGGCCGATCGACGGGCATGATGTAAAGGCGCTGGTCGACACCCTGAAGACGCTCAAGGGCCTGAAAGGCCCGCAGTTGCTGCACGTCATCACGACGAAGGGCAAGGGTTACGAACTCGCCGAAGGCGATCAGATCGGCTATCACGCCGTGTCTCCGTTCGACCCGGACAAGGGCCTGGTCGCCAAGGCCGGCGCCAAGAAGCCGACCTATACCGACGTATTCGGCGACTGGATCTGCGACATGGCTGCGGCCGACCCGTTGTTGCTCGGCATCACGCCCGCGATGCGCGAAGGGTCCGGGCTGGTGCGTTTCTCGAAGGAATATCCGGCGCGCTATTTCGACACCGCCATTGCCGAGCAGCACGCGGTGACGCTGGCCGCGGGCATGGCCTGCGAAGGTGCCAAGCCGGTCGTGGCGATCTACTCGACGTTCCTGCAGCGCGCCTACGACCAGCTGGTCCACGACGTGGCGGTGCAGAAGCTCGACGTGCTGTTCGCGATCGATCGCGGTGGCGTCGTCGGCCCCGACGGGGCGACGCATGCCGGCAATCTCGACCTGAGCTTCCTGCGTTGCGTGCCGAACATGGTCGTCATGGCACCAGCCGACGAGCAGGAATGCCGCACGATGCTGACGACCGGGTTCCGCCACGAAGGAGCTGCCGCGGTGCGGTATCCGCGCGGCAGCGGCCCGGGCGTGCCGATCGACACCACGCTGGAGACGCTGACCATCGGCAAAGCGGAGGTCCGTCGTCGCGGGGCGCGCATCGCGTTGCTGGCTTTCGGCGCAATCGTGCCTGCCGCCGAAGCGGTCGCCGCCCAGCTCGACCTCACGTTGGTCAACATGCGCTTCGTACGCCCCCTCGACCGGGATCTGCTGCTGGAGCTGGCGAAGACCCATGATGGCTTCGTGACGCTCGAAGACAATGTGGTTGCCGGCGGCGCAGGGTCGGGTGTGGCCGAGCTGCTCAATGGCGAAGGCGTGACGATGCCGCTCCTTCACCTCGGCCTGCCGGACGCATTCCAGCATCACGCCAGTCGCGAGGACCTGCTCGCCGAAGCCGGGCTGGATGTGGACGGCATCCGGAACACGTTGTTGCGCCGCTGGCCGGCGCTGGCACAACCGCTGGCGGCGGACGCCCGGGTCGCGGCAGGCTGACGGATCGACGCGGCGCGCGGACGCCCGCCTGAGTGCGGTCCGCGCCGCGGTGGATCAGGGCATTTCGCTGTCTGCAGGCGTGACGTTCCCGTCGTCGACGTCGTCCGCCTCGTCGGGTGCAAGCACCGCATCCACCCGCGGACGCAGCGCTGCGAGATAGCCGGCCGTTCCCAGCAGATCGTCGACCGACAGCGTCGCGAAGCTCACACGATGCCGGGTCAGCGCTTCGTCCGCGGCTGCCAGCCAGTGCGCGCGTACCTGCATCTCCAGATCGTCCAAGCCCCGCTTGCGCGCGGTTTCGGTCTGCAGGAACGATGACAGGCACGCCTGTACCCGTGCGCCCTGCCCGGCCGTCGCCCGCAGTACATCGAGATCCCCGACGGCCCATGCGTTGGCGCGCGCGGCGACCTGCGGCAACCCCCGCTCGATGACGTCCAGCATGTGGCGCATGCATGCCACGTCCTCGGGCTTCGTGCCTTCCTTGCGGAAATCGGCCAGCGCCTGGCGCGGGTCGTCGATCTTGACCTCCAGCGTGGTCGGCGTGAGCGCCATGTCGCGCGCCTTCAATGCCTCGTCGAGCACCGGTGTGATCACACGTCCTTCGCGCAGCCCGTTGGCGTCGAGCGCGGCGCGATAGAGCTCGTACACGGCAATCGCCGGCCGCTTGCGCTCGATGCCACGATCACGCCCGAGGTAGCGCGCCTTGAGCGTGGACCAGCGCTGGTAGAGATCCGCTGGCAACAGCGCGTCCAACGTGGCGCCGTCCGGGTTGCGCGAGGCACGCATGGCCGCGGGCAACATCGTCAGCCCCCGCAGGATGCCGATGTCAGAGCCCACGGTCACGCCGGGCGGGCCCAGCACCACGCCGGCTTCGGCGAGCACCTCGCGCACTTCGTCCGAACGCCAGGTCATGGCCTTGGGCAGCGGCGACTGCGTGCCGAGAATGTAGAGCGTGTGCGTACCGCGGCGCACCCGCCAGAGACCCGGCCCGGGCTGGACGCCGGTGACCACGACCGTCTCCATGTCACGCACATCGCCGACATCCGGCGCTGCGACCGCGGGCGGGAGCGCCGCAGCATCATCCCGGGCCCCCGCCATCGAAATCACCGGCGCGGTTGCGAGCAGCAGACACATCATGACGAGCTGTCTGGCCATGCGTCGAATCCGTTCAAGAAGATGAAGGCCGAGCATACATCCGCGCATGCGAACGCCTGTCGTCACGCACACCCATCCGCCATCGGTTCAGCAAAGAGGCGACTGCACAGGCCACTGCGCGGCGTACCCACGCGCTTCCCACATCCAGATCGTTACGGTGCCGTACGCCCCAATGGAACGACACCATGACACTCAGCGCAGACGAGCGCCGCATCCTGCAGGACATCGACACGACCACGCGGATCACCGAATCCGAAACCAGCTGGGCGGTCAACGCCGGCTACGCCATGCTGGCCGAGGACGGAGACATCGATCTCTCGGCCAAGGGACGCGCAGCGCTGGACACGGCGTGAGCGGAGCCGCTCGCAACGACTGACCGATAGCAGAACGGCCCGTGCTTGAGCACGGGCCGTTCGGATCTCGCGTGTAATGGTCGGGGTAGCCGGATTTGAACCGACGACCACTTGTCCCCCAGACAAGTGCGCTACCAGGCTGCGCTATACCCCGGAATCTGGAAATTATACCGTCTGGCGGACGTTTCGCCCATCCATATCGCGCCTCGGGATCAGCGCTTTAGCAACTGCAGGACGTCCTCAAGCTCCATGCGCACCTGGCGGACGATCTGGTTGCTCAACGCCGATTCCTGCTTCGCCCCCTCGCCCTCGAGACGCAACCGCGCGCCGCCGATGGTGTAGCCCTGCTCGTAGAGCAGACCCCGGATCTGGCGCACCATCAGAACGTCATGGCGCTGGTAGTAGCGCCGGTTGCCACGACGCTTCACCGGTTCGAGACTCGGGAACTCGGTTTCCCAGTAGCGCAGCACGTGCGGCTTGACGTCGCACAGTTCGCTCACCTCACCGATCGTGAAGTAACGCTTCGCCGGAATCGGCGGCAGTTCGCGGTTGCTGCCCGGATCAAGCATGGGCGGCGCCCACTGAACCCGAGTAGGCCTCGACGCGTTCCTTGAGCTTCTGCCCCGGACGGAACGTCACCACCGTGCGGGCGGAGATTGGAATCTCTTCGCCCGTCTTCGGATTGCGGCCCGGGCGCTCGTTCTTGCGCCGCAGATCGAAATTGCCGAACCCAGAAAGCTTGACCTGTCGACCCTGCTGCAGCGCGTCGCGCAGCACGTCGAAGAAGGCGTCGACGAATTCCTTTGCCTCGCGCTTGTTCAAGCCGACCTCCTCATAGAGCTTCTCGGCCATATCCGCCTTCGTCAGTGCCACGCAGCCATCCCCCTGTGAGGCCTCAGCCCCGGATCTTCGCGTCGTGTTCGCGCGCGAGCGCGGCCACCACATCCGCAACGACGGCATCGACATCGCGATCGGTCAGAGTGCGTGAAGTTTCCTGCAGAATCAAGCCCATGGCGAGACTCCTGAACCCCGTTTCGACCCCCTGACCTGCGTACCGGTCGAACAGGCGTACGTCGGCCAGCAACGGGCCGGCGGATGCGCGGACGGTCTCCTGCAGCGCGGCCCAACCGACCGAATCCGGCGCGACGATCGCCAGATCGCGTCGCACCGACGGGAACTTCGACAGTCCGGTCACACGGGGCAGCGGACGGGCCTGCAATGCGGATGCGTCGAGTTCGAACGCCACCACCGGCACGTCGATGTCGAGTGCGCGCAACAGACGCGGGTGCAGTTCGCCGATCCAGCCCACGCGCGCGCCGTCGCGCAGCACATCGGCCGAGCGGCCGGGGTGGCCGTGCGGCGCGGTCGAACGCGCGAAGGCCAGAGTCGCACCGGCGACTGCGGCCAGCGCTTCCAGATCGCCCTTGAGGTCGAAGTAGTCGACCGGACGCGTGGCACGGCCCCACTGCTCGGCGCCGGCATCGCCGGCAACGGCAGCGGCCGCGCGCAGGGTTTCGACCGGCGCGTCGCCAGTTGCGGCCGCCTGCTCGAAGACCTTGCCGATTTCGAACAGGCGAACGCGGTCCTGCTGGCGCGCGAGGTTGCGCGCGAGCGTGGACACCAGCCCCGGGAGCAATGCGGTGCGCATGACGCCGAGTTCGGCGCTCAGCGGATTGGCAAGTGGCACGCTGCCGGCATCCGCCTGCCAGGTGGCGAGCAGCGACGCATCGACGAACGCGAAGTTGACCGTCTCCAGGCAATCGCGCGCGACCATCTGCCGGCGCAGTTCGGCCTCCGCCACATGGGTTTCGCTCGGCACGGCGATGCGCGTCGCGCCGCCGGGCAGCGTGGTCGGCACGCGGTCGTAGCCGTGGATGCGCACGACCTCCTCGATCAGGTCTTCCTCGATCGCCAGATCGAAGCGACGCGTCGGCGCGGTGACCTGCCAGCCTTCGCCGTTGGCGACGACGGTGAGCCCCAGCGCGCGCAGAATGCGTTCGATCTCCGCGTCGTCGACCGTCAGGCCGAGCACACGCGTCAGGCGTGCGCGACGCAGCGCGATCGTGCGTGGCTGCGCGAGATGCGCATCGAGTTCGGCAGCGGTCACCGGACCGGCGCTGCCGCCGGCGACATCGAGGATCAAGCGCGTCGCGTATTCGATCGCGGTCCGCGGCAGTTCCGGATCCACGCCGCGCTCGAAGCGGTGCGCGGCATCGGTATGCAGGCCGAGACGGCGGCTGCGGCCGATGATCGCGTCCGGCGCGAAGTGCGCGGATTCGAGGAACACGTTGCGGGTGCCGTCGGTCACGCGCGTGTCGAAACCGCCCATGACACCGGCCAGCGCGACGACGCGGTCCGCGTCGGTGACCGCGAGGAACTGTTCGTCCAGCGTCACGTCGCGACCGTCGAGCAGCTTGAGCGCTTCGCCCTTGCGCGCGCGGCGCACGCCGACCTGGCCCTTGAGCAGGTCACGGTCGAACGCATGCATCGGCTGGCCGAGTTCGAGCATCACGTACTGAGTGACGTCGACGAGGAAGCTGACCGGACGCACGCCACTGCGTCGCAAGCGCTCGGCCATCCATGAAGGCGTCGGGCGCGTCGCGTCGATGCCTTTGATCACGCGGCCGAGATAGCGCGGCGCATCGGCGCCCGCGTCGAGCACCACCTGCAGCGATGCCTCCGACGTCGCCGATACGGGCGCCGCGTCGAGCGGTGCGACTTCGCTGCCGAAGGCAGCGGCGACATCGAACGCGATACCGCGGATGCCGAAGCAGTCGGCGCGGTTCGGGGTGAGCTTGAGTTCGATGCTCGCGTCGGGCAGTCCGAGGTAGTCGGCCAGCGGCGCGCCGATCGGCGCATCGTCGGGCAGTTCGAGCAGACCCGATGCATCGGCGTCGATGCCGAGTTCCTTGGCCGAGCACAGCATGCCGTTGGAATCGACGCCACGCAGTTGCGCAGCCTTAATCGTCAGAGTGCCGACTGTCGTGCCGATCGTTGCCAGCGGCGCAACCAGGCCCGGACGCGCGTTCGGCGCGCCGCAGACGATCTGCAGCGTCCGGCCACCGGCATCGACCTGGCAGACCTGCAGCCGGTCGGCTTCGGGGTGCTTCTCGGCCGAGACGATGCGCGCGACGACGACGCCATCGAGCGACTCGCCCAGCGGCGTGATCTCTTCGACTTCCAGGCCGATCGCGGTCAGCGTCGCCGCCAGCTGGTCACGGGTGGCATCGGTCTTGACGTGCTGGCGCAGCCAGTTCTCGGAAAATTTCATGGCGATCTCTTGGAATCGTCGTCCCGCACTGCGGGACCTGTTCGCGACGGATGACGCGGAGAGGGAACGGGCGCGACGCGCCTGGTCTTACGCGAACTGGCGCAGGAAGCGCACATCGTTGTCGAAGAACGCGCGCAGGTCGTCGACGCCGTAGCGCAGCATCGCGAAGCGCTCGACGCCGAGTCCGAAGGCGAAGCCGGTGTAGCGCTCGGGATCGATGCCGACGGCCTTCAGCACGTTCGGATGGACCATGCCGCAGCCCAGCACTTCGAGCCAGCGCGTGCTGCCGTCCGCCTGCTGCCAGGCGATGTCGACCTCGGCGCCGGGTTCGACGAACGGGAAATAGCTGGGGCGGAAACGCATTTCGAAATCGCGTTCGAAGAACGCGCGGACGAACTCGCTCAACGTGCCCTTGAGATCCGCGAATGTCGCGTGTTCGTCGACCAGCAGGCCTTCGACCTGGTGGAACATCGGCGAATGCGTCTGGTCACTGTCGGAGCGGTAGACCTTGCCGGCTGCGATCATGCGCAGCGGCGGCGCGTGTTCGCCCATGTAACGCACCTGCACGCCCGAGGTATGCGTGCGCAGCAGGCGACCGTCGCCGAAATAGAACGTGTCGTGCATCGCGCGCGCGGGATGGTGCGGCGGGAAATTCAACGCCTCGAAGTTGTGCCAGTCGTCCTCGATCTCGGGACCGTCGGCGAGCTCGTAGCCCAGGCGGCCGAAGATGTCGGCGATGCGCTCGAGTGTGCGGCTGATCGGGTGCACGCCGCCGCGCGTACCGTCGCGGCCCGGCAGGGTCACGTCGATGGTCTGCGAAGCGAGCCTGGCATCCAGTGCGATGTCGTCGAGCGCGATCTTGCGCGTCGACAGCGCGGTGCCGATCACGTCGCGCGCGCGGTTGATCGCCTCGCCCGCCGCTTTGCGCTGGTCGCCCGGCAACGCGCCGAGCGCCTTGAGCTGCGACGTGATGCTGCCGCTCTTGCCGAGCAGTGCGACGCGCAGCGCTTCGAGCGCCTCCGGCGTGGCAACTGACTCGATATCGGCAAGCGCCTGGTTCGAAAGGGAGTCGATTTCGCTCATCGCACTGCTGGCCCGTCGCTGATGGGGAATGTCACGCGCGGAACATCCGGCGCCACAAACAACAATGGGGAAGGACTTGCGCCCTTCCCCACGTGACCGCCGGACGGATCCGGCGGCAGTACCGCTTTACGGTGGAGACGACGGCCTCAGGCCGCCAGCGCGCCCTTCGCCTTCTCGGCGAGCGCGGCAAAGCCGGTGGCATCGTTGACCGCGAGGTCGGCCAGGATCTTGCGATCCAGGGTGATGCCGGCCTTGAGCAGACCGTTCATGAAGCGGCTGTAGCTGATGCCGTTCAGACGTGCGGCCGCGTTGATACGCGTGATCCACAGCGAACGGAAATCGCGCTTCTTGAGCTTGCGACCGATGTACGCGTACTGGCCAGCCTTGATGACGGCCTGCTTGGCGACGCGGAAGACCTTGCGACGGGCGTTGTAATACCCCTTCGCGCGACCGAGAACCTTCTTGTGACGACGGCGTGCCTGGACGCCCCGCTTGACTCGAGCCATGGTTCAGTCCTCCTCAGAGATACGGCAGCATGCGGGCGACGCGACCGCTGTCGCACGCCGGAATGATGTTCGTCTGACGAAGACCGCGCTTCCGCTTGGTCGTCTTCTTCGTGAGGATGTGGCTACGGTTTGCGTGGCCGGCCTTGAACTTGCCGGACGCCGTCTTCCGGAACCGCTTGGCGGCACCCCGGTGCGTCTTGATCTTGGGCATTGAGAGAGTCCTTGTGGGATACGAGTACTGACTGGGCGGTGGCTGGCGCCACACTTTCCGTCCTGCCCATGCCGGTTTTAAGCCTTTGATCCCACGAGGGAATCCAGGCGGGTCCTGGATGAATCTGCCACCCCGGCGGACCGGGGAGCCGCGCATTATGCCGTGCCCGGATTCGGCTTGCAAATCATCGGGTTGGCGGACGACCCGTGCCGCAGGCGATCCGGCTGCGATCGCGCACGAAGCGCGATCGGGCGACCGTGCGCCTGATCCGGACCGCCTCGGCCTGGAACGGCAAGAGGCGCCTTTCGCCGCCTCCACCACCTTCAGCCCGCTTCCACGGAAACGGCCGAGGGACTCCGCGCGACAGCGCGGATTACTTCTTCTTCGGCGCGATCATCATCACCATCTGCCGGCCTTCCAGGCGCGGACGCGATTCGATGACGATGTCTTCGCCCAAGTCCGCTTCGATGCGCGACGCCATCTCGCGGCCCAGCTCCTGGTGGCTCATCTCGCGACCACGGAAGCGGATGTTGACCTTGATCTTGTCGCCATCCTCGAGGAACCCGCGCATCTTGCGCAGCTTGATCTGGTAGTCGCCCTCGTCGGTGACCGGCCGGAACTTGAGTTCCTTGATTTCCTGCTGCTTGGTCTTCTTCTTGGCCTCGTTCGCCTTTTTCTGCAGGTCGAACTTGAACTTGCCGAAGTCCATGATCTTGCAGACCGGCGGATCCGCGTTCGGCTGGATCTCGACGAGGTCGAGCCCCTCCTCCTCGGCAGCCTTCAGCGCATCGTCGCGCGACAGGACGCCGATCATCTCTCCGTCGGAACCAATCACGCGCACCCGCGGAACGCGGATGTCCTGGTTGCGCCGATTCTGCTTGTTGTCAGGGGTGCTAATACTGCGATCTCCAAAGTGGAACATGCCGCCGGTTCGTCAACCAACGGGGCGACCGGCGCGTCCATGGTGGACCGGCGCCGGTGAAGGACTCATGCTGGAACGGGCGCCGCGCGAAGGCGGGCAACGAAGTCGTCGATCGGCATCGAGCCCAAATCTTCCCCGGAACGCGTCCGAACAGCGATGGTACCGGTTTCCTTCTCGCGATCCCCGACCACGACCAGATACGGCACCCGCTGCAGCGTGTGCTCGCGAATCTTATAGCCGATCTTTTCGTTCCGCAAATCGGCCTCGATGCGGACCCCTTGATTTGCAAGGGATTTCCGAACCTGCTCGACGAAATCGGCCTGGGCGTCGGTGATATTCATCACCACCGCCTGCACCGGCGCCAGCCAGGCCGGGAAGGCGCCTGCGTGGTGTTCGATCAGGATGCCGATGAACCGCTCCATCGAGCCGACGATCGCGCGATGCAGCATTACCGGCACCTGCTTCTGGCTGTGTTCGTCGACGTACTCCGCGCCCAGGCGACCCGGCATCATGAAATCGACCTGCATCGTGCCCAGCTGCCAGGTGCGACCGATCGCGTCCTTGAGGTGATATTCGATCTTCGGGCCATAGAACGCGCCCTCGCCCGGCAGCTCTTCCCACGCCACGCCGCAGGCCGACAGCGCATTGCGCAGCGCGGCCTCGGCCTTGTCCCAGGTGGCGTCATCGCCGAGCCGGGATTCCGGGCGCAGCGCGATCTTGATCTGGATCTCGTCGAAACCGAAGTGCGTGTAGACCGCCAGCGCCTGCTGGTGGAACGCGGTGACTTCCGATTCGATCTGCGCCTCGGTGCAGAACACGTGGCCGTCGTCCTGGGTGAAACCGCGGACGCGCAGGATGCCGTGCAACGCGCCCGAGGGCTCGTTGCGATGGCAGCTGCCGAACTCTCCGTAGCGGATCGGCAGGTCGCGGTAGCTGTGCAGGCCCTGGTTGAAGATCTGCACGTGGCCCGGGCAGTTCATCGGCTTCACCGCGTACGTGCGCTTCTCCGACTCGGTGAAGAACATGTTGTCCTTGTAGTTGTCCCAGTGGCCGGACTTCTGCCACAGCGACACGTCGAGGATCTGCGGGCAACGCACTTCGCCGTAGCCGCTGTCGCGGTAGACGCTGCGCATGTGCTGCTCGACGACCTGCCACAGCGCCCAGCCCTTCGGATGCCAGAACACCAGGCCCGGCGCCTCTTCCTGCAAATGGAACAGTTCCTGCTGCTTGCCGATGCGGCGATGGTCGCGCTTCTCGGCTTCTTCGATGCGCTGGATGTAGGCCTTGAGCTGCTTGGAATCCGCCCACGCGGTGCCGTAGATGCGCTGCAGCTGTTCGTTCTTGGAATCGCCGCGCCAGTACGCGCCGGAGATGCGCGTGAGCTTGAACGCCTTGAGGAAACGCGTGTTTGGCACGTGCGGGCCGCGGCACATGTCGACGTATTCCTGATGGTGGTAGAGCCCCATCTGCGTGATGTCGGCGGACATGTCGTCGATCAGGCGCAGCTTGTAATCCTCGCCGCGGGCCTTGAACGTTTCGATAACCTCGGCGCGCGGCGTCATCTTCTTGATGACGTCGTACTCGGTGTCGATCAGCTCGACCATGCGCTTCTCGATCGCCGCCATGTCTTCGGGCGTGAACGGGCGCTCGCTGTAGATGTCGTAGTAGAAGCCGTCGTCGATCACCGGGCCGATGACCATCTTCGCGTCCGGGTAGAGCTGCTTGACCGCGTGGCCGACGAGATGCGCGCAGGAGTGGCGGATGATCTCGACGCCCTCGGCATCCTTCGGGGTCAGGATCTGCAGCGTCGCGTCGTGATCGATGACGTCGGACGCGTCGACCTGGCGGCCATCGACCTTGCCGGCAACGGTGGCCTTGGCCAGGCCCGGGCCGATCGACTGGGCGACCTCGAGGACGGAAACGGGCTGTTCGAATTCGCGGCGGCTGCCGTCGGGGAGCGTGATCGTGATCATGGGAACCGGGATCTGGAAGTGTCGGGAGCGGGCCGGTGTCGGTCCGCGGGCCGCGTGGCGGCCACAAAAAAAGCGCCGGAGGGCGCCTTGTGCAGGAGGCCTCGGGGCGGTCAGCGCTGGGCGGTGGTAGTGCGCATGTCGCACGCTCGGCCGGCGTTGCCGCGGGCCACCTGTATGCAGAAGGACGGAATCGGATGGTAGCGCAGAATTCCGCGTCGGGGCGCCGAGCGCGGCGGCGCCCTGTCCATGAGCGCCCTGTCTCCGGAGGCCGACCGGTGATCCCGGCGAGGTCGGAATCTGCAGATCGTTCGGTACATCCCGGCCCACTCAGCGCTCTCGGAGCGCTTCTCCCGCCCGGTTCAAAGGCTTCATGAGGTAACTCATGATGGTCTTGCTGCCGGTATGGATGTCGGCCGTGGCCACCATCCCGGGAAAAATGCGGAACTGGCGCCCCGCGGCATTGAGCAGGTGATCGCGCTCGGTCCGGACGAACACCCGGTAGTAGTACACCTCAGGCTTCACCTCGTCCTGGATGGTGTCGGGAGAGATCATCGCCACCTCGCCTTCGAGGCCGCCATAGATGTGGTAGTCGTATGCGGTGATCTTCACTACGGCGCGCTGTCCCGGATGCAGGAATGCGACGTCGCGGGGCGACACCCGGGTCTCGATCAGCAGCTTGTCGTCGAGCGGCACGATTTCCATCAGTTTTCCGTTGGGGGGGATCACACCCCCCACCGTCGTGACCTCGACATTCTTCACGATGCCCTTGACCGGCGACACGATCGTCGAGCGCCTGAGTGCATCGCTGCGACCGCGGGTCACCGACTGGTATTCGAGAACCTGCGCGTTGGCCGTGGCCAGTTCCTCGCGCGCCGTCACCAGATACTGGGTTCGCAGGTCGGTCAGCTTGTTCTGCAGCTCATTGGCCTGTCGCCGCAGGCGCAGGAGTTCGACGTTGCTGGCCGCGCCCCGCGCTACAAGCGGCGCGGTCAGGCTGATCTCCTGTTGGATGAGCGCCAAGGCGCGCCCGAGCCCGGCCGTGGTTTCCTGGAGACTGTCGCGTCGCGATTGGTAGAGCGCGGTCTCGGCCTGGACCAGGCGAGGGTCCTCGCGGACTTCAGCAGGGAATTCCAGAGCGCCGCCACCGACCTCCGCCTGCAGTCGCGCCGCTTTGGCGAGCGTGGCCCGCATGCGCGATGCGCTTTCCTCGACCGTTGCCTCGGCGAGCGTGGGATCGAGATGGGCAAGGACCTGCCCAGGCTCCACCACGTCGCCCTCCCGCACGTGCAGGCGCGCCAGGATGCCGCCTTCGAGCGATTGCACCACCTGCTCCCGGGAGGTGGGTACCACCCGCCCGGTACCCGTGGTGACCTCGTCGAGTTCGAACGCGGCGGCCCAGGCGAGCAGGACGAGCAGGCAGGCGACGGTGGCCCACACCACTTTGGACGCAAACGGCGCGCGCGCGCGCGCCAACCCCGTACTTCCGCGCAGTTCACCGGTCATGACCGCGTCCCGCCCGCAGCCAAAGCACCGCGCGGCACACGGGTGGCCACAGGTCGCACCAGCACGTCGTCCTTGGGCCCATCGCGCACCACGCGCCCGTTCTCGAGCACCACAACCCGATCAACCCACTGCAGGACAGCCGGGCGATGCGTCGCGACCACCAATGTTCTCGGCGCGAGCCAGCCCGCCATGCTGTCAATAAAGCGGCGCTCGCTGGCCTCGTCGAGCCAGGCGGTAGGCTCGTCGAGCAACAGGACATTGGGCCCGCGCATCAGGGTGCGGGCCAGCAGCAGGGTCTGGCGTTGCCCGCCCGACAGCCCGTGCCCGCCCTCCTGCACCATGTAATCCAGACCCTCCGGCAACGAACGCACCACATCCGCCGCGCCACTGCGCGCAAGGGCCTTCAGCAGATCATCGTCGGTGGCGTGCGGCATGCCCATCGTCAGGTTATCGCGCAAGGTGCCGTAGAAGAGCGCCGCGTGCTGATTGAGGAGCGCGACGTCGCGACGCACGTCCATCGGATCGAGCACCGAACTCTTGACCTCGTCGAGCAGCACCTGCCCCGACTGCGGGAACTGCATCCCGGCCAACAGCTGCAGCAGCGTCGACTTTCCCGCGCCGTTTCGACCCAGCAACGCGACTTTCTCTCCGGCGGCGATCTCCAACCGCTTGATCTCGAGCGCTGGCCTGCCCGCCTCTGCGTAGGCGAACCGGACCTCGTTGAGGACATAGCGGCCGCGCAGCACCGGCCGATGCACGCGCAAGCTGCGTTCGGGCTGGTCGACGGGGCGCTTCATCAGTTCGTCCAGACCCTCGCGCGCCACCTTCGCCTGCTGCCAGCGCACCATGACGCCGGTCATCTGACCCAGCGGCGCGATCATGCGCGAGGCGAGCATCGAGCACGCCACCAGCACGCCCACCGACAGTTCGCCCGCCATGACCGCAAACGCGCCGACGAGGACCACGCAGGCATAGACCAGCTGCTGGACTTCCTGCGTCCAGGCGTTCAACGCACCGGTCAGGCGCCGGGTCCGCATGCCGATGCCGGCCGTGGTCTCGTTGAGGTGGTTCCACTGGTTCTGGAACCGCGGCTCGGCCCGCAACAACTTGATGTCGTCCATGTTCTGGACAGTCTCGACCAGCATCGCGCTACGGATCGACGACTCCCGCATGCCGGACCGAGACAGCCTTGCCAAGGGCCGCTGTGCCAGCAAGCCAGGAATCAGCAGCACCGGCAGCGCGGCCAGCGGGACCAGCACCAGATGCCCGCCGATCAGCCAGATCACGCCGAGGAACAATACGAAGAACGGCAGATCCGCAAGCGCGCCGATCGTCGTCGATGTCGTCAGCTCGCGAATCTGTTCCAGCTCGCGCAATTGCGCAACGAAACTGCCGGTGGACCGCGGACGGGCGTCATTGCGGATGCGCAGCGCATGCCCGAACACGCGATCGGAAATTCGCAGGTCCGCGCGTCGACCCACGAGATCGGTGATGTGAGTCCGCAATACGCGCATCAGGAATGCGAACGTCAACGCGATCAGCAGACCGCCGAACAGCACCCACAGAGTCGGCGCCGATTGGGCAGGCACGACCCGATCGTAGACCTGCATCGTGAACAGCATTCCCGCCAGCGTGAGCACGTTGGCGACCATCGAGGCGAGCATCACGTCCAGATAGCGTGGCCACTCCTTCAAGGCCTCTTTGAACAGCCAGTCCGACTGCCACGGTTTGATGTACTCGTCCACGCGCGCGTCGGGCACGGCCGACTGGGGCTTCGCCAGCAGCACGCGCCGCGTGCGTTGCAGGAGGTCTGCCTTGGTGAGTCGTGTGACCAGTCCATGCTCGCCGCTCAGGCGCACACTGACCTCGCCGTCGCTGTCGATCTGCTCCAGCACCCCCACCTGGCCATCGCCGAGGTCGACGATCATCGGCAGCCGCCAAGGGTCGAGCATGACCGGAACCAGGCGGTCGATGACGGCCACCAGCCCAAGCTGACGCGCCATGTGCTCGATCACATCGTCGAGACTGTCGGCGTCGGCGCGCCACTCCGCCTCCACCCGCACACGCTCTTCGGAACCGTCGAGCCGGTAGTGGCGCGAGACGGCGATCAGCGCGTCCAGCCATGGCAGATGATCGAAAGGTTCACGCGGCGGCGTAGTCAAAAGGTTGCTCCTGAGGCCCCTGTCCAATCGCGCTCCGCAGCCGACTGCAGACCGAACGCCGCGCGTGCAGCACCGCTGGCCAACAAATAATCCAGCTGGGCGAGCCACAGATCGTGGCGGGCGTTGTGAAGATCTTCGGTGGATTGACCGATCTCCTGCTCGGCGTTGAGCAGGTCCAGCACATTACGGGTGCCAAGCGCCAGGTACTGGTCCCAATAGAGCTCGCGTGTCTCGACGATGCTCGTCACACGTCGCTCAAGCACTTCGATGCGTTCCGCCAGGCCTTCGATGCGCGCCTGATGGGTGCGCAGCGCATCGAGGGCCTGTAAACGCTCGGTGCGCAGCTGCTCGTCGGCGAGCTCCAACGCACTTGCGCTCGCCCGCGCCCGGGCTCCGGTCGCGCCGCCCTGGTAGAGATCGCTGCGGACGGCGATCAGGGCGTTGTTGTAGGTCCGTCGTCCGTAGATGCCCTCGTAGCGTTCTCCGGCCGCGCCCAACCGATGGTTGGCGTTCGCTTCAAGGCTGATGGTGGGATAGCGCTGGGCACGTGCCAGGCGCAATAGTGCTTCCGCCTCGGCGCGCTGCGCACGCGCGACATGGATCGCGGGCAAGGCATCGACATCGACATCGATCGTCGTTGACCCCTGCTCAAGCAATGCACCCGGGCCTGCCGAGACCGGTCGCATTGCGTCCGCTCCGATGTAAGTCTGCAATCGAATGCGCCATTGGTCGATCTGCGCACGCGCGGTGGACTGCTTGGCCTCGACGGCCTCGATCCGCGCGCGCGCCTGCAAGGGATCGCTGCGCGTAGCGGCGCCGGCTTCGGCGCGCAGACGGGTGATTTCCTCGACCCGCCCCAACGCTTCGGTCTGGTCCGCGAACCTATCGAGCAGACCTTCATGGCGATGGATCTCGATCAGCGCCTGACCGGTCTGTTCGATCACGCTGTCGATCGCGATCAGCAATTCGGCCCGCTCGCGCTCGCCAGCCGCGCGCTCGCGCGCGACTGCGCTGCGGGTTTTGCCAAAGTCGTACAGCATCTGCGACACCCCCACGGTCGCGACCTGCCCGGTTCCGAACTCGCCCTGCTGCCCGCTGGTGATCTCGGCCTGCACGCGCGGGAGATAGCCGGCGCGCGCCGCGGCCTCCAGGCTGGTCTGCTGGTCGATCGCCGACCGCGCGCCCGCAATTGCGGGAAAGCGCTCGACCGCCAACTGCACCGTTTCCCGCCAGTCCAGTGGCACGCCGGCGCCCATGTGCGCCTCCGCATCCGGCTGCCAGCCAGGCGGTCGTGCTGCGAGCATTGCGACGGGCGCCCGCAGAGCAACGGGTTTGGATTCGACAGGGTTGCCTGCCTGCGCGACTGCCGGGGCGGCGCTCGCCAGAACGGGCGCCGCCGCCATCAGCGTCCACACCAGGGCGCCGCGCACACCGAGAGCCGCCTGAGTCAAACGATGCTCCGCATCGGCAGGCACCTGTCGCACCGCCCGCCCCGATGGGCGTGCCGGCCCGTTAAACCAAGCCGGCACACGTTTCCCATATCGGACAGGACGTCGAACATCCAGCGCGGCTTCAAAGTGCGCTGGTCGTCTGTTGCGCCAGAAGCGTGTCGGTCTCGTCCTCCTGTCGAAGCGGAACGCCATACTCGGCCTCCCACATCGGCGCATGATGGAGACCGCCGACCTGCGGCACATCCAACGCAATCACCTCCCCACCCTCGCCTCGTACGAGAATCGGCGCTTCGTACGCCATCGCGCCGAACAGGGCGGATGCATCGAACTCTCCCGACACCGCATCGTTCCCGGCATCCGAATCGACCTGCGCATCTTCGATCGCCATCGTCTCGAGATCGAAGCTTTCGACAACGGAATTCACGCCTGCGCCGCCCGGCTCTACGGTGACCACGAGCTCACCTTGCGCGACCTGCCCCGTAGGATGCAGCAGCCGGTACTCGAAGGATTCCGAGACGGGTGCACCGAAGAAGCTGCTGTTCCCGTCAGGGGTATAGACATAACTTCCGCCTGCATCCACGTTCAGCGCGCCGTACTGCCCCTGGATCGAGACCGTTGTGCCCGCCGGCACATCGACATAGCCGCCTGCCGCATTGTCGAACACCTGCAGCTGGGTGAAGCCCGACCCTGGCATGTCGTTGGCCAACACGTTTCCGGTTGCGGCATCGACGCCGGCCACTTCGAACTGGTCGAGATAGGTGGCGTTGACATCGATACTGACGTTCGCGTTGAGGCCCACGACGCCGCCCACTGTGGCGCGGAACCGGTAGGTGCCGGCGCCGAGGTCGAGCGCCGCGAGATCTATTTCTGCTGCCGTCCCGACCACACCGAGCAGCAGGTTGTACGTCACGACATCGCCCACATTGACCCAGGCACCTGTCGTCGTCTGCTGCTGGAGCACCAGTGATCCATTCGATGCCAGGGCCACCAGCAGATTGATGCTCGCCGTACCAGACACCTCCATGCTGTCGGACACGCTGAAGGTCTGGCTGACGTAGGTCCGGCTCGGATTGATCAGCGTCAACGCCAGATTGGCGCTGTCGTCATAGAGATCGCCGGTGACATTCGCAAATTCCACGCCGGCTGCACCCGCGTCGCCGATCGCCCCAAAATCGAACGTCGCCGGCGCACCCGGATTCGCGTCGTCCCAGGTCAGATCCACATCGCTACTGTCGATGCGGACGAACAGAGTGGCCGATGACGTGTTGCCGGTTACCGGATCGAACAACGTGTATACGAACTGATCGACCTGCCCGATGTTCGCGACCGCCTCGTTCGGTACGTAGGTATAGGCGCCACTCGCATCGATTTGCAGCACGCCGTACTGGCCGACGATTTCCACCGTTCCGTCGACGACCTGGCCATTGACACTCTGCACGACTGTCGTGGACGTGACGACATCCCCGCCGCCGTCAGTGACGACGTTACCGCTGATGGCATCACCAACCACGTCGGCAATGATGGTGAAATCAGACTCGATGCCACCCACCGACAAGGCGCCCAGCAGTCCAACCCCTACGCCATTGAAGGTCATGAACGCTCGGTATTCACCAGGGCCGAGGTCAGGGGCTTCCGCCTGTGCATTGCCCGTCAGCAGGTTGAGTTCTAGCAGGGTAGCCTGGTCGTTTCCGTCGACACCCGTCCACTGTGTGCCGTCCCAGCGCTGGACAACCACTTGGTAATTGCCCAGTACGCCCGCCGTGAGCAGGGCGCTGTAGTCGAAGACCGCGTCCAGTTCGCGTCCCTGTCCCACAGAGAACGACACACTTTCTGTACCGAGCACGGTTGCCTGCAGGTTCAGTCCGCTGAGCGACACCAGCAACAGGTATGCCGCCGACCCGAGCGCGACGTTCTGGGTCGCGGGCACGATATCGAGGTTGGCCGATGCGATGTCGTCGTACGCGATGATGTTGTCGGAAACGTTCGGCGCATTGATCAGGGTCGGATCCGACACGTTCCCCGCAGGATCGGTCGCGGTGACGGACAGCCGCTCGCCTCCGGTCAGCGGCGGATCGAGGACGATGGCGTAGCCGCCGTCTGGACCGGCGACGGCGGTACCGAGCACTGTGCCATCGGCATCACGTACCGTGACAGTCGAATTCTCCTCGGCCTGGCCACTGACCGTGTCGCCTGCCGCGTTGATCATCGCGGTGGGCGCATCAGGCGCTTCAACGTCCAGGTCAGGGGCTGTCAGCAGCGTCGGATCCGAAACATTGCCCGCGGCATCGACCGCCGTTACCGAAAGTTGCTCGCCTGCGGTGAGCGGCGGATCGAGCGTGATCGTGTAGAAGCCGCCGGTGCCGGCGATGCCGGAGCCCAGCAGGTTGCCGTCCAGATCACGCACTTCGACCGTCGAGCCGATCTCGGCCTGGCCGCTGACGGTATCGCCCGTATCGTTGATCGCGGCAGTCGGTGCAGCAGGTGCTTCAACGTCAGTCAGATCCGGAGCGGTCAACAGCGTCGGATCCGAGACATTGCCTGCGGCGTCGACCGCCGTCACCGAAAGCTGCTCGCCCGCAGTGAGCGGCGGATCGAGCGTGATCGTATAGAAGCCACCGGTGCCGGCGACGCCGGAGCCCAGCAGCGTCCCGTCGATGTCCCGCACTTCAACGGTCGCACCGATCTCGGCCTGGCCGCTGACGGTGTCGCCCGTATCGTTGATCGCGGCGGTCGGTGCAGCAGGTGCTTCCACGTCCGTGAGATCCGGGGCGGTCAACAGCGTCGGATCCGAGACATTGCCTGCGGCATCGACTGCCGTCACCGAAAGCTGCTCGCCCGCGGTGAGTGGCGGATCGAGCGTGATCGTGTAGAAGCCGCCGGTGCCGGCGACGCCAGAGCCCAGCAGCGTCCCGTTGAGGTCCCGCACTTCAACGGTCGCACCGATCTCGGCGTGGCCGCTGACGATATCGCCCGTATCGTTGATCGCGGCGGTCGGTGCAGCAGGTGCTTCAACGTCCGTCAGATCCGGGGCGGTCAACAGCGTCGGATCCGAGACATTGCCAGCGGCATCGACTGCCGTCACCGAAAGCTGCTCGCCCGCGGTGAGCGGCGGATCGAGCGTGATCGTGTAGAAGCCGCCGGTGCCGGCGACGCCAGAGCCCAAGAGGTTTCCGTCCGGATCGCGCACTTCGACCGTTGCACCGATCTCGGCCTGGCCAGTCACGGTATCGCCCGTGCCGTTGATTACCGCAGTCGGTGCAGCCGGTGCTTCGACGTCGGCAAGGTCCGGCGCAAAGATGGTGGTCGGAAATGACTCGCCCACGGCGTTGGACGCCGTCACGGACAATTGCTCGCCCGCAATCAGCGGCGGATCCAACGGAATAGCGTAATCCCCGTTGGAGTCAGCCTCGACGCTGCCCAGCACGTTGCCGTCAGCGTCGTAAACCGTCACCGTCGCGCCTGCTTCGGCAGAGCCACTTACAGCATCGCCATTCGCGCTGACAGCAGCGATTGGAGAGGCGGGGACGTCTTCATTCCCGAAATCGGGCGCGGTGACCGACGTCGGGCCGGACTCGTTCCCTGCCGCATCCGTGGCAGTGACCATCAGTACCTCACCGGCGACAAGCGGCGGCGCAAGAGGAACTGTGAAGCGCCCATTGGTGCCAGCCACCCCGGTGCCAACGAGGTTGCCATCGGCATCAAAAACATTGACGGTGGCACCGGCCTCGGCGGTGCCGACCACCGCGTCGCCGCCCGGCGTCACGGCCGCGATCGGAGGCTCGGGTGCGATGTTGTCCGTCAGGTCCGGTGCGGTCAGGGAGATCGGCGCCGACTCGTTGCCGGCGGCGTCGGTTGCGGTCACCGTCAGTTGCTCGCCTGCGGTGAGCGCCGGATCGAGCGTGATCGTGTAGCGGCCGTCGGTGCCTGCCACCCCGGTGCCGATGATCGCGCCGCCCGCGTCGAACACGTTGACCGTCGCGCCGATCTCCGCCGTGCCGCTCACCGTATCGCCTGTGGCGTTGATCACCGCCGTCGGTGCGTCGGGAGCCTCGTTGTCCGTCAGGTCCGGTGCGGTCAGGGAGATCGGCGCCGACTCGTTGCCGGCGGCGTCGGTTGCGGTCACCGTCAGTTGCTCGCCTGCGGTGAGCGCCGGATCGAGCGTGATCGTGTAGCGGCCGTCGGTGCCTGCCACCCCGGTGCCGATGATCGCGCCGCCCGCGTCGAACACGTTGACCGTCGCGCCGATCTCCGCCGTGCCGCTCACCGTATCGCCTGTGGNCGGGGAGTCGGGGTCGGCGGGGTCGGTACGCCACCGGAACCGCCGCCACCGCCACCGCCACCGCCGCCGCCCGCCGCGGCGGCGCCCAATGCAAGAGCGCCCAGGCCGATGCCGAGCGCGAGGCCCGAGACGCCGGTATCTTGCGTCGTTGCGACAGCGGCAGCATCCGACGCATTCAGCGCCGACGCGACAGGAATCGTCTCCTCTCCGACGAGCAGGTAGCCACCGGTTTCGGGATCGGTCCGCAGCCACCACTGACCGCCACCTTCGTCCTCGATCACCAGTTCGCTCAGCGTGCCGTCCTCGTCATAGGCGTAGTAATTAGAGACGAGGATCTGCGTGCCGTCGTCGAGCACGATCAGCAGATCGCGGCCGTCAACGCCTGCGCGCGAGATGGTGCTGACCCTGCCCGGGTCAAGCTTCAGACTCACGGTGGAGGCCGCATCGAGCACGATCGGCTCGCCAGCTGCTACATCCCGTGTCGCTCCCGTTGCCTTCTCCACTACCGTCGCGGTACCGACCATGTCTTACTCCCTGTCTGGTGTGTACAAATCAGGCTTTAGTGGCGGTGCTCGTAAGCGCTTCATCCAGATCGTTGCAATCCGTACCGCCCCCTGTTCGAACTCGTTTATATCGAGCAGATCCGATCGAACACATGATGAAACGCACAGAATTCCTGTGACGCGCGCATTTTGAGAAAATTCTCAACCCTTCCTGTCGCAGGCGCCTGCCCGAAACTCCCGATCTCTCCAGACGCGCGGAAAGGCTGTACACCATCCGGTTGCTGGGAAAGCGGAGAAGGCTGCTTCAGACTCCGCGTGACGGGCGAGATCCAAGACGTCCGGCCTGGCATCTGCGTCGGTGCCGTCCTTTGCCCGGGCGTCGTATGCGGCGTCGGGCATCGCGTTCAGACGTGCGCGCCTGATTCTTCTGGTCACGCGCATTGCGACCGCGCTGGCCAACACGCCTTCTTGCTTCAAGTGCTCCTCCACCCTCCCGCATTTCCCGAATCGGACCGATGACGATCAAAGGCAAACCGACGTCTCTGGACATCGCCCACCTCGCCGGGGTCTCCCAGCCCACGGTGTCGCGGGCGCTGCGCGGGCATCCTTCGGTCAACCGCGAGACCCGCGAGCGGATTCTCGCGATCGCGCGCGAGCTCAATTACAAGGTCGACAAGAACGCGTCCAACCTGCGCCGCCAGCAGTCCGGCACGCTGGCGCTGTTGCTGTTCGAGGATCCGACCAGCGACCAGTCGCACATCAATCCGTTCTTTCTGCCGATGCTCGGCTCGATCACCCGCGCCTGCGCACGGCACGGCCAGGACCTGCTGATCTCGTTCCAGCAGCTCTCCGACGACTGGCACGCCGATTACGGCGACAGCCACAAGGCCGACGGGCTGATCCTGCTCGGTTACGGCGACTATCTCGCCTACCAGGGCAAGCTGCGCACGCTGGTCGAACAGGGCACGCAGTTCGTGCGCTGGGGCGCGGTGCTGCCCGACCAGCCAGGCATCTCCATCGGCTGCGACAATGCCGGCGGCGGCGCGCTGATCGGTGCGCATCTCGCCGACCTCGGCCATCGACGCATCGCGTTTCTCGGCGACGCATCGAGTCGCTACCCGGAATTCCTCGACCGGTGGCTGGGCTGCGAATCCGCGCTGCAGGCGCGCGGCCTGCCGATGGAACGGGCGCTGCAGGTGGATGCGGAAAGCGCCGAGGATTCGGGACACGCCGCGGCGACCGAACTGCTGCGCCGCGGCCTGCCGTTCGATGCGGTGTTCGCGGCCAGCGATCTCATCGCGATCGGCGCGATGCACGCGTTCGCCGAGCACGGCCTGCGGATGCCCGAGGACATCGCGATCGCCGGGTTCGACGACATTCCCGCCGCGCGCATGACCACGCCGGCGCTGACGACGGTCGTCCAGGACACGTTGAAGGCCGGCGAACTGCTGGTCGACACCCTGATGCGGCTGGTCGTCGGCGATGCCGCGGAAAGCCTGCGGATGCCGACGTCGCTGGTCGTGCGTGAGTCGACCGGCCGGCGTCCTCTGTAGACGCGCGCCTGCAGACACATCTCAGTATTTCGCCGTCACCGGACCTGTGGCTTCGGGCGCCTGCAGGCGTCTGGAATCAGCCGGTCGGTTGCCGTCGGGCAGTCGCCTCTGCAGGAGCGCGCTGACGCGCGACGGGCGCATCGCGCGCGAACGTGCGCCTACGCGATGGTCATTTCGCGCCGGGGCCGCCGAGACGTCCGGCCATCAATCCCTGCAGGCGTTCGCGCAGGGCCGCGGACACGGCGACATCGTCGCGCAGCAGGACCCGCACGCCGTGCCCAGGCACGTCGAGCGAGACGCCCTCTTCGACCGCCACCGGAACGCCGCCGAACGCATCGCGCCAGTCGCCATCGGCGATCTGCGCCGCGTCCAGCGTGGCGCGCCATGGCGCGTCGCCCTTGTTGAGCAGCACCAATGCGGTCTGCTGCGTGTCGCCATCGTCGAGCACGCGATAGAACGCCGCGTGGTCACCCTCGAGGTCGAGCACCAGCTGCAGGCCGCGCTGCAGCGCGGGCGTGTCACGGCGCAGGGTGGCGATGCGGGTCAGCGCGGCGTGGATCGGGCTCTGCGCGCCGGCGTCGACGCGCGCCTGGCCGTAGTAGCCGCGATTGCCGGCATGTTCCCCGCGGCCGCGCATGAAGCCGGTTTCCGAGCCGTAGTAGACGACCGGAATGCCGCGGGCGGTGAACAGCCAGTGGTGCGCGTCGATGAAGCCGGTATCGCTGGCCGCCATGCGTGGCATGTCGTGGTTGTCGTAGAACGTCGCCAGATCGTAGGGGTTGGCGTACGGCCCGCGCTCGAGATGCAGCGCCGGCGCGAGACGCTCGAAACCGGCATCGCCGGCGAACACCGCGTCCATCGCCTGCTTCATCGGAAAGTCGAGCACGCTGACCCCGCCGTTGCGCGCCCAGGTGTGCTCGGCGATCTTGTCGGCGTTGTAGTCGAAGGCTTCGCCGAACATGAAAAAACTGGGATGCTGGCCGCGGATGCGGTCTGCGAAGCGCTTCCAGAACGCATGCGGCATCCAGGCGATGGTGTCGATGCGGAACGCGTCGGCGCCCTGCCCGATCCATTGCTCGTAGGCGCCCGCCAGGTACTCGAACACTGCCGGATTGGCGGCGTCGAAATCGGAGAGCTGGGCGAGGTTGCCGTCGAAGATCGAACCGTCCTTGGCATCGACCACGCCGGTCGCGTTGTAGAACGCATGCAGCGGGTTGCCCTTGGGGTCGAGCTGCTGCGGCGGCAGGTTCTGGTGGTCGGCGATCAGTTTTCCGTCCGCGTCGAAGATCTGGCCGAAACCGGGCTGTGGCTCGGGCATCGTCCACGACGGCGCACCATGGTTGCCGACGATGTCGAGCACGGTCTTCAATCCGGCGGCGCGCATGCCGTCGGTGAAACCGCGGAAATCGAGGTCGGCGCTGGGCAGATGCTCGTCGACCTTGTAAAAGTTCGTGCCCCAGTACCCGTGGTAGCCGGTCTTGCCGCGATCGGTCAGCGAACTGCCGCAGGCGACCGGATCGCCCCCGGTGAACGCCTCGTCCGGGTTGGCCACGATCGGCGTGATCCACACCGCACCGAAGCCCATGTCGCGGATGTAGCCGGCGTTGTCGAGCACGCCGCGGAAGTCACCACCGAGATAGCCGATGTTGCCGTCGATGCCGTCGGGGCAACGCACGGGAATGTCGAACGTGCGATGCGCGCCGCCCTGGTCGCGTTGATCGTTGGACGTGTCGCCGTTGACGAAGCGGTCGGTGACGACGAAATACACCGCGTGCGCGGCGAAGGGCTCGCGCGTGCCGTACAGGCCGTCTCCGTCGGCCGCCTGCCCCGCCCGGACAGCGCCTGCGGAACTGCAGCCCGCACACAGCAGCGCGGCAACGGCGACGGTCAAGGCTCGGGTCATGCGGACACTCCTGTAATGATGGTCATCGCGTCGCCTGTTCCGACAGCGGCCGCGACACGCGCAGGGCGAACAGGCCGGCGATCGCCAGGCTCACGCCGCCGAGCATCAGCACGCGCATCGGCGCGCCGCCGAACACATGGCCGAGCAGGAAGCCCAGCGTGCTCACCGCGACCAGCTGCGGGATGACGATGAAGAAATTGAAGATGCCCATGTACACGCCCATCTTGTGCGCGGGCAGGCTGTCGGAGAGCAGCGCATACGGCAGCGAGAGGATCGAGGCCCAGGCGAAGCCGACGCCGGCCATCGACAGCAGCAGCCATTGCGGATCGCGGATGAAGGCGATCGACACCAGGCCCGCGCCGCCCAGCCACAGGTTCACCAGATGCGTCATGCGCAGGCCGAGGCGGCGCGCCATCCACGGAATCGCCACGGCGGCGACCGCGGCAAAGCCGTTGTAGGCGGCGAACAGCACGCCCACCCAGTTCGCGCCCTCGTTGTAGGCGGCCGACTGCGGGTCGGTGGTGCCGTAGTGGGTCTGCGCGACGGCGGCGGTGGTGTAGATCCACATCGCGAACAGACCGAACCACGAGAAGAACTGCACCACGGCAAGCTGGCGCATGGTGGTCGGCATTGCATGCAGGTCACCGGCGATCGCGGCGATCATGCCGTGGCCCCGCACCGCCGCGACCTGTCGCAGCACGCCGTAGGCCAGCGGCAGCCCCGCCAGCACGTAGAGCATGCGGTCCCAGCCCATGGCCCACACGAGCGCCACGCCGGCGATGCCGACCAGCAGCCACGGCAGGGCGCCGAGCGCCGAGGGCACGGGCACCTCGCCTCCCGCGACCGTACCGGGCGGATGCGCATCGTCGAATGCGGCCAGCGCCTCGGGCGGATACTCACGCGTGCGCAGCACGGTCCACAGCACGGCGCCCAGCAGCACCGCGCCGCCGAAGTAGAACGCATACCGCACGGTGTCGGGCACTTCGCCGGGGCCCGCGGTATTGGCGACGCCGAACTTCGCCAGCACGAACGGCAAGGCGCTGGCGACGACCGAACCCACGCCGATGAAAAAACTCTGCATCGCATAGCCAGTCGGCCGTTGCTTCGGCGCAAGCTGGTCACCGACGAAGGCGCGGAACGGCTCCATCGACACGTTGAGCGAGGCGTCGAGCACCCACAGCGTGCCGGCCGCGATCCACAGTTCGGGCGAGTTCGGCATCACCAGCAGCGCCGCGGTCGAGAACACCGCGCCCCACAGGAAATACGGACGGCGACGGCCAAGGCGCGTCCAGGTGCGGTCGGAGAAATAGCCGATCACCGGCTGCACCAGCAGGCCGGTCAGCGGCGCGGCGATCCACAGACCCGGCACCTGTTCCATGTCCGCGCCGAGCGTCTGGAAGATGCGGCTGACATTGGCGTTCTGCAGGGCGAATCCGAACTGGATGCCCAGAAAGCCGAAACACATGTTCCAGATCTGCCAGAACGACAGCTGCGGTTTCGCGTTGCGCATGTGCTGCGACTCCCCTCCCAAGGACCGCTGCGTCGCACCAACGCCGGTGCGTGCATGGCTGCATGGTAACGAGCGTGTCGCGACGCGCCGCGAGCTGCATACGTATTCATCGCATGCAGGCGCATCGCGCGCTTTCGCCGGCGCCGTGCGATGCACTACTTTCGCTGCGCGCCCGGCCGGCGCGAGACGAGAGCGGCGATGAGCGAAAGTCCCTGGTGGCGCGGCGCGGTGATCTACCAGATCTATCCGCGCAGCTTCATGGACAGCGATGGCGATGGCGTGGGCGACCTGCCCGGCATCATCGCGCGCCTCGACCACGTCGCCTCGCTCGGCGTCGACGCGATCTGGGTGTCGCCGTTCTTCCGCTCGCCGATGGAAGACTTCGGCTACGACATCGCCGACCAGTGCGACGTCGACCCGATGTTCGGCACGCTGGCCGACTTCGACGCACTGCTGGCCAAGGCGCATGCGCTGGGCCTGAAGGTGATGATCGACCAGGTCTTCAGCCACACCTCGAACGCGCACGACTGGTTCCGCGAAAGTCGCGAGTCGCGCGACAACGCCAAGGCCGACTGGTACGTGTGGGCGGACGCGAAGCCCGACGGCACGCCACCCAACAACTGGCTGTCGATCTTCGGCGGCCCGGCCTGGAAGTGGGAACCGCGGCGCCGGCAGTACTACCTGCACAACTTCCTGTCGAGCCAGCCCGACCTCAATTTCCACAATCCCGAGGTGCAGCAGGCGACGCTCGACTACGTGCGCTTCTGGCTCGACCGCGGCGTCGACGGCTTCCGGCTCGATTCGATCAACTTCTGTTTCCACGATGCGCAGCTGCGCGACAACCCGCCCAAGCCCGAAGCCCTGCGCATCGGCCGCGGTTTCTCGCCCGACAATCCGTACGCGTTCCAGTACCACCACTACAACAACACGCAGCCGGAGAACATCGGCTTCATCGAACGCCTGCGCGTGCTGATGGACGGCTACACCGACGTCGCTGCGCTCGGCGAGATCTCGTCGGAGGATTCGCTGGCCACCACCGCCGAATACACCGGGCCCGGCCGCCTGCACATGGGCTACAGCTTCGAGCTGCTGGTCGAGGACTTCAGCGCCGGCTACATCCGCGACACCGTGCAGCGGCTCGAAAGCGCGATGGACGGCTGGCCGTGCTGGGCGATCTCCAATCACGACGTGGTGCGCGCGGTCACGCGCTGGGGCGGCGGCGACGCCGGCGCGGCGTTCGCGATCCAGATGATCGCGCTGGTCTGCACGCTGCGTGGCTCGGTGTGCCTCTACCAGGGCGAGGAACTGGGTCTGACCGAAGCGGACGTGCCGTTCGAGGCGCTGCGGGACCCTTACGGCATCACGTTCTGGCCGAACTTCAAGGGCCGCGACGGCTGCCGCACGCCGATGCCGTGGACCGCCGATGCCGACGCCGGTTTCTCCACCGGCACGCCCTGGCTGCCGATCCCCGACGCGCACCACGCGATGAGCGTCGCGGCGCAGGAGGCCGATGCGGACTCCGTGCTCGCCCATGCCCGCCGCTTCCTGCAGTGGCGCCGCACGCAGCCCGCGCTGCGCACCGGCAGCATCACCTTCCTCGATACGCCCGAGCCGGTGCTGGCCTTCGTGCGCGCGCAGGACGGCGTGCAGGTGCTGGTCGCGTTCAATCTGTCGGCATCACCGGTCGAATGGCGTCTCACGCAGACCGCGCGCCCGCTGGCAGGCCATGGCCTGCCGATGGGCGAGCTGCACGACGGCGCACTGCGTCTGCCTGCGCACGGCGTGTACGTCGCGACGCTGGACGCCGTCGACTGAGCGGGTTCAACCGTCGGACGTCGGCGCCTGCGGCCACGTGCGCAGGATGGACGGCGACATCCCGACACGTCTGCAGGCGCGCGCGCCTGCGCCGTCCGGCAATGCGATGTGGAACAGCGGCGCCAGGCCGCGCAGGGCCCGGGCGCACGCGCGGTGCCGGGCACGCTGCAGCGTCGTGATGCCGAGCATGCGCTCCGCCCAGGGCGGCAGCAGCGCCGCGCCCGCCCCGAGAAAGAGGCCGCGCGACAGGGCCGCACCGGGGACCGGCAGGCGGATCTGCGCCAGCACCTCGAGCACTTCCCGCGCGCGGTCGTCGTAACGCAACGCGGGCCGCATCGCGTCGAAGTACGCGGCCATGGCGGCGCGGTCGGCAGGTATCTCGACCGCCCCCAGCGCGGCGGCCACGCGATCGCCCTCGGCGTAATAGCGGTCCTGCGCCCAGGCCGGCGTCTCGACGCCGGAATACGCGCGGAAGCCCTGCAGGAACGCGTAGGCCTCGCTGGCATGCACCCACGACAGCAGGGCCGGATCGTCTGCCGCATACAGCAGACCGTCTGCGGTCGTGCCGCGGACATGCGCGTGGATGGCGCGCACGCGCCCTATCAGCCGGTCGGCCTGCGCAGTGCCGGCGAACGACGTGCCGGCGACGAACCCGGTGGTGCGGCGCAGACGTCCGACGAGATCATTGCGGAAATCCGAGTGGTCCCAGACACCGGCCAGCACCTGCGGATGCAAGGCCTGCAGCATCAGCGCGCAGAGACCACCGGCGAGCATGCCGGGGAAATCCGCATGCACCCGCCAGGTCGCGCTGTCGGGTCCGAACAGACCGGGATCGCCAGGCGGCGCGTCGTAATCGATGCCGCTCGCCCCGCGCGGGAACACGCCCAGCACCCAGTGGCGCAGCGCGGCGGCGAGGGGTGCGGTCAAGGGCCTGGGCATGTCGCGATGCTAGCCGAGGCGGTGCGAGGGACCGGTCACCGTCCGCGCTAAGGCAGGAAAACACGCACGTGCCAGGCGCCGTGCGCGGGCGATGTGAGGTTCCGCGACATCGCCCGCGAGGCATTGCGACCCGTGCGATGACACCGTGGCAATCGTCACGCAATGAATACGTATGCAGCGTGCGTTGCACGTTCTGACTCGCGACTACCATGGCCGCGACCCGTACCACGCCTGCCCCGACGGCGCCGTGGACGGCTACAAACGATGCAATACCGCTGTCCGCTGGACACCCTTGGGAGGGGAGATGTCGAAGCTCGATCGCAACCTGCTCAGTGCCGCACTGTCGTCGGCACTGCTGATGCTCGCCGCTGGCGCGCACGCACAGACCACGACCAATTCCTCGAACACCGCCGCTGCGGACGAGGCCACCGAACTCGATGCGGTGAAGGTCACCGGCATCCGGCGCGGTATCGAGAGCGCGATCTCGATCAAACGCGACGCCACCCAGATCGTCGAAGCGGTGTCTGCCGAAGACATCGGCAAGCTGCCCGACGTCAGCATCGCCGAATCCATCGCCCGCCTGCCCGGTGTCTCGGCGCAGCGCGTCGCCGGTCGCGCGCAGGTGATCAGCGTGCGCGGCCTGTCGCCCGACTTCGCGACCACGCTGCTCAACGGTCGCGAGATGGTCAGCACCGGCGACAACCGCAGCGTGGAATTCGACCAGTACCCGTCGGAACTCGTCAGCGGCGTCACCGTGTACAAGACGCCCGACGCCGGCCTGTTCGGCCAGGGGCTGTCGGGCACGCTGGACATGCAGACCGTGCGGCCGCTGAACTTCAGCGAGTCGGTGATCACGCTCAACGGTCGCTACCAGCGCAATTCGCTGGGCGAAGCGGCGAAGACCGATCCCTACGGCAACCGCATCAGCGGCAGCTGGATCGGCCAGTCCGCCGATCGCCGCTTCGGTTTCTCGATCGGCTATTCGCACAGCGACACGCCGATCCAGGAAAACCAGGTCGGCCTCTACGAGCCGTGGAAGACCGACGCCCGCCCGGGCCTCGCGCCCGGCACATGGGCGACCGACGGCATGAAGGCGTTGCGCCGGACCGGCTTCACCAAGCGCGACGGTGTCATGGCGACGCTGCAGTTCCGCCCCTCGAACGCGTGGACCAGCACGCTGGACATGTTCCATTCGCGCGCCGAGCAGGAAGACACCGCGAACCAGTTCGAGGTCAATACCCAGTTCAACGGCTCGTTCCCCTGCAACCCCGCGTGCGTCTACAGCGATGTGCGCACCAGCGAGAACGGCAGCTTCGCCGGCGGCACGCTGACTGGCGTCTACCCGCTGGTGCGCGGCATCTACAACCGTCGCGAGGACCGCATCTCGGCGGTGGGCTGGAGCAACGAGTTCAACTTCGAGTCGGCGCGTCTGTTCACGGACATCAGCTGGTCGAAGGCCAAGCGGTCGGAAATCAGCCTGGAGAACAACGCCCAGCGCCTGCCGAACCCGTCGCTCGACACGATCGAGATCGACATCCGCAGCAATGATTTCACCCAGCTCGCCCCGGGCCTCGACTACTCCGATCCCGCGCGCCTGTTCCTGACCAACACCATCTACGGCTCGGGCTACGGCAAGACGCCGCAGGTGGAGGACGAGCTCAAGGCCGCGCGCATCGGTCTCACCCTGCCCGCCCCCGGCTCGATCACGTGGCTGTCGGAATTCGACTTCGGCCTCAACCACACCGACCGCGAGAAGTCCAAGCGCCAGCCCGAGGGCAACATCAACCTCGGCCCGCAGGGTGATACCGCGATCGCGGACGATCTGCAGTACGGTCTGGTCGACCTCGGCTTCGCGGGCGTCGGCTACATCCCGGCCTGGAACGTGCCCGGCGCCGTGGACCGCTACATGGTCTTCGAGCCGACCGAGGATCTGGATTACCTGATCCCGAAGGCCTGGACGGTCAGCGAGAAGATCACCAGCGCGTTCGCGCGCGCGAACCTGAGCACCGAATGGGGCGTGGCCACGGTCACCGGCAACGTCGGCGTGCAGATCCAGCGTGTCGACCAGTCGTCCGCGTCGCGTTACTTCGATTCCACGCAGCCGGCCGGCAGCAACGTGCGGCCGTTCGAGTCGGGCAAGACCTACACCGATGTGCTGCCGAGCATGAACCTCGCGTTCCAGCTGCCGAACGAGCACACGGTGCGCGTGGGCCTGGCCGAGCAGGTCGCGCGTCCGCGCGTGGACCAGCTGCGTTCGTCGCTGGAATTCGGTGTCGACGAGAGCACCGGCCGTCCGGGCGGCAGCGGCGGCAACCCGCTGCTCGATCCGTGGCGCGCGTACGCGTTCGACGTGTCGTGGGAGAAGTACTTCGGCAACCGCGCCTACGTGGCCGCTGCGTTCTTCTACAAGGACCTGCGCACCTACATCTACACGCAGACCGTCGACGACTACGACTTCTCCGACTTCGTCGCCAGCTACGTGCCGCGTCCGGGCACGCCGCCGGTGCAGAACATCGGCAACTTCACCGCGCCGCAGAATGGTGAGGGCGGCACGTTGCGCGGTCTGGAACTGACGGCGTCGCTGCCGTTCGACCTGTGGACCGAGTCGCTGCGCGGTTTCGGCATCGTCGCCAGCGCCAGCTTCAATGACAGCAGCATCCAGATCTTCGATCCCGAGAGCGCCAACAGCGTGGGCAGCGGCCCGATCGACCTGCCGGGTCTGTCGAAGCGGGTCTACAACCTGACGGCGTACTACGAGCGCGACGGTTTCGAAGCGCGCGTCAGCCAGCGCCGGCGTTCGGACTTCATCGGCGAGATCGGCAATTTCGACGGTGCACGTACGCTGCGCTACGTCGTCGGCGAGAACATCACCGACGCGCAGATCAGCTACAGCTTCGGTGAGGGGTCGGCGCTCGATGGCCTGACCCTGCTGCTGCAGGCCAACAACCTCACCAACGAGGCCTACCGCACCTACGCCGGCACCCGCGATCGTCCGCTCGAGAATCTCGAATGGGGCCGGACGTACCTGGCGGGCCTGAACTTCAAGTTTTGAGTCCGACAGCCTGCACGACACGAAGGGACGGCCCGCAAGCCGTCCCTTTCGCGTTCAAGGGCGCCTCGGCCGCACGCAGCCAGCCTCGGCGAGCATCGCCTCCAGACGCGTCCGCACCGCGGCGCGCTCGGCCTCGTCGCGGGCCCGTGCAAGGATCTTCGCCGACAGCGCGTCGAACTGCGGCCAGAACGCGGCTGGTGCGCGCAGCTTCTCGCGCCAGACCGGGAGCATGCCGGCCAGGGCGTCGAGCGCGCTGTCGAGTTCGATCCGCAGCGCCATCAGCCCACATCCCCGTCCGCAGGCCGCGGCCACTGCAGCACCACGTCGTGGACCGCGTCGGCGGTGTGCAGCGTGATCTCCAGACCAGGCTGTACCGCACCGTCGAGCGTGAGTTGCGGGGCCTGCGAACCACCGGTCCGCACGATTTCGATGCGATACACCGCCGCGCCATGCCGCAACTGCATCCGGTAGCCGGGCCAGGCGTCGGGAATGCAGGGCACGATGCGCAACGTGTCGCCGCGACGCTGCAGGCCCAGCAGCGACTCGCTGAGCAGGCGATACATCCAGCCCGCCGAACCGGTGTACCAGGTCCAGCCGCCACGGCCGACATGCGGCGCGACGCCGTAGACATCGGCCGCCATGACGTAGGGCTCGACCTTGTAGACCGCGGTGCCGGCCGCGTCTTCGGCGTGGTGCACCGGATTGATCATGCGCGCCAGTTCCCAGGCGCGCTCGCGGTCGTCGAGCGCGGCGAAGGCCATCGCCGTCCACACCGCGGCATGGGTGTACTGGCCGCCGTTCTCGCGCACGCCCGGCACGTAGCCGCGGATGTAGCCGGGATCGTGCGCGGTGGTGTCGAACGGCGGATCGAGCAGCTGGATCAACCCCGCCTCGCGCTTGACCAGATGGGTGTCGAGCGCGGCCATCGCCTGGCGCGCACGCCCCGGCTCCGCCGCGCCCGACAGCACCGACCAGCTCTGCGAGATCGAATCGATCCGGCATTCGTCGCTGGACTGCGAGCCGATCGGCGTACCGTCGTCGAACCAAGCGCGCCGGTACCAGCCACCATCCCAGGCCTCGGCTTCCAGATTCCCCTGCAGGCGTTGCGCAGCGGCGACGCAGGTGGCTGCGAACGTCGCGTCGCCGCGCGCCTCGGCAACCGGGATGAAACGTTGCAGCACGTCGTAAAGGAAGAAGCCGAGCCACACGCTTTCGCCGCGGCCGGCCTCGCCCACGCGGTTCATGCCGTCGTTCCAGTCGCCGGTGCAGATCAGCGGCAGGCCGCGTTCGCCGAGCAGCGACATGCCCCGCTCCAGTGCGAGCACGCAGTGGTCGTAGAACGACTGCACGCGACCCGACGGCACCGGAAGGTCGTAGTACGACTCCTCGTCGGCATTGACCAGGCGGCCTTCGATGAAGCCGACCCGCTCGTCGAGCACGCTGTCGTCGCCGGTGACCTCCAGGTAGCGGCAGGCCGCGAGCGGCAGCCACAGATAGTCGTCGGAGCAGCGCGTGCGCACGCCGCGGTCGGCCGGCGGGTGCCACCAGTGCAGCACGTCGCCCTGCGGGAACTGGTGCGCCGCGCTGAGCAGCAGATGGGCGCGGGTCAGCGCCGGCATCGCATGCACGGTCGCCATCGTGTCCTGCAGCTGGTCACGGAACCCGAACGCGCCGCCGGACTGGTAGTAGCCGCTGCGGGCAACGTAGCGGCACGCCAGCGTCTGGTACAGCAGCCAGCCGTTGACCAGCAGGTCGGTCGCAGGCTCGGGCGTCTCCACCCGCACCGCACCGAGGATCTGCAGCCAGTGCAGGCGCACCCCGTCGAGCGCGTCGTGCGCCGGCATCGAGCCGCGCAGTCCGTGCGCCAGCTGCAGCGCGGCGTGCATGTCGTCGCCGATGCCGAGCCGGAACACGGTCTCCGTCGCCTGCCCCGGGGCGAGATCCACCTGCACCTGGATTGCGGTGCACGGGTCCAGCCCGGCACCCAGGCGGCCCGACAACCGCTCGCGACGCAGCGCATCCGGGGCCCGCAGGCTGCCGTTGCGGCCGAGGAACTCGGTGCGGTCACCGGTGAACGTGCGCCGGTCGCCGTCGACGTCGAAGAAGGCGACGCGCCCGCCGAATTCCGTGTTGTAGGGGTTGCGCGCGGTCAGCACGCCAGTGCCGGCATCGCGCTCGGTGATCACGTGCATCTGCGATTTCACCCGGATGTCGCCGAGCACCCACTCGACGTAACCCGTCGCCGACAGCCGGCGCGCACGACCCGAGAGATTGCGCAGCTTCAGCACCGAGAATTTCACCGCCTCGCGCAGGCCGACGAAGATCCACAACTCGCTGGCGATCCCGTCCTCGACGTGCTCGTAGACGCTGTAGCCGAATCCGTGGCGGGTGCGATAGGCGCCGCGCCCGCGCATCGGCAGCGGCATCGGCGACCACGTGTGGCCGCTTTCCTCGTCGCGCAGATAGAAGGCTTCGCCGCCGGTGTCGGACACCGGATCGTTGTGCCACGGCGTCAGCCGGAACTCGTGCGCGTTCTCGAACCAGGTATAGCCGGCTCCGCTTTCGCTGACCACGCTGCCGAGCTTGGGATTGGCCATCACGTTGGACCAGGGCGCAGGCGTGGTCGCGGCGTCGTCGAGCACGATCACGTACTCGCGGCCATCGGCCGCGAACGCCCCCAGACCGTTGTCGAAGCGCACGGATTCGGCCACTTTCTCGAACGGCCACGGGTCTTCGTCGGACGTCGACGCGTCACGCGGCGGCAGGCCGTCGAACCCGGCCGACCGCTCGGCCGCCGCGTCGTCGCCCGCCTCGTCCGGCGCGCGCACGCCCGCATCGCTTGCGACCAGCAGCGGCATGCTGCGCTCGGCCGTCGCGTGTCGGGACACCTGCGCGGCCAGCGTGCCGTACTGGTCGCCGACGATCACGCGCGCCACCGACTGGATCAGGATGCGGTCCTCCTGCGAGATCTGCTGCGCCGGCCGCACGAAGATGCCACCCGGCCGGTCGAGGACATTGCCTTCCGGCCCCGCCGAGACCAGGCCGAGGATCTGCTCCTGCAACTCCTGGCGGTAGCCGGCCTGGTCCTCGTTCCAGATGACCAGGTCGACCTGCAGGCCTTTCAGACGCCAGTACGCGTGCGCCTGGACCATCTGCCGGACCAGTTCGATGTTCTCGGCATGGGCGATCTGCACCAGCACGATCGGCAGGTCGCCGGAGATCGCATGCCCCCACAACCCCGACTGTCCCCGCCTGTTCTGCAGCAGCACGGCGCTGTCGGCGCGCAGGAACGGATGCGCGAATGTCAGCAGTCCCGCCACGCGTTCGTAGAGCTGCGCGTCGCCCTGCGTGGCGTTGATCTGCCGGCGGACCACCTGACTGTGGGTCCAAGCGAGATCGAATACGCGGTCGGCGAGACGGCGGTCGCGATACTTGTCCAGCAGCGCCGCACAGGCATCACGATCGCCCCCGACGCCGGTGACCAGATCGAGCACGGCGGTCTGCTCCGGCGCCAGCGTCACCCGCACGCGGATCGCGACGACCGGATCGAGCACCGACCCCGCGCTGTCGGACAGCGGGCCGGCGCTGCGCATGGCCAGCGGATCGCGTGGCGTCAGGCCGCGACCGATGAAGCGTGCGCGATCGGTCTCGTAGGAAATTTCGACAATGTCGGCATCGTGGGCGGCGACGAGATGGAACATCCACGGCGGGATTTCGTCGTGCGCGCGCGGGCGTCGGGTGCACAGCAGCGCCTGCTTGTCGCGGACGATTTCCGTCTGCACGAACAGGTTGCTGAAGGCCGGGTGCAGTTCGTCGGCGATCGCCGGCGCCAGCACGACTTCCGCATAGGTGGTGATCTCGATGGTCCGCGGACGCCGCGACCGGTTGCTGAGCCGCAGACGCCGCAGTTCGATGTCGTCCTCGGCCGAGATCGCGATTTCAAGATGCGTCTCGACCCCGCGCCTGCGACCGCGGAATTCGGCCTTCGCGTCGGAGAAGATCGCCTCGTAGTGCTCCACGGGCACGCAGGTGGGCTGGTACGCGGCCGACCAGACATCGTCGTTCTCGACATCGCGCAGATAGCAGAAGCTGCCCCAGTGGTCGCGGGTCCCGTCCTCACGCCAGCGCACCACCGCCATGTCGTGCTGCCGCAGGTAACCGCCGCCGGCGCTGGTGAGCAGCGCATGCATGCGACCGTTCGACAGCATCTGGACTGCGGGTCGTGTGGTCTCGGGCGTCCGGAATACACGCAACTGGGTCTCGTCACCGCCGCCACTGGTGCGCACGCCGACCGACTCGACCTCGTGCGGCAGGAATACGCCGGTCCGCGGCACGCGCTCCTGCAACAGCAAGAGCGTGGCTTGGAATTCGGCATCGGCGGTGAAACGCTTCTGCATCGGCTGCTCGTGCAACAGATGGTCGAGCGCGAGAAAGCCCATGCCCTGGTGATGCGCCATGAACGACCGGACCACCGCGTGCGTCTGACCACGCGGCAGGCGCGAAGCCGTGTAGTCGATCGCCTCGAACAGCCCGAAACGCCCGGAGAAACCGGCGGCATCAAGCCGTTGCAGGTTCTGCGTTGCCGCCTCGGGCGCGACCATCAGTGCCATCATCGTCGCGTATGGCGCGATCACCAGATCCTCGCCGAGTCCGCGCTTGAGCCCGAGTCCGGGCACGCCGAACGCGCGGTACTGGTAGTTCATCCGCGTATCGACCGTGTTGTAGCCGGATTCCGAGATGCCCCAGGGCACGTCGTGCTGACGGCCGTAGGCGATCTGCGCCTGCACCGCGTGCCGCGCAGTCTGGTCGAGCAGCGTGTCCGGGTAACTCGGCATCACCAGCTGCGGCATCAGGTACTCGAACATCGAGCCACTCCACGACAGCAGCGTCGGGTCACCATCGACCTCGGTCAGCAGCCGGCCCAGCGCGAACCACGTGTCCTGCGGCAGCTGGCCCTGCGCGACCGCGACGAAACTGCACAGCCGCGCTTCAGAGGCGAGCAGATCGTAGTGCCCCTGATCGAGGCGCCGGTTGTCGACGTCGTAGCCGATCGACAGCAAATGCCGCGCGCGGTCGTAGAGAAAACCGTACTCCATCAGCGAGAACTGGCCGGCGACATGGGCCAGCCGTTCCAGTTCGTGGACCTGCGCGCAGGCCCACGCCCGCACATCGGACGCGTTGCCCGGCGCGCACAGCATGCGCAGCGATGGCAGACCAGCCCTGTGCCCGGGGCGCGTCGCAGTGGTGTCCGATGCCGGCATACACGCGCGCAGGGCGTCACCCGCTTCGGCGCACGCGGCAACCAGACGCGCTGCCCAGTGCGCGGGTGCGTCTTCCAGTGGATCGTAGGTATCGGCCGGCGGCGACAGCGACGCCAGCGGTACCGCGAGCGCGGCAAGCGCGTCGATGGCCGCGAGTGCATCGCCCAGCGTCTCCGGCGGCGTCGCCCGGGCGAGCGCGAGGCGCGCCTCAAACGCTTCGACGGCTGCGCTCCATGCCGGATCGGCATGGCCCTGCGCTTCGTAGAGTTCGCGCAGTACGTCGACCGTGTGGGACAGCCCCGTGAAGGTCTGCGGCGCCAGCACGGGCGCATCGGCGAGGCCCAGCAGGCCCTGTCGCAGGGTCAGCAGGTGGCCTGCCAGGTTGCCGCTGTCGACGCTGGAGATGTAGCGCGGCTGCAGCGGCGTCAGCGTTTCGGTGTCGTACCAGTTGTAGAAGTGCCCACGGTGGCGCTCCATGCGGTCGAGCGTGGCGAAGACGCGCCGGGTCCGCGTCATCACCGCAGCGGTCTGCAGATAGCCGAAATCCCACGCGCCCAGATTCGCCAGCAGCGACAGGCCGATGTTGGTCGGCGAGGTGCGGCGTGCGACGACCAGTGACGGGTGTTCCTGGATGTTGTCCGGTGGCAACCAATGGTCGTCTTCGCGGATGTTGACCTCGAAGAACGCCCAGGTACGTCGCGCCAGGCGGCCGAGAAAATCCAGCTGCACCATCGACAGCTGCGCGCTGCGCTGCGCCGGCGCGCGACCGAGCCACGCCATCAGCAGCGGCGACACCGCCCAGAGCAGCAGCACGGGACCGGCGACCCACAGCGCCACGGGATTCGTCCGCAGCACCAGCAGGCCGATCAGCAGCGACAGCACGGGTGCGCCCCACATCGCGCGCAGCTCGGCGGCCATGCCGCTGCCGAGCGACCGCTCGACTTCGCTCGACGGATTCCATTGCAGCAGATGCCGGCGCGTGACCAGCGTGCGCCACAGCGTCACCGCGATCGCCGACAGGCTGAACATCGCCTCGTAGGGCAGACACGCGAAATTCACCACGGCGCGCACCAGCCCACGCCCGGTCGCATCGCCGACCTGCAGCAGATGCGTGTCGAGGCGCATGTCGGCCGGTTTCGACAGCAGGTCGCGCAGCGCAGGAATCAGCACCGGCGCGAAGAACACCGCCAGCAGCCAGAACGTCCAGGCCAGCGGCGCGGTGAGCGTCGTCCAGCCGAACACCAGCAGCGCGAGCGCGGACGCCGGCACCAGACTGCGGCGCAGGTTGTCGATCAGCTTGCCGCGCGAGAGCCACGACAGCGGGTTGCGCACCCGGCCGTCGCGTGCCGTCGGTACCCACGGCATCAGCCAGGGCAGCAGCTGCCAGTCGCCACGGATCCAGCGGTGGCGCCGCTTCACGTCGGCGGCGTAGCGCGCGGGATAGTCCTCGTACAGACGGACGTCGCTGACCAGGCCCGCGCGGGCGTGGCAGCCTTCCAGCAGGTCGTGGCTGAGGATGCGGTTGTCGGGGAAGCGCCCGTGCAGGGCCTGCTCGAACGCGTCGATGTCGTAGATGCCCTTGCCGACGAAGGAGCCTTCGCCGAACAGGTCCTGGTACACGTCCGACACCGTGCGCGTATAGGGATCGATGCCGGGCTCGCTGCCGTACATGCGGGCATAGCGGCTGATGCGCCGGCCGCTGAAACTGCTGCCGACACTCGGTTGCAGGATGCCGTAGCCGCGGGTCACGCGATTGCGCCTGGGATCGAACACCGCCCGGTTGAGCGGATGCGCCAGCGTGCCGACGAAGGCGCGCGCGGCGTCGCGCGGCAGCCGTGTGTCGGTATCGAGGGTGATCACGTAGCGCACGTTGGCCAGCACCTCGGTCCGGCCGACGATCTGCTGGAACGCACCCGTGCCGGCGCCGCGCAGGAAGCCGTTCAATGCGGCGAGCTTGCCGCGCTTGCGTTCCTCGCCGATCCAGCGCCCCTCGCCCGCATTCCAGGTGCGCGGCCGGTGGAACAGGAAGAAGCGGTCGCCGCCGGGCGCCGGGCTGTCGGCCAGATACCGCTGGTTGAGGCCGGCGATCAGTGCCGCGGCGTGGGCGAGCACGGCCGCATCGCCCGGCAGGGTCTGCTGGTCGGCGTCGAGATCGTCGCTGAGCAATGCGAAATGGAGATGCGGATCGCGGTTGGCGAGGAACCGCACCTCGAGTCCTTCGACCAGTGCGTCGACCGTGGCGATGTCGCCGAACATGCAGGGCACGACGACGAGCGTCCGCTCGCTGGGCGGCAGGCCCAGGGAGAACTCCAGGCGCGGCAGCGGCTTCGGCGCCACGATCACCGTGGCCAGCCAGTTGGTCAGCGCGATGCCGAGCTCGCTGAAGACCAGCAGGCCCAGCAGGATCAGCACCCAGGCAGGCGCCCAAGAGACCGCGTGCGCACCGGACTGGCCGAGCAGGCCGGTCGTGGCGAGGGCGACGACCACGGCGATCAGCGACAGATACACCGGTAGCGGCACGGTGCGCGGCGCCATGCGCGCCTTGCGGCGTCCGTGCGCCGACGCCAGCGTGGTCAGGGTGGCGTCGACGCCGTCGTCGACGAGGTAGTAGCCGACGTGCGCTTCGATGCTGTCGGCCGCATGCACCTGCGCCAGTCGCACCGTCGTCTGCGCGACGTCCACCTCGCTGGCGCCGCTGCGCCGGGCGATGGTCTCGACCGCATGGCGGTAATGGTCGCGGGTCGCGAAATCCATGAGGCCGTACGTGGCCGCGGGGTCCTCGCGCAGGGCCGCATCGACCAGGCTCATGGTCTCGACGTATTCGCGCCAGTCCATGTTCGCGAGGAAACGCAGGCTGCCGATGCTGTTGCCGATCGACACCTGGTCGGCCGCCTGCTGCTGGCTTTCGGCGTGGACCAGCGCGTCGATGCGCAGTCCACTGTCGGTCAGCCACTGCTCGATCCACGTCAGCGGCAGCGACAGCAGCGCGCCGCGCCCGTGCAGGCCCCGGGTGAGTTCGGCGACGAAGGCGCCGGTGGCCGGCGGCTGGCTGCGGGCCATGTCGGCGACCACCAGCACCACATCCTTGGGCGAGCCGGTCGCGGTGGCGTTGAGTTCTTCGGCCCAGCGCCGCGCACGGCGGTGATCACGGCCGTCGTGGATCACGCGGGCGGCCATGCGCCGCAGGTTCTCCAGCACCGCGAGGCGCAACATGATCGGGATCGCCCACAGCTCGCCCAGCGTCAACGGCGTGACCAGCTGGTAGGCCGCGACGAAGCGGCTCAGCGTGACCGCATCCACCTGGCCATCGCCATGTGCGACCGCCTCCATCGCGAGGTCGTAGACCCGCGGCAGTCCGGCCGACGCACCCTGCGACAACGCCGGCAGTTCACGGCTGTAGCCCTTGGGCAGATGCCGCCGCGCGAGTCGCACCTGCTCCTCGATCAGGTGGTAGTTGTCGAGCAACCACTCGCCGGCCGGGGTGATGCGGATGTCGTCGCGGACCATCAGCGACAGGAACGTGCGCGCATCCTCGAGCAGCGCCGCGTTCTCGCTCAGTCGTGCGAGCAGACGATCGGGCACGCGCCCGGTGTGGATGCGATGGGTGAGCGCGAGCGCCTTGCCGTGCAGCTCCATCTGCTCGGCGCTGAACAGCTGCGCGCGAAGCGGCGCCTCGGACGCGAGATCGGTGGAATCGAGCGGGGAAGCGTATGTGCCGAACCGGCTGCGCAAGCGCGACCAGCGGCGGGACATCCTCGAAGCAGCGTGCATGGAGGATCCTGTCAAGCCGACGGCCTGCTTGCCGCTAGGCTGCGCCCTGCAGACGGGAGCCGGCGTGACGGCACGCGCCCACTGCATCGACCGATGCGCGCAAGCGCACCGATGATTGCGAGTCGCATACGTCGCCCCTGCGCGCAGGGCGAGACAGCAGCGCGAACCGCGTGCGTGAATCCGGAGAGATGAAGATGCGTGTGGCCTGACGTCGGCCGATCGCGCGTCACATCGGCCAGGGCGCTGCGCGCCGGCCGGCTCTTCGATCCCACCCCACCCTGCTGCATCAAGGGTACGAGGTGGTGGGCGGTACAGGGTTCGAACCTGTGACCCCTACCATGTCAAGGTAGTGCTCTACCGCTGAGCTAACCGCCCGAAGGGTGCGAATCATACACCGGATTCGCGCGTTGTCGAATACCCGCGCGCAAATTTCTACCGGACCAGGCTCGCGTCCTTGATCTGGCGGATCTGGTCGCGGATCCGACCGGCCGCCTCGAACTCCAGATCGCGCGCGTGCTGGTACATCTGCTGCTCCAGCGCCTTGAGGCGTGCGGCCAGCTTCTCCGGTGGCATCGCGGCGTAATCCTCGACCGGCTCTGCCACCTTGCGGCTCTTGCCGCGCCCCTTCTTCTCCAGCTCGGGCTCGGCGCGGGCGCCTTCCATGATGTCGACGATCGCGCGCGCCACCGACGTCGGCGTGATGCCGTGCTCGGTGTTGTACTCGACCTGCTTCGCCCGGCGGCGATCGGTCTCGTCGAGCGCCATCTGCATCGAATTGGTGATCCGGTCGGCGTAGAGGATCGCCTTGCCGCGGAGGTTGCGCGCCGCGCGGCCGATCGTCTGGATCAGCGAACCGCCCGAGCGCAGGAAGCCCTCCTTGTCGGCATCGAGGATCGCGACCAGCGATACCTCGGGCATGTCGAGTCCTTCGCGCAGCAGGTTGATGCCCACCAGGACGTCGAACTTGCCGAGGCGCAGGTCACGGATGATCTCCACACGCTCCACGGTGTCGATGTCCGAATGCAGGTAGCGCACCTTGATCTCGTGCTCGCCGAGATATTCGGTGAGGTTCTCGGCCATCCGCTTGGTCAGCACGGTGATCAGCACGCGGTCGCCCATCTCGACCCGCTCGCGGATCTCGCCCAGGACATCATCGACCTGGCTCGCGACGGGGCGGATCTCGACCACCGGATCGATGAGGCCGGTCGGGCGCACCACCAGCTCGGTGATCTGCCCCTCCGACTTGTCCAGTTCGTACTTGCCGGGCGTCGCCGAGACGAAGATCGCGCGCGGCGCACGCCCTTCCCACTCCTCGAACTTCAACGGCCGGTTGTCCATCGCCGACGGCAGGCGGAAGCCGAAGTTCACCAGCGTTTCCTTGCGCGAACGGTCGCCCTTGTACATGGCGCCGATCTGCGGGACGGTCACGTGTGACTCGTCGACCACCAGCAGCGCGTCCGGCGGCAGATAGTCGAACAGGCACGGCGGCGCTTCACCGGGCATGCGTCCGGTCAAATGCCGCGAATAGTTCTCCACGCCGTTGCAGTAGCCGACCTCGGCCATCATTTCCAGATCGAACTGCGTCCGCTGCTGCAGACGCTGGGCCTCGACCAGCTTGTTCTCGGCATAGAACTGCTCCAGGCGCGGCGGCAGTTCCGCCTTGATCGCCTCGACCGCTTCGAGCGTCGTGCGGCGCGTGGTGACGTAGTGCGATTTCGGGTAGATGGTGTAACGCGGCAAGGTGCGCTTGGTCTCGCCCGTCAAGGGGTCGAACTGGGTGATGCGCTCGATCTCGCCGTCGAACAGCTCGATGCGCAGCGCATCCATTTCCGATTCCGCCGGATGGATGTCGATGACCTCGCCGCGCACGCGATAGGTGCCGCGGCGCAATTCGGTGTCGTTGCGGCTGTACTGCATCGCCGTCAGGCGCTGGATCAATTCGCGCTGGTCGATGCGCTCGCCGCGCACCATGTGCAGCACCATCCGGAAGTACTCGTTCGGATCGCCGAGGCCGTAGATCGCCGACACCGAACAGACCACGATCGCATCGCGTCGCTCGAGCAGCGCCTTGGTCGCCGACAGCCGCATCTGTTCGATGTGTTCGTTCACCGAACTGTCCTTCTCGATGTACGTGTCCGACGACGGCACGTACGCCTCGGGCTGGTAGTAGTCGTAATAGCTGACGAAGTACTCGACCGCGTTGTGCGGGAAGAACGACTTGAACTCGCCGTAGAGCTGCGCGGCCAGGGTCTTGTTCGGCGCCATCACCAGCGTCGGCTTCTGCACCTGCTGGATCACGTTGGCGATGGTGTAGGTCTTGCCCGAGCCCGTGACGCCTAGCAGCGTCTGGTGCGCCAGACCCGCCTCGAAGCCGTCGACCAGCTTTTCGATCGCCTGCGGCTGATCGCCCGCCGGCTTGTACGGCGAGACCAGCTGGAACGCGGCGGGGTGGATGACGTCGTTCATGAGGCAGGCCGATCCGGGGAAGCAGGTGACATGGGGACAGAGGCAACCCGCCACAACGCGAATCCGGCGCACTCGGGGCACATGGACAGGGCGCGGACATCGTTGTGACGCGGCCGCCCACGATAGCAGTGGGCGGTTTCCGACCACCGCATGGGACGCAGACCGGCTGCACGGGCCCGCCGACACGCGGAATCTGGATGCCCTGCAGGATTGCAGGTAACCGGTGCAGGAGCTGAGACGACACCCGCGACCGGCATGACGGAGCCGATCGCAATCGCGTCGTGGAGGCGCCCGCCCAGCGACAGGACAAGGACGTCCTCATGCGCCAGCGATACACCGCTAACCTTCCGCGCGACCGCCTCCATCTGGACGGGGCCGGACTGCCACCCGGCCGCCGGCATGCGCATCCGTGTGACGCAGGCACACCGGGCATCAGCGGCGCGCCGCCGCCTTCACCGATCCCTGGATATTCGAAGCCGCCCTTCCGCGCCTCCGGCCAGGAAACGCACGGGACACGCCCCATGCGCGGCCTCACGCTCGTCGAGCTGATGACGACCCTCGCCCTCCTCACCCTGCTCTGCACCTTCGGGATGACGGCCTTCGCGGATGTTCTGGACCGCTATCGGGTCCGGACCGCGCTGCACCTGGTCAGCGCCGATCTTGCGATGGCGCGCAACGCGGCGATCACACGCCGCAGCCCGATCGTGGCCTGTCCCGGACGCGCACTCGACGGCTGTCGATCGGACGCCGACTGGGGCAAGGGCTGGATCGTGTTCCTGGATCCCGACGGCAATCGTCGGCCCGACACCGCCATGGAGCTGCTGCGCGAGGCCGACGCGCCCTCGGGCGCCACGGGTTCGCTCCGCCTCGCGTCCACCCGTCCCTTCGTTCGATACCAGCGTGACGGCCGCAGTGCAGGCACCAACCTGACGGTCAACGTCTGTCGCGCCGACAGGCTGGGCGGACAGGTCGTCGTCAACAACCTGGGCAGGATCCGGAGCTCGCGACCCGCTACGGATCGACCGTGTCCCTTCTGACCCGCGCGACAGGTCAGAGCACCTAGACCCTGCATGCCGCCATCACGGAGGCCGGTGCCGCAGCCCGGAGCACCGCACGCGGCAACTTTCGAAAAGTCGCGATCCAACGCTTGACCCATGCCGACAACCGACTAGAATGTGCGTCCCCGCCCGAATAGCTCAGCCGGTTAGAGCACTTGACTGTTAATCAGGGGGTCGTTGGTTCGAGTCCAACTTCGGGCGCCAAGACATCAAAAGGCCTGTGCAGCAATGCATGGGCTTTTTTTTTGCGCACCGGAGATGCTGGACAGCAAAAAAAAGCCGCGGACTGCGCCGCGGCTTACTGAAGCTTGCTTTGCTCGTCCGGACTACCAGCAGTCTGAAAGGCTCCCTGTCCCTGTTTCGCTCTTTACCCCCGTATTCGTCATCCCGAGGGTGCCGCAACGCGTGTCCTGTGTCTGGTTGCCTTGCGGCTCCGACGTCAGCGTGAACGTATTGGGCGTCGCCTCACTGGTAATCAGATAGGCAACCGTTGCCCCCTGCGTCGAGGGCGATGCGACACTCGCATTCGCGGCGCCGAACGCCCCTGCCCAGAATCCTTCGTAGGTGTTATTGACCGTGTGGAAACGCTCAAAACGCTGCGCCAGCTCGACCATGTCCGCCTTGGCCTGCGCACGCCGCGACTTGCGCACGGAATCCTGATAGCTCGGGAGGGCGATCGAGGCCAGAATCGCGACCACCGCCACGACGACCATCAGCTCGATCAGGGTAAATCCGCGCGCGAAGCGCGAACGCGCAGTTGGTGTATGCCGAGCGAAAGCGCTGGTCACTGGATCTGCCTCCACGATTGGCGACCGCAGGGCCGCTTGAGGTACAGCGGCGGCGCACCCGCGACCTGGATCACCATCGAACACTGTGCTTCAAGCGCATCGTCGAGGTCATCCGGCGTCGCTCCGGCAGCGAGGGGTGAAATGCGCGGCGAACTGAAGATGGCGACATCCTTGACCGGCGCCGTGCCCTGCGTGTTGAGCGAGATCGCTCCTGTGCCTGCGCCGGGCGACTCGCCTTGCGGGGAATCGTAGGTCACATTCGACAAGCCGGCAGCGCCGGTCAACGCATTGAGACCGTAGAGCCAGTTGGCGCCCTCCACACTGCACTGGAGCGCACTGACCGGTGCATAGGTCGGCATGAAAACGATGCCGCTCTCGATGCGGGGATATCCGACGAACCGCTCGCGCACCGGCAGATCGATGTACCACCCAAGTCGTCCGGCAGCCGGGATATTGGAGCTTGTCGAACGCACACCGTCGCTTGTTGACGTGATGGTCTGGGCAGAGAGGTTGGTGCGGGTAATGGTCGTCGTGGGCTGACCGGTGCCCGCATCGAGCACCGCATAGAGCGACTGCTGCGTCACGTCGACCGGATCGCCATCGAACGAGAAGCTGCCGGTACCGAAGTACAGCATGACGCCACCGTTGCGACCGGCCGCTGCAGTCAGACCGCCGAGGATCGGCTGGCGCGTGTTGTTCTCGGCGCCGCTCGTATAGAGCAGCGAGGTGAAGAGCGGCCGCGTCGGTGCTACAGGCGTCGCAGCACGCAAATCGAACTTCCAGACCGCGCCCTTCTGATCGGCCGCGTAGGCGGTATCAGCGAAACCATCCCGCCCCGATGCTGTCAGCGAGTTGTCGGCAGCGCCAGTGAAACGGTCGAGGACGACCACATTGCCCAAGCCGTTGCTGCCGGCCGGTGCACCTGACTCGACGGCTTCGATCATTCTGATCTGCGGCGCGCCGGTTCCGATCTCGACCATGTACAGCACCGCCTTGCCGCTGGTGCTGTTGTAGCCGTTGCCGAAGATCGCGTGCCACTTCACCGGCCCGGTCGCAGAGCCAGTCTTGACCGGCACGATCACCGGACGTCCCAGCACGTAGCCGATGTTTTCCCGTTGCGCCTGGGTCAGGCTGGTGTTGAGGGCGCTCACTTCCCACAACCGGTCGGCTGCCGCAAAGTCACCTGACGTACGGGACACACCGGAGACATTCAAACCGAACACGCCCTTCGCGCCAGCGCCGGTCGAGCCGACAAGGACCGTACGCCAACCCGCGTCAGCGCCCGCACCATAGTAGGCATCGGAAACCGCCAGCGGTCCATCGACGAAATAGCGGTGCTGGAAGCGCTGGTCGCCGCTGGCTGCTTGGTCGTAGGGAAACAGCAGGTTACCCATGTGCCCGAGCACGGTCTGCGGAATGAAGGCGAACCGTTCGATACCGCCGGCCGTCGTCGTGCGCCCGTCAAAGCCGTGCAGCATGCCGTCATTCGCACCGGCATAGACCATCGGCCGACGGAGATTCGTGTTTCCGGTCGTGACCTTGCTGGACATGTAGGTGGCGTAGCTCGCACCGTAAGGCGCCGGCAACGCGCGATACCCGTAATCGTCCGTGGGCGCGCTGACGACCGGTGTGGCGTTGACGATGTCGCCGAGGCGCGTGGTCCGGAAGCGCAATGTGCCGTTGACGTTACGCTCGGCCTCCAGCGTCTGGTCGCCCTTCAGGTAATTGATGGCCTCGGTCAGCGTCAGCGTGCTGCCTGCGCCGCCGAGCGCAGCCAGCGTGGCCTGCGAGCACAGCGACATGTTCGGCACCGGGTTGTCGCACAACCGTGCCAGGGAATTGACATTCGTTGGATTGAACAGCGCAGCGTTGGTGCCGGTGCCGTACCACACGCTACGGGCCGCGACCGCCGGCATTCGGTTGCTCGCCTCCCAGGCATTGGAGAAGCTCACCACACCGGTGTTCGGATTCGTCGTGACCGACTGCGCCGTCAGCGTGCTGTACCAGTCGGTCCCGTTGTTGCGCGCCTCGTAGAACGGAAACACCGACAACGACCCGGCGCCGATACGCGCACCGGTCAGCGCGATACTGCCGGCCGGCGAAGACCCGGCGCTGACCGACGCCAGCACGCGCCGCATCGCAGCCGTGATGTCATTGGGCGTGCGCGCATTGATGTATTCGCCACGGGTGTTGATCGTGGCATGCCAGATGTCGTCGACCGTCGTGGGATTGTCGTTGTTGTGCCCGGGCCAGTTGGGGAACGGCGCAACGAATGGATCGCGGGCCACATCCGGGTCATAGATCGACCCGGTGGCGCCCAGGGTCACGCCATAGAAGTTCATGTGGAGATTGGTGTTGCAATCCAGACGCGGGTCAGGATTGGCGGCGCTGCATCCGGTTGGCACCGGCACGCGACCCGTCGGGAAATCGGGACGCAGGTTGGTCTGGTAGTACTGGGTCGCGATCGCCGCAAGGCTGCCCGAAGGTGTCGGATCGAATGGCGCACCAAGCCCGGTGACCGCATTCGCGCCCGGCGTGCCGCCGTTGCTGTAGCCGTCGGTGAACAGCATGCCCGCATTCTTCTGGCACGCGAGCTGGATCGGGGCGCCGTTGCCAGTGCGCTGGAACTGACGGCCGATATGATCCACCGCGAACAGGTTCGGCGTGCCACCGCTGGCGGGCAACGCAAGCAGATCCGTGTACAGCAAGGACTTCTCGCTGGGCAGATTCATATTGCGCATCGCGACCGGATTGGTTCGGCTGTTGATCCGGAAATAGCCGACGCGCATATTCTGGACGTCGCTCAGCGAGCGCGTCATGCCCGCGATCATCGCGCGATTGCGATTGCCATAAAACGAAAACCAGTTGGCGAAGTTCTGGATTGCCGCGTTGTACGCACCGGTAGATGTGTAGTTCTCGCGCCTGATCTCGTACCGGTACATGTCGCATCCAGGACCGCATGCGTTGGACGCAAGCTGGCGCCCGCCAAAAACGCCTGGCAGAAGCGTGTTGAGAACCGTCGCCCGATAACCGGCGGGTGCAGGCGCAGAGGTTGAAAGATAAAAGGTCGCGGGAAAGTATCGGATCCCGACCGTGCATGTCGCGGTGACGCTGCCACCGGCCAGAGGACCTACGGTGACCCAACGGTTTCGAGTGGCGCCGGTACCGCCCACCGCACCTGCCCCGTTGCCGCACGCGCCGGTGGCGTAGTACTCGGTGCCGAATGGCAACGTCATGCCGTTGAGCAAACGGAAACCCAACGCAGTGTCCGTGTTTTCCTGGTCCTCCGTCATATCGATGACCGGCGAGTTGGCGCGGGGGTTCGCCCGAGTCGCGGTGATCGATGCATTGCCCTGGGGATTAGTAGCAGTTGCACCGAACGGAGTGCCGTCGGCGTTCAACCAAGGCAGATAGGTCTCAGCCGGATTGAAGTAAGACGGGTTGTATTCGTGGGAACGAGCAAATCCGAACGTCAAGATCGGCGCAATCGCATGACGATTGCCGTCGATCCGATGGCCCGTGTAAGGAATAAGGTGGTTGTACCCACAGGCGCCGCCCGTTCCTGCCGTAGTCCTTGGGGATCCATTTGCATTGAAAAAGCCACCGGTCGGGTTCCAGCAGCCCTGACCATCCTGACCGGGCAGCAGCGTCTCGAACGTCATCGAACCCGAGTCGTCCACCGCCATGATGAACGCGGGCGGGATCTGCGCCTGCACGTTCAACGGCTGCTGCGCGAGCGTACCCTGTCCCTGCACGGCCATCACGGAATGCAGGAAATAGGCACTACCGGCGAGAACAAGCGCCGTGGCACCGGCATAGAGTTTTGTGCGGCCTTTCATGGCGCTGCCCTCACGGCCTGAAGATGGTGTCGATGACGGCCTGCGCCGTCGGGTTGCCAGGATCGTCCACGCGATACGCGGTGACCTGGTAAATCGGGTTCGGGTCTTCGTTCACGGCCGCGCCCATATCGAGCGTGGAGTTGCCCGAGATGCACGGCCCGATCAGCCGCGCGTTGACCGCGCCGGTCTCGGCGAACGACCGTCCCGCGGCCCAGTTGCCTGGATCGAACCCGGTGTCGCACGACTGGATGTCGGCGGCGACTACCGCAGTGCAACCGGCCGTCGAGGTACGGTTGATCATGTCCTCCAGCGCGCACTCGGCGCTGCGCGTCAACGCCTCGGTTTCCTGGAACGCCAGGTTCACCGCGCGGTAGTTGGAAGACATGCGCTCCTGCAAGCCGGCGACCTGCATGCCCACGATGCCCAGCAGCGCCAGAAGCACCAGCATGATGAGTGCGATGTAAAGGACGGCACCGCGCTGGCGGCGCGCAGGCGATGGTTGGAAGCGGGCCATCTCAGTTCCCATAGAGGCGGTTGCGCATGGCGATGGTGCTTTCGTAGCCGAAGCGGTATCGGGTGTCGGTCGCGTCTGCGGGTGTGAACCTCACGCCGAGCACGCTGCGTCCCAAGGGGGCCTGACCGGAGGCCGAGCGGTCGGGGCTGCTGGCCAGCACGCCGAGCCGTACAGCACCGACCGAACGCGATGCAGGCTCCGTCGTGGCCATGGCCGAAGGAAGGACGAACGTACCGACGTACCCGCTCGGTGATTCGGCCGGCATCGTGCCGGTGTTGCGGTCGAGGCCCAACTGCAGCTGCAGGCTTTCGATGCCTTCGACCAGCTCCTCTGCCGGACCATAGAAGCCGCTCGCGAGCGCGCGCGCGCGCCACAGGGAGCGTTGCCCCGACGCGTTCGGCGCGACGTAGTACACCAAAGATTCAAGGCGGTAGAGCATCGTCTGGCCTGCAGGCTGCGGCGTGTAGCGATCGAGCGCCGCGTTCACCGTGACGGTTCTCGTCGCTGCATTGGTGCTCGATGGCAGGAAGAGATCAACGAAGCTGCAGTCGGCGATTCCGAACATCGTGGGGTTCACCACCCCGTCTTGCGTCAACGCATCCCAGCGACCGGGCGCCACCGTGATCGTCGAAGTGGTGCCGGAGACCACGACAGCCTGGATGGCTGCACCTTCGCTCGCAAGAAACCGGAGTTGCAGAACATCGCTACCGGGCGAGGGAGCAGGATTCAGCGCCGCCAGGGCGCCGGGAAGCGCCGGCGTCCATGTGTTTGCCGCCGTTCCAAGATTCATCGTGGTGGCCGATGTCTTGGCCGCCTCGTACGCCTGGATGCCCAGCGGAAAATTGACGCCCGAGTTGGCGCCCGCGGTTCCCGCGGGGACACGATTGAGCAGCGCACCAACGTTCTGCAGGTGCGCTTGATCGTTGACGCACCCCATGTGACCGACCATGCGCAGGTCACGCTGGATGAAGTCGATCGCGAAGCGGCCGTTTTCCTGCACACGCGACACACCTTCGGACAGCTGGTAGGCGGTGCGCGACGCGGAAAACACACGCGCCAGGCCCAGGATCAGGAACGTGCCGATCGCGAGCGCGATCATCATTTCGATCAGCGAGACGCCGCGCGCGCGTTTGGGAGAAGGAAACCTCACAGCTGGGTCCTCGCGGTGAACTCGGTCGTGTCCTCGCTGGCGATCGCGGACCGCTCCCCCCAACTCAGGGTGACCGTTGCCTCACCGGACGCGTCGTATGTGACCGTCGCCTGCGCCGACGGCCCCAGCGCATTCAAGACCTGGCAGCGCCAGTTGGCGATCCCCTGCGAGACGGCATCATTGCCTGCAGGCGCAGTGCACGCAGCCGTTGCAAAGCCCGCGCTGGTGTACTGGGCTGCGGAGAGCCGGTTGCTCCGCATCTGGTCCAGCAGGCTGTAAGCGAGATTCGTCGCCATCGTGCGGTTGTTGGCGCTCTGGGTGTAGCGCAGGTTGGTGGTCTGCAGCAGGGCGAAGCCGAGCAGGCCGATCGCGAGCACAACAATGGCGATCAGCACCTCGATCATCGAGAAGCCACGCTGCGTGGAACGGTGCAGTTTCATGGGCAATCTCCCCGCGCGATGGACGCGCCTCCGGTAGGCCGGACGGTGAACGTGCGCACGAGCGGCGCACCCGCCGGACAGGTGACCGAGGCCAACGTCAAAGCGCGTCCGCCACCCGCCAGAAACCCGCGCTGATCAAAGCGGAAGCTCGTATTCGCGGCGCCCGCGGCGGCGGTGATCGCAACACCCGGCTTGGCTTGCGAGTAGCGCACGACACGATCGCCTTCTGCCGCCTCCGGCTGGTCGCCTTCCCCATCGATATTGATCCAGACGATCCAACCCTGGTCCCAGGCCGTATTGGTGCATGTGGCGCCATCGGCACTGGAGCACACCTGCGCGCCCCCCGGGCTGCGCAGCGCCTCGGACCGCGCGAGCGCGAACGAAGCAAGCAGCTCGTTGGTGGTGGTGGATACCCGGTTCGAGCGCATCGTCGCCTCGAAACTGGGGAACGCGATGGCCGCCAGGATCGCGACGACCGCGACCGTGACCATCAACTCCACCAGTGTGAATCCCCTCGCTCGCATGCCGCTTCCGCCCGCCGCCGGTACGCCCGGCGTTCCCCATGGCGCAGTCTAGCCAGCGCCGTCCGTCCTTCAAGCAGTGACGGACGGACGGTCGCCGGCGGGCGATGAACGTAGCGGCAGGGACGGCTGGACGGTCAGGACACCACCTCGTAACAGGGCCTGTAATCCCCCGCGATCTTCATGCGCCGCTGCTCGACGAACGCGCGCAGCAGGGCATCCAGCGATTGCATGATGTCGCGGTCGCCGTTGATGCGGAACGGGCCGAACTCTTCCACGCGTCGCAGACCGTCTTCCTTGACGTTGCCGGCGACGATGCCGGAGAACGCGCGACGCAGATCGGCGGCGAGTTCGTGCGGTCGGCGGCCGTGGTGCAGATCGAGCGCGGCCATGGCTTCATGCGTGGGCACGAAGGGCTGCTGGAGGTCGAGCGGAATCGACAGCGACCAGTTGAAGTAGAACGAGTCCTTGTGCGCGACCCGGTATTCTTTGACCTTGCGGATGCCGGCCGACATGCGGCGCGCAACCTGCTCCGGATCGGCGACGATGATCTCGTAGCGTGACGCGGCTTCGTCACCGAGGGTCAGCCGGATGAACTGGTCGATCTGCTCGAAGTACGGCGCCGACGCGGTCGGGCCGGTGAGGATGAAGGGAAACGGGATGTCGCGGTTCTCTTCCTGCAGCAGCAGGCCCAGCAGATAGAGAATCTCTTCCGCCGTGCCCACGCCGCCGGGGAACACGATGATGCCGTGACCCAGGCGCACGAACGATTCGAGACGTTTCTCGATGTCCGGCATAATCACCAGCTGGTTGACGATCGGGTTCGGCGATTCGGCTGCGATGATGCCCGGCTCGGTGATGCCGATGTAGCGCGCCGGATATTGGCGCTGCTTGGCGTGGGCGACGTTTGCGCCTTTCATCGGCCCCTTCATCGCGCCCGGGCCGCAGCCGGTGCAGATGTCCATGCCGCGCAGGCCCAGCTCGTAGCCGACCAGCTTGGTGTAGTCGTACTCGACGCGATTGATCGAGTGGCCGCCCCAGCAGACCACCATGTTCGGATCGCCCGGCTGCAGCAGACGCGCATTGCGCAACAGGCCGAAGACCGCATTGGTGATACCGGCCGAAGACTCGAGATCGGTCGCGTATTCCGGACCCAACTCGATCGCGGTGTATGCGAGATCGCGCACGACCGCGAACAGCAGCTCGGCGACACCGCGGATGATCTGGCCATCGACGAAGGCCATCGCCGGCGCGTTCGCCAGCTCGATCCGGATGCCGCGATCCTGCTGCAGCACCTGGATGTCGAAGTCGGGGTACAGCTCCTGGGCGGCGCGCGGGTCGTCTGACGCGCTGCCACTGGTCAACACCGCGAGTGCGCACCGGCGCAGCAGATCGTGCATGCCGCCGGCGGACGCGTCCTTGAGGCGGGCGACTTCATCGCGGGACAGGACGTCCAGGCCGCCGCGGGGATAGACGTAGGCATTCACGGTGGGCAGCGCCGTCGCCGCCCCGATCTCGTTGCTCATTCTTGCTTCGCTTCTTTTAGGGGTGCGGCACTGTAGCGCAGGACCCCGCAGATAAGAAAACGGCCGGGTTTCCCCGGCCGTTTCCTGGTTTCACGCGTTCGATCCGCGGATCAGAACTTGTAGCGGAAGCCGATCTGGGCAGCCCAGCGCGACACACCCTTGTCGTCGTAGATGCTCGCTTCGTCCGGGCGGTTGAAGCGGTACACATACTTGCCGGTAGCCGGGTCGACACCGCCGTACTCGACGATACCCTTCATCGCCGGGAAGCCGACTTCCTCGATGCGGCCCCAATCCTTGTTGATCAGATTGCCGACATTGAGGATATCCAGCCAGATTTCCGCCTTGTTGTTGAAGAAGCCGGGCAGTTCCTGCGAAATGCGGATATCGAACTGGTTGACCCAGTCGTTGCGCGCCGCGTTGCGGCCCGCCACCTGGCCCCGGTGCGAGCGAAGGTATTCATCGCCCTCGACGTACGCCCAGAAGTCGCGCTCCTCTTCCGGAGAGCCGAAGAGCACATCGCCAGGGCCCGCCGGGATGTACAGCAGATCGTTGAAACGGCCATCGCCGTTGGCGTCGTTGTCGAAGGTGTAGCTGAAGGGGCGTCCCGAACGTCCCTCGTAGAACATCGAGACAGACGTATTGTTGTCGCCGAAGAACGCATGCTTCCACGTCAGCGCGGCGGAGAACCGATCACGGATTTCGTAGTTCGAGCGCGACGCCACTTCCTCGTTCGCCTGGAACACGGCGTTGTTGCCCAACTGCGAACCCGACGTCGAACTCGTCAGCGCGCTGACTTCGGTCGCGTGGGTGAAGGTATAGGCAACCTGCCACGACCAGTCACTCTCGTTGAAGGGCTTGTTGAGCCCGAACGTGTACTGCTGGCTCTCACCCTTGTCGGTGGGGCGGGCGATGATGACGTTGGTGAAGTTGGTGTCGCGACCCGCACGGGCGTTCACGCCGCTGCCCACACCGCTCTGGTTCCAGCTGCCGGGGTTGTAGCCCGCATCGTTCCAGTACAGCAGCCGACCGTCCTGACCGACACGCGTCGACGCACCGGTATTGAGCTCCTGGTAGTAGATCGCTTCCTTGACCTCGGTCCACACGCCTTCAGCCGAAGCCACCACGCCCCACCACGGCAGTTCGGTGTCAAACGCAAGATTGGCTTTCCAGACAGCCGGCTGGCCGAGCTCTGGATCGATGAAGTCGATTGCTTCAGCGCCGCCGGCTGCGGCGGTCGGCGGACAGGGACGTCCGTTCAGGCCCACGAGGGCGCACTGCGCCGCAGGATCGGGGTTGAAGCCGTTGAACCCGCCGTCGGCTGCGGTGAAGAGGTAGTCGACGTAGGCTTCGCGACCGTAGTTCGAGAATCCGTTCGAGAGCCAGACGCTGGCCGCTGCGCCCTGGAAGAGGCCCACGCCGCCGCGCAGCTGCGTCGGCAGTTCGCTGTCGAACGTGTAGTTGAAGCCGGCGCGCGGCTGGAACAGCCCGTTCCCGTCGATGGTCTGGCTGTTGTCGAACCCGAACGCACTGAAGGCACGGGGGTTGTAGAAGGGCGAACCATCCACACGCGGCTCGTCGTAGCGAGCGCCCAACATCAAGGTCAGGTTGTAATTGACCGCCCACGAGTCCTGCACGAAGACGCCGATGTTCTTCAGACCGAACACGGCGGCCATGTTGTCGCGTACGCCATCGCGCGGATAGAAGAGCTGATAGCGACTGGCGGTGCCCGCCTCGAAGTCGTCGATGCTGTCGTAGCTGTAGACGCCATTCAGACGTCGGCCGAAGAGGTTGTAGATGTCGTTGTCTTCATAATCGAAGCCGAACTTCACCGTGTGGTCGCCCAGGAACAGGTTGCCGGCAAAAAACGCGTTCAGCGTCTCGGTTCCGACCGCATTGACGTGGGTGTTCTCTTCGGTGCCGAGGTTGAGCGTGTTGTCACCGATACGCACGGAAATGGCGGGCAGATCGGCCAGCGGGACGCGCGGCACGAAGTAATCGCGGTACGACACCTTCATCTCGGTGGAGAACGAGTCGCTCCAGTCACTGAACAGCTGCGCGGTCATCGTCTCGACCTCGTAGCTCTTGGTGTAGTGGTAGGTGTTGAGCGCCAGCGAGCTGTTGCCGAACCCTTGGAGGTAAGCCTGGTTCTGCTCGGACTTCGCGTAGCGGAAGCTCGCGCGATGGTTGTCGGTGATGTTCCAGTCGATCTTGAGGCCGTATTCCTCGGATTCGGTGTCGAGCGCGGGAAGTGCGAGTGAACCCGCGTCAAAGCCCCACGTGTTGCGGGCAATGCCGATCACACGGTCGATGTCGCCCTGCTCGATGCCCACGATGTTGCTTGCGCCGGAACCGATCGGACCGAAGCTGGAATTGCCGATGAAGAGGTTCTTGCCCGTGTACTTCTCGTAGTTGGCGAAGAAGAACAGCTTGTCCTTGACGATGGGGCCACCGAAGGTGACGCCGTAGGTCTCCTCCGAATCGAACAGCACCGGACGGATATCGTTCTGGTTCTTGCCGGACCAGTCGTTGTCGCGGTACAGACCGTACACGGACCCACTGAAATTGTTGGTGCCGGACTTCGTGACCGCATTGATCACGCCGCCGACGCCGCCCGTGATGGTGACGTCATAGTTGGCCACGTCCACTGCGATCTCGTCGATGACGTCCATCGAGAACGGCTGACGCGGCGCTGCCAGACCATTCGACTCCAGGCCGAATGTGTCGCCGCTGTTGATGCCGTCGACGCGGATCGCGTTGTAACGCGGATTCTGGCCACCAATCGAGATTTCGTTGCGCGCCTTGTCGGTCTGCGACACCCGCGGATCGAGACGCGCGTAGTCCTGCAGCGTCCGGCTGATCGAGGGGAGGGCTTCGAGCTGCGCGCTCGTCACGTTGGTGCCCGTGCCCATCTTGTTGGCGCTGAAGATCTCCGAACCACCGATCGCGGTCGCAGTCACGGTCGCCAGGGTGGTCATGTCACCCGTCAGGGCAGCATCGACAGTGTTGACCTGGTTGAGGTTGAGATAGACGTTGTCCTCGGTCCTCGTCCCTTCGCCCGCCTTGGTCACCGTGATCGTGTACGGACCGCCGACGCGCAGGCCACGTGCGTTGTAGCGGCCGCTTGCATCGGTCGTGGCACGGCTGACGGTGCCGGACTCGGTGTGCACGATGGTCACTTCCGCGCCGGTCACCGGCGCGCCGCCAGCGCCGGTCACCTGGCCACCGACGCCTGCCGAGGTGGTCTGCGCGAATGCGGGAGCGGCTGCAAGGGCGACGATCAGGCCGAGCGACAGCTTGGAGAGTCGGGCGCGATGCGAGTGGTTCATGGGTTGTATAGCCTCGATGCGTGGAGTGCGGCGCAAGCCGGCTGGCGAGCGACGTTCAGGTCTTGGAACAAGAATGGGGGGCCCCGTCACGGCGCATGGGCGTGGCGCCGTGGTTAACAACAGGTTAACACGGTAAACAACGGAAGTGACAGTGCCATGACAGCCGGCCCGGGCCGCAACCTACTGACAGCGTTGGGATTTATGACCTGCTGCAACAATGACGGCTAAGTCCTTGTCGCGCTTTGGTCACGCCGCGCTCACACCGGGGCGAGACCGGTCCTGAGGTAGCTGACGAGGCCATCGAGCAGCATCTGGACGGAGATCGCGACCAGCAGCATGCCCATCAGTCGCTCGATCGCTGTCAGCGCGCGTGCGCCGAGCAGCTTGTAGAGATAGGTCGCGGAAAACAGGATCGCTGCCGTGGCACCCCAGGCGATCAGCAGTGCCAGACTCCATTCGCCGAGCCGGTCGGGCTCGTTGCTGCCCATCAGCATCACCGCGGCCATGCCCGACGGACCGGCGACCAGCGGAATCGCCATCGGCACGATGAAGGGCTCGCCGTCGGGAATCTCGCCCATCAGCCCTTCCGGCGGCGGGAAGATCATGCGGATGCCGATCAGGAACAGCACGATGCCACCCGCGATCGCGACCGATTCCTGGCGCAGGTGCATGACCTCGAGCGCGTACTTGCCGGCCCACAGGAACAGCATCAGCACGACGAGTGCAATCAGAAGTTCGCGCGCCAGCACGATGCGCTGACGTTGCGGCGTGAGCCGCCGCAACATGCTCAGGAACACCGGAATGTTCCCCAGTGGATCCAGGATCAGGAACAGCAGCAGCGCGGCGGAGGCGATGGTCATCCTGCGCGCGCTCCTTCGGGCGACCAGAGATGGCCACGATGCGATGCACCGGCAGGCGAGAGCAGCTCGACGCAATGGGCTGCGACCTCGGCAGGCGAACGCGCGACGCGGTCCTCGGCTTCGACATGGGCCCTGGCCCGAAGCGGCGTGCGCATCGGCGGCGGGAGCAGGCCACTGACACGCACCGGCGCATCGCCGAGCTCGGCCTGCAGCATGCCGACCAGGGCGGCGAGTCCAGCCTGGGCCAGCCCATAGCCCCCCCAGTACGCACCCGAGGTGCGTGCCGGGTCATCGATCGCGAACACCACCGCCCCGTCACCCGAGCGGCGCAGGAGTGGCAGGCAGGCCTGGGTCAGCCACCAGCGTGCGGTGAGATTGACGTGCAACGCGCGGGCGAATACGGCCGGGTCCGTCAGCTCCAGCGGCGTGAGGCCGTCGAACGCCGCGGCGACGTGCAGAATGCCGTCGAGCCGACCGAATTCCGCTTCGAGACGCGCGGCGAGTTCGGCATGGTCGTCGGGCGTCGCACCCTCGAGATCCAGCGGATACAACGCGGGCGCAGACCCGAGCTTCTGCAGACGGTCGTGCAGGCGGTTGAGCTTGGGCACGCGCCGACCGAGCAGCACCAGCGATGCGCCGGCCTCGGCGCAGGCCAACGATGCCGACTCCCCAAGGCCGCCAGCCGCGCCGACGATGAGCACGACGCGCCCACCCAGTGCCCCGGGCCGAGCCACCACTGCAGCCTGCGCGCTCACGCGTCGAGCACCTCGGCCACCATGCGCGACAGTTCCCCGGATTCGTGCAACTCGGTCGTGATGTCACAGCCCCCGATCAGCTCGCCGTGGATGAAGAGCTGCGGGAACGTCGGCCAGTTCGAGAAGCGCGGCAGGTTGGCGCGAATCTCCGGCGCCTCGAGGACGTTGATTGTGCGGTAACGCGCAGCGCCGGCCTCGCGCAGCGCGGCAACGGTGCGGCTGGAGAAACCGCACATCGGAAACTGCGGCGTCCCTTTCATGAACAGGACGATGGCGTGACCGTCGATTTCGGCCTGGATGTCTTCGAGGATCGACACGGTGACGCTCCCTGTGGACCCGCCGCGGGACATCGCCAGCGGGGATCGGGTTTCGGAATTGGTGCATTCTATCGCGTCGCCGCCATCGCTCACCGGACCGACGTCCATGCCCCTCGAACTCGCTGCCCTGCCCTACGACCGCACCGCGCTGGAACCGCACCTGTCGGGCGACACGCTCGACCAGCACCATGGCCACCTGCAGCGCACGCACCTCGAGCGCCTCGACCACCTGCTGGCAGGCACGGAACTGGCCGACGCGCCGCTGGAGACGATCGTCCGCAAGGCCCAGGGCGCCGCGTTCGACCATGCCGCACAGGCCTGGAACAACGCCTTCTACTGGCATTCGCTCAAGCCCGCGGCGGCCGGTGGCGGGGGCGAACCCAAAGGCCGGCTGGCGGATGCCATCACGAAACAGTTCGGCGATTTCGCCGGCTTCCGGACCCGCTTCGACGCGCTGGCGCTGTCAACGTTCGGTGCAGGCTGGGTGTGGCTGCTGCAGCGTCCCGATGGCCGGCTCGCGCTGGCATCGACCGCGAATGCCGCCACGCCGATCACCGGTCAGGACACGCCGCTGCTCGCGATCTCGATGTGGGAACACGCCTGGTATCTCGACTACCGGGATAACCGGCAGAAGTATCTCGATGCGTTCTGGCACCTGGTGAACTGGGACGCGGTCGCCACGCGCCTGCGCTGACCCTGGCGGATCACCCTGCCGTTCGCCTGCGCGCGTGCATCACGCGCATCGGCCCCGCCCGGACCGCTAGCGCGCCTGCGCGCGCTGCACCACGTCGTCGGCCAGTGCGGGTCGCCCGATCAGATAGCCCTGCACGGCGTCGCAGCCCGCGTCCTGCAGCAGTGCGAGCGTCGCTTCGTCCTCGATGCCTTCGGCCACCACCACGAGGTCCAGGTCGTGGGCCAGTTCGATCATCGTGCCGACGATCCGACGCGCACGCAGGTCGCCGACCATGTCCCGGATGAAGCTTCGGTCGATCTTGATGGCATCGACCGGCAACTGGCGCAGATAGGCGAGCGACGAATAGCCGGTGCCGAAATCATCGATGGCGATGCGGACACCGCCCGCCCGCAACTGCGCCAGCAGATGGCTGCAGCGCTCGACGTCGCGCATCAGCGCACTCTCGGTGATCTCGAAGACCAGCGCGTCGCCGGGCACGTTCCACAGGCGCAGCAGATCCAGCACCTGATCGACGAAACCGGGTACCTGGAGGGCCACGGCCGACAGGTTGATCGAGATCCGGACCGGCTTCCCAGAAGCGCGCAGCGTCGCCAGGTGACGCAGGGCGACATTGACGTTCCACCGGGTCAGCTCGCCGATCGTGCCGCCACGTTCGGCCACGCCGATGAACACGTCGGGCGGGATACGACCCAACCTCGGATGCGTCCACCGCGACAGGGCCTCATAGCCGTGGATGACGCGATCCGGCAGCACGGCCACCGGCTGCAGGTGCACGGACAGCCGGTTGTCCGCGATTGCCGCACGCAGATCGTCGTGCAGCGTATCGAGGGGAATCGGCGGCGCCGTCCAGAATGCGTACCGCTCCACGCCGTGCATGGCGTCGTCGCAGGCACGATCGGCGCGGCGACACAGCAGCTCCGGGTCCTCGCCGTCTTCCGGTGCCATCGCGATGCCCGCGACCACGATCGGCTGCGCGCGCTGCCCGTCGAAATCGAGCGGTTGCTGCAGGGCCCGGACGAACTTGGCCGCACCGAGCGCAGCGTGCGAGCGGCCGCGCAGCGCGGGCAGCAGCACCAGGAAATCGTGCGCGCCGATGCGGATCACGCGGTCGCCGGGGCGGACCGCCGCTTCCAGCGCGTCCTGCATCGCGTGGCCCAGCGCTTCACCTGCCGCGTAGCCCAGGGTGAGCTCGATGTCGCGGACGCGCTGCGCACGCAGCACCAGTACCCCGAGCGGAGCATCCGGTGATGCCTGCCGCACCCTTGCGGCGACGTCCGCCAGCACCGCGGCACGATTCAGCATCGCGGGTCCCTTCGCCGCATCACAGGAACAGATCGACCGGATCGAGACCGTACGCGCCGCGCGTCAGTGCGCTGGCGATGCGCACCGGATCATCGCTGTGCGCGCGCACCATGAGATCCAGCGAATGAAACTGCGAGAGCACCTGCTTGTCCGGCCCGGTGAGCACCATCACCCGCGGCTGCAGGCGCCGCGCGGCATTCTGCGCGGTCACGATCGCCACTTCGCCGCTGCTCAGTTCCACGAGCGCGCCAATGGGATAGACGCTCATGCACTGCATGAACTGCTCGACGATCTCGGCCGCGAACTGGTCGCCGCGCGCCCGATAGAGGGTCTGCAGGGCGACATGCTGGGCGACCGCAGGCCGGTGCGGGCGCTCGCTCGTCATCGCGTCGTAGGCGTCGACGACGGCGGCGACGCGCCCCAGCAGCGGAATCGCGTCGCCTTCGAGACCTCCGGGATAACCGCCGCCGTCGATGCGTTCGTGATGGGTGCGGATCATGTCGCGGACGTGCTCGGGCACCTCGCCGCCCGCGTCGATGAGCGCGAGCCCCTGCTCGACATGCGCCTGCATCCGCGCGCGCTCGTCCTCGCTGTAGGCGGCCGTGCTGGCGAGCAGCGCCGGATCCACCCGCAGCTTGCCGATGTCGAGCAGCAGCGCGCCGCTCGCCAGATCCACCAGCAACGGCTCGGGCAGACCGACGTGGCGGCCGAACGCCGCGGCGAGCGCGCTGCACGACAGCGCGTGCCGGTAGGCGTAGTCGCCCTGCGCGCGCAGCGCGTCCAACCACAGGAACGCGTCGGCGTTGCGCACCAGGCTGCGCACCATCGGCTCGACCGCGCTGCGGACTTCCTCCACCGCGACCGCGCGGCCCTCGCGGACGCCGTCGAGCACGCGCTCGGCGAACACGGCGACCTGCGCATGCGCCTCGCGTGCCTGCTGCAGTTCCTGCTCGAATTCCACGCGTTCCGGATAGACCGTCGAGCCCTGCAGCGCCGCGATCTCGTCGCTTCCGTAGCTGCGCCAGCGCGGCACCGGCGGCGGCGCGAGCCTGGCGGGCGCCGCATCCAGCCGCTGCAGCCCCGCTCCCGACGGCGCGAGTCCACGCTGGATGTCGATGAAGACATGCCGGCACAGACCTGCCAGCGTGCGGATGTCGTCGTCGGATTCGACCGTCAGCCCCTGCAGCAGGAACGGGGTGCCCTCCCAGGGCCGGTCCAGGCGGCAGACATACATGCCTACTTCGAGCGCGTGCACCTCGAGCTTGCGTTCGTCCAGCATCATCCTTGCCTCGGCCCTCCCGGCCACGACCCGGCCACCCCCTTGGCTTCGCGGCTGTGTGCGCCCGCGGGGGCGGCATCACAGGCTGTCGCGAACCGGCCTGACGGGTCAGGCCCGGCCGGTCGCACAGCGTACAGCCAGTCGCCGTCACCGCTGCGTCGTGAGCGCCGGATTGCCCGTTCCGGACCGAAAATGTCAAACCCGCACCAGGCGTCACCCCACCCGAAGCCGCGGGACGGCGCGAAGGCGCCGGACACCCGGTGCGGGGAACCGCCCTATGATCGGTAGCCGACCCGATGCAGGAGCCACCGCCATGCCGTCCCGTCGCCGTTTTCTCCGCGTCACCTCACTCGCCACCGCAGGATTCGCACTCGCTCCGCTGGCTGCATGCAGTGGCGAAACCGCGCCCCCGGCAGCGCCCGCGCCGTCCCCCGCCCCGGCACGCGCCGGCGCGCTGATGACGCGCACCATTCCCTCGACCGGCGACACCGTGCCTGCAATCGGTGCGGGGACGTCCGGCAGCTACGAGGTCGCGTTGGACTCGCCCGACTTCACCCGTCTGCAGGAGACCGTCCGGGTCTTCTTCGACGGCGGCGCGACGCTCTTCGATACATCGCCCAACTACACCAATGCCGACGAGGTCCTCGGCGCGCTGCTCGCCGCGGGCGGCTGGCGCGACCGCTGTTTCCTGGCGACCAAGATCGCCGCCGACGACCGCGCCGCGATGGAAGCTCAGTGGGCCGAGAGCCGGCGCCGCCTGCAGACCGATCACGTCGAACTGCTGCAGGTCCACAACCTGCGCGCGCTCGACATCGCCTGGCCGTATGCGCAGCAACTGAAGGAAGCGCGCGCGACGAAGTACATCGGCCTCACCCACTATCTCGAAAGCGGACATGCACCGCTGGTGGCGGCGATGCGCGCGCTGCGCCCGGATTTCGTGCAGGTCAACTATTCGGTCAATGCCCCGCAGGCCGCGCGGACCGTGCTGCCGGTCGCGCAGGAGCTCGGGATCGCGGTGCTGGTCAACCGCGCGTTCGACGACGGCAAACTGTTCGCCCGCGTGGGTGACGCCGCGCTGCCGGGCTGGGCCGCCGATGTCGGCGTGACCTCCTGGTCGCAGCTGTTCCTGAAGTTCGCGATCAGCCATCCGGCGGTGACCGCGGTGATCCCGGCCACCGGACGTCCCGACCGCCAGGCCGACCAGCTGCGCGCCGGCACGGGCCCGTTGCTGAGCGAGGCGCAACAGGCCGAACTCGTCGCACGGTTCGCCTGAGGACCGGGCCGCCATGACCCGGGGAAAGATCGCCGACCTGTTCAACCTGCGCCGTGGCGAGACTGCGCCGGTGCTCGTGGCCGGCCTGTTCTTCTTCTGCATCCTGACCGCGCTGATGATGCTGCGGCCGGCGCGTGATGCATTGGGCATGGCGCGCGGCCTCGACAGCGTGCGCTGGCTGTTCATCGGCACCGCAGTGGTCACCTTGCTGGTCAATCCGGTGTTCGGCTGGCTGGTCGCGCGGCTGCGGCGGCTGCATTTCATCTCGGCGACCTATGCGTTCTTCGCGCTGAGCCTGATCGGGTTCTGGGCGCTGCTGGTGTTCGCGCCCGGCGCGATCGGCGCGCGCAGCGGGCAGGTGTTCTACGTCTGGTTCAGCGTCTTCAACCTGTTCGTGACGATGGTGTTCTGGGCACTGCTCGCCGACTGCTTCGACAGCCACCAGGCCAAGCGCCTGTTCGCGCTGATCGCGGTCGGCGGCACGCTCGGCGCGATCTTCGGCCCGTGGCTGGCCGCGCGACTGGCCGAGCCCCTCGGCACGCCGGCACTGCTGCTGGTCGCTGCGGCGTTTCTCGGCCTGGCGATCGCGCTGGCATGGATGCTGGTGCGGTTGCGCGGCACCGGGCCGCGCAACGGTCAGGCAGCGGACCCGGACGCCATCCGCATCGGCGGCAGCGCGCTGGCCGGCATCCGCGCGGTGTTCGCGTCGCGCTATCTGATGGGCATCGCCGGCTACGTGGTGATCATGACCATCGTTGCGACCTTCCTGTATTTCACCCGGCTGCAGATGGTGGCCGCGGCGGAGACCGATCTCGATGCGCGGACCGGCCTGCTCGGCAATATCGACATGTGGACCCAGATCGCGGTGCTGGCGCTGCAGCTCACGCTGACCGGCCATATCGTGCGCCGGCTCGGGCTGGCGTTCGCACTGGCGCTGTTGCCGATCGCGATGGCGCTCGGCTTCATCGGACTGGCCCTCTACGGCTCGTTCGCGGTGCTGATCCTGCTGGAGGCGACGAACAAGGCGATCCAGCGCGGGCTGACCCGCCCCGCGCGCGAGACGCTGTTCACCGTCGTGGGCCGCGAAGACAAGTACAAGGCCAAGGCCTTCATCGACACCTTCGTCTACCGCGTGGGCGACGTGGTCGGCGCGCAGACCGAAGGCGTGCTCGGGCGGCTGGGTCTGGCCCTGGGTGGGCTGGTCAGCGTGGTGGTGCCGCTCGCCCTGGTCTGGGCGGCCCTGGGCATCTGGCTGGGCCGGGCGCAGCAGCGGCAGGCCGAGGCGGATGCGGCATCCGGTCACGCGGACAACACCCCTGCGCCGCCCTGACCGGCGCCTGCCCGCAGCAGGGGGCCGGCGATGGATAATGCGTGCCCTTGCCGGCGCCCTCCGCGATGCAGCCCACGACGAAAGCCCATTGGCAGATCCACTTCTGCGTCCTGCTGTGGGGCTTCACCGCCATCATCGGCAAGCTGATCACGCTGCCTGCGCTGCCGCTGGTGTGGTGGCGGATGTTGCTGGTCGCCGGCACCCTGATGCTGGTGCCGCGGGTGTGGCGCGGCATGCGCGCCCTGCCGCCGCGCCTGTTGCTGGCCTACGCCGGCGTCGGCGCGCTCGTCGCACTGCACTGGCTCACCTTCTACGGCGCGGTGAAGCTCGCCAACGCATCGGTCGCGGCGACCTGCATGGCGCTGGCGACGGTCTTCATCGCATTGATCGAACCGCTGGTGGCGCGCAGCCGGTTTTCCTGGCGCGAACTCGCGCTGGGCATCGCGGTGCTGCCCGGCGTGGCGCTGGTCGTGGGCGGCATTCCCGACGGCATGCGCGTGGGCGTCGCGGTCGGCGCCGTGTCGGCGCTGTTCGTCGCCTGCTTCGGCTCCTTGAACAAGCGCCTGGTCGAGCGCGCCGATCCGCTGACGGTCACTGCGCTCGAACTCGGCGCCGGCACGCTCACCCTGACCCTGCTCGCCCCGCTGATGCCGCTGCTGTTTCCGGTCTTCGCCGGCAGCCTGCTGACCCTGCCCGGCCTGCACGACGGCGCGTATCTGCTGGTGCTCGCGTTCGCCTGCACGCTGCTGCCGTTCGCGCTCTCGCTGGTCGCGCTGCGGCACATGAGCGCATTCGCGGCGCAGCTCGCGGTGAACCTGGAACCGGTGTACGCCATTGCGCTCGCGATCCTGCTGCTGGGCGAGCAACACGAACTCACGCCGCGGTTCTATGCCGGCGTCGCGATCATCCTGGCCGCCGTGCTGGTGTATCCGCTGCTCTCGCGTCCGCGCCGCATCGTGCATCCGGAGAATCTCGCCGCCGGCGAGGCCAAGCAGATCGCGGACTGACGCGCACGCGGCGTCACGGCAGCGCGCAGACCCGGTCGCGGCCTTCGCGTTTGGCCTGGTAGAGCGCCTGGTCGGCGCGCGCGAGCAGCGACGAGGCGTCCTCTCCCGCGTGCAGCGCGGCGACCCCGATGCTGATCGTGACCGGCAGGCCGGTCGGCATCGCTGCCACCGCCTCGCGCAGGTATTCCGATTCCCGCGCCGCGTCCGCCAGCGCGCGATCCGGCAGCAGGCGCACGAACTCCTCGCCCCCGAAGCGGGCCACGCGGCCGCGCGCCGCCTCGGTCGACAGCAGCATCGCGCCCAGCGACTGCAGCACCCGGTCGCCTTCCGCATGGCCGTGCAGATCGTTGATCGACTTGAAATGGTCGATGTCGACGATCGCCACCGAAAGAGGCGTGCCCAGTGCCTGTGCCTGGCTGATCGCCTGGTCCAGCGTTCGCGAGAACGCGCGCCGGTTCGCCAGGCCCGTCAGCGGATCGGTCGACGACTGTTCCGCCAGATCCGCGTTCTCGTGCTCCAGTTCCTGCTGGTAATGCAGCAACTGCTCCTCGTACCAGGCGCGCTCGTCGAGCTGCAGACGCAGCTCCTGGCTGACGCGGTGCAGTTCCATCAGGCGCGACGCCTGTCGCGACAGCGCTTCGAGCGCACTGCGCTGCGCGGGTTCGAGCTCGCGCGGCCGGTCGTCGATGACGCAGAACGTGCCCATCGGCTGGCCATCCGTCGCCCGCATCGGCGCGCCGGCATAGAACCGGACGTGCGGGCCACCGGTCACCATGGGATTGCCGCTGAAGCGCGGGTCGGTGCGGGCATCGGTGACGATCATCGTTTCCGACGGGTCGAGGATCGCGTGCGCGCAGAACGCGATGTCACGCGGGGTTTCGCTGCCCTCCACCCCGTGCGCCGACTTGAACCACTGCCGGTCGTGGTCGATCAGGGTGATGACCGCCATCGGCACATCGCAGATCGCCGCGGCGATCATGACGAGATCGTCGTAGGCGGCTTCGCGCGGCGTGTCGAGAATGCGGTAGGCATCCAGCGTGGCCTGACGCTGGTGCTCGTCGGCGGGAAGCGGTGGTCGGATCACGACCGGGACACGCTTGCGACACGGGGTCGGCTTGCTGCCATTGCAGGGCTCTCCTGGAAGAACGGCGGCTACGGTAGCGCACCGCGGCTGAAGCCACCGGCGCGGGCGGCGGGGTGGCCTGCGCACGCTGCTCGACACCGGATGCGCCGGGGCCGCGATGGCCGATAATGCCGGCCCGCACCACGAGACCCGCCGATGCCCGCGCCAATCGATTTTCCGCTGGAAGGCGACCACGTCGAACTCAACCAGTTGCTCAAGCTCGCGGGGCTGTGCGACAGCGGCGGCGCAGGCAAGGCGATCGTCGCCAGCGGCGCGGTGTTCGTCGATGGCGCGGTGGAACTGCGCAAGACCTGCAAGATCCGCGCGGGCCAGACCGTCGAGCTCGACGGGCAGGTGATCCGCATCGTCGCCGCGGCCTGAAACGCGGAAACGCGAACGGCGCCCGCAGGCGCCGTCCGGTCACACGCAATCGATCGTCGGCTCAGCGGACGCTGTAGCCCGACACGCGCCAGGTGCGGTCCTCGTCGAGACGGAACGACACCAGTTCCCGCACCGCCTGCGGCTGGCTGGCGAACGTGGTCGGCGAAGCGACGTTGATGTAGATGCCTTCGGGAACGGTGTCGCCGGCGCGGAACTGCGAGCGGCTCACGACGGGCTGGTCGCGCTTGGTGGGCGCGCCGAGACGGTTGCGGTCGATGTTGAGCTGACGCACGAACTCGTCACGGGTCACCGCGCTCTTCATCGTCGCCGAAGCGCCGTCCCACACTTCGCCGGCGCGGTTGCCGTCGATCATCTGCATGACCTGCAGTGCAGCAGCGCCCATCTCGGCGTCCTGGCGCGCGACCTGTGCCTGCTGCTCGGGCGTGAGCGTCTGCTGGGCGGCGGCGGCCGGCTGCGCCGCGGGCTGGGCGGCCGGCTGCTGCGCGTGCGCGGCGGAGGCAAGCGTGACCAGCAGCGCGGCCGACAGCGACAGGCGAAGGGTGTTCATCATCGTGACGTTCCTCACAGAACTGCTTGAAGTGGACCGAGTGTACGCATTGCATCGCGGCCGGCAAGCACGTGCGTCCCCGGGGTCGCCGCCGCGCAGCGAGCGGGTATGCTCGGGCACTTCCCTGCTTCCGTATGGTCCATGGATCGAGTTCCGGACATCGCGGACGGTCGTCGATGACGGCTCTCCTCTTCGGGGCGCTGCTGCTGGCGGCGCTGGCGACCTGGTCGGTCGTCGTGTTCAACCGCCTGGTCCGTCTGCGCAACCAGGTGCGGACAGCGTGGGCCGACATCGACGTGCAGCTGATGCGCCGCCACGATCTGGTGCCGCCCCTCGTCAGCGCCGTGCAGGCGTATGCAGCCCACGAACGCGCCACGCTCGACGCGGTGACCGCGCTGCGTACGCGTGCCATCGGGACTTCCGATACCGCGGCGCTGTCGGATCTCGAGCAGACCCTCGGCGAGCGTCTGCACGGTCTCGTCGCACTGCAGGAGGCCTATCCGGCGCTCACGGCCGACCGCAACTTCGCACGGTTGCAGGCGGACCTCGTCGAGGTGGAAGCGCAGCTGCAGTACGCGCGCCGTTTCTATAACGGCGCGGTGCGGGACCTCAACGATGCGGTGCAGCGTGTGCCGGACACGTTCGTCGCCCGGGCGACGGGCATCGCCCCGGCCGTGTTCTTCCAGGCGGACGCCGGCAGCCGGACCGCGGCGACCGTGGAGCTGGCGCGCTGAAACGGTGGGCGCTCCTGCTGCTCGTGTGCCTCGCGCTGCCGGCATGGGCGCAGGAACGCATCCTCCGGCACGACGTCGATGTGCACGTGCGCGCCGATGGCCGCCTGGATGTCACCGAGCGCATCGAACTGCGCGCCGAAGGCCGGACCTTCCGTCACGGCATCGTCCGCGATTTCCCGCAGCGGGCGCGCGATCCGCAGGGCGCGACCGTCGTCAGCACGCTGCAGATGCTCGACGTGCTGCGCGACGGCCGCGTCGAACCCTGGCGGATCGAACGGACGGGCCGCGTCATGCGCCTGCACACCGGGGATGCGCGCCATCTGCAGGTGCCCTCGCAACCGGTGTACACGCTGCAATACCGCACGACCCGGCAACCGCTGTTCGGCGAGACGCAGGATGTGCTGTCGCTGGATGCGATCGGCCGCGATCACGCGGTGCCGGTCGAACAGGGCACGGTGACCGTGACCCTGCCCCGCGCCGTCGCGGTGGACAGGCTGGAAGCCCAAGGCGTCACCGGTACGACCGGTCGTGATGTCCACGTCGCGCTGTCGGCGGCGGGCACCGCCCGCTGGACGCTGACGCGTCCGCTGCCGCCGCATGCGGGCCTGCATGTGCGGCTGGCCCTCCCGAAGGGCGTGATCGATCCGCCGACGCCGCGCCAGCGCGCAATGTGGTGGCTGCAGGACCAGGCCGGCCTGCTGGTCGCACTGGCGGGCCTGTTGCTGCTGGCGCTCTATTGCCTGCTGCGCTGGCGCCGCGTCCGGCATCCGCAGGCGGCCGGCACCGTGCCCGAATGCCACGAGCCGCCCGCCGGTTTCTCGCCCGCGGGCCTGCGCTACCTGCGCCGCATGCGCTACGACGCACGCTGCTGCGCGGCGGACCTGCTGGCGGCCGCGGTCGACGATCACCTGCGCCTCCGTCGCATACCGCAGGGTGCGCGCACCGGCTGGCGGATCGAACGCACCCGCGAAGGCGCCCACACCCTGCCGACCATGGAGCAGCGTGCGCTGCTGACCGCCTTGCTGCCCGGACCCGATGCCACGGTGGACCTGCGCAGCCGAGAACAGGCGCGGATCGCGCAGGCCTGCAAGGTGCATGCGCTCGCCCTGCGCAAACGGTTCGTGCCGGCGTTGTTCCGCGCGCACGGCGGCAGCATCCTCGGCGCGCTGGCGATCGCGATCGCGGCCGCGGTGCCGGCCCTGTGGCTCGCCTGGCATGCGCCATCGCTGGCGGCGACCGTCGCGGTCGTCGTGCTGATGGCGCCGGTGCTGCTCGCGTTCGCGCTGCTGGTGCGCGCCCCCACCGCGGAAGGCCGGCGTCTGCTGGCGGACGCGGAAGGCCTGCGTCGCCACATGGCCATCGCCGCGAAGACTGGGCGCCGTCATGGCGATGCGCCCGCGACGCCGCCGCTCGATGCCGCGCGCTACCTGCGCCTGCTGCCCTACGCGGTGGCGCTCGATGTCGAAGATGCGTGGACGAAGGCGTTCGCGGCGACGGTCGGCGATGGCCAGGCCCTCGAAACGGTCGCCGGCATCCCCTGGTACCGCGGCATCGTGGTCACCGATCTGGCGCGCTTCAGCCGCTCGATGGGCGACAGCCTCGCTGCGCGGATCGCGGCAGTCGCCAGTCCGACGAAAACGAAAAACGCAGCCGGGTCGACGCCGTCTCCGACCGAGCCGCCTCAGCCTTCCAGGTAACGCGCGCCCGGGCCGCGCGCGCCCGCGACATCGTCCGGATTGCGCAGCGGACACGCCTTCAGCGACAGGCATCCGCAGCCGATGCAACCGTCGAGCTGGTCGCGCAGACGCGTGAGCTGGTCGATGCGCGTGTCGAGCTCGCTGCGCCAGCGGCGCGACAAGCGCGTCCAGTCCGCCTTGGTGGGCGTGCGGCCGTCGGGCAGCGTGTCCAAGGCCTCGCGGATCGACGCCAGCGGAATGCCGGCGCGTTGCGCGACCTTGATGATCGCCACGCGGCGCAACACCTCGCGCCCGTAGCGCCGCTGGTTGCCGGCATTGCGGCCGCCGTGGATCAGGCCCTGGCGTTCGTAGAAATGCAGCGCCGAGACCGCCACGCCGCTGCGCGCGGCCAGTTCGCCGACCGATACCACCTCATCCGCCCGCCGTGCACGCGTCGACATCGCTTGACCTCAACATTGGTTGAGGTCTTAGCCTGCGCGTCCTCCGTTCGGCTGTCCACACCGCCATGACCTTCGACGACGACACCCGCCCGCGCACCGAATCCGATTCCGACCATGGCGTCGCCATCGACGGGGATGACGACACGATGCTCGCGCTCGCGTTCGCACGTTTCGGCGGCCCCGGGGTGCTCTCGGTGATCGCACGTCCGATTCCCCGCCCCGGCCCGGGACAGGCACTGGTGCGCGTGCTGTCGGCGGGTTTCGGTCCCTGGGACGTTCTCGAGCGCGAAGGTGCGCTGGCCCCGTTCGCCAGCGGCGCACCGGCGTTTCCGTACGTGCCGGGGGCCGAGGGTGCCGGCACGGTGGTGGACGTGGGCGCAGGCGTGCACCGGCTGCGCGAGGGCGACCGGGTCTGTGGCCTGCTGCCCCTGCGCAGTCCCAAACAGGGGTTCCATGCGCAGTTCGTCGTGGTCGATGCCGATCATCTGTGGCCGGTGCCCGCGCGGCTGACGCTGCCGCAGGCCGCCGCCCTGCCGGTCGACGGCGGCCTGGCGATGCACGCGGTCGCCGTTGCCATGGCACTGGGGCCGGACGACCGCGTGCTGGTGTTCGGCGCGAGTGGCGGCATCGGCCACATGGCGCTGCAGTTCGCGCGCCAGCGCGGTGCGCGCGTGCTGGCGGTGGCGTCGGGCGCAGACGGCGTGGCGCTGGCCGAACGGCTGGGCGCGGACCTGGCCATCGACGGCAGACGTCACGCCCTGGCACCGGCCCTGCGGATCTTCGCACCCGACGGCCTCGATGCCGCGCTGCTGACCGCGCACACACCGGACGCGGCAGCGATCGTCGATGCGCTGCGCCCCGGCGGCCGCCTCGCATGGCCGCGGGGCATCGCCGCGCCGCCGGTGCGCGGCGACATCACCGCCTCCGCGTTCGGCGCGGGCGCCGGTGCGCGCCAGATGCACGCGGCCTGCCGGGCGGCTGAGCGCGGCCCCTTCCATCTGCACATCGGGGCGCGGTTCCCGCTGGCCGACGCCGCCGGCGCCGCGACCGCGATCGGGCGGCATCACCTGGGCCGCATCGTGCTGGACGTGCCCTGACCGCACGCAGCGTTCGCACCGCGTCGCGCCATCGGCGACGCCCATCGCCGACAATGGACGGCCCACCCCCGCGCGCCCGACGCGCCGCAACCGGATTCCCCATGCTCCGCTGGTTCGAAAACCGCATCGACCCGTTTCCGCCGTCGATCCCGACGCAGCCACCGACCACGCTGTTCGCGTTCTGCATGCACTACGTGCGCGGCAGCGGCCGCTGGCTGTTGCTGATGGCGGCGTTCACCGCGCTGATCGCGGTGGCCGAGGTCGTCCTCTACGCCTATGTCGGCTCGCTGGTCGACCGGCTCGGTGCGCAGACGCCCGCGACCTTCATGGACAGCGAAGGCCTGCGACTGGTGGCGATGGCCGTGCTGGTGCTCGTCGCCTTGCCGCTGCTGACCTGGGGCAATGCGATGGTCATCCACCAGACCCTGCTCGGCAATTTCCCGATGCGGATCCGCTGGAACGTGCACCGCTATCTGCTGCGGCAGTCGATGGGCTATTTCCAGGAAGAGTTCGCCGGCCGCATCGCCACCAAGCTGATGCAGACCTCGCTGGCCGTGCGCGAGACGGTGATCAAGCTGCTGGATGTCGGCAATTACGTGATCGTCTATTTCACCGGCGCGATCATCGTCGCCGCCGCGGCCGATTGGCGGATGATGCTGCCGTTCATCGGCTGGCTGCTGCTCTACGGCGCGCTGATGTGGCGCTTCGTGCCGCAGCTGAGCCGCATCTCCGAGAAGCAGGCCGATGCGCGTTCGGTGATGACCGGACGCATCGTCGACAGCTACACCAATATCGCGACCGTCAAGCTGTTCTCGCACTCCCAGCGCGAGCAGGCGTATGCGCGCGAGGCGATGGACGGCTTCCTCGGGACCGTGCACCGGCAGATGCGCCTGGTCACGGTGGTCAACGTCTGCAACTACGTGCTGAACATGCTGCTGGTCGCGTCCGTCGCCGGACTGGGCCTGTGGCTCTGGCATGGCGGCGCGATCAGCACCGGCTCGATCGCCGTGGGACTGGCGCTGGCCCTGCGCATGCTCGGCATGTCGCAGTGGATCATGTGGGAACTCTCGGCGCTGTTCGAGAACATCGGCACCGTGCGCGACGGCATCAATTCGATCTCCCTGGCGCCGACCGTGGAGGATGCGGACGACGCGACGCCGCTGGCGCCGGTCGCCGGCGACATCCGCTTCGAGCACGTGGATTTCCACTACGGCCAGAACGACCGCAGCGTCATCGAAGGCCTGGACCTGCACGTGCGGCCGGGCGAGAAGATCGGCCTCGTCGGCCGTTCGGGCGCCGGCAAGTCGACACTGGTGAACCTGCTGCTGCGCTTCTACGACCGCGAGGCCGGCACGATCCGCATCGACGGCATCGACATCGCGACGATCGAACAGGATTCGCTGCGCGCGCAGATCGGCATGGTCACCCAGGACACCTCGCTGCTGCACCGCTCGGTGCGCGAGAACATCCTCTACGGCCGCCCGGATGCGGGCGAGGACGAGATGATCGAAGCGGCCAGGCGGGCCGAGGCGCACGATTTCATCCAGACCCTGAGCGATGCCCAGGGCCGCACGGGTTACGACGCACACGTGGGCGAACGCGGGGTCAAGCTCTCCGGCGGCCAGCGCCAGCGTATCGCCATCGCCCGGGTGCTGCTGAAGAACGCGCCGATCCTCGTCCTCGACGAAGCCACGTCCGCGCTCGATTCCGAAGCCGAGGCCGCGATCCAGGAAAACCTCTACCGCCTGATGCAGGGCAAGACCGTCATCGCGATCGCGCACCGGCTGTCGACGATCGCGGCGATGGACCGCCTGATCGTCATGGACCGTGGCCGCATCGTCGAACAGGGCACGCACGAGGCACTGGTCGCCGGCGACGGCGTCTACGCGCAGCTGTGGAAGCGGCAATCGGGCGGGTTTCTGGCCGAGGGCTGAGCTGTCGCGAATCGCGCGTGCCGGCAGGCAACGCGCACGCGTCAGGGTTAGGCCCCGCGAAAGATGGACAACGCTTTCCAGGAAGCGATCGAAAGACCCGCCCTCACCCGACGCGCGTCGCGCGTCGACCCCGGATCAGGCCCGCAGCAGGCTCTCTGCCTTCGGGAGAGGTGCTGAATCTGTGGCGGCCGGTTGGATCCTGGCGCGCAGGCGTCAAGGACGTCGTTGCGGCAGACGCCGCCCTGAAGCCTGGCGCCGCAGCCACGCCGGGATCAGCGCCAAGCCCTGGCGCGCCGATTACGGAACAGGCGCTTCCGCTTCCTCGTCTGCCGGCGCCGCATCGCCTTCGTCCGCAGGCGCGCTTGCCGCGCGCGACTCGGCGGACACCGCCGCCGGTGCGGCGACCGGCGTCGCGCGCACCGGTGCGGCCTGTCGCGCGGCCGGGCGCGGTTCGCGGTCCGGTACGCCGAGGATGCGCAGTCGGCTGGCATTGCCCGCGGCGGCGGTCAGCGCACCGACGAGATCGAATTCCGACAGCGGGCTTTCGGTCGGGCACTGCGCGTCCGGAAACCCGAACTTGCCGCGCAGCTCCAGGCCGCAGGCCGCCATCTGCTCGACATCGCGGTCGGGCGCGCTGCAGGTGGTGTCGAAGGCGCGCGCGTAGGCATCGCGCCGGGCGACGAAGTCCTGCCCGCACTTGCGCATCAGACGCAGGCGGTCCAGATCGTCCTGGGCCGGATTCACCCCGTCGAGTCCGTAGAGCTTGAGCTCGTCCGGCGTGAGGATGCGCAGGCTGCGGTTGGGCACGGCCATCATCAGATCGGCCACCGCCACCGCCGCGCCATTGCGCTCGAGGTAATCGCGGACGCGGCCATAGACTGCGCGCAGTTCGCGGTTGAGTTCGGCGCGTGTGGAGGCGCTGGAGCTCATGCGGATGATGCGGTGGATGCCGACGCGACCACCGATCAGACGGGTGTCGCCGCCGGCGAGCAGGAACACGCAGGAACTGTGGCAGACCGCGCCCTCGCGCACCCAGATCGTCCAACGCGTCTCGGCGATGACGTCGCCGGCGCGGATGGCCTCTTCCACCATCCCACCGCTGGAATCGATGTCGAGCACGCGCTTGTTGATGGACAGGTCGTCGGCCACGACCGCCAGACGCCGCATCAGGCGGGTGAAATCCTCGGTCACCCGGCCCTTGAAGCGCAGGCGGAACACGCCGCGTTCGGCGCAGGGCGCCATCGCCGCCCGCAGCGCGTCCTGGTCGAACGCGGTCAAGGCGTCGCCGTCGCCGGCGTTGGCGTAATCGAGTTCGCAACTGACCGACGCGGTGGCGTCGGGCAGGGTCATCACCATCGACCAGTCCACGGCGCCGGTATCGGGCCCGGCCACCGGCAGCGCCGGCACCGCCTCGACGTCGACCGGCGCACTGCTGACCGCACCGCCTTCTTCCGGACTCGCCACCTCGACGGTTTCCACCGGTGGGGTCGTGTCTTCCGCCGCCCGCTGGCAGGCCGACAGGGCGATGCACGCGGTCAACAGCAGCGGGAGTGGCAGGCGCCGGATCGACATCGGAAAACGGGTCCTATGGGCGGCACGCGCGGCGCGCGACGAGGTTCACAGTCTAGGGGCTGCGCCCTGCACGGGACGAATGCGGAATGAATGTCGGCCTTGCAGATGCGAGCGCCATCGCTGCACCCGGCCTCGCCCGCGGACCTTCAACGCGGCGCGAGTCCGCGCAGCAGCGCGACGTGGAACTCGCCGGGCGATTCGACCTGCGGCGAATGGCCGAGCGCGGGAAACTCGACCAGGCGCGCATCGGGAATCGCATCCGCGGCCCGGCGTCCCAGCGTCGGGTAGTCGCCCAGTCGCGCGGCCACCGCCGCCGGTGCACGGTTCGCGCCGGGTGCCGTGCGGTCCTTGCCGCCGATCATCAGCAGCGTCGGCACGCGCAGCTCCGGGAACTCGTGGACGACCGGCTGGGTGAAGACCATCTCCGAGGTCTGCGCCTGGTTCCAGGCGACGATGTCGCGATCGGGTCCGGTGTACATGCCGGCGAGCATGTCGACCCAGCGGTCGTAGCGCGGCGCCCACCGGCCGTCGTAATAGAACTTCAGCTGGTAGGCCTTGATGCTGTCGAACGTGGTCTTGCGCTCGCCCTCCACCATCGCATCGATGCTCGCATAGGGCACGCCCGCCGCCTGCCAGTCCTCGAGCCCGATCGGATTGACCAGCACCAGCTGCTCGACCGCATCGGGGTACTGCAACGCGTAGCGCGTGGCCAGCATGCCGCCCATCGAATGCCCGATCAGCACGGCGCGCTCGACTCCCAGTGCCTCGAGCAGGCCTTGCGTGTTGGCGGCGAGCTGGGCGAACGAGAACTGGTAGCCGCGCAGCTTGGTGGACCCGCAGAAGCCGATCTGGTCCGGTGCGATCACCCGCCAGCCGGCCTCGACCAGGACGGCGATCGTCGTCTCCCAGGTCGGCCCGCAGAAGTTCTTGCCGTGCAGCAGGACCGCCGTGCGGCCGTTGCCCGCGCCTGCGGGCCGCACATCCATGTAGGCCATCGACAGGGCCTGCCCCTGCGACTCGAACGCGTGCGCTTGGCGTGGATGCGGATAGTCGAAGCCCTGCAGCTCGCCGCCATACGATGTCGCGGACGCGACGCCCGTCGGAAGCACGGCGAGCGCCAGGGCGAGTGGAACGATGCGGATCATGGCGGAACGGTCTCCTGCGCAATGCGATGGGGATGCTGCGATGCGCCGCCGGCGGTGGCCCGCAACGCGGACCCGCTCAGCGCGCCGGCACGGTCCACAGATAGATGCGGGTGCCGTCGATCTCCTGCGTCTGCTCCGGCTCCCACTGGTCGGCCATGTCGAAGGCATGGCTGACGATGCGCGTGCCCGGCTTGAGTTCGGCCAGCAGCTTCGGACGCAGCTTCACGTTGAGGCTCTGCAGCAGGTAGAGCGTGACCACGCTGGCCTCGCTGATGTCCTCCTCGAACAGGTCGGCTTCCTTGAACGTCACCAGATCGGTGACGCCTGCGGCCTCGGCGTTCGCATTCGCCTCGCGCACGCGCACCGGGTTGATGTCGATGCCGACGCCGCGCACGCCGAAGCGCTGCGCCGCCGCGATCGGAATGCGGCCATCGCCCGAGCCCAGGTCGTAGAGCACGTCGCCCGCCTTGACGCCGGCGAGGTTGAGCATCGCGTCGACGACGGGCTCGGGTGTCGGCACATAGATCACATCGGGTTCGCGTGCCGGCGCCGCCGCGCCCTCTGCATACGGCGAATCGGGGCCGATCGCGGCAGTGACGGTGTGCGTGGTGTTCATCGCCGCGCCGTCGTCCATCGTCGACGGACGGTCGGCGCTGCCGTCGACCGGCGCGTCGGCGTCCGCCGCCCGGTCGGTGCAGGCCAGCAGGAACGGCGCGCAGAGGGCGAGTGCGAGCAGGGTCTTGTGCGACTTCATGGCGGTGTCTCCTCGGAAAGCGGGTTCGGTTCGAACAGCAACAGCAGCACGGCGCCGACGGCGAGCACGGCGACGCCCACGAGCGCACCGCGACCGGTGTAGGCCAGGCTGGAATACAGCAGGTAGGCACTGGTCGCGCAGAACAGCAGCGGCAGCACCGGATACAAGGGGACGCGGAACGGACGCGGCAGATCGGGGTCGCGTCGGCGCAGCACGAACAGCGCGATGCCGACCAGCAGGAAGAACAGCCAGAACACCGGCGCCGTGTATTCCACCGCGACCTCGAAGCCGCCGCGGGCGAACGCACCGAGTGCGACCAGCGCCAGTGCGAGCACGCCCTGGGTGACGATCGCCGCGCGCGGTGCACCGCTGCGGGCATCCCATCGCCCGATGAAGCCGAGCGCCGGGAAGTCGCGACCGACGGCGTACACGCTGCGCGCGCCGGTGATCATCGTCGCGTTCGCCGACGTCAAGGCCGCAGCGACGACGATCACGCTCATCAGCACCGCGCCGGTCGGCCCGAACACGCGCCCCATGACTTCGGCCGCGACCGCGTTGTGTTCGGCCATCCCGCCGAGTCCCAGCACCTTCAGGTAGGCCAGGTTCACCAGCACGTACAGCGCTGCGACCGCGATCAGGCTCAGCACCAGCACGCGCGGCATCCAGATCTTCGCGTCGCGCACTTCGGACGTCACGTAGACCGCTTCGTTCCAGCCGCCGTAGGTCAGCAGCACGAACACGAGGATCAGGCCGATCGCACTGTCGCCGCCGCTGCCGGGCACCGGCGCGATGTCGGTCGGCGCGAATGCCAGTCCGGCGACGACGATCACCAGCACGCCGGCGATCTCGGCGATCGTCAGCCAGGTCTGCACGGTCGCGCCCTGGCGCGTCCCGATCCAATTGATGCCCGTCAGGCCAATCACCGCTGCGGCGGCGTACAGCGCCGACGACCATGGCCCCAGGTCGAACAGCTGGGCCATGTAGTCGCCCACGATGAAGCAGAGCAGCGCGATCGAGCCGGTCTGGATCACCGACACGCGCGCCCATGCGAACAGGAACGCCGGGCGCAGACCGTAGGCGCGGCGCAGATAGCTGTAGTCGCCGCCGGCCTGCGGATACGTCGTCGCGAGTTCGGCGTAGCACAGTGCACCGACGATCGACAGGAGGCCGCCGACGATCCACGCCGCGAGCAACACGAACTCGGTGCCCGATGCGCCGGCGATCAGCGAAGGCGTGCGGAAGATGCCGGCGCCGACCACGATGCCGATGGTGATCGCGAACGCGTCACGCGCACGGAGTGTGGCGCGCGGTGATACTGGGTCGGCCGTCGCCGGCCGGCGTTCGCGTCTAGCCATGGGGCTCCAGAGTGGCGCGGGACACCGCTGCCGGTCGGCAGGCGGATCGGACTGCTGGGCCGCCTGATTCAAGCATCGTCGCGATTCAGACCACGTGAACACAAGCCTGCGCGTGATTCCGCGGGCGCGCGCCTGTGCGCGACCGGACTTGACCGGGAACGTCCGATCGCGCGCACGCGCGCCTGCAGATGCCCACCGACGTGTCAGCCATCCGATGCGCTCGACTCAGTCGAAGGCCCAGTCCGTCACCGGCGCGTCCACGGCGTCCGGCACGACCACCGTGTCGACCGCCGCCTCGTCGCGCATCACTTCGAGCACGCCGAACAGGCTGCGCAGGTCCTGCGCGTTGTGGAGGCCCACGCGCCGCAACTTGTCCGCGCTGCCGCCGCGCAGGTAATCCAGCCATGCGGCAGGCGCCTCGCTGCCCGGCAGATCGTCCTCGCGCAGCACACCGAGCAATTCGCGCTCCACCGTCGCCAGCTTGCAGTTGGCCCAGACGCCGCGATAGCGCCGCCGCACCGGATGCAAAAGGTCGACATGCCGCAGCTCCACCATCGGGTCGCGCAGGCGCGCGAGGCGATAGCGCGTGGTCAGCAGCGGCCGGTCGTAACTGCGGCCGTTGTAGCTGACCAGCACCGTGTCCGGGCGGAGCCACGTCGAGAAGGTCTTCAGCATCTCGCGCTCTGCGCCCAGCGTGGTGATGCACAGCTGGCGGATGCGCAAGCCACCGTCATTGAAGTCGGCGGCGCCGATCATGAAGGCGCGCGTGCCGGTGCCGCCGGCGAGGCCGGTGGTTTCGGTGTCGAAAGCCAGCAGGTCCGCACGCAGTGCGGGTTGGTGCCGGATGTCGTAGAGCGCCAGCTCATGGTCATCGTGCGCCCAGGGCGCGGTCTGCTCGAGATACCGCAGGCCGGGCGCGATTTCTGCGCCGGGCAATGCGCGATCGATCGGCCCGGTCGGGCGCGTGGCCGGCGTCGCCACGCGCAGTTTCATCAGCTTGCGCAGTTGCGCGACGACCTCTTCCGGCGAACGTGTGCCATCGGCGCGCGGCCAGTGCGGCCGCCGCGCGGTCGCCGGCATCGGCGGTGTCGGCGTCACTGACGGCAAGGCGGTGCCGGCCTGGGTGCGCAGCATGCCGAGGCGTTTGGCCAGTGCACTCATGCGATGCGTTGCGGCGCGTGCGCCAGCAGGTCGATCACGCGTGCGGCCAGCTGGCGCGGCGTGCGTTCGGCATCCTCTTCCGACGCGAGAATGGGGCCGACGCACGCCGGGCAGCCGGCGCGGCAGCCGCAGCGGTCGATCAGCGCGGCCGCCTGCGCGAGCAGTTCGTCGCGCCGCTCGTGCAGCGGCGACGACAGCCCCACGCCGCCGGGATAGTTGTCGTAGAGATAGAGCGTCGGCGTGAACCGGCCGATGCCGTCGAAATCCAGCGCGGCGCCTTCACCGTCGCGCAACTGTCCACGGCCGCGCTGGTCTGCGGTGGCGAACCAGGTGCCATCGCCGCTGCCCACCGCCTTCTGCAGATCGCGGCTCTCGGCCATCACCGCGACCTGCGCGACCAGATGCAGCGCATACGACGCGCCGAGGAATCCATCGAGCGCCTCGTGGCGCGCCTCGAACGCACGGTCCAGCGCCTGCTGCGGCAGCTGCCACCACACCGCGCTCGTATGCAGCTCCTGGTCCGGCAGGTTCACCGGCCCGTAGCCGATGTTCTCGTGGGTGTGGAAGCGGATTTTCTTGTAGCCCGATACGCGCCGCACCACGTGCACTTCGCCCAGGTGTGCACTGCCCTGCCCGGCATCGGCCTGTTCTTCGTCATCGAGCACTTTCAACTTGGTGTAGTCGATCGCGTCGGTGTAGTAGTCGACCGTGGTGCGGGTGACGTAGGCCTTGCGGCCTTCCCAGTCGAGGCGCTCGACCTGGAAGGGCTCGGACTGGACCATGTGGATCGCGCCCTCGTACAGCGTGAGCGCGGCGGCCGAGTAATCGACCTCGGCAATGATCGTCTGCCGGCCATCGGTGCGGTCGACGACGACGAAGTTGCCGTCGGCGACCGAACGGAGGTTCACCGCCTGCGCCGGATAGCTGTCGGCGATCCACTCCCAACGGTCGCCCTCGTGATGCAGCACGCCGGATTCGGCCAGCACCTCCAGCCACGGCAGCGGCGCGACGGGTCCAAACATGTCGCCGTCGACGAACGGCAGCTCGAACGCGGCGCAGCGGATGTGGTCGAGCAGGATCAACGGCTGGTCGGGTTCGATGCGCGCATGCTCCGGATTGGCCTCGGCGAAGAACTCTGGATGCCGCACCACGTACTGGTCCATCGGTTCGGAGCTCGCGACCAGCACGCCGACCGACGGCTGCTGCCGACGACCGGCGCGGCCGAAACGCTGCCACGTCGCCGAGATGCTGCCCGGATAGCCGTTGAGCACCACGACATCGAGACTGCCGATGTCGACACCGAGTTCCAGCGCGGACGTACTGACGATGCCGTCGATGCTGCCGGCGCGCATCTCGCGCTCGGCCGCACGGCGTTCGGTCGGCAGGTAGCCGCCGCGATAGGCGCGGATGCGCTTGGGCTTGCGCGGGTCGTGGTCGAAGATTTCCTTGAGGTACTTGGTCAGCACTTCGACCATCAACCGCGTCTGGCAGAACACCAGGGTCTTGAGCCCGGCGCGGATCGCCATGCGCGCGATGCGGTTGGATTGCGAACGCGCCGACGCGCGCAGGCCGAGATCGGGATTGATCACCGGCGGATTCCACAGCAGCACGTGCTTATCGCCGCGTGGCGCGCCGGATTCGAGAATCGCCTCGAGCGCGGCGTCGTCCACTTCCACCAGCGCACGGCCGTGCTCGCGCGCATTGCCGATCGTCGCCGAGCACAGGATGAACTGCGGGGTCACGCCGTAGAACGCGCAGACGCGCTTGAGCCGGCGGATCACGTTGGCCACGTGCGAGCCGAACACCCCGCGATAGGTGTGGATCTCGTCGATGACCACGTAGCGCAGGTTCTCGAAGAACTGCGCCCATTTGGTGTGATGCGGCAGGATCGCCTGGTGCAGCATGTCGGGATTGCTGACGACGATGTCGCCGTTGATGCGGATCGCCTGGCGCGCGTCGCCGGGCGTGTCGCCGTCGAAGGTCGCCGCGCGCAGGCCCAGGCTCCCGGCCGCGTTGAGCTCCAGCAGTTCGGCCACCTGGTCCTGCGCCAGCGCCTTGGTCGGAAACAGATACAGCGCCTTGCTGCGCGCGGTGATCGCCGCCGACAGCACCGGCAGCGTGTAGCACAGCGATTTGCCCGACGCCGTGGGCGTGGCGACGACGAGATGGCGGCCGGCCCGGGTGGCCGCCCACGCGTCGGCCTGGTGACGGTAGAGCCGATCGATCCCCCGGCTGCGCAGCGCGCGCGCCAGCGCTTCAGGCACATCGTCGGGTAAGGGCGCGTAGTCGCCGGCCTGCCCCGGCAGCAGCAGCGTGCCGGTCACGCGACCGGGGTACTTCGCCGCGAGTTTCGTGGCCAGCGCGCTGCCGGACACGGCGTCGCCGGTGGTCGCCAGTGCCTGCACAGGCTTGAGGATCGCGTTCAAGGGCCTGCTCCGGCGCAGTCGATAACGGGGCGCAGCGTGGCTGCCGGGCGTCTCACGACGCGAGACTGCGCCGGACGACGTGACCTGCCGCCACTTCACGGCGGTGAGACTCCACGGCGCGCAGCATCGACGGTTCTTTCCACTCCCCCGGAGACTCCCATGCAGAATCTCGACGGCAAGAAGATCGCCATCCTCGCCACTGACGGCTTCGAACAATCCGAACTCGAGCAGCCGCTCAAGGCGCTCAGGGACGCGGGCGCGCATGTCGACGTCGTCTCGCCGGGCGACGCCAGCGCGATCAAGGGCTGGGACCAGAAGGACTGGGGGCGCAGCGTCGACGTCGATGTCGCGCTTGCCAAGGCCGATCCCGGCCACTACGACGCGCTGGTACTGCCCGGTGGCCAGATGAATCCCGACATCCTGCGCGCCGACAAAGAGGCGGTCGCCTTCGTGCGCGCATTCGGCGACGCCGGCAAGCCCGTGGCGGCCATCTGCCATGGCCCCTGGCTGCTGGTCGAAAGCGGGTTGGCGAAGGGCCGCAAGGTCACGTCGTGGCCGTCGGTGAAGACGGACCTGGTGAATGCGGGCGCACACTGGGAAGATTCGGAGGTCGTCGTCGACGGCAACCTGATCACCAGCCGCAAGCCGGACGACATCCCGGCGTTCAACGAGGCGATCGCGAAGGCGGTCGCGAACTGACTTCACTTCTGGAGACGGCACGATGACGATCGAACTGCAGATGCTCGGCTGGGCGATCGTCCTCGGCCTCCTCCATATCGGCGTCGCTGCCGCGTTCGCCACCGCGCAGCGCGGCATACGCTGGAATGCCGGCAACCGGGACAGCGCCGATACCCCGCCGCTGAGTGGCGCCGCCGTGCGCACGGCGGCCGCGAGCCGCAACTTCCTCGAGACCTTCCCGTTGTTCGCCGCCGCAGTGCTCGCGGTGGTGCTCGCAGGCCGCGCCGATGCCGGGACTGCGCTCGGCGCACAGGTCTACGTCTGGGCACGCATCGCCTATCTGCCGATCTACGCCATCGGGATTCCCTACCTGCGCTCCGCCGTCTGGGTGGTGTCGTTGTGGGGCACCATCCAGGTGATCAAGCCGCTCTTCTGAGCTCCGCTGCAGCATCGGGTACGCCCGACTGCACGCATCTGCGCGCGCGCAGCTTCGATCGATCTTCGCTCCGCCGCGACACGCCGCGCCCGGCGCTGAACACGCCCGCGGTGTCATCGAAATTGCGTATGCGATTCACGGGAACGAGACGAATCGGACCGTAGCCTGCGCGCTCCCTACAGGCAGTACCCCCGCATGAAGCACGACTCGGACCGCACCCTCGTGATCTCGCTCGGCCGCAACGGCCGCGCGTCGTATCCCGAACGTCCCTGGGAAGACATCGAGCCGGTCCTGCGTCGCATGTGGGAGTTCGACGGCCGCCTGCGCGCCTGGCAGGACGTGCGCGCCGAAGTCCAGGCCGCCTGGCGCGCGAGTGACGATCTGACCGCACCACGCACCCGCCGCATGCAAGAGCGCAGCCGCGCCGCCTGACGCGTGGACGCCTCTGGCGTCTGCAATACACGCTGCGCCGCAGCGCTTCGACGCGCTTGAGCATCCGCTTGCCTTGCTCCCCGGTACGCAGAAACTGCATTGCGCGGAAACTGCGCGCAGAGTTTGCGGTGACCAAGTGTTGCGATGACGCAGCGCGAAGCTTTCCCTCGGATCAGCGGAGCCTCCAGCGGCGAGGCCACCTGTCGCGCGCCGTGTTGGCATCAAGGGTTCCCGGGGACGTGGGCCGCCACACGTCCGCGCCCGGTGGCGACGCAAGATCAGGATTCCCGGTCAAGGCGCCCTGCAACGCACGACATGCGCGGAGACAACACGTGCCCGTGGTGGGTGCGCACGCGCCAACACACCGTTCGCATGCATAGGGAAAAACACGCAGCGCGCCGGTATCGACAGCGTCGAATGCCGCGGGGCGCCGGACGCCGTCCCGAGTGACGAGCGGGCCGGCACTGCCGGCCCGCGCTGTGTCAGCGGCGGTACACCGCTGCGTTGATGCAGGCGAAGATGCTGACCACGAACCAGCCGAACGGCAGCAGCGACACCGTGAGCAGCCAGGTGATCGCGAAGGCGATGCAGGCGGCAGCGAACCACAGGATCGCCGACAGGATGCGCCCCTGCACCAGTTGACCGAGGCCGGGGACGAAGAAACTGCAGATCGCGGCGATGACGTTGCCAGCCGAACCCTGTGCGCTCATGGAGAAGCTCCGGAAGAATCGAGATTGGTGACAATGGTCGCGCAGAAATCTGAATGGGTGCGTGAAGGGAGAGCGTTGCAAGCGCGCGCCGTATCCGCTGGTTCGTATGCGCATGCGCCACGCGCCGCTGATGGTGCGCGTGGCGCGATCGCTTCGACTTGAGGAAGGTCACGACCGGCGTTCCACGGATCTCAGTGCCGCTGGCGCGTCGGGCTGCCCAGCGCGTCCAGCTGCAGCTGCGTGTCACGACGTCCACGCGCGCGGCACCCGCGACCTGCGCAGGCTGCGCCATCTCCGCAATGCAGGAAAACACTGGCTCTACGGTCGACGGCGTCGCCGCACGATCGACGTCCGGTGCGACGCATCCCACTATGGCGTGCGTTGCGTGGCGTGGACCGGATCGGCCCCTTTCGCATCGGCGCGCTCGATGCCCGCATTGCACTGCGACCGGCGCGAGCGTACCGGCCCCCTCGCGTGCTGCCGGTCGCGGCGCTGGCGTGGCCCCTGCCCGTGCCCCGACGCGTTCGATTCGAGTACGTGACCCGGCGGATCACGAGCACAGCGGCCGGTGCACTGAATGCGGTACGGCGGGATGTCGAAATGCGGGACGTCCGGTCGTCGCCCTGGAGGCAAGCCGCTGGAGACTGTGGCGACGCACCCGCGCATCCGCGCCCCGACAGGAGTTCCGACATGTCCTACATCGATGGTTTCGTCATCGCCGTGCCCACTGCCAACAAGCAGAAATTCGTCGAACACGCCAAGACCGGCGATGCCTTCTTCATGGAGCTGGGCGCGACGCGGGTGCTCGAGTGCTGGGCCGACGACGTGCCCGACGGCACGCTCACCGATTTCCGCAAGGCGGTGCAGGCCCGCGATGACGAGACCGTGGTGTTCTCGTGGATCGAGTGGCCGGACAAGGCGACGCGTGATGCCGCGTTCGCGAGGATGATGGATGGCAGCGATCCGCGCATGGACCCGCAGAAGAATCCGATGCCCTTCGATGGCAAGCGGATGATCTACGGCGGGTTTGCACCCGTGGTGGAACTCAACGCGAAAGACGTGCGCTGAAGCGACGGCAGCGACTTCCAGCGGTATCGCGCGCGGCCGGCGGCCGCTGGCAGTGAGCCATGCGGCCATGTTCGGAATCGGTCCGTACAGGCATTGCCGTCCACCAAGGCGCGCGGTGCGGTCCACGTGGCGCGTTTGACGCGCAGGGGTCCGGACACCAGAAGGGCGCACCTCACGGCGCGCCCTTCTGGCTCAACTGCCGGCGTACTCAGCCGACGCGGAACCGGTCGGTGTCGTCGCGGCCGCTGTTGCCGCGCACGTAGCCGCCGCCGGTGTACCGGTCATGCGACACGTAGGCATCTTCCACGGCCGCCTTCGCGCGGTCCCAGTCGAGCGGCGAGTCGCCACGACGATGCGTCCAGTCGCGTTCCAGCTCGGCCGCCAGGCTGTCGTCCCATGCCCGGTCCGCGTGTCGGGTCCGCGCATAGGCGCCGTAGCGATACGCCGGCTGGTAATGCGCGTAGTCCGCATCGGCATCGCGATACGGCGCGCGCTCGAACGCATCGGCGTAGTAGGCGTCACTGCGCTCGTACAGATCGTAGGTGCGGTCGGTACGGTCCCATGCATCCTGGACCGCCGGCCGCGCGTCGTCCCACGCCAGACGCGATTCGCCGCGCGCGGTTTCCCACTCCTTCCGCAGCGACGCTTCCGACTCGCCCCAGTCGCGGGTGCGATCGGCTTCGCGTGCCTGCAGGCCGAAGCCGTAGGCCGGCGCGTAGTCGCGGTCGTAGTCGTGATCGGCCTTGACGTAATCGCGTTCGCGATGCGCGTCGCGCCAGTATTCGGTTTCGCCGGTCGGATCGATGCGCTCGGCAACGCCCTTGCCGACAGCGGCGCCGGCGATCACGCCGATGGCCGCGCCGATCAGCGTGCCCACGGGTCCGAAGACCGTGCCCGCTGCCGCGCCGGCCGCCACACCGCCGGCCGTGCCGCCGACGCCCACGCCGACCGGATGTGCGCCGGGGGTCTTGCTGATGGGGTCGCGGTTGAGATCGCGGCCGCCGTCCTGGATATCGTCGTGCTTGCTCATGGGGGGAAATCTCCGCTTGCGTTGGGTTCGAACCCACACCGTGCGTGGCATCGGATGAAACCGCCGTCGCGAAATGCCCAATAGGCGATGGAACCATTCAGACCCGTGTGGCCTGCGCATCACACGTCGCGCGGCACATCGCCGTGACCAGCCGGATCCTTGCGCTGCAGCCGCGGCACTGCGCCGACGACGAGCAAGGCCATCACGGTGGTCACCAGCGCGACCATCTCCTGACCCATGCCTGCCGCCATGCCGATCGCCGCGGTCATCCACACACCCGCCGCCGTGGTGAGACCTTCCACGCGGCCGCCCTTGTCGAGCTTGAGGATCGCACCGGCGCCGAGAAACCCGATGCCCGACACGATGCCCTGCATGACGCGGGTGACATCGCCGCCCTCGATGCCGCTGAGCAGCGGGGCGAGGACGAACAGTGCCGAGCCGATCGATACCAGGATGTGCGTCTTGAGGCCCGCGGCGCGGCCCTTGTGTTCGCGCTCCCAGCCCACCATGCCGCCCAGCACCGCGGCCACCAGCACGCGCACGACGATGGTGGTCGCGGTATCCACGTCCGGCAACGCGAGTTCGCGGGCCACCGAGGCGCCGATCTGTTCGAGCACGCTCATCGCGGCAGCGCGCCGGCATGGCGGATGGCGTTGCAGGCGAAGGGTCGCGGCATGTGGCGTTCACTCGGGGACGGAAATACGGACGCTAGCGGCTGCGCGGTCGGTCGCGGGTGAGGACGCCGCGACGGGCGTGGCGCACGCTGCCGCAACGAAGCATCCCGCGCGTCGCAACGCCGCTGCGCTTGAAAAGTGCGCCGGCGCCAGCAGTTCAGGCGCTTACCGACCGGAACTCCTCCCATGCCGACCCTTTTCGATCCCCTGACCGCTGGCGCCCTGTCGCTGGCCAACCGCGTCGTCATGGCGCCACTGACGCGCAACCGCTCGCCCGATGCGATTCCGCAGCCGCGCACCGCGCTCTACTACGCGCAGCGCGCGACCGCGGGCCTGCTGGTCACCGAGGCGACCGCGATCTCGCATCAGGGTCAGGGCTATGCCGATGTGCCGGGCCTGTATGCGCCGGCGCAACTCGAAGGCTGGCGACGCGTCACCGACGCCGTCCACGCCGAAGGCGGTCGCATCGTCGTGCAGCTGTGGCATGTCGGCCGCATCTCGCATACGTCGCTGCAACCGGGCGGTCAGGCACCGGTCGCGCCGTCGGCGATCACCGCCAAGAGCAAGACCTTCATCCACGACGCCGAGGGCAACGGGACCTTCGTCGACACGTCGGCGCCACGTGCGCTCGAACTCGACGAGCTGCCCGGGATCGTCGAGGACTACCGGCGCGCCGCGCGTGCCGCGGTCGACGCCGGATTCGACGGCGTGGAGGTGCACGCCGCGAACGGCTACCTCATCGACCAGTTCCTGCGCAGCGGCAGCAACACCCGCACCGACGCCTACGGCGGCAGCGTGGACAACCGCGTGCGCTTCCTCGGCGAAGTCATGCGCGCCGTGGTCGAGGAGATCGGAGGCGATCGCACCGGCATCCGGCTCTCGCCGGTGACGCCGGCCAACGATGCGCACGACCCGGACCCGCAGCCGCTGTTCGCGCATGTGGCGAAGGTGCTGGCACCGCTCGAACTCGCGTTCGTGCACGTCATCGAAGGCGCGACCGGCGGCGAGCGTGACTACACGCAGGGCGACGCGCCGTTCGATTACGCGGCGTTGAAGGCCGCCTACGTGCAGGGCGGTGGCCGCGGCGCCTGGATCGTCAACAACGACTACGGCAAGTCCGATGCGGATGCCGCGATCGCATCGGGACATGCCGACGCCGTGGCCTTCGGCCGTCCCTTCATCGCCAATCCCGATCTGGTCCGGCGTCTGCGTGAGGATGCACCGCTCAATACGCCCGACCAGGCGACGTTCTACGGCGGCGGCGACGCCGGCTATACGGACTATCCGACGCTCGACTGAGCGTCGCGGCGCGCGCCGCCGGCAGATGGCGGCGCGCGAGACCCCGTCAGAAGGGACGCGGTACCGGGGCGGTCTGGAATTCCTGCCCGGTTACGGGATCGCGTGCCCGCCCGGGCACGACTTCCTGTGCACCCGGCACGATGCGGCCCTGTGCATCCCGCACCTGGGTCGGCATCACCCGGGGCGTCACCGGCGGGTTCGCCCGCATGGTCGGCTGCGGACGCACCTGCGGCGCAGGGCCGGTAGAAGGAATCGTGCCCGGCGGCATGCCCCGCTGCGACGGCGTCGCCGGTACGGCCGGTGGCGCAGGCATCGCCGCCGGTTGCGTGGATGGACGCGCAGGCGGGTTCGGCTGCTGGAGCTGTTGGGCGAACACCGGCGCCGATGCGAGCGCGAGTAGCATCGGCACACCAAGCTTGAGGATGGGACGGGTCATGACGCCTCCGGGGCGCGAGTGAGCGCCGACCCTATGGCGCGCGCGATGCAAGCGCCATGAAGGTGCCCCGGTCATCGCCGGGCCCGCAGGCCCGGCGATGCGTGCGGTTCAGTCCACGCAGATCGTCGACGCGACGCCGTCGCGCACGCGCTGCTGGCAGCCGAAGGAATTGGTGTCCACGCTGCAGGCGCCACCGACCTTGGCGCCGTCGGTCGTGCCTTCTGGCGCGATGCACTGGCCTTCGCACTGCTGGCTGTCACTGCAGGCCTTGCCGGCGTCGGTGGTCTGGCGCAGGCACTGCTTGACCGGTGCGCGGCCGAGCTGGGTCCACTCGCCGCCGACGCGGGCGCAGTCGGCCTCATGGGTCACGGTCGCCGTGTCCGGGCCCCCGTGGGTGGCAGACCGTTCGGTTGGCGCGGCACAGGCGACCAGGGTGGCGGCGAACAACAGCGGCAGGATGCGCTTGAACATGGGGGCGTCCGGACAGGAGGGACCGCGAGTCTAGCGGCGGCGATGTGAAACGCGGGAAGGCGCCGCGCAGCCGGTGCCGTGCACGTACACGCCGTCGCACGGTCGCGTGAATACCATGCACCGACGCGATCCACGCCATCTCCTCGATCCGGGACACCCCATGCTGAATGTGCTGCTGTTCGTCGCCGGCCTCGTCGCCCTGGTCGGCGGTGCCGAACTCCTCGTCCGCGGCGCCTCGCGCCTGGCGCTTGCATTCGGCATCTCGCCACTGGTGGTCGGCCTGACCATCGTCGCCTTTGGCACCAGCGCGCCTGAAATGGCGATCTCGGCCGGCGCGGTGCTGGGCGGGCAGACCGATCTCGCCGTGGGCAACGTGGTCGGCAGCAACATCTTCAACGTGCTCTTCGTGCTCGGCATCAGTGCACTGATCGCGCCGCTGGTCGTACACCGCCAGGTCATCCGCCAGGAAGTGCCAATCCTGATCGGCGCCTCGCTGCTGCTGGCAGTGCTCAGTCTCGACGGTCGGTTGACCCTGTTCGACGGTGCGCTGCTGCTGGGCCTGGTCATCGCCTACACGGTGTTCCTGGTGGTGCAGTCGAGACGCGAAACCCGGGACGCCGGGGTCGCCGCACACGGCGATGCGCCTGCGAACGAATACGACACGGCCCTGCAGACGCCCCGCGGCGGCGCCCGGCTGCCGGTGCAGCTGGCGCTGATCGTCATCGGCCTGGGCCTGCTCGTCGTGGGCTCGGACTGGCTGGTGACCGCGGCGGTCGCCTTCGCGACGGCGCTGGGTGTCAGTGATGTCGTGATCGGCCTGACCATCGTCGCCGCGGGCACGTCGATGCCCGAAGTCGCCACCTCGATCGCCGCGGCCATCAAGGGCGAGCGCGACATCGCCGTCGGCAATGCGATCGGCAGCAGCACGTTCAACATCCTCGGCTGCCTGGGTCTGTCGGGACTGCTCGCCGGCAGCGCCGGCCTGGTGGTGCCACCGGCGCTGCTGGCGTTCGACCTGTGGGTGATGGTGGCCGTCGCGCTGGCCTGTCTGCCGATCTTCCTGTCGGGTCGCGAGATCGCCCGCTGGGAAGGCGGCGTGTTTCTCGCCTACTACGTGGCCTACGTTGCCTACCTGATCCTGGCCGCGCAGTCGCACGCCGCCCTGCCCGCGTTTTCCAGCGTGATGATGGGGTTCGTCGTACCGCTGACGGTGATCACGCTGGTCGTCGTGCTGATCCGGCGACCGACCGGCGCACCCGCGCACTGACGCCGGACGCGAGGGGCGTCAACGCCCCGATGTCGCATGGCGACATCGGACGGCACGCCGTCCCACGACAACGCGACGGCAACGACGCCGGACCATGCCATCCGGCCTATTGACTACAAATGTCGTCAGGTGCAATCTTGCTGACACGTGTAGTCAGAGGGCGAGCGCCATGCCAAAGAAGACGATCGGGGACCAGGAACTGGCCCTGCTGCAGTATCTGGACGACGCCGGCCCGTCCACGGTCGGCGAGGTCGCCGCCGCATTCGGCGAGACCCGCGGCCTGGCCCGCTCCACCGTGCTGACGATGATGGAGCGCCTGCGCGCGAAGGCCTACTTGCGCCGCAGCCAGGCCGGCGGCGGCGCCTACCGCTACGCACCCACGACCGGCCAGGACGAGGTGGTCCGCAGCGCGGTCGGCAGCTTCGTCGAGAAGACGCTGCAGGGCTCGGTGTCCCCGTTCGTGGCCTGGATGTCGGAGCGCAAGGAGGTCAGCGACGACGAACTCGCCGAACTCGAGGCGCTGGTCGCCAATCTGCAGTCCAAGCGCAAGGAGCGGTGAGATGGCCCTGGAACTGATCAGCGACATCCTGCTGCCGCGCCTGCTGGCAACCAGCGTGCAGTCCACGATTCTGGCCGCGGTGGTGTGGGCGCTGTGCCGGTTCGTACCGCGCCTCTCCGCGGCGACCCGCTGCTGGTTGTGGTGGCTGGTCGCGCTGCAGCTGCTGGTCGGCCTGGCGTGGTCGAGCCCGATGGCGCTTCCGGTACTCCCCGCCGAAGCCGTGCAGCCTGCGGTGCAGATCGCCCAGGTCGCACCTGCCGCGGCCCGGGATGCGTCCATCGTGTTCGCGCCCGCGGCTGCCCCGGATGCATCGCCCACATGGTCGTGGCCGCTGGCGCTGGCCGTGGCGTGGCTGCTGGGCCTCAGCGTGATGGTCACGCGCAGCCTGCGCGGCTGCCTGGCGACGCGCAGCCTGCTGCGCGCGTCGGCGCCCTGTCGCGACCGCAGTCTGCTGCATGCGCTCGCCCTTGCCGCCGAGGCTCACGGCCTGCGTGGACCGCCGCGTCTGCGCCTGTCGGATGCGATCGATTCGCCGCAGCTCGTCGGTCCGTGGCGCCCGGTCCTGCTGCTGCCCGCGCACCACACGGACTCGATGCAGCCCGACGAACTCGACATGGCGCTGACCCACGAACTGGTGCATCTGCAGCGTCGGGACCTCTGGCTCGGCCTGGTGCCGGCGCTCGCACAACACCTGTTCTTCTTCCATCCCCTCGCCCATCTGGCCGCGCGCGAATACGGCCTCAGCCGCGAAGCCGCCTGCGATGCCGCCGTGCTCGAAGGCAACCGTCACTGCGCACGCGAGTACGGCCAGCTGCTGCTGCGTCTCGGCGTCGCACCGCGTCCCTGCGCCGGGCTGGCCAGTGCCTCGCCCGACTTCACCCTGCTCAAGCGGAGACTCACCATGCTGCAGACCACTTCGTCCTTCCCGCGCGTCGTCGCGGTGCTGATGACCGTCGCGATCGGCGTCGTCGGTGTCATGCCGTATCGCCTGACCGCCGCGACGCCATCCGTCGCAACTGAAACGCCGGCACCCGCCGCGCGTCCCGCGCCTGCCCCGAAACCGGCAACCGCCACGTCGCGCACGTCGACGACGACGGCGCGAACCGCCACCCGCAACGGCGTGCCGGTCGACCCGGTCGACCCGGCCGACATGCCGGATCCGCCTGCACCGCCGGCGCCGCCCGCGCCGGTCGCCCCGGCTGCACCGGTCGCGCCGCCCGCACCGCCGGCCCCACCGACCGGCGCCCTGCGCGGTACCTTCACCCTCGGCACGCAGCGCGGCGAAAACGCGTTCGTGCTGCTCGATGACGATCACAGCATCGCGGTCAGCGCGACCGACGAGCTCCGCGAGGCGCAGGCCGCACGTCGCGGCGATGCACCGCTGCTGTGGATGCGCCGCGGCGATGCGCGCTACGTGGTGCGCGACCGCGCCACGATCGAGGCGATCCGCGACGCCTACGCCGAAGTGACCGCACTGGGCGAAGCGCAAGGCGAACTCGGCGCGCTGCAAGGCAATCTCGGTGGCCAGCAGGGCAAGCTGGGCGCACGCCAGGCGGAGATCGCCGTGCAGGCCGCGACACGCGCGCTGGCCGACGTCAACGTCCGGGCCCAGGTGGATGCGAGCGTGAGCGCCGCGCTGCAACGCGAGCAGGCCGGCATGCAGGCGGAGATGCAGCGTCTGGCTACGCAACAGCTGGGACTGGCCCGCGAGCAGACCGCACTCGCCACGCGCCAGCAGACCGCCAGCGCGCGTGCCGAACGCGAAGCCCGTGCGCTGATGGATGCGGCGATCCGTAACGGTCTGACCGAGCGCCTCTGAGTCCAGAGGACCGCGCAGCGCAGCCGATCGCTGCGCTGCAACCCCTCATGTCCTGCTCCACGGGCCTGACACCTGCGCCGGTGGTCACCACGCGCCGGCCGCGCAGTCTCCGCCGTCGTGATGGAGTCGAGAGCTCCGGATCTTCTGCATCTCCAGACTTGAATCGCTCACGTCGCCGGCAGCGAACGGTAGTGGGCGATGGCGAGCGTGGTGAGCATGGCCGCGGCAGCGCAGGACAGGACTAGACGCGCGTTCTGTCAGCGCGCGGTCGCAGGCCCTGCGATCTGCAGGCGCACGCGCGCGAGCAGGCTGCCGGATGTCATATAGAGCGTGCGCCCGTCATCGCCGAACGCGACGTTCGCGACCGGGCCGCCGGTCTCGATCCGCCCCAGCCGCGTGCCGTCGGGGGCGAACACCAGCACGCCGCCCGGACCGGTCGCGAACAGCGTGCCGTCGGCCGCGACGGCCATGCCGTCGGGCAGGCCGGGCGCGCCGTTGCCGACCAGATCGCCGGCATCGGCGAACACGCGGCGCGCCGTCACCGCACCCGTGGTATCGAGGGCATACGCCATCCAGATCGCGCGTTCGGGATCGGAATTGGCGACGTACAACGTGCGCCCGTCGGGCGACAGCGCGATGCCGTTGGGCCGCGTCAGGCCATCGTCGAGCAGGTGGACGCGGCCGTCGGCGTCGAGCCGGTACACGCCGTTGAACGACAACTCCTTGACCGGTGAATCGTCGAGATCCTTGAGCCCGTACGGCGGATCGGTGAAGAAGATCGCACCGTCTCGGCCACGCACGACATCGTTGGGACTGTTGAAGCGGCGCCCTTCGAAGTCGCGCGCCAGGGTCGTCTTGGTCTTCGTCGCCAGGTCCAGGCGCTCGACGCTGCGACTGCCGGAGTCGGCCATCAGCACGGTACCGGCAGGCTCGACGCACAGGCCGTTCGCACCGGCTTCGCGCAGGGCCGCCGTGTCGCTGCCCGCGTAGCCGGAGGGCTCGAGGAACACCGACAGGCCCGCGGTCTCGGACCAGCGGTGGATGCGGTTCTCCGGCACATCGGTGAACAGCAGATAGGCGCCGTCCGCGATCCAGGCCGGGCCTTCGGCCCAGGTGAAGCCGTCTGCCAGACGTTCGACGCGGGCGTCGGACGCGACGACAGCCGCGAACCCCGGCGCGTAAGCGGTCAGGCCGCCGATCGAGGGACGCTCACCGTCCGACAGCGTGGCGCCGCCCGCGCAGCCGCCGAGCAGCGCGGCGCAGAGGAGACCGGAAAAAGGACGGGACGATTGCATCGGCGGACCTTGCGGGGATTCGGGCCGCACAGCCTGCCATGCCGCAGGCGAGCGGCCTACCCGCGTGGCGCGCCTGCGCCGGGGTCAGAGCCGCAGAACGGACTGCATCGCGCGCGCGATCCAGCCGCTGAACCGCATAGGCGCATCCGACGCGGCCACGCAGATGCACGGCACGCCTCGACTCGTCACCGGCTGGTGCTCGGTGTCGGCATCGAGGTCGGCGACATCGCCCGGACCGAAATGGCCCAGGACGTCGTCGTAGGCGCCGCGCAGGATCAGGGTCAGTTCGTTGTTGCCGTGGCTGTGCATCGGCATGCGCTTGCCCGATGCCGTGCGCAGCATCATCAGCTGCGCGCCGAGCGCTTCGTCCTGCGCGCGCAGCAGATGGATGCCCGGCCCCACCGCGCGCCAGCGCAGCGTGGAATAACGCTCGCCGAACCACGGACGCAGCGGCGTCGGCAGCAGATCGGGATCGGCACGCGGCGGTGCCATCGGCACGGACGGCGGCGGCGCCGCGGCCTCGCCTTCCAGACGCGCGCGGAAGGCATCGCGTGCCTGCGCCGACAGCGGTGCGCCCTCCTGCTGCTCGATGAGCCGGGCGCCGATCGCATCGGCGACCGCCAGCTGTCCGCGGCAGGCCGCACACAGCTCCAGATGGCTGGCGACGACCGCAGCGAAGGCCACCGGCAGCGCACCGGCCGAATAGCCCACCAGGGTGGCGTGGTCGAGATGGCGCGCCGGCAGGTTCATGCCTCGCCTCCCAGCCCGCGACGCAGCTTGGCGAACGCCCGTCGCAGCGTCGACTTCACCGATCCCAGTGGCATGCCCAGCTCGCCGGAAATCTCCGAATGGCTCTTGGATTCGAGATAGGACATGCGGATCAGGCGCGCCTGGCCTGCAGGCAGCGCGTCGATCGCGCGGCCCAGGCCCACATGGTCGGCGAACGCTTCCGGCCCGCTCGCGCCGACTTCGCCGTCGTCGTCCTCCAGCAGATCGATGTCGTCGGGCCACGCGGTGGCGGACGCGCCGCGCCGCAATGAATCGATGTGCAGGTTGCGCGCGATGCGGAACAGCCAAGTGCTGAGGCTTGCGCGACTCGCATCGAACGAACGCGCGCGCCGCCACAGCCGCAACATCGCCTCCTGCACCAGATCCTCGGCCTGCGCCGGCGCGATGCCCTGTCCCAGCAGGTAGCGCTTGAGACGCGGCGCAAAATGGTCGTAGATGCGCATGAAGCAGTCGACATCCGCGCTCGCGGCCACGCGCGTCATCTGCTCGGACCAGAACCCCGCGTCGGACGACGGATCGGCAAGTGGCTTGGACATACGCACTGCCCCGTGCAGGGGCGTGACCTTGGTGACGGCGATGGCTGGCAGCTTGGGCATGGCGCCGTGTGCGAGGTGTGCAGGTGGGGACAGGGAGTCATACGCCGCAGGGGCGCGATTGGATGCGTGGCCGCTGCGTGGGCCCGGGCCGCAGCGGGGCCTTGCACGGATCCGGGCCAATGGCCCCGTGAGATCACGCCCACCCCAGGCCACGCGCGCCGAGGCGGGCGCGCATGGCGTCGCGGGCGGGCCGGGCTCAGCGGCGCCTGCCGACCCGGTCCTGCATGTGCGCGGCATCGTCGAGCCAGTTCTGGTCCTTGTTCTTCAGGAAGAACACGTAGACCACCAGCGACACCGCGATGATGGCGGTGGCGTAGATGGCGAACGCGACCACCTGGTCCGACTTCAGCGCCGCCTGGTAGAGCAGCGGCGCGGTGCCGCCGAAAGCCGAGTTGGCCAGCGCGTAGCCCAGGCCCACGCCCAGCGCGCGGATGTGGGTGGGGAACAGTTCCGCCTTCACCACTGCGTTGATCGACGTGTAGCCGGTGAGGATGACGAATCCGATGCCGAGGATCACGAACGCCGACAGCGCGCTGGTCTGCTGCGGCAGCGCCGTCACCAGATACCAGGTGTAGAGCACGCCGCCGATGCCGAAGAACACCAGCAGGCTCTTGCGGCCCACGCTGTCCGACAGCCAGCCGCCGATCGGCTGCAGCAGCATCAGGAAGGTCAGCAGGCCGAGGTTGATCAGCGTGCCCACCATGACGTCGTCGCCGGCGAACGCGGTCTGGATCATCTTCGGGCCGTTGACCGAATAGGTGTAGAACGCGACCGTGCCGCCCGCGGTGATCAGGAAGCACAGCAGCAGCGGCCGCCACTGGTTCACGAACAGCTCGCGGATCGAGCCCGAGGCCTGTGCGCCGCCGGTCTTGGCGGCCTGGATGGAATCCGATTCCAGCGATTCGTCCATCGTGCGGCGCAGCCAGAACACCACGATCGCGGCGATGCCACCGATGCCGAACGCCACGCGCCAGCCCCACTCGGAGATCTGCGAGGTGTCGAGCAACAGCAGCATCGCCAGCAGCGTCGCCTGCGCCAGCACGTGGCCGCCGACCAGGGTCACGTAGTGGAACGAGGACAGGAAGCCGCGACGGCCGGGAATCGCGGCCTCGGACATGTAGGTCGCACTGGCGCCGTACTCGCCGCCGGTCGCGAAGCCCTGGATCAGGCGCGCGATCAGCAGCAGCACCGCCGCCCAGATGCCGATCTGCGCGGCGGTCGGGCTGATCGCGATCAGGAACGAACACCCGGCCATCACCGACACCGACACCGTCAGCGCCAGGCGCCGGCCGTAGCGGTCGGCGAAGCGGCCGAAGTACCACGCGCCGATCGGGCGCATCAGGAAGGTCGCCGCGAAGATCGCCCAGACGTAGAGCGTGGAATTCTTGTCGTCGGGCGAGAAGAACTGCGACTCGAAGTACACCGCGAACACCGAGTAGACGTAGACGTCGTACCACTCGACGAGATTGCCGGCCGACCCTTTCAGGGTGTTCGACACGGACCGGCGCAGACTGGCCGGCCGGGCCGCGCTGGACGCGGCGGGTGGAACAGCGGAGCTCGAAGCAGTCATCAGGGGGCGCCTGCGTGGGGGCAAGGGATGGCGAGTATAGGCACCGGTGCGCAGTGGAACGGCGTCAATAGCCCACAGGTATTAGACCGTCGCCCGGCGTGGCCGCTCGATCTGCCGGTGCCCGCGGCGCTGGCGTGTGATATCCGCTGCCTGCGTGCGAACCACCTCATGACAGATTCCACACGGACGTCCATGGCCACCCCGATGCCCTTCGCGCACGACCGCACCGCGTTCACCCGGCTGCTGCAGGACCACCACGGCATCGTCGCGACCGTGGCGGCCAGCTACTGCCGGGACCCGGACGACCGTGCCGACCTCGCCCAGGACATCGCCGTGCAGCTGTGGCGTGCGTGGCCGGACTACGACCCGTCCAGGGCCTTCAGCACGTGGATGTACCGGATCGCATTGAACGTGGCGATCAGCGCCGTGCGCAGCGCGACGGTCCGCCATCGGCATGCGGTGCCGCTCGACGAGACCCTGCACGACCTCGCCGATCCCGCGCCGCGCGACCCGCAGGCCGAGCAGCAGGTCCGTGCCCTGCATCGCTTCATCCACGCCCAGGCGCCGCTCGATCGCGCCCTGCTGCTGCTCTATCTCGACGACCGCAGCCACCGCGACATCGCCGAGATCCTCGGCCTGTCCGAGACCAATGTCGCCACCAAGATCAGCCGGCTGCGCCAGCGCATCCGCACCGAACTCTAGAGGACCCGCCATGGAACCCGATGACCTGAAGACCGCCTGGCACGCACTGGAAGCGCGCATGACCCGCAGCGACGCGGTGCAGCTGGCGCTGCTGCGCGAAACACGGCTGGCGCGCGCGCAACACCACCTGCGCCCATTGAAGATCGTTCACTGGCTGCAGGCCCTGCTGGGCCTCGGGCTGATCCTGCTGGGCGTCGCCTGCTGGACCCGCAACACCGACGCCATGGGGCTGCTGATCGCCGGCATCGCCGTGCATGCGTTCGGCGTGCTGAACATTCTCGGCGCGACCGCGATGCTGGTCCTGGCCGGTCGCGTCGACTACGCCGCGCCGGTGCTGCGGATCCAGCGCCAGCTCGCCGCCTTGTTGCGCGCGCATGCGTGGAATGCCGGCCTCTGCGGCGCACCGTGGTGGATCATGTGGCTGCCGGTCGTCGTCGCGTTCGCAGGCCTGGGCGACGCGCGCGCCACCGCGGGCACGCCGGTGTGGATCACCTGGAGTCTGGTCATCGGCGGCGTCGGACTGGCTGCGACGTGGCTCCATGCATGGCGTCATCGCGCCCGGCAGCGCGCGAAGCCCGACGCTTCGGTCGACTGCGCCGACGGCGCGGACGGCATCCGCCGCAGCCAGCGCCTGCTCGACGAGATCGCAGCCTTCGAGGCCAGCTGAGCCCAGACTCCCGAGTGGACGCCGGCGCGGCACCCGGGGCGCAGGCCCGCCGACGCCGGCATCGGCTGCGCATCCAGTGCGTCGATCGAAGGCCAGGCGCGTATTCATGGCAACGGCTTGTGGCGGCGACGTCTGTATGTCGCGTCCACAGCGGATCGCCCGCAGCCGCGACGCGCTGCGATCCAGGCCGCGCCCGGCCTGCCCGCTTCGGCCCCGCATCACGCCATCGCGATCTCCGCGTCACGTGGTGCTGCGGTCTGTCCTGCGTCCATGAGCGCCCCATTGCACAGGACCACACGATGAAAGCGCTCACCTATCACGGCAGCAAGGATGTGCGGGTCGAGACCGTGCCCGACCCCGTCCTGCAGGACGCCGACGACATCCTGCTGCGGGTCACCGCGACCGCGATCTGCGGGTCGGACCTGCATCTGTTCCGCGGCAAGATTCCCGAACTCCACACCGGCGACATCCTAGGTCACGAGTTCATGGGCGTCGTCGAGGACGTGGGCCGCGATGTGACCAACGTGCGCAAGGGCGACCGCGTGGTGATTCCGTTCGTCATCGCCTGCGGCGACTGCTTCCACTGCCGTCTGGCGGAGTTCTCCGCGTGCGAGACCACCAATACCGGGCCGGGCGCCGCGCTCAATGCCAAGGGCATGCGCCCGCCCGCGGCGCTGTTCGGCTTCAGCCATCTCTACGGTGGCGTGCCGGGCGGTCAGGCGGAATTCGTGCGCGTGCCCAAGGGCAACGTGGGGCCGATCGTCGTGCCGGATGCGCTGCCCGACGAGCAGGTGCTGTTCCTGTCCGACATCCTGCCCACCGGCTACCAGGCCGTGCTCAACGCGCGCGTCACCAAGGGTTCCACCGTCGCGATCTTCGGCGCGGGTCCGGTCGGCCTGATGGCCGCCGCGTGCGCGAAGATGCTCGGCGCCGAGCGCATCTTCATGATCGACCGCTACCAGTACCGCCTGGATTTCGCGGTCGCGACCTACGGCGTGATCCCGATCAATTTCGAGGAGACCGACGATCCGGCGGCGGAAATCGTGTCGCAGACCAACGGCCGCGGCGTCGACGCGACGATCGATGCGGTCGGCTTCGAGGCCAAGGGCAGCAAGGCCGATACCCTCGCCACCCAGCTCAAGCTCGAGGGCAGCAGCGGCGCCGCGCTGCGCCAGTGCATTGCCGCGACGCGTCGCGCCGGCACCGTCAGCGTGCCGGGCGTGTATGCCGGGTTCATCCACGCCTTCATGTTCGGCGACGCCTTCGACAAGGGCCTGCGCTTCGAGATGGGCCAGACCAATGTGCAGAAGTACATGCCGGAACTGCTGGAACACATCGGCGAAGGCCGCCTGCAGCCCGACGTCATCATTTCGCACCGCATGGCGCTGGCCGACGCGGCCAAGGGCTACGAGATCTTCGACGGCAAGGAAGACGCCTGCCGCAAGGTCGTGCTGACGCCCTGACCGGCGCGTACGCCGCGATCCGCGATCACCGGGCGTTGCCGGTGGCACGGAGCTGCGCGGGCACGGTGTCCGGGGCGCTCAGGCCAGCGGCAAGGTCCGCGTGGCGCCGGACAGCCGGTCGTGCAATGCCATGACACGCGCGGCGCGGGGATCGACCGGCCCGGCACCGAAACTGCGCAGGAAGCGGCACGCCGCGAACGCGTCTGCTTTCCGCGTGTAGTCGGCGATCCAGTCCAGCCGCGCGGGCAAGCGGGCCTGCGCGCGCGACCACGCCGCCGATCGCGGCTTGATGTGCCGCGTGATGCCGATGCGCCATGGTTTCGGCGTCAGGCGTGCGCGAAAGCAGTGCTGCAGCCGGCACATCGTGGCGTAGAGCGTGTCGGCGGCCAATGCCGCGAACAGCCGGTCCACGTCAGGCTCGTGCGGTTCGAACGTGCGATGCACCACCAGCACACGCAGGCCTTTGGGCGTGCGGTACGCACGCAACTGCCAGTCGGGGTTCGCGTCCGCGAATCCGGATACGCGCGCCATCGCGCGTGCCTCGGCGCCGCCGTCCCGGTCGAACGCACGGCGTCGGAACGCCAGCGTGACGATGTTCGCCAGCACCAGCAGCGCGACCGCGAGACCCACGGCCAGCCGCCAGTCCATCGCCATCGCAGCAGCCGCGGTCACGCCGACGAGCAGCAGCGCCGCCACGGACAGCGGCAACACCCAGCCCGAAGGGCGCGCCTCGAAATCCAGGTCGGCGAACAGCACGTCGGGCGTGTTGAGGCACAACGCGCCGTAGCTGTTGCGGGTGATCACCACATCCCCGTCGCGCGCCACGATCTCCTCGCGGATCGGCACGCCCAGCACGCCGTAACTGGTCAGCAGTTCGCGGCGCGGCAGCGTTTCGCCGGCGAGCACCGCGTCGAACGCCACCTGCGCGCGCGATTCCGCGTGGGCCTGCGCGGCCGCCTCGCTGTCATCCGACCAGCCGAAACGCCGCACCGTGACGCTGCGCCCCTGATGCCGCGCATGGCGGCGCGCCTCCGCCCAGTATTCCGGAACGATCAAATCCCACTCCCCGACGCCCCCTGCAGACGCGGATTGTCGCCCGCGCCCGCGGCGGCGTCATCGGGGCCGCGTCAGGCGGTCCCGGCTTCCACGCCGCCGCGCTGCAGCGGATCCGGCAATGGCGTCGCCGCGTCGACGAACGACAGCGACACCGAGTTGAGGCAGTGCCGTTCGTGGGTCGGCGGCGGGCCGTCGGGGAAGATGTGGCCCAGGTGGCTGCCGCAGCGCGCGCAGACTTCCTCGACGCGGATCATGCCGTGGCTGGTGTCGCGCACCCGGCCGATGTGTGCCTCCTCGTACGGCGCAAAGAAACTCGGCCAGCCGGTGCCGGAATCGAACTTCGCGCTGGAGCGGAACAGCGGCAGTCCGCACAGCCGGCAGCAGTAGGTGCCCTCGCGCTTGTTGTCGAGGAAGACGCCGCAGAACGGCGCCTCGGTGCCGTGCTGCAGCAGCACGCGGCGCTCGTCGGCGGACAGGCCGGCCTCCAGCGCGGTGCGCTGCTCGGCGGACGGCGGGGTGAGATCGAAACGGCGCATGGGCATTCCGGCGTGGATGGGGGAGTCCACAACATGGCGACGCCGACGCCGTCGCACAACCCGCCGCGTCAGCGCGCGGAGCCGCCGCGCGCCCGGCGCCAGACGTGACGGGCGAGCGGATACAGGCCCAGATGCGCGCACGCCGAAACCGTCGCCACCACGCCGCGGACCAGCAGCGGCAACACCGCGCCGAACACGAGCGTCATCGCGAGCACGAACCCCAGCAGGCACTCGGCGCGATAGGCCGGCAGCACCAGACCCAGCGCGAATGCCGAGAACAGCACGGCGGACGCGCCGTGTGCCAGGTCGCCGACGTACGCCAGCGACAGCGCCGTGCCGAACCCGAAGGCGATCCCGAATCCGACCAGGGCACCGCGCAGCACGCGCCGCCGGTCCGTCCGGCGCGCCATGCGATGCGCGACCCGGCCCGACACCCACCACGCCATCGCCGGCAACAGCAGCAGGCCCCAACCGTTCCAGACCGCGGGCAGGTCGGGCCGCGCCAGCAGGTGGTGGCTGACGATGCCGCCCCGCAGATGCTCGAACGCCAGGTGGCCCGCTTCCGCGAGCAGCACGGCGAGCGTCAGCGCGATCCGCCAGGCGCGCGACCGTGCCGCGTGCGGGCGGACATCAAACCGGGTGCCGTCTGCATGCATCGACGCGTCTCCATGGGTGCGCGTCCGACTCTGGGGCCCGGCGCGCCCGCTGGCGCGTGCCCTTCGCCACCGTGACCTCCGGCGGCTGGGGCTCAGTGGCCGGAGACGGGCTCGGCGCCGAGCACCGCGGCCACGCGCACCGCCAGGGCATCGACCGTGAACGGCTTGCCGATCAGCTGGACGCCGGGCGCGAGCACGCCGTCCTGCACCAGCGTGTTGCGGCTGTTGCCGGTGGTGAAGAGCACCTTCAGATCGGGCCGGCGTTGCAGCGCGGCGTCGGCCAGCTGGCGTCCGTTGACCTCGGGCATGACCACGTCGGTGAACAGCAGCACGATCTCCGGGTGGGCATCGAGCAGCTGCAGGGCGGTGGCCGCGCCGTCGGCCGCGAGCACCCGGTACCCCAGTTCGGTCAGCGCATCGGTCGAGAACTGGCGCACCGCGGACTCGTCGTCCACCACCAGCACGCAGGCCTGCCCACCATCGAGGGCCGGGCGTGCCTGCACCGCCCTCGCCGCCGCCTCGACCGCGCCGGCAAGACGCGGCAGATACAGCTTCACCACCGTGCCGCGCCCCACTTCCGATGCCATGCGCACATGGCCCGACGACTGCCGCGCGAAGCCGTACACCTGCGACAGGCCCAGCCCGGTGCCCTTGCCCACCTTCTTGGTGGTGTAGAACGGATCGAAGGCCTTGGCCATCACCTCCGGCGACATGCCGCTGCCATCGTCCGACACGCTGATCAGCACGTACTCGCCGGTCGGCACGCCGTGCAGACCGGCGACATCGTCCGTGTCGAGCACGCAGTTGGACGTGGCGATGGTGAGCCGGCCGCCGCCGGGCATCGCGTCACGCGCGTTCACCGCCAGATTGAGGATCACGTTCTCCATCTGGTTGGCGTCGACATGCGTGCACCACACCGCGTCCTCCAGCCGGACGTCCAGCCGCACGCTGCTGCCGAGCGAGTGCGCCAGCAGATCGAGCATGCCGGCGAGCAGGCGGTTCATGTCCACCGCCTCCGGCTGCAGCGGCTGCTGCCGGGAGAACGCGAGCAGCCGCTGGGTCAGTTGCGCGGCGCGGTTCGCGCCGTCGATCGCCATGTCGACGTAACGCGCGACGCGCGGGTCTGGATGGTCCTTGAGCCGCGAGGCGAGCAGATCCAGCGGCCCGACGACGGCGGCGAGCATGTTGTTGAAATCGTGCGCGATGCCGCCGGTCAGCTGGCCCACCGCCTCCATCTTCTGGCTCTGGCGCAGCGCGTCTTCCACGCGCGTGCGCTCGGCGACTTCCGCCAGCACGCGGCTCTCCAGCCGCTCGTTCAATTCCTGCAGCCGCGCATCGGCATGCCGGCGCGCGGTCACGTCGATGACCACGCCGAGCACGCGCACGCAGCGTTCGCCCTCGAACAGACCGCGGCCTTTCGCCGCCACCCAGCGTTCGATGCCGTCCTCCTTGCCGATGGTCCGGTACTCCACGTCGTAGAGCGCGCGTCGGTCAGGATCGGCAGCGGCCTCGAACGCGGCGCGGGTCGCGTCGCGATCCTGCGGATGCAGGCCGTCGTAGAAATCCTGCAGCGACACCGGCACTCCGGGGGAGATGCCGAACATCGCGCGGGTGCGCGGTGACCAGATCAGCGCGTCGTGCAGCAGGTCGACGTCCCAGAAGCCAAGGTCCGCGGCCTCGGTCGCCAGGCGCAGCCGTTCCTCGCTCTGCATCAGCGCGGCCTCGGCGATCCGCCGCGCGGACAGGTCCAACATCGCGCCGATCATGCGCACCGGCGCGCCCGCGGCGTCGCGCAGCACCGTGCCGCGATCGAGCACCACCGCATAGCTGCCGTCCGCCCGGCGGAAGCGGTACTCGTCCGTCCACACCGAGCCGTCGCCCGCGATGACTTCGTGGATGCGGACGTCGATCCGGTGGCGATCGTCCGGATGGATGTGCGCGACCCACCACGCCGCATCGGTCTCGGATTCGGCGTGCCCGAACAATGTGGTCAGGGCCTCGTTCCAGACCACGTGGCCATCGGCGATGCGCCAGTCCCAGATCGCGTCGTTGGTCGCGCGCGCCGCCAGCCGGTAGCGCTCCTCGACCTCCAGATGCCGCGCCTCGGCGGCCTTGCGATCGGTGATGTCGAGCGACGTACCGACCAGGCCGATCACCTGCCCGTCGCCGTCGCGCAACGGCGCCTTGGTCGACAGCCACCAGCCGCGCCGACCGTCGGCATAGCTCACCGCTTCCTCGATCTGCTCCGCCTGTCCGCTGGCCATGATGCGTTCGTCGTTCGCCATCACCGCAGCCGCCTGCGCGGCATCGCCGAGGAACTCGGCGTCGGTGCGCCCGACGTACTCCTCCAGCGGCTTGCCGATCAGTTCGCTCGTGCCGCGGTTGCCGATCAGCATCCGGCCCTGCCGGTCCTTGGCGTACACCACGCCCGGCGCGGCATCGATGAACGAGCGCAGCAGCGTCTGCGCCTGGTCGCGCTCGGCCTCGACGCGCATGCGCGCCTCGAGGTCGATCAGCACGCCGGGGAAACCGATCGCCGTGCCGTCCGCGTCCAGATCGACCTTGCCGATCGCTTCGATGAAGCGGTACTGGCCGTCCTTGCCCTGCGTGCGGTAGGCATGTGCGTAACGGCCGCCGCAGCGCAGCGCCTCGGCGATCGCCGAGGCCACGCCCGCGCGGTCGTCCGGGTGCACCGCGTCCAGCAACTGGTCCAGCGCCAGCGCATCGCGCGGCATTGCCGGGTCCAGACCGAAGGCTTCGGCCAGCGCGTCGTCGATGGTGAGCCGGTCGCCCAGCACGTCCCAGTACCACGTGCCGAGAATCGCGCCGGCGGCGAGGGCCATCTCGACATGCTCGGCGTCGCGCGCGCGTTGCAGGTCATCGGATTGCGAAGCTTCCATGCAGGCACCGGACGGGATCGAAGCGAGTCCGCATTCTCCTCCATCGACGACGCCTGCGGCGGGCCGTTTTCGACGGTCCTGTGCGGTGTACCGCACATTGGGCGGTGCGCGCCGATGCGCTGTCCCGCATGCCCCTCGCGCATGCCAGGCCGATACCGATACCGGCCCGCGCGTCCGTCCGCCATTGGACAAGGGTCGAGCCCCCCGGGCATGGTGTCGCCCTCCCCCGCACACCCGAGGATCCGCCTCCATGCGCCTGATGCCCCTGCTCGCATTGACCGCCCTGCTCGCCGCCTGCGCGCCCGATGGCGCCGACACCGCAGCCGCGACTGCGGCCGACGCGACGCCGCCCGCCACGGCCGCGAGCGCACCCGCGCCTGCGACCGCCGCAGACGAATCCGCGAGCCCGTCGACCCTGGCCTACCAGCGCGTCAACGACACCATGCACGCCGGCATGGGCGCCGGCTTCACCGGCGATGCCGATGTCGATTTCATGCGCGGCATGATTCCGCACCACCAGGGCGCCATCGACATGGCCCATGTCGTGCTCGAACACGGCACCGACCCCGAAGTGCGCGCCCTCGCGCAGCAGGTCATCGCCGCGCAGGAAACCGAGATCGCGCAGATGCAGCGCTGGCTGCAGGACCGCGGCGTCGCCGTCGACGCACCGGCCGCGGATGCCGGCGCCCACGACCATCACTGACGGCGCGCGCGTGCGCTGCGATGGCGGACGACAGGCGTGCACTGCGTGAATTCCGAAAGACCCGACACCGCAGGCGGCATCTCATGACGCACGACATCGGCGCACGGCTGCGCGAGCGACTCGGCCTCGCGCCGCCCGTGCCCGTCGCGTTCGAGCGCGGCGACGTGACCGCGTTCGACGGCTACACCCGGCAGCGCATCGATTACCGCGGCCTCGAAGGCGACACCATTCCGGCGTTCCTGTTCGCGCCCACAGCGCAGCCCGCGTACGGCGGCGTCGTGGTCTTCCATCAGCACAACGGCGAATTCCACTACGGCAAGAGCGAAGTCGCCGGCCTCGTGGGCAGCCCGTTCCAGGCCTTCGGCCCCGCGCTCGCGCGTCGCGGTCTCGCCGTGCTCGCACCGGACGCCCTGACGTTCGAGGATCGCCGCGGCGAGGTCCATGGCGTCGAGCCACATTACTACGACTGGCTGCAGCACTACAGCGCCATGAGCTACCGCCTGCTCGACGACGACACGCTGATGCGCAAAGGCCTCGACGACGCGCAGCGGGCGCTGAGCGTGCTGGTCGACGCGGCCGAACTGGACGCACACCGCGTCGGCATCGCAGGACATTCGTACGGCGGCTACACCGCGCTCTACCACGCCGCCGTCGACCCGCGCTGCCGCTTCGCCTGCATCAGCGGCGCAATCTGCAGCTTCGACACCCGCCGCCGCGAAGCGACCGGCATCACCCTGTTCGAAGCCGTGCCCGGCCTCGCGCAGATGGTCGACACGCACGACGTGCTGGCGGCCATCGGTCCGCGTCCGACGCTGGTCGTGTCGGGCACCGAGGACAAATACTCGCGCGACGCGGATCAGGTCGTGGCGAAGGTCGCCGGCGACTTCATCACCGAACTCCGGGTCGCGCGTGGGCATGCGCTTGATCAGGAGCGGTTCGATGCGATCGTCGAGTGGCTCGCGGAGCAAGCGACGAGCGGTTGAGATCACTGCATTACGCTGAGATCCGCAGCGATCGCAGCCGCGGGACGTGAGGCCGCGATCTCCGACGCGGCGTCCGGAAACCGCCAGTTCCCACACGGGCGCACTCCAGCCCCCGTCAGTCCGTCAGCTGAAGTCGGATGCCTCATACAGCGGACGGATCTCGATCTCGCTCGGTCCGGGCATCGGGTTGGGGCAGCGCTTCACCCAGGCGACCGCCTCGTCCATGTCCTCGACCTCCCAGAGCCAGAAGCCGGCCACCAGTTCCTTGGTCTCGGCGAACGGCCCGTCCACGACGCTTCGATCCGCGCCCGAGAACCGGACGCGCTTGCCCTGCGATGAGGGCTTCAGCCCGTCGCCGGCTTTGAGGATGCCGGCCTCGATCAGCGAACCGTTGTATTTGTCCATCGCCTCAAGCAGTTCGGGTGTGGGCAGAGTCCCTGCCTCGCTGTCTCCGGTCGCCTTCACCAACACCATCACGCGCATCGTCGTCTCCTTTCTGGCGGCGAATCGGTGCCACCTTGTCCTGTTGCGACGATCGACGCAGGGGCAGATCGACATGGGGCTTCACCAAGCGTCCGATGTGCGGACCCGAGGTCGATCAATGCACCTCGGATTGTCAGCGCGGTAATCCTCAGGCCCGCTTACGTGCAAATAAGTGAACCTGGCACCGTTATCTAGGTGCGCGCACCTCGCCCGCCGCGCCGATTTCAACGATTCGATCGCCCATCACAAGCACTGCGCGCGCATCTTCTGCGTCGGGGGCGTCGCGAACCATCGAAACCAGCCGCACATTGTCGAGCAACACGCCTGCGGGCTGAGCCCGACCCCTAGTCAATGCATCGGGAAGGTCGTTGACGACATACCAGAGACCTGCAGCGGGGATTGCTGCTGCGAGAACGATCCCGATACCAACGCGCTTCAGCTTCGTGTTCTTCGTAATCTGCAACTCGCGCACTTAGATGTGATTGGGGCCCCGAAAGGACGATGCACATGGGACGGGCAAAACGCAAAGATCGCGCTCGCCCACCTGGTGCATGTCAAACAACTCCCTGTTCTTCTTGGCTGATGCCGGTGGTGACGGCAGGGGCTGTACCACCAAGCCGGCCCCCACAGCGACCCGTCTCACCCTCTCGAATTAACTGAACCTGGAACCGTTAATTCGGCTCTGAGGTGTGGAAACGGATCAATTACCTCCGTCCCTTTGATTTTTAGCTAATGGCAGCGTTCCGCTGAGCCTTGATGAAGCCGCGCATGGCTTCAATGGAGTCATAGAGGTTAGCGGGGGAGAAGCGCTGGTTGTGTGGATTCTCAGGGTGATGGATTTGGTGACGAATGAAATCGGTGCTGCTGATCTGCTCCGTGCGTGTCGAGCCACTTCTCAACAGGCGAACGTAATTGACGACTGGCCGAGTAGCCCGGAATGCTTCGAGGTCGCCAGATGATTCTATGTGCGCGTAGAGCTCGTCGTGGTACTCGGACGTCGATTCGCCGAATGCAGAGAAGCTGACCTCATTGAGGCTCGGGTAAGGCAATTCATTGGGCAGAACGCGCGACACGCGCTCCTGCGGCCCGCTGGACACAAGTCTGAGGCAGTCAAAGCTCAAGTGTTTGACGACTTCGGGACTGTGCGTTGTGAGGAGAACCTGGGTAGCTTGTGCAGTCGAAAGCGCCTTTAGGGCGGCAGTTAGGCCGCGCTGGTGCTCGGGATGCTGCGAGGTTTCTGGCTCTTCGATTGCGTAAACAACGTGCCGATTTCCTGCTTCAGCCAGTCGCCGCTCAGCCTCAGCGCGGAAGAAGCTTATTAGTACAAGCCGCTTGACCCCGCTGCCCCGCTTATTGATGGGTATGCCTTGATCGCCCGATATTCCAACGCTTTTAAAGACGTCCGACCACTTCAGCGCGTCGGAATCCGGTATTTGCGGCTCCAATGAAGCGGCTAGTTGCGGGTTCAATTCACGCAGCTTCTCAAGAGTTCGACCCGCAACATCCTCCAAACGTGCTCGAACCTTATCCGCAACCTCCCGAAGGTTCGCCCGAATTGCTGGGTCGCCGAGTATTTCCCGAACTGCCACGCGCATTGGATCCTGCACTTCATCGTCGGACTCAGCATTCTTCCGGTCGGACTGGAACAAGGTAAACAGTGGCATCTTCGCTTTGAGCTGATCCCAGATTGCCTTCGTGTCCTCCTTGGCAATTTCAACCTCGCATTCACTAAGTGCGAGGTCGGAGTGACCAGCCCAGATCGCCTTTCGTAGCTCCGCGCTCCGTGTCTTGTCGGAGCAAAAGAAGCCATTCTCGTCTACGGCCTTACGAAGCTCGGCTATTTTCTTTTGGTGAAGATCTCCGCAGCCGTCAGCAGTCGGATGGCTGGCGCGGATAAAGACGCGCTCTTTTCCTGATGGAGAGAATCGCTTGGCGATGTGCAAAGTGCCTTGTGCCGTAGTCAAGTACTCGCTCGCCAATGTTGTCCGATTGGTGGAATCGATCACGATCTCGACCGGGAGTTCGGTGAACTCAACGCTGACCTCAATTTGGTCTTCCCCGCGGGCGAGGCAAGACTTGTTGATGTCTTCCTTGTCGATCTTGATGCACCCTTTGCCCTCGTTGAAGAAGACATCTAGTGCCTCGAGAATCGTCGACTTCCCAATGTCGTTTCGCCCTACCAAAACGGACAGATCGTCGAGCTCCACAACAACCGGCTCGGAGTAGCCACGAAAGCGATTCACCGTTACAGATTTGATCTTCATTAGCTACGATCTCCCCATCATCAGCTAACTAAAAGTAGAGCCCAGAGAAGGTGATATGCACTGGACGCGGAAGCGCGATGCTCGCGTCCGCCGACTTGGACCTGGCGTCAATATCAACACCTTGCACCCCGCTAAGCCTCCCCAAGCCGGCTTTCATCACGTGCACTCATCGCACAAAAAGCGCACGCCGGTGCATATTGCACAGTTCGTGGCGATTCCATGCATATCGAAGAATCTGCGGCTTTCTGACCGTCGATGCCAGTGACGCTAACAGCCATACTGACTAGCTCACACCCGCCGCGTCCCCACCCACCTGT
>NZ_LR733312.1:0-389964 GCF_902506295.1 Luteimonas sp. 9C | reverse complement strand
CCCCACGCCGCCGCCTCCGCCGCCACGTCCGCCCTGCGCGCCGGCTTTCTTCGCGCCCGCATCGCCGCGTACTGGCCCCTGTTCGGGCACGGCGAGATCGGGCGGCACCGGATCGAGGTCCAGCGCCTGGCGGATGAAGCTGCGCAGCGACACCACCAGCGCCGATACGCGGACCGGGCGGCCGGCGACCATGTCACCGGCCGCCTGCGCTGCCAGCCGTACCTGCGCCTCGGTCCCGAGCAGGATCACGTCCGACAACGCCGCCTCGACCGCATCGCGTACGCGCCGTCGCCGGATCGCGACATCGGACTCGAACTCCGTGTCCAGCCCTGCGCTGTACGGCGCGTCCGTCGCGCGCGATACCGCCGCCAGGCGACGCAACTCGCGCAGATGCCGGGGGTCCACATCGAGCTCGCCGGTGAACGATCCGCCCAGCGTCTTGTAGGCGGCGATCAGGGTCTTGAGCCGCTCGTTGATCTGCCGGTTCTCGCGCTCGCGCCTGCGCTGCAGGGTCTGCATGAAGACCAGGCGGATCCCCACCGCGACGAGGGTGAACAGCACCAGGCCCAGCAGCGTCGACGCGGTGGCGTTCCACGAACTGAAGTCGAGCATGCGCATCGTGCAGCCGATTGCCGGAGGTCGATCGCGATCATACGTGCGCCACCATGACGGGGCCGGTCGTACAATCGCGCGTCATGCGCCTCTTCCTGCAGCAACACCCCGATGGACATGAAGCGCCGCGCTTCGTGCAGCTGACCCTGCAGCCCGATCTGCTCGGTGGCTGGGTGCTGCTGCGCGAGACCGGCCAGGTCGGTGGCCGCAGTACGCTGCGGCGCGACCAGTTCCTCGACCAGCCCAGCGCGCTCAAGGCGCTCGAAGCCGCGCGCGATGCGCAGCTCAAGCGCGGCTTCCAGCTCATGTTCGCCCGCGGCAGCGACGCGCCGGCCTGACCGCGCGCGCTTCCGCCTTCACCAGGAACCCCAAGTCCCGATGTCCGCCGCCCTGAAGAACGACCGCTTCCTCCGCGCCCTCCGCCGCGAACCCGTCGACCGCACACCCGTCTGGCTGATGCGCCAGGCAGGGCGCTATCTCCCGGAGTACCGCGCATCGCGCAAGGCCGCCGGCAGCTTCCTGGCGATGGCGAAGAATCCCGAACTCGCCTGCGAAGTCACGCTGCAGCCGCTGGCGCGCTTCGACCTGGATGCCGCGATCCTGTTCTCCGACATCCTGACCATTCCCGATGCGATGGGCCTGGACCTGTACTTCGTCGAAGGCGAAGGTCCGAAGTTCCGCCATCCGGTGCGCGACGCGGCCAGCATCGCCAGGCTCGGCGTGCCGGACATGGAAACCGAGCTGCGCTACGTCATGGACGCGGTGCGCGTGATCCGGCGCGAGCTCGACGGCCGCGTGCCGCTGATCGGCTTCTCCGGCAGCCCGTGGACGCTGGCCTGCTACATGGTCGAAGGCGGCGGCAGCAAGGACTTCGCCCGCATCAAGGCGATGGCGCTCAACGATCCCAAGGCGCTGCATGCGCTGCTGTCGGTCAACACCGAGGCGGTGATCGCCTATCTCGCCGCGCAGCGCGCGGCCGGCGCGCAGGCGCTGCAGGTGTTCGACACCTGGGGCGGCGTATTGAGCCCGGCGATGTACCGCGAATTTTCGCTGCCGTACCTGACCCGCATCGCGCAGGAACTGCAGCGCGGCGACGGCGCGGACCGCACGCCCCTGATCCTGTTCGGCAAGGGCAATGCCGCGTACCTCGACGACCTCTCGCGCTCCGGCGCCGAAGGTGTCGGCGTCGACTGGCTGATCGAACTCGGCGACGCCGCGCGCCGTACCGAAGGCCGTGTCGCCCTGCAGGGCAATCTCGACCCGACCACGCTCTACGGATCACCCGACGCGATCCGCGCACAGGTCCGCCACGCGCTCGACAGCTACCGCGACGGCAACGGCGGTTCGCGCGACGGCCACATCTTCAACCTCGGCCACGGCATGTCGCCGGACATGAATCCCGACCACGTCGGCGTGCTGGTCGAGGAAGTGCACAGCTACAGCGCGCGCTGACCTGCGCTCGCTGATCGGCCTTCGCGATCGCGATCGAGGTCTGAAGCGGCAGCCCGTCAGCGCTGCGCCTCACGTCACCGGTGGCGCGTCGGCTCAGCCGCCTTCGCCGCGCAACGCGAGCCAGCACAGCGCCACCGTGGTGGCGTCGCCGAGTGCGCTGTGGCGGCCGAGCACGGGCACGCCGAGAGCCTGGGCGATACGGGCGAAATCGAGATCGGGCGGCACGTCCGGGCGTGCGCGGCGGGCGCGCGTGGCGTAGGCGTCGGCCAGGTCGACGCGGGGATTGGGCAGCGCGAAACCGGTCAGTCCATGGACGTGCGGCGCGAGCATCGCGAGATCGAAACGCAGGTTGTAGCCCAGCAGCGCGCGGCTGCCGAGCCACTGCAGGAAGGCCGCCACGACCGGAGTGATCGATGCGCCATCGGCGGCTTCCTCCGGCGTGATGCGATGGTGGCGGATGGAAGCGATGTCGAATGCGCGGTCGGGGCGCACGCGCCGCTCGAAGCGCTCCGACAGCAGCACGCGGCCCTTGCGCACCGGCACCGCAGCGAGGCTCAGGATGTGGTCGCGCCGCGGATCGAGTCCGGTCGTTTCCAGATCGAGGCTGACCCACTCGTCGGGGGGCGGGCGCTGCAGCAGGCCGCGCCAGGCACCCGCGCCATGCCGGCGTCGCAACCACCAGCGCTGCATGGCCGTCATGCGCTCAACCCGGCACGTGGAAGACGCGCTGCACGTGTTCGCGGAACGCCTTGACCACATGCAGGGCATCGCGCAGCAGTTCGCGGTCGAGACGACGCAGCCCCGCGGTGTCGACGTGGTTGTCCGCCGCGCGCCCCTCGGCCAGCGCCGCGAGCTGCGCGTCCAGGCGCATGCGCTGGAACACGTTCAGGGCCTGCGGCAGGTCACGCTCCAGGTCGCCCGGCAGTGCATCAAGCGCCGCCAGCGCTTCGCAGCGCTCGAGGCTGCCGGTCGCGGTGATGCCATGGCGCAGCGCGAGACACCGCAAGCCGTGCACGACCGGAAAGATCCCGCCCTTCTTCAGATCGACGCCCTGCGCATCACTGCGCATCCGCCCGAAGAACGTCAGCGGCGCGCCGAACCCCAGCGCACCCGCCGCCAGGTGATGCATCAGGATCTCGTCCTGTCCCAGCGTCATCAGCGCCGCCTTGACCGGCGCGAACAACGCGGCGTTGCCGGCGATCGGCCGCGCGTCGAGCGCGATCGACAGGTCCAGCGCCGCGTCGCCGCCGTAGTGGCCACGCCAGTGCGTGACGCGCGCCTGCCACTGCTGCGTGGTCATGCGCCAGTGCGGGTTGTCGACCATCACCCGGCCCGGACATGGCGGATACCCGATCGTCGCGAGCGCGGCGCTGAAGCGGTCCATCGCGGCGTCGAGTCCGGGCCAGTCGAGATCGTCGGCGAGCACCAGCGCATTGTCCTGGTCGGTCCTGAGCAGTTGCTCGCGGCGGCCTTCGCTGCCCATGACCAGCAGGCAGATGCGGTCGCGGTGTTCCACCGGCACGACCTGCTCGAACACCTGCGCCATGACCCGTTCGTTGAGCGCGCTGACCAGGCCCATCAGATACGGCATGCGCGCGCCATGCGCCGCGAGGCTGCGCACCAGGCCGGTCATGCCGCTGGCGGCGGCGGTGATCTCGTCCAGGTTGCGCGCCCGCGCCAGCCGCAGGCTGACCAGATGCGAGTGGCTGGCGAAGTGCGACAGCACCTCGGCCATGCCCAACGTGCCGGCAATGCCGCCGTCGCGCGTGCGCACCACGACGCGCTCGATGCGACGCTCGGTCATGCCGATCAACGCCTGGAACAGCACGTCGCGCGCGTCCACGCAGACCAGCGGCCGGTTCGCGAGCGGTCCCACCGGAGCGTCCAGCGGCAACCGCTGCAAGGCGATGGCGTCGAGCAGATCGGTGCGGGTCACGATGCCGGGCGCGGACACGTCCGGTGTGTCGACGAGCAGGCAGTCCACGCCCGCCTCGCGCAGGCGCGCGGTGGCGTCGGCGATCGAGTGCGCGCCGGAGATGTGGATCGCCGGCGCCAGCTGCGCTTCCTCGACGCGGGTGATCATCAGTTCCGCGGACTCGCGCCGCGCGTCGCCCGACACCGAGAGCTGGCCCTTGGTGGCCAGCCCCTCGTTGAAGTAAGCGGCGAACCGCGGATTGCCGGCGACCAGCGCGCGGAACACCTCGGCCGGAATCAGGAAGCACAGGCACTCGCCCGCGGTGCGGTAGCGCAACCGCGCACGGCCGGCCATGACCGCCCAGGCGCCGAAGACGTCACCGGGACCGTAGTCGGCGAAGCGCTGCTCGACGCCTTCGACATCGCGCGCGTAGGCGTGCACGACACCTTTGAGAATCACGTAGACATGCGGCGACGCGCGGCCCGCTTCGATGAGCGTGGTGTCGGCCGGATGGAAGCCGATGTCCACGCTGGCCTGCAGCCGCGCGCGACCGGGCGCGTCGAGCAGGTCGAAGGGCGGCTGGTCGAGATCGAGGCCGGGCACGGGATCCATGGCGGGCATTGTGGCGTGATTTTCCGCCCGCCCGCCCGCGCGGCCGGATCAGCCTGAGGAAAGATCCACCACCACATCCGGCGCACACGCGAACAGCCGGGTGCCCGGCATGGGATCGACGCGCCAGCCGCCGGCGAACGCGGTGAATGCCGGCAGCACACCCGAGGTCGCATCGAAGCGGAATGCAGGCAGCCGCGGCACGCCCGGCAGTCGCACCACCGGATGCAGATGGCCACCGAGCCGGTAGCCCGCGTCCGCATCGCCGACATCGGCCGGGTCGTGCACGAACACGAAGGGATCGAACGCGAGCGCCGCACCGTGGACATGGATGCCCAACCCGTCCGCCAGCCCTGGGCGCGCGCGCAAGGCCCGGTCGTGGTTGCCGCTGACGAGTTCGACCGACAGCGCGGCGCGTCCGCTGCGCCAGTGCGTCCACGCGTCGCGCCAGGGCGCATCGTGGACCGCCGCATGCAGCAGATCGCCCAGCACCAGCAGGCGCGCGGCGCGGGTCGATGCCAGCAGGCCGTCGAGCTGCTGCAGATCGTGTGCGGTGCCGCCGCTGGGCAGCGCGATGCCGGCGCGGCGGAAATGATCACCCTTGCCCAGGTGCAGGTCCGCGATCGCCAGCAGTGATCTGCGCGGCCACCACAGCGCGCGCCCCGGCAGCAGCACCAGCGCTTCGCCGGCCACCTCGATCACGAGACTGCCGGGTACCGACGCCTCAACCACGATTGCGTTTCTCGAGTTGCGCGGCCGCACGCTGCACGCGCGTGCGCCAGTCCTCGGTACTGAGCTGGCCGCGCAGCGACTCCGCCCACAGCGGGAAGGACATCGGCGTAAAGGTCTTCAGCGCGTGCAATGCGAGTGTGCGACCGCTGCAGTCCTCCAGCGTCTCGCGCAGGCGCACGACTTCGAGCTGGGCAGCGAATACCTCGCGCTCGGCCAGCGCCAGCAGCATGTGGTCGGGGTCGTGGCGGCGCAGCACGTCGAACAGCAGCCCGCTGGACGCCTGCAACTGCCGCATCGAACGTGGCGCACGTCCGGGCAGCGACGGTGGCAGCAGCCCGGCGACGCGGGCGATGTCGCGGAACTGCCGACGCGCGAGTTCGGCGAGGTTGAGGCTTTCGCGCAGATCCTCGAGCAGGGCGTCCGGCGTCAGCAACGCGGCGATGTCGTCCCCGTCGAGCTCGACTTCCTGCGCCGGCGACAGCACCAGGCCGTAGTCGTTGGCCGCGAACGTGAAACTGTTCGGATGGCGGCGCCCCCAGCGCAGCGACCACAGCGCGGCAAGGCCTTCGTGGACCTGTCGACCTGCGAAGGGATACAGGAACAGATGCCGGCCGCCGCGCACATGGATCCACTCCACCAGCAGGCGGCCCGGCGCGGGCAAAGCGGAGAGCCGCTGCTGCAGATCGAGCAGGCGCCCGATCGACCGCAGTTCCGGCACGTCGCGCGGCGCTTCGAACAGGCGCTCCACTTCGTGCGCCAGCGTGCCCGACAACGCCATGCGGCCGCCCGACCACTTGGGCACGGTACCGCTGCCGGATTTCGCCACGCGCACGTAGGCGGTCATGTCTTCCAGCCGCACCAGTTCCAGCGTGCGCCCGGCGAACTGGAACCTGTCGCGCGGCCGCAACCGGCCGATGAAACTCTCTTCCACCGAGCCCAGGCCGCCGCCGCGCATCAGCTTCACCCGCACCGAGCCGTCGCTGGCGATGGTGCCGATCGACAGGCGGTGTCGCAGCGCGATGCGCCGGTCCTCCACGCGATAGACGCCGTCCTCGCCACGCACCACACGGCGGAAATCCGGGTAGTGCGCCAGCGCGGTACCGCCCTGCACCACGAAGTCGATCACCGCACGCCAGGCGGCAGCGTCGAGCGTGCGGAAGGCATGGGTGTCGCGGACTTCGTCCAGCAGTGCCTCGGCCTCGAACCCGCCGCCCAGTGCCAGCGTCACGCAGTGCTGGGCCAGCACGTCGAGGCTGAGCACCGGTGGCGGCCGCGATTCGATGGTGCCGGCCGCGACTGCCGCGCGCGCAGCGGCGTATTCCACGAGTTCCAGCGCATGCGTCGGCACGCAGACCACATGCCCGGCCTCGCCGGGACGATGCCGCGCGCGGCCGGCACGCTGCAGCAGACGCGACACGCCCTTGGGGCTGCCGATCTGCAGCACCTGGTCGACGGCGGGGAAATCCACGCCCAGATCGAGACTGGACGTCGCGACCACGCAGCGGATGCTGCCGTCGCGCAAACCGTCCTCGGCCGCGGCGCGCAGTTTCGGATCCAGCGAGCCGTGGTGCAGCGCCAGGGTCTCCGGCGCTTCCGGCCAGACCGCGCTGAGCGCGCGATGCCACAACTCGGCCTGCGAGCGGGTGTTGGCGAACAGCAGGCTTGTGCGCTCGGCCATCAGCCGTTCGAGGACACGCGGCAATTGCGCCAGGCCGAGATGGCCGCCCCACGGAAAGCGCTCGTCCTCGCCCGGCAGCAGGGTGTCGAGCGTGAAGCGCTTGGGCGCGACGCCTGCGACCAGGGGTGCGTCGGGCAGGTGCGGCAGCAGCGCATCGCGCGCCTCATCCAGATTGCCGAGCGTCGCCGAGACGCCCCAGATCCGCAGCGCGGGATTGAGACGACGCAGCCGCGCGAGCGCGAGCTGCAGCAGCACGCCCCGCTTGTTGCCGAGCAGTTCGTGCCATTCGTCGACGACGACGCATTGCAGCTGCGCCAGTTGCGGCGCCGTGTCGGCATACGAGAGCAGCAGCGACAGCGATTCGGGCGTGGTGACCAGCACGTCGGCCTGCCCGCTGCGCGCCAAGCGCCGGTCGCGGGCGCTGGCATCGCCGGTGCGCATCGCGACCACCCAGTCCAGACCGAGCGCTTCGATCGGCGCACGCAAGGCGCGGGTCGTGTCGACGGCCAACGCGCGCAGCGGCGTGATCCACAGCACCTTGAGACTGCCGGGCGGACGCGGCGCCGGCCGCTTGCGCGGCGTCGCGGGCACTGCGGCGCGCGGCGTGGAGGCCAGCGCTTCGAGCAGCGGACCGCCGATCGCGGCCAGCGTCTTGCCGCTGCCGGTCGGCGTCTGCAGCAGACCGGACTCGCCCGCCAGATAGCGTTTCCACACCTCGCGCTGGAACGGCGCCGCGGTCCAGCCCTGCGCCTCGAACCAGGCGCGCATCGGCGCGTCCGGGCCGCGCAGGCGCTTGCCCGTCGGCGTCGCGACGTGCTGCTGCGACGCCGCTGCGGGTCCGGAGGCACGCGTGCGCGTGGCGCGTGGCGTCATCGCGCCAGCGCCTTCAACGTGTCCAGACGGTCGGCCTCCGCCATCGGCTTGTCCTGGCGCCAGCGCAGGATGCGCGGGAACCGCACCGCGATACCGGACTTGTGCCGCTTCGACACGTTCACTGCCTCGAAGCCCAGTTCGAACACGTGGTGCGCCTTCACCGAGCGCACCGGGCCGAAACGTTCCAGCGTGTGGCTGCGGATCCACTTGTCGAGCGCGAGGATCTCGCTGTCGTCGAGACCCGAGTAGGCCTTGGCGACGGGCACCAGGCTGTCGCCGTCCCAGAGCCCGAACGTGTAGTCGGTGTAGAGCGTGCTGCGACGGCCGTGGCCAGCCTGCGCGTAGAGCAGCACCGCATCGATGGTCAACGGATCGATCTTCCACTTCCACCAGTCACCCCGGCGGCGACCGGCCTGGTACGCCGCATCGGCGCGCTTGAGCATCAGACCTTCGACGCCGCGGTCGCGTGCCTGCCCGCGCAACTGCGCCGCCGCCGCCCAGTCCGCGACGTCGACACGGGGCGACACCACGATGCGCGGATCGCCGTGCGCCGCGACCAGCGTCTCCAGCGCGGCGCGGCGCTCGTGCTGCGGCCGCGTGCGCCAGTCTTCGCCGTCGCGTTCGAGCAGGTCGTAGACCTGCAGCCGCACCGGCGTGTCGGCCAGCGTCTTCGGACCCGGCTTGAGACGCTGGATGCGCGTCTGCAGTGCGGTGAAGGGCAGCGGCGCCGCCTCGTCCTCGCGCCACGCGAGCAGTTCGCCGTCGAGCACGACGCCGTCGGGCAGCGACAGTGCGGCCGCTTCGATTTCGGGGAAACGTCCATCCAGCCGTTCCTCGCCGCGCGACCACAGCGCGACCTCGCCATCGCGACGCAACAGCTGCAGGCGGATCCCGTCCCACTTCCATTCCAGCAGCCAGTCGTCGATCGGCCCGAGCGCACGCGCCACCGCATCGGGGTCGTTGGCGAGCGCGACGATGTCGGGTGCGATCTGCGCTTCGCCGTCTTCGGCGGGCGCGGCTTCGGGCAGGCCCGCCTCGGCGCGCAGGGCCGACTCCAGCGGCGAGGCGAGAAAAAACGGATACGGCTGCTGACGATCACCGGGCAGCTCTTCGACGGTCAGCAGATCGCGCAGGAACTCGGGCGTCGGCGCCCAGTTGCCGAGCATGCGCTGGGCGAGCCGCGCGATATCGATGCCGGTCAGTTCGGCCAGCGCCTGCTGCACCAGCCGCTGCGACACGCCCACGCGCAGCGCGCCGGTCAGCAGCTTGTTGAACAGCAGCCGCTCGTCGAAGCGCAAGGTCCGCCAGGCCTCGACGATGACTGCGCGCCGCCGTTCGACGTCCTGGTTGGCGATCGGCAACAGCCGGGTTTCGATCCAGTCAGCCAGCGCCATGTCGGGCGCGGCCTCGGCGGGATCGTCGAGCAGCAACGCCAGTGTCTCGCCCAGATCGCCAACCTGGTCGTAACTGTCGTCGACCAGCCAGTCCGGCGTGCCGGACTCGACCGCGATCCATTCGCGCAACTCGCGTGTGTTGGCGATTTTCTTGCGCGCACTGGCGACCTTGCCGCCCGACAGCAGATACAGCGCCCACGCCGCATCGCGCGGCGGCGCCTCGCGGAAATAGCGGATCAGCGCGGCGCGCTTGTCGAGGGTGGCGGTGCTCTGGTCGAGTTCGCGGTAGAGCTGGGCGAAGCGCTTCATGCCGATCGTGCCGACGCGGCGGGGGCCCTGCGAAGCGGTTTCACTCCTCACCCCCGAAATCCGTCCGGAACGCTTCGGCCGCGATGCCATCCTCGTTGAGTGCGCGGATGATCGCGTCGGTGTTGCCGTGCGTGGCGATCACCCGCGACGCGCCGGTCTCGCGCACGGTGCGCATCAGGTCCGGCCAGTCGGCGTGGTCGGACACCACGAAGCCGCGGTCGTAGTTGCGCCGGCGCCGGTTGCCGCGGATCTGCATCCAGCCCGACGCGAAGCCCTGCTGCGCCCGGCGGAAGCGGCGGATCCAGGAACTGCCCGCGGCCGACGGCGGTGCCAGCACCAGCTTGCCGGCGAACTCGGCAGCCTTGTCGGACTCCGACACCGGCACGGTGTCGATCATCGGCACGCCGGCGCGGCGGTACACCTCCACGCCATTGGCCACCGCGCCATGCAGCAGGACCGGTTCATCGGTATGCACCGCGAGCTCCGCCAGCACCCGCTGCGCCTTGCCGAGCGCATAGCAGTAGAGAATCGCCGCTTCGCCGCGTTCGGCGCAGCGGTCACGCCAGGCGACGATGTCGCGCGCGACTTCGGACGTGTCCGGCCAGCGGTAGACGGGCAGGCCGAACGTCGCCTCGGTGATGAAGGTGTCGCAGCGCACGACCTCGAAGGGATCGCAGGTGGGATCGTGCTGGCGCTTGTAATCGCCCGATGCCACCCAGACCTCGCCGTCGACCTCCACCCGCACCTGCGCCGAACCCAACACGTGTCCGGCCGGATGCAGCGACACGGTGGCACGGCCCATCTGGAACGGCGCGCCGTATTCGTGCGCGGCGTAGATCTGCTCGCCGAGCCGCCATTCGAGGATCGGCAGCCCGATCCGGGTCGTGTGATACGCGCCCATGCCGGTCCGGGCGTGGTCGCCGTGGCCGTGGGTGATCACTGCGCGCGGCACCGGTCGCCACGGGTCGATATGGAAATCGCCGGCCGGGCAATACAGCCCTTCCGGGCGCAGCTGGATCAGATCTTCGGATGCGGCGGCCATGGGGCGCAGTCTGGTGGCGGGCTTGTGCACGAGGCGCCAAGCCTGCTGCCAGGCCGTCGCGATGGCTGAGACGCCCGTGCGGCACCGCGCGCGCCGTTCAGCGCCGGGTGCACGTGCGCAGGCGCGCGCCCTCAGAGCCCGGCTTCGGGCTCGTCGTCGTCGCGCGTGGGGCGCCAGCTCCAAGCGAGGATGTCGGAGAGCATTTCGCCGGTCAGCGGCTTGCGCAGGAAGCCGTCGAACCCGGCCGCACGCGCGGCGGCCTCGGCCTGCGCATCGGCGCGGGCGGTGACCGCCACCATCGGCTGGACGAACCCGTGCGCGCGCATCATGCCGGCCAGCGTCAAACCGTCGACGCCGGGCAGATCAAGGTCCAGCAGCGCGAGATCGAAGGTGCGGGTGGCGATCTCCGACAACGCAGCGAGCCCGTGCATGACGTGCACGACCTCGTGCCCCTGCAGCGCCAGCAGTCCCGAGATGACCTCCGCGACCGTCTGGTCGTCTTCCACCAGCAGGATTTCCAGCCCCACCGCCGACGTGATCTGGCCGACATGCATGTCCGCACGCGGGCCGGGCGGATCATTCACCGCGGGCAGCGGCAACACGACACGGAACTCGGTGCCGATGCCCAGCGTGCTGTCGACATCGATGTGCCCGCCCATGGCCGCCGACAGTTCCTGGCTGATCGCCAGGCCCAGGCCACTGCCGCCGTAGCGCGACGCGGTGCGCACGCCCTCGGCCTGCTCGAAGCGTCGGAACAGGCGCTCGCGCTGCTCCGGGCTCAGCCCGGGACCGGTGTCGCGCACCACGCATACCAGCGCGCCGGCTGCATCCGTCGTCACCTGCAGCGTCACGTGGCCGCGTTCGGTGAACTTGACCGCGTTGCCGAGCAGGTTCAGCAGGATCTGCCGGACACGTCCGGGATCTCCATGCAACCACTCGGGCACGCCGGCATCAATCACCGTATCGAACGCCAGCGACTTCTGGCGCGCCATCGGTGCGCACAACGCCACCACGTCCTGCACCAGGCGCGCCACCTCGAACGGCTGCGCGTCGAGCTCCAGCCGGCCCGCTTCGATGCGCGCCAGGTCGAGCGCATCGTTGACCAGCCGCATCAGGTGGTCGCCGGCGCGGCGGATGGATTCGGCATAGCCGCGCTGCCGCGCATCCAGCGGTGTGTCGAGCAGCAATTCGCTCATGCCGAGCACGCCGGTCATCGGCGTGCGCACCTCGTGGCCCAGTGTGGCCAGGAACCGGGTCTTGGCCTGCGATGCCTGCTCGGCCATCTCGCGCTTGTCCTCGGCGAGCTGCCAGGCGTGCCGGCGCTTCAGGCGTTTGCGATAGACGTGGGCAATGCGCCAGACACTCAGCACGGCGATCACGAGCGCGGCGAGCATCGTCCAGGGCGTGCGCCACCAGGGCGGTGCCTGCTGGATCACCAGGGGCCTGAGCGCGGTCCACTCGCCGTCTTCCGTGCGTGCCTCGACGAGCAGGGTGTAGCGGCCCGGCTCCAGCCGCGGGAACACCCGCGCGGCTTGCGCATCCGCGTTGACCCAGTCCGACTCGTAACCGACGAGGCGGAACCGGTAGTGATGGGTGTGCGCATCGGTGAACGACAACAGCCGCGCCACCACGCGCAGGTCGCGGTCCCCGTGGCGCAGCCGGATCGCGCCCCGGGTCGGCAGGTCGAACCCGTCGTCTCCACGACGCACGTCGATCGATTCGATCACCAGCGGCGGCGTCTCCTCCCGCCGGTGCACGTGTGCAGGATGGAAGAGCAGCAGCCCTTCACCGGTTCCTGCTGCGAAGTGCCCGTCACGGGAGACGCCGATCTGCTGTTCGCCGAACTCCTGGCTGGGCAGCCCGTCGCGCACGCCGTAGATGCGGGCGCGCGCGGTATCGGGGTCGAAACGGACGAGCCCGCGCGGGGTCGTGATCCACAGGACACCCTTGGCATCCACACCGATGCCGCCGGGCATCACCTGCGGCAGCCCGTCGTCATGATCGAACGCGCGCAGCAGCGCGAGCTGCGCGCCGTCCCAGTGGTAGGCCTCCAGCCGTTCCGGGCCGGCCAGCCACACGGTATCCGCGCCTTGCCAGACCAGCGCACCGGTGGTCCGTTGCGGACCGCCGGGCACGGGCGCGAACCGGCGCTCCCCGGCAGACCACAGGTAGACACCGCGCGTGGTGGCGAGCCACAGCCCTCCGTCAGGCGATGCCGCGATGGTCATCGGCCTGACGCGTTCCGGGATGCCACGACCATCGCCCGCCTGGATGGATTCGATGACGCGGCCATCGGGCGTGCGCGCCTGGATATCGAGATCGCTGGCGAACCAGACGGTGCCGTCGCGCTGCTCGACGATGCTGTCGACGTGCTGGCCTTCGGGCGACGGATCCACCAGACCCCGCTTGTGCCAGCGTCGTATCTGTCCGGAAGACGGATCGAACCGCACGAGTTGCCGGAAACAGCCGATCCAGACGATGCCGGCACGGGTCTCGTGCACGCTGCGGTTCGCTTCGCTGCCGCACACCTGGGTCAGGCGGTGCTGGATGACCCCCGTAACCGGATCGAGATGGTCGAGCACGCCGCCGTTGCCGACCAGCCAGAAACCGCCGTCTGCCGCGCGCGCGACGCCGTGCACGAAGGCGTTGGCCGGTGTTCCCGGATCGGAGACGCGCCGCTGCAGCACCGTGAAGTTGCGCCAGTTCGCCGGCAGGTACCACAGACCGGCGTCCGTGCTCGCGAACCACAGGCCGCCTTCGCGATCCTGGAACGCCGACGACCAGGCGGGGCGCACCGGTCCACGGCTCGCGAAACTGTAGAGCGGCACATCCTCGATGCGGCCGTTGATTTCACGCGCGAGCCCGCTGCGCGTATCGAACCACTGCGCGCCCTGGCGATCCTCGACCAGCATGTGCAGCACCGGCGCCTGCAGGACCGGATCGACCTCCCGCATCATCTCCACGTCGCCGTTCGCGCGACGTACCGCGCCGCTCCCCTGCAGACCGATCCACAGGTCGCCGTCCGGATCAGACACCAGACCGTTGACGAATCTCGATGCACGCGCCGGCATCCGCACCGGCTCGAAATCGCGACCGGTCCAGCGCGCGACGCCGTTCTTGGTGCCGACCCACAACAGACCGTCGATCGTCGGCACGATGTGGCCGACACCATTGGACGGCAGGCTGCGCGGATCGTCCGGATCCGATTCGAAGCGCTGCAGGCGGTTGTCGGGCGCAAGCCGGTAGAGCCCCGACTCGGACGTCCCGAACCAGATCGTGCCGTCCGACGTCGACGTCACGGCCCAGACATCGTCGACACCGATTTCGGGATGGGTGTCGTGGTTGAAGTGGGTGAAGGTGGTGCGGCCGGCGTCGAGCATCGTCAGGCCCCCGCGCCGTGTGCCGACCCAGACGCGATCCTGCGCATCGACGTGCACCGTCCACACGTAGTTGTCGCCGAGCCCGTCCTCGACGCGCCAGACGCGGAATCCCACGCCGTCATACCGCGCCAGCCCATCGCGCGTGGCGATCCACAGATAGCCCTGCTGGTCCTCGGCGATGGCGTTCACGCGATTGGACGGCAGCCCATCGAGCACACCGATCTGCCGCGGCTGCGGAATGCTGGCGGTCTCCGCCACGCCCTGCGCCCACACGGCGCCGGCCCACAGGCTGCACAGCCACCCCACCAGCATCATCCCTGCAAGCCGCATCCCGCTCCCCGAACCCACTGCCGCGCGGTGGCCGCGCGTTCCGACCGGCATCCTCGCAACGCTGCGTTGTCACCGCAAGTTGCGCCGGACCGGCGCCCCGCGCCTAGAATCGGGACGAACGACCGCCCCGCGGCCTTCCGGACACGCCGATGCGACTGCCGCGCCAGTTCCTGCTCCCCGCCTTCCTGCTGCTCGGCACGGCGCCCGCGCTTGCCGCGCCGGCGCAATACGCGCTCGACCCGGTCCACACCCGCGTCCAGTTCGCGATCGACCACGCCGGTTTCTCGAAGGCGATCGGAACGGTCTCGGGCAGTACCGGCACGATCGTGTTCGATCCAGACGACTGGCGCGCCGCGCGCGTGGACGTCTCGATCCCGATGACCCGCGTCGACCTCGGCGATGCGAAGTGGAACGAGGCGACGCTCGCGCGCAATCTGCTCGACGCCGAACGGCACCCGATCGCGACCTTCGTCTCCACCCGGGTCGAACCGGTCGACGCCCAGCGCGCGACCGTGTACGGCGATCTGACCCTGCGCGGCGAAACCCGCGAGGTCGCATTGCAGGTCGTGCTCAACGGACTCAAGCGCTATCCGCTGCCGCCGTTCCGTCGCACCGTGGGCTTCTCGGCCACCGCGACGCTGTCCCGCGCCGAGTTCGGCATCGATGCGTGGAAGTCGGTGATCGGCGACAGCGTCGAACTGCGACTCGAAGTGGAAGCCTCGCGCAGTCGCGGCGCTGCGGATGCAGATGACGATGCGGATGCCGGGGACGACGCGCCCGATGCCGAGGTGCCGGCGTCCGACGCGCCTGCCGACGAGACACCGGCAGCCCCGCCGACAGAGCCGACGCCATGACGCTGCGCAATCCGCCCGACCGCTGGGGTGGGGTCAGCCAGGGACTGCACTGGCTGGTCGTGGCGCTGATCCTGACCACCGGCACCCTCGGGCTGGTCATGGAGGGCATGCGCAACAGTCCGACCAAGATCGAGATCTACGCGCTGCACAAGTCGCTGGGCCTGACGATCCTGGCGTTCGCCACGCTGCGCGTGCTGTGGCGCCTGTACGCCGGCGCCCCGCGCCCGGTGCCCGGCACGCCGCGGTGGCAGGACCGGATCGCCTCGCTCACGCACTGGCTGCTCTACGGCCTGCTGTTCGCGATGCCGCTCAGCGGCTGGACCTTCAATTCCGCCGCCGGCTACCCGTTGCAGTGGTTCAAGCTGTTCAATCTGCCGCCACTGGTGACGCGCGATGCGGATTTGCGCGCGCTGGCCGGGAATGCGCACGAACTGCTGTTCTGGACGCTGGTCGGGCTGGCCCTGCTGCACGCCGCCGCGGCTTTGTATCACCACCTCATCCAGCGTGACGACACGCTGGCGCGCATGCTGCCGCGTGGCTGGCTGCGCCGCCGTACCCCGACCTCTCCGCTGCAGGACTGACGACATGCGCCTCTCCCGTACCCTCGCCTTCGGCGCGCTGGCCGCCGCGCTCGCCCTGCCCGCCCTCGCCGCCGACTACGTGCAGGCGCCCGGTTCCTCGCTGGCGTTCGCCGGCAAGTACCAGGGCGAGACGTTCTCCGGCACCTTTCCCGGCTTCCGCACGACGGTCAGCTTCGACCCGGCCAACCTGGGCGCCGGCACGTTGGCGGTGACCATCCCGATCGCCACCGCGACCACGCAGAACGCGGACTACGACTCCGAGATGCGCGGCGACGCGTTCTTCGACGCGTCCAAGTTCGCCCAGGCCACCTATACCGCGACCGGCTTCCGCGATCTCGGCAACGGCGAGTACGCCGCCGACGGCACGCTGGAACTGCGCGGCGTGCGCAAGCCGGTGACCCTGACCTTCACCTGGACCGACGGCGCACGTCCGCTGCTGTCGGGCCGCGCCACGGTGCGCCGTCTCGACTTCGGCGTCGGCGGCGGCGACTGGGCCGATACCGGCACGATTCCCAACGAAATCGCGGTCAGCACCCGGGTGTATCTGCAGCCGGCCAGGTGAATCCGCGCGACGCGGTCAGCGGTGCAGCCAGCGCCGCGCCGCGTCGGCATCGAAGGGCCAGTCGAGTTCGCGTCCATCACGATCGTCGCGCAGCACCGGCACGCGCATGCCGTAGCGGTCCTCGAGCGCCGGATCCTCGTCGATGAAGACGCTGTCGAACGCCGGCACGCCGGCGTTGGCGAGCACATCCAGGGCCAGATCGCACAGGTGGCAGTCGTCGCGCTGGTACAGGATGAGGGTCGGTGCGGTCATGTCGCGTCGCGGCAGGCCTGGATGCAGGCGCGGGCCGTAGAATAGCCACATGGCAGTCAGCACGTTCGACCTCTACAAGATCGGCATCGGGCCGAGTTCCTCGCACACCGTCGGGCCGATGCGCGCGGGCGCGCGCTTCGTGCGCCGCTGGCTCGAAGGCCCCGGACGGCTGGGCGATGTCGTCCGCGTGCGCGCCGAAGTGTTCGGTTCGCTGGCCCTGACCGGCCGCGGCCACGGCACTGACAAGGCGGTGATGATGGGGCTCGAAGGCCACATGCCGAACCGGATCGATCCGGACATCATTCCCGACGCGCTGACGCGCATCCGCGGCGACAAGCGCATCCGTCTGGGCGGCACGCACGAGATCGCGTTCGACGAAAAATCCGATCTGGTGATGAACAAGCGCCAGAAGCTGCCCTTCCACACCAACGGCATGCGCTTCACCGCGTATGACGCCGACGGCGCGGTCATCGCGACCCGCGACTACTACTCGGTGGGCGGCGGCTTCGTGGTCAACGAGGACGAGGCGGCCGAAGACCGCATCGTCGCCGACACCACCGACGTGCCCTATCCGTTTTCGAGCGGCGACGAGCTGATCGCGCAGGCGAACACGCACGGCCTGAGCATCGCAAAGCTGATGCTGGAGAACGAGAAGGTCTGGCGCAGCGAGGACGAGATCCGCGACGGCCTGCGCGAACTGTGGGCGGCGATGCAGTCCTGCGTCGCGCGCGGCATTCGCCAGACCGGCACCCTGCCCGGGGGCCTGCACGTCACCCGGCGCGCGCCGGCGCTCCACGCCGAACTCTCATCCAAGCCCGAAGCCGGCATGCGCGATCCGCTGACCGTGCTCGACTGGGTGAACCTCTACGCGCTCGCCGTCAACGAGGAGAACGCCGCCGGCGGCCGCGTCGTCACCGCGCCGACCAATGGCGCGGCCGGCATCCTGCCCGCGGTGCTGCACTACTACGACCGCTTCTGCCCCAACTCCACCGAGCAGGGCATCTTCGATTTCCTGCTCACCGCGTCCGCCGTCGGCATCCTCTACAAGGAGAACGCCAGCATCTCGGGCGCGGAAGTCGGCTGTCAGGGCGAGGTGGGCGTGGCCTGCTCGATGGCCGCCGCCGGCCTGACCGCCGCGCTCGGCGGTACGCCGAGCCAGATCGAGAACGCGGCCGAGATCGGCATGGAACACAACCTCGGCCTGACCTGCGACCCCATCGGCGGGCTGGTGCAGATTCCCTGTATCGAACGCAATGCGATGGGCGCCGTCAAGGCGATCAACGCCTCGCGCATGGCCTTCCGCGGCGACGGCAAGCACAAGGTCAGCCTCGACAAGGTGATCCGCACGATGCGCGACACCGGCCGCGACATGCGCGACAAGTACAAGGAAACCTCGCGCGGCGGTCTGGCGGTCAACGTCATCGAGTGCTGAGCGACCGGCAGGCGTGCGCGGCGCAGATGGCGTGGCGCGACATCCGACGCCTGCCCTTCAATTGATTCCAACGACAACGGCGTACCGCAACCGCGGCACGCCGGTCGTGACGATGCGAGGGCTCAGGCGCTGATCGACAGCGTCAGGCTGAACTGCCACGGCACCGCCGGCTGGGCGGTCGGCTCGGGATCGCGATGGGCGTTGTCGTTGCCGAGCGCGAGGCCGCCGTTGAAGCTGATCGCCATCAGACCGGTGAAGAACGAGAAGATTTCGGCAAAGTGGGCGAGGAAATCCGGCCCGCCGTTCTTCAGTTCGTCGGTCGCCAGGATGAAGGCCTGGTCGACGTTCTGGAGGTTGCCATTCCGGTCGACCGCGATGAAGCCGCTGCCATTCTCGTTCTCCAGCAGCACATTGCCGTCGCGCACCGCGGCGTCGAGGACGCGGCCACCGCCGGCGAATTCCTGGAACGACAGATCGCCATGGGTGTTGCTGTCCACGCCACTGATCTGCACGCCGTAGTCGCCATCGGTAATCGTCACGACGGACGCGACCGTCGCGCCGTTGCCGCCCTGCGCCCACGGCGTGGTCTCGATGGTGACCTTGGTGCCGTCGTCGAGCTGGAACGTCGTCTGGCCCCAGAAATCGAAGGCGTGCTTGCCGTCGATCTCGACGTGCGGGTCGCCCCAGATCCGGTAATTCTCGCCGGTGCCCTTGTTGAAGACGATGACTTCGTCGTTGTCGCCGGCGGTGATGCGGTAGTTCTCGTTTTCGAACTGCACGCGGCCGTCGGCGGTGCGCTGCGTGCTGGCGGCGCTCTGCACGGCCGGCAGCTGGCCGCTGACGCTGAGCGAGACGGAGATGCTGAGGGTGTCGGTCATGGTGGGCCCCGGCTGGATGGAATCTGGATGACGCCATTCCAGCCCGTGCGCAGCGCCTTCGACATCGGGGCGCACCCGATCTAGGGTTCGCCCCAGTCCGTGAGCCCCGACGCGACCTTCCGTCAGCTCACTTGCGCGTGGCTGATCGCCAGCACATCGTCGAGCAACGCTGCCGCCGTGACTTCCGCACCGGCGCCCGGCCCCTGGATCACCAGCGGCTGCGCACTGTAGCGATCGCTGTGGATCGCGACGCGGTTGTCGGTGCCGTTGCCCGCGCACAGCGGATGGCCGACCGGCAACGCGCGCAGTCCCACGCGTGCGCCCTCGGCGTCGAAACGCCCGACGAAACACAGACGCTCACCCTTTGCGGCGGCCTCCGCACGACGTGCTTCGAGTGTGTCGTCGATTGCGGCCAGCGCCTGATCGACGTCCGCATCCGCGGCGCGCGTGAGCACGTCGGGCACCAGCGATTCGACAACGACTTCATGCGCGGGCAATGCGATGCCGGCGGCGCGCGCGAGGATCAGCAACTTGCGGCGCACATCCTCGCCTGACAGATCGACGCGCGGATCCGGCTCGGTATAACCCGCCGCACTCGCCTGGCGCACCAGCGCGGAGAACGGCTGGCTGCCGTCGTGATGCGAGAACAGCCAGGCCAGCGAGCCCGACAGCACACCTTCGATCGCGTGGATGCGGTCGCCGCCGTCGATCAGCGCGCGCAGGCTGCGCAACAGCGGCAAGCCGGCGCCCACTGTTGCACTGTCGCCGTAGCGGCCGCCGATCGCGCGCGCATCACCGATCGACAAGGCGCGGCCTAGATCACCGCCGGTGCCGAGCTTGTTCGCGGTGACCACGTGCACGCCGCGGGTCAGCCATTCGGGATGCCAGTCGGCAACGGTTTCGCTCGCGGTCGCGTCGACGATGATGTCGCCCGGCTTCGGGCTTTCGCCTTCGGCCCACGGCGGGAATCCATCGCGCCGCCGCGCCGCCGCACGGGCCTGCGCAAGCGCTGCATGCAGGTCTTCGCCACCGACCACCTGGGTGCGCGAATTGCACAGCCATGCCACCTCGGGCAGCGCCACGTCCTGCGCGGCGAGTCGTGTATAGCGTTCGACGAACGCCGAGCCGACCGTACCGGTGCCCAGCAAGGCAAGACGCGCAGGACGCGGTTGCGTGCGGCGCCCCTGCCGCAATTGCACGACGCTGCTCATGCTTCGACGCCTGCGCGCGACGGGCGCGTCGCCGCGTCCAGCACGGCCGCGACGCGGGCCAAGCCGGCCTCGATGTCGATCAGCAGATCGTCCAGCGCTTCGATGCCGACCGACAGGCGCAGCAGACCGTCGGAGATACCGGCCGCAGCGCGCGCCGCCGGCGTCATCGCCGCGTGCGTCATCGTCGCAGGATGCGCGATCAGACTCTCCACACCGCCCAGCGACTCGGCCAGCGTGAACTCCTGGAGGCCGGCGACGAATGCGCGCACCACATCTTCCTGCGCCACACCGGGCGCCCCAGCGAGTTCGAAGGACAGCATCGCGCCGAAGCCCGTCTGCTGGCGCGCAGCGATCGCATGGCCCGGATGATCGACCAGCCCCGGATAGTGGACGCGTGCGACCGCCGGATGGGCGTCGAGCAGCGCGACCACGCCGGCCGTGTTTTCCTGATGCACGCGCAGGCGCGCATCCAGCGTGCGCAGGCCGCGCAGGGTCAGGAAGCTGTCGAAGGGCGAGCCGGTGATGCCCAGCGCGTTCGCCCACCAGGCGAGCTGCGCATGCAGCTCGGCGTCGCGTGCGATCACCGCGCCACCGACCACGTCGCTGTGGCCGTTGATGTATTTCGTCGTCGAATGCAGCACCACATCGGCGCCGAATTCGATCGGGCGCTGCAGCGCCGGGGACAGGAAGGTGTTGTCGACCACCGCCATCGCGCCGGCGCGGTGCGCGGCCTCGATGACGAAACGCAGATCGGTGATGCGCAGCAGCGGGTTCGATGGCGTCTCCACAAGCACCAGCTTGGGCTGCGTGGCCAGTGCGTCGGCGAGGCTGCGCGGATCGGTCAGATCGGCGGTGACGAGTTCGAAGTGGCCCTTGCGTGCCAGCGCATCGAACAGGCGCCAGCTGCCGCCGTAGGCATCGTGCGGCACGACCAGACGATCGCCCGGCGAGAGCAGCGCATGGAGCACCAGCGTGATCGCGGCCATGCCGGTCGATGTGATCACGCCGCCCGCGCCGCCTTCGAGTCCGGCCAGCGCGTCGCCCAGCAGATCACGCGTGGGGTTGCCGCTGCGGGTGTAGTCGTACTGCCGCTTCTCGCCGAAACCGGCGAAGCTGAAGTTGCTCGACAGCACGATCGGCGGGGTCACTGCGCCGTAGGCCGGATCGCGGTCGATGCCGGCGCGCACGGCGCGGGTCGCAGGCTGGCAGGGGGTGTCGGTCGGGGCGTGGAGGCTCATGCGGGTTCTCCGGAAGTGGGGCCGCGCAGCCCGGTCGCGAGCAGTGCGTCGATGCGGTCGGTTTCCTTGAGGAAGGCGTCGTGGCCATACTGCGAGCGCAGCACGCGCAGCTGGCCGCTGCGCCCCAGGCCTTCGAGCAGCGTCACCGCATCGGCCAGCGGCACGAGCCGGTCGCCTTCGACGGCGACGACGGTCGTCGGCACGCGGATGTCGCGCGGATCGACACGGTGCAGATCGATGGATTCCGACAGGCGCAGCCACGCGGTAACCGGCGTGCGCGAGACGTAACGCGCGCCGGCAGCGTCGAGATAGTCCTCGGCGGCGACGCGCACGCGGCCGTTGACGACTTCCGGCGCGGCGTCGAAACGCTCGGCGAATTCTTCCGGCGTGCGGTAGCTGAGCATCGCGAACTGGCGCGCCAGCGACAGGCCCTGCGCATCGGCGCATTGCAACTGGCCCAGCGCGACCGCCTGCCGCTGCAGCGCGCGCCATGCAGCGGCATAGGGATGCGCGCGATGCGCACCGCTGACCGCGACCAGCCGCTGCACGCGGTCCGCATAGCGCGCCGCGAACTGCAGCCCGACCAGCGCGCCGTAGGAGTAGCCGACGAAGGCGTGCAGGCGGGCGATGCCCAGCGCGTCGAGCAGCACAGCGATCGCATCGGCCTGGTCGGTCGTATCGATCGGCGCATCGAGCGCGCCATCGGCGCCGACGAAGTCGAAGGCCAGCAGGCGCAGCTGCGCCGGATCGAGCGTGCGGCCCGGGGCGACCAGTTCTTCCAGCCAGCCGGCTTCGGCATGCGCGGCGTTCGACGCCAGATGCCGGTGCGCGGAGATCCCACCGGCGACGAACACCACTGGCGCCGATACCGGGCCCTGCAGCTGATACCGCAGCGTGACCGGACGCATGCCGGCGTGCCGGGTGACGAGCTGCACGTCGAGGCTGCCCCGCATGACGTCGCAGGCGATCGGCGCATCGGCAGCAAGCGCGGGCACGTACGCCGTGTCGGGCGCGGGTTCTGGGCGGTAGGCGGTGTCGACGAGACTCATGGCACGGGATTCCGGATGGACGGGGCCATCGCGTCGCGCGGGAATCACCGGAAGTCGCCTGTCGGCGGAACACGACACCGGCGCATACGCCGGTACCGCATCACCATCTTCCGGTGGACACACAGGTCCCCGCAGGACTTGGCACCGCGATGGACGCCGCGCGACGCGCGGATCCCATCAGGTTGCCCCGGCATCAAAGGGCCTGCCCCTCCGCCGGTCTCGATGGATGCACGCAGGTTGCCAGCTTCATTTCCGTAAGTCAATCGCTTCATGCGGATATAGCGATGGATGATTTCAGGCGCAACCGGTGCCGCAGTCGAAGCGGCGCTCGGCATAATCCGGCGATGCGCATCGCCCTCTGCCTCGCAGCCGCCCTGCTGGCCGGCTGCACCACCGCCCCCACCCGCCCCGTCGTTCCCATGACCGCGCCTGCCGCGGCGGCCGATGCGACCGGTCGCCCGGTGGTTGCCGAGGCCTGGCACTCGTCCGCGCACGTGGACGACGAACTGGATTCGCTGGCCACCTGGCCCACGCCCGACGGCGGTACCTGGTTGATCGCGACGGCCAAGCGCACGCACCAGCTACGCGTGTTCGACGCCGACACCGGCGCGGTGCTGCGCACCGTCGGCGCCCGCGGTGACATGCCCGGCCAGTTCGACCGGCCCAACGGCATCGCGGTGCACGGTGACCTGGTCTTCGTGGCCGAGCGCGACAACCATCGCGTGCAGGTGTTCTCGCTCCCCGAGTTCGCCCCGATCGCCGCATTCGGCGCCGACGCCCTGCAGAGTCCTTACGGCCTCTGGCTCCACGAAACCGCGCCGGACACGCTCGAGGTCTACGTCACCGACAGCTTCATGGACGGCGCCGATCACACCCGGGTGCCGGACTTCTCGCGCCTCGACCGCCGCGTGCACCGCTATCGCTTCGAATCGCACGACGATGGTGCACCCCGGGTCACCGCGCTCGGCAGCTTCGGCGCCACCGATGCGCGGACCGCATTGCGCATCGTCGAGTCGATCGCGGGTGATCCGGCCCATGCGCAGCTGCTGATCGCCGACGAGGACACGCGCCACCACGCGACCATCCACCTGTACGCGTTCGACGGCCGGGACACCGGGCGCACGCTGCCCGCCGGCACGTTCGAGGCGGAGCCCGAAGGGATCGCGCTGTGGTCGTGCAGCGTCGATGGCGGGTACTGGATCGTGGCCGACCAGCTGCGGCCACGGACCGTATTCCGCCTCTTCGATCGCGCGCAACTCACGCTCGCCGGCAGTTTCACCGGTGCACGGGTCGCCGCCACCGACGGCATCGCGCTGCATCCGGCGCCCACCGCGCGCTTCCCGTCTGGCGCCCTGTTCGCGGTTGACGACGATGCTTCCGTCGTCGCATTCGATCTGCGCGCGGTCGCGACCGCGCTGCACCTCGATCCCGACTGCAGCCGTTGAGCCTGCAGATGCCGACGCGTCGATGGCGGTCAGCGCTTGCGCTGCTGGCGATGTGCATACCGGGTTTCGCACTCGCGCAGACGCCGTCGAGCGGCGGCTGGCCCGGCGCGACCACGCCGCCGCCGTCGGCCCCGTACGAAACCGCTGCGTTGCCGCACCGTCCTCCCAGCGTCGCGCTCGAACTGCGCCCGCGCTTCGGCGGCACCGAAGCGACCGCGATCAACCCGCTCGCCGGACCGGTGGAGGTCGCGCTGTTGGCCGAGGGTCCGCCGCCGGTCGCCCGCCCGGCGCTGCCCGTGCGCGTCATCGTGCCGGGCGGCAGCCGGCTCGTCGTGGCGCAGCTGCAGGACGCTGCCGCGGGCACGCGTCTTCGGCTCATGGCGGTCCCCGGCCTCCCGACCGCGCGCGCGCGCAACGTCGAATACCTCTATCCGCTGCGCGACGCGCCCTTGCAGGTGGCCCAGGGCTTCGGCGGCGGCTTCAGTCACGCCGACGCCGAAAACCGGCACGCGGTCGACTTCGCGGTCACGCCGGGCACGCCGGTGGTCGCGGCGCGCGACGGCCGGGTGATGCAGGTCGAGTCCGAGGCGACCGCGCGCCTCGACCCGCGGTTCGCGTTCGACCCGGCCGACGACCGCGTGCGCGGCAACTTCGTCCGCATTCTCCATGACGACGGCACGATGGCGCTCTACGCGCATCTGCAGCAGGCGGGCGTGGTCGTTGCGCCCGGCACGCGCGTGCTGCGCGGCACGATCATCGGCTTTTCCGGCAATACCGGCCTGAGCACGGCGCCGCATCTGCATTTCGTCGTCCAGGCCAACCGTGGCATGCGGCTCGAATCGCTGCCGTTCCGGATGGCGGGGCCGGCGGGCCCGCTGCGTTTCGGACTGGCGCAGCCCGACCCGTCCGCGGCCGCGCCCTGAGTCCGCGACCCCGGCGGCGTATAATCGCCGGCTTCCCGATTCCAGACTGCGCGCACCCGCGCGGCCGCCCGCATGCCCGACGTCGCCTCCGAAAGTTCCCGCCGCCGCACGTTCGCGATCATTTCGCATCCCGATGCCGGCAAGACCACGCTGACCGAAAAGCTGTTGCTGTTCGGCGGTGCGATCCAGATGGCCGGCTCGGTCAAGGGTCGCAAGGCCGCACGCCATGCGACATCCGACTGGATGGCGCTGGAGAAGGAGCGCGGCATCTCGGTGACGAGTTCGGTGATGCAGTTCCCCTACGAGGGCCGCGTCGTCAATCTGCTCGACACGCCCGGCCACGCCGACTTCGGCGAGGACACCTATCGCGTGCTGACCGCGGTCGACTCGGCGCTGATGGTGATCGACGTTGCCAAGGGCGTCGAGGAACGCACGATCAAGCTGATGGAAGTCTGCCGGCTGCGCGACACGCCGATCATGACGTTCATCAACAAGCTCGACCGCGAGGGCAAGGACCCGATCGACCTGCTCGATGAAGTCGAAACCGTGCTTGGCATCCAGTGCGCGCCGGTGACCTGGCCGATCGGCATGGGCCAGCGCCTCAAGGGCGTGGTGCATCTGGTCAGCGGCGAAGTGCATCTCTACGAGCCGGGACGCAACTTCACCCGACAGGATTCGACCATCTTCCCGTCGATCGACGCGCCGGGCCTGAGCGACAAGATCGGGGAGCAGATGCTCGCGAACCTGCGCGACGAACTGGAACTGGTGCAGGGCGCCAGCCATCCCTTCGATCTCGACGCCTACCGCGCCGGCAAGCAGACCCCGGTGTTCTTCGGCTCGGGCGTCAACAACTTCGGCGTGCAGCCGCTGCTGGACTTCTTCGTCGACCACGCGCCGCCGCCGCAGGTGCGTGAAACGACGACGCGCGAAGTGGCGCCGCAGGAAGACAAGCTCACCGGCTTCGTGTTCAAGATCCAGGCGAACATGGACCCGATGCACCGCGACCGCGTGGCGTTCATGCGCGTGTGTTCGGGTCGCTTCGAAGCGGGCATGAAGGCGTTCCATCCACGCACCGGCAAGCCGCTCAAGCTCGCCAACGCGCTGACCTTCATGGCCAGTGACCGCGAGATCGCCGCCGAGGCGTATCCGGGCGACGTGATCGGCATCCACAACCACGGCACGATCTCGATCGGCGACACCTTCACCGAGGGCGAGAACATCGCCTTCACCGGCATCCCGAACTTCGCCCCGGAACTGTTCCGCCGCGCGCGCCTGCGCGACCCGCTGAAGCTCAAGCAGCTGCAGAAGGGTCTGGCGCAGCTGTCGGAAGAAGGCGCGACGCAGTTTTTCAAACCGCTGATGAGCAACGACCTGATCCTCGGTGCGGTCGGCGTGCTGCAGTTCGACGTGGTCGCCTATCGACTGAAGGACGAATACGGCGTCGACGCGAGCTTCGAAGCCGTGCAGGTCAACACCGCCCGCTGGATCCGCTGCAAGGACGCAAAAACGCTCGAAGCGTTCCGCGACAAGCACGCGATGAACCTGGCTTACGACGCCGCCGATCAGCTGGTGTACCTGGCCCCGACGCGGGTGAACCTGCAGTTGGCCCAGGAGCGCGCGGAGGGCGTCGAGTTCCTTGCCACGCGCGAACATGCGCATGCGGTGTCGGTCGACTGACACACTGCGTCCTCTGACAGAACACGGGGGCGCGGTCATACTTCACGGCAGTCCAACCCCCCGCCCGGACGTCGATGACCACCGCCCCGCCCCGTTCGCTCCGCGCGAAACGTGAAGAGTTCGCCAGTGCCCTGACCCATGGTCTGGGCGCGACCGCCGCGCTGGCGGGTGGCGCCGTGCTGATCACGCTGGCTGCGCTGTACGGCAACGGCTGGCAGCTGGGCGCGTCGATCGTGTTCGGCGTGTCGCTGCTGCTGCTGTATCTGGCGTCCACGCTGTACCACGCGGTCGAGCACCCGTTGGCCAAGGGCCGCCTGAAGGTCTTCGACCACTGCGCGATCTACCTGCTGATTGCCGGGACCTACACACCGTTCACGCTGATCGGCCTGCGCGGCACGCTCGGCTGGTGGCTGTTCGGCATCATCTGGACGCTGGCGCTGGCCGGCGTGGTGTTCAAGCTCTTCTATACCGGCCGCTTCCGCGGACTGTCGACGGCGATCTATGTGGCGATGGGCTGGCTGGTGGTCATCGCGATCGGTCCCGTCGCCGCCGCGCTCGATACCTGGACGCTGGGCTGGATCATCGCCGGCGGCGTGTTCTACACGGCTGGCACCTTCTTCTACATGCGCGATTCAATTCCCTACGCGCACGCGATCTGGCACCTGTTCTGCATCGGCGGCAGCGTCTGCCATTACGTGGCCGTGCTGGCCCAGGTCGTGCCGGCGCGTTGATCGCCAGCGCGCGCGTCGCGACAATCGAGCGATCGTCGTCCACGCCGGAGTTCCGCATGCGATCCGTTCCGATGTTGTCCGCCCTCGCCGTCGTCATGCTGGCGGCCTGCTCCGCCGAACCGCCGGCGCCGCCTGCACACGCGGCCGCGCCTGCACCGCCGCCCGCGACGCCTGCGCCCGCGCCGGAAACCGTCATCGCGGCCTACGACTGCCCGACGGCCGCCGTCGTCGAGATCATCCGCGAAGGTCGCTTCGCCCGGCTGCGCATGACCGATGGCCGCATCGTCAATCTCGGCGTGATCCGTGGCAGCCAGCCGCCGGTGTGGTCGGAAGTCGGGCTGCGTTTCGTCACCACCGATGACGGCGCCGAACTGTCACAGGACAACGGCCGCACCGTGCGCTGCACCGGAACCGCGTTGCCGGCGTCCGCGCCCGCGGACGCGTCGTGATACCGATGCGCAACGGAACATTCACCCGTACTTGACCGCAGCGCGTCGATGGTGGGGCTGAACAAGGCCCCCCCATGACGACCACGCCCCCACCTTCCGTAACGCCCCGTCCGCGCTTCCGTCGATTCGCATCGTCGCGACCGCTGCGCATCATCGTGCTCGTGCTTCTGGTGGCGATCGTGCTTCTCGTTCTCCTGTGGGACTGGAACTGGTTCAAGGGGCCGGTCGAACGCATCGTCGAAGCCCGCACCGGCCGTACACTGGTGATCGGCGGCGATCTCGATGTCGATCTGGGCCGCACGACCACCGTCCGCGCCGATGCTTTGCGGTTCGCGAATGCGGACTGGTCCGAGTCGCAGACGATGGCCTCGGTCGAGCGGCTGGAGATCCAGGTCGAGGTCTTCCCGCTGTTGTTCAAGCGCGAAGTGCGGCTGCCCGAAATCCGTCTGGTCAAACCGATCCTGCGCCTGGAAACCAATCCCGAGGGCGGCACCGGTAACTGGGACATCGCGTTCGGTGATGGTGGCGACGGCCCGCCGCCGCAGATCCGTCGCCTCTGGGTTGAAGACGGCCGTCTGCGCTATCTGGATGTGCCCGGCAAGACCGACATCGACGTGCGTCTGGCCAGCCGCGAATCGCGCGGCGGCGAAGCTGCCGCGCCGGCGATCGGCATCGAAGGTGGCGGCAGCTGGACGAACAACAGGTTCACGCTGGAAGGCGTTGCCGAGTCACCACTCGCGTTGCAGGACACCGACAAGCCCTATCGCATCGATCTGCGTGCCCGCGCCGGCGCGACGCGCGCCCATGTGCGCGGTTCGCTGGTCGCACCGTTCCAGCTGCGCGACTTCGATCTGCAGTTCGCACTGTCGGGCCGCAACCTCGCCGATCTGTTTCCGCTCGTCGGCGTCGCGCTGCCCGACACCCCGCCCTACGCGCTCGACGGACGTCTGACCCGCGATGCCACCACGTGGCACTACGACGGCTTCACCGGCAAGGTCGGCCAGAGCGATCTCGGCGGTTCGGCCGCGATCACGCTCGGCCGCGAACGCCCGTTCCTGAAGGCCGATCTGGTCTCCAAGCGCCTCGACTTCGATGATCTCGCCGGTTTCCTCGGCGGTACCCCGGATGCCGAAGGGGATGCGCTCGATCCCGAACTGGTCGAACGCGAACGCGCGCTTGCAGCGAAGGGTCGTGTGCTGCCCGACACCCCTTACGACCTCGCGAAGTTGCGATCCATGGACGCAGACGTGCGCCTGCGCGCGCAGCGCATCAACGCGCCGAAGCTGCCGATCGACGACATGGACGCGCATCTCAAGCTCGATGCGGGTCTGTTGCAGCTCGAGCCGCTGAACTTCGGTATTGCCGGCGGCAACATCCGGTCCAGCATCCGGCTCGACGCGCGCCAAGACACGATCCAGACCCGGCTGCAGGCCTCGGTGCGTCGCATCAGCCTGGGCGGTCTGTTCCCGCCGGACACGCTCGCCGGCGACGCCGTGGGCCACATCGGCGGCGACTTCAACCTTGTCGGCACCGGCAATTCGGTCGCCGCGATGCTCGGCAGCGCCAACGGCGATGTCGCCGTGGGCATGGGCGCCGGACGCGTCAGCAATCTGCTGGTCGAACTGGCCGGTATCGATGTCTACGAAGCCCTGAAATACCTGATTGGCCAGGACAAGCAGATTCCGGTGCGCTGCGCGTTCGCCGATTTCGGCGTGCAGCGGGGCGTGATGGAGAGTCGAGCATTCGCGTTCGACACCACGGACACGATCATCCTCGGCGAAGGCACGATCAGCCTGCGCGACGAACAGCTCGATCTGCTGCTGCGGCCGCGACCGAAGGACCGCAGCATCCTCGCCCTGCGGACACCGCTGACGATCGGCGGCACGTTCGCCGCCCCGAGCTTCCGACCCGATCTCGCGCGCCTGGGCCTGCGCGGCGCCATCGCACTCTCGCTCGGTTCGATCGCACCTCCGGCCGCGCTCCTGGCGACGCTCGAACTGGGCGGCGGCGAAGACAGCGGCTGCGGCGGACCCTACGCCCGATGACCGGTCACGCGTCCGCGGACAGCGGCATTGCGCCCGGTCCCGGCGCAGGCTGCCAGGCGCTCACCAGATAGAGCGGGCGCTGTTTGGACTCTTCGTACAGCCGCCCCAGGTATTCGCCGATCACGCCCAGCGCAACGAGTTGGACGCCGCCCAGGAACAGGATCACCGCCATCATCGTCGGCCAACCGGCCACGCGATCGCCGTACATCCAGGCCTTGCCGATCACGTAGAGCGCGAACGCGAAGGCGCCGCAGGCGGTGAACACGCCCACGTACGTGGCCAGCCGCAGCGGCGCGGTCGAGAAGCTCGTCACGCCGTCGAGCGCGAAATTCCAAAGCCGCCAGAAGCCGAACTTGGTGCTGCCGGCGATGCGTCGCTCACGTGCATAGGGCACGGCAATGCGGTTGAACCCGATCCAGCCGAACAGTCCCTTCATGAAACGATGCCGCTCGCGCAACTGGCGCAGGGCGTCGAGCGCACGCGGCGACAGCAGCCGGTAGTCGCCGGTATCCGCGGGCACCGGCGTCTTCGCCAGGCGCTGGATGACGCGATAGAACAGATGCGCGGTCGAGCGCTTGAGCCAGCTCTCGCCATCCCGGCTCAGCCGGGTGCCGTGCACGTCGTCGTAGCCGTTGCGCCAGTGCGCCACGAACTGCGGAATCAGTTCCGGCGGGTCCTGGCCGTCGGCATCGAGGATCATCGCCGCGCCTTCGGTCACCATGTCGAGCCCTGCGGTCAACGCGACTTCCTTGCCGAAGTTGCGCGACAGCCGCAGCAGCGCGACCCGCGCATCACCCGCCGCGATGCCCTGCAGGACCTGCCACGTCGCATCACCGCTGCCGTCGTCGACGTACAGCACGCGTGCATCGATACCGTCCGCGGCGAGCATCTCCAGCACCGCGGCGATGCGCGGGTGCAGGACCGGCAACGCGTTGGCTTCGTCGAAAGCGGCGACGACGATGGTCAAGCGATCTTGGGCGCTCACTCGAGCGCCTCCAGATACGACGCGCCGCCGATCTGGCGCGCGTTGCGCTGGATCCACTGCGCGCGTCGCTGCACGTAGGGGCCAGGCCGCGAAGCGCTGTAGCGCTTCGGATTCGGGAGCACGGCGGCCAGCCGCGCGCTTTCGCCGCCGCTCAACTGCGCTGCGTCCTTGCCGAAATGCCGTTTCGCCGCCGCCTGGGCGCCGTAGATGCCGTCGCCGAACTCCGCCACGTTGACGTAGACCTCGAGGATCCGGGTCTTCGGCCAAAGCGTTTCCATCAGCAACGTGTAGTACGCCTCCAGGCCCTTGCGCACCCAGCTGCGCCCACCCCACAGGAACAGGTTCTTCGCGGTCTGCTGGCTGATCGTGCTGGCCCCGCGCGTGGTGCCGCCGCTGGCGTTGTGGGCGCGCGCCTGCTCGATCGCCTCGAGGTCGAAGCCGCGGTGGCGGGCGAAATTCTGGTCCTCGGCGGCGATCACCGAGACCGGCAGCGACAACGCGATACGGTCCAGATCGCGCCACTGGTAATAGAGTTCGAAATCACGCTCGCCGCCTGTCCATGCTTCGACCTGCCGGATGGCCATGAAGCTCGAGAACGGTGGATCCACGACCCGCAGCACCAGCACCTGCAGGACCGGCAGGACGACGAGCAGAACGCACAGCCAGATCAGCCGGCGCCCCCAGCGTCGTGCGAAGGAGGGGCGTGCTTGCGGGACGGCAGTGCCGTCCCCATCTCGGAGAGCCGGTTGTTCCATGGCGGCCACTCTATCGGTCACCCTCGACGCCGCCAATCGAAATCCCTCTGCGAGCCGACATGACCGACATCGACCAGCCCGACAGCGACCGCCTGTCCCGCTTCCTGCTGCAGACCGCCGGCGTGCGCGGCGTCCGTGTCCATCTGCGCGACGCCTGGCAGGCCGTGCGCGCGAATGGCCCCTACCCGCCGGCGATCGAAGAGATGCTGGGCGAAGCCTGCGTGGCGTCGGCGCTCTTCACCGGCCACGCGAAGGTCGACGGTCGCCTGTCGGTGCAACTGCGCGCGCCGGGCCCGATGCGCACGCTGTTCGCCGAATGCACCGCCGCCGGCACGATCCGCGGCATCGCCCGCTTCGACGGCGATGGCGCTGACGTTTCGCGCGACCTGCGCGCGCTCGGTGACGACGCGCTGCTGGCGATCACAATCGAGAACCCCTCGCCGCATCGCGAGCCCAACCGCTATCAGGGCCTGGTCGCACTGACGGCCGAGTCGCTGTCCGGCGCGTTCGAAGATTATTTCCGCCAGTCCGAACAGCTCCCGACGCGGGTCCTGCTCGCGGTCGACGGTGACGAGGCGGCCGGCCTGATGTTGCAGAAGCTCCCGGGCGACGAAGGCGACGAAGACGGCTGGAATCGTGCGAGCCTGCTGTTTGACACGCTCTCGACGGCAGAACTGCTTCGATGGCCCACCGAAACCCTGCTTTCGCGCCTGTTTCCCGAAGATGCGCCCGAGGTCCTGGGTGCCCGTGACCTGTCGTTCGGCTGCTCATGCTCCAAGGCCCGGGTGGAGGAAATGCTGGTATCGCTGGGTGCGGAAGAGGCCCGTGCAGCAGTCGTCGATGGACAGGCCCAGGTGATCTGCGAGTTCTGTGGCCGGCATTACGCGTTCAGTGCCGCCGAGATCGACCAGTTGCTCGAGACGCCGGAAACCGATGTGGAAGTGTCGAACCGGTTGCACTAACCGCATCTGGGGCATCGGCTGGATTGTTAAATAAATATAAATGTTCTAGAGTTCTGAACTGAACGATAGGGGAACTTCCGGGCCGGGCCCGGGTCATACGGCCATGCGATTGCCTGTCACGCGCCTCGTGTTTGCCCTCGGTCTCGCCCTCGCGGCGGCCTCGGGCGCGTCCGCGCAGGAAAAACGCAACCAGACCGTGCTGCCCGTGCTCGACACCTCCGGAAAGGTCGAGGCGTTCCTGGTCCTCGAACCCGCCACCGCCCAGCAATCGAGCCGCCGCTGGCGGTTCGGCGAAAGCCAGTTCGACGCCGCCTTCGGCCTCGAATCTGGCAGTTCTCTGGCACTGCTGTGCAGCCCTGGCAGCAGCTTTAACGGCGCCGTGAGCAGTCTGGCGCGCAACTGCCAGCTGGCCTCCGTCGGTGACGCCGCCGGTTCCCGGCGCGCCAGCGCGACCGCAAGCCTGAGCCGTCCTGGCGGCGGCGTGGGTGTGACATTCGGCGAAGGTCGCGACACCCTGCCGGGCTTCCTCAGCCCGTCCCGGGTCGGCTCGGCGGGACAGGTCGATCTGCACGATCTGACCGTCTTCGCCAAGAAAGATATCGGCGACGATGCCTACGTCTCGCTCGCGGGCACCTTGGCCAAGGCCACGCTGATCCCGTCCTCGGCCGCCCCCGCCACCCTCAGTGATCACTGGACCAGCCGCAGCCTGAGCGTCGGCGGCGGCATCGGTCGCTTCAGTGCGAACATCGTTGGCCAGGTGGTCGACACACCCGGCCTCCCGAAATGGGAAGGCGTGGGTCTCGGCGTCAGTTGGCGTACCCCGTGGAGCGGTCAGCTCACCGTCGGGGCCGACAACGTGATCACCCGCGGCAAGAATCCGTTCTCGAAAATGACCGAGACCGCGGACGACGAGGGCGCGGTGCCGTACATCCGGTACCAGCAGGATCTCTGAGCTGACCGCGCGGCGAGCGTCGCCCCTTGACTCAGAACGCCAGCCATTGAATGTGAATGCGGGTCTGCCGTGTCGGCCCGGGCCCCGCTGCGCCCTTTAAAACCGCTTGACGCATGCCAGAAAGTGTCGCAGGCGGTGCTTGCCGGCGGGCCGGTGTCGGTTCGTTGCATCACGCAACTCCACTCGCCTGCGCGAACATGCTTCCGGAAGCGCCTGACGCGAGGAGCACCATGTTTCCCGGCCGAGGACACCGATCCTCCGTACGCGGATGCCTTCCGAACTGTTCGCTTGCAGCCGCAGAAACCGAAGACCTTAACGACACTTTAATTTCTTTCTCGATCGGTCTAGTATCGGCCCGACCTTGCCGAATTTGGCGATCAATTTGATCCAGTCGGCCGGTTCTTATGGGGTAATCCCGAGACTCACTTGGAGAGAGAGACGATGAAGTTCAAGACCACCCAGCTGCGCGACGCGATTACCTTCGCGCTCGTCGCAGGTGCCGTCAGTGCTACGGGCACCGGCGCCGCGTTCGCGCAGAGCGAGCAGGAAGCGACCACCCTCGATCGCATCGAGGTGACCGGCTCGCGTATTCGTTCTGTCGACGCCGAATCTTCCCAGCCCGTGCTCGTGCTGGATCGTGCTGCGATCGAAAAGCAGGGCCTGACCTCGGTGGCGGAAGTGCTGCAGCGCATCTCTGCCAACGGCGCGAACATCAACCGTACGTTCAACAACGGCGGCGACGGTTCGTCGACGGTTTCGCTGCGCAACCTCGGCGCATCGCGCACCCTGGTGCTGGTCGATGGCCGCCGCTGGGTCCAGGGCCTGGGCGGCTCCGTCGATCTCAACACCATTCCTTCGGCGATGATCGAGCGCATCGAAGTCCTGAAGGACGGCGCTTCCTCGATCTACGGTTCCGATGCCATCGCCGGCGTCGTGAACATCATCACGCGTCGCGATTACGAGGGCGCTGAAGCGCGCGTCTATTACGGCCAGTTCAGCGAAGGTGACGGTGAGCGCGCCGCGGTCGAAGCCACGCTCGGCGCAGGTAACGATCGCAGCAATGTCGTGATCAGCCTGTCGCGCGTCGAAGAGAAGGAAGTGAGCGCCGGTGACCGTGAGATCTCGCGCGTTCCGTCGTTCCGTCGTGATCCGGTGGGTTTCAGCGGCTTCAGCAGCAATGGTCGCATCTGGAACAACGGCGTGGATCCGGACAACGTCGGCGGCCCGGGCAGCAATTCGATCGTCATCCGTCCAGGCGCGACGGGTACGGGACCGGCCAACGATCCCCGCTATGCACTCGGCCAGTTCCAGCCGTTCGCTGCGGGCCAGGACGCTTATAACTTCGCGGCAGACAATTATCTGCTGACGCCCCAGACGCGTACTTCGCTGTACATGAAGGGTCGCCACGAGATCACGGACAACCTGAGCTTCGTGGCCGACGCGCTGTACAACGAACGGCGCTCGGAGCAGCAGCTCGCAGGCTTCCCGCTCAATGGCGGCGTCAGCAACAACGACTTCATGAGCGGCGACAGCTACTACAACCCGTACAACACGCTGTACGGCGGTGACGGTCGCGCTGTGGCATGGAGCCACCGCCTGACCGAGCAGGAACGCGTCTACCAGCAGAACGTGAAGACCTTCCACGTCTATGCAGGCCTCGAAGGCAACTTCGAGTTTGCAGACCGGTTCTTCAACTGGGATGTGGGCTACAACTTCAACCGGTCCGACCAGGAAGACGCGCAGATCGGCGATGTGAACGTTCTGAACGTCCGTGCCGGCGTGGGTCCGTCCGAACTCCGCGACGGCCGCGTCGTCTGCGTCGACGCCCCGGGCGGCAACATCATCGACGGCTGCGTCCCGTTCAACCCGCTCTCGCCTGCCGGCGGCGTGACACAGGAAATGCTGGATTTCCTGCTGTTCACTGCACAGGATGCTTTCCAGGGTCGCAGCGAGTCGTTCACCGCCAATATCAGCGGCGAAATCGTCGAGCTGCCGGGCGGCATGATGGGCTTCGCTGCCGGTGTCGAGTCGCGCAAGGAAAGCGGCTTCGATCGTCCCGACGCATTCGTCGCCGCTGGTTTCACATCGGGTAATTCGCGCCAGCCGACGTCGGGCGCCTACGATCTCGACGAAATCTATGCCGAAGTGCTGATCCCGGTGCTCGCCGATGTGACGGGCGCTGATCTCCTCGAGTTCAGCCTCGCCTCGCGCTACTCCGATTACAGCAACTTCGGTGATACCACCAACAGCAAGGCTGGTTTCAAGTGGAAGCCGGTGGAATCGCTGCTGGTTCGTGGTAACTGGGCCGAGGGCTTCCGCGCACCCCCGATCTCGACGCTCTTCGGTGGACAGAGCGATTCCTTCATCAGCTTTGGCGATATCTGTTCGGAAGACTTCTCCGGGCGCACGGCAACCATCGCCGCCAACTGTGCCGCCGCAGGTGCCCCCGTCGGATTCATCCAGCAGACCAACGCTGGCTTCGGGTACGACGGCCAGACCCTGTATCCGTTCCAGGTGGGTGGAAATCCCAACGTCGGCCCCGAGGAGTCGATCAGCAAGACGCTGGGACTGGTCTTCAGCCCCTCGTTCGTTGAAAACCTGAACCTCTCGCTGGACTGGTGGAGCATCGAGATCGAAAATGCGATCACCACGCTCCCGACCGCCTTCATCGTCGAACAGTGCTATGCGGCTGGCGATCAGGCGCTGTGTGATCTCATCACGCGTCGCAGTGAAGACTTCCAGATCGGCAACATCGCCTTGACCCCGCAGAACCTCAGCGTGGTCAACGTCGAGGGCTACGATTTCAACGTGAGCTATCGCATGCCGGAAACGGAGTACGGCAGCTTCGGCATCACCCTGGATACGTCCTATGTCTCCAAGTACGAACAGCAGACCACCGCTGCGTCGGAAGTGGAGCAGTTCACGGGCCGCTATCTCGATCGTGATCCGTACTGGCGTCTCCGTGGCAACGTCTCGCTCGACTGGCAGATGGGTGATTTCGGCGCGACGTTCAGCAGCCGCTACTTCTCCAGCCTCGTCGAGCCCTGCGCATTCGGCCCGTCCGTCTGCTCGGATCCCGATCGCAGGATCGCGACGGGTCCCGCGCCGCGCAACAAGCTCGGGGCGACGACTTATCACGACGCGCAGGTGCGCTACAACCTGCCTTGGGACGGCACGATCAAGGCGGGCGTGACCAACCTGTTCGACAAGGAGCCGCCGGTCAGCTACACGACCTTCGCCAACTCCTTCGACCCGCAGTACGACGTCCCGGGTCGCTTCATGTACATGGAGTACATCCAGCGTTTCTGATGACTGAGCAAGCGTGACAACCTCTACGGCCCCGCAAGGGGCCGTAGTTGTTTGGGAGGTTCCCAACACCGTCAGGCGAGCCGGCCCAGCCTGCACAGACGTGTTGGGAGAGGACATCAAAACGTCCGGAATGCCCGCCGGCCAACCGTCGCAAATCCAGCGCATGGCCGACGATCTTCACTGCGCACAGCTATAAGACAGGGCCGAGAAGCATCTGCCTAGCGAAAAACACGTCACAAGCGACGCATGCACTGACTTGCAGGCATTCGGAAAGATATCGATCGAATGCTCCGCAGACTCGCAAGCTCATGCGAGGCTTCAGAACGATGCGCTCAGCCGCTGGAGGCCGTCCACTCCACCGAGACTCCGGATTGAGAACGCCGAGACGAATTCGCGGTCTGGATCAGGCGGGGACGAGCGTCAGCGCCAGGTGCTCCACGTAGGCGTCGAACTCGTCCTGCTGCATGCGGGCCTGGTGCAATTGCAGATTGAGTTGCAGGAACCCCACGTACGCGGCATAGGTCAGGCGTGCACGGTGTTGTGCATCTTCGCGCACGAGGCCCGCTTGCCGGAACGACGCGGTGAGGTAGTCGAGACGACGCTTGGAGACACGTTCGATCACCGGCTGCACCGTCGGGTGGTCCTGCGCCTTGAGCAATGCGCTGTAGATCACATGCGACTTGTATTCGCGGGCCACCATGTGGAACAGCGCGCGCAGACGTTCTCGCGCGTCCGGCACTTTTTCCAAGGCGCCAAACAGCGCCTCCTGCTCGACGTTCTCCCAGCGCTCCAGCGCGGCCTGCAGCAGCGCATCGCGCGACGGAAAGTGCCAGTAGAAACTGCCCTTGGTCACACCGAGCCGACGCGCGAGCGGTTCCACCGCCACCGCCTGCACGCCGGTTTCGGCGATCAGATCCAGCGCGGCCTGTGCCCAGTCGTCGGCACTCAGACGGCTCGGGCGTTCGGTGGGCGAGGCGTCGCCGGACTGGGCCGTCACCGCGGATTTCGGGGCAGGTCTGCTCATCGCGACAGTCTATCCATACGCATCCATCCGCAACAGTATCGACGCGCCCGACACAGGGCGGCTGGCAGCATTGACAGCGCCGGAGACGGTTACCATACTCGTCCGTACGGTCAGCATCGGGATCCCGCCCGTGCAGCCGGCCCCGTGCCGGTCCCGTTTTCCGTAATGCCGATTGCCGGAGTTGATGATGAGCGTCGCGATCCCGTTTCTCGCCTTCCTGCTGGTGGGTGCCTTCGCTGCCTACCACCGTCTTCGCCTGGTCTACTGGGCCGCGATCACGTTCACCGTGCTGCTCGCCTGTTGGCTGCTGGGCGCGAACGGAGTCGCGACCCTGATCGCCGCCATTCTGGTCGCGGCCATCGCGATTCCGCTGCTGATCCCGGCGGTGCGCAAGTCGCTGATCACCACGCCGTTGCTGAAGTTCTTCCGCAAGGTGCTGCCGCCGCTGTCGCAGACCGAACGCATCGCACTCGAGACCGGCTCGGTCGGGTTCGAAGGCGAACTGTTCACGGGCGATCCCAACTGGCAGACGCTGCTCGACTACCCCAAGCCGCAGCTCACTGCCGAAGAGCAGGCGTTCCTCGACGGACCGGTCGAAGAGCTCTGCAGCATGATCAACGACTGGGAAATCACCCACGTCCACGCCGATCTGCCGCCCGAGCTGTGGGACTACATCAAGCGCAACAAATTCTTCGGGATGATCATCCCGAAGGAATACGGTGGCCTCGGCTTCTCGGCGCTGGCGCATCACAAGGTGATCCAGAAGCTGTCGTCGATGTCGAGCGTGGTCAGCTCGACGGTCGGCGTGCCCAACTCGCTCGGACCGGGCGAACTGCTCAACCATTACGGCACCCAGGAGCAGAAGGACCACTATCTGCCGCGTCTGGCGATCGGCCAGGAAGTGCCGTGCTTCGGCCTCACCGGTCCGTTCGCCGGTTCCGATGCCACCTCGATTCCCGATTACGGCATCGTCTGCAAGGGCGAGTGGAACGGCGCGAACGTGCTGGGCGTGCGTCTGACCTTCGACAAGCGCTACATCACGCTGGCGCCCGTGGCCACGCTGGTCGGCCTCGCATTCCGCATGTACGACCCCGACGGTCTGATCGGTGACACCCAGGACATCGGCATCACGCTGGCGCTGCTGCCGCGGGAGACACCGGGCGTGGAAATCGGCCGCCGTCATTTCCCGCTCAACTCCCCGTTCCAGAACGGCCCGATCCATGGCAAGGATGTCTTCATTCCGCTGAGCCAGCTCATCGGCGGCGCGGAAATGGCCGGCAAGGGCTGGAACATGCTCAACGAGTGCCTCGCCGTCGGTCGCTCGATCACCCTGCCCTCCACCGCCTCGGGCGGCGCGAAGGCCGGCGCGGTCGTCACCGGTGCGTACGCGCGCATCCGCAAGCAGTTCGGCCTGTCGGTCGGCCGTTTCGAGGGTGTGGAGGAAGCACTCGCCCGCATCGGCGGCAAGGCCTACATGATCAGTGCGCTGTCGCAGGCCACGGCGGCAGCGGTCGACCGCGGCGACGTGCCCTCGGTGCCGTCGGCGATCGCGAAGTACCACTGCACCTCGATGAGCCGCGAGGTCATCAGCGATGTCATGGATGTCATCGGCGGCAAGGGCATCATTCTCGGCCCGAAGAACTTCGCCGGCCGCAGCTGGCAGGCAGCGCCGATCGCCATCACCGTCGAGGGCGCGAACATCATGACGCGCAGCCTGCTGATCTTCGGACAGGGCGCGATCCTGTGCCACCCGTGGGTCATGAAGGAGATGAAGGCGGCGCAGGACCCGGACGCGCAGCGTGGGCTCGAGGAATTCGACCGCAACCTGTTCGGCCACATCGGCTTCGCGATCTCCAACGCCGTGCGCTCGTTCTGGTTCGGCCTGACCGGCGCCAAGATCGGCGCGGCACCCGGTGACGCCTACACGCGCCGCTACTTCCGGAAGCTGGACCGCTATTCCGCGAATCTCGCGCTGATGGCCGACGTGTCGATGCTGACGCTCGGCGGCAAGCTCAAGTTCAAGGAATCGCTGTCAGGCCGCCTCGGCGACGTGCTGAGCCACGTCTACATGACCAGTGCGATGCTCAAGCGCTATCACGACGAGGGTGCGCCGCAGGCCGACCAGCCGCTGCTGGCGTGGGCCTTCCACGACAGCGTGCACAAGATCGAACTCGCACTGTCGGCGGCGCTGCGCAACTTTCCGATCCGTCCGGTCGGCTGGCTGATGTGGCTGCTGATCTTCCCGTGGGGCCGTCGTGCCGAGGCGCCGGGCGATCGCCTGTCGCGCCGCGTGGCCGCGCTGCTGATGGCGCCGAACGAGGCCCGTTCGCGTCTCGCCGACGGCGTGTTCATGACGCCCTGCGAGAACAACCCGGGCGGCCGCATCGACAGCTACCTGGCCAAGGCGATCGCGGCCGAGCCGGTGGAGCGCAAGTTCCTCAAGGCGATGAAGAGCAAGGGCATCGAAGCCCTGGATTACGACGCGCAGCTGGACGAAGCCGTGCGCGAAGGCCACATCACCGCAGAGGAGCGCACGCTGCTGGTCGAGCTGCGCGAGCTCACGCTGGACACGATCACCGTCGACGATTTCGACACCGAGGAACTCCGCTCGGCGGGGTACCGGGCGCCGACGCAGGCGTCGAGCGAGTCGCGCGAAGCGGCCTGAGCGGTACCTGTGATGTGAGATTGACAACGGCGGGCCAGTCCCGCCGTTGTCGTATCCGGCTTTCCGGTTTTCCTCCCAGACTCGGAGCGCGCGATGACCGCCCCACTGCTGACGTTGCGCGATCGACTCATCCGCTGGCCCGGCGGTGCCTGGCTGTTCGGATTTCTCGTGTGCCGCAAGGCGCCCTACTTCGCCAGCATCGCGCCGCGCATCACCACGCTGCGCGCCGGTCACGGCGAGGCGACGATGCGTCACCGTCGCGCGGTCACCAACCACCTCGGCACGGTGCATGCGATCGCGCTGTGCAATCTCGCCGAACTGATCGGCGGCCTGACCACCGACGTCAGCATTCCCGCCTCGATGCGCTGGATCCCCAGGGGCATGACCGTCGAGTATCTGAAGAAAGCCGTCGGCACGATGCACGCCACGGCGATGCCGGCAAGGCCGCCGGTCGTGTCCGACGCGGGCTACGCCCTGCCGGTCCACGTGGTGATCCGCGACCCCGCCGGCGATGTCGTGTTCCGCGCGCAGATCGCCATGTGGGTATCGCCGCGCGGCGCGCGGAACGGTTGAACGCAGAGACCTGCAGCCGGGTGTCGACCGGCTGACTGTCGGCTGCGGCCTGCACCGCGCGGCTCGCGCGCGGCTCCGGCTCGGGAAATGGCGACAGTCCGACTGGCCACGCATGCGGCAGACGACGACACGATCGACCCAGGCACTCATGCAGATCGCGAACGCGGAGCGCGCACCTGCCCTCCCAGCCTCAGTCGCTGCGCGCATGCCACGTGGCCAGCATCTCGGCCTCGCGTTGCGGCGTCAGTCCCGACTTGAGGGCGGCGCGGCGTTCGGCCGGCTGCGCGCGCCACCACGCCAGCGTGTCGCGCACGGTGTCGTCGATGGGGCGATGCGTGAGTCCGGCCGTAATCGCACGATCGACACGTGTCCGGCCGAAGCCGGCGTACTCGCCCACCGGCGCGATCCACACCGGCATGTCCGACCACGCCTTGACGGCCTGCGCGTCGAGGAAATCCGCGGGCAGCCAGGTCAGCCCTGCCTCCGGCGCACCGCCTGCCGCGCTCGCCTGGCGCAGGCAGCTGTCGAGCAGACGCCCCATATCGAGCGCGCCCGGCGCCGCGTCCGCGTTGAATACACCGGTCGTGTCCTGCTCGATCAGCTGCAGCAGGAACGCGGCCAGATCGCGGACGTCGATGCACTGGGTGGGATTGCCGGGTGCGCCGGGGGCAGCGATCTCGCCGCCGCGATCAGCGCGCGCCGGCCAGTAGGTGAAGCGGTCGGTCGGATCGCCCGGACCGACGATCAGCCCCGGGCGCACCACCGATGTGCGGTCTGGCGCTGCCGCCTGCGCAGCGCGCTCGCAGGCGGCCTTCAGGCCACCGTAGGTCTCCCCGGTGATCGTGCGCGTGGCGGGATCGTCGAGTGTCGCCAGCGGGCTGTCCTCGTCGTTGGCGATATCGTTGCGCGCGTAGACCGAGATCGAGGAGATGATCTGGTAGTGGCCTACGCGGTCGGCCAGCAGGGCCGCGCTGCGCGCGACGTCGTCGGGGAAATAGGCCGAGGTGTCGAGCACCGCATCCCAGCGGCGGTTGCCTTCGAGCGCGGTGAGATCGTCCTTGCGGTCGCCGCGCAGCTGCTCGATGCCGGCCAGCGGCGTGCCATCGAAGCGTGTCGGGTTGCTGCGCCCGCGGTTGAACAGGGTCAGCGTGTGCCCGCGCGCATGGGCGCGTTCGACGAAGTGCGGACCGAGAAACCCGGTGCCGCCCAGGATCAGCAGATTCAACGGGCGCGCGGCGCGCGCCTGCGATGCGAAGACGGCACCCGGCCATGCGGCGATCGCCGCGGCGGTCAGGCTGTGGGCGAGGAACTCACGACGGCTGGCCATGGACGTGCTCCGGCGGCCGGGCGGCTGCCGGCTGTTCCGGCAGCCTGCGCTCGGCGCGGATCACCCGCCATGCGCCGAAGGTCATGCCCAGCGCGATGCCGATGCCGGCCACGAACACGAGCTGGGAGCCCAGCGCCGACAGCGCCTTGTGCACCCAGACGAAGGTCACGTCGCCGCCGCGGTACACCGCGGTGTCGATGACCGCTTTCGCCTTGTAGCGCGATTCGCGGCTCACCCGGGTGTAGAGGGTCTCACGGGCCGGCTTGGCCAGCGAGAACTCGCTGGCCCGGGTCATCACCTGCACCGTCGCGATCAGCAGCGGCAGCGGCGATGCCGACAGCAGCGCGAAGCCGATCAGGATGGCCACCGCCGGCAACAGCAGCAACGGCGCCACGCCGTAGCGGCGCAACAGCCAGCGCGTCAGCAGCAGTTGGACCAGGATCGTCAGGCTGGCGACCGCCCAGTCGATGATCGAGTAGTAGCGCGTCGCGGCCTCGGCCGTGGGGTAGTACTGGCGCACGATCGCCGCCTGTTCGTTGTAGAGCAGCGTGCCCACGCCGACGCCGAAGAACATCAGCATCGCCAGGCCGCGCAGCAGCGGATCGGCGGCGATGAGTTTCAGGCCCGCCCAGATCGACCCGCCGATCGCCTGCTCGCCCTGCTCGGCACGCCTCGCCTCGTTGCGCCGCGCCCAGCCGCGCAGCTTGAGGATGCACAGCAGGCACACGCACAGGAACCCGACCGATACCAGCGTCAGGTTCGCCACGCCGATCCGGCCGACCAGCACCGTCGTGATGAAAGGCCCGACGAATGCGCCGATGGTGCCGCCGGCGCCGATGTAGCCGTAGTAGCGCTTGGCGTGTTCGTTGTCGAACACATCGGCCATGAAACTCCAGAACACGGTCACCGCGAACAGGTTGAAGACCGCAATCCAGACGAAGAACAGGGCGCCGCGACCCGACAGGTCGGTGTCGAACGCCCAGCGGAAGCCCAGCAGGCAGACGATGAAGACCAGATACACCACGGGCAGGAACACCCGGCGCGGAAAGCGCGACACCAGCGCGCCGTACAGCGGCTGCAGCAGCAGCATCACCACGAACGTGGCGCTGAAGAGCGCCTGCAGCGTGAAATCGCCGAGCGCGATGCCGCGCGCCGAGGCCCAGTCCAGAAGGAAGACCGGAAACACGGCGGAGGCGTCCGAGGATGCACCCATCGCATCGCGCACCGGGCGCAGCACGTAGTAACCGCAGAGCAGGCAGAAGAAATACAGCAGTGCCCACCACAGCGGCGGCGACTCCGCCAGCGCGGCGCGCAGCCGCGGGCGTGGCGGCGTCATGACGGGGGGGCGCATGGCGGGCTCCTGGCGGACGCGGCACGTTAACGCAACACCATGACGGCGACCAGCACATCGCCAGCACGACCGGATGCGCGGAGCATATGCTCTAGCCCCCTTGCCTACCGTGCCGCGATGCCTCCCCGCCCTGCTCCCGTCTACGACTACATCATCGTCGGCGCCGGTTCCGCCGGCTGCGTGCTCGCCCACCGGCTCAGCGCCGATCCCGACGTGCGCGTGCTGCTGCTCGAAGCGGGCCCGAACGACACGCACCCCTTCATCCACATGCCGGCCGGCCTGGCGAAGCTGGTCAACCGCAAGGGCGTGAACTGGGACTACGACACCGCGCCCGAGCCGCAGCTCGACAACCGGGCACTGTGGTGGCCGCGCGGCAGGGTGCTCGGCGGATCGAGTTCGATCAACGCCATGTGCTACATCCGCGGCGTGCCTGCGGATTACGACGACTGGGCGGCGCAGGGCGCGCAGGGCTGGGCCTGGGACGACGTGCTGCCGTGGTTCCGCAGCAGCGAAGGCAACACGCGCGGTGCCAATGCACTGCATGGCGACGACGGTCCGCTGACGGTGTCCGACCTGCGTTACGTCAACCCGGTCTCGCGGATGTTCATCGAGGCCGCGCAACAGGCGGGGCTACCCGCGAACGACGACTTCAACGGCCCGCGACAACAGGGCGTCGGCCTGTACCAGGTGACCCAGCGCGATGGTGCGCGATGTTCGGCGGCCACCGCGTATCTCGATCGCGACACCCGGGCGCGCCCGAACCTGACCATCCAGACCGGCGCGGTCGCCAGCCGCGTGACGTTCGAGCACGGGCGTGCGACCGGCGTGGTGTATTCGACCGCGCGCGGCGCGTTCCACCAGCCGGCGACGCGCGAGGTGCTGCTGTGCGGCGGTGCGATCAACACGCCGCAGCTGCTGATGCTCTCGGGCATCGGCCCGGCGGACGATCTTCGCCGGCAGGGCCTGAAGGTCGTGCACGATGCGCCCGGCGTCGGCGGCAATCTGCAGGACCATCTCGATATCTGCACCCTGTTCCATTCGACGCAACGCATCACCTATGACCGCGCCAGCGACGTCGCGATCGCGTGGGATTACTTCGTGCGCGGCCGTCGCGGCCCCGGCACCAGCAACATCGCCGAAGCCGGCGGCTTCTACCGCTCCCCGCTGGCGCCCGACGACCGCGCCGACATCCAGTTCCATTTCGTGCCGGCGATGCTCGACGACCACGGCCGCAATCGCCTGGCCGGCGACGGCTACACCCTGCACGCCTGCTTCCTGCGCCCGCGCAGCCGCGGCCGCGTCACCCTGGTCAGCAACCGCGTCAGCGACAAGGCGCGCATCGAGGCGAACTACCTGTCCGATGCGGATGGATTCGATCTGAAGATGATGGTCGAGTGCGCGCGGATCTCGCGCACGATCCTGTCGCAGGCCGCGTTCGACGGCATCCGCGGCGCGCCGATCTTCCCGGCACGCAACGACCTCACCGATGCCGAACTCGGCGCATTTGTCCGCGCCAAGGCCGAGTCGGTCTACCACCCGGTCGGCACCTGCCGCATGGGCACCGACGACGCGGCGGTGGTCGACCCGCAGCTGCGCGTGCGCGGCGTCGAAGGTCTGCGCGTCATCGATGCGTCGGTGATGCCGACCCTGCCCGGCGGCAATACCAATGCACCGGTGATCATGATCGCGGAGCGGGCCGCCGCGGGCATCCTGGCGGGCTAACGCAGCGCGGACGCAGCCGGTCGCGTCACCAGCCACACCCCGATCGCCGCGAGCGCGAAACCGCCGAGCTTGAGCGCGGTGAGATGCTCGCCGAGCACCCAGCTGCCGAACACCGCTGTCACCGGCGGCATCAGGAAGAACAGTGCGGCGACGCGCGTCGCCGCGCCACGCCGGATCAGCACGAACAGCAACGCGAACCCGCCCAGCGAATTGACGACGACGGTCCACAGCATCGGCAGGTAGAAGTCCGGCGCATGCGCGAAGCGGAACCCTTCCAGCCACAGCGCACCGGGCAGCAGCACCGCCGTCGCGGCGAGATTCTGCACCGCCAGCCCGGCACGCAGGTCGCCCTGCGACGCGAAGCGCTTCTGGTAGACGGTGCCGAGGCTGATGCCGGCCAGCCCGGCGAACAGCGCAAGCCAGGCGACCCAGCCCGTGGCGCCGTCGATGCGATCGGCGACCACCAGGACCACGCCCATCAGACCGAGCAGCAGACCGCCCCACTGCGCCGGCGCCAGACGTTCGTCACCTCCGGCGACCGCCAGCACCGCGACCACCATCGGCATCGTGCCGATGACCAGTGCGGCCACGCCGGCGCTCGCCTCCCACGACAGCGCCAGATACACGCCGCCGAACTGCAGCGCGAGCATCAGCACGCCGGTCACCGCACTGTGCAGGACCGATCGCGCATCGCCCCATGGCACGCGCGCGGCGAGCGCGAGCGCGGCGAACACCAGTCCCGCCAGGCCGAAACGCCAGACGAGTGCGGTCAGCGGCACTGCGTGCTCCACCATCAGCTTGCCGGCGATGTAGCCGGTGCACCACAGCAGCACGAAGGCCGTCCCGAGCGTGGTGTGCGACGCGCCTGGACGCGGGTCGGTCATTGCGGATTCCGGTCAGGCGGTGCCGCCATCCTCGGTCGCGGCGCCATCGGCGTCACTGCGACCTTCGGCGAAGCGGCTCAGCGCGTCAGCTGCTCCAGTGTCGGCGGCAGCGGGCAATGCAGCACGCCGCAGATCGTGCGCAGCAGTTCGGATTCCGCCACGCTGACCTGGCCGTCGTGACTGACGGCCGCGGTGATCGCCTCGACCATCACCTCCTTGGCCAGCGGGTCGAGCGCGTCGAGCGGCGCCCACACCGCGTCCAGCGCCTGCACGCCGCCGGCCGGCGGCGCGTAGGGCATGTGATCGCGCGGCAGCACGCGCTGCATGCCGGCGAGATAGGCGCGCTGCGCAGCGGCCCTGTCGCCGGGATTGCCGGCCTGCGCGACCACGGCCAGCAGCGTCGCGAATTCCTGCTTCACGTTACCCGGCTTGCGCCGGCCGAAACGGATGTGACGGCCGGGATCGAGGGCTTCGCGCAGCTGGACTTCCAGCAATCGCCCCAGGCAGTACTCGAACAGCGAGACATTCTCGTCGGCATGGACCACCGCATGCACGGTGTCGAGGAATGTCGCCAGTTCGGGGCGCGGACGGCGGCGCAGCACCGGGAATGTGATCGACGCCAGCGGCAGGCGCAGCATCGGGTGCAGCGCCAGCAGGTGGGTCTCGCGCAGATGCGCTGCTTCCATCGCGACCGACGCACCCATGCGCGCGACGATCTCGGTGTGCTGCCGACCGCGCACGTGCTCGCCGTCGTCGAACAACAGCGCGAGCACCAGCGGCATCGCCGCTTCGCGATGGGTCGCGACGTCGTGCAGCGCGTCGCTGATCGCCATCACCAGCGCATGCGCGCGCGCGTAGTCGTCGTCGTGGGGATGCGCGACCTGCGCCGCGACCATCGGCGGCGTGACCGCCAGCGCGCGCTCACGCTGCGGCAACGCCTCGCCGGGCACGACCAGCCCCAGCGCCACGTCTTCCTGCAGGCCGTCCGGGGGCAGTGCCATCCACTGCTGCTGCAGGCGCGCCAGCTGCTCGGGACGGAAGCCCGGCTCCAACGCCTGGATGCGCTGGATCAGCGGCGGGTGCGTGGCGAACAGACCACTCAGGCCCACGCCATCGCCGAACAGCATGTGGCTGACTTCTTCGGCGTCCTCGCGGTGCGCCAGACGCGACCCGCTGTCGAGACCGCCGATCTTCTTCAACGCACCGGCGATACCGGCCGTCTGCCGCGTGAACTGCACCGCCGAGGCATCGGCCAGCACTTCGCGCGAGCGGCTGACGCCCGCCTTGATCATGCGGCCGAAGAACATGCCGAGCGCACCGACGACGATCGCCGCCAGCGCGCCGCCGATCACCACGATCGTCGCGCTGTTCCGGAACCCGCGGCCATGGATCAGGATCTTGCGCCCGATGATGCCGATCATCAGGATGCCGAACAGCACGCCAATCAGGCGGATGTTGAGCCGCATGTCACCGTTGAGGATGTGGCTGTATTCGTGCGCGACCACGCCCTGCAGTTCATCGCGGTTGAGCCGGTCAAGTGCGCCGCGGGTCACCGCGACCACGGCATCGGACGTCGAATAGCCGGCCGCGAACGCATTGATGCCCGCCTCCTGCTCGAGCACGTAGATCTTGGGCACCGGCACGCCGGACGCGATCGACATTTCCTCGACCACGTTGCGCAGCCGCCGCATCTGCGGATCGCGCGTGTCCTCCGACACCGGCACGCCGCCGAGCTGCTGGGCCACCGTGTCGCCGCCGCTGCGCAACGACGAAATGCGGAACAGCGACCCCAGGCCGATCACCGCGAGCGTCAGGACCGTCGCCACCAGCAGCGCACCCGGCCGCGGGCCGGCCACCAGCACGACCATCAAATCGACCACGATCACGATGCCGATCACCGCGCACGCGAACAGCGCGATCAGGCGCGTGCCGTTGCGCCGCGCCCGGGCCTGGCGTTCGAAGAAATTCATCGCGGTGAGCCGGCCGACGGCGCGGCAGTCGACCTCAGAACGTCACCTTCGGCACGTCGCGCACTTCCGCGCGATCGGCCGGAATGTCGAGCAGCGCCGCTTCCTTGAAGTTGAACATGCCGGCGAGAACGCTCGAGGGAAACACCTCGCGCTTGTTGTTGTAGGCCATCACCGAGTCGTTGTAGGCCTGGCGCGCGAACGCCACCTTGTTCTCGGTGCTGGTCAGCTCTTCGGTGAGCTGCAGCATGTTCTGGCTGGCCTTGAGGTCGGGATAGGCTTCCGACACCGCGAGCAGTCGGCCCAGCGCGCCGTTGAGCACACCCTGCGACTGCGCCAGCTGCGCCATTGCAGCGGGATCGCCGGGATCGGCCTTGGCCGCGGACAGGCCGGCCTGCGCCAGGTTGCGCGCCTGGGTCACGGCTTCGAGCGTCTCGCGCTCGTGGCGCATGTAGCCCTTGACGGTCTCGACCAGATTCGGGATCAGGTCGAAGCGGCGCTGCAACTGCACGTCGATCTGGGCGAACGCATTCCTGTAGGCATTGCGGGCGGTGATCAGCCCGTTGTAGATCCCGACGCCCCACAGCGCCAGACCTACGGCCACGACGACGAGCAATACCAGCAGGATCAACGCGCTAGCCATCAAACTTCCCCTTGTTCATGCAATCCATTACACAGGCGCTATCATCGCCGCAGCACCAGAGCATACGCAGGGGGCAGGTCCGATGAAAAGCCGACATCCGTACCGCCGGCCGCTCGTCCGGCTGGGTCTCATCGGCCTGCTGCTGCCCGCTGCACTGGGCTCCGCCGCACAGGCGCCGACATCCGCCGATGTCGTCGAGAACGAAAGCGAAGACGAGATCACCGCGATCGTGCCGCTCGACGAGCAGGCCCATCGGCCAGCCATCGTCAGCCGCGAGGACGCGGTCAAGCCGCAGCCGCGCGTGCCCGGTCAGGATAAGCCGCTGGCATCCACCTTCGACGTCACCCTGCTCGAAGCGATGGCCCAGGATCTCGTCGCCAACCAGCGCGTGCCGGGCCTCGCAATGGCGATCGTGCACAAGGGCCAGGTCCTGAGCGCTCGCGGCTACGGCATCACCGACGTCAAGGCCGCCGAGCCGGTCGATGCGCACACCGTGTTCCGGCTGGCGTCGTTGTCGAAATCCTTCGCGGGTACCGTGACCGGCATGCTCGTCTCCGAAGGCGCGCTGCGCTGGGACAGCCACATCGTCGATTACCTCCCCTCATTGCGGTTCTCCGACCCGCTGGCCGCGCAGCAGCTCACGGTCGCCGACGTGTTGAGCCACCGCGTCGGCCTGGGCCGCAACACCTACGACCGCGACATCGAGCGCAACGCCGACTATCACGATCTCGTGCAGCGGCTCGCGGCCGCGCCGATGCGCTGCCAGCCCGGCAACTGCTACGCCTACCAGAACGTGGCCTTCAGCCTGGTCGGCGATGTCGTCTTCGCGACTTCCGGACAGTTCTACAGCGAGGCCGTCTCGCGCCGGATCTTCAAGCCGCTCGGCATGAACGATGCGAGCTACGGGCTCGACGGCATCCAGGCGAGTACGCGCTGGGCCAAGCCGCATGTGCGCGCGGGCGGCGGCTGGACGTCGTTGATGCCCAAGCCCACCTACTACCGCCTGGCACCCGCGGCCGGCGTCAACGCCAGCATCAGCGATATGGCGCAGTGGCTGGTCGCGCAGACCGGCCATCGTCCCGACGTCCTGCCCGCGCCCCTGCTGGCGACGCTGCAGGCGCCGATCGTCGGCACACCGCCGGAGATGCGCAATTCGTCGTGGCGACGCGACCGGCTCGACGCCGCGGGCTACGGCCTGGGTTGGCGCGTCTACGACTACGCCGGCCAGCGCGTGGTCTTCCACGGCGGCGCCGTGCAGGGCTATCGCGGCCTGATGGCGATGATTCCCGATCGCGATTTCGGCATGGTCGTGTTGTGGAACAGCGAGAGCAGCCTGCCCTCGGGCCTGCTGCCGACGATCCTCGACCGCGCGATTGGCCTGCCGCCCCAGCGTTGGCTGGACGTCGATCCGAACCTCGAAACGCTGCACGCCCAGCGCACGCACGCACGTCCGTCGACGCAGTCGTCAGGCAGCACGACCCAACGCGCGGCGGCGACGCCGGAGTAAGCCCACCCGGAGTTCGAAACGACACGGGCCGCCTCCGGGCGGCCTTGTGCGTTGGGCCTCGGCGCCGGTCGATGTCTGCGCCGCGCTTCAACCTGCACGGCATCGCTCGACCGGCCCGCGCAGCGGTCCAAAGCCGCCACCGCTTAGCTCACGGGCTGCGTGCCGCCCGGTCCAATCCGTGCGGCCATCGATCCGTCGACGTGGCCGACGGCGCAACGCCCGGCAGGCCGCACTGACTACAGCGGCGCCCCAGCTGGAAACGCGCGCGCAAAAAAAACGCCTCCTCCGCCTGGGCACGCGGAGGAAGCGCTTTCGATGACGAAGCGAGTCGACGTTAGATCAGCGGCGTCGGCATCTGCGGAATCACGACCGGCGCGGACTTCTTGGTGCGCTTGGCCGGTGCACGCTTCTTGGTCGCCGTCTTCTTGGTAGCGGCCTTCTTGGTTGCAGACTTCCGGGGCGCTGCCTTCTTGGTGGCCGCCTTCTTGGTCGCGGCCTTCTTCGTGGCCTTCTTGGCAGTCGACTTCTTGGCCGTCTTCTTGGTGGCGGACTTCTTGGTCGCCTTCTTCGCAGTCTTCTTGGCAGTCGACTTCTTGGCGGTCTTCTTGGTGGCCTTCTTGGCTGCGGACTTCTTCGCGACCTTCTTCTTGGCGACCTTCTTGGTGGTCTTCTTCGCTGCCTTCTTCGCAGTCTTCTTGGCAGCGACCTTCTTCTTCGCGACCTTCTTGGTGGCCTTCTTCGCTGCCGGCTTCTTCTTGGCGACCTTGGCGACCTTCTTCGCGACCTTCTTGGCTGCCTTCTTGACCTTGCTCACTACCTTCTTGGCGGTGGATTTCTTCGCGGTCTTCTTCGCTGCCTTCTTGGCAGGCGCTTTCTTTACGGCTTTCTTCGTGGCCATGGAATGGCTCTCCTCGTCAGTGGACTTGCAGGTACAGCGGCCCAGTTCTCAAACGGCGCACGGGAGTCGGACCCGCGCACAACCGCCGACGCGCACCGCGCATCGGACCGGATTCGAAGGGTGGGTCGTCGACTGCACGACGTCGCCCCGGTGAAGCGAAACCCCGAACGCGCCAGCACTGTCGCGGAAGTCGGGAAGAGAGAGGGTGAATTTTCGCAGCGGAGACGATGCCCGCATCCACCGTGTGATGTTCCTGGCAGAGGTTCGAGTTGTGCTGCGCGCTGATGGCGTGGGTCGACTCACTCGTTTCGTTGCAGACGTGTGTTGCGGCGAAACCTAATCACGGTTTTTTCCACTGTCAACTGGTCGTCGCATTTTTTTTTCGCACTTCGCGCCGCGCCTGTCGGGCGGCGCGGCGTCGCGATGCCACGCACGCGCTGGGGGTTGCACCACGACGTCGCGCACCGCGCGCAAAACGCGTTCGCGAAACATCATAAAAAAAGGCATCAACGCTCGATCGTGCATCGACGGCGTGTCTTTCCGTGACGCACCTACCTGCATTTTCGATGTGGTGAAAAAAGAATCACCCACCCGTCCGCCACGTAAATCTCGTCACGTCGCGCGCGCCGCGTTTGCGCGGTTGCGGGACGGGTTTGCGCGGGAAATGCGCGGACTCCGAACGCGTCGATCGTCACCCGCGAGAGGTGTCGACGCACGTGACGCGCGCCGACTCGGCACGCGCACACGACGTGCCCGTCACGACGTCGGACCGGAATGCCGGAAACGAAAACCGGCGCGTCCCTCGCGGAACGCACCGGTCGATGTGCACGACGGTCGGATCGAAGACGTCAGTCTTCTTCGCCCTCGAGCTGCTCGGCGTAATCGTCGGGCGCCAGCAGTTCGTTGAGCTGGTCGGGCTCGCTCAGTTCGACCACGAAAAGCCAGCCTTCGCCGTAGGCGTCCTCGTTGATCGTCTCGGGCTTGTCGGCCAGCGCTTCGTTGACCGCGGTGATCGTGCCCGACACCGGGGCATACACGTCGGACGCGGCCTTGACCGACTCGACCACGGCCACGCCGGTACCGGCCTGGATGTCGTCGCCGACGGCAGGCAGTTCGACGTAGACCAGGTCGCCGAGCAGGCCCTGGGCATGGTCGGAGATGCCGACGGTGACCTTGCCGTCACCTTCGATACGGACCCACTCGTGGGACTTCAGGAATTTCAGGTCGCCAGGGATTTCGCTCATGGTCGGCTCCGGGGAAACGTTCGATCGGGAAGGTGGCGCTAGTGTAACGACGATGCGCAGCGGCGCGCATCAGACGCCGCCGGCGGGCTGCCCGTTCTTGACGAACGGGAACTTCACCACGCGCACCGGCACCTGGCGGCCGCGGATGTCGACGGTCACCGCGCCCGGCTCGCCGGCCGGCACGCGCGCGAACGCGATCGCCTTGCCGATCGTCGGCGAGAACGTGCCCGACAGGATCTCGCCCGCGCCGTTCGCGGTCGCGACCGTCTGCCCGTGACGCAGCACGCCCTTGTCGTCCATCACCAGACCGATCATCTGACGCGGTGCGCCGTCGGCCTGCGACTCGAGCAGCGCGCGGCCGTTGAAGCTGCGGCCTTCGTCGAGGGCCACGGTCCAGCCGAGCGCGGCTTCGAACGGCGACACGGTCTCGTCCATGTCCTGGCCGTAAAGCGCGAGCCCGGCTTCCAGACGCAGCGTGTCGCGCGCGCCGAGACCGGCCGGTGCGACGCCCGCCTCGTGCAGGGCCGTCCACAACGCCACCGCATGCGCCTCGCCGACGACGATCTCGAAACCGTCCTCGCCCGTGTAGCCGGTGCGGGCGACGAACAGATCGCCGTACGCGGTGCCGGTGAGCGCGGCGGCGGCGAAGCGGCCGAGCTTGGCGACGGTCTTGCCATCGCTGTCGCCGAGCAGCGCAGCGACCTTCTCGCGTGCCTGCGGTCCCTGCACGGCGATCATCGACAGCTCGGGACGCTCGGTCACGGCGACATCGAAATCGGCGGCCTGGGCGGTGATCCAGGCCAGGTCCTTTTCGCGCGTCGCGGCGTTGACCACGAGACGGAACCAGTCGTCGGCCATGAAGTAGACGATCAGGTCGTCGACGATGCCGCCGTCGAGCGTGAGCATGCAGGTGTAGAGCGCCTTGCCCGGCACCTTCAGCTTGTCGACCGAGTTGGCGACGAGCCGGCGCAGGAAATCGCGCGTGCCCGCGCCGCGCAGGTCGACGACGGTCATGTGGCTGACGTCGAACATGCCGGCGTCGCGGCGCACGTGGTGGTGTTCCTCGATCTGCGAGCCGTAGTTGAGCGGCATATCCCAGCCGCCGAAATCGACCATGCGTGCGCCCAGCGCACGGTGGGCATCGTTGAGGATCGTCTTCTGCGTCATCTGGCCGGCTCGCGAGCGGAAAGCCGGAATTATCGCAGGTTGGCCGACGCCGTCGCGCCGGGCCGATGGCGGAGATGCGCCGCCCGGGGCACCAGGCCCGATGGGCACGGCCCCACGCGAGCGCGGGACCCCGGCGTGACTCAGGCCGCTTCGACGTGCAGGTTCACCCCGTCGGTGCCGACGATGCGCACCGACGCGCCCGTCGGCATGTCCGGACCTTCGACCACCCAGAACGCATCGCCGATCCGTACGCGGCCGCGGCCGGCGACGATGCCCTGCTCGAGTGGCAGCACCCGACCGACGTGCTGCGAGGCGCGGCGGTTGAGTGTGGGATGGTCGCTCTGGCGTTCGCGACCCCGGAACCAGGTGCGATAGATCAGCACCGACACGAAACTCAGGCCCACGAACAGGGCCACCTGGGCCAGCACGGTGAGCCCGGGCACGAACAGCGTGACCAGGAACACCGCGGCCGCGGCGAATCCCATCCACAGCAGGAATGCACCGGGCACCAGCGTCTCGGCCGCCATCAGCAGCAGCGCGACCGCGGCCCAGCTGACGACATCCCAGCGCAGGCCGTCCATGTCAGAGCCCCGCGCGCGACGGCGGCGGAGGCGGCACCGCCCGTGCGGGCGTCGTCTTCTGGTTGCCGAGCGCTTCCTTGGCGAGTTCGCCGATGCCAGCGATCGAGCCGATCAGGCCGCTGGTCTCCATCGGCATCAGCACGAACTTCTGGTTCGGCGCCGTCGCCAGTTCCTTGAAGGCCTCGACGTACTTCTGCGCGACGAAGTAGTTGATCGCCTGCACGTCGCCCTGGGCGATCGCGTTGGAGACCATTTCGGTGGCGCGCGCTTCCGCCTCGGCCAGGCGCTCGCGCGCTTCGGCTTCGCGGAACGCCGCTTCCTTCTCGCCTTCCGCTTCGAGAATCGCAGCCTGCTTCTCGCCCTCGGCGCGCAGGATCGCCGACTGGCGATGGCCTTCCGCTTCGAGGATCACCGCGCGGCGCTCGCGCTCGGCCTTCATCTGCCGGGCCATCGAGTCGATGAGGTCGCGCGGCGGCTGGATGTCGCGGATCTCGATGCGCGTGACCTTGATGCCCCAGGGGTTGGTGGCCTGGTCGACGACGTTGAGCAGCTGGGCGTTGATCGTTTCGCGATTGCTCAGCGATTCGTCGAGATCCATCGAGCCGATTACGGTGCGGATGTTGGTCTGCACCAGCGCGATCGTCGCGATCTCGAGGTTCGAGACCTCGTACGCCGCCTTCGCCGCGTCCAGCACCTGGAAGAACACGACGCCGTCGACGCGCACGACCGCATTGTCGCGGGTGATGACGTCCTGGCTGGGGACGTCGAGCACCTGTTCCATCATGTTGATCTTGCGACCGACGCCGTAGACGATCGGCACCAGGAAATGCAGGCCCGGCGTCATCGAATGCGTGTACTTGCCGAAGCGCTCGACGGTCCACTCGAATCCCTGCGGCACCATGCGCACGGTCTTGAACAGCACGATGACGCCGGCGAACGCCAGCACCACGGCGAGAAACAATCCAGTCCCCATTGATCGACCCCTTGGCGGGCGGCTGATGCCGCTGGCTTCGAGTATAGGCGCAGGGTGCGCGAACCGATCGTCGCAACGCGGCCCGCCCCCGTGCAACGGGCGGACTGCGTGGCGGCGAACGGTTGGAACGCGGCCGGTGGCGGCAGGCGTGGTCAGCGGTCGGCGAACACTGCTTCCAACCCGATGCTCCCGCGGCCTGGAGGTCCGTGTCCGGCCAGGCACTCCGCCCGCGGCAGCTGACGCGCGCCGCGCACGGCGCAAGGCGCAAGGCGCCGACCACCGTCAATCGCGCGGCGTATCCACCCATTGCGCGAACACGGCGTCGATCTGCGCGTCGCTGACGCTGCCGCCGTCCTGCACGGTCCGGGCCTGTTCGAACAACGGGGCGATCAGCGCCATGCCGTCGACCCGGGTCTTCAGATGCACGCCGGCCGGCGCGGAGAGTCGGGCCTCCCAGCGCGCGCGCACCCGTGACCAGTAGGTCTGCGTGGCGTTCCAGTAGTCGTATGCCGGCGTGAAATCGATCGCGTCGGTCTTCACGTAATCGTTGAAGCCGGTTTCGCGGACGATGCTGGCGGTCACCGCGCCGTCTGCATCGCGGACGTCCTTGCGGTTGTCCTGTTCGTGGGTCCAGCCGCCGGGCACGATGGTGTGGCGGTTGACCGCGGCGAGCGCGTTGTAGTCCTCGCGCGTGGTGTACTCGCGGCGCGGCAGCGGCCGCCAGCCGGCGTCGGACGTCCATGTCGACGCACCGTTCTCGTGCACCCAGCGGCCGCTGCCGCAGTAGCGCGGGGCGTCGCTGACTTCGAACACGCACTGGGTCCAGCCGCCGCGCACCAGTTCTGCGGGCACGGCGCGCTGGCGCCAGGTCTGGTCGGATGCGAACTCCCAGCGCGTGGACGCTTCGAACGTCCAGTCCTGACGCCAGTGCTTGATCACGTGGCCGCTTTCGACGTCGAGCAGCAGGTGCTGCAGCACGATCTTCGTCGGTGTGTCCTCGACGACGATGACGACTTCGTCGCCGCCGCTGCGCTTGGGTGCCTTGCGCGTGTAGCCGGGGGCGAGGACGACGGTCTCGTCGAAGAGGAAACGCACGGTGTATTCGCCCTGCATGCCGAGGATCGCGCTGCGGTCTGCCTCGAGCGGCGTGGCGTGCGTGCGGGTGGCGGCCGGTGCGGCGGTGGAGACCAGCAGGGCGGCAAGTGCCAGCGCGATCGCGTGCGGTGTCATGTCGGTGGAACCTCGTGGTCGGTCAATGTCGGGAGAACTGGATCGCATGGCAACGCAGGCGATGGACGGCATCGAGGCAGCGCTCACGGTCAGAAATCGATCGACAGGCTGACCGCGACGTGGCGGCCCGGTGCGGTGTAGCGGTCGAGCGTGCTGCTGCCCGCGGCGACCAGCGGCACCAGCCCCGCCTGCCAGACCTTGCGGTCGGCGAGATTCAGCACGCCGGCGTCGAGGCGCGTGCCCGGCGCGACAATCCAGTGCGCATAGAGATCGAGTACGGCGTGACCGGGGCTTTCGAAGTAGGTGCTGCCGGCCGGCGCCGTCGGCAGCCGGTCGCGACGGCCGACGAAGCGGCCCGCGAGTTCGGCGCCCCAAGATCTCTGGCCGAACGCGACGCCGAGGGTCGCGGTCAGCGGATCCACGCTCGCCAGCGCCTCGCCGGTGGTCCGGTCCTCGCCACGCGACCACGCGGCCGCGCCGCGCAGCGACCAGCCCGCGAACGCAGGCGCGACGCTGTCGAAATACACGCCACCCTTGAACTCGACGCCGCGGATGCGCGCATCGGCGATGTTCTGCGACTGGTAGACCATCAGCCCCGACACAGGATCGATGCCGGTGTAACGCGTCGATTCGATGAAGTCGTCGTACTGCGTGTCGTAGGTGCTCAGACTGGCGTACGCGGCGTCGCTGGAATACCGCAGGCCCAGCTCCAGACCATCGCTGGTTTCCGACTTCAGATCCGGATTCGGGATCGCGGTGTAGCCGAACTGGAAATTGGTGAAGCCGATGTTGACGTCGTTGTAGGGTGGCGCGCGGAAGCCGCGGGCGTAGCCGCCGTAGAGCGACCACGCTTCGGCGAACGTCCACACGAAGCCGAGCTTCGGTGACACGCTGGTCTCGTTGAGGTCGGCGACCTGCGTGGCCGGATTGTCCTCGCGGAAGATCGCGTCGACTTCGGGTGTCAGCCGGTAGTGGTCGACGCGTACCGCCGGCACGAGCCGGAACGCGCCATCGGCGAATGCGATCTCGTCCTGCACGTACAGCGACGCCTTGGTGGTGTCGCTGATCGGGAAGTCGCGCACCGGAAAGGTGTCTGGCGACATCACGTGGGTGACCACGCCGGTGTCCAAGAAGATCCGGCGGCCATCACGCTTCTGTTTCGTTTCGGTGCGCTCGATGTCGAGGCCGTAGGCGAGCGCGTGCGCGACACGGCCGGTCTCGAGCGTCTTGCGCGCATTCGCCTGCAGGCCAACGCTGCGCTGGTCGAAGTGGAACGCGCGTTCGCGCTGGTCGCGGATCGTCGCGGCGCCCGACGGCACGCGACGCACTTCCACGCTGTCCTGCCGGGTGCGGCTGTCCTGGCGGTAGACCTGCCAGTCGACGCTGTCGGCCAGCGCCGACGACAGGCCGTCGAGTTCATGACCGAAGGTGATGCGCGCGCGCGACTGGTGGTCGTCGCCGAGGACCTGCGTGTTGGTCGCGCGGGTCAGGCTCTGGAAGCCGTACGCGCTCAGCACGTCGGTCTCCACGTCATCCTCGTTCCCTTCGACCGTCAGCTTGAAGCGCTGAATCTCGCCGGGCGCGAACACCAGCTTGCCGAGCACGCTGCGACCGTTCGACGACTGCGGGTTGGCCTGCGTGCGGGCGGCACCTTCACCGCCGATCCCGCCCATGGTCTCGAGTGCCTTGCCCTGGCGATGGCTGATCGCGACCAGGCCCGACCACCGCTCTCCACCGAAGGCGGCGGTCGCGCCGGCGAACAGACCATCGTTCGCGCCGTCGAAACCGATCTTGGTGCCGACGTGCGCCGTGTCGCCGGCGCGCAGATAGTCGGACGGATCCTTCGTCACGAACGACACCACGCCGCCGAGCGCGTCGGAGCCGTACAGCGAGCTCGTGGGCCCGCGCACCACTTCGACGCGCTTGAGCGTGTCCAGGTCGACGACGTTGCGGTTGGCGCTGGAGAAGCTGCCGATCGCGAACGCATCCGGCACTGCGATGCCGTCGGTCTGGATGCGCACGCGATTGCCGCCCAGACCGCGGATGCGGATGTCATTGAGTCCGAAGCGGCCGAAGCTTCTGCCGACGGTGATGCCCGGCTCGTAGCGGAACAGATCGGCGATGTCGCGCACCAGCAAGGCATCCATGCGCGCGCGGTCGATCACGTCGACGGTATTGGGCACGTCGCTGATCGCGCGCTCGGTGCGGGTGGCGGTGACGACGATCTGGTCCAGATCGCGCGGCGCGCCTTCAGGCGCGGCGAGGACGGCAGTGGACGGCAGGCACAGGGCCAGGGCGACGGACAGCAGGCTGGGACGCATGGGCGCTCGCGAAAAGTGGAGATCGGCGAGCTGGCGGGCGCGGAACGGATCGCGCGGGCGGGCGGCCTCTGGAGAGAGGGAGGGCGACACGGCGCGTTGCGCGCTCGATCCGTCGGGACCGGGCGGCGGCGCGCAATACGATTACTTGGTCAGGATCAGCTTGTCGTTGCGGGTGTGGCGCAGGCGGTAGATCTCGTTGCCGTGGCGGATGCGCAGTTCGCGCTGGCCGCGCAGCAATTGCACGCTGTCGAACTCGACGACGTCGGGCGTGCGGGTCAGGGGATGCACGTTGCCGGCATCGCGGGCGTCGCGGGAAACGGCTGCATCCTGTATCGGGGAGACGCGCATGTCGGGATCCTCCGGAAGGGATCTCCGATGATAGTGATTCTCATTCTCCAGTCAAGCGAGAGTGTCGCTCGGAGATGCCGACCGGCACGTGCCGGCCGGAACGGCAGGCGAACGCTCAAAGGGAGACAGACCATCTCGAGCAGTTCAAGCGCTGCGGCGGGATGCGCACGCGGGCTTAGATTCCTGCGTCCATGGGCGCCGACGGTTCGCCCCACCCAGAGCTCCCCGGCTCTCGGCACAGCGCCGCGAGCCCGCCGCCCTTTCAGATGCGGGAATACTCAGTCCGACGCGTCCGGCGATGGGCACTTACCCCGTGACCGCCTCCACCCGCCGCCATACGTTCTCGTCGAAGCGCTCGAGCAGATCGAGCGCCTGCAGGTTCTCGAGCAGTTGCGACACCCGGCTCGCACCCAGCAACACGGTGGAGACGTGGGGATTGGTCAGACACCAGGCGATCGCCAGGGGCCCCGGCGCGACGCCCAGCTCGGCGGCGAGCGCCGTGAAGCGCCCTGCCCGACCGGTGCGGTCCGACGTCGCATCGCCGAGCACACTGCCCTGCAGCCATTCGAGCTGAGGCTGCGCGAGACGGCTGTCGGCCGGCACGCCGTCGGCGTATTTGCCCGTCAGCAGGCCGGAAGCCAGCGGCGACCAGATCGTCGTGCCGAGTCCGAGTTCCGCATAGAGAGGCGCGTATTCCAGCTCCACGCGTTCGCGGCGCAACAGGTTGTATTCGGGCTGCTCCATCGTCGGGCCGTGCAGGTGGTGCGCACGCGCGATCTGCGCGGCTTCGCGGATCAGCGCCGCCGGCCATTCGGACGTGCCCCAGTACAGCACCTTGCCCTGGCGGATCAGCGCATCCATCGCCCACACCGTTTCGGCGACCGGAGTCTCGGGATCGGGCCGGTGGCAGAAGTACAGATCGAGATGGTCCACGCGCAGGCGCCTGAGCGCCGCGTCGCAGGCGTCGCGCACGTGCTTGCGCGACAGGCCCCGCTGGGTAGGCCGCGGATCGGCCGCCGCGCCGAAGAACACCTTGCTCGACACGCAATAACCGTCGCGTGGCAGGCGCAGATCGGCGATGACGTCGCCCATGACCTGTTCGGCCGCGCCGTTGGCATAGCCTTCGGCGTTGTCGAAGAAGTTGACTCCGTAGTCCCATGCGGCCGCGACCAGGTTGCGCGCTTCGCTGCGGCCGATCTGGCCGCCGAAGGTGACCCAGGCGCCGAACGACAACGCGGACAGCTGCAGGCCGGACGAACCGAGGCGGCGGTACTGCATGGGAACTCCTGGAGCGGTCGGAAAGCGGAAGTATGCCCGCCGTCCACCGGCGACCGCCCGCGCTATGCTGCCGCAGCTGCCACAGGGACCGTCTCGATGCGCGCACCGCAACGCACCCGGCAGGGCGTCGTCGCCACGTTGTTCGGCCGCGCCGACGAAGTGATGCTCGAACTCGGCGCCGGCGGCGAACTGATGGTGGCGCGCGTGCGCGCCGCACTCGCCCTGTTGACCCTGCTGTTGCCGCTGATCGCCGCGGGCGGCGGCCACGGTACGCGGACGGTCGTGGTGGGGCTGGCGCTGGCGGTCTTCGCCAATCTGATGGCGCAGGTCTGGCTGACGCTCGCGCGGCGCCAGCGCCGGCATGCCTGGCTCCCGTATGCGACCGGCAGCTACGACGTCAGCATGACCACGCTGGTGCTGGCCCTGCTGGCCACCCGCGAGCCGGCCGCCGCCCTCAACAGCGTGGTGGTGTGGAACTTCTACATGCTGGCGATCGCGCTCACCGCGCTGCGCAACGACGGGCGCCTGGCGCTCTACGTCGGGGGCCTGGCGGTCGCGCAGTACGCGGCGCTGGCGATCGCCCTGATGGCCGGCGGCGACGAGGCGCACCCGACGTCGCTGGGCTACGGCGTGGCGTCGGTGAGCGGACAGGTCGAACGGCTGCTGCTGCTGGCGATGATGACGGTGATCGCCTGCGCCATCGTCTATCGCATGCAGCGCCTGGTGGACCTGTCGGGTCGCGACGGCCTGACCGGCCTGCCCAACCGCGCCTGGCTGCTGCAGCACGCACCGCGGCAGCTCGCCGACTCGCGTCGCGAGGGCCGCTCGCTGACGCTGGGACTGCTCGATCTCGACGGCTTCCGCCGGATCAATGCCGATGCCGGGCCGCGTGCCGGCGACCGCGCGATCCGCGCCGTGGCGCAGCGGCTGCAGACGCTGCTGGAGGACGACGAGTCCCTGTCGCGGATCGGCGGCCAGGAATTCGTGCTGCTGTTGCGCTGTCCCGCCGGCAGCGCCTGGGAGCGACTCGACCGCCTGCGACGCGACATGGCGGGGGACCCGCTCGCGGTCGACCGCGACGGCCGCGCCCTGCCGGTGTGCTTCAGCGCCGGACTGGCTGCGTTCCCGCACGATGGCGGCGACGTCTCGGCCCTGCTCGGTGTCGCCGACCGCCGCCTGCAGCAGGCCAAGCGCGCCGGCCGCAACCGTGTCGAAGCCCGCGACGCCTGAACGACGGCGTGTTCACGGGCGCTGTGGTTGCCCGGGCCGCCCCGCTGCACTAGGCTGCGCGACTCGACGAAGGGCCCGGGGGCCACGCGACCATGGATTTCCTGCTGCGGGCCGGCTTCGGCCTGTTTGGTCTTGCTGTGCTGATCGGCATCACGTGGCTGTTCTCCAACAACCGGCGTGCGGTGGACTGGCGCCTCGTCGGGATGGGTCTGCTGCTGCAGGTCGTCATCGCGTGCGTCGTGCTGCTGACCCCCTGGGGGGCGAGCGTGTTCGACACGCTGTCGGGCGGCTTCGTCAGGCTGCTCGGGTTCACCACCGAGGGCGCGCGCTTCATCTTCGGCGACTTCAGCGATGCCGGTAAGTTCGGCTTCGTGTTCGCGTTCCAGGTGCTGCCGACGATCATCTTCTTCGCCAGCTTCATGAGCGTCCTCTATCACATGGGCGTGATGCAGAAGATCGTCCAGGGCATGGCCTGGGTGATCACCAAGGCCATGCGCGTGTCCGGCGCGGAAACGCTGTCGGTCTGCGCGAACGCGTTCATCGGCCAGACCGAGGCGCCGCTGGTCGTGCGTCCCTACATCGCCGGCATGACGATGTCCGAACTGCTGACCCTGATGGTCGGCGGCATGGCGACGATCGCCGGCGGCGTGCTCGGCGCCTACGTGCTGCTGCTGGGCGGCAATGACCCCGTGCAGCAGGCCGTGTACGCCAAGCACCTGATCACGGCCAGCGTCATGGCGGCGCCGGCCACACTGGTTATCGCCAAGATCCTGATTCCGGAAACCGCCGCGCCGCAGACCCTGGGCGCCGTGCGCGTGCACGTGGAGAAGACCACGGCCAACGTCATCGACGCCGCTGCCGCCGGCGCTGCCGACGGCCTGAAGCTCGCATTGAACGTTGGCGCGATGCTGCTGGCCTTCATCGCGCTGATCGCGCTGCTCAACGCGCCGCTGGTGTGGATGGGCGAAGTGACCGGGCTGCAGACGCTGCTCGGCCGTCCGACCGACCTGTCCGCCCTGCTGGGCTGGACGCTGGCGCCGCTGGCCTGGCTGATCGGCGTGCCCTGGGAAGACGCCGCCACCGTCGGCGGCCTGATCGGCACCAAGGTGGTACTCAACGAATTCGTGGCGTACATGCAGCTGGGCGAGATCCTGCAGGGCAACGTGGCCGGCGTGACGCTGGGGCCGCAAGGCGCCCTGATCGCGACGTACGCGCTGTGCGGCTTCGCCAACTTCAGCTCGATCGCGATCCAGATCGGCGGCATCGGCGGCATCGCCCCCGAGCGCCGTGCCGACCTGGCGCGCCTGGGCCTGCGCGCGGTACTGGGCGGCTCGATCGCCACCATGATGACGGCGACGATTGCCGGCGTGCTCTCGGCGGCGCAGTGGTGAATCCGATGCGGGTCCGCAGCGCCGAATCGATGCGACGCGGGGTGTGACGTGAGTCATGTCGTCGTCGTCGGGTCGTTCAATGTCGACCATGTCTGGAACTGCGCCACGCTGCCACGCCGTGGCGAGACGCTGAGCGGCCGCTATCACACCGGCCCCGGCGGCAAGGGCTTCAACCAGGCCGTCGCGGCCGCACGCGCGGGCGCCGACACGGGCTTCCTGTGCGCGCTGGGCAACGACGACGGGGGCCGCCAGGCGCGTGCGCTGGCCGAAGCGGACGGCATCGAACTGCGCGTGCACGACAGTGCGCAGCCCACCGGCACCGCCGGCATCTATGTCGACGAGGCCGGCCACAACACCATCGTCATCGGCGCCGGCGCCAACGCCGACCTCAGCGTCGCGTGGCTGGGCCGCCAGGCCCCCGCGCTCGCCGGCGCGCGCGTGCTGCTGTCGCAGCTCGAATCGCCGCTCGACAGCGTGCTCGAGGCGATGCGCCTGGCGCGCGCCGCCGGCACGATCACGATGCTCAACCCTGCCCCGGCCAATGCGGAGTGTCTGCGCGAACTGCTGGCTGCGGCCGACATCCTCACCCCGAACGAAACCGAGTTCGCGGCGTTGCTGGAGCGCCACACCAGCCACCGCATCGACAGCGACGCGATCGCCGGCACACCGGACGCGCAGCTGCACCGCCTGTGCCGCACCCTGCTGCCACGCGGCACCGTGGTGATCACGCTCGGCGCGGCCGGCGCATTCGTCTCGCACCGCGAAGACCTGTTGCGCGGCGACGATGCCCCGTTCTATCGCGTGGCCGCCGACAAGGTGGAGCCCGTCGACACCACCGGCGCGGGCGATGCGTTCAACGGCGCACTGGCCGCGGCCTATGCCGCCGCGCACGCGCACCCGTTCGCCGGACACGTCCGGTTCGCCAACCGCTATGCCGGCCTGTCGACCGAGCATGTGGGCGCGGCACTGGCAATGCCGCGGCTCGCCGTCGGCGACTGAACCCAGATTCGCGGCAGCCGGCCGGCCGTGCGCCGATCGGCGACAATGGCGCCATGCAGATCGGGCCCTACCGCATCGAACCGAACGTGGTCCTGGCGCCGATGGCCGGGGTCACCGACAAGCCGTTCCGGCAGCTGTGCAAGCGGCTGGGCGCGGGTCTGGCGATGTCGGAGATGACGATCAGCGATCCGCGTTTCTGGCAGACCGAGAAATCGCTGCGGCGCATGGACCACGACGGCGAACCCGCGCCGGTCGGCGTGCAGATCGCCGGCACCGAGCCGGCGATGCTGGCCGACGCCGCGCGCTACAACGTCGACCACGGCGCGCAGATCATCGACATCAACATGGGCTGCCCGGCGAAGAAGGTCTGCAACGCCTGGGCCGGCTCGGCACTGATGCAGGACGAGGGCCTGGTCGCGCGCATCCTCGATGCCGTGGTGCGCGCGGTCGACGTACCGGTGACGTTGAAGATCCGCACCGGCTGGTGCGCCGAGCACCGCAACGCGCCCACCATCGCGCGCATCGCGCAGGATGCCGGCATTGCCGCGCTCGCCGTGCACGGCCGCACGCGCGACCAGCATTACACCGGCACTGCCGAATACGACACGATCGCCGCGATCAAGGCCGCGCTGTCGATTCCGGTGCTCGCCAATGGCGACATCGATTCGCCGGAGAAGGCGCTGGCCGTGCTCCGCCACACCGGCGTCGACGCGGTGATGGTCGGCCGCGCCGCGCAGGGCCGGCCGTGGATCTTCCGCGAGATCGCGCACTTTCTTGCGACCGGCACGCATCTGGCGCCGCCGACACTGACCGAAATCCGCGACATCCTGCTCGGCCATCTCGAAGCGCTGCATGCGTTCTACGGCGAGACCTCCGGCGTGCGCATCGCACGCAAGCATCTGGGCTGGTACGCCAAGGACCGGCCCGAGAACGCGGCCTTCCGCAGCGTGGTCAACCGCGCCGAGACCGCCGACGCGCAACTCGCACTGACCCGCGACTACTTCGACGCGCTGGTCGCCGGCGACCTCCGGCCCACGCGTCCGTCGTCCGCAGGATTCGTAGAGCGCGGCGAAACCCATCGATAGCGTTCCGGCATTGCCGGCTTCCAATACGAATCGGGTGATCGGTTGCGCTGCGCTCGACCCATCCTGCGAAGCGTCAAGGACTGCCGACCGCCCCGCCCATTTCGAGACCCGGCGTCGCCGGCTCGTGCCAGATGCGCGCCCAGGTCGCGTGCCACGTCTCCGCGATGTCGCGCCTCATCTCCGCCTGCACCGGCGGGATCGATCGCCAGCCATTGCCCGCACGCTGGGCCACGTCGAAACGGAAGAAATAGTCGGGTTCATTGCCCATGCGCAGATCGCTGAGCTGGAGGGTGTCGTCGACCACCGCCGCGCCCATGAAACCGTGGTTGAACCACGCGAGTCGTTGCACCGCAGGCAGGCCTGCGTTCTCGCGCAGTGCGGCGACATCCGAGGTGTACGCAGTGAACTGCATCGGGCCACGATCTGCCGCCAATGAGCGGAAACCTTCGACATAGCCGTCGTCGGTCATCGCGACCACGCGCCACAGCACGGTGTTGACGGGCATCGGCACCGAGAACCGCGGTGCATCACCCAGGCCCATCGCGACCAGCGCGCGATCGGCTTCGCGGTTCACCAGTGTCTTGGCCACCAGCGACCAGCCCAGATACGCCGTGCTCAGCACGAGCCCGGCGGCGATCAGCCGGCCGGCGACTGGGCGCGGACCGGCGAACGCGGCGACGAGCACGCCAATCATCAACCAGACCGTATAGAGCGGATCGATGATGAAAACGCTCGACCACATCGCCGGCGGCGGCGTCAGCGGCCACCACAGCTGTGTGCCGTAGACGGTGAACGCATCGAGCAGCGGATGCGTGACCAGTGCCAGCGCGATCGCCCAGAACCAGCGCACCGGCGATGCCGCGACCCGGCCGTTGCCGAACCGCTTGAACAGCCACCAGATCGCGGCGGCCACCAGCGGCAGCACCAGCAGCGAGTGCGTGAGCCCCCGGTGCAGCGTCATGCGCAGCACCGGATCGTCGGTCATCAATGCGATCGGCACGCCGTCGAGATCCGGCAGGGTGCCGAGCGCGGCGCCGGCCACCAGCGCGGCGCGCCGATGGGCGGCCGGCACGATGGCGGCGGCGACCGATGCGCCGAGGACGATCTGGGTCAGGGAATCCATCCGTCGATGCTAGCAGTCGGCCCTGCAACGACGACACGCGCGGCGGTGGCGCGCTTAACCGCACCGCAATCCGCCGCAGGGCACAATGCAATTCCACGGCCGGCGCTGTATCATTTCGGCCCATCTTTTCATCCGAATATAGGGATATAGGCCCGATGTCCAGCTATCTCTTCACTTCCGAGTCGGTCTCCGAAGGCCACCCGGACAAGATCGCCGACCAGATTTCCGACGCCGTCCTCGACGCGATTCTCGCGCAGGACAAGCGCGCGCGCGTGGCCTGCGAAACGCTGGTCAAGACGGGCGTGGCGATCGTCGCCGGCGAAGTCACGACCAGTGCCTGGATCGATCTGGAAGCGCTGACCCGCAAGGTGATCCTCGACATCGGCTACAACAGCTCCGACGTCGGTTTCGACGGCGAGACCTGTGGCGTGCTGAACCTGATCGGCAAGCAGTCGCCCGACATCAACCAGGGCGTGGACCGCAAGAATCCCGAGCAGCAGGGCGCCGGCGACCAGGGCCTGATGTTCGGCTACGCGACCAACGAGACCGACAGCTTCATGCCGGCCGCGATCCATCTGTCGCATCGCCTCGTCGAGCGCCAGGCGCAGATCCGCAAGAAGAAGAATTCCAATCTCTCGTGGCTGCGCCCCGACGCGAAGTCGCAGGTCACGCTGCGCTATGAAGACGGCCAGGCGACCGCGATCGATGCGGTGGTGCTGTCGACCCAGCATGATCCGGGCATCAAGCAGAAGGACCTCATCGAGGCCGTCCGCGAAGAGATCATCAAGCCCGTGCTGCCGGCCAAGTGGCTGCACAAGGGCACCAAGTTCCACATCAACCCGACCGGCAAGTTCATCATCGGCGGCCCCGTGGGCGACTGCGGCCTGACCGGCCGCAAGATCATCGTCGACACCTACGGCGGCTGGGCGCGCCACGGTGGCGGTGCGTTCTCGGGCAAGGATCCGTCGAAGGTCGACCGCTCGGCCGCCTACGCCGCGCGTTACGTCGCCAAGAACGTCGTCGCCGCCGGCCTCGCCGACCGTTGCGAAGTGCAGGTGTCCTACGCGATCGGCGTCGCCGAGCCGACCTCGATCTCGGTCACCACCTTCGGTACCGGCAAGATCCCGGACGAGAAGATCGAAAAGCTGATCCGCAAGCACTTCGACCTGCGCCCGTACGGCATCATCCAGATGCTGGATCTGATCCACCCGATGTACCAGCAGACGGCGGCCTACGGTCACTTCGGCCGCAAGCCGAAGGACTTCAGCTATACCGACGGTGCCGGCAAGTCGCACAGCGCGACGTCGTTCTCGTGGGAGAAGACCGATCGCGCCGATGCACTGCGCGCGGATGCGAAGTTGAAGTAAGCGATCCGATCGCGGCTCCGCCGCGACCGTGATCTCCCGGAACGGGCCGCGCAAGCGGCCCGTTTCGCATGCGGCGCAGGCGCGCCGCCATCACCCGTTGTGCATCGTCGAGTTCGCATGCTATCTGTGCAGTGCAGCACGGATCCGCCTGTGCACTGCCCACGGAGCCTGTCACCCGATGCCACCCAGCTACGACGAAATGCACGATGCCGACGGGCACGTCCGCCCGCACTATCGCGGTTTCGACGACTGGCTGCAGGCCACGCCCGAGGCGCAGGTGGCGCACAAGCGGCGCGAGGCGGAAATCTCCTTCCATCGTGTGGGCATCACGTTCTCGGTCTATGGCGAGGAGACGGGCAACGAACGCCTGATTCCGTTCGACATCGTGCCGCGCGTCCTGCCTGCCCAGGAATGGAAGATGCTCGAAGCCGGGCTGCGCCAGCGCGTGCACGCCCTGAACCTGTTCCTCGGCGACATCTACGGCGACCAGCGCATCCTGCGCGACGGACGCATTCCCACCGAACTGGTGCTCGACAACAGCGAGTACCGCAAGGAGATGCAGGGCCTCAAGGTCGCCTGCGACACCTATTCGCACGTGTCGGGCATCGACCTGGTGCGCGCCGGCGACGGCGAGTACTACGTGCTCGAGGACAATCTGCGGGTGGCCTCGGGCGTGTCGTACATGCTCGAGAACCGGCGGATGATGTCGCGGCTGCTGCCGGAAGTCTTCGCCCGCCAGCAGATCGCGCCCGTCGAACAGTATCCCGACGCCCTGTTCGAAGTGCTGCGCCAGTGCGCGCCCGCCAATGTCGACAATCCCGTGGTCGCGGTGCTGACGCCGGGCGCGGCCAATTCCGCTTATTTCGAGCACGCGTTCCTCGCCCAGCAGATGGGCGTGGAGCTGGTGGAGGGCGCGGACCTGTTCGTGCAGGGCGACATGGTCTACGCACAGACCACGCGCGGCGCGCAACGCGTCCACGTGATCTACCGCCGCATCAACGACGACTACCTCGACCCCACCGTGTTCCGCCCCGAATCGATGCTCGGCGTGCCGGGGCTGTTCGGCGCCTACCGCGCCGGCAACGTCACGCTGGCGAACGCGCCGGGCACCGGCGTGGGCGACGACAAGTCGGTGTATCCGTACGTACCGGAGATGATCCGCTACTACCTCAGCGAGGAGCCGATCCTGCACAACGTGCCGACCTGGCAGCTGCGCAACAAGGACGACCTCAAGTACACGCTCGAGCACCTGCCGGAACTGGTGGTCAAGGAAGTCCACGGCGCTGGCGGCTACGGCATGCTGGTCGGGCCGGCGTCGACGAAGGCGGAGATCGAGGAGTTCCGTGCGCGCATCCTCGCCGACCCCGGCAACTACATCGCGCAGCCGACCCTCTCCCTGTCGACCTGCCCCACCTATGTCGACAGCGGCCTCGCGCCGCGCCACATCGACCTGCGCCCCTACATCCTCAGCGGGCGGCGCATCCACGTGATACCCGGTGGCCTGACGCGGGTGGCGTTGCGCGAAGGCTCGCTGGTCGTGAACTCGTCGCAGGGTGGCGGAACCAAGGACACCTGGGTCATGGAGAGCTGATCGGATGTTGTGCCGCACCGCGAACGATCTCTACTGGGTGGCCCGCAACATGGAGCGCGCCGAGAACACCGCCCGTCTGCTCGACATGGCGCAGCGCATCGCGTTGCTGCCCGAGCGGCTGGACCGTGGCAAGGCCCAGGCCGCGCCCTGGCGTCGCGCACTCGACTCGTTGGGGTCCGCGCAGGAATTCCAGCAGACGCATGGCCGCATCGACGCGGCGAGTGTCGTGCAGCATCTGCTGCTCTCGCCGGACAATCCCGGCTCGATCTACAGCTGCCTGCGCGCCGCGCGCGAGAACGCCCGTGCGCAGCGCGTGGCGATCACCGCGGAGATGTACGAGGACCTCAACAGCTCGTGGCTGGAAATCCGCCGGTTCGACACTGCGCGGCTGCGCCAGGACGGGCTGAGCAGCGCGCTGGAGTGGGTCAAGACCCGCTCCGCCGCCTTCCGCGGCATCACCATCGGCACGCTCGGCCGCGGCGAGGGCTACCAGTTCCTGCAGATGGGCGCCTTCATCGAGCGCGCCGACTGGTCGATCCGCCTGCTCGACATGATCAGCAGCGACGAGGAACTGCCCGAGACCGGCGAGGCGCGCGACGCGACGCAGTACTTCCAGTGGAGCGCGCTGCTGCAGGCGCTGTCGGCGTTCGAGACCTATCGACGCCTGTACCGCGAATCGGTCAGCCCGGCCGGGGTCGCGTCGCTGATGCTGCTCAACAACGACAACCCGCGCTCGCTGCAGACCTGCGTCGGCGCGATCCATCAGATCCTGCAGCAGCTGTCGGGCGGCGAGTCGCTGGAAGTGGCGCGGCTGGCCGGTGCGCTCGCGGCACAGGCGCGTTATGCGCGCATCGACGAGATCATCGCCGGCGGCCTGGAACCCTGGCTGCAGGACACCATGGCGCGCCTGTCGAAGCTGGGCGACGAGATCCACCGGCAGTTCATGACCACCGGCGCGACGCCCGTCGCACCGCCGGTCCTGCGCCAGTCGCAGTGGCAGCGCACGTCCTGAGCTGTCACTGCCCGTCGTCGCGGGGCACAATGTCGGCTGCGCTGTACCGCGATACGACATGACCTACTGCATCGGACTGAACCTCGACGAGGGCCTCGTATTGGCCTCCGACTCACGCACCAACGCCGGCGTGGACCACATCCGCCGGGCCGGCAAGATGCGGGTCTTCAGCCAGGAAGGCGAGCGCGTGGTGGTCACGCTGTCGTCGGGCAACCTGTCGCTGACGCAGAACGTGCTCAATCTGCTCGAGCACCGCGCCCGCCACGAGCCCGAGCGCATCGGCATCCTCAACGCGGAGTCGATGTTCCAGGTGGCGCAGGTGGTCGGCGATGCGATGCGCGAGATCCGCGGTCGCGACGAAGCCTATCTGCGCGACGGCGGCATCGATCCGAGTGGCTCCTTCATCGTCGGCGGCCAGATCCGCGGCGAGGCGCCGCGTCTGTTCCTGGTGTACTCGGAAGGCAACTTCATCGAGAGCGCCGGCGAGACGCCGTTCTTCCAGACCGGCGAGATCAAGTTCGGCAAGCCGATCCTCGACCGCGTGATCAACTCGCACACCGATCTGGTCACGGCGACCAAGTGCGCGCTGGTGTCGTTCGATTCGACGATCCGCTCCAACCTGTCGGTCGGTCCGCCGATCGATCTGCTGGTCTACAGGCGTGACAGCCTGAAGATCGAGATCCAGCAGCGGTTCGAGGACGGCGACGCCTACCTGCAGTCGATCCGCAGTCACTGGAACGACGCCATGCGCCACGCGGTCGCGGACCTGCCGTCGCCGGAATGGGCGTGAGCTGAGCGGTCCGCCCGCGACGATCCGCACCACGTCGTGTGCCGGCTGATACGCGCTCCGGGTGACGGCGTCCGTGTGCTGCGCGCCCGCTGCCGGGCGAGGCACGCGCCGGGACCGAGGCGTCCGGTGGTCGGACGCGGTACTTCCACGGCAACGTCCGTCCACGCCTGACCCGCACCCGACGCGCTGCGCGCGTCGACCTATCTCGGAGGGAGCGGTGTGCACTCAAGGACCACGGGACCTCGCGCGACGCGAGGCCCGGGCCTGTTCCAGTCACGTCAGGCGTGACGCGCCCGCACCCGAGCTCAGCGCGCCGCGTCGTCCGCCGGACGATTCTTCACGTACCGGTCGAGCCAGGCATTGGTCTCGTAGAGCATGTGCAGGATCGATTCGCGCGCGCGGTAGCCGTGCGATTCCCTGGGCAGCATCACCAGACGCGCGTTGCCGCCCAGGCCCTTGATCGCAGCGAACATGCGCTCGCTCTGCATCGGGAACGTGCCGGAGTTGTTGTCCTCTTCGCCATGGATCAGCAGGAGCGGATCCTTGATGTCGCCGGCGTAATTGAACGGCGACATCTGCAGGTACGTCTCCTGCGCCTGCCAGTAGTTGCGCTCCTCGGCCTGGAAGCCGAACGGCGTCAGCGTGCGGTTGTAGGCGCCACTGCGGGCGATGCCGGCGGCGAACAGGCGCGAGTGCGCGAGCAGGTTGCCGGTCATGAAGGCGCCGTAGGAATGTCCGCCGATCGCGACCCGACGACGGTCCGCGACGCCGCGTCGCACCGCCTCGTCGATCGCGGCTTCGGCGCTCGCCACCAGCTGTTCGATATAGGTGTCGTTGGGTTCCGCAGTGCCCTCGCCGATGATCGGCATCGACACATCGGCGAACACCGCATAGCCCATCGCCAGGAACGCCTGCGGTCCCCAGTAACCGATCGCGTTGAAGCGGTGCGGCGAGTCGGTGACCTGGCTGGCGGCGTCGGCGGATTTGAACTCGCCCGGATACGCCCACATCAGCATCGGCAGCGGGCCGTCGCGCTTGGCGTCGTAACCGGCGGGCAGATACAGCGTGCCGGTGAGATCCACGCCGTCCTCGCGCTTGAAACGCACAAGCTCCTTCTGCACGTCGCGCAGCTGCGGCGTCGGATGTTCGAACGCAGTCAGCGGCACCGGCGCGGCTTCGGGCGCATCGAGCTGGCGCACGACGTAGTTCGCCGGCTCGGTCTGGGTTTCGCGCGAGGTCAGCAGGCGTGTCGCGTCGGCGTCGAGCACCGCGCTCGGCGACTCGTAGTACGGCGCCTGCGAATGGAACAGACGCGTGGTGCTGCCGTCGGCGAGGTTCTGCCGGTCCAGGAACGGACGGTCGCCCTCCTCGGACGCACCATCGCCGATGCGGTAGATGCTGGTGCCGTCGGAGGCGATCAGCAGGCGGCTGTTGCCGGTCGCGTCGGGCATCGTCACCGCCATGCCCGGATCCGCGTAGCGGTCCTCGTAGGACCCGTCGCGCACCATCACGGCGTCGCCGCCATCGGGCTGCAGGCGCCATTCGCGGATGCGCCGCGTCTTCCACCAGTATTCGGTCAGCAGCGCGAGATCGCCGCTGCCCCACTGGGTGCCGGCGTAGCGCATCGACAGTTCGGCCAGCACATGCGGCGTTGCGCGGAACGGCGCGGCCTGCATGTAGACGATGTCGCGCACCGCAACCTCGCGCGCGGGGTCGCCGCCGTCCTGCGCTTCCACCCATGCGAGCGTCGCCGGCGCGTCGCTGCGCCAAGCCACGGACCGCTTGCCGGTGGGCACCGCGTCGTTGCCGACCGGCAGGCCTTCGACCAGCGGCAATGTCGCGACGGTGTGCTGCACCTCGCCGTCCAGGCCGACGACTTCGATCCGCCGGGGAAAGCGCGTGTACGGCACCAGATACGAGAACGGTCGATCGATCTGCTGACGCAGGATATGGCGGCCATCCGGCGAGAGCGTTGCGCTGGTGGTCAGGCCCGGCGTCCCGACCGGGGACACCGTGCCGTCGAGCGCCACGCGCGCGAGCTGGCTGGTCATGTAGTGCGCGAACACGCGCGCGTCCTGCTCGCTGCGCAGCAGATCCTGATAGGTGCGCAGCTGCTGCACGGTGCCGCCGGCGCCGGTCTCCTGCACGTTCGGGCCTGCGGGAATGCCGTCGTCCGCGGGCACGGCGCCCTGCCCGTCGGGACGCAGGCGCACCAGCAGCCCGGCGCTGTCGGGCGTCCATTCGAAGCCGTTGCCGACTACCGCATTGAGCGGTTGCGCGAGCAGACGGCGCGCCTGGCGCGTGGCCACGTCGACGACCCACAGCTGCACCTCGCCGGCGCGCACGTCGACCTGGCTGAAGGCGATGTGGCGCTGGTCAGGCGACCACAGCAGCGACGCCAGCGACAGCGGTTCCGGCAGGCCTGCGATGCGCTGCTCGCCGCCGCCGTCGACCGGCTTGAGCCACAGATCCGTCACGTAGGACGCGCGGCTGGCCGAATAGGTCTTCGGATTGATGCGGATACCGCCGAGCTTGAGCTCGGGCTGCGACACCTCGGCGATGCCCGGCAGGGCCGGCGTCTGCAGGAACGCGACCAGATCGCGCTGCGGACTCAGCAACAGCCGCGGCGGACGCGGCGCATCGACGATCGCCTGCAGCGCTTCGGGCGGCAGCTGGTAGCCGGTTTCAGCGGACGTGGACGCATCCGCTGCGGACGCGCCCTGCGCGAACAGCGGTGCACCCCACGACAGCGTGGCGACGAGCAGCGTGGCGGAGACGACGACGGAAAGACGGCGACGGGCGATCGGGGAAGACATCGGCAGGCGATCCGGAAGCACACGGGTCGTCGAGCATAACCGCCGGGTCGGACGCAGCCGCCGCCTGCAGGACGGGACCGACGGGACTTGCGCCGCGGCGCGGCTTCCGTCAGGCGATGCGCGTGTTCCCGACGCTCAAAAAAAACGGGGCCGCCCGAAGGCGGCCCCCAAACCTGACATCCAGTCGATGCCAAACCGTGCAGCGGATGAGGGCGCGTCACCCTTCCCCAAGCACGTCGCGTTGGGTCTGGAAAGCCGCCAGCCGGTGTTGCGTGGCGCAGTGCCTGACTGGCCGTCAGGTCAAGCCGCGCGGCGCCGGCTGGCGGCTTTTCAGGCCCAACCCGGAGGGCCGTGTCTACGCGCGCCCCGGTCTGCGTCATCACTCGGTCGTGGACGGACGTCCACTTCCTCCCTCTTCCTTGTCCCGATCGCGCGTAGGCACGGCGCGGCCTGCTCGGGGATGGGTGACACGCCCTAGTGCACCTGCACATCCGCATCGATACGTGCATAGCTGTCGTTGGCGACGTTGCCGTCGGCGCCTGCGGAAATGGTCTGCAGACGCGCGGCGAAGCCGTAGGGATCGCCGCCCAGGTTGCGGGCCAGCGACACGGCGAAGTCCATCGTGTCGTTGACCGGATTGCCGCTGTAGTCCTCGACGAGCACGCGCAGATCGCTGTGCGCGCCGCCGATGCCCTGCCCGGCTTCGACCGTCGCGCGCGTCTGGCCGATCAGCGTTTCGAGCTGCGATTCGCTGAAGGTCAGCGTGACCGTTTCGCCGGCACCGACCGGACCACCGCCGTCGAATCCGCCGGTCAACGCCCAGTTCAGCAGATCGGCATTGGCCTGCTCTTCGCTGCCTTCGTTCTGGCCCAGGATGTTGCGCTCGAACCAGTTGTAGGACGGTCGATCGGTACTGAGTTCGAACGCATAGCTGCGCTCGCCCGGCAGTTCGTTGCCGGCGGCATCGAAGCGCTGCTCGATGGTCAGCGGCACGTTGCCGCCGTAGCTCAGATCGGTGGTCAGCGCGCGTGATCCGTCGGCGTATTCCACCTGCACGGAGCTGCCGAGATTGGCCTGGCCGCCGAGCGCGATGTTGAGCTGGTCGAAGCCGGCGCGCAGCTGGGTCTGCGACGAGTAATCGATGCGCGAGATCGTCGCGACGTTGTCGACGCCCGGCGTTGCGTGCGCGACCTGCCCGGTCGCGTTGAAGTGCGCATACGCGGCCTGGCCCTCGACGCTGGCGATGTCGAACTCGGCCGTCTGCAGCGTCGCGCCGTGCAACTGGTCTTCGCGGCCCGCCATGACCGACAGATCGCCGACGCGCAGACCGACGCCATTGAATGCATTGATCGTCTCGGTCGGTCCGGTGGTCACGCGCACGGTGTCGGCGTCCACGCGCTCGACGGTGTAGCTCACGCCGTCGGACGCTTTGATGTTGGTCTCGGTGCCGATCATGCGGAACGAGCCGGCGAGCGCGGTGTCGGTGAACGCGCTGCTGTCGAGGGTGACGCTGCCGCCGACCGGGATCGTCGTCGGATCGAATGGATTCACTGCAGCCGCCGCTTCGACGGTCTGGTCTTCGCCCGGCAGCGTGACCTTGTACGTGGACTCGAAACCGGTCGCGGCGCTGGCCTCGACCTCGGCCCCACCACGGCCGCCTGCGTTCGCTTCACCCGACACGCTGATCTGCGAACCGGTGGTCACCGAGAACGACGTCGTGCCGTCACCACGACTTTCCTGCACTTCGACCGAGGCTTCGCTGGCGACGCTGATCGATGCGCCACGGCTGCCAGCCGGCGCGCCTTCGGCGCGGTTGTTGCCGAGTTCGACCTCCTGCTCCGTGGTGAGCTTGACCGCCGTGCTGTCGGGCTGCCAGGTGATGCTGCCGTCGCCGGCCTTGGCGGAGACCTTGATGTCAGTGGTGGAATGGTTCGCACTGCCGCCGTCGATGTCGCCGCCGACGCTCATCGGGGAGGCGGGAATCTCGATCACATCGCCCGGCTGGATCGCATTGCCGCCCTGCGCGGTCGGCGAAACCAGCTGCGGGTTGGCCGCGTGGATCGCTTCGGGACTGACCATGTAGCGCTCGGCGAGCGTCGCGACGGTGTCGCCGGCGACCACGTTGTGCCGCGTGGGATCGGGCGTCGGAGTGGGCAGGGTCTGGGCAACCGAGCCGCCGCCATCGTGTACGTGCATGTTCACTTCCTTCGCTTCGTGCAGTTGCGGGACGCCGCGTGCGTGGCGCGGTCCGGACATGGTCTTGCATGCGGCTGCCGGCGACCTACTGGGGTAAACCCGAGGCGGGACCCGCAGCCTGAATTCCCGTTCATGCCAAGGGGTGCAGTCCGCGCCATGACCGCCGCCCGCAGCAGGCCTGCAGTCACCCGCGTGCGATAGAATGGGGCTCGCCTCGCCGAGGGGCGCTGCGACCGTGAACGTGTACGGCCAGGCTCGGCGCGGTGTCCTGTGAACGGCGCCCGTAATCGCGAATGCGCGTGGCGCATTCCACTACGGAGCACACCATGAACGCACAGCTGAAGACCTTCTCGACCGACGGCGACTACAAGATCGCCGACATCGGCCTCGCCGACTGGGGCCGCAAGGAAATCGACATCGCCGAGCACGAGATGCCGGGCCTGATGTCGATCCGCAACAAGCACGCCGCCACCCTGCCGCTCAAGGGCGTGCGCGTGACCGGTTCGCTGCACATGACGATCCAGACCGCGGTGCTGATCGAGACGCTGAAGGACATCGGCGCCGACGTGCGCTGGGCGTCCTGCAACATCTTCTCGACCCAGGACCACGCTGCCGCCGCGATCGCCGCCAGCGGCACGCCGGTGTTCGCCTGGAAGGGCGAGACGCTGGAGGAGTACTGGGACTGCACGCTGGAAGCGCTGAGCTTCCCCGACGGCAAGGGCGGCCTGATCGGCCCCGAGCTGGTCGTCGACGACGGCGGTGACGTCACCCTGCTGATCCACAAGGGTTACGAGCTGGAACAGGGCGACGAAAGCTGGGTCAACAGCACCGGCGGCAGCCACGAAGAGCAGGTCATCAAGGCGCTGCTCAAGCGCGTGCGCGGCGAGCGTCCGGACTTCTGGACCCGCACGGTCGCCGAGTGGAAGGGCGTGTCGGAAGAGACCACCACCGGCGTGCACCGCCTGTACCAGATCGCCGAGGCCGGCAAGCTGCTGGTGCCGGCGATCAACGTCAACGACTCGGTCACCAAGTCGAAGTTCGACAACCTCTACGGTTGCCGCGAGTCGCTGGCCGACGGCCTCAAGCGCGCGATGGACGTGATGCTGGCCGGCAAGGTCGCGGTCGTCTGCGGCTACGGCGACGTGGGCAAGGGCTCGGCGGCATCGCTGCGTGCCTACGGCGCCCGCGTCGTGGTCACCGAGATCGACCCGATCTGCGCGCTGCAGGCGGCGATGGAAGGCTTCGAAGTCACCACGATCGAGGAAACCCTCGGCCGCGGCGACATCTACGTCACCACCACCGGCAACAAGGACATCATCACCGTCGCGCACATGCAGGCGATGAAGGACCAGGCCATCGTCTGCAACATCGGCCACTTCGACAACGAGATCCAGGTCGATGCGCTCAACGCGCTGAAGGGCGTCGAGAAGATCAACATCAAGCCGCAGGTCGACAAGTACGTGTTCGGCAACGGCAATGCGATCTTCCTGCTGGCCGACGGCCGCCTGGTGAACCTGGGCTGCGCCACGGGCCACCCGAGCTTCGTGATGTCGAACTCGTTCGCCAACCAGACCCTCGCGCAGATCGACCTGTGGGAGAAGAAGGACACGTACGAGAAGAAGGTCTACATCCTGCCCAAGCATCTCGACGAGGAAGTCGCCCGCCTGCACCTCGAGAAGATCGGCGTGAAGCTGACCACGCTGTCCAAGGACCAGGCCGACTATCTCGGCGTCGCCGTCGAAGGCCCGTTCAAGCCGGACCACTACCGCTACTGATCGCCTCGGCGGTCACTGCGGCACGGAGAAGCGGGCGCCGGAAGGCGCCCGTTTTTTGTGGCGTGCCTGCAGGGTTCCGAGCGTCTGCTGCAGCTGCCGTCCCGATCCGCGCCCCACGATCACCGGCGCCGGCCACGGCGAGACCGCTCCCGCCACGGCGCGGGCGCGTCGCGCGCCAGACGCAGGTCTCAAGACCGCCAGTTCGCGTTCCGCTCCCAGAACTCGACGCTGCGACGGTAGGCCTCACGGTCGAGCGGCACGCCCGAGCCGCCCTCGTCCACGCCCAGCGCGTTGCGCAGCATCGTGATCGGGGCCATCGGAATCTCGTCGGGCTCGGCGGTGTAGATGCAGCCGACGATGCCCCAGTCGGCGTCGATCGGCGACCCTTCTTTGGCGAGCTGTTCTGCGCTGTAGAGGATTACCACCAGATACTCGGCGCGCGGCGCCTCCACGCCTTCGAACCAGCGCACCAGCACCGGCAGTTCGGCACTGCTGCGCGATTCGTAACCCGAACGCAGCAGATGGCGGTTGGCATCGGTGATCGGCACCGTCAGGCAGCGCGTCGAGGTCCAGTTGCGATGCACGTGCAGCTTGCAGAACGGTGCGTAGCCATCGAGCACCGCATGCGGCGTCTCGCGGTTGAGATGCGCCTCGAACTGCGCGGGCGTGATGTCCTGGATGGTGTTGCCGCGCGGTGTGCGCGGGAACAGACGCGGGCGGGCGAACGGCGTGAGGACGATGGACATCGGGCGGTCGTCTGCGGGGGCGCGACAGAGTAACGCGCCGGCATCGCGCCAGAAAAAAAGCGGACCTCCCGGCCCGCCTTTCCAAGCAACCGGATTCCTATCACAGCGCCTGCATGCGCCGGTCGAGCGCGGCCTCGTCCGGGCCTTCGTCCGGGCCGTGCAGTTCGTCGTTCATGGCCGGCGGCTGGCCGTCGCCGATCGCCCCGCCCGGCACCTCGTGATACGGCAGCTGCAGCACGCGGCTGGTCATGCCGCGGATGCGGTTGGTCATCGCGACATCGGTGTTGAGCGTCCGTCCGAACGACGGGACGATCTGCTCGATACGCGCGCGCCAGGGGCCGTCCATCTGCACCGGATACGCCTTGCGCATCACGTCGAGCATGATCTTCGGGGACGTCGACGCACCGGGGGAGGCGCCCAGCAGCGCGGCGATGCTGCCGTCGGCATCGGTGACGATCTCGGTGCCGAACTGCAGGATCGCGCCCTTCTCCGGATCGCGTTTGATGATCTGCACGCGCTGGCCCGCCGTCACCAGGCGCCAGTCGGCAGGCTGCGCATCCGGGTAGTACTTCTGCAGTTCGGCCATGCGATCGGCGTCGGACAGGCGCGCCTGGCTGATGAGATAACCGACCAGATCACGATTCTCCGCACCGACGCGCATCATGCCGGCGACGTTGTGGTTGTTGACCGACGAGAACAGGTCGAACCATGAGCCGTGCTTGAGGAAGCGCGTGCTCTGCAATGCGAACGGGCCGAACAGCAGTACCGGCTTGCCGTCGAGCTTGCGCGCATCGAGATGCGGCACGGACATCGGTGGCGAGCCCGACTCGGCCTTGCCGTACGCCTTGACCATGTGGCGCGCGGCGACGGCCGGGTTGTCGGCGGCCAGGAACTGGCCCCCGACCGGAAAGCCGCCGTAGTTCGCGGCTTCGGGAATACCCGAGTGCTGCAACATGGTCAGCGCGGCGCCGCCGGCACCAACGAACACGAACTTCGCGCGGATCGACCGCGTGGTGTCGCTGGCGAGATCGTGCACGGCAACCGTCCAGGTGCCGTCGTCCTCGCGCTGCAGCTTGCGCACTTCGTGCCGCAGATGCAGGCCGAAGTTCGGGCTGCGCTCCAGCGCCTGGGTCAGCTGACGGGTGATCACGCCGAAGTTGACGTCGGTGCCGAGCGGCATCCACGTGGCCGCGATCTTCTGCGCCGGATCGCGCCCCTGCATCATCAGCGGCGCCCAGGCGGCGATCTGCTTCGGGTCTTCCGAGTACTGCATGCCGTTGAACAGCGGCTCCTTCGACAGGGCGGCGTGCCGGCGGCGCAGATAGTCGATGTTCGCATCGCCCCAGACGAAACTCATGTGCGGGGTGGCGTTGATGAAGTCGGTCGGCGCGCCGAGACGGCCGGCTTCGACCTGGTGCGACCAGAACTGGCGCGAGATCTCGAACTGCTCGGCGATGTCGACCGCGCGCGCGGTCTCGATGCTGCCGTCCTCGCGCTCGGGCGTGTAGTTGAGCTCTGCGAAGCCGGAGTGGCCGGTACCGGCGTTGTTCCAGCCGTCCGAGCTCTCCAGCGCCACGCCGTCGAGGCGTTCGTACATCTCGATGCGCCAGTCGGGCTCGAGTTCCTGCAGATAGGTGGCCAGCGTGACGCTCATGACACCGGCGCCGATCAGCACCACGTCGACCGGCTCGGCATTGTCCGGCTCGGGCGGCGCGCGTTCGAACAGCGGCCAGTAGAGGAATACGCCGGCGACGAGCGCCAGCAGCACGACGAGGCCGACGAGGGCCTTGAGGAATGTCTTCATGACGGGATCCTTGGGGGAGGACGCCGGTCGGCGGCAGCGGAACCGTCGAGAGGCACGACCCGGGGTGGCCGGGCGAGCGGGTCATTATAGGCCCGGGGCCGGCAACGCCCCGCGGAAAAGCGTGTTCCAGCCAGACGCACACCCGCATCTCTTCGAATGTATCGCGATCAAGCGATATAGTGGCCGTGTCCCCATCGTCGCAGGTCGCGCATGCTTCCGCTCAGCTTCGAGTTCTATCCGCCCAAGACCGATGACCAGCGCAGCCAGCTGGATCGCACCGCGAGGAAGCTCGCCGCGCATGCGCCGGAATACGTGTCGTGCACGTTCGGCGCCGGCGGGTCGACGCTGAGCCACACGCCCGAGACCGTGCGCCGGCTCACGCAGCACCACGGTCTCGACGCCGCGCCGCACCTGTCCTGCGTGGGCGGCAGTCGTGCGGAGATCCGCGAGTTGCTCACCCTCTACCGCGCGATCGGCTGCACCCGCATCGTCGCGCTGCGCGGCGATCTCCCTTCGGGCATGGGCCGGCCCGGCGACCTGCGCTACGGCGCCGACCTGGTGGCCTTCATACGCAGCGAGTTCGGCGACACCTTCCGCATCGAGGTCGGCTGCTATCCCGAAATCCACCCGCAGGCCGACGACGCGCGCACGGACCTGCGTCACTTCAAGGCCAAGGTGGAGGCCGGCGCGGACGCGGCGATCACCCAGTACTTCTACAACGCCGACGCCTATTTCCATTTCGTCGACAGCGCGCGCCGCGTGGGTATCGAGATCCCGATCATCCCGGGCGTCATGCCGATCTCGAACTTCAGCCAGCTGCGGCGCTTCTCCGAAGCCTGCGGCGCCGAGATCCCGCGCTGGATGCAGCGACAGATGACCGCGCATGGCGACGATGCCGACGCGATCCGCGAACTGGCCGCCGACGTGGTCACCGGCTTGTGCGAGCGCCTGATCGCAGGCGGCGCCCCCGCCCTGCACTTCTACACGCTCAACCTGTCGAAGCCGACCCAGGCCGTGCTCGCCCGGCTGTCCTGACGGAGCGGCCCCGACACTGTCGCCCGCCACGGCCAGCCGCTAGGCTGCGCCGATGCCCCGACGCCCCGCACCCGCCCTGCTGCTGATCGCCTCGACGGTCGTGGCCGCATGCATGCCGGCGGACGGCGTGGCCCAGGTCAGGCGCTGCACCGCGCCCGACGGCGGCACGATCTATACCGATCGCGCCTGCTCGGCCGTCGGCGCGACCGCCAGCGCGCCGCGGCAGCCTGCGGGGCACACGCCCCTGCCTCGGATCAGTTGCCAGCGCCAGCTGCGCGGGCTGATCCAGGAGCTGAGTTTCGCGATCGGCCAGCGCGACACCAACCGCTTGGCCGGCCTCTACCACTGGCAGGGCCTGAGCCAGCGCGGGGGCTACCAGATTCTCGAGCGGCTCGACGCGATCGCGCAGCGTCCGCTGGTCAACATCACCGCGCAACGGCCTGCGCAGACGGTCGTCGCGCAGGAACGGACCGGCTTTTCGGGATGGGTCAGCGCGCGCGACATTCCCACCGCGCAGCCCGAACGCCCCCCCAGTTCATTGCGGCTCGACCAGACCGGTGCGAGCGGCGGCGGCACCGTCACGACCGTGTTCGGCCTGCGCCGGCATCTCGGGTGCTGGTGGGTGAGCCTGTAGCACCCGCGGCGCGACGCGCGTCTCGGGCAGCCGGCGTCAGTCCGACTGCATCGACGGCCGCTCCGGCCGGAACGACAGCGTCGCGACGACGCCGCGCACTGCGCCCGGCACCACGCGGACCTGCCAGCCGTACAGCGCACACAGCCGACGCACGATCGACAGGCCGATGCCGCCGCCCTGCGAATGCTCGGCATGGGTACCGCGATAGCCGCGCTCGAACAGCCGCGCCGCATCTTCCGCGCTCAGGCCGGGGCCGGAATCGGCGACCTCGACCGTGTGCTCGCCCAGACGCACCACCACCTCGCCTTCCAGCGTGTACTTGATCGCGTTGCCGACGAGGTTGCCCAGCGCGACGGTGACCGCGGCTTCGGGCGCATCGACGACGAGCGCTTGCGCGGCGGGCTCCAGCCGCAACGTCAGCGGCTTGCCGAGCAGCTGACCGCGATGCGCGTCGAACAGCTGTTCGACCACGCGCCCGACGTCGGTCGCACCGTGTCCGCGCTCGTTGCGCGAGAGCAGCAGCAATGCACTGATCAGGTCCGTGCACTGCTGCTCGGCGCGCTGGATGCGCTCCAGCCGCGTGCGCGTCTTGGTGTCCAGCTCAGGGCGTGACAGCAGCAGCTCCACCGCACCTTTGATCACCGCCAGTGGCGTGCGCAGTTCATGGCTGACGTCGGCGTTGAACTCGCGGTCCCGCTGCACGACCTCGGTCAGGCGGAACGCATAATCGTCGAGCGCGCTGGCCAGCTGCCCGACTTCGTCGTCGGGAAAATGCGGCGCCAGGGCCTCGGGCGTCGAGGTGTCACCCGAGCTGCGCAGGCGGTTTGCCAGTGCCGAGACCGGACTCATCACCCGCGACGCGGACCACCAGCCGATCAGCAGCGACAGCAGCGAAACCAGTACCACGGATCCGAAGATCGCACGCTGGAACTGCGTGGAGCCACGCATCGTCTCGGTCATGTCGTAGGCGAGGAAGAACCACTCGTCGGGCGTCTTGCGCACCGCGAGCTTGTACATGAAGGGCGTCCCGTCCTCGTCGACACCACTGAGGTTGTGGATGCCGTCGCCCAGCTCGTACCAGTCGGGCTGGTCGCGACGCAGCTCCTCGAACCGGTCGCGGCGGATCACGCGCCCCTGGATCTGCTGTACGGGCGCGGCGGGATTGCGGGTCGGGTCGACGTAGTAGCGGCGTGCGTACTCGTCGATGTTGCGGTTCATCAGGTCTTCGACCAGCGTGTTCTCCACGCGGTCACGCGCCTCCTGGGTCAGGAACGCGAACAGCGTCGTGAGCCCGAGACCGAGCAGCACGAACGACAGGATGATGCGACTGCGCAGACGCCGCCGGTAACGACGGCGCCCGCGCGTCCGGGCCGGCCGGCCCTGGATGGCCTCAGGTGGCCGCATCGGGAACCGCGATGCGGTAGCCGATGCCGTGACGGGTCTGGATGTACGGCGTGTCGAACGGCTTGTCGATCACCGCACGCAGGCCATGGATGTGCACGCGCAGCGAATCCGAATCCGGTAGCTCCTCGCCCCAGACGCGGGTTTCCAGTTCCTGCCGCGTGACCACCGCCGGCGAGGCTTCCATCAGCGACTGCAGGATCTTCAGCGCGGTGGGATTGAGCTGCAGCAGCTTGCCGCCGCGGCGCACTTCCAGCGTGTCGAGGTTGTATTCGACGTCACCGACGTCGAGCACCCGGGTGTGCGTGCCCTTGCCGCGGCGCGAGAGCGCGTTGAGGCGCACCTCCACTTCCTGCAGCGCGAAGGGCTTGACCAGATAGTCGTCGGCCCCCGAGTCGAATCCAGCCAGCTTGTTGTCCAGACTGTCGCGCGCGGTGAGCATCAGCACCGGCGTCTGCTTGCGCGCGTCGTTGCGCAGCTTGCGGCAGACCTCCAGGCCGTCCATGCCCGGCAGGTTGAGATCGAGCACGATCGCGTCGAAGTCGTGGACCACCGCCAGATGCAGGCCGGTGACGCCGTCGGCCGCGAAATCGACGGTGTGACCGCGGTCTTCGAGGTAGTCGCCGAGGTTGGCGGCGATGTCCTGGTTGTCTTCGATGACGAGGATGTGCATGGAGTGTCCTTGGCGTCGCGCCCGGCGGGGCGCGCAAACGGTGAATACGGTATCGCGCCGGATGATGGCACAGGGTGGCGATGCTTCCACGTCGACCGTCGTCGTCGCGCATAGAGCGTCGCCCGGCGCGCCGACGGACGCGCGTCCGTCCATGATCCGCAGGGCACGGCGACCGGCGGGCGCTCACAAAAAGACCCGGACGGAAACCGCCCGGGTCGAAGGAGTGTTGCCCCGATTGCCGTCATCCGCTGCGGCCCCGGTATACCGGGACGGAGAGAGAGCGCGAGCGCATTCCGGATGTGCAGATTAAGGTCCGCACCGTCGAAAACCGGAAAAAAAACGTTCAAGTTCCGTTCGGAACCGCCCGGCGCGTCCGCCGCGGCGGCGGTCTGGTGGCGACGTGGGCCGCCAGGTGTTCGATGATGCCGCCCGCGATGTCGTCGCCGGTGGCCTCTTCGATGCCTTCCAGGCCGGGCGAGGCGTTGACCTCCAGCACCAGCGGACCCCGCGCGGAGCGGATCAGATCGACCCCCGCGATTCCCAGACCGATGACCCGGGCGGCGTGCACCGCCGCAGCGCGTTCCTCCACCGTCGTCTCGACCGGACTCGCGGTGCCGCCGCGGTGGAGGTTGGAGCGGAAATCGCCCGGCGGCGCCTGGCGCTGCATGGCGCCGATGACCCGGTCGCCGACGACGAAACAGCGCAGGTCCGCGCCCTGCGCCTCGGCGATGAATTCCTGCATGACGAAGCTCGCGTACAGACCCCGCAGCGCCTCGACGACGCCACGCGAGGCCGACGGTTTCTCGGTCAGCATCACGCCCGCGCCCTGGCTGCCCTCGTTGAGCTTGATCACGTGCGGCGGCGGGCCGAGCATCGCCAGCAGATCATCGGTGTCGTCGGGGTTGTCGCCGAAGACCGTCACCGGCAACCCGAGCCCTTCGGCGGCGAGCAGCTGCTGGCACAGCAGCTTGTCGCGCGCGCGCGCGAACCCGGCCGACGGGTTGGGCGCGAACGTGCCCATCAGTTCGAACTGGCGCAGCACCGCGTTGCCGTAACGCGTGACCGAGGCCGCGAAACGCGGAATCACCGCGTCGTAGCCGACCACCGGCTTGCCCTTGTAACGCATCGAGAAACCGTCGCTGCTGATGCGCATGTAACAGCGCAGCGGATCGAGCACGCGCACGGTATGGCCGCGCATGCGCGCGGCCTCGACCAGGCGTCGGGTCGAGTAGAGCCTGGTGTTGCGGGAGAGGATCGCGAGCTTCATCGAATCACCGGACGGACGCACACCGCGGGAACGCGGACCACCAACGAAAACGGCGACACCAGTTCGCTGGAGTCGCCGCACGGATGTCACGAAACCCTGTTGGAGCGGGTGAAGGGAATCGAACCCTCGTCAGTTGCTTGGGAAGCAACAGCTCTACCATTGAGCTACACCCGCGCGAGGTGCGCAGTCTATGCCGGCCCTGCGCGCATTGGCAACGACGCCGCCCTGGCGCCGCTGCCCTCGGACGCAGGCTTCAGAAGCCTGCGCCGATCGTGGCGAACGCGGTCGTGTGGCTGCCGCCCTTCTGGCCGACCGTCAGGCTGGCGCCGACGTTGGCATCGAGACCGAACAGCGTCGTCTGCGTGCCCAGCGTGGCGGTGCCGTAGCTGGTGTCGTACCCGCGCGCCGGCACTGCGTAGGGCAGCGTCGAGGGTAGCGACTGCGACTGCGCGAAGGCTTCGCTCGGCGCATCCTCGAATTCGCGGTCGATGGTGAGGCGTGCATAGGGACGGAAGGTGTCGCTGGCGGCGTAGGCGAACTGCCAGCCGGCGCTGCCGATCAGCGAGTCGATGTCCTGCGACGGATACGCCAGCGAGCTCGACACGGTTGGATCGCTCTCGGCGAAGCCGTCCACCTCGATGCGCTGCGCGACCAGCGACAGCACGGGACCGTGCTGCAGTGGGCCTGCGCCGAAGTTCCAGCCGGCGCCGATCGCCGCGGTCAGGTTGTTGCCGTCGGCTTGGCCGGTATGCACGCGGGTCACCGGGCCGATCTGCACCGTGCGATCGGTGTCGAAGTCGAGCCACGAGTAGCTGACCTGGCCGTTGACCCAGGCGCCACTGTCCGCGCGCCAGCCGACGAAACCACCGACGGTCGTTTCGGTCTGGTCCCAGTTGCCGCGGCGCAGACCCCAGTCGTTCCCCTGCTTGCCGTAGCCGACGAAGCCGCCGAAGGTCGTGTCGCCCGAAGTCCAGTCCAGCCCGACGGTCAATGCCGGACCCACGCCGTCGTAGGCGTCGCCGTTGTCGTAGCGCTGCATGTCGGCGCGCACGTCGGCCCACCAGCTGCGGCCCTCGCTGCGGGCCGGCGCCAGGCTCAGGCGGTTGTTGATGCGATCGGCGCGTGCGCGCCCGGTCACGGTCGCCGACTGCGGCAGCACCGCGATCTGCTGCGGGCCGTCGATCATCGCGATGGCGAGGTCGGCGATCAGCTCGTGCGCCCGGCTGGCCGGGTGCACGCCGTCGGCGAACAGATAGGTGTCGGCCGCCGACGGGGTGACCAGCGAATTCGGGTTGCAGAACACCGAGGAATCGCCGATGCCGGGCTGCGCGCGGCACGCGGCCGAGGTCACGTTGGTGAAGCCGTAGAGCGCGGGATCGGCGGACACTTCCTGCAGGAAGTGGAAGGTATCGACCGGGATCACGCGCAGGCCCTGGCTGGCCAGGCCACCGTAGAGCGCGGTGTTGTAGGTGTTGGCGAGCGCGGTGCCGGTCGCCATGCCGACGGCGCCGCCGGCGCGGGACTGCGGGGTCAGGCCGATGTCGGGAATCGACGGCACCAGTACGTACCGGGCGCCCGCGCCCTGCAGCGTGCCGACGAGGCCGACCTGCGCGGTCACCGCCGAGCCGATGATCTGCTGCGCCTGGGCCGGGTTGGCCGCGACCGCGAACAGGTCGTTGGCGCCGCCCCAGACGGTGTAGAGCGCGTTGGCATCGGCACGCCCGCCGTTCGCCGCCAGATAGGTGCTGACCTGCGACGCGAGCGACGGCGCCACGCCCAGTGCGGTCGGATTGGGCACGGCCACGCGAGCACCACCTGCCGCATAGTTGTCACCGACCTGGCCGTTGCCGTTCGCGCTGGCGTTGGTGCCGTAGCGGTTGGCCACATGCTCGGCCCAGACCAGACCCGGGTTCGTGGTGAAGCGGCCCAGGATGGCGCCCGACGGACCGACGGCACCGACGATGACCGGGCGGAAATACCCCGAGTCGGTGAGGCTGTCGCCGAAGAACACCGTGCGCGAGAACGGCTCGGCAGCGAACGCGGGAAGAGTGGCGGCCGCGGCGAGCGCGACAGCAAGGGCGGCACGGATGGGCCTGGACGACATCGGGGGGTTCTCCTGGAAATTGACGTTGGCCGGCGCGTTTCCGCCGGTCCATCCGGCAGCGCATGGCGCCGAATCGCGGGATCATCCCACGCCGTTTCCGATGCCGGCACGCCGCAGTGCGGCACGCGTGCGCGGAACGCACGGAGCGGCGACAATTCCGTGATGGACATCCGACTCAACGGCGAGGACCTCGCCATCGACCCCGGCAGCACCATCGCCGCCCTGCTGATGCAACAAGGCCTGGCCGACCGCCGCGTCGCGGTCGAGATCAACGGCGAGATCGTGCCACGTGGCCGGCATGCCGAACACGTGATCCAGGACGGCGACCGGATCGAGATCGTGCACGCGCTGGGTGGCGGCTGAGCATCCGCAGGGCGTCGCCGCCGGGTTGCCCTCGCGGCAGGCGGCTCGCCCATGCCCACACGCCGCAGCCGCATCGGCGATAATCCCACGATGACCACTGCATCCCCCGCTGATGCCGGCCTGATCATCGCCGGCAAGACCTACACCTCCCGCCTGCTGACCGGCACCGGCAAGTTCAAGGATCTCGATGAGACCCGCCAGGCCACCGAGGCCGCCGGCGCGCAGATCGTCACCGTCGCGATCCGCCGCACCAACATCGGCCAGAACCCGGGCGAGCCCAACCTGCTGGACGTGCTGCCGCCGGACCGCTTCACGATCCTGCCCAACACCGCCGGCTGCTACACCGCCGAAGATGCGGTGCGCACCTGCCGCCTGGCGCGCGAACTGCTCGACGGCCACAACCTGACCAAGCTCGAGGTGCTGGGCGACCAGCGCACGCTCTTCCCCGATGTCGTGCAGACGCTCAAGGCCGCCGAACAGCTGGTCAAGGACGGTTTCGACGTCATGGTCTACACCTCCGACGATCCGATCCTGGCCAAGCGCCTGGAAGAGATCGGCTGCGCCGCGGTGATGCCGCTGGCCGCGCCGATCGGCTCGGGCCTGGGCATCCAGAACAAGTACAACCTGATCGAGATCATCGAGAACGCCAAAGTGCCGATCATCGTCGACGCCGGCGTGGGCACTGCTTCCGACGCCGCGATCGCGATGGAGCTGGGCTGCGACGGCGTGCTGATGAACACCGCGATCGCCGGCGCGCGCAGCCCGGTGCTGATGGCCAGCGCGATGCGCAAGGCGGTCGAGGCCGGGCGCGAGGCGTTCCTCGCCGGTCGCATTCCGCGCAAGCGGTTCGCCAGCGCGTCCTCGCCGGTCGATGGTCTGCTGGGCTGATCGACGCGCGATGACCAACCCGTTCTCCAGCGAAGGTGCCAAGGCCCCGCCCAAGCCGTTCACGGCGACCGAGGGTCGTCGCGAGGTCCGCAGCTTCGTGCTGCGCCAGGGCCGGTTCACGCCGGCCCAGCAGCGCGCCTTCGATGACGCCTGGCCGAAGTTCGGACTGGACTACCAGGGCACGCCGCGCGATTTCGATGCCGTCTTCGGTCGCAGCGCGCCGCGCATCGTCGAGATCGGTTTCGGCAACGGCGCAGCCCTGCGGCACTCGGTGCAGCTGGATCCCGCGCGCGACCACATCGGCCTCGAGGTACACGCGCCGGGCGTGGGCCGCGTGCTCAATGCGCTGGATGAGGACGGCAACACCAATGTCCGCGTGTATCACCACGACGCCGTCGAGGTGCTGGCGCACGAGATCGCCGACGGCGCGCTCGACGAGATCCGCATCTATTTCCCGGACCCCTGGCACAAGAAGCGCCACAACAAGCGCCGCCTGGTGAAACCGGAATTCGCCGCGCTGCTGGTGCGCAAGCTGTCCCCGGAAGGTCGCCTGCATCTGGCGACCGACTGGGCCGATTACGCCGAGCAGATGTGGGACGTGCTCGACGCGACGCCGGACCTGCGCAATCGCGCCGGTCCGCGTGGCCACGTGCCGCGCCCGCCGTGGCGGCCGCAGACCCATTTCGAGACCCGGGGACAAAAACTCGGGCACGGCGTCTGGGATCTGCTCTACGACCGCGTCGCCGAAGACGTCGCCGGGCGCTAGGGCGATGACACGGGCCCCAGGACGCCGGGTTCGACATCCGCTGCACGCGGCGTGGCGCAGGCTGTTGCCGATGGCCCGCGCCCGATCCGCCCACCGCGTCACCGACTGCCAGGACGGCCTGCGACGCTGATGGATACCGCGCTCGCCCTCACCACCGACATGAAGATCGTCCTGGCCCTGGTGGGCCTGACGATGGTGCTGTTCGTGTTCCAGCGCGTACGCGCCGACCTCGTGGCCCTGGTGGTGCTGGTGATGCTGGGCCTGACCGGCCTGGTCGCGCCGGAGGACGTCTTCAACGGTTTCTCGTCGAACGCGACGATCAGCGTCATCGCCACGATGATCCTGGGCATGGGTCTCGACCGTACCGGCGCATTGAATCGCCTGGCGGGCTGGCTGCTGCGGCGGGCCAAGGGTCAGGAAAACCGGCTGCTGATGCTGACCGCCGGTATCGCCGGCCTCAATTCCTCGGTGATGCAGAACCCGTCGGTGATGGCGCTGTACATGCCCGTGGCCGCACGCCTGGCCTCGCGCACCGGCCTGCGTCTGGCCCAGATGCTGCTGCCGATCTGCGTGGCCATCATCATGGGCGGCACGCTGACCATGGTCGGCTCGTCGCCGCTGATCCTGCTCAACGACCTGCTGACCGCGGCCAACGCCAACCTGCCCTCGGGCTCGGCGACGCTCGAATCGCTGAACATGTTCGCGCCGTTGCCGATCGGCCTGACGCTGCTCGTCTCCGCCCTCGCCTACTTCCATTTCCGCGGCAATCGGCAGCTCGACGATCAGGGCGAAGGCGACGGCAATGTCACGCCGGCGCGCACGCAGAGCTATTTCGCCAGCGCCTACGGCATCGACGGCGAGGTCTACGAGCTGGTGGTCACCGCGGAGAGTCCGCTGGTCGGCATGACTTTCGGCGAGGCCGAGGCGATCCACGATGCGCCGGTCCTGCTCGCGCTGAAGTCGGAAAACGATTCGCGACTGGCCCCGCCGGCGGATGCGCGCATCTGGGTGGGCAGCGTCATCGGCGCGATGGGCCGCCGCCAGCAGGTCGCCGACTTCGCGCAGAACCAGTTCCTGCGCCTGAGCACGCGCCTGCGCAACTTCGGCGACCTGTTCAACCCCAGCCGCGCGGGCATCGCCGAGGCGGTGGTGCCGCCGACCTCGAAATTCATCGGCAAGTCCGCGTCCGAACTGAGCCTGCGCAAGAAGTACGGCGTGCGGCTGCTGGCAATCAACCGCGACAAGCAGGTGATCCGCGAGGACGTGCGTTCGATGACCCTGCGCGCCGGCGACATGCTGGTGCTGCACAGCATCTGGCAGGACTTGGCCAAGACGGCGAAATCGCTCGACTTCATCATCGTCACCGATTATCCGAAGGGCGAACAGCGACCGCACAAGTTCAAGATCGCGATGGCGATCTTCGCGGTGACGATGCTGATCGCCCTGTCGTCGCGGGTGCCGACCTCGGTCGCGCTGATGGCCGGCGTCGCCGGCATGCTGGTGTTCGGCGTGCTGAAGATGGACGAGGCCTACAGCGCCATCAACTGGAAGACCGTGTTCCTCATGGCCTGCCTGATTCCGCTGGGCTGGGCGATGGACTCCAGCGGCGCAGCGGCGTGGGTGGCCGGACACACGATCGAACGCCTGCCCAGCGGCCTGCCGATCTGGGTGCTGGAAATCGCGGTGGCGCTGTTGACCGCCGCGTTCTCGATGGTGATCAGCCACGTCGGCGCGACCATCGTCGTGGTGCCACTGGCGATCAATCTGGCGCTCGCGGTCGGCGGCAATCCCACGGCTTTCGCCCTGATCGTCGCGCTGTCGGCGTCGAACAACTTCATGACACAGTCGAACCCGGTCATGTCGATGATCATCGGACCCGCGGGCTACAAGGCGCGCGAGCTGTGGCGCATCGGCCTGCCGATCTCGCTGCTCTATACGGCCATCATCGTGCTGATGGTCAATCTGCTGTTCTGATCACGCCGCCCCGACAGCGCGCGGAGACGGGCGCGGCTTCAGGGCGCAACGCGGCGTGTCAGCCCAGCACGACGTGTCCGTCCTGCACGCGCACCGCCACTGCGCGCAGGGCCTCGCCACGGCACGGTCCGGCCACGCAGACACCATCGACCAGCGAAAAGCTGGCGCCGTGCGCCGCGCATACCAGCTCGCCGGTCTTCGCGCGCAGGAACTGTCCCGGCGCCCAGTCGAGTCGACGCCCGGCATGCGGGCAGATGTTCAACCAGGCCTGTACGCGTGCGCCGTCGCGGAACAGGACCAGCGATTCGGCGTCGCCGTCCAGGACCGCCTCCACCTCGGCGAATCCGCCATCGGTGATGGCATCGAATGCCAGCAGCGGGGCGTGTCCCTCACGTGGATTTAACGAAGGCATTACAACTCCAATCGGCCCCGGACCGATACTGGTCACCGGCCACAGAGGCCGCATTGTGTCACGACGTTGACGGAACCCATGTCCAAGCCTTTCTTCCGCGATCTCCATGCCCGCTTCGACGCCTCCGGCGTGCGTGCGATGTTCGCACCCCGCAAACCGCGTCATCCGCTGCTGCGCATCGCGCTCGGTGTGGTGGGCGTGGCGATGCTCGCGGTACTGCTCGTCGCCGGTGTCTTCATCGGCGCGGCAATGATCCTGTTCGGCATCGCACGCCGTCTGCTCGTCCGCAGCCCGACGCCGCGCCGCGACAGTCGCATCGTCGATGCCGAGTACCGGGTGGTCCGCAACCGCGACCACGCCGCACTGCGCTGATCCCGGGCGCGACCGTCGCGTCGCGCCGCTCTCCGATTTCGATGGCGCAGCCCGGCGCCGAGGACCCGCGATGACCGATTCCGCGCGCGATGTCGTGCCTGCTTCCGAGCCCGTACGCCTGCCGGTGCGTGGGGGCGGCCGCTTTCCCGTGCGCCGGGTCTATTGCGTCGGTCGCAACTTTGCCGACCACGCGAAGGAAATGGGCGCGGACGCGCCCGCGTCGAAAGCCGATCGCGGTACGCCGGTGTTCTTCGCCAAGCCGGCCGATGCCGTCGTCACCGCTGCGACGGTGCCCTACCCCAGCGCCACCCGCGATCTGCACCACGAGGTGGAGCTGGTCGTGGCGCTCGGCGCGGACGCGCCGGCCGGTGTACTCGCGGTCGAAGCTGCACAGGCGCTGGTGTTCGGCTACACCGTCGGCCTCGATCTCACGCGTCGCGACCTGCAGGCGGCGGCCAAGGCCAAGGGCCTGCCGTGGGACATCGCCAAGGGCTTCGACGCCTCGGCGCCGGTCGGCGAACTCGTGCCGGCCGCCGGGATCGGTGCGCTGGCGTCGCGCACGCTCAGCCTCGAGGTCAATGGCGAGCGCCGCCAGAGCTCGACGCTCGACCAGCTGATCTGGGACGTGCCCGAGATCCTCCACGAGCTGTCCAGACTGTTCGCGCTGCGCGCGGGCGATCTCGTCTTCATGGGCACGCCGGCCGGCGTCGCCGCCCTGCAGCCCGGCGACCGGTGCGTCGCCCGGCTCGACGATGTGATCGAACTGCATCTGCGAATCACGCCGCCGTCGGTATAGTCGTCCGCACCTGGTTCCCCAACACAGTGCAGGAGTGATGCATGGGCATTCTGTCCGAATTCAAGGAATTCGCGGTCCGCGGCAACGTCATCGACCTCGCCGTCGGTGTGGTCATCGGTGCCTCGTTCGGCAAGATCGTCACCGCGCTGGTCGACCAGATCATCATGCCGCCGATCGGAATGCTGATCGGCAACGTCGACTTCACCGAACTCGCGATCACGCTGCGCGCCGCCACGCTCGACGCTGCGACGGGTGAGGAAATTCCGGCCGTCACGATCGGCTACGGCATCTTCATCAACACGCTCATCCAGTTCGTCATCGTGGCGTTCGCGATCTTCCTGGCCGTCAAGTTCATCAACCGCCTCAAGCGCAAGCAGGCCGAAGCACCGGAACCGGCCAAGCCGGCCGAGCCGAGCGAGGAAGTGAAGCTGCTGCGCGAGATCCGCGATTCGCTGCGCACGCAGCCCTGACGCCGCCACACGTCCGCCTGCGTCAACCGACGGGCCGCGCGCGCCACTGCCGCGGCCTTTCTCTTGTGTCCATGTCCCTCGTTGGAGTCGTCCACATGCGCGTTCCGTCCCTCAGGCCCCTGGCCATCGTCCTGCTGTCGACCGCGCTGTTGGCCGCATCCCCCGCCTTCGCACAGTCGCGCGAGGCTGCGCCCCTTGCGCCGGCCGCACTCGAACAGGCCGCGCAGTTGCGCGAGCGCGCCGCGCAGGATGGCACCGCGTATGCGCTGATCGAATCGCTGACCACCGACATCGGCCCGCGCCTGCCGGGCAGCGAGGCCGATGCCCGCGCCGTCGCCTGGGCCAAGGCGCGCTTCGAAGCGCTGGGCTACGACAAGGTCTGGACCGAGCCGGTGACGTTTCCGAAGTGGGAGCGTCGCAGCGAACATGCGTCGGTGGTCGGCGCGCACGCGCAGCCGCTGGTGATCACAGCGCTGGGCGGCAGCCCGGCCGGCGACGTCACCGCCGAGCTGGTGCGTTTCGACAGCATCGCCGCGCTGGAAGCCGCCGATCCCGCAACGTTGCGCGGCAAGCTCGCGTTCGTCGACGTGCCGATGGCGCGTTCGCGCGATGGCAGCGGCTACGGCGCGGCAGGCCCGGTGCGCGGGCGCGGCCCGTCGATCGCGGCTCGCAAGGGCGCCGCGGGGTATCTGATGCGCTCGATCGGCACCAGCCCGCATCGCGTGGCCAACACCGGCATCACGCGGTTCGACGCCGATGTCACGCCGATTCCGTCGGCTGCGCTGTCGTTGCCCGATGCCGACCAGCTCGCGCGCCTGCTCGGCCGTGGCCCGGTGCAGGTGCATCTGGCGCTGGATGTGGGCTGGAACGGCGAGTACACCTCGCAGAACGTCATCGGCGAAGTCACGGGACGCGAAGCGCCCGACGAGATCGTGCTGATCGCCGGGCATCTGGATTCATGGGATCTGGGCACCGGCGCGGTCGACGACGCGTCCGGCGTCGGCATCACGATGGCCGCCGGGCACCTGATCGCGCAGCTGCCCCAGCGGCCGCGCCGCACGGTGCGCGTGGTCGCATTCGCGAACGAGGAACAGGGTCTACTCGGTGCGCGCGCCTATGCCGAGGCACACGGCGGCGCGGACATCATCGCGCGACACATCGTCGGCGCTGAGAGCGACTTCGGCGCCGGGCGCATCTACGGCTTCAACACCAGCGCCCCGGCCGGACAGCGCGCAACCAGCGACGCGATTGCCGAAGTCCTGCGTCCGCTCGGCATCGACTATCTGCAGGACAAGGGCGGCCCCGGCCCCGACATCTCCCCGCTGGCCGCCAAGGGCGGCGCCTGGGGCTGGCTGGGCCAGGACGGTACCGACTATTTCGACCTGCACCACAACGCCGACGATACCCTCGACAAGGTCGATCCCGATGCGGTCGCGCAGAACACCGCCGCCTACGCGGTCTTCGCATGGCTGGCGGCGGAATCGACGGAAAGCTTCGGCAGCGCGCCGAAGACCGAAGCGACCCCCGAACATTGACGCCCGATCCTCGCATCGCGTCTGCGCGCGATGCGAGGCGCGCGGCGCGTCCCGTCGCGCACCCGCACGCCTGCCTTCAGGCGTGGCGGTGCTGCATCCACTGCGCCAGCAACACCGCGGTTGCCGAGGCGACATTGAGGCTCTCGACCTTGCCGCTGCCCGGAATGCCGAGACGCAGGTCGCAGGCCTCGGCGAGGTCGGCATCCATGCCTTCGCCTTCGGAGCCGATGACGAAGACGACGCGCTCGGGCAACGGGCGTGCGAACAGGCTCTCCCCGCCCCGCACCACGGTCGCCGCGAGCGAGAAGCCGACGCTGCGCAGCTGGGCGATTGCGTTGTCGTCGCGGCCCAGGCGCACGAACGGCACGGATTCCGCGCCGCCTTCCGCGACGCGCGCAGCGGCGCCGGACAGCGCCAGCGGCGAGGTCTTCGGCAGCAGGATCGCGCCGGCGCCGAAGTGCGCGGCCGAACGCAGGATCGCGCCCAGGTTGTGCGGATTGCCCACGCCATCGAGCCACAGCGCGCAGACCGGGCCGGCCGGCAGCGCCTGCAGCCATGCGCCGAGCGATTGCGGCGCCTCGCGCAGCACGTCGGCGACCACGCCCTCGTGGTGCGAACTGGCGGCGAGCTTGCGCAGATCGTCCTCGGCCACCACGCGATAACCGACGCGGTTGCCCGCGCACCACTTCAACAGGGGCTGCAGCTGCGGAATGCGGGCCTCGAGCAGATAGAGCTTGCGGATCGCCTCGGGCCGGCGCGCGAATACCGCGTCGATCGCATTGCGCCCGTAGAGGCGCATCTCGCGCCGGTCTTCGGTGTCGACGCCATCCGCATCGGGCGCGTCGACCTGCGCGCGCGGCGCGGGCGGGCGCGGCGGCGCAGGCGTCGCAGGGCGCGAGCGCGCACCCCACGGGCTGTCGCGACCGGGGGCGGGCGCCGGGGTGCGTGGGGTGTCCCGGCTGCCGCCGGACCAGGGGGATTTGGTCATGTCAGGAGTCCTTGCGCCAGAGGTCGGCATTGCGGATGCCGAGCCGGTCCGGATCGAATGTGGGGTCGAGGCCCTGCGTCTGCTGGGCTTCGTAGTCGCGCAGCGCGAGCAGCGCCGGCTTCTGCAGGATCAGGATCGCGACGATGTTGAGCCAGGCCATCAGGCCTACGCCGATGTCGCCGAGCGTCCAGGCCATTTCCGCGGTGCGCATGCAGCCGAAGGTCACCGCGGCGAGAATCGCGATGCGCAATGCGAACACCATCCACGGCCGGTGCATGCGCCGGTTGAGGTAGGCGATATTGGTTTCGGCCATGTAGTAGTAGGCGATGATCGTCGTGAAGGCGAAGAAGAACAGCGCCAGCGCGACGAACCCGGCGCCGTAGCCGGGCAGCACCGATTCCACCGCCGCCTGGGCATAGCCCGGGCCGACCGCGATGCCGGGCAGCGCCTCGAAGAGCATGCCGCCCGCCGGTGCGATGACGTTGTACATGCCGGTCGAGAGGATCATGAAAGCGGTCGCCGAACACACCAGCAAGGTGTCGACGTAGACCGAGAACGCCTGCACCAGACCCTGCTTGGCCGGATGCGACACTTCCGCCGCCGCCGCGTGGTGCGGCCCGGTGCCCTGCCCCGCTTCATTGGAATAGATACCGCGCTTGACGCCCCACTCGATCGCCAGGCCCAGCACGGCGCCCATGCCGGCTTCCAGTCCGAAGGCGCTGCGCAAGATCAGCCCGAACATCTCCGGCACCGCCGAGATATTGAGGAACATGATCACCAGCGCGACCAGGATGTACGCCAGCGCCATGAACGGCACGACGATCTCGGCGAAGCGCGCAATGCGCTTGACGCCGCCGAAGATGATGAAGCCCAGTCCGACCACGACGATGGCGGCGGTCACGGCGGGCGCGATGCCCCACGCGTTCTGCGCGGCGGCGGCGATGCCGTTGGCCTGCACGCCCGGCAGCAGGAAGCCGGCGGCGATGATGGTCACGATCGCGAACAGCCAGGCGTACCAGCGCTGGCCCATCGCTTTTTCGATGTAGTACGCGGGACCGCCGCGGTACCGCCCGCTTTCGTCCTTTTCCTTGTAGATCTGCGCCAGCGTCGATTCGATATAGGCCGTCGACGCGCCGAGGAAAGCCACGACCCACATCCAGAACACCGCGCCCGGACCGCCGAAGGCGATCGCCGTGGCGACGCCGGCGATGTTGCCGATGCCCACGCGTCCCGACAGCGACATCGCCAGCGCCTGGAACGACGACACGCCGGCTTCCGATTTGCCGCCTGCGAGCATCAGCCGCACCATCTCGCCGAGCTGGCGGACCTGCACGAATCGCGTGCGCACCGAGAAATACAGGCCCGCGCCCAGACACAGCCAGATCAGCGGCGGACTCCAGATCACGCTGTTGAGTGTGTTGACGATCGTTTCCATGCGGCGCTCCCCGGGTTGAAGGCGAACCCGCGCAGCAGCGGGACCGTTCGATTCTCCATCAATCGCGCGCAAACACGAAACGCGCTCAGTCGAGTGCGCGCGTCCGGGCGAACAGACGCAGGTCGTGCAGCCGCCCGTCCTTGATCACCGCGCGTCGCATGCAGCCTTCCTCGAGGAAGCCGTTCTTGTCCAGGACGCGCGCCGACCCCGTGTTGAACGCCAGCACCGTCGCCTGCAGCCGATGCAGGCCCAGTGCATCGAAGACCCAGTTGGTGTAGAGCGCCACGGCGCGCGTCATCAGCCCGTGTCCCCAATGCGCCTGACCCAGCCAATAGCCGAGCTCAGCGGACCGCGCGCGCTCGCCGACCCCGGGGCGCGCGCCGATGCCGCCGCACGCGGCACCGTCGATTTCGATCGCGAACACCGGATCATGCAAGTCCACGACGCGACCGGCGAGGAACGCCTCGCCGTCTGCGCGCGTATACGGCGTCGGGAAGCGGTGGCTCAGCCCGCGGACCACGGCGGGGTCGTCCGCATGCCGCAACAACGCGTCGAGATCGTCGGCGCGCCAGCGGCGCAGCACGAAGCCGGCGCCGTCCAGACGCACTGCGTCCCAGCGCGCGGCCTCAGGCATGGCCGCTGACCGCAGGCGTCTCCGCTTCCAGACGCTCGAGTTCGTGCGCCAGCGCTTCGGGCGATCGCGTGAACGGCGCCAGCAACGCATAGAACGCCGGCACGACGAACAGCGACAGCAACGTGGAGAACGCGACGCCGAAGATGATCACGACACCGATCGTCGCGCGGCTGGCCGACCCCGGCCCGCCCGCCACGACCAGCGGCACCGCACCCACGATCGTCGCCGCCGCGGTCATCAGGATCGGTCGCAGGCGCACTGCTGCCGCCTCGGTGATCGCCTCGCGCACACCGCGACCGTCATCGCGCAGCTGGTTGGCGAATTCGACGATCAGGATGCCGTTCTTCGCCGCCAGGCCGATCAGCATCACGATGCCGATCTGGCTGAAGAGATTCAGCGTGCCGCCCGTCGCCCACAGGCCGAGCAATGCGCCCAGCACCGCCAGCGGCACCGTGAGCATGATCGACAGCGGATGGATGAAGCTCTCGAACTGCGCGGCCAGCACCAGGTAGACGATCAGAAGCGCCATCGCGAAGGTCAGCAGCACCGCGCCGCCGGCTTCCTGGAATTCACGGCTCTCGCCCTTCCAGTCGACCTGCGCGTAGTCGGGCAGCTCTTCGGCCGCGACCTCGCGCGTCCACTCGATCGCCTCGCCCATGGTGTAGCCGGGCGCAAGGCCGGCGCTGATGGTGATCGCGCGCAGCCGGTTGAAGCGGTTGAAGCTGCCGGGCTCGGCGACCTCGCTGAGCGTGACCAGGTTCGACAGCGGCACCAGCGCGCCGTCGCGACCGCGCACGAAGGTGTCGGTGAGATCGGACGGCGTCATGCGCCGCTCGCGCTCGGCCTGCAGCAGCACGTCGTACTCCTCGCCGTTGTCGACGAAGGTGGTGACCTGGCGCGAGCCCATCATCGTCTCGAGCGTGCGACCGATTTCCTGCACCGACACGCCGAGATCGGCTGCGCGCTGACGGTCGATGTCGACGCGCATCTGCGGACGGGTTTCCTTGTAGTCGGAATCCGGATCCTGGATGCCGGGGTTATCGCGCATGCGCGCCAGCATGCGGTCGCGCCACTGCGCGATTTCCGCGTAATCGGGACCGCCGAGCACCAGCTGGTAGCGCTGGCCGCGGCTGCTGATCAGTCCGCCGGGCACGTTGGCGCGCACCTGCACGCCGGGCAGCTCGGCGAACTTCGCCCGCAGATCCTCGACGATGTCGGTCGTCGGCATCTCGCGGTCGCGCCAGTCCTGCAGGAACACGATGACCTGGCCGTTGTGCATTTCCGCACTGCCACCCCAGCCGCGCGGCACGCGCGAGTTGGCGCGTTCGATCGGCTTGTCCTCACCGACCAGCGGCGCGAAGATCGCCTCGACCTGCTGCATCTGCTCGACGGTGTAGTCGAAGCCGGCACCTTCCGGACCATCGACGGAGACGAAGAAGCGTCCGCGGTCCTCGGCCGGCGACAGTTCGCTGGGCACCCGCCAGAACAGCAACAGCGCCACCACGACGCAGGCGCCCATCGCCAGCGCCATCGCCAGGATCAGCCGCCCGCTGCGCATGCCCACCAGCGCGGACACGCGACCGCCGTAGCTGCTGCTGAGCCGGTCCAGCTGCCGGGTCATCCAGCGGTTGAAGCCGCGCGGCTTCTCGTGGCGCCGCACGAGCTTCGAACACATCATCGGCGTCAGCGTCAGCGCGATGAAGGCCGACAGCGCGACCGCACCGGCCAACGTGACCGACAGCTCGCGGAACAGGCGTCCGGAATTGCCCTCCATGAAACCGACCGGGAGGAACACCGCGACCAGCACCGCGGTCGTCGCGATCACGGCGAACGCGACCTGCGCGGTCCCGCGCCGGGCCGCGACCAGCGGCGGCTCGCCGAGATCGGCGCGTCGCTGCACGTTCTCCAGCACGATGATCGCGTCGTCGACCACCAGGCCGATACACAGCACCAGCGCCAGCAGGGTCAGCAGATTGACCGAGAAACCGAACATGTACAGCGCGGTGAACGCGGCGATCAGGCAGACCGGCGCGGTGACGGCCGGGATGATCGCCGCGCGCAGGCTGCCGAGGAACAGCCAGATCACGACGAACACCAGCGCCATCGCCTCGAACAGCGTCCAGTAGACCCGCGTGATGGCGGACTCGATGAAGACCGTATTGTCGGCCGCGACGAAGATCTCGGTGCCTTCGGGCAGCGTGTCCTGGATGCGCTCGGCTTCCGCGCGCGCCGCGCGGGCGACATCGAGCGCGTTCGCGGTGGAGGTACGGACGATGCCGAGGCCCACATTGGGCACCGAATTGCTGCGTGTATAGGAACGCCGTTCGGCGGTCCCGAGTTCGATGCGCGCGACGTCGCCCATGCGCACGACGTAGCCGTCGTCGCCGCGGCGGATCGGAATCTGGGCGAACTGCGAGGGTTCGCGGTAGCCGCGCTCCACGCGCAAGGTGAAGTCACGGGTTTCCGATTCGATGTTGCCGGCCGGCAGCTCGACGTTCTCGTTGCGCAGCGCGGCCTCGACATCGGCCGCGGCGACGTCGCGCGCGGTCATCGCGTCGCGGTCGAGCCAGATCCGCATCGCATAACGCTGGCTGCCGCTGAGCTGCACGCGCGCCACGCCGTCCAGCGACGACAGCCGGTCGAGCACGTAACGGTCGGTGTAGTCGGTCAGCTCGAGCGTGTTCATCGTGCTCGAGCGCAGGTTGAGCCACATGATCGCGTCGGCGTCGGCCTCGACCTTGGAGATCTCCGGCGCGTCTGCCTCGATCGGCAATCGATCGCTCACCCGGCTGATCGCATCGCGGACGTCGTTGGCCGCGGCCTCGATGTCGCGGGTGAGGTTGAATTCGATGGTCACGTCGGCGCGGCCGTTGCGGCTGCGCGACTCGATCGTGCGGATGCCCTCGATGCCGGCCAGCGCGTCCTCGAGGATCTGGGTGATGCGGGTTTCCACCACCGCGGCCGATGCGCCGGGATAGGTGACGTCGACCGAGACGATCGGCGGGTCGATGTTCGGCAGCTCGCGCAGCGTCAGCCGGCTGAAGGACATGATGCCCAGCACCACCAGCAGCAGGCTGATGACGACCGCGAACACCGGCCGCTTGATGGCGACATCGGACATCTTCATGGGGCACGACCCTCGGTCGCGGCCGGCGCGTCCGCGGCCGGCGATTTCGCGTCCTGCACGCTGCCCTCGACGATCCGCATGCCGGGCCGGAGCTTGCCGGTGCCATCGACGACGATCCGGGTGCCCGGCTCGATCCCCTCGACGATCTCCGCCAGACCCTGCCCCCGGACGCCCAGCGTGACCGGCGCCTGTTCGACGGTCTCGTCCTCGCGCACGCGGAACACGAAGGTGTCACGTCCGACCTGGATCACCGCGATCTCGGGAATCATCAGCGCCTGGCGCTCGCGCTGTTCGAGGCGGACCTGGATCAGCATGCCGGGGCGCAGGCGATCGTCGGGATTGTCGAACGCTGCCCGCACGGCCACCGCACGCGTGTTGGGATCGACGCGCGAATCGACGATCTGCACGACGCCTTCGACGTCCTCGCCCGGATAGGCGGCGCTGCTGCCGAAGACCCGCTGACCGGCCGCGATCGATGCCAGGCGCACTTCGGGCACCGGAAAATCCACGTAGACGGTGGAGATGTCGTCCAGCGTCGCGATCGCGGTGCCCGGGGTGACCAGCGCGCCCGGGCTGACCTGGCGCAGGCCCAGCACGCCTGCGAACGGGGCCCGAATGGTGCGGTCGCCGATGTCGGCGCGCATCTCGGCGACATTGGCGCGCGCGCTGTCGCGCGTCGCGCGCAGGGTGTCGATCGACGCCCGTGCGATCAGCTGCTGGCCGACCAGTTCGTTGCCGCGGACATACTGTTGCTCGGCTTCGGTCGCCGCGGCCTCGGCGGCGCGCAGGGCCGCCTGCTGCTGGTTGCCCGACAGCGTGACCAGGACGTCGCCTGCCGCCACCCGGTCACCGCTGTCGAAATGCACGCGCTGCACGGTTTCACTGACCTTGGCGGTCACCGTCACCGACTCGCGCGCATTCACGGTACCGAGTGCGGCGATCGAGTCGTTCCATGCGCGGGGCTGCACCGTTGCCGTGGTCACCGGCACGGCTGCACCGCCCGCACCGGGCGCGGCCGCAGGTTGCGCGGCGCCGCCGCAGCCTGCGAGCAGCAGGAGACACGCGAGGACGGGCGCGCAGGAACGCAGGCGCGGCAGAAGCTGGGGGGACAGGGGCATGAACAGGGAACGCCTGGGGAAAGGGGGCTGAAAAACCGCCCGATAGTACCCGCTGACCCGTGACGCCGACCCATGCCATCAGTGGGTCGTATTCGCGCGCGGATCGTGTCAACCGCTGGCACCCTCATGCGTTTTGGCCCACTGTGGAGTCCCGCGCTCCGCGCCTTCGCAAGGGTTCCCCCATGGCCCTGTACGACAGCATTCTCGACACCATCGGCCACACGCCCGTCGTGCGCCTGCACCGGCTTGCGCCGCCCAACGTCGCACTCTACGTCAAGGTCGAATCGTTCAATCCGGGCGGCTCGGTCAAGGACCGCCTCGCGCTGGCGATCATCCTCGACGCCGAACGGCGCGGCCTGCTCAAGCCCGGCGACACCGTGGTCGAAGCGACCTCGGGCAACACCGGCGTGGCGCTGGCGATGGTCTGCGCCGCGCGCGGCTACAAATTCGTCGCCACGATGGTCGAGACCTTCTCGATCGAACGCCGCAAGCTGATGCGCGCCTACGGCGCCAAGGTGATCCTGACCCCCGCTGCCGAGCGCGGCAGCGGCATGGTGCGTCGGGCAAAGGAACTGGCCGAACAGCACGGCTGGTTCTGGGCCAGCCAGTTCGAGAATCCCGCTAATCCCGCCTATCACCGGCAGACCACGGCCGCCGAGATCCTGCGTGATTTCGCCGGGCGCCGGCTCGACCACTTCGTCACCGGCTGGGGCACGGGCGGCACGCTCACTGGCGTGGGCGAGGTATTGCGGGTCGCGCGGCCCGAGGTGGAGATCGTGACCTGCGAACCGGCGGGTGCCGCGCTGTTGCAGGGCAAGGAATGGGCGCCGCACAAGGTGCAGGGTTGGACGCCCGACTTCGTGCCGGGCGTGCTCAATCGCGATGTCGCGCACCGGGTGCTGTCGATCGACGATGCCGACTCGATCGACACCGCGCGTCGACTCGCCGCCGAAGAAGGCATCTTCGTCGGCATCTCGGCAGGCGGCACGCTCGCCGCCGCGCTCGAGGTCGCGAAGACCGCTGCCGACGGGGCGGTGATCCTGACGATGCTGCCCGATACCGGCGAGCGTTACTTCTCCACGCCCCTGTTCGCCGACATCAATGAAGGCTCCGACGACGAATGGCTGGCCGGTCTGCCGTGACCGGCTGAGTTCCCACACGGATCTCGTGTGGACGCGCTCGCGCGCGATGGCGACTGTCGGTCAAGCCCATGGCGCGCGCGCGTGCTCTTACAGGGTGCCGGTGGGGGCGGGCCGGGTGCTCAACCCAGCCAGATCGCCAGTCCGCCACCGACGACGACCAGCGCGAGCACCCAGCCCAGCCAGCCGAACTCGCCGCTGTCACCGCGCACGACGGTCTCCTGACGTGCCTCGCGCATCAGCGGCGAGCCGTGTTTCGCGATCGCGTCGCGCGCCGCTTCTTCGCTGAATCCCGGTTTGACGTCACGCAGCCGTTTCGCGGCGTCGACGGTGTTGCCGGTCGCGAGCTTCGCGGCCACCTCGCTCGGCAGCGTGCCGCTCGCTTGCGGCGCGCCGCCGCCCGCAGGCCGGAACGGATCATCGGCGTCCAGTGCGCCGGACGGATTCTCCGCCAGTCGCTGGACCGCATCGCGTGCATCCGCGAGCTTCAGTCCGGGATTGGCATCGCGCAGATGCTTGATCGCCTCGATGGCGCTGCCGCGTCGCAGCGCGTCGTGGACCGCGAGCGGTACATGCAGCCGTGTGGATCGGGAAACGACGCTCATCGGTGACCTCGACGCTCGGAAATGCCGGGCCAGCCTAATCGCCGCCTGCGCGCGAAGGACTCACCCGGCCTCCACGCCGCGGCGCCGAGCCTGCTCGCATGCCGATTCTCGAAGCCCGCCAGGCCGACATCACCCGCGTCGAAGCCGACGCGATCGTCAATGCCGCGAATGAAACCCTGCTCGGTGGCGGCGGGGTCGATGGTGCGATCCATCGCGCCGCCGGTCCTGCCCTGCTGCAGGCGTGCCGCGCATTGCCCGAGGTACGTCCAGGCGTGCGCTGCCCGACCGGCGACGCGCGGATCACGCCTGGCTTCGCATTGCCGGCGCACTCGGTGATCCACACCGTCGGACCGGTCTGGCGCGGCGGCCATGCGGGCGAAGCCGAAGCGCTCGCGGCCTGCTATCGCGACAGCCTCGCGCTCGCCGCCGAGCACGGGCTCGCACGAGTCGCATTCCCGGCGATCAGCTGCGGCGTCTACGGCTATCCGATCGATCAAGCGGTGTCGATCTCGGTCGACACCGTGCGCGCGTGGACCGGCGCATTGCCGACAACGGTGCTGTTCTGTTGCCACGACGCTGCGATGCTGACGCGTTACGAGGCCGCACTCGCGGATTGAGCGCCGCACATGAAAACGCCGGCACGAGGCCGGCGCTTGCAGAGACGGTCGGGTGTCGCGATCAGCCGTTGAACTTGCCTTGCGCGGCCAGACCATTGTCGCGGGCGCGTGCGTAGACGGTGTCCTGCGCCTTGCGCACATTGCCGGTGAGGTCCTGCGACCACAGCTTCAGCGCGGCCTGCTGCATCGCGCGGCCGTAGGAGAACGACAGCGGCCACGGATTCGGGCCGAGACGGTTCATCGCATCGAGATGCGCGGTCGCGAGTTCGTCCGACTGGCCGCCCGACAGGAACACGATGCCCGGCAGGATCGCCGGTACCGACGACTTGAGGCACATCAGCGTCGCTTCGGCGACTTCCTCGACATCCGCCTCTTCGTCGCAGTCTTTGCCCGGCAGCACCATCGAGGCCTTGAGGATCGTGCCCTCGAGCATGACGTTCTGGCTGTAGAGCGCGTCGAACAGCCCGCGCAGCACCACTTCGGTGACTTCGTACGCAGTCTGGATGTCGTGATCGCCGTCGAGCAGCACCTCCGGCTCGACCATCGGCACCAGACCCTGCTCCTGGCACAACGCGGCGTAACGCGCGAGCGCGTGGGCGTTGACGTCGATGCAGGTACCCGACGGCATGTCTTCGCCGATCGTGATCACCGCCCGCCACTTGGCGAAGCGCGCGCCGAGCTTGTAGTACTCCTCGAGCCGCGAACGCAGGCCGTCGAGGCCTTCGGTCACCAGTTCGCCGGGGAAGCCCGCCAGCGCGTGCGTGCCCTTGTCGACCTTGATGCCCGGGATGATGCCCTGCTGCGTCAGGTACTTCGCGAACGGCACACCGGCCTTGGTCGACTGGCGCAGGGTCTCGTCGAACAGGATCGCGCCGCTGATGTGCTCCGACAGCTTCGGCGTGGTCAGCAGCAGCTCGCGATAGGCGCGGCGGTTCTCTTCGTTGTTCGGAATGCCGACCTGTTCGAAGCGCTTGCCGATCGTGCCCGTCGACTCGTCGATCGCGATGATGCCCTTGCCCTTCGCCACCATGGCCTGGGCGGTTTCGGCAAGCTGTTCGATGCTCATGACGGGTTCCGGGATCGCGACGGGAAAGGGCCGCGATTATAGCCCGGCGCATCGGCCGGGCCTCCGGAACACGCGGACCGGGCGTTACAGCTCGCCCAGCCCCTCGGCGCGACCGTCGGCGCCGACCTGCAGCAGGCGCAGCGTGTTGGTGGCGCCATGGGTTTCCATGTGCTCGCCGCTGGTGAACACGACGCGCTGGCCAGGACCAAGCAGCCCCGCCTCGACCAGCAGCCGCACGCTGCCGCGCGCGGCCTCGCGCGGGGTCTGGCCGCGGCTGTCGTAGTTGAACGGGAACACGTCGCGCATCAGCGACATGCGCCGGCGCGCACCGTCGTGACGCGCGAACGCATAGATCGACGCGCCGCCGCGGAACCGGGACAGGTAGCGCGCGGTGCCGCCCGATTCGGTCATCGCGACGATCGCGCCGACGCCGACGTGTTCGGACAGGAACATGGCCGCCATCGCGATCGCATGGTCGGCGCGCTCGAGGTTGCGCTGCGCCTTCTCGAAATCGGTGTCGTGCGCGAACTGGCGTTCGGCGCCGACGCAGATGCGCGCCATCGCTTCCACCGCGCGCACCGGATAGGCGCCCGCGGCGGTTTCGGCCGACAGCATCACCGCATCGGTGCCGTCGATGACCGAATTGGCCACGTCCAGCACTTCGGCGCGCGTCGGCATCGGGCTTTCCACCATCGACTGCAGCATCTGCGTCGCGGTGATGACCACCTTGTTGCGGGCCAGCGACTCGCGGATGATCTTCTTCTGCAGGCCGGGCAGCTCGGCATCGCCGATCTCCACGCCCAAGTCGCCGCGCGCCACCATCACCACGTCGCTGGCGTCGATGATCTCGCTGAGGTTGTCGATCGCCTCGGTACGCTCGATCTTCGACACCAGTGCGGCGTCGCTGCCGTGCGAGCGGGCGATCGAGCGCGCCTCTTCCATGTCGGCGGCGTTGCGGCAGAACGACACCGCGATGAAGTCGACGCCGATGTCCGCAGCGACCTTGATCAGCTCACGGTCGTGATCGGTCAGCGCGCCCAGCGACAGGCCGCCGCCCTGCTTGTTGAGCCCCTTGCGGTTCGACAGCACACCGTCGTTGAGCACCGTGGTGACGATGCGTGCGCCTTCGACGGCGGTGACCTGCAGCTGCATCAGGCCGTCGTCGAGCAGCAGCACGTCGCCGGCTTCCACGTCGCCCGGCAGGCCGAGATAGCTGACGCCGACTTCGTCGACGGTGCCCGGAGGCGCCGCGGGATCGGCCACCAGATCGAAGCGCGCGCCGGCGCGCAACTGCACCTTGCCGTCAGCGAATTTCTCGATGCGGATCTTCGGGCCCGGCAGGTCGGCCAGGATGCCGATCTCGACGCCGGCGCGATCGGCCGCCGCGCGCACGGCTTCGGCGCGGACCTGCTGCGAGGACGGATCGCCGTGCGAGAAGTTCAGCCGGACCGCGTTGACGCCGGCAGCGATGAGCGCATCGAGGACGCCGGGCGCGTCGGTCGCGGGGCCCAGCGTGGCGAGAATGCGGGTGCGGCGACGGTGCGCCGGAACGGAAGGCAGGTCGGTCTTGATCATGGGGCGAATGGTATCCACCGGTGGTCGGCCGCACGTCGCACGGCAATCAGGAGACGGCGCCTTCGTGACGGCACGCCGCCTCCGAAGCTTACTGCGAAATCCGCAGCCGGCGTGGACCGCACTGCAGGCCGGCCCGGTTCGCTGCGCGTGTAGTGCCACGTGCAACCCGCAGCGACACTTGACGCCTGCCGTATGCGCTCAGAGCAGTGCGGCCACCAGCGCTGCAGGCGAAGCGACCACATGCTGCGCGCCGGCGGTCTGCAGCTCGGCGGCATCTCCGAAGCCCCATTGCACCCCGATGCCGCGCATGCCGTGCTGCACGGCGCCTTCCATGTCGTAGCGCCGGTCGCCGATCATCGTCGCGTCGGCTGCGGTCAGCGCCAACCGCGACAGCGCCTCGGCGATCAGTTCGCGCTTGTAGCGGCGCGCGTTGTCCTCGCTGGCGCCGACGACGGTTTCGAAGACAGCGCCGAACGGCAGCGCGTCGACGATGCGCCGCGCGAAACCCGCGTTCTTCGAGGTGACCACGGCCATCCGGTAACCGGCCGCCTGCAGGGTGGTGATCATCTCTGGGATGCCGGCATACACCGAATGCGCGCGCCAGCCACCTGCATCGTAGCGTTCGCGGTACAGCGCGACCGCCTGCTCGGCGCGGGCACGATCGCCGTCGAACAGCGCCTCGTAGCTGTCGCGCAACGGCGGGCCGATCCACGGCAGCAGCGCCTCGCGCGACAGCGGCGGGTGCCCCAGCACCTCGAGCGTGTATGCGATCCCGCCGAGGATGCCCGGCTCCGAATCGATCAGCGTGCCGTCGAGATCGAAGAACAGCGCCCGGGTCACGCCCCGCGGGCGTCGAGCGCTGCGACCGCCGGCAGCGTCTTGCCTTCGAGGAATTCGAGGAACGCGCCGCCGCCGGTGGAGATGTAGGACACGTCGTCGGCGATGCCGTACTTGTCGACCGCTGCCAGCGTGTCACCGCCACCGGCGATCGAGAACGCCTTCGAGGCGGCGATCGCGCGCGCCATGGTCTCGGTGCCCTTGCCGAACGCATCGAACTCGAATACGCCCACCGGGCCGTTCCAGACCACGGTGCCGGCCTCGGCGATCATCGCGGCGTAGCGCTTGGCGGTGTCCGGGCCGATGTCGAGGATCATGTCGTCGGCGCCCACGGCGTCCACCGCCTTGACCGTCGCCGGCGCATCGGCCGAGAACGCGGGCGCAACGACGACGTCGGTGGGCACCGGAATGTCGGCGCCGCGCGCCTTCGCGTCGGCCATGATCTGCTTCGCGGTGTCGAGCAGGTCGCTCTCGACCAGCGACTTGCCGACGCCGTGGCCCAGCGCGGCGATGAAGGTGTTGGCGATGCCGCCGCCGACGATCAGCTGGTCGACCTTGCCGACCAGCGACGACAGCAGTTCGAGCTTGGTCGAGACCTTGCTGCCGGCAACGATCGCCAGCAGCGGACGCGCCGGCGCGTCGAGCGCCTTGGCCAGTGCGTCGAGCTCGGCCATCAGCAACGGACCACCGGCGGCGATGTTGGCGAAGCGGATCACGCCATGCGTCGACGCCTGCGCGCGGTGCGCGGTGCCGAAGGCATCCATGACGAACACGTCGCACAGGGCTGCGTATTTCTTCGCCAGCGCCTCGTCGTCATCCTTCTCGCCGACATTCATGCGGCAGTTCTCGAGCAGTACCAGCTGGCCCGGTGCGACCTCGACACCGTCGACCCAGTCGCGCACCAGCGGCACCTCGATGCCGAGCAGCTCCGACAGACGCGCGGCCACCGGCGCCAGCGAGTCGGCCTCGCTCCAGCTGCCTTCCTTCGGACGGCCCAGATGCGACGTCACCATGACCGCCGCGCCCTTCTCCAACGCGTAGCGCAGCGTCGGCAGCGACGCGGTGATGCGCTGGTCGGAGGTGACCGTGCCGCCGTCGACGGGGACGTTGAGATCCTGCCGGATCAGCACGCGCTTGCCGGAAAGGTCGAGGTCGGTCATGCGGACGATGGTCATGGGCTCTGGAGTCTCTTGAATGATCGGAATGATGTGCGCCATGCCTTCCATGGCGTGACACGGCTGCAATCGCGGACACCTGCCCGCCCATCCATGGCCGGGCGCTCGCCGCGCGGACTGCCGGAAGGCAGTCCGCTCAGACCGGCTCGCCCTGCCGGATCAGCACGCGCTGACCGGAAAGATAGAGATCGGTCATGCGGACGATGGTCATGGCGTCGGGCTCGCTGTATTCGGAAGGAGAACGCGGATGCGTCAGCGGCCCATTGTCTGCGGTGTACCTGCAGCCACGCAAACCCGCTCTGCGGGAGCTCAACGTGGCTTCGGCGCCCGCAGCAAACTCAGTGCGAAACCACCCACCAGCACCACGCCCAGCAGCAACACCCCCCACAGCAACCACGTCCCCCAGTCGCGCGGCGGCGTATCGTCCAGCGCGACAGCGCCGGCCAGTTCGGTGCGCGCGCCCAGCGTCGCCAGCGCGGGCTGCCAGCGTCCGCCGTTGCGCGCGCGCAGATCCGCCAGCAGCGGCGCGACCGCCGCATCGACGCGCACCGCGCGGCCACTGCCCGCCCGCAGCGAAAACGGCGCCGCGCCTTCCGCGACGAACACCAGACGTTCGGGCCGGTAGCCGAGCCGCAGCACCGGCGCAGCGCCCGCAGACGGCGCATCCGGCTGCAGCCGCCACTGGCGCGCGCGCAGCGTCGTGTCGAGCGCGCGCGGTGGCGTGCGGGATGCCGCATCCGCGCCGACCCGGTACACGAGCCAGTCACTGGCGACCGTGCGCCATGGCGCATCGTCGGTCTCGCGCACCGACAGCGTCCAGCGCGCGGTCGCATTGCCATCCAGACCGAGGTCGACGTGGGTCACCGGCAGGCGCGCATCCAGCCGGAACACGAAGCCCCCTTCCGCATCGGCGGGGACCGACGGTTCGAGCGCACGCCACTGCAATGCAGGCGCTTCGGCGAACGCGGGCGACTCGCCCGTGATCGAGACGATCGCCGGCATCGTGCCGGCGCCGGCACCGGGCGTGAGCCGCAGATACCGGGTGCGCACGGGGCCGTCGAACACGATGCGCCGCTCGACCAGACGCGCCTCGCCACGACGCAGGTCGAGCAGGCGTCCGCCCGCGGGCAGCGGCTGCCAGGCGCGCAGATCCTCCGAGCCTTCGACCTGCATGGCGCGTTCGAACGCGACGTCGGCAACGCCCCAGTCGAGCACCAGTGCCTGCAGCGGCACCTCGAGGGCGCCGGCGTCCACCAGCAGCGCGGCCGGCGGCGCATCGCCCGGCGCGGACTGCCACTGGATGCGTCGCAGGCGGCCGTCGGGATCGACTTCGCTGATCGCGGCGATATCGCTGCCTGCGCGCGCGGCCGACGCCGGCAGCGGAAACCAGGCCAGTGCCTGCGTCGTGGGCAGGGCCGCAGGCGCGGGCGCCGACTGCAGCAGCGCCGGCACCTGTCGGCCGTCGCGGTTGACCACCACCAGATCGCGCAGCACCGGCGACACCGTGGTGGCGTAGACCGCGTCATCGAGTTCGACCTGGTAGGCGCCGGCATCGCTCGACGGCAAGGCCAGCGGCCATTGCGCGACGAAGGCGTCGTCACTGGTGGCCGCGAGCGTCGCACTGCTGAGCAGCCCCAAAGCGAGCACGGCCATGCGGTTCGGGACTCGACTCATACGATCGCCTCCTGTGCGGTTTCGGATGCGGGCGCGCGCGGCGGCGCCGGCGCGAAGAAGCCGACGACCGTGCACAGCAGGCCGTAGGCGATGAACGAGCCGATGCCCCACAGATTGCCGAGATGGCTGCGGTCGACCAGCACCAGCTTGGCCAGCACGATCGCCATCAGCGCCGCGCCCGCCAGCCACAGCATGCGTTGGCCGCGGCGCGAGCCGATGACCCAGCCCAGCACGCCCAGCACGCTCCAGACGACGGTCAGGCTGGTCTGCGCGAGGCTGCTGCCCACGAGTGCGCTGCTCCACGGCACGCCGCCCCAGTGATGGGCGCCGCGCAGCGTGATCACGGTGACCAGCAGGAACGCACCGGCCGACAGCATCGGCACGCGGGCGCGCCCATCAAACGGCGAATCGCCGCGCCAGAGCCAGCGCGCGATCAGCAACAGCACCGCGACCTGTGCGAGATCGAGCGGATTGATCAGCGCGATCCACGGCAGCGGCGCGGCATTGCCTGCGCTACCGAGCGCCAGCAGCCACCAGAGGGCCAGCAGCGCGCAACACACGGTGCGGAATGCCGCGCGCATCGGGTCGAAGGTCGCCCCCAGCGGATGCGTGAGCCACGACCAGCGCAGCAAGGCCACCGAGGTGATCGCCAGCCAGGGCGTCACGGCGGCGACCAGCGACCAGCCATCGCCGCCGTCCATCCGTTCGGAGAGCTGTACCAGCAGCAGCGACACCGCGAACGGCCACAGCAGCCACCAGACGAACTGCGCAGCGCGGGCGAATCCGCCCTCGCCGACGCGCAGGCACAGCAGGCTGCGTACGCCGAGTGCGGCGAAGACGAGCCACGCCCAGAGGCCGTTGCCGGCGAAGGGCTGCTGATGCGCGACGGCCTGGAGGTACGCCAGCGGCAGCGCCGCCGCAAGGGCAAGGCAGGCGGTGCCGGCCAGCAGCGGATCGAAGACGCGCCGGCTGCGCTCGGCGGCCAGCCACCCGGTCACCGCCGCGAGCACCAGAAGTGCATCGGGGAAGTCCCGTGCCGGCAGCACGCGCTGCAGTTCGAACGTCCAAGCCGCCAGCCACCAGAGCATCGCCCACAGGTAGGCCAGTCGCGCCGGGAGGGTCGCACCTGCCCGGGCATAGGCCCACGCGATCGCGAGCCCGGCGACCACGAACAGCATCGCGCCGACGAACAGGCCATGCGCGAACGGCGTATCACTGACGGTCGTGTTGCCGGCCGCGAACACGTAGGCCACCACCGCCGCGCCCTGCAGCGCGATGCCCGACCAGCGCGGCAGACGCCGCTGCTGACGCAGGCCCAGCCAGACCAGCGCCGCACCTTCGAGCGCGAAGACACTCGCAGTGGCCTGCGCCGACAGCGCCAGGGGTACGGCCAGCGTCGCGAAGCCCGCGGCCAGCAATGCGTACCCCTGCTGCAGCACCTCGAAGCGGCCACCGCGACGCAGCCACCACGACAGTCCGGCATACACCGCCGCCAGTCCGAGCGCGCAGAGTGCCAGCGTGGTCGTGTCGTCGCGCATCAGACCCGCCTGCAGCGAAAACGCGATCAGCGGCGTGCCGAACACCAGGCAGCCGTCGATCAGATCGCGCCGCCCCATCGGCCGGCGCCGCGCATGCAGCAACGGCACCGCCAGATAGATCGCGAAGAACAGCGCCAGGAACGCCTGCGCCGAGCGGTAATCGGCCGCCTGGTAATCCAGCACGCCCCACAGCGTGCCGATACCGAAAGTGAAGACGAAGCCCAGCAGATTGAGCAGGCGCCAGGCGCGGAACCAAGCGATCGCCACGATCGCGGTGTTGAGCACCGCGTAATAACCGAACAGCGCGACATGGTTGCCGCTGCCGGTCGAGAGCCAGATCGGCGCGAGGAATCCGGCCAGCACGGCGAACACCGCCAGCGCCATCGCGCCCTGCAGCACCGCCAGCGCACCGGCGCCGAACACCAGCAGCACACTGGCGGCGAACGCGAATCCCGGCTCGACCAGCCCGAACAGCTTCGACGCCGCGAACACCACCAGCAGCAGGATGCCGATCATGCCGCCCTGCAGGCTGAGCGCGAAGGTGCGATGGCTGTCCCGTCGCAGCCAGCCGAAGACCAAGCCGGCGACCGCCGCCGCCGAAACCGCGGCCAGGCGTATCGACACCGGCACCTGCAGCAGGCCCTGGTCGCTGGCGTATTTGAGCAGCGCGGCGACGCCTGCGAACAGCACCAGCATGCCGATCTTCACCGGCACGTTGCCGGAGGTGAACCACTGCCGCACCAGACGCAGGCCACGTTCGACCACGCCCGGGCCTGTCGGCGCTTCCGGCGGGCGGTGGGCGGACGCCGACGGCGCGGGACGCACCGGATCCGCATCGCGCCACTGCGCACGTGGCAGCGCGGGCGGCAGGGGCGGCGGTGCAGCCACGGGTGCAGGCGATGCTGGCCGCACGTGGTCCGGCGCAGGCGGCTGGACCGGCGATGTCGGTGAGACGGATGCGGACGCGGCGGCAGGCGTCGCACGGAAGGCGGACGGCGCCGATGCTGCGGGCATCGCCCGGGCGGCGATCTCCGCGCGCAGCCGTTCGCTGACGTCTTCGAGATCGGCGACGCGCCGCCGCAGGCCGAACAGCATGATCAGGCCCACGACCAGCAGGACGGGCACCGACAGCAGCGCAAGCCCGATCAATACGACGAGTTCTTCCATGGCACCCCCGCCGCGCCGGACGGCGCGCCCGGTCACATTACGCGGGGCCGCTCCGAAAACAAGAAGCCCCGCGGGTGCGGGGCTTCGGGTATCGCGGCGCGGGACTGCGCGCTTACTTCGCCGCGACCACGCGGACCATCTCCAGGCACTTGTTGGAGTAGCCCCACTCGTTGTCGTACCAGCTGACCAGCTTGACGAAGGTCGGGTCCAGCGCGATGCCGGCCTCGGCATCGAACACCGAAGTGCAGGTCTCGCCGCGGAAGTCCGTGGCGACCACCTTGTCTTCGGTGTAGCCGAGAATGCCCTTCAGCGCGCCTTCGCTCTGCGCCTTCATTTCGGCGCAGATTTCGTCGTAGCTGGCCGGCTTGTCGAGTTCGACCACCAGATCGACCACCGACACGTCGGACGTCGGCACGCGGAAGCTCATGCCGGTCAGCTTCTTGTTGAGCTCCGGAATCACCACGCCGACGGCCTTGGCCGCGCCGGTGCTCGACGGAATGATGTTCTCGAGGATGCCGCGGCCGCCGCGCCAGTCCTTGTTGCTCGGGCCGTCGACGGTCTTCTGCGTCGCGGTGGCCGCATGCACGGTGGTCATCAGGCCGCGCTTGATACCCCACTTGTCGTGCATGACCTTGGCGATCGGCGCCAGGCAGTTGGTGGTGCACGAGGCATTGGAGATGATCGCCTCGCCCTTGTAGCTCTTGTCGTTGACGCCGTAGACGAACATCGGCGTGTCGTCCTTCGACGGCGCCGACAGGATCACCTTCTTCGCGCCCGCATCGATGTGCTTCTGCGCGGTGTCCTTGGTCAGGAACAGGCCGGTCGACTCGATGACGACGTCGGCGCCCACCTCGTCCCACTTCAAGTTGGCCGGGTCGCGTTCCTGGGTCAGGCGGATCTGCTTGCCGTTGACGGTCAGCGTGTTGCCCTCGACCGACACCGTGCCCTTGAAGCGGCCGTGCACCGAGTCGTAGGACAGCATGTAGGCCAGGTAGTCCGGCTCCAGCAGGTCGTTGATCGCGACGATCTCGATGTCGCCGTCGAAGTTCTCCACTGCCGAACGCAGCACGTTGCGGCCGATGCGGCCGAAACCGTTGATGCCAACCTTGATCGCCATGAATCCGGACTCCTGCGGCCGCGCGCACGCGGCAAAAAGTGGGAAAGACGTGGCCGCGCGGCGCGTGGGCGCCAGCCCGGACAACCGCTGCACAGTCTACCAGCCGCGCTGATCCCGGGCCCCGTGCCGGCCCCGCGCGGCGTGCGCAATGATTCCAATCAAGGCGTTCGCAGCGGGCGGCCGGAAGACTGCCGGCACCCCACAACGACCGGACACGCCCGATGCGCACGCTGCCCCTCGCCCTGATCGCCCTCGCCTGCTTGGCGACCGCCTTGCCTGCCGCTGCCCAGTCGGCCGGCGACTGGACCGTTGCGCTCGGCGCGCATCGCGTGGATCCGAAGTCCAACAACGGCAGCCTGGCCGGCGGCACGCTGCCGCTGTCGATCGGCAGCAGCACCCGCCCAACCATCGCGGTCGAATATCTCGTGCGTGACCGCATCGGCGTCGAACTGCTCGCGGCTACCCCGTTCCGCCACGATCTTGACATCGTCGGCCTCGGCCGGATCGGCAGCACCAAGCACCTCCCGCCGACCCTGAGCCTGCAATACCACTTCGCGCCCCACGCGCGCGTCGCACCGTTCCTCGGCGCGGGGCTCAACTACACGATGTTCTTCGAAGAAGAGACCCGCGGCGCACTCGCAGGCGCAAAGCTCGCCCTCGGCGATTCATGGGGCCTGGCGCTGCATGCCGGCGTCGACATCCAGGCGGGACCCGGCAAGCTGCGGCTGGACGCGCGGTGGATGGATATCGAGAGTGACGTGCGGCTGGATGGGGCACTTCTAGGCCGCGCGCAAATCGATCCACTGACATATGGCGCCTCATATGTTTTAGACCTGTGAGCAAAGAAAATTTTTTCTACAAGCGCATCCACATGAGCCCTATCGAAATTGAAATCGTTGGAAAAAGGGTTGCCATAGATTCGCTCAACAAAAACCGACTTAAAAAATTAACTTCAGCTGTCGCTCCATCTGAAAATCGAGCAGCTACTGAGGCCGTTCTAATCTGCATCAATTACGTAGACGGCCATTGCCTTGAAAGGCTCCCGATCAACATACCCATACCTATTCTGGAGTTCGTAGATGTGGATATGTCTACCTTCACTACCCTTCGAACAAAGCAGACGCAAATACGGGTAGCCGAAGACCTCGCCAAAAGAGCAGCACAACGGGCCATTGTCTCCGCTGTCTCCGAGCCAATAGATCTCATGCTTATCGAGAACTGCACCGAAACCATGCTCCTGGACGAGAAAAGGCTCACTCTCCCAGAGACTCAGCATCTCCTCTATTGACGGAAGCCGCCGACTATCGATCCGCGGCTCGCCAATCAAATCCGTTTGCACCCCCACCTGATACCTGCGGTCTCGATATATATCTCGCTCATTTCCGCCCAGAATCCGCGATACATCGTTGATGAACCACGAGATCCCATTCGTGGAATCGTAGACCTTGTAAGCTGAAACATGGTCACTGGATTGCACGCACGTAATCTGGAGCGATCTATGTCGCCACGTCACGGGAATCCTCCTTGATTGCCGAAACGAAATTCCATCGCCTTTTAGTGCCTTGCGGCAATCAGCAGCCGACCGCAACGCGGGTTGCGCGAGAGGGCTTGCAAGCGGGAAAAGACCGGTTGCAGAGTGGTCGAGCTGCAGAACTAGTGCTGCCTTTTCATAAGTCCCGGAAGGATCCGAGCTCCCCCAACTAACTAATAGGTCCTTCATCAAGTCGGTCCATTCCACGCTATAGCAACGAGCGTCGCCCTTGAGCGCGGCTAGCAGGAAGAGATATTCCAACACTGAGCGATGTGCAAACTTAAATTGCCCTTCGATATCGCGATTCAATAAAGATCTAGACTTTAATTTCCATGTTTCAAGAGGCGCGCTATGAGCTTCTGCGATCTCTTCTAGAATAGAAGGCGCAATTCGATCACCGTGGCCGGACCGCTGAAGATGGTAGCAGCGCACAGCAAGCTCTATTGATATATCCCTTAAGTCGCTTGGGCTGATCCAGTCACTTTCTCGCTCTAGCCACTTTTCCACGAGAAATTCATAGAGACCAAAAAGCTCCGTAATTGACCTGCCATCCCGAACGAGATCCGGTAATAGCTCTAGGAGCATGGGTCGAGTGCTTAGCTCAGAGATCGAAGTAACAAGAGCAAGCGCTTCTCTCCGAAATCGCCAGTTCCTCAGAGAAGTGAGCGGAAACTGCTTGGCTAGGTAGGCTTGAATCTGCTTCGCCGAGAATGGAGCCAGGAACAAGCGATGCAGCGGGAGCTCCCGGCTCTGGCCGGCCTTTCGTGCCGCGACGTACATAATCCCGCTACTGACAGGAACTGCTGCATCGTCCGCGAAGAACTGTGATCGGCATGTCACCACAACATTACGAAAGTCTGCCGCAGCATTCATCAACTCGGCAAGACGGCCATCAGGGTCTCCAACAGCTCGGTGATCCTCGTCGAAAGCATCTAAAAAACAAATGGCATTTCTTTTATCAGAGAACCTTTTGATCTCATCGACGGCATTCTCACGCCCGAGAGAAATAACTGCTATCCGACGCCGCTTGGATTTTCTCTTCTTTATTTCTCGAGCATAGTAGTTAATGCAGAAACTCGTCTTGCCCATTCCAGAGTCAGCCAATAATATGACATGCCTCTTTGGCCCACCAGCCTCGAAGTGATCGTCAATTGTTTTGAACAGTGGACCTAGTGCCACCACGGTTCTTGAGTCATCTTCATTTGCCGGGTCCGTCTGCATGCAGCTAGGAGCTATGTAGTTGCGACGGGAATGCGCTATATCCTCACTAGTGAAAGAAGCAACTCCGGAATCTCTATAGATTTGGTCCGCAATAGCCTTAGCGTTTCGCTTCGCGGCCAGTTCCAGAATTGCGTTTACCAAGCGCGGAAAACCCGCGATCGCTGCGCATGCGCTGCCAAGGAACACAATAATTGCGTAAATAGGCATTGCCTTGATGGCATCAATCGTGTTCTGCATTAATTATCGCTCGATTATTTAAATTGCAGAAAGAATAGTAACTAGTGAAAAATCTTAATCAGATGTTATGCAATCAGCAACAACGCGCGCCCCATGAAGAAATAATAAAGCATCATTAATAAGTTCAGTGGAGGATGCTGCAAGCATGAGGACCAGAGGGGCGCGACACCTCGCCTAAGCGATATCTACGCGAGCAATAAGGGCAGCGCACCTAGCACTGCCCTATTGCTGCTGGCACACCCAAATCGGTGAAGCGCCCAGAGACCCTTTGCTCCATACAGGCCGCGTGAATGAAAGTTATTTTGGTCTTATCACTGAACAAGAAGAATTGCGAGCATTCGATGCGGCGATCTCTTACAGAAGTTTTTCTAGTGAGCAGGAAGCATGTAGCCAACTGAGGGAGTCAGACATGATTGAGATCGAGGTTAAGGACGTTGGCAAGGGCCGATTCGAAGTAGAGGCACTTGGTCGCCATCACGAAGCTTTCGAGGGGCGATTCGGAGCGATTTGCGCAGCACATGCGCTCGCCGAGGAAGCGTTGCGCATGGGCGAGCAGGTGCGGGTCGTTCTGCCGGCAGACGTTGACTGGGAAATCCGGCTCGGGAACTCAACCTCTGATTAGGCTGCGGACCTATCGACTCGCCGAGCAGTGCAGCTCGCGAAACGCTTTCGGGCGACGTCCTAACAGACGGCGCTGCACAAGCAGCCCTTCGACAGGCAACTCCCCAGACGCGGAGAGTTGTTTTGAGGAACTACTGAGCATCATCTCGCTAGCGCCTTCTGAGACAGCTCCGCTGTCGGCTGGGCAAGAGAATAGCTAGGCTTCTTCACCGACTCAGCGCAGGCAAGTGGGGCCTCCGTTAGAATTACTCCATGCTGCGTCGAATCCTTCTGTGCGGTGGCCTGCTGGCCGCCTTCGCCCTCCCCTCGTCCGCCCTCGCCTGGGGCAAGCTCGGCCACCGTCTGGTGGCGCAGGTCGCCGAGCGCGATCTGACGCCTGCCGCGCGCGCCGAGGTGTCCCGGCTGCTGGCCGGCGAGCCGGACCCCACCCTGCCCGGCATCGCCAGCTGGGCGGACGAGCTGCGCGAGCACGATCCGGACCTGGGCAAGCGCTCGGCGCGTTGGCACTACGTCAACATCGGCGAGTCGAACTGCCGCTACGAGGCGCGGCGCGACTGTCCGAACGGCGACTGCGTGATCGAGGCGCTGAAAACCCAGACCGCGATCCTCGCCGACCGCACACGTCCACGCGCCGAACGGGCCCAGGCGCTGAAGTTCGTCGTGCACTTCACCGGCGATGCGCATCAGCCGATGCACGCCGGCTACGGTCACGACCGTGGCGGCAACGACCGGCAGATCAGCTTCCACGGCCGCGGCACCAACCTGCACGCGTTCTGGGACAGCGGCATGCTCAACAGCCAGAACCTGTCCGGCGACGCCTGGCTGGCCCGCATCGGCACGCGTGCGCCGTCGGCCGATGCCGGCAGCTCGGTGCGTCTGCCGCCTCCGGCAGCCGACTGGGCAGAAGCGGCGTGCCGCATTGCAGTGGCGCCCGGGGTCTACCCGCGCCGGGCGCGGATTAGCGATGCCTACGTGACCACGCACCTGCCGCAGGCCGAGCAGGCCCTGCGCGATGCAGGCGCCCGTCTCGGCGCATTGCTCAACGCCGCGCTGGCAACACCCGCGCAACGCTGAACTTACGCAATCGCAACCTCCGCCCGCGCCGGGTGCTCTAGCATCGGGCGTGTTCAGGCAGGAGGATCGCGATGTCGTCACCGCAGGTCACCCCGTTCCACCACGCCGGCAGCGGCACGTGGAGTTACATCGTCCGCGATCCTGCGTCGAACGCAGCGGCGATCGTCGATCCGGTGCTGGATTTCGACATGGCCTCCGCGCACACATCCACCGCTTCGGCGCTGGGGCTGCTGGACCACGTGCAGGCGCATGGGCTCGATGTGCAGTGGATCCTCGAAACCCACGCCCATGCCGACCATCTGTCTGCCGGCGACTGGTTGCGCGGACAGTTGCCGCGCGCGCGGCTGGCCATCGGCGACGGCATCCGCACGGTGCAGAAGACCTTCCGGCCGATCTTCAATCTGGGCGCGCATTTCCCGGTCGACGGCTCGCAGTTCGACCGGCTGTTCGCCGCCGATGACAGGTTCGCGATCGGCGCGCTCGAAGGCCGCACGATCCCGGTACCCGGCCATACCAGCGACAGCAGCGCCTATCTCATCGGCGATGCACTGTTCACCGGCGACTCGCTGTTCATGCCCGACGGCGGCACCGCCCGTTGCGATTTCCCGGGTGGCGATGCCGCCACGCTCTACCGCTCCATCCAGCGCCTGTTCGAACTGCCCGACGCCACCCGCGTCTTCGTCTGCCACGACTACGGACCGGGCGGCCGGGCGGTGGCCTGCGAAACCACCATCGGCGCGCAGAAGCGGGACAACATCCATGTCGGCCACGGCATCGACGCTGCCACCTTCGTCGCATTGCGCGAGGCGCGCGATGCCACGTTGCCGATGCCGGCGCTGCTGCTGCCGTCGGTGCAGACCAACATCCGCGCCGGCGCCCTGCCCGACCCCGAATCCAACGGCGTGCGCTATCTGAAGTTGCCGATCGGCACGCTCTGAGACCGCGTTGTCGCTCCCGGGGGCGCGTCGCTATGCTCGATCACTCGTCAGGAGGGCGCGCCGTGTTCCGATTCCGACATCTGTGTGCGCTGCTGGTGCTGGGCGCGTCCGCGGTCCATGGCCAGACGCCCGCGCCGCATGGTCCGGCCACCCACCAGCGGGCCGCCGCGCCGGTCGATCCGTCGCCGGTCGTGATCCCGCTCGACGCCGCCGCACGTGCGTCGCTGACCCGGCACACGGTCGACGCCACGGTGCATGGCCGGACGCTGCGGTGCGAAGGCGTCGCGCTGGCGGCGCTGCTGCAGGCCACCGGCGCGATGCCCGATACACCGCTGCGCGGCGCGCTTCTCGACCGCTACGCGCTGGTCACCGCCCGCGACGGCTACCGCACGCTGTTTTCGCTGGGCGAACTCGACGCCACGCTGGGCAATCGCGGGGTCTATCTGGTCGACCGTTGCGACGGCGCACCACTCGACGCCGACAGCGGGCCGCTGCGCCTGCTGGTGCCCGATGACACGCGCCCGGCGCGCGGCGTGCGCCAGGTCGAACGCATCACCGTCATCGCCGCTCCCTGATCCTGTCGTCTCCATTCCGGAATTCCGATGCCCATGCGCCGTTCCCATCGCTGGCTGCGCGCGTCCGCCGCCCTGCTGCTGATCGCCCTTGCCGCACTCGCCACCCTGCCGGTCGCCGCCCAGGACCGCGCACCGATCACGGTCTTCGCCGCCGCGAGCCTCAAGGAATCGATGGACGCCGCGGCCGCGCGCTACCAGCGCGAGACGGGACAGCCGGTACGGGTGTCCTATGCCGCCAGTTCCGCGCTCGCCCGGCAGATCGAGCAGCGCGCACCGGCCGATGTCTTCGTGTCCGCCGATCTGGAATGGATGGACTGGTTGCAGACGCGTCAGCTGATCGACACCGGCTCGCGCCGCGTGCTGCTCGGCAACACCCTGGTGCTGGTGGCACCGGCCGACAGCGCCGCGCAGCCGTTGGCACTCGCGCGCGGTACGGATCTGCGGCCGCTTCTCGGCGCGCGCGGCCGCCTGTCGCTGGCCTTGACCGCCAGCGTGCCGGCCGGCAAGTACGCCCGGGCCGCGTTCGAATCGCTGGGCATGTGGTCGGCCCTGCAGCCCCGTGTGGCCGAATCCGACAGCGTGCGTTCGGCGCTGACCCTCGTCGCGCGCGGCGAAGCGCCGCTGGGCGTGGTCTACGGCAGCGATGCGAAGGCCGAGCCGCAGGTGAAGGTGCTGGCGACGTTCCCCGCCGACAGTCATCCGCAGATCGTGTATCCGGTCGCCCGCATCGCGGCGAGCCGCCACCCGCAGGCCGATGCCTTCGTGCGCTGGCTCGACGGCGAGGCCGCATCGTCGATCTTCCGCGCGCACGGCTTTTCGATCCGCTGATCGATGGCAGACCCGGACACGCTGCTGGGCTTCGGCCCCGATGAACTGCTGGCGATCCGGCTGAGTCTGAAGGTCGCCGCGGCCGCCGCGCTGTGCAGCCTGCCGCCGGGCATCGCGATCGCCTGGCTGCTCGCGCGCCGGCGCTTCTTCGGCAAGGCACTGCTCGATGCCCTGGTGCATCTGCCGCTGGTGCTGCCGCCGGTGGTCGTGGGTTACGCGCTGCTGGTGATGCTGGGCGGCAACGGCCTCATCGGCCGCTGGCTGGACGACACGCTGGGGTTCTCCTTCGCATTCCGCTGGACGGGCGCCGCGCTGGCCAGCGCGATCATGGGCTTCCCGCTGATGGTGCGGACCATCCGCTTGTCGATCGAGAACGTCGACCGCCGCCTCGAGCACGCTGCCGCCACGCTCGGCGCCAGCCCGCTGCGGGTGTTCTGCACCATCACCCTGCCGCTCGCCTGGCCAGGCGTGATCGCCGGCGCGGTGCTGGCGTTCGCGAAGGCGCTGGGCGAGTTCGGCGCGACGATCACCTTCGTGTCCAATATCCCCGGCGAGACGCAGACCGTGTCGTCGGCGATCTACGGACTGATGCAGGTGCCCGACGGCGAAGCCGGCATCTGGCGGCTGGCGGCGGTGTCGGTGGCGATCTCGCTGGCCGCGCTGATGGCCTCCGAGTGGCTGGTGCGCCGCCAGCGCGGCGAGGTGCGCGACTGATGCTGCACGTCGACATCGATCTGCGCCGCGGCAGCTTCGCGCGGCACATCCGCGTCGAGTCCGCGCAGCGCGTGCTCGCGCTGACGGGCCCCTCGGGCGCCGGCAAGACCAGCGTGCTCCATGCGATCGCGGGGCTTGTGCGCCCGCGCGCGGGGCGCATCGAGATCGACGGCCGGGTGCTGTTCGACAGTGCCGCGCGCATCGACGTGCCGGCGCATCGCCGGCGCGTCGGTTACGTGTTTCAGGACGCGCGCCTGTTCCCGCACCTCGACGTGCTGCGCAACCTGCGCTACGGCCGCCATCACGCTGGCGCCGACAGCTTCGCACTGGATCACGTGGTCGAGCTGCTCGGCATTTCGGGCCTGCTGCAGCGCCAGGTGGCGAATCTCTCCGGCGGCGAAGCGCAGCGGGTGGCGATCGGCCGCGCGTTGCTGTCGCAGCCGGCGGTGCTGCTGTTCGACGAACCGCTGTCGGCGCTCGACGAGGCGCGACGCGAAGAGTTGATCCCCTGGCTGCAGCGCGTGCGCGACGAGGTGCGCCTGCCGATGCTCTACGTCAGCCACACCAGCGACGATGTGCGCCGCCTCGCCGACGCGGTGCACACGCTGGACTGAGCCGCCGCAATGGCGGTTGCGACGCACCGGGAGCCATCGGCGTCGGGCTGCGGATCGCACCCTGCCCCCCCGGCGCTGCGATTGCACCCGAGCGGGCGCACTGCGCTTCGCAGACCGGGCGTGCTGCAGTCCGCTGCGCGCACGACGGTGTCGCGATGCGGACGTCGACCGTTCCCGGCGGCGCGAGGCGTTTCGGGACCTCCGGCGCGGTCGGCGTGCCAGCCGCGCACGCCCGGCCGGAAGTGACTCCGCCTTCATCGCGGATCCCCGATAAGGCCTCATGCCGAAATCCCTGCTTCTCCTGCTGCTGTGCCTGTGCTTGGCCGCATGCGGCCCGTATCCGCGCGACGCCCACGACAGCAGCGCCCGCGCGCAGGCAGCCATGCGGGTCGGCCTGAGCCACGATCCGCCGTACGTGCAGGTGCGCGACGGCGAGGCGCCGGGCGGTGCGGAAGTCGACCTGATCGCACGGTTCGCCGCCGCGCGCGGGCTGCGCGTCGAATGGGTGGTCGGGGGCCACGACGCGCTGATGGAGGATCTTCTCGCGCATCGACTGCACATGGTGGCCGGCGGGCATTCGCCGCAGTCGCCCTGGGCGGAGGTCGGCTGGTCGCGCGACTACAGGCTGCCCGACGCGCACGACCGTCCGTCCCGTCGACGGCTCGCACTGCCGCCGGGCGAGAACGCCTGGCACCTCACCGTCGACCGCTGGCTGCATGCGCAGCGCGGGGTCACGCGATGAGCGAGGCCCGCGCGACACCCGTCCGGCGCAGACCGCGTCCGCTCGGCGCGGCCCAGCTGCGTGATCTGCAGCGGGCGGCGCGCCTGTGCTGGTGGTCGATCGCGCTGCTCGGCGCGATCACCGTGATGATGTTCCTGACGATGGGCGGCTCGCAGGCGATGCTGACCGCGCTGGTCGAGGACGTGCTCAGCCTGCTGCCGCCGATCGCGTTCCTGATCGCGCTGCGCTTCCGCACCCGCGGCGTCGACGCGACATACGTCGACGGACGCGAGCGCGCCTTCGACATCACGTTCCTCGCATCGTCCGTGGCCCTGACCGCGGTCGGCCTGCTGCTGGTCGTCGACGGCCTGCACGTCCTGGCGACGCGCACGCATCCGGTGGTGGGGTCGATCGCGATCGGCGATGCCGTGGTGTGGCAGGGCTGGGTGATGATCGCGGCGCTCGCGGTGTCCTGCGTGCCGCCGGTGATTCTGGGCCGCATGAAGCTCAAGCTCGCACGCGCGCTCGACTCCAAGCCGCTGCACACCGACGCCGACATGAACAAGGCGGACTGGATGACAGCGGTGGCCGGCATCGTCGGCGTGCTGGGCATCGGATTCGGGCTGTGGTGGGCGGACGCGGCCGCGGCGGTCTTCATCGCGTTCGAGGTGCTGCGCGATGGCGTACGCAACCTGCGCAACGCGGTGCGCGATCTGCACGACGCCCGGCCCCAGCGGGTGGACCGCAGCGACCACGACACGCTGCCGGACCAGGTAGTGGAGGCGGTCTCCCGCCATCCGGACGTCGCGGCCTGCCGGGTGCGGTTCCACGAGGAGGGTCTGCGCCTGTCGGGCGTGGTGTACGCGACGCCCCGCGCGGGGGCGCTCACCGCTGCGGCCGCGCAGGCGATCCGCGAGACCGCGCGCGCGGTGCACTGGCGCATCGACGAGGTCCATGTGGTGCCCGATGGCGCCGATGCGCCGGACGGGGACACTTCATCGTCGCGCGGGTAGGCTTGCCGGATGACTGTCTATCTCGATGACGTGGCGGCGGCGGCCGTCCATCTGCGCGCCCAGGTCCCCGGCGCGCTGCACGTCGGGGCACCGCTCGGCATCGGCAAGCCGCACCGGCTGCTCAACGCGCTGTTCGATCTGGCGATCGCCGATCCGACGCGGCCGTTCACGCTCTACACCGCGCTCTCGCTGGACCCGCCATCGGCCGGCGACGATCTCGAGGGCCGCTTCATCGGACCGTTCGCGAACCGGCACTTCGGCGAGGACTTCGTGCGCCTGAAGTACGTAGACGCGCTGCGCCGCAATGCGCTGCCGCCGCACGTGGAGGTCGAGGAGTTCTACATGCAGTCGGGCGCGATGCTCGGCTCGCACCAAGCGCAACGCCGCTATGCCAGCCTCAACTACACGCACGTCGCCCGCGCACTCGCCGACCGTGGCGTCAACGTGCTGGTGCAGAAGGTGGCGGCCAACGACGACGGCTCGCGCTTCTCGCTGTCGTCAAACACCGACCTGACGTTCGATGCGATCGATGCACTCGTTGCGGCCGGTCATCCGCGGCCACTGGTCGTGGGCGAAATCGACCCCGCGCTGCCGTGGCTCGACGGCACCGCGGCGGTGGACGCGGCGTTCTTCGATGTCGTGATCGCACCGCCGCCACCCTGGCCGCGCCTGTTCGGGCTGCCGCGCCAGCCGGTGTCGGATGCCGACTACGCGATCGGCTTCTACGCCAGCACGCTGGTGCGCGACGGTGGCACGCTGCAGATCGGCATCGGCGCGCTGGCCGATGCGCTGTGCCATGCGCTGGCGCTGCGCCACACCGACAACGCCGCCTACCGGCGCGTGCTGCATGCGCTCGATCCCGATCTCGCCAGCCACCGCACGGTGCAGGCCGTCGGCGGACTCGATCCGTTCGACACCGGCCTCTACGGCTGCAGCGAGATGATCAACGAGGGCTTCAAGCGTCTGGTCGAAGTGGGCGTGATCAAGCGCCGCGTCGTCGACAAGGCCAGCCTGATGCGGCGGGTCAACGACGGCACCGCGAGTGCGCTCGATCTCGATCTGCTCGAACGCAACGGCGAATTCCTGCACGGCGCGTTCTATCTCGGCTCGCCGGATTTCTATGCCTGGCTGCGCGGCCTCGACGACGAGACCCGGCGCGGCATCGGCATGAAGCGCGTCGGCGAGGTCAACGAACTCTACGGTCTCGACGAAGGGCTGGAGCGACTGCAGCGCCGCGACGCGCGTTTCTTCAACAGCTGCATGATGGCGACCGCGCTGGGCGCGGCGGTGTCCGACGGTCTGGAGGACGGCCGCGTGGTGTCCGGTGTCGGCGGCCAGTACAACTTCGTCGCGATGGGCCATGCGCTGCCCGACGCGCGCTCGGTGCTGCTGCTGCGCGCCGCGCGCGATGCCGGTGGCGGACGCGAGGCGAACATCCGCTGGAACTATGGCCACACCACCATTCCGCGCCACCTGCGTGATGTCTACATCACCGAGTACGGCATCGCCGACATCCGCGGCGCGACCGACGAGGACTGCACGCGCGCGATGGCGCGCATTGCGGAAGCCCCGCATCAGGCGGGGCTGGTGGCGCGTGCGCAGGCGGCCGGCAAGCTCGATGCGCGTTTCGTGGTGCCCGCACCCTGGCAGCGCAACACGCCGGACACACTGCGCCAGGCGCTGGCGCCGCTGCGCGCCGACGGCAGCCTGCCCGACTACCCGCTGGGCAGCGATTTCGACGTCGTCGAACAGCGCCTGCTGCGCGCCCTGGCCTGGTTGCGCACGCGCACCGCGACGCGCCGGGGCAAGCTCGCGACGGTGTTCGATGCGCTGCGCGCAGGCATCGGCGACGACACGCCCGCGCTCGCGCGCATGCAGTTGCAGGCGCCGAGCGGCCTCAACGAACACCTGATGGCGCGGCTGGTGTCACTCGGCCTGCGCCGCACTGAGCGCCCCAGCGCGCCCCAGGATGTGATCGCACCGACGTCCGCTACCTGAGTCGCGGTTGCGATCGCGTGCCGCGCCTCCATTTCGTTCGACACACCCGTGCAGGACCCGCAATGACCACCCGCGCCGACCAGCTCCGCGATGCCCTCGCCGGATTGCAGCCCACCCACCTCGAGGTCGAGGACGAGAGCCACATGCACAGCCGCGGGCTGGAAACGCACTACAAGGCGGTCGTGGTCAGCGCGGCGTTCGACGGCAAGCGTGCGCTGCAACGGCACCAGGCGGTGTATCGCGCGCTCGGTCCGCAGATGCAGCAGATCCATGCGCTGGCGCTGCACACGTTCACGCCCGACGAGTGGGCGGCCGAAGTGCAGGTGCCCGATTCGCCGCATTGCCGCGGCGGCAGCAAGCACGACACGCCGGTGGGGTGACGCGCGGCTTCGCAGGATGGGTAGCGCGTAGCGACACCCATCAATACGGAAAGCGGTTCGGACTTCGGATCATCGCGAGCGTTCGTCCTCACCGACCCCTCTTCCAAAGGGACAGGGGCTTGGGCCGCGATCCGCGGATTCTGAATTTCCACGTCTCTGCATATCGCAGACTCGCGACGAATCGCCCACAGAAAAAGCCCGCTTGCGCGGGCTTTTTCGTTCACTGCTGCAGATCGCGCGTCGCGATCAGAGCGCCTTCGCCGCTTCGACGATCTTCTCGACCGTGATGCCGAAGTGCTGGAACAGCTTGTCCGCCGGCGCGGACGCGCCGAAGCTGTCGATGCCGATCACGGCGCCGTCGAGACCCACATAGGCGCGCCAGAACGGGGTGACGCCGGCTTCGATGGCGACGCGCTTGCGCACGGCGTTCGGCAGCACCGATTCGCGATACGCCGCGTCCTGGCGATCGAACACGTCGGTCGAGGGCATCGACACCACGCGCACCGTGTCGCCGAGCTGCTCGGCCGCCTGGGTCGCCAGACCGATCTCCGAACCGGTCGCGATCAGGATGATCTCCGGCGTGCCGACCGAATCCTTCAGCACGTAGCCGCCACGCGCGATGTCGGCGACCTGCGCCGCGTCGCGCGCCTGGTGCGGCAGGTTCTGGCGCGAGAACACCAGGCAGCTCGGGCCGTCCTGGCGGGTGATCGCGCACTTCCACGCCACCGCCGATTCGACCGCGTCGCACGGACGCCACACGTCGTTGTTCGGGATGTAGCGCAAGGACGCGAGATGCTCGACCGGCTGGTGGGTCGGGCCGTCTTCGCCCAGACCGATCGAATCGTGCGTGTAGACGTGGATCGCGTGCGCGGGGATCAGCGCGCTCATGCGCACCGCGTTGCGGGCGTAATCGCTGAAGACCAGGAACGTCGCGTCGAAGGGAATGAACCCGCCGTGCAGCGCCAGGCCGTTGGCGATCGCGCTCATGCCGAACTCGCGCACGCCGTAATAGACGTAGTTCGCGTTGGCATCGGTGCTGGCCGCGGAGGTGCTGCCCTTCCACAGGGTCAGGTTGGAATGCGCGAGGTCGGCCGAGCCGCCGATGATTTCCGGCAACAGCGGCGCGAACGCTTCGATCGCCATCTGCGAGGCCTTGCGCGAGGCAACCGTCGGGCCGTCTGCCTGCAGCTTGGCGATGAACGCATCGGCCGCGTCGACGAAGCCGTCCGGCAGGTCGCCGTGCGAGCGGCGCACGAGTTCGGCGGCGAGATCCGGGTACTTGGCCTGGTAGGCATCGAACTGCTGGTTCCATTCCGACTCGCGCACCTGGCCGGCCTCGACCGCGCGCCAGCCGTCACGCAGCGCCTGCGGCACCTCGAACGGGCCGTGGGCCCAGCCGAGCGCGGCGCGGGTGGCGTCGGATTCGTCCTGGCCCAGCGGCGCGCCGTGCGAGGACTCCTTGCCGGCGCGGTTGGGCGAACCGAAGCCGATCGTCGTGCGGCAGCACACCAACACCGGCTTGTCGTCCTGCGCGGTGGCGGCGTCGATCGCACGCGAGATCGCATCGGCATCGTGGCCGTCGACGTCGCGGATCACGCGCCAGCCGTAGGCCTCGAAACGCGCCGGCGTGTCGTCGGTGAACCAGCCCTCGGTATTGCCGTCGATCGAGATGCGGTTGTCGTCCCAGAACGCGACCAGCTTGCCCAGGCCCAGCGTGCCGGCGAGCGACGCGGCCTCGTGCGAGATGCCTTCCATCAGGCAGCCGTCGCCCATGAACACCCAGGTGCGATGGTCGACGACGGCGAACTCGGGACGGTTGAAGCGCTGCGCGAGCAGACGCTCGGCGAGCGCGAAACCGACCGCGTTCGCGAAGCCCTGGCCCAGCGGACCGGTGGTGGTCTCCACGCCGGGCGTTTCGTGGCGCTCGGGGTGACCGGCGGTCTTGCTGTGCAGCTGGCGGAAGTTCTTCAGCTCTTCCAGCGGCAGGTCATAACCCGACAGGTGCAGCAGCGCGTAATGCAGCATCGAGCCGTGACCGTTCGACAGCACGAAGCGGTCGCGGTTGAACCACTGCGGGTTCGCCGGGTTGTGGCTCAGATGGTCGTTCCACAGCACTTCGGCGATGTCGGCCATGCCCATCGGCATGCCGGGATGGCCGGACTTGGCGGCATCGACGGCGTCGATGGCGAGGAAACGGATGGCGTTGGCGAGTTCGCGACGGGTCGGCTGGGTCATGGACTGGACTGGAGGCAGCTGCGAGGACGGGAGCCGACGATTGTCCCATGCCCGCCGGATCGTTGCCGGCGGGCGCGTCTCGCGCGGTCAGCCGCGGCTGTCGACCGGTACTGCCGTGGCGTCGGTTCCGTCCCGGCTCTCGTACTGTAGCTCGCTGCGGCCGATGACGACCGAGCCGGCCATGTCGCCGCCGATATTGACGACGGTGCGGCACATGTCGAGCAGGCGGTCGACGCCCAGGATCAGGCCAATGCCTTCGGGCGGAATACCGAACATCACCAGGATCATCGCGATGACCGGCAACGACCCGCCCGGCACGCCGGCCGCGCCGATCGAGCCGAAGATGCACAGCACCAGGATCATGACCTGCTGCCCCATGCTCAGGTCCACACCGAAGAACTGCGCCAGGAACAGCACCGTGATGCCTTCGAACAGCGCTGTTCCGTTCATGTTGGCGGTCGCGCCGAGCGTGCACACGAAGCGCGCCACCCGGCGCGGCACACCGAGGTTCTCCTCGGTGACCTTCAGGGTGGTCGGCAGCGTCGCGCTGGATGACGAGGTCGAGAATGCAGTCAGCAATGCCGGCTGCGCGCCGCGGAAGAACGCCAGCGGGCCCATGCCGCCGAACACCCGCAGCAGAATCGGAATGACGATGAAGAAATGCACGCCCAGCGCCAGCAGCACGGTGCCGACGAAGCGCGCCAGCTGGATCAGCACGTCGACGCCGAGCTTGGCAGTGATCGAAAACAGCAGCGCGGCCACCGCGTAGGGCGCCAGCGCGATGACCCAGCCGATCAGCTTCAGGCAGATGTCGTAGACGCCCTGCACTGCGGACACGAAGCTGCGCGTGCCGTCGCTGCGGATCACCGTCGCAGCGATGCCGAACATCAGCGAGAAGAACATCACCGCGATCAGGTCGCCCTCGGCGGCTGCCGCCACCGGGTTGCGTGGCACGATGTTGAGCAGCACCTGCAGGCCCGATACGCCCTCGCGTGCGTTGGCGATCTCGCCGGCACGCTGCGAGGTGTCCGCCAGCAACTGCTGGCCGATCTCCGGCGACAGGCCGCGGCCGGGTTGCAGCACGTTCACCGCAACAAGACCGATGACGACGGCGATCGACGTCACCGCGAGGATCCACACCAGCGTTTTCACGCCGATGCGGCCCAGCGACGCGGGATCACCGATCTCGACCACGCCCAGGATCAGCGCGGAAAACACCAGCGGGATCACCAGCATGAACAGCAGGCGCAGGAAGATCTGGCCGACCGGATCGGTCACGTAGGTGATCAGGGCGTCGAGCCAACCCGCTTCGCCGATATAGAGATTGGCGACGATGCCGGCCACCGTCCCGAGCACGAACCCGATGAGCATCTTGGTATGCAGCGGCATGCCGCCAGCGCCGGGGGTCGAGGTCATCGGGAACGATCCTGTGCAGAGGTGAGGCAGCTTAGCAAAGCGCCGCGCATCCCCCGTTGCCCGATGCGACGCCCCTGTCGACCGTCAGCCGGTATCCTTGGCGCATGTCTTCGCTTCCCCCTGCCGGCGCCGCCGGCGACGCGCTCGGCGTCCTGCAGCGCGTCTTCGGCCATGCCGCCTTCCGCGGCGAACAGGCCGCCATCGTCGAACACGTGGCTGCGGGCCACGACGCGCTCGTGCTGATGCCCACCGGCGGCGGCAAGTCGATGTGCTTCCAGGTGCCTGCCCTGCTGCGCGACGGGGTGGCGATCGTGGTCTCGCCGCTGATCGCGCTGATGCAGGACCAGGTGGACGCGCTCCTGCAGTCGGGCGTGCGCGCCGCCTACCTCAATTCCACGCTGGACGGCGAGACCGCGCAGCGGGTGGAGCGCGAGTTGCTCGCCGGGGAACTCGACCTGCTGTACGTCGCGCCCGAACGCCTGCTCACGCCGCGCTTCCTGTCGCTGCTCGACCGCGCGCCGCTCGCGCTGTTCGCGATCGACGAGGCGCACTGCGTGTCGCAGTGGGGCCACGATTTCCGCCGCGAGTACCGCGAGCTGACGATCCTGCACGAGCGCTGGCCGCACGTGCCGCGCATCGCGCTGACCGCGACCGCCGATCCGCCGACCCAGCGCGAGATCGCCGAGCGCCTGCAGCTGGAGGACGCGCGCCGCTTCGTCAGCTCCTTCGACCGGCCCAACATCCGCTACACCGTGGTGCAGAAGGACAACGCCAAACGCCAGTTGCTCGACTTCGTGCAGGCGCACCGTGGCGCCGCCGGCATCGTCTACTGCCTGTCGCGGCGCAAGGTCGAGGAGACCGCCGAGTACCTCGCCGGCCAGGGCATCGACGCGATTCCGTATCACGCCGGCATGGATGCGGACCTGCGCGCTGCGAACCAGCGACGTTTCCTGCGCAGCGACGGCGTGGTGGTGGTCGCGACGATCGCGTTCGGCATGGGCATCGACAAGCCGGACGTGCGCTTCGTTGCGCACACCGACCTGCCGAAATCGATCGAGGGCTATTACCAGGAAACCGGCCGCGGCGGCCGCGACGGCGAGCCGGCCGATGCGTGGATGTGCTACGGCCTCGGCGATCTGGTGCTGCTGCGGCAGATGATCGAACAGTCGGACTCGGGCGACGAGCGCAAGCGCTTGGAGCACCGCAAGCTCGACGCGCTGGTGGGCTACTGCGAAACGATGCGCTGCCGGCGCCAGGTGCTGCTGGCGAACTTCGGCGAGGACTATGCGGCCAATGGCGCGGGCCAGCCCTGCGGCAATTGCGACAACTGCCTCGACCCGCCCGACGCGTGGGATGCCACCGTGCCCGCGCAGAAGGCGCTGAGCTGCGTCTACCGCAGCGGCCAGCGCTTCGGCGCCGCGCACATCATCGACATCTTGCGCGGCAGCGAGAGCGAACGCATCCGCCAGTTCGGCCACAACCAGCTGAGCACCTACGGCGTGGGCACGGACGTCGATGCGCGGGTGTGGAAGAGCGTGCTGCGCCAGCTCGTCGCGCAGGGCCTGCTCGACGTCGATGCCGAAGGCTACGGCGGCCTGCGACTGACCGAAGCCAGTCGCGGCGTGCTGAAGGGCGAGACGCAGGTGATGCTGCGCAAACCGACGAACACGAAGGAACGCGTGCGGACCGCACGCGCCGCGACCGGCGCCGACATCGATCTGGCACCGGCCGACCGGCCGCTGTTCGAATCGCTGCGTGCCCTGCGCGGACGCCTGGCGCGCGAGCAGAACGTGCCCGCCTACGTGATCTTCCACGACGCCACGCTGCGCGAGATCGCACGCCTGCGCCCGATCAGCCACGGCCAGCTTGGTGGCATCGGCGGCGTTGGCGCCGGCAAGCTGGAACGCTACGGCGACGCCGTGCTGGAAACGGTGCTCGACGCGGACTGACCGCCTGTCTCGCTACCCGACCGGACGTCAGCCCGGCCGGGCACCCGAGGACCCTCAGCGCGCAGCGACGCCGCGCACTTCCACGTCGACGCGACGATCCGGCGCAAGGCATTCGACCAGCGCCGACCGTGCGAGCGTATCCGCGCAACCGGTCGTGACCGGTTCGGCCTCGCCCTTGCCGACGGCGACGATCGCGTCGGCCGGCACGCCGTTCGACACCAGCAGCGCCCGGACCGTGTCGGCGCGACGCTGCGACAGCAGCTGGTTCGCATCGGCGCTGCCGATGCGGTCGGTGTGTCCGATCACGGTCACGACCGACGGACCCGCCTCGCGGATCTCCGATGCCAGCTGGGTGAGCAGCTCGCTGCCACGCGGCTGGATGTCGCGGGCCTCGTGCCGCGCGAACGCGAACAGTGCGTCGGCCGACAGGTTCACCCGGCGCACGCCGGCCTCGGCGCTGCGCGCGTCGGCCTCGTCGGCCAGCCGGTCCGCGCACGACGCCGGACTCCAGTGGAAAGTCTGTCCGAGATGCGCGCGGTCGAAGATCACCTTGTACTGGCAGGTGACCACGCCCTCGGGCGTGCGGAAATGGAAGAGGTAATCCCACTCGCGCACGCCGACGAGGCCTTCGCGGAAATGCGGCCGGCCCAGCGCCTTGTAGAGCTGGTCCTTGGTGACGCCCGGACCGATGTTGCGCAGGTCGGCGACGTTGGGGAACGTGCCTTCGGCGAGCACGGCACCCGATGCGTCGGGAAACACGACCTCGCCGGCGACGCCCTCGGGCGAGATGTCACGGCTGACGTGGCGCGTGCCGCACGCGCTCAGCGCGCCGGCGACGGCAATGGCGAGCAGCGCGCCGCGCACGGCTTTGGAACAATCGATGGAGTAGCGCATGTCCTGAACCTCTTGAGAGGCCCGTGCGGGTGGCACGGGCGGTGTCGAATCCCTGATCGCGTCGATCGAACACGGGCCCGGCGCACGGCCGGGCCCGACGGTCACCACTGGATGCCCGCACCCACCGAGAAGCCCCAGTCCCGCGCGGTGTTGCCGCTGGCCTGTGCCCGGTAGACGTAGCGCCCGTTCTCGGTGATGCCCGACAGTCCGACGGCCATGCCGTACTCGCTCTGGTAGCCGCCCACGCCGACCGCCAGCATGCTCTTGCCCGGCAGATAGGCCTGCGGCAGACCCGCCATCGCCATCGCCGACGAGGTTGCGCCGCGATAGCCGCGTTCGATGGTCCACATGTCGTCCTGGATCTGGGAGATGCGGCCGTCCGTGTACTGGTTGGCCACATTGATCGCCTGGTTGACGCCGCCGTTGAGCTGGTTGACGTTGACCGCATCGGTGCCTGCGATGCCGGGCGCGAGGCCCGTGATCGTGCGGCCGCCGACGTTGACTTCACCCGTCGAGGTGCTGTTGCCGACGTAGGCGGCGTTGTAGTTGCTCTGCGCGCCCACGGTGGTCGCCGAACCCGCACCCAGCGCCACGCTGTTGCCGTGGCTCGCCGTCGCGCCCTGGCCCAGCGCGGTGCTGTTGGTGGCCGTCGCCTTCGCGCCCTGGCCGACCGCCGTGCTGCCGGCGCCCGTCGCCTGGCTCTGGTTGCCCAGCGCCACGCTGTTGTTGCCGCTGGCCACCGCACCGTTGCCGCCGGCCGTCGCGTTCTGCCCGGTCGGCGCCGGCGCGACGTAGGCCTCGCCCTGGCTGATCTGGAACGGACCGCTCGCGCCGGTTTCCAGGTTGTCGAGACGACCGCCCACTTCCACGACCACGCCTTCCACGCTGGTCACGCGATCGTCGAGATCGGTGATGTCGCCGCGGATGTCGACGATGTCGCCCTGGATGTCGGTGATGTCCCCTTGGATGTCGATGATGTCGCCTTCGATCGCCGTCACGCGGCCGTCGATCACGTCGATCCGGTTGTTGACCCCGGCGATCTGGCCGTCGGTGTAGCTGTTCGCCTCGTTGATCGCGTAATCCACGCCGCCCTGCAGCTGGCTGACGTTGACCGCATCGGTCGCCGCCGAGCCCGCCGCGACGCCCGTCACCTGACGGCCGCCGACGTTGAGCTCGCCGGTGGAATCGCTGTTGCCGACGAACGCGCCCTGGTAACCCGTCTGCGCACCCACGGTGGTCGCCGAACCCGCGCCCAGCGCGATGCTGTTGGCGTGGCTGCTCACCGCGCCCGCACCGATCGCCAGGCTGTTGAGCGACAGCGCCTGCGCACGCGCGCCGATCGCGATGCCGCCATCACCGACCGCGGCACTGGCGAGACCCAGCGCAACGGCCTCGTCGCCGTCCGCGGTCGCGTCCTTGCCGGCGGCGATCGCGTCGTCGCCGGTGGCGCCGTCATTGTCGAAGTTGCCGCCGCCGGAGGAGTTCACGCTGTAGTACTTGGTGCGGTTGGTCTCGACGGTGTCGGTGAGCTGGCTCACGTTGACGGCATCGGTCGGCGCGCTGCCGGCCGCGACGTTGGTGATGACCGAGCCGCCCGCATCGATGCCGGCGAGCGTCACGCTCGGACCGCCGACGATCGTCAGGCCGGTGTCGCCCAGCTTCACGTCGGTGCCGATCGCCACGCCCGTGGTGTCGATGACGGTGTCGCCCGCGGTCAGGCTTTCGACCGCCAGATCGTCGGCCAGATCGAAAGTGACGTCGTTGCTGGTCGTCGACTTCGTGACGACGATATTGCCGTCGGTGTTGTTGAGGTCGACGTTGTTGCCGGTCGTGCTGTTGACGGCCACGTTGCTGCCGTTCTGCCCTTGCGCGGTGACGTTCCAGCCGGCGTTCGCCGTCTGGTTCACCAACTGGAGCTGCTCTTCGGTCGCCGCGCGGCCGCTGCCGTCGGCGAAGCCGGGCGCATCGATGGTCCGGTTCGTCAGACCGCCGATCGTGCCGGCATCGCCGCTGATGACGAGCGGATTCGCGCCGCCCACCGACACCGTGTTGCCGGTGATCGAGGTCGTGCCACCGGCGTCGGTCACCGCGATCGTGCCCGCGCCCACCACCGTGCTGTTGCCGGCACCGTCGTCGACCGCGAGTCCGTTGCTATCGAGCACCGCGTCGCCGGTCGTCACGCTGTCGAGATCGAGGCTCCGGTTGAGCGTGATCGCGACGACACCCGCGTCGTCCACACCCGTCTGCGCGACACCCAGATTCGCATCACCGGTGAAGGTCACCTGTCCGTTCGGACCGATATTGGCCGTGTTGCCCGCCGCATCGGTGACGTTCCAGCCGGCGTTGGCGGTCTGGTTCACCAGATCGAGCTGCTCTTCGGTCGCCGCGCGGCCGCTGCCGTCGGCGAAGCCGGGCGCGTCGATGGTCTGGTTCGTCAGGCCCCCGATCGTGCCGGCATCGCCGCTAATGACGAGCGGATTCGCGCCGCCCACCGACACCGTGTTGCCGTTGATCGAGGTCGTGCCGTTCGCATCGGTCACTGCGATCGTGCCCGCGCCCACCACCGTGCTGTTGCCGGCACCGTCGTTGGTCGCCAGGCCCCTCGTATCGACCACCGTGTTGCCGGCCGTCAGGCTGTCCACCTCGATGTCGTCCGCCAGATCGAAGGTGACGTCGTTGCGGGTGCCGGTCTTCGACACCACGATGTTGCCGTCGGCGTTGTTGAAATCGACCGTATTGCCGGTCGGGCTGTTGACGCCGACATTGCTGCCGTTGGCGCCCTCGGCAGTCACGTTCCAGCCTGCGTTCGCGACCTCGGCCACTTCATCAAGCGCGGTGTTGGTGGCATGCAGCTGCGAGCCGTTGATCGCATCCGTGCTGCTCGCGCTGATGCGGCCCGCAGCGACATTGGTGACCGTGCGCTCGACGCCGACGCTGCCGACGCTGATCGTGCTGGTCGGCGTCACGCCCGCGAACAGATAGTCGGTACCGTTGAGGGTGACGCCGGTCGTACCCACCGCGACCGCCGTCACCGAGCCGGCACCCAGCGCGACGCTGTTGTTGTGCAGCGCCTGGGTATTGGAGCCGAGTGCGAGGCTGTGGACCCCGTTCGCGGTCGCGTTGACGCCCATGGCGATCGCACCGGTGCCCGAGGCCGTCGCGCGCTGGCCCTGGGCGATGCTGAAGGCCGCATTGGCGATGGCGTCCCGACCCACTGCGATCGCGCTGGCTTCCAGCGCACGCGCGCCGTTGCCAACGGCGACGGCGCTCTGTCCGCCCGCCTCCGCGGCTGTACCGGCGGCGTAGCCGCCTTCACCGGCCGCCGTGCTGTCGACACCGATGGCGACGGCATTGAGACCGGTCGCACCGTCGTTTCCGAAATTGCCGCCCGCCACCCCGTTGTCGTTGACGCTGAAGTAGCGCGTCGTGCTGGCGTTGATGGAGTTGGACAGCTGGCTGAAGTTGACGGCGTCTGTCGGATCGGTCCCGGCCGCGACGTTGGTGATCTTCTGCCCGCCCGCATCGATACCGCCGGCCGTGATGCTGGGGCCGCCCGCGATCACCAGGCCGGTGTCACCCAGCTTCACCGTGTTCCCCACCGCCACGCCGGTCGTATCGATGACCGTGTCGCCTGCGGTGAGCCGGTCGACCTGGATCTCGTCGGCGAGGTTGAACACCAGATTGGTGCCGGTCCGCGCAATCTGGATGTTGTTGTCGGTATTGCTGAAATCGACGTTGCCACGCGGCGCGACATTCGCTCGCGTGGTCGAGCCGTTCACCCCGACGTTCCACCCCGCGTTCGCCGTGGTGTTCACGCGGGTCAGCGCGTCCTGCACGTTGGTGTACGACGTGCCGTCGACCGCCAGTCCAGCGGTGACCAGATGCGTCGTCGGGCTGTAGGCGGAGGTGCCCCCCAGCGCGGCCGCAGTGCTGCTGCCCAGCGAGTCGAGGTTGGTGCCCAGTGCACCGACGGCCTGGTTGGTCGCGAACAGCTGGCTGCCATTGATCGCGTCGGTACTCGTACCCGACACCCGGCCCGCGGCGACGTTGGTGATCGTCCGCTTGTCGGTTCCTGTGCCCACGCTGACCGTGGCCACCGGCGTCGTACCGGCGTAGCTATAGGTGACGTTGTCGATCGTCGCACCGGATGTGGGAACCGCGGCTGCGGTCACTGCATTGCGACCCAGTGCGACCGAGCCGGGATTGCTGGCGCGGCTGCCCTGACCGAGCGCCAGTGCGCCGATGGCCGTGGCTTGGGCGTCCTGGCCGACGGCCGTGGCGCCAAGCGCAGTCGCCCGTGACGCAGCGCCCAGCGCGAGCGTGTTCGCCAGCGTGGCCTGGGCATCGTTGCCGAAGGCAGCGGACGAATCGCCCGATGCACGCGACGCGTGACCGGCCGCGATCGCATTGACGCCCGTCGCGCGCGCATCGTCGCCGAGCGCGGAGGCCGACGCCTGCGTGGCCTGCGCGCCACGACCCGACGCAGTCGCGCCCGTGGCCGACGCCTGCGCACGGTCGCCCTGTGCGATCGACGAGATGCCGCTGGCGTTCGCACCGCGGCCCTGTGCTTGCGCAGCCTCTGCGCTCGCGATCGCGCCATCGCCCTGGGCGATCGACGACACACCGCTGGCGTTCGCACCCCGGCCCTGTGCCTGCGCAGCCTCTGCACTCGCGACCGCACCATCGCCCTGGGCGATCGACGACACGCCGCTGGCGTTCGCGTTGCGGCCGAGGGCCAGTGCCGCTTCCTCGCTCGCGCTGGCGGCATCGCCGACGGCGGTGGACGCCGTCTGCGATGCACGTGACGCACGGCCGATCGCAGTCGCATCCTGGTACACCGCCTGCGCGCCATTGCCGATCGCGATGGTGTTGATGTTGAGGCCTTCCTCACCCGGCTGCGGCGCGAAGCCCGACACCGCGGCGGTACCGATCGCCACGCCGTTGGCGGCCAAGCCGCGGCTGTTGGTGCCCGACGCGATCGAATTGACACCCGACGCCGCCGAATCCGTGCCGCTGGCCTGCGCATTGAGGGCGCTGGCGCGCGCGCGGGTGCCGGTGGCGACCGCGCTCTCCGCAACGGCGTGGGCATCGAAGCCCTGCGCCATCGCATTGCGCTCGGAGGCGAGTGCGCTGTTGCCGACGGCGATGCCGTTGTCGGCGGTCACTTCCGCATCGGTACCGATCACGACGGCGTTGTCGACCGTTTCGTTCGGCGACTTGCGGTCCGCCTGCGCGTTGGTGCCGATCACGACGGAGTTCAGGCCGTTGGCCACCGCCCGGTCGCCGATCGCAACGGTGCCGTCGTCATAGGCCTGGCTCGCGCTGCCGATCGCGGTGGAGCGATCGCCGAGCGCCGCGACGTTGTTGCCGATCGCGCTGGCGGCATCGCCGACCGAGCGCGCGCGATAGCCGACCGACAGGCCGCCCGCACCATCCGCATCGGCCTGCGGACCGATCGCCATCGCGTCGACGCCCGAGGCGCCAGAGTTGTCGCGATTGGCCGGATCGGTCGAGTTGATGCTCACGTAGCGCGAGGCATTCGCGTCGATCGCGGCGTTGAGCTGTCCGAGATTGACGGCCTGGTCGCCGAGGACCGCGGCGGCCGTCGTGATGGTGCCGTCCGCGTTGCGGATCACCGCATTGCCGGGCGCCACGCTGACCGCGCCACTCGAGACCGCCCGGATCGCCTCGGCAACCGTGCTGTACCGCTGTGTGCCGCCCGAGCTGTCCGCCAGTTCGATGACATAACCGGTGTAGTTGCCGTCCGGCCCAACGGTAATGTTGCCGCCGACCAGGTTCGCCGTCGCGGTCTGCGCCGCGCGCAGCTGGTTGACGTTCACCGCGTCGAAGCCCTGCGCGCCGTCGGCCACGTTGACGATGCGGCGCTGCAGATTGGACGCGCTGCTGCCGACCGAGACCACGGTGCCGTCGCCGAAGGTGTTGCCGGTGAGGAAGCTCGTGCCCACCGCATCAGTGGCGAGTGCACGCGAATTGAAGCCGATCGCCGCGCTGCCGCCTTCGGCGAACGCGCTGCGACCCAGAGCTACGCCCTGGCCCGCGGCTGAAGCCTCGGTGCCGATCGCCACCGCGCTCACGCCGGTGGTGCGTGCGTTGTAGCCGAACGCGGCCGAATCGCTGGATGCCGACGCGAGCGCGCCGATCGCGGTGCCGCGGTCCACGGCACCCGCGCCCTGGTTGGCGCGATAGCCGATCGCGATGTTGAAATCGCCCTCCACGGCCGTGCCGGCCTGGCTGCCGATCGCGATGTTCTGGTCGCCCAGCACGCCCGTGCCCGCCTGGAAGCCGATCGCCGTCGTCTGGTTGCCGACCACGTTCGTGCCTGCGCCGGTACCGATGGCGATGTGCGATGTGCGGTCGCCTGCCTCCGTACCGCCGGTGCCGACGCCGGCCCCGGTGCCGAGTGCGATGCCGTTGGGCGAAATGGCCTGCGCGCCGCTGCCGGCGGCGAACGCGTTGCCGCCGTTCGCCGTGGCCTGGCCGATGGCGATGCTGCCGCCGCCGTTCGCGGCCGCCAGCGCACCGAGCGCGGTCGCGTTGCCTGCATTGGCCGTTGCCCGGAAACCGATCGCGGTCGCCTGGTTGCTCTGCGCGCCGGACACGCTGGCACCGGTGCCGATGGCCAGCGCGTCGGCGACGAATTCGGATGTCACGCTTGCGCCGTCGCCGAGGGCGATGGTGCGGTTGCCCGCCGCGGATGCAGCGCGGCCGATCGCGACGCCACCCGCGCCGTCCGGCGCCGTGGCAGACGCCGTGCCGACGACAGCGCCCTGACCGATCGCGATCGCAGCCGTCGCACCGTCGGTGGTGACGGCGCCATCGCCGGACGCCAGGCTGCTGTCGCCGCCCGCGACCGAACGCGGGCCGATGGCGACCGACTCGTCGCCGAGCGCCTGGGAATCCGCTTCCGCCGAGCGCGCACGGAAGTAACGCACGCCGCCTGCACCTTCTTCGATGAAGAGGCCGAAGATCTGCCGGCCGGTCACCGCATCGGAACTGACGGCGTTCACTGCACCGTCGGCGACGTTGGTGATGCGCGCGCCGCCCGCGTTGATGCCGGCGGTGGTCACGCTCGGACCACCGGTGATGGTCAGACCGGTCGACGCCAGCCGCACCGCGCCGCCGACCGCGACACCTGCCGTGGACGTCACGGTTGCGCCCGTGGTGACGGTGTCCACGTTGAGATTGCGATTCAGGGTGAGCGCGACGCCTGCCGCATCATCGTTGCCGGTCAGCGCGACACCCAGATTGGGATCGCCGGAGAACGTGACCTGGCCGTTGGGCCCGATGTTGTAGGTAGTCGCGCCGACCGCGACGTTCCAGCCTGCACCGGCCTGCGCCTGCACGGCCTGCAACTGCGAGAGATTGACCGCATGGTCGGCGGCGCTGCCTGCCGCGACGCCCGAGATCACGCGATTTCCCGCCTGGATTCCGGCCGTGGTGATGCTGGGTGCACCGGCGCCCAGGGTCAGTCCATTGGCGCCGAGCCTGACGTCGGTGCCGATGGCGACGCCGTTTGTATCGATGCGCGTTGCGCCGGCCGTGACCGTGTCGACGTCGATATCGCGTGCCAGCTGGATTTCGATGACGGCATCGTCGTCGGTGCCGGTCTGGGTCACGCGGATGTTGGGATCACCGGTGAAGGTCACCGTGCCGTCAGGACCGATGGCGGCATCGTTGGTGCCATCGGTCACGGTGAACTCCTGCGCGGCCAGCGGCGCGCTGAAGAGCGCGATGCACAGGGCCGAGATCGGCAGCGCAGGGTTCCGGGCGCCGCCTACCAGTCGGGACAGCGTGGACGACATGCCGGCGGGACGATGTCCCGAGGCCAGTTCGGAAGCCACCACCCACTGCATCAGGGTCGAATTCCAGACCCGGCGGAAAATCCTGTTCATCAATGCTCTCCTCTGATCGCGCGTGTCGACCAAGCCGGAAACGTGACTGACTTGGCAATAAATGTGGATGCACGACCCACTAAGCATCTTTAATGCCAACTCCATCACAGCGGAACGGTGCGGTTCATTGTCTGGACCGGCGGCAGAGCCCTACTTTTGGGCGGGGCAAAATCTGACCGATCCGGTCACATTCGGCAGCCGCCGCCGGAATCGACCAGCGCGGACCGCGCGTGCAGGGCTGCTATAACGTCGCCATGAACTACTCGATGCTCGCAGCGGCCTTTCTCGCCGCCTCGTCCTTCCAGCCCGTGTTCGCCCAGGCGCCACCGCGCGCGCAGGCGGCGCCCCAGTCGATCTATGCGATGAGCGCCGCCGGCCTGGGCAGCGCGATGACCTATTGCATGGCCAAACACGGACCGCTGCGCGAGGGCTCTCCGGCCGCACGCTGCTACGCCCGCGCGCGCGCCATCCTCGCCGCGGCCGATGCGCGTCGGCACGCCGAACAGGCCGATGCGCGCTGCGCCGATCCCGCCACCTTCAATGCATGCATCACGCCCGAGGTCGGCCGCTTCGTGTTCGCGCTCAACGCGGAGTTCACCCGGCAGGCGCTCTGAGCGTCCCGCGCCGCGAGTGCGCTCGCCAGAATCGCCAAACGATTCGCGCCTGCGCCGCTCCGCGTGCCCGCGCATCGGCATGGACGCCTTTTCAAGAGCGCAGCGCCGTGTACGGGCGCGCGGCAGCGCCCCTGGATCCACAACGCTTACGCGTCGGCCCGGTAGATCGGACAGGCGCGGCTTTGCCGCGATGGGCGGGCGCCAACGCGGATGCAGGTCCGGAGAATGGTGGGTCGTGATGGATTCGAACCATCGACCAGCGGATTAAAAGTCCGATGCTCTACCGACTGAGCTAACGACCCGGAAAGACAGTCGCCGACGACGAAGGCCGGCGCAGGGGGCGCATTCTAGCGCAATGTGGAAGGCGCGTCGGTCTCAGACCGTCGCAGGCGCGTAGTGCGTCGGATCGGGCACGCCTGCGGCGTGGAATCCGTCGGCGCGCAGGCGGCACGCATCGCAGTGACCACAGGCCAGCCCTTGCGCGTCGGCGTTGTAGCAGGACACCGTCAAACCGAAGTCCACGCCCAGGCGCACGCCCTCGCGCACGATGTCGCCCTTGCCCATGCGCTGCAGCGGCGCGTGGACGCGGATGCCCGCGCCTTCGACGCCCGCCTTGGTCGCCAGGTTGGCCAGCCGCTCGAACGCGTCGACGAATTCCGGCCGGCAATCGGGGTAGCCGGAATAGTCGACGGCATTGACGCCGCAGAAGATGTCCGCCGCGCCCAGCACTTCGGCCCAGCCGAGCGCCAGCGACAGCATGATGGTGTTGCGCGCCGGCACGTAGGTCACCGGAATGCCGTCTCCGCCCGCGTCGGGCACGTCGATGTCGTCGGTCAGTGCCGAGCCGCCGATGCTGCGCAGATCGACGTCGACGGTCTTGTGCACGGTGACGCCCATCGCGGCGGCGACGCGCGCGGCGGCATCGAGTTCGGAGGTATGCCGCTGGCCGTAGCGCACGCTCAGCGCATGCACATCGAAGCCCTGTTCCTGGGCGATGGCGATGACGGCGGCGGAGTCCATGCCTCCGGACAACAGGACGACGGCTTTTCTCATGGGGGAATCTGGATGGGGAACGGAATTCGGATGTCGCGTGACAGGCTAGCGCGGCTTTCGGTCAGACGCGCGGCTCAGCGCCCCGGCGCGTCGTCCCACAGCAGCTTGTGCAGCTGCATCTGGAACTTCACCGGCAGGCGGTCTGCGACGATCCAGTCGGCCAGTTCGCGGCCGGTGATCTCGCCCTTGCTCGGCGAGAACAGCACGTCGCAGCGGTGCGGCAGGCCCTTGGTCAGCACGACGTCGCGCGCCCACTCGTAGTCGGCTCGGGAGCACACGACGAACTTGATCTGGTCGTGCGCGGTGAGCAAGGGAAGATTCTCCCAGCGATTGCGATGCGCTTCGTTGGAGGCCGGCGTCTTGATGTCCAGTACGCGACTCACGCGCGGATCGACGTCGCCGATGTCGAGTGCGCCCGATGTTTCCAGCGACACCTGGTAACCGGCATCGCACAGGCGACGCAGCAGACCGATGCAGCGCTTCTGCGCCAACGGCTCGCCACCGGTCACGCAGACGTGCCGGACGCCGTGTTTCGCCACTTCAACGAGGATGTCGTCGACCGTCCACCAGTCGCCGCCGTGGAACGCATACGCGGTGTCGCAGTACGTACAGCGCAGCGGGCAGCCGGTCAGGCGTACGAACACCGTCGGCCAGCCCGCATCGCGGGCCTCGCCCTGCAGCGACAGGAAGACTTCGGTGAGCTTGAGCCGGTCGGCCGCGGATGCGGCGACCGCATCGGGCGCGACGTCGGTCATGGGTCAGCGCAGACGCGAGAGCTGGATCGCGCGGAGCCGGTCGGCGGCGGTACGCGCCGCATCGGTGCCCGGATACTGCTTGCCGACATCGGCCAGCGTCGTTTCCGCGCCGTCGAGGTCTTTCAGACCGTACTGCGACAGGCCGACCTTGAGCATCGCGCCCGGGGCCTTGTCGCTCTGCGGATAACGCTGCAGCAGCGACAGGAACTGTTCCTGCGCCAATGCGTAATTCTGGGTGACGTAATAACTTTCGCCGAGCCAGTACAGCGCGTTCGGCGCATAACTGCCCTGCGGATGCTGCTGCAGGAAGCCCTGGAACAGCGTGGCGGATTCGTCGTAGCGGGCGTTCTTCAATGCATCGAAGGCCTGCTCGTACGCGGCGCGTTCGTCCGCGGGAGCGGCCTGCGGCGCAGCCGCCGGCACATCCATCGCCGCGTCACGCGCGGCCTGCGCATTCGCGCCTGCCGCAGGTGCCGGCGTTGCGGCGCCGGTGGGATCGGGCAGCTCCAGTCCACCGCCACCGCCCTGCCCGCCTTCGAGCCTGTTGAGCCGGCCGTCGATGTCGAGGTACTGGCTGCGGTTGCTGGACTTGAGTTGCTCGTTCTGTTGCTGCAGTTCCTCGACCTGCGACCGCAGCGCCTGCATCTCGCGACGCAGCTGGTCGACCTGGTTGAGCATCTGCATGTTGGCGCTGGTATCCCCGGCGCGCGCTTCGAGCGAGGCCACGCGGTCCGCGAGGCTCGCCCGTTGCGCCCAGGCGGGCGCGGCGACCAAGAGGGTCGCCGCGAACGCGACTGGAAGTACCAGCCAATGACGCATCGAACGCATCAGCGGGCGGTGTAGATGATCTCGACGCGACGATTGCGGGCCCAGCAATCTTCGTTCGAGTCATTGCAGACCGGACGCTCTTCGCCGTAGCTGACGACCGCCAGCTGGGCAGCCGAACCGCCGTTGGCCTGCAGCGCCGAGGACACACCATTGCCACGACGCTCGCCCAGGCCCTGGTTGTACTCGCGGCTGCCGCGCTCGTCGGCGTGGCCTTCCAGCGAGATACGCGAAGCGCTGCGGTCACGCAGATACTTGGCATGGCAGGCCATCACGGCCTGGAATTCGGGACGCAGGTTGTCCTGATCCAGATCGAAGTAGACGACGCGCTGACGCAGGCAAGCGTCGCTGTCGAGGTCGGCCGGGGTGTAGGCGCCCGCGGTGGGGCCGGTCGGCGCAACGGTGCCGGTCGACGGACCGGTATCGACCGGTGCCTCTTCCTTGACCTTCTTGGAACATGCGACAGCGGCGGTGCAGAGCATCGCGGCCAGCATCAAACGGGTGGTCGTCTTCATCTCGTCGATCCTTGGGTTTCTATGGCAACAGGGCAATTGTTATTAAACGGGACGTGCAGGCAGCGTCAGCGCTGTTCCCGGTACGGACCCCATGCCGGCTCGCGCACATCGCCATCGGCGAGGACGAGGCGCTGACGCACACGGCCGTCCGAAGACACCGCATACAACACACCCCTGCGCCCCTCACGCGCCGCGTACAGGACCATGCCGGCGTTCGGGGCGAAACTCGGCGATTCGTCGAGCGACCCGGGCGACAGCGTGGACCAGCGGGGCGACCCCAGGCTGCGATCCAGCAGTGCAATACGGTACACGTTGCCCGAACCTTGCGCCACGACGATTTTCTTGCCATCGAAGGAGACCGAGGGGTCGGCGTTGTAGCTGCCCTCGAAAGTCACGCGCGTGGCACTGCCACCCGACACCGGCGCCTGGTAGACCTGCGGCCGTCCGCCGCGGTCGGAGATGAAGTAGAGACTGCCGCCGTCAGCCGCCCACGAGGGCGAGGTGTCGATGGCGAAGTGGTTGGTGACCTGGGTCAGCGACTTGCTGCCGAGGTCCATCACGTAGATCTCGGGGTTGCCGCTGCGCGAGAGCGAAAGCGCCAGACGGCGGCCATCGGGCGAGAAGGTCGGGGCGCCGTTGATGCCGCGGAAGCTCGAGACCAGCTCGCGACCGCCGCTGGTGATGTCCTGGATGTAGATCGCCGAATTGCCGCTCTCGAAGCTGACGTAGGCGACGCGGCGGCCGTCCGGGCTCCAGCTCGGCGACATCAGCGGTTCGTTGGAGCGCACGACCGTCTGCGGGTTGTGGCCGTCGGAGTCGGCGACGATCAGCGCATACCGCGCGCTTGGGCCGACGCCGGACTGGGTGATGTAGGCGATCCGGGTCCAGAACGCGCCGCGCACGCCGGTGATCTTCTCGTAGATCGCGTCGGCCATCTGGTGGGCGACGTCACGCATCGCATTCGGACGGGCCGTCATCGCCAGGCCGAGCACGCGCTCCTGCTTGGCGACGTCGAACAGCTCGTACTCGACCCGGTAGCTGCCGCCGCCTGCGTCGACGACCCGGCCCACCACAAGAAAATCCTGGCGCAGCGCGCGCCAGGTCGGGTACTGGACTTCGCTGCCGCGGGTCGGGCGCTCGACGATGTCGCGCTCGGGCAGCGTGCGGAACTGGCCGGAGCGGTCGAGGTCGGCGCGCACGACGGCGGCGACATCGGTATCGGGCGCGGCGCCGCTGCCCTGATAGGGCATCGGCACGACGGCGATCGGCATCGCCTGGGCGCTGCCGCCGGTGATGTCGATCTCGAGGCCCTGCTGCTGCGCGCTGGCGAGCATGGGCAGACCGAGCGCGAACAGAGCCAACAGGCAACGGATCAGAATGGGTTTCATCGGCTTACCGGTTTGGAGAGAGTGAACCCGGGCAGCTTGGCCGCTGGACCGGGGGACAGGATGAATACCAGCGCAATCATCACCCTGCGCAGGTGAACGTGACGGTGAAACCGCACGCGACGCGCGGCTTGCATCGGCGCGTCGTACGCACAGTGTGGCCGGCCCACGCTGCAACGTGCATGCGCCGGAGCGAAACCGGCGCGACGCGCCGGCGTCAGTCCTGCGCCGTGAACGTGAAATTGAGCCGGCGGTTGAACACGGACTCGAAGCCCGCGTACGGCAACGGCTCCGCCGCGCGCACCGCCGCTTCGACGGAACGGCGGCCCTGCGCGTCATAGGGGCAGGACGCGTCGAACTCGACGTTCATGACCTCGCCCCCCGGCAACTGGGTGATGTAGAGGCGGCAGCGCTGGCCGACCTGCACATTGTCCGGACGACGCCAGTTGCGACGCACGGCCTCCTGGATCGCGGCGGCATACTTCGCAGCCAGACCGCTGTCGCCATCGGGACGACCCGGCGGCGGGCTGGCGGCGGACGCAGCGGCGCGCTGCGCGGATGTCTGCTGCGCGTTGCGCTCGGCGATCTGTTTCAGGCGCTGCTCGGCGAGCTGCGCTTCGCGCTGGGTCTTCTCGCGTTCGGCGCGCAGCTTCTCGAGTTCCTGGCGCGCAAGGCGGCGCTTCTCCTCGGCCTCCTGCTGCTTCTGCTGCTCGGCGAGCTCGATCTGCGCCTGGCGACGCTTCTCTTCCTGCTCCTTCTCGCGCTGCTCGGCGGCCAGCGCGTCGCGGCGCACGGCGGCCTGGGACACGGTATCGGGCTCGGGCACGACTTCCTGCAGCTGCGGCTGGCGCGGCTCGACCGCGTCTTCGGGGCGCGGTTCGGGCAACGGCTGCGGCGGCGCGGACGCGGGCGCCTCGACCGGCTCGGGCACCGGGTCGGGAACGGGCGTGGGCACCGGGTCCGGCACCGCCTCGGGCGCAGGTTCGGGATCGGGCAGCGGGTCGGGGCGGTCGGCCAATGCGCGCTGGTCGGCGGCGCTCAGCGCGTTGGGGTCGATCAGGTCGGCCGACACCGGTGAGCCCATCGCCGATTCGGGCCGCGACGACGCGCTCCACAGCGCGCCGAGGATGATCAGGCCGAACAGCAGCACATGGACCAGGATCGACAGTCCGATCGCCACCACATTGTCGGAACGCGACTCGCGCATCTCAGTTCGCGCTTTCCGCCGGACGGCTGATCAAGCTGACCTTGGTGATGCCGGCCTCGTTGATGAGGTCGATGGCGTTCATGATCCGCTGGTAGCTGGCCGCGCCATCGCCACTGACGAGGATGGTCGCGTCCGGGTTCTGGGTGTGGATGCCGCGCAGACGCGCGACCAGATCCTCACGCGAGACCGAGGTGTTCTGCTGCTCGACCATCAGCGCGAGCTGGCCGTCGGGATAGACGCTGACCACGACCGGATCCTGCGGCGAGCCGAGCGACATCGCACGGGAGTCCGGCAGGTTGATGTCGGTGCCCAGATTCATCAGCGGCGTGGTGACCATGAAGATGATCAGCAGCACCAGCATCACGTCGATGTAGGGCACGACGTTGATTTCGTTCTTGAGCTTGCGCCGCTTGGAACGGCGAAGGGAGATCGACGACATGGCGGAATCCGGGTGCGGGGACGGTCGAGCGCGTACGAACCGGCGCGCGCGCGCGTCGGACGGGAATCACTCGACGCCGGTCTGGCGCTCGAGAATCGAGGAGAACTCGTCGGAGAAGGCTTCGAACCGTGTCGCGACCCGCTCGACCTTGGTCGCGAAGCGGTTGTAGGCCCACACCGCCGGAATCGCGGCGAACAGGCCCATCGCGGTGGCGATCAGCGCTTCGGAGATGCCGGGCGCGACGGTGGCGATGGTCGCTTCCTTGACGCTCGCCAGGCCGTGGAACGAAATCATGATGCCCCACACGGTGCCCAGCAGACCGACGTAGGGCGCGATCGAACCGACGTTGGCGAGGTACTCGAGATTGCTCTCAAGCCCATCGAGTTCTCGCGCGCCGGCGACACGCATGCCGCGCTGCGCGCCTTCGAGATGCGTGCGCGCGTCGACGCCGCGGCGCTGCCGCTGGCGCGAATACTCGCGGTAGCCCGCTTCGAAGATGGCCTCCAGGCCCTCGATCTCACGGTTGCGTTCGGTCGCGGACGCGTAGAGTTTGCTGATCTCGGCACCGGACCAGAACCGCTCCTCGAAACGGTCGGCTTCCTTCTCGGCGCGGTCGAGCAGGCGCTTCTTGCGGAAGATGATCACCCACGACGACACCGACGCGAACAGCAGCAGCAGCATCACCAGCTGCACCGGAATCGACGCATGGAGGATCAGCTCGAGGATGCTGAGATCGTTGGGGAGCGGCGCGCTGGCAGCCGCGGCGGCGCCGGTGTTCGCGAGCTCGGTCGCGCCGGCGGCGGCCTCTTCAGGCAAGGCCTGCACCTGAGCGGCGGACTGCAACAGCACGGGCATGGGACTCATCCAGGATTACTCCGCTGACGTTTCGAGTGACTTGAGTTGTGTATAGAGCGCGTCGGGAATCGCACGCGGCCTGAAATCGGATGCCGACAACGCTGCGACGCGCACCTCGGCATCGAGCAGCAGAACGCCATCGCGGCGCACCTCCTGCACGAACACCGCGCTCGCGCGACGGCACTGCTGGAGCACCACGCTGACCTCCAGCGCATCGTCGAGCCGCGCAGGGCCGCGGAAGTCGATGCGCATCGCACGGACCGCGAATACCGTGCCGTGTGCATCGAGCAACGACTGCTGTCCGTAGCCGTGTGCCCGCAACCACTCGCTGCGCGCGCGTTCCAGAAACGCCACGTACTGCGCGTGGTAGACCACGCCACCCGCGTCGGTATCTTCCCAATAGACGCGTGTCGGCCAACTGAATAGACCCGTAGCGCCGGTCGCGGATGCAGACATTTCGGTCAACGCCGTGCCTCGCAGGCCATCAGAACAGGTGGCCGGGGGTCGCGGTGGCATCGCGGCGCGGCTCCAGGCCCAGATGACGCCAGGCCTTGGTGGTCGCCATGCGGCCGCGCGCGGTGCGCACGAGATAGCCCTGCTGGATCAGATAGGGCTCGATGACATCTTCCAGGGTGCCGCGTTCCTCGCTGAGGGCGGCCGCCATCGACTCGACGCCGACCGGACCGCCGTCGAAATTCTCGATGATCAGATGCAGCAGGCGCCGATCGAGCTCGTCGAAACCTTCCGGATCGACCTTCAGCATCTGCATCGCGGCGATCGCGACGTCGCGATCGATGCGCCCGCCGGCGCGGACCTGCGCGTAGTCGCGCACCCGGCGCAGCAGACGGTTGGCGATGCGCGGCGTGCCGCGCGAACGCCGGGCGATCTCGGCCGCGCCGTCGCCTTCGCAGGACAGGCCGAGGATCTGCGCCGAGCGGCGCACGATCCGCGTCAGTTCCTCGGTGCTGTAGAACTCCAGGCGCTGCACGATGCCGAAGCGGTCGCGCAACGGCGCGGTCAGCAGGCCCGCGCGCGTGGTCGCGCCGATCAGGGTGAAGGGCGGCAGATCGATCTTGATCGAACGCGCCGCGGGGCCCTCGCCGATCATGATGTCGAGCTGGAAGTCCTCCATCGCCGGATACAGCACTTCCTCCACCACCGGCGACAGGCGATGGATTTCGTCGATGAACAGCACATCGTGCGGCTGCAGGTTGGTCAGCAGCGCGGCGAGATCACCGGCCTTCTCGATCACCGGCCCCGAAGTCACCCGCAAGGCGACGCCGAGCTCGTTGGCGATCACGTGGCTGAGCGTGGTCTTGCCCAGGCCCGGCGGCCCGAAGATCAACACGTGATCGAGCGCCTCGCGCCGCTGCTTCGCCGCCTCGATGAAGATCGCCATCTGTTCCCGGACGGGCACCTGGCCGAGGTAATCATCCAGCCGCTGCGGCCGGATGCTCGCCTCGACGGCGTCGTCCTCGCGGGTGGCGTCGGCGGCGATGATGCGGTCTGCGGTCATCCGGGCATGATCGCACGGCGCGGACGCGGGGTTGCACGCACGTGCGCGATGCCGCGCTGCGGACGGCCCCCGCGCCAGCGGCCGTCCACACGGGAGCCGGTCAGGCCCGCATTGCGTCCGCGGCCAGCGCGAAGCTGTGCTTGCGGGCGTCGTGGTCGAAGATGTTGGCGGTCAGCAGCAGCTCGTCCGGACGATTGCGGGCGACGAAGTCGGCAATGCCGTCGCGTACGTCGGCGGCATCGCCGATGACCGAACACGCCAGCGACTGGGCCACCATCGCCTTCTCCGCCGGCGACCAGAACGCTTCGATGTCGTCGATCGGTGGCGGGATCAACCCGGGCGTGCCCCGCCGCAGGCGCACGAAACTCTGCTGCTGCGTGGTGAACAGACGCTGCGCCTCGGCGCGTGTGTCCGCCGCGACGACGTTGAGCGCCAGCATCGCGTGCGGCTGGCGCAGGTGCTTCGACGGTCGGAAATCGCGGTGGTAGAGCGCCAGCGCTTCGGACATCGCCGCAGGTGCGAAGTGCGAAGCGAACGCATACGGCAGGCCCAGCGTCGCCGCGAGGCCCGCGCCGAACAGGCTCGAGCCGAGGATCCACACCGGCACGTCGAGACCTGCGCCGGGCACGGCCTGCACGGGCTGGCCGGGCTGCGCCGGCTCGAAATAGCGCAGCAGTTCCATGACATCGGACGGAAACGCATCCGCGCCGGCGTAGTAGCGACGCAGCGCCTTCGTCGTGGGCTGGTCGGTGCCGGGAGCGCGCCCCAGACCGAGATCGATGCGCCCCGGATACAGCGAGGCCAGGGTGCCGAACTGCTCGGCCACCTGCAGCGGCGCGTGGTTGGGCAGCATCACCCCGCCCGAGCCCACCCGGATCGTCGACGTGCCGCCGGCGATGTGCCCGATCAGCACCGCCGTCGCGGCGCTGGCGATGCCGGGCATGTTGTGGTGTTCGGCGAGCCAATAGCGCGCGTAGCCGAGCGCTTCACCGTGGCGGGCGAGATCGAGCGACCGGGCGAAGGATTCGGCCGGCGTACTGCCCTCGGTGACCGGGGCGAGATCGAGAATCGAGAAGGGGATCATGAGAGGCGAACATCCTGGGGGATGCCCTCGACCTTGGGGCGACCGGGTGGGAACACCAGCGCGGGCGGTGGGGTGCTCTGTTCCAGATCGGGTCGGCGCGTGCCCTGCCCTGCCGCGCTCTTGTTGCGACTACCGCTCGCGTCGCCTTCAGACCCTGCTCTCGGCTGCCACCAATCGCAGAGACACGCGGGCTGTCGCCTTGGATTTTCCGTAGCCACGACGCGCCGACGGGTCAGCGTAGGGGCTGTCGGGGTCGCGACTCATGGAAGCCGGCAAGCGCGAAAGCAAAACGCTGCGACGCGCAGCGCCAGGTCAGATCTGCACCTGCGACCCCAACTCCACAAGCCGGTTGCCCGGAATCCGGAAGAACACCGTCGCCGGCGCCGCGTTGCGGTGCATGAAGGCGAACAGCTTGTCGCGCCACACCGGCATGCCGCGATGCGGGCTCGCCACCACCGTCTCGCGGCTGGTGAAGTAGGTCGTGTCCATCGGATCGATGACGATGCCGTTCTCGATGTCCCCGCAACGCATCAGCGCCATCGGCACATCCGGCGTTTCCATGAAACCGAAGCGGATGGTGATGCGGTAGAAGTCGTCGCCGATCGATTCCATCTTCAGACGGCGGTCCGGCGCGGCATAGGGCAGCGTCAGGGTTTCGACGGTGAGGAACACGTTGCGCTCGTGCAGCACCTTGTTGTGCTTGAGGTTGTGCATCAGCGCATGCGGCACGATGCCGCGGTCGCTGGTCAGGAACACCGCGGTGCCGGGGACACGCACCGGCGGCGCGAGCATCAGGCCCGGCAGGAAGGTGTCGAGACGGATGCCGTCCTTCTGGATTTCGGCGTGCAGCAGCTGGCGGCCCCGGCGCCAGGTGCGCAGCAGGGTGAACAGCGTGATGCCGAGCACCAGCGGGAACCAGGCGCCCTGCAGCACCTTGGCACCGTTGGCGACGACGAAGGCGACGTCGATCAGCAGGAACACCGCGCACAGCGGCAGCACCCACTTGCGCCAGCGCGGCCACAGCGCGCGCGCCACGACCACCAGCAACAGGGTGTCGATCAGCATCGTCATCGAGACCGAGATGCCGTAGGCCGCGGCCAGCGCCGAGGACGTCTTGAAACTCAGCACCAGGGCGATGACCACGATCGCCATCGTCCAGTTGATGCCGGGAATGTAGATCTGGCCGATGGTGTCGCTGGAGGTGTGGCGGACGTGCATGCGCGGGATGTAGCCCAGCTGCATCGCTTGGCGCGCCACCGAGAACCCGCCGGTGATCACGGCCTGGGACGCGATGACGGTCGCGCAGGTCGCCAGCACGATCATCGGCCAGCGACCCCATTCCGGTACGCCGATGTAGAACGGGTTCTGGATCGCCGCGGGGTCTTCGAGCACCAGCGCGCCCTGCCCGAGATAGTTGAGCATCAGCGACGGCAGTACGAAGAAGTACCACGCGTAGCGGATCGGCCGCGCGCCGAAGTGGCCCATGTCGGTGTAGATCGCCTCGCCGCCGGTCACGGCCAGCACCACGGCGCCGAGGATGAAGACGCCGCCCCAGCTGTGTTCGAGGAAGAACCGCCCCGCCCACAGGGGATTGATGGCGTTCAGCACCTCCGGCTCGTGGAGGATGTTGAGCACGCCCATCGCCGCGAGCGAGAGGAACCACAGCATCGTGATCGGGCCGAACACGCGGCCGACCTTGGCGGTGCCGTAGCGCTGGGTGCCGAACAGCATGGCCAGCACCACGACGGTGATGGGAATGATCCAGTCGTGCAGCCCGGGCGCGACGACCTCGAGGCCCTCGACCGCCGACAGCACCGAAATCGCCGGGGTGATCACCCCGTCACTGAAGAACAGCGACGCGCCGAACACGCCGAGAATGCCGACCAGATACGCGGATTTGCCGCCCTTGGACAGACAGCGCTGGGCCAGCGCCATCAACGCCATGATGCCGCCCTCGCCGTCGTTGTCGGCGCGCAGGATGATCGTGACGTACTTGAGCGTCACCACCAGCATCAGCGACCAGAAGATCATCGACAGCACGCCCAGCACGGTGTCGTGATTGGCGATCAACCCGTAATGGGGCGAGAACGCTTCGCGCAGGGTGTACAGCGGGCTGGTGCCGATGTCGCCGAAGACGACACCGATCGCGCCGGCGATCAGGCCGGCGAGACCCACCTGGGCGTGTCCCGAACCATGGGGACGCGGGCCCGTGCCGGGCGGACTGCTGGGGTGTGACATGTGGGTCGACCTTGCCGACGGATGCGGGGTGGGTGTCAGCGAAGCGCGGACTGTAGCGCTTTCCGGATGATGAGTTCGGGCGGATCGCCGGCGCTCGCCGCCGCCTTCGCCATGCGCGCCGCGTCGGCCGGTTTGTAGCCCAGCTGCTGCAGCGCCACGACCGCCTCCGACATCGGATCGGCCGGCACCTGGACGCCGCCGATCGCACCGCCCGCGCCGGCCAGGTCGGCCGCGCGGTCGCGCAGTTCGACCACCATGCGCTCGGCGGTCTTCTTGCCGATGCCGGGAATCTTGGTCAACGCGGCGACATCGCCGGTCTGCACCAGACGCGCGAACGCATCCACGCTGACGCCCGACAGCACCGCCAGCGCGATCTTCACGCCGATGCCGGTGACCTTCTGCACGTCACGGAACAGCCGCCGTTCTGACTCGTGCAGGAAGCCGTACAGCGAGACGCTGTCTTCCTTCTGCGCGTAGTGCGTGAACAACGCGACCTCGCGCCCCACCTCCGGCAGGTCGTAGAACGTGCTCATCGGCGCTTCGAGTTCGTAGCCGACGCCGCCCACGTCGATCACCAGCCAGGGCGGGGCCTTGTGGGCCAACGTGCCACGCAGTCTTCCGATCATCGGCGGTGCCTCCTCGGGCGGATGCAATAAGCGGGTTGAACCGCGCGCGGCGTGCACGCGGCAGGCACGCGCCCGCAGCAGCCGGCGCGATGGGCGACGCGGATGGCGCTCATCCCTTCCGCCCCCAGGCCTGCTGCACGCCGACGCCGAGCCGCTTCGCGGTCGCGCTGACGTGCGCGTGGGTGATCGCGACCGCCAGTGCATCGGCGGCGTCGGCCTGCAGCTTGCCGGACAGTCCCAGCATCAGGCCGACCATGTGCTGGATCTGCGCCTTCTCCGCGCTGCCCCGCCCCACCACCGCCAGCTTGACCTCGGTGGCCGCGTATTCGCTGACCGGCAGGTCGCGCAGCACGACCGCGCCGATCGCCGCGCCGCGAGCCTGGCCGAGCTTGAGCGCGGAATCGGGATTGCGCGCCATGAACACCTTCTCGATCGCGACCTCGTCGGGCCGATGCTCGACGATCAACGCGGTGAGCCCGTCGAGCAGGCGCCGCAGGCGCGCGGGAAATTCGCCGGCGGTCACCAGCACCAGCGGCGCGTGGAACACGTGCGTGACCTTGCCCGCAGCATCGACGTCGATGATGCCGACCCCGGTGCGCTGCGAGCCGGGGTCGATGCCGAGAATGCGGGTCACGGGGGTCTTCAGCCCTCGAACTGCGCGTTCGAGTAGACCGCCTGCACGTCGTCGAGATCCTCGAGCAGGTCGAGCATCTTGCGCACCTGCTCGGCCGTCTCGCCGTCGACGGCGATGTCGTTGTCGGCGCGGTAGGTCACTTCGGCGTGGCCGGCGACGATGCCGGCCGCGGTCATGGCGTCGCGCACGGCTTCGAACGCGTCCGCACTGGTCACCACCTCGATCGCGCCGTCTTCCGGATACACGACCACATCGTCGGCGCCGGCCTCGATCGCGGCCTCGGTGACCGCATCCTCGTCCAGGCCTTCGAAGCTCAGCACGCCCAGCCGCTTGAACATGAAGGCGACCGAGCCCTCGGTGCCCATGTTGCCGCCGCACTTGCCGAACGCGTGGCGGACTTCGGCCACGGTGCGCACGCGGTTGTCGGTCAGCGTGTCGACGATCACGGCGACGCCGCCCGGGGCGTAACCCTCGTAGCGGATCTCTTCGTACTCGACGCCTTCCAGCTCGCCGGTCGCCTTCTTGATCGCGCGCTCGACCACGTCCTTGGTCATGTTCTGGGCCATGCCCTTGTCGATCGCCGTGCGCAGGCGCGGATTGTTCGACGGATCCCCGCCGCCGGCACGCGCCGCCACGCCGATCTCGCGGATGATCTTGGTGAAGATCTTGCCGCGCTTGGCGTCGGTCGCGTTCTTGCGGGCCTCGATCGAAGGTCCTCGTCCCATGGGTCGTCAGGTCTGTTGGCGTTGGAAGCCGGCGATTTTACTCCGCATGCCGCGGCCGCGCGTGCGCGAAGCGGCCGTGGCGGAGGAATCCGACGGTCTGGCGCACCGCGTCGGCCGACAGCAGCAGGCCGCTGTGGCTGGCCTGGACCACGATGTGGTCCGCCAGCGCAGGCGCGCGGGTTTCCTCCACCGATACCGTGCCGTCGTGCGGCCCGTCGAACCGCGCCAGCAGCGCGCCCAGCCCACGCGGCACGCAGCCGGCCACCATGCCGACCTCGAGACCCGCCGGCCATTCGACGCACCCGGCATGCAGGAGCTCGGCGCTGCGGCCGAAGTACAGATGCGACATCGGCACCCGGGAGAGCGCATGCGCCGCGCCGCTGCCGCAGACCGGGGAGCCCAGGCAGACGATGCGACCCACCGGCAGGTCCGGCGCAGCGCGTGCCGCCTGCAGCGCCGACAGGCCGCCCAGACTGTGGCCGACGACGTGGGCCGGGCCATGTGCAAGGGCATCGGCTAGCCGCTCGCCCGCCGCACCCGGCCCGCCCGCGATGCTCGGATAGCCGATGATCTCGGGTTCGAAGCCGGCCTCGGCCAGTCCGCGCGCGAAGCGGCGCATCGTCAGGCCGACCATCCAGATGCCGTGCAGCAGCAGCACCCGCGTCGGCGCGCTCATGCGACGGCCTCGCGCGCTGCACGCGTCTGCCGCCAGGCCCGCGGTGAAATACCGCTGTGCGCCTTGAATGCGCGCGACAGCGCGGCCTCACTGCCGTAGCCGACCTCGTCGGCGATCAGTTTCAGCGGCCGACCGCGGCGCAGCGCCTGCTTGGCGAGGCGCACGCGCCAGTCCTGCAGGTACTGCCCGGGGGTCATGCCGACCCTGTCGACGAAGGTGGTCGCGAATGCGCTGCGCGACATGCCCGCGGCCTGCGCGAGCGCGTCGAGTGTCCACGCACCTGCCGGCGTCTCGTGCATCGCGACCAGCGCATTGCGCACGCGCGGGTGCGACAGGCCGGACAGCAGCCCGCCCTGCACCTCGCCCCGCTCCATCAACTGGCGCAGCACCTGGATCATCACCACCTCGAACAGGCGTTCGATCAGGGCCAGGCGCCCGCAGCGCTGGTCGAAGGCTTCCTCGAACAGCAACCCCAGCACCGGTGCCGCGCCGGCGATCTCGTCGAGCGGCAGACACACGACCTCCGGCAGGGCGGCGGCGACCGGATTGTCCGCACCGCCCTCGAAGCCGAGATGGGCGCAGACCATGTCCGCGCCGCGGTCCGGATCGGTCACGAAGCGATGCGCGGTGGGGCGCGGGAACAGCAGCAGGCCAGGGCCGGTGATCGACAGCGTTGTGCTCCCGTAGTGCACCTCCACCGCGCCGCTGCGCACCAGGTGCAGCTGGCCATGGACGCCGTCGCTGTCGAGCGCATTGATGCCGCACAGCGCGCCGGCGTTGAACACCCGGGCATTCATCGGGAAATGCGCCATCAGCGCCGCAAGACGATCCGCCAAGTTCGGACTCCAGGTCAAATTTTTAGGACTTTATATCACCTAAGGTTCCCAGTCGGCGCGCAAAGTGAACTCACCGGGCAGCCCCGCCCATCTACCAGGAGTTCCGCCATGTCCATCGAAAAGAGCCTCTACACCGCTTCCGCCACCGCCACCGGCGGTCGTGACGGCCGCGCCCTGTCCTCCGACCGCGTGCTCGACATCGCCCTGTCCACGCCCCGCGAACTCGGCGGCGCCGGCGGCCCCGGCACCAATCCCGAGCAGCTGTTCGCCGCAGGCTACTCGGCCTGTTTCCTCGGCGCGCTGAAGTTCGTCGCCGGCCGGCAGAAGGTCGCGCTGCCGGCGGCCACCACCGTCACCGGCACGGTCGGCATCGGCCAGATCCCCACCGGGTTCGGCATCGAGGCCGCCCTGCGTATCGACGCGCCGGGCATCGACCGCGAGGTGCTGCAGGACCTGGTCGCGCAGGCCCACATCGTCTGCCCCTACTCCAACGCCACGCGCGGAAACATCGACGTGACGCTGTCGATCGCCGACTGATCCACCCGCACCCGTCCCGCTCCGAATCCATCCCACACACGAGGATCCGCCATGAATGCTTTCACCCGCACCGTCGCCGCCAGCCTGCTGGCCACCGCCCTCCACGCCGCGCACGCCGCGCCGCCGGCCGAACCCACCCGGATCGCTGCCGCCACGGTCGACGGCACCTATGTCGTCACCGCCGACGGCGTGCGTCTCTACGTCAAGGACTGGGGCCCGAAGGACGGCCCGGTCGTGACCTTCAGCCACGGCTGGCCGCTGAGCTCGGACAGCTGGGAATCGCAGATGCTGTTCCTCGCCGGGCAGGGCTATCGCGTCGTCGCCCACGACCGTCGCGGCCACGGCCGCTCCAGCCAGCCCTGGGACGGCAACGACATGGACCACTACGCCGACGACCTCGCCGCGGTGATCAGCGCGCTCGACCTGCGCGACGTCACTTTGGTGGGCTTCTCCACCGGCGGCGGCGAGGTCGCACGCTACATCGGCCGCCACGGCACCGGCCGGGTGAAGAAGGCGGTGCTGGTCGGTGCGGTCACGCCCTTCATGCTGAAGACGAACGACAACCCCGACGGCGCGCCGATCGAACTGTTCGATGGCTTCCGCGCGGCTGCGCAGGCGAACCGGGCGCAGCAGTACCTCGACATCGCCTTGGGCCCGTTCTTCGGCTTCAACCGGCCCGGCGCCACCGTCAACGCGGGGCTGGTGCAGAATTTCTACGTGCAGGGCATGCAGGCCGGCCACAAGAACACGTTCGACTCGATCGCCGCGTTCTCGGCCACCGATTTCCGTCCCGACCTCGCGAAGTTCGACGTGCCCACGCTGGTGATCCACGGCGCCGACGACCAGATCGTGCCGCCGGCGATGTCGGCCCAGCTGGTGCCGCGCCATGTGGCGCAGGCCGAGGTGATCCTCTACCCCGGTGCGCCGCACGGCATCACCGACACGCACAAGGATCGGCTCAACCAGGACCTGCTCGCCTTCCTGCGTCGCTAATCGTTTGCTGCAATCCATGCATCGCCGGCCGCACACCCGTGCGGCCGGCGTTTTCATGGGATGCACGCTGCCGACGCGCCGCCCGCGCGGCGCCCCGGTTCAAAGCTGCGCCGGACGGCGCAGGATGAATTCCAGATCGTTGATGGAGCCGACGGGGAAGATGTAGTCGCCGACCTGCTCGAAGCCGTGACGCGCATAGAAGCGTTGCGCGCCGAGGTTCTCCGACCACACACCGACCCACAGAGTCCGCGGACCATCTCGCAGCAGCCAGGCCATCGCGGCGTCCATCATCCGCGTGCCGTTGCCGCCACCCTGGTGGCCCTGCACGAGATAGAGCCGCTTGAGTTCGCCGTCGCCCCTGGCGACATCGGCATGCGGCAGGCCACACGGACCTGCCGCGGCGTGGCCGATCGCCTCGCCCTCGTGCTCCAGCAACCAGACCGCGTAGTCCGGATGCGCGAGGATCACACGCTGCTTCTCCACCGCGTAGGCATCGGCGAGGAACGCCGTGAGATCCGCCGGCGGATAAAGATGGCCGAAGGTCTCGGTGAACGTACGCGCAGCCAGCGTGGACAGCGTCTGCGCGTCGTCGACGGTAGCGCGGCGGAGCGTCGTCGTCTTGGACGCAGCGTCAACGGATTGTTCGATCATGCGGGAAGCTTCCGACGTAGAGCCCCCCTTGAGTCAAGGGGGGCGCGGCGACAGCCGCAGGGGATCTGGAGCACTGCGCCGGGGCCCGCGACTCCGCTCAGCGGAATCGTGGGGGGACTCACTGCGCAGCAGATGAGGCCCGCGGCCGGACCTGGATATGCACTTCCGCCAGCTGCGCATCGGCGATCGGCGACGGCGCATCGGTCATCAGGCACTGCGCGCCGGTGGTCTTGGGGAACGCGATGACGTCGCGGATCGACTCGGTGCCGGCCATCAGCGCGGCGATGCGGTCGATGCCGAACGCGATGCCGCCATGCGGCGGCGCGCCGTACTTCAGCGCGTCGAGCAGGAAGCCGAACTTGGCCTGCGCTTCCTCGGCGCCGATGCCGAGCAGTTCGAACACCGCCGACTGCATTGACGCGCGGTGGACACGGATCGAACCGCCGCCGATCTCGTTGCCGTTGAGCACCATGTCGTAACCGCGCGACACGGCCGTCGCGGCGTTCGCGCGCAGGTCGGCCTCGTCGTCGACCGACGGTGCGGTGAAGGGGTGATGCAGGGCGACGTAGCGCTGCGCCTCGTCGTCCCATTCGAACATCGGGAAGTCGGTGACCCACAGCGGCGCCCAGCCCTCATTGACCAGGCTGAAATCCTTGCCGGCCTTCAGGCGCACCGCGCCCATGAAGTCGCTGACGGTCGAGTACTTGCCGGCGCCGAAGAACACAAGGTCGCCATTGCCGGCGCCGACGTGCGACACGAGCTCGACGAACGCGGCCTCGTCGAAGAACTTCTGGATCGGCGACGAGACTTCGCCCGCCTCCGAAATCTTGATGTAGGCCAGCCCCTTGGCACCGTACTTCGCGGCATGCGCGGCGTACTCGTCGATCTGCTTGCGGCTCAGACTCGCGCCGCCGGGAATGCGCAGCGCAGCAACGCGGCCACCGGTGTCGTTGGCTGGGCCGGTGAACACCGCGAACTGGCTGTCCTTGACCAGATCGGCCACATCGACCAGCTCCAGCGCGATGCGCAGGTCCGGCTTGTCGGAGCCGTAGCGACGCATCGCCTCGGCATAGGTCATGCGCGGGAATTCTGCGGCGAGTTCGACATTCGCGACATCGCGGAACACGTCGCGGATCATTGCCTCGACGAGATCCTGCACGTCGCGCTCCGACACCCACGCGAACTCCATGTCGAGCTGGGTGAATTCCAGCTGGCGATCGGCACGCAGGGCTTCGTCGCGGAAGCAGCGCGCGATCTGGTAGTAGCGGTCGAAGCCGGCCATCATCAGGATCTGCTTGAACAGCTGCGGCGACTGCGGCAGCGCGTAGAACTCGCCGGGATGCATGCGCGCGGGCACCAGGAAGTCGCGCGCGCCTTCCGGCGTCGCCTTCGTGAGGATCGGCGTTTCGATGTCCTGGAAACCCTTGTCGTCCAGCCAGTGGCGCAGCGCGCTGACCAGCTTGGTGCGCGTGCGCATCTTGCGCTGCATGTTGGGGCTGCGCAGGTCGAGATAACGGTATTTCAGGCGCGTTTCTTCGCCCGGGTTCTCGTGGTGGTGGAACGGCAGCGGCTCTGCCTTGTTCAGCACTTCGATCTGCGTGGCGACGATCTCGACCTGGCCGGTGCGGATCTTCGCGTTGACCGAATGCCGCGCGCGCACCGTACCGGTGATGCGCAGGCAATCCTCGTAGCCCACCTGCTCGGCCGTCGCGACGACGGCGGCATTGCCGTCCGCATCCGACGATTCCGCGACCACCTGCACGATGCCCTCGTGGTCGCGCAGGTCGATGAAGCAGACGCCGCCGAGGTCGCGGGCGACATCGGCCCAGCCGCACAGGGTGACGGTCTGGCCGATCAGCGATTCATCGATCAGGCCGCAGAAATGGGTACGCATGGGAACTCCGGACACGAAAGCGCGGGTGCACGGGCCGCCGTGGCGATGGCCGTGCTGGATGCAAGCCCGCTAGTTTAAGGCGTCGCCGCGACGCGCGCGGCGGCAGGGGCGTCAGTCCGCCGAGGCGGGCTTCGCGGCAGGCTTGGCAGCCGGCTTGGCGTCCACGGCCGCGGGCTTGGACTCGGTCTTGGCCGCAGGCGCCTCGGCAGCCGGCTTGTCGCCACCGGTCTTGGCGCCGCCATCGCCGCTCTCGACCAGGTTGCGCTTCTTGTCGCCGTCCTTCTTGAAGTCGGTCTCGTACCAGCCGCTGCCCGCGAGGCGGAACGACGGCGCAGTGAGCTGCCGCTTGACCGCGGACGCGCCGCACTCGGGGCAGGTCTCGGGGTCGGGATCGGACATCTTCTGCAGACGGTCGAAACTGTGGCCGCATTCGGCGCACTGGAAGGCATAGATCGGCATGGCGGGACGCTGCGAGGAATTCAGGGGGACGGACATGAGGACGCCCCGGGCCGGTTCAAGCCGGCCGGGGGCGCGATTGTGCGGGATCGGGACGGGCGCCGCATCCACGGCGCCCGGGCCTGGTCAGTAGCCCCAGGGCGTCGGCGGCGCGGCGACGGTCCTGGTCAGGTCGAACTCGACCTGGAACTTGCGGCCGCCGGGACGGGCCAGCTCGTAGACGAAGCGCTGGCCGGGGTCGATCTCCATCGCCCAGGTGTTGGTGACGGAGGCGTTGAGGCCTTCCTTCTCGAACATGGCGATCGATTCGGCATCGACCGGGAATTCCTGGCGTTGCGCGGTGCCGGCGTTCTGCGATTCGCCGCCGTACATGGTGACCGGATCGTCGCTGCCGTCGGGCATGCGGTGGTCGTGCTTCAGGCGCAGGCCGTGGTCGGTGCGGGTCAGGATCCAGGTGCGCGAGTGGTCGTCGCCGACATGGAAGGGGATGCGCAGCTCCTCCTTGCGGTTGCTGCAATCGCGCACGTGCATCACCAGTGCCTTGCCCTCGAACGGATCGGGCTCGGCGCCGGGCGCAGGCGCCGGCTCGTTGGCGACGATGCGGCCGGCGAAGGCTTCGCCGCAGTGGCGCGCGATCGCAGCGAGGAATTCGTCGGCAGGCACGCGCTGGGTGGCGGCATCGACCGCTGCGGCCGCGGCGGCGGCGTCGGCAGTGGGGTTGGCCGCGGGCGGGCGCGCGGGTTCGGCGGGTGCACGCTCACCGCAGGCGGCGAGCGAAATCACGGTGGCAAGCAGGGCGAGTCGAAGCGGATTGGGGTTCATCGCATCACCCTAACCGGCACCTGCAGGAGCGGCAACCCGGGCGGACCCGGGGGTGCCGTCATGCGGCTTCGTAGAGCGCCAGCAGGTCGCCTTCGGCCTGCTCGAGTTCGGCGCGCAACGCGGCCTGCCGCTGGCCCAGCGTCGTCGCCTTCGCCGGGTCGGCATAGGTCGCGGGATCGGCGAGTGCGCCGTCGATGTCCGACAGCGCCTGCTCCAGCTCGGCGACGCGCCCTTCCGCCTTCTGCAGCTTGTGCGGATTGGCCTTGGGCTTCGCTGCTGCGGGTGCCGCGACGGCAGGTGCGGCCGCCGTGGTCGGCGGCGGCGTGCGCAGTTCGCCTGCATTGCCGCGCGCGCGCAACCACGCGGCGTATTCGTCGAGGTCGCCGTCGAACGGAATCACCACGCCATCGGAGACGCGCCAGAAGGTGTCGCTGACCAGACCGATGAGGTGGCGGTCATGCGAGACCAGCACGATCGCGCCGGCGAAATCGCTGAGCGCTTCGGCCAGCGCCTCGCGCATCTCGAGATCGAGATGGTTGGTCGGTTCGTCGAGTAGCAGCACGTTGGGCTGCAGCCAGGCGATCAGCGCCAGCGCCAGGCGCGCGCGCTCGCCGCCGGAGAAGCCGTCGATGCTTTCGAACGCGCGGTCGCCGGGGAAGCTCCACTTGCCGAGGAAATCGCGGAAGGACTGGATCGACGCGGTCGGCGAGATTTCGCGCAGGTGATCGATCGGCGAGGTGCCGGCGACCAGCGATTCCACCGTGTGCTGGGCGAAGTAGCCGATGCGCAGGTCGGGGTGCGCGTAGCGCTCGCCGGCCAGCAACTGCAGCTCGCCGACCAGCGTCTTGACCAGCGTCGACTTGCCGGCGCCGTTGGGGCCGAGCAGACCGATGCGGTCGCCGGCCTCGAGGCCGAAGCCGACGTTGTCGAGAATCACCACCTGCCCGTCCGCGGTCGGATAACCGCAGGTGCCGTGGTTGATCCGCAGCAGCGCGTGCGGCAGCTTCACCGGCGCCGGGAAATCGATCTGCACCTCGCGCTCGGCGCGCACCGCTTCGGTGTCGGCCATCTTGGCCAGGCGCTTGACCCTCGACTGCGCCTGCTTGGCCTTGGCGGCGCTGGCCTTGAAGCGGTCGATGAACTTCTGCAGATGCGCCTTCTCGGCCTGCGACTTTTCGTGGGTGATCTGCTGCAGGCGCAGCTGCTCGGAGCGCTGACGCTCGAACGCGGTGTAATCACCGGTATAGAGTTTGGCCTTGCCGCCGTGCAGATGCAGCGTGTGGGTGCAGACGTTGTCGAGGAACTCGCGGTCGTGCGAGATCAACAGCAGCGTGCCCGGATACTTCAACAGCCACTGTTCCAGCCACAGCACCGCGTCGAGATCGAGATGGTTGGTCGGCTCGTCGAGCAGCAGCATGTCGCTCGGCGTCATCAGCGCGCGGGCGAGATTCAGACGCACGCGCCAGCCGCCGGAGAACGTCGCAACGGCGCGCTGGTGGGTCTCGGCCGGGAAGCCCAGGCCGTGCAGCAGCTTGCCCGCCCGCGCGCCTGCGTCGTAGGCACCGACTTCGGCCATGCGCATGTGCACATCGGCGACGGCCTCCCAGTCCTCGGCCGCGAGGGCATCGGCCTCGGCCTTGAGCACGGCGGCCACGGCGGCATCGCCACCGAGCACGAAATCGATGGCCGCGTCCGGCAGCGAGGGCATTTCCTGGGCGATGCTGGCCAGACGCAGGCGGTTGGGCAGGTCGAGATCGCCCTTGTCAGCCTCGACCTCGCCGCGCACGGCTGCGAACAGGGAGGACTTTCCGGTGCCGTTGCGGCCGACCACGCCCACGCGCCAGCCGGCGTGCATGGTCAGGTCCATCTCGGACAGCAGCAGCCGTTCGCCACGCCGCAGGGCGAAATTCTTGAAAGAGATCATGCCGACGATTCTACCGGACGCCGCCTGTCGGGCGGCTTTCCGGGGAGTGCAGCGCGCGGTTTGCCAGAACGCGGAAGTGGCTCGGACGCGGCCGTTTCGATGCCGATGAAACCTTTGACCGGTTTGTTACGTGCGTGTTAAAGCCGAAGCGCAGTCGTTTCGCACGCATCGCTTTCCTACCCCCACAAGGACCGCCGCATGACCCGACACCCGCTGCATCTCGCCCTGCTCGCATCGCTGGCCGCAGGCCCCGCCCTCGCCCAGGACACACCCGCCGGGCAGAGCCCACGCACGCTCGACACGCTGATCGTCACCGGCACCCGCGTTTCCGACCGCACGGTGGCCGAATCGCAATCGCCGATCGACATCCTCACCCCCGAAACGCTGACCGCCACCGGCACGCCGGAACTGGCGACGGCACTGTCGCGCGCGTTGCCGTCGCTGAACTTCCCGCGGCCGGCGATCAACGACGGCACCGACGCCGTGCGCCCCGCGCAGATCCGCGGCCTGTCGCCGGACCACGTACTGGTGCTGGTCAACGGCAAGCGCTATCACTCCGGCGCGCTGGTCAACGTCAACGGCTCGCAGGGCCGCAGCTCGTCGCCGGTGGATCTCAACACCATTCCGATCTCGGCGATCGAACGCGTCGAGGTACTGCGAGACGGCGCGTCGGCGCAGTACGGCTCGGACGCGATTGCCGGCGTGATCAACATCGTGCTCAAGGGGCGCGCCGGCAGTGGCGGCGTGTCCGCGCGCTACGGCCAGTACAGCGCCGGCGACGGTGATCAGTACCAGGTGCTGGCGGATGCCGGCTTCGGCATCGGCACCGATGGCTTCGTGCACCTGTCCGCGCAGGGCGCCCACCAGGACCAGACCAACCGCGCGCGGCCGTTCATCGGCACGCCGACTGCGACATCCGCGCCGCCGGGCCAGGTGGTCCAGCGCCAGGGCGATCCCGAAGTCGACCACGGCTCGGTGACGTTCAATGCCGAGCTGCCGGTGACCGAATACCTGCAGTTCTACGGCACCGGCATCTATACCAGGCGCGATTCGCTCTCCAACGGCTTCTTCCGCCCGGCCGGCGATCCGCGCAACATCCCGTCGATCTATCCCGACGGCTTCCTCCCGCAGATCAACAACGTCACCACCGACCACCATTTCACTGCCGGCTTCAAGGCCGAGACCGCAGGCGGCACCGCGATCGACTTCAGCTATACCTACGGCGACAGCGAGATGACGTTCGACATCCTCAACACGCTCAACCGGAGCCTGGGGCCGACGTCGCCGACGCAGTTCTACGCGGGCGCGCTGGAAGTCCGCCAGCACGTGCTCAATCTCGATCTGAGCAAGCAGCTCGAATGGGGCCTCGACTATCCGGTGACCTGGTCCTACGGCGCCGAATGGCGCGGCGACGGTTTCATCCAGTCGCCGGGCGAACCGCTGTCGTATGCGAACGGCGGTGTCGTTGCCCCGGGCCAGACCACGCCGCTGCCGGGCGCGCAGGTGTTTTCCGGCTTCCGTCCCGGCGACGGCGGCGATTTCGACCGCAACGCGCTGTCGTTCTACACGGGGCTCGAAGCCGACCTCACCGACCGCCTGTCGCTGGGCGTGGCCGGGCGCTTCGAGGACTTCAGCGATTTCGGCGACACCAGCAACTTCAAGATCTCCGGCCGCTTCGAATTCACCGACGCCGTCGCCCTGCGCGCGACCGCCTCGACCGGCTTCCGCGCGCCGTCATTGCAGCAGCAGTATTTCCAGTCGACGGCGACGAACTTCATCGCCACCCCGCAGGGCACGCTGCCGTTCGACATCGTGACCTTCCGCGTGACCAATCCTGCGGCGATCGCGCTGGGCGCCGAACCGTTGCGCGCGGAGGAGTCGACCAACTACAGCCTGGGGCTGGTGCTGCAGCCGGTCGACAACCTCTACGTCACCGTCGACGCCTACCAGATCGAGGTCGAGGACCGCATCTCGCTGTCGGCCAACCTCACCTCGGCGCCGGTGCGCAACTACCTGCAGGCCAACGGCTTCGCGGGCGTCGGCGGCGGCCGCTACTTCACCAACGCCATCGACACCACGACCCGGGGCGTGGACCTGGTCGGCACCTACGGCTGGGCGCTGGACAACAGCCAGCTCGATCTGACGCTGGGCTACAACTACAACAAGACCACGATCGACCGGGTGGCCGAGAACCCGGCCACGCTGACCGCGATCGATCCGGCCGCGGTGCGCTTCGACCGGGTCGAACGCGGCCGTTTCGAGGTCGGCGCACCGCGCGACAAGGTGCTGGTCGGCGGCACCTGGACCGCCGGCGGCTTCGAGGCGACGGCCAACGCCACGCGCTACGGGGAATTCAGCGTGCTCGGCAGTACCGCCGCGCTCGACCAGACCTTCGACGCGGCCTGGACGCTGGATCTCGCGTTCTCCTACGCGCTCGACAAGTGGAAGTTCACCGTCGGCGGCGACAACGTGCTCAACGAATATCCGGACGAAGTGCTGTTCGCGAATTCCACCGGCGGCCAGTTGCCGTGGAGTGGCAGTTCGCCCTTCGGCTTCAACGGCGCCTTCGTCTACGCCAACGTCGCCTACCGCTGGTAGCGCGCAGCAGCCACGCGCGATGCCACGACGCCCCGGCCCTGCCGGGGCGTCTGCGTCTGGACCGATGCAACTGTTCCAATTAAAGAACGATTGGATCGCATTTTTATGATCATTGACGATTTCAGGACAACGCGCTCCAATTGCCTTTACGGATTTCCAACAAACAGGCCTCCCCCATGCCGCACCCCCACCGCTTGACGCTCGCCGTCGCCGCGGCGCTCGTCTTCCCGACCGCCGCCTTGGCCCAGCAGGCTCCCGCCGACGCGCAGGCCCGCACGTCCACGCTCGACACCCTCATCGTCACCGGCACCCGCGTCGCGGACCGCACCGTGGCCGAGTCGCAGTCGCCGATCGACATCATCACGTCCGAAGCGCTCACCGCCACCGGCACCACGGAGCTCGCCACGGCGCTCGCTCGCGCACTGCCGTCGCTCAACTTCCCGCGCCCGGCGCTGACCGACGGGACCTCCGCGATCCGCCCGGCGCAGCTGCGCGGCCTCGCCCCCGACCAGGTCCTGGTGCTGGTCAACGGCAAGCGCCGCCATACCTCGTCGCTGCTCAACCTCAACGGGACGATCGGCCGCGGCTCCGCGCCGGTCGACCTCAACACCATTCCCGTCTCGGCCATCGAGCGCGTCGAAGTGCTGCGCGATGGCGCATCGGCACAGTACGGTTCCGACGCGATCGCGGGCGTGGTCAACGTGGTCCTCAAGGGCGCGTCGGAAGGCGGCAGCCTGTCACTGAGCGCGGGCCAGTACGCGGCCGGCGACGGCAAGCAGACCCAGATCGCCGGCGACACCGGCCTCGCGTTCGGCGACCGCGGCTTTCTGCACCTGTCGGCGCAGCTCGGCCAGCAGGAAGAGACCAACCGCGCGCGTCCGTTCGCCGGCACACCGGGCGTCACCCAGCCGGCGCTCGGCCAGAAAGCCTTCGTGATCGGCGAGCCGGAAGTCGATTTCGGCGCGGTCGGTTTCAACACCGATTTCGCGCTCACCGACACCATCCGCGTCTACGGCTTCGGGACCGCGAGCAATCGCGACGTCACCTCGTTCGCCTTCTTCCGCGCGCCCAACAATCCGACGCAGAACATCCCCAGCCTCTACCCCGATGGCTTCCTGCCGGAAATCAACAACATCTCCAAGGACCGGTCGCTGGTCGCCGGTGTGAAGGGCTTCGCCGGCGAGTGGAACTGGGACCTGAGCTACAACTACGGCTACAACCACCTCGAGTTCTATACGCGCAACTCGCTCAACGCGAGCCTGGGCGCGACCTCGCCGACGTCGTTCTACGACGGTGCGCTCGAGACCACGCAGAACATCGTCAACCTCGACATCAGCCGTCCGCTGGAACTCGGCCTGGCGTATCCGGCGACGCTGTCGTTCGGCGTGGAAGCGCGCAACGAGAAGTGGAACCAGTCGCCGGGCGAATTCGGTTCCTATGCCAACGCCGGGCTCGGCGTGCCAGGCGCCGCTGGTGGGGCCCAGGGCTTCGGCGGCTTCGCACCCGAGGTCGCCGGGGCATTCGACCGCGACAGCCACGCCGTCTACGCCGGGCTGGAAGCCGACCTCACCGAGAAGCTCTCCGCCGGCGCTGCCGCGCGTTACGAGGACTACGACGATTTCGGCAGCCAGCTCTCGGGCAAGCTCTCGGCACGCTATGCGTTCACCGATACGGTCGCGCTGCGCGGCACGGTGTCGAGCGGCTTCCGTGCACCGTCGCTGGCGCAGCAGTATTTCCAGACCGTCAGCACGACCTTCCTGCCCGGCATCACCACGCCGTTCGAGATCCGCACGTTCCCGGCGAGCAGCCCGGTCGCGCAGGCCTTCGGCGCCGAGGCGCTGAAGCCCGAGGAATCGCTGTCCTACAGCCTCGGCCTGGTGCTCCAGCCGGTCGACGCTCTCTACGTCACCGTCGATGCGTACCAGATCGACGTCGACGACCGGATCGCGCTGTCGTCCAACCTCACCGGCGATGCGGTGCGTCGTCTGCTCGAATCGCAGGGCATCTTCGGCGTCACCGGTGGTCGCTACTTCACCAATGCGATCGACACGCGCACGCGCGGCATCGATGTCGTCGGCAGCTACCGCTGGGATCTCGCCGCGAGCAACGTGGACCTGACCGCCGGCTACAACCACACCAAGACCGAGATCACCCGCATTGCGGACAATCCCGCGGCACTGGGACAGAACGGATTGAACCTCGAGCGCATCGACCGCGCCGAGATCGGCCGCATCGAGGCCGGCTTCCCGCGCAACAAGCTGCTGCTCTCGGGCACCTGGCACATCGACGACTGGGCATTCGCCCTCGCGACCACGCGCTACGGCAGCGTGCGCACGACGCCCAACAACGCCGCGCTCGACCAGACCTACGGCGCGAAGTGGCTGCTCGACGTCTCGGCAACGTTCAAGCCGGGCGACAACTGGGCGCTGACGCTGGGCGCCGACAACGTGCTCGACGAATACCCGGACGAGAACAGCTTCGGCAACTCGACCAGTGGGCAGTTCCCCTACAGCAACCTCTCGCCGTTCGGTTTCGGCGGCGCATTCGCGTACGCGAAGGTCGCCTACACCTGGTGATCCCGGTCGCCTGAGCACACCTCGATGCCCCGGCCTGCCGGGGCATCGTCGTGTGGGGGTATCGGATTTCCGGAGCGCAACGCAGGGCGGCATCGACGTGTCCGTGGTCATGTCGACCGTTCGATGCAGGCGCGGATTGCTGCTTGCCCCTGTCGCGATGCGTCGGCCACACTGCAAGACCAGTTCCGGCGACATGCCCTCCGATGCCGCACAACACCGACCTGATCAACATCGTCGCCGTCGGCCTGGTGACGGCCTTCGTGTTCGGTGCGCTCGCCAACAAGTTGCGGCTCTCGCCGCTGGTGGGTTATCTCGTCGCCGGCATCATCGTCGGTCCGTTCACCCCCGGCTTCGTCGCCGACCAGGATCTGGCCAACCAGCTGGCGGAGATCGGCGTGATGCTGCTGATGTTCGGCGTCGGCCTGCATTTCTCGCTCAAGGACCTGATGGACGTGAAGTCCATCGCGATTCCCGGCGCGATCGCGCAGATCACCGTGGCGACCGTGCTCGGCTGGCTGCTCGCCTGGCTGATGGGCTGGCCGCTGGTCAGCGGCTTCGTCTTCGGCCTTGCCCTGTCGGTCGCCAGCACCGTGGTGCTGCTGCGCGCGATGGAGGAGCGGCGTCTGCTCGACACGCGACGCGGCAAGATCGCCGTGGGCTGGCTGATCGTCGAGGATCTGGTGATGGTGCTGGCGCTGGTGATGCTGCCGGTGCTGGCCCAGATCACGACCGACCGCGGCGGCGCCGCCGCGCCGGGGGTCGGGACCATCCTGCTGACGATCCTGTGGACGCTGTTGAAGGTCAGTGCGTTCGTCGCGGTGATGCTGCTCGTCGGCCGGCGGGTGATTCCATGGATGCTCGAACGCATCGCCGGCACCGGCCAGCGCGAACTGTTCACCCTGTCGGTGCTGGCGATCGCGCTCGGCGTGGCGTTCGGCGCCTCGACGCTGTTCGGCGTGTCGTTCGCGCTCGGCGCGTTCTTCGCCGGCATGGTGCTCAACGAGTCGGAGTTCAGCCACGAGGCCGCGAACGATTCACTCCCGCTGCGCGACGCGTTCGCGGTGCTGTTCTTCGTGTCGGTGGGCATGCTGTTCAACCCGACGATCCTGGTCGAGCATCCCTGGCAGGTGCTGGCGACGTTCCTGATCATCGTCGTCGGCAAGTCGATCGCCGCGTACTGGATCGTCCGGCTGTTCAAGCATCCGCGTTCGACCGCGCTGACGATCTCGACCAGCCTGGCGCAGATCGGCGAGTTCTCCTTCATCCTCGTCGGCCTCGGCGTGGCCCTGCAGCTGTTGCCCGAGACGGGGCGCGACCTCGTGCTGGCGGGCGCGCTGCTGTCGATCATCGTCAATCCCCTGTTGTTCGTCTGGCTCGACCGCTGGCAGGCGAAGCAGGAGCTGGCCGCGCGCGCGGCGTCCACCGCGGACGCGGCGCCGCTGCCACCCGAACACGTGGTGCCCGAGGACCTGCACGACCACGCGATCCTGGTCGGGTACGGCCGTGTCGGGCGCCAGCTGGCCGACCTGTTGCAGCAACGCGGCGTGCCGCTGGTGGTGGTCGAGGACGACAACGAGCTGGTGCGCCGCGGACGCGAACGCGGCTTCATCGTCGTGCGCGGGAATATCGCCTCCGAGCCGGTGATGCTGGACACCGCACCCGACCGGGCCGCCATCGCCATCTTCGCCATTCCGCAGGCACTGGAAGCCGGCGAGGCGATCGAGCGCATGAAGGCGGTGAATCCCGCGCTCACCGTGCTGGCACGCGCGCACAGCGACGGCGAGGTGCGGCATCTGCTCGAGCACGGCGCCGATGGCGCGGTGCTCGCCGAACGCGAGCTGGCGTATTCGCTGGCCGAGATGGTGATGTCCACGCCGCCCTTCCGCCCGGTGCGTCCCGGCTCCGTCCCCGTCGACACGATCAAGCCGGGCTGAGGATGCGCCTGGTCGTGCTCAGCGGCGCCGGCATCTCCGCCGAAAGCGGCATTCCCACCTTCCGCGATGCGCTGACCGGCCTGTGGGCACGCTTCGACGCCGAGCAGCTGGCGACCGAAGCCGCGTTCCACGACGATCCCGCGCTCGTCTGGGGCTGGTACCGCTGGCGTGCGGCGATGGTCGCCGCAGCGCAGCCCAGTGCCGCGCACCGCGATGTCGCGGCACTGTCCGACGACGGCCACGCGCTGACCGTGGTCACCCAGAACGTCGACGATCTGCACGCACGCGGCGGCGCACGCGAGGTGCTGCATCTGCACGGCCGTCTGCTGGCCTCGCGCTGCAGCGGCTGCGGCGCGCGCCTCACGCCCGATCCGATCCTCGCGCCGCCCTCGCCGCCCGAGGGCGGCAGGCGCGAGACACCGCCGGCATGCACGCGCTGCGGCGCCGCGTTCCGGCCCGACGTCGTGTGGTTCGGCGAATCCCTGCCGCCCGACGCCTGGCACGCCGCCGAACACGCCGTTGAAGCCTGCGATCTGCTGGTCGTCGTCGGCACATCGTCGCTGGTGTGGCCGGCCGCCGGCCTGCCCGAACGCGCATTGGGCAACGGCACGCCGGTGCTCGACATCAATCCGCAGGCGACGCCGCTGTCGGTGCGTGCCACCGCGCACTGGCCTTTGACTGCGACGGCCGGCATGGCGCAGCTGCGAACGCGTCTGCGGGAGACGCCCGACGACCCGCGGCGCGTGCTCGCGGGCTGAAGCGCGCCGCTCAGCAGCCCAGCGGCAGCAGAATGTCCGCGCGAAGATCGGCTTCGGCCACCCGCTCGGGATCATCGAGAAAGTGGTAGTGGATCGGCGCATCGCGCAGGCGTTCGCCGCTCGCAGGCCACCACTGCGCCAGCAGGCGATCGGTCATGTCCTCCAGTCCCGAATACGCGCCGACGTGGCGCACGCGCCCGTGGCGACCGCCGCCGATCGTCAACCTGCGCAGCGGTCGCGGCACCCTTGGCGGAACAGGCAGACGCACGGCGGCATCGAACTGCAATGCATGCGGCGGCAGGTCGCGGTGATCGCCCAGGGGCACGCCGATCAGCGCTTCGATGCCGTCCACCACGCCGGCCGATTCGGCCCAACCGAACAGGCGGCCGAACGCATCATCGAGATCGTCGAACGCGCCGCGCGCGCGCAGCGCCACGACCTCGAACGGTGCGATCTCGACGAGCTCGACGGTCAGCGGTTCGAGCGCCTGTGGTGAGGGCGGCTGCAGGCGATCCAGTAACGAGGTCGCCTGCGCCGCACTGCCGCGCAGCCCGGCGGGCGTGACGCCGAGCGTCTGCCGGAACGCGCGGGCCAGCGCCTGCGGACTGGCGTAACCGACCGCGAGCGCGACCCGCGTGACCGTCTCGCCGGCGGCCAGCAACTGCAGCGCGCGCGACAGGCGCAGCCGGGTCAGGGTGCGTCCGAGCGTTTCGCCGGTCGCCGCGCGCCAGACGCGATGGAAATGGAACGGCGACAGGCTGGCCCGGCGCGCGAGCGTCTCCAGCGGCGGCAGCGACGCGCCCTCGGCGACGATGTCCTGCAGATGCCCGGCGACGGCGGCGATGCGCGGTGCGAGACGGGTCCGGGTGTCGGCTTTCATGGCGGCACTCGCGATGGGCTTGCCGCGAGTATCCGGTTCCGACGGCCGGTGCGCGTGCCCGATCTTGCGCAGCGCAACCTCGGCGCAACGCTGGATCAGCGCAACACGGATTCCAGATACGGCTCCAGCGTCGGCCAGGCGAACGCGTGGCCGCGCTGCTGCAGGCGCGCGGGCAGCACGCACTGGCCGTCCACGAGCAGCGTCGCCATCTCGCCCAGGCCGAGCTCGAGCACCTTCGCCGGCACCGCCAGCAGTGCCGGTCGACGCAGAGCATCGGCCAGTGCGCGGGTGAACCGGGCGTTGGCGACGGGCTCGGGCGCGGTGAGATTGAACGCGCCGGTCGGCGCATCGGCCGCGCCGTCGAGATGCGCACGCAGCAGCGAGACCGCTGCATCGACCCAATCCTCGCGCGCGATCCAGCTCAGCACCTGGCGACCATCGCCGAGGCGCGCGCCGAGTCCCAGCTGGAACGGCAGCCGCAGGCGCTGCAGCATGCCGCCGGCCGGATGCAGCACGACGCCCGTCCGCAGCAGCACTACCGGCACGCGATCCTCCGCCACCCGGGCCGCGTCTTCCCAGTCGGCGCACAGCCGATGCTGGAACTCGTCATGCGGCGCGCTGGTTTCATCGAGGGGGGCTTCGCCCTGCACGCCGTACCAGCCGATCGCCGAACCGCTGAGCAGGACCTTGGGCGGCGTGTGCACCGAGCGGATCCAGTCGGTCAGCACACCGGTCGGAATCAGACGGCTGTCGCGCAGCGTCTGCTTGCGCGACGCGCTCCAGCGACTGTCGGCGATGCCGGCCCCGGCGAGATTGAAGACCGCATCGAAGCGGTCGTCGGCCCAGAGCGAGGCGTAGTCGCGGACATCGACACCTTCGGGCGAGGGCGTCGACGCGCGCCGCGACAACCAAGTGACGTGCGCGCCGTCGCGCTGGAGGCGGGCGGTCAGCGCGCTGCCGATGAAGCCGCTGCCGCCGGTGATCAGGATGCGCATGGGTGTGCCTCGGGCCGCGGATGAACGCCATCGTGGCAGTCGTCGCGTGAGCATGCGTCAACGCGCTTTTCGTCTCGTTACGCCGTCGTACCGCGACGCCGGCCACCGCACAGGCGGTAGACCGGCGCCACTGCGGCGGGTGTCAGCCCTGTTCGAACGCCAGCTGCCCACCAGCGGCATCCACCTTGATGGTGTCGCCACTGACGAATGCACCCGACAGGATGCGCTGCGCCAGCGGATTCTCCAGCTGCTGCTGGATCGCGCGCTTGAGCGGGCGCGCGCCGTAGACCGGGTCGAAACCGATATTGCCGAGCAGATCGAAGGCGGCGTCCGACAGCTCGATGCGCAGCCCGCGTTCGGCCAGACGCTTGTCCAGGCCGCGCAGCTGGATCTTCGCGATCTCTCGGATCTGCGCCTTCTGCAGCGGGTGAAACACGACGATGTCGTCGAGCCGATTGATGAACTCCGGGCGGAAATGCGCCTGCACGACGCCCATCACCGCCGCCTTCATCTGCGTATAGCCCTCGGCGCTGTCGGCGTCGGTGCCGCGCTCGCTCATGTCCTGGATCTGGTGCGAGCCGAGATTCGACGTCATCACGATGACGACGTTGCGGAAGTCGACGGTGCGGCCCTGCCCATCGGTCAGACGGCCGTCGTCGAGCACCTGCAGCAGGATGTTGAAGACGTCCGGATGCGCCTTCTCCACCTCGTCGAGCAGGATCACGCTGTAGGGCCGACGCCGCACGGCCTCGGTGAGATAGCCGCCTTCCTCGTAGCCGACGTAACCCGGGGGCGCGCCGATCAGGCGCGCGACCGAATGCTTCTCCATGAACTCGCTCATGTCGATGCGCACCATCGCGTCCTGGCTGTCGAACAGGAATTCGGCCAGCGCCTTGCACAGCTCGGTCTTGCCGACGCCGGTCGGGCCGAGAAACAGGAACGAGCCGGTCGGACGGTCGGGATCGCTGAGGCCCGCGCGCGAACGGCGCACCGAATCAGCCACGACCTTGATCGCCTCTTCCTGGCCGATCACGCGCGTGTGCAGCTGGGATTCCATCGCCAGCAGCTTTTCGCGTTCGCCCTCGAGCATCTTGCTGACCGGAATGCCGGTCCAGCGCGCGACCACCTGGGCGATCTCCTCGGCGGTGACCTTGTCCTGCAACAGGGTGAAACCCTGGGTTTCGGCCTCCTGCGCAGCCTGCAACTGCTTCTCGAGTTCCGGGATGCGCCCGTACTGGATCTCGCTCATGCGCGCGTAATCCTGGGTGCGCTGCGCGGATTCGAGATCGTGCTTGGCCGCCTCGATCTGCTCCTTGATCTTCGTCGCGCCCTGCACGCTGGCCTTCTCGGCCTTCCAGATTTCCTCCATGTCGTTGTAGGCGCGCTCGAGCGTGGCGATCTCGGCTTCGAGATCGGCCAGGCGCTGCTTCGACTCCGCGTCCTTCTCCTTCTTCAGCGCCTCGCGCTGGATCTTGAGCTGGATCAGCCGGCGCTCCTTGCGGTCGAGTTCCTCGGGCTTGGAGTCGATCTCCATGCGGATACGCGAGGCCGCCTCGTCCATCAGATCGATGGCCTTGTCCGGCAACTGGCGGTCGGCGATGTAGCGGTTCGACAGCGTGGCCGCGGCGACGATCGCCGGATCGGTGATCTCGACGCCGTGGTGCACCGCGTAGCGTTCCTTGAGGCCGCGCAGGATCGCGATCGTGTCCTCGACGCTCGGCTCGCCGACGAACACCTTCTGGAAGCGACGCTCCAGCGCGGCGTCCTTCTCGACGTACTTGCGGTACTCGTCGAGCGTGGTCGCGCCGATGCAGTGCAGCTCGCCGCGCGCGAGCGCAGGTTTCAGCATGTTGCCGGCGTCCATCGAGCCTTCGGCCTTGCCGGCGCCGACCATCGTGTGCAGTTCGTCGATGAAGAGGATGATCTGGCCTTCGTTTTTCGACAGATCGTTGAGCACGCCCTTGAGGCGCTCCTCGAATTCCCCGCGGTACTTCGCACCGGCGATCAGCGCGCCCATGTCGAGCGAGAGCACGCGCTTGCCGCGCAGGCCTTCGGGCACTTCGTTGTTGATGATGCGCTGGGCCAGGCCTTCGACGATCGCGGTCTTGCCCACGCCCGGCTCCCCGATCAGCACCGGATTGTTCTTGGTGCGCCGCTGCAGCACCTGGATCGTGCGGCGGATCTCCTCGTCGCGACCGACCACCGGATCGAGCTTGCCGCTCTCGGCGCGCGCGGTCAGGTCGATCGTGTACTTCTCCAGCGCCTGGCGCGCGTCCTCGGCGTTCTCGTCCTTGACGCTCTCGCCGCCGCGCACTTTCGTGATGGCGGCTTCGAGCCGCGCGGTGTCGGCGCCGGCGGCCTTGAGCGCCTTGCCGGCATCGCCGCTGTCGTCCAGCGCGGCCAGCACGAACAGTTCGGAGGCGATGAATGCATCCCCGCGCTGCTGGGCCACCTTGTCGGTGACGTTGAGCAGGCGCGAGAGATCATTGCCGACCGATAGCTGGCCGGCCTGTCCGGTGACCTTGGGCAGCCGGTCCATTGCCTCGGTCAGGCGCTCGCGCAGCACCGGCACGTTGACGCCGGCCTGTCCCAGCAGCGGCCGCGTGCCGCCGCCCTGCTGGTCGAGCAGCGCCAGCAGCAGATGCACCGGTTCGATGAAATTGTGGTCGCGGCCCACGGCCAGCGACTGCGCGTCGCTCAGCGCCTGCTGGAAACGCGAGGTGAGCTTGTCCATCCGCATCGGGAAATCCTCGGGAGATCGGGGCCGGCCGCGCCGGCAATATCCAACAGATGCGGTCGAAGCGGCGCGTTGCAAGCGGGTCGGGGCCGGCGCGGCGTCCGGGGCGCAACGGGATCCTGCTGCCGCCCTCACCCGCTGCTTGCGCAGGCGGTCCTACGGTGCCCCCTTCCTCTGTGTGGAGCGGCTCATGACCTACCAGCTCTATTACTGGACCGGCATCCAGGGCCGCGGCGAGTTCGTGCGCCTTGCACTCGAGGACGCCGGCGCCGATTACATCGACGTCGCCCGGGTGGCGGGCGACGACGCGATCCAGCCCTTCCTCGACGGCGAGCGTGACGGCGCCCGCCCGTTCGCCCCGCCGTTCCTCCAATCCCGCGATCTCGTCATCGCCCAGGTCGCGAACATCCTGCACGCCCTCGGCCCACGGCTCGGGCTGGTCCCCGAAGGTGAGGCCGCCCGCCTGCAGGCACTGCAACTGCAGCTCACCATCGCCGACCTCGTTACCGAGATCCACGACAGCCACCACCCGATCGCCAGCGCCGCCTACTACGAGGACCAGCAGGATGCGGCGAAGCGTCGCGCGCAGGACCTGCGTATGCAGCGGCTGCCGAAGTTCCTCGGCTATTTCGAGCAGATCGTCGTCCGTGGCGGCGGGCACGCGCTCGGCACGCATTCGTATGTCGACCTGTCGCTGTTCCAGGTCGTGCGCGGGCTCGATTACGCGTATCCGCAAGCGATGGCGGCGCTGTCCCCGAAGATCCCACAGCTGCGCAAGCTGGAAGCGCGGGTCGCGGCGCGGCCGAACATCGCCGCATACCTGGCATCGGAGCGCAGACTGGCGTTCAACACCAACGGCATCTTCCGGCATTACCCGGCGCTGGATGGAGGGATTGCGGCGCAGGATTGAGCGGTGGGCTCCGAAGCGCAGAGAGTGGAGCCCTCCACCGCCCGCGAGGGAGGGACGGGTGGGGCAAACGGGCAGACGCCTCGTCGTCGGTGCCCGCAGCCTCAGGTTCCGGCTTACAGAAACCGCGCGCGCATCTCGGCCGGCGGCACCATGCACGTCTCCCTGCGCCCGAACACGCGATAGCGGTTGCGCGCGAGCAGGCGATACGCGGGATCGCGCAGCGCGCGCGGCACGAGTCGCAGCAGCGCCGCCGCGCGCCAGTGCCTGCCGAGACGCCGCAGTACTTCGATCACGCCATCGCTGTCGTGCCAGGCCGCATCGCCATCGACCAGCAGGAACGACACCGGGTCGGCCGGATCGATGCCGTGTGCGAGCAGCAGGTCATGACCCACGCGGTCCTGCATCGCCGCGAACCGGAACCCGGCGCGGCGATCGTGGCGCAGCAAGAAGCGGACCCAGCCGCTGCACAGGGCGCAGACGCCGTCGAACACGACGATGGGACCGTCGTGCGATGCAGCGGATGACGCGGGCGGGCTGGCGGGATTCACATCGGTTTTCCGGAAGCGGCACCATCATGCTGCAATGCGCCAAACACCGGAAGCCACGCCCCCATCCCCCGCCACGGCTGTGTCCGCACTGTGTCCGCACTGCCGCCCCCGCCCGCGCTGCCGGGCCACGCCGCGCTGTTCCTAGATGTCGACGGCTGCCTGCTGCCGTTCGCGCCGCGTCCCGACGCCGTGTCGGTGCCCCCTGCACTGCTCGCGCGCCTGATCGTGCTGCAGCAGCAGCTGGGCGGCGCGCTGGCGCTGGTCAGCGGCCGCAACCTCGCCACGCTCGACCAGCTGTTCGCGCCGCAGGTCTTCGCCGCCGCCGGGCTGCATGGCGTGGAGCGTCGTCGCTCCGGCCACACCGGCGCCGCCGGCGATGTGCCGCCTGCACTGGCGCGCGCGCGCCAGGCGGCGATGGCGTTGATCGAATCGCACCCCGGTGCCCTGGTCGAGGACAAGGGCGCAGCGCTCGGTCTGCACTGGCGGATGGTCGCGCCCGCGCGCAAGGCCGACACCGAGCGCGCGCTGCAGGCATTCGCAGCCGACGCCCTCATCGACCTGCCCGGGTACCAGCTGCAGCCCGGCGACCACGTGATCGAACTGCGCCCGCGTCATGCCGACAAGGGCAGCGCGATCCTCGCGTTTCTCGACGAAGCGCCCTTCGCCGGCCGCGTGCCGGTGTTCGCCGGCGACGACTTGACCGACGAGCCCGGCTTCCGCGCCGTGAACGCCCAAGGCGGCATCAGCGTGCTGGTCGGCGATCGCGCCGGCAGCGCCGCCCGTTTCCGCCTGCCCGACCCTGCCGCGGTCCACGCCTGGCTCAGGGTCGCCACCGACGCACCGACTCCGGAGGTATCCCCATGACCCAACCGCTCGCCCCCAGCCTCGATCTCGGTCTCGTCGGCAACGGCAGTTTCGGCGCGCTGTTCGAACGCAACGCGCGGCTGGTGTGGTCCTGCCTGCCGGCGTTCGACGGCGATCCCGCGTTCTGCGCGCTGCTGTCGCCGAAGGACGGCCACGGCGACTGGTCGATCGAGCTCGATGATTTCGAACGCAGTGAGCAGAGCTATGTCGAGAACACCGCGATTCTGCGCACCGTGCTCTACGACCGTCACGGCGCGTCGCTGGAGATCACCGACTTCGCGCCGCGCTGGCGCCAGCACGACCGCTTCTACCGGCCGGTGATGCTGATGCGCCGTGTGCGCCTGCTCTCGGGCAGCCCGCGTATCCGCGTGCTGCTGCGTCCGCTGGCCGACTGGGGCGCACGCGTGCCCGACAGCACCTGGGGCAGCAACCACATCCGCTACGTGCTGCCCGGTTTCACGCTGCGCGCGACCACCGATCTGCCGATCCGCCTGCTACGCGACGGCCTGCCCTTCGTGCTCGATCGCGACCTGCACTTCCTGCTCGGCCCCGACGAAACCCTGACCCAGCCGCTGCCGGAGTTCGTGCGCGATGCGATCCACCGCACCACGAACTACTGGCGCGAATGGGTTCGTTACCTGTCGATTCCGCTCGACTTCCAGGAAGCGGTGATCCGCAGCGCGATCACGCTGAAGCTGTGCCAGTACGAGGACAGCGGCGGCATCATCGCGGCGATGACGACGTCGATCCCCGAAGCCGCCGACACCGAGCGCAACTGGGATTACCGCTACTGCTGGATGCGCGATTCGGCCTTCGTCGTGCGCGCGCTCAACCGTCTCGGCGCGACGCGCACGATGGAGGAATACATCCGCTACATCTTCAACCTGACCGTCAGTGACGATGGCGACATGCAGCCGCTGTACGGCATCGGCTTCGAGCACGAATTGACCGAGGAGACGATGCCGGCGCTGGACGGCTACCGCGGCATGGGGCCGGTGCGCCGCGGCAATCTCGCCTACGTGCAGCGTCAGCACGACACCTACGGCAGCGTGGTGCTCGCGTCTACGCAGCTGTTCTTCGATCGCCGTCTGGAACACCGCGGCGACGCGGCGACGTTCCGCAAGCTCGAGCCGCTGGGCGAACTCGCGTTCAAGCTCTTCGACCAGCCCGACGCGGGCCTGTGGGAATTCCGCGGCAAGGCGCATGTGCACACGTACTCCGCAGTGATGTGCTGGGCCGCCTGCGACCGACTGGCGCGGATCGCTGGGCAGCTCGGCCTCGACGACCGCATCGGCGTCTGGCGCGAACGCGCGGACGGCATGCGCGAGCGGATTCTCGGCGAAGCGTGGAATGCCGAGCTCGGCCACTTCGCCGATGCCTTCGGTGGCGACCGGCTCGATGCCTCGCTGCTGCTGCTCGCCGATCTCGGGTTCGTCACCCCGGAAGACCCGCGCTTCATCGGTACGGTCGAGGCGATCGGCCAGTCGCTGCGCCACGGCGACGGCCTGTTCCGCTACGTCACGCCCGATGACTTCGGCACGCCGGAAACCAGCTTCACGATCTGCACGTTCTGGTACATCGATGCGCTGGCGTCGATCGGCCGGACGCACGAGGCGCGGCAGCTGTTCGAGACGTTGCTGTCGCGCCGCAACCATCTCGGCCTGCTGTCGGAGGACCTGTCGTTCGAGACCGGCGAGGCCTGGGGCAACTTCCCGCAGACCTATTCGCATGTCGGCCTGATCATGGCGGCGATGCGCCTGTCGCGGTCCTGGCAGGACGCGGCATGAGCCGCCTGGTCGTCGTCTCCAACCGTGTCGCGCTGCCGGGCGCCAGCCAGAACGGCGGCCTCGCGACGGCGCTCGACGCGGCGCTGAAGGAGACCGGCGGCCTGTGGTTCGGCTGGAGCGGCAAGGTCGCGCGTGCGCATTCGGGCGAGCTGCACCACCAGCAGGCCGACGGCATCGAATACCTCACCGTCGATCTGTCGCGCGAGGATTACGAGGGGTATTACAACGGCTTCTCCAACCGCACGCTGTGGCCGCTGCTGCATTTCCGGCTGGATCTGGTCGATTACAACGCGCTGACCCAGGCCGCGTATCGCGGCGTCAACGCGCTGTTCGCCGAGAAGCTGTCGAAGGAGCTGCGCGACGACGACATCGTCTGGGTGCAGGACTATCACCTGTTCCCGCTCGCGCAGGAACTGCGCAAGCGCGGTGTCGGCGCGCGGATCGGCTTCTTCCTGCATGTGCCGTTTCCGTCGGCCGACATCGTCGCCGGCCTGCCGCATCACGAGAAGACCTTCGGCGCGCTGTCGTCCTACGACCTCGTCGGGTTCCAGACCGAGCGCGATCTCGAACGCTTCCAGGATTACATCCGCCTGTTCCGCGGCGGCCAGGTCGCCGCCCAGGGCGATCTGCGTGATCACGACGGCCGTCGCTTTTCGGCAGCCGCGTTCCCGATCGGCATCGATGCCGGCGTGATCGAATCCCTGGCCGAGACCGCGGCGCGCAGCGCGACGACCAAACGCATGCAGGCGAGCCTCAACGGCCGTGCGCTGGCGATCGGCGTCGACCGGCTGGATTACTCGAAAGGCCTGCCGGAGCGCTTCCGCGCGATCCAGCGCTTCTTCGAACGCCACACCGACCAGCGCGGCAAGCTGACCTATCTGCAGATCGCCCCGGTGTCGCGCGGCGGCGTCGCCAGCTACCGCACGCTGCGCCGCGAACTGGAGCAGTACGCCGGCCACATCAACGGCGCACATGCCGAGCCCGACTGGACGCCGGTGCGCTACGTCAATCGCACCTACCCGCATCCGGCGTTGACCGGCTTCTATCGCCTGTCGCGCATGGCGCTGGTCACGCCGCTGCGCGACGGCATGAACCTAGTCGCGAAGGAGTACGTCGCCGCGCAGGACGCCGAGGATCCCGGCGCGCTGGTGCTGTCGATCTTCGCCGGCGCCGCGCGTGAACTGGACGGCGCACTACTGGTGAATCCGTTCGACAGCGACGGCGTCGCCGATGCGATTGCAGCGGCAATGGCGATGCCGCTCGAGGCGCGCCGCGAGCGTTGGCAGTCGATGATCACGCGCATCCGCGAGTACGACATCCACGCGTGGCGGAAGGATTTCCTGTCGCGCCTGGCCGCGACGCGGAGCTGAGACTTGTTCTGAAGCCCTCCCCCGCCTGCGGGGGAGGGTTGGGTGGGGGCGAATCATCAAATCGCCTGGAAGACTGTTCTGCGCGAACAGCGGACTGGACAGTTCCATGCGCGAACGTATCGATCGCCCCCATCCCGACCTTCGACCCGTAAAGGGCCCAATGCCCCGCGAGCGGGGGAAGGCAAAAATCAAAGCTTCGCCGGCTGGATGATCTCCACCCAGTAGCCGTCCGGATCCTTGATGAAGGCGATCGACTTCATCGTGCCGTCGGTTAGGCGCTTCTGGAACGGCACGCCCAGGTCTTCGAAACGCGCACACGCGGCGCGGACATCCGGAACGCTGACGCAGATGTGGCCGAAGCCGCGCGGATCGCTGTTGCCGTCGTGGTAGACCGCGCCGTCCTGCGATTCGGTGCCGTGGTTATGGGTGAGTTCGAGCACGCCCGGCTGGCGTGCGAGCCATTCGCGGCGCGCGTCTTCCTCGTCGGGGATGCCGGCGGTGTCGTCGACCAGCGCGAGGAAGAACAGCGAGAACTTCGCCTGCTCGAAATCGGCCTTGCGCACCAGGGTGAAGCCGAGCACACGGGTGTAGAAATCGAGCGACGCCACCGGGTCCTTGATGCGCAGCATGGTGTGGTTGAACACGAAATCTCGGGTAGCGGCATCGCGCGCGGCGACGCCCGGCACATTGGCGAGATCGGCAAGGGTGTGTGCGGTCATGGCGCGAGCTCCTGTGAGGGGGCCGTCCATTATCGGCGAAGCCGCCGTTAGGCCGCGGTCACGCGGCGTCAGCGGGCGCCGTCAGCAGCCAGCCGTGGTAGCGCACTATCGGCCCGGCCAACGGCAGCGCGGCTTCGATCTCGAAGGCGTACCGTCCGTCGACTTCCCGTTCGTTGCAGCGGATGTCGCGGAACAGCGCGACGGGCAATGGCAGCACGCCGAGCAGCCGCGCCCCGGCGACGTTCCAGAAGATCGTGCCGTCCCAGGTGTGCAGCACGAACCGGAAATGCACCGGCCCGATGCGCTCGCGCAATTCGCCATTGCGATGCGACAGGCGCGAGCGCATGCGCGAGGCCTTCGGCGGGGTGCCGAACACGCGTGACCAGACCTCGCCCTTCGGGCCGCTGGCGAAATCGACCGTGATCGGCGCGCCGGTCATCGCCCTCGGCATGCCCGCCAGACGCCCGCACACGCGCGACAACAGCCCCGTGCCACGCACCACCGTCACCTCGCCGCTGTAGCGCGCCGTGCCATGCACGCCATGCAGCGCGCGCAAGGCATCGGGCAGACGGAAGAACGCGGCGCCGAGCAGAGTCTGGTAGAGGGTCGGCGTCATCGCGCGGCAGGTCGGATCCGGGCGGCGCAGGATAGCGCCTGCGCGCCCGGTTCGATCAGTCCGGCGTTGTCGGCGTCGGCTGGCGTTGCAGAGCCAGCAGGCCCACCAGGGCGGCGAACACCGCGTAGGCTACGGCGAAGTTGAACGCGATCGCCTGGCGCAGGCCCTCGAGCTGCCATGGCAGCACCAGCGCACCGGTCGGATCCACCGAGTGGATCACGCCGAACAGGGTGGCGACGGCCGCGGCCAGCAGGGTCGCGACCGCGATGCCGGGGCGCCGGTCGACCAGCGCGACCAGCGCGGTCGCCCACAGCATCGCGGTGATGATGAAGCCGTTGCCGAGCACGACGATCGTCGCCATCTCCGGTAGGCCGTGACCGGCATCGACCTGCGCATACAGCGCGGCCATGCGCTCGGGATCGATCCAGGCCGGATTGCCGAACTTGATGTTGAGCAGGTAGGCGATCGCCGGCAGGAAGGCCAACGACACCGCGATCGCGTGCTCGCGCTTCGTGCTGTGGAAGGCCTGCACGGTGATGTCGATGCCGACGAAGACGATGATCGGCGCGAGCACCGCGACCGGCAGCCACTGCACCAGGCCGGAGACGAGACCGAGCATGCCGCCGACGCCGATGAAGAGGCCCGTCAGCAGCGTATAGCCGGTGCGCGCGCCCATGTGCTTGTAGGCCGGCTGGCCGATGTAGGGCGTGGTCTGCGCGACACCGCCGCAGACGCCGGCGACTAGGGTCGACACCGCTTCGACCAGCAGCACGTCGCGCGTGCGGTAGTCGTCACCGGCGGCGCGCGCGCTTTCGCTGACGTTGATGCCGCCGACGACCATCAGCAGGCCGAACGGCAGCAGCAGCGACAGATAGGGCAGCGTCGCCGGCAGCCCGTCGACGAACCCGAGATTCGGCCACGGCAGCGCGGGCGCCGGCCAGCTGGCCTCCGGCAAGGCGAAGCCCGGCGACAGCCCGGCGAGCCCGAGGCCGTAGTACAGCGCGAGACCGACGAGCAGGGCGAACGGCACCCCGGGCAGGCGCAGCGGCACCGGACCGCGCCCGACCAGCACGTACAGCAGCAGGCCGAGCGTCGCGAAGCCGGCGACCGGCGAGCGCAGGGTTTCGATCAGCGGCAGGAAACCGAGCAGCATCAGCGCCGCGCCGCCGATCGAACCCAGCAGCGCCGCACGCGGCACCACGCGGGTGATCCAGTCGCCGGCGAAGGACAGCACGAGTTTCAGCGTGCCCATCACCACCAGCGAGGCCATGCCGAGCTGCCAGGTGGCGATGCCGGCGGCCTCCGCCTCCATGCCCTGCTGGCGGAATGCGACGAACGCCGGGCCCAGCACCAGCAGCGCCATGCCGATGCTGGTCGGTGCATCGAGGCCGAGCGGCATCGCGGTGACGTCGTCGCGCCCGGTGCGCTGCGCGAGGCGCCGCGCCATCCATGTGTACATCAGGTTTCCGACCAGCACGCCGAATGCGGTGCCGGGGAACATGCGCCCGAACACGATGTCGGCCGGCACCCCGAAGATCCCCACCAGCGCCGCGGCGATGAAGCCGAGGATCGAGAGGTTGTCGACGACGAGGCCGAAGAAACCGTTGATGTCGCCGGGGACGAACCAGCGGGGGCGATGCGTAGGGGTTGCGGCGGTGGACATCGGTTTCCCGGAGTTGGAAGAAATCTCTCTAACCCGTCATTCCGGCGGCTCTCAACAGCCGAATGGCTGGTCAAGCCGAAATCCATCTTGATCTTGCTTCAACGTTTCCTTCGCGGAACACCATGCAAAGGCGAAGATCAAATGGGTTCCAGCTTCCGCTGGAACGACGTGGACGAATTCGAATGCGAACGGACGCGCGATCGCGCGTCCTGACAAGCAACCGAGACCCACCACGGAACGCCATGACGGGTCGAGAAACAACCTCAGAACTTCGCCGTGAACTCCACACCCCAGGTCCGCGGTTCGTTGATGAAGCCTGTCAGGTTGTTGAAGTCGATACCGCCGACGATGCGCGTGCTGTCGGTGATGTTGCGGCCGAACACGGCGAGGTCGTAGTTGCCCTGGTTCCAGTTCGTGCCGACGCGCAGGCCGCCTTCCAGCGTCGAGCGGCCGCGGAATTCCGGCGATTCGTAGAGGAAGAAGTTGACCTGGCCGCGGTACGCCCAGTCGGTGTAGACGTAGAACTCGGCGTCGTCGCCGACCGGCTTTGCCCAGCGCGCGGTGAGGTTGTGGATCCACTTCGGCGCCTGCGGCAGCGGATTGCCGTCGACAAGGGCGAAGCCGTTGACGGTCGGATCGGTCACGGTGCAGCCGCCACCGCAGACCGCGACCGCGAGGTTCGGGTCGCGGATCTCGGTGTCGTTGTAGCTCGTGCCCCAGGTCACCAGCAGCGTGTCGGTCAACCACGCCTGCAGGTCGAGCTCGGCGCCCTGCCCGATCGACTTGTCGGCGTTGAGCAGGATCGCCTGGTTGGTCGCGCCGCCGACGGCGATCAGCTGCTGGCCGTCGACGTTGTAGCGGAACAGGTTGAAGCCGATGCGGCCGCGGCGGTCCCACAGGTCGGCCTTGATGCCGACTTCGTACGAGATCACTTCTTCCGAATCGGCGACCGAGATGCCGCCGAATGCGAGACGGCCCTGAATCGACGGTGCGCGGAAGCCCTTGGCGACACGGCCGTAGACGTTGACGTCGTCGTTGAGTTCGTAGACCGCACTCGCGTCCCAGCTGATGTCGTCGACATCGGTGGTCTCGAAGAACGGACCGCCGACCGGCGTGCCGAACGGCACCGCCTGCAGCACGCTGGCGCTGAAGTCCTTCTTGTCCTGCGTGTAGCGCAGGCCGCCGCGCAGCGTGAGCTTGTCGCTGACGTCGTATTCGCCGGACGCGAACAGCGCCCACGCGGTATTGCGCTGTTCCTGCACGGCGTGGCCGGTCTGCGGATTGCCGGGCGCGAGCGAGTCGTAGTTGAGGCTGTCGACGGTCAGCTCTTCGCGGAACCAGAATGCGCCGGCCTGCCAGTCGAAGGGACCGTCGAGATTCGACTCGATGCGCACTTCCTGGGTGATCTGCTTGTGTTCGGGAATGCCGTCGGCCGACTCCGCTGCGAACGGAATGAATCCCGGTCCGGAATCGGGCAGGAACGCGGCGCCGTAACCGCCGTCGATGTCGCCGCGGTTCAAGGATTCCAGCGTCTCGTAACCGGTGATCGCGTACAGGCTGTACTGACCGAAATCCCAGCGCAGGCGGGCGCTGCCGCCCCAGGTCTCCAGATCGGAGAAATTGACGCCGTCCAGCGACACGGTGTCGCGATCGAAGCCCGGCACGAAGCGGTTGCTGCCCGGCTCGACGAGATTCGCGCGGAACAGACGCGCGGTGCCGTTGAGATCGCGGCGATGCAGATTGAACAGGCCTTCGAAGCCGTCGCCCTCGTAGAGGAACTGCACGCGCGCGGCGGATTCGTCATAGCCCTCAAAACCGTCGTTGGGCGCTCCGGCGAGGGTGTTGCGCACCGAATCGTCGCGGCGCTGGTACAGCGCCGACACGCGCGCCGACCAGCGCTCAGTCAGCGCGCCGCCGACCGCGCCTTCGAAGTTCCACATGTTGTCGCTGCCGTAGGCCAGCTTGCCGTAGCCCTCGAAGTCCTGGCTCGGGCGCACCGAATCGAACTTCACCACGCCGGCCGGCGTGTTGCGGCCGAACAGCGTGCCCTGCGGGCCGCGCAGCACTTCGACGCCGGCGATGTCGAACACTGGGAACCCCTTCAGCAGCGGGTTTTCCAGCACAACGTCGTCATAGATCAGCGAAACGGGCTGCGAGGCATTGAGATCGAAGTCGGTATTGCCGAGACCGCGGATGTAGAAGCGCGGAAACGCGCGGCCGTAGCTCGATTCGATGTTGAGGCTGGGCACGCGGCCCGACAGGAACCGGATGTCGGTGCCGCCGCTGCCGAGCACGCCGAGCTTCTCGGCGTCGAGCGTGGTGATCGACACCGGCACGTCCTGGATGTTCTCCACCCGGCGCTGGGCGGTGACCTGCACCGCATCCAGCGTGGCGGGGCTGGCTGGCGTCGCCGCGTCCTGGGCGAACGCCCCTGCCGGCAGCGCGCAGGCGAGCGCGAAGGCAAGTCGGGCGGGGCGGAACGCAGTCGGGCGGGCGCGGCTGGACGACATCGGAGGAACCTCGGCGGGCGGAGTGGAACGCGGGATGGTCAGAATGAGACGTCGGCGTGCAGCTGCGAGCGCAGGACCGAGAGATGGCCGGTTTCCTGTTTCCAGGCGACGCGGACCGCTTCGATCGCGGCAGCCTGCGCCGGCGTATCGGGATGATGCACGACCAGCTCCTTGGAGCGCAGCCGCGACGGCGTCGTCGCACCTGGCGGCAACCATTGTCCATAGACGTCGAGCACGCTCAGACCGCCCGGAAAGCGCGGCGTGACCTCGCGGTCGAGGAAGTCGAGCCAGCGCTGCTCGGCCGCGGCGGCATCCTCGGGCGAGGCGTTCCACGGGCTGGTCGCGAAATACAGTTCAGTGCGCACCCAGCCCTTGCCGTCGGCCGGGCGGGCGTCATCCCCGTGATAGGCCGCGGTGGCGGACTGCGCGGATGGCGCCGCGCCGGCCGTCGGCGTCCCCGCGCACGCGGCGAGGCACAGCGCGGCCAGCGACGGCATCAGCACACGGACATCGAAGACACGAAGAGCCATGGGGACTTCCTGGAGAACGGCGGGCTGCCAATCGTAGGGAGCCGCGGGACCGGAAATTGTTGCGCTGCCGCAACACTGTATCGCTTTATCCGGATGGACGCATTGATTTCGTTCTGCGACTAATACGGGCCGGCCCCAGCGGCCGCGCGTCGCCGGCATCGGACTCCGCACGCACCTCCCCCCGGTTCCGCCGGCGGAGTCCGATGTCGGGTGACGCTTCTCCGCCCGCCCAGGAATCTCCATGCCGCAGTCCGTCCGCCGCGCGTCCGCGCCGCTCGCCGCCGCCATCGCCCTTGTCCTGGCCGCGCCCGCGTTCGCGCAGTCCCCACCCGACGACGGCGCGACCCGACTCGATGCGGTCATCGTCACCGGCACCCGCGCGACCGATCGCACGGTGCTCGAATCGACCTCGCCGATCGACGGGCTGGACGCGGACGACCTGCGCCGCGCCGGCGCGGTCAACGGTGAACTCGGCGCTGCGCTGCAGGCGCTGCTGCCTTCGTTCAACATCCCGCGCCAGTCGAACTCCGGCGGTGCCGACCACATCCGCGCCGCGCAGCTGCGCGGCCTCTCCCCGGACCAGGTGCTGGTGCTGATCAACGGCAAGCGCCGGCATGTCTCGTCGCTGGTGACCACGGGCTCGAAGACCGGACGCGGCACCACGCCGGTCGACTTCAATGCGATTCCGCTCAGCGCGATCCAGCGCATCGAAGTGCTGCGCGACGGCGCGGGGGCGCAGTACGGCGCCGATGCGGTGGCGGGCGTGATCAACATCATTCTCGACGACGGCGGCGATGGCGGCGCGATCGAGGCAAGCTACGGCGCGCACCACACGACGTTCGAGCCCACCGACCAGCGCATCACCGACGGCCAGAGTGCGTCGCTCGCGGCGAAGGTCGGCACCGCGCTCGGCGAGGACGGCTTCCTGCGCGTGGGCCTGGAATACAAGGCACTCTCGCCGACCAACCGCGCCGGCTTCGACCAGATTCCGCCGTGGGACCAGACGCCGCGCAATCTCGAACTGCAGGGCCAGCGCAACTACCAGGCCGGCAACGGCGCGGCCCGGGACATCAACGGCTGGCTCAATACCGAGATCGCGCTCGGTGACGCCGCGACGTTCTATGCGTTCGGCACCTACGCCCAACGCGACACCGAAGGCGCGAACTACTTCCGCTATCCCGATGGCGAAGCGAACTGGCCGGAGGTGTATCCGAACGGGTTCCGCCCGGTGTCGATCGGCGAGAACCTCGATGTCGCGGGCGTCGCCGGTGTGCGCACGCAGTGGGGCGACTGGGATATCGACGCGAGCCTCAACCACGGCCGCAACGCGTTCACCTATCGCCTGCGCGATTCGATCAATGCCTCGCTCGGCCCGTCCAGCCCGACGCGCTTCAAGACCGGCGACTACGCATTCGACCAGACACTGGCCAACGTCGACGTCAGCCGCCTGTTCGCGCAGGGCGACACCCTGCACACCTTCGCGACCGGCGTGGAGTTCCGCGTCGAGAATTACGAGACCGGCGCCGGCGATCCGGCGAGCTATGCGGCCGGTCCGTTCACCGATCGCCCGACGGGTTCGCAGGCCGGCGGCGGCCTGACCCCGCAGGACGAAGCCGACCTCGACCGCGATGTCGCCAGCGTCTACGCCAGCGTGTCGAGCAGCTTCGGCGAGAAGCTCAGCACGGATGCCGCCGTGCGCTACGAGCACTACAGCGACTTCGGCGGCGAAGTGACCGGCAAGCTCGCCGCGCGCTACGCATTCGTGCCCGCGTTCGCGCTGCGCGGCGCGCTGTCGAAGAATTTCCGTGCGCCGTCGCTCGGCCAGATCGGTTACGAATCCACCGGCACCGGCTACAACGCCGCCGGCCAGCTGATCCAGAGCCGCTTACTGTCGGTCAACAATCCGATCGCCCGCGCGCTCGGCGCGACCGACCTCACGCCCGAGCAGTCGATCAACGCCAGCCTAGGGTTCACCAGCCAGATCGGTGAGACCTTCGACTTTTCGCTGGACCTGTTCCAGATCGACATCGACGACCGCGTCGCGCTGTCGGAAGCGATCACCAGCGATGCGCTGACCGACTTCATCGACGCGCAGTTCCGCGTGCCGGGTGTGCAGAGCGTCAGCTTCTTCACCAACGCCGCCGACACGCGCACGCGCGGCGCCGAGGCCGTCGCCAACTGGCGCCATCCGCTGGCCGGCGGTTCGCTGCTGTTGACCGGCACCTGGAGCTACGCCGACACCGAGATCAAGCGCATCGTCGCGACACCGGCCGCGCTGTCGGCGGTGGTGCCGGACGCGGTGCTGTTCGGCGTCGAGGAAAGCAACACGCTGACCGACGCCGCCCCGAGCACGCGCTCGGCGTTCACCGGCAGCTGGGGGGACGACACCTGGAACCTGCTCGCCCGCGTGACCCGCCACGGCAGCACCAAGCGCGTCTTCAACTTCGGCGGCGGGTTCGAGCCCGAGCAGGTCTACGGTGCGAAGTGGCAGCTCGACGCGGAAGCCGAAGTGCGCCTCGGCGACACGTGGACGCTCGCCGTCGGCGGTCAGAACCTGACCGACGAATACGCGGATCTCTCGAACGAGGACATCTTCTACTTCGGCAACCTGCCCTACGACGTGCTGTCGGGCATCGGCAGCAGCGGCCGATACGTGTACACGCGCGTGCGATACGCCTTCTGATCCACGGTCTCCAGCCTTTGCAAGCGGCCCGCGTCCTGTGTTCTGGTACACGGACACGGGCACACGGCGGGGACGATGGGGCAGCTGACGACGGTCGATTTCTGGGTCATCGGAGCCTATTTCCTCCTCACCGCGATCATGGGATTCTCGGCCACGCGACGGCACGCGACCTCCGACGAACTGTTCCTGGCCGGGCGCTCGCTCGGCCCGATCGCGGTCGGCGTGTCGCTGTTCGCGTCCAACATCTCGTCCGACACCCTGATCGGCCTGCCGGGCGCCGCGTATGCCACCGGCATCTCGGCGGCGAACTACGAATGGATGGCCGGCCTGGTGCTGATCGTCGCCGCGATCTTCGTCATGCCGGTGCTGCTGCGGCTGCGCATCGCGACGATGCCCGAACTGATGGAGCGCCGTTTCGATCCGCGGATGCGCAAGTACCTGTCGGTGGTCACGCTGTTCCTGTCGCTGGTGCTCGATACCGCCGGCACGCTGTATGCCGGTGGGCTGGTGGTCACGACCTTCGTCCCCGATCTCGAACTGTGGGCGGTCTGCCTGGGCATCGCCCTGTTCACCGCGCTCTACACCGCCTGCGGCGGCCTGCGCGCGGCGGTCCACACCGATCTGCTGCAGGGCACCGTGCTGCTGGTCGGCGCGGCGGCGCTGAGCCTGATGGTGTTCGCGCAGTTCGACTACAGCTGGGCGAACGTGGTCGCGCGCGTCGATCCCGACAAGCTGTCGCTGATCCGTCCGCTCGACGATCCCGGCCTGCCGTGGCTGGGGCTGATCACCGGCGTGCCGATCGTCGGTTTCTACTACTGGACGATGAACCAGTACGTCGTCCAGCGCGTGCTCGCCGCGCGCAACATCGAGGCGGCCAGCCGCGGCGCGGTGATCGCGGCCTTCCTCAAGCTGCTGCCGATCTTCCTGATGACGATCCCCGGCGCGATGGCGACGGTGCTGCTGCCCGACCTCGAACGTCCCGACCAGGCGTTCCCCGCCATGGTCACCACGTTCGCACCGGTCGGCCTGGCCGGACTGATCATCGCAGGACTGGTCTCGGCGCTGATGTCGACGCTGTCATCGACCCTCAACGCATCGGCGACGCTGCTGACGCTCGACTTCGTGCAACCGTACCGCCCGCACTGGCGATCGTCGCAGCTGGCGTGGACCGGCCGCATCGCGACGCTGGTGATCGCGCTGCTGGCCGCGGCGTGGGCGCCGATGATCCAGCACTTCTCCGGCCTGTGGAGTTACCTGCAGCAGGTCTTCGCGTTCGTGGCCTCGCCGCTGGTGGCGACCTTCCTGATGGGACTGTGGGTCCCCCGGCTCGGCGCGTCCGCCGCCTTGCGCGGCCTGGCCTGCGGCCATGCCCTCAGCGCAGCGCTGTTCGTGGTCTACGAAACCGTGGGGCTCGGCATGCACTTCAGCATCATCGGCGGCGTGCTGTTCGCCGCCACCGCGGCCTTCACCGCGTTCTGGATGTGGCAGCTGCAGGGCCGCGACCGGACCGGCCGGGACGCGGGCGAGATCCTGTCCCTGGCACGCCCGGGGCTGGTCCATCTGCCGCGCGACGTGCGGGTCGGCATCGTGCTCGTCCTGGGACTGACGGCGGCCATCCTGGTCGTGCTGCGCTAAGGGGCGATCCACGCCAGCGTCGCGATGCGGCCGGTGCGCTGGTCGCGACGATGCGAGAAGAACGCTTCGGGCTCGGCGATCGTGTCGCGGTCGCCGCCGTGGATCGCATCGCCGCGGATGCCTGCCGCTTCGAGACGCCGACGCGCGAGCGCGTACAGATCGACGCGCCAGTGCCCCGCACGCGTCGCGACGAACGCGGCGTCCGCGCCCGGATCGCCGGCGACGAAGGCATCGCGCACCTCCGCGCCGATTTCGTACGATGCCGGCCCCGCCGCCGGGCCGAGCCAGACCCGCATCTGCGCGGGCGAGGTCCGCATCGCCGCGACCGTCGCTTCGAGCACGCCCGCGGCGAGGCCGCGCCAGCCCGCGTGGGCCGCGCCGATCTCGCTGCCGTCCTCGGCGGCGAACACCACCGGCAGGCAATCGGCGGTCAGGATCGCAAGCACGACGCCCGCGTCCGATGTCACCGACGCATCGGCCTCGACCAGCGCCTGCTGCGCAACGCCCGCCGGCGCGACGAAGCGTGCGACCGCGACGCCGTGCACCTGCTGCAGCCAGTGCGGGGGCGACGGCAGGCCGGCGATGTCGACCAGTGCCTCGCGATTGCGCGCCACCGCATCCGGTTCATCACCGGCGGCGCTGCGGTGGTTGCCGAGATTGAACCTGTCGAACGGGGCCTGCGACACGCCGGCGCCGTGGCGCAGCGTCGTCAGCGCGTGCACGCCGCGGGGCGCAGGCCAGGCGGCGTGCAGCAGCGCGCTCACCGGCGGCCCATTTCCGCGTGCTCGATCGCATCCGCGCGCAGCACCTTGAGCAGGGCCTGCATGTCGGCCGGCAGCGGCGCGGTGCAGCGCACGGCCTCACCGGTGACCGGATGCCTGAACTCCAGCGTTTCGGCATGCAGCGCCTGGCGGCGGAAACCGCGCAGCATGGCGATCATCTCGTCCGAGGCGCCCTTGGGCAGCTTCAGCGAACCGCCGTAGAGCGGGTCGCCGAGGATCGCGTGGCGCAGATGCGCCATGTGCACGCGGATCTGGTGCGTGCGGCCGGTCTCGAGCCGGCATTCGAGCGCGGTGTGGGCGCGGAAGCGTTCGCGCAGACGGTAATGCGTCACGGCCTCGCGGCCGTCCTCGCGCACGCCCATGCGCAGGCGGTCGCGCGGGTGGCGGTCGATCGGCGCATCCGCGGTGCCGCCCGACACCAGCGCGCCGACCACGACGGCCAGGTACTGGCGATGGACGTCGCGCGCCGACAGCTGTTCGACCAGCGCGTTGTGCGCCTCGAGCGTACGCGCGACCACCATGACGCCGGAGGTGTCCTTGTCCAGCCGGTGCACGATGCCGGCGCGCGGCAGGGTCGCCAGCGAGGCGTCGCGGAACAGCAGCGCATTGACCAGGGTGCCGTCGTGATTGCCGGCGCCGGGGTGGACGACCAGCCCGGCGGGCTTGTCGATCACGATCACCTGGTCGTCCTCGAACAGCACCGACAGCGGGATGTCCTGCGGCTCGGCCGTGGTCTGGGTGTCCAGGATCACGTTCAGGCTGACGGTCTCCCCGCCCACTACCGCATCGCGGGGGCGCGGGACAACGCCGTCGAGCAGCACCTCGCCGGACTTGATCCAGGTGGTCAGCTTGGACCGCGAGAACTGCGGGAAGAGCTCGGCGAGCACGGCGTCGAAACGGCGCCCTGCCGCCGCATCCGGCACGGTGGCAGTGCGCTGGTCGGAGAGGTCGCTGGGGTCTTGCTGCATCGGGACGGCTCGGGTTCAGGCGGGGAAAGCCGGGCGATCCACCCGGACTGTTATTATCCGCGGTTCGTGCCCATACGCCCAATTGACCCCATGACCCCACGCCTCGCCTCGCCGTTCCGCGCCCTGGCCCGCACTTCGGTGCTTCTGCTGCTGGTCGTCATGGTCGCCGCGGGCTGCTCCCGCGACACCAAGGACGACGAGAACGAAGGCGTGCCCGTCGCCGAGCTCTACCAGAAGGGCCACGATTCGATGCGCAAGGGCAACTGGAGCAACGGCGCCACGTCGTTCCGCCGCCTGGTCGCCCAGTATCCGTATGGCCCGTATACCGAGCAGGCGCTCGTCGAGACGGCCTATGCGAACTACAAGATGGGCAACAACGAGGAAGCGATCTCGGGCATCGACCGCTTCATCCGGACCTATCCCACGCACCGCAACATTCCCTACATGTACTACCTGCGCGGCCTGGTGAACTCCAACCGCGACACGGTGTTCCTGCAGCGCGTGTGGAGCCTGGACAGCAGCCGCCGCGATCTGGCCTCGCCCAACCAGGCGTACGCGGACTTCAACACCGTGGCCGACCGCTACCCCAACAGCCGCTACGCCGCCGACGCGCGCGCGCAGATGGCCACGCTGCGCAACACCTTCGCGCGCCACGAGATCGAAACCGGCCTGTACTACCTGCGCCGCGAGGCCTACGTGGCCGCCGCGCAGCGCGCGACCTACCTGCTGGAGACCTACCCGCAGAGCGAGTACCAGAACGACGCGGTCGCGCTGCTCGCCGCCAGCTACGCCAACCTCGGCAACGACACGCTGGCCGCCGACGCCCGTCGCGTGCTCGAGCAGAACGAGCCCGACCACCCGTCGCTGACCGGCAAGTGGCCGAACGAGCCGTGGAAGATCCGTCGCCTCAACCCGTTCGCCAGCGAGCGCACCGCGATCGACGTCGACCGCGACTGAGGTTGCTGGTTGATTGAAGAGACGCCGCCTTCGGGCGGCGTTTTGCTTTGTGGTGTCTGCGGGTCTTCGGCTTCTGCTTTGGCTTTTTGGCTTTCGCTCTGGCTCTGGCTCTGGCTCTGGCTCTGGCTCTGGCTTTCAGCTTTTGATTCGAATCGAGCCGTAGAGCGAGCCGAGCACCGGAGCCTGGCGTGGCCGAAGAGCAGCCCATGTCTGAGCGAAGCGAGTTTGGGCTGCGGAACCGTAAAGGTCCCAATGTGCCGCGTCAGGCGAGGAGCACAGGGCACCGATGCGGCTTCATCGCATCGGCTCGCGTCCGGCGAAGGGACCTTTTGGTTCCTTTTGGGTCCATCCAAAAGGGACTCGCACGCGCAGCGGGCGAAAGCCCTGTACTTGCTTGCGCTTCTTCGCTCGTCGCTTTGCGACTTTGATATTCATGCCGGAGATGAAGATCAACCGCACAAGCGAAGATCAAGTACAGGGCTTCCGCGCTGTCGCGCGGCTTACTTTTGTCTTGGCAAAAGTAAGCAAAACCGTCTTCGCCGGACGCGAGCCGCCGCGACACAGCCGCGGCGGTCCCCTGCGCTTCTCGGACGACGGGGCACATTGGGACCTTCACGGTTCCGCAGCCCAAGCTCGCTGCGCTCAGACACGGGCTGCTCTTCGACCCCGCCGCCCTGCGATGCTCGGCTCGCTCTACGGCTCGATTGAGATCAAGGGCAAGGCGAAAAGCTGAAGCAGGAGCAAGCGCGAAAGCCAAAGCCAAAGCCAACGCCAAAGACGAAGCCGAAGCCGGAGCCGGAGCCGGAGCCGGAGCCGGATCAAAGACATCGCAAACAGCCCGCGCGACGCAACCACGTGCGCCCAGCGGTACACGTGCGAAGAGAACGTCGAAGCAAAGCCGACTTCCGGCACCTATCCCCATCCGCGCCACACCGCCTAGACTTCCGGCATGCCGGATCTGATCGCACGCATCCTCTATCTGCTCGCCACGCTCGTCGGCGCACTGCCGGCGCCGGTGCTGCGTGGCATCGCCGGCGTGGCCGCCACGCTCGGGCGACTGACGGGCAGCCGCGAGAGCCGGGTCGCGCTGCGCAATCTCGAACTCGCCTATCCCGAGCGGACCGACGACGAACGCGCGGCGCTGCAACACGCGATCCTGCGCACCACCGCCTTGCAGACGCTGGAGACGCTGCGGCTGTGGACGCGGCCGCACGCGCGCAATCTGCGGATGCTGCGCGAGCAGCATGGCGTCGGCCTGTTCGATGCGGCGCTGGCCGACGGCCGCGGCCTGATCGTCTGCGCCCCGCACTACGGCAACTGGGAACTGCTCAACCAGTGGCTGGCCGCGCGCACGCCGCTCTCGATCCTCTACCGCGCGCCGGATTCGGCGGTCGGTGAAGCGTTCCTGCGCCGCGTGCGCGCCGGCGTCCCGGATCGCGTGCGCCAGGTGCGCGCCGAAGGCCCGGCCGTGCGCCAGCTGTGGAAGACGCTCAAGGACGGCGGCGTGGTCGGCATCCTGCCCGACCAGCAGCCCAAGGCCGGCGACGGCGAATTCGCGCCGTTTTTCGGCTTGCCCGCACTGACGATGACGCTCGCCTCGCGCCTGGCCGAGCGCACCGGCGCGACCGTGCTGTTCGCGTACTGCGAGCGCATCGGCGACGGGCCGGATTTCGCGCTGCGCATCGAGCCCGCGCATCCCGCGATTGCCGATGTCGATCTGGTCCGCGCGACCACCGCGCTCAACGCCGGCGTCGAACACATCGCGCGGCGCGATCCGGCGCAGTACCAGTGGACCTACAAACGCTACAAGGCCCGGCCATCCGGCTCGGGTGACGACAATCCCTATCTCGACCTCGAACGTCGACGATGAGCACGCGCCGATGACCGCCAGCGAAGACCACGCCGCCACACCGCCGCCGCTGCCCGTCGAGCCGGCGGAGGCAGCTCCGCAGGTCGAGACCGATGTCTGGCAGCCGCTGCCGCTGCGGGCACGCACGCTGGCGACGATCGCGACCCTGATCGGCACCCTGATTCCGCTGGCGATCGCGTTGGGCGTCGGCCTGATCGCCGCAAACCGCCAGCCGCTGTCGTTCGCGATCGCCGGCGCATTGCTGCTGGTGATTCCGGCCTGGACGGTGTGGATCGCGCGCCGGCGCTGGCTGCGCACGCGCTGGCGGCTCGACGACGACGGCTTCGGCGTGCGCCGCGGGCACCTGTGGCGCAGCGACACGCGCGTGCCCGGCAATCGCGTGCAGCACCTGGACGTGCGGCGCGGTCCGCTGGAACGTGCGTTCGGACTGGCGACGCTGATCGTGCACACCGCCGGCACCCGCAGCAGTGCGCTGTCGCTGTCGGGGCTCGACTTCGATGAGGCCGAGCGGCTGCGCGACACGCTGGCCGCGCGCGCCGCCCGCGACGACGACCATGACGACGCCTGAGCCGGCCGCGCCGCAGGCGCTGCTGCCCGAAGACCACGAGCGCCGCCTGCATCCGGGCTCGTGGCTGTTCGTGCTGCTGCAGAACCTGCGGCAGTTCATCGTGCCGCTGGCGGTGCTGCTGTTCGCCGGCGGTCGCCGCGACGACGGGTATCCCTGGTGGCTGCCGATGATCGGCGTCGGCGCACTGGTTGTCGTGTCGGTCTGGCAATACCTGACCTTCCGCTACCGCATCGACGACGACCGGCTGATCGTGCGCAGCGGTCTGCTCGAACGCAGCGTCCGGCAGATTCCCTATTCGCGCATCCACAACGTCGCCATCCACCAGACGTTGCTGCACCGCGTGATGGGCGTCGCCGAGGTGCGGCTCGAGTCGGCCGGCGGCACCAAACCCGAAGCGCAGATGCGTGTGCTGCGGATGCCCGAGGCACTGGCACTCGAACAGCTGATCCGCGATCGCGGCCGCAGCGACGCGGTCACTGCGACGCCCGATGGCACACCGGTCGCCGCGCCCGAGGGCGCCACGCTGCTGGCGTTGTCGACCTGGGAAGTGGTCAAGCTCGGCCTGATTTCCAACCGCGGCCTGATCGTCGTCGCCGGCGCGGCCGCGCTGTCGTTCCAGGTCATGCCCGAACGCGCGATGGGACGACTGCTGGTCGAGTACGGCCGCGAGGCCTTCGGCTACGCCAGCGGCTTCGCGACGACGTGGATGGCCAAGGGCCTGGTGCTGATGGGCGTGATCGCGACGGCACTGGTACTGATCCGCGCGTTCTCGGTGCTGCTGGCGCTGCTGCGCTACCACGGGTTCCGCCTGCAGCGGCAGGGTCGACGCCTGACCGTCGAGCGCGGCCTGCTGGGTCGCTCGCGCAGCAGCGTGCCGCGCCGGCGCATCCAGGCGTGGACACTGCAGGAAGGCGTGCTGCATCGGCTGTTCGCGCGTCGCACGCTGGAGATCGACACCGCCAGCGCGCGTACCGGCGACGGCCAGGGCAATGCGAATGCGCAACGCGGGCTCGATGCCCTGGCGCCCATCGCACCGCCGGACACCTGCGATGCGATCGTGCGCGACATCGCCCTGCTGCCGTCGTGGCCGCCGCAACACTGGCAGCCGCTGCATCCGCGCGCCTGGCAGCGCCTGATGCTCGGCGACCTGTTCGTGAGCGCCGGCCTGTGCGCGGCGCTGGCCTGGTTCTTCCAGTGGTGGGGCGCGCTGGGCCTGCTGTGGCTGCCGTGGTCGATGTTCGTCGCCCGCCGCCATGCCGCGCGCGCCGGTTACGCGGTCGACGATGCCCTGGTCGCGGTGCGCGAAGGCTGGTGGTCGCGCAGCTGGCGCTTCGCCGAACTCGGCAAGCTGCAGGCCGTCGAACTGCGCCAGTCGCCGCTGGATCGCCGCTTCGGCATGGCCTCGGTGTGGCTCGACACCGCCGGGGCCAATCCGCTGACGACTCCGCTGCGCCTGCGCTTCCTCGCGCTCGACGATGCCGAACGCATCCACGCCACGCTCGCCAGGGCGATCGCACGGCGGCCGCTGCGCTGGTGAAGGGCTCCGCCCGCTGTTTTTGACAATGAGATTCATTATCATATGAGGCCTCCCCGCCCCGGTTGCCTCCTCCATGCGTCTGCGTTGTATCCGTGTCCTGCCTGTCGCAGTGGCGCTGTGCCTGTCCCCGCTCGCCGCGTCCGCGCAGGACGCCCCGTCCAGCGCGCCGACCGAGCTCGACACCGTCCGCGTCCTCGGCCGCGCGCAGAGCCTCTATCGTCGCGACGACGCGGCGGTGGGCACGCGCACCGATACACCGCTGTCGCAGGTACCGCAGTCGATCCAGGTGCTGCCCCGTGAGTTGATCGACGATCAGGCCGCGACCGACGTCACCGATCTCTACCGCAGCATCAGCGGCATCAGCTTCTTCAGCTATGCCGGCGTGACCCTGCGCGGCTTCCGGCAGGAAAACGTGCTCTACGACGGGCTGCGCGGCGATCCCTACGCCGGTTTCTCGGTGCCGCAGCTGTTCAACATCGAACGCGTGGAAGTGCTCAAGGGACCGGCCGGTGCGCTCTACGGCGGCGGCGAGCCGGGCGGCGTCATCAATTACGTCACCCGCAAGCCGCAGGCGCAGGCGCGCCGCCGGATCGAACTGGCCGCCGGTAACGCCGACTATGCGTCGGGCTCCTTCGAAGCCACCGGCGCGCTCGCGCCCGGCGTCCGCTACCGGCTGGGCCTGCATGCCGACGGCGACGCGGGCGTGCGCTGGAATGCGGACAGCGAAAGCCGGATCGGCGACGCCTCGGTGGCCTTCGACCTCGGACAGACCGGCGAGCTGACGCTGCAACTCACCGACATCACCCAGAACCTGGGCGGCAACCGCCTGCGCGGTGTGCCGGTGAACGATGCCGGCACGTTCCTGACCGATCGGCGCTGGAACCACAACGAGGCCACCGACTTCCTCGACATGGACGCGCGCGTGGCACTGGCGCAGTACCGCGCCTCGCCATCGACGGACTGGGATGTCGACCTGTCGGCGCGCTGGTTCGAGAACCGCGAACACCAGATCTATCACGAGCCGATGGGCCTGATCGACCGGAATGGCGACGGCGTCGCCGAGTGGATGACCCGTCAGCTGCGCAACCAGATCCGCGGCAACGAAGGTCTGACGGTGGCAGGCAACGCGGTCTGGCGGTTCACGACCGGCGCCGTGGGACACAAGCTGCTGTTCGGTGCGGATGCCTACCGGCTGGACGCGGACTTCGCCGCGCAGACCGCGAACAGCGCCGACCTCGCCAGCGCGCCGGGGCCGGTGCCGGGCATCGACCTGTTCGCGCCGGCCTACGGCCGCAGCGGCTGGTTCGACTACGGCCTCGACCGGCTGCCGTGGCGGACGACGCGGACGCGCGGGATGCGGTATGGCGGCTACGTGCAGGACGAGATCACCCTGGGCCCGCGCTGGAACGTGCTCGCCGGCCTGCGGTGGGACGGCTTCGACGACGAGGACCGGATCAGTGGCCGGTCGGCAGACGGCCAGGACGTGAGCTGGCGTCTGGGCAGCACCTACGCACTGACGGACGCCGTCAACACCTACGCCAACGTCGCCAGCGGATTCCTGCCCCAGGCCACCGCGAACCAGGATCCCGCGGCCGGCGGGCCCTTCGACGCCGAGCGCAGCCGGCAATGGGAAGCCGGTCTGAAGACCGAACTGGCCGGCGGTCGCATGACGCTCGGCACGGCGCTGTACCGCATCGAACGCAGCAACATCGTGCAGACGACCGGCGCCGTGGTGGACGGCGTGAACCAGCTCGCGCCATTGGGCCTGGTGCGCAGCGAAGGGCTGGAGCTCGATCTGCTGGCCGACGTCAACGCGCACTGGGTGCTCAACCTCGCCTACGCCTGGAACGACGCCCGGGTAATCGACGCCGGCAGCACCGGCATCGTCAACGCGTCCGGCGACCGCTTCGCCAACGCACCGCGCAACAAGCTGGGCCTGTGGTCGCGCCACGACCTGCCGGCGCTGTCGTCGGCGCTGGGCTTCGGCCTGGACTACACCGGCGAACGCGTCAGTCTCGACGGCCAGCGGGTCAAGCCCTACACCGTGTTCGACGTGAGCTGGCAGACGCACTGGCGGTCGTGGAAATTCCAGGCCAACGTCAAGAACGTCTTCGACAGGGTCTACGCCGCCAGCGGCTTCATCGCCCGCAACGGGCATTTCCCCGGCGAGCCGCGACGTCTGTACCTGCAGGCCGCCTACACGTTCTGACCGGCGCACGTGAGCACCCCGACCCTCGCCCGGCCGCGCACGGTCACCGCACCCGCGACGGGCGGTGGCGGACGCCGCCTGTGGTTCGACCTGCACAGCTGGATCGGTCTGAAGCTGTCGCTCTTCATGACGTTCGTCTGCCTCACCGGCACGCTGGCAACGGTGTCGCAGGAGATCGACTGGCTGGTGTTTCCCGAAGCGCGGGTCGTGCCCGGCGCGCAGCACGCCAGCTGGGGCGACATGACGGCGGCGGTGCAGCGTGCGTATCCGGACTGGACGCTCGAATCGCTGTCCGCGCCGCATGCATCGCGCTTCGCCGCGCGCGCGGTGATGCGGCTGCCCGAGGGCGGGCGCCGCTTCGTCTGGGTCGACCCCTACAACGGCCGCGTCACCGGCGACACGACCTGGTTCAACGCGCAGCGGATCCTGCGCAACACGCACCGGCACCTGATGCTGCCGCTGAAGATCGGCGTGCCGCTGGTGTCGGCCCTGTCGCTGCCGCTGCTGCTGACGCTGGTCAGCAGCCTGTACATCTACAAGCGCTGGTGGCGCGGCTTCTTCAGTCGGCCGCGTGCCGACAGGCCGCGGCGGCTGTGGGGCGATGTGCATCGGCTGGCGGGTGTCTGGAGCCTGTGGTTCATCGCATTGATCGCGCTGACCGGCGGCTGGTACCTGGTCGAATCACTCGGCGGCGGCGCCGGTCCGGCCGCCGACATCGCACTGCCGACGCCTGCGGTCGTGACCGCACCCGCCGATGCGGCGGCGATCGACCAAGCGGTCGCGGATATCGCACAGCGGTGGCCACAGCTGCGGATCCGCGGCCTGCACGACGTGAGCGCGCGCAGTCTGCTGCTCGACGGACAGGCGCAGGCCTGGCTGGTGCGCGATCGCGCGAATGCGGTCGGCTACGACCTGCAGGCGCGTGGCGTGACGGGCCAGCGCGACGGCCGGGACATGGGCATCCACCAGCGCATCGCCGAGATGGCGGACCCGCTGCACTTCGGCACCTTCGGCGGCTGGCCGGTGCGCTGGCTGTGGTGCGTGGCGGGCGCGCTGCTCACCACGCTGTGCGCCACCGGCGTCCATCTCTACGGCCTGCGCGTCACCGATGCCCTGCGCTCGGCGGCGCGTCGCCGGGGCGGCGCGGACGCCCTCCCGGGCAACACCTGGCGGCAGGCGTGGACCGGCATGGCGCGCTGGCGCTGGATCTGGGTGCCGCTGCTGTGCGTCTGGGTCTGGCTGCTGCTGGCCGCGCTGCGCGCCGCCTAGCGCGCGCGCCGCGAACGCAGGTAATGCGACACCATGCCGACCCAGTGCTCGAGGCGCTTGGCCATCGGCATCGGGGCCTGGAACAGCAGCCAGCTGTAGGCGCGCAGCTCCCAGAACGTCGGCGCGGGCTTGGTGCGGAACTCGGCCTTGGCCATGCGCAGCCAGCGCGGCGTGATGCCGGCCTGCTGGCGGTAGAACTCGAGCATGCGCTCGCTGCCGACGACGTGGCGGTACACGCGCAACGGCGACGGCCCGAAGGCTTTGAGCGCATTGCTGCCGTGTTCGCGGTGACCGACCAGCGTGTCGGACAGGTAGACCTTGTGCGCGCCGAGAATGTCGGCGCCGTAGACGATGCAGTCGTCCGGGCGTGAGAGCCAGTCGGCGGCGCGCTCGGGCGGCAGGGTCAGCAGGCGCGCCATCAAGGGGCTGCGCAGGCTCACCGCCGAGGTCGCTGCGCCCTGGAAGCGGTGGTAGTAGGCGTTGAGCAGGATCGACAGGCCGAGGTCGCGGTCCGGGCCGGGCTTGAACATGGTCTCGTCAAGATCGCCGAACAACTGCATGTTGGTGTAGACGAAATCAACTTCTGGGCGCGCGGCGTAAACGTCGACGATGCGCTGCAGGTAATCGGGATTCCAGCGGTCGTCTGAATCGAGCAACGCGACGATGTCACCGCGCGCCCGGGTAAATCCGGTGATCCAGGCCTGCAGCTGGCCGCCGTTGGCCTGTTCGATCAGCGTGATCTTCGGATGGTCGCCGTAGTGCCGGCGCAGCAGCTCGGGCGAGCCGTCTCGCGAGCCGTCGTCGACGATGATGATTTCCAGCGCGTTTTCCGTCTGCGCGAGCACCGATTCGATCGCCTCGACGACGAACGCGGCGTAGTTGTAGCTCGAGACGAGCACGCTGACGGTGGGTCGGATGGAGACGGTCATGGACATCGCGGCGACGCCGCGCATGCGGCGCCGGCATCATACCAACGCGCCCCGCCGCGCCCGGACGCCGCCCGCGTGATCGGCGACAATCGCGGCATGTCCAGCCCCGTACCCGCCGCTGCGCCCCTGCCGATCTCCGGCGTCGTCATCACCAAGAACGAGGGCGACCGCATCGGCCGCTGCCTCGATTCGATGCGCGGCCTGTGCGCCGAGCTGATCGTCGTCGATTCCGGCTCGACCGACGACACCGTCGCGGTCGCCACCGCGCACGGCGCGCGCGTGGTGCACCAGGACTGGCTGGGCTACGCGGCGCAGAAGACCTTCGCCAATACGCTGGCCGTACACGACTGGCTGCTGCTGCTCGACGCCGACGAATGGCTGTCGCCGGGCACCGACGCGACGATCCGCACGCTGTTCGCGGACGGGCGTATCGAGACCGCCGATGCGTGGCTGCTGACCCGCCGCAACTGGTTCCTCGGCCATCGCCTGCGCGGCGGCGAGCCGATGGAGCGGCTGGTCCGCGCGGGCTGGCGTTACCTGCCCTCGCAGGTGCACGAACGCCCGGATCTCGAAGGCAAGACGGTCGCGAAGCTCGACGCCGACTTCGAGCACGACACCTCGCGCAGCCACGCCGAGCACGTCACCAAACTGTCGAAGTACGCCACGCTGTGGGCGCAGCAGCGGCGCGATGCGGGCAAGCGTGCCCACGCACTCGACGGCCCGCTGCACGCGGCCGCGTATCTGCTCAAGCAGTACCTGCTGCGCGGCGCCGTTCTCGACGGCGCGCCGGGCTGGCGTTTCCACAAGGCGCAGGCCGCCTATGTACTCGAGAAATACCGGCACCTGCGCGCGCTGTCCTGAGCGACCGGCCTGCACACTCCATTTTTTAGGAGCGCACACGTACCCCGCCCCTGGCTCGGTCTCAGGCCTTCGGGCCGTGCACCAGCCCGTACTCGGTCCACGTCAGCCGCCCGGCCTTCACCGCATCGCGGATCGCCTGGTTGGCCGCCTTCATTTCCGGCTTCACGTAACCGCGCGCGTGGTCGAGGTGGATGCACACCGCCGAGAACCGGATCTGCTTGCCGGTGACACCGGCATTCGCGAGCCGCTCGCCGAGCTCGAGGTCCTCGCCGCCGTAGGTCATGCGCTCGTCGAACCCGTTGACGCGCACGAGGTCCGCCTTCCAGCCCGAGGCGTTGTTGCCGGCCCAGCGCGGCGTCGTCGGCGTTGTCGCATTGAGCACGCGCTCGCGCCAGCCGGGGCGCGCCCAGAGCTTGAGCGAACGCTTCTTGCGCGGCAGGCCGTTGGCCTTGAGCCAGTCGAGATCGGTATGCAGGCCGCGCGCGATGACATCCCGGTCGATCTTCAGGCTCAGGTCCATCGGCAGCTTGCAGTAGCCGCCGCCGAGATACCGGCCCGGCTCGCGCAGGCGCAGATGCTGGCTGACGAAATCTGCGCGCGGCACGCAGTCGCCGTCGGAGACGATCAGATACTCGGCACGCGCGGCCTCGATGCCGCGGTTGAGGATCGTGCACTTCCGGAAGCCCGCGTCCTCGTGCCAGACATGCCGCAGCGGGAACGGCAGCGTCGGCGCCATGCGTTCGATCAGCGCGCCCACGGCCGGTCCCGATCCATCGTCGGTGACGATGACTTCGAAATCGCTGCGGTCCTGGTGCGCATACCCCCACAGACACCGCTGCAGCCAGTCGGCGTTGTTGTAGGCGCTGATGATCAGGCTGGCGGCGGGCGTCTGCATGCCGGGGATTCTAGCGAGCGCCGCGCGCTCAGCGCAGGCGCGTCAGCCGCGCGTAGAAGAAACCGTCCATGCCCGATTCGCCTGGCAGCCGCTGATGGCCGGCGCCGGTGTCGCGACCGAAGCGCTCGTCGAGCGGCGCGAGGCTGAAGTCCGCATGGCGCGCGAGGAAGGCGTCGACCTGGGCGGCGTTCTCGCGTCGCAGGATGGAACAGGTCGCGTAGAGCAGCGTGCCGCCCGGCGCGACGACCGCGGCCAGCGCATCGAGCAGCTGCGCCTGCAGATGAGCCAGCGCCTCGAGATCCCTGGGCTTGCGGTGCAGCAGTACGTCGGGCTGGCGGCGCACGATGCCGGTCGCCGAACACGGGGCGTCCAGCAGCACGGCATCGAACGGCGTGCCGTCCCACCAGCGCGCGACCTCGAGCGCATCGGCCGTGCGCACACGCGTCTGTGCGCCGAGGCCCAGTCGCTGGAAGGTCTGTTCGATCCGCGCGACGCGCGGCGCGGCGATGTCGATCGCCAGCAGCTGCAGTGCAGGATCGCGTTCGAGCAGATGCGCGCTCTTGCCGCCGGGCGCGGCGCAGGCATCGAGCACGCGCGCGCCGGCCGCCGGCCTCAGCGCATCGGCGACGCGCTGCGCGGCCCCATCCTGGATGGACACGTCGCCGTTGGCGAAGCCCGGCAAGGCATCGACCGGCACCGGCGTCGCGAGCCGCAACGCGTCGGACATTTCATCCGGCACGTCGGCCGGCAGGCCCGACTGCACCAGGCGCGTGTAGTAGGCATCGCGCGTGCCGCGACGCGTGTTGACGCGCAGCCACTGCGGCGCCGCGGCAGCGCTGGCGGTGAGGATCGCCTCGACGTCCTGCGGCCAGTCGGCGCGCACTTCGGCGAGCAGCCACGCCGGCCATGCGGCATCGGCGGCAGCGGCGGGCAGACCGTCCTTCTGCGCGCGTCGCAGCAGCGCATTGACCAGGTTGGCCTGATGCGCACGGCCCAGCAAGCGCGCGGCATCGACGGTGGCGTTGAGCGCGGCGTGCGCCGGCAGCCCCATCGGGTCGAGCTGGGCGAAGCCGGCGTAGAGCAGCGCGCGCAGCGGCGCATCGCGCGCGCCGGGCGGACGCGGCATCCAGCGCGACAGTGCCGCGGCATAGCGCCCCTGGTGGCGCACGGCCGCGAAGGCCATCGCTTCGACCAGCGCGCGGTCGCGCACGTCGTCGATGCCCGCGAGGGCCGTGGACAGTTCGGCCTTCAGCGAACGCCCGTGATGCAGCACCGCGTCGATGACGCGGGCCGCCGCCAGTCGCGCCTGCGCGCCGTTGTCCACGTCAGGCGCCCGCGCCGCGCAGGTCGCTGCGCGCGTTGAGGTAGTCGGCGACGTCGATCGCGCGGCCGCCGGCACGTTGCACGCGCTGCAGACGCAGCGCGCCTTCGCCGCAGGCGATCACGATGCCCGCGCGACCGGCGGCCAGCACGCTGCCCGGCGCCCGGCCGTGCACCAGCGGCGCGAGGCTCGCGCCATGGATGCGCAGGCGCTCGCCGGCGACATCCGCTTCCGCCACCGGCCAGGGAGTGAACGCACGCACGGTGTCGGCGAGTTCGCGCGCCGGGCGTGTCCAGTCCAGCCGCGCCTCGGCCTTGTCGAGCTTGTGCGCATAGGTGACGCCGACGTCGGGTTGGGCCGCCGGTCCGAGCTGCATGCCGGCGCGCAACAGGCCGAGGCCGTCGCCCAGAACCTGGGCGCCCAGCGCGGCAAGACGGTCGTGCAGGCTGCCACCGGTGTCGTCGGGCGTGATCGGGGTGGCCTGGCGCAGCAGCACCGGGCCGGTATCGAGCCCCTTCTCCATCTGCATCAGGCAGACGCCAGTCTCGGTGTCGCCGGCCTGGATGGCGCGCTGGATCGGCGCGGCACCACGCCAGCGCGGCAGCAGCGAGGCATGCACGTTCCAGCAGCCGTACTTCGGAATGTCCAGCACCGATTGCGGTAACAGCAGGCCGTAGGCGACGACGATCATCAGGTCCGGTTCGAGCGCACGCAGCGTGTCGAGCACCTCGGCGCCCTTCAGGCGTTCGGGCTGGTGGACGGTCAGCCCGCGCTCGAGCGCCATCTGCTTGACCGGCGAGGCGGTCAGCGCGCGGCCACGGCCGGCGGGGCGGTCGGGCTGGGTGTAGACGGCGACCACTTCATGGCGCGCATCGGCCGCGAGCAGCGAGGGCACGGCGAAATCCGGCGTACCGGCGAAGACGAGTTTCATAAGCGTGGTGTCCTGGAAGGCGTACTGCCTCGGCGTGACGCGGTGACGGCGCGCGCTGACGCGGCGCGCGCCGTCGGATCCATCGGCGCCGCGCGCGGCGATCGACTCAGCCGCGCTCGTCCTTGCGCAGCTTCTCGAGCTTCTTCAGCGCGCGGTCGCGCTTGAGCGGCGACAGGTAATCGATGAACAGCTTGCCGTCGAGATGGTCGATCTCGTGCAGCACGCAGGTCGCCAGCAGGCCGTCGACGCTGAGTTCGAACGGCTTGCCGTGACGATCGAGCGCGGTCACGGTGATCCCGTCGGCGCGGGTCACGTCGGCGAATATCCCCGGGATCGACAGGCAGCCTTCGGTGTGGACGCGCAGATCCGCCGAGCTGTCGCGGATTTCCGGATTCACGAACACCAGCGGCTGGTCGCGCCCTTCGGTCACGTCGATGACCATGAAGCGCTCGTGCGTGTCGATCTGCGTCGCAGCCAGGCCGATGCCGGGTGCTTCGTACATGGTCTGGAACATGTCGTCGAGCAGGCGCTGGAACGCCGGATCGGCGAACCGGTCGGCCGCGACCGGCTCGGCCAGTTTGCGCAGACGGGAGTGGGGGTATTCGAGGATCTCGAGCAGGGCCATGGGGTCGAAGAGCGAACGCGGTCACAGCCGCAGGGAGGACGCACGCATTGTAACGTGTCGCGCACTTGCGTCCGCGCGGACCTTTCAGGCTATATTGCGCCGCTGCAAGGGGAAAAATCCAAGGGGAGCAGGTAGATGGCCGGCACGCTTCAACGCCTTTCAAGGTCGTTCCGCACGGGCTGCGCCGTCGCGTTGCTGACTGTCACCACGTTCGCAGCTGCCCAGCAGATGCGCGGCGATCATCCAGAGACCTATGTCGTGGTCCGCGGCGACACCCTCTGGGGCATCGCCGGCCGGTTCCTCGACAAGCCGTGGCTGTGGCCGGAAATCTGGCAGGCCAATCCGCAGATCGCGAATCCGCATCTGATCTACCCGGGCGACGTGATCAGCCTGGCGTATCTCAACCGCGTGACGATGCGTCCGGGCCCGCGCCCGGTCGACGCCGCGCCGATCAACGCGATTCCGCTGTCGGACGTCGAGCCGTTCCTCAAGAACCGCCGCATCGTGTTCGACTTCGACACCCTGCCGCACGTGCTCGGTTACGAGGATGGCCGTCTGCGCGGCAGCGTCGACCGCAACATCTACGTCAAGGGTCTGGAGAACGCGCGACCGGGCGACCGTTACGCCGTACTGCGCGCCGCCACCGAGTTCTACGGGGCGCGGCGTTCGCGTGACCTCGACTTCCGCGGCGCCCGCATCCCGGGCGAAAGCAACCTGTGGGCACAGACCCAGCCCAGGTCGCGCCAGCAGGATGCCTTCCTCGGTTACGAGATGGTGCAGATGGGCGTGGGCACGGTGGTGCACGGTCCGACCGCGGAAAGCGACACCGCCGCGCTGGCCCTGGACAACGACGGCTACGAGGCCCGTGCCGGCGACCGCGTCGTACCGGTGAATCCGCAGCCCTACGACCTGCAGTTCTTCCCGCACCCGCCGTCGGCCGATGCGCTTTCGGCCGATGCCCGCGTGATCGGCGTCGCCGACATGCTGGTCACCGGCGGCCCGCGCGATGTCATCGCGATTTCGGCCGGCCACCAGAACGGCGTCGACAACGGCACCGTGTTCTCGGTCTGGCGCACCGGTTCGCACGTCGTCGACCGGGTGAACCATCCCAACACGTCGCGCATCACCGACTCGCCGAACGCGGGCACGCGTCGTGACCGTCTGCCCGACGAGTACGCCGCGCACGCGATGGTCTTCCTGACCTTCGACTTCGTCAGCTACGCGCTGGTGATGGAAGGCGAGAAGCCGGCCGGTGTCGGCTACACGCTCAAGCATCCCGACGCCGAACAGTAAGGGCCGGCCCGCGCTGCGGGCTTTCCCGACGGCATCAGACGACGGCACCTTCGGGTGCCGTTTTCATGTGCGGCCTACGCTGCCTGCATGGATGACGATGCCGATCTGCACGCGCTGCTGCGCCTGATCCACGCCGGCGGTGCCGCGGCCCCGCGCCGCCGCCTGCTCGACCATGCCGACGGCCCGGCCGCCGCGCTGGCAGGCGGCGCTCCGGCCTGGCGCGACGCCGGTCTCGACGCCGCGCAACGCGCGGCGCTGTCCGGGTCGGCCGCGGTCGTGGACGAGTGGCGGCGATGGCAGGCCGACGCGCCCACCCGCCATGTCATCGGCTGGCACGATCCCGACTATCCCCCACTGCTCAGGCGCATGCAGGCACCGCCCCTGGCGCTGTTCGTCGAGGGAGACCCCTGCCGCCTGTGGCGCGCCGGCGTGGCCGTGGTCGGCAGCCGCGCCCCGACGGCAGGCGGGCGCGACAACGCGGCGCTGTTCGCGCGCCGGTTCGTGCACGACGGCCTGTCCGTCGTCAGTGGTCTGGCGAGTGGCATCGACGCGGCCGCGCACACCGCGGCCCTCGATGCCGGTGGCGAGACCGTCGCCGTACTCGGCAGCGGCATCGATGTGCCCTACCCGCGCTCGAACCTGCGCCTGCACGCGCGCATCGTCGAGGCGGGCACCGTGGCCAGCGAGTATCCACCCGGCACGCCAGCACGGCGCGAGCAGTTTCCCAGCCGCAACCGCATCGTCGCCGGCCTCGCGCTCGGCACCCTCGTGGTCGAGGCCGCGCAGCGCTCGGGCGCGTTGATCACCGCGCGGCTGGCCGCGGACGCCGGCCGCGAGGTCTTCGCGATTCCCGGCTCGATCCACAACCCGATGGCCCGCGGCTGCCACCGCCTGCTGCGCGACGGCGCGACCCTGGTCGAGGCACCAGAAGAGGTGACCGGCGCCCTGTCGGCGATCGCCGGCGACCTGGCCGATGCCTTGCACGCGCGGCTCGGCGCCCCCATCCAGAGCGTCGAGACGATACTGAACACGGCTGACGGCGGTGCCGCACCCCGGTCCGACAGCGGCGACCCGGACTACAACCGGTTGTGGAAAGCCCTCGGGCATGACCCAACCGGTATGGATGAACTAGTCGCGCGCAGCGGATTGACGGTCGCCCGGGCCTCGGCCATGCTGCTGTCCATGGAGCTGGATGGACGTGTGGCCCTGCTGCACGGTCGGTATTCCCGAAAGTCCTGACACGACGCGCCCAAGGGCGCAGGCCGAGGGGAAATGAAAGAAAGCATCCTGGATGTGCTGCTGTACCTGTTCGAACACTATTTCACCGAGGATGCGGACCTCGTCCGTGATCGCGATTCCCTCCAGAGCGGCCTGCTCCAGGCCGGTTTCAGTCCCGCGGAAGTCAGCAAGGCCTTCGACTGGCTCGACGCCTTGGCCGACCAGCGTCCGGCCGTGCCGGCGGTGCGTGCCGACGGCCCGACCCGCGTGTTCTCCGGCCCGGAGCTCGACCGCCTGGACGTCGACTGCCGTGGCTTTCTGATGTTCCTGGAACAGCACGGCGTGCTCGATGCCGACCAGCGCGAGCTGGTGCTGGACCGGGCGATGGCGCTCGATCAGGACGAGCTGGATCTCGACGATCTGAAGTGGGTCGTGCTGATGGTGCTGTTCAACCAGCCCGGCAGCGAAGCGGCCTATGCCTGGATGGAAACCCAGATGTTCGCCGACGAGCCCGAGCCCGTGCACTGACGCACCGTCGCGTGCGAAGACGACACCGACAGGCGCCCACCCGGGCGCCTGTCGCGTTTGAGTGGCTTGGGCCGCCCGGCGCGCGGTTGTAGGATGAACACGGGGGAGTGGCCGACATCCGGCCCGGCAGGATCACCGATGGCGGACACCTGGTTCCATGCGACGCCCGACGGCGGGCGCACCGGCCCGATGCGGGCCGACGATCTGGTGCGCCTGTTGCAGGCGGGCCGCATCCACGCCGCGACGCCCGTCTGGCGCGACGGCATGGCCGACTGGGCGCCGCTGGCGTCGATGGCGTCCCAGCTCGGTCTTCCTCCGGTGCCGCCGCCCCTGCCTCGCGCCGCCATGCCGGCGCCGCCGCGCCGCGGTCTGCACTGGATCTGGATCGTCGCTCTCGTGCTCGCCGGCCTGGCCGTGCCGGTGCTGGGAATCCTCACGGCGATCGCGGTGCCGGCCTATGCCGACTATCGCGCGCGATCCGGCGTGCTCGAGGTGGCCGCCAACGCAACGCCGCTGCAGCTGACGGTGCAGGCCGCACGGCTCGAGGGTCGCCCCTGCCCGATCACCACGTCCAGCCGCGTGCCCGGCGCCGATCGCGCTGCGTTCTCCAGCGTCGAGGTCGATGCCGCGCGCGCCGGCCTGCTTGCCCACCCGCGCGTCGCCGATGTGCTGACGACGCAGGACACCCTGGACCCGGGTGCGCGTTCCGTCGCGGCCGGCGACCGCTGCGGGATCGTCATCCGGCTGCAGGGATTCGACCATGTCGCGATCGATGGCGAGACGCTGACCTGGTGGCTGGATCCCGCCGCCGGCCAGTGGACCTGCAGCGGCACCGTCGCGCGACGCTTTCTGCCGGCCACGTGCCGGACCTGACACCTGACGTGCCGGCGCCGCCGCACGCAGCTGGATGCAACGATCGAAAAGGACCCGTTTCCGATGACCGAGTGGTACTACGCCGACACCACCAACACCCGCCAGGGACCGATCACGACGCCCGCGCTCCTGCAGTTGCGCCAGCAGGGCACGCTGGGCGACGACACGCTGCTGTGGCGCGACGGACTGGAGGCCTGGACGCCGCTGCGCGCGCTGGCGCACGAACTGGGCGTCGCCGGTCCGGACGCACCGGACGCACCCGCGACCGTATCGGGAGATGCGGCTGGGGCACCGCCCGGCGCGTCATCGCACGCATCCGCGGCCCCGCTGGATGCCGTCGACGCCGCCTGGCGGACGGACGATGACGCCTCCGATGCCACATCGCCCTATACGCCGCCGGTCGCGCCCGTGGTGCGAGCGGCGACCGTCGTCCAGGGCGGCGAGGTGGTGGACGCCGGTTTCCTCAAGCGCGCCGCCGCTCTGCTGATCGACTCGCTGCTGCTCACCGCCGTCTACTACGCGATCATCCTCGTGGCGGTGCTGCTGTTCGGCCTGGGCGGCGCGCTCGGCCAGCTCGGCAGCGGCGCGCCGGATTTCGGTATCGGCACCGTCGTGCTGATGGTCGCGGTCTACCTGTCCTGGCCGCTGATCAGCGCGGTGTATTTCGTGACGATGGAATCGTCCGCGCGCCAGGCGACGCTGGGCAAGATGGCGGTGGGCATCAAGGTGGTCGACCTGGACGGCACCCGCATGACCCGCGCCCGCGCACTCGGGCGCTGGGCGTCGCATCTGCTCAACTATCTGACGCTCTACATCGGCTATCTGGTCACGCTGTTCACCCAGCGCAAGCAGGGTCTGCACGACATGGTGGCCAGCACCTACGTCGTCGACCAGTGGGCGTACACCGAGCATCCCGAATACCAGCAGCGCACACTCGGCACCGTGGCCACGGTGGTCCTCGTGATCTGGGGCGTTCTGATCCTGCTGGGCGTGGGCTTCGTCGTCCTCGCCGGCATTGCCGCGGCGTTCTGATCCAGCGCACGCCGCGCCAGGCGTGCCGCGCTTCCCAACCACCCAACACAGGGACGTTCCCCGATGCACGACTGGTACTACGCCGACGCACGCAACACCCGCCATGGCCCGGTGACCGGGGACGCGCTGCGCCAGCTCCGCGACGACGGCATCGTCGGCGACGACACCCTCGTCTGGCGCGACGGCATGGCCGACTGGCAGCCGTTCCGGACGCTGGCTCAGGCCTTCGGAATCGCGCGCGCCCCGGGGCTCGAGGCCTGGGCACTGGAACCGGTGGCGCCCGCCGTCGACGCGTCCGCGCCTGCGGATCCCGACGCCGGCTGGCGGCCGGTGACGGACATCACCGGCACCGGCACGGCGGGTTCGCCCTATGCACCGCCGACGGCCAACGTGGCCCGGGCGGACGCCGTGACCCGAGGCGGAGACGTGGTGCTGGCCGGCTTCCGCAAGCGTCTGGCGGCCTATGCCATCGATGCCCTGCTGCTGGGCATCGCCAGTGCGCTGGTCGGCGGGCTGATCTACGAACTGCTCGGCGTCGGGGGCTTCGGTCGGGGCATCTGGATGGAACAGATCGTCGTCAACACGGTGTCGCTGGTGCTCTCGACGCTGTATTTCGCCTGGTTCCACGCCGCCTACGCCATGGCGACGCCCGGCAAGATGGCCGTGGGCATCAAGGTGGTGCGTCTCGACGGCGCGCGGATCTCGTTCGGGCGCGGCGTCGGCCGCTACCTCGCGACCATCCTCAGCAGCCTGATCCTGATGATCGGCTTCCTGATGGCCGCGTTTACCCAGCGCAAGCAGGCGCTGCACGACATGGTCTGTGACACCCTGGTGGTCGATCGGTGGGCGTTCACCGACCAGCCGGACCGGCAGCGTCGCGATCTGGGGACGGTGACGGTGGTGGTCCTCGTGCTCCTCGGCATCCTGGTCGGCCTGGGCCTGCTGCTGTTCGCGCTGCTCGGAATCGCCGCCTTTTCCTGACCGGCAGCCACGGCGGCGCTTGACAGGCCACCCCGCCCGTGATTCCACTATAAAAGCAACCGACGCCCGGGGCCCGTCCCCGGGCGTCGTCATCTTCACCTTTTGTGTTGGGCCGCCCTCGGGCGTGCCCCGGACCCGCCGACATGGCCAAGCACCTCCTCATCGTCGAATCGCCCGCCAAGGCCAAGACGATCAACAAGTATCTCGGCAAGGATTTCCACGTCCTCGCCTCCTACGGTCATGTGCGCGACCTGATCCCGAAGGAAGGCGCGGTCGATCCCACGCAGAACTTCGCGATGCGCTACGACCTGATCGAGAAGAACGAGAAGCACGTCGAGGCGATCGCCAAGGCCGCCAAGGGCGCCGACGACATCTATCTGGCGACCGACCCGGACCGCGAGGGCGAAGCGATCAGCTGGCACATCGCGGAAATTCTGAAAGAGCGCGGCCTGCTCGAGAACAAGACCCTGCAGCGCGTGGTGTTCACCGAGATCACCCCGCGTGCGATCAAGGAAGCGATGCTCAAGCCGCGGTCGATCGCGGGCGATCTGGTCGATGCGCAGCAGGCGCGTCGCGCGCTCGACTACCTCGTCGGCTTCAACCTGTCGCCGGTGCTGTGGCGCAAGGTGCAGCGTGGCCTGTCGGCCGGCCGCGTGCAGTCGCCGGCGCTGCGCATGATCGTCGAGCGCGAGGAAGAGATCGAAGCCTTCATCGCGCGCGAGTACTGGTCGATCGACGCCGCGTGCGCGCACCAGGTGCAGCCGTTCACCGCGCGCCTGACCAAGCTCGACGGACAGAAGTTCGAACAGTTCACCGTCACCGACGGCGACACCGCCGAGGCCGCGCGCAGCCGCATCCAGGCCGCCGCGCAGGGTGCGCTGCACGTCACCGACGTCGGCGCCAAGGAGCGCAAGCGTCGCCCGGCCGCGCCGTTCACCACGTCCACGCTGCAGCAGGAAGGCGCGCGCAAGCTCGGCTTCACCACGCGCAAGACCATGCAGGTCGCGCAGAAGCTCTACGAGGGCATCTCGCTGGGCGACGAGGGCACGGTCGGCCTGATCACCTACATGCGTACCGACTCGGTCAGCCTGTCGCAGGATGCCATCAGCGAAATCCGCGACGTGATCGCGCGCGACTACGGCACCAGCTCGCTGCCCGACCAGCCGAACACCTACCAGACCAAATCCAAGAACGCGCAGGAAGCGCATGAGGCCGTGCGCCCGACGTCCGCGCTGCACACGCCGGCGCAGGTCGCGCGCTTCCTCACCGACGACGAGCGCCGCCTCTACGAGCTGATCTGGAAGCGCGCCGTGGCCTCGCAGATGATTCCAGCGACGCTCAATACCGTGTCGGTGGATCTCGCGGCCGGCAGCGAGCACAGCTTCCGCGCCAGCGGCACCACGGTCGTCGTGCCCGGCTTCCTCGCCGTCTACGAGGAAGGCAAGGACACCAAGGGCAAGGACGACGAGGACGAAGGCCGCAAGCTGCCGCAGATGAAGACGGGCGACCGCGTGCCGCTCGACCGCATCATCGCCGAACAGCACTTCACCCAGCCGCCGCCGCGCTTCACCGAAGCGGCGCTGGTCAAGGCGCTCGAAGAATACGGCATCGGCCGGCCGTCGACCTACGCCTCGATCATCCAGACGCTGCAGTTCCGCAAGTACGTCGAGATGGAAGGCCGCAGCTTCCGCCCGAGCGACGTGGGTCGCGCGGTGTCGAAGTTCCTGTCCAGCCACTTCACCCGGTACGTGGACTACGACTTCACCGCCAAGCTCGAGGACGATCTCGATGCGGTGAGCCGCGGCGAGGAGGACTGGATCCCGCTGATGGAGAAGTTCTGGGGTCCGTTCAAGGAACTCGTCGACGACAAGTCGGAATCGGTCGACCGCAACGAGGCGACGGGCGCGCGCGAGCTCGGCACCGATCCCAAGACCGGCAAGCCGGTCAGCGTGCGCCTGGGCCGTTTCGGGCCGTACGCCGCCATCGGCAGCACGGCCGAGGACGCCGAGGACAAGCCCAAGTTCGCGTCGCTGCGTCCGGGCCAGAGCATGCACACGATCTCGCTCGAGGACGCGCTGGAGCTGTTCCTGCTGCCGCGCATCCTCGGCCAGGACAAGGGCGATGACGTGAGCGTCGGCATCGGCCGCTTCGGCGCATTCGCCAAGCGCGGCAGCGTCTACGCGTCGCTGAAGAAGGAAGACGACCCGTACAAGGTCGACCTGGCGCGCGCGGTGTTCCTGATCGAAGAGAAGGAAGAAATCGCGCGCAACCGGATCATCAAGGAGTTCCCGGACAGCGACATCCAGGTGCTCAACGGCCGCTTCGGCCCCTACATCAGCGACGGCAAGCTCAACGGCAAGATCCCCAAGGATCGCGAGCCGGCGTCGCTGACCTTCGATGACGTGACGAAGCTGCTCGAGGAAACCGGCAAGCCGGTGCGCAAGGGCTTCGGCAAGAAGGCACCGGCGAAGAAGGTCGCGGCGAAGAAAGCACCGGCCGAGAAGAAGCCGGCTGCCAAGAAGGCCGCAACCAAGAAGGCACCTGCAAAGAAGGCCGCCAAGAAGACCGCGAAAAAGGCGACCAAGAAGACCGCCAAGTCGGCCGCGCCTGCGGTCGAACCGGCCAAGCCGCTGCTGACCGCATCCAAGGTCACGCCGGGCAAGAAGCGGGTGGTCAAGGCCGGCAGCGATACGCCGGTCACGGACGACGCGCCGTTCTGATCCGTCGCGCATGACCGCGCCCGTGCTCGACATCCCCGCCGCCGCCGCGCTGCTCGCGCGCGGCGGTGTGCTCGCCTATCCCACCGAAGGCGTGTGGGGCCTGGGCTGCGATCCTTTCGATCGCGATGCGGTCGAGCGCCTGCTCGACATCAAGCAGCGGCCGGTCGACAAGGGTGTGATCCTGATCGCCGGCGCATGTGCGCAGCTCGATGCGATCGTCGACTGGACGCGCCTCCCGGACGCCGCGCGCGACCGCGTGACCGGCAGCTGGCCGGGGCCCAATACCTGGGTGATGCCCGCGCGCGCGGATGTGCCCGGCTGGATCACCGGCGCCCATGCCAGCGTCGCGGTCCGCGTCAGCGCGCACGCCGATGTCGTGGCGCTGTGCGCGGCCTTCGGCGGCGCGCTGGTCTCCTCCAGCGCCAACCTCACCGGCGAACCCGCGGTCGCCGAACGCGACGCGCTCGACATTCGATTGCGCGCACGCGTCGACGGCATTCTCGACGGCAGGACCGGTGGCCGCACAGGGCCGTCGACCATCCGTGATGCACTGACCGGCGATCTCGTCCGGGCCTGACCTGCGGCCGCGTCGCGGCCGAAATGCCACCACGAGGCGCGTCCGCCGCATCGACGTCGTGCATGTGCGGGGCGCTGACTCCGCTGCACGTTCGCGCGTGCGCAGCGAGTGTCCTGCGGTTGCATCCGCAACTGAAATCACGGCGAAAACCGGGTTGTCGCACTGCACAAACTGTGCTCTAGTCGAGACCCGGTGTGGACGCGTTGTCGCGATGCAAGGACCTTGGCGCTCCGATCCCCGCGCCGGCCCTGCACCCCTCCACGGACTGCGATGACGACGATGCGGGAACTCCCGGATCGGGGTCTGTACGACCCCGCTGACGAACGCGACGCCTGCGGCTTCGGCCTGATTTCGACGATCGGCGGTGACGCCTCGCGCGGAATCGTCGATGGCGCGCTGCAGGCGCTGTCGCGCATGGCGCACCGTGGCGGCATCGCCCCGGACGGTCTTTCGGGCGACGGCTGCGGGGTGCTGCTCTACGCCGCCGATGCGTTCGTCGACACGCTCGCCGCCGAGGCCGGATTCGAATTCGCAGGCGCACGCCGGGCCGCCGGCATGGTGTTCCTGCCGCACGCGGCCGACGGCGCCGCGCACTGCCGCGAAACGCTCACCCGGCTGCTGGGCGACGTCGACGTGCGCGTCGCCGGCTGGCGCGAAGTGCCGCTCGACGATGCCGCGCTCGGCGCACTTGCGCGCAGTTCGATGCCGCGTATCGAACAGGTGTTCGTGACCGCCGATGGCGACGACGCACAGGCCTTCGAACGCGCGCTCTATCTCGCCCGTCGCCGCGCCGAACAGGCATTGCGCGAACACGAAGCGTTCTACGTCGTCGGCCTGACCCCCGGCCTGCTCGGTTACAAGGGCATGGTGTTGCCGAGCCACCTGACCCGGCTGTTTCCGGACCTCGGGCGCGAAGATCTCGCGGCCAAGACCGTCGTGTTCCATCAGCGCTTCTCGACCAATACGCTACCGCGCTGGCCGCTGGCGCATCCGTTCCGGCGCCTGGCGCACAACGGCGAGATCAACAGCATCGAGGGCAACCGGCGCTGGGCGCAGGCGCGTCGCGGCGTGTGGGCGTCGCCGCAGCTCGACATCGGCGAGTTCGACGAGACCGTGACCATGCACGGCTCCGATTCGCAGACGCTCGACAACATGCTCGAGTGGATGCTGCTCGGCGGCATGGACCTGCTGCAGGCGATGCGCATCCTGATGCCGCCGGCCACGCAGTCGCTGGAATACAAGGACGCCGATCTCGCCGCGTTCTACGAGTACTACGCGATCAACTCCGAGCCGTGGGACGGCCCGGCCGGCGTGGTGATGTGCGACGGCCGCCATGCCGCGTGCACACTCGACCGCAACGGTCTGCGCCCCGCGCGCTGGACACTGTCGCGCGACGGCATCTTCGTGATCGCCTCCGAGGCCGGCATCTGGGACGTTGCGCCCGAGCGCGTCCAGGCCAAGGGCAAGCTTGGCCCGGGCGAGATGATCGCGATCGACCTGACCACCGGCACGCTGCTCGACAACGATGCGATCGACGCGGTCAACCGCGCGCGCGCGCCATACAAGCAGTGGCTCAAGCGCGGCATGAGCTATCTGCACACCGAACTGATCGACCCGGCGCTCGCCGCCGAACCGTTCGCGCCCGACACCCTGCTCGCGTTCCAGAAGCTGTTCCAGCTCACGCGCGAGGAACAGGAGTCGGTGCTGCGGCCACTGGCCGAGACCGAGCAGGAAGGCATCGGCTCGATGGGCGACGACGTGCCGATGGCGGCGATCAGCCAGCGCGTGCGTCCGCTCTACGACTGTTTCCGCCAGGCGTTCGCCCAGGTCACCAATCCGCCGATCGATCCGCTGCGCGAAGGCGCGGTCATGACGCTGTCCACGCAGATCGGCCGCGAGGGCAACATCTTTCTCGACCGCGCCGAGAACGTGCACCACGTACTGCTGAACTCGCCGGTGCTCTCGCAGCGCAAGCTGCGCCAGCTGCTGGCACTGCCGCGCTTCGCCGAATCCAACCGGCTGCTGGACCTGTACTTCGACGCCGACACCGAAACGCTCGAAGGCGCGCTGCACCGCCTGTGCGCCGAGGCCGAAGCCGCGACCCGCGCGGGCGTCGAGATCCTGCTGCTCAGCGACCGGTACCCGAAGCGCGGCACCGTGCCCGTGCACGCGCTGCTGGCGACCGGCGCAATCCATCTGCATCTGGTGCGCACCGGACTGCGCTGCGACGTCAATCTGCTGATCGAAACCGGTACCGCGCGCGACCCGCACCATTTCGCCTGCCTGATCGGATTCGGCGCGACGGCCGTCTACCCCTATCTCGCGTTCCAGACGCTGCATGCGCTGGGCCGCCGCGGCGTGCTGGCGACCAAGGTCGGCAACGAACATCTGCAGCTCGGCCGCAGCTACCGCCGCGGCATCCGCAAGGGCCTGCTGAAGATCATGTCCAAGATGGGCATCGGCAGCATCGCCAGCTATCGCGGCGCGCAGCTGTTCGAGATCGTCGGCCTTGCGCCCGAAGTCGTCGACCTGTGCTTCGAAGCGACGCCGTCGCGCATCGGCGGCGCCGGCTTCGCGCGCCTCGAAGCCGACGCGCGCCATCTCGCCGAACAGGGCTGGGACGATGCCGCGCTGCCCGAGCCGGGCGGCCTGCTGCACTATGTGCACGGCGGCGAGTACCACCAGTTCAATCCGGACGTGGTGACCTCGCTGCAGCGTGCCGTGCTGACCGGGACGCGCGAGGACTGGAAGCGGTATTCGGATTTCGTCGACACACGGCCTGCGGCTGCGCTGCGCGATCTGCTGCGCCCGAAGGCCGCGACACCGATTTCGATCGACGAGGTGGAGCCGGTCGCGTCGATCGTGCGCCGCTTCGATTCGGCGGCGATGAGCCTCGGCGCGTTGTCGCCTGAAGCGCACGAAGCGCTGGCGATTGCGATGAACCGTCTGGGCGGGCGCAGCAATTCCGGCGAAGGGGGCGAGGATCCCGAGCGTTACGGGTCCGAGCGCCGCAGCAAGATCAAGCAGATCGCATCGGGCCGCTTCGGCGTCACGCCGGAATACCTGATCAATGCCGAAGTGCTGCAGATCAAGGTCGCGCAGGGCGCCAAGCCCGGCGAAGGCGGCCAGCTGCCCGGCAGCAAGGTCAATCCGCTGATCGCGCGCCTGCGTTACGCCAAGCCCGGCATCGGCCTGATTTCGCCGCCGCCGCATCACGACATCTATTCGATCGAGGACCTCGCGCAGCTGATCTTCGATCTGCGCCAGGTCAACCCCGACGCGCTGATCTCGGTCAAGCTGGTCAGTCACGCGGGCGTCGGCACGATCGCTGCCGGCGTGGTCAAGGCCGGCGCGGATCTGATCACGATTTCCGGCCATGACGGCGGCACCGGCGCCAGCCCGCTGGGTTCGATCCGCTACGCCGGCGCCCCCTGGGAACTGGGTCTTTCGGAAGCGCGCCAGGCGCTGCAGTTCAACGACATGCGCGGCCAGGTGCTGCTGCAGACCGACGGCGGCCTGAAGACCGGCCTCGACGTCATCAAGGCCGCGCTGCTCGGCGCCGACACGTTCGGCTTCGGCACCGCGCCGATGATCGCGCTGGGCTGCAAGTACCTGCGCATCTGCCACCTCAACAACTGCGCGACCGGCGTGGCCACGCAGGACGAGCGCCTGCGCGCGAACCACTACAAGGGTCTGCCCGAGCGCGTGGAGACGTTCTTCCGCAACGTCGCCGAGGACGTGCGCGAACATCTGGCCGCGCTCGGCGTGCGTTCGCTGGGCGAGATCACCGGCCGCACCGATCTGCTCGAACAGCACCTGCGCCACACTCGCGACGCGGTCGACATCGACCTGTCGATGCTGCTGCGCCGCGATCCGGACAAGCCGCTGTCCTACTGCGGCACGCCGGCGCTGCAGGCGCCGCCCGATGGCCTGGCCGCGGCGCTGGAGGCGCGCGTGTCGAAGGCGATCGAACGCGGCGAAGGCGGCACGTTCGACTTCGAGATCCGCAACACCGACCGCAGCATCGGCACGCGCCTGTCGGGCCTGATCGCACGCCACCACGGCAATACCGCGATGGGCGATCGCCCGGTCACGCTGCGTCTGCGCGGCACGGCCGGCCAGAGTCTCGGTGCGTTCAACGCCGGCGGCCTGCAGATCGATCTCGAAGGCGACGCCAACGACTACGTCGGCAAGGGCATGGCCGGCGGTCGCATCGTGCTGCGCCCGCCCGCGGGCAGCGTGTTCGAATCCCGCGATACGCCGATCCTCGGCAACACCTGTCTGTACGGCGCGACCGGCGGCGAAGTCTATGCCGCGGGCCGCGCGGGCGAACGCTTCGGCGTGCGCAACTCGGGCGCAGTCGCGGTCATCGAAGGCGCCGGCGATCACTGCTGCGAATACATGACCGGCGGCGCGGTCGCGGTGCTCGGCCGCATCGGCCTGAACTTCGGCGCCGGCTTCACCGGCGGCATCGCCTACGTGCTCGATCTCGATCGCGATTTCGTCGACCGCTACAACCACGAGCTGATCGACATCCTGCGCGTCACGCCCGAGGCCTTCGACAACTACCGCTCGCACCTGCGCGATCTGATCGAGACCCACGCACGCCTGACCGGCAGCGCATGGAGCGGTCGCATCCTCGACGAGTTCCGCGATTTCGTCGGCAAGTTCTGGCTGGTCAAGCCGAAGGCCGCGAGTCTCGAAGCACTCGCCGAAGATCTGAGGAGAGCTGCGTGATGAAGCGCGACGTGTTCCGGTTCTTGAACGAACCGCGCGAGATGCCCGACAAGGTGCCGCTCACCCTGCGCACCGATGGCGACTGGAACGAGCTCTACGGCAGCTTCGAGGCCCGCGAAGCCGCGCATCAGGCCGATCGATGTCTCGACTGCGGCAATCCGTACTGCGAAGCCAAGTGCCCGGTGCACAACTACATTCCGAACTGGCTCAAACTTGTGCAGGAAGGCCGCGTGCTCGAAGCCGCGGCACTGTGCCACGAGACCAATCCGCTACCCGAGATGTGCGGCCGCGTGTGCCCGCAGGACCGGTTGTGCGAAGGGGCGTGCACGCTCGACGACGGATTCGGTGCGGTGACCATCGGCGCGGTCGAGAAGTACATCGTCGACACCGCGTTCGCGCAGGGCTGGCGACCGGATCTGTCGAAGGTCGTGGCCACCGGCCAGCGTGTGGCGGTGATCGGCGCCGGGCCTGCGGGCCTGTCGTGCGCGGACCGGCTCGCGCGCGCCGGCATCCAGGCCGTCGTCTTCGATCGTTACGAGCAGATCGGCGGCCTGCTGCAGTTCGGCATCCCGAGTTTCAAGCTCGACAAGTCGGTGATTGCAACGCGCCGCACCGTGCTCGAAGGCATGGGCGTGGAATTCCGCCTCGGCGTCGAGATCGGGCGCGACGTGCAGATGGAGGCGCTGCTCGAGGAGTTCGACGCGGTGTTCGTCGGCACCGGCGCCTATCGCTACACCGATGGTGGCCTGCCCGGACAGGATCTGCCCGGCGTGCTGCCGGCACTGCCCTTCCTCGTGCACAACGGCCGCATCGTCACCGGCGGCGACACCTGGGGCCGTCCGGTCGCCGGCTGGGAAACCACGCTCACGTTGCCGAACCTCGAAGGCCAGCGCGTCGTCGTGCTCGGCGGCGGCGACACCGGCATGGACTGCGTGCGTTCGGCCGTGCGCCTCGGCGCGGCCAGCGTGACCTGCGCCTATCGCCGCGACGAGGCCAACATGCCCGGGTCGGCGCGCGAGGTCGGCAACGCACGCGAGGAAGGCGTGCGCTTCCTGTTCAACCGCCAGCCGCTGGGCGTGGACGCCAATGCGGCCGGCGATGTGGCTGGCGTACGCGTGGTCGAAACGGAGCTCGGCGAGCCCGACGCCAACGGCCGCCGCGCCGCGGTGCCGATCGACGGCACGGAATCGCTGCTCGACGCCGACGTGGTGATCATCGCGTTCGGCTTCTCGCCGGTGGTGCCGGAGTGGCTGACCACGCATGGCGTGGAGTCCAAAGGAAACGGTCGCATCGGCGTCGGCGGCGAACGTCGCCTGCCCTACCAGACCGCACACCCGAAACTGTTCGCCGGTGGCGATGCGGTGCGCGGCGCCGATCTCGTCGTCACCGCCGTGCAGGAAGGCCGCGACGCTGCAGCCAGCATCGCGCGCATGCTGCGCAAGGCCGCGCGACCGGCTGGCGCGGCGCTCGACGCCGCCTGACGCCTGCGCGCCGCTGGCCCTCAGGCCGGCGGCGGCGCCTTGCAGTGCCGATCGATGAAGGCCTGGTGCGGCGGCATCGCGTCCACGCAGGCCGACAGCGTGCGGCCGATGCTGTCCACGAAGCGGTGGATCTCCTCGTCGGGCACGTTGTCGACCAGCGGATGCCAGCCCTTCGGCACGATGCCCTGCCCGATCATGACCTGCACCCAGCTGATCTCGGCGAACATCTCGCTGGCGTTGCGGAAGAAGCGGCCGCTGTCGCGGAACAGGTCGATGACGCCCTGCAGCTCCGCAGGCACCTCCATCGTCCGGCACTGGCGCCAGAACGCCGTGTCGTCGCGACGCGTCGCCTTGTAGTGCAGCACGATGAAGTCGCGGATGCGGTCGAACTCGAACGCCAGCTGCGCGTTGTAGCGCTCGGCGAGCGCGGGATTGAAGCCCTCGCGCGGCAGCAGCTCGAGCAGCTTGGAGATGCCCGACTGGATCAGGTGGATGCTGGTCGATTCCAGCGGCTCGAGGAATCCGCTCGACAGCCCGATCGCGACGACGTTGCGGTGCCAGCTCTGTTTGCGGCGACCGGTGGTGAAGCGCAGCGGTCGCGGATCGCCGAGCGCTTCGCCTTCCAGATTCGCCAGCAGCGTGGCGGCCGCCTCGTCGTCGCTGACGTGCGCGCTCGAATACACGTAGCCGTTGCCGGTGCGGTGCTGCAGCGGAATGCGCCATTGCCAACCGGCGGCACGCGCGGTCGAGCGCGTGAACGGCGCGGGCGGCCCGACATTCGAGGTCGGCACGGCCAGCGCGCGGTCGCAGGGCAGCCAATGGGTGAAATCGTGGTAGCCGGTCTTGAGCGTCTGCTCGATCAGCAGGCCGCGGAAGCCGGAACAGTCGACGAACAGGTCGCCCGCCAGCACGGTGCCGTCCTGCAGCCGCACCGAGGTGACGAAGCCGCTTTCGGCATGCTGCGCCACGTGTTCGACCATGCCTTCGTGCCGGCGCACGCCGCGCTGTTCGGCATAGCCGCGCAGATACCGCGCATAGAGCCCGGCATCGAAGTGGTAGGCGTAGGCGATATTGCCCAGCGGGGATCCCGGAGGCACGTCCGTCGCCGAGACCATGAAGCGGCCGCGCTGCGCGGCCACGGTGTTGAGGGTGTAATCGCCGAGCGGACCGGCGCGGCCCTGGCTGCGCGCCTTGAGCCAGTACTGGTGGAACGGCAGCAGGCCGAGCGGATGCCCGATCTCGCTGCCGAAACCGTGGATGTAGCGCTCGCCGACGTCGAGCCAGTCGACGAATTCGATGCCCAGCTTGAAGCTGCCCTGCGTGCTGCGCACGAACTCGGCCTCGTCGATGCGCAGCAGCTGGTTGAACGCCTTGATGTGCGGCACGGTGGCCTCGCCGACGCCGACGGTGCCGATCCGCTCCGATTCGACCAGCGCGATGTCGTAGCCGGGGCCGAGCACGCGCGACAGCGCGGCCGCGGTCATCCAGCCAGCCGTGCCGCCGCCGACGATGACGATGCGTTGCAGACGATCCATCCCGCTCTCCTGTTGCGATGGCGTAGACCCACAGCACGACGGGACCCGCAGGTCCCGTCGTGGTCACGCGGACGCGCGGGTGCGCGTCAGAACTTCACACCGAGCTCGAGGCTCAGCGTACGCGGCACGTAGTACATGTTGCCGAACTCGTTGACCGTGATGTTGGGCGAGTAGTTGCCGCCGGCGCCCGCGCTGATCAGGTTGAACGACGAGAAGTTCTGGTAGTTGAACACGTTGAGCACGTTCAGGCGTGCGGTCAGCGCGGTGTCGCCCGGCAGTGCGAACTCCTTGGTCGCCTGCAGGTCGACGGTGCGGTAGCCCCAGATGTCGCCACCGACCAGGAACTTGCCCGTACCCGGCGGCTTGAACGCGATCGGCTGGCCGAACGAGCCATCGGCCGGACGCGCACCGTAGTCGCGCACGTCGTTGAGGTAGCGCGGCGTCTCGAGCACGATCTTCGCGCCGAACGTCAGGCCCCACGGACCGTCCACGGAACCCGCCATTACCAGGCGGTGTTCGGGCACGTCGTTGGCATTGATGAAGGGATAGCCTGCGATCGTCGGCTTGTCGAACGCGTACGCCTCGTCACGCGAGCGGTTGTGGATCGCGTCGGTCTTCGTGTACGCGAAGCTGACGCCCCAGCCCGAGTCCTTGGTGTACGGCTTTTCCGCCGACATCAGCAGCTGGTCGTTCTTGGTCTCGATGCCGTTGCTGCCGAGGATGGTGTTCGCGTAGCCCGGGACCGCTTCGCCCCACGGCGCGCTGCCGTCCTGGAAATAGCTGCCGTCGGGATAGCGGTTGATCAGCGTGAACACGAAACCGTCGTAGCTGTTGATGCGCTGGACGGTCACGTCGGTCAGCCAGTCGCCGACCTGGTTGGCCATGCCGAGGCTGAACTGGTCGCTGTAGGGCGTGCGCAGGTCGTTGTTGAGCATGAAGAGCTCGGCGCTGCCGGCGGTGCCGGGAATGGACCACAGCTGCTCGATGCCGGTGAGATAGCGCTCGTCCCAGGCGACGCACGGACGGCCTTCCTCGTTCGGACGGTAGCACTGCCCGGTGGCCGGATCCTGGAAGCGGACGTTGACCGGCGAGAGCGCGGCCTTGCTAACTTCCAGCGACAGCAGCTTGAACAGGTTGCGGTCGTAAGAGCGGCCGGCGCCGCCGTGGATCACGTGCTGTTCGTTGGCATCGAGATCCCAGGCGAAGCCGAAGCGCGGCGCCCAGCCGTCCTTGAAGTCGCTGCGGTTGTCACCGGTGCTGATGTAGTCACGCGCGTTGATGCCGCTGGCGAGCAGGCGATTGGCCCAGGGCTGGCCAGGGTTGTCTTCGTCCGGCGAATACAGCGCGTCGACGAAGGCCTGCGAGGTCACGAAGTCGGTGTAGGCCGGATTCTTCTCGTAGTCCCAGCGCACGCCCAGGTTGAAGATCAGGTGGTCGTTCACCTGCCAGTCGTCCTGGATGTAGAACCCGTACTGCTTCGAATCGGTCTCCACCGACGGACGCTGGCCGGGCACGTTGTAGGGCGAGAGGAAATCGACGTTGAACGGCGTCGGCTTGACGCCTGCCGTCGTGACTTCGTAACGGAACTGCGGATTGATCGCGCCGGCGTCCTGCGAGGCGAGCGTGATGTCCTTGTAGCTCACGCCCACCTTGAAGGTGTGCTCTCCCGCGAACTCGAAGCCCTGGAACGTCGTGTTGTTGATCAGCGACCAGCCGTCCTGCTCGCGACGGAACGCGTCGAAGCCACCGGCCGGACCGGTCTCGACCAGCGTGCGCTCGTTGGCGACGGTGCCGTTGGGATTGCGCTCGATGTAGGTGTAGATGATGCCGTTGCCCAGGCTCATCGGGAACGGGTTGGTCTGCGTGTCCTCGGTGCTGAGGATCAGCTCGTTGTTCCACGACGCGGCGCTGTGCTGCCAGCGCAGGTTGACGCGCTTGTCCTTGTTGATGACGTCGCGGCCGTGCTCGGCGGCGCGCTGGTCGCCGACCGAGTCCACCTGGACCTCGTCACGCACCTGCGCGCTGAGTTCGATCAGATCGTCGTCGGTCACGTTCCAGCTGATCTTGCCGAAGTACAGGTCCTCCTCGAACGGCGCACTGATCGGGCCAAAGCGCGCCTGGACGTCCGCCGGCAGATACTGCACGAACTGCGAGGCGTTGGAGTCCGGCACCACGCTGCGCGGGGTGATCAGGTCCTTCTTCTCGTAGACGGCGAAGAAGTGCATGCGGTCCTGGATGATCGGGCCGCCGAAGGCGACGCCCCATTCCTTGGTCTGCGAATCGACCTTGTCCTTGCCCGGTGCCTCTTCGTCGGGACGCTTCTCGCGCAGGCCCTCGTTGGTGAAGCGGTAGAACGCTTCGCCTTCGAATTCGTTGGTGCCCGACTTCGTCGCCGCGGTCACGGCGGCGCCGGTGACCTGGCCGTACTCGGCCTTGTAGTTCGAGGTGATGACCTTGTACTCGCCGATCGCCAGCTGCGAGAACGGGTTGCCGCGCGAATTGTTCTGGCCGGCGACACCGCCGCCTTCGACGTATCCCTTCTGGCCGACGCCGTCGATGTAGAGATTGCCCGACGAGCTGTTGGTCGCGCCGCTACGCAGCGAGGTGAAACCCTGCGCGTCGGTGGTGAACGCCATGCCCGGCACGGTGTCGGCGAACTCGAGGAAGTTGCGCGTCGCCTGCGGCAGCTGCTGGATCTGGCGCAGCGAGATCGTGTTGCCCACTTCGGACGTCTTGACGTCGCGCAGCAGCGGGGCGGTCACGGTGACGGCGCCGATGTCGGTCACATCGCCGGACGCGGTGCCGGTCTGGCTGGTGGTGCCCTGCAAGTTGAGAGTCGATGTCGAAGCCACCGACAGCGTCACCGTCTGCTGGTTACCGCCCGCGTCGACGCGGTAGGTACCCGGCGGCAGGCCGATCAGGGTGTAGCTGCCGTTCGCACCAGTCTGGGTGCGGCGCACCGCCCCGGTGGCGGTATTGGTGGCCGTCACCGTGGTGCCGGCTTCCGCGCCCGCCTGCGAGGACACCTGGCCGCGCAGCGTGGCGCCGGTGGACTGTGCGAACGCAGGTGTCGCGACGACGAGACAGCCCAGCAGCGCGCACGCGAGCAGGCTGGGTTTGGGGGCACGCGAAGTGCGGTTGGCTTTCATGGCATCCCCTCCGAGGGACTTCCGTTACGTGATTTCTGAGTTGTTGTTATGGGCTCGGGACAACGGCACAGCGGCACAGCGTTTGCGGCACGCCCACGCACGACCGCGCACCGGTCTGGGCCGGCACTTCGGAAGCGGGAATGGCCTGTAAGTCGACGGAACGGCGCGCGGATGTCGGGTGGCATCCGCTTCACTGGCCGGACCGGTCTCCACCGGTCGCGCCTCGACGCGCAACGTGCTGGAACACGTGGTCGCGACAGACGCCGGCGCCCGCATCACCTGTGCGGCCTCCGGCAGCAGGAGGGGGCGCAGTGGTGCGAGCCGGCGCGCATCGTAATCCTGCGTCGCCTCGCCGTCTATGCACACGACGACGGGCCCCGTGGCGCACGAAAACGCCACGCGGCCATCAGCCACACGCTCCCCGGATCCGACCGCCCCCGCGCTCATTCGAACGTCCGCCCTCGTCAGTGAGGCGGACGCTAGCACCGCTTGGAAACGTTTACATGCCGCATTGCAGCAGACACGCGTCACAGATCGACGCGCCTTGCGAACGCCGTCGGCTGAATCGCGGTGGACCCCGCGGCGGACGGTGCATGCGCGGGCCGCGCCGGCCGTTGCATGATGCGGACATGGAGACGCGACGGATCGCCCCTGCTGCCCGCCCTGCCTGCCGCATGCTCGCCATGCTGCTCGGCAGCGTCTGTGCGTTGTCCGCGGTGGCCGCTCCGCCACCGCCACCGCAGGTCACGGTGTACCGGTGCACGGACGCGAACGGCCGTGTCGCTCTGCGCGATTCACCGTGCGCGGACGACGCCACGCAGGAAGTGCGCAACATGCTGCGCCCCGTCGACGGCACGCCACCGCCTCCGCGTCCCACGGACCCCACGTCGACCGTTGTCGCTGCGCCGTCACCACAGGTGATCGTGTTGCGGCCACCGCAGCCGATGTACCGGTGCGTCCGTCCCGACGGCAGCAGCTACACCAGTGATTCGTCCGAGGGCAACCCACGGTGGGTACCGCTGTGGACGCTCGGCTACGGGCCCTCGCGTCGCGGGCCATCGACGCGTGTCGAAGCCGGCGGCGGACGCGGCAGCATCGAGGTGGATTCCGGGGTCGATACACGGCCGCGTGCACGCGGCGGCTATTACGGCGCGGGCACCTGGATCCGCGACGAATGCCGGCAACTGCCGCAGCGTGAGGTCTGCAGCCTGCTCGGCGATCGACGCGAAGAGATCCGTCGCCGCTTCTTCAATGCGCAGCCGACCGAACGCAGCCAGCTGACCAACGAAGAACAGACGATCAACGCGCGTCTGTCCCAGGACTGCGACCGGTGAAGCACAGCGTCGTGTTGTCCCTCGCGCTCCTGTGCGCGCTGGCGAGTGGCGGCCGTGCCGCAGTGACCACGGTGATCTACCGCTGCACCGACGCCACCGGCGCGGTGACGTTCCAGAACGGCACGGCCTGTCCCGCCGGACATACGCAGGAACGGCGCGTCGTGGAGATGGCGACGCCCTTGCCCGCATTCGTCGCGCCACCTGCGGCGCCGGTCACCCCGCCGCAGGTTCCGCTGATCTCGCGGCTGCCGGCTCCCGATCCGGTGACGCCGCGCGACGTTGCGGCCGCGCCGCAACCGCCGCCCGCGCTGTTCGCGTGTCGCGTGTTCGACAACAGCACCTACTGGCGCGAGGACGCCAACCCGCCGCCGCGTTGCCGCCCCATGCGCACCATCGGCATCGGTGGCCTGCCCGGCATGGAGGCGGGCCAGGCCTGCGAACAGGTGGCGGATGTCTGCGAAGCGGTGCCTGCCGATGCGCTGTGCAGCACCTGGGAAACGCGCGTGCGCGAGGCCGAATTCCGCTGGCGCTATGCGCAGGGGCGCGAGCAGCCCGCCCTGCGCGCGGAGTACGAGCAGCTCTTCTCGACCTGGCGTAACAGTACCTGTGGCCCGGGCGCCGGCATCGCGCCGGCCACCGACTAGAGCCAGCGCGGCACGGCGGCCCGATAGGCCGCGTAGTCGGATCCGAAGCACGCATGCAGACGTGCTTCCTCGAACGGAATGATCGCGCGTTGCAGCGCCAGCACCGGCAACGGCAGCAGGAGCAGCGCCCAGGGCAGATCCAGCATCAGCGCCAGACCGACGTACGCCAGTACCTGCGCCAGGTAGATCGGATTGCGCGTCCACCGGAACGGACCGCGCAGGATCAACTGCGCCGGCGTGTGCGCGGGGATGATCGTGGTCCGGCGCCGCACGAACAGCGCGAACGCCCACACCGCCAGCACCAGGCCGGCATCGGCCAGCACCGTGCCCGTCAGATGCAGTGCGCTGCGCATGCTCTCCGGTGCCAGCGGCAGACCGAGCGCATGCTGCAGTCCGGCGCCCGCGGCGAATGCCGCAATGCACTGGACCGGCGATGTGCTGCGCACCAGCCAGGGCGCGCGCGGGGCGACGTCCCGCGACTCAGAAACCATGGCGCAGGAATCCGCCGTCGACCGCGATGCATTCGCCGGTGATGTAGGCCGATGCCGGCAGGCACAGGAACGCGACTGCCGCAGCGACCTCTTCCGGTTCGCCGATGCGGCCCATCGGCGTGCGCAGCAGCACATCGTCGAGATAGTCGGGATCCGACAGTGGACCCGAAGTCCGCCGCGTGCGGATGTACCACGGCGCGACCGCATTGACACGGATGCCGTCCTCGGCCCACTCCACCGCGAGATTGCGGGTCATCTGGTGCAACGCCGCCTTGCTCATGCCGTAGGGCGCACCGCTGCGCACATGGGTGATGCCCGACACGCTGCCGACGTTGACGATCGCCGAACTGCCGCGGCTCGCGAGCAGCGGATGCGCATAGCGCGCAAGCTCGAACGCACTGAACACGTTGACCTCGAAGATCTCGCGCCACTCGTCTTCGGCGTAGTCGTTCGCTGCGCGACTGAGGTTGCCGCCGGCGTTGTTGACCAGGATGTCGAGCCCGTCGCCCTGGTCCTCGACCCAGTCGAGGATCTCGCGGCGCTGCTCTTCGTCGACGACGTCGGCGATCATCGCGCGCACGTCGGCCTGGGGAAATTCCTCGAGCAGTTCGTCGCGCGTCGATTCCAGTGCATCGCCGTTGCGGCCGACGATCAGCACGGTCGCGCCGAAGCCGGTCAGTTCGCGAGCGATCGCGCGGCCAATGCCGGCGCTGCCACCCGTCACGAGGGCCAGTTGTCCATCCAGGCGCCAGCGGTGCGGATCCATCGTCATTCCCTGATCTGTGTCGGCGTTAGGATAGCGCCGAGCCCGTCCGTCGGAGTGCCGCATGTCCAGTCAACGCATGGTTCCGCATCCCGCCATCGGCAATCACCGCACCCGCATCGGCGTCGCCGCGCTGCTGTTGCTCGGCTGCGCAGCCTGTACGCCGCCGACGGACAAGCCGACCGAACCGCAGGCCACGCATTTGCGCGACGCGATACAAAAGCCACTCGACGATGCGCGCGCGACGCAGGCGACCGTCGACGCCGATGCGCAGCGTCAACGCCAGGCGATCGAAGCCGCCGGCGGCTGAGCGGCCCCCGGCGCGTCGACGGCTCACCAGTCCGTCGGCTTGTAGTCCTTGAGGAACTGGCCCCAGACGTGGGTGCCGGTATTGATGCCGTCGATGATCGGATCGACGATGCGCGCCGCGCCGTCGACGATGTCGAGCGGCGGATGAAAGCGCTCCTCGACGATCTTGCGCTCGGCGATCTCCACCGGATCCTCGTCGGTCACCCAGCCGGTGTCGACGGCATTCATGTGGATGCCGTCGCCGTGGTAATCCGCGGCCGAGGTGCGCGTCATCATGTTGAGCGCGGCCTTGGCCATGTTGGTGTGCGGATGCTTGGTGGTCTTGAAGTTGCGATAGAACTGCCCCTCGACCGCGGACACGTTGACGATGTGCTTGTCGCGCTCCGGAGTCCGCGTCATCAGCGTCTTCAGGCGCGCATTGAGGATGAAAGGCGCGACCGCGTTGACCAGCTGCGTCTCCAGCAGTTCGACCGCCGGCACTTCGTCCATCTGCAGCCGCCATGAGTTGCGCCCGCGCAGATCGACCTGCTGCAGATCCTTGTCGACGCGACCTTCGGGGAACAGATGCGCCTGGCCGACCAGTTCGTCGGCGAGCAGCGGCACCTGCGACAGTTCCGCGGCGCGCGCGAGGCCGGCGCGGCCCGCGCTGCTCTCGACCAGCGACTGGCTGCCGCCCGGCAGCAGATCGGCCGCGCGCAGGCCTTCGTAACCGCCGACGAGCTTGCGCACGTGTTCGGGCAACTCGTGCAGCGCGGCGGTTTCGCCGGCCATCATGTGCGCGTAGAACGCCGGCGGACGACGTACGGTCTGGCAGGCGTTGTTGACGATGAAGTCGAGCCGGTCGCGCGTGGCGACGAGTTCGGCGCAGAACGCCTCGACGCTCGGGGTGTGGCGCAGATCGAGGCCGAACACTTCCAGCCGGTCGCCCCACTCGCCGAAGTCCGGCTCCTGCGCGTAACGCTGCGCCGAGTCGCGCGGGAAACGCGTGGTGACGATCAGCGAACAGCCCGCGCGCAGCAGTTTGAGACCGGCCTGGTAACCGATCTTGACCCGGCCACCGGTCAGCAGCGCGACACGCCCGGTGAGGTCGGCGGTCTCGGTGCGCTTGATGAAATTGAGCTCCGCGCAGGTCGGGCACAGCTGGTCGTAGAAGTGGTGGATCTGCGTATACTTCTGCTTGCAGACGTAGCAGTGCAGCAGTTCCGGCGACTCGGCATACGGCAACTCTTCCGGCGCGGCGTTGCGTGGATCGTGCTGGCCCGGTGGCTGCGGCGGAAAGTAGTTCGGCGTGGTGAACACCGGCTTGCGACGCAGCGTGCGGATACCGGTCTGGTCGAGCAGCGCCTCGGTGCGACGCACCTTCTCCCGATTGGCTTCGCGCAGCGCTTCCTTGGCCTGCTTGCGCCGCGCACGCGGCTCGGGATGGTGCACGAGCGCGACCGCCTGCAGCAGGCGGATGCGGGCCTCGTCCGGCAGACCGTCGAGCACGCTGCGGTCGTCGCGGATCGCCTCGAGCAGGTCGGCGGCGATGCGTGCGCGCTGCGGCAGGGAGTCGTCGGCGTCGGATGCCGGGAGCGGAGCGGAGGTCGAGTTCAAGAGCGTGTCCGTGGGCGTGCGCGACGTGTCGGACGCGGAGCGCCGGTGTCGAGCGGGAAAGCGTGCGTTGCATCGGCCGGTCGGCCGTCGCGGGCGTGGGGTGGTCGCGGTGACGCACGAAGCCTGCGACCGCACCGAAGACCACGAGGGTCCCCGGCGCGGCATTTTCGCCGATCGGGGGAGGCTGTGCCATCCGACGCCCAGGACGCCGTCCGGTCCGCGCCGGCCGCGAGACGAGGCGGCAGCCACTGCACCGCAAGGCGACGACGTTGCCTGCCGCGCTGGAAACCCGGGCGACGGCGTGCGCAGTGCGGTGGTGCGTGGCATCCACGGTGGAGACTGCGGCGGCACGCAACGCAACGCTGTTCGCGTGACGAAGTGATAGCGCGCGCGCGACGGATCGAACATCGCGTCGCGACGTAGCCTCGGAGCGCATGCGACACCCTCGCACCGCGCGCAAAGACCTTCGGTGATTGCGGTACGCTCCACCCTCGCCTGGCCGGACAGCGGACCGGGGTCCTGCAACGTCCGGGGGGACAGATGACAACCGACACCAGTGGTCTGCGCGCCGATCGGATGCCGAGCGGCGAGAACACACGACTAATCATCCTGATCAGCTGCGTCGCCACGATCGGCGGCTTCCTGTTCGGGTTCGACAGCGGCGTCATCAACGGCACGGTCGACGGCCTGCAACGCGCGTTCAATTCCGACTCGGTGGGTACCGGCTTCAATGTCGCCTCGATGCTGCTGGGCTGCGCGGTGGGTGCGTTCTTCGCCGGCCGGCTGGCCGATGTGTTCGGCCGTCGCACGCTGCTGATCGTGGCCGCAGTGCTTTTCCTGGTGTCGGCCTGGGGTTCGGGCATAGCGACCGGGTCGCTGGAGTTCGTGATCTACCGCATCGTCGGCGGCCTGGCCGTCGGCGCAGCGAGCGTGATGTCGCCCGCCTACATCGCCGAAGTGTCGTCGGCACGCTATCGCGGCCGGCTCGCGACGGTGCAGCAGATCGCGATCATCGGCGGCCTGTTCGCGGCGTTCCTCAGCAACTATCTGCTGGCGCGCATGGCCGGCGGTTCGACGGCGGAATTCTGGGGCGGCCATCAGGCTTGGCGCTGGATGTTCTGGATCGAAATGGCGCCGGCAGCGCTGTTCCTCGTGGCCCTGTTCGCGATTCCCGAAAGCCCGCGCTTTCTGGTCGCGCGCGGCCGGCTCGACCAGGCCGAACGCGTGCTGGTGCGCTTGTACGGCGATGTCGACGGCCGCCGCAAGCTCGGCGAAATCCGCGAGTCCTTGGCCGCCGATCTGCACCGCCCCAAGTTCTCGGACCTTGTGTCCAAGGTGACGGGGCGCGTGCGCCCGATCGTCTGGGTCGGCATCGGCCTGGCGGTGTTCCAGCAGCTGGTTGGCATCAACGTGGTGTTCTATTACGGCGCGGTGCTGTGGCAGGCGGTCGGTTTTTCGGAGAACGATGCGCTGCTGATTAATGTGCTGTCCGGCGCGCTGAGCATCGGCGCGTGCATCGTCTCGCTGCTGCTGGTGGACCGCATCGGGCGCAAACCGCTGCTGTGGATCGGCTCGGCCGGCATGGCGGTGACGCTGGCGGCGGTGACCGCGGCGTTCTGGACTGGCACGCTGGGCGACGACGGCCGCCTGCTGCTGTCGGATTCGATGGGCCTGCTCGCGCTGGTTGCCGCGAATCTCTACGTGATCTTCTTCAACGCCTCGTGGGGCCCGGTGATGTGGGTGATGCTCGGCGAGATGTTCCCCAACCAGATCCGCGGTTCGGGCCTGGCGGTCGCCGGCCTGTTCCAATGGGGCGCGAACTTCCTGATCACCTGGACCTTCCCGATGCTGCTCGCCGGCATCGGTCTGGCCGGTGCCTATGGCCTGTATGCGATCGCCGCCGCGCTGTCGGTGGTGTTCGTGCTGCGCTACGTCAACGAAACCCGCGGCCGAGAACTCGAGCAGATGGAAGGCTGATGCAACCAGGGCGTACCTGTGGGCCTGCGCCCGCAGGTGCGCAGCGTCGTCGCCCGTCTGCCGTCGGAGGCGCCGGCAACAGTGTCCGCGGCGCATTGGACCGCAAGGTTCGGACAGGCGCTTCGATGCGTGCGTCTCTGTGATCGCTCGGTCGCGATCGGACCCCGGCGCCAGCGCAGTACCTGCGACGGCGCGCCACGCCGGATGCCCCGCCCGTCACCGCTGCGCGCACCATGCACCAACGCAAACGGCCCGCCGATGGCGGGCCGTTCTCGTTTCGACGACTGCGCGAAATCAGAGCTCGCAGAAGCAGTACGCAACCGCCTTGACCGGGCGGCCCGGCTGCGGGGTGATCACGCTTTCGAGCAGCTGCAGGTCCTGCTCGGCACGCGGCACCGCGCGGGCCAGCAGGCCGCGTGCAATGTCGCTGTGGCCGACCAGTGCGCCGCCGAGACGGCCACTGACGAAGCCGGTGAGGAAGCGGCCGAACGGCGTCGCGGTCTTCTCGACGTAACGCGTGCGCCATTTGCCCTCTTCCAGTCCACCGAGCTCCGCGGCCTTGGCGATCGCCGTGCGCAGGCCGCCCAGCTCGTCGACGAGACCGCGATCGAGTGCCTGGGTGCCGCTCCACACGCGACCGCGGGCGACGGTGTCGATCTCTTCCGCACTGCGGCCACGCGCCTGCCCGACCTTGCCGATGAAATTGGCGTAGCCGCGATCGATGATCGACTGGATGGCCAGACCGGCCTCGGGCTGCAGTTCGCGGGTCAGATCGAATGCGCCGGCGAAGCGCGTCGTGCCGACGCCGTCGGTGCGCACGCCGATCTTCTCCAGCGTGCGCGGGAAGGTCGGGACCAGCGCGAAGATGCCGATCGAGCCGGTGATCGTCGACGCATCGGCGTAGATGCGATCGGCGTTCATGCTGATCCAGTAGCCGCCCGACGCGGCGACATCGCCCATCGACACCACCACCGGCTTGCCGGCGGCCTTGAGCGCATCGACCTCGCGGCGGATCTGCTCGGAGGCGAACACTTCGCCGCCACCGGAATCGACGCGCAGCACGACCGACTTCACGTGTTCGTCGTCGAGCGCCTCGCGCAGCAGGGCCGAGGTCGACTCGCCACCGATCGTGCCCGGCGGCTGCTCGCCACCGGTGATGCCACCTTCGGCGACGACCACGGCGACCTGGTCGCGTCGGTCCGCGGCCGAGCTGGCCGGCGTCACGTGCGCCAGGAAATCGCGCATCGACACCTGGCGGAAGCCGCCCTCGGCATCCTCGTCGGCCACGCCACGTTCGATCAGCAGGTCCTCGACTTCTCCACGCGTCTTCAGGCCGTCGACGAACTTCTGCGACAGCGCGTACCGGGCCAGATCGCCCTGCGCCGCGGCGATGCCCTGCGGCAGCGTGTCGACGCCGGCATTGAGCGCCTCGGGCGTGGTGCCGCGCACCTTGGCGATGTCGGCGATGTGCCGCTGCCAGATGTCGTTCATCCAGTACAGGTCGGCTTCCTTCGACTCCGGCGACGCACCGTCGAGGATGTAGGGCTCGGCCGCCGACTTGTACTCGCCCACCTTGAACAGGTGCACATCCACGCCGAGCTTGTCTTCCAGCGCTTCGCGGTAGTACTGGCGATAGCCGGCCAGGCCTTCGAGCATCATGCCGCCTTCGGGATCGAGGTAGACCTCGTCGGCCTGCGCGGCGAGCAGGTACTGCTGCTGGCCGAAATACTCGCCGAACGCGACGACCTGCTTGCCGGCCGCGCGCACCTCGGCAATCGCGTCGGCCACTTCGCGCATCGACGCGTAGCCGGAGAAGGTCATGCGATCGGTCCGCAGCAGCACACGCTCGATGCGCTCGTCGGTCTTCGCCGCTTCCAGCGCGCGCAGCACGTCGCGCAGTTGCACCTCACCGACGCCGCTGCCGCTGTTCTCGGCCAGCGCGCGCATGAAGGGATCGCTGCGGTACTGCTCCACCAGCGCGCCCTCGGGCGCGATGACCAGCGTGGTGCGCTCGAGCAGCGGCGCCTGGCGCGAGCTGCCGCCGACGATCGCGATCAGCACCAGCAGCGCGAACAGGAACAGCAGGCCGAAGAACAGGACATTGAGGATCAGGCGCCGGATGAAGTTCATCCCGTCCCAGATGCCGACAATGAAGCGCGTCAGCGGCGCGCGGGGCTGCACAGTACTCATGCGGAAAACGGCTCCATCAGAAAATTATCGGGTCGTGGCCGCCGGCAGCGGTGCGGCCTGGGTCCATCCCAGGAGGCAGCCTACCGGGCGCGGCAGGCCAATGCATGCGCCGGTCGTCACTGTGCCGTCGGAGATGCAGCGGGCGCCGGCACATGCCGGCTGCTGCGCAGGAACCGGGCGCCCAGCAGGACGGCGGCCACGGTCAGCCCGGCGATCAGGCCGATCCACATGCCCTTCGGTCCCCAGCCCAGTCCCAGACCGAGCGTCGCGCCCAGCGCCATGCCCACGCCCCAGTACGCCGCCGCGGCGAGGACCATCGGCACGCGCGTGTCCTTGAGCCCACGCAGCGCGCCGGCCGACAGCGCCTGGATGCCGTCGGGAAACTGGAACGCGGCGGCGTAGAGCAGCAGCGAGCCGGCGAGCGCGGCGACGGCGGCGTCTTCGGTGTAGATGCGCACGACGTGGTCGTGGCCCAGCAACAGCAGCACGCCCGAGACCGTCTGGGTGACCAGCACCAGCGTCAGACCTGCGAACCCCGCACGCCGCACCCCGGCGCTGCCGAGGCCGCGGCCGATCGCATTCCCCACGCGGACGGTGGTCGCCTCGGCCAGGCCGAACGGCACCATGAAGCAGAGCGCGGCGACGTTGATCGCGATCTGGTGCGCGGCCGCCTCGAGTTCGCCGAGCCGGCCGATCAGCAGCGCGGTCACCACGAACAGGCTGCCCTCCATCGTCACCGTCACGCCGATCGGCAAGCCGGTGCGCAGCAGCGCGGCGATCTCCGCCCGGCGCGGCGGGTCGAAGCGGGTGAACAGCTGGTAGCGCGCGAACCGCTTCGACAGCGCCAGGTACAGCGCGAAGGCGGCCGACTGGGTCCACATCATGATCGCCGAGGCGATGCCCAGGCCGCCGGCGCCGCCCTCGGGGAACGGGCCCCAGCCGAACGCGAGCGCATAGCCCATCGGCACCAGTACGACGAGTCCACCGAAGCCGAACACCATCGTCGGCAGTGTCCAGTGCAGGCCGTCGCTGAGATAGCGCATGCAGAAATACAGCGTCAGCGCCGGCACGCCCCAGCGGATGCCGTGCAGGAATGCGGTCGCGCCCGGCACGATGTCGGGCGCGATCCCGAACGGGCCCAGCCCGGCGGCCAGCAGCGTCAGCAGGCCGAACAGCGCCACGCCGAGCGCCGCCGCCAGCCACAGCGCCTGCCGGAACAGCGGGCCGACTTCGGCATGGCGGCCTTCGCCGTCGAGCTGCGACACCGACGGCGGCACCGCCATCAGCGTGCCCATCGGCACCATCAAGGGCAGCCAGAAGATCGCCGTCCCCACCGCGACCGCCGCCAGCGTGGCGGTGCCGTGGTGGCCGGCGATGACGGAATCGACGAAGCCGATCAGGCCGGTGGCGACGTGGCCGGCGACCAGCGGGGCCGCCAGAACGGCGGTGCGCCGCACTTCGTGACCGAAGGGCGGCGGCGTGATTGCGGAAGACATGGAGACGGCTCTGCGACTGCGGCCGCGCGGACGACGGATGCGTGCGCTGGCACCGGGGCGCGAAGGACGGGCATTCTAGCCCCACGCCGCGCAGGGGAGCGACACGCGCGTCGATCCAACCCCGTCTTCTTCCGTGTCCGCGGCCGCGCCGCCGCGGCCTTGCCAGGAATCCGTTCGCGCATGTCACACGCCGCCCTGCCGCCGCTGCCGTCCGAGGACGCGCATCCGTCCGCCTGCGAGAACTGCGGCACGCCGCTGCACGGCGACTTCTGCCATGCCTGCGGCCAGTCCACGCACAGCCCGGTCCGCCACGTCGCCCACGCGGTGGAGGAAGTGTTCGAGTCGTTCTGGCATCTCGACGGCCGGATCTTCCGCACGGTGCGCGATCTCTTCGTGCCCGGCCGCATCGCCAACCGCTACCTCGGCGGCCACCGCGTGCGCTACGTGGCACCGATGCGCCTGTTCGTGATCCTGACGCTGCTGACGTTCTTCATCGCGAAGTTCGTTGTCCAGGATGCGATGCAGGACCTCGATGCCGGCCAGATGGTCCGCACCGACGACGTCGCCACGGAGTTCTCGCAGGCGCAGACGGTGGACGACGTGCAGACGATGCGCAACGACGCGCTGGCCGGGATCGCCGAGACCCGGCGCACCCTGGGCGCCCTGCCCGGGGTGACGCCGCAGCTGGACATCGCCGCGGCGCAGGTGCGGGCACAGGCCGAGACGCGCATCGCGGAACTCGCGCCCGGCGGCGTCGCCCTGGATGCAACCACCCCTGATGCACCCGCCGCCGCGGAGTCGCCCGTCGGAACCGCCGATCCGGTTGCGCCGCCCGAGGCAGACAGCCCGTCGGCCGGTCCGCCGACCATCGGCGGTCCCGTCGGCGAACGCATCGAACGCAACATCACGCGCCTGCGCGACGATCCCCAGGCCTATGCCCGCGCGGTCCTCGGCGTGGCGCCGACCGCACTCTTCATCCTGGTGCCGCTGTTCGCGGTGCTGCTGAAGCTGCTTTACCTGTTCCAGCGCCGGCTCTATCTCGAACACGTCGTGGTCGGTCTCTACAGCCACGCGGCGCTGATGCTGGGTCTGCTGCTGCTGTTCTGCACCGCGCTGGTGACGCCGTGGCTGGCGGCGCACGCCGCGTGGGCGACCGGGGCCGTCGGCCTGCTGCAGTCGCTGCTGCTGTGGGCGATGCCGGTGTACCTGCTGCTGATGCAGAAGCGCGTCTACGGCCAGTCGTGGCCCTGGACCCTGGTCAAGTTCGCCGTCATCGGCGTGCTGTATTTCGCGCTGTTCCTCAGCGTCGCGATCCCGATGGCGGGCTACGCGCTGTACGCGCTCTAGCGGCGCGCCCGCAGCACGTCAGGGCGCGCCGGCCACCCGGGCGCGCAGCCACGCGTCACGCGCATCGGCCGGCACCGCCAGCCACTGCGCCCGCAGCGCGTCGCGTTCGTGGGGCGGCGTGCGCTGCGCGAGTGCGGCCAGATCGTCGCGCGCCTGTAGCGAGGTCGCACGCAACGCCAGCAGGGCCGGCGCGCGCTGCACTTCGGGCATCGCGGAAAACAGCGGATGCAGCCGCGGCCAGTCGGCCCCGAGCACCGGACCCAGCAGCCAGCCACGACGCAGGCCGAGATCGAGCTGCTCGAAGGCCAGGCGCAACGCGCGTTGCTCGGGTTCGGGCAGGGTTTCGAAATGCGCGGCGGCCTGTTGCAGCTCCATGCGCTCGGCGTGCGGCAACGCGTCGGCCGCCTGCCAGGCGATCCGCCGGCGCACGCGTTCGCTCGCCGGCAGGATCTGCCAGGCCGCGAGACGCGCCTGCAGGGCGTCGCGTTCGGCAGGCGTCATCTGCGCCAGGCGCGCGGCGCGGGCCTCGAGCCGGGTGCGCTCGGCGGCCGGCAGGGTGTCGGCCTGCAGCGCCGCCGGCAGCGCAGCCTGGGCGAGCGGCGCGACGAGCAGCAGCGCGACGCCGGCGCAGCGCCACATGCGCTCAGAGATCGGCATCGGTGGTCTCCATGCCGTCGGCGGTGTCGGGAACGGCGTCGAGATGGGCATCCCGGGTGTCGTCGACCGGCGCTTCGATCTGCGTGGACAACCACGCGTAGAACGCCGGGTCCTCGCGCCATGTGGCGGCGTCGGCCTCGGTCAACAGATCGAAATCGGGTGCGGTCAGCAGCGCGACCTCGGCGTCGTAGGTCGCCGCCGGCGCCTGCGCGTCGGGCAGCGCTTCGATCCGGATCGTCGTGTCGTCGTCGAGGCCGCCACCCGGCCAGGCGTCGCGCCAGGTCCAGGCCAGCGCGGCGAGCATCGCAAGCAGAACCAGCGCCTGCGCCGGCCACAGCCAGCGTGCCCGGGTCCGCGCCGCCGGCGCGGCGGCCTCCACCGGCGGCGGCGCGACGACCGCACGCTGCAGGGGAAACCGGCGCAGCGGCGGCACCTGGCCGCGCAGCGCCGCTTCGCGCAGGCCGGCCAGGCGCGCCAGCCGGTCGGGCGGCAGCGCGCGGATCGCCGCCTGGGCGGCCTCGGCGATGCGGCGCCAGGCCTCGGGGTCGGGACTGCCGTCCTCGCGATGCGGGAGTGCGCGCTGAAGACCCAGCCGGTACGTGGCCCGGGTCACGCCCAGCACCGCAGCCGCCTCGTGCTCCGGCAGCCCGGCCACCATCCGCAGCAGCACCGTGACCCTGGGACCGCCCGACAGGCCGGCCAGGGCGGGCAAGCCGTCGGCGTCGTCGGGCAGCACCGCCGGCGCGCGCAGCGCGGGCGCGGCCAGCAGCTGCGCCCAGAACCGGCGGGGCCAGTCGGGGAACGGCGTATTGGTCGCCAGCTGGCCGAAATCGGTCATCGCGGCGGCCAGCGCGGCATCCCCGGTTTCGATGTCGCCGCTCTGCCACTGCGCGAACGCGGCCGCTCGCCGCTCCACCCCGCGCAAGAACGCGGCAACGGCGGACGACATGGCGGGGGGCGCTGACTGGGAAGACGTGCTCATCGGGGCCGACGTTGGAGACCGCGCATCATAGCCACCCGACGCGATTGACCCACTCTTGACAGCCGGCGCCGGAAACGTTCCACAGGCCGGGAAGCGCGCAAGTGGTTGTTCACAGGGTTCACAACGCTGTCACCCAGCTGAAGATGACCGCCTGCACATGCTGCATGACAACAATGTTTCACGGCCAAGCCATTGATCTCGATAGGAATTTCCGATATGGCACTTTTTTGTCCAAGCACGCGTCTACCCCACTGAATACCGCTTAACGTCGCAATCCGGGGCGTGTATGCACAGGCTTATCCACAGAACATGTGGATAAGCGGCAATCCCTTTTCTTTCGGGCACTTGCAGCCACAACGTCCAAGTCAAGCGAGGTTCCGCGCGCAAATGATCGACGCATGCGGGCGACCCGATAGACTTTGCCGGTGACCGCTCCGATGCCCGCCGCCTCCGTCCTCCAGGTCGCCCTGCCGGTGCCGCTGCCACGGCTGTTCGACTACTGCGCGCCGGGCGGTGCGCCGGCCGGTCCAAACGACGTCGGTCGGCGGGTGCGGGTTCCGTTCGGCCCCCGCGAGCTGATCGGGGTCGTCGCCGCGGTCGGTCCGCCGGACGACCCCGCCCAGACCCTGCGTACCGCCCTCGAATGGCTGGACGGGACGCCCCTGCTGCATGGCGAACTCGCCGCGTCGCTGCGCTGGCTGGCCCGCTACACCCATGCCCCGCTGGGCGAAGTCCTGGCGACGGCCCTGCCCGCCGCCCTGCGCCGCGGCGACGCGCTGCCCGACACCCACGCCTGGGCCTGGCGCCTGACCGAGGCCGGCCACACCGCGCTGTCCGGTCTCAAGGCCGGCGGCCGCCCGCAACGCCTGGCGGCCCTGCTCGCAGCCACGCCGCGCGACGAGGACGCGCTGGATCTGGCGCTGGACGGCTGGCGCGCCGCCGCGCGCACGCTGGCAAGCCGCGGCCTGGTCGAACGCGTCGCGGTGCCGGCGTCGCAGCTGGCGCCGACGCCGCAGCCGGGCCCCGCGCTGCACGACGAACAGCAGCAGGCGGTCGATGCGGTCGCCGCGTGCACCGGTTTCGCCGCGATGCTGCTCGATGGGGTGACCGGCAGCGGCAAGACCGAGGTCTACCTGCAGGCGATCGCCGACTGTCTGGCGCGCGGGCGGCAGGCGCTGGTACTGGTGCCCGAGATCGGACTGACGCCGCAGACACTGGCGCGTTTCCGCGCGCGTCTGGGTGTGCCGGTCCACGCGCTGCATTCGGGCCTGGGGGACGGCGAGCGCGCGCGGGTCTGGGCGGCCGCGGCGCGCGGCGAAGCGCGTGTGGTGGTCGGCACGCGTTCGGCGGTGTTCGTGCCGCTGCCCGACGCCGGCCTCATCGTCGTCGACGAGGAACACGACGGCAGCTACAAGCAGCAGGACGGCATCCGTTACCATGCGCGCGATTTCGCGCTGGTGCGGGCCAAGGCGCTCGATGTGCCGGTGCTGCTGGGCAGCGCGACGCCGTCGCTGGAATCGCTGCAGAACGCCGTGTCCGGCCGCTACACCCATCTGCGCCTGACCCACCGCGCGGGCGCGGCAAAACCGCCGACGGTGCGCGTGCTCGACGTGCGCAAGCGCCCGCTCGAGGCCGGCCTGTCGCCGGAAATGCTGGCCGCGATGTCCGCCGCGCTCGCCGCCGGCGGCCAGGTGCTGGTGTTCAAGAACCGCCGCGGCTACGCGCCGGTGCTGCTGTGCCACGACTGTGGCTGGAGCGCGCACTGCCCGCGCTGCAGCACGCCCGACCGCCCGCATCCGATGACCGTGCACGCCGGCGGTCGGCGGCTGCAGTGTCATCACTGCGGGCATCGCGCGAGCGCGCCGCCGGCGTGTCCGGATTGCGCGAGTCTCGGCCTGCAGCCGCAGGGCGTGGGTACCGAACGCATCGAGGAACTGCTGGCCGCGCGCTTCGATGACGTGCCGGTGCTGCGGATCGATCGCGGCAGCACGCGCCGCCGCGATGCGCTCGAAGGGCTTCTGGGTGAACTCGGCAGCCAGCCCGGCATCCTGATCGGCACGCAGATGCTGGCCAAGGGCCACGACCTGCCGAATCTCACGCTGGTGTGCGTGGTCGGCATCGACGAGGGCCTGTTCTCGGCCGACTTCCGCGCCGGCGAGAAACTCGCGCAACTGCTGATCCAGGTCGCGGGGCGCGCCGGTCGCGCGGAGAAGCCCGGCACCGTACTGCTGCAGACCCATCATCCCGAGCATCCCTTGCTGCTGACGCTGATCCGTGGCGGCTACCACGCCTTCGCCGCCGACGAACTGCTGCAGCGCGAGGCGGCCGGCTTTCCGCCGTTCGCGCCGCTGGCCCTGATGCGCGCCGAATCGCAGCAGGCCGAACCGCCGATGGCCTTTCTGCAGGCCGCGCGCCGCGTACTCGCGCCGCATGCCGCGCGCGACGCCAGCGGCATGCCGACGCTGCTGCTCGATGGCCCGGTGGTCGCGCCGATGCCGCGCCGCGCAGGCGTGTATCGCGCGCAACTGCTGATCGCCACCGACCAGCGTCCGCGCCTGCACGCGATTCTCGATGCGGCGCTCCCGCTGATCCACGCCCTGCCCGAAGCGCGCCGCGCGCGCTGGTCGCTGGATGTGGACCCGGTCGATCTGTACTGAGCCGACCGGCGGCGCGGGTCAGTCCGGGCTGGCCGGTTTGCGACGTCCGCGCGTACGCGCAGCCTGTTTCGCAGGCGCTTGCTTCGGCGCCTCGCGGATCTCGACCGCCTGCCCGACGCGGCGCACTTCGAACAGCCCGGTCGCGTCGATCAGCGCACTGAGATTGCGGTAGCCGTAGTTGCGCGCATCGAACGAGCCCTGGTTGCGCACGTGGCTGCCGACTTCGCCCAGATGCGACCAGCCCGCATCGTCGGCGCCCGCGGAGACCGCATTGCGCAGCAGCTGCACCAGTTCGCGATCGGCCTGCAGTTCGCGTCCCGTCCGCGGCTTGGTCGTGCCGCCGCTGTCGGCGTCATCGGCCGCGCGCAGCTTCTCCAGGTACAGGAAGGTCGAACACGCCTTGACGAAGGGCGTCGGGGTTTTTTCCTGGCCGAAGCCGTAGACCGCATACCCGTCGTTGCGCAGGCGCATCACCAGCGGAGTGAAGTCGGCATCGCTGGAGACGATCGCGAAGCCGTCGAGATTGCGCGCGTACATCAGGTCCATCGCGTCGATGACCATCGCCATGTCGGACGCGTTCTTGCCGGTGCTGTAGGCGAACTGCTGGATCGGGCGGATCGCGTATTCGTGCAGCACCTTCTCCCAGCCCACGAGATGCTGGCTCTTCCAGTTGCCGTAGGCGCGGCGCACGTTGGCCACGCCGTGACGCGCGACCTCGGCCAGGATCACGTCGATCTTCGCCGCCGGCGCGTTGTCGGCGTCGATCAGCAGCGCGATGCGTTTCTCGTTGTCGATGCGGGTGTGCTCGCCCATGGCGGTTCTCCGGTCGGGGCGCGCGTACGCGCCGGATGCAGCGCGGCGGTGGACTTCAGTCCGCGCCGAACAGTTCGCGGGCCATGACGATCGCGTCCTCGCGGCCGTTGTGCGCCGGGTAGTAGCGCGGCCGCCGGCCGATCTCGTTGAAGCCTTCGTCGTGATACAGCGCGACCGCGGTCGGGTTCGAGGGTCGCACTTCGAGGAACACGCGCTGCGCGCCGTGCTGCCGGGACAGATCCACCAGCGCGCGGAACAGGCGACGTCCGAACCCGCGTCCCTGCAGTTCGGGATCGACGCAGACGTTGAGCACGTGCGCCTCGCCGGCCGCCACGCTCAGCACGCCGTAACCGGCCAGCCGGCGGTCGACATGCAGCACCCACGCCGGATACGCCGCGCGCAGGCAATCGTCGAAGATGCCGCGCGTCCACGGAAACGGATAGGCGCGCAGTTCGATCTCCATGACCGCATCGACATCGGTCGCGCGCATCGGCCGCAGCGCCCAGTCGCGCGCCTCCGCCGCGGTGTCGGCGGGCATCGACTGCGTTCCCGGCTCAGCCGCCATGGCGGCGCAACTGGCGCAGGCGTGGCCACAGCGCGCGCTTGGCCGCTGCCGAACGCAGATCGGTCAGCGCGCCGAGGCTGCGCACGAGCGCGCAGGCCCCGTCGGCATCGCGATGCAGGCCCGCGGCGCGCAGCAACGGGTCCACCAGCGGATCGTCCGGCAGCACCTGCCCGGGCATCTGCACGCGGTAGCGCGCGAGGCCCAGCGCATCGAGCGCCGTGATCTGCAGCGCGTCCCAGGTCACGAGGTGGCCTCCGCGCCTCCGCGGCGTCGCCACAGCCACAGCGTGGGACCCGACAATGCATAGAGCACCGCGGCGATCAGCAGGGTCTTCGGCGGATCCACCCACATCGCGATCAGCAGGCCGACCGCGACCACCAGCGCCACGAACGGCACGCGATCGGACTTCGGGCCGGTGCCGCTGCCCTTGAAGCTGGTGTAGCGGATCCGGCTGACCATCAGCAGGCCGCAGGTCACGGTCACGGCGAGCGCGACGTAGCGCAGCGCATCGCCGGTGAAATCGAGTTCGTGGCAGGTCCAGACGAAACTCGCCATCAGGCCGGCGGCCGCCGGGCTCGCCAGGCCGACGAAGTACCGCTTGTCGACCGTCGCGACCTGGCTGTTGAAACGCGCCAGACGCAGCGCCGCGCAGGCGGCGTAGAGAAACGCGCCGAGCCAGCCGATCTTGCCGAGCGTCGTGCCGTCGAGGCGCATCGCCATCAGCGACCAGTGGTACATCACCAGCGACGGCGCCAGTCCGAAGCTGATCAGGTCGGCCAGCGAGTCGTACTGCACGCCGAACTCGCTCTGGGTATTGGTCAGACGCGCGACACGGCCGTCGATGCCGTCGAGCACCGCGGCGACGAAGATCGCGATGCACGCGGCGCTGAAGCGGCCCTGCGACGCGGCGATGATCGCGAAGAACCCCGCGAACAAGCCGCCGGTCGTGAAGAGGTTCGGCAGCAGATAGATGCCGCGGCCGCGGCGCGGGGTCGGGTCGGGTTGGCTCATGCGGGCCAGTGTAGCGCCTGCTTCGGGCCGCCCGGCGACAGCGGTTGCGCCTGCGGCCGCGGAGTGCTGCAATCGCCGCCACATTCGAGCACCTGCCGGGGACCGCCATGCGCCGCACTTCCGTGACCGCCCTTGCATGGCTCATCGCCGGCGCCCTGCTCGCCGCCCTGCTCGCCGCCCCGCTCGCCGCCAGCGAGGTCTACAGCTGGAAGGACGCCCGCGGCGTCACCCACTATTCGCAGACGCCGCCGCCCGCGGGCACGCGGTTCGAAGTCCGCAACATGCAGGGCGCCAACACGTCGTCCACGCCGACCACCCCTGCGCCCGTCGCCCAACCCGCGGCTGCCGCCACCACCGCGGGCGCCGCCGGCGACGCCGGCCAGTGCGAACTCGCCCGTACCAACGTCGCCGCGCTCAAGGGCGACGGCGCGGTGCAGCAGCTCGGCGCCGACGGCAAGCCGCGCGAACTCGCCGGCGCCGAACGCGCCGACCAGCTCGCACTGTCGGAAGCCGCGGTGCGCGCCTACTGCCGCTGACACCCGGCCGGCGGGCCGGGACGCGCGGGGCGCGTGGCACACTATCGCCCCCCGTTCCCAGCCAGAAGCCGCCGATGCGCCTGTCGCAGTTCCATCTCCGCACCGAGAAAGAAACGCCCGCCGATGCCGAGGTCACCAGCCACAAGCTGATGCTCAAGGCCGGCATGCTGCGCAAGCTGGGCGCCGGTCTCTATACGTGGTCACCGCTGGGCCTGCGCGTGCTGCGCAAGGTCGAGGGCATCGTGCGCGAGGAAATGGACGCCGCCGGCGCGATCGAACTGCTGATGCCGGCCGTGCAGCCGCGCGAGCTGTGGGACGAAACCGGCCGCTGGGAGAAGTTCGGCGGCCAGCTGCTGAAGATGCAGGACCGCAAGGAGAGCTGGTACTGCTTCGGCCCGACGCACGAGGAAGTGATCACCGATTTCGCACGCAGCGAACTGGCGAGCTACAAGCAGCTGCCGGTGAATTTCTACCAGATCCAGACCAAGTTCCGCGACGAGATCCGCCCGCGTTTCGGCGTGATGCGCGCCCGCGAGTTCCTGATGAAGGACGCCTACTCGTTCGACATCGACGAGGCCGGCATGGCCGCCTCGTACCAGAAGATGCATGCCGCCTACACGCGCATCTTCACCCGCCTGGGTCTCGAGTTCCGCTCGGTCCAGGCCGACTCGGGCGCGATCGGCGGTGACGCCTCGCAGGAATTCCACGTGATCGCCGACTCGGGCGAGGATGCGCTGGTGTTCTCGACCGGCTCGGACTACGCGGCGAACGTCGAAGCCGCGCGCGCCGCCACGCCCGCGCCGCGTCCGGCGGCGTCGGAAGCCCTGCGCAAGGTGGACACGCCGACGCAAAAGACCTGCGAGGACGTCGCCGCCCTGCTCGACATCCCGCTCGCCCGCACCGCGAAGTCGATCGCGCTGATGACCGGCGAGACCTTCGTGCTCGCGCTGGTGCGCGGCGACCACGCGGTCAATGCGATCAAGCTCGCCAAGGTCGACGGCCTGGCCGATTACCGCATGGCGACCGAGGCGGAAATCGCCGCGTATCTCGGTGCCGCGCCTGGCTTCCTCGGACCGATCGGTGCGGCGAAGCCGATCCGCGTCGTCGCCGATCTGGAAGTCGCCGCATTGGCCGATTTCGTCGTCGGTGCCAACGAAACCGGCTTCCACATCGCCGGCGTCAACTGGGGACGCGACCTGCCCGAGGCCGACGTGGTCGCCGATATCCGCGACGTCGTCGCCGGCGATCGCGCCGAAGACGGCGGTGAACTGAAAGTCGCCCGCGGCATCGAGGTCGGCCACGTGTTCCAGCTCGGCCGCAAATATGCCGAGGCGATGAATTTCAAGGTGCTCGACGCCAACGGCAAGGCGAGCGTGCCGTTCATGGGCTGCTACGGCATCGGCGTGTCGCGCATCGTCGCCGCGGCGATCGAGCAGAACCACGACGCCAACGGCATCCTGTGGCCGCTCGCGATGGCACCGTGGCAGGTGGCGGTGTGTGTGATCAACCCGAAGCACGAGGCGCACGTGGCCGAGGCCGCGGACGCGCTGTACCGCGAACTCGCCGACGCCGGTTTCGAGACCGTGCTCGACGACCGTGGCCTGCGCCCGGGCATGATGTTCGGCGACATCGAGCTGATCGGCATCCCGCATCGCGTCGTGGTGTCGGCGCGCGGCCTGGAGTCGGGCGCGTTCGAATATCGCGCACGCGACGCCAGCGAATCCGAGAATCTCGATCGCGAGGCGCTGTTTTCGCGCCTGCGCGGCTGAGGATTTCCGAGGCGAAACCGGCGGCATTTACCGTCGGATAATCCCGGATGCACACGCCGGGGCGCACGGGGCTGCGCCCCGCGTTTGTCGGCGCCCGAGAAACCGGATTAAGATGCCGCCCATGCCAATGGACTGGTATTCCCAATAATCAGCCGGAGCCGACTCGAATGGCGTTTGATCTCAATGCATTTTCCCCCCAGCAGCTCGACGCGCTGATCACCCAGGCCAAGGAGCGCAAGACCACGCTCAAGAAGCGCAAGCCGCTGACCGCCGTGCGCAAGAAGCTGACCGACCTGGCCGCGGCCGAGGGTTACAGCATCGCCGAGCTGTTCGGTGGCGCTGCGCCGCGCGCGACATCGGCCGCAGCCCCGGCGGCGCGCAAGAGCGCGACCAAGGGTCGCAAGCTGGGCAAGGTGGCGCCGAAGTACCGCAACCCCGCGAACAAGAACGAAACCTGGACCGGTCGTGGCAAGCAGCCGCTGTGGCTGGCGGCGCACACCAAGAAGGGCCGCAAGCTGGAAGAGTTCCTGATCCAGAAGTAACGGCGGCTGCGCATATCGCGCAGCACCGGCGCCAGAACGCCCTCCGTATGGAGGGCGTTTCTGCATGCGGCGTCAGAGATTCTTGCGCGCCGGCAACACGACGTTGCCGAACAGCAGGCCGGCGATCAGCGCCAGCACGATGTTCATCACCACGAGCGCCGCTTCCTGGCCCGCGGCCATGTCCTGCTGCTGCACGAGATTCATCAGGCCGCGCAGGCTGTTGCTGCCCGGCACCAGCATGATCAGTCCCGGCACCCGGATCACCGCGCCCGGGCGGTTGGCCCAGCGTGCATAGCCGTTGCCGGCCGCGGTCGTCACCAGCGCGGCGACGAACAGACCGATGTTCGGCCCGAGCGCGGCACCGACCCAGCGCGAGATCAGATACCCCGATGCGGCCGCGCCCATCACCAGCAGCACGTCGCGACGCCCGGCGCGGAACAGGATCGCGAACGCACCGGCTGCGGTCGCCAGTGCCGCCCACTCGACCCAGTCGGGTTGCGGCCGCAGCGCGCGCACGTTCGGCGTGACGCCGAGCATCTTCATCAGCGTGAGCGCGATGATCGTGCCGATGGTGAGCTTGAGGACCGTCGTGAACGCCCCCGCGAAACGCGCGGTGCCCGACACCAGGTGCTGGCTGGTGAGCTCGTTGATGGCATTGGTCAGCGCCATGCCGGGCAGCATCACGATCAGCGACGCGATCACCACGGTATTGAGATTCAGCGGCGCGATGAACGCCGAGACGAGAATCGCGACCAGGCCCGCCAGCATGCCCGCCAGGGCCTCGTGTGCCTCCTTCAGCCGCGTGCCGTTGCGCGTGACCATGTCGAGCAGGCCGATCAGCAGGCCGATGGTGCCCGCCGTCGCGATGTCGGCCCAGGGCAGCCGCCACAATCCGGCCACGCCCATCGCCACCATCGCGAAACCCATGACCTGCAGCGCCTTGCCCCAGGCGCGCGGCTGGCGCGCGTCGAGCGCGCGCAAGGCCGCATAGCCTTCGGCCAGATCCATCTCGCCGGCCATGACCTGCTCGGCAATGCGGTCGGTCTCGCACAATTTGTAGAGATCGACGTCGCCCGGCGACATGCGAATGACGCGGGTGGTGTCGCTGTCGCCCGGCGGTCGCAGCGGATCGCTGAACGAGAGCACCATACCGGTCGGATTCACCCACGGCTCGCAGTCGATCCCCAGCCGCTGGGTCACCGCGATCACCGCGCCCTCGAGGCGCTGCGCGGTGGTGCCGTAGGCGTGCAGATTCTCCGCAAGTTCCACCACGAAGGCGATGCGCGTGGCGTAACTGGCGGTGGTGAGCGGCGTGGCACCTGACATCCGCACAGGATCGCACGGGCGCCCGGCACCCGGTAGGCCGGCCACCCGTGATGCGCGGCCTCACGCCCGATTTCGGTATGCTCACCGGCGTTTGCACCTCGACCGACCGATGCCTGCATGACCGTCCCTCGACACGCCACGCCCAGCGCCGATGCCGGTGACGGTGGGTCGCTGCGCCTGCACGGACACTGGACGCTCGCACACGCCGCAGACATCGAGCGGGTGCTGCGCGTACAGGACGCGCCGGCGGGCGTCGTGGATGCCAGCGGCGTCGACCGGCTCGACTCGGTCGGTGTGCTGCAGCTGCTGCGCTTCGCCGAAAAACGCGATCTCGATTTCTCGACGTTCCGGTTCCGCGACGACCACCACGCACTGGTCGAAGCCATCGAGGACGTGGCCGACGACCGCCCGAAGAAGAAGCGCGACTACGGGTTCCAGGCCGCGCTGGCGCGCCTCGGCGAGACCATGCACGACAACTGGCGCGAGATCGTCTCGCTGGTCAGCTTCCTGGGCGAAACCCTGGTCAAGCTCGGCCGCCTGCTGGTGGCGCCACGGCGCTTCCGCCTGACCTCGACCGTGCACCACATGGAGCAGGTCGGCCTGGACGCGGTGCCGCTGGTCGCGCTGCTGTCGTTCCTGGTCGGCGCGGTGATCGCTTTTCTCGGATCGACCGTCCTGTCGGAATTCGGCGCGACGATCTTCGTCGTCGAACTCGTGTCGATCGCGTTCCTGCGCGAGTTCGGCGTGCTGCTGACCGCGATCCTGCTCGCCGGCCGCACCGCCAGCGCGTTCACCGCGCAGATCGGCGCGATGGTGAGCCGCGAGGAAGTCGATGCGATCCGCACGCTCGGGCTCGACCCGGTGGATCTGCTGGTGATCCCGCGCGTCGTCGCACTGATGGTGATGCTGCCGCTGCTGACCTTCGTGGCGATGATCGCCGGCCTGGTCGGCGGCCTGTGCGTCGGTGCCTTCAGCCTCGACATTCCGCCGCAGGCTTATATGGCGCGCATGTACGAGACCATGAACGTCCGGCACTTCTTCGTCGGCATGTCCAAGGCGCCGATTTTCGCGATGGTGATCGGTCTGATCGGCTGTCTCGAAGGCCTGCAGGTCAAGGGCACGGCGCAGTCGGTCGGCGAGCGCACCACCTCGAGCGTGGTGCAGACGATTTCGCTGGTGATCGTGTTCGACGCGTTCGCCGCGATCTGGTTCATGCATGTGGGTTGGTGACAACGTGACGGGTGATTCGTGACCGGAGATTCGAAACAGCAGCCGCGCCCGGACGCGACCGGCGACCGGGCGCGCGACGCGCTGCCGGATGCCGGCGTGCCCGCGTCGAATCCCGATGCCGGCGCCGCCGACGTCGCGATCCGCGTGCGCGGCCTGGTCAACCAGTTCGGCAGCCAGACCGTGCACGACCAGCTCGATCTCGACGTGCGTCGCGGCGAGATCCTCGGCGTGGTCGGCGGTTCGGGCACCGGCAAGTCGGTCCTGATGCGCAGCATTCTCGGCCTGCGCCCGCCGCAGGCCGGCACCATCGAAGTGCTGGGCGCCGACGCACTGTCGCGCGATCTCGAGGAGCGCCGGCATATCGAGCGCAATACCGGCGTGCTGTTCCAGGATGGCGCGCTGTTCTCGTCGCTCACCGTGGGCGAGAACGTGCAGGTGCCGCTCAAGGAACACCACCCGGATCTGCGCGACTCGCTGCGCTACGAACTGGCGCTGCTGAAGGTCAAGCTTTCCGGCCTGCCGGCCAACGCACTCGACAAGCTGCCGGCCGAACTCTCCGGCGGCATGCGCAAGCGCGCGGGGCTGGCGCGCGCGCTGGCACTCGATCCGCCGCTGCTGTTCTTGGACGAACCCACCGCCGGCCTCGATCCGATCGGCGCGGCGGCGTTCGACCGTCTGATCCGCACGCTCCAGGAAGCGCTGGGACTGACGGTGTTTCTGATCACACACGACCTCGACACTCTGTACGCTATCTGTGACCGGATTGCGGTCCTGGCCGACAAACAGGTGATCGCGGTGGCGCCGGTGGCCGAGATCGAGCAGGTCGACCACCCCTGGATCCAGGATTATTTCCACGGCCCGCGCGGCCGTGCCGCACGCGATGCCAAGGCCCACGCCTCGGGAGCCCACTGATGGAAACCAGAGCCAACTACGTCCTCATCGGCGCGTTCACGCTCATCGCGTCGATCGCGCTGCTCGGCTTCGCGCTGTGGGCGGCGAAGTATTCGTCCGACCGCAGCTGGAACGAGTTCGACGTCGTCTTCCGTGAGCCGGTGACCGGCCTGAGCGAAGGCAGCAGCGTGCAATACAACGGCATCGCCGTCGGCACGGTCGACACCCTGCAGCTCGCGCCGCAGGACCCGCGCCAGGTGATCGCGCGCCTGCGCGTCCAGGCCAATGCGCCGGTCAAGACCGATACGCGCGCGCGCATGTCGATGACCAGCCTGACCGGTTCGCCGATCATCCAGCTCACCGGCGGCTCGCCCGAAGCGCCGTTGCTGGTGTCGGAAGACAACGACCGCGTACCGATCATCCAGACCGAAGCCTCGGCGCTGCAGAACATCTCCGACACGGCGAACCGCTTGGTCGAGCGTCTCGACCAGGTGCTCAGCGAGGAGAACGTCGCGCGCATCTCCAACACGCTGGAGAACATCGAAGGCATGACCGGTTCGGTCGCGGGTCAGCGCGAGGACCTCGCCGCGATCATCGTCAACGCGCGCACCGCCAGCGAGCAGCTCGAGCAGACGCTGACCACGACCAACCGGGCGATGACCAACTTCGACCGCGAGCTGGTGCAGAAGCTGCCGACCCTCGTGGCGAGCCTCGAGAGCACGCTGGCGCGCATGGATTCGGCCGCCGGGGGCGCGGACACCATCCTTAACGAGAACCGCGCGGCGATCAGCAGCTTTGCCAACGACGGACTGTCGCAGCTCGGGCCGACGCTCGGCGAACTGCGCTCGCTGGTCCGCGACCTGCGCCGCATCAGCGACCGTCTCGACGCCAATCCCGCACGCTACCTGCTCGGCCGCGACGCGCCTAAGGAATTCGAACCCGAATGATCACGCTCACGACTTCCGTACGGCGCGTCCTGCCCCGTCTCGCCATCGCACTCGCGTTCGGCACCCTGCTCGCCGGCTGCAGCTCGCTGCTCGGCGGCGGCGGTGGCGACCGTGAACGCTCGACGATCTACGCGCCCGATCCCCGCGTCGAAGCCGATCCGGGCTGGCAGCGCGCGGACTGGCAGCTGATGCTGAGCCCGCCCACGGCGGCGCGCATGATCGACAGCTTCCGCATCGCGGTGCGACCGACCCCGGCGGAGCTGCAGGTCTACCGGGGCGCCAGTTGGTCGAAGACGCCGACCGACATGCTGCAGGACACCGTGCTGCGCACGCTCGAGGACTCGGGGCACATCGCCGCCGTGGCGCGCCAGGGCGCCGGGATCACCGCCGATTACAAGCTGGTCATCGACCTGCGCCGGTTCGAAGCCGACTACAACGGCAACGTCCTGCCGGCGGCCACGATCGAGGCCAACGTCAAACTGATCCACAACATCGACCAGACCGTGGTCGGTTCCCGCACGTTCCTCGCAGCGCAGCCCGCATCCAGCACCGAAGTCGCGCAGGTCGTCGATGCTTTCTCGGTTGCACTCCAGAGCATCAGCGGCGAAATGGTCGGCTGGATCCTCGAATCCGGTAACGCACACGAGACGACGCACGATCGCCGGCCGGCGGCGTCGATGCCGGCGCCGTCGCGACGCTGAGAGTTCGGCCAGAATTTACCGCCGCGCACCAGACGTCGGCCGCTTCGCGGCCCGATAACGTCGCCCGATGCGCTGCGGTTGGCTCGCGGATGAGGCCGCCACGGCGCGCCTCAGTACAGAATCCGCCGGAACGTCAGATTGATCCGCGGCCCGACCGGCCGCGCGGTCCTCGGCAGCGCGTGCCGGAAGCGCGCCTGCGTCTCGCCGCGCATCACCAGCAGACTGCCGTGCGGCAGTTCGAGCACATGCCGCGCGAACCGGCCTTCGGCATCCGGCGTGCGCCCCTTCAGCACGAACCGCCGCGTCGCACCGAGACTCAATGACGCGATCACCGGGTCCGGCCCCAGTTCGCGCTCGTCATCGCTGTGCCAGCCCATCGCATCCTGTCCATCGCGATACAGATTGGCAAGCACGCTGTTGAAGGCGACGCCGGCCGCCTCGGACAACGCATCGCGCACCGGCACCAAGGCCGCAGGCCAGGGCTCAGGCACGAACCGCGTGCCCGAATATCGATACAGCGCACCCGGATCGCCGATCCAGCAACTGAGCCGCGGCGCCTCGACCTCGCGTCCGAAGATGCGCAGACGATGGCGGGTCCAGGGGATGCCGGCCATCAAAGCCGTCAACAAGGTGTCCGCCGCAGACGCGTCCATCCACCGATGGGAGAGCTGCACATCGGCCTCGGGCAGGGATGAGATGTCGAACATGGCCGGGCTTATCCCATGAGCACGCCGCAGGTGACGCTGAATCAGGGTGCCTGTGCGCAGCGGGCGCGAGACGGCTACGGGAATGTGCCCGGAGCCGACCTCAGCGACTGGTGTCAACCTCGGTTCGCGATTGCAAACGCAACGCCGGTCTTGGCACTCAACTCTTCCGTATCCACGCCATCTGCCGCTTCGATCAGCACCAGACCATCTGCGGTCACATCGAACACCGCGAGATCCGTGATGATCCGGTCGACCACACCGACGCCGGTCAGCGGCAACGTGCATTCGGGCAGGATCTTGTGGCTGCCGTCCTTCGCGACGTGCTCCATCAGCACCACGACGCGCTTCACGCCGGCGACGAGATCCATCGCGCCGCCCATGCCCTTGACCATCTTGCCGGGCACCATCCAGTTCGCGAGATCGCCGCGGCCGGTGACCTGCATCGCACCGAGGATCGCCAGGTCGATGTGCCCGCCGCGGATCATCGCGAACGAGTCGTGGCTGCCGAAGTAGCTCGCGCCCTTGCGCGCGGTGACGGTCTGCTTGCCGGCGTTGATGAGGTCGGCATCGACCTCATCCTCGGCCGGGAACGGGCCGATGCCGAGCAGGCCGTTCTCGCTCTGCAGCCAGACGTCCATGCCGTCCGGAATGTGGTTGGCCACCAGCGTCGGCAGGCCGATGCCGAGGTTCACGTAGGCGCCGTCGCTCAGTTCACGCGCCGCGCGCGCGGCCATTTCGTCACGGGTCCAGGCCATTACTTCACTCCTCGCACGGTGCGCTGTTCGATGCGCTTCTCGGGCGTCGCATTGACGACGATGCGGTCGACGTAGATACCCGGCAGATGCACCTGGTCGGGATCGATGTCGCCGATCTCCACCAGTTCCTCGATCTCGGCCACGCAGACCTTGCCGGCCATCGCGCAGGCGGGGTTGAAGTTGCGCGCGGTCTTGCGGAACACCAGGTTGCCGGCCGTGTCGGCCCTCCACGCCTTGACCAGCGCGACATCGGCGGTCAGCGCGGTTTCCAGCACGTAATGCTTGCCGTCGAACTCGCGCGTTTCCTTGCCTTCCGCCACGATCGTCCCAAAGCCGGTCGCGGTGAAGAACGCCGGAATCCCCGCGCCGCCAGCGCGCAGGCGCTCGGCCAGCGTGCCCTGCGGGTTGAATTCCAGCTCCAGCTCGCCGCCGAGGTACTGGCGTTCGAACTCCTTGTTCTCGCCCACATAGGACGAAATCATTTTGCGGATCTGCCGGGTCTCCAGCAGCTGCCCGAGGCCGAAGCCGTCGACGCCTGCATTGTTGGAGATCGCGGTGATGTCCTTGACACCCGAATCGCGCAGAGCGGCGATCAGGGCCTCGGGAATGCCGCACAGGCCGAAGCCGCCGACGGCGAAGGTCTGGCCGTCGGCCACGATGTCGGCCAATGCCGTCGCGGCATCGGGATACTGCTTGCCGCGTCGACCCGCGGCGGAACTCTGCTCGCTCATTGTGATCCTCATGGCGCAACGGCCTTCGATTCTACCGGCTGCGCGTGGTCGCGGCCTTGGACCTTGGTGCAGTGGCGCAAACGGTCCCCTCCACGCGAGCCGCTAGAATCGGACTTCCCGACCGATGGAGCGACCATGCCCCTGCCCGCCTTCAAGGCCTACGACCTCCGCGGCCGCGTGCCGGACGAACTCAATCCCGCCCTCGCCCGCGACATCGGCATCGCACTGGCCGGTCAGCTGCCGCCAGGCGCGATCGTGCTGGGCCGCGACGTGCGCCTGAGCAGTCCGGAACTGCAGGCGGCGTTGTCGGAAGGCCTGCGCAGCCAAGGGCGCGCGATCATCGACATCGGCGTCGGCGGCACGGAAGAAGTCTATTTCCAGGTCGATCACCTCGGCGCGGCCGGCGGCGTCATGGTGACCGCCAGCCACAACCCGATGGACTACAACGGCATGAAGCTGGTGCGCGAGCATGCGCGGCCGATCAGTTCGGATACGGGCCTGTTCGCGATCTCCGATGCGGTCGAGGCCGGCAATCTGCCTGGGCCGGTCGCCGCGCCCGGCTCCGAAACCGCCGCGCCCGACAAATCGGCCTATATCGAGCACCTGCTGGGCTACTTGGACGCCAAGGCGCTGCGTCCGCTCAAGCTCGTGGTCAATGCCGGCAACGGCGGCGCCGGCTCGATCGTCGATCTGCTCAGCCCCCATCTGCCGTTCGAGTTCGTGCGCGTGTTCCACGAGGCAGACGGCAATTTCCCCAACGGCATTCCGAACCCCCTTCTGCCCGAGAACCGTCAGGCGACAGCCGACGCGGTGCGCGAACACGGCGCGGATTTCGGCATCGCCTGGGACGGCGATTTCGACCGCTGCTTCTTCTTCGACGAGACCGGCGCCTTCATCGAAGGCTATTACCTCGTCGGCCTGCTGGCCGAGGCGATTCTCGCCAAGCAGCCCGGCGGCAAGGTCGTGCACGATCCGCGTCTGGTCTGGAACACGGTCGAGCAGGTCGAAGCCGCCGGCGGCATACCGGTGCTGTGCAAGAGCGGCCACGCATTCATCAAGGAAAAAATGCGCGCCGAAGACGCGGTCTACGGCGGCGAGATGAGCGCGCACCATTATTTCCGCGAGTTCGCGTATGCCGACTCCGGCATGATTCCGTGGCTGCTGATCGCCGAGCTCGTCTCCACCAGCGGTCGCTCGCTGGGCGATCTGGTGGCCGAGCGCGTCGCGAAGTTTCCGTGCAGTGGCGAGATCAACTTCCGTGTCGCGGATGCAAAGGTCGCGGTCGATCGCGTGATGGCGTATTACGCCGCGCAATCGCCGGCGATCGATCGCACCGACGGCATCAGCGCCGATTTCGGTGACTGGCGCTTCAACCTGCGCAGCTCCAATACCGAGCCGCTGCTGCGGCTCAACATCGAGACGCGCGCGGACCGCGCGTTGCTCGAAGCCCGCACGCGCGAGCTGTCCGCCCTGTTGTCCGCCTGAGGCCTGCCATGTCCACGATCGTCCCGGTCCTGCTCTCCGGCGGCTCAGGCACACGCCTGTGGCCGCTGTCGCGCGAGATGCATCCCAAGCAGTTCCTGCCCCTGGTCGGTACCGGCACGATGCTGCAGGCGACCTGGTTGCGCGCCGCGCCGCTGGCCGGCGGTGCGGGGCCGATCGTCGTCGCCAACGAGGCGCACCGCTTCGTCGTCGCCGAACAGTTGCAGCAGGTCGGCGCGACGCCGGCGGCGATCGTGCTCGAACCGGTCGGCCGCAACACGGCGCCGGCGATCGCCGCAGCCGCGCTGGAAGCGCTGCGCGACACGCCCGATGCCGTGCTGCTGGTATTGCCATCGGACCATGTCGTGCAGACCCCCGAGGCGTTCCACGCCGCGGTGCGCGCGGCCCTGCCTGCGGCCGAGGCCGGCAAGCTGGTGACGTTCGGTGTGGTCCCGCGCGGGCCGGAGACCGGCTATGGCTACATCAAGTCGGCGTCCGGCAGCGGCGACGTTCCTGCGCCGGTCGAAGCCTTCGTCGAGAAACCGGATCTGGCGCGCGCCCAGGCCTACGTCGCGTCCGGTGATCACTTCTGGAACAGCGGCATGTTCCTGTTCCGCGCCGATGTCTATCTCGCAGAACTGGAGCGTCATGCGCCCGCCATGCTGGCTGCGGTGCGCGCATCGTGGTCGGCCGCGCGCCAGGACGTGGATTTCACCCGTCTCGACGCCGACGCGTTCGCGGCGAGCCCGTCGGATTCGATCGACTACGCCGTCATGGAAAAGACCGAGGCGGCCGTTGTGATGCCTCTGGACGCCGGCTGGAGTGATGTCGGCTCGTGGGCCAGTCTGCGGGACGTCTCTCCGCAGGACGCCGACGGCAATGCCCACCATGGCGAGGTCGTGTCGATCGACTGCCGCAATACCTACGCCTACGGCGAACGCCTGATCGCGATGATCGGGCTGGAAGACATGATCGTCGTGGAAACGCCCGATGCGATCCTCGTCGGTCGCAGCGACCGCATCCAGCAGGTCAAGGACGTCGTGGCCGAACTCAAGTCACGGGAGCTGCCGCAGGCGGCCTGGCATCGCAAGGTCTACCGCCCGTGGGGCGCCTACGACTCGATCGACAACGGGCCGCGGCATCAGGTGAAGCGCATCACGGTCAAACCGGGCGGCGTGCTGAGCCTGCAGATGCACCATCACCGCGCCGAGCACTGGATCGTCGTCAGCGGCACCGCCGAGGTTACGCGTGGCGACGACGTGCTGCTGCTGGGCGAGAACCAGAGCACCTACATCCCGCTCGGTGTGACGCACCGGCTGCGCAACCCGGGCAAGGTCCCGCTGGAACTGATCGAAGTGCAGTCGGGCAGCTATCTGGGCGAGGACGACATCGTGCGTTTCGAGGATACGTACGGGCGCGCCTGATCGACGCGAATCGTTTCAACGCAGAACGGCGCCCGAGGGCGCCGCTCTGGTGTCCGCGACCCCGCAAGCTCAGCGCTGAGCGGCCGCCAGCGTATCGAGCACGCCGTCGAGTCCAGCCTGCCAGGTCGGCAGCGCGATCCCGAAGTCGTACTCCAGCGTCGTGATGTCCAGTCGCGAATATGCAGGACGCCTGGCCGGCGTCGGATAGTCGGCCGTGGCGATCGCTTCGACCGTCGGCGGGCGCGCAATCAGGCCACGCCTGAGGGCACCGTCGAAGATCGCCTGTGCGAAACCGTGCCAGCTGGTTTCGCCCGTTGCGGTGAGATGCCAGGTACCGGAGGCCGACGTGTCCTCAAGCAGAATCTGCGCAGTGACGTCGGCGATCAGCGTTGCCGGTGTCGGCGTGCCGATCTGGTCGGCGACGACACGCAGCACGTCGCGCTCTGCGCCGACGCGCAGCATCGTGCGGAGGAAATTCTGGCTGTGCGCCGCGTAGACCCACGCGGTGCGGAAGATCAGATGGCGGCCACCGGCAGCGCGGATCGCGTCCTCGCCGGCGAGCTTGCTCGCGCCGTAGACACCAAGCGGCGCCGTGGCGTCATCGGGACGATACGGACACGAGCCACTGCCGTCGAACACGTAGTCCGTGGAGTAATGCACCAACCGCACATCGTGCGCAGCGCACCATCGTGCGATCGCGCCCGGGGTCTCTGCGTTGGCGGCCTGCGCCGCCGCAGGCTCGCTCTCGGCCTTGTCGACCGCGGTGTAAGCGGCGGCGTTGATCACGCGCGTCGGCCGCGTCGTGTCGAGTAGCGCAACGACCGACTCCGGATCCGAAAAATCAGCGGTCAGGCACGTACTGCCGTCGGGCAGCGTGCCGGTCCGGGTCGTGCCGCGCACCTCGCCCAGCGGCGCGAGTGCACGCAGCAGCTCCTGCCCCACCTGTCCATTCGCGCCGAAGACCAGTGAGGTCATGCGGCGAACACCGGCAGTCGATCCTCGGCGATGTCGGCCAGCAAAGGCGCGTATGCGTCCTTGTCGGACAGCAATGGCGCGTCGATCTGCCAGTCGACACCGATCGCGGGATCGTTCCAGCGCACACCCGCGTCGGCTTCCTTCACGTAGACGTCGGTGCACAGGTAGCTGAAGACCGCGCTGTCGGACAGCACCGCGAATCCATGCGCAAATCCTTCCGGGATCCAGAACTGGCGCTTGTTCTCCTCGCTCAGGATCACGCCCTCCCACTGCCCGAAGGTCGGCGAGCCGCGGCGGATGTCGACCGCGACATCGAGCACCTCGCCGCGCAGCACGCTGACCAGCTTGCCCTGCGGCCGCGGCCACTGGAAATGCAGGCCGCGCAGCACGCCCTTCGACGAGGACGACACGTTGCTCTGCACGAAATTCGTCGGCAGGCCGTGCTGACCGAACCGCTCGGCGTTCCAGGTCTCGAAGAAGAAACCGCGCGCATCGCCGAACACCGCAGGCTCGATGATCGCGCAACCGGTGAGCCGGCTTTGGAGCACCCTCATCGCACGATGCCTCGCCGCAACAGACCCATCAGGTACTGTCCGTAGCTGTTCTTCGAGAGCGGTGCTGCCAGACGCTCCAACTGCGCTGCATCGATCCAGCCTGCGCCGTAAGCGATTTCCTCAGGACAGCAGACCTGCAAGCCTTGTCTTGCCTGGATTGTCTCGATGAAATTCGACGCCTCATGCAAGGACCGGTGCGTGCCGGTGTCGAGCCATGCGTAACCGCGTCCGAGTTGCTCGAGATAGAGCGTGCCGGCATCCAGATACCGACGGTTGAGATCGGTGACTTCCAGTTCGCCGCGTGGCGACGGCCTCAATTCGGCCGCATAGTCGCTTGCATGGCCGTCGTAGAAGTACAGCCCGGTCACGGCGTAGTTCGAACGCGGCTTTTCGGGTTTCTCGGCGATGTCGATGACCTTGCCCGCCGCATCGAACTCGGCCACGCCATAGCGCTCGGGGTCGTTGACCCAGTAGCCGAACACCGTCGCACCATCGCCCCGCGCATCGGCGCTCTTGAGCGTGTCGGTCAGGCCGTGGCCGTGGAAGATGTTGTCGCCCAGCACCAGGCAACTCGGCCTGCCGCCGACGAAATCGCGGCCGATCAGATAGGCCTGTGCCAGACCATCCGGACTCGGCTGCACGGCGTACTGGATGTCCATGCCCCATTGCGAACCATCGCCGAGCAGGGTCTGGAACAGCACCTGCTCGTGCGGGGTGTTGATGATCAGCACCTCGCGGATGCCGGCCAGCATCAGCACGCTGAGCGGGTAGTAGATCATCGGCTTGTCGTACACCGGCAACAGCTGCTTGCTGACGCCCTTGGTGATCGGATACAGCCGCGTTCCGGAGCCGCCGGCGAGGATGATGCCCTTGCGCGCGGTCATGCGTCGGCTCCCATGCGTTCCAGACGATAGCTGCCGTCGAGAATGCGCTGCACCCATGGCTGGTTGTCGAGATACCAGTCCACGGTCGCTTCGATGCCGCTCTCGAAGGTGTGCTCGGGCTTCCAGCCGAGTTCACCTTGCAGCTTCGATGCGTCGATCGCGTAGCGGCGGTCATGGCCCGGACGGTCGGTCACGTAGGTGATCTGCGTCGCGCGCGACTGGCCATCCTCGCGCGGACGGCGCGCGTCGAGCAGGCGGCAGATCTTCTCGACCACCTCGATATTCTGACGCTCTGAATCGCCACCCACGTTGTAGGTTTCGCCGACGCGGCCCTTCTCGAGCACGGTGCGGATTGCGGCGCAGTGATCGGTGACGAACAGCCAGTCGCGGACCTGCTTGCCGTCGCCATAGACCGGGAGCGGCTCGCCGGCCAGCGCCTTGGCGATCACCAGCGGGATGAGCTTCTCGGGGAAGTGATACGGCCCGTAGTTGTTCGAGCAGTTGGTGGTCAGCACCGGCAGCCCGTAGGTGTGGTGGAACGCGCGCACCAGATGGTCGGACGCGGCCTTCGAGGCCGAGTACGGCGAGTTCGGCGCGTAGGGCGTGGTCTCGGAGAACTTGCCGGTATCACCCAGCGTGCCGTAGACCTCGTCGGTCGACACATGCAGGAATCGGAATGCCTCGCGGCGTCCGTCCGGCAGCGCCTTCCAGTAGTCGCGCACCGACTCGAGCAGGCCTAACGTGCCGACGACATTGGTTTCGATGAACGCCGCCGGGCCGTCGATCGAACGGTCGACGTGGCTTTCCGCGGCGAAGTTCAGCACCGCATCGGGCTGGTGCTTCGTCAAGACGCGCGAAACAATCGCGCGGTCTCCTATGCTTCCCTGGACGAACACGTGTCGTGGATTGCCGGCCACGGTCGCCAACGTGTCCAGATTTCCGGCATATGTCAGCAGGTCAAGATTGACCACGTGCACGCCACGCCTGACCGCATCGAGAACAAAGTTGCCTCCAATGAAGCCTGCTCCGCCCGTCACGAGCCAAGTGAGCATCTCCGTCTCCTGAACTAAACCGCCGAAGTGCACAGCATAACTGTGGCCGTCCCAGAACCGAGTTTCAGAACGTTTTCAAGGCATCACCTACGTTCCCGGGACAGCTCGCCAACAATCCCAAACAATCGGTCTCCCAGAGTTTTCCACTCGAACTCTGGAAACAGGTCAAGACGCAGGTCGAAGTGCTCAGCCAGGCTTCCAGCAATTTTCATCTCAGCCAGCCGGCCCAGCACCTTCCTTACCGCATCAGGATGCTCTGGCGCCACTACGCCCCGTCGGCGCTCCTGGAGCAATTCGGCAATGCCTTCGCTGCTTCCGATGTGAAGAATCGGACGTGCCGCCCCCAAGTATTCGAAAACCTTCCCCGGCGTCTGCACTCGGTCATCGTTAGCGATGTTCACCAGCACATCGGACTTCTGCTGAAGCGCCAGAGACTCCGCATGCGGGAGAAAACCGGCTAAACGCACTTTCGCAGGATGCGCCTCTGCCACTTCCATCAGCCAGTGAGGCGGCGTACGGGTGGCGACGGTCAATCTGACGCCTGACGATGCGACCACAGCCTCTACCAGCGCCTGCGGGCGTCTGAAAGCGTAGAAGCTGCCCGTATAGACCAGTTCGAGAGTCTCAGGATCGACAGGCAGTGACTTATCAGGTGCATATGCCGGCCCGTCGCTTCGGTCATAGCCTTGCGGCAGTAGGCTAAAACGCTCGAAAGCCACGTCGTGGCGCGCGACGAGCAGATCCCTGGTCGCAGGTGTGGTGACAATGATCTGACTTGCGTTTCTGCAGGTCCACGCTTCCACTTGGTGAGCCCGTCTACGCCATCTATGCGGCGTATAACTCGTCAGGACCGGATCACCCAGATCGACCAGCCAGGCAAAGCCGCGCTCGCGCGCAACCCGGCCCAACTCGAGCGTCGTCGCAGGCTCATGAGAGCTGATCACTACGTCAGGTACGAACGCATCAAGAAGCTGCTTCAGGCGCAGCCGGGCGGCATGGGCCCACTGACCGAAATGATCCGGAAACGCAAGGACTCCCGACGCCCTATCAAACTGCCTCACCAGGCGCCCCTTCCAATTCAGCGACATCTCGTTGAAATCCGCTGAGGACGCAACCGCACTCTCATCGTTCGCACGCCCCGGCGCATAGGGCTGCCCCGTCTGCTCGACGACGTGGCGCGCGCGAACGTGTGCGATGAGACCCGACACGGCGCCAGGCGGTGTGCGGTCGATGACGAGTCCTGACGGTGCGGGCAAGCGAACACGCTCCGCATCCCGCTGCACAGTCAGCACGCGGAGTTCAACTCCATGCCCGACAAGCTCACGTGCAAACCGCGCCCAGCGAAGGGACTGCGGAGATGGTCCCGGGGGGAACTCGTAAGCGATCAACAAGACACGCAAAGGATGCTCCCTGAAAAACAAACGGTGACCGGCGGGCATTCTCTCGCATCTACCAAGTCTTCGACGCCGTGAGTGAATGCAATGGCCGCGGATTCGCATCACCCGCTTGGGGCCGCTAAACTTCGCAAGTTCGGCGACTCGCCGCCCTGCCCCCAAGGACTCCATGCCAATGAAGATCCTCGTCGCCTACAAGCGCGTGGTGGACTACAACGTCCGCATCCAGGTCAAGCCGGACGGGTCCGGCGTGGTCACCGATGGCGTCAAGCTGTCGGCCAATCCTTTCGATGAAATCGCGCTGGAAGAAGCCCTGCGGCTGCGCGACAAGGGCGTGGCGACCGAAGTAATCGTCGCGACGATCGCGCCCGCCGACGCCCAAGCGCATCTCCGCAACGGCCTGGCCATGGGCGCGAACCGCGCCATCCACGTGGTCTGCGACCAGGCGATTCAGCCGCTGACGGCCGCTCGCACCCTGCTCAAGCTCGTCGAGAAGGAGCAGCCGGATCTGGTGATTCTTGGCAAGCAGGCGATCGACGACGACGCCAACCAGACCGGCCAGATGCTGGCGACGCTCTGGAGCCGCCCACAGGCGACCTTCGCCTCGAAGGTCGAGATCGCCGACGGCAAGGCTACGGTGACGCGCGAAGTCGACGCCGGCCTGGAGACGCTGGAAGTCGACCTACCGGCCGTCGTCACGACCGACCTGCGCCTCAACGAGCCGCGCTTCATCAAGTTGCCCGACATCATGAAAGCGAAGTCGAAGCCGATGGAATCGATCCCGTTCGCCGAACTCGGCGTCGAATCGGTCGACACGCTCAAGACCACGCACTACGAGGCGCCGACCAAGCGCGGCAAGGGTGTCATGGTCAAGGACGCGGTCGAGCTGGTCGCCGCTCTCAAGGCCAAGGGCCTGCTCTGAATTCCGTTGCTCCCGCGCACGCGGGCGCCCAGTGACGTCCGGCCCGGGGCCGGATCGCAGGAGAACATGATGTCCAAAGTCCTTGTCATCGCCGAGCACCTCGACGGCACCCTGAATGCCAGCGCGACCGCCAAAACCGTCGCCGCGGCGCAGGCGCTGTCGCCCGAGTCCATCGACGTCGCGGTGTTCGCCGCCGATCCGGCCGGCGCCGCCGCCGAGGCCGCCACGATTGCCGGCGTATCCAAAGTGCTGGCTGTCGCCAATCCGGCAAACGCACAGGCGCTCGCGCAGGTCCTCGGCCCCCAGATCGCCAAGCTCGCTGCCGGATACAGCCACGTGTTTGCGCCATCGACCACGTTCGGCAAGGACCTGCTGCCGGTGGTTGCCGCACTGCTGGGCGTGAACCAGATCTCCGACCTGATGACCGTCGAGAGCAGCCACGTGTTCAAGCGCCCGATCTATGCCGGCAATGCGATCGTCACCGTCGAAGCCCCGGCCGACCAGCCGGTCGTCGCCACGGTACGCACCGCGTCCTGGCAGGAAGCTGCACGCGGCGGCAGCGCCGCGATCGAGTCCACCAGCGTCGACGCGGAACTGCCCACGCACACCCGCTTCATCGGCCTGGCCGCGGGCAGCACCGACCGCCCCGACCTGCAGAGCGCCAGGCGTGTCGTCTCCGGCGGCCGCGGTGTCGGCTCGGAAGAGAACTTCAAAATCGTCTTCGACTTCGCCGACAAGCTCGGCGCGGCTGTCGGCGCCTCGCGCGCTGCGGTCGACGCCGGTTATGTACCCAACGAACTACAGGTCGGCCAGACAGGCAAGATCATCGCACCGGAGCTGTATGTCGCCATCGGCATCAGCGGTGCGATCCAGCACCTGACCGGCATCAAGGACGCGGGCACGATCGTCGCCATCAACAAGGACGCCGACGCGCCGATCTTCGAAATCGCGGACATCGGCCTGGTGGGCGATCTGTTCAAGGTGCTGCCAGAGCTGGAGGCCGCGCTCTGAGCGCGCCCATTCCCCGCAGAAACCCGCGCCCTCCTCTGACAGCAGCGTGATGTCCAACGTCAAGAAGGTCATGTTCGTCTTCGGCACCCGCCCCGAAGCGATCAAGATGGCCCCTGTCATCAAGGCAGTTCGCCAGTCGGCGGGGCTCTCGGCGATCGTCGTGGTGTCTGCGCAGCACCGCGGGATGCTCGATCAGGTGCTGTCTTTCTTTTCGATCGATCCCGATATCGATCTCGACCTGATGCGTCCCGATCAGACGCTGCCCGACCTGTTCGGTCGCGCCCTCAATGGAATCCACCGGGCGATCGGGGAAGTCGGACCCGATCTGGTCCTGGTCCATGGTGACACCACGACCACACTTGCCGCCGCAATGGCGGCGTTCTACAGGCAGGTCCCGGTCGGGCATGTCGAGGCTGGTTTGCGCACCCACGACATGTCAGCACCCTTCCCCGAGGAGATGAACCGAAGGCTCACCTCACCCCTCGGCAGTCTGCACTTCGCACCGACTGATCTCTCGGCACGCAACCTTCTACAAGAGGGCATTCCAGCTGACCGAATCCACGTGACGGGCAATACCGCCGTGGATGCGATCCTGCAGGCGGCAGCAGGGATCGACGCAGACACCATGCTGCAGGCGCGGCTTGACGCTGCATTGCCCCCCAGCACCGGTCGGCGTGGACTCGTGCTCGTCACCAGTCACAGACGCGAGAATTTTGGTGAAGGGTTCGAACGGATCTGCCGTTCGCTGCAGGAGATCGCAGCGCTGGGTCTGGACGTCATATACCCGGTTCACCCCAATCCGAACATCCGTGGACCAGCGCAGCGCGCGCTGGGGCATATCCCCGGCATCTCGCTGATCGAGCCGCTTGAATACTTGCCCTTCGTGAGGCTGATGCAACGCGCAGACCTGATCCTGACCGACTCCGGAGGAATCCAGGAAGAAGCGCCGTCCCTGGGGACGCCAGTCCTGCTCATGAGGGAAGCAACGGAACGCCCCGAAGGCGTCGCATCAGGTGCAATCCGACTGGTCGGGACTGACCCCGCCCGCATCAGGAACGCAGTGGAACATCTGCTCGACGAGCGGGCGAGCCCGCCGGCCACGCCCGGAGCGAGAAATCCCTATGGCGATGGCAAGGCATCGGAACGGATTGCGACGATTATCACCGGACACCTCACCCCACCCGCCTGATGCCGAGCAATCCATCGGAACCGCGGTTCCGCGTCTGGCTGGCGGTCTCGCAGCCCGGCACCTGCTGAAACCAGACAGGCACCGGGATCGAATCACTCAGTTCGAAGCGACGACATCCTGCCAATAGAACGTCGCAAGGCCAGAGGCATCCGCCATCTGGAGCTCGACCTTGAGAGCGGGACCCTTCGGCACGAACACGACCCGGACCCGCTGCCCGGCGGCGGAACGGAAAATCCGGGTGGCGACGCCCTCGGCATCCTCGCTCGTACTGACCTGCTGGAAACCGGCCTCATCGAACGCTCTGCGCAGCACGTTCGCCGCTTGCGCGGTCGAACCCTCGAATTCGGCTCGCGCAACGTGGGAGATATCGGCGCCCTCGCCACTCGTCGACCTGGAGCGCATCGCGAAACCTCGGGGAAGGGCGAATCCATTCCCAATCGCCAAGCTGTCGCGGCCTGTCGTTGCGGCTGGCGCGGGCTGGGAAGCGGGGGCTGCTGGCGAATCGTCAGCGGTGCTTGTCGTGGGCGTATCGGACCGGTTGCAGCCCGACAGCGCAAAGGCCAGAGCCAATGGCGCTGCCAGCAGGAATTTCGATTTCATGGAGTCACTCCGGGGGTGTTCGGTGAGTAAAGGGTCTTCCGACCGGGCGCAAAGAATAATCGTAATGAAATCAAGCTCACATCATGGGCGCGTCGACGGTTCAGCGCGCGACGCCGAGATCAATTGCGCCTGCACCGTGGGCGACAGTGCCTGCATGAACGTCCGGGTCGGCTGGGTGCTGTCGCGATAGACCAGCACGCCATCGATAATCGGCTCGCATCTGGAACCGTCGCAGAACGCACTCGACAGATCGAGCTGCGATACCCCCGGCGTCTCCATGGCAACCACGTCCAACGGCCCTGTTCTCAGACTGCTCGCACGCTCGTCTCCGCAAGCAGACACATCCCCGCGCATCAAAAGACACTGCGGCACGCTCTTGGAAAGCAGTGGCAGCGATCGCAGTGCAACCACGTTGAGACCCGCTTCCTGCAGCTCCCGCACCAGGGAGGCGGACCCGGCTGCCAATCGCGGCGTCGCATACTCGATCGTGCGCGAGCGATCGTCGGTGTAGGTCGGCGACTGTGCGAGCAAGACAATATCCGGCCGGGACTGAATCACGGCCCGCGTTACGCGCTCGCTCCAGGCAGTGCACTCGGTGTAGGCCCGGCGCAGCTTCCTGTTCCAGACCGGTCTATCGGACCAGAAACAGCTTTCCTTGAGGTAGGTCTCGATACGCCAGCCGCGCTCGACTGCATTTTCCTTCAGCGCTGGCAGGATATTAGCGCCCGTCGCATCCCCTACCACTGCAACGCGCAGTCGTGATGACTCCAGCTTGGCCCCGTACCTGCATACTTTGAGAGTTGCATGCCTGAGCGGCTGCACACATCCATGGCCGAAGGCATCGTCTCGGTCCGCTGCTGCCAGTTCCGGCGATGGCGTCGACACCACGGCAGAACGCTCGGCCGTCGGGGCCCGTGGCCCGAGTCGAGGCGGCAACGTCACTCCCAGCCTTTGCGCCAGTGCCGGTGACAGCGTACGCATGTAGCTGGCCGTGACATGGTGGGAGTCGCGATACACGAACACGTTGCCGATCACGGGCGGGCAACGGCCATCACGACAGAACAGGTCGGTGAAATCCAGAAGCGGGAGACCGGACATACCCGCGAAGCTGGACAGCGCATTGTGGAACAGCACCTTGTCCTGCTCCCCCGCACAGACATCGTAAGGCGGTTCATTGCTCGCCACGCAGTCACGAACCAGCGTGGTCTGCCAGGGCGTCGGACGGATCACCGCAAGCTTCGTCTCCTTGCCGAGGCCGGACCAGACGGCGGCCATGCCACGTGCAATATCGTCCGCCTGGGACTGCGGGCTCCGCGCCTCCCGACCTGCAATGCGATGCCTCGGCGACTGGCTGACGACCACCAGATCAAATGCCTGCTGATTGAGATAATCGATGACATTGCGCGTCCAGGCGTTGCACTGCACGTAGGGCTTCGTCAGCTTCTGGTGATAAACAGGCAGCCCTGAGGTGATGCAGCTGGTCTTGGTCAGTCCTTCGATATAAACGTCATGATCTCGGGCCAACAGCTCGAAGGCAGGCAGCCAATGGACGGCATGCGAGTCACCGACGACGGCAATGCGAAGCCGGGCCCCCGGATCACCGTACCGACACGGCTTGACTTCGGTCCCGCCAATACTCTGGATGCAGTCCTGCTGATAGGCGTCGGCAACATCCTGCTCGACATGCGGCAGCCTCGGCAGGAACTCATCGGGTACTGGATCCTGCAGCGGCTCCTGGCGCAGCATCACCATCGCGCCCGGATAACGGGAATCTTCGATAGTCGCTGGCTGCCCGCTGTCACCGCCTACGGTGGATGCCACCCACAACGCTGCCAGTACGATCAGCAGGCTGGCCGCCAAGCCGGACGCAATCGTGCGCCAGTGGGCTGCGGAACCGGAGTTCCCACGGAAAGGATCTTCCACGTAACGCTTGGTCAACGCCGCGAGTCCCAGCGCAGCTGCGATCAAGGCGAGACCGTCCAGCAATCCCGGATCGGCGCCCGCCCATGCCTTGTAAAAGACGATCAGTGGCCAATGCCACAGATAGAGCGAATACGAGATATCGCCCACGAATCCAGCCGGCGTGGAAGCCAGCCAGCGCGTCGTGAAACTGCGCCCAAACGCGCTTCCGCCGTACAGGGCCAACGCCGCTCCCAGCGTGGGGCCCAAGGCCAGATATCCAGGATAAGGAAGCTCACCGGACAACAGCAGCGCGGAGAGGGCGATCGCGACCAGCCCCACCAGCAGGCAAGCAAACGCGCTTGCAGCGCGTGCCACAGGCAGGAAAACAAGCAGGCCGCCCGCAGCCAGCTGCCAGATCCGTGTCAGCGTCGAGAAATAGGCCGCAGAGTCCCCGGCCAGCCCGGACGAGACCGAATAGACAAGGGAGCCCGCCAACACCAGACCGAGCAGCCCAATGGTGGTGGACAACCCACCGCGCCGCCGACCCACGAACCAGGCGGACGCCAGCAGCACGGGCCAGAAGAAATAGAACTGCTCTTCGACCGAAAGCGACCAGAAGTGCTGGACAGGGGACGCTGCGCCGTCCAGCGCGAGGTAGTCGACCGCCTGATGCACCAGCCACCAATTTTCCACGTAGAGCGCGGCTGCGGCCACCTCATGGCTCGCCGAGCGCCAGTTGGTGACAGGCAGAAACAGCAGGGTACCTATGAGGATCGCCGCCAGCACCACGAGCGCCGCGGGCAGCAACCGCTTCACCCGCCTCGCATAGAAAGCAGCAAACCCGATACGACCGTGCAGTTCCAGTTCCCGCTTCAGTAGCGATGTGATCAGGAATCCGGAAATGACGAAAAACACGTCCACACCGATGAAGCCGCCCGGCAGCAGGTCGGGCCAGACGTGGTAGACCAGCACCAGCAGGACCGCGATCGCGCGCAGCCCCTGGATATCCGGCCTGAAATGATGCTTCGAGCCACCCGCCGTGCCGGCCGGCACGGCCGCCAGCCCGCTCAATGCACGCCCACGGTGGCACGCTTACGCATCAGCTCACCCAGCAGCTTGAGCGTAGTGCGGTCGAAGTGGCGTGGATCGGTCACGTCCCCCAGCGGCACGTCCACCCCCAGCTGGACTAGCTCCATATGCTCCTCTTGGCCTGCGAGCTCGCTCCAGATCGCGTTGAGCCGGGCGAAGCGCTCAGAGGTAATGCCGTCCACAGCCCGCTCCTGGCTGAACTCGGGTTTAGGCAGGATCACGATCAGCCGGCTCCCGGCTTCCCGTGTCGAGCCAATCAGCCGCTCCGCCGCGCTTCGATACACCGAATCGCTCGGCGGGGTCGACCAGTACCGCGTGTCGTAGTCGAAGAAGGCGCCGTAGATCAGCAGCGGATGTGGCGACTCGCCCAGGCCGGAGCCCAGCGCGTCCTCCAGCTTGAAAGTACGCGGCCAGTTGTCGAACTCGACGTCCTGTCCGCCCATATAGTGCGCAATGGCCCCGGACTGGCAGTTGGCCATCACCCGGATGGTCGGCGTAAAGGACTCAGCCTCTGCCACGACCCGCTGCGCGAACTCCTCCGAGTCCGCTTGCACCAGCCTGATCCAGTCCGGCTTGGTCGTATCGACCGGCGGCTTGATCGACTTGAACGTCTTCTTGAGCACCGAAGCCACTGCAGTCTCGACGCCCATGTTCATGGTCCTGCACGAGAACAGGAAATGACGCAGGACCGTCTTGTTCTCCACCGCGGCAAAACCCACCAGGCCGTAGTAGCCATACCGGTCCCAGACGAACACTGAATAGGTTTCGTTGTGGGCGACGTCGATGATGTATTCCGGCATCGAGCCGGGCGCGACGCGCGACTTGGTGAAGTTCAGCTGGTTCGTGCGGTTGATCAGCTCTTCGATGCGACCGGCGTAACGAAGATTGTCGGTCCTGCGCACCATGGCCACTGCGATGTCGCACGAACGCAGGAACTCCTCGTTAGATGACTGGTCCGCTTCACGATCGGCGCGCTTCTGCTCCAGAATCCGATATTCCGGAATGCGCGATTTGCTGATGCCTTTGGTCTTCTCCAGCAGGTCTGCAAGGAATACTTCGACGTCGCTGCCCCGCGCATCGATCGTGCGAATCCCGGGATTGACGAACTCGACTTCCCGCAAGTTCATCTCGTTATCGTCGATGAACACCACGTCGGGCGCCCGGAGCTGCATATCGCTAATGATGCGCTTGATGAGCTCTCCTTTAGGCTCGAAAGATATCTCTGGAAACACAAACTCATTCCAGAGGCCGAATCGCTCGAGCTCAAACCTAGCTGCCTGCAGATTGTTCTTGGAACAGATCGAGTTGACAACCCCAGCAACATTCAAGCGCTTGATAGCGTCGACCCGGCTGTCGAAAATGGCAGGGACATCGCCCTCGGCCAATGTCCCCTGCCACAAAGTGTCATCCAGATCCCATATCAACAATTTGGCCACTAAACCATTCCCAGGCAGGTATCAGGAGACAGGATCGTTGTCAGACAATTCTGCCAAAACACGCACATCGATCTCTCTAAGGGGAGCTCCGATGCAATCAAATACTCGAACCGCATCCAGTGCGAGATGAACCGTGCTTCCTTCCAGAGACGGGTCGAGAACCACTTCGCCAATGCTGTAGGTTCTGCATAGAAGTTGCATGAACCTCGCTGATTCGTCGTTGCTCTCCCTGCGGACCTCAACTCCGGCGCCTGGAATCATTCCCACGGCGTCTTTGACGACGCTCCTACGTAGACCCCCATCGTTCACTTGGTCAACGAAATACCGAAGCAGTACCAAGTCATGGTCCGGCAGGTGCCTGGTGAGCTGATCGACACCAGCGCTCAACGGGCCGACATTCCGATACGGCATCGCGTACTGCGCCCCATGCGCACGACACGCTTTCGACAGCTCTTCGACATCCACATGCTTCGTGCCATCGAACAAATAGAGCGTCTCAGTGCAAAGAGCTTTCCCAGTGAGAAGTGCTCTCCACTTCTCGACCAACCTAGCTACCGAGAAGTTCTCAATTACGACCTGCCGGGATCGCGCTGACTCAACCATCATTGCGTCCGGGTCCAACGCCAGGCGCTCCATCATCGCGAGGAGCTGCTCATCATTCTTGAACTTGATGCCCGACCAAGGATAACTTTCCACCGCGTAACCGTTACCGACAGCCGAGTAATACATATGCTCGGGATAAAATGAAATCACACCGAGGGCCTTGGCATCATTTAAGCAGTAGCTAAATGTCTCGCCGTTAGAAGTGAACACAAAAAATGCGCTATTCGACATTACATCCCAGTACTCAACAGTCGAGTACGGGGGCGCCATCTCGACGATCTCATACGACTTAAGAGCATCGGACGCCTGCACGAGCGCGCGGATCCTATCGATTGCGTCGTTGTTCTTGGTGACACGCCCATCCGGAGCACGCACAAAGGTGATGTATTTTCGCTCCGTCGCGGGTGTCTCACATTTCACAACCTCCGTATCGATCCCGAGCTCGAATTCTTGCAAACGCGCACGATGACCCGCATCGTCGGCATACAACTCACGGTCAGTTCTCGCTGTATGCCTCAAGAGCACGTTCTCGAAGTAGGCAAAGTCCAGCGTCTCGCGATCGATGGCCTCGACTTTGAGCTCTTTAAACCACGTCAACTCCGTTCCGAAAATAACCTTTGCCAGTAACTCATTCTCACGAGCCCAACGAGCGAACTCGTTCAAAAAGGCAATGCTGGATTTACGTGGGACCTGGTTGATTACGACGAGGTCCGCCCACCTGAGCTTCTCCTCAAGTTCCGTCGAGAAGGACTCCGCCCAGATGAACTCGATATCAAACGCCTTCTTCAGATGAAGAAACGCCAGATAATTTGCGAGATTCAACCTACTGGTGGAGTTAGGCCCCCGCACCCATAGATCCGACGCAAAGAAGTCCCGATCAAAGCGAGCATTCAGACGCAGGATTTTCCGCATCATAACTTCGTGGAAAACAACAAGCACCTTAATCTTCACTGCGACCTCTCATTAATTTTTTATACGAAATCACTAAGCAGATCGCTTGACAAAGGCCTAGTCTGCGCTTGGTCCTGCGTGACGAGCCGCATACCTCATGCGTCGAAATGCCTGATGTCCCTTGGCCCGCAGCAATCAATTGCGGAAAATTCGGAGCGCATGCAACGACTTAATCTCTTGCCGCGAGGCCAACCGCTACCCTCGCGAACCAGCGGCTTAAGATTTAGTCCTAGCCTGCGAGCTCTTGGACGCGCGAAGCAAACTTCAGCTATACACCCGTTCATTGGATGATGCCCAGCGAGAATAAGAAGGATCAGATGTCGCGGACATAGACTGAGAACCGCTCTTTGCGTCGCCAGGTCAACCCGGCCCCGATACATTTGGCCGGCGCCTCCGCCCGCCACGGATAACGCGCGCCACTAGCGGCAATTACGCTCTTTATATTCTAACGATGCCACTCCAAGTAGCAGATTACGATCCCGCAAGTTGTGCACTTGCGGCGCCAGCTGCATCGTTAGGATTGAGGAATTTTGAAGACAATAACGCTTTCTGGTTTTTTGCTATCTGGGCGGACTGCCACCTTAGCTTGGCCCGCACCGCTGGAAACAGTGATCCAGACCCACTCGTCCTTACTTTCGTTCGTACGCGTTTCGAAGCCTGCCAGTTTGAGAGCGCTCTCAAGCTCTGCGGCGAGCGCTTTATGGTCGGTGCTCGCCGAGGCAAGCCCAATCTGCCGTTCGGGCACATCGTTCGGCCCCGGCCGGACGCGATCGTAGACCTGCCGGTGCTCGAACGGGATATCGACCACCGCGCCCAGCAACGCGACCTGTCGACCGGGGATGGCCTGCGCCTCTTCCACGACAGCGGGCGGAGTGGCGGCTTGCGGTGCCGCAGCGGCCTCGGCGGCAGGTGCTGCAGCGCTCTCCTCGACGTCACTCCGATCCGGGGCGCAAGCTGCGGCGGCGAGCGCGGCAACTACGATAAAAGCTTTCGACGCAAAACTGGACATGTCCTTTCCTTGAATGGTCGGTGGTTACAGCCTGAAGACGTTCTCAGAACGAGGCAGCACGCCCTTGACGTCGAAGATGATTCCGCCGGGCTTGAGGAACGATTCAACCGTGCCGCTAGAACCATCAGGAACGAATTCCTTGTGCCCGACCGCCAGCACGACGGCGTCGTACTGACCTGCTCCGGGATGGCGCAGCAGCCCAATCCCGTATTCATGCATTGCCTCGGCAGCGTCCACCCATGGGTCATGGATGTCCACGGTCGCATTGGTGGTCCGCAGTTCTTCGATCACGTCCACGACCTTGGTATTGCGAACGTCCGGACAGTTCTCCTTGAATGCGAGCCCCAGCACCAGAATCCGCGAATCCACAATGTTGATGCGGGATTGCGCCATCAGCTTCATGACTTGGCTCGCCACGTATGGGCCCATTTCGTCATTGATTCGACGTGCAGCAAGAATCAGTTCTGGGTTGTAGCCGAGCATTGCCGCCTTGTGGGCGAGGTAATAAGGATCCACCCCGATGCAATGGCCTCCAACCAGTCCCGGCGAGAACGGCATGAAATTCCACTTCGTGCCGGCCGCCGCCAGCACTTCGTGCGTGTCGATGCCGATGCGATTGAAGATGCGTGCGAGCTCGTTCATCAGCGCGATGTTGACGTCGCGCTGGGTGTTCTCGATGACCTTCGCTGCCTCGGCAACACGAATCGAACTGGCCTTGTGCGTACCAGCTTCGATGATCGAGGCGTACAGCTCGTCGACATAATCCGCGATCTCGGGCGTGGAACCCGCCGTTACCTTGGTGATCTTGGTGACAGTGCGCTCCTTGTCGCCCGGATTGATCCGCTCCGGGCTATACCCGCAATAGAAGTCCTCGTTGAACTTGAGGCCCGATACCTCCTCCAGCACCGGCACGCACACCTCTTCGGTCACGCCCGGGTAGACCGTGGACTCGTAGATCACGATGTCGCCGCGCTTGAGGATCGAACCGATCGCCGCGCTGGACTTCAACAGCGGATCGAAATCGGGACGGCGCGCCGTATCGATGGGCGTCGGCACCGTAATGATGAAGACGCTGCAGTCGCGGATCTTGTCGAGGTGGCAGGTGAAGGTGAGCCTGGATGCGGCTGCCAGTTCATCGGCATCGACTTCGAGGGTGCGATCGTGCCCCTTACCCAACTCTTCGACGCGATCGCCACTGATGTCGTAGCCGACTACGTCCCGCTTGCGCCCGAATGCCACCGCAAGCGGCAAGCCCACGTAGCCGAGCCCGACGATGGCCAGGCGCTTCTCGGCGCTGGAATTTACGATCATGTGGTCAAGTTCCTGTCATGTTGTTAACGCGCGCACCCTGCTGCCGAACGCAGCAGGACCTGCGGTGCGGTCGACGAATGCGGGCCCCTGCTCCAGCGCACTGCGGCGAAGCTGCGGACTGGAGCCGAGCGTCTGGACGACGCAGGCCAGGGCGGAAGGGGCCGCGTACACCGCGGCATCGCCGTATTGTACCTGCCAGCCTAGCTCCAGCACGGGAATGCAACCGGCCATGAGCGCCTGCAGGACAGCGAGTGCAGGCGGCGAGCCCTGTCGGGGTAGGTTCATGTCGATCCAGAAGTCGACGAGAGCGAGAAAGGTGGGCCATGCAGTCGAACCGGCGCGGTAGACGGTCCATGCCGCAGGCAGGCACTCGGTCTTCGTACCATCTGTCATATCCCAGACGAGTACCGGAAACGCGTGCAGTTCGGCCAGGCGGTCAAGCCAGAGCCGCATGTCACCCGCCACCGGCAACGCGAGGCCAAGGACGGGGTCACGCGAATCCAATGTCTCACGCAGGGGCGATCGCCAGTGCCGGTACGCCACCGCGCGAGGCCATGACACGGCAGCCGCCGGTTCGCTGTCGCGTTCGCGCTGTATCCAGCAGGGATCACAGCCGAAGATGATCCTGCAGGCCCGTTCACAGAGGCTTCTGTCGTAACCGACATGGGCGTTGATAGCCTCATCGGGGTCGTCGATCAGGATGACCTTGCCTATGGTCATGGGCGTGCGCAGCTGCGTCATGTAGGTCAGCAACGCAGGGGAGGTGACCACGAGTGTCTCCACGTGAGCACTGCCCCCTAGGTCGATCTCCTCGACCTCTTGGCGTTGGAGCATGTCCTGCAGGTATACCGCGTACGGCTCAACTGCAATTGGAGAAAGGTGCGTGAACAGATCCTGCTGAACGATGGCGACCCGGATCTGACCTTCGGCCAATACCGCGAGCTCTTCCGCCACCCGGCCTACTCCCGGTGCCGACAGCCGATGATCGGACAGATACGCGAAGTCGAAAGCGGTGCTTGGTCGGGGTTCAGGATCAAAACGCGCTGGCCGGGCGAACTTTTGGCCGGCGGGATCCAGGCTGCGAATGGCGAGGTTGGAATTGCGATCATGCCAAGCCTCGAAACTGCGGCGATACGTGGCACGCGCGGGATGCCGCCAGCCGGGCCTGAATTCCGCCCTAGACAGCGACCCTTTGCTGAGACGGATGAATGTCAGGATATCTGGAAGCGTCGCGACGCGCTGCTCGCCGAAATGCAGTCGAAGGCGCGTTGAGAATTCAGTATCGGCGCCCTTGCGGGAGGGGTCGTAATAGCCAATGGCTTCCATGACCGGCTCACGCCGGTACAACAGCGAGGATTCATTCGTTCGGAACGCCGGCACGCCAGGCAGGCTGACCAACAGGTCATCGTCGGTACGCAGACCAGTGCAGTACGTCGCAACAAGGGACGCGTCCGAAAGCAACGCGGACACCTGTCGTTCGATGCGACCGGGATGTGCCCAGTCGTCGGAATCGTGCACGGTGAAGTAAATTCCCGATGCCTCCGCCAGCGCACGGTTGCGCGCTGCATATGTACCGCCGTTGACCTCCTGCTTGATGAGCCGGATGCGAGCGGGATCCAGCGCGACCGCAGCAGCAAGAGTGGCGTCATACTCTGCAGGCGAACCATCGTCCACCAGCAGGATTTCAAGGTTCCGCCAGGTCTGCCTGACGATCGAACCGACGGCGGACAACAGGCTCGCGTCGGGATGCCAGCTGCTGACCGCAACGGTCACCCGAGGACCGTCTCTGGCCCCCGCTGCGAGATCGCAGGCAAGTCCATCGAACGGGGAAGGCGCGCCAGGCACGACATGGACGGGCGCGACCCGTTTTTCCCACAGAATCGCGTTCAGCCGTGCCGACCAACGCTCCATCGACGCATGCGGACTGCCGGAAAAGGGGTTGGCGAGGTCGCACAGGGCGAAGCGGTGGTCGTAACTCTCCTGCGGCAGGAGAGCCAGCAAAGCGACCGCGGCCTTGTAATCCGCTACAGACAGCGCGACCTGCAAAGCTGTATTGACGTGGCGCCGCGGCAAGGCGCGCGGGCCGTGCACATTGACGATGGCCTGGTAGATGGCATGGGCATCGCGACGGTCGCCGGCAAAGATGTCCTGCACGGCGAACAGCCTGGCCAGCCTGGATGCGGCGGTCGGATCGAAGGTGCGCCACCTGCCGGCTTCAGGCGACGCTAGATCGTGCACGGCGAGATGCGCGATCGAAAGGACAGCGTCCAGCCCTGCGGCACCACCCGATGCGAGCCACGCAAGCACGTCACGCGCCGGTGCAGAACGCATGCGTAGCGCCGTTGCGTCGAAAGCGGCGTGCTCTTTGGGACCGGTGAGGGTACCGAGCATGTGCCGAATCAATCTGGGGGCGAGACTGCCGGCAATATCTTGTTTCACGAGTCGGCCAGTACGGCTGCCGCTGGCTTCGACTCAAGGGCCAACACCACCGTTCTGGTACCGAGATTGTCTACAGGCCTGAGACGCGGAAACTCATTGCCCCAGCGTTCAAGCATTTGTTTCTCGTCGGACCTGGTCGCGTCGTCGACGATCACAAGGGATTGGTCGCCCAATGCTTCGAAAAATCGGGGGACGGCTGGATATCGCGCCAGCGCACCCGTCGATGCAGGTGGGCCATCCACCATCAGAACTTCGATAGGTGCGTCCCCGGCCACGTCCTCTATCGAATACCAGATATAGGTTTCGGTGCCGACAGCCACCTCCGCCAGCGGCGCGTGCCTTACTTCTGCCCAATCTTCCAGCCCCGCCCTGCGCAAAGCCTGGCGGGTCTGCTCAGCGTACTCGGGCAAGTGGTCGTAGGAAATGATTTTGCCGGTGCCGCAACGGCGCAGCGCCATCGCGACCCAGACGGTGGACGCGCCACTCCCCAGCTCGACAACACGTTGCGGCCGTCGTTCTGTGAGCAACTGCACTAGACCGTAGACAGATTCGGGATCCATTGCCCACCCACCCAGGAGCGGCGTCTGAGATTCAACCTGAAGCATCTGGCGAAGCTGCAATACCGCTTCGACCTCGCGGACGGTTTCGTATTTGAGCCACTGCATCCCCCGCCTAGAAATGCTGCGCAACATTTTTTCATCGCGAGTTAGCGCCAAGAGCTTTTTCTTGTCCGCTTCGTATGCCGCCTGCAATTCGGCCAGACTCTTGTTGGCCGTATCAACGCCGTAGTGCGTCGCTTCGATATGCCGCAGGCTGTTGCCGGCATCGCTCAACTTACGGTCGATGGATTCGATGACTGACTTCAATTCGCCGATCTCGCTGGACTGGCGTCCGAGATGTTTCACAGCATCGTCCATGGACCCTTGGCGAGTCTCGAGCTCACTGTGTATATCCCTGAAGACGCGCATCGCCAGCCCGGAGTGCTCCATCAGGCCGCGGCGCGTCTCGTCCTCCATCCTGCGCTGGTTGCTTGTCGCATCTACGAGCATCGAGATGATCGAGAGCTGATTGGCGGTCTGGATGGTCGCAGCTCCGGCTTGGTCGTCCGCGAGCGTTGCAAAGTAACCCTCAATTCCAGCGAGACTCCGCTTCATGTCCTTCCGGAGGCGAACTGTCTCGTCTTGGGCGAGGCCGATGGCTCGACGATGCGCCTGCTCCACCACCGTCATCCTTTCACGCAGTTCGCCGGACAGGCGCTGCTGTCCAAGAGCGAGGCCCTCGAGGTCAGCGCGCGTAGCAGCGATCATCCTGATCAGCAAGCCTGCGCGTTGGAGCAGGGAGGCGATTCCACCGAACACAAGGAGCCACAGTGCCAAGGCGCCCAGAACAAGGTAGGAGGTGGTGCTGGATAGAATGCCCACTGCAATTCCGGCCACCCCGGCAATTGCGAGAATGCCCCCTCCCAGTCTGCGTACCGTCATGAATCCAGACATATTTCGCTCCAATGCGCTGCCCATATGAATTTATGCCCTTCGGGCCGCATCGCCGACACCGAGATTAGGCAGTAGCCGAGCATAACTCTCGCCCAGAACCTGCTTCTTTTCCGCGACCGAGACCGCGAGCTCTCGGCTGAGCTCTTCCCTCCAAGGCGCCAGCTGACGCACGACTTCGGTCTGCATATCGTCGTTTTTCCGAAACTCTCTGAAGAGCGTGGTTTCCTCCGATCCGATCGGCAGCAACCAATGCGCCTCTCGTGCGATCGCTACCAGTGGAATGCGACGTCGCCGGGCTTCCAGCGCCAGCCATACGTCGGCCATCCCGGTGGTTTCGAACCATTTGAGCTCGGGGCGCAAAAGATCCGTATGAAAGGCGACGGTGCCAGTGCCCAACTGATTCACAACCGTATCCGTGGCGAGGCTTTCCTCGAAATGAAGCAATGTCCGTCCACGAAAGAAGCTCCTGATCGGCTTTGCATAGACCGTTCCGTGCAAACCGACGATCGCCTTGCGTTCGTAGAACTCGACTTTCCGTATCAGGCTCTGCACATAGTCGGGGGGATAGGCGATGTCGTCGTCAACGGTAAAGCAGAAGCCATCCGGCACATCCTTGGTAAAATGAAACTTTCCATTGTCCCTCAGATCAGGGCCATTGATCACGGCATTAATGCGGGAATGCTTGAGAAAAGCTGGTACTTCGTCGTATCCGTTGAGATAGATATTGATGGAATCCACCTGCGGCAGCAGCGCAGCCACGACGACGCGCAACTTTTCTTCCCGCGGAGGATATGTGGCCATGCACGCGGTGATCGCGTTGCCGTCGTAACGACCTTCTCCCACAAGCAGCCGCCCGAAAACGGGATACGGGCGCCGCACCACAGGGAACGGCATGTAGGGACGCAAACCCATGCCATCAAGATGCTTGTGCCATTTGTCGCACATTGCCGCATAGTGCCGTCGCTGTGGTGACAGAAAACTCTGCGCGGCGTTTCGGTCCTGAACGAAATTGATCGCATTCGCCGGGTCTCGCGTCAACGACCCATCTCGCAGTAACGCTATATACAACACGTCTTTTACATTAACTTGGGCGTCAAGCCCATACGTCATGCGAACGCGACGCAGGAATTCATCGTCGGCGGAAGTCCTGACGGTGTCAAAGTATCCGATCTCTTCGATAACACTTTTTTTCACCATTTGACTGATGTAAGCGACACGCTCGGCAACGCCGTTGATCAGAATCGTGCTTCCGTCCTCTTCATTCTGCCGGACATGGTTGCAGGTGCTGACGGCGACGCCGCTACGATTGAGCGCGTGAAACTGCTTCTCGATACGAGCTGGTAGCGACACATCATCACTATCCATGAAGGTTACGATCGAGCCGGTCGACCTGGTGATACCAAAATTCTTGCAGAAATACGTGCCGTTATTCTCGCCGAAACAGTAAAGCTTGATCCTGCTGTCTACCCTCTGCATCGCCTCTACACGTGTCCGCGTCATGTCGGAACTGCAATCGTCCACGACGACAAGCTCCAAGTTGCGCCAGCTCTGCTCGAGTATCGAGCGAATCGCGGCTTCGACATAACGCTCGGTGTTATACGTCGTCATGATGACGGAGATAAGCGGCTCCCCCGGATAGGTTGCCTCCGCGCCCACTACGCCGCCTTTTTTTCGGGACATATAAGACACGCCGGCAATCCGTACACTCTGCGGACGGGGAATTTCCTGGGGCGACAGTAGCTGCGCAGAATCCGCTGCAGCACGAGCGGGTTGAAGGGAAATCGTCGCGTGCGGGAGATGGTCGTCGCCGGTATCGCGCTCCAGCCGCGGACGGCCCCGAGGAATTTCGGAGCCCGCATCAAGGCTTGCATTGACCTTCTGCAACGACGGGACGCCTCCCCTCGCGAGGCCCTGCCACTGAAGCATGCGCGACAAGCGGCGAAGCAGGCTGAAGATCCGTCCGTTTAGCAACGCCTCGTGACGTGAAAGCAGCATGTCCGTTCGAGCGCGCATTTCCGCCTTCAGGCGGGACAGTTCAAGCGACTGGAGCTCGATCTGTCCGGCAGCGCGGTGCTCGACTCTTGCGAGATGCTGACGCAGTTCAGCCAGTTCCGAATGCAGCGATGCGACGTCATCCGCGCTGTCGCGCACACGAGCCGCTACATCTGGCTTCGCAGTCATCATGTCTCCGGCGCCGGAGGCTGCGGATGGTCCGCGCATGTCCTCGACCGGCGTAATCACAGGGGGCGTCACCAGCAATGCCCTGTCGCCCAGAGTCTTGGGCTGACCGCCGGCGCCAGCAAACAGATGGAGCCGCACCATCTCGACGCGCGTACGCGCGGGAACCAGCAGGACGACCGAGCCGCCCCGGTAGCCCGCCATGCTGGTGTAACCGTGCTTGCCGAAGATTTCACCAATTTGCTTCAGTGCTTCGGAAGGACAGGAACCGACTTCGACAACTGCACGCTGATCCAAGGCGATCTGGATGAGCATATCCGCCCACTCCGGCACAGGCGCGCCGGACAGCACCACCAATCCAACGCGTCCGGTCTGGCTCCCGATCTGTCCCGAGCGGCAATTCTGGAGCACCGCGAGTCCAACGGTCTCGACCACAGGCGCGTCCAGAGCTTCGCCATCCTTTGGCATACGCCGAAGCAACACCGAACTCTCCCGCACGGAAGCAGCTTCGGCAGCGGGTGCAGACTCGACCTGCAGCACGATGTCCCCGGCGGGCACGAGCGCAGCGATGGCGCCTGCCTGAGATTTCTGAAGTGTGCTCAACAGTCGACTCCAACTTGCAACGGACGTGGTCCGCGAAAAAAATTGACGCGCAGAATCACTCTCCACCTCCCGAAAACGTCTCGCCAGGGCCCGCTGCGGCTTTGTCGCGCTGCGTCAAGTCTGCTCTGTCGCAGATGACCTGGAGCTTGTGGACCATGATTTCGTACATGCCGGCCGCATAGTGGAACGGGGCAATGCCCCACTTGTGGTTCGGGTCTGCGACCACCCCGTCTGGATAATCGATCACCGCACCGACGCCGTTCCTCTCCAGGTATCCGTACATGACTTCGAGCACGCGATTGCTTTCGGCAATCATTGCCTGATTTTCCAACGGTGTTCCGTCTTCGAGCGTCGCAGCCCAGAAAGCGCGGTTCACGACGATTCGCCCCGGATCAACCAGCTTCAGGAGACGACCTACGCCCCGCTTCCACGCGCCAAGGTGCTGATTGGTGCCTGGCGTTACGATCGGCCCTGCCCAGCCGCATACGCCTGCAAGCTCCCGCGAAAGCGTGAAAAGCTCGGGGAGCGTATTTGAGCCGCCAAACCTCGCCAAGTTGAATCGCTCGTCGATAAGGTCGACTAGGAGCACGTCAAAGTGCGCTGCTGCGATCATCGTTGGCGCGCGCCTGCGCAAATCGATCTCGACCATGCGCCGCTGGAACCGACTCGCAATCTCTGGCGTCTTCATGCAAATCTCCTTCGGAGCGGGCCGTGTCAGGAATGCACTGGCTAGCGAAGTGCGCGCAATGTAGCCAGCCAGTTGCATGCCGTGCTCCGTGAGCTCGAACGCATCGCGGGATACGCAGCTTCCCAATATGAAAATCCGGGGAGGCGAGGGCATCAAGGGCTTACTCCAGCCAGAGCGCGCTGGCTTGGGGGCAAAAGAAAACCTCGGGCGCGCACACCCTTCTCATCACCTTCCCAAGTGTGCTGCGAAATATCGGCACTTCGGTGGCATACGAATCCGAATCCATCGCCGACGGCAATTCTGACGCCTTCCGAGCTGCAGTCGTCCAGAAATCGTGAATCGACGCCTCGCCGGCGATCGCTCCGAAACGGAATACGGCGCAGGATCTCCGTTCTGCCTGCCAGGGTCGCGCCACAGATCCCCCCGGAGCGCCAGCCTTTCTCGAAGCGGAACGCGCCGTCAAGTTTGGGCACGTCGCAGTAGACGGTGTCGTCTGACTCGAAATGCGTGAAAAGCAGAGGCATACCGACAACTTCAGCCGGTGCCATCTCGATCAACGCGTGCATGCGCGTGAGATACTCTGGCGCGTAGTAGTCGTCATCGTCCAGCTTTGCCCAGAAGTCACCCGACGCTCGGGCTGCCGCGAGATTCAGGCAGTCACCCAATCCGACCGATGTCGGCGCTTCCAGCGCCATGACGCGCCGACCCTTGGCCGAAAGATCGATATCCGGCACATGATGACCATGCAGCACCATGATCAATTCGCAGTTCGGATACAACTGGCGCCGGAAATTCTCGAGCGCGCCCCGCAGCCGCTCGGGTCGACGGGTGATCAGCAGACAGGAAATTAGTGGCGCGGAGCGCTGATAATGAAGCCGGTCGATATCACTGCGCATAGTCATCAATGCATTGCGCATCGTGCGCACGCCAGACACCTCGTCGATAACCTTTCTGCGCCACGCTGCCGCTCCAAGCACATCCGCCGCAAGCGTGACGCACTCTTCCAAAGAAGTTGCGAAAGCTTGCGAATCGCGCAACGGCCACACTTCGGCGATATCAGGCTCAGCCACGACAAGCGAACCGCACGCGGCGGCTTTCAACATGTCCTGCTGGACCTTCCATCGTGGTCTGTTGGCAACGGCGTTGAAAAGCTCAGCGTCAGTGATTTTCGAGAGAACCAACTTGTCGCCAGAACTGACCCCACCCATCGCTACGTGTGCATTCGACGTACTGGTCTGCACACACGATTCAGGTAACTCCCAGTAGCTGTCGATCAGCCACGTCATCACGCACGCCCCATGGGTCGATTTTCCTGCCGATTCACAAACGTCGCCCAGTGCGTCGTGAAGCATGAGGAACTTGCCATGAGGTTTCAACGCGGCCAATGCGTCGGTCACCAGCGGGTTGTGGAGCCTGGGTTGAACGACAGGCTCCAACAGCCGCACCTTGGAGGCACCCACGTCCTTTTCCAGGAGCGCATGTATGGCATCGTCTATCGCGTAGACGCGATCCGCCTCGCAGGCCCAATGCCTCAGATTCGCGTATTGACCTGGATCACAGCGAAACCAAGTGAGGACCGGGACCTTGAGCAAGGCGCATTGGTCCAGCACTTTCTGGATCGGCCCATAGGGGTCAAACAATGCTTGACGCCATGCTGGTTCGAAGTCGTGGAAATCCATATCGAGAATCAGAAACTCTGGCGCACTTTCGCGTAGAACTTCCACCGCGTCCGTTGGGAAGAGCCTCAGCACTGGCACATCGAAAGCGAGTTCAGTTGCCAAGGCCGGCCCGGAGATCAAAGCAACAGGGCGCTCCTTTCGACCGCTGAAATTCCATTCGCAAGACCCAAAGTCTGCGTGGCGGCTTAGGATTTCGATCACTGCATCGGGCACAAGCCCAGACAGCTGGCAGGCCGCATCAATTATTCGAAAGCTGCCGCCACTGGATTCTGTAAGCGTGCCGATACGCAGCAGCTCAACTGGAATCCGAGGATCTGCGCCCACTTCAGCCCGCTTCGCCTGATCCATCTTCGGACGGTCGCGAAGTTTCTCCGCTATGAAACGCAACGGAGACGTCAACCTCCAAGATGTGCTGGCACGCAAACCGTCCACCTCGGCCCGGAGCCGCGCCACTTCACGACGCGCCTGCATCAGGTGCAGCGAAAGGCCAGCCAGCGGCAGTTCTTCATCCGGTTTCATATCGTGTTCTGGCTACCGAGACCATCCACGCAAGATCCATCCCGGCATCGCGCGGGTCCGGATACCCCTGAAACCGTGGACCGCCACCGGCTACTGGACCCGTTGACTCGAGCCATCCGCAGGCGTCTGCTTGAGCGATTCCTGATACGCATAACGTCGCAAAAGTTCTTTGTAGACACCCACGACCTTGCTCACCGACCCAACGCTTTTGATTCGTCCATTGTCGACAAGAATCGCCCGGTTGCAGACCTGCCTAATCAACGAAAGACTATGCGTGGCAAGCACAACGATCTTGCTGCCGCCGACTCGATCCAGCATCCGCGCCTTGGCGCGCTCGACAAAAGCCGCGTCGCCAGTGCCGATCCACTCGTCGAGGATCATGATGTCATTCTGCGTGGAGGTGGAGATCGCGAACCCGAGGCGCATTTTTTGACCCGTGGAAAGCGTCTTCAGGCGGTGCGTCGACTTAGTCTCGAGTTCTGCGAACGACAGGACCGACGGTATCATCGAGCGGGCTTCGCTGAGCGAGCTTCCCATCGCGGACGCCCGGAGCAGTATGTTCTCGACGACCGTCGCATCAGGATTGAAACCCAGAGAGAGATTCATCAACGCATGACTTGTGCCATCTACCGTGATCGTTCCGCGCGTCGGCTGATAGGCGCCGGTCAGCAGCTGCAGTAGTGTGGACTTGCCGGCGCCATTCCGCCCAATGACCGCGAGCCGATCACCGTCGGCGATCTCAAAAGAAACCGAATCGATCAAGGTCACAAACTCGCGCTTTGGCGCAGAGAAGGCAGCGCCGCCCAGTGTTCCGAGCCAGCCGTTCATACGGCGCTCGCCGTGGAGATACATAGGCACATCAAGGCCGACATTTTCGAGGGTAAGCCTGGCCATCATCAGATCCAGAGAGGGATAAAGCGCGCGTAGCGCCGGTAGAGAACGGTCGCCAGCACCAGCATCACGCTTGTCATAATGCCCACGTACATCCAGGTGATCGATTCGACATGCCCCCCGAGGAACGGGGATCGGATCATCTGCACAAGATGGTAAGCCGGATTCACGTACATGAGCTTTGCCCGGACACTATCGGTCGGCACATTTGCCGCATCCCATAGAATAGGCGTTAAAAGAAACCCGAACAGAAATATCGTAGTCGTTAGTTCATGGATGTCAGGATAGCGCGCGCCCAAAAGCGCGGCAATGACACCCAGCGCGAACACATTAACGAGGAAAACCGGCACGGTGACAACCAAGCTGGCGAAACCTTCGATATTCGCCATTGGAGAGAACAGGAACGCGATCGCCACGATCGTAAATGCCGCAAGCGCGCTGATTGACGCTTTGGACAGAGCACGGAAGACATAATCCGTGTAGCGGGTTCTTCCATCCATAATGAACGGGCGATGCGACAGCATCACCGCCGACGACTCACCAATAACCTGAGTAATGAAACGCCAGATCAGATATCCCATCCCCATGTATGGCATGAATGAGCGAGGGTCACGCCCGGAAAACCCTGCGTAGAAATTGCCAATTACCAATACCGTCGCCGCTGGAGGGACGAAAAGCCACAGCACACCGAGCCTGGACCTGCGATAACGGCTGATAATGTCCAGCCACGCCGAGAAGGTCCAGTATTCCGGACGCCGCAGACTCCCGATGACGTCTGACCACAACCGTAGTCCGCCAAGTGGCTTGCCGTTCGTTTGCTGACGGCCGGGTCTTGCTGTTGAATTCGTCACGGATTCAGGCCCGGAGCGCATCGGAAAGCTCCAAGCGCAGATCATCAAGCGCTTCCACGCCGACACTCAGCCGCACCAGATCGTCATGCATACCCAGTTCGGAGCGCCGCTCCACCGGAACCGACGCATGCGTCATCACCGCGGGATGATTGACCAGGCTTTCCACGCCGCCCAGCGACTCGGCGAGCGTGAACAGTTCAGTGCGTTCGCAGAAGCGCTTTGCTGCCTCGAAGCCCCCCTTGATGCGGACCGAGATGATGCCGCCGAAGCCGTCCATCTGGCGCTTGGCGAGCGCGTGCTGCGGGTGTGAGGCGAGACCGGGGTAGATCACCTGCTCGACGGCGGGATGTGCGTCGAGGAACTCCGCCAGTGCTTGCGCGTTCTCGCAGTGGGCCTTCATGCGCAGATGCAGGGTCTTGAGACCGCGCAACGCGAGGAAGCTGTCGAACGGACCCTGCACGGCGCCCGCGGAGTTCTGCAGGAACGCCAGCTGCTCGGCGAGTTCGGCGTTGTCGCCGACCACCAGCATGCCACCCACCATGTCGGAGTGGCCGTTGAGGTACTTGGTGGCCGAGTGCATGACGATGTCTGCGCCGTGTTCGATCGGGCGCTGCAGGATCGGCGAGGCGAAGGTGTTGTCGACGACGACGATCAGGCCGCGCTTGTGCGCGATGTCCGCGATCGCCCGGATGTCGACGATCTTCAGCATCGGGTTGGTCGGGGTTTCGATCCAGACGAGCTTCGTCTTCTCCGTGATCGCGGCCTCGAACATCGACGGGTCGGTCATGTCGACGTAGCTGAACGACAGGCCGGCGCTGCGCGTGCGCACGCGCTCGAACAGGCGGTAGCTGCCGCCGTAGAGGTCATCCATCGCGATGACGTGGTCGCCACTGTCGAGCAGTTCGAGCAGGGTCGCGGTCGCGGCCATGCCGGATGCGAACGCGAACCCGCGGGTGCCGCCTTCCAGGCCCGCCACGCAGCGCTCGTAGGCGAAGCGCGTCGGATTGTGGGTGCGCGAGTACTCGAAGCCCTGGTGCTCACCCGGGCTGGACTGCGCATAGGTCGACGTCGCGTAGATCGGCGGCATCACCGCGCCCGTGGAGGGATCGGGCGACTGGCCGGCGTGGATGGCCAACGTGGCCAGCGCGTAATCGCGTTGCCGGGAACTGGATTCGGACATGACAGCTTCCTGAAAGGACGGGAGATTCTAGCCAGCAGCCCTGAACGACAGGTTCAGAGCCGCGGCGCTCCACATGTATGGGTTACTGCACCCGCCGGCGCAGGTAATTCAGCAGGTCGATCCGGGTGATCAGGCCGAGGAACTGGTCGCCATCGGTCACGATCGCGACCTGGCCGCGGTCGAACACCGGCAGCAGGGCCTCGACCGGCGCCTTGACGTCGAGGAAATCGAGCTTGCTGACCATCGCCGACGACACCGGCTCGCGGAACCGGGCCTCGTCGCCGTAGACGTGCAGCAGCACGTCGCTCTCGTCGAGGATGCCGACGATGCGGTCGCCATCCATGACCGGCAGCTGGGAGATCTCGTAGAGCTTCATGCGCTGGTAGGCCGTCACCAGCAGGTCGGTCGGCTGCAGCACCACGGTGTCGCGACGCGAGTAGGGACGCAGGATCAGGTCGCGCAGATCGCCGTGCTGTTCGCGCTCCAGGAAGCCGTTGTCGAGCATCCAGTAGTCGTTGTAGAGCTTGCTGAGGTACTTGTTGCCGGTGTCGCAGACGAATACCAGCACCTTCTTCGGCGTGGTCTGTTCGCGGCAGTACTTGAGCGCGGCCGCGAGCAGCGTGCCGGTCGACGAACCGCCGAGAATGCCTTCGGTCCGCAGCAGCTCGCGCGCGGCGAGGAAACTCTCCTGGTCGCTGATCGCATAGGCCTGCTTCACCCGCGAGAAGTCGGAGATGCCCGGCAGGAAATCCTCGCCGATGCCCTCGACCATCCAGCTGCCCGACTTGTCGTTGAGCACGCCGTCGTTGATGTACTCGGCGAGGATCGAGCCGACCGGGTCGGCCAGCACGAGTTCGACATCCGGCGCGTCCTTGGCGAAGCAGCGCGAGAGGCCGGTCATCGTGCCCGAGCTGCCGCAACCGAACACGATCGCGTCCAGCCCGCCCACCTCACTCATCTGCCGCAGGATCTCCGGCCCGGTGCCGTGCTCGTGCGCGGCCGGGTTGTCGGGATTGCCGAACTGGTTGATGAAATACGCGCCCGGCGTCTCGCGCGCGATGCGCTCGGCGAGGTCTTGGTAGTACTCCGGGTGGCCCTTGGCGACATCGGAGCGGGTCAGCACCACCTCGGCGCCCATCGCCTTGAGGTTGAAGATCTTCTCCCGGCTCATCTTGTCCGGCACCACGAGCACCAGCTTGTAACCCTTCTGCTGCGCCACCAGCGCCAGGCCGATACCCGTATTGCCTGCAGTGCCTTCCACCAGCGTGGCACCGGGCGCGATATCGCCGCGCGCCTCAGCGGCCTCGATCATGCGCAGACCGATACGGTCCTTGATGGAGCCGCCCGGGTTCTGGCTCTCGAGCTTGAAATAGAGTTCGCAGGGACCCGCGTCGAGGCGGCGCGCACGCACGATGGGCGTGTCGGCAATCAGGTCGAGAACGGAATCGGCGATCGGCATTGCAGGTCCGGGTTGCAGCGAGACAGGCGACGATTATCGCATCCGCGGACAACATCCGCGGGCGATGGCGACCGACGAGGATGGCCGCCACCGCCCGCGACAGCCGGAACCTAGTGTTTCTGCATCTGGTCGTACATCTGGGTCAGGCGATCCTTTGCCGCGAGCTTTTCGCGCTTCATCTGCGACAGCGTGGCCTCATCGACGGCGAACACGCCGAGCTCTGCGTTCAGCACCTTCTTGTCCAGCTCCTTGTGCCGGAAGTAGAGCTGCCGGAACTCGATGTTTCCTTTCATGATCTCTTCGAGTTCGGTCTGCGATTGCGCTTCGAACATGGAATCCTCCTGACTGGAAATACGAACGCCCCGACCGGTGACGGGCGGGGCGCTAGGTGGGCTGCATCCAGGAACGTGGGGCGATTGATCCGATCAGGTCGCCGCGGCCGTCCTGCGGACGGAATGCGGGGACCTCGTGGGGGATCATCTCGGTCATCGGCCTGGCTCAGTGACCGGGCGGCGGACGAAATCTGTGCCTCCCGGACAACCGACCCTACTCCTCGGACCGGGGCCCTACAAGGGCGATATCCGCCATCTGAGTCGTCATGCGCTTCCGCATTCGGAAACGCTTACATCCGCGATGCGCGCAAACCGCATCACGACGCCAATCACTTCGAAAATGTGATGTAAGTCATTGATTCCAATTGGATTCAGTCTGACGAAAAACTAACATCCGGACGTGCGGGGCTGGCGCACAGCCTGCAATGCGTGGCGCACGGGCAGGACTGCATACGCCAGCGGTCCAGGGTCAGGGCTGCTCGAGGCTCTTGAGCAGCTCGGCCTCACGGCGACGCAATTCGGCGTCGCGCTGGCGGGCGGCGCGCAGCTTGGCCGCCTCGCCGCTGGCCACGCCCTGGAGCACCGTCTCGGCCTGCTGGCGTGCGGTGACTTCTTCCTCAGCGGCAAGCCGCAGGCGCGCGGCTTCCTCGGCCTGGATCTGGGCCTGGATGCGCAGACGCTCGGCCTCCTGGCGGGCGCGCACGGCGTCCGCACGGCTGGCTTCGACGATCAGGGCGCTGCGCTCGCGCTCGAGCTGGGTCAGCTCGCGGCGCGTAGCTTCGGTGCGGGCCGCGAGTTCGGCGGTTTCCACCCGCCACTGCGCGATCTGCAGTGCGGCTGCCCGCTGGTTGCTGCGGGCGGCGGTCAGCGCGGCCAGCGACTGGCGCGCCTGCAGCCGTTCATACGCAGCCGTGCCGGCGGTGTCCGGATTGGTGTCGATCGCCTGCAGTCGCGCCTGCAGCCGGTCCGCCTCGCCTTCCTGCGCGGACTGCGCCACCGCGGCAAATGGAACGAGCAGCGACAGCACCAGCGCGTAGCGGATCTTGGATTCCATCGTGCTCATTCCTCCACCTGCAGCCGCTGGCGCAGATTGGTGATCTCGGCCCGCCGCGCGGACAGTTCGGACTCGGCTTCCGCCTGGCGCGCGCGGGCATGGGCCAGATCGGCCAATGCACTGGCGGAGAGCGCAAGCGTCCTCGCCTCGTCGGCGCGGTCCATGCCCATCGCGGCCTGGGCCTGCGACAGCGCACGGCGCGCCTGCTGGATGTCGGCCGGTGCGTACTGGTCGGCGTCGGCGTCGCCGGCGCGAGTGACCGACAACTGCGCTGCGGCGAGCTCCTCGGTCGGCGGCGGCGTGCTCGCACAACCGGCGAGCCCCAGCACACCTGCGAGCGCGAGGCCCTGCAGCATTGGACGGATGTATGCGAAGCTTGTGTTCATCAAAATCGTGCCCGGACGCGTGATCGGGTCATTGTGGTCAGCCGCCACCGGATGCGCAACGCAGGCCGGTCGCACCTGGGGAGTTCGTACATGGATATCGGCTACTTCCTGAAGCTGATGACCGAGAAGAATGCGTCCGACATGTTCCTGAGTACGGGCGCGCCGGTGTACATCAAGGTCGAAGGCAAGCTCTACCCGCTGGGCAGTACGGGCCTGCCGCCCGGCATGGTCCGCAAGATCGCCTATTCGCTGATGGACGAGAGCCAGATCCAGCAGTTCGAGCGCGATTTCGAGCTCAACATGGCCTATTCGCTGCAGGACGCCGGGCGCTTCCGCGTCAACGTGTTCAAGCAGCGCGGCGAAGCGGGCATGGTCATCCGTGCGATCCGCAGCAACATCCCGAGCATCGAGGAGCTGCAGCTGCCGCAGGTGCTCAAGGACATCATCATGGCCCCGCGCGGGCTGGTGCTGATCGTCGGTTCCACCGGCTCGGGCAAGTCGACCACGCTGGCCTCGATGATCGACCACCGCAATGCGAGCAGCTCGGGGCACATCCTCACCATCGAGGATCCCATCGAGTACCTGCACCGGCACAAGAAGTCGCTGGTCAACCAGCGCGAGGTGGGGCTGGACACGCTGACCTTCCACAACGCGCTCAAGAACGCGATGCGCGAGGCGCCCGACGTCATCCTGATCGGCGAAATTCTCGACGCGACGACGATGGAAGCGGCGATCTCCTTCGCCGAGACCGGCCACATCTGCCTGGCGACGCTGCACTCCAACAACGCCGACCAGACGATCGAGCGCATCCTCAACTTCTTCCCCGAAGCCGCGCACAAGAACGTGCTGATGAACCTCGCGCTGAACCTGCGCGCGGTGGTGTCGCAGCGCCTGGTGGCCGGCAAGGACGGTCGCCGCCTGCCGGCGACCGAGGTCCTGCTCAACACGCCGATGATCCGCGACCTGCTGCGCCGCGGCCAGGTGCACGAGATCAAGCAGGCGATGGAGGATTCGCTGGAGGACGGCGTCGAAACCTTCGACCAGTGCCTGTTCCGCCTGTACAAGGAAGGCCGAATCGAACGTGAGACCGCGCTGCGTGCAGCGGACTCACGCGACGGCCTGGACCTGAAGTTCCGGCTCTCGGAAGGCGGGTCCGGCAGTCACGACCCCTATGCGGACGTGTTCGGGACCGACCCGTAGGTCCGCTCAGGCGGGCGGCGCGTCCGCCTGCCGTTCCGGCACCGCCGCCTCGAATGCAGGCAGGGCGGCACACGCCGCGTCGATCCGGCGGACCGTCGGATACGGCGCCAGATCGATACCGAATCGGCGCGCGTTGTAGAGCTGCGGCACCAGGGCACAGTCGGCGAGCGTCGGTGCATCGCCGACGCAGAACTCACCCGCGCCCTGCTGCAACAGCAGCGCTTCGAATGCGGCCAGACCGTCACGCACCCAGCGCGCGACCCACTGCGTGCGTGCTTCGGACGGCAGCTGCAGTTCGTGCTCCAGATACTGCAGCACGCGCAGGTTGCCGAGCGGGTGGATGTCGCAGGCGACCAGTTGGGCGAGCGCGCGCGCACGCTGCCGCGACCACGCATCGCCGGGCAGCAACGGCACGTCCGGAAACGTCTCGTCCAGGTATTCGATGATCGACAGCGACTGGGTCAGCACCGCGTCGCCATGCTGCAGCGTCGGTACCAGCCGTTGCGGATTGCGCGCCGCGAACGCCGGCAGTCGCTGTTCGCCGCCATCCTTGACCAGGTGCACGGGCACGCTGACGAAGGGCAGACCCTTGAGATGCAGCGCGATGCGCACGCGATACGCCGCGCTGGAGCGCCAGTAGGTATGCAGCGTCAGCGCAGCGGTCATCGGTTTACTCCGGCAGCGCCTGGCGTTCGATCACCTGCTCGATCGCACCGAAGATGCTCGCACCGCTCGCGTCGAGCATCTCGATGCGCACGGTGTCGCCGAACGCCATGAACGGCGTCTTGGCCGCGCCCTGCTCCAGGGTTTCGACGGTGCGCTTCTCGGCGAAGCATGACGCGCCTTTCGCGGTGTCCTCGTTGGCGATCGTGCCGGAGCCGACGATCGTGCCGGCCACCAGCGACCGCGTCTTCGCCGCATGCGCGACCAGCTGCGAGAAATCGAACTGCATATCGACACCCGCTTCCGGCGCGCCGAACCATTCGCCGTTGATGTGCGTGAGCAGCGGCAGATGGAGCTTGTTGCCCTGCCAGGCATCGCCCAGCTCGTCCGGCGTCACGAACACCGGACTCAGCGCCGAGCGCGGCTTGGCCTGCAGGAAGCCGAAGCCTTTCGCGAGTTCGCCTGGAATCAGATTGCGCAGGGAGACGTCGTTGACCAGACCGACCAGCTGGATGTGCCCGGCGGCCTGCTCGGGCGTCACCGCCATCGGCACGTCGTCGGTGATCACGACGATCTCCGCCTCGAGATCGATGCCGTGCTCTTCGCTGGTGACCTTGACGGTATCGCGCGGCCCGTAGAAACCGGCGCTGGTCGCCTGGTACATCAGCGGATCGGTGTAGAAGCTCTCCGGCACCTCGGCGCCCCGCGCGCGACGAACGCGCTCGACGTGCGGCAGGTACGCGCTGCCGTCGACGAATTCGTAGGCGCGCGGCAGCGGCGCAGCCAGGCGGGCGACATCGAGATCGAAGACGCCGTCGGCGTCGCCCGCATTGAGCGATTCGTACAGTGCGTTGAGGCGCGGCGCGGTGTTCGACCAGTCGTCGAGCGCCTGCTGCAGCGTCGCGGCGACGCCGGTCGCCCGCACGGCGCTGCCCAGGTCGCGCGAGACGACGATCAGGGTGCCGTCACGGCCGCCCTCCTTCAAAGAACCCAGCTTCATGGCAACTCCGGTTGACGTCGACTAATTGTTGCGATTGTAACGAACCCGGCCGGTCGAACGCGTCAGTCTTCGCCCTGGAAGGCGCGGCCGCGGTACGTCAACACGAGTGTGTCGCGATGGCCCGCATCACCGGCGGGCTGGATGGGCGTCGATTCGTGGATGACGCGATGGTCGTCGAGCAGCAGCACCGCCCAGGGCTCGGTCAGGGTGAAGCGCTGCCCGGCAGGCCCGTCCGCCTCGAACACCCGCGTTTCGCCCCCCTTGATGCCGGTCCGTCCCACCAGCAGGACCGCGACGAAATCCACGCCGTCGCGGTGCGCGCCTTCGGGCGTCGGACGGCCGATGCCATCGGTGGTGTCGATGCGGAACTGGTGGGCTTCGATGTGCCAGTCGCCGTCATCGCGCACCTGCGCGAACACCTGCCCCAATCCGGCGACGAGTCGCGTCCACGCTGGATCGGCGACGAGCGTCGGCGCGAGGGGTTCGAACCACCGATGCATGCCACCGTGCAGGGCGTTGTAGTCCTCGGATTGCCAGTGCGCGCGAGGTGCAACCTGCTCGAGCGCGTCGCCTTGCTGCACGAAGCAGGCGTGGCGACGCCGGCGGTAGCGGCCACCATCCTTGAGATACGCATCGGGTGGCAGCTCGTCCCAATAGGCACGCCATGCCTGCAACGCATCGGGCCGCACGCCACACAGCGTGGCGAGCGTCGACGGCGCGAGCACCGCGCAGCCGCGCGTGCGCAGGACGTCGACCACGGCATCGGGCGCGGTGTAGGGAGGCGGGAATGCGTTCATCGCGGGATTCTAGAGCGGCATCGACGCGCGCGCATCGTGTCGCCGCACAGCGGCGTGGAATGCTGTCGTCCGCGAGCGGCACGGCAGGACCCCACACCCGGCATCCCGCCGAACGGAACGCCCAGTGCGCTGTCTGCCGCCGCAGCCCGGATCACGGACCGCAGCATGGCTGGCAGCTAACCCGTGGCCACAAAAAAGCCCACCTTTCGGCGGGCTTTTTCGTTTTCGATGTGGCAGCCCCGGAAGGATTCGAACCTCCGAATGCCTGAGTCAGAGTCAGGTGCCTTACCGCTTGGCGACGGGGCTATGAACATATTGTAACGCCGAAACCGCAGTGCTCCGCAAGCTTCGGCGAACACCGGATCCACGCATCCGCGCGGATCCGGCAAAGCGCGATCAGCGCTTCGAGAACTGCGTGGCGCGACGTGCCTTGTGCAGGCCGACCTTCTTGCGCTCGACTTCGCGTGCGTCACGGGTCATGAAGCCCGCCTTGCGCAGCTCGATCTTCAGCGTCTCGTCGTATTCGACCAGCGCGCGCGAGATGCCGAGACGGATCGCACCGGCCTGGCCGGTCGTGCCACCACCGGTGGTCGTCACCAGGATGTCGAACGTCTCGGTGTTCTGGGTCAGTTCGAGCGGCTGGCGCACGATCATGCGCGCGGTCTCACGGCCGAAGAACTCGTCGAGCGGACGGTCGTTGACGGTGATCTTGCCGCTGCCCTTGCGCAGGAACACGCGGGCGACGGAGGACTTGCGACGGCCGGTGCCGTAATTCTGGGTAATTGCCATGACTTAGAGTTCCAGGGGCTGCGGCTGCTGGGCGGCGTGCGGGTGCTCGGCACCCTTGTAGACCTTGAGCTTGCGGTACATGGCGCGGCCGAGGGTGTTCTTCGGCAGCATGCCCTTGACGGCGATCTCGATCACGCGCTCCGGGTGGCGCTCAAGCGCCTGGCCCAGGGTCTCGGTCTTCAGGTTGCCGATGTAGCCCGTGAAACGGTGGTAGAGCTTGTCCGTCATCTTCTTGCCGGTGACGGCGATCTTCTCGGCGTTGACCACGATGATGTAGTCGCCGGTATCGACGTGCGGGGTGTAGACGGGCTTGTGCTTGCCGCGCAGACGGTGGGCGATTTCCGCGCTCAGGCGGCCCAGGGTCTTGCCGGAAGCGTCGACGAGATACCAGTCGCGCTGGACGGTCTCGTTCTTGGCAATAAAGGTCTTCATGGGAATACTCGATGGGTGACTGGTCGGGCTGGTTGCGCCGGTGGCCGGCGGAACGTCGCCTCGCGTTGTAGAGCGTGCAACACAGAAGCGGAATGATAGCCGCCGCCCCGTGTTCACGCAACCGGGCCGGTCCACGTGCCGCCGGACGCTGGCGCGGCCGGGAACGAGGGCCGAGAATGATACGCCACGCGGCCAGCCGCCGCGCCGCAGGATGTATCCCGATGGCTTTGCCCCGGCCCCGCTTCAATCCCGTCGACCAGTTGCTGGTGGAAACCCAGCGCGCGCTGGACACCGTATTCGGCAATCCGCCTGCGACGCGGCCCAATCCGGCCGTCGACACACCCGATGTGGTCCTCAATGATGCCGAGCGCCGTCATGCGGCGGGGCTGATGCGCATCAACCACGTCGGCGAGGTCTGCGCGCAAGGGCTGTACTTCGGCCAGGCCGCGGTCGCCCGCGAGGCCGATACCCGGGCGCACCTGCTCGATGCCGCGCAGGAGGAAACCGATCACCTGGCCTGGTGCGCCCAGCGATTGCGCGAACTCGACAGCCGGCCCAGCGTGTTCAACCCGCTGTGGTACGGCGGCAGCTACGCCCTGGGCGTCGTCGCCGGCCTGCGCGGTGACGGCTGGAACCTCGGCTTCGTGGTCGAGACCGAACGCCAGGTGGAAGCGCATCTCGACGAACATCTGCAGACGCTGCCGGAAGCCGACCAGCGCAGCCGCGGCATCCTCAAGCAAATGAAGGAGGATGAGGCGCGCCATGCCGAGCACGCCGAACAGGCGGGCGCGCGCGTGCTGCCGTGGCCGGTGCCCTCGCTGATGGCGACCGCGTCGAGCCTGATGAAGGCGGTTGCGTACCGGTTGTGAGTCGATGCCGGACGCGTGAGGGGTGATCCGACCGGGAGCATCCCGGTCGACGGACGCCTGACCGGTACCCGCTCGACAACGGAAAAGGCCCCGCATCACGCGGGGCCTTTTTTTTCGTGCGTGACCGGTTCGAGTCACCCGTCACGCATCACCGCAGGCCGTCAGTCGACCAGATTGCGGCCGTGGTAGAGCTCTTCGATCTCGCGGCGCAGGCGCGCCTCGATCTTCATCCGCTCCTTGAACGAGAGATTGCGCGCCTTCTCTTCGAACAGGTACTGGTCGAGATCGAACTCCTTCAGATGCATCTTCGTGTGGAAGATGTTTTCCTGGTAGACGTTCACGTCGAGCGCGTCGTAACGCGACTTGATGTTCTTCGCCAGGTAGTCCTGGATCGAATTGATCTTGTGGTCGATGTAGTGCTTCTTGCCCTTCACGTCGCGGGTGAAACCGCGCACGCGGTAATCCATCACCACGATGTCGGACTCGAGGCTCTCGATCAGGTAGTTCAACGCCTTCAGCGGCGAGATCACGCCGCAGGTGGCCACGTCGATGTCGGCGCGGAAGGTCGCGATGCCGTTGTCCGGATGGGTTTCCGGATACGTGTGCACCGTGATGTGCGACTTGTCGAGATGCGCGACGACGGCGTCGGAAATCACGCCCTTCGCCTGCGACTTGTCGATCACCGGCTCCTCGGAAATGAGGATGGTCACCGACGCGCCCTGCGGCTCGTAATCCTGGCGGGCGACGTTGAGGATGTTCGCGCCGATGATCTCCGCCACATCGGTCAGGATCTGGGTCAGCCTGTCGGCGTTGTAGACCTCGTCGATGTACGCGATGTAGCGCTGGCGCTCGTCCTCGGACGCGGCATAACACACGTCGTAGATGTTGAACGACAGCGCCTTGGTCAGGTTGTTGAAGCCCTGGAGCTTCAGACGCGGGAGCGGTTTGACCACGGCGGTCGACCCTCGGGGGTTGGGCGAAACGGAGATTATGCGGCAAAGCACCCTCGCCTCGCGACCTCGGGGTCACGCGCGGTTTGCCCCTGGCGGCGGGAGCGCCTACTCTGCGACATTCTCCCGATCCGAAGCCCATGACCCCGACCCCTGTGGCCCTGATCAATCCCCATGCCCGCCCACCGCACCCGATGGCACCCACGCCGGCGGCGATCGAGCGCTTTCTCGCCCATTGCCATCGACGCCGGTATCCGCCGCGCAGCGACGTGTTCCGTCCGGGGGATCCGGCCGGCACGCTGTACTTCGTCGTCAGCGGTTCGGTCAGCATCATCACCGAGGAAGACGACGGTCGCGAGCTGATCCTCGGCTATTTCGGCAACGGCGAACTGGTCGGCGAGATGGGCTTGTTCATCGAATCCGACGTGCGCGAGGTCATCCTGCGCACGCGCACGCAGTGCGAACTCGCGGAGATCAGCTACGAGCGCCTGTACCAGTTGTTCGACGGCGTGCTCGCCAACGACGCGACCTCGATCATGTACGCCATCGGCGCGCAGCTCTCGCGGCGCCTGCTCGACACCAGCCGCAAGGCGGGTCGCCTGGCGTTCCTCGACGTCACCGACCGCATCATCCGCACCCTGCATGACCTCACCCGCGAGCCGGAGGCCATGAGTCATCCGCAGGGCACGCAGTTGCGGATCTCACGGCAGGAACTGGCGCGCCTGGTCGGCTGCTCGCGGGAGATGGCGGGACGTGTGCTGAAGAAGCTGCAGCTCGACGGCAAGCTGACCGCACGCGGCAAGACCATCGTGCTGTTCGGCACGCGCTAGGCGCCGGCGTCATGAGCCTCGGTCACTTCGGCCCGCGTGGCGACCTGCCCGATGCCGACCTGCGCAGCGCGTCGGCCATCGACGCCGACGACGTCGCCGCGCTGCTCTCGGAGATGGGCTATCCCTGTACCGAAGCCGAGGCCCGCGAGCGCATCCGCCAGATCACCGCCAACGATCGCCAGGCGCTCGTCGTCGCCCGCAGTGGCGGTCGGGTCTGCGGCCTGATCGCGCTCGACTTCATGTATTACCTGCCGCTGGGCTCCACGACCTGCCGCATCACCGCGCTGATCGTCACCAGCGATGCGCAAGGCAAGGGACTGGGTCGCCAGTTGCTCAAGGAAGCCGACCGCCGGGCGCGTTTCGCCGGCGCGGCGCGGCTGGAGCTGGTCAGCGGTTCGCAGCGCGCCGACGCACACGCGTTCTACAAGGCCTGCGGTTTTTCGGACGGCACCCTGCGCTTCATCAAGCGGCTCGGCGACGCCTGACCCCCGCGCCGGAGGCGGCCACACGCCCTGGTCACGCACTCCCTGCACACTGCGCTGGCCTCCGGAGCCTGCAGCATGGAACTCGGCGATCAATTCCTTCTGTTCGTGCTGGTCGGGCTGGCCGCGCAGCTGGTCGACGGCGCGCTCGGCATGGCCTTCGGCCTGGTGTCGTCGTCGGTCCTGCTGAGCATGGGCGTGCCGCCGGCGGCGGTCAGCGCCAGCGTGCACACCGCCGAGGTCTTCACCACCGGCGCCTCGGGCGCCTCGCATCTGGCGATGCGCAACGTCGACAGGCGCCTGTTCCTGCGTCTGGCACTGCCCGGCATGGTCGGCGGCGCGATGGGTGCGTATGTCCTGACCCAGCTGCCGGGCGACGTGATCCGGCCTTTCATCTACGCCTACCTGCTGATCCTGTCGTTGGTGATCCTGCTGCGTGCAGCCGGCCGGCTGACGCCGAAGACGGAAGTGCGCCGGGTGTCACTGCTCGGCTTCTTCGCCGGCCTGCTCGATGCCAGCGGCGGCGGCGGATGGGGCCCGGTCGCCACGTCCACACTGCTGGCGCGCGGCGGCACGGCGCGCACCACGATCGGCACCGTCAACGCGGCCGAGTTCCTGGTGACCGTGTCGATCTCGGTGACGTTCTTCCTCACGATGGGCCTGCAGCACCTGGACGTGATCCTGGGCCTGCTGGTCGGCGGCATGATCGCCGCGCCGCTGGCGGCGCTGTTCGTCAGGCACGTGCGCGAACGATGGGTCCTGCTCGCGGTGGGCGTGCTGGTGATGGCGATCAGCCTCTACCAGATCGGCCGCACCCTGCTGGCCTGAGTCTCAGGCCGCGGGGGATGCGACCGGATCGCCGCCGCGGTCGGCGCAGCCCCAGTTGAGCACCGGTGTCCCCGTCGGCAGCGCGCGCCGGAACATGTCGACGTTGTCCGCCTTCGGATTCACCACGACCGGCGCCCTGGCCGCCTTGAGCAACGGCATGTCGGCCGAGGAGTCCGAGTACGCGATGTCGATCGCGCCGTAGCCGCGCTCGCGCAGCATCCGCATCTTCTCTTCGGCATGGCAGTGACGGGTGGCGACGACGGCGCCGAACTTCGGCCCGACCGCAGTGCCGATCACCGGCACGGCTTCGTGCGCGACGAAGGCGAGGATCGCGCGCGCCAGCTCGGGCGGCGCGCCGGTCGCGATAACCACGTTGTCGCCGGCGACGCGATGCGCATGCAGGACCTGCAGCGCGATCGGCAGCAGCTTGGGGCGGATGCTGGCGGCGTTGTCGGCGACGTAACGGTCGATCAACCGGTCCAGCACCCCGCGGCTGTGCAGCCCGACGGTGCCGATCCAGACGAAGCCGGAAATGCCGTAACGACGCGTCGGCAGGCACGCGATCATCGGCCCGAGCACCGGCGCGGCGAGGCAGGCGAGCGCAGTGCGCCAGACGCTGCGCGTGATCAGCCAGCGGAACAGATCGGTACCCGAGTCACCGTCGTAGAGGGTGTGGTCGAAATCGAAGACCACGGTCCGCGCGGTGCCGTGCGCAGTGGCGTCCTTGAGCAGGTGCGCGACCACCGGCGCATCCGGGTCGGCGCCCGCGCCGGTGGTGTCGACTGCCGCCGGCGTGGTCGCAGCCGCGATCGCGATCGCCGAGATGTCGGCGACGGGGCGGCTGTCGGTCGACTGCGGGGAAGGCATCGCGAACAGCGTGCGCAGCGCGGCGCCCGGATCGGGCTCGCGCATGAAGGCTTCGCCGACCAGGAAGGCGTCGACGCCCGCGTCGCGCATGCGCGCGACGTCGGCAGCCGTGTGGATGCCACTCTCGGTGACCAGGCGGCGGTCGCGCGGGACCGCGTCCTGCAGGGCGAGCGTGGTGTCGAGGGACACCTCGAACGAACGCAGGCTGCGGTTGTTGATGCCCAGCAGCGGTGCCGGCACCTGCAGCGCACGTTCGAGCTCGTCGATGTCGTGCACTTCCACCAGCACGTCGAGATCGATGGACATCGCCAGTTCGGCGATCTCGACCAGCTGGCGGTCGTCGAGGGCCGCGACGATCAGCAGCACGCAGTCCGCGCCGAGCGCGCGCGCCTCGTAGACCTGCCAGGGATCGACGATGAAATCCTTGCGCAGCACCGGCAGCGCGCAGGCTGCACGCGCCTGCACCAGGTAGTCGTCCGCGCCCTGGAAGAAATCGATGTCGGTCAGCACCGACAGACAGGCCGCTCCCCCGGCGGCGTAGCTGCGCGCGATGTCGGCAGGCCGGAAATCCGGGCGGATCACGCCCTTCGACGGACTCGCTTTCTTGACCTCGGCAATGACCGCGGTCTGACCGGCGGCGATCTTCGCTTCAATGGCGGCCGCGAAGCCGCGCACAGGCGGCGCGGCAGCGGCGCGTGCGGCGACCTCGGCCAGCGGCATGGCCGCGCGGCGCGCAGCGACTTCTTCGTGTTTGCGCGCCAGGATGCGCTGCAGGACGTCGTTCAAGATCTGCACCATGGGCCGACGCAACGCGCCGGTCTGGAAAGGCCGCCCACGATAACGCAGGCGGCGGTGCGCCGGACCCTCAGACCACGGGTGCGGGGGCGGAATCGTTCGCCTCGTTGTGCGACCAGTCGTAGGCGCGCTCCACCTGCGCGACCTGCAGGGCGTACTGCGCGTACCAGCCGCGCCGGTCCTTCTCGCGGCTCAGGCACCGGGCGTCCTGCGCTCGCCAGGCCCGTATCGACGCCTCGTCGCTCCAGTAGCTCAGGGTCACGCCGTCGCCCCCCGCCCCCTCGATCGTCTCCACGCCCAGGCAACCGGCCTGCCTTTGCGCGGTGTCGAGCATGTTGCGATGGGCGGCCTCGTAGCCGGCCGCGTCTTCGCCGTTGCGGCGGTAGCGGAAGATCACGACGTGGTACGGCGGACGGGGCAACACGGAACAAGGCATGCAACATCGCTTCTGGAATCGCGGAGGATCCGCATCCTTGCGGCGCATTCAGCATAACCGCCCCGCCTGCTCCACGGGCCCGGAATCGCCGTCTCAGAGGCCTGTGTTGCGCGTTTCCGCGACGAACGTCTCCAATCGGCGCAGCGCGTCGCCCGAGGCGATCACCGCGCCTGCGCGCGCGACACCGTCCGCGATCGAGCTCGCCACGCCCGCGACGTACAGCGCCGCACCCGCGTTGAGACGCACGATGTCTTGGGCCAGGCCCGGCGTGCCGTCGAGCGCCTGGCGCACCAGCGCCTTCGACTCGTCGGCGTTCTCGACACGCAGATTGCGGCTGGCGGCCATCGCGATGCCGAAATCCTCCGGGTGGATCTCGTATTCGCGCACCTCGCCGTCACGCAACTCGCCGACCAACGTGCCGGCACCCAGCGAGATCTCGTCCATACCGTCGCGGCCCCAGACCACCAGCGCGCGCTGCGCGCCGAGTTCGCGCAGCACGCGCACCTGGATGCCGACGAGATCGGGATGGAACACGCCCATCAGGATGTTCGGCGCACCGGCCGGATTGGTCAGCGGGCCGAGGATGTTGAAGATCGTGCGCACACCCATCTCGCGGCGCACCGGCGCGACCGCCTGCATCGCGGGGTGATGCACCGGCGCGAACATGAAGCCGATGCCGGTCGCCGCGATGCAACGCGCGACATCGGCCGGCTGCAGATCGATGCGCGCACCCAGCGCTTCGAGCACGTCGGCACTGCCCGACTTCGACGACACACTGCGGTTGCCGTGCTTGGCCACCTTCGCACCCGCCGCCGCGACGACGAACATGCTCGCCGTCGAGATGTTGAACGTATGCGCACCGTCGCCGCCGGTGCCGACGATATCGACCAGATGCGCGCGATCCGCATCGGCGACCGGCACAGGCAACGCGAACTCGCGCATCACCTGCGCCGCGCCGGCGATCTCGTCGACGGTTTCCTTCTTGACCCGCAGGCCGGACAGGATGGCCGCGGTCATCAGCGGCGACACCTCGCCGCGCATGATCTGGCGCATCAGCTCGACCATCTCATCGCGGAAGATCTCGCGGTGCTCAATGGTGCGTTGCAGGGCTTCGTGGGGGGTAATGGGCATGGGGGACTCGTGATTCGTGATGAACGGACGTTCGCCCGTTGAAAGCCGTGATTCGTGATTCGTGAAAAGCGTCGCTTTCGTCCTGTCATTCCCGCGAACGCAGCAATGCCGCGGACTCCTACGCGGGACGCCTCACCTCTCCAGAAAATTCTTCAGCAGCGCATGTCCGTGCTCGGTCAGGATCGACTCGGGATGGAACTGCACGCCTTCGACCGGATGGCTGCGATGCCGCAGCCCCATGATCTCCTCGCGGCTGCCGTCGTCGTGCTCGGTCCACGCGGTGACTTCGAGGCACGCCGGCAGCGATGACTGCTCGACCACCAGCGAGTGGTAGCGCGTGGCCTCGTACCCATCCGGCAGACCGGCGAACACGCCGCGGCCTTCGTGACGGATCGCCGAGGTCTTGCCGTGCATGATCCGCTGCGCGCGGATGACCTTGCCGCCATAGGCCTGACCGATGCCCTGATGGCCGAGGCACACGCCGAGGATCGGCGTCGTCGCGCCGAGGCGTTCGATCAGTTCCAGCGACACGCCCGCCTCGTTCGGCGTACACGGGCCGGGCGAGATCACGATGCGCTCGGGTGCGAGCTTCTGGATCGCGTCGACCGTCAGCGCATCGTTGCGCTCCACCCGCACCTCGGCGCCCAGCGCCTGCAGATACTGCACGAGGTTCCAGGTGAAGCTGTCGTAGTTGTCGATCATCAACAGCATGGGGCGGTTCCGGCGTGTCGAGCATGGAAGGAGGCATCGGCGCGTCGCATCACAGTCCCTTCGCCGCCTGGGCGACCGCGCGGAACAGCGCGCGGCCCTTGTTCATGGTCTCGGCCCATTCCATTTCCGGATCCGAGTCGTAGACGATGCCGGCGCCGGCCTGCACGTAGAGGCGGCCGTCCTGGATCACCGCGGTGCGGATGGCGATCGCGGTGTCGGCGTCACCGTGCCAGCCGATGTAGCCGACCGCGCCCGAATAGACGTTGCGCTTGACCGGTTCGAGGCTGCGGATGATCTCCAGCGCGCGCACCTTCGGCGCGCCGCTGACGGTGCCGGCCGGGAACGTCGCGCGCAGCACGTCGGCGTAACTCAATCCGTCCTTCAGACGGCCGGTGACCTCGCTGACGATGTGCATGACGTGGCTGTAGCGCTCGATGACGAAGCGCTCGCCCAGTTCGACCGTGCCCGGCGCCGACACGTGACCGACGTCGTTGCGGCCGAGATCGATCAGCATCAGATGCTCGGCACGCTCCTTGGGATCGGCGAGCAGTTCGGCTTCCAGCGCCTGGTCCTGCGCCGGCGTCGCGCCGCGCGGCCGCGTGCCGGCGATCGGGCGCACGGTGACTTCCCCGCCTTTGAGGCGCACCAGGATTTCCGGCGATGAGCCGACGACCTGGGTGCCGCCGACATCGAGGAAATACATGTACGGCGACGGGTTCAACGCGCGCAATGCGCGATAGACGTCGACCGGCCGCGCATTGAACGGCACCGACATGCGCTGCGACAGCACGACCTGGAAGGCATCGCCGGCGGCGATGAATGCCTTCGTCTTCGCGACCGCGTCGAGGAAGCCCTCGCGGGTGAAACCCGACACGAAATCCGATTCGTCGAGCGCGGCAGGCTGCAGCGTTTCCGGATAGCCGGCGCCGCCCTGGCGCAGTCGGTGCGTCAGTGCGTCGAGGCGACGGTTCGCGCGCAGCCAGGCCTGCGATTCGCGGGTGTCGGCGTGGACCACGAGATACAGCCGGCCTTTGAGGTTGTCGAAGACCGCGACCTCGGTGCTCAGCATCAGCAGGATGTCGGGCGTCCCGAGTTCGTCGCGCACGTCGACGCGCCGGCCCTCGCGCAGGCGAGGCTCGATGTACTCGATGCATTCGAAGCCGAACCAGCCGACCAGACCGCCGGTGAAGTCCGGCAGGCCGTCGATCTGCGGGACCGAATGCGCGGTGCGCAGACGCTCGACTTCGGCGAAGGGATCGTCGACCTCGCGCGTCTCGATGACTTCGCCGTGCTCGCGCACGCTGAGCGTATGGCCGTGGAAGGCGTAGACGCGTTCGGCCGGCAGACCGATGATCGAGTAGCGACCGAAGCGTTCGCCGCCTTCCACCGATTCGAACAGGTAGGTATGCGGGCCGTCGGCGAGTTTGAGATAGACCGAGAGCGGTGTGTCGAGATCGCTCAGGACCTCGCGGACCACGGGAACGTGGGTGTGGCCGTCAGCGGCGTAGTGCTGGAACTCGGTGTGCGTGATCACGCGGCATTTCCTGGTCGGTCGGACGAACGGGGGCAACGGAGGCGGTACGCCACCATCGCCAGCCGGCGTCGGGCAAACGGAAATGCGGGAGTGCGGACGCGTGCATGGCGGCTACTGTAGCGGCTCGACCGGAAACGCGCGACCGTCAGACCGGGGCGTGCGGGGACGCGACGAGCAGCGGGCAGTCCTGCGGCAGGTGCAGCCGCAGACGCCCGGGCTTGCAGGTGATCGCGAACCGCCTGGCGCGCGCCGGCTCGCCATCGAGATTGAGGACCAGTGGCGTTTCGGACTCGACGACGAGTTCGGTCAGCTGCGTGCGCACGGCGACCTGGTCGAGCGCGGCGACCTTGCCCTCGGTCAGCGCGGTCCGCAGCGTGTTGACCAGTTCGCCTTCGAGTTCCGGAACGATGGTGACGTCGATCAGGCCGTCATCGATGCACGCATCCGGACACAGCGCCTGCCCGCCGCCGGCCTGGCGGCCGTTGCCAATGCCCAGTGCGATGAATCCTCCAGCCCAGGCGAAATCCGGGCCGGTGATGCGCGCCTGCAGCGGCTCGATGCGCCCGAGACGCGACAGGCCGGTGATGAAATAGGCCAGCCCGCCCAGCACCTTCTTCAGGCCCGCATGCGTCTCGACCGTCACCTGGGTGCCGAAGCCACCGGAGCCGAGATTTGCGCACCAGTGCACGCCGTCTTCGGTCTCGATGCGCAACACGTCGACCGGCACGGCCGGCCTGTCGAGCGCCAGCGCCAACGCGTCTTCGGTCGGTTCGGGCAGTTGGGCAGCGGTTGCGAAATCGTTGGCCGTGCCGAGGGGCAGCAACGCCAGCGACGGCAGCGCGTCGGCATCGGCGGACTGCGCGGCCAGCACCGACACCACGGCATTGAGGGTGCCGTCGCCACCGGCGGCGACGATGGTGTCCACCGACTCCGCCAGCGCCTCGGCGGTGTAACGCTCGGCGTCGCCGCCCTCCCAGGTCACCCGGACGTCGATGCGCACCCCGCGCGCGCGGAGTGCGGCGACTGCCGTGCGCACGGCCTCGTCGTCCGCGGATTTGCCATTGAGGATCAGGCGCCAAAGCGGTGCGGGCATGCGGGCGGTCGTGCGGGTGGTGGAGGTGGCGCGGAGCGTAGCGGATGCCCGGGGCATCGCCGTTAACCGGCCCTCACGCCTGTCATCGGCTGGTCATCGACACGCCGGAGCATGGAAGGCCATCGCAGGGACGACGGGCGGAGGCAGGATCAGCCTCCAAAACAAAATGCATCTTCCGCGCAGCGGAGGATGCCGAGGCCCCTCTCCCGCATCCGCGGGAGAGGGGGGAACCGTCCGCAGGGCGGACGGTGGGGTGAGGGCAGACGCTTTCGGGATGCTCTTCTCGAGCGCCGCAACGCTCAGACCAGTGACCGATCCGCGACCAGCACGCCATCCGCATCCGCGGCCAGCCAGTCGCCGGGCCGGAACAGCACGCCGCCGAAGGTCACCGGCACATCGCGTACGCCCTGCCTCCGCTTCTCGGTCTTCAGCGGCACGGTGCCCAGCGCCTTGACGCCCAGTTCGAGCTGGCCGATCGCGACGCTGTCGCGGATGGCGCCATGCACCAGCACGCCGGCCCAGCCGTTGGCGGCCGCCTGTGCCGCCAGCAGGTCGCCGAGCATCGAGCGGCGCATCGAGCCGCCACCGTCGATCACCAGCACGCGGCCCGCGCCGGCTTCCGCCACTGCCTCACGGACGCGCGAATTGTCTTCCAGCGCGTGCACGGTGCTGATGACGCCGGAGAAGGCGCGGCGCCCGCCGAAATCGCGCAGCGGGAGATCGAGCACGCGCACCGCATCCGGGTGCGCATCGCACAGGTCGCAGGTGGCGACGTCCGCGCTCACGCGCGCAGCGAAGTCGCGCGTGCGATCTCGGCGCGCATCGCCTCGACCACCGCGCGGTAGTCCGGCTTGCCGAAGATCGCCGAGCCGGCGACGAAGGTGTCGGCGCCCGCCGCGGCGATCTCGCCGATGTTGTCGGGCTTGACCCCGCCATCGATCTCGAGCCGGATCGGCTTGCCGCACGCGTCGATGCGCGCGCGCACCTGGCGCAGCTTGTCGAGCGTCGAAGGAATGAAGGCCTGGCCGCCGAAGCCGGGATTGACCGACATCAGCAACACCATGTCGAGCTCCTCGAGCACGTAGTCCAGCACTTCGATCGGTGTCGCCGGATTGAGCACCAGGCCCGCCTGGCAGCCCTCGGCCTTGATCAGCTGGATCGTGCGGTGCACGTGGCGGCTGGCTTCGGGATGGAAACTGATCAGCGATGCGCCGGCTTTCGCGAAGTCGGGCACGATCCGGTCGACCGGCTCGACCATCAGGTGGACGTCGATCGGCGCGGTCACGCCGTGCTTGCGCAGCGCCTCGCAGATCATCGGGCCGATCGTGAGGTTGGGCACGTAGTGGTTGTCCATCACGTCGAAGTGCACCCAGTCCGTGCCCGCGGCGAGCACGTTGTCGACCTCTTCGCCGAGGCGGGCGAAGTTCGCGGACAGGATCGAGGGTGCGATGACGGCGGGCTGCATGGGCGATTCCAGGTCATGAAATGGGACGCGGCCGGCCGGCCACTGCGCGCCATTCTAATGGGCCGGGGCGGAGACGGTCCGTGGCGTCCGGCGGTGCGCAGGCCTGTTCCGCTGAACCATGTTCGCCCATTCATTCATTTCGCCGGTCCGCGCATGCATCCCGATTCACGCTTGCCTGCGTATCACTCTCGCGCGGCCGTCCCCCGGCGTCCGTGCCCCGCACCGTGCCGACAGAATCCGGCCGGCAAAAACAAAAATGGAGAGCCACCCCATGAAGATGATCCACGCCGCATCCGCCAGCATCGCGCTGCTCGCCGCCAGCACCGGCGCCGCACTCGCCCAGTCCACCGACGACACCTGGACCGGCGGCTACGTTGGCCTCTATGGCGGCGTGACCGACAGCCCCGAGGACAACAGCGACGACCGCTTCGTCTTCGACACCAATCTCGATCGCGTCTACGGCGACACGGTCCGCACCGGCGCCGGCGCCGATGCGTTCTCGCCCGGCTTCTGCAATGGCGCTGCGCGCGGCGCGACTCCGGCGTTGGGCTGCACCGAGAATGACGGCGGCGCCGACTACGGCGTGCGCGGTGGTTACGACTGGCAGATGGGCAGCTGGGTGTTCGGTGTGGTCGGCGAGTACGGCGCGAACGACGTGCGTGACGCCGTGACCGCCTTCAGCACCACGCCGGCCTACTACACGATGTTCCGCAAGGTCGATCGTGTGGCGGCCCTGCGTCTGCGTTCGGGTTATGCCTTCGGCGCCGATTCGGCGAACCTGGTCTACCTCACCGGCGGCATGGCGCACGCCAAGATCGACAACGAGTTCACGACCAGCAACGGCGCCAATTCGTTTACCACCAACGGCGACACCTCCGGCTTCGGCTGGCAGGCCGGCGTGGGCTACGAGCGCAAGCTGGGCGAGAACGTCTCGGTCGGCCTGGAATACCTGTTCACGAGCCTGGAAGCCGATGACCAGCGCGTGCGCACGGGTCCGGGCACCGCGCCGGCGACCAACCCCTTCCTGATCGTCAACCCGGCCGGTACCGACATGCGCCGCAGCGACAAGGACTTCGACTACGGCGCCGCGCGCGCCACGGTCAACTGGCGCTTCTGATCCATCGCGCCTGATCGATTGCGACATGAAGAAGCCGGCGCAAGCCGGCTTCTTTTTTTGTGCTCGCAGGATGGTCTGCGCGCAGCGACACCGCCGTCGTCGCATGCCGGGCATTTCGTGCGTGATTCGAGGAGAGACACCGGGCATGGCCATCCGATACGCATCGCGTCGCTACGCGAGCCGCAATTGCGCGCCGGAGGATCTTGATGACGGGGTTCGTTGCGCTCCGCCGGTTCCTCGATCGCGCGACGCGCGCACCCGCGCCCGGCCGCGACGCGCGGCGCGTCAGCGGCGGGTCTTGCGTCCGTCCCGGCCACGCCGCAGCCGGTCGTAGGCGGCATTGAGCTCGGCGGCGCGGGCCTCGGCCTGGGCACGCAGTTCCGGCGCGGCGCCGGCGACGCGGTCCGGGTGGTACTGCGAAATCAGCTTGCGATAGGCCTGGTCGATCTCTTCGCGGGACGCATCCGGGCCCAGGCCGAACACCTGGTGGTCCTTGTAGCGGCGCGGCGCGAGCCAGCCGGCATCGAAGGCATGGCCGATCACGGCGCCGATCACGCCGCCGGCCGGGTGGCGCAGCAGCAGCCATCCGGCGATGAAGCCCAGCAGTTTTCCGTACCAGCGTTGCATGGCCGACAGTGTAGCCCGCCGCCCCATGCCGGCGGTTGCGGCTCACTGCAACGCGCTGCCGTTCGCACTACACTTGCCGGCCGCTCGCGATCCACCCGGAATGTCAACCGTGTCGACGACCCTGCTCGAAGCGAACCTCCCCGGCCTCCATCTGCGTCACCGCGGCAAGGTCCGCGATGTGTTCGACCTCGGCGACGAGCGCCTGCTGATCGTCGCGACCGACCGCCTGAGCGCGTTCGACGTGGTGCTGCCCGATCCGATTCCCGGCAAGGGCGAGATGCTGTGCCAGATCAGCAACTTCTGGTTCGAGCAGACCGCCGCGCTGATGCCCAACCACCTGACCGGCATCGATGTCGCCAGCGTGCTGCCCGAGGGCGTCGACCCGGCGCTCTACGCCAGGCGCGCGGTGGTGACGAAGAAGCTCAAGCCGGTGCCGGTGGAAGCGATCGCGCGCGGTTACCTGATCGGCAGCGGCTGGAAGGACTACCAGCGCACCGGCCGCGTCAGCGGCATCGCCCTGCCCGACGGCCTGCGCCAGGCGCAGCGCCTGCCCCAGCCGATCTTCACCCCGTCGACCAAGGCCGCCGTCGGCGACCACGACGAGAACATCGATTTCGACACGATGGTCCGCCTCATCGGCGCCGACCTCGCCGAGCAGGTGCGCGAAGCCACGCTGCGCCTGTACACGTTCGCAGCCACCTACGCGGCCGAGCGCGGGATCATCCTGGCCGACACCAAGTTCGAGTTTGGCACCGATGCCGACGGACGCCTGTACGTCATGGACGAAGTGCTGACCCCGGACTCCTCGCGCTACTGGCCGGCCGATGCCTACGAGGTGGGCACCAGTCCGCCGAGCTACGACAAGCAGATCGTCCGCGACTATCTGGAAACCACGGACTGGGACAAGACCGCGCCCGGGCCGAAGTTGCCGGCCGAAGTCATCGAACGCACCCGCGCGCGCTATGCCGAGGCGCTGCAGAAGCTGGCCGACATCTCGATCGACTGAAGGCCGCGCGCGCCGGATTGCCGGTATTCTCGAACGTCGACACGACTCGACCCCGGGGAGGGCGGATGGACGCCATACACGACGACGCATCGTCGCGTTCGATCGACCGCTGGTTCGCGAGCTACTCGGCCGACCACCGCAACGACACCAACCAGTGGATCCACGTGGTCGCCGTGCCGGCGATCCTGTGGAGCGTGATCGCGTTGTTGTGGTGCATTCCCGGCGGCACGATCTTCAAGCCCGGCATCTGGGCCGCGCTGGCGATGTTCGCGGCCTGGCGGTTCTACCAGCGCGCGTCGCCACGCCTGGGCTTCGGCATGTTCGCGGTGTTCGCAGTGCTGGCGGGCCTGACCTGGGCGCTGCACCAGGCACTGGGCACGCGCGGCCTGCTGACCGCGGCCGTCGCGGTGTTCGTCGTGGCGTGGATCGCGCAGTTCGTCGGCCACAAGATCGAAGGCCAGAAACCGAGCTTCCTGACCGACCTGACCTATCTGCTGATCGGTCCGGCCTGGGTGCTGGCCAAGCTCTACCGCAGGCTCGGCTGGCGCTACTGACCGGGGCGCGCCGGCAGGCGCACCCGCAGCGCGTGCGGTCGACGTGCGATGCTTGCGCGCCCGCACCCGGTGTCCGCCGTGTCGCCCCGCGATCTCGTTCTCGTGCTCGTCGTCTGCATTGCGTGGGCGTTGAACTTTCTCGTCTCCGCCAACGCGCTGCGCGAGATTCCGCCATTCCTGTTCACCGCCGTGCGCTTCGCGATGCTGGCGCTGCCCTTGGTGTGGCTGTTGCGGCCGCCCGGCCCCGGCCAGTGGCCACGCCTGATCGCGGTGTGCCTGTGCATCGGCGTGCTGCACTTCGGCCTGAGTTTTCTCGCGCTGCGGCTCTCGACCGACCTGTCGTCACCGGCGATCGTCATGCAGAGCTACATCCCGATGACCGCCCTGCTGGCCTGGGCGGTGCTGGGCGAGCGTTTCGCCTGGCGCACGGGCCTGGCGATCGGCGTGAGCTTCTGCGGCGTGCTGGTGCTGGGCTTCGATCCGGTGGTGCTGGCCAACCCCGCCGCGCTGCTGACGATGCTCGCCTCGGCCGCGATGCTGGCGATCGGCACCGTGCTGATGAAGCCGCTGCGCAATGTCGACATGTGGAACATGCAGGGCTGGACCGCGGTCGTCAGCGTGCTGCCGCTGCTGGGCATCAGTCTGCTGGTCGAACCGGATGGGCTCGCGCAACTGGGCACTGCCGGCTGGGCGGGCTGGGGCGGCGCGGTCTACGCGGCGTTCGTGTCGTCGCTGCTGGGCCACGGCCTGTACTACGTGCTGATGCAACGGTATCCGGTCGCGATGGTCACGCCGTGGCTGCTGCTGGTGCCGGTTCTGGCGATCGGCCTGGGGGTCGCGTTCTGGGGCGACCGGCCGGGACCGCGGCTGTGGATCGGTGGCGCGATGGTGCTCGGCGGTGTGCTGGTGATCGCGCTGCGCGCGCTGCAGAAGGCACGCAGACTGGTCGAGAAGCCGATGGCCGGGCCGTGATCCGGTCCGCGCGCGAACGCACGGATCAGTCGACGGCGAACATCGCGGGCTCGGGGCGGAATGCCCGCGGCGCGTAGCCGAACGCCTCGCGCGCCGGCGCGGCGTCGAACACCAGATCCTCGCGCATGCGCGCCACCGCGCCCGGCGGCAGACCCTGCAGCCGGCCGGCACGGTGCGCCGTCCACAGCGCTGCGTCGAACAGCACGCCCGGCACCGCCAGCAGTCGCGGCGCGGGATGCAGGCAGGCCAGCGTACGCGCCACCATCGTCCGGTAGTCGATGGTGTCCCCACCCGGCAACGCGAAGGCCTGGCCCTGCGCGCCGGGCGCATCGAACGCCGCCTCGGCCGCGGCGGCGAGATCGTCGACATGCACCGGCTGGCGCAGACCGCGCGCATCCCTGGGCAGCACGAACACGCCGCTGCGACGGGCCAGCGCGACGATCAAGCTCAGATTGCGGTCGCGTCCGCTGCCGTAGACCAGCGTGGGCCGGAGCAGCGTCGCGGTCGCCCCGCGCGCGTTGGCGGCCGCGAATACGCGCTCGCCCGAAGCGCGCAGGCGCATCGCCAGCTCGCGTTCGCCCGGATCGCGGGCCGCCTGCTTGGTCGCATCGCTGGTGGAACCGAAGGCGACGATGCGCGGACAGTCGATCGCGGCCCCGGCGTACCACAGCGAGAACCGGTCCAGCGGCCCGCAGCTGAAGATCGCATCGGCCCGGTCCGGCAGCGAGGCGGGCATCGCGTCGAAGGCCCCTGCATGCCAGCGCAATCGCGCCGCATCGGCGCGCGGTGCGCGCGAGACCGCGTCGACCGACCAGCCCGCGTCGAGCAGCCGGGCCACCAGCGCCGCACCGATGGCGCCGCTGGCACCGAAGACCAGCGCGTGGCGCGCGGGGCCGGGCGGAGTGGCAGGATTCGACGTCATGGGACATAGCATATCGGGCCGCGACCACGCGCCGTCGACGGCCTTCGGTTAGACTGCCCGGCCCTTGCGTGACCCGCCGGCCGACTGGCCGACCTGCCTCCACAAGGAGCCCGATGCTCGAACTTCTCTTGGCCCTGCCCTTCGTGCTGGCGCTTGTCGTCGCGCTGTCGGCGAGTGCGTCACGCCGGACCATTGCATCGCTGGCCGGACTCGCGCCGCTGCTGGGACTGGGTGTACTCGCCCTGCTCGCCGGCGATGTCTTCGACGGCACCATCCTCAAGACCCAGTACGCATGGATTCCCGAGGCCGGGCTGGACTTCAGCCTGCGCCTGGACGGCTTGGCCTGGACGTTCGCGTTGCTGGTGCTGGGCATCGGTGGACTGGTGGTCCTGTATGGCCACTACTACCTGTCGGCCAAGGACAGCCCGCGTCGGTTCTTCACCTATCTGCTGCTCTTCATGGGCGCGATGCTCGGCATGGTCATCGCCGGCAATCTGCTGCTGCTCGCGGTGTTCTGGGAACTGACGTCGATCAGTTCGTTCCTGCTGATTGGCTTCTGGTCGCACCGCCAGGATGCCCGCCAGGGCGCGCGCATGGCGCTGACGATCACCGGGCTGGGCGGCCTGGCGCTGCTCGGCGGCGTGCTGCTGATCGGCCGCATCGTCGGCAGTTACGACCTCGACGTCGTGCTGGCCTCCGGTGACCTGATCCGCGGCAGCCATCTGTACCCGTGGGCGCTGGCGCTGGTGCTGCTGGGCATCTTCACCAAGAGCGCGCAGTTCCCGTTCCACTTCTGGCTGCCGCATGCGATGGCCGCGCCGACGCCGGTCTCGGCATATCTGCACTCGGCGACGATGGTCAAGGCCGGCGTGTTCCTGCTCGCCCGCCTGCACCCGGCGCTCGCGGGCACGGACCTGTTCTTCTACGTCGTGACGAGCGTCGGCGCGACGACGCTGCTGGTCGGCGCCTGGTTCGCGATCTTCCAGCACGACCTCAAGGGCCTGCTCGCCTATTCGACGATCTCCCATCTCGGCCTGATCACCCTGCTGTTCGGGATCTCCACCGAGATGGCGGTGGTCGCGGGCCTGTTCCACATCCTCAACCACGCGACGTTCAAGGCCTCGCTGTTCATGGCCGCGGGCATCATCGACCACGAATGCGGCACGCGCGACATGCGCCGGCTCGGCAATCTCAGACGCTGCATGCCGATGACCAGCGCGCTGGCGATCGTCGCGTCGCTGGCGATGGCCGGCATTCCGCTGCTCAACGGATTCCTGTCGAAGGAGATGTTCTTCGCAGAGGCACTGGAGATCGGCGGGCACGGCACGATGCGGCTGGTCCTGAGCATCGCGGCGCTGCTGGCCGGCATCTTCGGCATCGCCTACAGCCTGCGCTTCGTGCACGACACCTTCTTCGGCAAGGGCCCGCGCGCGCTGGACGTAGTGCCGCACGAGCCGCCGCGCTGGATGCGCATTCCGGTCGGCGTGCTGGCGATCCTGTGCGTGATCGTCGGCATGATCCCCGCGCTGACGGTCGGTCCGCTGCTGCACACCATGGTGCGCGGCACGCTCGGCGACGCCGCGCCGGCGTTCAGCCTGTCGGTCTGGCACGGCTTCAACCTGCCGCTGATGATGAGCATCGCCAGCCTGGTGCTGGGCGTGGCGCTGTACTTCGGCCTGCGCCGGCTGCTGGATTTCCATGCGGTGGTCACCCGCTCGATCGGCCGCAACGCGTTCCACGTCAACGTCGAGGCGCTGTTCGCGCTGGCGCGCCGGTTCACCGAGCGGGTCGCCAACGGCAGTCTGCAGCGCAGCCTGTTCCTGATGATCTGCGTGGGTCTGCTGCTGGTCGGCGTGCCGATGCTGGGGCGGACGCTGCCGCTGCTGGCCGGACTCGGCACGCCGCAGCCCCTGCCGGTGATCGGCTGGATCCTGTGGGGCCTGCTGGTCGCCGCCACGATCGGCACCGTGCTCGTGCACGGCAAGCGCCTGACGGCCCTGATCGTCATCGGCGCGGTCGGCCTGGCGGTGAGCCTGGTGTTCGTCTACCTGTCGGCGCCCGATCTCGCACTGACCCAGCTGCTGGTCGAGATGGTGACGATCGCGCTGATGATGATGGCGCTCAACTACCTGCCCAAGCAGTCCAAGGTCTCGCGACGTCCGCTGCGCAAGCTGCGGGATGTCGGGATCTCGGTCGTCGCCGGCGGCGGCCTGGCGGTGCTGGCCTACGCGATGATGATGTCGCCGGCCGACAGCATCTCCAGCGAACTGCTGCTGCGCTCGTTGCCCGAAGCCTACGGCCGCAACGTCGTCAACGTGATCCTGGTCGACTTCCGCGGGTTCGACACCTTCGGCGAGATCGCGGTGTTCGGCATCGCGGCGCTGGTGGTCCACGCCCTTCTCCGCTGGGCGCGCCTGAAACCCGACGAGATCATGCCCGGTCCGCCGGTGCAGCTGCCCATCGCCGCGGACCTGACCCAGCTGCTGTTCCCGCTGGCGCTGACGGTGTCGATCTATCTGTTCCTGCGCGGCCACAACGCGCCGGGTGGTGGCTTCATCGCCGGGCTGGTGTTCGCCGTGCCGGTGCTCATGAAGTACGTGCTGCAGGGCGCACGCGCGGTGGAAGCGACCTTCGGCTTCGACTACATCCGCGGCATCGCGATCGGTCTGCTGCTGGCCGTGCTCGGCGGTGTGGGCTCCTGGTGGTTCGGCGTGCCGTTCATGACCAGCGGCCACGTCGACCTGGAGCTGCCGGTGATCGGTCTGCTGCCGCTGGCCAGCGCGCTCGTATTTGATAGCGGTGTCTACGTGGTGGTCTTCGCCGGCACCCTGCTGATGCTCTCCACGATGGGCACCGTCAAGCACCGCCAGGCCCAGGAGGAGACGCCCTGATGGAATTCGCAATCGCCTCCGCCATCGGCGTGCTCGCCGCTTCCGGCATCTATCTGCTGCTGCGCGCGCGCACCTTCGATGTGATCCTCGGACTCACCCTGCTGTCGTATGCCACGAACCTGCTGATCTTCTCCGCCGGCCGCCCGGTCGTCGGCAAGCCGCCGGTGCTGCGCGACGGCGTGGCGGAGACCCTGGCCCAGTACTCCGACCCCCTGCCGCAGGCGCTGGTGCTGACCGCCATCGTCATCGCGTTCGCGATGACCGCGGTCACCGTGGTGATCGCGATGCGTGAGCACGCCGACCTGCACACCGACCACGTCGACGGCGAAGAGCCCGATGACGAGCGCCGCAGTGGAGGTGGCCGATGAACCACCTGCCCGTTCTGCCGGTCCTGGTGCCACTGGTGACCGGCGCCGTGCTGCTGTTGCTCGAGCGCCGCCATCGCATCTCGATCCAGCGCTTCTGGGCCTGGATCGGCATGGCCGCCCTGCTCGTCGTCAGCCTGATGCTCTTCATGCAGGTGCAGCGCGAGGACATGCTGGTCTATCTGCTCGGCGACTGGCCGGCGAAGCTCGGCATCACGCTGATGGTCGACCGGCTGTCGGCGCTGATGGTGCTGACCACGACGCTGCTCGCGATCCCCTGCCTGCTCTATGCCTGCGCAGGCTGGGACAAGCGTGCGCTGCATTTCCACGCCCTCTTCCAGATGCAGCTGGCCGGTCTCAACGGTGCGTTCCTGACCGGCGACCTGTTCAACCTCTTCGTGTTCTTCGAGGTGATGCTGATCGCGTCCTACGGTCTGCTGCTGAGCGGCGCGCGCGGCGCGCGCATCAAGGCCGGCATGCATTACGTGGTGTTCAACATCGCCGCGTCCGTCGCATTCCTGATGGCGCTCGGTCTGCTCTACGGCATGCTCGGCACGCTGAACATGACCGAGATGGCGGCGCGCATCGCGGTCGCGCCGCCCGAGCGGACGATGCTGATCCACGCCGGCGCCGGCCTGCTGTTGCTGGTGTTCTGCGCCAAGGCCGCGCTGCTGCCGCTGTACCTGTGGTTGCCCGAGGCCTATGCGCGTGCCCCGGCGGCGGTGGCCGCGCTGTTCGCGGTGATGACCAAGGTCGGGCTGTACGCGATCCTGCGCGTGTACACGCTGATGTTCGGCGACACCGCCGGCCCGATGGCGAACTTCGCCTGGGACTGGCTGCTGCCCACCGGCGCGGTGACGATCGTGCTCGCCGCGCTGGGCGTGATCGGCGCGCCGCGCCTGCGCATCGGCGTGGCCTACCTGGTGCTGCTGTCGGCGGGCACGCTGTTCGTGGCGTTCTCGCTGGCCAATGCCGGTGCGATCTCGGCGGGCCTCTACTACCTCGCCCACAGCGTGTTCGTCAGCGCGGCGCTGTTCCTGCTGGCCGACATCATCCAGCGTCATCGTGGCAACAACGGCGACTATCTGATGCCGATCGCCGCGATGCCCAACAAGACGCTGCCGGCGGCGCTGTTCCTGGTCGCCGCGGTGTCGATCGCCGGACTGCCGCCGCTGTCGGGCTTCATCGGCAAGCTGCAGCTGCTCAATTCGGTGCCAGAATCGCAGACCGCCTGGATCTGGGCGGTCATCCTGGGCAGCAGCCTGATGACGATCATCGGCCTGTCGCGCAGCGGCACGCGCCTGTTCTGGCGCATCGACCCCGCGCCGTCCGGTGCGGCTGCACAGGCGCCGGCGTTGCGGCGCTCGGAAATCGGCGCCACCGTGCTGCTGCTGGGTTATGGCGTGGCGATGACCGTGTTCGCGTCCCCGGTGCTGCGTTACACCGATGCCACCGCCGCGCAGTTGCTGGACGTGGACACCTACATCCAGACCCTGCGCGAGACCGCACCGCAGATCCGGGAGCCGTCGCCATGAAGCGCCGCATGCTGCCTTCGATCCCGCAGAGCCTGACGGTCTTCGCGTTCTGGCTGTTGATGGCCCAGGACGTGAGTCCGGGCAACATCGTCATGGCATTGCTGCTGGCATGGCTGATGCCGCTGCTGGCCAGCCGGCTGGAACGCGAGTTCGCGCAGCTGGGGCGCCTGCGTGGCGGCTTCCGCCTGATCGGCCGCCTGCTGGTCGACATCGTCATCGCCAACGTCACCGTCGCCCGGCAGGTCCTGGGGCCGGAGTCGAAGCTGCGTTCGCAGTTCATCTGGATTCCACTGGATCTGACCAACATCCACGGCATTTCCGCGCTGGCCAGCGTGATCACCCTGACCCCGGGCACCGTGTCGGCCGAACTGTCGGACGACCGCAAGCACCTGCTGGTGCATTGCCTGAGCACGGACGATCCGCAGGCCCTGATCGCAGAGGTCAAGTCGCGTTACGAGGCGCCGCTGAGGGAGATCTTTCCATGACGATCATCGACATCGCCATCATCGCCGGCATGCACGTCGTCGGCATCGCCATGCTGCTGTCGTTGTGGCGGCTGCTGCGCGGCCCGACCGCGCCTGACCGCATCCTGGCGCTCGACACGCTCTACATCACGGCGATCGCGCAGTTGATCATGTTCGGCATGCTGCTCGACACCGAAATCTATTTCGAGGCCGCGCTGATCATCGCGATGCTCGGGTTCGTGGGCACGGTTGTGCTGAGCAAGTACGTCATCCGCCGGGACATCGTCGAATGAGCGGCGTCTTCGAGATCGTCGTCATCGGTCTGCTGGCCATCGGCTGCTTCTTCACCCTGCTCGGTGGCGTGGCGATGGTGAAGCTGTCCGACTTCTTCCGTCGCCTGCACGGCCCGGCAAAGGCCAGCACGCTCGGCGTGGGCTGCATCCTGTTCGCGTCGATCGTCTACCACTGGGTCAACGGCAGCGGGGTGCATCCGCGCGAGATCCTGATCACGGTGTTCCTGTTCCTGACCGCCCCGATCAGTGCCCACGTGATGTCGCGCGCCGCGCTGTCGCTGATGGACGACCGGCCGCCGCACCCGGATCGCACGCCCGACGCCGACGAGCGCGTGGTCGATCGCGAAGATCCGGCGCCACGCGATCGCGACTGATCCGGGCCGCGGGCAACCGCGACCCGGACAGCCCGACGTCAACCGCAGCGTTCGACGTAGTCGACCTGCGGTGGCACGCCGATCCGCCAGCCGGTGACCTTGCCGGCTGCATCGGTCTCGAATACCAGCGCGGACGTGCCACCGGCGGTGTCGGTCACGCGCAGCGTCTGCGCGCCTTCGACGTACTTGTGCGGCGACGCTTCGACGCGACCTGCATACAGGCGCTCGATCTCCGCGCGTTCCATGCCGACCTTGCCGCCACCGGGCGCCGTGTAACCCTCGTTGCCGACGTCGATGCGCGAGAACTTGTCGCCTTCGATCATGAAGCCGATGGCGTAATCTGTCGTGCCCATCTGCGGCGGCGTCAGGTAGTAGCAGCCGCCCGGCTCGGACGGACTGGCATCGCCGAGATCGTTGCCCCAGGCCATGCGGACCTGCTCGGCATCGCTGCCAAACGCGGCCGGTCCGAAGCCCTGGAACGTCACGACGCCATCGACGACGGCGGGCACGTTCGTACCCATCGCGTTGGCCGGCGGCACGTGCGCGTCGGGCTGGTCACCGGCGGGCGCAGGCGCCCCGGAGACGGCCGGTGCGGAGACGACGGGCCCTGCTTCGGCGGGTGGCGCCTCGCGCTGGCAGGCGGCGAGGGCGAGGGACAGCACGGCGATAGCCGGCAGGACGCGGTAGACATGCATGCGACAGCTCCTGGAAGGTGACGGCCGCGAGACTAGCGCGCGCGCGTGAACAGGATGTGGCTTGCGGTGCGCGCGCGAACGGTGTGGCCGTCCCCGCCGGTCAGGTGCGCGGCGGCGTGAAGTTGCGCTGCAGACCCGCCCAGCACGCCTGGTAGTCGCCCTGGCGGTGCACGGCGTCGAGTGCCTGTCGCGTCGGCCGGATCACCGCACGCGTTTCGAACATGAACGCCATCGTGCCGCTGATGACGTCCGGCTTCGACAGATCGGCCGCGCTGGCCTTCTCGAACGTCGCCGCGTCCGGCCCGTGCCCGCTCATGCAGTTGTGCAGCGAGCACGCGCCGGGCGAGAACCCGTCGGCCTTGGCGTCGTACTGGCCGTGTACCAGCCCCATGAACTCGCTGGCCACGTTGCGGTGGAACCACGGTGGGCGGAACGTGTCCTGCGCCACCAGCCAGCGCGGCGGGAAGATCGCGAAATCCATGTTCGCCGTGCCGGGTGTGTCGCTCGGCGAAGTGAGCACGGTGAAGATGCTCGGGTCGGGATGGTCGAAGCTGATCGAGCCGATGGCGTTGAAGCGGCGCAGGTCGTACTTGTACGGCGCGTAGTTGCCGTGCCAGCCGACGACATCCAGCGGCGAATGGTCGATCGGCGCCTGCCACAGATGCCCCTGGAACTTGGCGATCAGGGTGAAGTCGCCTTCGACATCTTCATAGGCCGCGACCGGCGCGAGAAAGTCGCGCGGATTGGCCAGGCCGTTCGCGCCGATCGGGCCGAGATCCGGCAGGCGCAGCGCATGGCCCTGGTTCTCGCAGACATAGCCGCGGCTCGCGCCGTCCGGCAGTTCGACGCGGAAGCGCACGCCGCGCGGGATCACCGCTACTTCCTGTGGCTCGACCTCGAGCACACCGAACTCGGTCGCCAGAGTCAGCCGTCCCTGCTGCGGCACGAGCAGCAGCTCGCCGTCGGCGCTGTAGAAAAAACGGTCCGTCATCGACGTGTTCGCGGCATAGACGTGGATGCCCACGCCCTCGTGCGCGCCCGGACCGCCGGTACCGGCCATCGAGAACAGGCCGTCGACGAAATCGACCGGCGTGTCCGGAATCGACAACGGACTCCAGCGCATCTGGTCGGGCGGGACCGGGCCGCGATCGAAGCCGTCGTGGAAGCGTGGCTGCTGGTACGGCGCGAACGTGCCGTGCATCGCCGCCGGGCGGATGCGGTACAGCCAGCTGCGCCGGTTCTCGCCGCGCGGCGCGGTGAACGCCGTGCCCGAAAGCTGCTCGGCATACAGGCCGTGTGCCACGCGCTGCGGCGAGTTGCGGCCCACCGGCAGCGTGCCCGGCTCGGCTTCGGTCGCGAATTCGTTGCCGAAACCCGACATGTAGCCGCGCGGGCTCCGCTGATGCGTGTCGCCCAGCGGAAGTGCAGTCACCGTGTCGTCCGTCGATGCGTTCATCGCTTCACCCGAAAGAATGTGTCGCCGCGCAGCCTGCACGTGCAGGCGCGCGGCTGGAGCAGACCTGTCGCCCGCGCCGTCCCGCGCCGCACCGGCGCGGGACGCGTTTCAACGGCTGCGTCAGAGCACGCCGCGCTTCATCTGGTCGCGTTCGATGCTCTCGAACAGCGCCTGGAAGTTGCCTTCGCCGAAGCCTTCGTTGCCCTTGCGCTGGATGATCTCGAAGAAGATCGGGCCGAACGCGTTCTGGGTGAAGATCTGCAGCAGCTTGCGCTGCTTGGTCTCGGGATCGGCGTCGATCAGGATCTTGTTCCGGCGCAGACGCTCGACGTCCTCGCCGTGTGCGGGAATACGCTGGTCGATGACGTCGAAATAGGTCTCCGGCGTGTCGAGGAACGCAATGCCCTGCTCGCGCATGCGCTCGATCGACGCGTAGATGTCGTCGGTGAAGCACGCGATGTGCTGGATGCCCTCGCCCTTGTAGGCATCGAGGTATTCGTTGATCTGCGACTTCGGATCGTTCGACTCGTTGAGCGGAATGCGCACCACGCCATCCGGCGCGGTCATCGCCTTAGACTTCAGCCCGGTCTTCGCGCCCTTGATGTCGAAGTAGCGGATCTCGCGGAAGTTGAACAGCTTCTCGTAGTAGTCCGACCACTTCTGCATGTTGCCGAAGTAGAGGTTGTGCGTGAGATGGTCGATGAAGGTCAGGCCGAACCCGGTCGGGTTCTGGTCCGCGCCGTCGATCGCGACGTAGTCGTCGCCATAGATCGAACCCGCGCCACCGTAGCGGTCGACCAGGTACAGCATGCAGTCGCCGATGCCCTTGACCACCGGCGCGTCGACGGCCTTGGTCGATTCGCGCGGGCCGATCGCTTCACCGCCGTTCTCCAGCACCTTGCCGTAGACCGTGTCGGCCGGCTGCTGGAAGCGGATCGCGAAGCCGCAGGCAGACGGACCGTGCGCCTTGGCGAAGTCCGCGGCGAAGGAATCGGGGTCTTCGTTGAGCAGGAAGTTCACCCCACCCTGCCGGTACACGGTGATCGCCCGCGACTTGTGCTTGAGCACCGCGGTGAAACCCATGTTGCGGAAATAGGTGTGCATGAAATCCGCCTGGCCCGCAGGCGCGGCGAACTCGACGAACTCGAAGCCGTCGATGCCCATGGGGTTCTCGAACGTGGTCACTTCCATGCCGAGATTGGGTGCGGTGTGTGCGTGAGCGCTCATGGGATACTCCATCGCGATGGGGCCGGCCCGGACGGGTGCGGCGTCAGACCCTCCTTTATAGTTACGAATGCAACCTAATTGCAAGGCGCATCGCACCATGACCCACGCCGCGGCCTCTCCTGCTGCTCCGAACGCTTCCGACGACGCCCACGCAGGCCACGGTCATCTGAGCCTCGATCTCGAGCAGTTCCTGCCGTATCGGCTGAGCGTGCTGACCAACCGCATCAGCCGGGGCCTGGCCGACATCTACAGCGAGCGCTTCGGCATCAGCGTGACCGAGTGGCGGGTGATCGCGGTGCTGGGCCGCTATCCGGGCCTGTCGGCCAATGGCGTGGCCGAGCGCACGGCCATGGACAAGGTGGCGGTGAGCCGCGCGGTCGCGCGCCTGCTCGAACGTGCCCTGATCGAACGCGAGATGCACGACAGCGACCGTCGCCGCTCGGTGCTCGAACTCAGCGAGGCCGGCCACGCGGTCTACGACGTCATCGTGCCGCTGGCGCTGGAGTACCAGCGCAGCGTGCTGGCGCCACTGGACGAGGCCGAGCGTGCGGCGTTCGCGGCCATGATGACCAAGCTCGAGGCGCCGCTGAAGGACTGAGTCGACGCGCAACGCGTGTCCGCCCACGCATGCCGCAAACGAAAACAGCGCCCGGGGGCGCTGTTTTCGTGTAGCTGAACGCGTCCGGTTACGGACGGCGTTCCTCGTCGAGCTTCGGACCGGTCGCAATCGGCTCACCGATGCCGTCCTGGCCCGCGAGCGACGCGTCGTCGTCCTTGAGTGTGTCCAGGTGCATCAGGCGGCGGATCAGCGGCGCGATCAGCACCATCAGCACGCCGACGCCGACCGCGAGCCAGCCGACGTTGGAGTAGACCTCCATCACCCGCTCCACGCCGCCGCCTTCACCGCCGGTGGCGGCCGAGATCAGGCCGGCCGCGAAGTTGCCGGTCGCCGAGGCGAAGAACCAGGTGCCCATGATCAGGCTGGCCATGTGCGCCGGGGTCAGACGATTCATCGCCGAGAGACCCACGGGCGACAGGCACAGTTCGCCCGTTGTATGCAGCAGGTAGATCAGGAAGATGAAGAGCACCGGCGTCAGCGCGCCCGGGCCGGCGGCGGCGGTGCCGGCCACCAGCACCAGAAAGCCGAGGCCGACCTGCACCACGCCGAGGCCGAACTTGGTCGGCGTCGACGGCTCCCAGCCGCGCTTGGCGAGCCACATCCACAGGATCGCGAACAGCGGGCCCAGGGTCACGATGTAGATCGAGTTGATCGACTGGAACACCGAGGCCTGGACTTCGAAGCCGAAGATGTTGCGGTCGACCGAGCGGTCGGTGAACAGATTCAAAGACGAACCCGCCTGCTCGAACAGCGACCAGAACAGGATCGATCCGAAGATCAGGTACAGCGCGGCATAGATGCGGTGCCGCTCCTCGCGCTCGAGCTTGAACACCGACTGGTACAACACGTAGACCACAAGCGCCGCGCCGGTGCCCATCAGCAGGAAGCCGACCAGCGCCTGGTACTGGATCAGCAGCCAGACGACGCCGACGGCGACGAAGCTGACCAGATACAGCAGCCACTCGAATTTGATGCCGAAGACCGGGCGGGCGAGCCGCGCGGGATCCTTCGATTCGCCGCGACCCATCAGCAGCGGCTTGCCAAGCACGAACACCACCAGGCCCAGCAGCATGCCGATGCCCGCGGCGCCGAAGCCGTAAGCCCAGCCATAGGTCTGACCGAGCCAGCCGGCGATGATCGCGCCGAGCGCCGCACCCAGATTGATGCCGATGTAGAAGATCGTGTACGCCGGATCGCGGCGGATATCGGTGCGCGGATACAGCTGGCCGACCATCACCGAGATGTTGGCCTTGAGGAATCCCGAGCCGACGATGATGAAGGAGAGCGCCAACCAGAAGATGTTGATCTCGGCCGCGGTCTGGCCGCCGTCACCTTCGAACGCCATCAGGAAGTGCCCGAAGGTCAGCAGTACCGCGCCGAACACGACGGCCTTGCGTTGCCCCAGGTAATGGTCGGCCAGGTAGCCGCCGATCACCGGTGCGATGTACACCAGCGCGGTGTAGGCGCCGTAGATCACCGAGGCCTCGGAATCCGAGAACATCCAGTGCTGCACGAGATAGAAGATCAGCAGCGCGCGCATGCCGTAGTAGGAGAACCGCTCCCACATTTCGGCGAAGAACAGCACGAACAGGCCGCGCGGATGGCCGAGGATGGTTTTCTGTTCCTCGGCGGCGTACGGATTCATTGACACGTAGGGCGACTCCTGACGTTGATCGAGTGCCCCGGGACCGGGCCCGGGCGACGCGCTAACTTAGCGGCGCCCGGACCACATGGAAAGTGACCATTGCCACCCCCGCAGGCCGACGCGCGTCGCATCACGTCCGCCCGCCGATGTCATCTGCGCATTCAGCCGACCGGGTAGGTGTAGCTCGCACCCACGCCCAGCGGCAGGCCCAGCGCCCAGAAGCCGAGCAGGAAGGCCGACCACACAATCAGCAGCGTGATCGAGAACGGCAGCATCAGCGCCAGCAGCGTGCCGATGCCGCTCGACTTCACGTAGCGCTGGCAGAACACCACGATCAGCGGGAAGTACGGCAGCAGCGGCGTGATGATGTTGGTGCTGGAATCTCCGACGCGGTACGCCGCCTGGGTGAGATCGGGCGAGATGCCCAGCTGCATCAGCATCGGCACCATGATCGCGCCGATCAGCGCCCACTTCGCCGACGCCGAGCCGACCAGTAGATTCACGAAACCCGACAGGAACACGATGCCGACCAGGGTGACGCCGGTTGGCAGGCCCAGCGCCTGCAGGCCGTTCGCGCCCTTGATTGCGAGCAGCGCGCCGAGGTTGCTCTGGCCGAAGGCATAGATGAACTGCGCGGCGAAGAACGCCATGACGATGTAGTAGCCCATGCCGCTCATCGCCTTGCTCATGCCGGCGATGATGTCGCGGTGGCTCTTGACCACGCCGGACGCGTAGCCGTAGACGATGCCCGGCACGACGAACAGGATGAAGATCAACGGCACGATCGATTGCATCAGCGGTGCGTTCGCGACCAGCAGTTCGCCCGCGCCCGTCGCCGCATCCGCCGGCGCGCGCCAGGCCGAACCGGCGCCGAGCGCCGTCGCCGCAACCGCGACCGCGACCAGCACCATCGCCAGCACCGCCATCCACAGGCCGCGCCGTTCGCGCGCGGTGAGTGCCTCCATCGTCGGCATTTCGCTGGCATCGCCGTCGACCACGGTGGTGCGCAGGCGCGGCTCGATGATCCGGTCGGTCAGGAACCAGCCGACCAGAACGATCAGGCCGGTCGATGCGGTGGTGAAATAGTAGTTGTTGAGCGGATTGACGATGACCGACGGGTCGATGAGGTTCGCAGCCTCCTGGGTGAGACCCGACAGCAGCGGGTCGAGGCTCGACGGAATGAACGTCGCCGAGAAGCCGCCGGAGACGCCGGCGAACGCGGCCGCGATACCGGCCAGCGGATGCCGCCCGGCGGCATAGAAGATCACCGCGCCCAGCGGGATCACCAGCACATAGCCCGCATCGACCGCGACGTGGCTGAAGATGCCGACCGCGATCAGCATCGGGGTGAGCAGCATCTTCGGCGTCACCGACAGCACCGCGCGCAGCGCCGCATTGATGAAACCGGTGTGCTCGGCGACGCCCAGGCCCAGCATCGCCACCAGCACCACGCCCAGCGGCGCGAACGTCACGAAGGTGCGGACCATGTCCGCCATGAACGTGGTGAAGCTGGTGCCCTCGAGCAGATTGCGGATCTGCAGTGGATCGCCGCTGCGCGGATCGATCTCGCTGAAGCTGACGTTGGCCAGCAGCGCCGAGACCACCCACACGACCAGCATCAGGCCCAGAAACAGCACCGCGGGATCGGGCAGTTTGTTGCCCACCCGTTCGACGGCATCGAGAAAACGGGCGACGATGCCGCGCGGTGCGGCGATCTCGGGACTCGGCTGGCTCATGCGATGGTCTCCCCTGCTGGCTTGCGACCCGGCATCCTAGCAGCCCCGCTTCGCGTGTCGCCGCGCCGGCCGGACCCCTTCCAACGAAAAACCCCGGCACGTGGCCGGGGTGTTCCGTCGATCCGTGTCGACGATCAGGGCGTGTAGCTGGCCCGCACCGTCAGGCGACCGAAGGCGCGCGTGCCGACGACGCGCACGTACCACGTGCCCGCCTGCGGCGCCGCGAGCGTCACCGTTTCGTTGTTGCCCGGACGCTGCGAACGCAGCTGCCAGGCATCGACCGTCGGCAGCACGTCGCGGCTGGCGTAGAGCGACACGTCGCCCGTGCCGCCCGCGGTGAGGATGCGCAGGTTGCGCGCACCGGCAGGCACATCGATGCGGAACAGACGCGATTCGCCCGCCGCCCCCTCGACGCCGCCGACCTGCACGCCGTTGACCAGCGGCTGCGCGGCCATTGCCGGATCCTCCACGATGGACACCGAGGCGACGGCGCTGTCGTCGGTCGCGTCGGGATCCTGGGTCTGCGAGGTCGCGGCGACGGTCAGCGTCACGGTCTCGTCGATCAGTGCCGCAGGCGCGACCGCCGACAGCGCGAACACCGCCTGCGCTGCGTCCGCCAGCGTTTCGCTGCTGCACGACAGCGTGGTCCTGCCGTCGGCCACGGCCGGCGCATCGCAGCTCCAGTCGGCGGGCGGCGTGACCGTCAGATCGTCGAGCTCGGCGTCGAGCACCGCGCCGAAGCCCGGGAACTGCGCGGCATCCGGACCGGCGTTGACCAGCATCGCGGTGAACGCGAGCGCGTCGCCGGCGAACACGTCCGCGTTGGCCGCCGCCACGGTGATGCCGAGATCGGCAATCGTCGCCGGCTGCAGACGCACCAGCAGCACCGTCGGATCGTGATCGGAGAGCCGCGTCGGCGTGGCCGCATCGTTGCGCGCGACTTCGGGGAAGTCGGCATTGATGCGCGCATGGCTGATCTCGAGGCCGACGATCGCCGGCGAATCCACCAGCGCCTGGTTCACCAGCACGTGGTCGAGCGACTGCGCCTGGTAGTCGAAGACGAACGAGTAGCGCTCCTCGGCAGATGCCTCCAGGGTCATGTTGAGCAGCGAGGGCGCGATCAGCACCGCACCGTCGTTGTCGACCGCGGTTTCGCCATCGGCCGACGGCAGGCCGGTCACCGTGCCCATCGCATCGACGTAGCCGTCGTTGAACTCGAATGCGTTGAAGTCACCGAGCACCACGATCTCGCGCGCCGGATCGTCCTTCTGCATGCCGTCGATCAGCGTGGCCAGATACTCGGCCTGCTTCTGGCGCTTGTCGCGCACGCGCTGGCCGGCGGTCGCCCAGCCGTTGCTGCCCGCCGCATCGTCCTCGATGCCGCTGAGCGAGCGCTGGTGGACGACGATCGCGGTGAACGGATAGCGACGGCCGTCGGTGAAGTGCGCCACGGCGTCGAGCACCAGCGGCGGACGGTCGTTGAGCACGCTGGTCGAACCGTTCGGATTGGTCAGCACGGCATCGGCGCCTTCCTGCGTGACCTGCGCGACTTCGATGCGGGCGACGCTGCCGACCGACGCGGTCTTGACCAGGAAGCCGACGTCGATGCCGCCGACGTCGAAGCCTTCCTCCAGATACGCGACATACCCCGGATCCGGCTGTCCCGCGGCCACCGCATCGGCGTTGATGCGACTGGCGAGGGTGCTGAGCACCGACAGGTTTTCCACCTCGGTCACGCCGAGCACGTCGGGCGTGTGCAGGAATGCACGGATCCCGATCGACGCCTTCGACAGACGCCGCTCCAGCGCGGCCGGCGTCAGCGTCGGACCACTGTTGGCGTCGTTCACCGTGTCGAAGAACCGCTGCAGGTTGTAGGTCGCGAAGCTCACGTGGTCGGGACCGGGCAGCATCGACGGACGCGGTTCGCCTCTGACGCTGCAGTCGCTGGTGAGCGCGCCTTCCGGATAGATCGTGTAGCGGCGGAAGGTGTAGTCGAGCGGACCGGTCAGCGAGCCGCCGGTGATGCGGCAGCCGGCGGCCAGGTCCGCAGCCGGTGCGCCGATGGTGGTGCTGTTGACGGCGATCAGTTCGGGATTGAAGTCCCAGCGCGGAATGTTCGGCGCCGTGCTGCCCAGCGGGTCGGGATTGGGAATCTGGATGCCCGGCTCGCGGAACGGACGCGCCGTCCCGGTGACGACGACCGCGAAGCGGCCATTGCTGCTGCCGCTCGCCTGCGCTTCGTTGGTATTGCCCGTGGTCGGTGCGACCACGGTGAAGCTCGGCGCGGTCACGCGCATGCCTTCGAGATGCTCCAGCTGGCCGAGGCCGCCGGTGGCGTTGGGCATGTCGCTGGTCAGTGCGATCGCGGCCGGCAGCGGGCGGCCCTCGGCCAGCTTGACCACCGAGGCGTTGGCGATCTGGGTCAGCGGCAGCTGCAGCGGATCGGCCGCCGGCACGAACTCGAGCACCGTGCCCTGCACCAGCACCGCATTGCCGACCGCGGCATCGGCCGACGGCGGGCTGCTGGTGAACACGAACAGGCCTTCCGATGTGGCCGGATTGCCATCGTCCTCGCCGTCCGGCGTCTGGATGAAGAAGCCGTTGTTCTTGCGGGCGGTGACGATGCCCGTGGTGGCGACCGGCTGGCCTTCGACCGGCGAGCGGTCCCCGCTGCCCTGGATCGCGTGGATCGCAAGCGTGGCCACGTCGTCGGTGAGGATCGTGACCACCGCCTGGCCCTTGGCGATCTCCGCGCCGGCCACCTCGCTCAGATTGACGTAGAACACCTCGTCCGGCTCGACGGTCTCGTCGCCGACGACGTCGATGCTCAGGGTCAGTTCGCGCTCGCCCTCGGCGAAGGTGATCGTGCCGGTGCGGGCCACGTAATCGCTGTCGGCCACTGTCGCGGTGCCGTCGGCGGTCGTGTAGGTGAAGCGCACGCCCTCGGGGCCCGCCGGCTGGTTCAACGACACGGTCAAGAAGAACGGCGTGGTGCCGCTGTCGCCCTCGGCGCCGCTGGCGTCGGTGATGCTCAGAAAGCGCGTGCCGCCTCCGCTGCAGACATTCGGCACACTGGACGCATTGCGCGGCGCCGGTGCACCGGACGCGAAGTCGGCGGCATTGTCGTCGGTGTCCGTGCAGCCGTCGCCGGCGCGCAGGATCGACGTGCTGTTGCTCGGTGCCGGTGCGGCACCGCTGCCTTCGAAGAAATTGGCGCTGCCGAAGCCGACCAGATCGAGGATCAGGGCCAGCTGCGCGGATGTGCAGGCGGCGCTGCCGCCATTGCAACCCAAGGTGGTGGTGGTGTCAGCCAGGGCGATCTTGCCGGCCGTGCCGGACATGTTGATCGTGCCGGTGGCATCGGACGTCGGCAGCGGGGCGCCGGTCGCGCCGCCGGCCAGTCCGACGAGGAAATAGCCGCCGGCCGGAATTTCGACATCCGGCAGCACGACGATCTGGCTCGGACCCGAGCCGAAGTTGCCGGTGCCGGTGGCGCTGGCGTACTGGAGCGATTTGCCACCAAGCGAGACCGGCAGATCGCCGGTGTTGAACAGCTCGACGAAATCCGCATTGAAGGGCGCGCCGCCGTTGCCACCGCCGCCATAGACCTGGCTGACGACGACGTCCGCATGCGCGACGCCTGCGCCGCAACACAGCAACAAGGCCGACAGGAGCCGGCTAGTGGTTCGAGTCATGTGTGAATCCCCTGGAGTCCCCGGGCGAGAGCGCCCCGCGCCGGATTGTGCCGGGGTTGCATGGCGATTGCATGACGCAGGGCGGCACTTCCCGCCGCGACACGTCAGCGCGCCGGCCGGCAGGGGCTGCGGTACCCTGCGCCGATGACGATCGACCGCAACCAGCGCCCCCTCGAGGACGGCATCCACCGCGACCTGTCGGGCCGCATCACCTACGGCGGCTACCTGCGCCTGGACCTGCTGCTGGCCGCGCAGCAGCCGCTGTCGCAGCCGCCTCACCACGACGAGATGCTGTTCGTCGTCCAGCACCAGGTGTCGGAGCTGTGGCTCAAGCTGCTGATCCACGAGCTCTCGGCGGCGATCGGCCACCTGCAGCGCGACGAGGTGTGGCGCTGCCGCAAGGTTCTGGCGCGCTGCAAGCAGGTGCTGCGCCAGCTGACCGAGCAGTGGTCGGTGCTGGAAACGATGACGCCGGCCGAATACCTGGAGTTCCGCGATGTGCTGGGCCCGTCATCGGGCTTCCAGTCGCTGCAGTACCGCACGGTCGAATTCCTGCTCGGCAACAAGAACGCGGCGATGCTCGACGTGTTCGCGCACGACACCGACGGCCAGGCGGCGTTGCGGACCGTGCTCGACGCGCCCGGCCTCTACGACGAATTCCTGGGCTACCTCGCCCGCTGGGACCATCCCGTCGACCCCCGTCATCTGCAGCGCGACTGGCGCCAGCCGCACACTTTCGACGCGACGCTGGTGCCGGTGTTCGAATCGATCTACGAAGACACCGACCGCTACTGGCGCGAATACGCGCTGTGCGAAGACCTGGTGGATCTGGAAACCCAGTTCCAGCTGTGGCGCTTCCGCCACATGCGCACGGTGATGCGCATCATCGGTTTCAAGCGCGGCACCGGCGGCTCGAGCGGCGTCGGCTTCCTGAAACAGGCGCTGGAGCTGACCTTCTTCCCGGAGCTGTTCGAAGTGCGCACGCACGTCGGGCCCGGGCGCGGCAGCGACGCCTGAGCGCACGTGCACCGCCCGCCAGCGGGCGGCTCAGCCGGCGCGTGCCTGCCGGTCCAGCCACACCGCGAGGCCCTGCGCATTGATCTCGATGTCGCCGCCGAGGATCGCCTGCACGCGCGCCGCCGCGTCCTCGATGCCGTGCGTGACCGCGCGAGCCGTGTAGAGCCACGTTAAGCCGTCGACGATACGGTCATGCCGATCGGCATGCCCGTGTGCATCGCGGGCGATGGCGACCATCGCGTCGATCTGCGCGTGCAGATCGGCGGCGAGGCGCGTGCATTCGGTGACCTCGCCGTAATGCGCGATGCGGATCGACACCGGCGACTTCGCAATCAATTTGTCGACCGAGGCATGCATCTGCTCGGGATCGAACTGCACCGGGGAGGTCGTCGGCAGGATGAAGGCGCCGTTCGCGGTGTCGAGCTCGCGATACGACAGGCCGAACGTGTCGCCCGCGAACCAGCTGCGCGTCGCGGCGTCCCAGACGCTGTAGTGATGCAGGGCGTGGCCAGGCGTGTCGATGCACAGCAGCGGACGCCCGGCGAGTGCGACGACGTGCCCGTCCTCGGCGATGACCACGCGGTCTTCGGCGACCGGCAGCATGCCGGCGTGGTCGCGCGCGAACATCTCGTCGCCGTAGACGGCTTTCGCCCCGGCGATCAGTTTCGTGGGATCGATCATGTGCGGCGCGCCGCGCGGGTGCACGACGAGCGTCGCATTGGGCAGCGCGCGCATCAACGGACCTGCCGCGCCGGCATGGTCGAGATGCACATGCGTGACCATCAGCCAGTCCACCGCGTCGCGCGGCACACCCGACGCATCGATCGCATCGAGCACGGTCTGCGCGCAGGTCGCGGTGCCGCAGTCGATCAGCGCCGCGTGCCCCCCGGATTCGACGAGATAGGCCGCGCACAGGCCGGGGCGGACGTAACCGGTATCGATGATCGTGATCGCGTGATCGTGCATCGCGCGTCTCCCGTTGGACAGAACGGACAGTCTAGGACGCGCGGCGTCGAGAGCCGATGCGGCCCTGGTCGACGCCGCTCAGGGACGAGGCCGCAGCACCCGCCTGCGCAGCGCGAATGCGGTGCCCAGCACCGCGAGAAACACGCCGTATCCGACGGCGGTGGCGAGAATCTGCGCCCACATGGACCCGTGCCCGCGGTCGGCGACCGCGTGCGCCCAGTGGATCGACAGCACGAACGCGACGACCGACGCGGCGAGGCTGACGAGGTCGAACACGACCCGTCGTATGCCGCGCGGCTGCCGCGGCACCACCCAGAACAGCGCACCGAGAATCAGGAACCACGGCAGGAACAGCAGCAGCGCCAGATTCTGGGCGACGGTCGGGTTCACGAGGCGGCCTTCTCGGCCTCGGCGGCGGCCAGTGCATCGAGTGCCGCCTGGACGTCGGTGGTCTCGACCCTGTCGCCAAGACTGACGGGCGCATCGGCGAGCGCGAGTTCACCGCGGCGCAGGCGCGCGATCGTCTGGCCCGCATCGCGCGGCGCATCGAAGGCCGCGCTCTGCAGCAGCACCCGCTCGCCGTCGACGAGCTTGAAATAGAACTTGCCGTCGGCTTCGCGGTACTGCTTGAACGCCGGCGGCGCGGCCTTGGCGGATGCGGGCGCATCGGAGGGAATCGACGCGGCACTGCCGAGGTTGCGCAGGCCCACCGCATCGCGCAGCTCGCGCAGCAGGGGAATGGCGTAACGCTCGCGCAGACGCTGGCCGCCATCGCGCAGGATGTCCTCGATGTCGCCCGGCTTCGCAATCAGATCCTCGTAGCGCGCGCGCATCGGCGCGATCTCGCGCTCGACGACGTCGAACAGCTGCTGCTTCGCATCGCCCCAACCGATGCCGTCGGCGAACGCCGCGGCAAACCCCGCGGTCTCGTCCGGCGTCGCGAATGCCTGGTAGAGCTGGAACAGCGCCGAGCCGTCGGTCGACTTCGCTTCGCCGGGCATCTTCGAATCGGTGAGGATCGAGAACACCAGTTTCTTCAGCTGCGCCTGCGGCACGAACAGCGGAATCGTGTTGTCGTAACTCTTGCTCATCTTGCGACCGTCGAGACCCGGCAGCGTCGCCACGTTGTCGTCGATCGCCGCTTCGGGCAGGTTGAACCAGTCGCGGCCGTAGACGTGATTGAAGCGCTGGGCGAAATCGCGCGCCATCTCGATGTGCTGGATCTGGTCGCGACCCACCGGCACGCGGTCGGCGTTGAAGATCAGGATGTCGGCGGCCATCAGCACGGGATACATGAAGAGGCCCGCCGTCACTGCGGCATCGTCGTCCTCGCCGTCGGCGCGGTTCTTGTCGACCGCGGCCTTGTAGGCGTGCGCGCGGTTGAGGATGCCCTTGCCCGCCACGCAGGTCAGCAGCCACATCAGCTCGGTCGTCTCCGGCACGTCGCTCTGCCGGTAGAACCACACTTTCGACGGGTCGAGCCCGGCCGCGAGCCACGTCGCCGCGATCTCAAGCGTCGAGCGCTGGGTGCGCGCCGGGTCCTGCGCCTTGATCAGGCTGTGCAGGTCGGCGAGGAAATAGAAGCTCTCGGTGTTCGGCGCGCGGCTGGCGGTGATCGCAGGGCGCACCGCGCCGACGTAGTTGCCAAGGTGCGGCGTGCCGGAGGTGGTGATGCCGGTGAGGACGCGCTGGGGACGCTGGGACATGGGCTGCAGGCTGCGGAAATCAGGCCGCCAGTCTAACCGCTGGCCGGCCCGCGACCGGCCGTAACCCCATCCGGTACGCGGAGCCGTTTGTCCTCGCACCTTCCCGCGAGAGATCCGCCATGTGCACATCCCGTTCCGTCCGTTCCGCCGCCCTCTGGCTGCTGCTGGGCAGCCTGCTGGCGATGCCCGCCGCGCATGCGGCCCGTGCCTGGAAGGCGGGCGAGCGTGTCCGCATCGAAGTGGTCGACCGCGACACGGGCAGCACCGCGCAGCCCGTGACCTACCGTGGCGACACCTGGATTGCCGGCACGCCGGGCGCGCCGTACGCGATCCGCCTGACCAACACGACCGGCAGCCGCGTGCTGGTGGTGCTGTCGGTCGACGGCGTCAACGCGATCAGCGGCGAGACCGCCTCACCCTCGCAGACCGGTTACGTGCTCGCGCCCTGGCAGACGACCGAGATCACCGGCTGGCGCAAGTCGCACGACGATGTCGCACGCTTCGAATTCGCGGCACTCGCCGACAGCTACGCCGCGCAGACGGGGCGGCCGGACAACGTGGGCACGATCGGCATCGCCGTCTTCGGCGAACGTGCGCCGCCCAGCCCCATCGCATCGCGAGCGCCTGCCCCGGCACCGCAATCGCGCCCGGCGGACGCAGCGCGCGGGCGCACCGCACCGGCGGCAGAGGCGGTCGCTGCCGAATCCGCCGCGTCGGACATGCGCGCCGAGCGTCAGCGCCTCGGCACCGGACACGGCGCGCGGGAATGGGCGCCGGTGACATCGACCGCGTTCGAGCGCGCCACGCGCACACCCGTGCAGGTCACCACCCTGCGCTACGACAGCGTCGATACGCTGGTGGCGCGCGGCGTGCTGCCCCGACATCGCGCCTGGGCGCAGGCGCATCGGCCGGACGCGTTTCCGGGCGGCTTCGTCCCGGATCCCTGAGCCATCCGGACGTCGGCGTGCCGCACATGCAGAAGGACCGGCCTGGACCGGTCCTTCTGCGGGAGAACACATTGACAATGCGCATCCGCGTCACGCGGAACGCACCGGGCGCCTCAGCTGTCGAGCGTCTTCTCGAACTCCTTGACCTCGCGTTCGGCGCGGTCGCGCTCCCAGCCGTACTTTTCCTGCAGCTTGCCCGCGAGATACTTGCTGTCACCGGCCGCGACGTCGAACACGTCGTCGGTCAGGTCGCCCCATTTGGCCTGCGCCTTGCCCTTCACCTGGGTCCACTTGCCGGCAATGATGTCTTTGTTCATGGCGATCGATCCTGTCTTCGGGGGAATGCGGCGCGGCTGCAATGGCGCATGCGTGCTCCGTGACCGCGAGGTCACCTTCGCATCGTGGCCATCAAACCCGGGTCGAGGATTCGTAAGTCGGGTCGTCATCTCGCTGAGTGAGCTCCGCTGGCGCGGAGTCCGCGCGCAAAAAAAAGGCCGGCATGCATGCCGGCCTTCTTCGTGCGATGGACTGCGTGGATCAGGGACGCGTGGTGGCGCCGGTGCTGTTGGCGCTGTCTTCCACCTTCTCGCCCACCTTCTGCACGTCCTGGCCGGCACCCTTCATGGTGTTGCAGGCGGTCAGGGTGCCAACGGTGAACATGGCGAGCAGCATCAGTGCGGTCAAACGCTTCATGGGATTCTCCAGGGATTCCGGTTTCGTGGCGAACAGCTGCGGACTTCCGCAACCATGGCGCGACTATAGGAACCCGCCTTGTGAAAGCCGCGTGCACCCGTCGCGCGCATCCCGACCCGAGTTCAATGATGCATCGGTGGCGTGAACCCGGCAGGTTCAGTCGCGCATCAAAGTCGACTTGCCGAACAGGCTTTCCACCAGATCGACCGCCAGCTCCGCGGTCGCATTGCCCTGGTCCAGTGCGGTGTTCACCTCGACGATGTCCAACGACCCCAGACGCCCGCTGTCGGCGATCATCTCCATGACCAGCTGTGCCTCGCGGTAGTTGATGCCGCCCGGCACCGGCGTCCCCGTACCGGGCGCGATGGTCGGGTCGAGCACGTCGACATCGAAGCTCACATGCAGGTGCGTGTCGTCGTCGAGGCCCTCCAGCGCCTCCTCGACCACGCGACGCATGCCGACCTCGTCGATGTAGCGCATGTCGTAGATGTCCAGACCGTGCTCCTTGACCAGGCGCTTCTCGTCGGGATCGACCGAGCGGATGCCGATCTGGCGGAACTGCGCGACCTGCATCGAGGGCGACACGCCGCCGAGGCCGGTCAACGCATCCGGCCCGATGCCGCACAGGCACGCCACCGGCATGCCGTGCACGTTGCCCGAGGGCGTGATCTGCGAGGTGTTGAAATCGGTATGCGCGTCCAGCCACAGCACGCGCAGCTTGCGGCCCGTCGTGCGACAGTGGTTGGCGACCGCGGCGATCGAACCGATCGCCAGGCAATGATCGCCGCCGAGCATGATTGGCATGCGTCCGCGTGCGAGCTCTGCGCTGGACGCTTCGAGCACCGCGCGATTCCAGGCGACGACTTCGTCGAGATGGCGATAGCCCTCGCGCGGTCCGGTCCACGGATTCTTCGGCCCCTTGAGATCACCGAGGTCGTCGACATCGACGCCGCGCGCGATCAGTGCCTCGACCAGGCCCGCGACGCGCAGGCCTTCGGGGCCCATGGATGCACCGCGGCGACCGGCACCCACGTCGGTGGGCACGCCGAAGATCGACACCTGGGAATTCGTCTGCTGCATGACCTCTCCTGAGCGAGTGCGCCGCCGTCGCACGCATGGGGATGGCGGGGTGGCATCGACGCCGGTGTGGCCGTGGGGAGGCGCCGGGCAGGCGCGGGCGCACGCAGAACGACATCGGAACTGGTGCCGGCACCCGGATTCGAACTGGGGACCTACCGCTTACAAGGCGGTTGCTCTACCAACTGAGCTATGCCGGCATGGCACGCGGCGGGGCCGCGGCGGAATTCTAACCCGCAACCTGCCGTGGGTTGCAGTCGCGCGTTTCGACACGCGCAGCGCCGACCCGGGATCGCAGCGTCTCGCCGGTTCCACCTTCGGCCAGCGTCGCATCGATCCAGTAGCGCGTGAGCGTGCTGCCGAGCGGCGCGGCCTCGGCCTCGAAGCCGGCATCGCGCAGCGCCTGCGCACGGGACTGGGCAGCGGGTTCGCTGCCGAACCGGCCCAGTGCGATGCCATTGGCATCGGCGCCATCGGCGATCACGTAGTAGTCGTTGAACCCGGCCGCGAGCAGGCGCACGACCATCGCATCGGCCGCGGCACGATCGGCGCGCGGGGCCATCCAGACGCGCCAGCCGCGTGGGGTGTCGCCCACGTCGCGCGGGACGACCTGCGCGGCCACCGGCGACAGCTGTGCCAGGGCTGCGTCGCGGGTCGACGCGTCGGCGAACGGTCCGAGCGCCACGCATTGCGCCGGGTCCGCGGCGCGGGGCGTGGTCTGCGTGGCCACGGTGTCGACCGCTTCGGCAGGCGTTGGCGTCGATGGTCCGGTCGCGGGCAAGCCGGACGCCGGTGCGGGGGGGGCGGCGCGTTCCGAGGGCTCTCCGACCAGTCGCAATGTCGATGGCGCCGCAGCCGTCACCGCGGGCGCCGCATGCGGTGGACCGCGCAGGGCCCACCACACGCCCACACCGAAGTTGAGGATCACCAGCAGGACGATGGTCGCGCGCAGCAGCATGGCCTGATCCTACCCTTGCCGCGACGCAACGCCGGCACTCGCGTGATGCCAGCGCGCAAGCCCGTGCAGCACCAGATCGGCGCGCCACTGTGCGTCGGGCAGGCGGCCCAGAAGCGCCTCGCCACCGCCGCCGTGCAGCAGCAGGCGGGGGCGCGCGCCGAGCCGCGCGGTCGCTTCCGCCAGACTGCGCTCGACCAGGCCCACCGCCGCGCCCTCGCATCCCGACACCAGCGCGTCTTCGGTGTCGGTCGCGAACTCGGCGTAGGCCCCGCCACTCGGCGCGAGCTGGGCCACGCGCCGGTGGAGCGCCTCGCGCATCAGCGTCGGCGAGGGCGCGATGCGGCCCCCTAGATGCCGTCCGGCGCCGTCGACCAGATCGACGGTCAGTGCGGTGCCGACGCCGACCACCAGCGCCGGCGCGTGTTCGGCATGCGCGGAGAGCAGCGCGAGGAACCGGTCGACGCCCAGTCGCGACGGATCGGCGTAGGCGATCGTCAGCCCGTCGAGCGCAGGCAGCGTATGCGCCAGCTGCACCTGCGCACCACGGGCGGCGAGCGCGTCGAGCAGGATCATGCGCAATGCGGGCGCGGCGACGCTGGCGACGATCGCGCTGTCGATGCGTGCCGGCAGCGCGTCGAGCCAGTCGGGATCGAACCCGCTCTCCACGTGCGCGGCGCCCTGCACGATGCCCACCCGGCCGTCGCCGTCGAGCGGCGCGCACTTCAGCCGCGTGTTGCCCAGATCGAACAGCCAGGTATTCACGCGCGCGCCTCCCGTCGCACGCTGACCTCGCCTGCATGAAAGGCGCGCAGGGCGTCGTCCACGCGGACGCGCAGCGCGCCGTCGTCCTCGATGCCATCGGCGATGCCGTGCAGGGTCTCGTTGCCGGTGTGGATCGCCAACGGCGCGCCTTCGAGCGCATCGACCGCGGCGTAGCGCGCACGGAACGGCGCGAGGCCGTCGCGATCGAACAGGTCCAGCGCCCGCACCCAGGCGTCGACCACGGCCGCGGCCAGCGCATTGCGTGCAGGCGGCGCGTCCGCGCAGCAGCTGGCGAGGTCTGTCCAGGGCTGGTCGATCGCCGCCGCCTGCCCCTCCGGCATGCGTACATTGACGCCGATGCCCAGCACCGCCCGCACCGGGCCGGCATGTTCGCCGCCGCCTTCGACCAGGATGCCGCCCAGCTTGCGCAGGCCGTCTGCGTCGACGACAACCAGATCATTCGGCCACTTCAGGCGGACGGTCTCCACGCCCAACGTCCGCAGCGCCTCCACCGCGGCGACGCCGGCGACCAGGCTCAATCCGCCGAGCCGCGCGAGCCCGCCCTCGAAGCCGCGTTGCAGCGAGAGATACAGATGCGCGGCCAGCGGCGACTCCCAGCTGCGCCCACGGCGCCCGCGGCCACCGGTCTGTCGTTCCGCCAGCAATACCTCGGCGTGCGCGCCGGGCATGGGGCGGCGCAGCAGTTCGGCATTGGTCGAATCGATGCTCCAGGCGACCGTCAATGTCGACATGCGCGCACGTTCGGCCGGGGCGAGTGCATCGAGGATCGTGTCGGCATCGAGCAGCGACATCGGCTGCGCCAGCGCATAGCCGGTGCCGGGCCGGGCGATGATCGGCACGCCGGCTTCGCGCAGCAGCGAAATCCGCTTCCACACCGCGGCGCGGGTCTGGCCCGACGCCCGGGCCAGCGCATCCCCCGATACCGGCCCCTCGATCAGGCGTTGCAGCAATGCGCGTTCGGGCGGCTGCTCGGTCGCAGGCGGTGGCGTGTGCGGGGAAGGCATCGCCCGATTATCGACGAGCCCGGCGCCGGGTGTCGCCCCGTACCGCGATGCCGCGTCGCCCCGGCAGAACCTTTGCTATGCTCAGCGGGCTGTGCGTCCTGCCTCCTTCCAGGGTGATCCGATGTCCGCACGTCTGATGGTCTGCATGCTGTTGCTGGGCGCGAGCCTGCCGGTCGTCGCGCGCGATGCCGTCACGGATCCCGCGGCCGACACGCCCTGCCCGCCGACGGCGACTGCGCCGCAGGCCGAACAGGCGCTGGACACCGGCCATGCCCGGCGTGCGCCGGCTGCAGGCAGCGCGTCGAAGGTGCGCCCGGCCGCCAGCGGTGGCGGCGATTCGGAAGGCCCGGCCCGCGGTCCGCGCTGGCACAGTTTCCTGCCGGGCATGTTCCGCTGACGGATTGTCCGGGCACGTGCGTTCGCTGATCCGCCGCCTGTTCGCAGGCACGCCGCCACCCGTTTCCGATACCGACTGGTCGGCCACCGTCGACCGGCTGCCGTGGGTGCGCGCGCTTGATGCCGCCGCACAGGTGAAGCTGCGTGGCCTGGGCGCGCGGTTCCTGCACCGCAAGACGATCACACCGGTGGGCGGGCTGACGCTCGATGACCGCGCCCGTCTCGCCCTGGCCACGCTGTGCTGCCTGCCACTGCTCGAGTTCGGCGAGGAAGGCCTGCATGGCTGGTCGCAGCTGATCGTCTATCCGGACGCGTTCCGGGTGAACCGCAGTCATCTCGATGCCGCGGGCGTCCTGCACGAATGGGACGACGAACTCATCGGCGAATCCTGGGACAGCGGCCCGATGGTGCTGTCGTGGGCCGACGTGCAATCCGACATCGACGAGCCCGACGCCGGCTTCTGCGTCGCGGTGCACGAGATGGCGCACAAGATCGACGCACTCGACGGCGTGTTGGACGGCACCCCGCCGCTGCCGCGCGACTGGCAGCGCGCGTGGGCCGCGGATTTCCAACGCAGCTTCGATGCCTTCGTCGCCCGCGTGGACGCCGGCGAAACGATGCCGATCGATCCGTATGCCGCGGAAGCGCCGGAGGAATTCTTCGCCGTCTGCAGCGAATACCACTTCAGCGCGCCCGCGCTGCTGCGTGAGTTCCTGCCGGATGTCGCCGCGCATCTGGCGCGGTTCTACGGGCCCTCGCCCTTCGCGACCCGCGCCTAGAACCCCGGCGGCAGGCGTACCGAGAAGCAGGCGCCGCCGAGTTCTTCGGAGCGGCCGACGTGCAGTTCGCCGCGATAGCTGTGGACGATGTCCTGCACGATCGACAGGCCGATACCGTGCCCCTGCACGCGCTCGTCGCCGCGCACGCCCCGCTGCAGGATCGATGCGACGCGGTCGGCCGGAATGCCCGGACCGTCGTCCTCGACGACCAGCACCAGACCCGGACGCCGGTTGGGCGCGGTCTCGCCGGGACGGACCGTCAGCAGCACGCGCCCCTTCGCCCACTTGAACGCGTTCTCGAGCAGATTGCCGAGCAGTTCCTGCAGATCGCCCTGCTCGCCGTGGAAGCGCGCGCTCGGGTCGATCTCGAATTCGCAGACCGCGCCCTTGGCCGCGTAGATCTTCTCCAGCCCGCGCACGATCTGCTCGGCGCTGGGTTCGATCTCGATCGGCGCCGAGAACAGCTGGTGCCCGCTCGAAGCAGCGCGCGCGAGCTGGTAGGTCACCAGATCGTTCATGCGCTGCAGCTGGGTTTCCACTTCCTCGCGCAGTTCGGCATCGCCGCTGCCCGCATCCAGGCGCGAGCGCAGCACCGCGAGCGGCGTCTTCAGGCTGTGGGCAAGATCGGACATCGTGTTGCGCTGGCGCGTGAGGTGTTCGCGCTCGCTGTCGATCAACGCGTTGATGCTTTCGGTCAGCGGCTGCAGCTCATGCGGATGCTGCATGCCCATGCGGTCGGACAGGCCACGCTGGACGCGCACGAGCTCGTGCTCGACGCGGCGCAGCGGCCACAGGCTCCAGCGCACGATCAGCCCCTGCAGCAGCAGCAGGATCACACCCGCCACGCCGAGGTTGACCCACAGCGCGGCCCGGAAGATGCGGACCTGGCGCGGCACGATGCCGGCGTCCTCCATCACGTAGATGGTGTAGGCGAACTCCGTGTCGCTGCGGCCATCCGGCGACCAGACCAGTCCCAGACCATAGCGGTAGGCCTCGCCGGGCGTGCCGTCGCTGCGCACCATCGGCAGCGGGCCGTCGAACTTCTCCTCGCGCGCCGACAGCATCGTCGCTTCCGGCAACTGGGGGCCCGAGGCCGACGGCGACCTCCAGGAATCGCCGGACGGCAGGACGACCTCGGCATAGAGGCCACTGCCGGGCCGCAGGAAGCGGTCGTCGGGCTGCGATTCGGAAGGGTAGATGTCGCCGCTGCGCAGGAACTCGATGTCGCCCGCGTAGGCATAGACATAGTTGCGCAGGCGCTCGCGCTGGCCTTCGCTGGCGACGTCGATGAAGGCCCGGTCGAGTGCGTAGCCGGCCAGCGCCAGAAAGGCGAGCAGGCCGATACTCGCGGCCAGCAGCTGGCGCGCCCGCAGGGAGCGCGGGCGCAGGCGGGCAGTGAGTCGTCTATCGGCCATCGGTCAGATCGAACGCGGAATCCGCCGGCACTGCCGCACGGCGGGCGCCCCCGCCTCCAGCGCGGACACCCGCAGCCGGCGTCGTCCGCTCATCCCTCGCCGTTGCGGGGAATCGCGAACCGGTAGCCACGGCCGCGAACGGTCTCGATGGGCTTGAGCGTGCCTTCGGGATCGAGCTTCTTGCGCAGGCGGCCGATGAAGACCTCCAGCACGTTGGAATCGCGATCGAAGTCCTGCTGGTAGATGTGCTCGGTCAGGTCGGCCTTCGAGACCAGCTCGCCGGCATGCATCATCAGATATTCGAGGACCTTGTACTCGTAGCTGGTGAGGTCGACATTCTTGCCGTCGACGCTGACCGTCTGCGCCGCGAGGTCCAGCGTGACCGTGCCGCACTCGAGCGTCGGCTTGCTCCAGCCCGCGGCGCGGCGGACCAGCGCATTGATGCGGGCCAGCAGCTCCTCCACGTGGAACGGCTTGACCAAGTAGTCATCGGCGCCCTGCTTCAGCCCGTCGACCTTGTCCTGCCAGCTCGAGCGCGCGGTCAGGATCAACACCGGGAACTGCTTGCCTTCCTCGCGCAGGGCCTTGATCAGCTCCATGCCCGACATCTTCGGCAGGCCCAGATCGATGATGCCCACATCGAACGGCACTTCGCGTCCCATGTAGAGGCCTTCCTCGCCATCCTGGGCGGCGTCGACGGCGAAACCTTCACGCTTCAGGCGCGCGGCGAGGGTCTCACGCAGAGGGGCTTCGTCTTCGACGAGCAGAATACGCATGGGTCAACTCCGGTCTGACGGCCGGCCCGGCCGTGAATGGGGGCGAGGATGCCGGATCAATCGTCGTCGCCGCGTGCACGGGACGAGGGGCCACGCTGGGCCGGATCGTCGACGAAGATGCGCACGCGGCCGCTGTCGTCCATCACCTTGACGCGGTTGAGATCACGGCCGTCGGAGTGCATCTGCTCGATGCTCAGTACACGGCCGCGGGTACTGCGTTCGATACGCCGCACCGATTCCGTCATCGAGTCCTGCGAGCGGCGCCGCCCGCTCTCCGGCCGCTGCACGGCCGCGCGCATGTCGGCGCCCTGCGCCGCGGGTCCGCGCGATGGGGGATCCTGCGCCACCACGGCCGTCGTGGCGCTGCAGAGCAGCACGGCGATGCAGGCACACAGCGGATGACGGGACGACGGGACGGACACGGCCACTCCTGGCGGGACGGGCGATCGGGTAGACGGTCGATGGTCGGCCCGAAGCAGTGAATCCGTCCTTAACTTTTCGTTGACAAGGCTGTATCCGTTCATCTCGAACGCGATCAGGCCGGCCTTTCGGATCAATCGGGACTCGGGATTGCCGTCAGGCCGCGCGACGCGACGCTGCATCTTCCGTCGCTGCGAGCGCCTGCTCGACCAGCGTCCAGTCCGCGCCGGGCAGATGCGCGCCTTCGCTGAGCACCTGGCGGTACAGCCGGCCGCCGGGCTGTCCGTGGAACAGGCCGAGTACGTGGCGGACGATGTGCTTGAGCGCGATGCCTTCCGCCATGCGCGCCTCGACGTACGGCCGCAATGCGCGCAGCAGCTCGGCGCGCGGGCGCACTGGCGCACCCGACAGCGCGGCGTCCAGCGCATGCAGCAGGTAAGGATCGTGATAGGCGGCGCGGCCCAGCATCACGCCGTCCACGTGCGCCAGCTGCTCGAGCGCGAGCGCCTGCGTGGCGATGCCACCGTTGAGCACCACCGGCAACGTCGGCCGCTCGCGCTTGAGCCGATGCGCCCAGTCGTAGCGCAGCGGCGGGATGTCGCGGTTCTCCTTCGGCGACAGGCCGTTGAGCCAGGCATTGCGCGCATGCACGACGATCATCGCGGCGCCCGCCGCAACTGCGCCGTCGATGAAACGCGCGAAGGTCTCGTAATCGTCGTCGTCGTCCACGCCCAGCCGGCACTTCACCGTCACCGGCACGGTGCTGGCGGCCGCCATCGCCGCGACGCAGTCGGCAACCAGCGCCGGCTCGCGCATCAGGCAGGCGCCGAAACGCCCGGCCTGCACGCGGTCGGACGGGCAACCGCAGTTGAGATTGATCTCGTCGAAACCGTGATCGGCGGCGATCCGCGCGGCCTGCGCCAGGGTGTCCGGATCGCTGCCGCCGAGCTGCAGTGCAAGCGGCGCCTGTCGCGCCGTCTTCGCCAAAAGCCGCGTGCGATCGCCGTGGATCACGGCCTTGGCGTGCACCATTTCCGTGTACAGCCGCGCGCCCGGCGCCAGCAGCCGGTGGAACTCGCGGCAATGCGCGTCCGTCCAGTCCATCATCGGTGCCACCGACAGGCGCAGCGATGCCGCATACGCATCGGCGTGCGCGTCGTAGGTCGGCAACGGGAATCCGGTCATGGGTCTGCGTGGCTGGAAAACGTGGGGCGTGGGTCGCAATGGGCCTGTGGCGCCTGGACCGCCCGCCGCGACGGGGCGTCAGGATACACGCCGCCCCCTGGCGTCACTCCGTCAAGGCCGGGCCCCGGTCATCCTGTGGCGCCCAGGCGCTGCGCGCAGGAAACGGTCGATGGTGTTTCTCCAGGTGTTCGGACTGCTGCTGCTGGCATGGTCGCTGGGGGCACTCCAGCTGCTGCCTCGGACGCGCGCCGTGCACAACATCCCGCTGGCGCTGGCGGTCCTCTGGGCGCTCGGGGTGGTGGCCTGCCTCGGTCTGGGCGCATCCGGGCTGGCGCGCTTCGGCGACTGGCAGTCACTGTCGACCGGCCAAACCCTGCACCGGTTGTTCGGCGAAGGCAGTCTGGCCATGCGGCGCTCCGAATGGACGGCCCTGAACCGCGCGGCGGGCGTCTATCTCAATCTCGACGTGGTCTGGACCCTGCTCGCACTGTGCGTCGCGCAGTTCCACTCGGCGATGGTCTGGGCCGGCGTCGCCGAGCGACGGCGCCATGCGCGCGCCCTGCAGCGCCGCGGGGGCTGAGCGGCCTACTCCGCGACCGCTGCCTGGCGGGGCGCCACCGAGACCGGCACCACCTGCAGTTCCGCCTGCGCGACATCCAGCACGGGCGCGGCTTCGATCTGGCTCCCGCCGACCGGTACGGCGCCATGCGGCGTGGACTGGCTGACGATCCGCACCATCTCGGTGGAACCGTCGGGCCACACCACGCGGAACGTATTGCCCGGCGGCAGCGCCTGGAACGGCGTGGGACTCTGCGCGCGGTAGAGCGCGGCGATCTGCGCGGCCCCGAGCTGGCGCTGTTCGAGGGGCGCGGCCGTCGTGGTCCGCGCGACCTGCGTCAGGCGCCGGTAGTTGTCGCCGACCGCGTCGACGACGACGCCGGCAACCGCCACCGAATACCCGACGAACAGGGCGGCCCAGAGCCAGAAGCGGAGCTTGCGGGGGAACATGCGTTTCATGGTGTCACCATTCCGAGCAGATGTCGGGACGCGGGGGCGCCCTCGACCAGGGTCTTCTTCATTCGATCGATCTCGTCCGCACCCTGACGCGGCACCGCCGCATCGCGCACGAACGCGGAAAAGTCCTGGCGCGCCTCGCGCGCACAGATGCCACCGTTGGCGCAGTACTCGGTCATCAGCGCGCCATCGGCGCTGCAGTCCAGACCGAGATCGCAGGCGGCGAGCTGCCAGGCCAGTTCGCTGGCCTGGGTGCCCGCGACCGTGTCGGCCAGCGCCACGTCGCCGCTGGCCGCGACGCCCATCGCGGGCGACAGCGCCACGAAGGCGTCGGGATCGCGCGAGGCCTGCACGCGCTCGACGAGCCCGCGGCGGTAGTCCATGTCGTCCTGCAGCGGCGCGCCCATCGCCAGCAGCGCGGCCTCGGCGGCCAGACTGCCGGCCTCGGCCGCGTCCTGGCGCTGTTCGACCAGTTGCACGAACGTCGGGGCATCCTGTGGAACGAAGCGTCCGCAGCGCGCGCCGATGCGGTCCCGGGCCGCGCCCAGCGCGCGCGCCGCATCGAGCTGCAGCTCCGATATCAGCGCACTGTCACGCGCGAAGCCGGCCGGATCACGCGCGAAGCCGGCGCAGTACTCGTCGACCCGGCTGAGCACCCAGCGCGCGTCGGCATCGCCCGATGCGGCCAGCGGCTGCAACTGCTGGCGGAACGTGAACAGGTCGCCGGCCTGTTCGAACGCGCGCTGCAGCGGGCGCACCGCCGTCGGCGACGCGGCGGCCAGCAGCACCGGATCCGACGCTGGCGGCGCGATCGGCCCGGCCAGAGCATCGCTGGAGAGCGGCAGGTCCGTGTCGGTGATCCAGTCCGCGTCGGGATCGACCGCGACCGTGCCGGGCACGACAGGGCGCCACGTCGCCAGGGCGGCGACGAGAAGGCCCAGCAGCGCGATGGTGGCGAACACTCGGACGGACACGTCGGATCCTGCAGCACCCGGCCACCCTGATCGGCGGCCGGCCAGTGGCGTCGCGGCAGCGGCGGCACGGTTCGGAACGCGATTCTAGCGGACGAACGCCCGGCCATCGCGGGGCTGCCGGGCGCGCGGACCGGTGACCCGCCTGACTGCGACGACGCGCACATCCCACCCGGCTCCGGTGCAGGCCGCCTCCGGCACGCCGCACCGTTTGCCCCTTTACGCGCCCCCACCGGGGCACCAAGATGCCCGGCCCCTCGCGCCACCCGGACCCCCCGATGCCCTTTCTGGAACTGAGCCTGCGCTGCACCGAAGCCGAGCAGCCGCGCTACGCCCACGCCCTCGAGGACATCGGCGCGCTGGCAGTGACGATGATCGACGCCGATGCCGACACCACGGACGAGCAGGCCATCCTCGAGCCCGGCGTCGGCGAGACCCCGCTGTGGCACGCGATCGTGCTGACGGCGCTGTTCGAAGACGACACCGACGCGCTGCTCGTGCTGTCCGCGCTCGAGGCGTTCGACGCCGGGCTCGACTGGAGCCGCGCGAGCTTCCGCAAGGTCGAGGACCAGGACTGGGAACGCGCGTGGATGGACCAGTACGCGCCCCTGCAGTTCGGCGCCCGCACCTGGATCGTGCCGTGGAACGCCGAGCTGCCCGAGGCCGCCGGCGACGATGCCGTCGTGATCCGGCTCGATCCGGGCCTGGCCTTCGGTTCCGGCACGCATCCCACCACGTCACTGTGCCTGCAGTGGCTGGATGCGCTGTCGGCCGAGGGCGTGCTCGCCGATGCGCAGGTCCTGGATTACGGCTGCGGCAGCGGCATCCTGGCGCTGGCCGCGCTCAAGCTCGGTGCCGCGCGCGCAGTGGGTATCGACAACGATCCGCAGGCACTGATCGCCTCGCGCGACAACGCCGACCGCAACGACGTCGGCGCCGCGCTCGACGTGTTCCTGCCGGCCGAGGCGCCGCAGGGCGCCTATCCCGTGGTCGTCGCCAACATCCTCGCCACCGCGCTCGACGCGCTGGCCGAAACGCTGGCCGAGCGGGTCGCACTCGGTGGACGCATCGCGCTGTCGGGCATCCTCGACGGGCAGGAGGAAGACCTGCTGCGGCGTTACCGGCCGTGGTTCGAACAGCTGGCGGTCACCCGCGAAGGCGACTGGGTGCGCATCGACGGCGTCCGCAAGCCGGCCTGACCCGCCGCTTCCAGGCGCGCAGCGGCATGATTCAATAGCCGCATGTTCATCAACTGCAAGCACTGCGGCTCGCTGGTCGCCACCGACCCCGCGACCGACCAGCCGCCGGAACGCTGCCCGCGCTGCCGGGGCGTGCTGCGCAGTGCCGCGCCGCAGGTGTCAGTGGCCTCGCTGCTGAAGGCCCCGACGCAGGTTGCGGATCGCGAGGCGCCGGAGCGCGCGCCGCCGCCCGCCGCTGCAGCCCTCGCGCCCGTTCCACCCGCGCTCGACGCCGTGGACGAATCCGCCGCATCCCGGCCCGAACCGCCCCCACAGGTCGTCGCAACGGACCCGGGTGTTGCGACGCCCGTCCCCGCCGATGCCATCGCGCCGGTCGAGACCGATGCAGGTGCCGGCGACGCGACGCACTCGACATCCATCGAGGCGCCGACCGCCGCAGTCACGCCTGTCGCCGCGCCTGCACCGCCGTCCGCTCCGGCACGCACCTCGCCGAGCTTCGTACGCCGCGGCGCGACCGCCCCGACGGATCCGCATGCGCGCCGTCAGCATCGCCTGCTGGTCGGCGCCGCCGTCGCGCTGACGCTGCTGCTGGGCCTGCAGGTGCTGCTCGCCGACCGTGCACGGCTCGCGCGCGATCCCGGCTGGCGGCCGGCGCTCGCGGGCCTGTGCAGCGTGCTGCGCTGCAGCCTGCCGCCGTGGCACGAACCGACGGCGCTCACGGTGCTGGCACGCGATGTGCGCCCTGACGATGCGCGTCCGGGCGAGCTCGTCGCCACGGCGACGTTCCGCAACGAGGCACGCTGGGCGCAGGCCTGGCCCGCGCTGCGGCTGACACTGTCCGACATCGACGGACGCGCGGTCGGCACGCGCGTGTTCACGCCGCAGGAGTATCTGGACGTCGCGACGTATCCGCCGACGCTGGCCGCCGGCGACAGTGCGCAGGCCCGCCTGCAACTCGTGGAACCGGACACGCGCGCGGTGTCGTTCGCCTTCGATTTTCTCTGAGCACGCGCTGGCAGGTGCCCGGGGGCCGCGCTAGACTGCGCAGCCGTTCCGCCGTCCGCACGTGCCGTCGCCTTCGACCCGACGTTGCCACAGCGACGCCGCATTGCCGAGAGTCGACTTGAACGCAGACCGCACCGACAGCAGCACGCGCGAAGCACCGCGCACGCCCCTGCGCGAACACGTCGCGACGTCGATCCAGCGCTACCTCGGCGATCTCAACGGCAACGACACCGACAACCTCTACGAGGTCGCCTTGCGCGAACTCGAGATTCCGCTGTTCGTCGAGGTACTGAACTTCTGCGACGGCAACCAGAGCCGCGCCGCGGCGATGCTGGGCATCCATCGCGCCACGCTGCGCAAGAAACTGCGCGAGTACGCGCTGGTCTGAGAACCGGCGCAAGGCCCGGCGCGAGCAGTCGTATCGTCGGCGGCCGCGAGCGGCCATCCTGCGGGCCAGCGACACGCGCTCTCAGGCGCTGTCCTGTGGCAATGCCTTCGAGCACCGCGCGCGCCAGTCGGCACGCGCAGCAGGGCATCGACCGGTGCGGAGCCGCCGGCGCACCGCCGTTATAATTCGCGGCTCCCTCGCCCGCAGTCGATTCCCATGACCGTTTCCGTTCCGTCCGGCGCGCCCACCGCGATCCGCCGCGCCCTGCTGTCCGTCTCCGACAAGACCGGCCTGCTCGATCTGGCCCGCGCCCTGTCGGCGCGCGGCGTCGAACTGCTGTCGACTGGCGGCACCGCGAAGGCGATCCGCGAAGCGGGGCTGCCGGTGCGCGACGTCAGTGACGTGACCGGCTTCCCCGAGATCATGGACGGCCGGGTCAAGACCCTGCATCCGAAGGTGCACGGCGGCCTGCTCGGTCGCCGCGGCACCGACGATGCGGTGATGGCCGAACACGGCATCGATGCGATCGATCTGCTGGTGCTCAATCTCTATCCGTTCGAGCGCGTGGCCTACGCAGCGGACGCGAAGTTCGACGACATCATCGAGAACATCGACATCGGCGGCCCGGCGATGCTGCGCGCGGCGGCGAAGAACTTCGCCCATGTCGCGGTCGCCACCGATCCGGCGCAGTACGACGCGCTGCTGGCCGAACTCGAGGCCAACGACGGCGCCGTGTCGGCGCAGACGCGCTTCGCGCTGTCGGTCGCGGCGTTCAACCGCGTCGCGCAGTACGACGCGCGCATCAGCGACGTGCTGTCGTCGATCACCGAGCCGTCGGACGACGGCGCCGCGCAGCGCGCGCCGTTCGGCGGCCAGAGCAACGGCTCCTTCGTCAAGGTCATGGACCTGCGTTACGGCGAGAACCCGCACCAGCAGGCGGCGTTCTATCGCGATCTGTATCCGGTGCCCGGCACGCTGGCGACGTTCGAGCAGCTGCAGGGCAAGGCGCTCTCGTACAACAACATCGCCGACGCCGATGCCGCGTGGGAATGCGTGCGCCAGTTCGATGCGCCAGCCTGCGTGATCGTCAAGCATGCCAACCCCTGCGGCGTGGCCGTCGGCGCGGCCTGCGGCGATGCCTACGAGCTCGCCTACGCGACCGATCCGACGTCCGCGTTCGGCGGCATCATCGCCTTCAACCGCACACTGGACGCGGCGACGGCGAAGGTGATCCTCGATCGCCAGTTCGTGGAGGTGCTGATCGCGCCCGACTACGACGACGACGCGCTCGACTACGCCACCAAGAAGGCCAACGTGCGCGTGCTGCGCATTCCGCACGGCGAGGGACGCAACAACGTCGACGTCAAGCGCGTGGGATCGGGACTGCTGATGCAGACCGCCGACATCCGCGAAGTCACTGCCGACGAACTGAAGGTCGTGACGACGCTGGCGCCGACCGATGCGCAGCTGCGCGACCTGTTGTTCGCCTGGCAGGTGGCGAAGTTCGTGAAGTCCAACGCGATCGTCTACGCGAAGGACCACCGGACGATCGGCGTCGGTGCCGGCCAGATGAGCCGTGTGTATTCGGCGCGTATCGCCGGCATCAAGGCAGTGGATGCGGGCCTGGTCGTGCCGGGCTCGGTGATGGCGTCCGATGCGTTCTTCCCGTTCCGCGACGGCATCGACGCCGCGGCGGAAGCCGGCATCCGGGCGGTGATCCAGCCGGGCGGCTCGATGCGCGACGCCGAGGTGATCGCGGCGGCCGACGCACACGGCATCGCGATGGTGTTCACCGGCGTGCGCCACTTCCGCCACTGATCGACGCGCATCGCGCATGCACGTCGGCGTGAATGGTGCGCGCCAACGCCGCTGCTAGAGTCCGGCGCATCTTCTTCGCAGGATGCGCCGATGCCGTGGTCCCGTTCGACGCTGTCGCGCGCGCCCCTCACCGCCTGTCTGCTGCTGGCACTCGGCGCCTGCGGCGAGCCACCGGCGCCCGCGGGTGCCACGGAGATGCCGGCGCCGGCACTCGATGCGTCGACGCCGCGCGCCGCCGAGGTCCCGGGCGGCGCCGCGCCACCGCCCACCGGACTCGACGGCGCTGCGGTCCGTGCGTTTCTCGTGCGCCAGTACGGCGATCTCGCACAGCTGTCGGGCGACTGGCCCGGCGCGCCGCTGGTCGAGTGGCTCGGCCATGAGACCGCGTTGCGCGAGGTCTGTGCACGCGAGGCCGTCGGCACGCCGGACGCCCCGGCCGAACTGCTCGCCGTCTGCGGCGTTCCCGACGATGCCGGGCATGCGACCACCGCGCGCCTCGATTTCTTCCGGTTGCAGGCGGACGCCGGGGCGGATGTCGTCAATGCGACCGCACGTGCGCACATGGAAGGCTTCGGCAGCACCGGCGACATCGCCGATCTCGACGTGCGTCGCCTGGGCCCGCGCCTGTACGGATTCGTCGTCGAGGACGGTTTCACCGCGCAGGGCATCACGATCACCAACACCAGTCTCGTGCTGCCCGACGGCGACGGCTTCAAGGTGGCCGGCTCGCTGCGCAGCAGTCTCGACAATCTCGGCGCGATGGCGGGCTGCGCCGAGCGCGACGACTGCGCGCAGGACGCCGCCTACGATCTGACCTTCGATCTGGCGCTCGACGCGCGCGACGCCGATGCAGTGGCATGGCCGCTGCGCGTCCGCGAACGGGGCGATGCCTGCGGGCGCCGCGTCGAGCGTACGCATCTGGTGCCGTTCGATGTGGCGCGCCATGCGTGGACCGTGCCCGAGGCCCTGCAACGCGACGGGTGCGACTGACTACGGAACCGCCGCCGCGGGCTGCGGTGCCTCGCGCAGCGGTGCTGCGCGCACTTGCGTCACTGGGGATCTCCCCACGTCGTGGCTACTTCGGCGCGGCCACCGGTGCCACCGTCTTGCGCGCCGTCCAGATGGTGCGGTCGATCGTGTCGCCCAGCTCGGGGAAATCGTCCGCGTCGAGTCGCGGCGACTTCTCGCCGGCGCGGATCTTGCGGTCGTAATCGCGGGTCAGCTTGATCGCGACGCCCGACAGCAGGACGATGGCGATCAGATTGACCATGGCCATCAGCCCCATGGCCGCATCGGCGGTATTCCAGACCAGATCGAGCTTGGCGAACGCGCCCCAGGCCACCATCGCCAGGCAGCCCAGCCGCAGCATCAGGATGCCGATCCGGCCACCGCGCAGGAACACGACCGCACTTTCGGCGTAGGCGTAGTTGCCCAGGATCGAGGTCAACGCGAAGAACGACAGCGCCACCGCGATGAACACCGGCCCCCAGCCGCCGAAATGCACCGCCATGGCCTGCTGGGTGAGCACCACCCCGTCCCCGCCTGCGGTCTCGAGCGCGCCCGACAGCAGGATCATCAACGCCGTCGCCGTGCAGATCACCAGTGTGTCGACGAACACGCCGAACGCCTGCACCAGGCCCTGGCTGGCCGGGTGATGCGGCGCCGGCGTGGCCGAGGCGGCGATGTTCGGCGCGCTGCCCATGCCGGCCTCGTTGGAGAACAGACCGCGCTTGACGCCATTGAGCAGCGCGACCGCGAGTCCACCGAGCACGCCGCCCGCAGCCTGGTCGAGGCCGAACGCACTGCGCACGATCAGCGCCAGCATCGCCGGCACCTCGGTGAGGTTGCTGACGATCACCCAGGCCGCCAGCGCCAGATACGCCAGCGCCATTGCCGGGACGATCACCTCCGACAGTTTCGCCACCCGGCGCAGTCCACCGAAGATCACCGGCGCCGCGAGCGCGACCAGCACGGCGGCGGTCCAGGCCGCCGGGATGCCCCAGGCGCCGCGCACCGCTTCGGAGATTGAATTCGCCTGCACCGCGCTGAACACCAGGCCGAAGGCGAGGATCAGGCACACCGAGAAGATCGCGCCCAGCCAGGGCTTGCGCAGACCGTGGGCCATGTAGAGCGCAGGCCCGCCGCGGTACTGGCCTTCGTTATCGCGGCGCTTGTAGAGCTGCGCCAGCGTGCTTTCGACATACGCCGTCGCCATGCCGAGGCACGCGACCAGCCACATCCAGAAGATCGCGCCGGCGCCCCCGACGGTCAGCGCGATCGCCACGCCCACCAGGTTGCCGGTGCCCACGCGCGAGGCCAGGCTGGTGCACAGCGACTGCAGCGGCGAGATGCCCGCGTTGTCGTCGCCGGTGCCGCGCACGAGGCCGGAGATCATCTTGGGAAACCGCCGGAACTGGATGAAGCCCAGGCGCGCACTGAACCAGAGACCGACCAGGGGCAGCACGCCGACCAGCAGATAGTTCCACAGCACGCCATTGATGCCGCCGACGATAGGCGAGAGGGTGTGCTCGATCAGCTGGACCAGATCCATCGGCGGGCGGGTTCCGTAGCGGGCGAAGCGATCGAGCCTAGCACCCGTGCCCGCGACGTCGGGTCGACGCCGGGCGGATACCGCCGGGGGCCTGCGCGGCCAACCACGGCGCGACGCCGTAAACTGGCGCCCCCTTTGCATCCGGTCAGCTGCGCATGAAGAAGGTCCTCGTCATCGGTTCCGGCGGTCGCGAGCACGCGCTGGCGTGGAAGCTCGCGCAGTCGCCGCAGGTCGGCGAAGTGCTGGTCGCGCCGGGCAATGCCGGTACGGCGCACGAGGCCGGTTGCCGCAACGTCGACGTGTCGGCGACGGATCTCGATGCCCTGCTCGCGCTGGCGCAATCGGAAGGCGTCGATGTGACCGTCGTCGGCCCCGAGGCGCCGCTGGTCGCCGGTATCGTCGACCGGTTCCGCGACGCGGGTCTGCGCATCTTCGGGCCCACCGCGGCCGCCGCGCAGCTCGAAGGCAGCAAGGCCTTCGCCAAGGACTTCCTCGCACGCCACGGTATTCCGACCGCAGGCTATTCGGTCTTCACCGATGCCGACACCGCCATCGAGTACGTACGCCAGCACGGCGCGCCCACCGTCATCAAGGCCGATGGCCTCGCCGCGGGCAAGGGCGTGATCGTGGCGATGTCGCTGGACGACGCCGAAGCCGCGATCACCGACATGCTCTCGGACAACGCCTTCGGCGCGGCGGGTGCGCGCGTGGTGATCGAGGAATTCCTCGAAGGCGAGGAAGCGAGCTTCATCTCGATCGTCGATGGCGCGACCGCGTTGCCGATGGCGACCAGCCAGGACCACAAGCGCGTCGGCGATGGCGACACCGGCCCCAATACCGGCGGCATGGGTGCGTACTCGCCCGCACCGGTGGTGACGCCGGACGTGCATGCGCGCGTGATGCGCGAGGTCGTCGAGCCGACGGTGCGCGGCATGATCGAAGACGGCGTGCCGTTCACCGGCTTTCTCTATGCGGGCCTGATGATCGACGCGCAGGGCGCGCCGAAGGTCATCGAGTTCAACGTGCGTTTCGGCGATCCGGAAACCCAGCCGGTGATGCTGCGCCTGCAGTCGGACCTGCTGGATCTGGTCGAGGCCGCGATCGACGGCCGGCTCGATGGCGTCGAGGCGCAGTGGGATCCGCGGCCGTCGCTGGGCGTGGTGATGGCCGCCGAGCACTACCCGGACACGCCGCGCACCGGCGACGTCATCAACACCTGGGACACGCCGCCGCTGGCCGATACCAAGGTGTTCCATGCCGGCACGAAGCTCGACGCACACGGCCAGGCCATGACCGCCGGCGGGCGCGTGCTGTGCGTGGCGGCGCTGGGCGACACCGTCGCCGATGCGCAGTCGCGCGCCTATGGCGAAGTCGCCGGCATCTCGTGGCCGGGGGAATTCCACCGCCACGACATCGGCTGGCGCGCGATCGCGCGCGAACGCGGCGACGCCTGATTCCCTCTCTTCCGCCAAGGCCTCGACCATGATCCCAGGCAACGCCCAGCTCAGCATGACCGTGCTGATGACGCCGGACATGGCGAACTTCTCCGGCAACGTGCATGGCGGCACGCTGCTGAAATATCTCGACGAAGTGGCCTACGCCTGCGCCAGCCGCTACGCCGGCCGCTACGTGGTCACGCTGTCGGTCGACCAGGTGACGTTCCGCGAGCCGATCCACGTCGGCGAGCTGGTGACTTTCCTCGCATCGGTGAACTACACCGGCCGCACGTCCATGGAAGTGGGCATCAAGGTCATCACCGAGGACATCCGCAACCGCGCGGTGCGCCACACCAACAGCTGCTTCTTCACGATGGTGGCGATGGACGAAGCCGGCCGCTCGACACCGGTGCCGCCGCGCGAACCGCAGACGGCCGAAGAGCACCGCCGGTACGAGCAGGGCCGCCAGCGCCGCGAGATCCGCCAGGAACTCGAGCAGCGCTACCGCGCGGTGCGCGAGACGTATCCCGGCACCACCGACTGATCGCGTAGTGCCATGCGGCTTTGCTAGGCTCCGCGCATCCGTCGAGGAGCCTGCATGGCCGGCCAGTCCCAGTTCGCACTGCTGAAGCAGCGCCGCTTCCTGCCCTACTTCACCGTCCAGGCCCTGGGCGCGTTCAACGACAACGTCTACCGGCAGTCGATCATCGCGCTGCTGTTCTTCCTCGGCGTGAGCGGCACCGAACGCACGCTCTACACCAACCTCGCGCCGGCGCTCTTCATCCTGCCCTACTTTCTGTTCTCGGCCATCGCCGGACAGATCGCGGAGAAGATGGAGAAGCAGAAGCTCATCGTCGTCACGACGACGATGGAGATCGTGATCATGTCAGTCGCGGCCGCGGGCTTCCTGCTCGAGAGCATGCCGGTGCTGCTGGTCGCGCTGTTCCTGACCGGCCTGCAGTCCACGCTGTTCGGCCCGGTGAAGTATTCGATCCTGCCGTCGGTGCTGCGCCCGGAGGAACTCACCGGCGGCAACGGCCTGGTCGAGATGGGCACGTCGATCGCGATCCTCGCCGGCATGATCTACGGCGGGCTGGTGTTCAAGATCGCCGGCAGCTTTGGTCCCGAGGCGGCGGCGCTGTCGGTGGTCACGCTGGCGGTGGCGGGCAACGTGGTCGCGCGGCTGATCCCGAAGGTCGACGCGGGCGCGCCCGAGCTGAAGGTCAACTGGAATCCGGTTCCCGAATCGCGCGCGATCATGCGCCTGGCCAAGCGCCAGCTGGCGGTGCGCAATGCCATCCTCGGCGTCTCATGGTTCTGGTTCGTCGGCACGGTGCTGACCGCGCAATTGCCCACCTACGCCGAACTGCACCTGGGCGGCGTGGCCAACGACACCGCGCTCTACATCTTCGCGCTGGCGCTGTTCTCTGTCGGCGTCGGCGTGGGCTCGCTGCTGTGCGAGAAGCTGTCGGGCCGCTCGGTGGAGATCGGCCTGGTGCCGGTCGGCGCGATCGGCATCACCGCGTTCCTGCTGGATCTGTATTTCGCACGGCCCGGCGCACCACCGGCGACCGGCCTGACGATCGCGCAGTTCCTCGGCGACGGAGCCGGCTGGCGCATCGTCATCGACCTGACCGGCATCGGCATGTTCACCGGGTTCTTCGTCGTGCCGCTGTTCGCGCTGATCCAGAGCCGCACGCCGAAGTCGGAGCTCTCGCGCGTGATCGCCGGGCTCAACATCCAGAACTCGCTCTTCATCGTCACCGCCGCGATCCTCGGCGTGCTGTTGCAGATGGACGGCTTCACGTTCGGCGGCGTGCGCGTGCCGCTGCCGGGGCTGAGCATTCCGCAGGTGTTCCTGACACTGGCGATCGCCAACGGCCTCGTCGCCCTGTGGATCTTCACCATCGTGCCCGAGTTCCTGATGCGCTTCGTCAGCATGCTGCTGGTGCGGGTGCTCTACCGGCTGCGAACGCGCGACGTCGAAGCCTCGGTGCCGGCCGATGGCGCGGCCCTGATCGTCTGCAACCACGTCAGCTACATGGACGCGCTGCTGCTGTCGGCGGCGATTCCGCGGCCGGTGCGCTTCGTCATGTACTACCGCATCTTCCAGGTGCCGGGCATGCACTGGATCTTCCGCAATGCGAAGGCGATTCCGATCGCCGGCGCCCGCGAGGATCCGGCGCTGATGCAGCGCGCGTTCGACGCCGTGGATGCGGCCCTGGCCGACGGCGAGCTGGTCGGCATCTTCCCCGAGGGCAAGCTGACCCGCGATGGCGAGATCGCCGCGTTCAAGTCGGGCGTCGAGCGCATCCTCGAACGCGCCGCCGCGCGCGGCCAGCGCGTGCCGGTGGTGCCGATGGCGCTGCGCGGCATGTGGTCGAGCATGTGGAGCCATCGCGACTCGCGCCTGGGCCGGATGCGTGTGCCACGCCGCGCGCGGGCGCACGTCGATGTCGTCGCCGGACCGCGGATCGAAGACAGTGCGGCGATCGATGCCGGCACCCTCGAAGCGCAGGTCCGGGCATTGCGCGGCGACGCCGCCTGAGGTGCGCGACTTCGCCGAATGCCGCGGGTGTGGCGCTACAGTAAGGCGGCCCCGTCCGCGGACGGCGGTCGCCGACAGTTCCCATCCGCCGCATCACTAAGGAGTTTTTTCGATGAGTTCGATTCCGCCGCCGCCTCCGGGCAGCTACGGCACGCCGGAGGCGCCGATGCCCGGCACCCCGATCGCGCCGGGCACCGTCCCCAACCATCTCGCCTGGTCCATCGTGGTGACCGTGCTGTCGCTGTGCCTGTGCTGCATCGTCGGCACGATTCCGGGCATCGTCGCCATCGTGTTCTCGGCCAAGGTCAACACGCTGCTCGGCCAGGGCGATCTGCCCGGCGCCCAGCGCGCATCGAATACCGCCAAGGTGTGGTGCTGGGTCACGACCGGCCTGTGCGTGATCGGTCTGCTGTGGACGATCTACTCGTTCACCCTCGGCGGCGGCATGGCGCAGTGGCAGATGATCATGGATCAGATCGAGGCCGGCGGCTGATGTCACTGGCCGGCAGCCACGCGCCACGTCGCATCCGTGCCTCGACCGTCGCCCTCGCGGGCGGCGGCGTGGCACTGGCGGCGACCGGCGCGTGGCTGCTGCGCACCTTCGATCCGAACGTGCCCGGCAATCCGTTTCCGCCGTGCATGTTCTACAGCGCCACCGGCTGGCATTGCCCGGCCTGTGGCCTGACCCGTTGCCTGCACGCGTTGGCGCACGGCGACCTGCCGCGTGCGTTCTCGATGAACCCCTTGCTGTTCGCGCTGCTCGCGCTCGCGCCGCTCTTCGCCAGCTGGCACCTCGGCTGGCGGCCGCCGTGGCTGCAGCGGCTGGCCGGTGTTGCCGCAGACTGGAAACCCTGGGTCGCGCTGGTGCTGGTCTACTGGATCGCGCGCAACCTGCCGTGGTTTCCGTTCACCCTGCTCGCGCCGGGCTGATCAGAACACTCAGCCGGTCGTGCCGCCGGTCTGCCGCGCGTACCAGTGCGCGATCAGCCAGCGCGAGATCGACGACTTCGGCGACAGCTTCAGTTCCGGATGCGCATCGCGCAGCGCGGCGCCGATCGTGTCGACGTCGAACCAGCGCGCGTCTTCCAGCTCGTCGGTGACCTGCGGCGCATCGGGCGCGGCGTCGGCGATGAAGCCGAGCATCAGCGAGGCCGGGAACGGCCACGGCTGCGAGGCGAGATAGCGGCAGCCGGTCACGCGCACGGCGCTCTCCTCGAACACTTCGCGCACCACGGTCTGCTCGAGCGTCTCGCCCGGCTCGACGAAGCCGGCCAGCGTCGAGTACCGCCCCGCCGGCCACGCCGCCTGGCGTCCCAGCAGCAGACGCGACCCATCGGTCACCGCGACGATCACCGCCGGATCGGTGCGCGGGTAGTGCTCGATGCCGCACCCGGTGCAGCGCCCGAGCCAACCGGCACGCGCGTATTCGAGCGGTGCGCCGCAGCCGCCACAGAAGCGGTGGCGGTCACGCCAATGCAGGACCGCGCGCGCCTGCGCAAATGCGGTGGCCTCACGGACCGGCCACTGTGCGGCGGCGGTGCGCAGGTCGATCGTCGCGGGCACGGCCAGCGTGGCGGGCGCGTCGATGGCGGGCAAGGCGAACCAGGCCTGCGCATCCTGCAGCCCGAGAAAGACCGCCGACGAGGGGCGCGCGCCGACCACGGTGCCGTCGAGCGCGGGCGGCATGCCGTGCGCGTCGACGTGGGCCTCGCCCCTGGCGTCGAGCACCAGCACGCGGGCCGCCGGCCACAGGCGCGCGAGCGCGTGGGAATCGGTTCGGAGATGTTCTGCGCGGTCGAGCGGCGCGTCGACGAAACTGAAGTCCATCGCCGGATTATCGCCCCGCGCGGTGCGCTGCGTCGTCAGGCGGTCGGCGCAGTCAGACGTTGAAGCTGCTGCCGCAGCCGCAGGTCGACTTGGCATTGGGATTGCGGATGGTGAACTGCGCACCGTGCAGGCTTTCGACGTAATCGACCGAAGCGCCCATCAGGTACTGCAAGCTCAGCGGATCAACCACCAGGGTCACGTCGTCGGTCACCACGGCCAGATCGTCGTCGGCGCGCTGCTCGTCGAACTCAAAGCCGTACTGGAAGCCCGAACAGCCACCGCCCTGGATGTACACGCGCAGATTGAGCGCGGCATTGCCTTCGCCTTCGATCAGCTCGCGCACCTTGGCGGCCGCAGCCGGCGTGAAATCCAGTGGGCGATCGAGCGACTGGTAGCCGGGACCTTCGATGGTGAGCACGTCATTCATGGCAGACAGGATGGGGCTGCGTGCCCCCCGCTTCAAGCGCCGGGCGCGGAACGTGGCGTCACGTCGGCCCAGCTGAACGAGCGCTCGACCGCGCTGCCGCGCTCGGGTTCCAGGCGGACCAGCACCCGCAGCGGCTGGAAGCCGTCCGGCAGCACGATGTCGCCTTCGACCTGCTGGAAGTACTTGAACGAATACGCCACGCGGGCGGCATCGTCGCGCTGGCGCAACTGGTCCCAGTCCAGGGTCTCCAGCCGTCCGTCGCGCGTGCCCTCGATCGACAGACGCATGGTCCCCACGCTGGCCGCCTCGCGGCTCAGGCTCTGGGTCAGGGTGGCGGTGTAGTGCCACCCCTGGTCGGTGCGCGACTGCATCCGCAGCTCGTGCACGGTCAGGCCCTTGCGCTGCTCGGTCGCGCCGACGAAACGCTCGTAGAACGCGACATCGGCGCGGAGCGCGGCGATCTCTTCGTCGCGCTCCGCCAGCGTGCCCTGCAGCTCGCGGTTCGCATCGCGACTGATTTGGTCGGAGCGGGTCAGCGTGGACACCTGTTGCTGCAGGCGTTCCAGTTCGTCCTGCTGGGTGGCGAGCTGGCGCTGCGGATTGTCGGAGCCCGGCGCGAAAGCCTGCCACGCGCCCCAGAGACCGAACAGCAACGAGAGTGCGACGACGACCGCGAGGGCGATGACGATGCGCGGGCCGCGCGCACGGCGACTGGCCGTGGCGGGCTTGGCGGCTGGAGGCGGGGTGTCGTTCATCGCCACGGTATAGCCAGCGTCATCGCGCCGCGTCAAGGCGAAGCCGGTCCTATACTCGCCGGCGTTGTGCACCCGTTGTCGTTCGCCCCGGAGCGTCGCGATGTCAGAGGCCCACCTGTTCGCCGCCGGCGTGCTGCTCGCCTGGCTGGCGGGTGTCCGCGCCTACCTCACCGTATTCGGCGTCGGCCTGGCCGGCCTGTTCGGCTGGCTGGAGCTGCCACCGGCGCTCGACGCCGCCGCGTCGCCCTGGGTGCTGGGCGTGTCGGGCGTGCTGGCGCTGGTGGAATTCTTCGCCGACAAGATTCCGGGCGTCGATTCGGGCTGGGATCTGCTGCAGACCCTGGCCCGTGTGCCGGCAGGGGCGTTTCTCGCAGCCGCGACGCTGTCGCCCGACGGTGAGCTGGGCGCCGGCATGCTCGCCACCGGCGCCGGCGTGGCCTTCGCCAGCCACGCGCTCAAGGCCGGTGGCCGCCTGCTGCTCAACGCGTCGCCCGAACCGGTCAGCAACGTCGCGGCGTCCACGACCGAGGACGTCGTCACCCTCGGTGCGCTGTCGCTGGCCCTGGTGTCGCCGTGGCTGGCGCTGGCCCTGGTGGCCGCGTTCGCGCTGCAGTGCGCCGTGGCGATCTGGTGGCTGTGGCGACGCCTGTCACGCCGCGCGCCACGGCCCGCGCGCGGGTGACCCGACACGGTTCGCATACCGCGCGGGCCCGCGTCTGCGGACGCGATTCAAGGGGGGCCGGTTAAAGTTGCCTGATCCCCCACATCGCGTCACAGTGCCGCTCCTATGTCCGATGCCGACAGCAAGCAACGCGCCGAGTTTCCCCCGTCCGCCTACTGGCGGCGCTGGGTCGCCGACGCCGGTCAACCCACCCTGCCCGGGGATCCCGCTGCGGATGCCGCGGGTGAGACTCCCGCGCCATCAGTCGCGCAGACGGGCGACGCGGCCGAAACACCGCAGCGCGTACTGATCGTCGAGGACGATCCCAGCCAGGCGCTGTTCGCCGAGAGCGTGCTCAACGGTGCGGGGCTGCAGGCGCGGGTCGTATCGGTCGCTTCGGAATTCATGGCGTCGCTGGGCGAGTTCCAGCCCGATCTGGTGCTGATGGATCTGCACATGCCCGGCATGGACGGCTCCGAACTGACGGCGCAGCTGCGTGGCCAGGCGGCGTTCTCGCATATCCCGGTCGTCTTCCTGACCGGCGACGCCGATCCGGAACGGCAGTTCGAAGCGCTCGAAGTCGGCGCGGACGATTTCCTGACCAAGCCGGTCCGCCCGCGGCACCTCATCGCCGCGGTGCAGAACCGCATCCGCCGCGCCCGCGCGCTCCAGCAGATGCCCGACCCCGGACGCAATGCGCTGACCGGCCTCAACAGCCGCCTGCAGTTGCTGCAGCATCTGGCCGAGGCCATCCCGGCCGCGCCGCGCGGCGCGCTCGGCTTCGTCGAGATCGAGGGCATCACGGCGTTGCGCGACCGCTACGGCTACGCCGGCCTGGAAACCATCCTGACCGACGCCGGCCGTCATCTGCGTGCACTGGTGGGTGACGCATCCGCGACGCGGCTCAACGACAACACGTTCCTGGTGTTCGCGCCGGACGTGGCGCGCATCGATCTCGATGCGTGGGCGCGCAGCCTGCGGGACGGCATCGGCAGCCACCCGTTTCCGCTCGCCGACCAGACGATCCGTCTGCGTGCCCTCGTCGGCTACGCCGACCTCGTCCATGGCTATGACGAGCCCGGCAACGCACTCGCCGCCGCCGAGCAGGCCTTGCGCGAATCCCGCGGCACGCCGATCGGCATCGCCGTCCACATCCCCGCGCCCCGCATCGCGCCGGGCGAACCCCAGGGCGGCCTGGCCGACGATCTGCGCGATGCCCTCGCCGAGCAGCGCATCGAACTCGCCTTCCAGCCGATCGTGGCGGTCGCCGGCGGCGACGAGGCCCAGTACCAGACGCTGCTCCGCCTGCGGGGCCGCGACGGCGAGCTGCATTCGGCGGCGCGCGTGCTGCCGGCCGCCGAGGTCGCCGGCCTGCTGCTCGAGATCGACCGTCGCGTCGTCGAACTGGCGATCGCGACCCTCATCGAGCGCCAGCGCGTCGGCAGCACGATGCGGCTGTTCGTGTCGCAGTCCTCGCGCAGCCTGATCCAGGGCGGGTACGCCGACTGGCTGCTGGCGCAGATCGAACTGTCCGGTGTGCCGGGCGCGTCACTGGTCATAGACGTGCGCCAGGACGATGCGCTGATCCACGCATTGTCGCTGCAGGACTTCTGCGCGCGCATGGTGCCGGCCGGGGTGCAGCTGTGCCTGGGCCAGTACAGCGCGAGCGAAGAGGCCGATGCCCTGCTCGCGCAGCTGCCGCTTGGCTTCGTGCGACTGGCTGCGCGTTATTCGCGGCAGCTCGACGAGCCGCGCGTCCGTGACGAAATGCGGATCGCGGTGGAACACGCGCACCGGCTCGGCTTGCAGGTGATCGGCCAGCAGGTCGAAGACCCGCAGGCCGCGGCGACGCTCTGGATGAGCGGCATCGACTTCATCCAGGGCAATCTCGTCCAGCGCGTGGCCAACGTCCTCGACTTCGACTTCCACCACTCCGTCCTCTAGGACTCTACGCCGATGATCGCGCGCCGTCGCCCTTCCGCCCTGGTGCTGCGCTGGCTCGCGCTGGGGGCGGCCGGTGGCGCCGCGCTGACCATGGGCCTGGCCGCGCTGGCGGTGCCCGGCCCCTGGCAGCTGCTGGCGCTGGTGCTGTCGCTGGTCGCCGTGGCCGCGTCGATCGGCGTCAGCGTGCACATGCACCAGAGCGTGCGCGAGCTCGAAGCCGCCGACGAGCGGCTGCGCCAGGACGAGCTGGCTCTGGGTGAACTGCAGCGCGAACTCGAAGAACGCACCGAGCTCGAGAAGGAACTCCGCCAGGCCAAGAACGCGGCGGAATCGGCGGTGATGGCCAAGGGCGAGTTCCTCGCCACCATGAGCCATGAGATCCGCACGCCGCTCAACGGCATCACGCCGATGCTCGACCTGCTGATGCATGCCGGGCTCGCACCCGACCATGCCGAGCTGGTGCGCACCGCGTTCCTGTCCTCGCAACAGATGCAGCGCATCGTCGACGACATCCTCGACTATTCCAAACTCGAATCGAACAAGCTCGATCTCGAGGTCACCGGCTTCAACCTGCGCGAGCTGATGGACGGCGTGATCCAGGTCATGGAGCGCGCGGCGCAGACCAAGGGACTGCGCCTGGGCCTGCAGATCGATCCGGTCGTGCGCCTGCCGGTCCGCGGCGACCCCGTCCGACTGCGCCAGGTCCTCGGCAATCTGATCAGCAACGCGGTGAAGTTCACCGAGCGTGGCAGCGTCTCGGTGCACGTGCGCCGGCTGGGCGAGACCGCGGCGCAGCACCAGTTGCGCTTCGAAGTGCGCGACACCGGCATCGGCATCAGCGCCGAGGGCCGCAAGCGCCTGTTCCAGGCCTTCAGCCAGGCCGATGCGTCGACCACCCGCCTCTACGGCGGCACGGGCCTGGGCTTGGCGATCTCGCGCAGGATCGTCGAGCTGATGGATGGCCGGATCGGCGTGGACTCCGAGCCCGGTGCCGGTTCGACGTTCTGGTTCGAGATTCCGTTGCGCAAGACCCAGGGCGACATGCCGGTCGAGGACGCCACGCCCCGCGACGGCCGCGCCTTGCTGCTCAGTGCCGATCCGCGCCTGCGCCTGCGGCTGAGCATGCTGCTGCCCAACTGGGGTCTGCGGGTGAGCTCGGTGGAGACCACACAGGAGGCGCTCGACCGGCTGCGGACCGCCGCCAACCAGGGGCCGCCGTGGGCCTATTCGGTGGTCGTCGCGGATCTGGCCGGCATGCGCAATACCGCGGTGGCGCTGTATCGCAACGTGACCCGGCAGGCGGCCTACGGCAGCGTGCGCCTGGTGTGCCTGTACGGCGACGAGCCGGTCTCGGAAGAATTACGCCAGGGCGCGACGCTGTTGAGCCGGCAGTCGCCGGACGCGGATCTGCGCGAGGCCGTCCTCGACATCGACACGCCGCCGGCACCGGCGGCGCCTGCGTCCACGCCGACCCATGATCCGGGCTCGGCGGCGGCACCGGCGGGCAGCGCGGATGACACGGCGGCAGCGGTGCTCGCGTCGCAGATCCCTGCCCCGCCCGCGACGGTGGTTCCGCAGGGCGCCATCGCGCCCGACACCGCGCGCAGCGATGGCCCGCGCAAACCGCGCGTCCTGCTGGTCGAGGACAACCCGGTCAACCTGATGGTCGGCCAGCGCTTGCTGTCGGTGCTCGGCATCACCTGCGACACCGCCAGCAATGGCGAGGCGGCCTTGCTGCGCATCGCGGCGTCGCGCTACGACATCGTGCTGATGGATTGCCAGATGCCGGTCATGGACGGCTATACCGCCACACGGCGCTGGCGCGAGCACGAAGCCGCCGAGCGCAGTACACGTCGCCTCCCGATCATCGCGATGACCGCCAACGCAATGGCCGGCGATCGCCAGAAATGCCTCGACGCGGGCATGGACGACTATCTCGCCAAGCCGGTCACGCGCAGCGAGCTCGAACGCTGCATCCATCGCTGGTGGGACCCGGACGCGGCGCCCGCACCCGTCGAACACGCGATGCCTGCGCCCGCGCCGATCAGCGACCCGATGTCGCCGGACGAATGGACCGCGCCGGCGCAGTCGTCGCTGGCGCCGGTGGCACCGGATGCATCCGCGCCGGTCGCGCGCACCCCATCAGCCGCGGTCGTCGACCGTAGCGCGCTGCCGCCGGTGATCGATCACGAGGTCCTGGACGATCTGCGCACCGTACTGGGCGACGAAGTCGACAGGCTGATCGACGTCTTCCTCGACGACACACCCCGCCTGCTGGCCGCGCTCGAAAACGCGGTGGACGGCCCGGATTACGACGGACTGCGCGAGGCCGCGCATTCGCTCAAGTCGTCGAGTGCGAATCTCGGTGCGATGTCGCTGTCGGCGGCCGCGCGGCGGATCGAAGCCGGCGCGCGCGAGCGCAGTCTCGAACGCCCGGCCGTGGCCGTGGCGCTGGTGTCCAACGAGTTCGCGCGGGCGCGGCGGATGCTGCGCGAAGGCCGGGTGTCAGGCCTGGCCTGAAAGCGCGCGCCTGCACTGACAGGCGCGACGGGTCCCGCTCAGTCGTGCTCGAGCTGGCTCTGCAGGTAGTTCTCGACGCCGATGCGCGCGACGAGATCGAGCTGGGTTTCCAGCCAGTCCACGTGCTCTTCCTCCGATTCGAGGATGTCGACCAGCAGCTTGCGGCTGACGAAATCGCCGGCGATCTCGCAGTGCGCGATGCCCTCGCGCAGCGTCGGCAGTCCGTCCATCTCCAGCGCGAGATCGCATTCCAGCGTCTCGACCGGCGCCTCGCCGATGCGCAGCTTGCCCAGCGCCTGGAAGTTCGGCAGGCCTTCGAGGAACAGGATGCGCTCCGAGAGCTTGTCGGCGTGCTTCATCTCGTCGATCGACGCCTTGTAGGCGCGCTTGCCGAGTTCGTCCAGGCCCCAGTTCTTCAGCATCTTGGCGTGCAGGAAGTGCTGGTTGATCGCCGTGAGCTCGTTGTAGAGCGCCTGGTTGAGAAAGCGGATGACCTGCGCGTCGCCCTTCATCGAAGGATGCTCCTGATATCGCGGAATGCGCACACTCTAGCGATCGCGTCCGCCGCATGACGGAACGCGAATCGTGATCATTAGTCGAGCAGACGGCGCGATGCGCCGGCGATCAGGCCGCGGTGGCGATCAGCGGCAGATCGATGACGGGCGCATGGCGCGCCGCGTGGAACTCGTCGAGCAGACCCGAGGCCATGTCGAGACAGCTGCCGCAGGTGGCGCCGCAGCCCGTCCGCATCGTCAGCTCGCTCACTTCCCGGCATCCGTTGGCAGCCGCCTGGCGGATCTGGGAGTCGGTGACGCCGTTGCAGATGCACACGTACAAGGCTGTGGTCCTGGCGGAAGGCTGGAGTCGCCATTCCGCCATAAACGAGAATCAGTGTCAAATAAGAACTGTTCAGCCCGCGCTGGTGTCGTCGCGCCCGCACACGGCCGCCTCGGGGGCGCGACGCGGCCCCCGCCGCTGCGGCCGGCGTCCGCGGGGACGCAGCTCGATCGCCGGCTGCGGGATGGCTTGCGCGCCCGCGACCTGGCGGGCGTATTTGGCCAGGTGGCTCAAGGCGCTGGTGTAGACGCCGCGCTTGAAGATCACCACGTGCTCGAGCGGGTACCAGAAATCCACCCAACGCCAGTGATCGAATTCGGGCGTCTCGGTGAGATCGAGCCGCAAATGCGCCTCGTCGCCGACGAACTTGAGCAGAAACCAGACCTGTTTCTGTCCGACGCAGACGATGCGGTCGTTGCGACGGATCGCGCGCTGCGGCAAACGGTATCGCAGCCAGCCGGGCGTGGCGCCGAGCACGGCCACGTGTTCGGGCAGCAGGCCGGTCTCCTCGTGCAGCTCGCGGTACATGGCCTCGAGCGGCGTCTCGTCGGTATTCATCCCGCCCTGCGGGAACTGCCAGCCATCACGCCGGACCCGACGCGCCCAGAAGACACGACCATCCGGGTGCATCAGCACGATGCCGACATTGGGCCTGAACCCGTCCGGATCGATCACGATGCGGACTCCTAATACGATTGACTTGCGTCACTGGCATCGACTCTGCCATGTGCCGCCCCGGGGGACAAGCCGGAACTGAACGCCGACGCGCGCCCACAAAAAACCCGCCTTCCGGCGGGTTTTCGTCGACGCTTGCGCGTTGGTGGCTATGGGTGGACTCGAACCACCGACCCCGTCATTATGAGTGACGTGCTCTAACCGGCTGAGCTACATAGCCATCGGTCGTGCGGAACTTCCCGCGACGAGCCGCGCATTCTGCCCAAGCCCTGCGCCTGCGTCAATCGGCGCGACCGGAGGTGCCGGCCGCGCCCGCTCCGGTCATTTCGCCGACGACGCGGCCGCCAGCCCCAGTTGGTCGAACATGAAGGCGTACATCTCCGCCGATTCGCGGTAGCGGCGGAAGCGCCCCGACTTGCCGCCGTGACCGGCTTCCATGTTGGTCCGGAACACGACCGGGAACGCACCGCTGTTGAGGTCGCGCAGTTTCGCGACGTACTTCGCCGGCTCCCAGTACTGGACCTGCGAGTCCCACAGGCCGGTGCCGACGAACATCGCCGGATAGGCCTTGGCTTCGAGGTTGTCGTACGGCGAGTAGCCGAGCATGTAGTCGTAGTAGCGCTTGTCTTCCGGATTGCCCCACTCGTCGTACTCGTTGGTGGTCAGCGGAATACTCGGGTCGAGCATCGTCGTGACCACGTCGACGAACGGCACCTGCGACAGGATCACGCGGTACTTCTCCGGGGCCATGTTCGAGATCGCCCCCATCAGCAGACCGCCTGCGCTGCCGCCGTAGGCCGCGACGCGGTCGGGCGCCGCAAAGCCCTGCTTCACCAGATCGTCGGTGACGTCGATGAAGTCGGTGAAGGTGTTGACCTTGTTGAGCAGCTTGCCGTCGTCGTACCAGGCGCGGCCCATTTCCTCGCCGCCGCGGATGTGCGCGATGGCATAGACCATGCCGCGGTCGAGCAGGCTGACGTTGGTGACCGAAAAGCCCGGATCCATCGACGCGCCGTAGCTGCCGTAGCCGTACTGCAGCAGCGCCGCGGTGCCGTTCTTCTCGAAGCCCTTGCGGTAGACCAGCGACACCGGAATGCGCTTGCCGTCGCGCGCCGTCGTCCACACGCGCTCGGTGACGTAGTTCGACGGCTCGTAGCCGAGTACCGCCTGCTGCTTGAGCTGGCGACGCTCGCCGGTCTGCGTGTTGACCTCGAAGGTCGTCGCCGGCGTGGTCAGCGAGGTGTAGCCGTAGCGCAGCCAGTCGGTATCGGGCTCGGAGTTCACCGCCAGACCCATCGCATACGCCGGCTCGTCGGCCTGCACGAATTCGTCGCTGCCGTCGGTCTTGAGCACGCGCACGCGGGTCAGCGCCTCGGCGCGTTCCTCGATCGCGGTGAAGCCGTCGAACAATTCGTAGCCTTCGATGTAGACGTCGTCGCGATGCGGCACGAAATCGGTCCACTGCCGGCGCGAGGTCGCATCGCTGGGCGCGGTGACGAGCTTGAAGTTCGTCGCCTTGTCGGCGTTGGTGCGGATCACCCAGCGGCCGCCGTAGTGGTCGGCGTCGTATTCGACATCACGTGCGCGCGGCGCGAGCACGGCGAAGGTCTCGGGATTGTCGGCCGGCGCGTAGCGCGTTTCACTCGACACGGTGCTGCCGACGCCGATGACGATGTACTTGTCGTCCCGCGTGCGGTCGATGCCCATGTAGAAGCTGTCGTCCTGCTCCTCGTACACCAGCACGTCATCGGCGACCGGCGTGCCGAGCACGTGCTTCTTCACGCGCACGGTCAGCAGCGTTTCCGGATCGTTCTCGACGTAGAACAGCGTCTTGTTGTCGTCGGCCCACACCAGGTTCGCCGACACGCCGCTGATGACGTCCGGATAGATCTCACCGGTTTCGAGATTTTTGAAGCGCACCGTGTACTGGCGACGGCCGTTGGTGTCGTCGGCGTAGGCGAGGATGCGGTTGTCACGGGTCACGTCCCAGTCGCCGACCGCGTAATAGTCCTTGCCGTCGGCCAGCTGGTTGACGTCGAGCATGACCTGCTCGCCATCGAAGTCGCCTTTCGCGTTCGCGGCCTGGATCGACAGCGCATCGACACCGGCGCCATCGGCGCGGCGCGCGTGCACCGGATAGTCCTTGCCGGTCTCGAAGCGCGAGTAGTACCAGAAGCCGCGGTCCCGGTACGGCACCGAGCTGTCGTCCTGCTGGATGCGGCCGACGATCTCGTCGTAGAGCGTGTTCTCGACCGGCTTCAGCGACGCGAGCATCGCATCGGCGTAGGCGTTCTCGGCATTGAGATAGGCCAGCATCGCCGGGTCTTCGCGCGTGTCGTCGCGCAGCCAGTAGTAGAGGTCCTCGCGCGACGCGCCGTGCGGCGCGGTGACGGTATGCGGGCGCTGTTCCGCGTCGGGCGGGACCGGCGCGGCGGCGTGTGCAGCAGGAGAAACACTCATCAGGCTCAGGCTCGTCAGGATCGGCGCGGCCAGAACCAAGGCCGCGCGGGGGAAAGATGTCTTCATAGGTGGGTCCACTCGCTGCCGATGCAACGCTGAAAAGAACACCGGCCGCAGAAGCGGCCGGTGCGGGATCGAATCACTTGCCCAGTTGCTGCCACAGGAACGTCAGGTAGAGCGCGTCCATGTGCGCCTGCTGCCGGTTGTTCGCAGCGCCGCCGTGGCCACCCTCGATGTTTTCGTAATACCGCACGTCCTTACCGGCGTCGGACATCTTCGCCATCATCTTGCGGGCGTGGCCGGGATGGACGCGATCGTCGCGGGTGGAGGTGAGGATCAGCGTCGGCGGATAGTCCTTCGCGGCATCGAACAGGTGGTAGGGCGAGAAGGTGCGGATGAACTCCCATTCTTCCGGCTTGTCGGGATTGCCGTACTCGGCCATCCACGACGCGCCTGCCAGCAGCTTGTGATACCGCTGCATGTCGAGCAGCGGCACCTGGATCACGACCGCGCCTAACAGCTCGGGATACTGCGTGAGCATGTTGCCGGTCAGCAGGCCGCCATTGCTGCCACCGCGGATACCCAGATGCGCCGGGGTGGTGATCTTGCGCTGGATCATGTCCTGCGCGACCGCGGCGAAATCCTCGTAGGCCTTGTGGCGGTTGGCCTTCAGCGCGGCCTGGTGCCAGCGCGGGCCGTACTCGCCGCCGCCGCGGATGTTGGCGACCGCGTACACGCCGCCCTTCTCCAGCCAGCCCTTGCCGACGCCGCCGGAGTAGCCGGGGGTCAGCGAGATCTCGAAGCCGCCGTAGCCGTAGAGCAGCGTCGGATTGCTGCCGTCGAGCTGCATGTCCTTCGGACGCACGAGGAAGTACGGCACGCGCGTGCCGTCCTTGGAGGTCGCGAAATGCTGCTCGACTTCATGCGTGCTGGCATCGAAGAACGCCGGCATGGTCTTCAGCGTTTCCGGCGCGGCGTTGCCGCCCACCTCGGCCAGCATCAGCGTGCTCGGCGTCAGGTAGTCGGTGACCGTCATCCACACCGCGTCGGACTCGTCGCTGTCGACGGCGCTGACCGCGACCGTGCCGAGTTCCGGCACGCCGGCCAGGGCGCTGCGCGCCCAGCCGCCCGCGCCCGGCGTCAGCACGGTGAGCTTGTTCTTGACGTCCTCGAGCACGTTGAGCACGAGGTGGTTCTTCGTCCACGTCGAACCGGCAAGCGAAGTCGTCTCCGTGGGCTCGAACAGCACGTCGAACTCGCGCTTGCCCTCCATGAACGCGTCGAAATTCGTCGCCAGCAGCGAGCCGGCCGGATACGTGCGGCCGTCGACGTCCCAGGCCTCGCGCAGTTCCAGCATCAGCCAGTCGTGATGCACGGACTTGTTGGCCGAGTTCGGCGCGTCGATCTTGGTCAGCTGGCCGTCGGCGCCGCGCAGGTAGAGCTCGTCGTTGTAGAAGGCCAGCGTGCGGCTGACGTAGTCACGCTCGAAGCCCGGCGTGTCGTCGTGCATCGCGGCGATGTACATGTCGTCCGGCTTGCCTTCGTACACCAGCGTGGCCTGGTCCATCGACTGGCCGCGCGCGAGCTGCTTGACGATGCGCGGATAGCCGGACGAGGTGAGCGAGCCGTCGCCGAAATCGGTGTAGACGTAGACGTTGTCCTGGTCGATCCAGCCCAGCGCGCCCTTGGCTTCCTCGCGGTAGAAGCCGCCGTCGACCCACGACTTCGATGCGACGTCGAATTCGCGGGTGACGTCGGCATCGGCGCCGCCGCGCGACAGCGCGATCAGGCAGCGCGTGTACGCCGGGCGCAGGCAGGTGGCGCCGTGCCAGACCCAGTTCTCGCCTTCGGCGGTGTTGAGCGCGTCGAGGTCGAGCACGGTCTCCCACTTCGGCTGCGGCTTGCGGTATTCCTCGAGCGTGGTGCGGCGCCAGATGCCGCGCTCGTGGTTCCGGTCGCGCCAGAAGTTGTAGTACCACTCGCCCTGCTTGTAGACGGCGGGAATCTTGTCGTCGGAGTCGTAGATGCCCAGCAGGTCGGATTCGAGCTGCTTGAATTCGGGCGTCGCGGCCAGTTCGGCCTCGGACTTGGCGTTCTGCGCCCGGACCCAGTCCAGCGCCTTCTCGTCGGTGACGGCTTCGAGCCACTGGTGGGGATCGGACACGGCGGCCTCCTGGGCTGATGCGGCGCCCATCGACAGGCCGGCGGCGATCCCGGCGGCGAGGCAGAGCTTGGACAGGTGGGACATGGACACTCCGGTGGCGCAAGGGCGGACAGCCGCCAACGCTAGCACGCACCCCCGGCACGGGCCGCATGACCAAAGTCACGCTCCCGCGGCTTGCGGACCGCGGCGCCGGATCAGCGCAGCAGCGGCAGCAGCCCGGCCGCGACCAGCGCCGCGCGGACCGAAATCCGCCCACGGCGACGCGGCAGCGGTCGACGCCGGGCCTGGGCAAGGCCTGGCCGACGCCGCCGCAAGACCGCTGACGAGGCCAGCTTGCGGCGGCGCGGCAGGCGACGCAGGAACAGGGTGAGCCAGGCCACCGCGGGCATGCCGATCAGCCACAGCGGTGGCCAGCCGATCGCGGTGACGCCGGTCCGCAGACCGGGAAACGACAGCAGCGCGACCGCAGCGAGACACAGCGCGCCGACCAGCAGCGTGTGCAGGGTCGCATCGGCGGGGACATCGACATCGGACGGGACATGGGCGATACGGGACATCTGCGCAGCTCCTGTGGACGCGGTGATCGATGGCCCGGCTGGGCATGGCCGCAGTCTGGGCGGCGCGCATCTCACAGGCTGCGACCCCCGGAACCGACAGAAGCGACACGTGCCAGCCCGCATCTGTCACGGAGCTGCAGCGCCACTGGAAGCCCGGCCCTCGCCGGACCCGCGCTGCGGGCGACCCTAGATCGAGTCCGGGCGAACCCGTCCCGGGGAAGGCGCGCGCACCCTCTGCACCCGCTCGGCTGGACGCTCAGTAGCCCGCTTCGTCCAGCGCGCGCGTCGCCTGGGCGCGGCCGATGTCGATCAATTCCGCGGCACGCCAGAACTCGTAGAACTGGCAGACGTCGCGCGGGATGCGGATCACGAGTTCCGGCGGATCGAGCGCCAGCTGCACGCGCGAGATCTGCGCCTGCATGGTGTCGAGCGAACGCGACATCACCTCGACCAGACTTCGCGGCGCGGCGTCGGAATCTTCCTGCGTCTCACCGCGCCGTGCCGGCGTGCCCGGCGGCTGCGTGGGCCAGCCGTGCATGTCGACCGCGATCAGGCGGACCGCATCCGACAATCGCGTCGCGGCGATCGGCAACGGAGCGAGCAGGCCACCGTCGACCAGCGGCCGCCCGTTGACCACGTGTGGGGTGAAGACGCCGGGGATCGCGAACGAGGCCCGCAGCGCGTCCCACAACGGACCGTCCTGGATCCAGACCTCGCGCTGGCGCTGCAGGTCGACCGCGACGGCGGTGAACTCGATGGGCAATGTCTCGATCAAGGGATCGCCGACCACCTCGCGCATGGTGTCGACGAGGCGCCTGCCGGCGAGGACGCCCGCGCGGCGGAAGCCGGGATCGAGCAGGCGGACGAAGTCGCGCCGCGACATCGCGCGGAGCCGCGCATCGAACGCGCGCAGGCGCCCCGCGGCGTGGATGCCGCCCACCAGCGCACCACTGGAGGCGCCGCAGATCGTGACGATCGGGAAGCCGCGCTCCTCGAGGACTTCGATGACGCCGATCTGCGCCAGACCGCGCGCGCCGCCCGCGCCCAGCGCCAGGGCGACCGGCTCACGCAGCATCGGCATGACCCTGCGGGCCGTTCGGGTCGGACATCCGGCGCGGTCTCAGCCTTCGTACTTCTGCAGCGCCATCATCAGCAGCGAACGCGCCTGCTCGCGCAACGCCACCGGCTCGACGACTTCGGCATCGGCGCCGTAGTGCAGCACGTCCATCAACAGTTCGCGCGCGCCGCTGTAGGGCACCTTCAGCTCATAACGGCCATCGGGCAGGAACCGGCCCTGCTGCTGCGAGTGCCAGTGCTCGTCGGCCACCCAGCGCGCGGCCTTGGCGCTGAAGAGGATCGTGGCGATGCCCTTCGGCGGACCGGAAAAGATGCCGTAGCTGCCGGCCAGATGGGTGTCGAGTTCCGCGTCCTCGATATCGCGCGCATCGGCAGCGAGGACGCGGGCGTTCGCGATGCGGTCGACCGAGAAGCTGCGCAGCGCGTCGCGCTCGTGGTCCCAGGCGTCGAGATACCAGTTGTCGCGGTAGTGGGTGATGCGCTGCGGCGACACGGTGCGACGGGTCTTCTCGTCGGTGGAACGCGCGCGGTATTCGAATGCGAGCTGCTTGCGCTGCAGTACCGCGGAGCAGACGTTGCGGAACGCGTGTTCGTCCATGCGCCGCCCGCGGTGCGGGATCACGCGCACGCGCTGCACCGGCCACTGCTTGCCGGCCGAGTGCTCGTCGAGCAGTTTCTCGATGCGCGACTGCAACGGCGCCAGTGCACTCGACAGCACCCCGCCGCTGCTGCGCGACATCAGCTGCTGCGCCGCGAGCAGGGCGTGCAGTTCTTCGGAGTTGAGCCACAGCCCCGGCAGTTCGAAGCGACCGCCCTCGTCGGTGTCGTAGCGGAAGCCGGCGTCGCCGTCGCCGACGATCGGCGCCATCAGCGCGTCGCGCAGGAAGGCCAGATCGCGGTAGACCGTTGCACGCGAGCATTCCAGCTCGTCCTGCAGCTTGGCCACCGTCACCGGATAGCGCGAGGTCTTGAGGATGCGATGCAGCGAGAGAATGCGTTCGTATCGGTCCATGCGGCCGATTATGGCGCCAGTCGGCGGCGACGGCGTGACCGCGTGCGGATCACCGGTGGTTAACGCAGGCCGTCAGCCGTCGCCCCTAGACTCCGCCTTCGGAGTTCGACCGGATCGACATGGCGCAGGGAACGCGGAATGGGACTCTCGGCCTCGCGCTGGCCGCGACCGTGCTGGTGCACGTCGGCATCGCGTGGTGGCTGCTGTCACTGCGGCAGACGGCGCCCGCGCACGGACCGGCGGCGCTGGCGGTGATCTGGATCGCGCGGCAGGCGCCGCCCCTTCCGTCGCCTGCCCTGCCGCCCGCGCCGGTCCCGGCCACGTCCGACACCGCGACGCCGCCACTGGCGCGCGGTCCACGCAGCCATGCATTGCAGGCGGTCGAAGTGCAGCGCCCGTCGATCGATGACCAGGTGCCACTGCCGGGCGCCGCGGCGCTGCTGGAACAGGCCGGCACCTGGGCGCGTCAGCAGGCGCCGGCCGCCGATTTCGTGCGCGATCCGCTGCGGCATCGCGCCTCACCGGCGGCAGATGGCCGCTTCGCGATGCGCGAGCCGGTGTCGGTCGAGGATGTCGTGATCGCGGTCGGCAGCTTGTTCGGTGGCGGCCCCAGCGATCCCTGCCCCCGCATCCGCCGCAACCTCGCGGCCCTCGGCACCGGCGGCGACGCGGCACTGACAGCTGAAGAACTTCGGCGCCTGCAGCAGTACTGCCTGTAGCGCTCAGCGGCCGGCGAGTGTCTGCTGGACGCCGATCGCCACGCGCTCGGCCTGGCCGCGCAATTCCGGCATCGCGATGGTTTCCCACAGGTCGCCAATGCGCGTCGCGCCGAGCGTCCAGAGGCCGGGCACGACCTCACCGTTCGCATCGAGCACTTCGCCGTCGCCACGGGTCGCGAGCCCCAGATCGAGCGGTCCGGGCGCGACCAGACCGCGCGCGTGCAGGGCTGGCAGCAGCCGACCCGGCGCGCGCGACAGACGCTTCTCCATGCCGGTCGCGTTGACCACGACATCGACCCCCGTGGTGGCCGGTGCGGCGCCGCGAGGCGTCCAGTCGATGGCGACCCGACCGTCGCGCGCTTCGATCCGCAACAGCCGCCCGGCCTGCAGCGAGAACCGGCCCGTCGCCGCCATGTCGTCGACGATCGCCGCGACGCCGGGCGCGATGCGATGGCGATGGATGTCCCACTGCCGCACCGCATGCCGCAGGAAGCGGCGGCGCTCGGTCGCGGGCCAGGCCTGCCACAGCGCGCGCGCGTGCGGACGCAGGCGCTCGACCGCGTCCTGCCACGGCCGTCCCTGCGCCACCGCATCGGCCGCCCACTGCCGCACCATCCGCATGCGGGCGCGCACGCCGAGCAGCATCAGCGCCTCCACGCCGCCGGGCTGCGGCACGGTGCCCGGTGCATGCGCCAGCGGCATCAGCCCGTTGCGGGAGATCGCGTGCACGCGCCCGCGATGCCCGTTCGCCTGCAGGGTCAGCAGCACATCGACCATGCTCAGGCCCGCGCCGACGATGCCGACGTCGGCCTCCGATGCGATCTCTGCGACCGCGTCGTAATCCCAGGCGTCCACCGCGCCGGCGACCGGCACACCGCCGGGCAGCGTGGCCGACGGGCTGCCGGTCGCCAGGACCACGGCACGCGCGTGCAGCTGCGCACCGGACGCACAGGTCGCGATGAAGCCTGCGCCGTCGCGTTCGATATCCACGACCGCCTCCGCATGCACGGCCAGCGACGCGCGCGCGGGATGCGCATCGAGCCGCGCCTGCAGATAGCGTCCGTAGACACGCCGCGGCGCGAACTGCGCCGCCACCGCCGCGTCCTCGCGTCCGATGCATTCGGGCTGCGTGCGCAACCAGGCGACGAAATCGTCCGGCACCGCATCGAAGGCGCTCATGCGCGCGGCGTTGACGTTGAGCACATGTTCGGCCCGCGGGGTCGAATACGCGGTCCCGCGCGCCGGCGCGGGCCGTGGCTCGGCCAGTGCGACACGCAGGCCTTCGCGATCGAGCAGATGCAGCGCCACCAGTGCGCCGCTCGCGCCACCGCCGACCACGAGCACGTCGAAAGCGGCGCGCGCACCGGCTGCGGTCAGATCGGCGGTCATCGGTGTCTCCGGAACGGTGAAGCGCGCAGTATCCCATCCGCTTCCGTACCATGACGCGCCACGACGACGGCGCGCCGTGGCGCCGGGTGCACGCGTGCGCTGGCATCCTCGCCGGACTGCCGCACCAGGCAGCGGGGGAAACGCCATGAGGAAGGAGGCAGCGTGGATCTGTGGTTGACGCTGGCGGTCATGGCCGGCGCGGTGTTCCTGTTCGTGACTGAGAAGCTGCGGGTCGACGTGGTCGCGCTGCTGGTCGCGGTGTCGCTGCTGGTGTTGGGCGTGGTCACGCTGCCCGAGGCGCTGTCGGGCTTCAGCAACCAGGCGACGGTGATGGTCGCGGCGATGTTCGTGCTCAGCGGCGCGCTGCAGCGCAATGGCGCGCTGATCGCGGTGGGCGACCTGCTGGCGCGCATCCGCTGGAAATGGCTGTTCCTGCTGGTGATGATGAGCCTGGTCGCGGGCGTGGCCGCCTTCGTCAACAACACCGCCACGGTGGCGGTGTTCCTGCCGCTGGTGCTGGCGGCCACGACGGCCAATCGCTGGGCACCCTCTAAATTCCTGATCCCGCTGTCCTACATCTCGCAGGCCGCCGGCGTGTGCACGCTGATCGGCACGTCGACCAACCTGCTGGTCGATTCGATGGCGCGCGAGGCCGGCACCGTCGGCTTCACCCTGTTCGAGTTCGCACCGCTCGGGATCGTCTTCGTCGGCATCTGCATGGTCTACCTGATGACGGTCGGCCGGCTGCTGCTGCCCGACCGCGGCGTGCCGGGCAGCGCCACCGCCGATCACATCGGCCGCTACGTGGCCGAGCTGCTGGTCGGCGACGGCGCTGCGGTGATCGGGCGCCGGCGTGGCGAGGTGCTGCCCGACGGCAGCGACGACGTGACCCTGCTGGAGATCCTGCGCAACGGTGTGGCGGTGCGCGGCGAGGAGGTGCGCGTCGAGGCCGGCGACCGTCTGCTGCTGCGCGGGCTGTGGCAGCACATCGAGGCGGCGCGCAAATCGCTGAAGCTCAAGTTCGATCACGTGGCGCGGGATCTCGACGGTGACGTCACCGCCGAACGACTGCATGTCGAGGCGATGGTGGCCCCGGGTTCGCACCTGATCGGGCACACGCTCGCGGGCATGCGTTTCGGGCACACCTACCGCGCCCGCGTGCACGGCCTGCACCGGCGCCAGCTCGGCGTCCGTCAGCCGCTCGACCACGTACCGCTGCATGTGGGCGACGTGCTGCTGCTCGACGCACCGGTGAAGGCCATCGACGACCTGCGCGTCGACCGGGGCCTGATCGTGCTGGGTGCGCGCGCGCAGCGGAAAGTCGACACGACGAAGGCGACGCTGTCGGCGATCGTCATGGCCGCGTCGATCGCCGCCGCGGCGCTGGGCTGGATGTCCATCGTGGCCTCCGCCCTGCTCGGCTGCATCGCGCTGGTGGTGCTGCGCCTGATCGACCCGGACGAGGCTTACGAGGCGATCGACTGGCGCGTGATCCTGCTGCTGGCCGGCATCATTCCGCTCGGCATCGCGCTGCAGAAGACCGGCGGCGCGGTGCTGGCGGCCGACCAGCTGATCAATCTCGTGGGGCATTACGGGCCGACCGCCACGCTGGCCGCGGTCTATCTGATGACGTCCACCCTGACCGAGTTCATGAGCAACAACGCATCGGCGGTGCTGCTGGTGCCGATCGCGATCGCCACCGCCGATTCGCTGGGCGTGGACCCCAAGCCGTTCCTGATCGCGGTCGCGTTCGCGGCGTCGACCAGCTTCGCCACGCCGATCAGCTACCAGACCAACACGATGGTCTACACGGCCGGCAACTACCGCTTCAGCGATTTCGTGAAGATCGGCATGCCGCTCAACCTCATCTTCCTGGTCACCGCGACGCTGCTGATTCCGCGGTTCTTCCCGTTCTGACTGTGCAGCGCGCCGGCCGCGTGGCACGCTGCGCGGCGACTACCCGAGCGGACTGCAGGATGCGCCAGATGCTGAGGATCGCCGCGATGCCGCTGACCGGGGCCGGCCTGGGTCTGTTGATGTGGAGCGGCATGACCACCGCGCTGCTGCAGCTGCGGCCCGGCACGCCGTCGACCCTGCACCAGCTGCAGCTGCTCGGCCTGCTGTCGGGCTGGATTCTCGTGGCGGCCGGCACCCTTGCGGGACGCGCCGACCGCGTCCCGCCCGGCGTGCCGCGCGCGGCGCGCCGCCTGCGGCTGGCCACGCTTGCGGGTGCGGCACTGCTGTGCGTGCTGCTCGCCCTCGCCGGATCGACGACGCCGGCGCCTGCCCCGCTGCTGGTGGGCCTGGGGCTGCTGTCGGTGCTGGCCGCCTTCGGCACGGTCGCCGCGATGGCCCATGGATTCGCCGGCCCGGCGGCGCCCGCGCCCTGGCGGCAGCCGCTGGTGCTGCCCGTGCAGCTGCTGCTCGCGATGAGCACCGGACTCGCCCTGCTGTACGTCTTGATGGACCGGCTGTTCGTGTCGGGACCCGACAGCCGCACGATGCTGGCGACGCTGACCGGGCTCGGTGTGTGCCTGGCGCTGTGCAAGGGTCTGTACTGGCGCGCGGTGGACCGGATGCCGCATCCCGGCGCCGCGGTGCCAGCGCAGCGGACCGCCCGCATCGCGATGCTCGCGCTGGCCGCCGGCGCGCCGGCGCTGACCTGGTTGCTCGCGCTCTCGCGCCAGCTTCCGTCGTGGCTGCCACTGCTGCTGGCCGCCTGCGCCCTCGGCGCGGCTGCCGCGCTGGAGCACCGGCTGTTTCTCGGCGAGGGCGCCGGCTGGCAGCGCGAAGCCGGTCACGAATCCTGAAGCCCACTTCGCCCGTGCGCCGCCGGGGATGGCCACGACCCTGCAGGCTTCGGCATAATCGTGCTGGAACCGCTTACATGAATGGCTGACATGCTTGCTGGCTGGTGGCTGGCCATTGCGGGCCTGCCGATCTACACACACCCGCTCCCCGCCGCGCCGGATCTGCCGGCAGTGGCCGCCGTCGCGTCGCGACAGGTGCCGCTGCGCCGGCCCTGTTATCGACTGGCGTGCCGCGATGCGGAGTGGACGGCCGGGGTTTCACGCCAGCGGATCTGGTCGCCGAAGGCGCCCGGGGTCCGCCCGCGGACGGTGTCCCACCCCATCGTCAAACTGCCGAACCGGCGGCTCGCGCCCTTGTATTCGCCGTTTTCGAGCCCCGCGTTCATCCGCTCGGGCGGCAACCACGTGAAGTGGGACACCCGCTACGGTCTGGAAGCGATCCGCAGTCCGGAGACCTCGCTGCGCATCGAGTTCGGCACCGGCGTGCGCATCGAGCCCTATACCGACTTCGGGACCGCGGCCATGGGTCCCATCGCGACCGGCCAGCTGCAGCTGTCGCAGGAGCTCGGCCGACGCGCGTCCTTCACCCAGGAAGTGCAGGTCGAGACCGGGCGCGAAAACACCTTCCTGCGCCAGACCCTGGCATTCGACTACGAGCTGTTTCCGCAGTGGACGCTGCGCTCGGACTTCGAGCTGCGCCACGACACACTGGGCAACGGCGGCCGCGGCAGCACCGACACCGAAGGCTCGGTCAAGCTCCGCCGCACGTTCTGAGGTCTGGTCGCTGGGCGGCATGTGCAGCGCGTCGACGCACGCTGGCGCCGGATGACGGAACGCGGGTGCGTGGCGCTCACCCCGGCAGGAACGCGCCCGCACCCGCTTCAAGCAACAGCGCCGCGACGCGTCCGCCGAGCGCATCGCCCTCGCCGTGCGAAGACACGCCGCCTGCACGCACCGCGCGACCGTCCTGGGCGCATCCGACCAGACCTTCGAGCCGCAGCTGCGCGCCGTCGAGCCAGGCGTAGGCCGCGACCGGCACGTGGCAACTGCCGTGCAGCGCACGGTTCATCGCGCGCTCGGCCTCGACACAGCGCCGCGTCGGCGCATCGTCGAGCGTCGCCAGCAGCGCGTGCAGCCGCGGCGCATCGTCGCGGCATTCGATCGCGATCGCGCCCTGCGCCGGTGCCGGCAGCCAGTCCGGTGCGTCGAGCCGCGCGCGGATGCGCGACTCCAGGCCCAGCCGCTGCAGTCCGGCGCATGCGAGCACGATCGCGTCATACTCGCCCGCGTCGAGCTTGGCCAGACGCGTATTGACGTTGCCACGCAGATCCACGAGCTGCAGGTCCGGGCGCCGCGCGCGCAACTGCGCCTGTCGCCGCAGGGACGACGTGCCGACGCGTGCGCCGACCGGCAGCGCGTCGATGCCGTCGAAGGTGTGGCTGATGAAGCCGTCGGCGTGATCGGCGCGCTCGAGGATCGCCGGCATCGCGAAGCCCGGCTCCAGCGTCATCGGCACGTCCTTGAGCGAATGCACCGCGCAGTCGGCCTCGCCGGCCTGCATCGCGATTTCGAGCTCCTTGAGGAACAGGCCCTTGCCGCCGATCGCGGCCAGCGAACGGTCCAGCACCTCGTCGCCGCGCGTACTCAGCGGGATCAGTTCGACCTCGAGGCCGGGGTGGCGCGCGCGCAGGGCGGCGGCCACGTGTTCGCTCTGCCACAGGGCGAGCGGACTCTTGCGGGTGGCGATGCGCAGTCGATCCATCCGCGCATTATCGGCGATCGCCGCCGGCGACGCTTGCCGACGGCTCAGAGCTGGCGCACGGTGTCGCGCAGCTGCGACACGCAGCGGCGGCTGACTTCCAGCGGCCGGTCGCCGTGCCGCAGCACCGCGTGCACGTGCCCGTCGAGATCGCGTCGCAGTTCGACCAGTTCGTGGCGCGCGACCAGGCAGTTGCGGTGGATGCGCACGAACCGGTCGCCGAACTCGTCCTCGAGCGACTTGAGCGACTCCTCGACCAGATCCTCGCCCCGAGCGTGGTGCACGACGACGTATTTCTCTTCGGCCTGCAGATAGCGGATGTCCTCGACCGGGATCAACCGCAGGCTGCCGCGCAGACGCGCGCACAGATGCGTGCGCCGCTTGTCACCATGCGGCTCGTCCGCGCCGGCCACTTCGCGTCCAGCGGTGAACGTCCGCGCACGCTCGACCGCGACCTGCAGACGTTCGGGCCGCACCGGCTTGACCAGGTAGTCGACGGCTGCCGCCTCGAAGGCCTTGAGCGCATGCGCGTCGTAGGCGGTGCAGAACACGATCGCCGGACGCGGCTCGAACGCGCTCAGGTGGCGCGCCACTTCCAGTCCGTCGATGCCGGGCATCGCGATGTCGAGCAGCACCAGCGCCGGATCGTGCGCGGCGCAGGCTTCCAGCGCGCCGCGCCCGTCGCCGACCTCGGCCACGACCTCGATTCCCGGCAACTGCGCCAGCAGCACCCGCAGACGCTCGCGCGCCAGCGGTTCGTCGTCGGCGATCACCACCTTCATGGCGTGCGTCCTCCCGGGACCGACGCGGTGCCGTCCATCGGCACCGGCACCTGGATGGTGCACGCATAGCGTCCTTCGTTCCACCCGTAGCGCATGCGCGCCCGCGGGCCGAACGCGAAGCCCAGGCGCTGCGCGATGCTGCGCTGGGCGTGGCCCGCGCCCTGTGCCGGGGCATCGTCCGGCGGCAGCGAGGGATTGGCGACTTCGATCTCGAGCACGCCGGCCTCCATCGTCAGATGCACGTCGATGGTGCCGCCCTCGGGCAACCGCGAGATACCGTGCAGCACCGCGTTCTCGAGCACCGGTTGCAGCACCAGTCGCGGCATCGGCAGATGCCATGGCAGATCACCGCGCTTGTGCCAGTCCACGCGCAATCGATCGCCCAGCCGCAACTGCTCGATCGAGAGATACCGCTCGGCCAGCGACACTTCTTCGGACAGTGTCGACGTGCCTTCGCCCGCGCCGAGCGCGGCGCGGAACAGGTCCGACAGGTCGAGTACCGCGCGCTCGGCCACCACCGGATCCCGGCGCAGCAGCGTGGCGATCATGTTCATGCTGTTGAACAGGAAGTGTGGGCGGATCCGCGCCTGCAATGCATCGGCTTCGGCTCGCGCATGCGCGGCGACCTGCCCCTGCCAGCGATCGATGACGTAGAAATAGCGCAGCGCGATGCCGGTGAGCAGGCCGACGACTGCAGCGCTGCCGCCGACGAAGCGCGCGAATCCCGGCAATGCCGCGGCGCCGACACTGGCGAACAGACCGTGCACGATCGCCGAGGCGACCACGGCGACCGCCATCGCCAGCGCAACCGCGAGCACGGCCCCCACGCGCACCGGAAACCGGGACAGCGGCCGCCTGCATGCGCACAGCAGCACCGACACCGACAACGCGAGCCACAGCGCGTAACCGCTCGCGGAGACGAATGCCGACAGGTCCCAGAGCGCCGCTGGATTGGGGACCAGCAGCACGATCACCACCGTGAGCTGGGCCAGGCCCAGCATCGTCAGCAGGCGTCGCAGCCGGCACAGGTCCGGCAGCCAGAGGCCGTCGACTGCCGGCGCCGTCATGCTCAGCCTGCCGCGAACCGGGCGTCGAACCAGTCACCGAGCGCGGCGACCTCCTCGGCACACACCGAATGCGGCATCGGGTATTGCTGCCAGGCGACGTCGAAACCAGCCTCCCGCAGCCAGCGGGCACTCTGTTCGCCGGCGCCCAGCGGAACGACGGGATCCTGCGTGCCGTGGGCCATGAACACCGGTTGGCGCGTCGCGCCATCGACGAGTGCGGCAGCCGCATTGCGCGCCGCCGGCAGATAGGTGGACAACGCGACCAGCCCGGCCAGCGGGACCGCGCGCCGCAGGCCCGTGGCCAGCGTCACCGCGCCTCCTTGCGAAAAACCCGCCAGGATCACCCGCGAGGCCGGGATGCCGCGTTCGGCTTCGCGCGCGATCAACGCATCGATCTGCGCCACCGATTCGAGCACCCCAGTCTCGTCCGCGCGGTTGACGAGGTCGAAGTCGACGATGTCGTACCAAGCGCGCATGCGCACGCCGTTGTTGATCGTCACCGCGCGCACCGGTGCGTTCGGGAACACGAAGCGGATCGCCGGCCAGTGCTTGCGCAGAAGCTCCGGCACCAGCGGCACGAAATCGTTGGCGTCCGCGCCGAGGCCGTGCAGCCAGATCACGCTCCACGTCGGCGACGGGCCGGTTTCGCGTTCGATGCAGTCGAGCAGTGCGGGGGTCTTGGAGTCCATGCGCAGTCGGAAAGGAGTGGGAAACGCCAGTGTAAGCGCTCCGCCTCCGCTGTCCCGGCCGCTCAGCGCGTCATGGCGGCGCCCGCGGCGTGCGCGTGCGCGCGGAGCGCGGCTGCACGCACCAGCACCTCGGGCGGTGCCTGCTCCTCGGGCGTGGTGAACAGACCGGCGCGGCGCAATGCCAGGCCGGCGCGACGCGAGGACGTGAGTCGCACGATCGGAATCGATCCCACCAGTCCCACGATCATGGGCGACATCCACAACGCAAGGCCGGGCGACATCATCCACGCACCCACGCCCATCACCACGCCGAGCAGGGTGGTGCCGCGATAGTTGCGCCACAGGTCGCCCCAGGTCTGCCGCCCGTCGTCGCGCTGCTGCGCATCCCAGCCCGAATCACGGCCCGCCAGCACCTCGGCCACGCCGCGCGACTGCACGTACATCGTGATCGGCGCCATCAGCGCGGCCAGCACATTCTCGATCAGCAGGCTGATGAGGCCACGCAACGCACCGCCGCTGCCGCGTCGCATGCGCGCATCGGAGACGGTCGCGATGTAACCGAGGATCTTGGGCGCGAACAGCATCGCCATCGTCAGGACGAACACGCCGAGGAAGCGGCCATCGTCGATCGCCATCCAGTACGCGGCCGGCGACAGCCCGTCGTTGAACGCACCGTGCTGCAGCGGGACCGCCAGGCCGATCAGCACCAGCATCGCCCACAGCGGCGCGGTGAGGTAGTGGCCGATGCCGATCAGCAGATGCCAGCGGCTCACCCAGTGCAGACCGCGCGCAGGAAGTACGCCGCCATGCTGCAGGTTGCCCTGGCACCAGCGCCGGTCGCGCACGAGCATGTCGGTCAGTGTCGGCGGGCCTTCCTCGTAACTGCCCTCGAGCGTCGGAATCATGTGCAGCGCCCAGCCACCGCGGCGCAGCAGGGCGGCCTCGACGAAGTCGTGGCTCAGCACCGCGCCGCGGAACGGCGTGGTGCCCTGCAGTTCGGGCAGGCCGCCATGCGCGGCGAACGCCGCGGTGCGGATCAGCGCGTTGTGGCCCCAGTAGTTGCTCTCCGCGCCATGCCACCACGCCACGCCGTGCGCGATCACCGGGCCGTACATCCGACCGGAGAATTCCTGCATGCGCGCGAACACGGTCGCCCCGTTGACGATGACCGGCAGCGTCTGCACCAGCGCGACATCGTCGTTCGCGTCCATCGCCGCGGCCAGGCGCACCAGCGTGTCGCCGGTCATCAGACTGTCGGCATCCAGGATCAGGAACTGCGGGTAGGCCCCGCCCCAGCGCCGCACCCAGTCGGCGATGTTGCCCGCCTTGCGCTCGTGGTTGTCGTCGCGCAGCCGGTAGTAGAGCCGCGCTTGGGGCATCGCCGCGCGCAGCCGCTCGAATGCGACGACCTCGCGCCGCTGGATATCCGCGTCGCGCGTGTCGCTGAGCACGAACAGGTCGAAATGATCGCCGCGCCCGGTCGCCTGCAGCGATTCGACGATCGCCTGCAGTCCGGCGAGCAGCCGCTCGGGATCCTCGTTGTAGGTCGGCATCAGCAACGCGGTACGCACGTCGAGGGTCGGCAGCGGCGCTGCCGGATCGATGCCCAGGCGTGCCGGCCGCTTCATCAGCACCAGCACGAAGCCTGCGAGCGAACTCGCGAAGGACTGCACGATCCACGCGAACAGGGGCACGAAGACCAGCAGCAGCAGGCCTTCCAGCAGATCGATGCCGCCGATGCGCAGCAGCCACCAGATCTGGTACGTCGCGAAGATCGTCAGCACCGCGGCCGTGGTCACGATGAAGGCGCGGCGTCCGAACATGCCGGCCGGTGCGCTGGGCAGCGGACGCGTGGTCAGCCGTCCTTCGCGCAACGACTGCACCGGCATCGGCAGCGGCGATGTCTCGGGCATCCGCATGGTGTCGACCGTACTCATGCGCTCCACCGGTAGAGCCACGTTTCGGAGACTGCAGCCCCTCCGCGATGCAGTCGCGTGCGCAGTTCGCTGCTCGCACCCGCCGGCGCGAACTCGAAGCCTACCCGCCAGCCGCCGCCGGGCCGCGCATGCACGACCGGATTGGCAATGCGCCCGGTACTCGCCGTGACCTCGAGCTGCGGGACCTCGCTGCCCGCGTCGCCCTGGTCGAAGTCGACGACGACCAGCCGGATCGCGCGGTCCTCACCGGGTCGCGCGCCGATCCGGGTGGCCACGACGTGCGCGAGCGCCGGTTTCCATCGCTTGGCCGCCGTCCAGTGCAACCGATAGCGCCAGCGGCTTTCGCTGCCTGCCTGCAAGGGCGCTGCGGGACGCCAGAACGCGACGATGTTGTCCTGGTATTCGTCGGCCGTCGGAATCTCCACCAGATGCACCTCGCCGCGTCCCCAGTCGTCCAGCGGCTCCACCCACGCCGACGGCCGCTTTTCATAGCCGGCCTCGGCGTCTTCGAAACTGTCGAACGCACGCTTGCGCTGCATCAGGCCGAAGCCGCGCGGCGACGCATCCTGGAAACCGCTGTGCTGGATCGAGGCCGGGTTGTGCAGCGGGCGCCATACCTGCTCGTCGGTACCGGTCCACAGGCCGAGCCCATCGGAGTCGTGCACCGCCGGGCGGTAGTCGTCGATGCCCGTACGGTCGGCAGCATCGAACTGGTACATGCTGGTCAGCGGCGCAATGCCGGCGTGCGGGAGATCCACACGCGGAAACAGGCGTGCATCGACCTCGAACACGGTGTCCTCACCCGGCTCGATCCGGAACCGGTAGGCGCCGGTCACGCTGGGGCCGTCCAGCAACGCATCGATCGTGATGGCCGCACTGCCCACTTCCGGCCGGTGCAACCAGAAAGCGCGGAACACGGGGAATTCCTCCGGCCCCGGATCTCCACTGCCCAGTGCGAGTCCACGCGCGGACAGGCCGTAGGCGAGTCCCTTGCCGACCGCACGGAAGTAGCTCGCCCCGAGGAACACGCACAGTTCGTCGAAGTACTCGCGACTGTTCAAGGGCGCATGCAGGCGGAAACCAGCGAAGCCCAACGTGTCGTCGAGCGCGGGCGTCGGATTGGGGCTGTAATCGAACAGCGCCGTCGAGAACGGCAGCGGGCGGGCCTGGTCGCCTTCGACCACGTGGATCTCGATGCGCGGCTTGAATAGAAAGCCCCGATGGAAGAACTGGGCCTGGAAATCGACACCCGGCACGTCCCGCCACAGCGCCCTGTCCTGCCGGTAGCGGAAATCGCGGTACTGGTCGTAGGTCGCGCCCGCCAGTGCGGGTGGCAACGTGGTGTCCGGCGCCACATACGCGTCCGCCGCCAGTGCACGCGCCATGCGGACCACGGTGTCGGCATCGAAAGGCGACGGCGCGACATCCGCGGCCACAGCCGCGAACGCAGGCCACCAGGCCCCCATCAGCGGCGCGGCCAAAGCGGTTCCCAGAACATCACGTCGTCGCACGGAACACCCACGGAGTCGTATTCAGGTCCAGCCAATGTACCGGGCCGGGTGTAAGGAAGTTGCGAAACACAAGACTTGTGTAAGCGGTATCAATGCGTGCCTGCCGTCTGTACGACGGACGGCGCCAGTAAGCGGCAGGAATGCTCAGGTGTGCGTCGACCGTGAAGGCGGCGCCCCGGCTCTACACGCATGGTGTTGAGTGGATCCTGCGACGACGGCGAGACGGAATGTGGCTGACGTGGTGGGCCCACCAGGACTCGAACCTGGAACCAAAGGATTATGAGTCCTCTGCTCTAACCATTGAGCTATAGGCCCGCGGCCGGCAATCGTAACAATTCGTCACCATGAAGCGGAGTCCAGGGCCAGGCCGCGCGGGGCCGCTTACCCTGCGTTTTTCAAGACGCACGTCGTTTGGAAATCGACGGGTGCAGGAACACGGGCAATGACCGCTCGTGACTACCAGGATGCGGATGTATCAAGAACATCATGTCCACAGCACGGTGGAAGTCCAGGAGTTTCCTTCAGCAAACCCGGGCCATGCACAGTCAAGAGGTCCTGAAACACGCTCCCCATTCCTGACCACCTTTTTTCAGCCGGGACTTTCTCTCAGCCATTCCCTCGAGTTTCCCCGGTCGATTGCTTTGGCAAATCCGGCGCAAAGAAAAACCCCCGCCGGAATACCGGCGGGGGTTTTGGGTAAAAACCCTGGCGATGACCTACTCTC
>NZ_LR733313.1 GCF_902506295.1 Luteimonas sp. 9C | reverse complement strand
GGGTGTAGTCGCGGGTGGGTTCGACCGGCATGTTCATGGCAACAGATCCTCCCCGCGGACGTCGCGGCGGCAGTCCGGCATATCTACGCGCGGCCGGGCCACCCCACAGCTAGGGCCCGCCCTAGTCGGCGCGGCGCGGATGCCGGGGCTTCAGCCGGGACGCGGCGCCCGGCCGGTTTCCTGCGTCGGCAGCACCAGGCTGGCGACGGTGCCGCGGTCGGGATCGGAGGCGATGTCGAGCTGCCAGCCCAGGTGCTCGCTGAGCCGCGCGATCAGGGCCAGGCCGATGCCCGCACTGCGCCCGCCACCGCGCGCGAGGCGCGCGTAGAGCGCGCTGATCTCGTCGGGGGTCATGCCGTGGCCGGGGTCGCGGATGACCACGCGGCCGCCGGGTTCGAGACGGATGTCGATCGTGCCGCGGTCGCTGTGCTCGATCGCGTTGCGCACCAAGTTGCCGATCGCGATGCGCACCACGGCCTCCGCCGCGAGCACCGTGGCCGGCGCCGGCGCATCGACGACGAGCTGCAGGTCCTTGCCCGCCGCCAGCGGACGATGGTCGTCGACGATGTCGGGCAGCAGGGTCTCGAGATGCAGGGGCTCGGCGCCCGCGAGCGCGCGGGCGGGATCCTTGGCCAGCACCAGCAGCACCGAGATCAGGTGCTCGACCTCCTGCGTGGTGCGCGCGATGCGCGCGAGCTGCAGGGCCATCGCGTCGGCCGTGCGCGGCCCCGTCAGCGCGATCTGGCTGGCGCTGCGGATCACCGACAGCGGCGTGCGCAGTTCGTGGCTGGCGGTGTCGATGAAGGCGCGTTCGCGATCGACGAACTGCTCGTTGCGGGCGAGGTAATCGTCGAGCGCGCTGGCGATCACCGCCAGTTCCGTGCTCGCGCGTGGCGGCAGCTCGATGCGCTGGCCGTGGCGGTCGGGCGACAGCGCCCCGATGCGCGCGGCGAGGTCACGCAGCGGCCGCGTCAGCACGCGCGCGCCGAAGTACGCGGCCACGCCGAGCAGCAGCATCACCAGCAGCGAGGACGCGAGCACGGGTCGCATCAGCACCCATTCCTGGTCCTCGAAGCCGTCGATGTCGAGCGCCAGCGCCTGGCGCCCGTCGTCGGTGTCGCGGACCAGCACCGCCCATTCGTTGTCGCCGTAGAAGACGCTGTCGTGCAGGCCGGGGGTCAGCGGCCGCAACACCGCGGGCACCTCGACACGCGGATCGTCGAGCGGGTGCAGGTCGAAGCGGCCGTTGTTGCGCCAGGCATACCCCGGTTCCTGGTGGCGTCGCTCGAGGATCTCGGTCAGCTGGGTATCGAGCAGCGCCTGCCAGACCATCCGCTCGGCGTTCTCGTTGACCAGCACGCCATGGGTGAACAGCGCGATGCTCAGCAGCACCGCGTAGCCGACGACCGCGATCGTGATCTGGCGGGCGAGACTAGTGCGCCGCGCCATCGGTGTCCGGCTCCAGGGCGATGCGGTAGCCGACCCGCGGAATGGTGTGGATCAGCTTGACCGGCTGGTCGCCGTCGACGCTGCGGCGCAGCTCGTAGATGTGCGAGCGGAGCATGTCGCCGTCGGGCGGCTCGTCGCCCCACAGGGCGTACTCCAGCTGCCGGCGGCTGACCGCCGACGGGCTGGCCTGCATCATCACCTGCAGCAGTTTCCGCGACGCCGGGAACAGGTGCAGCAGGCGGCCCCCGCGGCGCACGTCCAGCGTGGCCAGATCGAAGGCCAGGTCGCCGACCTGCAGATGCCGCGCAGCGCTGCGGCCGCGTGCGCGGGTCATCAGCGCGAGCAGGCGGACCTCGAGTTCGGCGAGGTCGAAGGGTTTGGTGAGGTAGTCGTCGGCGCCGGCGCGGAACCCGGTGAGCTTGTCGGGCAGCTGGTCGCGCGCGGTGAGCATCAGCACCGGCGTGTCGATGCCGTGCTCGCGCAGCGTCTGGAGCACCTGCGGGCCCTCCATGCGCGGCAGCATCCAGTCGAGCACGATCGCGTCGAAGGTCTGGGTCACCGCCAGGTGCAGGCCGACCACGCCGTCGGGCGCCGCGTCGAGCTGCGCGCCGCGCGCTTCGAAATAGGCGAACAGGCTGGCGACCAGGGGCGCGTGGTCCTCGACGATGAGCAGGCGCATGGCGGTCCGTGCAGGGCGATCGCGACCTAGCATGCGCGCGGCCGCGCTGCGCCGCCAGACGACTCCGCGGCGCCCGCGCGCGCTTAATGCGCCGCGAAGGAATCTCCGACCGCGTTCCGACACTGCGCCCGCGACGCTGCGGGCCGCGCCGGCGCCGCTCCGCCGGCCGGAGCCTGCGATGTCGATCTCCACCTCCACCGGATCTGCACCGACCGGCGTGTCGCGCCTGATCGCGGCGCTGGGCCATTCGCGCCGTGGCCTGCGCGACACCTGGCGCAGCGAAGCCGCGTTCCGGCAGGAAGCACTGCTTGCACTGGTCGTGGTGCCTGCGATCTGGCTGCTGGTGCCCGCGCCGTCGTGGCGCGCGTTGCTGCTGGTGACGCTGGGCCTGGTGTTCGTGGTCGAGCTGCTCAACACCGCGATCGAAGCGGCCATCGACCGGATCGGCGCCGAGCGGCATCCGCTGTCGGGCAAGGCCAAGGACGCGGGCTCGGCCGCGGTGACGGTGAGCCTGCTGCTGCACGGCGCGGTCTGGGCCTGCGTGCCGTGGTGAGCGTGCGCGCCACCGACTGGCCGGCCGTCCGGCGTCTCGACGGCTGGCCCGCGATCGCTGCGATGCTCGCTGCGGCGCTCGCGCTGACGGTGCCGCTGCAGGGCCTCGGCGTCGACCAGTGGCTGGCCGACCGGGTGTATGCCTGGGAAGGCGGTCGCTGGGCCTGGCGCGAGGCGTGGTGGACGTCGCGCCTGCTGCACGAGGGCGGTCGCCTGCTCACCGTGCTGGCCGGGGCGGCGCTGGCCGCGGTGCTGCTGCTCGACCGGCGCCTGCACGTGCTGTCCGCGCGCTGGCGCAGCGCGGCCGGCTATCTGCTGGTCACCGTGGGGCTGTGCGCGGTGCTGGTCGCCATGCTCAAACGGATCACCGGCGTCGACTGTCCCTGGGATCTGCTGCGCTACGGCGGCACGCGCGACTGGGCGCTGCCGTTCGCCGGCGCGGGCGCCTGCTTTCCGGCCGGCCATGCCGGCGCCGGTTATGCCTGGGTCGGCCTGTACTTCGCGCTCGGCCATGCCGCGCCGCGCTGGCGCGGTTGGGGTCTGGCCGTCGGCCTGATCCTGGGCACGGTGTTCGGCGTGACCCAGCAGCTGCGCGGCGCGCATTTCCTGTCCCACGACGTGTGGGCGCTCGCGGTGTGTGCCAGCGTGGCCATCGGCGTCGCCCGGTACTGGCCGGGCTGGACGGCGCTCAGCGCGCACGCGCGGCGCTGAGCACGCGTCCCGTCCCGGCATCGACGCGTGCGTCGGGGAGGCTGTGCCAGCCGTGCTCGTAGGCCAGCGTGCCCCACAGCGCGTGCATCGTCGCATCGCGGACCAGACCCGGCGGGGCATTGGCCTGCGGCAGCAGCGCGCCGTCGGCACGGCGCTCGAACGCGAGCGGCGCCTGCGCCGGCTGCAGCACCACCATCGCGTCGTCGGTCATGTAGGCGAAGTTCTGGTCGTACTGCATCAGCGCGCGGCCCGGACCGCCCGAGCGCGTGAGGTCGGACCCGATCATCGGCGTGGGATCGTCGATGCCGACCAGCGACAGCAGCGTCGGTCCCAGATCGATCTGGCTCACCAGACGGTCGTCGCGCCGCGGGGCGAGGCCGGGCGCGAGGATGAGCCCGGGGATGTGGAAGTTGTCCACCGGCACCAGCGTGCGGCCGAACGCGCGCGAGTCGTGGTCGGCGACGACCAGGAACACGGTGTCGTCGGCGTAGGACGACGCCCTCGCCTGGTCCATGAAACGGCCCAGCGCGTAGTCGGCGTACTTGGCGGCGTTGTTGCGCGTGGCCTTCTCCGCATCGTGCAGCTGGATGCGACCGTCGGGGAACTCGAAGGGATCGTGGTTGCTGGAGGTGAACACGAAGCCGAGGAACGGCGTGCCCGCCGCCTGCAGCCGGGTGAATTCGGCGTGCGCGTGGTCGAACAGGTCTTCGTCCGACACGCCCCACGAGCCGACGAACGCCGGCGCGTCGTAATCCTGGCGGTCGACGATGCGCGAAAAGCCGTTCGACAGCAGGAAGCCGCGCATGTTGTCGAAGTGGCTCTCGCCGCCGTAGTAGAACGTGGTGTCGTAGCCGTGGCGGGCGAGCACGCTGGCCAGGGTGAAGAACTGACCCTGTGCACGCGGACGCTTGACCGTCGCCTGCGACGGCGTCGGCGTGTAGCCGCTGATCACCGCCTCGATGCCGCGCACCGAGCGCGTGCCGGTCGCGTAGAGCCGGTCGAAGGCCCAGCCCTGCGCGGCGAGGCGGTCGTAGTTCGGCGTCAGCGGCAGGCCGCCGAGGCTGCCGACGAACTGCGCGCCCAGGCTTTCCTCGAGCACGATGACCAGGTTGCGCGGCCGCCCGGTATAGGCCGGCGCGTGTTCGACCAGCACCGGCGCGGACGCCGACGCCGCGACCGACGTGCCGGTGCGCGCGTGCATGTAGGCGGCGACCGCGGCATCCGGCGTGGCGGTGTCGTAGAGTCGCGCGCCGGGATCGTCGCGCAGCAGGTCGCGGATCGAGAACGCGACCGAATAGAACGAGTTCAGCGGCAGCGTGTTGACGGTGGCATCGCCGGAGAACGCGAGCAGCGACGGATTCATCGGCCGGTGGCCGAGCGTGGAGCGGATGCCCATCGCCGACAGCGCCACCACCAGCACCGCGAGACCCGCGCGCAGCGCCCAGTCGCCACCGGCGTCGTCGACGCGCGCGAGCGCGCGACGGATCACGCGGTAGCCCAGCAGCGCAGCGGCCACGCTCAACGCGAGCGTCAAGAGGCTGCTCGCCAGATGGCCCTTGCCCAGCGTCGACGCGATCTCCTGCGGATACAGCAGGTATTCGACGAACACGCGGTTGGGCCGCAGGCCGTACTCGTGCATGAAGGCGGGCGTGGCCAGTTCCAGCGTCAGCGGTAGCACGAGCGCCAGCGTCAGCCAGCCGGCGAACACCGCGCGGACGCCTCGACGCGTGCGCAGGCCGACGGGCAGCAGCAGGTAGAGTGCGGCGGCCACTCCGAGGAACATGCACATCGTCGCCACGTCGACGCGCAGGCCCTGCACCAGGACGGGCGTCCAGCCGTCCGCGGCCTCGACCGCGTCGGCGTGCCACAGCGACAGCGCCAGGCGCGAGGCGGACAGCAGCGCCAGGCCGGCCACGAACACCCGCAGGAATGGCGCGAGACCGGACACGGCGCGCGGAACGGAACGGGACATCGTCGGACCTCCTGATGGACGCACACCGGCACGCGCGGCCGGTGATGCCGAGCGCAGGCTGGGCGCGGCGATGTCGGAGAACTGTCGGAACGACGACCGGTGGCCGGCCGCGGATTAAGGTCTGCGCAACGGCATTCCCACGGCTTTCCGACGCGCACGCCGCGAGCCTGCGCACGCCGGGACGGTCCGGCATGACGCGGGCGCCGTGGCGATGCAGGGACAGGGATGGACACCGGGCGTGCGGCACGTGCCGCGGACACCCGCGCACGCACGTGGCGCGACGCCGGTCTGGGCCGGGCCGCCGGCAGTGCACGGCACGCCCGCCGCATCGCCCGGCAGCGACGCCATCGCCCTGCGCGGCGCTACCCGCGACGCGCGGTCGCGTCTGCGTGCGGCGCTGCTGCGGCCGCGACCGCCCGAAGGACTGATCGTCGCGGTCGCGGCCTGGTGCATCGTCAGTGCGAACGCGACGTTCTGGCACGCATTGCACGTCGCCGGCGCGGCGCCGGGCGTGCAGGTCGCGTTCGGCGTCGCACTCGTCGCGTTGCACGCATTGCTGTTCGGCCTGTTCGCATTCGGTCGCGCGCTGAAGCCGGTGCTGTGCGTGCTGCTGGTGGTGACCGCGTTCGCATCGTTCTTCGCCACGCACTACGCGGTGCTGTTCGACGTGGAGATGATCCACAACGTGCTGCGCACCGATCCGGCCGAAAGCCGGGAGCTGCTGTCGGCGGGCCTGCTGCTGCACGTGCTGCTGCAGGGCGTCGCGCCGGCAGTGTTGGTGACGCTGGTGCCGCTGCGGCGCGACACGTTCGGACGCGCCGCGTTGCGCCGCGTGGTGTTCCTGCTGGCGATGGCGCTGTTGGCCGCGGGCGCGCTCGGCAGTGCGTCGCAGGGCATCTTCTCGCTGGTCCGCGCCGACCATGCGCTGCGCTACCGGATCACGCCGGGCAACGTGCTGGTGTCGGCGGTGCGCGCCGCGGGTGAGCGCGACGAAGTGCCGCCGGGCGAACGCCGGCCGGTGGCCACCGATGCGCGGCAGACCACGACGCCGGTGATGCGCCGCCCGCGCCTGCTGGTGCTGGTGATCGGCGAAACGGTGCGCGCCGATCACTGGGGCCTCAACGGCTATGCGCGCGACACGACGCCCCGGCTGCGTGCGCGCGGCGTGGTCAATTTCCCCGACGTCGCCGCCTGCGGCAGCAGCACCGAGGTCTCCCTGCCGTGCATGTTCTCCGCGCTCGGCCGCGCGCACTACGACCGCGATGCGATCCGCGCGCAGCAGAGTCTGCTCGACGTCGTCGCCCGCACCGGCGTCACCGTCGACTGGCTGGACAACCAGTCCGGCTGCAAGGGCGTCTGCGCGGGGACCGGCATGCAGACGATGACCGCGGCGATCGATCCGGCCGCCTGCCGCGACGGCCGCTGCCTCGATGCCGTGCTCGTGACCGCGTTGCGCCAGCGTCTGGACACCGCCCAGGGCGACACGCTGCTGGTGCTGCACATGCTCGGCAACCACGGGCCGGCGTATTTCGAGCGCTATCCCGAGACGTTCGCGCGCTACCGGCCCGTGTGCACCAGCGCCGATCTGGCGCGCTGCGCGCGGCCGGCGATCGTCAACGCCTACGACAACGCGATCCTCTACACCGATGCCGTACTCGGCCAGCTGATCGACCTGCTGGCCGCGCGCAGTGATCGCGACAGCGCGCTGCTGTACGTGTCCGACCACGGCGAATCGCTGGGCGAGTACGGCCTGTTCCTGCACGGCGCACCGTATGCGATCGCGCCGGCGCAGCAGCTGCAGGTGCCGATGGTGCTGTGGACCGCAGCGGACTCGGCGCGCTCGATGGGCGTCGACCTGGCCTGCGTCCGCACCGGCGCGCGCGCACCGCATGCCCACGACGATCTGTTCCCGACGGTGCTCGGATTCTTCGACATCGCCACGCGCGCCTACGACCGGACCCACGACCTCGCCGGACAGTGCCGCGCCGGCTAGCGACGCGCGGCGCGCGCCCCTCGGGCCACGGTGCAAGCGGACCGCCTGTCGCGACTTCGCATCGCGCGTGCCCGACAGGGCCAGACTGCGGCTGCCGCCGGCGATGCCGGCACCGGAGCGCGACTATGCAGCCCAAGGCACACATCGACTATCTCGCCCGGGCCAGGACCTGGTTCGGCGGCACCAGTGCGGAACTCGACCCGGCCACGCGTGGCATCGTGCAGCTGGCGATCGATCGCCGGGTGACGTCCACCGATCCGGGCAAGCTGCTGGACCAGGCGACGCTCGGCGAAGCGCTCGCCGACCGCGTGGCGGCGTTCGGCGGCTCGTGGACCTTCATTGTGCTGTTTCTCGCCGCGCTCGTCGGCTGGGTGGTGCTCAACACGGGCGCGCTGGGCACCGATGCGCTCGACCCGTTCCCCTACATCTTCCTCAACCTGATGCTGTCGATGGTCGCCGCGCTGCAGGCGCCGGTGATCATGATGAGCCAGAACCGGCAGGCGTCGAAAGACCGGCAGATGGCGGGCTACGACTACGCGGTGAACCTCAAGGCCGAGCTCGAGATCATGGCGCTGCACGAGAAGATGGATGCGATGCGCAGCGAGCAGATCATGCGGCTGCTCGACCAGCAGCAGACCCAGATCGATCTGCTGATGCGCCTGGTCGAGCGCGCCGGCGACGGTGCGTCGCCGCCGCCAGCGCCCGGGGGCGGTGCGTGATGCACCGGTGTGCGATCAGGCGGTTGCAGCCCCGAACCAGCGGCGCTGCAGCCACAGCGCGACGTGCACCAGCAGGATCAGCACCGGCACTTCGACCAGCGGCCCGATGACCGCCGCGAACGCGACCGGTGAAGCGAGACCGAACGCCGCGATGGCCACCGCGATCGCCAGTTCGAAGTTGTTGCCGGCCGCGGTGAACGCGATGGCCGTCGTGCGCGGATAGTCCTTCGCGATCAGCTTGCCCATCCAGAAGCTGGTGACGAACTGGATCAGGAAATACAGCGTCAACGGAATCGCGATGCGCACCACGTCCATCGGAATCCGCACCACGTCGGCGCCCTTGAGACTGAACATCGCGACGATGGTGAACAGCAGCGCGGCCAGCGTGATCGGGCTGATCTTCGGGAGGAAGCGCGTCTCGTACCAGGTCTCGCCCTTCGACCGCACCAGCCAGCGCCGGGTGAGGTAGCCCGCAAGAAACGGGATGCCCAGATACACCAGCACCGCCTGCGCGATGGTCCAGATGCTGACGTCGATGACGCTGCCTTGAAGCCCGAACACCGGCGGCAGCCAGCTCAGGAAGAACCAGGCGTAGGCGCTGAAGAACAGGATCTGGAACACCGAGTTGAACGCGACCAGGCCAGCGACGTACTGGTTGTCGCCGCGCGCGAGCTGGTTCCACACCAGCACCATCGCGATGCAACGCGCCAGACCGATCAGGATCAGGCCGGTCATGTAGTCCGGATAGTCGCGCAGGAACAGCACCGCCAGCCCGAACATCAGGAACGGCCCGATCAGCCAGTTCTGCACCAGAGACAGCGCCAGCACGCGGCGGTCTAGGAACACGTTCGGCAGTTCCGCATAGCGCACCTTGGCCAGCGGCGGATACATCATCAGGATCAGGCCGATCGCGATCGGGACATTGGTGCTGCCCCAGCTCAGCGCGTTCAATCCGTCCGGCAGGCCGTCGAACAGCGTGCCGAGCGCGATGCCCAGCGCCATTGCGGCGAAGATCCACAGCGTGAGCCAGCGGTCGAGAAACGACAGGCGACCCGGTGCGGGCGCAGGCGCGGGCGTGCTCATCCGACGTCGGCGATCGGTTCGAGCAGCGCCTTGACCGCGGCCTTGTCGGCCCAGACCGCGTCGCGGATGTCGAGAAACGCGCGCATGCGCTTCTGGATGATCGCGTGCGCCTGCGCGAAGGCCGCGCGCTTGTCGGCGTCGCTGCCGGTCACCGCGGCGGGATCGAACAGGCCCCAGTGCACGCGCACGAAATCACCGTGGACGACCGGGCAGCTCTCGTTGGCCGCGCTGTCGCAGACGGTGACGATCAGATCCATCGGCGCGGCGGTTTCGGCCGAGAACTCGTCCCAGGACTTGCTGCGCAGGTTGTCGGTGGGAAAGCCCTCGCGCTCGAGCTGGGCGATCGCGAAGGGATTCACCTGGCCGGCCGGCTGGCTGCCGGCGCTGTAGGCCTCATAGCGGCCCACGCCCCAGGCGCGGAGGGTGGCTTCGGCCAGCACGCTGCGGGCGGAATTGCCGGTGCACAGGAACAGGACGCGTCGGGTCATGGGTCGGGCGCTCGGGTGGATTGCGTATCGGAATGGATCAGGGCCCGCAGGCAGCGGACGGCGCGCAGTCGCCCGCGTCGTCGGCGCAGCAGTTCTCGGTGAGGTAGCCGACCAGTGCGTTCATCGCGTCGAACTCGGCGCGGTAGCGGATGGTCCGGCCGCTCTGCTCGCCGCGCACCAGTCCGGCGGCGGTCAGCGCCTTGAGATGGAAGGACAGGGTGGCGCCGGGCAGGGCCAGCGCCTCGGCGATGTCGCCGGCCAGCTTGCCGGCGCGACCGGCCCGCACCAGCAGCCGGAAGACCGACAGGCGCGTGTCCTGGCCGAGGGCGGCGAGTGCGGAGGTTGCGGCTTTATGTTCCATGTTTCTAGAATAGTCGAACATTTATGGCGGTCACAAGTCACCCGATGGCATCCGATCTGCCCAATCTCGATCCCGACGCGTTCAAGCCCGTCGACCCGGCCGCACTCGGCGTGCCGGCCGGCGGCCATCCGCCGCGCATCCTGATCCTCTACGGCTCGCTGCGTCCGGAGTCCTACGGCCGCAAGCTGGCGCTGGAGGCGCAGCGCCTGCTGGAGGCGTTCGGCGCCGAGACGCGGCTGTTCGATCCCCACGACCTGCCGATGCTCGATTCGGTGCCCGCCACGCACCCGAAGGTGCAGGCACTGCGCGCGCTGTCGCTGTGGTCCGAAGGCCAGGTCTGGGTGAGCCCGGAGCGGCACGGCGCGCCGACCGCGGTGTTCAAGAACCAGATCGACTGGCTGCCGCTGGAAAGCGCCGGCGTGCGCCCCACCCAGGGCCGCACGCTGGCGGTACTGCAGGTCTGCGGCGGCTCGCAATCGTTCAACGTGGTCAACGCACTGCGCCTGCTCGGCCGCTGGATGCGCATGGTGACGATCCCCAACCAGTCCTCGGTGCCCAAGGCCTGGCAGGAATTCGACGAGGCCGGGCGCATGAAGCCGTCGGCGTACTACGACCGCGTGGTCGACGTCATGGAGGAACTGGTGAAGTTCACCTGGCTGGTGCGCGACCACAGTGCGCTGCTGACCGACCGCTACAGCGAGCGCCGGCAGACGCAGGCCGCGGCCGCACTGGCCAGGGTGTCGGGCGCCGGCGCGCCCTAGCAGCCACGCGGCGGATGCGCGCCTGGACGCGCAGCAGACGCCGGGCCAGCGGGACACTCCGCCCCGCCGCCGGGATAATTTCTGTACTCGTCAGTTCACTGACTGGGTTAAGATTCAGTGTGTTGCCGCCATGCTCTGCGGCTCGCGCCGGCCCGGCCGCGCGCAACCCTTGCACCGCTTTTTCCGTATCGACTCCCGAATGTCCGACGCCAACGCCCCTGCCGTGCTGCTGCGTGATGTCCGCCTCGACCGGGGCGGGCGCACGGTGCTGTCCGGCATCGACCTCTCCGTGCCGCGCGGCAGCGTGACCGCGGTGCTCGGCCCGTCGGGCAGCGGCAAGTCCACGCTGCTCTCGGCGCTGACCGGTGAACTGGTGCCGGTGGCGGGGACCGTCGAGGTCTTCGGCCAGCCGGTGCCGACCCGTGTGCGCGACCTGCTGGAACTGCGCAAGGGCATCGGCGTGCTGCTGCAGGGCAACGGCCTGCTGACCGACCTGACCGCAGGCGAGAACATCGCCCTGCCGCTGCGCCTGCACACCAAGTTGCCGAAGCCGGTGATCGCACGCCTGGTGGCGATGAAGCTGCAGGCCGTCGGCCTGCGCACGGCCGGTGATCTGTATCCGCGCGAGCTGTCGGGCGGCATGGCGCGCCGCGTTGCGCTGGCCCGCGCGCTGGCGCTGGACCCGCCGCTGATGATCTACGACGAGCCGCTGACCGGGCTGGACCCGATCGCCTCGGGCGTGATCATGAGCCTGATCGGCCGCCTCAACGCCTCGCTCGGCCTGACCAGCATCATCGTCACCCACCACGTCCACGAGACGCTGCCCGTCGCCGACCACGCCATCGTGATCGCCAACGGCCGCATTGTGTTCCAGGGCACGCCGGCCGAGCTCGAGGCCACGACCGATCCGCTCGTGCGCCAGTTCCTGCGCGGTGAACCGGACGGCCCCATCGCATTCGACCGCGGCGATCTCGCCCGCACGGAGGCTGCACGATGACCGCTGCGATCCGCTCGCTCGGCCGCGCCGGGCTGTTCTCGCTGTCGGTGCTGCGCGCATCGAAGCCGACGTCCGATTTCTTCTCCGAACTGGTCCGCGAGATCTACAAGATCGGTGGCCGGTCCCTGCCGATCATCGCGGTCGGCGGTGCCTTCGTCGGCCTGTCGCTGACCCTGCTGGGTTACCGCGCGCTGGAAACCTACGGCGCCAGCAACCAGGTCAGCGTGCTGATCGGGCTGGGCCTGTACCGCGAACTCGCGCCGGTGCTGACCGCGTTGCTGTTCGTCGGGCGCGCCGGCAGTTCGATCGCCGCCGAGCTGGGACTGATGCGCGCCACCGACCAGATCACCGCGCTGGGCCTGATGGCGATCGATCCGGTGGCCAAGGTCGTCGCGCCACGCTTCTGGGCGGCGGTGATCTGTGTGCCGCTGCTGACCGCGCTGTTCTGCAGCCTGGCGCTGTCGGCCAGCTGGTTCCAGGCGGTGCAGGTGCTGGGCATCGACAACGGCATGTTCTGGCAGTCGATGCAGGACGCGGTCGATTTCCGCAGCGATTTCCTGACCGCGTTCCTCAAGTCCGCGGTGTTCGGCGGCACGGCCGCGCTGGTCGCCTCGTATGTCGGGTTCCACGCCGAGCCAACGATCGAAGGCACCTCGGTGGCGACGACGCGCGCGGTGGTCAACGCCTCGCTGCTGGTGCTGATGTTCAATTTCGTGATGTCCGCCTTCCTGTTCCGCTGATGTCGGCGGCCTGAACGCGGATTCCTTCTTTCACCGCCGCGTCCGGCGGTCCGCTGCAAAGGTGACACCCATGACAAGCGCCCGTGGTCCCCGTCTCGAATTCGCCGTCGGCGCATTCCTGTTGCTCGCGCTGGCGTCGCTGCTGGTGCTGGCGATCGCCTCGACCAATGGCCAGTTCGGCTTCAGCCGCGGCGGCACGTACGAGCTCAACGCACGGTTCAGCAATCTCGGCCAGCTGCGTCCCAACGCACCGGTGAAGGTCGGCGGCGTCACCATCGGCCGCGTGACCGGCATCGATCTGGACCCGGTGCGCTTCGACTCGATCGTGACGATGCAGATCGAGGACCGCTTCAACGAGATTCCGGCCGACACCTCGGCAGCGATCCTCACCGGGGGTCTGCTGGGCGAGAGCTATCTCGGCCTGTCGATCGGTGGCGATCTCGAGGCGCTGCAGCCGGGCGAGGAGATCGCCTACACCTCGCCGGCAGTGGACCTGATGCAGATGGTCGGCAAGTACATGTTCGGTGGCGGCGGCGAAGGCGCCGACGCTGCCTCGCCAGCCGCGCCCGAAGCCGGCACCGCGTCGCCCGACGCGCCCCCCAGTGACGAAGGAGTTCTTCCATGATCCGTATGCCCCTGATCCGTCGCGCCCTGCCGCTCGCCCTCGCTGCCGCACTGGTGCTGCCTGCCGCCGCGTTCGCGCAGGCCCGGCCGGCCGCCGCCCCCGCTGCCAGCACCGCGCAGGCGGGCTCGCCCAGCCAGCTGGTGCTGGGCAACACCGAGCGCGTGCTCAAGACCCTGGAGTCGCGCCGCGCCGAGTTCACCCGCGACCGCGGTGCGCTGCAGACCTTCATCAACAGCGAGTTCAACGCCGTGTTCGACCGCGACTACGCGGCGCGCCAGGTGCTGGGCCGTCATGGCCGTGGCGCGTCGGATGCCGACGTGAAGCTGTTCGGCGACGCGCTGGCCGAGAACCTGATGCGCAAGTACGGCTCCTCGCTGCTGGACTTCAACACCCAGCTGCGCGTGCGCATCAAGTCCGAAGCCCCGCTGCCGCGTGGCCTGGGCGTGCGTGTGTCGAGCGAACTGCTGCGCAGCGGCGGCGAGCCGATCCCGGTCGATTACCTGATGCGCCAGAGCGGCGGCACCTGGAAGGTGTTCGACGTGATGGTGGAGGGCGTCTCGTTCGTGCGCACGTTCCGTGAGCAGTTCGACACGCCGCTGCAGCGCAAGTCGATTCCGGAGGTCGCGCGCGAACTTCGCAGCGGCCAGATCCAGGCGACCGCCGAGTGATGGGCGCGGCCGCAGCCTCGGTCCGACGCGATGGCGATGCGCTGGCATTCGCCGGCGATGTCGTCGCCGCGTCGGTGCCGGCGCTGTGGCCACAGGCACAGGCCGGTCGCGCGGGCGCCGCGCGGCTGGACCTGTCCGCCGTCACTACGCTCGACAGCGCCGGACTGGCGTTGCTGGCCGAGCTTGCCGGCGAAGGCGCCCTGGTCATCGACGGCACGCCGCCACGCCTGGCCGAGCTGTGCCGCGCCTACCGTTTGACGCCGACGCTGGCCTACGTGTCCGCGTGAATCTTCCGCCCGCTCCGGCCCCCTTCGGGATTCCGACCATGTCGAGCCTTGCCCCGTTTCGTCTTCTGTTCCCGCTGATCGCCGCAGTGGCGCTTGCCGCCTGTGCCGGCAATGGCGCGGTGCGTGATCCTGCGCCGCCGGTGGCGGATACGGTCGCCGCCCCCCAATCCGCACCGGCGGCGGCCGGCGTGCCGACCGCGCAGGACGCCGATGCGGCCGATGTGCCGGCTGCGCCCGATTCGGGCGAGGTCGTCGATGCGCTCGACGATGCCGCCCGCGTGTCCGGCGACGCCGCGCCCGCCAACGGCACGCCCACCGATGCAGAGCTCGACTACGCCGCGCTCTACGGCGAGCCGGTCTACGACCCGGTCTATGACCCCACGCTGCCCGAAGCGGCGCAGATGCCGCGCAGCTACGACCCCTGGGAGCCGCTCAACCGCAAGGTGTTCGCGTTCAACAGCGCGATCGATCGCGGCGTCGCCAAGCCGCTGGCCCAGGCCTACGCCAAGGTCGTGCCGCGCCCGGTGCGTCTGGGCGTGACCAACTTCTTCAGCAATCTCGGCCAGCCGGTCAGCGCCCTCAACGCGTTGCTGCAGGGTCGGCCCAAGGCCGCGGGCCAGTCGCTGGGCCGCTTCCTGCTCAACAGCACGCTGGGGATCGGCGGCATCTTCGATCCGGCGACGGATGCGAACATTCCCAACCAGAGCGCCGACTTCGGCCAGACGATGGGCGTATGGGGCTGGCGCAATTCGCGCTATCTGGAATTGCCGCTGTTCGGCCCGCGCACCTTGCGCGACGGGTTCGGCCTGGTCGGTGACGCCCCGCTGTCGCCCCTGCGTCAGGTCGGCGACGATCCGTGGCGCTACGGCCTGCAGGGCCTGCAGCTGGTCGACCTGCGCACGCGTCTGTTCGCTGTCGACAGCATGCGCGAGGGCGCGACCGACGAATACGCATTGATCCGCGATGCATGGATGCAGCGCCGTTCGTACCAGATCGAGTCGGTGCGCCGTACCGATCGGGACGACAGCGAAACCGGGCTGCCGGACTACCTCTACGAAGACGACGCGATGCCGACGGTGCCGGTCGACGTGATGCCGATGGTGCCGCTGTCGCCGACGAACTGATGCCCGCGGCGTGTCGTTGAAGTGATCGCAAAAGCCCCGCGGATGCGGGGCTTTTTTTGCGCGCTCTCAGTCCCCCGTGTGCGGGAGAAGACGCGCCACCCTCACGCGCCTGCCAGTGCCGCCTCCACCGCCGCGCGCAGGCGCGGATCGTCCGCGGTCACGTCGGGCGCGAACCGGTCCACGACGTGGCCGTGGCGGTCGACCAGGAATTTTTCGAAGTTCCACAGCACGCCCGGCGCCGGATTCGGCGGCGCGTAGGCGCGCAACTTCTCGCGCATCGGGCCTTCCCCGGTCGCCTCGGGCTGCGCCGTCGTCAGCGCCGCGTACAGCGGATGGATCGCATCGCCGGTCACCGCGATCTTCGAGAACAGCGGAAAGCTCACGTCGTAGCTGAGACTGCAGAACTGCTGGATCTCGGCGTCGCTGCCCGGCTCCTGGCCGGCGAAGTCGTTGGCGGGAAAGCCCAGGACGTCCAGGCCCGCATCGCGCTTTTCGCGGTACAGCGCCTCGAGGCCGGCGTATTGCGGCGTCAGGCCGCACTTGGATGCGACGTTGACCACCAGCAGTACCTTGCCGGCATGGGCGCCGAGGGTGGTGGTGTCGCCGTCGATGGTGGTGAGCGGAATGTCGGTCAGCGGTGCGGTCATGAAGGTGCGCTCGCGCGTGGGAAGAGATCCGATGTTAGCGGGCCGGGCGTCCGTACGACCGGTCACGGGCACGCGGTCCAGGGCGGCGGATGGACCCGTCGCCAGACCGGGCCGCCAGTCGCCCGCTGCGGTCAGGGCGACTGCGGCGCGTCCTCGTCCTCGTCGCCCGCCGCGTCGTCCAGCGCCTCGCCCAGCAGCGCCTGTGCATCGGGACCGGGCAGCGATTCCACTCCGCGCAGGCGGCGCTCGATCGTGCGGGTCTTGCGACTGGCCTCGCCCAGGCTCTTGCCGACGGTGGTGATCTGCTTCTCGGCTTTTTCCAGGATGCCGGCGAACTTGCCGAACTCGCTCTTCACCGCGCCCAATACCTGCCAGACCTCGCTGGAGCGCTTCTCGATCGCCAGCGTGCGGAAGCCCATCTGCAGGCTGTTGAGCAGGGCGGTGAACGTGGTCGGGCCGGCGAGCACCACGCGATGTTCGCGCTGCAGCAGGTCGACCAGGCCGGCGCGGCGGATCACTTCGGCGTACAGGCCTTCGGTCGGCAGGAACATCACCGCGAAGTCGGTCGTATGCGGCGGGCACACGTACTTCTCGCTGATCGATTTCGCCTGCACGCGGATGGCCCGTTCCAGCTGCGCGGCCGAACTCTTGAGCGCGTCGAGGTCGCCTTTCTCCTGCGCATCGATCAGACGCTCGTAATCCTCGCGCGGAAACTTGGCGTCGACCGGCAGCCACACCACGGTGTCGTCGCCGCGCCCGGGCAGGCGGATCGCGAAATCCACCGCTTCCGCGCTGTCGGGCCGCACCCGCACGCTGCGTGCGTACTGCTCCATGGTGAGCGTCTGCTCGAGGATATTTTCCAGCTGCACCTCGCCCCAGCCGCCGCGGTCCTTGACGTTGGTCAGCACGCGCTTGAGATCGCCCACGCCGGTGGCCAGCTGCTGCATCTCGCCGAGGCCGCGCTGCACCTGCTCCAGGCGCTCGGACACGATCTTGAACGATGCATCGAGGCGTGTATTGAGCGTGGTCTGCAGTTTCTCGTCGACGGTCGCGCGCATCTGGTCGAGCTTGCTGGCGTTGTCGGCCTGCAGGCGCTGCAGCTGTTGCTCCAGCGTCGTGCGCATCTCGCCGATGCGCTGTTCGTTGCGCTGGGTCAGTTCGTTCAAGCGCGCACCAAGCGCGTCGGCGAAGCGCTGCTGCTGTTCCGCGCCTTCGGTGCGCGTCTTGCGCGCATCCTCGGTCAGCGCCGCGCGCAGCACGCCGAGGCGTTCGTCGGTGGTGCGGGTGAACGCGTCGAGTCGGGCGTCGGTGCGCACGGTGAACTCGTCGAGGCGCTGGTCGGTGCGCGCGGCGACGGCCTGCAGCTGCGCGCCGAAGGCGTCGATGCGCTGTGCCTGCGCCGCCGCGGCGGCATCGAGCTGCTGGCGCAGTTCGCCGCGGCCGTCGCGCTGTTCCTCGCGCAGCACGCGTTCCAGCGCATCGCCGCCCTGGCCGGGCCGGCGCAGCACCAGGACGACGAGCAGGCCGGTGGCGATGACGAGCAGCAGGAAGATCAGGGCGGGCAGCGCGAGCGACAGGTTCATCCGGTGATTCTAGCGGGCGGCGTCTCAGCGGCTGCGCCTGCGTGCGAAACTCGCGCCTGGAATGGCACACGAGACGACAGCGATGCAGCGCACCCGGGCGATCGACGACGCGAAGCGGCGGTTCACCCGGCCGGTGGTGATGGTGGGCCGCTGCCTGCTGCTGATCGGTGCGGGTGTGCTGGCCGCGATCCATCTGTTCGCCACCGACGGAGAGGCGCGCGATCTGGGCCGCATCGTCGGTGGCGCCGTGGTGGTGCTCGGGCTGGTCGTCTACGTGTCCGGCCTGCTCGTGTCCACGCGCGCACGCCGCTGATCCTCGCCCTTTCTCCGGAGACGCCGATGTCCGACCTGCCTGCATTGCCCACGCTCGCGCCGGGCCGCTATCGCCACTACAAAGGTCGCGACTACGACGTCATCGGCGTGGCGCGGCACAGCGAGACGCTGGAACCGGTGGTGGTCTACCGCCCGCTGTATGGCGAAGGCGCGCTGTGGGTACGGCCACACGCGATGTTCGTCGAAACGGTCGATGTCGATGGCCTCGAGGTGCCGCGCTTCGCGCCGGTCGCCACGGCCACGGAGGGCATCTGATGCAGGCCATGCCTTCGGTCGCACTTCGCCAGGTCGCGGTGACGGTCTCCGACGTCGACACCGCGCTCGGTTTCTATCGCGACGTGCTGACACTCGAATTCCTGTTCCACGCCGGCCCCGGGCTCGCGTTTCTCGACGCGGGCGGTGTGCGCCTGATGCTCAGCACGCCGCAGGGCGCCGGCGAGGTCGGGTGCAATTCGGTGCTGTATTTCAGCGTGCGCGACATCGTCGCTACGTTCGAGGCGTGCGTGACCCGCGGCGCGACCGCCGAACGTGCACCCGCACTCGCCGCGCAGATGCCCGACCACGCGCTGTGGATCGGCTTCCTGCGCGATCCCGACGGCAACCTGGTCGGATTGATGGAAGAAGTGCGCGGCAGCATTTCGCCCGGCGGCTGACGCCCCGCCCTGCCAGCGCGCGGCGCGCGCTGGCAGGCGTCGACGTCAGAAGTCCCAGCGCGCCGACAGGGTGACCGGCACGGAGAACCGGCTGCCGGTGTCGTTGATCGACGCCAGGCCGAGACCACCGATGGCGCTGTCGTCGTCCTTGAGGTCGGCGATGTAGCGCACGCCGCTGGCCAGGGTGACGCTGAAGCGCTCGCTGACCGGCATGATCACGCCGATGTCCAACCCGCCGGTGGCGGACCAGCCGGATTCGTAGAACGGGGCATCGGCGATGGTGATGCCGGCATCGGGAATCTCGAACGTCGCGCGGATCTCGTCGACGCGCGCGGCGCCGGCGCGTGCGCCGACGAACGGGCGCGCGTAGCCGGGCGTGCCGAAGTAGTAGCGGTACCCGATCTCGGCCGACACCGCCTTGTAGTCGCTGAAGGTGCCGAAGACCGGGAGTTCGGTGGCCAGCGCCGGCACGAACGCGCCGCCCACCTGCACCGTGCCGTCGTCGGCCTCGGTCCGGCGCACCTGTCCGAACAGCTCGGAGCGGTCGTCGAACGCGTAGGCGAATTCGACGCCCACCGTGGCGGCCAGGTCGTAGATGCGGTCATGTTCGCGCGCGCCGATGCGCAGTTCGGCGTCGACGCCGGCCAGTGCAGGATTCAGGAGGCCGAGGTCCGGGACGGCGGCCACCGTCCCGTCGTGGACTTCGCCGTTGACCGGCACGTCCACGCCGCCGACGAGCGACATCGAGAAACGTCCGGCTTCAGGGCCGGCGGCGTGCGCCGTGGTTGCCATGAGAGCCGCGAGGGGTGCAGTGAGCCAGATGCGCATGGGAATCTCCGGATCAGGAAAGGGGATGGCCACACGCGACATGACATGTGGTTGCCGATTCCTACGCCGCTGCGGGACGTTCGGATTCCCTGTCGATGCCGTCGCGCGAGGCCGGCATCCGCCGGGCGCACGGGCCGCACATCGCGCATCCAGTGTCGGCGCGGGCCGGGTCCCTGTTCACGGGAGCGGCAGTGCCCCGCGACGCGAGCGTCCGGCGCTGCGCCGCAAAACGCAGCGGGCGCGCCGGGTCAGGCCGCGTCGGGCACCGGCGCGTTCGCGGTGATGATCTCCGCGGCGCGCAGGTCCGACCACACGGCCGCCGGAATCGCGACCGACATCGAGGCGATGTTCGCGGCCACCTGCTCGGCATTGCGCGCGCCCGGCACGATCGCCGAGACCACTTCGGGTGCATTGGCGAACTGCAGCGCGACGGTGCGCAGGTCGACGCCGTGCGCGCGCACGATCTCCTCGGCCTTCGCACGCTTGCGCTGTGCATCCGGCGGCACCGGCTGCGAGCCGTAGAGGTACCGGTCGCGGCCGGCGAGGAAACCGGCCAGCAGCGGCGAACCGACGATCACCGAAATGCCGCGCGTCGCGAGATTCGGAAAGGTGTGGTCGAGCGCCCGTTCGTGGTCCAGCAGCGAGTACTGGCAGGCCAGCAGGAAGATGTCGGGATCAGCGACTTCGATCGCGCGCATCGCCGGGTCCGGCGTGTTGACGCCCATGCCCCAGGCCTTGATCAGGCCTTCCTCGCGCATCTTCGTCAGTTCCGGAAACGCACCGGTCCGCGCCTGTTCGAAATATTCGAGCCAGCGATCGCCCATGTCGCCGTTGTCGGGCGACAGGTCGTGCACCAGCACGATGTCGAGCGAATCGATCCCCAGGCGCTGCAGGCTGTCTTCCACCGAGCGGCGCGTACCTGCGGCGCTGTAGTCGTAGCGATAGGCGAACGGCGGCGGGTCCTTCCAGCTGACTCTCGGCGTTTCTTTCGTCGCGGTCAGCAGGCGTCCGACCTTGCTGGAGATGACGTAGTCCTCGCGCGGCTTCTGGCCCAGCACGTGCCCGAAACGACGCTCGGAGCGGCCCAGGCCGTACCAGGGCGAGGTATCGAACAGGCGCATGCCGCCGTCCCACGCGGCTTCCAGCGTGGCCTGCGCGTCGTCTTCGGTGACCACCGCCCAGTTGTTGCCCAGCGGCGCGCCGCCCAGGCCGACGCGTGGCGTGGGGCGGTACTTGCGCCCGCCGGCAGGGTTGGTCGGCAGCGGCTGCGGCTGCGCCGCCTGGCGGCCCCGCGTCGGCAGCACGTCGCCGGGCGCGGTCTGCGCGTTGGCGATCAGCGGCGTGGCGGCGAGCGTGGCGGCGCCGAGCGCGGCGGCGGACAGGAAGGTGCGACGTGAAGGCATGGGGTTCTCCGGCAGCAGGGATTGCGACCACCCGCCCGACCCTTCGGCCCCCTGCGTCGATGCCCGCGACTGCACACCGTGCCAGCCGCGCCGCCGAGGGACCGTGAACCGGCACCGCGCCACATGGATGGCACGCGACGCGCGCGTACGATGCGCGCTCGATCCGCAGCGGTGACGACATGGGCTGGATGGGCATTTCCGATCTGCCGACCTTCGTGGTCGCGGTCCTCGTATTCCTCGCGATTCCGGGGCCGGGCACGTTCGCGCTGCTGACCGCGACCGCGCGGGGCGGCGTGCGGGCGGGGTATGCGGCGTTCCTCGGCCTGGCGCTCGGCGACCAGGTGCTGCTGTGGCTGGCGGCAGGGGGCGTGGCCGCATTGCTCGCCGCCAATCCGATGCTGTTTCGCGGCGTGCAGTGGCTCGGCGCGGCGTATCTGGTGTGGATCGGCGTGCAGCTGTTGCGCAGTCGCGGCGACGGCGCAGGTGTGGTGGCGATGGGCCGCGGCCACTGGTTCCGCCAGGGCGTGCTGATCACCCTGCTCAATCCGAAGGCCGTGCTGTTCTACATGGCCTTCTTTCCGCTGTTCATCGATCCCGCGCAGCACCGCGGCTTCGCGACGTTCGCGGCGATGTCGCTGCTGATCTGCGTGCTCGGGCTGCTGTACTGCTCGCTGCTGATTCTCGCGGGCCATGCGCTGCGCGCGCGGGTCGCCCGCGAGCCCCGGATTGCGATGTGGCTGCGGCGGATTGCAGGTGCGTGTCTGGTCGGCTTCGGGATCAGGCTCGCGCTCAACTGAAGCAGGCGCGCGTACACCGCGAGGGTTCGCGCGCGGGCGCGCCCCTACACAAGCCGGGCGGTCACGGAGGCGGAGTCGGTAGGAACGCGTTTGCGCGAACGCAGCGCGGCCTTGCGTGGTGCTCGAAACCGCACGGGCGCGTCCCTGTGTCCACTGACCATCCGGCTGTACTTCGACCGGGTCAACTTCAGCGCAGTTCGCGCTCCAGCCAGTCGACGACCCGCTGCTGCAGGTCGATCTCGTGCGCCTGCTCATGGAACCAGTGCGGGCCGCGCGGATAGGTCACCAGTTCGACCGGGGTGCCGTTGAAGCGCAGCGCGCGATAGAACATCTGCGCTTGGGACAATGGCACGCGTGCATCGGCCTCGCCGTGCAGCAGCAGCACCGGTACGTGCACATCGGCCGCGTGGTGCACCGGCGACTGCGCGTCGTAGGTGTCGCGTTTCCGCAGCGGATCGCCGAAGTAGCCGGGCAGGTAATCCGGCACGTCGTTGGTCAGCGCCGCGCTGGCGAGATCGAGTACGCCGGCGCCGACGATCGCGGTGCGAAACCGGTCGCTGCGCGCGACCGCCCAGGCGGACAGATAGCCGCCGTAACTCCAGCCGCCGATCGCGATGCGTTCGGGATCGACGACGCCTTCTGATTCCAGCACATCGACGCCGTCGAGCACGTCCTGCAGCGGGCCGTCGCCCCAGTCGCCGCGGGCGAGTTCAGCGAGCGCACTGCCGTGGCCTTCGGAGCCGCGCGGATTCGGCAGCAGCACCGCGTAACCACGCGTGGCGAGCAGCTGCGCCCATTCGTGCCACGAGCCCTGCCAGCCCGACCACCACGCCCATGCAGGTCCGCCGTGGAGCTGCACCAGCGTCGGCAGCGGCGTTGCGCCGTCCCAGTCCGGCGGCGTGACCAGCAGGGCGCTGATCGCCCGGCCGTCGCGCGACGATGCCCATTCGAGTTCGCGCACGCGGCCCAGCGCCCAGTCCGCGACCTGCGGCTGGTGATCGCTGCGTTGCGCGAGCCGCGTGCCGTCCCAGGTCCAGACATTGCCCGGACTGTCGTCGCGCAGGCCGAGGTAGGCGATGCGGCCGTCGGCAGATGCGGTGAAGCTGCGATACGGAATCTGCGGCTGCGCGACTTCGGTGGCCGCACCGCTCGACGCATCGAGCCGCAGCAGCGCACCGCGGATGCCGCGCTGGCCCTGGCCGAGCAGCGTGGTGTCGGTCTGCCAGCGCGCGAGCCACAGCGTGCCGGGCCAGGCTTCGCCGAGCGCGACCTGCGTGCCGCGCGCGATGTCGTGGACGATCGGCGTGGCGACCATGCCATGCGCGCCGAGCCGGCCGTAGAGCAGGCGTGTGCCGTCCGGCGACCACTGCAGCGGATGCGCGGACGCGTGCGGTTCCAGCACATCGCCGATGCGGCCGCTGTCGACATCCAGCAGCACGACCGCCGAGTCGTACCAGAAGTCGTTGAGCGTAGTGCCGGTCGAGCGGCGCAGCGCGAGCGTGCGGCCATCGGGCGACCAGGCGAGGTCGTGGACCTGCATGCCGACCGGCGTCAGCACACGCGCCGCGCCGGTCGCGAGGTCCTGTACCCAGACGCGCGAGAAGCGCGTGGGCTGTTCGACGACGACCGCATCGTCCTTGGCCGCCACGCGAGCGGCGTCCGCGTGCGACGGCGCGTCGGTCGCGAGCCAGGCGATGCGGCGGCCGTCGGGGGACAGATCGAAGCTGGCGACATCGGTCGCGGCGCGGGTCAACAACGTCGCCTGCGTGCCGTCGGCAGCGACGCGCCAGACCTGGTTCGCGCCGAGTGTCTGTCCGCCAGGCACCGGCCGGTCCGACAGGAACAGCAGCTGGCGGCCGTCGCGCGACCAGCGCGGCTGCCGGTCGCTGGCCTCGGCAGGCGCGGGCATCGCACGCGGCGCGGCGTCGCCGTCGAACGCCACGCGCCAGAGCTGTGTGCGCGGCGGTTCGCCGTCGGCGCGCGGCGTGCCGACGGTGTAGGCGATCCGGCGGCCATCGGGGCTGATCTGCGGATCGTCGACCGCGGCCAGCGCGGCGATGTCCTGCGGCGTGGGCACGTGTGCGCCCGTCGCCGACCCCTGCGCGGAAGCGATCGGCGCCAGCGCCAGCAGGGCGCACGACAGCAGCAGGGATCGGATCATGCGGACGCGTCCTGCGTCACGGCGAGCCGGATGCGCAGCCAGTGCGCACTGCGCGCAAGCGCAGCATGGGCGATGTCCGAGATCGACATGGCCTCGATGAAACTGTGCGGCGTTCGCGGATAGGCGTGTGCGTCGACATCGACGCCGGCCGCGCGCAGCCGCCCTGCCATCGTCGCGTTCTGCGATGCGAGCACATCGCGTTCGCCCCACAGCAGCAGGGTCGGCGGCAGATCGTGCAGTTCCGCATGGGCGGGCACGGCGTAGCCATCGCGGCAGGCATCGGCGTCCGGCCCGAGATACGCCGCCCAGTAGCCGGCCATCTCCTCGGCACTGAGCATGTCGTCGGCGGTGCCGAGCGTGCGCACCGAGTCCGCATCGAGCGCGGTATCGAACGCGCCGTAGATCAGCAGCAGCGCCTCGATGCCGCCATGCGCGCCGACGTCGCGCAGGCGCAGCGCAGCCGCGAGCGCGAGATTCGCACCGGCGGAATCGCCGCCCAGCGCAAGACGTGCCGCGTCGATGCCGAACGTGTCCGGCTGTTCGCGCAACGCCCGGATCGCGGCGAGGCACTGCTCGAGCGCCACCGGGTACGGATGCTCGGGCGCCAGTGCGTAATCCACGCCGATCACGACCACGCCGGTCCGCTCGGCGAGTTCGCGCATCAGCCGGTCGTGGGTGTCGAGACTGAAGAGACACCAGCCGCCACCGTGCAGATACACCAGTGCCGGCGACCTCGTGGCCACGCCCTGCGGACGGTGCACGCGCACGTCGACACCATCGGCGCCGTGGGCGATGCGATGCGTCGTGGTCGTCGCCATCACCGGTCCGCCGGCGCGCCACGGCGTGCGTACGGTCTCCGCGATTTCGCGCTGCTGCGGCCAGTCGAGATTGCGGCCACCGGCGAGTCGCGCGCCTTCGCTGCAGACCGTGTGCACGAAGGTGCGCAGCGCCGGATCCAGCGCGTCGAGGCTCGCGCTCACGTGGCGCGGTTCGCGTCGAAGTCGCGCATCCAGTCGACCAGCGCGTGTTCGCCGCCGCTGGCCAGGCCGGCGATCAGTTGTGCGAAGTCGTGCGGCGCTTCGTCCTGGCCGAGCTTGAACGTGGCGCGAGTCTCGACGATCCGCCCCCGCAAGGCGGTGACGCCCTGCGCGAGCCGCGCGTAGCGTTCGCCCATCTCCGGCAGCGCCCACGCATTCGGGCGCCCGGCTTCCATCGACGTGACCAGGGCGTCGAGTTCGTCGGCGATGTCGGCCTCGGTCTCGCTGCAGTCGACGTGCAGGGTGAACGCGGCGGCCGCGTAGTTCCAGCTCGGCGCCTGGGTGCGATCGTCGAGCCAGCTCGGCGACACGTAGGCGTGCGGTCCGATCACCAGCGCATGGGCGACCGGGTCGCGACGCAGACGCGCGACATGCGGATTGCGACGCGCGACGTGTCCGCGCAACGCGACCAGACGCCCGTCGGTATCGATTTCGGTGCGCAGCGGCAGTGGCGTGAACGCGGCATCGTCGCCGCCGGCGGAGACCAGCCATGCGAACGGCTGCGCGTCCAGCAGGCGCAGCACATCGCCGTCATGACGGGGGGCGTATCGGGAATCGCGGGCATGGCCCATCAGCGTGTGTCCTGTGTGGCGGCCACGGAGACCGGCGGCCAACGGTCGCACCACGGCGCGGCCGTTTCCAGTTCGAAGGCGAGCGCAAGCAGGGTGGCTTCGTGGCCGCGGTCGGCGGCGAACTGCAGACCGATCGGCAGGCCGTCGCGACTGTGCGCGAGTGGCAGCGAGATCGCCGGCGTGCCGGCCAGATTCTGCAGCGGCGTGTACGAAATCCATTCGAACATCGCCGGCATCAGCGCATCGAAGTCGCGATCGGGCGCCAGCGTGCCGAGTGTCGGCGGCGGCGTGCGCAGCGTCGGGCACAGCAGCACGTCGTACTGCGCATGAAAGCGGGCGAATGCCGCGGGCAGGGCCGCGACGGTCGCCCAGGCCTGTTCGAGTTCGGGCACGCCGCAATGCGTGTCGTGCCAGTGCGCGAGGCCGCGCGTCCACGGTTCGAGCGCACGTTCGGCGAAGGCCGCGCCGCCCTGCGCGACCGCGAGTTCGACCGCGTCCGCACCGAGCCGCGACCACAAGGTGTACAGCGCCGCCCACACCGCCTCGCCGGGCAACGGCCAGGCGACCGGCTCGACGTCGTGGCCCAGCGATTCGCACAGTCGCGCCGTGGCATCGAGTGCGGCGGCGACTTCGGGATCGGGTGCAAGCCCAGGCAGCGCATCGACGACCAGGCCGATGCGCAGACGCTTCGCATCGGGGCCGCTCACCGGCGCTGGCCGTTCGGGATGCGCGGCCGCGAACGCCCATGCGGTATCGCGCACGCTGCGCGACATCAGGCTGTCGGCGACGATCAGGTCTTCGATCGCATGGCGCCCGCGCACCGGCACGCAGGTGCCGCGTCCGGGCTTGAGTCCGACGACGCCGCAGGCCGATGCGGGAATCCGGATCGAACCGGCACCGTCGCTGCCATGCGCCAGCGGCACGATGCCGGCCGCGAGTGCCGCACCGGCGCCGCCGCTGGAACCGCCGGGCGAATGCGTCAGCGACCACGGATTGGCGGTGACCGGCCCGAGCAGCGGTTCGGTCGAGCCCATCAGGCCGAATTCGGGCATCGCGCTCTTGCCGATCGCAACCAGACCCGCAGCCTCGAAACGCCGGACGAACGGCGAGGCCTCGTCCGCGGTCGCCAGCGTGCTGCTGCGGCTGCGCGAACCGCCACGCGTCGGCATGCCGGGCACGCGCAGCGAATCCTTCGGCAGCCACGGCACGCCGGCGAGCGGCGTGGCGGGGTCGACGCCCGCGGTATCGAGCACGCGCGCTTGCTGGCGGGCCGCTTCGAACGCGGTGTGGCTCAATGCGCCGAGCACGGGATCGAAATGGCGGGCGCGGAGAATCGCCGCGTCGGTCAGGTCCAGCGCGCTCACGTCACCGCGGGCGCGCAGCGCGGCCTGGGCGTGGGCGTCCAGCCGGCCGAGCGCGAGCGCATCGGCCAGCCGGGCAGGGGAATCGGACAGCGTCATGCAGAGGACAGCCTCGAATCGGAGTCGGCGGACGGCGGGTCAGTAACGCCAGTGCACGGTCAGGCCGACGGTGCGCGGCCGCACGATGCCCTGGCCGATGCCGTTGACCTCCGACACGCTGCGGGTGATGCCGCGGGTGTCACCGAGATTGCTGCCGAACAGGGTCACGTCGGTGGTGCCGAACGACATGCGGTAGCGCAGGTCGACGGTGTTGTAGTTGCCCTGTGCGTTGCGCACGGCGCCGGGCACGGCGGAGTTGAGATCGCTGATGCCGCTGCCGATGTACTGGTGCGCCAGCGTCAGCGTCGGCGAAAAGCGGGTGTCGAAGCGGTAGCGCAGCACGTTGCTGACGGTCCAGTCGGCCGAGCCCGGCAGCTGCGAACCGGCCGGCGCGGTGCCGGCGAACAGGATGTCGAGATCCTCGTCGAGGCGCGCCTGCTGCCAGGTCGCGGCCAGCGTCCAGTCGAAGCCGGCGGTCGGCCGCCACGTGGTGGCCAGTTCGATGCCGCGGCTGTAGGCCTTGCCGCCGTTGCTGGCGTAGTTGAAGAAGTCCGGCGTCTGCAGGCGCAGCTGGATGTCGCTCCAGTCGACATAGAACAGCGTGGCGTCGACCAGCCAGCGGCCGTCCGCCCAGCTGGTGCGCGTGCCGAGTTCGTAGTTGATCAGGCTGTCGCTGGTAGAACCGGCAGGAATCGGGAACGCACTGAGCCCGGGCGTGTTGGGTTCGCCGAAGCGGAAGCCTTCCGAGACCAGCGCGTAGAGCATCAGATCATCCGACGGCGTCCAGGTCAGCGAGGCCTTGGGGTTGAAGCCGTCCTCGTCGGTGCGCGAGCGGGTGACGATGGGATCGCCGGGATAGGTCGAGAACCCGACCTGGGTGGTCTGCGCGTCGACGCTGGTGCGGAAGAAGCGGCCACCGAGCGTGGCTTTCCACTGTTCGTCGAAATGGAAGGTGCCTTCGCCGAACACCGCGAGCTCGGAGCCGTCGAGATGGCTGTAGAACGCGTTGAACGTGGAACCGTCGGGTGCGATGACCGCGCCGCTGCCGGGGCCGAACAGCGACGAGCGGTCGAACGCACCTGCAGCGCCGGCGGCGCCGATGGTTTCGTAGAGATCCTTGTCGGTCTGGAACACCATGCCGCCGACCAGCCACTCCAGGCGCTGGTCACGAGGCGAGGCCAGACGCAGTTCGAGGCTGCGGCCTGTGCTTTCGCCGCCCGAGGCGATGAACAGCGGCGTGTCGAGATCGAGGTCGAGATCGGCGTTGTAGAACACGCGGATCGGCGTGAAATCGAATTGCCAGTCCTGCTGTTTGTGCTGCTGCGACAGCAGCGCGGTCAGCGTGGCGAAGCCGAGGTCCTGATCGAGCCGCAGGCTGTGCACGGCGACTTTCGTATCGGTGAATTCGGGAATCGCGGTGTCGCGTTCGAACTCGCCGAGTCCGGCGATGCGATAGCTGTTGTCGTCGGCATCGGTGTTCTGCCACAGGCTCAGCCAGCTCAGTGTGGTCGCCTCCGACGGCGTCAGCGTCACCGACAGGCGGCCGCCCGCGGTGCGGCTGTCGTTGCTGCCTTCGCGGCCGAGGCCGATGTTGTCGAGATAGCCGGGATCGTCGCGGTACTGCGCGACGGCGCGCACCGCGAGGATGTCGTCGGCGATCGGCAGGTTGACCATCGCCTTGGCGCCGAAGCCGATGTCGGCGTTGCGGGTCTGGCTGGCGGTGGCTTCGACGGCCGCGTCGAAGCCGGTCGGGTCGGCGACGTTGGCCACGTAGTTGATCGCACCGCCCATCGAGGCCGAGCCGAACAGCGTGCCCTGCGGCCCGCGCAGCACCTCGACGCGGTTGACGTCGAAGGCGTCGATGTCGGGAATGACGATGCTGAAGCCCGGCTCGGTCAGCGGCACTTCGTTGAGGAAATAGCCGGTCGTCGTCTGGCCCTGCACGTTGCCCGAGCTGGTCGCGATGCCGCGCATGACCACGTGCGAGACGCCCGGCTGGTAGTTGTTGAACACCACCCCCGGCGTGCGCTGGATGTAGTCGGCGAGCGACTGCGCGCCGAGGTCTTCGAGCTGCTGCCCGGTCACTGCCGAGACCGAGCCCGCGATCTCGCGGACCGATTCGTTGCGCTTGCCCGCGGTGACCACGATCGCGTCGAGATCGGTGGTCGAGGCGGGCGCGTCGGGCACGGGGGTCTGTGCCATCGCCGGGGCTGCGATCAACGGCGTACACAGGCAGACGAGACGGATGGCGTGGGCCAGGCGTGCGGTGGTGAGCGGCTTCATGGCAGTTCCCGTTGGGCGATGGCTGGGGTGGACCAGACCGGCGCAGCGGGGAAAAAAGCGTGCCCGGCCGCGGCGCTGACGGCTTCGAGTAATAGAAGACGGCTGCCACCGCGTCCAGCAGAATCCACGGGGCCTCGGGATCATGTAAATCATTGAATCTAAATGGATCGACCGTTCGAATGACCGCACATCCAACGGAATCGTCACGTCGATTACGCAGGATCTGCACCCCCGGGCCGCAAATTCGATACGTTGTACCGGCGCTGCAACGGCTGCATCGCTGTCCCATCCGATCCGGAGCGCCAGATGTCCGTCCGACCACCCGATCGCACCGACCTGAAAATCCTCGACGTCCTGCAGCAGGATGCACGGATCACCAATCACGCCCTCGCCCAACGCGTCGCGCTGTCGCCCAGCGCCTGCCTGGCCCGGGTGCGCGCGCTGGAACAGCGCGGGTTGATCCGCAGTTATCGCGCCCACGTGGCCGTCGACCGCATCCGCTCAGCGACCATCGTCATGGCGCAGATCAGTTTCCAGAAGCACGCACTGGAGGAGTTCAGCGCCTTCGACCATCGCATCCTCGCGATGCCCGAAATCGTCGAAGCCAGCCGGGTGTCCGGCCCCTACGACTACATGCTGCGGGTCATCGTGCGCGACGTGCACCACTGGAAGGACATTGCGCGCACGCTGCTCAGCGGGGACTACGGCGTGGAGAAGATCGTCTCCCACTTCCTGATGGACGAGGTCAAATCCTTTGCCGGTTATCCGTTGACCGACGACGGTCCGGCGCGTGGCTGACGCTTTAGTACAGCCGGATCGGCAGGTCGCGTGTCGCGGCGTTGCCGCTGGCGTCGCGCACCGTCGCGCGCAGCAGGTAATCGCCGACCGCCAGATCCGCCGGATCCCACAGCACCGGTTCGAGGCGGCCGTCGCGGACGACGTTGTTCACCGCGTAGCGGAAGCGCGTGCGCGCGGCGCCGTGCACGGTGATGCCGCTGTCGGCGGAATACGCCACGCGCACCGCGTCGCGGTGCGGCGGCATGCGGTCGAAATCGATCGTGTAACGCGGCGCCTCGAAGCCGGGCATCGGCGTCCCGTCCGCGGCCAGCAGTTGCCAGCCGAGCGTGTGCAGGCCGAGGCGCCGGCGCGGCAGGTTGCCGTCCACCTGGTCCCAGGCCTCGACGACGATCTGCAGACCACCGCCGTCGCGCGGCACGCGCACGCGGCCGTCTTCGCGCGACGTCACGGGTGCGTCGAGGGCGTCGAGCAGCGCGAGATCGTCGATGCGCGGCGCGATGGTGTCGACGAAATTGCGGAAGCCCAGCGCCACCGCGTTGCGCTGGTAGCCCGACGGGCCGACGACCAGGTGCACGTGGGCCTGCGCGTTGATCGTGCCGATCGTCTCGCCCGCGCGGATGTGCGTGCCGCGCGGAATGCGCACACGCATCGGTGTCCCATCGTCGCCTGCGATCAGCTGGAAACGCGGGTCGAGCGCCGCGCCGCGCGGCGTGCGGCCGACGCGCATGTGGATGTAGGTCAGGTCGTCGATCGCCAGGCGTTCGGCCTGATCACCGAATCCGGACGCGGCGTCGGGGCTGGCGACCTTGGCATCGGCAATCGCCAGCACCGGACTGCCGACATCGCCGCGCACGTCGAAACCGGCGTGCAGGTGGCTGCGCGATTCGCCGCGGAAATTGCCGCGCACCTCGCCCAGCGTGCCGACCACCTCGTGCCAGCCGTCCTGGGGCGCGAGCGGCCAGCGGCCGCGCGTGTCGGGGAGCGGCGCATCGGGCGCAGGCCCCACCGCGGCGTTGTCCAGGTTCTGTTTCGCGCCGGCGCGTCGCACCTGGGCGATGCGGTGCACGCGGTACGCCGCGGCATCGGCGACCCACAACCGCTCGAAACGATCGAAGGCGAGACCGGCCGGACGCGCGAGGCGCTGCGCCATGTCGCGACCGGTGAGCACGCGCGCACGCCCGTCGGGTTCGATCTGCAGCACGCGGCCCTGCGCGAGCTCGCCGACATACAGCCGCTGCTGCGCATCGAGGGCGATCGACACCGGCGAGACGGGCGCCGCGTCGGGTGCGTCGCCATGCAGGGCCAGCGTCGTCGTGGCGCCGTCGGGCGCGATGCGGCGGATCGCGTGGTTGCCGGTGTCGGCGATCCACAGCGCGCCGTCGTCGGCCAGTGCGAGTCCGCTGGGCGTATCGAAGCGCGCCTGCGCGCCGGTGCCGTCGGCCAGGCCCGGCCGTCCATCGCCGGCCAGCGTGCGCACCGTGCCGGCCTCGATCACCCGGATGCGGTCGTTGAACCCGTCGGCGACGAACACGCGCCCCGTCGCATCGACCGCCACGCCGGTCGGCGCATGGAAGCGCGCCTGCGCCACCGGACCATCGACGAAACCCGCCTCACCGGTGCCGGCCAGCGTCGTCACCGTGCCGTCGGGCGCGATGCGGCGGATCGCATGGTTGCCGGTGTCGGCGACGTAGAGCGTGCCGCTGGCATCCAGCGCCAGACCGGACGGCGTGTGGAGTCGCGCATCGGCGCCGCGCCCATCGGCGAAGCCTTCCAGACTGCCGGCGAGTGTGTCCACGCGGCCATCGGGCCACACGCGGCGGATGCGGTTCGACGCGCCGCCATCGGCAATGAGCGCGGTGCCGTCGGGCGCGACGACGATGCCGAAGGGATCGTCGAACCGGGCATCGCCGCGTGCGCCGTCGCGGACGCCACGGTGGCCGTCACCGGCCGCCAGTTCGATGCGCGCCGGCAGGCCTGCAGGCAGCGGGCCCGGCTCAGGCCGCTCGGGCGTGCGCCAGTCGCGCATGAAGCTGACCGCGAGCGCGACCGTCGTCAGCGCGGCGACGGCCCAGATCGCGCCGCGCAGGCCCGGCCGCAGCTTCCGCGCCATGCAGCGGGATCAGTCCACGACGCGGCAGAACACCGCCTTGAGGTAACGCGATTCCTGTACGTGGGCCATGAACGGATGATCGGCGCCCGCGCCCGCGACCTTGAGGATCTGGATCGTGCGGTTGGCGTAGAACGCCGCGCGCCGCAGCATGTCGAGGAACTGTTCCTCGCTGACCAGACCGGTGCACGAGAACGTGGCCAGCAGGCCGCCCGGCTTGACCACGCCGAGCGCGAGCTTGTTCATGTCGAGGTACTTCTTCAGCGCCGGAATCACCTGCTCGCGGTCGCGGGTCATCTTGGCCGGGTCGAGCACGACGACATCAAAGGTGTCGCCCGCGTTCGACGCATCGCGCAGCCACGGGAAGATGTCGGCCTGCACGAACCTGATGCGCGCATCGTTGAGCCGGGCGTTGCCCTTGGCGATCTCGATGACGTCCTCGTCGATGTCGATACCGACGACTTCGGCCGCGCCGCGCGCCGCCGCGTACACACCGAAGCCGCCGGTGTTGCAGCACAGGTCCAGCACGCGCTTGCCGGACACCTGGCGGCTTAGCCACTCGCGGTTCTCGCGCTGGTCGGCGAAGAAGCCGGTCTTGTGCGCGCCGGCCGGGTCGGCGCGGAAGCGGATGCCGTACTCGGTGATGATCGCCGGGTCCGCAGGCACGCTGCCGCGGTAGTCGAAACTCTCCTGCTTCTGCACGTGTTCGTCGGCGAAGCTGTGGAAGCGGCAGCCGGGGAACTGTTCCTTCAGCGCCTCGTAGATCCACTCGCGATGGCGGAACATGCCGGCGCTGAAGAATTCGACGACCAGCAGGTCGCCGTAGCGGTCGACCACCAGGCCCGACATCCCGTCGCCCTCGCTGTGCACGACGCGCCAGGCGTCGGACACCTCGTCGAGCTTGAGCACATCGCGACGCAGCGAGACCGCCTCGGCGATCTTGCGCGAGAACCAGCCGGCATCGACCGGCACGTCGGGATGCGTTTCGAGGATGCGCACGGCGATGCGCGAATGGCCGTTGTAGAAGCCGCGGCCGATCCAGTCGCCCTCCACGCCGATGACATCGACGATGCTGCCCGGCTTGGGGCGCTGCGCGGGTTTTTCGACCAGGCGCTGGAAAATCCACGGATGGCTGGAACGCCAGGCGTTCTTCAGGTGTACGGTCGGGTAGGGTGCGTTCATCGCGGCATTTTACCCGTCCACTTGATTGTGACGCGCGCGATGCGCACACTCCGCCCCCGAAGGGGAGTAGCTCCCGACGTGCAGGCCGTCATTTCGAGCAGCAATGCTCCGGTCGCACGGCAGCCCGACCGGGCTGTGAGCAAGACCTTCGCCGCACTGGCGAAGGCGTGTCCCCGGTTTCCGAGTCCCCGGTTCCCGAGACGTCCGCGCCCTGCGGTCACCTCCACCTGTCCGGGAATCTCGATGGAAACGATTGGCAATGTCTGGTTATGGGCCGGCTTCGGCGGCCTCGTCGTGGTCGCGCTGCTGGTCGACCTGGTGCTCATGCGCCATGGCGGCGCGCACAAGGTCACCTTCAAGGAAGCGCTGTGGTGGAGCCTGGGCTGGGTGGCGCTGGCGCTGCTGTTCAACGCCGGCCTGTGGTGGTACCTGCACGAGACCGCGGGCGCTGCGCTCGCCAACCGCGTGGGTCTGGAGTTCCTGACCGGCTATCTGGTCGAGAAGTCGCTGGCCGTCGACAACATCTTCGTCTTCCTGCTGCTCTTCACCTTCTTCGGGGTGCCCGAGGAACAGCGCCAGCGCGTGCTGATCATCGGCATCCTGCTGGCGCTGGTGCTGCGCGCGATCCTGATCTTCGTCGGCGCCGCGCTGCTGGCGCAGTTCCACTGGCTGCTGTACGTGTTCGGCGCGTTCCTGCTGCTGACGGGCTTCAAGATGTGGTTCGCCGCGGGCAAGGAACCGGATCTGGAGCACAACGTGGTGCTGCGCTGGATGCGCGGGCATCTGCGACTCACCGACGGCTACCGCGGCGACGCGCTGCGCGTGCGCGAAGGCGGTGCCTGGGCCTATACGCCGCTGTTCGTGGTGCTGGTGCTGATCGGCGTGATCGACGTGATCTTCGCGGTCGACAGCATTCCGGCGATCTTCGCGATCACCACCGATCCCTTCATCGTGCTGACCTCCAACGTCTTCGCGGTGCTGGGCCTGCGCGCGATGTTCTTCATGCTCGCCGGCATGGCCGACCGCTTCCATCTGCTGCCTTACGGTCTGGCCGTGGTGCTGGTCTTCATCGGCGCCAAGATGCTGCTGATCGACGTCTACAAGATCCCGGTGCTGTGGTCGCTGGGCGTCGTGGCGGTGATCCTGGCCGTCACGGTGGCGCTGAGCCTGGCGCGGCCGCCCAAGCCCCTGCCCGGGGCCTGAGGCACGGGCCCGTCGCCGGCGCGCGTCACGCCGCCGGCGTCAGGCCTGCGCGGGCAGGTCCAGTTCGAGGTCGTGATCGATCACCCGGTCGCGGCCGGTGCGCTTGGCCAGGTACAGCCGTCGGTCGGCGATGGCGAGCAGACGGTCGAGGTCGCCGTCGCGCCCCTCGCGCATGTGGGCGATACCGATCGACAGGGTGACCGGCACTTCGATGCCGTCGATCCGCAGCGGCCGTGCGGCGATGGCGTGGCGCAGGACCTGGGCCCGGTGCGCGGCCTCGCCCGCCGTCACGCCCATCAGCAGCATGCAGAATTCGTCGCCGCCGAACCGGCCGGCGATGTCGTCGGGCTGCAGGCACGCGCGCATCGCCGCCGCCACCGCCACCAGCACGCGATCGCCGATGGCGTGTCCATGGCGGTCGTTGACGGTCTTGAAGCTGTCGGCGTCGATCATCAGCAGCGCGAGCAGGTCGTCGCCGTCGCGCCGCGACAGGCGACGGTGCGCCTCTTCGAAGAACGCGCGCCGGTTGTGGATGCCGGTCAGCGCATCCTCGGCGGCGAGACCCTCGAGCCAGCGCTGCTGGCGTTCGAGCTGCAGCAGCAGGAACGCGAACGTGGCGAACACCGGCGCGACCAGGAAGTACGCCAGCGCGAGCTGCTGGCCCGGCGTGATGCCGGCATCGAAGGCGGGGCCGGACTGCGGATTCCAGCCCTGCTCGGCAAGACGGTAGATGCAGACCAGCGCCGCGCCGGCGAACAGCACCAGCAGGGCCCGCTCGGGCGCGGGTCGCCGTCCACGGCGACGGATGGGGGCGCGCAGCGACAGCAGCACGGTCAGCAGCGCGGCGACCCAGAACATGGCGATGCGCGCCTGTGGCGTCTGTGCGGGCACCAGCAGCGCGAGCAGCAGCATCAGCGCCGGCAGATAGACCACCGCCCACGACAATGGTGTTCGCGCAGGGGTCGACGGCAGGCTGCGCAGCAGCGCGCGCAGCATGGCGGCGTAGCCGGCGACCAGCAACGCGCAGGCGATGGCCTGCAGCGCGCCGCCGAGCACGGTCGCCGGCACTGCGAACAGCGGCCATGCCAGCGTCTGCAGCGCGAGACCGGCGGTCCATTCGCGCAGCCCCGCGCGCTCGCGGATCCGGTGCTCGCGCAGGACCAGCCACGCCATCGCCGCCAGCGAAACCGCCAGCAGCACGAACATCGCCAGCAATGTGACCTGCCAGGCATCCACGGGATTCGGGGTTCCGATGTGCGCCCCGGGGGCCGGGGCCGCGCGACACGGTAGCGTACGGACGTGTGGCGCGGGTCGTGTGCGGTGTCGAACGGCGACGGCGGTCACGCCGTCTTGCAACGGCGCGAACCGTCGCCATGCTGGGGTGCATGCATCTCGACAGCCCCGACGACCTTCCCGATTCCGAACAGCAACGCGCGCACGACAAGCGCCGGTTGTCCAATGCGCTGAAGGCGAGCGTGCTGTTCGTGCTGCTGCTGTGCATCGCGTTCGGCGTGCAGGCGGCGATCGACTGGCGCTTCCTCGCAGTGCAGCCGGGCGAGTGGGCCGGTCTGCTCGGCCTGCTCACCGCGCCGCTGCTGCACGGCTCGCCGGAACATCTGATCGCCAATGCCAGCGCGCTCTTGCTGCTCGGCTCGCTGGCACTGGTGGTCTATCCGCGCGCCACGCTGCGCGGCCTGCCGCTGATGTGGCTGGGCTCGGGTCTGGGCGCCTGGCTGATGGGCGTGCCGGGCTCGCATCACCTGGGCGCCAGTGGCGTGACCCATGGGCTGATGTTCCTGGTGTTCGTGCTCGGCCTGCTGCGCCGCGACCGGCCGTCGATCGCGGCCGGCATGATCGCGTTCCTGTTCTACGGCGGCATGCTGCTGACGGTGCTGCCGCAGGAGCCGGGCGTGTCCTGGCAGTCGCACATGGGCGGGGCGGTCGGCGGCGTACTGGCCGCGTTCTGGTTCCGCTACGCCGATCCCGTCCCGCCCCGGCGGCGCTACAGCTGGGAGATCGAGGAGGAAGAAGCGGTTCGCGCCGAGCGCGAGCGCCGCGACACGTTCGAACCGCCCGCCCCGCACGACGTGCCGGTGCTGTGGGACCGACCCACGCGCGACGACACGCGCGGTGTCGTGCTGCGGTTTCCGGATCGACGGGGTGGACACGACGGCGAGCGCTGATGTCCTTTCGCTCGCAGCTTTGCGAGAGCCCTCCCTCGCATTGCGGGGGAGGGTTGGGAGGGGGCAAACGCTCAAAGGCGGAAATTTGTGCTCGGGCGTGGTCTGGTGCCGGGACGCTTCGCGCGAGCCAGTCATATGAGAGTAGGTCATCGCCAGGGTTTTTACCCAAAACCCCCGCCGGTATTCCGGCGGGGGTTTTTCTTTGCGCCGGATTTGCCAAAGCAATCGACCGGGGAAACTCGAGGGAATGGCTGAGAGAAAGTCTCGGCTGAAACTCGGTAACACAGTCAACCGGGCGCGCGTGGGGAAGGCGCCGGGAATATGGGGAGTGTTTCAGGACTTCTGGGCTCAGCTTGGTCCGGGTTTGCTGGGGAACGCCTGGAATCCCCCCGCTCTGGACACGATGTTCCTGATGCGAAAGTTGGGTCTGCCGGGCCGCCGTGCTCGCGAGTATCCGAGCGCATTGAAGATTTGTTGAAACCCGCGGCGCGAGACTGCTTTGTGCCTAGCAGCGGCGTTCCCAGCATTGATGATCGCCTGTAGATCCCGGCTCACGCTGCAAGCTGCTGAAGCGCGAACTCATCGTCGACATCCGATCGGATTCCGCAGTGTCGGCATCCGTCGCGAGGTCTGGGAGACCGTATGCGAGGCGCCTCAAGCCCTCGGAACAGCGATACAGCAGGGTTGATGGACCAAGACCCGCGCGGGCCGGCGCGGTGAACGCCGCTCTGGACGTGCCGACATGCGGTGCGCCGCATCACCCCGGGATGCGGCGTTCCGATATGGGCGTCGTGTATCGTCTGCCCTCGTTCCGAAGACGGCGCATGCCGCGATGAGCACCTACGCACTGCAGTCCGTGTTCCATCCTGCGTCGGTGGCGGTCGTCGGTGCCAGTCCGCGCTCACGTTCGCTGGGTCGGCTGGTCCTGCAGCAGCTGCGCGCCGGCGGATTCGGGGGCCCCATCGGCCTGGTCAACGCGCGGTATGCGGCGATCGATGGCCTCGAAGCGTCGCCCACGCTCGAGGCGTTGCCGTTCGTCCCGGAACTCGTGGTGATTGCGGTGCCCCCTGCCGACGTCGTCGGCACCGCAGAGGCCGCCGCCCGGGCTGGCGCGAAAGCCGCGATCGTGCTGACGCGTGACATGGGCGACGGCGCCGGCTCGCACAATGCGGCGCTGTCAGACGTTGCGCGCGCGCGCGGGCTGCGCATCGTGGGGCCGAACTGTCTCGGCGTGATCGCCCCGCATGCGGGTCTGTTCGCCAGTTTCGCGGCCCATGCGCCGATCGCCGGCGATCTTGCCCTGATCTCACAATCCGGCGCCGTCGCTGCCGGTATTCTCGAATGGAGCCGGCCTCGTGGGATCGGGTTCTCCGCCGTCGCCTCGCTCGGCGACGCGCTCGACGTCGATTTTGCCGATCTGCTCGATTACTTCGCGACCGACCGGCACACCCGCGCCATCCTGCTGTACGTCGAACGGGTGCGGGATGCGCGCAAGTTCCTCTCCGCGGCCCGGGCGGCGGCCCGCGCCAAGCCGGTCGTGGTGGTCAAGCCCGGTCGACACGCACGGCGGGAGACCGCGGCGATCACCCACGCCGCAGCGCTCGCCGCGCCGGACGCGGTCTACGACGCGGCCTTCCGGCGTGCCGGGCTGTTGCGCGTCCATGCGCTCGACGAACTGTTCGCCGCGGCCGAGACGCTGTCGCACCTGGGCAGTCTGTCGGGCAACCGGCTCGCGGTGATGACCAACGGCGTCGGCGTGGGCATGCTCGCGCTCGACCGGCTGGTCGATCTCGGCGGCACGCGCGCCTCCTTGTCGGATACGACGCTGGAGACGCTGGACGCCGTTCTGCCGGCCAGCTGGTCACGCCGCAATGCGGTGGACATGCTCGGCGACGCCGATGGCGAGCGGTATGCCGCGACACTGGACGCATTGCTCGACGACCGCGATACCGACGCGGTGCTGGTGATGCAGGTGCCGACCGTGTTGTCGGATCCCGACGATGTGGCGGAGGCCGTCGTGCGCACGGTGCAGGCCCGCCCGCGCACCGGCACGCGCAAGCCGGTCCTGGCGGTGTGGCACGGCGATCAGCCCGGCGCCCGCAGAACCTTGGGGGACGCCGGCATCCCCGTCTACGACAGCGAGGCCGATGCCGTGCGCGGCTTCATGTATCTGGCTCGACATCACGAAGCGCAGCGGGCGCTGATGGAGACGCCGCCGAGCCTGCCGGACGACTTCGTCGTGGATCTGCCGGCGGCACGCGCCGTGGTCGATGCCGCCCTGGCGTCGTCGCAACGCCTGCTCGATCCGGAGGCGGCCGCGCGCCTGCTCGGCGCCTATGGCATTCCAGTGGCCGAGGTATTGCGCGCGCGCGATGCGGACGCCGCGGTCACGGCCGCACAGACGCTGCTCGCGCGCGTGGGCGCCGTCGCGGTCAAGCTCGATACCGCCGACATTGCGCACAAGTCGGATGTCGACGGCGTCCGACTGAACCTGACGACGCCGGAGGCCGTCCGCCTGGCGGCCGAGGACATCCTGCAGCGCGCACACACCCTGCAACCTCCTGTGCGGATCGACGGGGTCACCGTGCACGCAATGGCCCTGCGGCCCAAGGCGCGTGAGCTCATCGTCGGCATTGCCGACGACCCCACCTTCGGTCCGGTGATCGTGTTCGGCCGCGGCGGCACGGCGGTCGATGTGATCGACGACAAGGCCCTGATGCTGCCGCCGCTGGACCTGCGCCTTGCGCATGAGCTGATCGGGCGCACCCGCGCGTCGCGCATTCTCAAGGCGTACCGCGATGTGCCGGCGGCCGACGAACGCGCGGTGGCGCTGGTCCTGGTCAAGCTCGCGCAGATGGCAGCCGATATTCCTGAACTGCAGGAACTCGACATCAATCCGCTGCTCGCCGATCGCGATGGGGTGATCGCGGTCGATGCGCGCATCGCGCTCGCGCCGGTCAAACGGCTGCACAAGGGCCGCGGTCATCCGCGCTTCGCGATTTTTCCGTATCCGGTGGAGTGGGAACGCACGATCACACTGTCGAACGGAAACACGGCCTTCGTGCGGCCGGTACGCCCGGAAGACGAGGCGATGTTCCGGCGGTTCTTCGAACAGGTCAGCACCGAGGACCTGCGGTTGCGCTTCTTCAGCGCGGTGCGGCATTTCAGCCACGAGTTCATCGCGCGATTGACCCAGCTCGACTACGCGCGCTCGATCGCGCTGGCGGCGATCGACCCCTACACCGGCGAGATGCTGGGCGCGGTGCGTCTGCTCGCCGATGCGAACTACGACACCGGCGAGTACGGGATCATGGTGCGCTCCGACCTCAAGGGGGCCGGCCTGGGCTGGCGGCTGATGGGGATCATGATCGAGTACGCCTGCTGGCAGGGGCTGCGCGTCGTCGAAGGCCAGGTGCTGCGCGAGAACACCACGATGCTGGCGATGTGCCGTCAGTTGGGGTTCTCGGTGACCGCCGATCCCGATGACGCCACGGTCGCGATCGTGCGCCTGCCCGTCGAGGGCCACGACGCCTGAATCGCGTCAGCTGCCCTTGCGACCCGAACCGGACTGCGTGCCGCCGTCGTCCTGCTTGTTGACCGCGGCCCAGGCGATCCGCTCGGCGTCTTGCTTCGACCGGCCCTTGTCGCGCTCCGACGCTGCCACGCGTTCAGCCTGTCGCGTCTGCTTGTCGGTGCAGGGCGATGTGTCACCGCCGCACATGACGCTGGTCCATCGATGCGAGCGCACAGCCTGCGGCCGCGATCGTGAGCGACGGATCGATTCGCTTGCAGGCATCGTCGGATCGGGCGCAGTCACTGCGACCGAAGCGACGATAATGCAGCCGTGCGCAAGATCCTCCACATCGACATGGACGCGTTCTACGCTTCGGTCGAGCAGCGCGACGATCCGTCGCTGCGCGGGCGACCGGTGATCGTGGCCTGGCGCGGCGCGCGTTCGGTGGTCTGTGCGGCCTCGTATGAGGCCCGGCCGTTCGGCGTGCGCTCGGCGATGCCGGCCGTGACCGCCGAGCGCCTGTGTCCGGATGCGGTCTTCGTGCCGCCGGATTTCGCCCGTTACAAGGCGGTATCGCGGCAGGTGCGCGAGATCTTCCACGCGCACACCGATCTGGTGCAGCCGCTGTCGCTGGACGAGGCCTACCTCGACGTCACCGATCCGAAGATTCCCTCGCCCAGTGCGACGGCGACCGCGCAGGCGATCCGCGCGCAGATCCGCGAAGCGACGCAGCTGACTGCTTCGGCCGGCGTGGCGCCGAACAAGTTCATCGCCAAGATCGCCTCGGACTGGAACAAGCCCGATGGGCTGTACGTGGTGAAGCCGTCGCAGATCGACGCGTTCCTGCTGCCGCTCAAGGTCGGTCTGATTCCCGGCGTGGGCAAGGTCATGGAGAAGAAGCTGGCCGAACTTGGCGTCGCCACGGTCGGCGATCTGCGCGGCCTGTCGCGCGAGACGCTGGAACGGCGTTTCGGCACGTTCGGCGCGCGTCTGCACCAGCGCGCGCTCGGCATCGACGACCGGCCGGTGGAACCGGACCAGCCGGTGCAGTCGATCTCGTCGGAAGACACGTTCGAAACCGATCTGCCGCTCGAGGCGCTGGCGCCGATGATCGAACGGCTCGCGGAGAAGACGTGGGCGGCGACGCGCAAGACCGCGCGTGTCGGCCGCACCGTGGTGCTGAAGCTCAAGACTTCGCAGTTCCGCATCCTCACGCGCAGCTTTACGCCGGATGCGCCGCCCGCGTCGCAGGCGGAACTGACGCGGATCGCGCTGGCGTTGCGCGAGCGCGTGGAGCTGCCGGCGTCGACGCGGTATCGACTGGTCGGTGTGGGGATCGGCGGGTTTCGCGAGCCGGATGAGCTGCCGGTGCAGGCGGGGTTGTTCGAGGGGTGAGTGGGGAGTTGGCTGGGAGTTCGTCGTAACACCTGGCCCTCACCCGACGCGCTTTGCGCGTCGACCTCTCCCGGAGGGAGAGGTGGCACCAAAGGCGGGTCCCGCGCGCTGCCATGCAAACGTCGACGCACTGACCTCTTCTGCGACGCCTTTAGCTACGTCAGCCGATCACACGCTTGAACGGCGGCAGCGCATCGAGAATGCGTTTGCCGTAGCGGCGGTTGAGCAGGCGCGAGTCGAGGATCACCACGCGGCCGGTATCGGTCGAGGTGCGGATCAGGCGACCGGCGAACTGGGTCAGCGTGCGCAACGCATGCGGAATCGCGATCAGGTTGAACGGATTCTGCCCGCGCGCTTCGAGCCACTCGCCGAGCGTGGCGGTCTGCGGATCGGTGGGCACCGCGAACGGCACCTGGGTGATGACGACGGTCGTGCAGGCCTCACCCGGCAGGTCGAGACCTTCGCCGAACGAGTTGAGGCCGAACAGCACCGAGCCCTTGCCGGCGGCGACGCGTTCGAGATGGGCGGCGACGACCTGCGACTTGTTGCCGCTGCTCTGCACCTGGATCGCACCGCGGCGCGAGGCCGGCATCAGTTCGGCGACCTTCTCCATCTTCCAGCGCGAGGTGAAGAGCACCATGCTGCCCTTCTTCCAGTCGAGTTCGCGCGCCAGCCACTCGGCGACGGCCTTCGGGTGCCCTTCGCGATCGTCGGGCGCCACCGGGAATTGCGGTACCACCAGCTGCGCCTGGTTCGGCAGGTCGAACGGCGACGGCAGCGAGGCCGTCTCGGCGTGGTCCGGCAGCCCGGTGTCGATCGCGAACGACTGGAAATCGCCGCCGCCGGTCAGCGTGGCCGAGGTCATCACGACCGAGTCGATCTCCTTCCACAACAGTGTGCGCAGCACATGCGCGGCCGAGACCGGCGAGCAGTGCAGGGCGAGATCGCCGTCGCGCGTGGCGGTGACCCAGCGCGCCATCGGCGGCGCACCCTCGCGGTCTTCGCGGCGCCAGCCGGCCCACAGCTCGTGCTGCTGCTCGACCATTTCCAGCGCCATGCCGAGGCTGCGCTGCAACTTCTCGCGCGCCGGGTCGTCTTGCTTGTTGCGCGCGACGGCCTGCTGCGCGGCGTGGACCCAGTTGAACAGGGCGCGCGTGTCTTCGCCGAGGACTTCGATCGCATCCGCCCAGTCGTCGGGCAGGCGACCCAGCGGTGCGCGCCACATCGGGTCGCGGTCGCCGGGTTCGGGTTGCCAGACGCGGTCGACGTCGAGCTGGAACGCCTTGAGCCCCTTCGACACGCGCGATGCGAGTTCGATCGCCTCGCCGGGCAGCAGCGTGCCGATCTTCTCCTTGTCGACCAGCCGATAGCTGCCGGCGATCAGGATCTGCATGCGGCTGGTGCGCTTGGCCATGTCGGCCAGCGGCAGGCGCGCCGCGCCCTGGTCGATCGCGACGTTCGCCACGTGGTGGCCTTCGTCGAGCACCAGCAGCATGTCGCCGGGCGGCGCCAGCAGCGGCTGGCCGTTCTCGATATCGCCCATCGCCAAAGACGACAGCAGCAGCGCGTGGTTGGTCACGACGATCTGCGCTTCGCGCACGGTGGTGCGCACCCTCAGCACCGGGCATTGCTGGGCGAAGCTGCAGCGGCGGCCGGCGCAGCTCGATGCAGGCGTGGTGATGCGTGTGCGCAATGCGGGCGAGACGGGCTCGGGCGAGGTGTCGAGATCGCCGTCCCATTGCCGGTCCGCATGCGCTTCGAGCAGGCGCCGCGCGGCATCGACTTCATGCGGCGCGAGCGGGCGGTCGTAGAGCTGGCGTTCGTAGTCGCCGCCTTCGTCCGGCCCCGCGCCCTCGAGCAGCATCGTGCCCTGGCTGTGCTCGGCATGGAGCTCAGCGGCATTGCGCGTGCACAGATACCGCGTGCGGCCCTTGGCCAGCGCGACGCGCGCGTCGAGGCCGGTCGCGGCGAGGAATGCCGGGATGTCCCGTTCGAACAGCTGCGACTGCAGCGCCACGGTGCCGGTGCTGATGACCAGCTTCTTCTTCGTCGCCAGCGCGATCGGCACGCCCGCGGTCAGATACGCGAGCGACTTGCCGACACCGGTCGGCGCTTCGGCGATGCCGATGCCGCCCGAAGTCGCGAGCGCACGCGAGACCAGACCGATCATCGCGCTCTGCGAACGGCGCGTGCTGAAGCCCGGCGTGTTCGCCTGCAGCTTCGCGTACGCGGCGCGGATGTCCGCCTTGAGCGCGTCGTTCAGCGCGCGCGGCGGCGCGTCGGCCGCGGGTGTGGCCGGCGAGGTGGTGTCGGAATCGCCCATGCACTCATTGTCCCACGCCGCGTCGCGCGGGCCGAGACCGGAATGCTGAACGCTGTGGACGCGGCTGCCGGCGATGCGCGGATGAGTCCGCGTCGCGCAGTGGGATCAGGGCGTGGACCGGGCCTTCGAGACCGAAGCATCGCCGTCGCTGCGCGGCGCGTCCTCCAGCATCACCAGCCGCTGTCCGTCGAGGCGGTATTCCAGCGCGGCCTGGATCGACTGCAGTTCGCGCACCCGCGTGCACAGCGCATCGGCCTGGGCTTCCAGCGCGGCGCTGCGCGCTTCGATCCTGCGGTCGAGGTCGGCTTCCATGCGTTCGGCGCGCGCGTCCATGCGGCCGGCGCGGCCGGTGAAGACCTGCCACATCACGCTGCGGCCGAGACTGCCGGTCATGCGGTCGGCGGCCGCTTCGATGCGCGCTTCGAACCCGTCCCCGAACACGTCCTGGTCCCAACGCCCGGTACCGAGCGTGGTGTCGATGTAGCCGAGTGTGTCGGTGCGGAAACGCTCGACCTGACGCACCTTGCGTGCGCTGCCGGTCATCACGTCGACGACGCCGGCCAGCGCATCGAACGCGATGCCGGTGCTCTCGCGCGCAACCGACGTGACCTGCGGCATCAACGCGCGTGCGCCCGATTCGAGCCGGCGCAGCCGCGCGGCGTCGGCAACGCTGACGGTCTGCACATCGCGGTCCACGCTGAGCGTGCCGTCGTGGAAGAAGATCTCCTTCGGCACGCCGCTGTCGCGGTAGAGCCACACGCCACCGGTGTCGACGAGCACGTTGTACGGCGTCGAGATCTCGCACTGGTCGGACGACAGCCGCGGCGTCGTGTCGTCATGACCCGCGAGCGCGGGCATCGACGCCGCAACGAGGCCGGCGGCGAGTGCAGTGCGATGGAGGCCCACGGAACGAAACAGGGTGCGCATGGCCGGGAGCATCCGGCCAAGCGCAGATGGAATCGCGTGCTTGAAGTCACGATAGTCCACGCGCGCCCGGGGGCAATGTCGCGCGGTCATTCGATGCCACGGGCAGCGTAGACGGGATGCGCTTCGATGCGACCGTAGCGGCTGATCACGTCCTGCACGTCCGCTCGTGCCAGAAAACGCGCCCGGTGCTGGCGCAGTGTCACCTCGCCGGGCGCAGGTGGCAGCACCCGGTAGGTCTGTGCCCAGTCGAGCAATGTCTGGCGGTGGACGGGCGTCTCGAGCAGGCCCGCCAACGCGGCGGCGGCGGCGTCGAGATCGCCACGCATGAGCAACGCCTCGAGGTACACCTGCGGTGCGTCGGTCCGGCCCAGCGCCAATTGCGCCAAGGCGAGATCCGCCATCTCGGTGTCGCCCTGCTGGATGGCGGCGCGAAACCGGACGCTCTCCTCGACCATCCGACCGTAGCCGGTGATGTCGTGACCTACGCGTTCGATGGCTGCCAGCGCTTCGTCTGGCTGGCCCAGAATCGTATGGAGCGTCCCCAGGTTGAGGACCTGGCTGACATTGAGACCACCTCCTTCGTGCAGGTTCGAGGCGACGGTCAGGGTGGCGATCGCGTCTTCGTCCCGGCCCAGTCGCCGGAGTGCGATGGCGCGCTGGTTGTGGACCCAGACCGCGTCTTCGGGATCGCTGAACGTTTCCAGGTCCGCCAGCGCGTCATCCGCCGTCGTCAGCGCTTCATCCACGCGTCCGGTCGCCAGCAAGGCGGTGATGAGCGTGGTCCGCAGTTCGAGCCGGTCCGGTCGCTCAAGGGTGAGACGCCGGACAGCGTCAAGATGGGCCTCGGCGGCTGCCGCGACATCGAATCGCGGATCATCCCGGTCCACGATGGCGTCGAATCGACGGTCGGCGCGCAGGCGGATGATGTCCATCGGTTGATGGACGCGGGCGATGGCGGCGCGTGCGGCGGATGCGTCGCGGCGTTCCAGTCGCAGCAACGCAAGTTCGATCCATGCAGGATCCGAGCCGATGCCGTTGCCGGTCCAGTTCGCGTCGAACAGCGCATCGAGCAGCGCCAGACGCAGGTCGTCGTCCGCACGCGTCACGAAGATCGGGTGGACGATCAGGTATTGCGGCAGGTCGTTGGCGATTTCGGGCCAGGACGTCAGGAGATGCCGCAGCGCGTCCGCAGCCGCATTGGCGTTGCCGAGATCGGTCTGTAGCGCCGCGAGTCGATACCAGTCGTCGGCCTCGTCCTGGCGCAGGCGCAGCGCCGACTGCGTCTGACGCAGCGCGGTCTGCAGTTGCCCGGCGTCGATCGCGACACCCGCGGCCTGATGCAGGATGGCATGACGCACCTCCGGCGCCAGCGCGTCGAACTCAGGCCGTTCGATCGCGCGTGTGAACGCCTGGCTCGCGGCAAGGGCATCGCCGGCGTCCTGCCGTTCCAGCCCCTCGTGCAGAAGCGATTCGAATCGCAGGCCATGGAGCTCGGCTTCGCCCTGTATCGCGGACGCTGCAGGTTCGACGTTTGCGCGCGTGGGCACCGATGCAGGCACCGAGGACGCGAGAGCGGCGAGCAACAGGCATGCAGCAGCGCGCTTGATCATTGGACATTCCCTGTCGTGTGTGTCCCGCGCATTGTGCAGGGGACACGTGTCGCTCGTCATCGCGCGCCGCGGCGTCGTCCGCCGGACTTCAGACGCGTCTGGAAGTCGGCCGCGATGTCGGCCAGGGTCACGGCACCCAGCCGCGCGCGCAGCAGGGCTTCGGCATCCGCCATCGCGTCGGTGAGGTGGGCGTTCACGGCCTTTTCCACCAGGCATTCCGGATCGTCGTTGGACAGACCGAATGCGAACGGGGCGGGCGAGCCCAGTGCGGTGTGGATGTCGAGCAGGCTGATCTCGGCGAGCGGGGTCGCCAGCGACCAGCCACCGCCGTGCCCCTTGTCCGAGCGCACGTAGCCGTGGTCGCGCAGCCCGGCCATCGTCCGGCGTACGACGACAGGATTGGTGCCCAGCATCGCGGCGATCTCGTCCGAGGTCGCACGACCGTCGGCCTGCCCCAAGTGGATGAGGACGTGGAGCATGCGGCTGAGGCGGCTGTCGGGGCGCATGGGGGCGGCATCGGGACGGGCGATCACGATACCCCAGGCGCATTTCGACACAACCCGGGTTGCATGAAAACGCATCGCCCACCATCATGAAACAACCGAAGTGACATGAAGGGGCAGAAATGCATCACGACGTGGTGATCGTGGGCGGCGGCAGCGCCGGGTTGTCGGCGGCGCAGGCACTGGCGCGTGCGCGACGCCGGGTGGTGGTCGTCGACGCGGGCGCGCCGCGCAACCGGTTCGCTTCCGCCGTGCACAACGTGTTCGGGCATGACGACACGCCGCCGGAGACGCTGCTGGCGAAAGGCCGTACGGAACTGCTGCGCTATCCGACCGCGTCCGTCATTGCAGGCACGGTGGTCGACGCGGCACCTGCGGGCTCCGGGTTCTCGCTGGCGCTCGCGGACGGCCGGGCCCTGCAGACCCGCACGCTGATCCTGGCGGGCGGCGTGCGTGATGTGCTGCCGCCGCTCGACGGACTGGCGGCGCGATGGGGCCGCAGCGTGCTGCATTGCCCCTACTGTCACGGTTTCGAAGTCGCCGGGCGCGCGCTCGGCGTGTTCGCAGCCGATGCGATGGGCCTGCATCGTGCGCTGATGCTGCCCGACTGGGGGCCGACGACCTGTTTTCTGGAGCACGGCTTCGAGCCCGACGCCGACGACGCCCGCAAGCTCGCGAACCGCGGCGTCGTCCTGGAGCGCGCGCCGGTGATCCGGTTGCTGGGGACCGCGCCGGCGCTCGATGGCGTGCAGCTGGCCGATGGCCGCCGCGTGGCGATCGATGCCCTGTTCGTCGGCTCGCGCGTCGAGCCGGTCGACGGTCTCGCGGCGTCGCTCGGCTGCGTGCAGGACATGGGACCGTTGGGTCCGCATCTGCGCGTGGACGCGTTCAAGCAGACCACCGTGCCGGGCGTGTTCGCCGCCGGTGACCTGAGCCAGCCGATGCACAGCGTGCCGCTCGCGGTGGCGTCGGGACTGCTCGCGGGCGTGGGCGCGCACCAGGCGCTGATCGCCGTCGACGCGGGCTGATGCCGGCTTTCATCGGTACGTGCAGCGTGCGGGCGATACTCGGGTCATGCATCGCCTCCTGATCGTCCTGCTCGCGTCGCTGCTCTGCGCGGCAGCCAGCCTGCCCGCATTCGCACAGGCCGCTGCGAATGCCGAGCTCCCGGCGCGCGGCGACGCGCTCCAGAGCGTGCTAGAGGACGCCGTCTCGATGGCGCCGCTGCGCACGGTGCTGGTCGCGCGCGATGGCGCGGTGCTCGCCGAACGCGGGTATCGCGGCGCGTCGACCACACGCCCGGCGAACATCAAGTCGGCGTCGAAGACGGTGATGTCGACACTGGTCGGCATCGCCATCGAGCGCGGCCTGCTCGAGGGCGCGGATCAGCCGGTCGCGCCACTACTGGCCGATCGCCTGCCGCGCGATCCCGATCCGCGGCTGGCGCAGGTCACCATCGGGCATCTGCTGTCGATGCAGGCCGGCCTGCAGTCCACGTCCGGGCGCCATTACGGGCGCTGGGTCGCGCAGCGCGACTGGGTGCGCGACGCGCTGGCGCGGCCCTTCGTCGACGATCCTGGCGGCGGCATGATCTATTCGACCGGCTCCACCCATCTGCTGTCGGCCGTGCTCGCCAAGGTCGGCGGCAAGCCGGTGCGTGCGCTTGCGGCCGAATGGCTGGGCCCGCAGGCGGGGTTTTCGATCGCGTCCTGGGATACCGATCCGCAGGGCCTGCATTTCGGCGGCAACCAGATGGCGATGACGCCGCGTTCGCTGCTCGCCTTCGGCGAGCTCTACCGCAACCACGGCCGCGCCGCATCCGGCGCGCAGCTGATTCCGGCGAGCTGGATCGCACAGTCGTGGGTCCCGCGCACGCGCTCGGTCTACACCGGCGACGGTTACGGCTACGGCTGGTTCGCGCGCCGGATCGGCGGTCACGACGTGCGCTACGCCTGGGGCCACGGCGGACAGATGCTCTACATCGTGCCGTCGCTGAATCTCACGGTGGCGATGACGTCCGACGAGACCGCGGCCGCCGGTTCGGGCCACCTCGCGCAGCTGCACGCGCTGCTGGGCAAGATCATCGCAAGCCAGACGGCCTAGCGCCTGCGGAGCGTCGGAGTCGCCCATGCGCTGCGGTCGGCATGACGCGCGGCAACGCGCGCGCCGCGGCGCAGGCGGCCGTGAACAAGGACAGGCCGACATCCTGCCGGCGGTCGACATGGACCGCACCCTCCACGAATTCGACCAACCGCGTGTCGCCGATGGTGGCCCATGCACGCACGCCGCTGCCGCCGCCGTGGCGGTTTCCGCAGGGCTGAAGCCGGCGAGCGGGGCGGGGCGTCGTCGCGCGTGGACGCCCGCCGCCGCGATCAGGCGGCGGTCTGGATCGCCGCGTTCGCCGACTCCACGCTCGCCGCGAGTTCATGCTGGCGGAACGGCTTGCTGAGGATCGTCAGGCCCGGATCGAAGTCGGCCATGCTGGTGTAACCCGAGACGATCACGATGGCCGTCTCCGGCAGACGTGCGCGCACGGTGCGGGCGAGTTCGGCGCCGGTCATGCCGGGCATCAGATGGTCGGTGACCAGGATGGCGGGCATCAGCCCGTCGTCGAGTGCGCGCAGCGCGTCTTCGGCCGAACTGGCCTCGACGATGCGGTAGCCCATGTCCTCGAGCGCGTCGGAGGTGCACATGCGCACCGAATCCTCGTCGTCGACCACCAGTGCGGTGCCGCGGTCGTCGCCAGTGATGCTCAAAGTCGTGTCCTCGTCGTCGGATGCGGCGCCGGGGTGCGAACCCACCGGCAGCCAGAGATGGATGGTGGTGCCCGTACCGGGCGTGCTGTCGATCGTCAGGCGGCCGCCGAGCTGCGAGGCCAGGCCATGCGCCATCGACAGGCCGAGGCCGGTGCCCTTGCCGATGCCCTTGGTGGAGAAGAACGGCTCGATCGCGCGCTGGCGCGTCTGCTCGTCCATGCCACACCCGGTATCCGCCACCGACACCACCACGTAGCGGCCCGGCGCGATGCGTTCGCCGTCGGACACGCAGGCGTTGCGGGCGCCGAGCGTCAGCGTGCCGCCCTCGGGCATCGCGTCACAGGCGTTGACGCTGAGATTGAGGATCGCCATTTCCAGCTGGTTGGGATCCGCCACCGCCGGCGCCAGATCGCCGGCGATGTCGAGCACCAGGCGTACGCGCGGACTGCTGGAACTGTCGACCAGCTCGGCCATGCCCGACACCAGCGTCGCCACATCGACGTCCAGCGTCTGCAGCGGCTGCCGGCGCGCGAACGACAGCAGACGCTGGACCAGCGTGGCCGCGCGATCCGCCGACTGGCGCGCCACGCCGATCATCCGCGTGCGTCGCTCGGAACGCGCGTCGGGATCGGCGGCCAGATCGAGCGCAGTGACGATCGGGGTCAGCAGATTGTTGAAGTCGTGCGCGACGCCGCCGGTGAGCTGACCGATCGCTTCGAGCTTCTGCGACTGCCGCAGCGCCTCCTCGGCATTGCGGCGTTCGGTCGTGTCGATCGCCTCGGGCACGACGGCGATGATGCGGCCGTCCTCGTGGATCGGCCGCAGCGACAGATCGTGGCAGCGGCGCCCGCCGGGCAACTGCAGCTGGATCTCCTCGCGTACCGTCTCGCCGGCCGCCGCCCGGTCGAACATCGCCCGGATCCGCGCCGGCATGCCGGGCGTGCCGGCGAACCAGGACGTCTCCCACAGCGATGCGCCGATGAGGTCCTCGAAGCGTGCATCGGTGGCGTCGAGCACGGGGCGGTTCGCATCCGTGACGATGCCGTCCGGCGTGCACATGCCCTGCAGCTGGTAGCTGGTTTCGAACAGCGTGCGCAGCTGTGCCTGCGAACGCGTGAGCGCATCTGCCGCGGCATTGATGTCGGTGACGTCGCGCGCGCTGCAGTAGAACCGGCCGCCTTCGGGCGTCGCCACCCACGACAGGGTGCGCAGGCCGCCAGCACGCGTGCGCCAGCGGTTCTCGAAGCGCAGGACCGGCTTGCCGGCGCGCAGCGTCTCGAGCACCGACTGCGTCACCGCATGATCGTCCGCGCTGACGTGTTCCATCCAGCCGTGTCCGACCAGGTCGTCGCTCGGCCAGCCCAGCAACTGTTCCCAGGCCGGGTTGACGGTCTCGATCACGCCGTCGGGATCGACCACGGCGAGCAGATCGGGCGTGACCTGCCACGTCAGCGAGCGTTCGCGTGCGCGTTCGATGACCTGGCGTTCGAGGTTGCTGTTGAGGCTGCGAAGCTCCGCTTCGCGCGCCTGCAGCGCGACGTCCGAGAGATGCCGCGCGGTCACGTCGATGCCCTGGACGAGGACGCCCACGACCTCGCGACCCTCGGTGATCGGCTGATAGACGAAATCGATGTAGCGCTCGGCGGACGGGGCGCCCGGCGTGGCCTGCACGACGTAGCGCGCGCCGTCGGCGGAGAACGCGCGGCCGCTGCGGTAGACCTCGTCGAGCAGCGTGAGATAGCCCTGACGCACGGCGTCGGGCAGCGCATCGGCGACCCGCTTGCCCACCACGTCGCCGCGATCGCCGATCAGGCTGCAGTAGGCGGGATTGACGTAGGCGAACACATGCTCCGGCCCGGTCAGCATGGCCATGAAGGCGGGCGCCTGGTCGAACATGCGGCCCAGATGCGCCACGTCGGCCATGAGGCGCCGCTCGGTCTGCACCCGGCGGGTCACGTCGGTGGTGATGTTGAGGAAGCCGGCGATCGCATCGTGCTCGTCGCGCAGGGGCGAATACGAGAACGTCCAGAACGTCTCTTCCGGAAACCCGTTGCGCAGCATCGTCAGCGGCAGCTCCTCGCTGAGCGTCGCCGTGCCGCCCATCACGCTGTCCACCAGTGGCCGGATGTCGTCCCAGACTTCCGACCAAACCTGCTGCAGCGGACGTCCGAGCGCTGTGGCGTCCTTGGCACCGAGGTGCGGCGCATAACCGTCGTTGTAGAACAGGGTCAGCTCCGGTCCCCAGCACAGGCACATCGCGAACCGGGATTCGAGCATCAGGCCCAGCGCGGTGCGCAGCGATTGCGGCCAGCAGTCGGGCGTCCCCAGCGGCGACGTGGACCAGTCGTGCGTCGCGATCCGGTGCGCCATCACGCTCGAATCGGGCATGAACTGGATCGGGGCGGGCGGCGCGCTGGAGATCACGGAAAGCCGGGCGGGTTCGGAGAGCGCGCATCCTGCCACAGGCCATCGTCGCAGGAGGATGAGGACATCAGTCCAGCCGGGCCTGCAATCCGGCCGCATCGGAGACCGCGTGACCCGCAGCGGTGTTGTCGAACACCACCCACGCATCGGCAGGCCCGCGCCGGACCCTGGTGGCGATCGCGTCGAGTGCCGTCGCGCCGTAGGCGCTGTAGTAGAGCTTCGGATGTCCGTGCCAGCGCCAGTAGGCGAACTGCGTACTGCCGCCCGGCGTCGCGTCGTCGACATGCCGGGCAGGATCGGCGGCCACGCGAGCGACGCGGTGGCGCGCGAGCAGGGCGTCGGCCTGCGGCGTGAGCCAGCTGGCATGGCGCGGTTCGCAGGCCACGCGCCCCGGCCAGCGCCTGGCCAGCATCGCGAAGAACGTGGCCGCCGTGCGCGCATCGAAGGCCAGGCTCGGCGGCAACTGCACCAGGACGCAATCTAGTTTTCTGCCCAGGCCGCCGGCCGCTGAGAAAAACGTATCGAGCGCGGCGCCGCAACCGGCCAGCCGCGCTTCATGGGTGATCGTCTTCGGCAGCTTGATCGAGAAGCGGAAACCGGCGGGCACGCTGTCCGCCCAGCGGGCATAGGTCGTCGCGCGATGCGGTCTGTAGAACGTGGAATTGATCTCGACCGCATCGAAGCGGGTCGCATAGCGCGCCAGCACGCTGTCGCCTGCGCCGAACAGCGCCGCATCGCGCGAGGCGATCGACCAGCCCGCGCAGCCGATGCGGATCACCCGGCGCCGCGCCTGGGCTTCGGATACGGTTGGGCCTGCAGCACGCGGGCCAGGTGGACTGCGTTCGAGGCGATCGTGGCGATCGTCTCGGCGACCTTGTCCGGCGTCTGTTCCAGATCCTTGTAGTCGACCGCGCCCATCGCCTCGCCCACCCAGTACGGCGGGCTGCCGCCGGGGATCGTGAAGCCGACGTCGGTCAGGCCCTGGTAGAGCTGGGCGCAGGTGTGGTGCGCGCCGTCCTCGTTGCCGACCACTGCGGCCACCGCGACCTTGCCGAAGGTCGGATACATGCCGTCGTCGTCGATCTCGCCGAGTACGGCATCCAGTCGCTCCAGTACGCGCTGGGCGATGCTCGACGGATGGCCCATCCAGATCGGTGTCGCCACGACCAGGATCTCCGCGTCCATGATCCGCTTGCGCAGCTCCGGCCACTGGTCGCCATCGCCCTCATCGGCGCTGACGCCCGGTTTGACTGCGTAGTCGGCGACGCGCGCGCTGCCGGTCTTCGCGCCGTGGCGGGCCATCGCGGCCAGCAGCTGGTCGAGCAGCGTCTGGGTCGACGACGGCGTATCGCCGGATTTGAGGGTGCAGTTGAGGCCGAACGCGGTGAGCGACATCGGGAGGCGATCCTGTCGGTGACGGACGCCGACTGTCCGGCGCCGCCCGTCCAGCCGCCGTCGATGCGGCGCGTTCAGCCCGGCCCCGCCCGGTCTGCGCCGGCGGCGGCGCTGCAACGCAGTGGTCGACGCGCGGCAATGACGCGGATGCTGCGATGCACAATAATGCCGGGTCCTGTTCCGGAGACCGCCATGTCCACCGCACCGGCGCTGCCCGACCGCCGCACCCGCACCCTGATCCTGTTCGCGCTGGCGATGGGCGGCTTCGCGATCGGCACCAGCGAATTCGCGATGATGGGCCTGATGCCGAACCTGACCCGCGGTTTCGGCGTGGACGAGCCCGCGGTCGGGCATCTGATCAGCAGCTACGCGATCGGTGTCGTCGTCGGCGCACCGCTGCTCGCGATCCTCGGTGCGCGGCTGCCGCGCCGTCGCCTGCTGCTGGCGCTGATGGGCTTCTACGCGCTCGGCAATCTCGCCAGTGCGCTGGCGCCGAACTACGCGACGATGCTCGTCGCCCGGTTCGTGGCCGGGCTGCCGCATGGCGCCTACTTCGGCGTGGCGATGCTCGTGGCCGCGTCGGTCAGTCCGCCCGCGCAACGCGGCGCCGCGGTCAGCCGCGTGCTGCTGGGCCTGTCGATCGCGATCCTCGTCGGCAACCCGCTGGCGACGTGGCTCGGCCAGCAGCTCAGCTGGCGCTGGACCTTCGCGCTGGTCTCGGCGCTGTCGGTGCTCACGGTGGTGCTGGTCGCGCGTTTCCTCGCGCCCGATCCCGCCGAGCCGGCGCAGACGCCGATGCGCGAACTGCGCGCGTTCAACACCGCCCAGGTCTGGTACGCGCTGCTGATCGGCGCGATCGGCTTCGCCGGCATGTTCTGTGTCTTCAGTTATCTCGCGCCGACGCTGATCAACGTCACGCGTGTGGCCGAGTCGTGGATTCCGGTGGCGCTGGCGGCGTTCGGTGTCGGCGCGATCCTCGGCAACATCGCCGGTGGCTGGCTGGTCGATCGCCTGCAGTTCCGCGCGGTGCCGGTGATCCTGGGCTGGTCGCTGCTGGTGCTGCTGCTGTTCCCGCTCGCGACGGCCGCGCCGTGGTCGATCCTGCCGGCGATCGTCGCGGTCGGCACGATGGGCGCGCTCGCCCCGGTGCTGCAGACGCGGCTGATGGACGTCGCCGGCGAAGCGCAGACGCTGGCCGCCGCATCCAACCACGCCGCGTTCAATACCGCGAACGCGCTCGGCCCGTGGCTCGGCGGCCTCGCGATCAGCGCGGGACTGGGCTGGACATCGACGGGGTATGTCGGCGCCGCGACCGCTGCAGCGGGCCTGCTGGTCTATGCATGGGCGCATCGCGCCGAGCGTCGCCGCCAGCGCGACGCGGCTTCGGCCTGCTGACGCACCGGCGCGCCACCTTCACGTCCGGCGCCCGTCGCGCTGCCGACACTGCGCGCTGAATCCTGACGGGAGTGCGACATGGCAACGCGAAGCAGCAAGGGTGCGAAGGACGCGCAGACAATCGCCAAACTGATCGAGGACATCGACATCACGATGTTCACCACCGTCGGCCCCGGCGGTTACCTGGTCAGCCGGCCGCTGTCGACGCAGAAGGCGCAGTTCGATGGTGAGCGCGTGTGGTTCTTCGTCGCCTCCGACAGCCCGAAGGTCGCCGAGATCGCGCGCAACTCCAAAGTCAACCTCGCGTACGCGTCGAAGGGCCGCAACACCTACGTGTCGATCACCGGCGACGCCTACGTCAACGAGGATCCGGCGAAGATCGAGGCGTTCTGGAACGATGCGCTCAAGGCCTTCTTCCCGCGGGGCGTCAACGATCCCAAGCTGACCCTGATCGAGGTACAGGCGCATACGGCCGAATACTGGGACGGTCCGGGCTCGCTGATCGGCAAGGCCATCGCATTCGCTGTCGCGCGCGTGACCAAGCGCGAGGAAGTGATGGGCGAGAACCGCATCGTCAAGCTGCGCGGCCCGAACAAGACCTCGAAGCTGCCGCCGTCGCACGCCGATGCGCGAGGCGGCGCGAAGAAGGTGGCGAAGAAGAGTGCCAAGACCCCTGCCAAGACGCCTGCGAAGACGGCTGGCAAGCCCGCGGCCAAAAAGCCCGTGGCGAAGCAGGCGACGGCTGCGAAGCCGGCCGCGACCCGGCGCACTACCGCGACCGGCAAGCGCGCAGTGAGGAAGACCGTCGCGCGAAGCTGAGTCGCAGATCGACCGCGATCGCGGACGGTATGCCGCGGCCTCGCCGCCGCGGCACACTACGCCGCCCGCACCGCCGAGTCCCGCCATGGCCATGCACGAACACGAGTTCGATCCCGACGACAACTTCGCCGGCGCGCACGCGCGTGACGACGGGGAAGACGAGGCGCATGACGGCGATCTCGAGGCGATCGCCTGGCAGTGGTTGCTGCGGATCAATCCCGGTGACGAGGACGCGGCAGGCCAGCAGTTCCAGGCCTTCCGCGACGCGCTGGGCGATGCCGATGCGCAGGATGCCGTGCAGGCCGCGCTGGAATCGGCGACCGACTGGCGCGCGAGCTTCCGCGTCGCCGAAGACGCGCGCACGACCCTGATCGACGCCATCGACACGCTGGCCGAGCGCTTCCGCGTCGAACTCGACTGGGGGGTCGAAGACCCGACCGACGAGGCGGCGCTCGCGGATGCGTCGACGCATGCACTGCTCGACGCCGCCTACGACCAGCTGCGCGTGGCCGGCTACACGCTGTGGACTTGGGATACGGGCGACGACACCGTCGCCGGCGTCATCGCACCCCGCGAGGACGACGAGGGCATGCGCGTCATCGGGCATGCCCTGGGACTGGACGTGCGTCCGGGCGCGGGCTGAGCGACCGCCTGAACGCGGGGCTTGAACACGCCGTTCGCGGCATCCCTGCTACGGTGCGTATGTCCGTCACCGCATGGGAGGGTGCGATGGACAGCCGAAGCATCTATGTCGTCTGGGGCTGCGCCCTGTCGCTGGCCACGGCCTGCATGACGCCTGCGTGGGCGGCGGGGCCGGAGGCGATCGCGAGCGTCGAGCCGCCGGCCGCGGTCTTCGACGGCGCCCACAGTGCCGCCTGGCTGCAACCGATCCGCAGCGACCGCCCTATCCGCCGCATGTCGGCACTGAAAACCGAGTACCGCCGCATCCGCGAACTGCGTCGCGAACAGATGCAGCCCGAATACGAGCGCCGTCTGGCGATGTCGGGCGAGGACGCGGCGGAGGCGTGGCGCGAAGAGACCCTCAAGAACGTCGCCCGACGCGACCTGCGCGCCCTGCGCGCGCGCCTGGACCGCTGATTCGCAATGACGCCGCGTGCGTCCGGCGCAGTGGTCAGCGCTGGATCGACGGGGCGTCGTCGGTGGCGTCCGACTTCTCGACGGCGGCATCCGCATCGGCCTCGTCGTCGCCATCGGCGTCGAGGCCGGCATCGGGATCGTTCTCGCCGGGGGAGAGCGCCAGTTCGACCAAGATCGGGAAGTGATCCGAGCCGATATCCGGCAAGCGCTGCATGCCGACCAGGGTGAAATGCCGGCTGTGGAACAGATGGTCCAGCGGCCAGCGCAGGCCCGGCAGCTTGGCGTGGAAGGTGTTGTACATGCCGCGTCCGATGCGCGGATCGAGCAGGCCGCTGAGCTTGCGGAACAGGCGCGTCGTCCGTGACCACGCCACGTCGTTGAGATCGCCGGCGACGATCACCGGGAGCGTGGCGTCGTGGACCGCGCGGCCGACGATCACCAGTTCGGCGTCGCGATCGACCGAGCTGTCGGATTCGGTGGGGCTCGGCGGACGGGGATGCAGGGCGTGCAGGGTGACGCGCCGGCCCCCCTCGAGTTCGAGCGTCGCGTGGATCGACGGAATGTCGTCCTCCACCAAGTACCGGATCTCGGCGTCGTGCAGCGGCAGGCGCGAGTACACGTGCATGCCGTAGAGATTGTCGAGCGGGCAGCGCATCACGTGCGGCAGCGCATCGGTCAGCACCTCCAGCTTGCCCTCCCACCACGCGTCGGTCTCCACCGCGATCAGCACGTCCGGCCGCTGCGCACGCACCAGTGCGATCAGCGGATCGGCGTCGCGGTTGGTGGTCAGCACGTTGCTGGCCATCAGCCGGATGCGCGTGTCGGCATCGGCCGGCGCGTCCTCGACCTCGACATGCGCCATGCGTGTGTACGGAATGATCCACCACGCCTGCCACAACATGCAGGCGGCATTGACGGTCACCACCACGATCGTCCACGGGTCGTCGACCGGATGGAAGGCGAGATGCAGGGCCAGGGTCAGCGCCGACACCACCAGCAGCTGCAGGCGGGGGAAATCGAAACCCCGGATCCACCACTTGCCGCTGCGGATGGTCGGTACCAGAGTCGCGATGGCCAGCAGCGCGGTGACTGCGGCGAAGGTGAGGGTGAGCATCTGACGTGCGGCGGCGACGGAAGCTGCACTATGAACACGCGCGCGCTGCGGCCATGTGAACCCGGGATGCGCCGTTGCGCGCGCGGTGGCTGGTCGCAGGCGGTGCCGGCTGCGACCATGGCCACCCTCGCGCTGCCCACGCCGGCATGCGGTTCCGGAACTCCTGCATGTCCCTGCGTTCGCGACTCGACCCCTTCACGCTGCTCCTGCTGGCCACCGTCGCACTGGCCTCGCTGCTGCCGGTCCAGGGCCGCGCGGCCGTGGTCATGGATGTGGTGACGAATGGCGCGATTGCCGCGCTGTTCTTCCTGCATGGCGCGCGCCTGTCGCGCGCGGCGATCGTCGCCGGTGCATTGCACTGGCGTCTGCACCTGACGATCCTCGCGTGCACCTTCGCGCTGTTTCCGCTGATCGGTCTGCTCGGACGACCGTTGTCGGGCTGGTTGCTGACGCCCGAGCTCTACGTCGGCGTGCTGTTCCTGTGCGCATTGCCGTCGACGGTGCAGTCGTCGATCGCCTTCACCTCGATGGCCGGCGGCAACGTGCCGGCCGCTGTCTGCAGCGCGTCGCTGTCGAGCCTGCTCGGCGTCGCGCTGACGCCGCTGTTGATGGCCCTGCTGGTCGGCAGCGCCGAAGGCGCGATGGCGCATCCGCTCACAGCGGTCGGCAAGATCATGCTGCTCCTGCTGCTGCCGTTCGTGGCCGGGCACCTGTTGCGCCCGGTCGTGGGCGGCTGGGTGGAGCGCCGCCGCGCGGTGCTGCGCTGGACCGACCAGGGCACGATCCTGCTCGTGGTCTACACCGCCTTCAGCGCGTCGGTGATCGAGGGTCTGTGGCAGGAAACCCCGGTGTGGACCCTGATCGCGGTCGCCGCGGTGTGCGCCGTGCTGCTGGGCATCGCCATGCCGTTGATCGCATGGATCGCGCGCCGGCTCGGCTTCGATCGGGCCGACGAGATCGCCATCGTGTTCTGCGGCTCCAAGAAGAGCCTGGCCACCGGACTGCCGATGGCGAAGCTGATGTTCGCCAGCGGTGGCCTGGGCGCGATCGTGCTGCCGATCATGATCTACCACCAGATCCAGCTGATCGTCTGCGCGGTCGTGGCGCGCCGCTATGCCCGCGGCGCGGCGCAGGCCGCGACGGGCTGACGCACAGCGCCGCGTGCCTTGCCGCCGTCAGCGGTTCAGCGCGCCCATGCCCGCGGCCGGATAGCGCGTGCCCGAAGCCGCATCCGGCGGAAAGATCGCGTCGATGCGCGCCAGATCGTCTTCGGTGAGATGGATGTCGAGCGCGGCGATGTTCTCGTCGAGATAGCCGATGCGCTTGGTGCCCGGAATCGGCACCAGGTCGTCGCCCTGCGCCAGCACCCAGGCGAGTGCGAGCTGGCCCGGCGTGACGCCGTAGTCCTGCGCGATCGCCTGCACCGATTCGACCAGCGCGAGATTGCGGTCGAAGTTCTCGCCCTGGAAGCGCGGGGAATGGCGGCGGTAGTCGTCGTCGTCGAAGTCCTCGATGGTGCGGATCGTGCCGGTCAGGAATCCGCGACCCAGCGGCGAGTACGGCACGAAGCCGATGCCCAGTTCGCGGCAGGCGGCCAGCGTTCCGCTGGTCTCGGGATCGCGCGACCACAGCGAATACTCGCTCTGCAGCGCCGCGATCGTGTGCACCCTGGCCGCGCGCCGCAGGGTATCGGCAGACGCCTCGGACAGGCCGAGGTGCCGCACCTTGCCCTGTTCGACCAATCGCGCCATCGCGCCGACGGTGTCCTCGATCGGCACCTGCGGATCGACGCGATGCTGGTAGTACAGATCGATCGTCTCAATGCCGAGGCGCTTGAGGCTGGCCTCGCAGGCCTGCTGCACGTATTCGGGCCGGCCGTTGATGCCGCGCGCCTGCGGGTCGGACGGATCGAGCTGGATGCCGAACTTGGTCGCGACGAAGACATCGTCGCGGCGGCCGTCGATGGCGCGGCCGACCAGTGTCTCGTTGGTGTGCGGGCCGTACATGTCGGCGGTGTCGAGCAGGGTGATGCCCTGATCCAGCGCGTGCCGGATGACGGCGATCGCGTCGGCATCGCTGCCGCGGCCGCCGTAGAACGCGCTCATGCCCATGCAGCCGAGGCCGATCGCGGAGACGGTGGGGCCGCCGGGTCCGAGGGTGCGGGTCTTCATCGCGGGTCTCCGTCGTGAATGCGAAGGCGCACTGTGCATGTCCGGATGGCAAGCCGGTGTCGAGGCGCAGGCGGTGCCGGGCGCGGTGACGCTGTCCGCGTCCGGCGATCGCGTACTACGCCGGCGCGAAGTCGCGCGCCCGCCGCTGCGCGGCGGGCGGCTCAGCGCAGCCAGGCGGCAGCGAGTGCGATCAGGATCAGCACGCTGGCGGCGAGCGCGCCGGCGCGGCGCAGGTCGCGATGCATCATCGGATCGCGCCTCCGTGTGCGCTCATACGAGATCGAACCGTTCCGAGTAGAGCCGGTCCGACGGCACGCCGCGCGCGACGAGTGCGGGTTCGACCGCATTCGCCAGCGCATCCGGGCCGCAGACGTACACCGGCAGCGTGTCCAGGTGGGCAGGCAGGCGACGGTCGATGAGCGCGGCATCGACATGGCCGGTCTCGCCGTCCCAGCCGTCGGGTGCGTGTTCGAGCACGTGGATCACGGTCAGTGGCAGGTCGTCCGCAAGCGCGGACAGTGCGTCGCGATACAGCACCGCGTCCCAGTCCGGATTGCCGTATACCAGCCACAGCGGCGCGGTCGCGCCCCGGTCGCGCGCGGTGCGCAGCATGCTGATGATCGGGGTGATGCCGACGCCACCGGCGATGAACACCGCGCCTTCGGGACACCGCGCGGGCGCGTACACGAATTCGCCATATGGCCCTTCGACGAAAGCGCGCATGCCGGGCGACAGCGTGCCCACGCGCCGGGTGAAATCACCGAGCGGCTTGATCGTGAATTCCAGCGTCGCATCGTCGGCGCTGGAACTGATCGAGAACGGATGCTGCTGCAATCGCCAGGGCGTGTCGCCGATCGTGATCCACGCGTACTGGCCGGGACGGAAATCCAGTCCGTCGTGGCCGGCCGGCAGCAGGCGCAGCATGTGGCTGCCGTCGCGCGCGGTCTCGACCGACTGCACCGTCCACGGCCGCCGCGCGAGACGACGCGGCCGCAGCACACGTGTCTCCAGCACGGCGTAGAGCGATGCACCGACCGCCAGCGCCAGCGCGGTCTTCTTCCACAGCGGCGCGGTGTAGTGGTCGACCATCAGCGCGTGGCCGAGACCGATGGCGACGACCATCAACGCGAGTGCGCCGTGCAGCGCGCGCCAGTGTTCGTACTGCAGGCCGAACGACAGCCGCCACAGCGAGGTCGTCGCCAGCCAGGTCGCCGCCAGCAGCGCGCCCCACAGCGGCGTCGCGCGCAGCCAGTCCGCGCGGGGATCGAGATACTCGAGGAAGCGCGCATCACCCAGGCACATCGTCAACGGATGCGCCAGCACCAACCCCCAGCCGAGCAGACCGGTCTGGCGATGGAACTGCAGCACGTCGTCCTGGCCGAGGCCCTTCGCGAACCAGCGCTGGCGGCCCGAGGTCAGCGCCTGCGCCGACAGCACGCCCAGGCCCAGCAGGCCGAGCATCGCGCCGATCTCGACGATACGATCGCGCACCGCGGGTGGATCGCCGCTCAACGCGATCGCCATCGGCAGCAAGGCCAGCGCCATCCATGCGAGCAGCCACAGCAGCAGGTGGCGCCAGCCGGTGTTCATGCCGCGGGCCCCCCGGTCGCGCCGCGCACGTCGCGCAGCAGCGTGACGACCAGGCCCATGCACACCAGCAGATACGGCAGCCCGCTGGGGACCCACATCAGCAGGCCGGCGAGCTGCTGGTCGCGGACCGCATCCAGACCGGCGAGCAATGCGCGGTCGGTGTAGGCCGGATACAGCAGGCGCGGCGAGAACGTCAGCAGCGCGCCCAGGAAGCCCATCAGCATCATCGCCGTCACCAGTGCCACGCAACCGCCCGCCGCGCCGCCGTCGCGTGCGCGCAGCCGATGCAGCACCGCGCTCCAGAACCACACGCCGGCCAGCACCACGCTGGCGAGCATCGCCCGGTGCAGGGGTTCGCTGGCCAGTGTCGCCGCCGTTGCCGCCGGCAGATGCCACACCCACATCGTGGCGACGTGCACGAGCGTCGCGACGCCCAGGTGTGCGTGCGCCAGCCCGGCGGCTGGCGCGCACACCGGCGCGAGCCGCGCGCGGATCGATGGCGGCAGCGCGTGCGCCGCGACGCGGGCGGGCCGCGCGACCAGCAGCAGCGGCGGCGCGCAGGCGAGCAGGGTCATGTGCTGGGCGACATGCGCCGACAGCGCGTAGCCCGCGTACGTGTCCAGCGGCCAGACCAGGGCCCCGCCCAGGGCCGCCATGCCGGCAGAGAAGGCCAGCGGACCGCGCCACCGGCCGCCGGGAATGCCGTCGACGGACGCCCGGTGCATACGGCGCAGGCCCGCGACGTACAGGAGCGCCACGACCGCCATCGGCACCAGCGACCACGGCGACAGCGTCCAGGCATGGCCCAGGGGTGGGGGCGGTCCGTCCGGCATCGAAGCGCCTGCCGCCGGGGCGGCCATCAGGCACGCCAGCGCGACGGCGGCCGGGAAGGTGAGGGCGGGGCGCGACATGGCCACGACCCTAGCAGCCGGAGCGCAGGCACCGCGTCGCGCTGCACCCGACGGCACGCCGATTTGATGCGCGTGCGCGTAGGCTGCGCGCTTCGACGAATCGTGGAGCGCCGGTGTACTTCTGGCTCAAGGTCCTGCACATCCTGGCGATGACGGTCTGGTTCACCGGACTGTTCTTCCTGCCACGCCTGTTCGTGGCCCGGCACCGCCGCGAGATCGATGCCGATCCCGCGTACTGGAACCCGGTCACCAACACGCTGTTCTTCCGGATCATGACCCCGGCCGCGCTGGTGACGATCACGCTGGGCGGCATCCTGATCGCCTGGAATCCGAGCGGTGCCTGGCTGGTGCTCAAGCTCGTCGTCGTCGCGTTTGCCGTGCTGCTGCATCTGTACATGGGCCTGCTGCTTTACGAACTGGGCCACGACCGCTGCCGGCACGGGCCGACGTTCTTCCGCGTGATCGGATGGATCCCGCTGGTGCTGCTGCTGTTGATCGCCGGGCTGACGGGCGCCAAGCCGCAGACGCTGGGCGATCTGCCGGCGCCGCCGTCGCGCAATGTGGATGTGGAGGATGTGGTGCCCGGGCTGGAGGATGGCGCCGCGAGGCCGTAGCGAATTGTTCTTTTGCTTTTGCTTTGCTGTTGCTCCGCTCCTACCGAAGCGTGACGCAATGGCTTAGCTGGCAGACCCGTAGGGCGCCGCACAGGGATGTGCGGCGTTTTTCGACCGATGCAGGATGCCGAGTCGGAAAATCCCGGAACAAGTGACACGCCGGGTGAGCTCCGTCGGGGCTGGCCCTTTTCTTTGGTTCCGTTTCTTTGACTCGTATCTTTCGATGCTCGCCCCCTCGGGACGGCTGCGCCGTTCGCACTGCGTGCGTGGGCCAGCAAAAGAAATGAACCTGCTCGCCGCAAGGCGAGTGGAACCGTTTGATCTTGCTCATCGCCGCAGGCGGACACACGAACATCAACGTCAACCGCTTTCGTCCGCTGACGCGGCCGAGTTCATTTCTTTTGGTTGACGCCAAAAGAAACGGAACCAAAGAAAAACGTCTCCCCGACACGTCCGAAGCCCGCGGCTTTTAGCTCTTCGGGACTTTCCGACTCGGCATCCTGCCTCGGTCGGAAAACGCCGCCCATCCATGGGCGGCGCCCTCCGGGTAGGCCAATGCTGGATGGCGTCGCGAATGGGTAGAAGCAAGCGAACGCAACGGCAGGAGCCACAGCAACAGCGAACGGCAAAACGGCAAACCCTACTCCGCCGGCGGCTTCTCCACCGCATCGCGCCCACTGGCCGCCTCGGTCTCCTCGTCTCCGTACACGCCCACGCCATGGCGGAAGCTCAGCGTGCCGCCGAGCCAGCCGGCCACGCCCACCAGCACCGCCATCGTCGCCGACGACAGCAGGCCCCAGGGCCAGACCGCTTCCTGGTGCCCGGGCAGGCGCAGCCAGACACCGAGCGCGGCCATCGCCAGCACCATCACGGCGACGATGAAGTGGTTCCACGCGGACACGTGCCGGCGCACGACGCGGATCGACATCATGTCGATCGTGCCGACAACGCCGGCGAGTACGCCGAAGCCGAGCCCGCCGACGTTGAGCCAGAACGAGAGTTCGGCCCAGAACGGAGCGTCGAGCCAGAGATAGAGCACGTCGGTGACGACCACCATCGACAGGAAGGCGATCGGGAACGTCACCAGCATCGGGTGGATGGGGTGCTTGGCGATCGCCAGCACGCTCTCCACGGTGTGGCTCTGGGTGTCGGGAACCGGCTGTTTGAGATCGTCACGCATGGGGTATCGGGCGCCTCAGGCGCAGGTCGGAAGCATCGCCAGCGGCGACGCGGTGAACACGACGCCGAGCGCGGACACCGCCGCGCCCAGCAGGGTCAGTGTCACCAGGAAATGGCGTCGCTCGTGGTCGGCGCGGCCGGTCTGGTCGCTGACCGTCAGCGCGCGACGGATCTGCCAGGCACGCCGGGCCTCGAACGCGATCGCGGCGAGGACGAGCGCGGTCAGCGCCCACAGCACCCAGGTCATCAGCTCCAGCCCGCCGACGCGGTCGCGCCACAGCTGTTGCGCGCAGGCCAGGCCCTGCAGGCTGTAGAGGGCCACGAAGTGCAGCGCCCACAGCGCGTATGGCACGCTCATGCGGGTCAGGGTGATGCGTGGCGGCCGGTTCACAGCCACCTCGGGAACACGTGCAGCACCGCCCAGGTGATCACGCCGATGGCGACCGTATAGCGCCAGAACCCGGCGGCGATCCGCGACTCGAGACGGCGCACCGCGTCGACATAGCCGTGATGGATGCGCAGCGCGGTGAAGCCACCGATCAGCAGCGCCACGCACACGTGCACGGCGTGGAAGCCGGCCAGCGTCCACACCACCGACGCATAGGCATGCACCTGCGGCGCGCCGACCGCCGCCCACAGCGCCGGCAGGTGCAGCGCGAGGAACGCGATGCCACCGACGATCGCCACGCCCTGCCACACGATCGCCGCGCGCTGACGGCCGGCGGCCAGCGCCACCGGGCCGCGCCACGCCGCGAGCAGCGGCAACGCCAGCATGGCCAACGCGGTCAGCGCCGGCGTCCACGCCATCACCGCTGCGCCGCCCGCTGGCCAGGCCGGTGCGTTGAGCCACAGGTAGAAATAGGCGAACACCAGGGAGGCGAACAACGAGCCGTCGATCAGCAGGGTGCCGACCAGCGCCCACCAGCCCGGCGCGTTCTGCGCCGCTGCCTGCGTGGGCAGGCGCAGCCCCGGCGCGATTTCGATTTCGGCCGGTGCATGACGATCGCCGGTGGTCCACGCCCAGTGCAGGAACAGGCCGATCAGCGGCGCCAGCATCAGGATCGACAGCCAGTACTGGGAGCTGATGAAGCCGCCCAGCAGCACGGCGATCACCAGCGCCGCACACAGCGGCAGCCAGGTGGAGTCCGAAATGCGGATCACCTGCTCGGGGCGACCGGACTGGATGCCGGTGCCGAGCAGTTCGCGGCGGTCGTCGTGCGCCTCGCCCAGCAGGCCGTCGGTGCGCCGGGTGGCCTCGACCACCTCGGGGTTGTCCCACAGCGGATAGCGGCTCTCGATCTGCGGCACCGAAGCGAAGTTGTAGGTCGGTACCGGTGTCGGCATCGCCCATTCCAGCGTGCCGGCCTGCCACGGGTTCTCGACACCGCGGCGGCCGAGCACGAAGCACAGGACCACGTCGATCAGGATCGCGATCACGCCGACCGCCATCACGAAGCCCGCCGCGGTCGACAGCAGGTTGAGCCAGTGCACGCCGAGCTCCATCGCATAGGTGTCCACGCGCCGCGGCATGCCGACCATGCCGGTCACATGCATCGGCAGGAACGCGAGGTTGAAGCCGATGAACACCAGCCAGAACCCGCTGCGGCTCAGGGACTCCGACGGCATGCGTCCGCTGACCAGCGGCAGCCAGTAGTACAGGCCCGCGAACAGCGGGAACATCAGACCGCCGATCAGCACGTAGTGCAGATGGGCGACGACGAAGTGGGTGTCGTGGACCTGCCAGTTGAAGGGCACGAAGGCCAGCATCACACCGGTCAGCCCGCCGCAGACGAAGACCACGAAGAAGCCGATGATGTAGAGCATCGGCACGCGCAGCCACGGCTTGCCGGCCCACAGCGTGGCCAGCCACGCGAAGATCTGGATGCCGGTCGGGATCGCCACCATCATGCTGGCCGCGCTGAAGAACGCCAGCGCCAACAACGGAATGCCGACCGCGAACATGTGGTGCACCCACAGTCCGAAACTCAAAAAGCCCGTCGCCACCAGCGCCAGCACGATCCAGGTGTAGCCGATCATCGGACGCCGCGCGAAGGTCTGCACGACCATCGACACCACGCCCGCGGCGGGCAGGAAGATGATGTAGACCTCGGGATGGCCGAACAGCCAGAACAGGTGCTGCCACAGCAGCGGGTCGCCGCCCCGCGCGACCTCGAAGAACGCGAAATCGAACGCGCGTTGGATCTCGAGCAGGATGCTGGCGAGGATCAGCGGCGGAAACCCGAACGCGATCATGAAGGCGGTGACCAGCATCGCCCAGACGAACAGCGGCATCCGCCGCAGGTCCATGCCCGGCGCGCGGGTGATCAGGACCGCGGTGATCATCTCCACCGCCGAGACCACGGCCGCGATTTCGGCGAAGGTCACGCCGATCAGCCAGAAGTCCGCACCTTTGCCCGGGGAATAGGTCGAATCGCTCAGCGGCGTGTACATGAACCAGCCGGTGTCGGGCACGCTGCCGAAGATGAAACTCGAGTACAGGAACAGGCCGCCGAACAGATAGCACCAGTAGCCGAACGCCGACAGCCGCGGGAACGGCAGGTCGCGCGCGCCGATCATTTTCGGCACCAGATACATGCCGAAGCCGCCCATGATCGGCACCGCGAACAGGAACATCATCGTCGTGCCGTGCATGGTCACGAACTGCGCGTAGCGCTGCGGGTCGAGCACGTCGAGACCCGGCCACGCGAGCTGCAGACGCATGAACATCGACAGCAGACCGCCGACCAGCAGGAACGCGAAACCGGTGACGATGAAGCGCATCGCCACCGTGGAATGGTTGACCGCGGTCAGCTGGCCGACGATGCCGGGGCCGTTGGCCCACACGCGCGTCAGTCGTGCGAGGCGGTCGGCATGGCGCAGGTGGTCGCCGGGCGTGGGAATGGTGTGGTCGGGCGTCGCGGCGCTCACAGCACGTCCTCCGAAGCGCCGTGGCGGGGCGGCGCGCGACCCGCCGGTGCCTGCGCCGAGGGCGGCGCGTCGGCAGGCCGCGCATCCCGCTCGGCCAGCCAGCCGGCGAGCGCTTCCGGCGCGATCACGCGCACGGGAAACAGCATGCGCGCGTGCTCCAGTCCGCAGAATTCGGCGCATTGCCCGCGCATGGGCGTGTCGCGGTCGGCGCGCAGTCGCAGCGTATTGATGCGGCCGGGAATCGCGTCGACCTTGCCGCCCAGCCGCGGAATCCAGAAGCTGTGGATCACGTCTTCGCTGGTGATGCGGAACTCGATCATCCGGCCCAGCGGCATCGCCAGTTCGTCGATGCTCTCGCCGATGACCTGGTCGTTCGCGTCGCGATACCGGAAATGCCATTGCCACTGCCGCGCGGTCACTTCGACCACCGCGTCGGGTTCGCTGCCCACGCCGGTCACGCGCGCGCTGGTCAGCGTGCCGTAGACCAGCAGTGCGGCCACGACGACCAGCGGCAGCGCCACGCCGCCCCACAGGATCAGACGTTCGGGACGACGGGGGCCCGCGCCCGCATCGCGCCGCCGCAGCGTGTGCCACAGCAACAGCAGCACGCCGATCCAGACCGCGGTGAACAGGCCGGTCATCAGCCAGCCCCCCCGCGCGATCTCCGCGGCAGCGGGGCCCGCGGGATCGAGCATGGACTGGGGGCCGGTGCAGGCGCTGGTCAATGCCGCGGATGCGGCAACCAGCAGGGCGCCGGCGCGTCGGCGAGCTCGGTTCGGCATGTCGATGGTGCGGCCCCAGTGTCCACGTGCATGGGTGCCGGTCGGCGAACCCTCCGCGCACGCTACCGGTCGGCGCGGCCACATTCTGTGAATGCGCCTGCACGACGCCAGCCTCGCGCTGCCCTCACGGGATGGACGGGCAGGTCGGGCAGTCTCATGGCCTGAGACGATTGACGGGCACAGTACGCGCGTGAACCTGACCGACAAACTCGCGATCCTCGCCGATGCCGCCAAGTACGACGCCTCCTGCGCGTCGAGTGGTGCGAACAAGCGCGACTCGTCGAAGACCGGCGGCATCGGCAGCACCGAAGGCATGGGCATCTGCCATTCGTATACGCCCGACGGCCGCTGCGTGTCGCTGCTGAAGATCCTGCTGACGAATTTCTGCATCTTCGACTGCGCGTATTGCATCAACCGGGTGTCGAGCAACGTGCGCCGCGCGCGCTTCACGCCAGAGGAGGTCGTGACGCTGACGCTGGATTTCTACAAGCGCAATTACATTGAAGGCCTGTTCCTCTCCAGCGGCATCATCCGCAGCGGCGACTACACCATGGAGCAGATGGTCGAGGTCGCGCGCAGCCTGCGCGAGGACCATCGCTTCGCCGGCTACATCCATCTCAAGACGATTCCCGATGCCGCGCCCGAGCTGCTGGCCGCAGCCGGACGCTATGCCGACCGTCTGAGCATCAACATCGAACTGCCGACCGAGGCCGGCATGTCGGCGCTGGCGCCGGAGAAGACCCATGCCGGCATCCACGGCGCGATGGGCGAACTCAAATGGCGGATCGACGAGGACAAGGACGCGTGCCGGATCAAGCGCCAGGCGGTGACGGTGCGCCGCGCCAAGGCGCCGCGCTTCGCGCCGGCCGGCCAGAGCACGCAGATGATCGTCGGCGCCGACGATGCCAACGACCGCAGCATCCTCGAGACCAGCAACCGCATGTACGGCACCTACCGGATGCGGCGGGTGTACTACTCGGCCTTCAGTCCGATTCCCGATGCGTCCAAGAATCTGCCGCTGCAGTCACCGCCGCTGCTGCGCGAGCACCGTCTCTACCAGGCCGACTGGCTGTTGCGCTTCTACGGCTTCGATGTCGAGGAAATCACGCCGGACGCGGCGAATGCGGAGGACGTGGACGCCGAGACACCCGGCATGCTCGATCTCGACGTCGATCCCAAGCTGGCCTGGGCGCTGCGCAATCCGACGCGCTTCCCCGTCGACATCAACCGCGCGCCGCGCGAGATGCTGCTGCGCGTACCGGGTTTGGGCACGCGCAACGTCGAGCGCATCATCGCCGCGCGTCCGCACGGCGCATTGCGCCTCGACGATCTCGCCCGGCTGCGTGTGCCGCTGAAGAAGATCATGCCGTTCGTGATCACGCCCGGCCATCACCCGCGTCAGCGCCTGGACGATCCGACGCGGCTGCGCAACGAACTCGCCCCGCAGCCGCGGCAGGCGAGCCTGTTCTGATCCGCGTCGCAGTCATGACGGATCGCGCCCAGGCTTCAGACACAAAATTTGAAGCCCTCCCCCATGCATGGGGGAGGGTTGGGTGGGGGCAAACCTTCCGATCGCTTCGGTCTGTGAGCTTGCCCCCATCCCAGCCTTCCCCCGTCGACGGGGGAAGGAGCAAAAGCAACTGCCCCCCGTGCGTCCAGAAAACTTGACTCGCGTCACCGCAAAGGTCGACCCGCCCTGGGACGCCACCGCGTGGCGCGTTGCTGCGCGCGCCGCCCTGTGCGCCGGCCTGCCACCCGAACAGCTCGACTGGAGCGGCGGTGCCCAAGGCTCGCTGCTCGGCGGACTCGACCTGTCGACGCTGCCTGCGCAACGCACCGCCCCGCGCGTGCCCTCCGAATTCCTCTCGCTGGCTGGTGCCGTGCTCTGCAACCGCGCCGAGGACCGCCATGGTTTGCTCTACCGCATGCTCTGGCGCATCGCCGAGGGCGAACGCGCATTGCTGCAGCGTGCATCCGATCCCGACGTGCATCGCGCCACCACGATGGCGCAGGCGGTGCGCCGCGACAGCCACAAGATGAAGGCCTTCGTGCGCTTCCGCGCGGTACCCGGCGCCGACGAGGAATATGTCGCCTGGTTCGAGCCGGACCACCACATCGTCGATCGCGTCGCGCCGTTCTTCGCGCGCCGCTTCGCCGGCATGCGCTGGGCGATCGTGACGCCGTACCGGACCGCCCTGTGGGACGGCGAAGCGATCGCATTCGCCGACGGCGGCGTGCGCGCCGATGCGCCGTCGGAAGATGCGCGCGAGGATCTGTGGCGCACCTACTACGCCAACATCTTCAATCCGGCGCGCCTCAACCCGACGATGATGCGGTCGGAGATGCCGCAGAAATACTGGAAGCTGCTGCCCGAGGCGGCGTTGCTGCCGGACCTGATGCGCGACGCCGGCCTGCGCGTGCGCGAGATGGCCGAGCGCGCACACGAAGCGCCGCGTCGCCGCATTCCCGCGGCGCCGGCGCCCGCGCCGGTCGTGGCCGGCACGCTCGACGCGTTGCGCGAATCCGCGCGCGACTGTCGCCGCTGTCCGCTGTGGCAGCCGGCCACGCAGACCGTGTTCGGCGAAGGGCCTGCGCACGCGCGCACGATGATCGTCGGCGAACAGCCTGGCGACGAGGAGGACCTGTCCGGACGTCCTTTCGTCGGTCCTGCGGGGCGTCTGTTCTCCCGCGCGTTGGACGAACTCGGCATCGACCGTACCGCGTTGTATCTGACCAATGCGGTCAAGCATTTCCGTTTCGAGCCGCGCGGCAAGCGCCGGCTGCACAAGCGCCCGGACGTCGCGCACATCGAGGCCTGCAACGGCTGGCTGCGCGCTGAGATCGCGCAGGTGAAACCCGAGCGCATCGTCTGCCTCGGCGCGAGCGCCGCGCGCGCGGTGTTCGGACCCGGCGTGCGATTGACCGAAGAGCGGGGCCTCTGGCGCACGCGCGAGGACGGGGTGCGCGCGTTCGCGACCGTGCATCCGTCCTGGGTCCTGCGGCAGGGCGATCCGCAGGCCCAGGCCGACGCGTACGCCGGCTTCGTGGACGATCTGCGCCTGCTGCTCGCGGCGTGACGCCTGCGCGGGGCCGCCCGTCGTAACGCGGCGCTCGCATGCGTGAACGGCGCTGGATTGCGCCGTGGTGCGTTCACCCGCACGTCGCAGCCCCGGTCGAACACTCCCCGCACTCAGAACGCAGGAGTGTCACGATGAAGCACACCACCGCAGTCCGTGGCCTTGTACTGGCCCTTTCGCTCGCCGCCGGCGCCGCCGCCGCCGCGCAGGACGCCATGACCAGCACCCAGGTGCGCGCGGCGCTCACCGAGGGCGGTTACACCGAGATCAACGATGTCGAGTTCAAGGACGGCGTATGGAAGGCCGATGCCAAGGACGCCAGCGGCAACATGATCGACGTCCGCCTGGACCCGGCGAGCGGCCGTGTGTATCCGGAAACCGCGGGCGCCACGAATCTGGGTGAAGCCGATATCCGCGCCAAGCTGACCGCGGCTGGCTACACGCGGATCGAAGACGTCAAGTTCGACGACGGCATGTGGGAAGCCGAAGCCGACAACGCCCAGGGCCAGCGCATGGACCTCAAGCTCGATCCGGAAGATGGCCGCGTGGTCAGCGAATCGCGCGACTGAGTCCTGCGCGGATCGTGGGACCGGAACGCCCGGCTCCGGCCGGGCGTTCTGCTGTCCGGGCGCTGCGGATGCGTCAGTCGCGCGCGTGATCGGGAATCGGCACGTCGTGGGGCATCTCGTCGCGCACGCAGTTGGCGGCGTCTTTCGGCGCCTCGGCATTCGTGTCCACGCAGCGGGCGGCGATCATCGCCCAGCGCGAGACCGCGTCTTCGCGTGCTGACAGTGCATCGGTCGCGACCATCCAGCGGGCGATGTCGACCAGCTGCGCGCGTTCGTCGAGCGAGGACACCGCATCGATCGCCGCGGTGCTGACGATGAAACTGTGCGCGAACGCCGCGGTGGTGCGTTCGGCGGAAACCGCCGGATCGGCGATGCCCGCGGGTGCATCGAGCAGGGCATGCAAGCGGATCGCCTCACGGGCCTTCAGGTCACCGGCCGAGCCGATGCTCATGCGCAGCAGCACGGTGGCACCGAGCGCGCCGATGAAGATGCCGATCATCACGACGAAGACGGCGCCCACCAGTAGCGGGCCGCGAGGACGCGGCGCATGGGTGTCGTCATGGGGACTCTGGTTCACGCACGGACTCCATCGCCGACCGGTGGCCGGAGGCGGCATAGGCTAGCGCAGCACGGCCGGGCTGCGTCGCGCCGGGGTGCGACCGATCAGCGCAGCCAGCCGGCGAGTTCCTCGCGGCTCAGGCGTCCGTCGCGGTTGCTGTCGATCGCGTTGAACTCCGCGTCGAGTGCGGAATGGGCCTTGGCTTCGGTCCGGTCGACGTAGCCGTCGCCGTCCGCATCGAGTGCGGTGAAGTCGATGCGGTACTGCGCCGACTGCGCGGAGCGCGGTTCGTAGGACCGGACGATGACCTGGTGGCCGTCGTCGTGGTCCATCGTGACCACGCCGGTCTGCCGGCCGGCCTGCGACGACACTTCGGGCTGCGCATTGACGTGCTGCAGCGGCGTCGTGGTGACCTGGCCCGAGGCCGGTGACGCGGCGAAGGCGAGCACGCACAGACCGGCGGCAATGGATGGACGGAACATGGGACCCCCTGTGGGATGTACTGGCGGCACAGCGTCGCAATGCCCGCCCGCACGATGCGTGAACGCGCCGCAGCGCCCGGCTCAGCGGTGTCGCAGGCGCAGTTGCAGCACGGCGGTCTGGATCGCCAGCACCACACCGATGCCGAGCGCCACCCATGCCGAGGTCACCGCGCCGGTCAACGGCCATTCGGTCTGCTTGAACCACACCGCGAACAGCCCCCACAGTGCGATCGCCAGATAGGCGATGTTGCCGCGCATGCGCAGGTTGAGGACCAGCAGCACGACCGCCGATATCGCCCACAGCGCAAGGCTCCAGCCGAGCATGCGGGTGGTCGACAGCAGCTCGTAGGCCACGATCGTCTGTGCGACGTTGAGGAAGGCCGCCAGCGACAGCCAGCCGGCATGCACCGACAGCGCCAGCCACGCCAGCCGGTAACGCTTCGCGTTGCCCGCGCGCGACAGCTGCACGGCGCACCAGGCCAGCGCCATCAACGCGCCGAAGATCACCACCACGCACGCCCAGAACAGGCCGGCGGAGAACAGCGGCATCCAGATCGCGGTGAGGAAGAAGCCGAGGGCGGCGATCGGCGCGATGCGGCCGAGCAGCGGATCGGTGCGCCGCGTCCCGGTCGCCTGCCACCCGGCGTAGAGGAGATCGAGCAGGAAGATCAGCCCCCAGACCGAGAACGCATAACCCGCGGCGACGAGCAGGGTGGGATAGCGGTCGGAGATGGTGCCCTGGTCGGGCCCGAACACACCGGTCTGCGACAGCCAGGCGATGGCCGGCATCGCGAGGGCACACAGCAGTACGAGCAGGCGCATGGCGTCACTTCCGTCGGGAACCGGCGCGGATGCTCGCACCGGAGACGTGAGGGTGTCGTGGGATTGCGCATTCGCGCGCCGTTCCCCCCGGAGTGAAGCGACGCGCCTGCGCGCGGTCCGTTCGCGTGTCGACCGATGCGCTCATGCCGGCGCGCAGGCCGGGGGCGTGGCGCTAAGTCGGGGTCGGATTGCGGTCCGTTCCGGCAGCGTGCTGTGCGAGCGTCCTTCGCTCACCCCACCCCTGCGCGACAGGCGGCCTCCGCTCCCTGGGGAAGCGAGACGTCGATGCGTTCCGCCCTCGGCGGAACGTGCTTCACATCCCGCTGTGCCGCAGCAGCGCGGCGATGTCAGGATCGCGCCCGCGGAACGCGCGGAAGTTCTCGATCGCATCCCGGCTGCCACCACGCGACAGCACCTCGTCGCGGAAGCGCCGACCGGTGTCCGACAGCGGGTCCGTGGTCTCCTCGAACGCGGCGTAGGCATCCGCGCTCAGCACTTCCGCCCACTTGTAGCTGTAGTACCCGGCCGCGTAACCGCCGGCGAAGATGTGGCTGAACTGGTTGGGGAAGCGATGCCAGTCGGGGATGCGGGTCACGGCGACCTCGTCGCGTACGCGCGTGAGCAGGGCCTGCACGTCGTCCCGGGCGGCATCGAAATCCGAATGCAGCAGCATGTCGAACAGCGAGAATTCGATCTGCCGCAGCGTCTGCAGGCCGCTCTGGAAATTGCGTGCGGCCAGCATGCGGTCGAAGAGTTCGCGCGGCAGCGGTTCGCCGGTGTCGGCGTGCGCGGTCATCGCCTGCACGCGGTCCCACTCCCAGCAGAAGTTCTCCATGAACTGGCTCGGCAGCTCCACCGCGTCCCACTCCACGCCGTTGATGCCGGCGATCGGCAGGCGGTCCACCCGCGTGAGCAGCTGGTGCAGGCCGTGGCCCATCTCGTGGAACAGGGTGGTGACTTCGCCGTGCGTGAACGTGGCCGGGCGACCGCCGGTGCCGCGGCCGAAGTTGCAGACCAGATAGACCAGCGGTGTCTGCACGCCGTCGGCGGTCGCGCGGCGGTTGCGGCAGTCGTCCATCCACGCGCCGCCGCGCTTGCCTTCGCGGGCGTACAGATCGAGATAGAACTGGCCGACCAGCGTGCCGTCGGCATCGGTCAGGCGGTAGAAGCGCGCGTCCTCGTGCCACACCGGCGCCTCGTCGCGCTCGACGCGCAGGCCGTACAGCGACTGGATGACGTCGAACAGCCCGGCCAGCACCCGATCCTCGGTGAAGTAGCGCTTCACCGTCTGCGCCGAATAGTCGTAGCGCGCCTGGCGCAGCCGGTCGCTGGCGAACGACATGTCCCAGGGCTCCAGCGACGGAATGCCGAGCTGTTCGCGGGCGAAGTCCGCCAGGGCCTCGCGGTCCGCCTCGGCATGCGGCCGTGCGCGCGCGGCGAGATCGCGCAGAAACGCCAGCACCGCGTCCGGGTCGCTGGCCATCTTGGTCGCCAGCGAGAGCTCGGCGTAGTTCGTGTGGCCGAGCAGCCGTGCCTGTTGGTCGCGCAGCGCCAGAATGCGCCCGATCAGCGGCCCGTTGTCGAGCGCCTCGGGCCCGGACTCCGACGCGCGCAGACCATAGGCGCGATAGAACCGCTCGCGCAGGTCGCGGCTGGTGGCATAGGTCTGGATCGGCAGATAGGACGGCATCTGCAGCGTGAGCTTCCAGCCCGCCCGTCCGTCGCGCTCGGCCGCGGCGCGCGCGGCGGCCAGCGTCTCTTCGGGCAGGCCGTCGAGTTCGGCGAGGTCTTCGACATAGACCGCGAACGCATCGGTGGCGTCGAGCACGTGTTCGGAGAACTCGGAGGACAGCTTCGCCAGCGCCTGCTGGATCTCCGAAAACCGCGCGCGATCGGCATCGTCGAGTGCCGCGCCGCCCAGCCGGAAGTCGCGCAGGGCATGGTCGAGCACCCGGCGCTGCAGGGCGTCGAGTCCGAGCGCATCGGCCTGGTCGGACAAGGCCTGATAGGCGGCGAACAACGCCTGGTCCTGCCCCAGCGCGCTGAAGAACCCCGTCACCTTGGGCAGCGCGGCGTTGTAGGCCTCGCGCATGACCGGCGTGTTGACCACCGCATTGAGATGACCGACCTGGTTCCAGGCCCGGCCCAGACGCTGGGTGGCGTCCTCCAGCGGCGCGACCACGCGGTCCCAGGTCACCGGCTGGGTGCGGCCCGCCAGCGCCAGGGCCGCTCCGGCTTCGGTGACCAGCGCGTCGATCGCCGGCGCCACATGGGCCGGCTCGATCTCGTCGAAACGCGGCAGGCCGGATTGATCCAGCAGCGGATTGTCCATCGGAGCGTCCATCACAAGCGGGGAGCGCGATTCTAGGTGCGGGCCGATGCAGGGCCCGTGTGGACGCCGCGCCAGCGCGCTTCGGCGCTATCGTGACGGCCTCGCTCCCCGCGCCGCGCCGTTCCGCAATGCATTCGATCGAAGTCGTGCTGGTGATGCTGCTGGCGGTGGTCGCCAGCGGTTACCTGACCCGCGTGCTGCCGCGCTGGCTGCCGTTGCCCCTGCCGCTGGTGCAGATCGCGCTGGGGGCGACGATCGCGGGCGTGTTCGGCCAGGGCGTCGCGCTCGATCCGCACCTGTTCTTCGTACTGTTCCTGCCGCCGCTGCTGTTTCTCGACGGCTGGCGGATTCCCAAGGGCGGCCTGTTCCGCGACCGCGGCGTGATCCTGCAGCTTGCGCTGGGCCTGGTGGTATTCACCGTCATCGGCGCGGGGCTGCTGATCCACTGGATGATTCCGGTGATGCCGCTGGCGGTCGCGTTCGCTCTGGCGGCGATCCTGTCGCCGACCGATCCGGTGGCGGTGTCCTCGATCGCCGCGCGCGCGCCGATTCCCAAGCGGGTGATGCACATCCTGGAAGGCGAATCGCTGCTCAACGACGCGTCCGGCCTGGTGTGTTTCCGCTTCGCCGTCGCCGCCGCGCTGACCGGCACGTTCTCGCTGCTGTCGGCGTCGCTGACCTTCCTGTGGCTGGCGCTGGCCGGGGTCGCGGTCGGCGTGTTGCTGACCATCGGCATCAACCGCGGCCACGCGCTGGTCTCGCGCGTGTTCGGCGAGGAGGCCGGCACGCCGATCCTGATCAGCCTGCTGACCCCGTTCGGCGCCTATCTGCTGGCCGAGCAGGTCGGTGCGTCGGGCATCCTGGCCGCGGTCGCCGCGGGCGTGACGATGAGCTACGTCGAACTCAGCGGCCGTGCACTGGCGACCACGCGCGTGCAGCGCGCCGCCGTGTGGGACACGGTGCAGTTCTCGCTCAACGGCATCATCTTCGTCCTGCTGGGCGAACAGTTGCCGTGGATCCTCGAACGCGCGGTGCGTTCGGTGCGCGAGGCCGGCCATGTCGATCCGTGGTGGCTGGCGGTCTACGTGTTCGCGATCTACGGCGGGCTGTTCGCGTTGCGCTTCGCCTGGGTCTGGGTGTCGCTGCGCATCGGGCTCCACCGCAGCGGACGCCACGACACCCGGCCGCGCATCCGCCTCGTCGCGGCGATGTCGCTGGCGGGCGTGCGCGGCGCGATCACCCTGGCCGGCGTGCTGACCCTGCCGCTGGTGCTCGACGACGGCACCCCGTTCCCGACCCGGGACCTGGCGATCTTTCTCGCCGCCGCGGTGATCATCCTGTCGCTGCTGCTGGGCAGCTTCGCGTTGCCGCGGCTGCTGCGCGGACTGGAAGTGCCCGAGGAAGACGAGGACGACCGCGAGGTCGACCTGGCCCGCCACGAGGCGGCGGTCGCCGCCGTGGCCGCGGTCGAACGCGCGCAGCACGGGCTGCCGGCCGCGCAGGCCAACCCCGACCTCTACGCCAGCGCGGCGGTGCGGGTCATGGCCCTGTACGAGGAACGGCTGCGCCGCGAGGGCGCGCTGGGCGTGGACGCCGCCGCGCTGCGCCGCGCCGACGAGGCCGAGCGCGCGCTGCGCCTGGCGGGCGTGCACGCCGAGCGCGAACGCATCTACGCGCTCGCCCGGCATCGCGACATCTCGGAAGAAGTCGCGCGCAAGCTGGTGCGCGATCTGGATCTGATGGAGGCGCGGTACCGCTAGGTCCAGCCCGTCCCCGCTCGAGGAGGCGGGCTTGTCGGCGCGCTCAGCCCGGCTGCCAGTCGAACGCCAGCGTCTCGTCCCGCGCGAAGCGCTGGAGGTGGTTCTCGATGACGGTCTGGTAGCGCTCGCTGTCCTCGGCCGTCGGCTGGGTCAGCACGATGCGCAGCGTGTCGTCCTCGACGAAAAAGTCGGCGCCGTTGTCCTCCCCCTGGAACGGGATGAAGGCGTGGCCTTCCTCGTCGTCGCGGGTGATCTCGAACTTGTGCCGCCAGTGGTTGCACAAGGTGCGGAGCAGACGCGGGGCATCGTTGGACGCGGTGGTCGCGGTGGTGGTGATCGACATCGTGGAACTCCTGCGAGCGGCGCGTCGCCGCGGCCGCGAGCATAGGCCCAAGCCGATGACGCGGTGAACCCCCGGACCCCAACGCAGCGTTGCACGGCCGATGCCGCACACTGTGCGGCCCCGTGTCCCTGCAGGTGCTCCATGACTGATGCCGCCGCGCCGCGCGCGTTTCCCTGGCCGGTCGTGCTGTTCGATCTCGACGGCACCCTCGTCGACAGCGCGTCCGACATCGCCGCCGCGGTCAACCGCCTGCTGGCCGAACTCGGCCATCCGCAGGTCGACGAGGCCACGGTGCGCAGCTGGATCGGCGACGGCGCGCGCCAGCTGATCACCTCGGCGCTGCAGCATGCGGGCGAGACGCAGACGGTGGATGCGGTGATGCCGCGTTTCATGCGCCACTACGGGGACTGCCTGCTGCTCGAGCCGCGCCTGTATCCGGGCGTCGAATCGACCCTGCAGGCGCTGCAGTCCGCCGGCGTGCGCATGGCGGTCTGCACCAACAAGCCGTCGCAGTTCGTGCCGCCGCTGCTCGAAGCGCTAGGCATCGACGGCTACTTCGACGCGGTGCTCGGCGCGGGCGATCTGCCCGAGCGCAAGCCGCATCCGCTGCCGCTGCTGCATCTGGCCGATGGCTTCGGCGTCGATATCACGCAGTGCCTGATGGTCGGCGATTCGGCGGCCGATGCCGGCGCGGCGATCGCGGCCGGCGCGCCCCTGGTGCTGGTCGCCTACGGCTACCGGCGCGATTTCGATCTGCATGGTTGCGGCGCGCGTGCGGTGATCGACCGGTTCGAGGCGCTGCTCGAATTGCGCTGACGCGGTCTGGTATGCGATGGGTTTCGCCATCCTACGAAGCGCTGCACGCGCAAGCACTCAACGCGCGAACAACACAGCACGCACCTCGGCCGCGATGCGCGCGGTCTCGCGCAGCGGCGTGACGTCGAACGCCGGCAGCGCATCCCCGAACGGACGGGCGCGTCCATCGGCGATCAGGCCATCGACGAAGCGCTGCGGGGCGCCGTCGAGCGGTCCGGGCGCGAACACATGGACCGGTGCGTGCGTCGCGCAGGCCTCGGACAGCATGTTGACCGAGTCCGACGAACACACGATCCGATCGGCCCAGCCCAGCATGCCGGCATAGGGATTCGCGCCGTCGCGTGCGTCCGCCCAGACGCTGGCGGCGCGGCCGGCATAGCGCGCACGCAGCGCATCGCGCACCGCCGGCGACGTGCGCCGCGATCCGGTCAGCAGCAGGCTGCCGCCCTCGCGCGCAACGACCGCATCGAGCCGGTCGGCGAGCGCGGTGAACGCGGCGACGTCGAAGCGGCCGTGACGCGAGTCGCCGCCGAGCAGCACCGCGATCCGCGGGCCGGGCAGGGCGCCGAATGCCGGGTGGGCATCGCGCGCAGCGGCCAGCCACGCATCGTCGACCGGATGCAGGCTCCCGCGTGCGACGAGGACGTTGTCGCCGCGCAGGGCGTCGTGCTCGGGCACGACGACGAGATCCCAATGCCGCGGATCGATGCGCGGATCGAGGATCTGCACCGTGCGCGCGCCGCGCTGCCCGGCCAGCCGGGTCGCCAGCGCCGCCTGGCGGCCGCAGCCGATCGCGAGCGCCGGCGCAGCGTCCAGTCCTGCGGCAAAGTCGCGGCCGAAGGCGTGCGACGCGAACGGCAGCCGGCGCGGCGCGGCCCAGCGCCATGGCGCATGCGGCGCCAGATGCAAGGCATCAGGCTGGGCAGAGAGCGCAGCGGCAAGCGCTTCGGCCTGGCGCGCGTTGCCGGCGCGCCCATCGCTGAGTGCCCAGATCCGTCCGTAATCCCCGTCTTCGCCTGGCCCACGTTCCACGTATGTGATCATCCGTTCTGCGCCGTCGCACGCGTCGCGCCGCCGCAGGACTCTACACTGCGGCCCTGCCTGGCCCATCCGATCCGAGGTTGCCGATGACCGATGTTCTGCCCGATGCCGCGCTCGACCAGCTGTTCCGCACCGCCCGCACCTACAACGGGTTCAGTGGCGAGATCAGTGACGACACGCTGCGCCAGCTCTACGACCTGCTGAAGTTCGCACCGACGTCGGCCAATTCCTCGCCCGCGCGCTTCGTGTTCGTGAAGTCGGCCGAAGCCAAGGCGAAGCTCGGGCCGGCGCTCTCCGAAGGCAATTACGAGAAGACGATGTCGGCGCCGGTGATCGTGATCGTCGCCCACGACGAGGACTTCCACGAGAAGCTGCCGTTCCTGTTTCCGCACACCGATGCCAAGAGCTGGTTCGACGGTCCGCGCGAGAACCGCGAAGTGCCGGCATTCCGCAATGGCAGCCTGCAGGGCGCCTATCTGATCCTAGCCGCGCGCGCGCTGGGTCTCGATACCGGTGCGATGTCCGGCTTCGACAACGCCAAGGTCGACGAAGCATTCTTCGCCGGCACGGCGATCAAGTCGAACTTCCTGGTCAATCTGGGCACCGGCGATCCCTCGACGATCTTCCCGCGTTCGCCGCGCCTGCCCTTCGACGAAGCCGCGCGCATCGTCTGATCTTCCGCCCGCGCGCCGGCGATCCGGCCGCGCGGTTTCCGCCCACCACCCGTTCGAGGATCCGCCCATGCGTACCGCCCACCTGCTGCTCCCGCTTGCCGCCGCCCTTGCCCTCGCCGCCTGCGCCCAGCAGGATCCGGCGCCGGCGGATGCCACCCCGCCTGCCGCCACCGCCACCGCGCAGCCGGCGACCGAGCCGATGACCGACACCGCACCGGCCGCCGACGCCATCACCGGCGTGTCGGGCACCTACGTGCTCGACCCCAAGCACACCGACGTCATCGCCCAGTGGAGCCATTTCGGCTTCTCCAATCCGATCGCGCACTTCGGCGAAGTCTCCGGCCAGATCGTCTACGACGCCGAGAACGTCGGCGCGTCGTCGGTCGAGGTCACGCTGCCGCTGTCGGGCCTGAACTCGCACGTCGGCGATTTCGACGACCACCTGCGCAGCGCCGATTTCTTCGACGCGGCCAAGTTCCCGAACGCCACGTTCAAGAGCACCGCGGTCGAGAGCGCCGGCACCAACCAGCTCAAGGTCACCGGTGACCTGACGATCAAGGACATCACCAAGCCGGTGGTGCTGGACGTCACGATCAACAAGTTCGGCGAGCAGCCGATGGCCAAGCGCGCCGCCGCCGGTTTCGACGCGGTCGCGCAGATCAAGCGCAGCGACTTCGGCGTGGGCGCGTATGCGCCGAACGTCAGCGATGAAGTCGAACTGCGCATCACCACCGAGGCCGTCGTCGCCGAAGGCGCCGCCCCGGCCGCGCCTGCCGCGCAGTAAGCTTCCGCGTCACGACGCCGGCGCACGGGTCTCCCGAGCGCCGGCGTTTTCGTTTCCGCGATCCGGATCTGCCGTCATGAAAGTCCAACGTCCCGCCGACCAGCGCGGCCGCACCACGCACGGCGATCGCACGCGCCTGTGCACGTTCTCCAGCGGTGATTTCCACGATCCCGACTGGCTGGGCTTCGGCGCGCTGCGCCAGCTCAACGAGGAGCATCTGCCGCCGGGCGCGACCGTGCCCGCGCAGCGCGTGGCGAACATGGAGCTGCTGGTCCTGGTGCTCGACGGCGTCCTGGGCCGCGACGGCGCCGCGCTCGAGGCCGGTGCGCTGGCCTGGACCGGCGCCGGTCATGCCAGCGATACGCCGGTCGAAACCGCAGGCGCCGAGGGTGCGCGCGTGCTGCGCATCGCGATCCAGCCCGACCGGGTCAATCTGTCGCCGGCCACGGGCGTCATGCGGGTGGCCGGCGACGCGGGTTGGACGCTGCTCGCCGCGCCCGATGGCGCCGCGGGCAGCCTGCCGATCCGCCAGCAGGCCGGGCTGCACCATGCGCGCATCGCACCGGGTGCACGTCTGGGCCTGACGCTCGACGCCACGCAGCGGCACTGGCTGCAGGTCCTGCGCGGGGGCGTGACGCTCGACGGGCAGACGCTCGCGGCCGGCGATGCGCTGGGCTGGCATGCGGAGACCGTCGTCACCGGTCTCGTCGCCACGCACGACGGCGCCGAACTGCTGCTGATCACCCTGCCGGGCTGAGCCCGTCTGCACGGTCGCGCGCTAGAATGGCGGCCTCCACGCCGATGAACACCGCCGTCATGACCGCAGCCCCGACGCAAGCCAATGCCGCCCAGCGCTATGAAGTGCGCCGCGCCGACCTGCCGCTGAGCTGCCCGCTGCCGTCGATGGCGCTGTGGAATTCGCATCCGCGCGTCTACCTGCCGATCGAAGCCGAGAACGGCGAGTCCGACTGCCCGTACTGCGGCGCGCACTTCGTTCTCGTCGACTGACCCCGGCGCGTTCCGCGCCCGTATGCGTCGACCGCTGACCGTCATCCAGTTGCTGCCCGCGTTGTCGTCGGGCGGCGTCGAGCGTTCCACGATCGAAATCGCGCAGGCGCTGGTCGATGCCGGCCATCGCGCGATCGTCGTCTCCGCGGGCGGACGTCTCGTGCCCGCGCTGGAGGCCACCGGCGCGACTCACATCGCGCTCGACATCGGTGCGAAATCGCTCCGGGTGCTGCGCCATGTGCGCACGCTGCGACGCCTGCTCGCCGACACCGGCGCCGACATCGTGCATGCCCGCTCGCGACTGCCGGCGTGGATCGGCTGGTGGGCGCTGCGTGGCCTGCCCGAAACGCGCCGCCCGCGGTTCGTCACCACCATGCACGGGCTCAATTCGCCGTCGCGCTACAGCGCGATCATGGCCCGCGGCGAGCGGGTCATCTGCGTGTCGGACACCGTGCGCGACTATCTGCTGCAGCACTATCCGGCGACGCCGCACGCGCGCCTGCGGGTGATTCCGCGCGGCATCGATCCGACGCAGTTCCCGGCGACGTCGCATCCGAACGCGGGTGCACGTGTCGAGATCGCGGCGCGCTGGCCCGCGCTCGGCGGCGATGGCCCGCTGCTGCTGTTGCCCGGCCGCGGCACGCGGCTCAAGGGCCACCACGATGCGATCACGCTGCTCGGCGACCTGCGCGCCGAAGGCCTGGATGCGCGCCTGTGGATGCCCGGGGCGCGCGAGGCGGGGCGCGAGGCCTATCTCGACGAACTCACCCGCGCCGCCGATGCCGCGGGATGCGGCGATGCGCTGGCGATGACCGCGCCCACCGATGCGATCGCCCGCGCCTATGCGGCCAGCGATCTGGTGCTGCAGCTCTCGCGCAAGCCCGAAGCGTTCGGCCGCACCGTGCTCGAAGCGCTGTCGTGCGCGCGGCCGGTGGTCGGCTGGGCGCATGGCGGCGTCGGCGAACTGCTCGCGCAACTGCAGCCCGAGGGCACGGTGGCGCCGTTCGATCGCGTCGCGTTGGCGCACGCCGCACGCGCGCTGGTCACGCGAGCGCCGGCGCGAGCCGGTACGATGCCCGACACGCTGCGTGCGATGCAGGAGGCGACCCTCGCGGTCTATGACGAGTTCGACGACGACAACTGAAACCGCGAGCGGTGCCTCTGCGCCGCGCCCCGTCGGCTGGCGCTGGGCGCCGCACTGGGTCCTGGCCTTCGTGATCCTGTGGCCTGCGCCCGGCTACGCCGAGGGCGTGATGGTGCTGGGCGCGCTGGCGGCGATCATCCATCTGGTCGGCGCGCGATTCCGCGGCGGTGCCGCCCTGCTCAGCGCGCCGGCCTGGGCGCTGACCAGCGTGCTGTTCTTCGCCTACTGGCTGCCCCAGCTGGTCTCGGCAGTGGATTCGGTCGATGTCGGGCGCGCGCTGCGCGAGGCGCTGGTCGACCTGCGCTATCTCCCGTTCCTGTGGCTGGTGGCGTCCGCGGTCGCGACGCGCCGCGGCCGGCGCATCACGCTGGGCGGGCTGGCGGTGATCGTCGCGGTGTGGACGATCGACGGTCTGTGCGAAGTCGTGTTCGGCACCAGCCCGCTGTTCTTCGGCATCGACCAGCTCAAGCAGCTGATCAGCAGCCGGCCGATGTGCACGGTCGACCAGATCGCCGCCGCGGACCGCCTCGGCGGTGTGCTGGGCCCCTGCAATCTCAAGCTCGGCGTGGTGCTGGCCAGTCTGTCGCCGTTCGGGCTGTACTGGGCGGGCCGCCGCTTCGGCGCCAGCGGCTGGGTGATCGCGAGCGCGGCGATCGGCATCGTGCTGCTGTTTGCCGGCTCGCGCGCGTCGTGGCTGACCTATGCGCTGGTGCTGCTGTTCTCCGGCTGGCGCCTGCTCGGCTGGCGTCGCCTGCTGGCGGTGTTCGCGGCCGGGCTCGTCGTGGCCGTGGTCGCGGCCGTGGGTTCGCCGCAGGTGCGTGACCGCATCGAGCGCACCGCGATGGGGCTGTCGGCCGACGAGGCCGGCGTCGACAACGCGCTGTCGGGTCGCGCGCGCATCTGGGACGCGGCGCTGTGCATGGTCCGCGAGAATCCGGTCAACGGCGTCGGTGCTCGGGGCTTTCGCGAAGCCTTTGCCGGCTGTGATCCGCGACCGGGCGAACTGGCGGCCTGGGGCGATGGGCCTGCGTTCCACGCCCACCAGATCGTGCTCGAGATCGGCAGCGAGACCGGACTCATCGGCCTGCTGATGTGGCTGGCGGGCGTGGCGATGGCCTGGCGCGCCTGGCGCTTCGCCACACCCGACGCACGCGAACAGGCGCGGCCGGCGATGCTCGCGCTCGCGGTGACGGTGTTCCCGCTCAACACGCATCTCGCGTTCTATTCGACGTTCTGGGGCGGCTTCACGCTGCTGCTGTCTGCCCTGTACGCCGGCAGCCTGCTCGCGCGCGTGGAGCCGGTGCAGCCGCAGGACGGCGTGCTGCGCTGATCGAGATCCGTCGGATGGGTAGAGCGCAGCGACACCTATCGTCGCCATGCGCGTACTCGCGATCGCAGCCATCGATGCAGCACCGCCGATCTCGGCAGATGCACGACTCCATCAATCAGAACAATGATGGGTTTCGCTGCGCTCTGCCCATCCGACGTAGGCGGTCGCCTTCGCTCAGTACAGCGATGCTCCATCCGGTTGCCGCTTGAAGCGCCGGTGGATCCACAGGTACTGGTCGGGCGCCGCGCGGACCATGTCCTCGATGCCGGCGATGACCGTCGCGGTGTCCGCGGTCGCGTCCTGCGTCGGATACGGCGCGGGCGCCGGAGACAGCGTCAGCGTGTAGCCGCCGTCGTCGCGGCGCACATGCCGGTAGAACACCACCGCCGCACCCGACAGGCGCGCGAGCGAGTGGGTCGACGTGAGGCTGTGCGCAGAGCGGCCGAAGAACGGCACGTAGACCGCGTCGCCGCCACTGGGATCCTGGTCGGGCGCGTACCACAGCAGGCCGCCGCGCTTGAGGTGGCGCACCACCCCGCGCACGTCGCGCTTGGGAAACATCGCCGCGGCGTAGCGCGCGCGCCCGCGGCGCACCGCCCATTCCATCGCCGCTTCCGAATGCGGGCGATACATGCCGGCCAGCGGGATGTGGTCGCACATCAGGCGGCCGCAGACTTCGAGCGTGGTGAAGTGGCCGGACACGACGATCACGCCACGCCCCGCCGCGCGCGCGGATTCGACATGCTCGACGCCTTCGACGACCAGTCCGCGCCGCAGCGGTGCGATCGAGCCCCACCAGGCGCGTGCGAATTCGAACAGGCCGATGCCCAGCGCGTGGAAATGGCGACGCAGCAGCGCATCGCGCGCAGGCGCGTCGAGTTCGGGAAAACACAGTTCGAGATTGCGCGCCGCGACCCGGCGACGGGCCGCCAGCGCGACGCGCAAGGTGGCGCCGAGTCCGCGTCCGAGCGCGCGCTGCAGTGGCCACGGGATCCGCGCCGCGAGCGCCATCAGGCCGATGCCGAGCCACGCCGGCCAGTGGCGGGGCGCGAGCGGCGGGCGGGGCAGGGGCGGCGTCGACATCGGGCCATTGTAGAAGGTGGAGCCGTGCAGGCATCCGCTATCCTGTGCCGATGCCGGCCGACACCACAGAACGACTGCTGCGCGGCCTCTACTCGGCCCTGCTCGTCGTGCTCGCGCCGATCACGGTCTATCACCTGATCTGGCGCGGCTTCCGGCAGTCGGCCTACCTGCTGCGCTGGGACGAGCGCTACGGCATCTACCGCACGCCGCCGCTGACGGCGCCGGTGTGGGTGCACGCCGTCTCGGTAGGCGAGGTCAACGCCGCGGCGCCGCTGATCAACGCACTGCTCGCCCGCGATCCGGCGCGTCGCCTGCTGGTCACGACGATCACGCCGACCGGTTCGGAGCGCGTGCGGGCGCTGTGGGGCACGCGCGTCGAGCACGTCTACCTGCCCTACGACCTGTCGGGCGCGGTGCGGCGTTTCCTGCGTCATTTCCGTCCGCAGATCGGCCTGATCGTCGAGACCGAACTATGGCCGAACCTGCTGTTCTGCTGCCGCGATGCCGGCGTGCCGACGGTGATCGTCAACGCACGACTGTCGGCACGTTCGCTACGCGGCTATCGCGTGCTGCGCCCGCTGGTCGGCCGCGCGCTGCGCACGGTCCGCCGCGTCGCGACGCAGTCCGGGGACGACGGCAAGCGTTTCGTCAAACTCGGTGCGCTGCGCGAGGCGGTGATCGACACCGGCAACCTCAAGTTCGACATCACCCTCGACGACGCAAAGATCGCGAAGTTGCTCGCCGACTTCCGCGGCCACGCCGGCGCGCGGCCGGTGTGGATCGCGGCCAGCACGCATCCCGAAGAGGAAGCGGCGGTCATCGGCATCCACCGCCGCCTGCGCGTGCGATGGCCCGACCTGCTGCTGATCTGGGCGCCGCGCCATCCCGAGCGGTTCCGCAGCGCGATGCAGCTCGCCGTCGATGCCGGCTGGCGCGTGGCCACCCGCGCGCTGACCACCTGGCCCGATGCCGGCGACGACGTCTTCGTGCTCGACACCCTCGGTGAACTGGGCCAGTTCTTCGCCTGCGCCGACGTGTCCTTCGTCGGCGGCAGCCTGCAGGACATCGGCGGCCACAATCTGCTCGAGCCGGCCGCCGTCGGCACGCCGGTGGTCACCGGGCCGCACCTGCAGAACTTCACCGACATCGCCAGGCAGCTGGGGCGCGCGGAGGCGCTGCGGATCGGCGAAGACGCGGACGCGGTGCACGACCACATCGCCGCATTGCTGGACGATGCGCACGCGCGCGAGACGATGGCCGAGGCCGGCCGTGCGCTCGTCGCCAATGGCCGCGGCGCACTCGCGCGCACGCTGGCCCTGATCGAGCCGGATCTGCCGGCGCCGGATACGAAAACAGCGCGGATCCTGCGATCCGCGCCGTCGTCGTCCTGACCGCCGCAGGGCTTACTGTGGCGGCGGTGTCGCCGTGCCGTCGCCGGTCCCCGTGGACGCGCCGACGCTGTTGACGTCGACGGTCAGCTGACGGTTCACGTTCTGCAGGTTGCCGATGTCCAGCGTGCCGGCGGCCTGCTCGAGCAGCAGGCGGCTCTGCAGGAAGTTGTACTTGGCGAAGGCATAGGCCTGGCGCGCCGAGAACAGGTTCTGCTGGTTGATCAGCACGTCGATGACGGTGCGCGTACCGACTTCCAGACCGACCTGCGAGGCCTCGTAGGCGCTGTTGGCCGAGACCAGCGCCAGACGGCGTGCCTCGACTTCGGTGATGCCGGCGACGAGGTTCTGGTAGGCGCTGCGGGTGTTGCGTTCGATCGCGCGGCGCTGCGCTTCGTACTGGTCGGTGGTGATGTCGCGCTGGGCGATCGACTGGCGCACGCGCGACTGGGTGATGCCGCCGCTGAAGATCGGCACGGTCAGCGTCACGCCGATGCTGTTGGTTTCGCCACGACGCGTGAGGGTGTCGATGTTCTCGCGCCCCCAGGTGTCACTGTTGCCATAGCTGGCGCCGAGATCGAGCGTCGGCAGATGCGCCGACTTCGCTGCGGTCACGCCGTACTCGGAAGCCGTCACCTGGTAGCGCAGGGCCTGCAGCTGCGGATTCTGCTCGATCGCGGTGGCGACCCAGGCTTCCGCGTCGCGGCCTTCCGGCAGCTGCGGGGTGAAATCGTCGGGCAGGCCGCGCAGGTCGCGGATCTCCGAACCGGTGATCTCGGCCAATGCCTGGTAGGCATCCTGTAGCGCGTTGCGCTGGACGATCGTGTTCGCGCGGGCGCCGTCGTACTGGGCGCGCGCCTCGTGCACGTCGGTGATCGGTGCCAGACCCACTTCGAGACGCTTGTCGGCGAAATCGAACTGGCGCTTGAACGCGGCCTCGGCAGCCTCGGCGGCGGCCAGGGTTTCGGTCGACACCAGCACGTCGAAGTACGCCGCCGACGTCCGCGTGATCAGCGAGTCGTTGTCCGCGTCGAGCTGGAAGTCGGCCGCCGTGCTCAGCGCGCGCTGCGAACGCAGCGTCGACACCTGGCCCCAGTCGAACAGCACCTGGCCGGCATTGATGCCGTAACTGCGCGTCCGCCCGCGGCCCGACACGCCTGCAACGCGGCTGTCGGTCAGCGAGGCGCTGCCGTTGATCTGAGGCAGCAGTGCGCCGCGGGCCTGGACCGCGCCTTCCTTGGTCGACAGGCGCTGCGATTCGGCGATCGACAGCGTCGGATCATTGGTGCGGGCCAGCTCGTAGGTCTGGACGAGATCGGCGGCCAGCAACGGACTGGACGTCAGCGCGAGTGCGAGCGACAGGAACAGGGGGCGGCGGAACATGGAGGATCCTTGGACGATCAGAGAGTGAACTGCGGCACCGGCGCCGCGCCTGCGAGATAGGCGAGTCCGGTCTCGAACAACGATTCGATGCGCGGCGCGTTGACAGCATCGCCCTCGCGGTGCACCAGCACCGCTTCCATCGCGGGTGCGCGGCCCCGGACGATGAACATGCGGCCGCCGGGACGCAGCCACTGCACGAAACGCGCGGGGATCACGTCGACGGCGCCACAGACGCAGATCGCGTCGAAGCGGCGGTCGGTATTCCAGGCGAACGCATCGGCGGCGACCACGTCGACATTGGCGATGCCCTGCGCCTGCAGGCGGCCGCGGGCCGCATCGGCCAGGTCCGCATGGCGCTCGAGGCTGACGACGTCGCGCGCCAGATAGCCCATGCACGCCGCCAGATAGCCGCTGCCGGTGCCGATCTGCAGCACTTCGTCGCCCTGTTCCAGGGCCAGCGCCTGCAGCGCACGGCCTTCGACCACGGGCTTGAGCATCAGCTCGCCGTGGCCCAGCGGGAGTTCGAGGTCGGCATAGGCCAGCGCGCGGCGCGGTTCGGCCACGAACGCCTCGCGCGGCACGCGCGAAATCGTTTCGAGCACGCGTGCATCAAGCACGTCCCAGGGCCGGACCTGTTGTTCCACCATCGCCACACGGGCCTTGGCGTAGTCGATCGTCATTGTTGCGGGTTCCTTCGTTCGCCAGCCCGCAATTCTAGCGGTGCGGGGGCGGGTTCATCATCGCGGGGGTGTCGCGGGTGACGCAGTGCCGGAAGTCACCGGCCCAGACGGCACGCGGGCGGCCCATGTGACAGCGCTCAGCGCCGCCCGTAGGCGCGCAGGAACATGTCCACCGAGGCTTCCAGGTGCGCGCGCCGTTGCGCGGCGCAATCGCCGGCGTCGTCGCAGTCGAACACCATCCGCTGGTGCAGGTCGCCCTTGAGCAGCACGAAGAACTGCGCCGCCGCGGTCGGCACCAGAGACGCATCGATGTCGAGATCGCCGGTCTCGATCCGGCGCTGCAGCAGCGTCGCGAACGCGGACTGCACGCGCTCGGGGCCGCCCTTCCAGAAGCGCTGCGGCAGGCGCTTCTCCACCATCTGCGGCGTGCACAGCAGGCGGTGGCCGGCGACGGCCTCGGGCGAGGACACCATGGCGAAGAACGCCTCGGCGACTTCCAGCAGGCGCTGGCGCAGCGGGGTGGCCGGTGCCGGCTCGAACACCGAATCGGGCATCTGCTGCTCGCAGTAACGCGCCGCGGCCTCGGTGAACAGCGTGTCCTTGTCGCCGAAATGGCTGTAGACGGTCAGCTTGGACACGCCGGCCTCGGCCGCGATCTGGTCCATGCTCACGCCTTCGAAGCCCTGTTGCAGGAACATGCGCTCCGCGGCTTCGAGGATCGCCGCGCGCTTGGCCAGATCCTTCGGACGGCCGGGACCCGCCGCGGCCTTTTCGGGCGTCGGAACGGGGGTCAGCGTGGACGGACGCGTCGACATGGCGGGGAATACTATACCAATCAGTTCTGAAAATATACGATACGGCTCCGTATCCCCACCCGATGGACGCTCGTCATGCGACGCCTGACCCCGTTTCGCACCTCCCGCGCCGCGCTGCTGACGACCCTGGTCGCCGGCATGCTGGTGCTGTCGGCCTGCGGCGATCGCAGCGCGCCCGAGCCGGCGGCGCGCCCGGTGCTCGTGGTCACGCCGGGCGCCGCCGTCGACAGTGGCACGGCCGCATTCCCCGGCGAGATCCGCGCCCGCGAGGAGGCGGTCCTGGCGTTCCAGGTCGGCGGCCAGCTGATCCGGCGCGACGTCGACGCCGGTGCACGGGTCGAACGCGGCCAGGTTCTGGCCGAACTCGATCCCGGTGACCTACGGCTGCAACAGCAGTCGGCGCAGGCGCAGGTCGCATCGGCCGAGGCGGAATACACCCGCGCCCGCACCGATCGCGCGCGCTATGCCGCGCTCGTCGACCAGCAGCTGATCAGCCGTTCGCAGATGGATGCCCAGGACGCGGCCTACAAGGCGGCGCAGTCGCAGCTGCGCGCCGCGCGGGCGCAGGCCGATGTCGCAGGCAACCAGGCCGGCTACACGCAGCTGCGGGCACCGCGCGACGGCGTGATCGCCAGCCGCGAGGCCGAAGCGGGGCAGGTGGTCGCCGCGGGCCAGGCGATCTTCATGCTCGCCGGCGACGACGGCCGCGAGGTCGCGATCGCCCTGCCCGAATCGCGCATCGCGGATTTCGCGATCGGTCAGCCGGCGCAGATCGAGCTGTGGAACCGGCCGGGCACGCGCGTGCCCGGCACGATCCGGGAAATCGCCGCGGGCGCCGACCCGCAGACCCGCACCTACGCCGCGCGCGTGGCGATCGCCGACGATGCGGTCGCAGGCCTCGAACTGGGCCAGAGCGCACGCGTGTATCTGGCCGGCGCGAGCACCGGCACCGCCCTGCAGGTGCCGCTGGCCGCGATCCAGCCGGGACCCGATGGCGGCAAGGCGGTCTGGGTGGTCGACCGGGGCGACGGCCGCCTGCGATCGGTGCCGGTCGAGACCGGTCCCTACGGCGCGCGCAGCGTACCGGTGCTGTCCGGGCTCGCGTCCGATGCGCTGGTCGTCGCGGCCGGTGGGCACCTGCTGCGTGCCGGCCAGCGGGTGACGCCGGTGGATCGCGAGAACCGGCCCATCCAATCGGACGTGCCGAAACCGGCGGCAGCGAAATGACGCACGTCGTCATCGAACGCCAGTTTCGTTCCGACTGCGGCGCGTCGTCGCCGCGGTCCGCGTGCGGTGACGCCGGACGGATGACGCCGTCGCGCGCGCGCGTCCGGGTCTGCTGCCCGTGACCCGCTTCAACCTCTCCGAATGGGCGCTCGGCAACCGCACGCTGGTGCTCTACATGATGCTGGTGGTCGCGGTGGCCGGCATCTTCTCCTACGGCCGGCTGGGCCAGTCCGAGGATCCGCCCTTCACCTTCAAGGCGATGGTCATCCAGACCCAGTGGCCGGGCGCCACCGCCGAGCAGGTCTCGCGCCAGGTCACCGAGCGCATCGAGCGCAAGCTGATGGAGACCGGCGACTACGAGTTCGTGAGCTCGTACTCGCGTCCGGGTGAATCGCAGATCGTGTTCCATGCGCGCGACGATCTGCGCTCGGCGCAGATTCCCGATCTCTGGTACCAGGTGCGCAAGAAGGTCGCCGACCTGCGGCCCTCGCTGCCGCAGGACATCGTGGGGCCGTTCTTCAACGACGAGTTCGGCGACACCTTCGGCAACATCTACGCGCTGACCGGCACGGGCTTCGACTACGCGATCAAGAAGGATTACGCCGACCGCATCCAGCGCGAACTGCAGCTGGTCGACGACGTGGGCAAGGTCGAGCTGGTCGGCCTGCAGGACGAGAAGGTCTGGATCGAGGTCAGCAATACGCGACTGGCCACGCTGGGCATTCCGATGGCGGCCGTGCAGCAGGCGCTGGCGGAGCAGAACGCGCTGGCGTCGGCGGGTTTCTTCGAGACCGGCAGTGCGCGCGTGCAGCTGCGCGTCGACGGCCCCTTCGATTCGATCGACGCGATCCGCGATTTCCCGATCCGCGCCGGCGACCGCACCGTGCGCCTGGGCGACATCGCGACCGTCGAGCGCGGCTTCGCCGACCCGGCCGCGCCGCGCATGCGTTTCATGGGGCAGGACGCGATCGGCATCGCGGTGGCGATGCACGAGGGCGGCGACATCCTCGAACTCGGCAAGCGCCTGGAAACGGAATTCGCGCAGCTGCAGGAGACGCTGCCCGCCGGCATGGAACTGCGCAAGGTGTCCGACCAGCCGCGCGCGGTGCGCGATTCGGTGGGCGAATTCGTCAAGGTGCTCGCCGAGGCGGTGATCATCGTGCTGCTGGTGAGCTTCGTGTCGCTGGGCCTGCGCACCGGGCTGGTCGTGGCGGTGTCGATTCCGCTGGTGCTGGCGATGACCTTCATCGCGATGGACCAGTTCGACATCGGCCTGCACAAGATCTCGCTCGGCGCGCTGGTGCTGGCGCTGGGACTGATGGTCGACGACGCCATCATCGCGGTGGAGATGATGGCCGTGCGGATGGAGCAGGGCGACAGCCGGCTCGCGGCGGCGAGCTACGCGTGGACCCACACCGCGTTCCCGATGCTCACCGGCACCCTGATCACCGCGGCCGGCTTCCTGCCGATCGCGACAGCGGCGTCGAGCACCGGCGAATACACGCGCTCGCTGTTCGAAGTGGTGACCATCGCGCTGGTCGTGTCGTGGATCGCCGCGGTGCTGTTCATCCCGCTGCTCGGCGAGAAGATGCTGCCGGATCTGGCGAACCCGCAGCCGCCGCGCCCCGGCTCGTTGCCGGCCCGCTGGCGCGATGCGCGCGCCCGCGCCGCGGACCGCTGGCCGGCCTTCGCCTTCGCGCTGGCGCCGGGTACGCCGCACGCCCACGACCACGATCCCTACCAGCGGCCGTTCTACCGGCGCTTCCGCGCGTGGCTGCACTGGGCGCTGACCCATCGCTGGCTGGTGATCGGCGCGACCGCGGCGATGCTGGTCGCTTCCTTGCTGCTGTTCCGGTTCGTGCCGCAGCAGTTCTTCCCCGATTCGACGCGCCTGGAGCTGATGGTCGACGTCGAACTGGCCGAGGGCAGTTCGCTGCGCGCGACCGAAGCCGCGGCCGCCCGACTCGATGCACTGCTCGACGGACGCGCCGGCATCGATTCGCGCGTGTCCTATGTCGGCAGCGGCTCGCCGCGCTTCTATCTGCCGCTGGACCAGAAACTGCCGCAGGCGAACTTCGCCCAGTTCGTCGTGACCACGACCGATGTCGAGGCACGCGAGCGCATCCGCATGTGGCTGGTCGATGAGGTTGCGCCGACATTTCCGGAGCTGCAGCTGCGCGTGACGCGGCTCGAGACCGGGCCGCCGGTCGGCTATCCGGTGCAGCTGCGGATCTCGGGCGAACACGTCGAACGCGTGCGCGCGATCGCCGATGCGATCGCCGAGCAGGTGCGCGCCAATCCCGGCGTCGCCAACGTCAATCTGGACTGGGACGAACCCAGCCGCGTCGTGCGCCTGCGGGTCGACCAGGAGCGCGCCCGCGTGCTCGGCGTGAGTTCGCAGACCCTCGCCCAGTTCCTGTCGAGTTCGCTGTCGGGCCTGCAGGTCAGCACGTATCGCGAGGGCAACGAACTGATCGGCATCGTCATGCGCGGCGACGACGACGAACGCGGCCAGCTCGAGCTGCTCGAAAGCCTGTCCATTCCGACGTCGAACGGCGCGTCGGTGCCGCTGGGCCAGATCGCGCGGCTCGATCCGACATTCGAGGACGGCATCATCTGGCACCGCGACCGCTTGCCGACGATCACCGTGCGCGCCGACATCCGCGGCGATGCCACGCCGCCGACGGTGGTGGCGCAGATCCTGCCGACGCTCGAGGACATCCGCGCGTCGATGCCTGACGGCTACCGGCTCGAGACCGGCGGTACGGTCGAGGATTCCGGCAAGGGCCAGGATTCGATCAAGGCCGGTCTGCCGCTGTTCCTGTTCGTCGTGGTGTCGCTGCTGATGTTGCAGCTGCGCAGCTTCTCGCGGACCGCGCTGGTGCTGCTGACCGCGCCGCTGGGCATGATCGGCGTGACTCTGTTCCTGCTGGTGTTCCGCGTGCCGTTCGGCTTCGTGGCGATGCTCGGCACGATCGCGCTGGCCGGCATGATCATGCGCAACTCGATCATCCTGGTGGACCAGATCGAGCAGGACATCGCTGCCGGGCATGCGCGCTGGGACGCGGTGGTCGACGCGACGGTGCGGCGTTTCCGGCCGATCGTGCTGACCGCGCTCGCCGCGATCCTGGCGATGATTCCGCTCTCGCGCAGCGTGTTCTTCGGGCCGATGGCGGTGGCGATCATGGGCGGGCTCACGGTCGCGACGCTGCTGACGCTGCTGTTCCTGCCGGCGCTCTATGCCGCGTGGTTCCGCGTGCGCGAGGACGAACGCGGCGCGCAGGATGAACGCCCCGAGACCGGACGGCACGCCGACACCGCCGGAACGAAGTCCTAACAACGGGCTAATCGAGGCTTAATCGGGCGGCCACAGCATGCCGCTCCATGGACACCGCTTCCGCCCGACTCACCGCCCGCCTGCCGCGCCCCTGGGCCCAGTGCCGCGTCGTCGAACCCGACGCGGTGGACCGCGCCGAGGTCGAGGCCTTCATCGCCCACGTCTACCTCGCGCGTTACGGCGCGCGGCTGCGCAGCTTCCTGCCGCACCTGCTCGCGTTCCGCGACGGCGACGGCCGGCTGCTGGCGGCCGTCGGCCTGCGCACCGGCCATGACGGCGCGTTGTTCGTCGAGCAGTATCTCGACGCGCCGGCGGACGCCGTCGTCGCGGCATCGGTCGGGCGCTCGGTGTCGCGCGGCGAGCTGGTCGAGGTGGGCAATCTCGCGGCGCTGTCGGCCGGCGATGCGCGCGCGCTGATCGTGCATCTCACCGGCGCGCTGCATGCGGCCGGCCTGCGCTGGGTGCTGTTCACCGCGACGCGCCAACTGCGCAACGCCTTCGACCGCCTGCACCTGGCGACGGTGGTGCTGGCCGACGCGGACCGGTCGCGCCTGCACGACGACGGCACCGACTGGGGCCGCTATTACGAGGTGCAGCCGCAGGTGCTGTTCGGCGATCTCGCCGCCGGGCACGCCTTCCTGCAGGCACGTGCGACGCCCGAGGTCGCGCCCTGGCACGGCATGACGGCGACCTGCGCCGGAGTGCCGGCATGAGCGGCTTCGCCGATCTGCTCGACAGCCTGCTGCACATGCCCACGCGCGTGCTGACCGCCGACGGCGCAGTCGATGCGCCCGCGCTGCACGCCCGCGCGCTGGCGATCGCCGATGCGCTGCAGGCGCGCGGGGCCCGCGTCGTCGCCAGCCGCCTCGACAACGGTCCCGACTGGCTGGCCCTGGATCTCGCGCTGCGCGCGCGCGGCCTGGTGCACGTGCCGCTGCCGACGTTCTTCAGCGCCGCGCAGACCGCGCATGCGCTCGCGCGCAGTGGCACCGGTCTGCTGGTGCTGGCCGAGTCCGCCGCATCGCACGCGGACACGCAGCCGCTGCTGCCGGGGCTGCGTGTCCGCCTGCTGGAGGCCGCGGGTGCGGCCATGCCGGCGGGCACTGCGTGCATCACGTTCACCTCCGGCACCACCGGCCAGCCCAAGGGCGTGTGCATCGGCGACGACGCGCTGCTGACCGTGGCCGGCGCGCTCGTGGATGCGTCACGGCCGCTCGCGCCGGCGCGGCACCTGTGCCTCATGCCGCTGTCGACGCTGCTGGAGAACATCTCCGGTCTCTACGGCGCGCTGCTCTCGGGCGCCGACATCGCGGTGCCGCCGCTGGCCGAGATCGGCTACAGCGGCGCGGCCGGGCTGGATGTGCCACGGCTGCTCGCCTGCCTGCATCGCTACGCGCCGCACAGCCTGATCGTGTTTCCGCAACTGCTGCTGGCGCTGGTGACGGCGGCGGAGCAGGGCGTCGCGCTGCCGGCGTCGCTGCGCTTCGTCGCGGTGGGCGGTGGCCGCGTCGGCCCGGCACTGCTGGCGCGCGCCGCGGCCGTGGGGCTGCCGGTCTTCGAGGGCTACGGCCTGAGCGAATGCGTGTCGGTGGTCGCCCTCAACCGGCCCGGCGCGGTGCGCGCCGGCAGCGTCGGACGGCCATTGCCCCATGCGCGCGTGTCGGTGATCGACGGCGAACTGCACGTCGCCGGCGTGCGCTGCCTGTCGTATCTGGGCGAGGACGCGCCGCCGCCGGGCGCCATCGCCACCGGCGATCTGGGCCACGTCGACGACGACGGGTTCGTCCACGTCACCGGCCGGCGCAAGCACATGTTCATCACCGCGTTCGGCCGCAACGTCTCGCCCGAATGGGTGGAGAGCGAACTGCTGCAGCACCCGCTGTTCGCGCAGGCGATCGTGCTCGGCGAGGCGCGACCGTCCAACGTCGCGGTCGCCTGGTTGCGCCGGCCCGATGCCGATGCCGCCGCCGTGCGGCGCGCCCTCGACGCGGTCAACGCCGGGCTGCCCGACTACGCGCGCATCGCCCGTGTGGTGCGCGCCGCGCGTCCGTTCTCGGCCGCCGACGGCCTGCTGACCGACAACGGCCGGCCGCGTCGCGACGCGATCGCGCACGCCTACGCCGATGCCGTCGCACGCGCCTATGGCGACGCGCCCGTTTCCCCGTTTCCCACGTCGACACAGGAACTGCCCGCATGACCTTCCACGACCGCCTGCTGGCCGAGACCGCCGATGCGCGCGCCACGCTCGTCACCCTGCCGATCATCCACCAGGCGCTGACCGGTGACATCGCGCGCGCGACCTACGTCGATTTCCTGACCCAGGCCTATCACCACGTGCGCCACACCGTGCCGCTGCTGATGGCCTGCGGCGCACGCCTGCCGGCGCGGCTGGAATGGCTGCGCACCGCGATCGGCGAATACATCGAAGAGGAGATGGGCCACCAGGAGTGGGTGCTCGACGACATCGCCGCGTGCGACGCCGATCGCGCCGCGGCCGCGGCATCGGAGCCGTCGCTGGCGACCGAACTGATGGTCGCCTATGCCTACGACACCATCGCCCGCGGCAATCCGGTCGGATTCTTCGGCATGGTGCTGGTGCTCGAAGGCACCAGTGTCGCGCTGGCGACGCGTGCGGCGACGAGCATCGAAACTTCGCTGGGCCTGCCTCGCACCGCCTTCAGCTATCTGCTGTCGCACGGCGATCTCGACATCGAGCACGCCGGTTTCTTCGAAGACCTGATGAATCGCCTCGACGATCCCGGCGACCAGGCCGCGGTGATCTACGCCGCGCGCCGGTTCTACCGCCTCTACGGCGACGTGTTCCGCGGCCTGCATGTGCCCGCGCGCGACCTGCGCCAGGCGGAGGCCGCGTGATGGATCTCCAGGGCAGGACCGTGCTGCTGACCGGCGCCACCGGCGGCATCGGCGCGGCACTGGTGGCGACGCTGGTGGCGCGCGGCGCGCACGTGCTCGCGGTCGCGCGTCACGCGGAACGGCTGACGACGCTGGCGCGCAGCCATCCGGCGGGCGCGGTCACGCCGTTCGCCGCCGATCTGACCGACGCGGTGGATCGCGCGGCACTGCTGACGCATGCGCGCACGCTGCTGCCTGCGCCGTCGGTGCTGGTGCTGGCGCATGCACGCCCGTCGTTCGGACTGTTTGCCGCGCAGACGGACGCCGAGTTCGAGGCGCTGGTGCGCACCAACCTGGTCGCGCCGATGCAGCTGATCCGCTGCCTGCTGCCGATGCTGCAGGCGCAGTCCCAGGCCGCGGTGGTCGCGGTGGGCTCGACCTTCGGCAGCCTCGCCTTTCCCGGTTTCTCGGCCTACAGCGCGAGCAAGTTCGGCCTGCGCGGTCTGATCGAAGGCCTCGGCCGCGAACACGCCGGCGGCGCCGTGCGGTTCCAGTACCTGGCGCCGCGCGCGACCCGCACGCCGTTCAATACGCCGGCGGTCGATGCGCTGAACCAGGCGCTGGGGACGCATGTCGATGCGCCCGAGCCTGTGGCCGAGGCGCTCGTGCGCGCGATCGAACGCGGCACCCGCCGCCGTCAGCTCGGCTGGCCCGAAGCGCTGTTCGCGCGCCTCAACGGGCTGCTGCCCGCACTGATCGACCGCAGCCTCGCGAAACAACTGCCGCTGATCCGCCACCACGCCGGTGGTACCCCGTCCAACGCATCCCAGGAGCCCCGCCATGATTTGCTTCCGCTCTGACCGCCTCGCCGCCGCCCTGCTCGCCGCCTGTCTGGCGCTGCCGGCGTTCGCATCCGCTGCCGAGCCCGCCGCGCCCGTCGTCGCCGTGCGCGACCAGTGGGCGCAGGCCGCCTACGTCACCCCGAAGGCCCAGCGCGGCGCGGCGCTGACCGCACTCGCCGGCCGTTCCGAAGCCCTGGTCGCGGCGCGACCGCGCGATCCCGATGCCCTGATCTGGGACGGCATCGTGCGCTCCAGCCTGGCCGGCGAGCGCGGTGGGCTGGGCGCCCTGGCGCTCGCCAAGCAGGCCCGGCGCGATTTCGAATCCGCGATCGCACTCGACGACACCGCGCTCGGCGGCGCCGCGCACACCAGCCTCGGCGCGCTGTACTACCAGGTGCCCGGCTGGCCGGTCGGCTTCGGCGACGACGCCAAGGCCCGCGAGCACCTGCAGCGCGCGCTGGCGATCGACGCCAGCGACATCGATGCCAACTACTTCTACGGCGACTTCCTCCGCGACCAGGGCGAGTGGGCCGGCGCCGCAGCGGCATTCGAGAAGGCCATCGCCGCGCCGGCGCGCCCCGGACGCGATATCGCCGACCGCGGCCGCCGCGCCGAGGCGACGCGCAAGCTCGCGGAGGTGCGCCAGCACCTTGCCAGCCGCTGAGCGCCGCCACAGACTGCGGCGATGCGCATCTTGCTGGTCGAGGACGATCCATCGCTGGGTGAGGGACTGCGCACCGCGCTGCGCCGCGCCGCCTATGCCGTCGACTGGCTGCAGGATGGGGCAAGCGCGCTCGCGGCCATCCGCACCGGCGGCATCGATCTGGTGGTGCTCGATCTGGGCCTGCCGCGCAAGGATGGCCTCGAGGTGATCCGCGAGGCCCGCCGCGCCGGGGCCACCGTGCCGATCCTGGTGCTGAGCGCGCGCGAGCGTGCGGCCGACCGGATGCTGGGACTGGACCTCGGCGCCGACGACTACGTCGGCAAGCCCTTCGACAACGGCGAACTGCTCGCCCGCGTGCGCGCGCTGCTCCGCCGCAGCAGCGGCCAGGCCAGTCCGACGCTGGCCTTCGCCGGTCTCGCGCTCGATCCCGCCTCGCTGACGGTCACCTGGCAGGGCCGGGTGGTCGATCTGCCGCGGCGCGAGGTCGCGTTGCTGCGCCTGCTGATGGAACATCCCGGCCGCATCGTCTCGCGCGAGACCGCGCAGCAGCGGCTCTACGGTTGGGACGAGGATGTCGCCAGCAACGCCGTCGACGTGCACGTGCACCACCTGCGCAAGCGTCTGCATCCGGCGCTGATCCGCACCGTGCGCGGCGTGGGCTACGCGCTCGACGATCCGGCAGGAGAGGCCGCATGAGATCCATCCGCCGCCTGCTGCTGGTCGGCCTGATCGGCGTGATGTCGCTGGTGATGATCGTCGCCGGCGCCTTCAGCTATCGCGCCGGCCTGCAGGAAGCGGGCGAGATGTTCGACGCCAAGCTCGCACATTCCTCGCGCGTGCTGATGAGCCTGGTCGACGAACCGCTGGGCGACGTGGCCGTGCATGCGGGCGGCGCGCCGATCGTCGTGGCCGTCTGGCAGGGCAGCGCCGACGGCGTGGGCGACGCGCTGGCGTTCCCGACCGGGCACGCCTACGAGACCAAGCTCGCGTTCCAGGCGCGCGATGCCGACGGGCGCCTGCTGCTGCGCTCCGACAGCGGCCCCGACATCCCGCTGGCGCCGCTGGTGGCCGGCTATGCGGACGCCGTCATCGACGGCGACCACTGGCGCACCTTCACCCTGCGCTCGCCGCGCGGGCGCTGGTACCAGTCCGGTGAGCTGTCGGACATCCGCATGGAGCTGGCCGAGGACATCGCCGAGGGCACGCTGCTGCCGCTGCTGCTCGCGATTCCGTTGATGGCGGTGGTCGTGTGGCTGCTGGTCGGCTGGAGCCTGCGCGGCCTGGCGCGCGTGTCGGGCGAGGTGGAAGCGCGCACGGCCGATCGTCTCGCGCCGCTGCAGCCCGGACGTGTGCCGCGCGAGGTGCAGGGGCTCGTCGTGGCGATCAACGACCTGCTCGCGCGACTCGACGCCGCCTTCCAGCGCGAGCGCCGCTTCACCGCCGATGCCGCGCACGAGCTGCGCACGCCGATCGCCGCGCTGAAAGTGCATGCCGACAACCAGCGCACCGCGCGCGATGCCGACGAACGCGGGGCCGCGCAAGCGCTGCTCGATGCCGGCGTGCAGCGCATCGAGCGCCTGGTGGAACAACTGCTCGCGCTCAGCCGCGTGGAGCCGGGCGCCGCGGTCGCCAAGCCCCGGCGCGTGGACCTGCACGCACTCGCCGACACCCATGTCGCCGAACGGCGCGCGCTGGATGCCGCCCGCGGCCTGACCATCACGCTGGACGGCGACGCGCAGCAGGTGGTCGGTGACGAGGCCGCGCTCGATGCACTGGTCGGCAACCTCGTCGACAACGCCTGCCGCTATGCGCCCGACGGCGGGCGCGTGCGGGTCTCGGTCACGCGCGCGGCCGCACACGTGCAACTGGTCGTCGAGGACGACGGCCCGGGCATACCCGAAGCGGCGCGCGAACGCGTCTTCGACCGGTTCCACCGCGAGCTGGGTACCGGCGTCGTCGGCAGCGGCCTGGGCCTGTCGATCGTGCGCCAGGTGCTGGACCTGCATGCCGGCACGATCGCGCTCGATGCCTCGCCGACGCTCGGCGGCCTGCGCGCGACGGTCCTGCTGCCGGCCGCGGACTGACCGCGCGCTGCGTCAGTCGCCGAGCATCGCCAGGTTGCGCACCGCGCCCTTGTCGGCGCTGGTCGCGAGCAGGGCATAGGCCTTGAGTGCCGCGGTGACTTTGCGCGGGCGCGGTTGCGCCGGCTTCCAGCCGAGCGCGTCCTGCGCGTCGCGGCGCGCGGCCAGTTCCGCATCGTCGACCAGCAGGTCGATGCGTCGCTGCGGAATGTCGATGCGGATGCGGTCGCCGTCGCGCACCAGTCCGATCGTGCCGCCCGCCGCGGCTTCCGGCGACGCATGTCCGATCGACAGGCCCGAGGTGCCGCCGGAGAAGCGCCCGTCGGTCAGCAGCGCGCACTGTTTGCCGAGGCCTTTGGACTTCAGGTAGCTGGTCGGGTACAGCATCTCCTGCATGCCCGGCCCACCCTTCGGGCCTTCGTAGCGGATCACCACCACGTCGCCGGCCTGCACCTCGTCGGCGAGGATGCCCTTGACCGCGGCGTCCTGGCTCTCGAACACTTTGGCCGTGCCTTCGAACACGTGGATCGACGCGTCCACGCCCGCGGTCTTGACCACGCAGCCGTCGGGCGCGAGGTTGCCGCGCAGCACGGCGAGGCCGCCCTCCTGCGAATACGCGTGTGCGACATCACGGATGCAACCGCCTGCGCGGTCGTCGTCCAGCGTCTCCCAGCGCGTGGCTTGGCTGAAGGCGGTCTGCGTCGGAATGCCCGCGGGGCCAGCCTTGAAGAATGTGCGTACCGCGTCGTCACCGGTCACGGTGATGTCCCAGCGCGCGATGCCTTCGGCCAATGTGCGGCTGTGCACCGTCGGCTGGTCGACATGCAGCAGACCGCCGCGTGCGAGTTCGCCGAGGATCGAGACGATGCCGCCGGCGCGATGCACGTCTTCCATGTGGTAGGTCTGGATGTTCGGCGCGACCTTGCACAGCTGCGGCACGCGTCGCGACAAGCGGTCGATGTCGTGCAGATCGAAGTCGACTTCGGCCTCCTGCGCGGCGGCGAGCAGATGCAGGATGGTGTTGGTCGAACCGCCCATCGCGATGTCGAGCGTCATCGCGTTTTCGAATGCCTCGAAGGTCGCGATGCCACGCGGCAACGCGGTCGGGTCTTCGGCGCCGTACCAGCGATGGCAGAGTTCGACGACGGTGCGCGCGGCCTGCAGGAACAACTGCTCGCGATCGGCGTGCGTCGCCAGCATCGAGCCGTTGCCGGGCAGCGCGAGGCCCAGGGCTTCGGTCAGGCAGTTCATCGAGTTGGCGGTGAACATGCCGCTGCAGGAACCGCAGGTCGGACACGCGCTGCGCTCGTAGGCGGCGACCTTCTCATCCGAGGCATCAGGGTCAGCGGCGACGACCATCGCATCGACGAGATCGAGGCCGTGTTCGGACAGCTTCGTCTTGCCGGCTTCCATCGGTCCGCCGGACACGAACACCACGGGAATGTTCAAGCGCAGCGCGGCCATCAGCATGCCGGGCGTGATCTTGTCGCAGTTGGAGATGCACACCAGCGCATCGGCGCAGTGCGCGTTGACCATGTACTCGACGGAGTCGGCGATGATCTCGCGGCTCGGCAGCGAGTACAGCATGCCGTCGTGGCCCATCGCGATCCCGTCGTCGACGGCGATGGTGTGGAACTCCTTGGCCACGCCGCCGACGCGCTCGATCTCGCGCGCGACCAGCTGGCCGATGTCCTTGAGATGCACGTGGCCCGGCACGAACTGGGTGAACGAATTCGCGACCGCGACGATCGGCTTGTGGAAGTCGTCGTCCTGCATGCCGGTCGCGCGCCAGAGCGCGCGGGCGCCGGCCATGTTGCGGCCGTGGGTGGAGGTTCTGGAACGGTACTCGGGCATCGATGACTCGCAGGTGCGGCGGGCGCGGGGCTGGCGGCGTGGGGTGGTTGTACGCGATCGACGCGGCGTGGTTGCACCGCGCTACGGCGGGACGGCGCGCTATCCGTTGACCTGTGCGGTCGACTCGATGCGCGTGAGCACCGCAGCGGCGGCGTCGCGCGTCGAGACCGCAGTGCCGTCGGATGCCAGGTCGGCGGTGAACACACCGGCGTCCAGCGCGTCGTCGACCGCCTGCTCGATGCACGCCGCTTCCTGCGACAGGCCCAGCGAGTAACGCAGCAGCAGCGCGGCGCTGAGGATCGTGCCGTAGGGGTTTGCGATGCCGCGGCCGGCGATGTCCGGCGCCGAACCGTGGATCGGCTCGAATATGCCTTTGGCGCGGCGCGTCGAGACTAAGCCGTCGGCGCCCACACTGCCTTCGCCCAGCGACGCCGACGGCAGCAGGCCCAGCGAGCCGGCCAGCATCGAGGCCTCGTCGGTGAGGATGTCGCCGAACATGTTCTCCGTCACGATGACATCAAAGGCGCGCGGCTTCGACAGCAGATGCATCGCCATCGAATCGACCAGCTGGTGTTCGATCGTGATGTCGGGAAATTCATCACGCGCGATGCGGCTGGCGACATCGCGCCACAGCCGCGAGGTCTCGAGTACGTTGGCCTTGTCGACCGAGGTCACGTGACCGCGGCGACCGCGCGCGAGCAGGCAGGCGCGACGCACGACGCGTTCGATCTCGGTCACGGTATAGGTGCACAGGTCGCTGGCGGATTCGGCAGTGCGTGTACGCTCGCCGAAATAGATGCCGCCGGTCAGTTCGCGCACCACCAGCAGGTCCACGCCCGCCAGCAGGTGCGGCTTGATCGGCGAGGCGCCCATCGCGGCCGGATGCGGCCTGGTGGGACGCAGATTCGCGTACAGGCCCAGCGCCTTGCGGATCGCCAGCAGGCCCTGTTCCGGGCGCACGCTCGCGTTGGGATCGGACCACTTCGGACCGCCTACCGCGCCCAACAGCACCGCATCGGCGTTGCGCGCGGCGGCCAGCGTCTCGTCGGGCAAAGGCTTGCCGGTCGCGTCGATCGCGGCGCCGCCGATCAGGTGTTCGTGCAGCGAGAAACGATGGCCGAAACGCTGCGCGATCGCCTGCAGCACGTCGACCGCGGCGGCGGCCACTTCGGGACCGATGCCGTCTCCGGGCAGTACGACGATGTCAGCGTGCATGGTGCGTGTCCTCATACGTTTGGATGTCGGCGCCGCGCGCCAGCAGGAACCCCATTTCGTCCACGCCCTCGAGCAGGCAGGTGCGCGCGAACGCGTCGAGCGGGAAGGCGTGGACGGCGCCGTCCGGCGTGCGCAGTTCGCGGGCGACGATGTCGAAGGTGAGCACGTCGTCCGGTCGCGTCATCAGATCCTGCACCACGGCTTCGGGAAGGACGACCGGCAGCACGCCGTTCTTCAGCGCGTTGTTGCGGAAGATATCGGCGATCTCGCTGCTGACCACGACCTGCAGGCCCAGATCGCGCAATGCCCACGGCGCGTGTTCGCGCGAGGACCCGCAGCCGAAGTTGCGCCCGGCCAGCAGCACCGCGCGCCCAGTGTTGTGCGGCTGGTTGAAGGCGAAGTCCGGGCTCGCGCTGCCGTCGCCCTGCCAGCGCCAGTCGTTGAAGGCGTGCTTGCCCAGGCCCTTGCGCTCGGTCGTCGACAGGAAGCGCGCGGGAATGATCTGGTCGGTGTCGATATTGCTCTGGCTCAGCACCACGCTGGCCGAGCGCACCGGAAACTCCGGAATGTGCGCGGCGGACATCAGGCCACCTCCCGGCGGTCTTCGAACAGTTCGCGTGGATCGGCCACGATGCCGCGCACCGCAGCCCAGGCCGCCGTCGTCGGCGAGGCCAGCAGCGTGCGCGCACCCGGGCCCTGGCGGCCTTCGAAATTGCGGTTGCTGGTGCTCACGGCCAATTGGCCCGGCGCCACCAGATCGCCGTTCATCGCGATGCACATCGAACACCCCGGCTCGCGCCATTCGGCGCCGGCCTCACGGACGATCAAATCGATGCCTTCGGCCTCGGCTTCGCGCTTGACGATCTCCGAACCCGGCACCACCAGCATGCGCACGCCTGCCGACACGTGGCGGCCACGCAACACGTCCGCGACCTCGCGCATGTCGCGCAGGCGGCCGTTGGTGCATGAGCCGACGAACACCACGTCGACCGGCATGCCGGCCAGCGACTGACCGGCGACGACGCGCATGTAGTCCTGTCCCTTCTGCTCGGCGGCATCGGTCGCGGCCGGCACCGGCACGTCGACGCCGATCGCGGTGCCCGGGTGCGTGCCCCAGGTCAGCGTCGGGCGGATGTCGGCGGCATCGATGCGGACTTCGGTGTCGAAACGCGCGCCGGCGTCGGTGCGCAGTGCGCGCCAGCGGGCGACCGCGGCATTGAACTCGGCGCCCTTGGGACCGCGCGGCGTGCGCGCGACCCACTCGAATGTGGTGTCGTCCGGCGCGACCATGCCGGCGCGCGCGCCGGCTTCGATCGACATGTTGCACAGGGTCATGCGCTGCTCCATGTCCATCGCCTCGATGGTGGAGCCGCGGTACTCGATGACGTGGCCGGTACCGCCGTTGACGCCGATGACGCCGATCGCGTGCAGGGTCACGTCCTTGGCGCCGACGCCGGGCGCGAGGTTGCCGTCGACGGTGATCGACATCGTCTTCGGCCGTCGCTGCAGCAGGCACTGCGTCGCCAGCACGTTGCCGACCTCGCTGGTGCCGATGCCGAACGCCAGCGCGCCGAACGCGCCGTGCGTGGAGGTGTGGCTGTCGCCGCAGACGATGGTCATGCCGGGCTGTGTGAAGCCCTGTTCGGGCGCGATGACGTGGACGATTCCGCGCTGGTCGGATGACATGTCGAACAGCTCGATGCCGAACTCCGCGCAGTTTAGCGCCAACGTGTCGACCTGCTTTTCCGACGCCTCGCTGGCATAGGACAGGCGGCCGTCGGGGCCGGCAGGCAGCGTGGGCGTGGAGTGGTCCATCGTCGCCTTGGTGCGGTCCGGGCGGCGCGGCACGAGGCCACGCGCGCGCAGCTCGGTGAATGCCTGCGGCGAGGTGACTTCGTGGATCAGATGCAGGTCGATGTAGAGCACGGCGGGCGCGGCGTCGGACTCGGGCGTCACGATGTGCGCGTCCCACAGTTTGTCGAACAGGGTGCGGGGCGGTCTGGCGGTCATGGTTGGCAATGTGTCCGGAATGCGAAAGGGGATGCGTGACGCGTCAGGCGTGCGCGGCCTGCGGCGCGGGAACGGCATGCGCGCTGCGCAGGATCCGGTTGGCGACATCCAGCCACGCGAGCGCGCTGGCCTCGATGATGTCGCGGCTGGTGCCGGTGCCTTCGTGGATGTCCGCGCCGTGACGCACGCTGACGCTGGCTTCGCCGCGCGCATCGCGGCCCATGCCGACGCTGTGGACCTGGTAGCTCTCCAGCGCCAGCTCGACGCCGGTCGCGGTGGCCAGCGCGGCGAACAGCGCGTCGACCGGGCCATCGCCCAGCGCGCTCTCGCTGACCTTGCCGCCGTCCGGATCCGACAGTTCGACCTGTGCGCTCGCGCGCTGGCCCCGATCGCTGACGGTCATCGACGCCAGCCGCCAGCCCTGGCCATGCACGTCGCCGTGCATCAGCGCTTCCAGATCGTCGTCCTCGACCACGCGCTGGCGCTCGCACAGATCCTTGAACGCCTCGAACACCTGTTCCAGCTGCCCGTCCTCCAGCGTGTAGCCCAGCGCACGCAGGCGATGACCGACCGCGGCGCGACCACTGTGGCGGCCGAGCACCAGCTTCGAATCGGGCCAGCCGACGTCCGACGGATTCATGATTTCGTAGGTGCCGCGGTGGCGCAGCATGCCGTGCTGGTGGATGCCGGATTCGTGCGCGAATGCGTTTTCGCCGACGATGGCCTTGTTGCGCTGTACGGCCATGCCGGTCAGGCGACGCAGCAGCTGCGAGGTCGGGACCAGGCGGCGCGTGTCGATGCCGGTATCGATGTTGTAGAACGCGTTGCGGACCTTCAACGCCATCGCCAGTTCTTCGACTGCGCAATTGCCGGCGCGCTCGCCGATGCCGTTGATGGTGCACTCGACCTGGCGCGCGCCACCTTCGATCGCGGCCAGCGAATTGGCGACGGCCAGTCCCAGGTCGTTGTGGCAGTGCGCGCTGAAGACCACGTCGCGGGCGCCGGGGATCGTGTCGATCAGGCGCTGGAACAGCGCGCGGGTTTCCTCGGGCGTCGCATAGCCCAGCGTGTCGGGCACGTTGATCGTGGTCGCGCCGTTGGCGATCGCGACGGCGATTACATCACTCAGGAAATCGTCTTCGGTGCGGGTCGCGTCTTCGGCCGAGAATTCGACATCGCCGATCAGCCGGCGCGCGTGGGCGACGCTGGTCGCGGTCATGTCCAGCACCTGCTGCCGGCTCATGCGCAGCTTGTGTTCGCGGTGCAGCGGGCTGGTCGAGATGAAGACATGCAGGCGCGGATTCGCGGTGCCGTCCAGCGCGCGCGCCGAGGCTTCGATATCGGCGGGCAGGCAGCGCGACAGCACCGCCAGAGTGGGGCGCCGGACCTCGCGCGCGATCAGACGCGCCGCCTCGCGGTCGGATTCGGAGCTGGCCGGAAAGCCGGTCTCGATGATGTCGACGCCCAGCGCATCGAGCGCGCGCGCCATCACCACCTTCTGCTGCGGGCTCATGCTGCAGCCGGGCGACTGCTCGCCGTCGCGCAGGGTGGTGTCGAAAATCCGGATGGTGTCAGAGGTGGTCATGCGGGCAGTTCCTCGGCAATGGCGTGTGGCGTGCGTTCGATGCGGGCGGCGGTCGCGCGTCGAAGTCGCGGTTCGCCGCCTCCGGACGGCGCGGATGCAGCGAGGTCGTTGCGGCGACGTGGCGTCGCCATGTGCGCGGCAGGTGCGATGGCTGCAATAGCCGGCACCTCGGCCGCGGTCTCGCGCACGCGCCGGCGCGGCTTGCGCGGCGGGCGCGGACGCACCTCCGACAGCAGCTGCGCCAGCACGCCGGCATCGACGTTGCCGCCCGATACCACGGCGACCTTGCGCTTGCCGGCGACGCGGCGGCCCGCGGCCAGTGCCAAAGCGCCGGCGCCTTCGGCGATCACGTGTTCTTCCAGCGCTAGACGCACCAGCGTCTCGCGCAACTCAGCCTCGCGCACGATCACCACGTCGTCGAGCAGATCGGCCAGCAGCGCACGTGTCAGCAGGCCGGGATCCTTCACCCGCACGCCGTCGGCCAGCGTCGCGACGGGCGAAAACGGCGAGTGATCGCCGCGTAGCACGCGCGCCATCGCATCCACGCCTTCGACCTGCGCACCGACGATGCGCACGCCCTGCGATTTCAATGCCAGGGCGACGCCCGACGCCAGTCCACCACCGCCGATCGGCACGATGACCACGTCCGGCATCAGCACCGAGGCGATTTCCAGGCCGACCGTACCTTGACCTGCGATCACGTCGACATCGTCGAACGCCGACAGCAGGCGGAAACCGTTCTGCGCGGCCAGTTCGGCGGCGAAGGCTTTCGCTTCGTCGTAGGTCTCGCCATGCAGGCGCACGGTCGCGCCCCAGTGGGCGACGCCGGCGACCTTGGTCACGGGTGCGTTCTTCGGCATCACCGTGATCGCCGGCACGCCCAGACGGTATGCGGCCCACGCCATGCCCTGCGCGTGGTTGCCGGCCGAGGCGGTGATCACCGTGCGGTCGTCGCCGCGCTCGCGCGCAGCCATCAATGCGTTCAGTGCCCCTCGCACCTTGTAGGAGCCGGTGCGCTGCAGGTTCTCGAGCTTCAGCCAGCAGCCGAAGCGTTCGGCGTAATGCATCGGCGTCACGTCGAGATGCCGACGCAGCCGCGCCTGCGCCGCCAGCACATCACTGGCGGTCGCTCGCGGGGCGCGGCCTACGTCGGGTTCGGACATGCTCAGACTGCCGTCAGCCAGCCGCGCTGGCGCTCGGCATCGCCGCGCACAACACGCGCGTACAGCGCGGCCAGTTCGCGGGTGACCGGGTTGTCGCCATAGCTGCGGTCCTCGACGCCATGCACCGGCGCCACTTCGGCGGCGGTGCCGCAGGCGAAGACTTCGTCGGCGTCGTACAGCTCCTCGACAGTGACGGCGCGCGACTCGGCGCCGCTCAGACGGATGAGCGTGTCGCGGGTGATGCCCGGCAGCGCGTCGCGATGCTCGACCGCGGTGACGCGTCCGGCCTTGACGATGAAGACGTTGGCGCCGGTGCATTCGACGACGAAGCCATCGGCATCGGTAAACAGCGCTTCGTCGAAGCCGCGCGACTTGCTCTCGCGCTTGGCCAGGATCGAATTGACGTAGGCGCCGCACAGCTTCAGTGGCGGCAGCGAGTCGGCGGGATTGCGACGCCACTTGCTGATGCCCAGTCGCGCGCGGGTGCCGTTGAGGTGCACCTGGGTCGCGGTGGTCGCGACCATCAGATGCTCGGTGTGGCCTTCGACGTCCAGGCCGAAGCCGCCTTCGCCGAACCAGGCCAGCGGACGGATGTAGGCATCGCGATGGTCATTGGCGCGCAGCGTCGCCATCACGGCCTCGGTGGCCTGTGCGGGATCGAAGTGCATGCCCAGCAGCGCCGCGCCTTCGCGCATGCGCGCCATGTGCTCGGGCAGACGGAACACCGCGGCGCCGTCGGCGGTCGCGTAGCTGCGGATGCCTTCGAACACGCCGCTGCCGTAGTGCATGGCATGCGTGGTCAGGCCGGCCTGCAGCGCGTCGATATCGCACAGCGCGCCGTCGAACCAGGCCTGGGGACGCTTGGGCGCTGCGGTCTCGACGATCGAAGGCGCCTGTGCCGGTGCGGCTTCGGCGGTGACGTTCAACGACACGGCGAGACCTCCACCGACAGGCAGTCGTAGAGCTTGGCCAGTTGGCCCTGCAGGGCGATCGCGGCGCGGTCGCCTTCGACGGTCATGCGCAGGTTCCAGTGGTCGCTGTCGGCGTGCGCGTCGCCCTCGAACGACACCGGGCGGAAGCCGCGACGCTCGGTCGTGCCCAGCACGCGCACCAGCGCGCCTTCGGCGCGGCGCAGAGTCATCTCACACTGGTAACGCATGGCTCGATTCCTTGGCGGACGTGGCGGCAGCGGGTTCGGCGAGAGGTGCGACGGAATCGCCGATGTCGAGCGAGGTGGCCTCGTCGGCATCGAGCATCTGCGCGTTGTTGTGGTTGGGCGGGACCAGCGGCCAGACGTTGGCGGCGGTGTCGATGGCGACGTGCAGCAGCGCGGGGCCGTCGACGGCCAGCAGCGCGGCCAGCGCGGATTCGACATCGGCGGCCTTGTCGACCGAAAGCGCCTGGATGCCGAACGCGCGCGCGACCTCGGCAAAGTCCGGGTTGTCGGACAGGTCGATCTCGGAATAGCGGCGCTCGAAGAACAGTTCCTGCCACTGGCGCACCATGCCCAGCGCCTGGTTATCGAGCAGGACGATCTTCACCGGCACGCGGTAGCGCTTCAGCGTCGCCAGCTCCTGCACGTTCATCAGGAACGAGCCGTCGCCGCTGACGCAGACCACGCGCTTTGAGGCTTCTTCCATCTGCGCGCCGATCGCGGCCGGCAGGCCGAAGCCCATCGCACCCAGCGCGCCGCTGGTCAGATGCTTGCGCGGATGGTCGAAGCGCCAGTGCTGCGCGACCCACATCTGGTGCTGGCCGACATCGCAGGCGACGGTCGCATCGGGCGCCAGTTCGCTCATGCGCTTCAGCAGCGCGGGCGCGAAGACCTTGTCGCCGGGTGCGTCGTAGCGGGCGGCGAATCGCTCGCGTCGCTGTGCGCACAGCTCACGCCACGCAGTGCGTGCGGCGGCGTGCCGGCCCTGCATCTGCGCCCCGCAGGGCGCGCCCAGACGCGACAGACTGGTGGCGACATCGCCGCACACCGACACGTCTGCCGCGCGCAGCTTGCCGATCTCGCAGCTGTCGCCATCCAGATGGACGATGCGCGCCAGCGGCGCGAACTCGGTCAGCTTGCCGGTGGCGCGGTCGTCGAAGCGCGCACCAACGACGATCAGCAGATCAGATTCCTGCACCGCCAAGTTCGCCGCGCGGCTGCCGTGCATGCCGATCATGCCGAGGTTGGCCGGATGCGTCGGCGGCAGCGCGCCCAGTGCACGCAGCGTCAGCACCGTCGGGATCTGGGTCAGATCGGCGAACTCCCGGAACGCGTCCAGCGCATCGCCCAGGATGATGCCGCCGCCGCCGTAGACGACCGGGCGCTCGGCCTGCGAGATCAGCGCCGCCGCTTCGTGCAGCGCGTGGTCCGCGCATGCCGGCATGACGTCGGCGGTCGAGGGAATATGCGCGCCCAGATGCGCGGCATCGCCGATCTGCACGTCCTTCGGCAGATCGATCAGCACCGGGCCGGGACGGCCGGAACGCGCGATGCGGAATGCTTCGGCGACGACGTTGGGCAGCTCGTCGACGCTGCGCAGCAGGAAGCTGTGCTTGACGATCGGCAGGGTCATGCCGAACACGTCCAGTTCCTGGAACGCGTCGGTGCCCATCAGCGGCGTCGCCACCTGGCCGGTGATGACGACCATCGGCACCGAGTCCAGCATCGCGTCGGCGATGCCGGTCACCAGGTTCGAGGCGCCCGGGCCGGAGGTCGCGACGCAGACACCGACGCGCCCGCTGGCCCGCGCGAACCCGTTCGCGGCAAACGCCGCGCCCTGTTCGTGGCGGACCAGCACGTGCTTCAACGATGCGCCGTGCAGCGCGTCGTAGAACGGCATGATCGCGCCGCCCGGATAGCCGAAGATCGTGTCGACCCCTTCGGCTTCCAGCGCCTGCACCAGCCAGCGGGCGCCGTTCATCAGGCGGCCTCGCTCTGCGGTTGTGCCGGCGCGCCGGTCTGCTCGCCCAGCCAGGTCATTTTGGCGCGCAGTTCGCGGCCGACCTGCTCGATCGGGTGATCCTTGTCGGCCTGCTGGAACTTCTTGTAGTTCGGCAGGCCGGCGTCGTATTCGGCCTGCCAGTTGCGGGTGAAGGTGCCGTTCTGGATGTCGGTCAGCACATCCTTCATGCGCGCCTTGACGCTGGCATCGATGACCCGCGGGCCGCTGACGAAGTCACCGTACTGCGCGGTCTCGGAGATGAACTCCAGCATCCGGGTGATGCCGCCCTCGTAGAACAGGTCGACGATCAGCTTCAGCTCGTGCAGCACTTCGTAGTACGCGATCTCGGGCTGGTAACCGGCTTCGACCAGCGTCTCGAAACCGGCCTGCACCAGCGACGACGCGCCGCCGCACAGCACGGCCTGCTCGCCGAACAGATCGGTCTCGGTCTCTTCCTTGAACGTCGTCTTGATGATGTTCGCGCGTGCGCCGCCCAGGCCTGCGGCGTAGGTCAGTGCCAGCTGCTCGCCCTTGCCGGTGGGATCCTGGTGCACGGCGTAGATGCAGGGCACGCCGCGGCCGATCTCGTACTCGCGGCGCACCAGCGCGCCCGGGCCCTTGGGCGCGACCAGCACCACGTCCAGATCCGCACGCGGCGCGATCATGTCGAAATGCACGTTGAGGCCGTGCGCGAACAGCAGACAGGCGCCCTGCTTCATGTGCGGCGCCAGCACGTCGGCATACAGCTGCTTCTGCACCATGTCGGGCGTCAGCACGGCGACCAGGTCGGCGTCGGCGACCGCGTCGGCAGGCGTTTTGACGGTGAAGCCGTCGGCCTTCGCGCGTCGCTCGGTCGGTCCGCCGGGTCGCAGGCCGACGACGACGTCGAAGCCGGAATCGCGCAGGTTCAGCGCGTGCGCGCGGCCCTGGCTGCCGTAGCCGACGATCGCGATGGAGGGAGTGGCATTGCTCATGGGTGGTGGTGTCCGATCTGCGGGTGGAGAGGGCGTCGTGGCGGCTGGCAGCAGCGCTGCCGGTGCGAGGGGCCAAACAAAAACCCCGCGCCTTTCGGCACGGGGTTCAGGTTCTTTCGACCTTGTGGGGTGTCGTATCGCTACACGAACCCCATCCCCGCGCCATTCCGGACGGTAATAAGGAGTACGAGTACGAGAAGGATCGCCGAGGCGAGCGCGACCGGCGGACGCGCATCGCGCACGCGCAAGCGTGCGGCGGGAGCGGTCTGGCGGTGGTTGTTGCGCTGCGTCATGGGTTCGAGAAAACCACGCCCGCGAAGGGCGTGTCAACAGTTACTTCGACAACGATTTCGCGGCCGGGCGCTTGCGATGCCGCTGTCGCAACAGCTTCAACGCAGCCGCTTCCCATTGGCGTTCGCCACGCGCGTTGCCCGCCGCACGCTGCAGTCCCCCGTCGCGCCAGGCCTCGTACAGCACCGGATCGATGTAGGCCTTGCGGCACACCGCGATGGTATTGCCGAGCGCATCGGCGACGTCGGCGATGACGATTTTCTCCTGCGTCGCCAAGGCGCGCTCGCTGGGCTCGTCACCCTTGCGGCCCTCCGGCAGCGGCATCGCCGCGAATCGCCGGAACGCCATCAGCGTACCGCCCCAGGTGCGGAAATCCTTGGCGGTGAACGGGCCGCCCATCGCTTCGCGCAGGTAGTCGTTGACCATGCCCGAGTCGACGCCGTGACGTGCGCCGTCGTCGTCGACGTACTGGAACAGCGACTGTCCCGGCAGTTGCTGCACCTTGCGCACCAGCGCCGCCAGCTTCGCATCGTCGAGTTCGATTTCCTGTTCCTGCCCGCTCTTGCCGCGGAATTTGAGCCGTGCACGGCCGCCGCGCACCAGTTCGAAATGGCGGTTGCGCAGGGTCGTCAGACCGAACGAGCCATTGCTGCGCGTGTAGCTGTCGTTGCCGACGCGCACGAAGGTCTGCGCCATCAACGACACCACGATCGCCAGCACCTTGTCGCGCTGTAGCCCCGGCAGTTTGAGATCGCGCCCCAATGCGCGGCGCAGGCGTGGCAATGCGGTCGCGAATGCGACGATGCGATCGAACTTGCCGTGGCCGCGCACTTCGCTCCAGTCCGGGTGATAGCGATACTGTTTGCGTCCGCGCGCGTCGCGACCGGTGGCCTGCAGATGTCCGTTGTCGAGCGCGCAGATCCACACGCTGTGATACGCCGGCGGGATCGCGAGCATGCGCACGCGGTCGAGCGTCGCGCGATCGCGCACCGCCTTGCCGTCGGGATCGCGATAGCTGAAGCCCTTGCCCGCGCGGCGCCGGCTCAGGCCGGGCAGCTCGTCACTGACCCAGCGCAAGCCGGCCAGGCGCGCAGCGCGCACGTTGTCGTCGTCGTTCACGGATCTACCCTGCAATGCCATGAGCGGCTGATAACAAGCGCGGGATCAGCGGATCGTGAACGGAACGCGTTTCACCCGTCGGGCACGCGCGGGTTCGCACACTCGCGCCACATCACCGCACGAGGAACACCGCCATGACGATGCACAGGACCCTGTTGGGCGCCGCGATTGCCGGTACGTTGCTGATCTCGGGCACGGCTGTCGCGCAGCAGATGCAGGAACGCGGCGATCGCACCGTCGCTGCGCAGTCCGATTCGAACCAGCCGGTGTCCGATACGTGGATCACGACCAAGGTCAAGGCCGACCTGCTCGCATCGAGCGATGTCGCCGGGCTGGATATCGGCGTCGAAACCACCAACGGCACCGTGAGCCTGTCGGGCGACGTCGAGTCGCAGGCGCAGATCGAGCGCGCCAAGGCGATCGCCGGCGAGATCGAAGGCGTCACCAGCGTCGATGCCAAGCAGTTGAAGCTGAAGCCAGGCATGTAACGCGCTCGCAGCATGCGATGCGTCCCTGACGCCTCCCGCGCCGCAAGGATCGGGGGGCGTCTTCGCGTGTGTGATCGTCGTCGACATGGTCTGCGGAAACGCGTTGGTGATCCGGTGCGATCTGACGCGCTCACAGCAGGGATGGCGCGCGGCGACGCGGGCAGTCTCGGCAGAGCGCACGGGCGCGGCGCACAGGCGCGCCTGCGGCTAACGTGACAGGCGCTTGCCCATCCGCCCGCGCAGGCCGAGTGTCGTCACCAGCAGGCACGGCAGGAAGGTCAGCGTCACCACGGTGGAGCAGGCGAGCCCTGCGAGCACGATCACGCCTAGGCCGCGATACAGCTCGGTGCCGGCGCCGGGGATCAGCACCAGCGGCGCCAGGCCGAAGATCGTGGTGCATGTGGACATCAGGATCGGACGCAGCCGGATGCGCACCGCGTCGACGACGGCCTGCACCGCGTCAACGCCGTCCTCCTCGATCCGCGCAAATGCTTCCGACACGACGAGGATCGGGTTGTTCACCACCGTGCCCAGCAGCACCAGGAAACCCAGCAGCGTGATCATGTCGAACGGTTGCGAGATCCCGCGCAGGCCCAGCATCCCGAGGACGCCGCCGACGCCGTTGAGCAGCGCCAGCCCGAGGATGCCGCCGGCGATGCCCAGCGGCACCGTCGCCATGACGTACAGCGGCCTGCCCCAGTGACGGAAGATCGCGACCAGCAGCAGGTACGACAGCAGCAGCGCGATCGCGAAATTGCCGGCGACGGCCTCGCGGGTCGCGGTCAGCTGGTCGCTGGCACCGGAGATCTCCATCGACACGTCGGGCGGCAGATCGCCGTCGGCGGCCATCGCCTCCAGCAGGTCGCGGGTGACGGTGGCGACGCCGGTCTCCAGCGCGACCTCGCGTGGTGGCACGATATTGAGCGTCACCGTGCGCCGGCCGTCGAGCCGGCGGATGCTGTCGGTGTTGGCGGTCTCGTTGAAATCGGCGAGCGCCGACACCGGCAGCACGGCGCCCGACGGCGTCGCCACCGGCAGGTCGCGCAGGCGCTCCAGCCGCTGGTCGCTGCCGGCGCTGCTGAACAGGTACACGTCGACCTTGTCGTCGCCGAGGATCAGCTCGTCGACGTAGGCGCCGTCGCTGAGCGCGGCGACCGAGAAGCCGAAGCTGTCAGCGTCGAGTCCGGTCTCCGCCAGCCGGTCCCAACGCGGTTCCAGTTCCACCAGCGGCAGGTCGAGGCTCAGCGAGGTCGGGTCGGAGTTGATGCGCGCACCCTCGAACAGCCCTTGGGCGCGCTCGTAGGCGACGCCCGCGACCGCGTACAGCTCGTCGAGGTCGACGCCGGAGATGTCGACATTGATGCTGCGCGTGCCGCCATCGTTGCTGGAGATGATCGAGCCGCGCGACGAGAACGCACGCATGCCGGGATACGCCTGGAAACGCGCGTCGAGCGCGTCCATCACCGCGTCGATGTCGGCGGGTTCCTTGGGCTCGGTGATGATGCGCAGGCCCTGCGGGTTCACCGACAGGTTGAAGTACGCCAGCGCCGGCATGTCGGTGTCGCCGTCGGCGAACTTCTCCGGCGGCTCGTCGAGGTGCGGCAGCAGACCGTCGCTGATCTCGCGTGCGATGCCTTCCATCTCGGTGAGGTTGTAGCCGGCCGGCGCGATCAGCTGCGAAAACGTCTTCGGCTCCTCGCCTTCGGGCAGGTACTCGGCCGGCGGCGTCAGCAGCCACAGCACGAGTCCGGCCGCGACGACCGTGCCGGCGAGCACCACGGTCCGCCGCGCGGGCGCCGCGGTGAGCGACGAGATCCGCGCCGCCCAGCGGTCGAAGAACGCGGCGCCCGGGACCTCGGCATCGTGGTCCGCGGTCGCCAGCCGTGCGCCCAGCGCCGGCACCACGGTGACCGCGATCAGCATCGAGGCGAAGATGGACGCCGAGATCGCGATCGCGATGTCGGAGTACAGCTGGCCGGCTTCTTCCTCGATCAGCAGGATCGGCGCGAACACCAGGATCGTGGTCAGCGTCGAGGCCAGCACCGCCTTCCACACGCGCTGCACGCCCTCGACCGCGGCCTCGAAGCGCTCCAGCCCGCGTCGCCGCGCCTGGTCGATGCTCTCCAGCACCACGATGGTGTTGTCGACGGTCATGCCGATCGCGAACGCGACGCCGGCCATGGAGATCACGTTGAGCGTGCGCCCGGCCAGCAGCAGGCCGACGAACGCGGCGATGGTGCAGATCGGGATCGCGATGACGCCGGTCAGTGTGGCCCGGCCCGAGCGCAGGAACGCGAACATCACCAGCGTCGCCAGCAGGGCGCCGAGCGCGAGGTTGGTCCAGACGTTGGCCACGGAATCCTCGACGTAGCGCACGTCGTCGCTGGACAGCGTCATTTCCAGCCCCAGCGGCGCCAGCAGCTCGGCGTTGATGCGCTCGACCTCGGGCAGCGCGGCGTATTTGATGTCGATGACGTTGGAGCCCGGCTCGCGCCGGATCGACAGGCTCAGCGCGGGCTGGCCGTTGTTGAACGACAGGTCGCGGCGTTCAAAATGATCGAGCGAGACGGTGCCCACGTCGCGCAGCCGCACCAGCGCGCCGTCGCGCTCGGCGATCACCAACTGGTCGACGGCGTCGACCTCGGTGAAGCGGCCCACCGTGCGCACCAGGTAGCGGCGCTTGCCGGCATCGAGGTCGCCGGCGGAGCTGTCGACGTTGCGCAGCCGCATCGCGTCGCGCACGTCGGCCATCGACAGGCCGCGCGCCGCGAGCCGCGCGGGGTCGAGTTCGATGCGCACCTGGCGCTCGCTGCCGCCGCCGACCTCGACCAGCGCCACGCCGTCGACGCGTTCCATCCGCGGGCGGACGTAGTCCTCGACGTAGTCGCGCATCATGTCGAGGTCGAGGTCGAGCGCGCTGTCGGCGCTGCGGCCGATGCGGAAGTACATGAAGGCGTTGTCGGAGAACGAGCTGGTGGTCAACGCCGGGTCGTCGACGTTTTCCGGATAGCCCGAGACCTGGCTGAGCGCGTTGTTGGTGCGCACCAGCGCTTCGTTGATGTCGACCCCGAACGGGAACTCGAGTTCGATCGTCGCGCGTCCGGTCGTGGCCGTGGACACCATGCGTGCGAGGTTGGGCAGCGTGCGCAGCACCTGCTCCTGCTCGATCACGATCTCCTTCTCGACGTCCTGCGGCGTCGCGCCGGCCCAGCGGGTGTCGACCGAGATCGTGCGCACCTCGAGGTCGGGGATCATCTGCACCGGCACGCGCAGCGCCGAGGCGATGCCCATCACGCAGACGATCAGCACCGCGACCGTGATCAGCGTGCCCTGGCGCAGGACCGGCGCGAACCCCACCGGTCAGCGCTCCGGCGCCACGCGCACCGGCTGGCCGTCGACCAGCGCCTCGTTGCCGCGGACCACCACGCGCTCGCCCGGGGAGAGGCCTTCGCTGATCGCGACCTCGTCGCCCTGGTCGCGCAGGACGCGCACCGTGCGCTGACGGGCGACCAGCGTGTCGGGCGTGACTGGCGGTGCTGTGTCGGCGGCATCGCCATCGCCATTGCCGCTCCGCGATGGCTGCGCGTCCGCCGTCGTCTCGTCGTCATCCGGCGTGTCCGTCGTCGCACCGCCGGCGCGGGCGCCGGCCGCCTCGACCACGAACAGGCTGTAGCTGCCGTCGGGCTGGCGCAGCAACGCGTCGCGCGACACCGCCAGCGCGGGTTCGCGCGCCGGCAGCGCGATCTCCGCGCGCGCCGAGGTGCCCGGCAGCAGCCGGTCCTGCGGATCGTCGACCAGTAGCCGCAGCAGGAACGTGCGGGCGCCGGCGTCGGTGACCGGCACGCGCGCGCCGATCGTTGCGCGCAACGGCTCGCCACCCAGCGCATCGGCGTGCACCTGCACGTCCGCGTCGTCGCCGAGATCGGTGTAGCGCTCCTGCGGCACCTGCACATCCAGGCGCACCCGGTCGGTCGCCACCAGCGACAGGACGGGCGTGCCGCGCTGCACCCATTCGCCGGCTTCGGCCAGCTTCTCGGCGACCACGCCGTCGAACGGGGCGGGCAGGACGTGGCGTTCGACCAGTTCGGCCTGCTCGCGTTCGCTGGCGCGTGCGGAATCCAGCGCGGCCCGCGCCAGCCGCAGCTCGGACTCGCGCGCATCGATCTGGCTGGCCGCGATGAACTGGCCTTCGCCCAGCCGTTTCGCCTCGGTGAACAGGCGTTCGGCCTCCTGCGCGGCGGCGGCGGCCTCGGCGGCCTGCGCGCGGACGCGCGCCAGCGCCTGACGGCCCACGGCCGGGTCGAGTTCGACCAGCGCCTGGCCGGCGGTCACGCGGTCGCCCGCATCGACATGGACACGTGCCACCAGTCCGTCGACGCGCGGGGAGAGGCGGGCATCGCGTTCCGCGGTAAGCGTGCCGGTCAGGGAAAAGCGTTCACCGAACGTTGCGGGTTGCGCCACGGCCACGGAGACCTGGGCCGCTGCGTCATCGTCGGATGCGTCGTCGGCACCGGTGTCGCAGGCGGTGAGCAGCAGGAAGGCGGCGGAGAGAATCCCGGTTCTGGCAGTCATGACATCCTGATCGTGGCGGTCGGGCGCGTTACACGAGGTCCGCCTTCACCATACGTGGAGAGGCGGCGTCCGGATCCCCGGCGCGCGCTGCGCCCCTGGCCCTGCAGCGTGAATGCGCCGCGTTGGACAGGCCGGCAATGTGGCGTGCGAGCGCCGTGCGTCCGCCGGCGTCGCCATCCGCCGACGGAGCGCATGCGGCGTGAACGCCACGCCCGCGCGGGCGTCTCAAGCCAGCAGGCGCGCCCGCAGGACGGCGTCGTCGACCGGCAACCTCTCGGATTCGGCCGGTCGCGCCAGGCAGGCCGCCAGTGCATCCGGCAACGGGATCGCGTGGCCGACCAGGGGCTCGACGATCGACTCGAACTTCGCCGCGTGCGCGGTCGCGACGATCGCCCAGTCGTCCGTGTCGCCTGCGGCGCGGCGGGTGTCGAGCACGTGCAACGCAGTGGCGGTGTGGGGGCAGGCGACGATGCCGTGACGAACAGGCGCCGCTGCAATCGTGTCGCGGATCGTCGCATCGTCGATGGTGGTGGCCTGCACCGCGGCGCGCAACGCGGCATCGTCGTCGAACCAGTGGCGCAGGCGCTCGATATTGCTCGGCGCCCCTACATCCATCGCGTTCGCCAGCGTGGCGCGCGTCGCCTGCGGTGCGTAGTCCGCGCCGGCGAGGAAACGCGTCAGGGTGTCGTTGGCATTGCAGGCCAGATGCAGGTCGCCGAGTGGCGCGCCCATGCGTCTGGCGACAAGCGCCGCGCAGGCGTTGCCGAGGTTGCCGGTCGGCACGATCACATTGAGTCGCCGGCCGGTCGCCGCGTGGTGCCGCGCGGCGGCATGCGCGTAGTACGCCGCCTGCGGCAGCAGTCGTCCGAGACTGATGCTGTTGGCCGAGCCCAACGGCCGCGCCGCACGCAGGGACGCATCGGACAACGCCTGCTTGGCGAGGCGCTGGCAGTCGTCGAAGGTTCCCGTGACGCGGAAGGCGCGCACGTTGTCGCCCCAGCATTCGAGACCGTGTGCCTGCAGCGGCGACACCTTGCCGTCCGGGTACAGGATCACGACGCGGAAGCCCGGTCGCCGATGGAAGGCGGCGGCGACCGCGGCGCCGGTGTCGCCCGAGGTCGCGACGAGGATGGTCGTATCCGGCGCATCCGGTGCGCGCAGTGCGCCGAGGGCACCGGCCAGGAAGCGCGCGGCGTAATCCTTGAACGCGGCGGTGGGGCCATGGAACAGCTCGAGCACGTGGTCGCCGGCGCCGCGCAAGGGGCGCAGGGGCGCGTCGAACGCGAACGCCTCGTCGCACAGCGCGGGCAGTTGCGCACGCAGCGCGGAGTCGGCGAGATACGGTGCAAGTACCGCATGGGCGGTGTCTGCCAGGGTGGCGCGCGGCGTCACCAGATCGACCTGCGGCAGGTCGACCGGCACGTACAGCCCCCCGTCGGGCGCGAGACCCGCGACCAGCGCCGCGTCGAAGGCGGTGGGCGGCACGCCGCCCCGGGTGCTGACGAACTTCATGCGACCGCGCCGGGCGCGACCGCGTCGATGACGTCGGCGCGGGGGCCTGCGACCGGCGACACGTAGGCCTGCGCCTCGATGCCGGCCGCAGTGAAGCCGGCACGCATCGCTGGCGCCGCCCGTTCGGCGGCCGCGCGCGATGCAAACCAGGCGAACACGCTGGGGCCGCCGCCGGAAATGCTGGCGCCGATCGCGTCGTGGGCAAGCGCGGCAGCCTTGACGGCTTCGAAGCCGGGAATCAGGGGGGCGCGTCGCGGCTCGACCAGTACGTCGTGCAGGCCGGCGCGGATCAGGTCGCGATCGCCGCGCTGCAGGCCGGTGAGGAACAGGGCGAGATGGGTGCTGTGGGTCACCACGTCGTGCAAGGCATACGGGTTCGCCAGCACGGCGCGCGAGCGGCGCGTTTCCAGTATCTGGTCCGGATGCACGACGACCGCATGCAGCCAGTCGGGCACGTCGAGCGCGATGAGCCGATCGGCGGTCGACAGCGTCACGCCGCCGAGCAGCATCGGCGCGACGTTGTCACCATGGCGACTGCCGCTGGCGACCGCTTCGCCGTCGAGCGCGAAGGGATACAGCGCCTCGCGCGGCAACGGCGCATCGAGCAGTGCATTGGCCGCGACCAGCGCCGCGACGCAGGACGCAGCCGAGCCCCCCAGCCCCGAACCGAGCGGTATGCCCTTCTCCAGCGTCAGCGCGAAGCCGAACGGCAGCGACAACGCCGCGCGCAACGACTGCAATGCGCGACCCGCGGTGTTGTCGTCCGCGGTCAGCGGCAACCGGTCCGCGCCCGCGACCGCGCCGCCGATCGACTCGATACGTACCTCGGGCGTCTCGATGCGGCTGACGTGGGCGATATCGCGCGGCCCGTCGATGACGTGGCCGAGGATGTCGAACCCGACGCCGATGTTGCCGACGCTCGCAGGCGCGAATGCGCGAGCGGATGGCAGACGACCACTCATGCGTGACGCCAGCCGGTGCGCGCACCGAGTGCGTGGGCGATCGCCAGCACGTCGCCGAACACGCCGGCGGCGGTGACCTGCGGGCCGGCGCCGGGGCCCTGCACGACCAGCGGATTCTCGGCGTAGCGGGCCGTGGTGAACTGGACGAGGTTGTCGGTGAGGCGTGTATGCATGCAAGCATGATCGGCGGGAAGTGCGCGCACGCCAACACTGGCGTCGCTGCCGGCACCGAGCCTTGCGATATGGCGCAGCCCGCACCCGTCGGCGCGCGCGGCGTCCAGTCGGGCCTGCATCGGCGCATCGAGCTCGGACAGGCGCGCGAGGAACACGTCGAGCGGCACCTCGCGCAGCGCTTCGGGCACCAGACTTTCGACGTCGACATCCGCCAGCGACAGCGGCCGGCCGGCTTCACGGGCGAGGATCACCAGTTTGCGGGCGACGTCGAGCCCCGACAGGTCGTCGCGCGGATCGGGCTCGGTGTAGCCGAGCGCGCGCGCTTCGCGCACGAGTTCGGAGAACGGCCGGCTGCCGTCGAAGCTGTTGAACAGCCACGCCAGCGTGCCCGACAGCATGCCGTCAATCGCATGCAGTGTGTCGCCGGTATCGAGCAGATTGCGCAGCGTCACGATCACCGGCAGGCCGGCGCCGACCGTGGCTTCGTAGAGGAACCGGCTGTGACCCGAGGCGCGCGCCTCGGCGATCCGTGCATAGCGCTGCCAGTCGCCGCTGCCGGCGTGCTTGTTCGGGGTGACGACGTGGATGCCGGCGGCGAGCCAGTCCGCGTATCTCGCCGCGACCGCGTCGCTGGCACTGCAGTCGACGATCATCGCGTGCGGCAGATGGTCGGCGCGGACGTGGGCGGCGAAGGCGTCGAGATCGCAGGCATCGGCCTCGTCGTCGAGCAACGCACCTGCGGCCTCCGGATCGAGCGCGGCGTCGCTCAGGTGCATGCGCCGGCTGCTGGCGACCGCGCGCAGGCGCAGATCGACACCAGCGCGTGCACGCAGCGCCGGGATCACCTCTGCCAGTTGCGTCAGCAGCGCGCGGCCGACGTTGCCGGGGCCGATGACGCCCACCGACACCGTCTGCGGTGACAGCCAGAACGCGGCGTGCGCGGCCCGCAGGGCGCGGGTGGCGTCTTCCTGCGCGATCGCGACGGAGATGTTGCGCTCGCTCGCGCCCTGGGCGATCGCGCGGATGTTCACCCGGGCCTGCGCCAGGCCGTCGAGCAGGCGCGCCGCGACGCCCTGGGTGCCGACCATGCCGTCGCCGACCGCCGCGAGCACGCACAGATCCCGGGTCACCGCGACGCCCTGCGCCTGGCCTTCGGCGATCGCATCGGCGAAGGCTGCGGTGATCGCGTCGTGTCCGCGCGTCGCCTGCCCGGCGCGCACCACGCAGCAGATCGAGTGCTCGGACGAGCCCTGCGAGATCATCGTCACCGACACGCCGGCGCCGTGCAGCGCGGCGAACATGCGCTCGGCCATGCCGGGCACGCCGACCAGGCCATTGCCGACGAGTTCGAGCACCGCGACGTCGCGCACCAGGCTCAGGCCCTTGACCGGTGACGCCGCGGGCGCTGTGTCCATCGCGATCAGCGTGCCGGGTGCGGCCGGGTTGCGACTGTTGCGGATGCGCACCGGCGTGCCGCGCGCCTGCACCGGCGCCAGCGTCTGCGGATGCAGCACGTCGGCCCCGAAATAGGCGAGTTCGCAGGCCTCGGCATACGACATCGACGCCAGGCAGACGGCGTCGGGCACGAGGCGCGGATCCGCGGACAGCACGCCGTCGACGTCGGTCCAGATCGTCAGGGCATCGGCGTCGAACAGCTGGGCGAAGATCGCCGCGGAATAGTCGCTGCCGTTGCGACCCAGCGTGGTGTCGTGGCCGTCTGCGTCGCGTGCGACGAAGCCGGTGATCACGACATCGCGTGCGCCGTGGGCGAGGCGCCAACTGGCGAGCCGCGCGCGGCTGGCATCCCAGTCGACGACGGCGCCCATTTCGGCGGCGTGGACCACCAGCACCTCGCGCGCGTCGAGACGGCGCCAGTCCGGGCCGAGCGCGGCCTGGACGAGCCGCGACGACAGCTGTTCGCCGCAGCCGTGGATGCGCGCGAGGCGCGCGTCATGCGCGTGCGGATCGACACCGGAGGCGTGGTCCCGCAGATCGCGCGCCAGCGCAGCGAACTCCGCCTCGAGCGCGACGTGCAGCGGTCCACCCGCTTCCGGTTCGAACGCATCCGCTGTCTCGAGGTGGCGCTGGCGCAGCGCGTCCCAGCCGGGCTTCCAGTCTTCGCCGGCAGCGGCCGCATCGCCGAGTGCGACCAGCGCGTTGGTGGTGCCGGCCATGGCCGAGACCACGACCGGTCGCAGGCGTGCATCGGCAGGCACGAGGGCGGCGAGCCGGTCGATGTGCGCGGCATCGGCCAGGCTGCTGCCGCCGAACTTGTGCACGTGGCAGGCGAGCGCGGGCGATGCCGGGGAGACGGGTGAAGCGAGCGGCGCAACGGCGGACATCGGAGAACTCCTCATGGAGCTCCGCAGCCGGCAGGGTCGGGACGTGGCGTCCGCACCCCGGGTCGGGATGCGGAGCGGGCGGTCAGATCAACTGGCGGCGCGCGTCCACATCCCGTGGCCGGTGGTACCGGTGCCGGTCAGGGTGCCGCGCGTGGTAATGGACGCTGCGCCAGCGCGCGCGCCGAGGGTCGCCGGAGCGACGATCGGGCGGAGAGTGCGATGGTTGTTGCGCTGCGTCATTGAGGCAGGGAATCACGGCGTCGCGCGGGGTGTCAACGGTTTTCGCGGTAACGATCCGGCAGCGCGGGCGGGGCGCTGCATGCATGACCGGTCGCGGCGCGGCGCGCGGAGTTGGGCGCGCGCGCGCTTCATGCTCTAATCCGCGCCGAAGCGGGGGTACCGGCATGAGCCGGTTGAGACAGTCCCTTCGAACCTGATCCGGTTGATACCGGCGTAGGGAAGCTTCGCAGAACCTGCCGCAGCACCGTCGTCCGCATTGCATGCGGCGTGGTCGCGTCGGGTCCGCGCCGCCGCTTCGTCCGCGAGAAGGGGAACCCGCTTCGGGTGCCCGTCGCCACCACAGGACGAATGCAATGAATGCCGTGCCCTCCACGCTGCTGCAGCAGACCGACCAGCTCTCCGGATCGGTGACGCGTCCGATCCCGGGCTCGCGCAAGATCCATGTCGAGGGCTCTCGCCCGGACCTGCGCGTGGCGATGCGCGAGATCGTGCAGACGCGCACGCCCACGCTGTTCGGCGGTGAGGAGAATCCACCGGTGACGGTCTACGACCCTTCGGGTCCGTACACCGATCCGGACGTCATGATCGATCTCGCCGCGGGCCTGGCGCCGCTGCGCGCGCGCTGGATCGAGGAACGCGGCGATACCGAAGCGCTGCCGGCATTGAGTTCGGCATTCGGCCGCGGCCGCGAACACGACCCGAAGCTCGCGCACGTGCGCTTTCCGTCGCGCACGCTGCCGCGCGTGGCGAAGGCCGGCGCCAACGTGACCCAGATGCATTACGCGCGCCGCGGCATCGTCACGCCGGAGATGGAATACGTCGCGATCCGCGAGAACCAGCGCCTCGAACTCGTGCGCGATGCGCTGCTGCGCCAGCAGCATCCGGGCGAGGCCTTCGGCGCCAACATCCAGCAGGTGATCACACCGGAATTCGTGCGCGACGAGATCGCCCGCGGCCGCGCGATCCTGCCCAACAACATCAACCATCCGGAAAGCGAGCCGATGATCATCGGCCGCAACTTCCTGACCAAGATCAACGCCAACATCGGCAACAGCGCCGTGTCGTCGGGCATCGCCGAGGAAGTGGAAAAGCTGGTGTGGTCGATCCGCTGGGGCGGCGACACGGTGATGGATCTCTCGACCGGCAAGCACATCCATGAAACGCGCGAGTGGATCATCCGCAACTCGCCGGTGCCGATCGGCACGGTGCCGATCTACCAGGCGCTGGAGAAGGTCGACGGCCGCGCCGAGGAACTGACCTGGGAGATCTTCCGCGACACGCTGATCGAGCAGGCCGAGCAGGGCGTCGACTACTTCACCATCCACGCAGGCGTGCTGCTGCGATACGTGCCGCTGACCGCGAAGCGGGTGACCGGCATCGTCTCGCGCGGCGGCTCGATCATGGCCAAGTGGTGTCTGGCGCATCATCGCGAGAGCTTCCTCTACACGCACTTCGAGGACATCTGCGACATCATGAAAGCCTACGACGTGGCCTTCTCGCTCGGCGACGGGCTGCGCCCGGGCTGCATCGCCGACGCCAATGACGCTGCGCAGTTCGGCGAGCTGGAGACGCTGGGCGAGCTGACCAAGATCGCGTGGAAGCACGACATCCAGACCATGATCGAAGGCCCCGGCCACGTGCCGATGCAGCTGATCAAGGAGAACATGGACAAGCAGCTGCGCGAGTGCGGCGAAGCGCCGTTCTACACGCTCGGGCCACTGACCACCGACATCGCCCCGGGCTACGACCACATCACCAGCGCGATCGGCGCGGCGATGATCGGCTGGTACGGCTGCGCGATGCTCTGCTACGTCACGCCGAAGGAGCATCTCGGCCTGCCGAACCGCGAGGACGTGCGCGACGGGATCATGGCCTACAAGATCGCCGCGCACGCGGCCGATCTCGCCAAGGGCCATCCGGGCGCGCAGGTGCGTGACAACGCGCTCAGCAAGGCACGCTTCGAGTTCCGTTGGCAGGACCAGTTCCATCTCGGCCTGGACCCGGAAAAGGCCGAGGCCTTCCACGACGAGACCCTGCCCAAGGACGCGCACAAGGCCGCGCATTTCTGCTCGATGTGCGGCCCGCACTTCTGCTCGATGAAGATCACCCAGGACGTACGCGACTATGCGGCCGAGCATGGCGTCGGGGCCGAGGACGCGCTGACGGCGGGCATGGCGGAAAAGTCGCTCGAGTTCCGGGCACAGGGCGCGGAGGTCTACCGGCCGGAATGAGGGTGCCGGCCGCCGGATGAACCGTTGCGCGGGCCGTCGCATCCGCGCGACGCTGGGCCGCGTATGTTCAGTATCGGTATCGGGACAGCGCGTCACGATCCGCCAGACAACAGGGAGATCCGACATGAACACTTCGACGTCCCGCGTCGCCGCCTGGCTCGTGGCGCTGTGCGGCATCGCACTGCTCGCCGGCTGTGCCACGGGACCGCGCATCACGACCGAGGCCGATCCGCGCGCGGACTTCTCGGCCTACCGCACCTGGTCCTTCTACACGCCGCTGGCGATCGAGAAGGAGGGCTACGAAACCCAGAGCAGCGAGATCGCCAAGGCGGCCGTACGCGCCGAGATGGAGCGCCGTGGCTACCGCTACGCCGAAACCAATCCCGACCTGTGGGTCAACATCAACGCTTACATGGAACGTCGTACCGACGTCAGCAGCTATCCGACCGTCGACTATGCGTACTACTACAGCTACCGCGCCCGCGGCTACTTCGCGGTGCCGTACTGGAACGAGCGCACCAGCGTCTATCGCTACACCGAGGGCACGATGAATGTGGATCTCGTGGATGCGCGGCAGAAGCGGCTGGTGTGGGAAGGCATTGCAGTGGGGCGCGTGTCCAACCTGAAGCCGGAGCAGCGGGCGCAGCGGATCAACTCGACGATCGCGGAAATCTTCGCGAACTATCCGCACCAGGCAGGCGCACGCGCGCAGGCGATGTGATTCCGAACTGCGAAGCGATGATCAGAAACGGGCCGAAAGGCCCGTTTTTTTTGGCCTTGGACAAGCGGCCGGGACTCGGCCGTCGGCTTGGCCGGTCACGCAGCAGGGTCTTGCCCGGCCGTATGCGGATATCGCACGCAGGATCCCGCAATGTTTCGAAAACATCGTGCGTACCGGACAGGTGCTCTGTCTGCCAGTTCAGCGTTCGCCGAACGCGCGCGCGCGCCTGAGTCGCGGGGATGAAACGCAGACCTGTGGTTGGGCCGCACTCCGCCCGAACGCAAGCGCTCTGTCACACAAGCGTCTTATCCTCTCGCGACGCTCGAACCTGAACAGCTATGGAGCGTTTGGGGTCCCGGCTGATGGCCATGACCTGTGTCACGCGCGCTGTGCTGAGTTCGGCGTCAGGCTGCGCTTCATTCAGCCGGTCTTGGCTAATCTCCCCCGCCTGTCTTTAGGTGCCCCGATGCCAGATTCCTCCCTCTCCGACGCGCCGACGCCGATGCGTCTCCGCGTGGGCGACGGGACGGTCGATCTCGCCACGCGCGAGATCCTGATGCCCGGGGCGCGTGGTCCTCGCCGTGTCACGCCCAAGGCGATCGGCGTGCTCAGGATGCTGGCACGTGCGCCAGGGGCGGTGGTCGGACGCACCGAATTGCTCGCCGAGGTCTGGCCCGACACCCTGCCGACCGACGACGTGCTCACGCAGGCGATCACCCAGCTGCGCAAGGCCTTCGGCGCGGGCAGCGTCGGCGCCGAGGAAGGCAAGCGCTACATCGAGACGATCGCCAAGGGCGGCTACCGTCTGAACGTGCCGGTCGAGGTGCTGGCATCCGGGCCCGCCCCGATGCCGCAGCCCACCGGTGGCTTGACGACCGATCCCGCATTCGCGGCAACGCCGTTGACGCCGATCGCGTCGCAGGTCGATGCCCGCCCGCGCAGCGTCGTATTGCAGCGTGGACTCTGGCTGCTTGCGACGGCAGTGCTGGCGCTCGTATCCCTGGTCGTGGGTGGACTCTGGGCGACATTCGAATCGGCGGGCGGTTCGGAGCCGGCCATGGCGATCGCACCGGGCCCTGCGCCGGTGAGCCGGCCGTACCGTCTGATCACCAGTGCGACCGGCTTCGCGCTGTCGCCGTCGCTGTCGCCGGATGCCTCCATGGTGGCGTACTCCGCATCGGGCCGGGGCGGCGCCGCGCAGCAGTCGGCGATCCTGGTCCAGACCACGTCGAGCGCCGCGCCCCGCGCCTTGTCCCGGCCTCCGCAGGGCGCCCTCGACGACCTGCCGGCGTGGTCGCCGGATGGCCGCGAGATCGCGTTTGCCCGCTGGGAAGTCGACGGCGCCTGCCGCGTGCTGCTGGTATCGGCCAATGGCGTCGGCGACGAGCGTGAGATCGCGCGGTGCGACGGCAGCGATCTCCTGAGCTTCGACTGGCTGCCCGACGGTAGCGGTCTGCTGTTCGGCACCATGACGGGCGAGGGCGACCGGACGCGCCTGCGGATCCTCGATCCGGTGGGCGGGCGCTGGCGGAACATCGATTACGCAGGCGCGCCCGGCGATATCGACTACGCGCCGCAGGTCTCACCCGACGGGCGCTGGATCGGCTTCATCCGGAATCCGCAGATGGGCGACCTGTGGCGGGTGTCGGTCGCCGGCGGTGTGCCGCAGCAGGTGACCCATCTCAATGCCGAAATGCGCGGCTGGTCGTGGGCGCCCGACAGTCGGTCGATGGTGTTCGGATTGCGCGTCGACAGCGAGGCGCGGCTGTACCGCGCCGATGTCGACAGCGGCACGGTCGTCGACCTGGGCATCGAGGATGCGCAGACGCCCTCGGTGTCCGCACGCACCGGGATGATGGCGTTCGTGCATCGCCGCCCGCAGTTCGGCATCTATCGCGTGGACTGGTCCAGCGGCGACTGGGAGCGCCTGTTCATGTCGTCGGGGCGCGATTCGCAGCCGACGCTCGCCCCGGACGGTGCGCAGATGGTGTTCACATCCGATCGCGCCGGGCGTTTCGAACTGTGGTGGGGACGGCTCGGTGCGCCCGACTCGCTACGACCGATCGAGGGCGTACGGCCGGACACCCGGCAGGCACCCGCCTGGTCGCCCGATGCACGCCGCTTCCTGGTGACCGCGCTGGATGCCGCCAACGAACCCATGATCCTCGAGGTCGAGCCCGCGAGCGGTCGCACCGAACGGCTGGCTGTGCCGGGTCTCCGGCCCGCGCAGGCCGTCTATGGGCCGCCTGGCATTCTTTACCTGGTGGAGGAGGACCGCGCCACCGGCGGGACCTCGCTCGTCGCCTACGATCGTGCGACCTGGCAGGCCAAAGGCCGTATCGAAGATGTTTCGCAGGTCCGGTACGACCCGGTGCGTGATCGCGTGCTTTACACCCGGCTCGATGCCAACGGTTTGTGGGATGCGGCACCGTCCCTGGACAGCGCCAGCATCATCCGCTTGAGCGAAGCGGTGCCGTCCCGATGGCGTTACCGCAGCTGGTCCCTCGCCGCCAATGGTCGCCTTGCCTATCTCGATGCCACGCCGGCCTGCTGGACCAGGCTGTCCCGCTACCAGATTGAGAATAGTGCGCTGGTCGAAAGCGGCGTCGAGTGCGTTGATCCGCTCACGCGCAGTACGACGAACGGGTTCTCGGTCGGCGGAACCTATTCCTACGTGTCGCTCGCTTCGGACGACGGCAGTGGCATCGGGTTCATGCCGATGCCGGCCTCACCTGCCGCGCACGACGGAATCGTCAAGTGGTTGATATCCCTTAGAAAAAAGTTTTCGTAAAATCTTCGGAACTCTATTCGCCACGATTTCGGCAAACTCTACGACCGACTTCGGGTAATGCCGGGCCAGACCCGGCACAACAGTCGCCTTCTTGTATTCAAGCGGGTGGCGGAATGTCGAACTGGCTGTGGTCTGCGCGTGGTCAGATGCTTGCGCTCGAGGCGATCGAGACGGCTGCGAAGTGTGTCGGCGTGACGCGCCTCGGGGGTATGCAGGTCTCCGCGCCCGTATTCAACCTTTGGATCCAGGTGCGCGGTGACGGGTGGATCGAGTCGCGGGAAGGGCGGTTCCGGATGCGTCGCGGTGACTGGATGGCGTTCGAGAAAGAGTCCACGCCCTTGATCCAGAGCGGCGCTCAGGGGCTGTGCATCGGTATTGCGCTGGACGGGCACGCGCTCGATTCGCTGCAGTCCTTGAATGACGGCAGCCTGTACGCCGGCCGCGGACGGTTGCCGAAACGGGAGCTGCGTACGCTGCTGCGGCTCTGGCGCGCCGCGGCGCAGGGCGTCGGGGATGCGTTGTCGGTGCGTCCGCTGCTGTTGCAGCTCGCACATGTCCAGCGCGATCTGGCGGCTACCGTGCGCCGGTGTCCTGGTCGCTCACGCAGCCGCAAGCGCCAGGTCTTCGGTCGCATGCAGCGCGCTCGGCTGTATCTGGAAGGCAACTCCGACCGGGTCGTCCGGATCAGTGAGCTTGCAGATCTCACCAGCTTCTCGAGCTGGTACTTCTCCAAGGCGTTCCACGCGCTCTACGACGAAAGCCCGCAGGCACTGTCGGTCCGGTTGCGCCTGGAGCGTGCCGCACAACTGCTGAGCACCACGTCCATGATGGTCGGCGAAGTGGCGGCTGCCAGCGGCTTCGACAATTGCTGCAGTTTTGCCCGGGCCTTCAAGAACCACCATGGCATACCTGCGAGCCGGTATCGCAGCAACCTGCGTCAGAACGCGGTGAGCGAAGCCAACGAAGCCTACGCAACGGCTTAACAGAAGCGCGTGACCGACATCACCGAAGCAGGGTGTCGGTCGCTTAAACGCCAGATTCGGCACAGTCAGTGAGTGGCAGAGGCAAGGCAGTGCAGGTGGTTCCAGACGTAACGTGCGAATGGCGTCTTAACGCCTCAGTAACACACACACTCTGGAGAGAGACTTTGAAGAATTTTCGCACTCCCGCACTGCGGAAGGGCTTGCTGCCAGCCGCGATCCTGACTGCGATCGTGCCGGGTGCCGCTTTCGCGCAGGCGCAGACCACCGACGGCCCGACCACGCTCGACCGTATCGAAGTGACCGGTTCGCGCATCCGTCAGGTCGATCTGGAAACGGCGCAGCCGGTGTTGCAGATCACCCGTCAGGACCTCGAGACCCAGGGCTACAGCTCGGTCGCCGACATCCTGGAGAACATCACCTCGGCCGGTTCGCCGGCGATCAGCCGCGCTTCGCCGCTGAGCTCGGGTGAAGCTGTTGGTGGCACGTACATCGACCTGCGCAACCTCGGCCCGCAGCGCACGCTGGTGCTGGTGAACGGCCGTCGTCTCGGCATCACCACCGGTGGTCTGCAGGACGTCTCCGCGATCCCGACCTCGATGGTCGAGCGCATCGAAATCCTGAAGGACGGCGCGTCGACCATCTACGGTTCGGACGCGGTTGCCGGCGTGATCAACATCATCACCCGCCGCAACTTCGACGGTGCGGAAGCCGGTGCGTATTACGGCCAGTGGGGCGAGGGTGACGGCGCGGTCGAGCGTTACGACATCGTGGTCGGTTCGACCGGCGAGCGCACCTCGCTGACCTTCGGCGCCGAGTATGCGAAGGAAGATCCGGTGTTCGCGCCGGACCGCTGGTTCTCGCGCGACACCTTCCCGACCGGCCCCAAGAGCGCGCCGTTCCCGGGCGGCGCTTCGGGCGCGCGCAAGGAAGGTCAGTTCTCCTTCGGTGGCGTGAACTACACCCTGCGCCGCGACGTCCCGGGTCTGGATCCGACCGATTTCGCGAGCTATCGCCCGGTTGACCCCGCGCTGGATGTGACGTTCCCGTCGCAGCAGTCCACGGTCTACAGCGGTATCGAGCGCAAGTCCGCGTTCCTGAACTCGATTGTCGACATCACCGACAACATTTCGCTGGACACCGATCTCCTGTACTCCGACCGTGATTCCTACGCTCGCAATGCCGGCTATCCGTTCCAGAGTGCTGCGTTCGACAACAGCGCTGGTGGCCTGACCGAAGACAGCTTCTTCAACCCGGTTGGCGAAGCGGTCAGCTACATCCGCCGTGGCTGGGAAGTGCCGCGCGAAGTGCGCAACAACCTGCAGACCTTCCGTATTTCCAACACCCTGAAGGGCTCGTTCGAATTCGGCGACAACCGCTTCTTCGACTGGGACGTCGGCCACCTGTACAACCAGAACAAGGGTGTGCAGATCAGCACGGGTAACCTCAACACGCTGAACGTCGCACGTGCGACGGGCGCGTCGTTCCGCAACGCCGACGGTGTGATCCAGTGCGGCACCCCGGACAACCCGATCACGCTCGGCACGGGCCCCGGCGCTTGCACGCCGTGGAATCCGCTGATTCCCTTCGGCTATGCCGCCGAGAACAGCCTGGGCGATCCGAATGTGCAGGCGTACCTGTACAAGCCGGGTCAGGCGCTGTCCGAGACCGAGACGCGCGCGTATTTCGCAAACCTCAGCGGCACGATCTTCACCCTGCCGGCCGGCGATGTCGGCATGGCCGTCGGTGTGGAACACCGCAAGGAATCGGGCAGCTTCTCGCCTGACGCGCTGGCGCAGACCGGTGACTCCACCGATCTGGCAGCTGGCCCCACGGGCGGCTCCTACAGCCTCGACGAAATCTACGCCGAGCTGCAGATCCCGCTGCTGTCGGACGTGCCGTTCGCGCAGGAACTGAGCATCAACCTCGCGTCGCGCTACTCGGACTACGACACCTTCGGCGACACCACCAACAGCAAGGCGGGCTTCACCTGGAAGCCGATCGAATCGCTGCTGGTCCGTGGTACCTGGTCGCAGGGCTTCCGTGCCCCGACGATCAGCGACCTGTTCGGCGGCGAATCGCAGTCGTTCGAGTTCTACGCCGATCCCTGCGACAGCGTGTACGGTATCGCTGCGGGCAGCGCTCGCTGTCTGGCCGATGTGCCGGCGGATTTCCGCCAGCGCGCCAACACCCCTGACGGCCTGTCGGAAAGCCAGGAAGACCAGTCGGATCGCGCCTTCACCTCGGGTTCGAACCCGGGTCTGACGCCGGAAGAGTCGGTCAGCAAGACGCTGGGCCTCGTGTACAGCCCGTCGCAGGTCGAAGGCCTGAACATCGCGCTCGACTGGTGGAACATCCGCATCGACAACACGATCATCGGTGACTCGCCGACGACCGTGCTCGACGACTGCTATGCCCGCGGTATCGAGTCGCGTTGTAACGACGCCACCGGTTCGCGCTTCACGCGTGACGCCGACGGTGTGATCACCTCGTTCTTCTATGCCGGCGTCAACGCGGGCTTCCAGGAGACCGAGGGCTACGACCTCGACGTCAACTACGCGTTGCAGACCGACTACGGCAACTTCCGTGCGTCGTGGCTCAATACGTATGTTTCGAAGAACGAGCTCAAGCAGGACAGCAACGCGGCAACGCCGCCGGCACAGGCCAATGGTTTCTCGGGTGGCGCGGGCATCAACTTCCGCATCCGCTCGAATGCCAGCCTGTCCTGGGAAATGGGTGATTTCGGCGCGACCTGGACCACCCGTTACTACTCGGGTGTGAAGGAGAGCTGCTTGAACGCCACGCTCTATCCGGGCGTCTGCAGCCTGCCGGACTACACCGCACCTGATCTGGCCGGCAACATCTCGCCGCAGAACGAGATCGGTTCCAACACCTTCCATGACGTGCAGGTCCGTTACACGGCGCCGTGGAATGCAACCATCTCGGTGGGCGCGAACAACGTGTTCGAGCACTATGCTGCCCCGATGTACTCGAACCCGGCATCGGGCTCGGCGTACTACGGCGGTTACGACATCGGTCGCTTCATGTACATGCAGTACAACCAGCGCTTCTGATCCATCGAAGTCCTGCGTGATCCACTACGGCCCCGGAAGGGGCCGTAGTTTTGTGTGGCATCGGCATCTGCGACGGGAAGGCGGAGTTCTGGCGCGGGCCGCGGGTCACGTACCCGTGGCGCATGCGGGCACCAGTGCGGTTCGTCGCTGCCGGTGGCCCCCGCCTCGCGACTGCGGGAGGTCTGTCGGGGCGCACTTGGCGTATATCTGCCGCTCCCGTCTATCTGCCGCTCGGAACGCGTGCGCTCGTCAAAGACAGCGCGCGCGCTCTGGGCGCTCGGTCGGTGTCGCCTCGGGATGGGCGCCGCGCTTCCGGTCGTGCTTCGCGGGCACGAGAAAGGAATGCAGCCGCTGCGTGGGGGGGCTCAGGCGGGTTGTGCGACGTCCAGGCCCCTGAGCTGGGCCGCATGCGCGCGCCAGCCATCCAGCTTGCCCAGCACGCCGGTGCGCTGCAGGTAGTCCTCACGCACGGGTTCGCCGGCGGCGAGCGCGGTGGCGACATGGACGGCGCCGGTGATCCAGAAACTCCGCGTGCCGGCCCGGACCGGATCACGCTGGAAGGCCACGGCCTCGATGATCGGCATCGGCAGGCCCCACAGTCCAAGCAGATACGCACCGGCCTCGGTGTGGCCCGCGGTGTCGTCGGCGTGCGGATCCGGAGGCGTGCGCTCGTCGCGGACGCCGGGCAGCAGCAGTCCGATGTCGGCCAGCAGCGCCGCGGTGGCGCCCAGTTCCAAACTGGATTCGGGCAGTATGCGGCGGGCGAGTTGCGCGGCCATCAGCGCACGTTGCTGCATGGCGGGCCGATCGATGTCCCCGCGGGCCGCGTAGGCGAACACCTCGCTCGCCAGCACCAGGTCACGCATCGTGACCATGCCCAGCCGCGTCACCGCGGACCGCAGGTCGGTGATGCTGCGGCCGAGCGAGAAGTAGGCGGAGTTGCTCAGCTGCAGCACGCGCGCCGCGATCGCCGGATCGCCCGATACCAGCTGCGCGATGTCACCGGCACTGGTGTCGTCGGCCTCGAGCGCCTGCACCAGCGCCAGGTAGGTCTGCGGCGGGGAGGGCAGCTTTTCGATCCGGCCGATGCGGTCGCGGAGCGCGGGATTGTCGAGCAGGTCGCGCAATTCCTCGAGGCTGGCGAGCGTCTCCAGCAGCTGCGCCTCGCTGATCGGCGACGGCAGGAAGCGGTGCGCGAGCGAGAGCAGTCGGACCGAAGGGTGGCCGCTGGCCACGGCGATGCGCGAAACCGCCGGACGCAGGGTGCGGATGCGCTCGAGCAGCGCGTCCGAAGTCATGTCGGGAAGCGCCGGCGCCACCACCACGACGTCCGGTGGCGCGTCGAGAAGTCCCTCGAGTGCGCTGGCAGCGTCCGCGACGCGCTGCACGCGCCAGGCCTCGTCCATGTCCGCAACGAGTGTCAACAGATCGGACGGCAGGCTGTCTTCGCAGCCCACGAACAGGATACGCACGATGTAGATCCCCGGATGGCCGCAGCACCCGTGCTGCATCGGCTCGCGGCGATCCTAGCAAGCACGCCGCCGGAGTTCCGGCGGCGTGTCGCAAACTGTGACGGCAGCTACGCCGTCGGGTGATTCAACCGGCCTTGTAGGCGGCGATGGCGTCGTTGAGGAGCGCCTTGGCCTCGGCCGCGTCACCCCAACCGCTGATCTTGACCCACTTGCCCTTCTCGAGATCCTTGTAGTGCTCGAAGAAGTGGCCGATGCGCTCGAGCCAGTGGGCCGAGACCTTGTCGAGGTCGTCCACGTGCGAATACCCGCCGAACACCTTGTCGACCGGCACGGCCAGGATCTTCTCGTCGCTGCCGGCCTCGTCGGTCATCTTCAGCACACCGACGGGCCGGCAGCGGATCACCGAGCCGGGAATCAGCGGCAGCGGCAGGACCACCAGCACGTCGGCGGGATCGCCATCGCCGCAGACGGTGTTGGGCACGTAGCCGTAATTGCACGGGTAACGCATCGGGGTGGAGAGGATGCGGTCGACGAAGATCGCCCCGCTCTCCTTGTCCACCTCGTACTTGACCGGCTCGGCGTCCTTCGGGATCTCGATGATGACGTTGATTTCGTCCGGCGGGTTCTTGCCGGTGGGGACGGAGTCCAGGCCCATTGCGATGCACTTCCAGTGGTCGATAAGAACGCCCATTTTACGGGCAACGATGCTGCGGCGCAGCGGTGAGGGTGCGGGATGGTTTCGGCCGCAACGTCTGGCAAGCGGGTCGACCAAGGGTACGCCCTAGTATGGTCGGCCCATACGGGGGCGTACATATGGCTCCCGACTTCCGCTACGCAGGCCTGTTCCGATGACGATGCTCGATTCCTTGTCCCCGTCCGCCACGGCCAGCCAGGGCTATTGGCAGAACCCGTTGGCACCGACGCACACGCACGACCATGACGGTCCAGCCGCCGGCGGCGTCGACGACCATGCGGAGATCGGAGCACTGGACGCAGGGCCGGAGGTGTCCGCGATCGATGCGTCCGACCGGGCACCGGACGGCGCGATCGGCATCGACGGCGGCAGCAACAATTCGATCGGACGGACCACCCGCAGCACGCCCGACGGCAAGCCGATCGCGGTCGATCCGCTGCACAGCGATGCCCAGGTGGACGTCACCCGCGAGCGCACCCAGGCGCAGGGCTACATCAGCCGCGACCAGGTGGTATTCACCACCGGTACCGGCGACGACGACGTCGGCGTCAGCCAGCGCGACGACGGCACGCTGGACGTGTCCGTCAACGGCGAGCGCTACGAGGTGCGTCTGGCCGAGGGCCAGGAACTGACCCTGCGCACCGGCGCCGGCAACGACACCATCCAGGTGGCGCCGAATGTGCAGGTCAACGTCGTGGTCGATGCGGGCGACGGCAACAACGACATCAACGTCGAGGGCGACGGCGACAACCGCATCAGCAGCGGCGATGGCGACGACACCATCCGCGCCACCGGCAGCGGTCGCAACGACATCCACACCATCGGCGGCGCGAACGAGATCTTCGGTGGCAGCGGGGTCAACGTCATCTACGGCGGCGACGGCAGCGACACCATCCATGCCGGCAGCGGCACCAACTACATCGAAGCCGGGCGTGGTGACGACGTGGTCCACGGCGGCGGCACGTTCGACATCCTGTCGGCCGGTGGCGGGGATGACGTGGTCAATGTCGGCGAGGGCCGCACGACGGTCTACGCGGGTCTCGGCGGCGACACGATCGAAGGCGCCAGTGCGCAGACCACCGTCTATGCGCAGGCGTCCGATCTCGTCAACGCCGCCACCGGTGCGCGCCCTACCGTGGTCAATGTCGAGATCGACAACACCGTCGGCGATGGCGGCGTGCGCGTGCAGGGCTCCGAGGCTTTCGTGCAGCGCATGCAGTCCGAACTGGATTTCCTGCGCGCGTCCCCGAACGGCCAGCAGATGATGGCGGAGTTCGACAAGGCCGCCGAGGCCAAGGGCAATACCGTGACGATCCAGGAGCTGTCGAACGAGGACAACGGCTATGCCCAGACCTTCAGCAATGACGCCGACATCGTCAACGGCCGTCCGGGCGCCGGTGGTGACGTGACCATCAGCTACAACCCGTCCTTCCACATGGATGCGTTCCCGGCACCGTCGGTGGTGCTGTTCCACGAGATGTCGCATGCCTACAACGGCGTCAACGGCACCTTCCTGCAGGGCACGTATCGCGGCACCGGTCCCGACAACGGCCAGGTGCCCAATGCCGAACGACAGGCCGTGGGACTGGAGACCAGCGCCACGCCGTACGACTTCGACGGCACCGGTGCGATCACCCACAACCCGATCCATCTGACCGAGAACGGCATCCGACGCGAACTGGGCATGCCCGACCGTCCGAGCTACGCGCTCTGACCGATACCCCGCAAACACATGGGGCGGAGCATGCGTGCGACGCCCCATGCACTGTCGAGGCGCCTGCAGCAGGCGTCATGACCTGTTTCGAGGAATCGCCGTGCCGATCAGCGACGCTCCGCGTCCTGTCGTCCGCGCGCCATCCGCACGCCGGCACGACGCTGCGGTGATGCGAATCGGCGTTGCCGTCGCATGCCTCGTCTGTGCCTCGCTGCCGGCGCCAGTGGCGTCCAGCGATGCGTCACCGAACATCTCGAGGTCCGTCATGCCCCCCAGCGATTCCGCGCATGCACACCTCGAGGGCGAAGGCGTCACGCTGGAAGCGGTGTTCGCGCGCGAAGGCGAGGGCGTACGCGTCGACTACCGGATCCGGAACACCGGTACGGTGCCGCTGGTCGTGTTCGATCGCGGCGATCGCCATGCCGTGCTGACACGGCGACAGGCGTCCGGTGCGGTCGGGGTGCCGCTGCTGCGTGAACACGGCGGCACACGCGCGACGTTGTCGCACGTCGCGCGTGCGTTGCCGACGCCTGCACCGACCGTCCCGCCGACGCCGCTCGCACGTCGCATCGCGCCGGGCGCGCATGTCGATGCGAACTTCGGCTTTTCCGACTGGCTCGCGTCGACGCCGGCGCTGGTGCAGTGGTGCGTCGGCATCGGCATCGCGGACGATGCGCGCCTCTTCTCATCCGACGACAGTGGCGAGGTGCAGGTCTGGCAGGTCGATTTCGGCTATGCCGACGATCAGCAGGTGCTGTGTACGCCGTGGTTCGACATGACGCGTGGGACGTTCGAGAAGTCGGTGCGCGTCGAGCGATGGAATCGTGGTGTCCGCGACGCATGACTCGGATGCATCGCCATTGGTCACCGCTGTATTCGTGATCACGCTTCGTCGGATGGGTAGAGCGCAGCGAATCCCGTCGGCGCATCGATCAACAGGCGCGAGGTTTTCAAAAGCTCGCGTGCTTGTTTGGCGCAGTGCCTGCGATAGCCCTCACCCCAACCCCTCTACCCCGGCGGGCACGTAGTCCCGGAGGGAGAGGGGCTAGAAGCAGCCTGCCGTTACGCGCCCCGGCTAGAGCAACGGGACCAGCAGCAACGCGACGATGTTGATGATCTTGATCAGCGGATTGATCGCCGGTCCCGCGGTGTCCTTGTAGGGATCACCCACCGTGTCGCCGGTCACTGCGGCCTTGTGGGCCTCGCTGCCCTTGCCGCCGCAGTGGCCGTCCTCGATGTACTTCTTGGCGTTGTCCCAGGCCCCGCCGCCTGTGGTCATCGAGATCGCGACGAACAGGCCGGTGACGATCGTGCCGATCAACAGGCCGCCGAGCGCGCGGATGCCGGCGCCCGGTCCCATCAGTGCGTTCATGCCGAGCGCGACGACCACCGGCACCAGTACCGGCAGCAGCGAGGGCACGATCATTTCCTTGATCGCGGATTTGGTCAGCATGTCGACCGCGCGCGAGTAATCGGGCTTCGCCGTGCCGGCCATGATCCCGGGAATCTCGCGGAACTGACGGCGCACTTCCTCCACCACCGCGCCTGCCGCGCGACCGACGGCTTCCATCGCCATCGCGCCGAACAGGTACGGAATCAGGCCGCCGATGAAGAGGCCGATGATCACCGCCGGATCGGCGAGGTCAAAGCGGAACTCGGTGCCGGGATATTTCGCTTCCAGGTTGTGGGTGAAGTCGGCGAACAGCACCAGCGCCGCGAGCGCGGCCGAACCGATCGCGTAGCCCTTGGTCACCGCCTTGGTGGTGTTGCCCACCGCGTCGAGCGGATCGGTGACGTCACGGACTTCAGAAGGCAGTTCCGCCATCTCGGCGATGCCGCCTGCGTTGTCGGTGATCGGCCCGTAGGCGTCAAGCGCGACGATCATGCCGGCCATCGACAGCATCGCGGTCGCCGCGATCGCGATGCCGTAGAGCCCCGCGAACGAGAAACACGCCCAGATCGCGAAGCACACCGCGATCACCGGCATCGCGGTCGACTTCATCGAGACACCGAGGCCGGCGATGATGTTGGTGCCGTGCCCGGTGGTGGACGCCTGCGCGATGTGCTGCACCGGCGCGTACTCCGTGCCGGTGTAGTACTCGGTGATCCAGACGATCGCACCGGTTAGCACAAGTCCGATCAGCGCGCACCAGTAGAGGTTCGTCGCGCCGTGCACGTTGTCCGCCATCAGCTGGGTGGTGATCGGCCAGAACAGCGCGGCCGCGATGACCCCCGACACGATGACGCCCTTGTACAGCGCGCCCATGATCGAGCCGCCGGCCTTCACCTTGACGAAGAAGGTGCCGACGATCGAGGCCAGGATGGAGGCGCCGCCGAGCACCAGCGGATACAGCACGCCATTGGCACCGACGGTCGGTGCCATCAGGAAGCCGAGCAGCATCGTCGCGATCACGGTGACCGCGTAGGTTTCGAACAGATCGGCCGCCATGCCCGCGCAGTCGCCGACGTTGTCACCCACGTTGTCGGCGATCACCGCCGGGTTGCGCGGGTCGTCTTCGGGAATGCCGGCTTCGACCTTGCCCACCAGATCCGCGCCGACATCCGCGCCCTTGGTGAAGATGCCGCCGCCCAGGCGCGCGAAGATCGAGATCAGCGAGCTGCCGAAGGCCAGGCCCACCAGTGCGTGCAGCGCGTTCTCGCCGGCGATGCCGAAACGCGGCAGCAGCATCCAGTAACCGGCCACGCCCAGCAGGCCGAGGCCGACGACCAGCATGCCGGTGATCGCGCCGCCGCGGAACGCGACGTCCATGGCCGGACCGATGCCGCGGCGTGCGGCCTCGGCCGTGCGGACGTTGGCCTTCACCGACACGTTCATGCCGATGTAGCCCGCCGCGCCCGACAGCACCGCGCCGAGCAGGAAGCCGATGCCGGTGGCCCACCCCAGGAACACACCGATGAGGACGAACAGCACCGCGCCGACGATGGAGATCGTCAGATACTGTCGATTGAGATACGCGCGGGCGCCTTCCTGGATCGCGCCTGCGATGTCCTGCATCCGTGCGTTCCCGGCAGGTTGCCGGTTGATCCAGCCGGCGGAGACCACGCCGTAGAGAATCGCGATGGCGGCACAGCCCAGTGCCAGCCACAACCCGTGTTGCTCGAGCATGGAAACCCCTCCCAGAGTCGGTATGCCAAGACGGACAGCGGTGATGCGGTGATGCGCGCCGACTATCGCACAGCCCGCGGAGACCGGCATGCCGGTCGAGTGGCCGGCCCGTCGCCCGGGCGCCGCCACCTCGGCTGCCGACTGGGCGTCCGGCGCGTCCGGCGCGTGCGGGTCGTCCGCGTGTGCGCATCGTCACGCGCTTGCGAGCGTGCGCCGCACGGGCCCGATGCACGACGCCGCTTCATGCGAGCGCGTACGCGTGCGGTTGCGCCCCGCGCCCGGCGCGGCATGGGCTGACGCATCGCGTCGACGGCTGAATGCGACGCATGCAACGAGTCTGAATCGCGGGCCCGTCCATACCCGCGCGCAGGGATGGAAAGGGGGCAGGGATGTCGCCATGATGGATGGGTTCACGACTTCTTGACGCGCCCATGTCTGCTTCGATTCTCGAGTTCCTATCCGGTGGCCTGCTGCAGTTCGGTTGGCTCGCGATGCTCGTCTACCTGCTGGCCGCCACGCAGCTGACGATCTTCGCCGTCACCCTGTACCTGCACCGCAGCCAGGCGCATCGCGGCGTGGATTTCCATCCGGTGATCGCGCACGTCTTCCGTTTCTGGACGTGGCTCACCACGTCGATGATCACGCGCGAGTGGGTGGCGATCCATCGCAAGCACCACGCCAAGTGCGAGACCGAGGACGACCCGCACAGCCCGCGCTTCAAGGGCATCAAGACGGTGTTCTGGCAGGGCGTGGAGCTGTACCGCGAAGCGCGTGGCATGCGCGCCGACATCGAGCAGTACGGCAAGGGCGCCCCCAACGACTGGATCGAGCGCAAGGTCTACACACCGTGGGCGACGTTCGGTCCGACCCTGCTGCTGTTCGTCAGTTTCGCGCTGTTCGGCTTCAAGGGGATCGCGGTGTGGGCGATCCAGATGGCGTGGATTCCGTTCTGGGCCGCGGGCGTCGTCAACGGTCTGGGCCACTGGTGGGGCTACCGCAATTTCGAGACCACCGACACGGCGACCAATCTCACGCCGTGGGGCGTGTGGATCGGCGGCGAGGAGCTGCACAACAACCACCACGCATTCCCGTCGTCCGCGAAGTTCGCACTGCGCAAGTGGGAATTCGACATCGGCTGGGCGGTCATCAAGGGTCTGGAAGCGGTCGGCTTGGCGAAGGTGCTGCGCGTGGCGCCGTCGCTCGACATCCGTCCCAACATCCATGTGCCGGACACCGACACCATGCGCGCCCTGCTCGCGCATCGCTTCCAGGCGATGACCGATTTCCAGCGCAACGTGCTCAAGCCGGCGCTGCGCGAAGAGGCGCAGGCTGCCGGTGCGCGCCTGCGCAAGCTGCTGCCGCGGCAGCTGCGCAAGGGACTGGTCGACGACGGTCGCTGGCTGCAGCCCGATGCCCGCCAGCAATTGCAGCAGTGGGTCGACCAGCGTCCGCGCATCCGCACGCTGGTCGAGCATCGCGCGCGCCTGACGGCGCTGCTCGAAGCGCGTTCGCAGAACGCCAGCGAAGCGCTGCACAACCTGCAGGCCTGGTGTCGCGAGGCCGAGGCTAGTGGCATCCGCGCACTGCAGGAGTATTCGGCCCGGCTCAAGGGCTACTCGCTGCAGAGCGCGCACGCCTGAAGGCGCGCGCCGTGCCCACGAAGTCTTGGCGGCCGATGACGCGGCCGCCGATCGGCGGCCGCGTCGCAGGCGCGCTGCTCGCGCTCGCTGCGGCCGGCGGCGCCGGCGCGCAGGTCACGCGCACGTCCGAGTATCTCGAACACATGGACTCCGACGGCGACGGCCGCGTCTCGCTCGCCGAGTACCAGGCGTGGATGCGTTACGGCTTCGACCGGATGGACCGCAACGGCGACGGCGTGCTGACCGCCGACGAGCTGCCCGGCGGCAAGGGGCGCCCGGTGACGCTGGCCGAGCACATGACCAAGCTCGCGGCGACCTTCAACCGCCAGGACACGAACCGCGACGGTTATCTCGACGCGCGCGAGCTCGCGGCGCCGCCGCAGAAGTAGGCTTCGGAACGACCGGCGCAGGGCCGGTACCTGCGCGATATCCACGCGGCGTCGACGTGGCCGGACGTCTGCGTTGTTAGTCTCGGACGTCGGCCGGGCCGATCCGTCTCATGGAGGAAGACATGCCACACCTCGTGCATCTGCGCCGCGCCGTCGGCTGGTGCCTGGTTGCGCTGCTCGCAACCGGTGTCCTGATGAACCTGGTCGGATTCTTCAGCCCGTTCTGGGGGCACCTGCGGCACCCGCGCGACCCCGCGCAGTCTCGCGCGTTGCTGGACGCCGTGGCGCCGTGGGCGGCCGCGCTGTCAGTGCTGTTCCTGCTGCCGGCCTGGCACGTGTCGCGCACGCTTGCGTCGCCGCTCGCACGATGCGTCGTGGTGCTGATGGGTGCACTGGTCCTGGTCGCGGACCTGGTATTTCTGTGGGCCTTCGACGGGCTCGGCGATCCGATGGTCGCGCGGCTGGTGGCCAGCGTCGCAGCGGGCTATCCCTTCGTTGCGTTCATCGTCTTCATCTGGCTGCTCTGGCGTGGACTGCATGTCGCAGCGTCGTCGCAGGACGCGCCCGGCGGCATCTGATCGTCCGGCGTGGTCTGGTTCGGTCGAGATGTCTGCGTGTTCGATCCAGCGCGTCACTTTCTTCCCGGGCCTGTGCGGCGCCGTCGACCGTCTGGGAGCCAACGAGGCTGATCTACGCAATTCAAGGGCGTCGCCTCACGTTTGCCGACCTTCTCACCGGATCGCTGCGGCATGACGCCGACTGGTCCTGTCCCGAAAGACGGCGCGCGCTGCGATGACGTCGCCCCGGATCGGGTGACCCGCCATTCGCGGCATTTTGCTCAGTCGTTGCAGGCCGCGCGCAGGACCGGATCGTCTGCGTCGAGCTGGTTCCACTTCGCGTTCGCGAGCGCACCGTCGTCGGCAAACACCACCTGGTCGAGCAGATCGGCGCGGCGGTGTGCGGCGCAGTCGAACATCGCGCCGAACTGCCGGGTCGGTTCCCAGTGACCGGCCAGCACGACCTGGGTGAGCACCATCTGCGGGTGGGTGGGATTGCGCCGGTCGGCGCGATGGTCGATCGCGATCAGCCGGTTGGTCACGGGCACCAGATAGGTCCAGGGGCGGTACCAGGAATTGGCCTCGTTGGTGGACGCGATCACGACGCCGTCGGGGTAGGCCGAGGTCGTGCGGTCGAACCAGGAATATTCGAACCAGATCGCCATCGCCAGCATGCCCGCGCCCGCCGCAGCGGGCACGATCCACTGCGGCAGGCGCCTGCGCATGGCGATGTTGATCGAGAGCGCGATACCGGCCAGGCCGAAGCCGGCGGCGAGGATGGCGATGAATTCGAGCAGCATGGACGACGGTTCCGGCAACGGGCGAAGACGCCCTCGATTATCGAACAGTCCGGGACTGGGCAGGCATCGGTCCAGGCCGGAAACGAAACGGCCCGCCCCCGGAGGGGCGGGCCGCGTCACGTCAGCATCGCATTGCGGTCAGTGATCGAGCGCCGCGCCTGCACCGCGCGGGACGCGGATGTCCTCGACCATGTGCTCGATGTGCTCGGGCACCGGTGCGGTCATCTTCATCGTGACGTAGGCGGCGATGAAGTTCAGCAGCGCGCCGATCGCGCCGAAGCCCAGCGGCGAGATGCCGAACAGCCAGTTCTCGGGCGAGTCGGCGAGCATGTTCGTGCCCGGGATGAAGAACCAGCCCTTGTAGGTGAACAGGTACACGCTGGTCGACGCCAGACCCACCACCATGCCCACGACGGCGCCGGTGGAGTTCATCTTCTTGGAGAAGATGCCCATCATGATCGCCGGGAACAGCGAGCTTGCCGCCAGTCCGAACGCGAACGCGACGGTCTGGGCCGCGAATCCGGGTGGATTCATGCCCAGCCAGGTGGCGACCACGATCGCGATCGCCATCGAGACGCGTGCGGCCAGCAGCTCGCCCTTGTCGGTGATGTCGGGCTTGAACGTGCGCTTGATCAGGTCATGGCTCACCGCCGACGAGATCGCCAGCAGCAGGCCCGCCGCCGTCGACAGCGCCGCTGCCAGGCCACCGGCCGCGATCAGGGCGATCACCCAGCCGGGCAGACCCGCGATTTCCGGGTTCGCCAGCACCAGGATGTCCTGGTTGAAGGTGACCATCTCGTTGCCCTGCCAGCCACGCTCGGCCGCCACCGTCGCGAACTCGGGGCTGGCTTCGTTGTAGGACTGGATCATGCCGTCGCCGTTCTTGTCCTCGAACGCCAGCAGGCCGGTCTTCTCCCAGTTGTGCATCCAGTCCGGGCGCGCGTCATAGGTGAGCGACGGTGCCTGGGTGCCCTCGGGATAGATCGTGGTCATGATGTTCAGACGCGCCATCGCGCCCACGGCCGGGGCCACGGTGTAGAGCAGCGCGATGAACACCAGTGCCCAGCCCGCCGACTTGCGGGCATCGGACACCTTGGGCACGGTGAAGAAGCGGATGATCACGTGCGGCAGGCCCGCGGTGCCGATCATCAGCGACAGCGTGAACAGCGTCATGTTGAGCGTGGAGTCGTGCAGGCCGGTGTAGTCGTTGAAGCCCAGGTCCACCAGGATCTGGTCGAGCCTGGCCAGCAGCGGCATGCCCGATTCGGTATGGGTGGAGAACAGACCCAGCTGCGGAATCGCATTGCCGGTCAGCTGCATCGAGATGAACACCGCCGGGATGGTGTAGGCGATGATCAGCACGATGTACTGCGCCACCTGGGTGTAGGTGATGCCCTTCATGCCGCCCAGCACCGCGTACACGAACACCACGCCCGACGCGATCAGCAGGCCGGTGTTGGTGTCGACCTCGAGGAAGCGCGAGAACGCGACGCCGGCGCCGGTCATCTGGCCGATGACGTAGGTGATCGAGATCATCAGCAGCGACGCCACCGCCACCAGGCGGGCCGTGCGGCTGTAGTAACGGTCACCGATGAAGTCGGGCACGGTGAAGCGGCCGAACTTGCGCAGGTACGGCGCCAGCAGCATCGCCAGCAGCACATAGCCACCGGTCCAGCCCATCAGATAGGCGGAGTTGCCGTAACCGACGAACGCGATCAGGCCCGCCATCGAAATGAACGATGCCGCCGACATCCAGTCCGCGGCGATCGCCATGCCGTTGGTGACCGGATGGACGCTGCGGCCGGCCGCGTAGAACTCGGACGTGGACGCGGCGCGTGCCCAGATCGCGATCGCGATGTAGACCAGGAACGAGCCGCCGACGAAGATGAGGTTGAGAGTGAACTGATCCATGGCGGCCCCTTATTTCTCGTCCACGTCGTACTCGCGATCGAGCCGGTTCATGTACCAGGTGTAGAAAACGATGATCGCGATGAAGGACAGGATCGAACCCTGCTGCGCGAACCAGAAGCCGAGATCGGTGCCGCCGATGCGGATGCCGCTGAGCAGCGGCCGCAGCAGGATGCCGAATCCGTACGACACCAGCGCCCAGATCCCCATGCAGATGAAGATGATCTTGAGGTTGGCCTTCCAGTAGTTAGTCGCGGTCTTGTCTAGCATGTGCCGTCCCTCCTCGGTCGGGATGTGGAGCCGTCGGTTCGATGCGGTTGCGGTATTCCAGATACAGGTGTCGTCGTGGACATGCGTCGCTTCCCCGGTGTGTCTGTAACGTCGACTGCGACGGTCGCCGGGCGTCGTGCCCGGGACGGCGTCATGTGATGCAGCGCGGATGACGCCGGCGATCGCCGGCGTCATGGATCACGTCAGAACGAATAGCGCGCCATCGTGTGCAGGCGCATCAGCTCACCGTCGGCGCCGGACTCGAGCGTGCGCTCGCCCCAGATCGCCTCGACGCCGAAGTCGAGCTTGGGCACCGGCGACCAGATCATGTTCGCGTGCAGCGAATGCACCTTGCGGGTCACGCCCAGGCCGGTGAAGGCAGTGGTGTTGTCCCACTGCGACTGCGCGTAGAACAGGTTGCCGCGGACCTTGGGCGTGAACACCTGGCGCAGGCCGACATAGCCCGCCCAGCCGCCGAGCGCGTCGATGTCGCCGGCCGCGTCGACCATCGCATCCTGCTGGATCGTGGCCAGGCCGATGTAGCGGCCGATGCCGTCGCCACCGCTGACCTGGTAGCGGATGTCGGTGCTGTCGCCCAGCTTCACCAGACCGCTGACGGTCGCGCCGAAGCCGGTATCGGTGCTCTCGGCGCCGGCGACGGGTTCGTACTTCAGCTGGCGCGCCATGCCGGCGAAGCTGACGTGGCCCCAGTCGCCCTTGTGGGTGTAGCGGGCAATGACGTCCGGAATCGCGCTGTTGTCGCCGGCGATCACGCGCGGGCCGCCGCCGAAGGGCTGCACCGTGGTCTCCGGGCTTTCGACCGAGATCGCCCATGGGCCGTTGGTGTAGCGCAGCTGCGGCTGGCGGACGAACACCACCGCATCGGTCGGGCCGACGAAGTCGACCGCGTCCAGCAGCGCGTTGGTGTCCATGAAGTTGGACCACGTCTGGCCGACCAGCCAGTTGTTGTAGGTCAGGTAGGCGTGGCGCAGCGTCGCGCCGTAGGTGTTGGTCGCCGCCGAGTTGCCGAGCGCGCCGCCGAAGAAGTCGAGTTCGACGCGCGCGCCGAGCTTGTCACCGGAATCGAGCACCGTGCTGGCGTCGAACCACAGGCGCGAGAACTTCAGGTGCGCGTCGGAGTAGGTCTCCGGGCCGTCGCCGCCGACCGGGATCGCACCGGGCACGTAGAAATCGCGGCCCGCCGTGCCCTTGCCGATGTCGCCGTCGGTGGTCTTGGTGACCATGGCGTCGGTGCGGATCATGCCGCCGACGGTGAACTTGGTGCCGGGGTTGGCGCCCGGCGTGATCGTCGTGGCCTGGATCGGCGCGGCGGCCCCGGTGCCGGCAGCGGCAGGCGCGGGCTGCGCGGCCTGCGCCGTGCGGACTTCGGTCACCACGGTCTCGGTCTGCTGCTGTTGCGTCACCAGCTGCTGGACCATGGCCTCGAGCTGGGCGACGCGCGCTTCGAGCTCGCGTTCCTTGGCGGTCTGTGCGAACGCGACACCGGGCAGGGTGAGCGCGGCGAGCACGGCGGCGGCCAACAGGCGCGGTCGTGCCTGGGTCGAATGGTTCATCGGTGTCCCCTCCCACGGGTCTACGGAAAAGCGGTCGCGCACGCAGGCGTCGGCCGGTCCATAGCGGAGACTGCACGCATGCGACCGGCGCGCCCATTCGCCATTGGTCGATACCCGGCCGCGCGTCTGTCCTGCTTAGACGAAGGTCTAGACGCCATCAACGTCGTATCCGGCACACTGGCCGGACGCGTCTGAAAGAGGAGCCCGCCATGTCCCATACCGCTGAAACCTATCCGGCGCCGGCCGGTTTCGCCGGCCCCGACACCCTGACCGCCGAGGCCTACGCGCGCGATTACGCACGCTCGGTGCAGGATCCCGACGGCTTCTGGGGCGAGGCCGCCCAGCGCCTGGACTGGTTCAAGGTGCCGACGAAGATCCGCAACGTGAGCTACGACCTGCAGGACTTCCGCATCCGCTGGTTCGAAGACGGCGAGCTCAATGTCAGCGTCAACTGCATCGACCGCCATCTCGCGAAGAAGGGCGACAAGACCGCGCTGATCTGGGAGGCCGACGGCCCCGACACCGCGTCCCAGCACGTCACCTACGCCGATCTGCACACCCGCGTCTGCAGGCTCGCCAACGCACTGCGCAACCTTGGCGTGGGCAAGGGCGACCGGGTCACGATCTATCTGCCGATGATCGTCGAGGCCGCCGTGGCGATGCTGGCCTGCGCGCGCATCGGCGCGGTGCATTGCGTGGTGTTCGGCGGGTTCTCGCCGAACTCGATCGCCGACCGTGTGTCCGACTGCGGCAGCAAGCTCATCATCACCGCCGACGAAGGCCTGCGCGGCGGCAAGAAGGTGCCGCTGAAGGCGAACGTCGACGCGGCGCTCAAGCTGCCGGGCACCAACACCGTGGAAACCGTGCTGGTGGTCCGCCATACCGGCGGCGCGGTCGACATGCAGATGCCGCGCGACCGCTGGTACGACGCCGTCGTCGACGGGCAGCCCGATGCCTGCGAACCCGAGCGCATGAACGCCGAGGACCCGCTCTTCATCCTCTACACCTCCGGATCCACCGGCAAGCCGAAGGGCGTGCTGCACACGACCGGCGGCTATCTGCTGTTCGCCAGCTACACGCACGAGGCGATCTTCGACCTGCGCGACAGCGACGTGTACTGGTGCACCGCCGATGTCGGCTGGGTCACCGGCCACAGCTACATCGTCTACGGCCCGCTGGCGAACGCCGCGACCTCGCTGATCTTCGAAGGCGTGCCGAACTATCCCGATGCCTCGCGCTTCTGGCAGGTCATCGACAAGCACCAGGTCTCGATCTTCTACACCGCGCCCACCGCGATCCGCGCGCTGATGCGCGAGGGCGAGGCGCTGGTGAAGTCGACCTCGCGCAGCTCGCTGCGCCTGCTCGGCAGTGTCGGCGAGCCGATCAACCCGGAAGCCTGGCGCTGGTATTACGAAGTGGTCGGCGATGCGCGTTGCCCGATCGTCGATACCTGGTGGCAGACCGAGACCGGCGGCATCCTGATCTCGCCACTGCCCGGTGCGATCGATGCGAAACCCGGCTCGGCGACCAAGCCGTTCTTCGGCGTGCAGCCCGCGCTGGTCGATGCCAACGGCGTCGTCCTCGAAGGCGCGGCCGAGGGCAACCTCGTCATCACCGACTCCTGGCCCGGCCAGATGCGCAGCGTCTACGGCGACCATCAGCGCTTCATCGACACCTACTTCAAGGCGTATCCGGGCAGCTACTTCACCGGTGACGGCTGCCGCCGCGACGCGGACGGCTATTACTGGATCACCGGACGCGTCGACGACGTCATCAACGTGTCCGGTCACCGCATCGGCACCGCGGAACTGGAAAGTGCGCTGGTCGCGCATCCGAAGGTCGCCGAGGCGGCGGTCGTCGGCTTCCCGCACGACATCAAGGGCCAGGGCATCTATGCCTACGTCACGCTGAAGGACGGCGTGGACTACAGTGAGGACCTGCGCAAGGAACTCGTGAAGCACGTGCGCAGCGAGATCGGTCCCACCGCGTCGCCGGACCACATCCAGTGGGCGCCGGGCCTGCCGAAGACGCGGTCGGGCAAGATCATGCGTCGCATCCTGCGCAAGATCGCCGAGAACGCGCCCGACCAGCTCGGCGACACCAGCACGCTGGCCGATCCGTCCGTCGTCGATTCACTGGTCAAGGAGCGGTACATCCCGCAGGCGTGACGCTGGCGCAGCTGCAGCGCATGTCGCAGGTGGACGACACTCGCGGTGAAGCCGTGGCAGGCGATGCGTCGTGGTGTATCTGCCGCGTGTCGTCGCCCGGCTCGCCGTTCGCGGCGGCGGTCCCGGCGCTCCGTGCAGCACCGCTGATTCTCCACGCTCCTCTTTTCCCATGGCGTCACACGCACCAATGACCACCCTGCTGATTGCCGACGACCACCCGCTGTTCCGCGAGGCCTTGCGCGGCGCGATTTCCCGCGCCGTGCCGAACGCGCGCCTGCGCGAGGCGCACAACGTGGACGCGCTCTACGCGATGGTCGAATCGGAACCGGACGCCGACCTGCTGATGCTCGACCTCAACATGCCCGGCGTGCACGGTTTCAGCGCGCTGGTGCACCTGCGTGCGCAGTTCCCGCAGCTGCCGGTGCTGATGGTGTCCGCACGCGAGGAACCGGCGGTGATGCGTCGCGCGCTGGACCACGGCGCCTCGGGTTTCGTGCCCAAATCCGCCGATGCCGAAACGCTGGCCCGCGCCGTCGCGCAGGTCCTGGATGGCGACCGTTTCATACCGGAAGCGGCCGCGTCGGCTGCCGGCGTCTCCCCCGGCGAACACGACGTCGCCGCGCGCCTGCGCGACCTCACGCCGCAGCAGTTCCGCGTGCTGCAGATGCTCGGCGACGGCATGCTCAACAAGCAGATCGCCTACGAACTGGGCGTGTCGGAAGCGACCGTCAAGGCGCACATGACCGCGGTGCTGCGCAAGCTGGGCGCCTCGAACCGCACGCAGGCGGTGCTGATCGCCGGCAAGCTCGCGGTGGATCCGGATCCGGACGAGATTCCTGCGGACGCGCGTTGAGTGGATTCGTGCAGTGACCGCTCCTTCCCCCGCGCGCGGGGGAAGGCTGGGATGGGGGCGAACGATCCGATCGCGAGTTGATCGGCTTCCCGAACGACTCCGTGACTTGGGGCCAAGCTCTGCTGGGTTCTGGGGGAGTGCCCCCACCCAACCCGTCCCGCCCGGCGAAGCACGCCAGGCATTCGATCGATCCGCGCGGCATGCCGCGCAAACGGATCGCTCTCATCCCCCGCATGCGGGGGAGGGCTCGCAGCCTCACCGCTTCTGATACGCCCGCGGCAAACCACCTTCGTTCGCCGGCGTTGCCGGACGCAGATAGCGATCGCGCAGATCCGTCTGCCGCGAGCGCATCTCGATCGCGCGGCCGTCGAACCAGACCTGGTCGGCGGTGCTGGTGACATCGAGCGGATCGCCCGACCACAGCACCAGGTCCGCGGTGCGGCCGACCGCGATGGTGCCGATGGAGTCGCCGACGCCGAACGTCTCCGCCGGCACGCGCGTCAGACCGGCAAGGCCCGCATCCCACGGCAGGCCGTGCGCGACGGCGTTGCCCGCGAGCTGGCGCAGCTTGCGCGCGTTGTGCGAGGCATCGCTGGCCTGGGCGAAGCCGACACGCACGCCGGCAGCTTGCAGACGCGCAGCGTTCTCCATCGTCGCGCCGATCTGGTCGAAGTCCGATGGCAGGTTCACCAGCGGATCGACGAACACCGGCACGTTCGCCGCGGCGAGGTCCGACGCGACGCGCCAGCCTTCGGCGCCGCCGCGGATCGCGATGCGCAGGCCGTGACGCTTCGACCAGCGCAACAGCTGGCGGATGTCGGCGGCGCGGTTGACGCCGACGACGATCGTGCCGCGGCCATCGAGATACGGCGCCAGTGCGCGCTTGCCGGCCGGGGTGAGCGCGGCGACGTGCGAGTCGGCCGGCAGGCGGCCACGCGCTTCGTCGATCAGCTGGTCGAGCAGCATCCACTGCGCCGCGCGCGAGGACCCGCTCTGCTCCGCACCATCCGCGCCGAGCGCGAGATACAGCACCTTCGGACCGGCCGGATCGACGCTGCCGTCGAGACGCATCACCGCGCCCTGGCCGCCGATGATCGAACTCGCGCTGCCGGCGGAGATCAGGGTGAAGCCGATGCCCTCGACGCGCGCCACGGGGATGACGATCGAATCGGGATTGAACGCCAGGGTGACGTCGAACTCGGGACGCACCGCCATGTCGCTGGCCTCGCCGAGCGAGAGACGATCGTCGCGCGTGCCGCTTTCGCCCGAGACTTCCTCAATGCCGATGCCGGTCACGCCGCCGAACAGCGTCGGCGTCAGCGGGCGGCCCCTGGCTTCGACGATCTGCGCATCGCCGGCGGCGAGTCCCGCACCGATCGCGGCCACGCGGCCGTTGCGCACCAGCACGTCGGTGTTCTGCAGCGACCCCTGCGGGCCGGCGGTATGCACGGTCGCGCCGCGGATCAGCAGCGATTGCGCGGCGACGGGCAGGGTGGCGGCGAGCAGGGCGCCCACGATCAGCAGACGCGTCATCGCGCGCGGCAGGCGGCTCATCGGGCACCTCCATGGGCGGCGGCGCCCTGGCCGAGCATGAAATCCGAGACCGGCTGACGCGCGGGATCGAAGCGGTCGTAGACGTGCGCGCCGTCGATCCACACCTGTTCGGCCAGCGCGTAGACGGTGAACGGATTGCCGTTCCACAGCACCGCATCGCCCATCTTGCCGGCGGTCAGCGTGCCGGTCTGCTCGAGCACGCCGAGCGACTTCGCCGCGTTCTCGGTGAGCCAGCGGATCGCATGTTCGGGCGTGATCTCGATGCCCGCGCGGCGCGCGCTGGCGATGACTTTCGCCGCTTCCTGGTTGAGGCGCTGGATGCCCTCGTCGGAATCGGAATGCACGATCGCGCAGCCGCCCGGCGCGCGGTCGACGATCGCGATGTTCTCCTGGATGCCGTCGAAGGCTTCCATCTTGAAGCCCCACCAGTCGGCCCACAGTGCGCCGCACACGCCCTCGGCGGCGAGACGGTCGGCGATCTTATAGGCCTCCACGCCGTGATGGAACGCGGTGACCTTGAAGTCGAACTCGTTCGCCAGATCCAGCATCTGCGCCATCTCGTCGGCGCGATAGCAGTGGATGTGCACGAGGATGTCGCCGTCCATCGCGCCGGCCATCGTCTCGACCTTGAGGTCGCGCTTGCCCGGCGAATCGCCGGCCTGCTTGCGCCGGTACTCGGCCGCATCGATCAGCGCCGCCCGATAGCCGGCGACGTTGCCCATGCGCGTCGACGGGCCGCCCTTCTGGCCGTACACGCGCTTCGGGTTCTCGCCGCAGGCCATTTTCAGACCGTAGGGCGCGCCGGGAAACTTCATGTCGGTGACCATCGTCGCGGCGACGTTCTTGAGCGTCACGCCGCGGCCGCCGATCAGGTTCGCCGAGCCGGGCAGGATCTGCAGCGAAGTCACGCCACCGGCGAGCGCCGCGCCGAAGCCCGGGTCCTGCGGCCACACCGAATGTTCGGCCCAGACCTGCGCGGTGTTGGGCGCGGTCGCTTCGTTGCCGTCGCTGTGCGCGCTGGCGCCCGGGCTCGGATACACGCCCAGATGCGAATGCACGTCGATGATGCCCGGCGTGACCCACTTGCCGGTGCCGTCGACGCGCTGGGCGTTCGCCGGTGCGTCCAGACCGGTGCCCACTGCGGCCACGCGCCCGTCCTGCAACAGCACGTCCGCGCCTTCCAGGCGCCGGCCGTCGCCGATCAGCACGGTGGCGTTGGTGATCAGCACCGGCGCCGAGGCGATGGGCGCGTAGGTGCTGGCGTAGGCGGTCGCGCCGACGTGCGAAGCGTCGGACGACGCGGCAGGCGTGCCGGACGAGGACGTGGTGGCGCAGCCACCGAAAAGCGCGACCGCGAGCGCGGCAGACAACAGGCGGGACATCGGCAACTCCCCGAAAACGTGTGGACGGATGGATTTCCCCGGCACGGCGGCGAGGCGCCGTGCGACTGCGCCCGAGTGTACCTGTGGTCGCGCGCCATGGCCGCCGGTGGTCCATGACGCACCGTGGCCGCATGCGAGAATGACCGCGTACACGGAGACCCGGACGATGAAAGAAAAAGAACAGATCGTCGAGAACTGGCTGCCGCGCTATACCGGCGTGCCGCTGGACCAGTTCGGCGAACACATCCTGCTGACCAATTTCGGCGGCTATCTGCACCATTTCGCCCGCCTCACCGGCGCCGAAGTCGTCGGCCTCGACCGGCCGATGCCCAGCGCCACGGCCGATGGCATCACGATGATCAACTTCGGCATGGGCAGCCCCAATGCCGCGACGATGATGGATCTGCTGTCGGCGATCATGCCCAAGGCCGTGCTGTTCCTCGGCAAGTGCGGTGGCCTCAAGCGCAAGAACCAGCTGGGCGATCTGGTCCTGCCGATCGCGGCGATCCGCGGCGAAGGCACCAGCAGCGACTACCTGCTGCCCGAAGTGCCCGCGCTGCCTGCGTTCGCGTTGCAGCGTGCGGTCTCGACGATGATCCGTGACCTCGGCCACGACTACTGGACCGGTACCGTCTACACGACCAACCGCCGGGTCTGGGAACACGATGCCGCGTTCAAAGAACGCCTGCGCGCAATGCGCTGCATGGCCATCGACATGGAAACCGCGACCGTCTTCGCCGCCGGATTCGCGAACCGCATTCCCGCGGGCGCGCTGCTGCTGGTCAGCGACCAGCCGATGATTCCCGAGGGCGTCAAGACCGAAGCCTCCGATGCGCTGGTGAGTGCGGATTTCGTCGAACGGCACATCAACATCGGCATCGAGGCGCTGAAGCTGATCCGCCGGCACGGCAAGTCGGTCCGGCACCTGCGCTTCGACGAATAGCGCGGCGCCGGACGTCGGGGCGCGTCGGAGAAGGGCGGGTCACGAGGCACCGCGCAACGCGCCCGCACCCGGACCTCGTTTCCGCAAGCACGGCGGCCTGGCCGATGATCGAGCGCCCGCCCACGAAAAAGCCCGGCATCCGCCGGGTTTTTTCAGGCCACCACTGCGTCGGAGTCAGTCGGCCGTCGGGCGCTTGACCACGTAGATCAGGCCGTCCGCATGCGCCTGGATCAGATCGGTCTTGGCGATCTGGATCTGCTCGCTTTCATCGAAGACGATCGTCGACAGGTCGCCGCGCAGGTCGCGGCGCGCCACCGACTTCTCGGCCGACGCGGCGTTCTCGGTGATCACCACTACGCCCGCGGTGTCGGCGGACACGACCTTCAGCAGACCGTAGGCCGGATCGATCGGCTTCTGGTCTTCGTCCGTGAACGGATAGTCGGAGAACTCGCTGAGCTGCGCGGCATACAGGTCGCCGACGGCCGGCGATTCGAGCAGCGCCTTGTCGGCGTCGCCACGCTGGCAGGCCGCCAGCAGCAGGACACCGGACACGACGAACAGGGCGGACAGCAGGCGGATCGGGCGACGCGTCATGGAACACTCCGACAGGTGGGATGAATGATCGCGCGGAGTATAGGGCGCGGTCGCGACGAAACGGCGCGGGTGCGCGGGCGGTCCGGCCACGCTAGTCTGCGTCCATGGACAGGATCACACCCGATGAGGTCGTCGCGTTCTGGCGCGAGGCCGGCATGGAGAACTGGTTCCAGGGCGGCGACGCCTTCGACCGGGCATGCGACGCGCGCTTCCGTGATGCGCACTTCACCGCGGGCCGCGGCGAGCTGGAAGACTGGCTCGACACCGCCGAGGGCGGACTCGCAGTGCTGATCCTGCTCGACCAGATACCGCGCAACATCTTCCGCGACAGCGGCCATGCGTTCGCGACCGACGGTCTCGCGCGACACTACGCGCAGCGCATGATCGACGCGGGCCACGATCGCGGATTCGAGGCCGACCTGCGCGGCTTCGTCTATCTGCCGTTCGAGCATTCCGAAGCGCTCGCCGACCAGCGCCGTTCGGTCGAACTGTTCGCCGGTGTCGACAACGAGGTCTACCGCAAGTACGCGCAGGCGCATCTCGACGTCATCGAACGCTTCGGTCGTTTCCCGCATCGCAACCGCGCGCTGGGTCGCATCAACACACCGGACGAGCAGGCCTGGCTCGACGCGGGCGGCGGTTTCTGATGCCGGGCGCGCAGCCGCGCGCCCATCGTCACAGGAACGAATCGGCCAGGCGCGCGATGCCTTCAATGCTGCGTTGCCAGGTCGGTCGCTGTGACCAGGTGTCCGCGTCCAGCATGTCCGACTCGCGCAGATAGTCCTGTTCGATCGCGCGCAGTCGCGCCACCACGCCGGGATCGAAACACAGCAGGCCCGCTTCGGCATTGAGCATGAAGCTGCGGATGTCGAGATTGCTCGATCCGACGAGCGCGATGTCGTCGTCGATGCTCAGATGCTTGGCATGCAGGAAATGCGGCCGGTACAGCGCGATGCGCACGCCGGCGGCAAGCAGTTCGTCGTAGAAGCCGGCCTGCGCCCACGCGGTCAGGCGCTGGTTGTTCGTGGCCGACAGGATCAGCTCTACCGACACGCCGGACAGCGCGGCGACACGCAACGCGCCGAGCGTCGCTTCGTCGGGCACGAAGTAGGGCGTCACCAGCACCGCGCGCCGCCGCGCACGCTGCACGAGCGCGACGAACACATCGCGGGCGTTCTCGAACGGATAGGCCGGCCCGCTGGGCAGCAGCTGCGCAGGTACATGCCCGCTCGGCGCGAGCGGTGGCGCACCGACTTCCAGCACCTCGCCGGTCTCGATGTACCAGTCGCTGGCGAACAACGCCTGCAGTTGCGCGACCACCGGTCCGCGGACGCGCGCGACGACCTCGCGGTTGGGATGGCCGGCCACGAAGTGCGGATCGGCGAGATTCTGCGAGCCCGTCAGCGCGAGGCGGCCGTCGATCACCGCGATCTTGCGATGGTTGCGCAGGTCCATCCGCGCACTGCGCCGCCATGCAAGGCCGCCGGCCAGGGTGGCCTGCACGCTGACGCCCGCGTCGCGCAGCGGGCGCCGGAACGCGCGCAGCCCCGGCTTGGCGCCGACCGCATCGAGCAGCAGGCGGCAACGCACGCCGCGGCGCGCTGCGCGTTCGAGCGCGCCGGCGACCGCCCGGCCTGCCGGGTCGTCGTGCATCAGGTAGTAGAGCAGGTGCACTTCGCGCGTCGCCGCGTCGATGTCCTCGACCAGGCGCTGCAGCGCGCCCGCGTAGTCGTCGAGCAGTTCGACCGCGTTGCCGTTGGTCGGCATGAAGTCGCCGAGCCGCTCGACGAGTCGCGCCGCATCGGCGGGTGCGGAAAACGCATCGGACGGGCGCCAGCGCAGCGCGGTCAACGACGCCTGCCGTTCCCGGATCAGGCGCGACGCCCGTGCCTGCCGCTCGCGCCGCAGCGTCGACAGCCAGGGATGGCCGAACAGCAGGTAGGCCGGCAGCCCGAGCAGGGGCACGAAGCCGATCAGCAGCAACCAGCTGCGCGCGGCCGACGAGCGCGTGCGCGCGGGGATCCACAGCAGGGCCGCGATCCGGATCAGCCAGTCGGCCACGAGGATCCACAGGCCGATGTGCAGGTCGTCGTTCGACATGCATTCGAGTGTGGCATGCGGGTGTGGCGGGGATGGGTGAACCGGTTCGTTTCAGAACTCTGCACGCGCTGCCCAGCAATGCAAACGCTGAAAGTGCGTGATGCGCGCTCGGCAACTCCTTCCCCCGCAAGCAGGGGAGGGCTAAAGCCGAGGACTTGCAGTTCGGGCGTTGTGGAAGCGCTTCCCACCCCACCCTTCCTGGACTACGTGTCCGCGGGGGTAAAAGGATTGGGAGAGGGGCGCGCGCTGCGCGAGCGGAGGCCCTCACGGAATTCCCGCGAGACTTCTGGATTCCAGACACACAAAACCCGCCTTGCGGCGGGTTCCGTGTTGAGGCTGGATCCCAGCCTGACCAGACATTCGTCTGTTGGAAGCCGCTGGGATGATGCAACGTCAGCCGCGCTGAAGCGCGGGTCGTTGCATCACTTGATCTTGCCTTCCTTGTAGATCACGTGCTTCCGGACGACGGGGTCGTACTTCTTGAACTCCATCTTGCCGGGGGTGTTCTTCTTGTTCTTGTCCGTGGTGTAGAAATGCCCGGTGTTGGCCGAGGAAATCAGACGGATCTTGTCGCGCTTGCCTGCCATGTTCTAACTCCTCAGACCTTTTCGCCGCGGGCACGAAGCTCGGCGAGGACGACGTCGATGCCGTTCTTGTCGATGGTGCGCAGGGCCTTGGTGGATACACGCAGCTTGATCCAGCGGTTTTCGCTGGCAACCCAGAAACGACGCTCATGCAGGTTGGGCATGAAGCGGCGACGGGTCTTGTTCATGGCATGCGACACGTTGTTGCCATGCGTCGTACGCTTGCCAGTGACTTGGCAGACTCGGGACATTACGCACCTCGAAGTAATTGATATCGCCCTTAGCCAGGGAGATGGCGGCCCCGATGGCGGTGCCATCGCGCGATACGGGAAGGAAATCCCGCTGCACCACTGCCGGAGAATCGCGCTTCCGGAGGGCAGGTCAGGCCATGTCGCCATGGGCTGGACGCAACGAGCCGGCCATTCTGCTGAAATTCCTCTTGCCGCGCAAGGCCTTGGGGCGACAAGGCATCGAATCGCCTTGTAGGAGCGCCCTTGGGCGCGATGCGCAGTACAGGTGAAGCGCCATCGCGCCCAAGGGCGCTCCTACAGGTCGCGATGTAATCCGCTCAGCCCCGCTTGCGCGCCCGCGGCTTCGCACGGGGCTTCGCGCCCACCGGTGGCGCGGTCTCCTTGCCGGTCAGCACGCCGGCGTCCTGCAGGGTTTCCAGCCAGGACAAGGTGTCCACATACGCCAGGAACTGGCGCAGGTAGTCGGGCGACAGCCCGCCCATCAGGGTCAGCGAGCGGTGGGCGAGGGCGGCAGAGTTCAACGGTCCGGCGCCGGTCGGCACTTCGGCCAGCGACCTGCGGATCTGGCTGCCGGTGCGCAGCGTCGACCACAGCGTGCGGAAGTCGTCGACGGCGGGCAGCTCGGGATAGGCGGCGTCTGCTGGCGACATGTCCGTGCGCGCGGCCATGCCGTCGACCAGCGTGCCCAGCGCGCTGCGCGTTGGCGTCGCATCACGTGCATCGCGCGATCGGCGTTCAAGAACGCGCGCGTACGCGTCGACCAGCGCGACCAGCGTCGCGTCGAGGGCCTGCCGCGCCGCGCCGTCCCGTGCCGACGCACGCCGATGCAAGGCTGCGATGCGGTGGAAGCGCAACGGGTCCACGCGATCGGCGCCGGTGACGCGCCACCCGTCGAGCACCGCGTCGATGTCGATGCCGTCAGCGGCCATCGGGCTGGGCGGCGGCCTGCAGACGCGGCACCGGCGCCATCTCCACGCGGCGGTTCTGCGCGCGGCCCTCTGCATCCGCGTTGGAGCCCACCGGCTGCTGCGCACCGAACGCCGCGGCGAACACCGATTCGGCCGGCACGCCCGCGGTGATCAGACCGCGGGTGACGTTCAACGCGCGCTGCGCGGAGAGCTCGAGGTTGTCGGAGAACCGGTTGCCGTCGCGCACCAGGCGGTCGTCGGTGAAGCCGCTGACCATCAGGATCTCGTCGCGCGACGCCAGGTACTCGGTCAGCGGCCCGGCCAGGCTCTGCAACAGCTCACGGCCTTCCGGCTGGAGCTGGTCGGACGCGTCGGAGAACAGCACGCTGCCGCGGATGCCGATGCGACCGTCGACCAGGGTGATGCGCCCGGCCGCCAGTGGCGCGGCCAGGGCCTGCTCCAGCGTCTGCCGGCGCTGCTCTTCGGCCTCGCGCTGGGCAATTTCCGCATCCAGCTTCATTTCCAGCTGCAGCTGCACGCCGATCACGCCGACCAGGATCAGCACGAACGCGCCCAGCAGCACCGACATCAGGTCGCCGAACGCGGCCCAGATGGGCGCAGACGATTCGTGATCACCTTCCAGCTCGACGCTCATGCCGACGCGGCGCGCGATGCGCCAAGCTGCTGCAGGTCTTCGATGATCTGCTTCTGCGCCAGCACGCTGAGATCCACCACCTCGCGCGCCTGCGCGACGTAGTACGCCAGCTGCTCGTCGCTGCGCGCCAGCGATTTCTCCAGCGCGTCCTCGATGCCCTGCAGGCGCGTCGCGAGCTGCTGGTTCGATTCGCCGAAGACCTCGACCGCGGCGCCGAACGCTTCGCCGAGACTCGCGACGTCCGCCGCACCGACGCTGAGCGTCGTCGCCACGCCGTCGAGCTTGCCGGTCTCGGCAATGATGTGATCGGTGAAGCGCGTGCCCACGCGTTCCAGCAGATCGGCCGACGTCGCGACCAGCGCATCGATCGCCGCGCGTTGTTCGGTCGAGGCGTGATTCACCGCGCGCAGCAGCGTGTCGAGCGTCGACAGCATCTGCGTGCGTTCTTCCAGCATCGCGGTATCGCGCACCATGCTCTCCGACAGCGACCGGCGCAGTTCGGCGATGACCTCGGCCGCCGCGCGCGGCGCTTCCGATGCGGTGTCGACCAGGCGCGAGATCTCGGCGATGGTCTCGCTGGCGTGGGCCTGCGTCTGCGCGCCGATGGTGTCGGCGGTGCTGGCCAGCGTGTCGCAGATCGCCTGCTGCTGGCGCGTGGTTTCAGCGCCGGCCTGCGCCCAGTCTTCGCGCAACGCCGCGCCCATCGCCGTGAGACTGCCGGTCCACGCGGCGAGGCGCTGCGCGTCCTGCGCGGCGAGCGCGGTCTGCAGCGCGGCATGCGAGGTGTCCACCTGCTGCAGCAGCGCCGCCGAGTGCGATTCGAACGTCGCCGCGGCTGCGTCGAGCGCCTGCCGGTGCTGCGCGCTCATCGCCTCGTTGGTGGCGGCCTGCCGGTCGAGCGCATCGCGCCAGGCGGCGCCGACCGTGCCCGCCGTCGCATCGAGACGCGTGGCCACGCCATCGACCAGTGCGGTCGCGCGCTGGCCGAAGGTGTCGCCGATGCCATCGAGCGTGGTGCGCAGATCGGAGGTGAGCGTTTCGTGCGCCGCCTGCTGCGCGGCCAGCACGGTTTCCCAGCGCTCGGCCACGTTCGCCGTCGACGCATCGAAGCCGGTCGTCAACGCCTGCAGCTGCCGGTCGACGGCACCGGTCACCGTGTCGTGCAACGCGGTGGTCTGCGCCGTCGTCGCGTCGAGACGCGTGGTGACCTCGCCGAGCAGGCCGTTCGCGCGCTGCTCGAAGCTCGTGTTGAACCCGTCGAGCGCGCCACGCAGGTCGCGCGCCAGGGTGTCGTTCGACGCCTGCTGGCCATCCACCGCCTGCTGCCAGCGTTGCGTCACGGTCGCGGTCGAAGCCTCGAAACCGGCATTGAGGGCCTGCAGCTGACGTTCGACCGCATCCGACACGGTGGCCTGCAGCGCAGCGGTTTCGCGTGCCAGCGCGGCCATCGTCGTCTCGAACACGGGCTGCAGCGCAGCCGTCGCGGCGCGGGCGCTGTCGGCGACGCTGGTCTGCAGGGCGCGCTCGACCGACGCGGCGAGTTGCGCGTAGACCACTTCGGTGCGGCCGTGGAAGGCGTCCTGGCTGGCCGCATGGCGCTCGCCGGACGCGGCGTGCTGCTGCTCGATCGTCGCCATCATCGCGCCCAGTCGCTCGACCAGCGCCGGCATCACCTCGGTCTGCTGCTGCAGCAGGCGCAGGGTTTCCTCGCGCTGGTGCGCCTGCGAGTGCGTGCGCAGCGTGGTCGCGGCGGCCACGTCCAGCAGCTGCACGGTGTGTGCGCGTTCGCGGCGCAGCAGCGCGGAGGCCAGGCCCAGCATTGCCGAGGTCGCGATGCCCGCGATCGAGGTGCCGAACGCGAAGCCCAGGCCCTTGACCGGCGCCGCCAGCGAATCGCGGATCGCCTGCAGGTCGGTCGCGGTCTCCAGCGCCATGCCGGTGCCGCGCAGCATCACCATCATGCCCAGCAGCGTACCCAGCATGCCCAGCAGCACCAGCATGCCGACCAGATACGGCGTGAGTGCGGGCACCGGCAACGCCACGCGTTCGCCTTCGATGCGCAGGCGAACCGCGTTGCGCAGGCCGGCATCCAGCCCGCCCAGCCAGTCGCCCAGCGATGCCGGCGGCTCGCCGAGTTGCCCGACTGCGTCGGAAAGCGTGGCCGTGGCGCGGTGATAGCGCAGCAGCTCCAGGCCGCCAGCAACATGGCAGGCGCCGATCAGCAGCGTGACGGCGAGCGCCAGCGTGTTCGAGCCGATGTAGCCGAAGGCGATCCAGCCGACGACGGCCAGGCCGAGGGCGAACGCGATGGCGGGAAGCAAGGTGGTGCGACTGCGTGGGGACATAAGGACTGCGTCAGTGGGTGCGCAGCGCTGCGAGCAGCGCTTCGACCGGTTGGAAACGGACATCCAGTTCGGCGATCAGCACGCCCTGCATGTCCCTGCGAAAACCATCGAGCCAGGCCGCGGACGGATCCGTGGCCGCGTCACCTGCAGCGGCGCGCAGCCGCTCGAAGTGCGCTTCAAGCAACGCCGGCACCGCGCCGAGCAGGCTGTGCTCGCGCGGACTCAGCGCGCCCTCCATCACCGCATCCACCTCGGCCAGCCGCGCCATGTCGGCCGAGCGCTGCGCCAGCCGGTCGCGCAGATCGCCGCGCAGCCGGCCGGTCGCGGCCTGCATCGAACGCTGCAGCGTCAGATGGCGCTGGCGGAACGGCGCGAAGTCGATCGCGGGTGCGGCTGCGTCGGTCTCGTCCGGTGATGCCACCGCCTGTGGCTGCGGAATCGCCAGTTCCGGCGCATCGGCGATCGCTGACAGCAGCGTCGCCCGCGCCTTTGCGCAGACGTCGGCATCATCGCGATCAACGACTTGCGCGCCTTGTTCAGCCTCGGGCGCCTTGGCATCGAGCACCTTCGACAGCACCACCGCCCGCGTCCAGTCGATCCACTGCGCCAGACGCTCGGCCGGCGCCGGGCCGCCTTGCGGCAGCGTGTCGTCGGTCAGGCGGGCCAGCAGCCGGACGAAGGTCGGGCCGTGGAAGGCGGTGTGGGGCGGGGAATCCAAGTGGGGAGCGCGCAAAAGACGGCGATTTTAGCGCGTGGCGGGCAGTGGCCGCTGATACAACTCTTATGAGCGGAAGATTGCGTCCAGCTTCTGTTGCGGATTCGACAATCGGCGATCAGCTTTCCTCGATATGGTGCGTCTTGGTGCAGAAGCTTCGAAAGCGGCATCTTGAAGCTCAACCACCGACTCCTGTTCCCACAGTACCGCTTGCGTCATCGTTCCGATCGCTGATACTCGCCGCAGTCTCGTTCGTTGGTGGCCTGAGAGATGACAGAAATCCGAAATGGAGTTCGCGGGATGCATCTGTTGCGTAGTGCGCGATTGATATCAGGGACTGAAACGCCCGCTGGCGATGGGATAACCGGGGCGCTTCGTTGCGTTATCGAGGATGATCAAGGCAAGAAGTTTGCAGCAGTTCTAAAGTCTGGGCCGTTAGGTGAGATTGCTGCGGAAGCTACAGCTTCCCTTCTCCTTAGCGGATGGGGACTTCCGGTGCCGCAGCCCTATTTGGTTAGTAGAGAAGAAGAGATTTGCTTTGCGAGCGCAGACGTGGGCTACCCCAATTTGAAGAAGAGCTTGAGCTGGGATCATGCGAACCCTGAGGCTAAGGCTGCCATTGAAGGTTTGGCGTTCAAGCTCGTGTGTGGCTTTAAGACAATGCCTCTCGCCGCGGCTTGTGATGAGGCGATCGACAACCGCGACAGAAATCTCGGAAACATTCTCTGGGATGGGCAGGAAGAAGTCTGGATCGATCACGCTTTTAGCTTTGGAATTGGTAATTTGCCCGACGCAAACAAGCTTTGTTTCATGGCAATCTCAGCCGGTGCGACCGAGGAAGTCCAGCGTAGCGCTCTCGCTGCTTCTATGACCTTGGACAGAACCCTCAGCCGTAGAGTCGAAGACGAACTTCACGGTTCTGTCGTTGAAATGCCCGAGCTCCTTCTAAATGTCTCAATGAAGTTGAGCTCGATCGGTGCATCTTTGCTTATGAGATTTCCGCAGCCGGAAGATCTTTTCGGGCATATCAAATGACTAATCTGCTCAAAGAAGATGTAGTGCTGAATCCATGGCGGCCGCTCTATTGGGAGCCGGTCACAGGGACAGGAGAGCGACTTATGGTCGGCGTCGTCTACTCCTTCGCAGGAGAGTTCTGCGCCGCAAGAACAATCAGGAAGGATGTTCTCGACTGTCTCTTCGGAAAATCTTCTGCAGGGATTCTGAACCTGATTGATGAATCACTGCGAGCTGCGCAAGCAGCTTCAATGGCCCTTGGAGGGCTCGATAGCCTTTGCTCCCCAATTTTTGGCTTGGTTCCAGGAGAGCTCCGCGCTACTCAATCGAAGTCGCCGCGTGACTTGATCGAAACGGCATGTCTTCTGTACAGCAGTTTGGTAAACCTCGACAAGCTCGATGAGGCCGATGAGAACGATGCTCCGCAACAAGAAGAGGTGAACCGTCGATTCGGAACTGAAGTTCGCCTAGAGGTTTTAAAGATTAGGCCAGCACTTGTTAGTGGATTTGGAAACGGTGCGCAGCTCGTTCCAGGCGGTCAACGCGTGCGATTCGGTTTCTCATCGCCAAAAGCAATAATTCATTTCACCGTTCTTCATCCTGTTCGTCACAGTGGAAGCATGAAGGACGCCAGGGCAAAGATATTTGAACTACAGCAGGCGAGGAAGCTTTCAGGCGTTGGTGTCGCAGCGTTGATTGCTGGAACTCCACGCCTGGACGATCCGACACTAGGTTCGAAGCAAAGAGATCAGCTAAGGGATAATCAGCTTGAAATTGAAAGTGAGGCTGATGCGGTCAACCTGCGCTGGTACTCGGCGCACAGTGCAAGCGAAGGCGCTTTACGAGTTGTCGAACTTGCCGACTGAGTGTAGATCCGACCGCCCACGAAGTGGGTGGCATAGGCAGTTAGTGGTGTCAGGTTAGCTTCTCCGGTCTCGGATTGCTTCTATGCTGAGTCAGAGACCTTTTGGGAGCGCGTGACTGTTTGTAGGCATAGGTCGTCGCGTACTTCAAAGCTCCCGTCGGGGCTAACAGTTCCAGGTTCATTTCTCCACCCAACTTCCAGATTCCGGTGCGTCGGGCATCGCTGCAATGGTCGCGTTGGACGGCTTTCTGGGGGAGCTCGCATTCTGGAGACACTTCTTGGCTTGCGCGCCAGCCGGGCCTTCCGCAGCGGCAATCCGGACAATAGAACGCCCGAGGCTCAGACCTCATCCGTTGGAGCCGTCCGATGCCAGGCGCATTCCGATTCAAGTCGAGCAAGGACACGCTGAGTGCCGGTGATATCGGCGCACTTCGCAGGATCTGCCCGCTTTCTTTCGGCGAGATCCAGCGTCGTGCTGCAGATGGCCTTGTGATGCTCGACGTTCCCGTGTTTTCCGGCGAGTGGCCTGCGTCCAAAACGACGGTGGTCGGACTGCTTGCGGGAATCGAGGACGGCAGCCTTCCGCTGCGGGTGCTGTGGGTCGAAGCGTGCGAGATTCCAGATGCTGATGAAACGCCAGTCACGGTGTCCGAAGCACGCGAGCATCTGCAGCGGTTCCGTGACATCGCACTCGAGCAGGACAGGCAGCAACAGCTCGCGCTCGGGCAGATCGCTTCGCCAAATGACTACGTGCCGCTTCTGGAGCATGAGGCCTGATGTATCGACTGGACGTTGCGATGGTGGGAACACATCCCTGTCCCGTGTCATTCAGACGAGGCTGAAGTCGCGCGGGATCAAGCCAGGGATCGAAGCGCGGTGTCTCCTTGGAAGTGGTCAGCGACCGAGGCGTGAAAGACGAGCGCTTTGACGGGTAGAGCCGATGTCCCGTTGGCAGGCTCAAGTCTTCGCACAAGGCCGTGCGCGGTAGGATCGTCGGCCCAGCGCGGTTGGTCTCATAAGCCGGCTGTCATTTTCTTGGAGTCGTTCGATGATCCGACTGCTGCTGTCGATCCTGCTGGGGCTGTGTGCGACGCCCCTGCTCGCGCAGGAACGCATCCTTTCCTACGACAGCGAACTGCAGGTCAACGCGGACGGCAGTCTCGACGTGACCGAGCGCATTCGCGTGCGCGCCGAAGGGCAGAACATCCGCCGCGGCATCTATCGCGATTTCCCGACGCGTTACAGGGATCGCCACGGCAACCGGGTCGTCGTCGACTTCGAGATGCTCGGCTTGCTGCGCGACGGCCGTACCGAGCCGTACTTCATCGAACAGTTGAACAACGGCGTGCGGGTGAACTTCGGCGGCGACGATTTCCTGCCGGTGCCAGCTGCGTTCACCTATGAGTTGCGCTATCGCACGTCGCGCCAGATCGGCTTCTTCGATGCGCATGACGAGCTGTACTGGAATGCGATCGGCCTGGGCTGGATGTTTCCGATCGAGGCGGGCAGCGTGACCTTGCGTCTGCCGGACGCCGTGCCCGTCGACGCGCTGTTGCCGGAGTGCTGGACCGGCCCGCAGGGTTCGCGTGCGCAGGCCTGCACGGCCGTGGTCACGGGGCCAAGCGAGGCGCGCTGGACGCTGACCGCACCGTTGGACCCGGGCGAAGGGCTGACCACGGTGCTGGCGTTCCCGAAGGGACTGGCGCCGGAGCCGACCACCGCGCAGAAAGCGCACTGGCTGTTGCGCGACAACCGCGCACCGTTGATCGCGCTGGTGGGGTTGCTGTCGCTGCTCGCGTTCGGCTTCCAGCGCTGGTTTGCGGTGGGCCGCGACCCGAAAGCAGGCACGATCATCGTGCTGTACGACCCGCCGGATGATCTGTCGCCTGCGGCGTTGCGACATATCGAGAAGAACCACACGGATACGCGTGCGTTCTCGGCCGATGTGCTGTCGCTGGCGGTGGCGCGCCGGCTGGAGATCCACCGCAACAAGAAGCTGCTCGAAGAAGACTGGCGAGTGGAGCGCAGCGCGGGCGAAGGGCGGCCGGTGTCTGCGGAGCAGGACGCGCTTTTGACTGATCTTTTCAAGGACGGCGACCAGCTTGAACTCGACAACACCCACGCCAGCCGTATGCAGACGATTCTCGCGGCGCACCAGAAGCGCATCAAGGCGGCGATGAAGCTGCGCTTTCCGAAGGGCCTGTACCGCTACAACGGCAAGAGCCTGTTCGGCCTGCTGGCGATCCTGCTGGGTTTCGGTGCCGCGACGTTCACCTTTGGTGGCGGGCAAGGGCTGCTGCCGGCGATCGTCATCGTCGTGCTGATGGTGGTCGCGTTCTTCGTGTTCCTGTTCCTGATTCCGGCAGTCACGCCGGACGGCCGCGCAATGCGCGACCGCATCGATGGCTTCAAGCGTTATCTGACCGTCGCCGACCAGCAGGACCTGGCGCGGCTCAAGGGGCCGGGCGACGACGCGCCACTGCATGCCGACCGCTTCGAATTCCTGCTGCCGTATGCGGTGGCGTTGGAGGTCGAGGATGCGTGGACGCAGAAGTTCACCGCGGCCGTCGGTGCGGCGGCGGTTGCGGGGGCCACTGCGTCGATGACCTGGTATCACGCGACCGGGCACCTCGGCAGCGGCGGCGCCGGCGACATCGCCGGCTTCAGCAAGGCGATCGGCAACAGCTTCAGCGCGCAGATCGCGTCGTCATCGACGCCGCCGGGCAGTGCGTCGGGGAGTTCGTCCGGCGGTGGTGGCGGCGGGTTCTCGGGTGGCGGCGTCGATGACGACGCGATCTGCGCGCTGAAGCTGTTGCCGATCGCCTTGCTGAAGCCGGCGATGTCGCCGGCGCCGCCGCTGCCGAGGTGCCCGGTCGCGTGATACCAGGTCATCGACGCAGTGGCCCCCGCAANCATCGGCACAGTTTAACGGCGGCGTGGCGGAGGCGGGCGGGGTGGACATCGCGGATTCCTGGCGGGGCGCTGTGCGGCGCGACCTTAGCACGCGGCCGTGTGCCGCCCGCCGCCGTTAAACTGTGCCGATGGACGAAGACGCACGCGCACGTTTTTCCGGCATCGAACGCCTCTACGGGCAAGGCAGCGTCACGCGCCTGCTGCAGCGGCACGTCGCGGTCGTCGGTCTGGGCGGTGTGGGCTCATGGGTCGCCGAAGCGCTCGCGCGCACCGGCGTCGGCGCGCTGACCCTGATCGACGCCGACGACATCTGCGTGTCCAACACCAACCGGCAGTTGCCCGCGCTCACCGGGCATTACGGCCGCAACAAGGCCGAAGCCATGGCCGAGCGCTGCCGCGCGATCAACCCGTCGATGACGCTGCATGCCGTCCAGGCGTTCGTGACGCCGGGCAATCTGGAGGAGATGCTGGGCGGCGGTTTCGATCTCGTCATCGACGCCTGCGACAGCTTCCGCAGCAAGGTCGAGCTGATCGCCTGGTGCCGGCGGCGCAAATTGCCGGTGATCACGGTCGGCGCCGCGGGCGGGCGCATCGATCCGACCCTGGTGCGGGTGCGCGACCTGTCGCGCACCGAGCACGATGCGATGCTCGCGCTGATCCGCAAGAAACTGCGCGCGGAATTCAACTTCCCCAAGACGCCCAAGCGCTACTTCGGCGTGTCGGCGATCTACTCGCTGGAGAACGTGCGCTATCCCCAGGCCGACGGGACCGTCTGCGGACTGCGGCCCCAGCTGGGCCCGGACGCGGCGCTGAACCTCGATTGCGGAAGCGGCCTGGGCGCGGCGACGCACATCACCGGCGCCTTCGCGTTCGCGGCGGTCGGCCGCGCGATCGAACTGCTGCTCAAGCCCCCGGCAGACGTCGCCGCCTGAGCGCACGCCTCACGCGGCGGCGATCCTGAAAAGCGACAGTGCATTGCGCGTGGTCTGCGCGGCGACCGCGTCAGGCGTAATCCCGCGCAAGGCCGCCACGACATCGCGGATGCGCGTCAGCCGTGCCGGTTCGTTGCGCTGGCCGCGATGGTCGGCATCGGGCTGGTCGGGGGCGTCGGTCTCGAGCAGCAGTTGTTCGAGCGGCATCCCTTCGACCACGCGATGCAGGCGCTTCGCGCGGTCGAAGGTCAGCGGCCCGCCGAGTCCGATCAGGAACCCGAGTTTCCACAGCTGCGCGGCCTGTTCCGGGCTGCCGCTGAAACTGTGGACCACGCCGCGCAGGCCGTCGAAACGGCGCAGCAGACCGATCGTCTGTTCCACCGCACGCCGCGCATGCACGATCACCGGCAGGTCCTGCGCGTGTGCAAGCCGCAGTTGCCCTTCGAAGTACTGCAACTGCGCATCCGCATCGAGACCGTCGACGAAATGATCCAGCCCGCATTCGCCGATCGCCACCGGGCGCTCGCGTGCCACCCACTCGGCGAGCGCATCGAGATGCGCGGGCCGGTGGTGGGCGAGAAAGGTCGGATGCAGTCCGTAGCTGGCATGCAGGCCGGGCGCCGCGGCGCAGACCGCGCGCAACTTCGGCCAGGCCTCGGCATGCGTCGCCGGCACCACCTGGTGCGCAATCCCGGCCTGTCGGGCGCGCGCGACCACTGCGTCCCGGTCGGGATCAAACTCGGGCGCGTCGAGATGGCAGTGGCTGTCGACCAGCACGGGCGCGGTCAGGAGCGACGGGCCTCGCCGTCGAGCGGCGGTCGGGGCGCCGCATCACCCGACTTGGGCGTGCGCTTGCGCTTGGCCAGCACGACGGTCGCCAGGCCGAGCAGGACCTCGTCGACCAGGATGATCGGATCGGGAATCAGGAGGTTCACGCCGAACAGCACGGCGACGACCATGAAGATGCGCGGATAACTCAGCCGCGACAGCCAGGCGATGAGCGGGGCGGACAATGGGTTGCGCACGGCAGGCTCCAGCGGCGGGATACGTCAGCAGATGGACGCTAGCACGCCGGTTCGCAACCCCGGTTTAGCGGGTCGTCAGCCTGGAGGGCCGTTTTCCGGTGGCTGTTCAGCATGCGGATGCTGCAATCGGCACCAAGAACGAAACAGGCCGTCCAGGTCGAAAGGAGAGAGCGATGAAGAGCAACACGATCGCGATTGCATTGGCATCCCTGCTCGTGGGTGGCGTGGCCGTCGGGGCGTATCACAACAGCCGCGACGCCGCCGATCCGGTTGCGGGCGCGGATGTCCCCGGCGCCATCGATGCCCGGACCGGCGAACCCATCGAGGCTGAGCGCGATGCGCTCGACTACGCGGATGTCGTCGACGTGCGCCCGGTGACCGAGACCGGACAGCTCTACGCGACGGTGCTCGGCAGCGAGCCCATCCGCGAGACCATGACTAGCAGTTCGCCGCGCGAGGTCTGCGAAGACGTGGTCGTGCAGGAGCGTCTGCCCGAGCGCGACGGCAACGTGGGCGGCACCGTGGCCGGAGCGCTGATCGGCGGCCTGGTCGGCAACCAGATCGGCAGCGGCAACGGTCGCAAGCTGGCGACCGCGGCGGGTGCCACCGCCGGTGGCTTCGTGGGCAACCGGGTCGACCGCAACCATGTCGGCGGCCGGGTGACCGAGCGTGTCGATCGCCAGTGCCGCACGGTGCAGGACTCGTCGCAGTCCTCGCGCGTCGTGGCCTACAACGTGAGCTACCGCAATCCGGACGGCACGACCGGTTCGATGCGCACCGATGCCAAGCCGGGCAACCGCATCCTGCTGGGTGACGAAGAGCGCACGGTCGGTTACGACGTGACCTACGTCTACGACGGCACCGAGCGCACGATCCGCATGGACGAGCAGCCGGCGGAGCGTTTGCCGGTCATCAACGGTCGCATCATGACCGCTGCGCTGGAGTCGTCCGCCGACCGCCAGTGATCTGACCGTCTGATCGCGTGACCCGAAGGGCCGGCCATACGCCGGCCCTTCGCGTGTCCGGGCGGTCTCGGCACGCGATCGTTGCCCTCGATACAATCGAGCGATCACCCTCCGGGACGATCCGCCATGGCCCTGCATCCCTACGATCTGTACGACGTGCGTTCGCTGCTGACCGACGAGGAGCGTGCGGTCCAGGATGCGGTCGCGCGCTTCACCGACGAACGCGTGCTGCCGATCATCGGCGACTGTTTCGACCAGGCGCGCTTCCCGCACGATCTCGTTCCCGAGATGGCGGGCCTCGGCCTGCTGGGCGCGACGCTGCCGGAGGCATATGGCTGCGCCGGGCTCAATTCGGTCAGCTACGGGCTGATCTGCCAGGAACTCGAGCGCGGCGACTCGGGTCTGCGCAGCTTCGCCAGCGTGCAGTCCTCGCTGTGCATGTACCCGATCTTCGCCTACGGCAGCGAAGACCAGCGCCGACGCTGGCTGCCGGATATGGCCAAGGGTGAGGTCATCGGCTGCTTCGGATTGACCGAAGCGCACGGCGGCTCGGATCCGGCGAACATGAAGACCCATGCGAAGCGCGACGGCGACGACTGGGTGCTCAATGGCTCGAAGATGTGGATCACCAACGGCAATCTGGCCCACGTGGCGATCGTCTGGGCGCAGACCGAGGACGGCATCCAGGGCTTCCTGGTCGAGAAGGACTTCGCCGGCTTCACCGCGCAGGAAATCAAGCACAAGATGAGCCTGCGGGCGTCGGTGACCAGCGCGCTGTATTTCGACGGCGTGCGCGTGCCGGAGGCGAACCGCCTGCCGAACGTCAAAGGTCTGAAGGGTCCGCTGGGCTGTCTGACGCAGGCGCGTTACGGCATCACCTGGGGACCGATCGGCGCGGCGATCGCCTGTCTCGACGAGGCGCTGAACTATTCGAAGGAGCGCATCCTGTTCGAACGCCCGGTCGCGGCGACGCAAAGCGCGCAGATCAAGATGGCCGACTGGGCGCGCCGCATCACGACCGCGCAGCTGCTGTCGCTGCAGCTCGGTCGCTTGAAGGACGCGGGCAACATGCAGCCCACGCAGGTCAGCCTCGCGAAGTGGAACAACTGCCGCATGGCGATCGACATCGCGCGCGAGGCGCGGGACCTGCTCGGCGGCGCCGGCATCACCACCGAACACAGCCCGATCCGCCACGCGCTCAATCTCGAATCGGTGATCACCTACGAGGGGACGGAAACGGTCCATCAGCTCGTGGTGGGGCGTGAGCTGACCGGCATCAACGCGTTCTGAGATCCGGTCATCCGGACGCCGCGTGCGTCCGGATCCAGCGCCGTTGCAACGACGTTCCAGGAGGCACGCGTGTCGTATCCGGAAGTCCAGCTCGAAACCGAACGGCTGATCCTGCGCCTGCCGCGGATCGGGGATTTCGAGCGCTACGCGGACCTGATGGCCGACGAGGCTGCCTGCCGGTACATCGGCGGCCACCTGCCGCGCGGCGCGGCGTGGCGCAAGTTCCTGCAGATGCCGGGCGCATGGGCGGTGCAGGGCTTCGCGATGTTCTCGGTCATCGACAAGGCCGACGGCCGCTGGCTCGGGCAGATGGGCCCGTGGCAGCCGGACGGCTGGCCGGGCACCGAGATCGGCTACGCGTTCCATCCCGATGCGTGGGGACGCGGCTACGCCCTCGAATCCGCGGTGGCCGCGATCGACTGGGCGTTCGACACGCTCGGGTGGGACGAGATCGTCCATTGCATCGCGCCGGAGAACCGGGCCTCGCAGCACGTCGCCCAGCGATTGGGTTCGACCCTGCGCGGCCCGGTGCGCCTGCCGGCGCCGGCGCACGAGGCGACCGTCGAGCTGTGGGGGCAGACGCGTACGCAGTGGCAGGCGCGCCTCCGAAGCGCGCCAGGCGTCATCGATATGCCGGCGCCCGCGCCGGTCAACGCCGCGAGGACCGCGGCCCCGGACTGAAGGTGATTCGATGTTCGCAGTCGTTCCCGATCTGATTCCTGCCCGCATGAAGGGCCTCAACCGCGCCGAGATCTGCGACGCGAATTTCCAGCAGTTCGTCCGCGACTGGCCGGGTCCGGCCGGTGCGGCACCCGACGATGACGCGCCGGTGCTCGACGGCAGCGCGCTCGATGCGCGCGGTTTCCTGGAGCTGTTCGAATCGCAGCTGATCAGCCGCCATCTCGATCTGATGGCGCGGGTGCTGCGCGTCCAGAACAAGGTTTTCTACACGATCGGCTCCAGCGGCCACGAAGGCAATGCGATGGTGGCGCGCGCCACGCGGCATACCGATCCGGCCTTCCTGCATTACCGCAGCGGCGGCTTCATGGCCGAGCGGTTCCGCAAGGTGCCGGGTATGGATCCGGTGATGGATTCGGCGCTGTCGTTCGCTGCCAGTGCGGACGATCCGGCCAGCGGCGGCCGGCACAAGGTCTGGGGCAGCAAACCGTTGTGGGTGCTGCCGCAGACCTCGACGATCGCCTCGCACCTGCCCAAGGCGCTGGGCACCGCGATCGCGATCGAACACGCGCGTCGGATCGGTCACGCACTGCCGGTGCCGGCCGACAGCATCGTGGTGTGCTCGTTCGGCGATGCGTCGAGCAACCATGCGACCGCGCAGACGGCGTTCAACGCCGCGGCCTACACCGCGTACCAGAAGCTGCCGGCGCCGGTGCTGTTCGTCTGCGAGGACAACGGGATCGGCATTTCGGTGAAGACACCCGATGGCTGGATCGCACGCAACTTCGCGCACCGGCCGGATCTCGATTATTTCGCCGCCGACGGCCTGGATCTGGCGGCGGGCTATGGCGCGGTCGAGCGGGCGGTCGCGCATTGCCGGCGCACGCGCCGGCCGACGTTCCTGCATCTGCGCACGACGCGGCTGATGGGCCATGCGGGTACCGATTTCGAGATCGAATGGCGTGACCTGGCCGAGCTGTGTGCTGTGGAGGCCGGCGATCCCCTGCTGCGCAGCGCGGCGATCGCACTTGAATCCGGTCTGCTGTCCGGCCGCGATCTGCTGGCACTCTATGAAGCGACGCGCCTGCGCTGCTTCGCCGCCGCGGAAGACGCCGACCGCCGTCCACGCCTGACCCGGCTCGATGACGTCATGGCCCCCCTGGCGCCGTATTCGCCCGAGCAGGTGCATGCCGAGGCAACGCGCGTGCCCGACATCGCGGCGCGCGTGGCGGGCTTCGGCAGCGAGGCAGGGCTGCCCGAACGCCAGCCGGCGAAACATCTGGCCGTACAGATCAACCAGGCGCTGCACGACCTGTTCGCCAAATATCCCGAATCCCTGCTGTTCGGCGAGGACGTCGCGAAGAAGGGCGGTGTCTACACGGTGACCAAGGGTCTGCAGAAAACGTTCGGCGGGCGTCGCGTGTTCAACACGCTGCTCGACGAGACGACGATCCTCGGCCTGGCGCAGGGCTTCGCCAACATGGGCATGCTCGCGCTGCCCGAGATCCAGTACCTGGCGTACTTCCACAACGCCGGCGACCAGATCCGCGGCGAGGCGGCGAGCCTGCAATTCTTCAGCAACGGCCAGTACCGCAACCCGATGGTCGTGCGGATCGCGTCGCTGGGTTACCAGCGCGGGTTCGGCGGGCATTTCCACAACGACAATTCGATTGCGGCACTGCGCGACATTCCCGGCATCGTGGTCGGCTGTCCGTCGCGCGGCGACGATGCGGCCACGATGCTGCGCACGCTGGCCGCGATGGCGAAGGTCGACGGGCGCGTCTGCCTGTTCCTGGAGCCGATCGCGCTGTACATGACCAAGGATCTCCACACCGCCGGCGACGGCGGCTGGTCGACCCCGTATCCGGCGCCGGATCAGGCGATGCCCTTCGGCGAGGCCCGGATCTATGACCCGGACGCGACCGATCTGGTCGTGCTGACGTTCGGCAACGGGGTGCCGATGAGCCTGCGCGCGGCGCGTGCGATCGAAGCCGAGCGCGGCTGGCAGGTGCGCGTGGTCGACCTGCGCTGGCTGCTGCCGCTCAACGAGGGCGAGATCGCGCGCCATGTCGGCGCATGTGCGCGGGTCCTGGTGGTCGACGAGGGCCGGCGCAGCGCCGGCGTGGGCGAGGGCATCGTCACCGCGATCGCGGAGGCCGGCTTCGGCGACGTGCCGCTGCGACGCGTGGTGGGCGCCGATACGTTCACGCCGCTGGCAGGCGCGGCGTTCCTGGTGATTCCATCGGAGCGCGATATCGTCGCCGCGGCGCTGACGATGGTGTGAGCGCCGCGCCCGGACCCGCCCGGCGGTGGCGTCCGTCCTCGACAGGCCGCCTCCCGCAACGGGAGGCGGGATCGATCGGAGTGCGGCGGCGTTTCAGTCCGCCAGACGCACCCGGACCTCCACGCGCCGGTTCGGTGCGAGACAGGCGATCAGCGCCTGACCGCGCTCCGAACCGCACTCGGCCACCGGCTCCACGTCGCCGCGACCGACGGCGGTGATGCGGTCGGCCGGTACGCCGTGCTCCACCAGATAACTGCGCACGGCGTCGGCCCGGCGGTTCGACAGGCGCAGGTTGGCCTGCCGGTTGCCGATGCGGTCGCTGTGGCCGATGACGTGCACGATCTCCAGTGGGCGCCCGGACAGTCGGCCGGCAAGCGCGTCGAGCGCGGCGCGTCCAGCGGGACTGATGGCGTCGATGTCGGCCTTGCCGAACGCGAACAGGCCGTCGGCGTCGAGTTGTTCGACGAACGCGGTCGGCTCGGGTGGCGGTGGCGGGGCCTGCGGTGGCGCGGGCGTGGAGCTGACGCAGGCCGCGAGTAGAGATGCGACCACGGATGCGGCCAACGCCGCAGACAGCGAGCTGTGCTTCATGACGTCCCCTTGGCTGGTTCCCCTGACGCGTGCCGCCACGCGGGCGGCGGCCCGTGCGGCGACGGCTTCGACATTCCCCAGGGCGCGTGGCGCCCCCTGTCGCGGCCGAGCATAGCAGCCGGATCACGACCGTCGGATGGCGGCTTGCGCGGTCGATCCGGCGAGCGTCAGCGGGCCAGGCCGTCCAGCAGCGGGAGGTCGCTGACGTCGACGCCGTCGACCTGCAGCGGGGCGTCGGCACGTTCCAGCGGCAGCACGGCGAGCAGCAGGTCTCCCGCGACGGAGACGACCTTGCCCAGGGCCTGGTCCCCGGTGCGCACATCGGCGCCCGCCACGGCATCCGGCGCGCCGCGCAGGACGGCCAGGCCACGTTTGGCCTGGCCGAGGAAGTGGGTGCGCGCGACGATTTCCTGGCCCGGATAGCAGCCCTTGGACACGCTGAAGGCGCGCAGGCGCTCCATCGACAGCTGCTGCGGCGTCCATTGCTCGCTCTGCCCGGCGTCGAGCCGGGGCAGTCCATGGGCGAGGTCGCAGGCGCGCCAGCGCTGTTGCGCATCCGGATCGATGGCGAAGACCGGATCGGTTTCGCGCAGGGACAGGGTGCGCGGATCCGAGGGTGCGCCGAGATCCAGCTCGATCATCGCGCCATCGATGGCGGCACTCGCGCCGCGCGCAACCGATGGCAATGCGAACCGTCCCATCGCAGAAACGCCGCTGCGGACCTCGATCGAGACCTTGCTGCGGAAGACGTAGCGTTTCAACGATGTCGCCAATGCGGCGATATCGGCATCGAGCACGATCAGGTCGAGCCGCTCGGCGCTGTGCCGCAGAACGGCGAACAAGGCAATCACACGCCCCTTCGGCGTCAACCAACCGCTCCACTGCCACGCTCCGTCGCCGAGCGCGGCGATGTCGCTCATGAACTGCGCCTGCGCGAATGCGATGCAGTCGCGTCCGCGCAGCGTCAACGACGCGATGTCCGGCAGCGCGAATGCAGGCGCGGAAGTGGATTGCAGCTTGTCTGACATGCCAGTGGGAACTAAAATTGAATGGATGACCAACCCCGACATCATAGGCGAGCAGGCGGACACACCGCCGTCGACGCCGGCGGAAATGCCTGTTCCGGCATCGCCGCAGACCGAGGAGATCGGGGGCCGTGACGGCCTTGATCCCACGCGCTATGGCGATTGGGAAAAGAACGGTCGTTGCATCGATTTCTGATCCGTCACGTCGCGTCTGGCGCGCGGGTCCGCAGTACCAGCCACGCGGCGAGACGCCGCCAGCGAGGAGAGCACCACAACGATGGCACACCGTAACCGTCCCCTGTCACCGTTCATGCTCGGCACGCTCTATCGCCTGCAGATCACATCGGTGATGTCCCTGATGCACCGGGTGACCGGCATCATCGCCTCGATCGGCGCATTCGGTCTCGCCTGGTGGTTGCTTGCGGTCGCCCAGGGCGGCGACGCCTACGCGAGCGCATCGGCCTGTCTCGCCTCGCCGCTGGGCACGCTCGCACTCGCGGCGTTCTCCTTCGCGCTGGTCTACCACCTGCTCAACGGCATCCGCCACCTGATGTGGGATGCGGGCATGGGCTTCGAACTGCCGGAGGTCTATCGCTCCGGGTACACCGTGATCACCCTGGCCGTCGTGCTGACGGCCGTGATCTGGTTCATTGCATTGCGGGGTGGCGCATGAGCGAGTCGAAGACGCCGGTCGAGGTCGTGCGCCAGCGCGATTTCCGCACGCCGGTCGGTCGCGCACGCGGCCTGGGGTCTGGCAAGACCGGAACCGGTCATTTCTGGTGGCAGCGCGTCACCGCGGTGGCGCTGGTGCCGCTGGTCGCCTGGTTCATCGGCACGCTGGTGTCGCTGGCCGGCGCGGATCTCGTCACCGTGCAGACCGTCATCGCGCGTCCGTTCAACGCGATCGCGTTCGGACTGTTCGCCATCGTGATGTTCTGGCACGCCAAGCTTGGCCTGCAGGTGGTGATCGAGGATTACATCCACCAGCGCGCACTGGAGGTCAGCCTCCAGCTCCTCGTCACATTCGCCTGCGCCGCCGGCGCGCTCGCATCGCTGTACGCGATTGCGCGCATCGCACTGCTGGGCTGAGAACCACATGACCAACGCCTACAAGATCACCGAACACACCTACGACATGATCGTCGTCGGCGCCGGCGGCGCCGGCCTGCGCGCGACCTTCGGACTGGCCCACAAGGGCCTGCAGACCGCATGTCTGACCAAGGTCTTCCCGACGCGCTCGCATACCGTTGCGGCGCAGGGCGGCATCTCCGCCGCGCTCGGCAACATGGGCGACGACGACTGGCGCTACCACTTCTACGACACGATCAAGGGCTCCGACTGGCTGGGCGACCAGGACGCCATCCAGTACATGTGCCGCGAGGCCATCCCCGCGATCATCGAGCTCGAGCACCAGGGCGTGCCGTTCTCGCGCACCGAAGAGGGCAAGATCTACCAGCGTCCGTTCGGTGGCATGACCACCGAATACGGCAAGGGCATCGCCCAGCGCACCTGCGCGGCGGCCGACCGTACCGGCCACGCGATCCTGCACACGCTCTACCAGCAGTCGCTGGCGCACGACGCGCGCTTCTTCATCGAGTACTTCGCGCTCGACCTGATCATGGACGAGGACGGCGCCTGCCGCGGCGTGCTCGCGCTCGACATGGCCGAGGGCACGCTGCATCTGTTCCGCGCCCAGGGCGTGGTGCTGGCGACCGGTGGCTACGGCCGTGCGTATTTCTCCGCGACCTCCGCCCACACCTGCACGGGTGACGGCGGCGGCATGGCGCTGCGCGCGGGCTTGGGCCTGCAGGACATGGAGTTCGTGCAGTTCCACCCGACCGGCATCTACGGCGCGGGCTGCCTGATCACCGAAGGCGTGCGCGGCGAAGGCGGCATCCTGCGCAACGCCAGCGGCGAGCGTTTCATGGAGCGCTACGCGCCGAACGCCAAGGATCTCGCCTCGCGCGACGTCGTCTCGCGTTCGATGACGATGGAAATCCGCGAAGGCCGCGGCGTGGGCGAACACCAGGATCACATCCATCTGGACCTGACCCACCTCGACCCGAAGGAAATCCACGAGAAGCTGCCCGGCATCGCCGAGAGCGCGCGGATCTTCGCCGGCGTCGACGTCGAGAAGCAGCCGATTCCGGTGATTCCGACCGTCCACTACAACATGGGTGGCATTCCGACCAACTACCACGGCGAAGTCGTGCAGTTGAAGGACGGCAATCCGGATGCGGTGGTCCCGGGTCTGTACGCGATCGGCGAGGCTGCCTGCGTGTCGGTGCACGGCGCCAACCGCTTGGGCTCGAACTCGCTGCTCGACTTGGTGGTCTTCGGCCGCGCGGTCGCGAACCGTTGCGCCGAGACGATCACGCCGAACGCGCGCCACAAGCCGCTCGCCAAGGATGCCTGCGACAAGTCGCTGGCGAACCTCGACAAGCTGCGCCACGCGACCGGCGGCACGCCGACCTCGGTGATCCGCGACAAGATGCAGCGCACGATGCAGAACGACGCCGCGGTGTTCCGCACCAGCAAGACGCTGGCCGAGGGCGTCGACAAGATCCGCGAGATCCACGCGTCCTTCGCCGACGTCAAGGTCAGCGACCGGTCGATGGTCTGGAACTCGGACCTGATCGAGACCATGGAACTGCAGAACCTGCTGGGCCAGGCGCTGGTGACCATCGTGTCGGCCGAGAACCGCAAGGAATCCCGGGGCGCGCACGCGCACGAGGACTTCCCGGACCGCGACGACGAGAACTGGCACAAGCACACGCTGTGCTGGGCCGACGATGCCGGCAACACGCAGATCGATTACCGCCCGGTGCACATGTACACGCTCGACGACGAAGTCGAAGTCGTGCCGCCGAAAGCACGCGTTTACTGAGCCGGGGACCCCAGATGGCAGAATTTTCGCTCCCGAAGAATTCCAAGGTGCAGCAGGGCCGGCACTTCCCGGCCACGGGCGCCACGCGCACGCGCACCTTCAAGGTCTATCGCTGGAATCCCGACGACGGCCGCAACCCGTCCACGGACACCTACGAGATCGATCTCGACAAGTGCGGTCCGATGGTTCTCGACGCGCTGATCAAGATCAAGAACGAGATCGACCCGACGCTGACCTTCCGCCGGTCGTGCCGCGAGGGCATCTGCGGTTCATGCGCGATGAACATCGACGGCACGAACACGCTGGCCTGTACCCGTGCGATCGAGGACTGCCAGAAGGCCGAGGTGCCGATCTACCCGCTGCCGCACATGGAAGTGGTCAAGGATCTGGTGCCCGACCTGACCCATTTCTATGCGCAGTACGCCTCGATCCAGCCTTGGATCCGCACCCAGAGTGCGGCGCCTCCGGACCGCGAGCGCCTGCAGTCCAAGGAAGACCGCGCCAAGCTGGACGGTCTGTACGAGTGCATCCTGTGCGCCTGTTGTTCGACCAGCTGCCCGAGCTACTGGTGGAACGGCGAGCGCTACCTCGGCCCGGCGGTCCTGCTGCAGGCCTACCGCTGGATCATCGACAGCCGCGACGAAGACACCGGTGCGCGTCTGGACGATCTGGAAGATCCGTTCAAGCTCTACCGCTGCCACACGATCATGAACTGTGCCCGGACCTGCCCCAAGGGTCTGAATCCGGCCAAGGCGATCGGCGAGATCAAGCAGCTGATGCTGGCGCGACGCGGCTGATCGACGCGTGTCCGGTCGATGCGCCTGCATCGATCGGACACGCCGCACGGCGATGACCTACGACGACGCCACCGAACTCCGTCGCCTGCGCTGGCGCAGCCGTCGGGGCATGCGCGAGCTCGACCGGCTGTTCGAACGCTGGCTCGACCGCTGCTGGTCGACATCCACCGAAGCCGAACGCGAGGTTTTCCGACGGCTGCTGGATTGCGAGGACGATAGGCTCTGGAAATGGTTCCTCGGCCATGAGCGTCCCGACGATGCGCAGCTCGACACCCTCGTCCAGTCGATCCGGCAGCTCCCGCCCGGCTGAACCGCTGCCGCTGCGATTGGCATGGCGGCCCTCGATCCTGTTGCAGAACGCACTCGGTGTCCTCGGCGCCGGTGCCTGCGTGGCGCTCTGGCTGTCGGAACTGCCGCCGCTCGCCGCCGTGTGCGGGATGCCGCCGGTCATCGCCGCCACTGTCTATTGCATCGCCTGCGAGCGGCGTGCCCCGGTGCGCGCACTCGTCATCGATGCCGCAGGTGCCGCCCATCTCGATGGCGTCGTCCTCGACACCCCGCACATCGAATGGCGGGGCCCGCTGGCGATCCTGCGCTGGCGGGAGGGGCGGCGTCGACGGCATCTGCTGTGGTGGCCCGACCGCCTGCCGCCGCCCGCACGACGTGAACTCCGACTGGCCGCATCCGCCCTCGCGACGCGACCGCCGACGGATTCGATGGCACCATAGCGACGCCCCGGGCGGGCGGTGCACCGGCGGAGCTGCCGCAGGCGCCGCGGCCCCCATGACCGGACGTCCATGCTCAGACCCATTCCTGCCGCCATCGGCCTGCGTTATCTCAGGGCCAAACGGCGCAACGGCTTCATCTCCTTCATCTCGCTGGCCTCGATCCTCGGCATCGCCATCGGCGTGACCGTGCTGATCACCACGCTCGCGGTGATGAGCGGCTTCCAGAAGGAAATCCGCGACCGCATGCTCGGCATGGTCGCGCACGCGACGATCAGCGCCGACGGCGACACGCTGTCGAACTGGCAGCGTGCGGTCGACGTGGCGCGCGAGGATGCCCGCGTCGCCGGCGCCGCGCCCTACGTCGACACCCAGGCGCTGCTGCGCGGCCGTCGCAATGAGCCGGCTGCGGTGCGCGCGATCGTGCCCGAGGACGAGTCGCAGGTGTCCGATCTCGCCACGTCGATGGTCATCGGCAAGCTCGAGGATCTGCAGCCGGGCACGTTCAACATCGTGCTCGGGCGCGAACTCGCGCTGTGGCTGGGCGTGGGCGTGGGCGATAGCGTCATCGTGACCACCGATTTCCAGGTCACGCCGATGGGCGCGGTGCCGCAGCTCAAGCGCTTCACCGTCAGCGGCATTTTCGAAGCCGGCTACCAGGATTTCGACCGCCGCCTGGCCGTGGTCAATCTCAGTGATGCGCAACGTCTGCTACGGATCGGCGACGGCGTCACCGGCGTGCGCCTGAAACTGCACGACATGGATCGCGCGCAGGAGGTCACGCGCGATCTGGTGCACAAGCTGGGCGGCGTGTATCGCGTGAGCGACTGGAGCATCGAGAACGCGAACATGTTCCGGGCGCTCAAACTCGAGAAGACGATGATCGGCATCCTGTTGTCGCTGATCATCGTCATGGGCTCGTTCAATCTCGTCGCCTCCCAGGTGAGCCTGGTGACGGACAAGCAGGCCGACATCGCCATCCTGCGCACGCTGGGGCTCACGCCCGGCGGGGTCATGCAGGTGTTCATGGTGCAGGGCACGATGATCGGCGTGATCGGCACGATCCTCGGCATCACCGGGGGCCTGCTGCTCACCTTCAATCTCGAACACATCCTCGGCGCGATCGAACGCCTGTTCGGCGTCGTGCTGATGCCCGAGGACGTCTATTACGTGACCGGCCTGCCGATCGACCTGCAGGTCAGCGACGTGGTGATGATCGCCAGCGTCGCCCTGGTGATGGCCTTCGTCGCGACGATCTATCCGGCGCTGCGCGCGGCGCGCACGGCCCCGGCGGAGGCGCTGCGCTATGAGTGACATGACCACTGCTGCACGCTCCACCGCGCCCGACACCGTCGTGCTGGCCGCCGAGGGCCTGGGCAAGACCTATGCCGAGGGCACGTTGAACACGCCGGTGTTCGACGGTCTGGACTTCGCGGTGCGCGCCGGCGAGACGGTCGCGATCCTCGGCGCGTCCGGCGCCGGCAAGAGCACGCTGCTGCATCTGCTCGGCGGGCTGGATACGCCGACCACGGGCGAGGTATTCGTGTCCGGGCAGAAGATGAGCGCGCTGTCGAACGCCGCGCGCGGCACGCTGCGCAACCGTTCGCTGGGCTTCGTCTACCAGTTCCATCACCTGCTGCCGGAGTTCACGGCGCTGGAGAACGTGATGTTGCCGGCGCTGCTCAACGGCGCCACCGATGCCGACGCGACCCGGCGTTCGCGCGATCTGCTGGAGACCGTCGGTCTCGGCCATCGACTCGCGCACAAGCCGGGCGAACTGTCGGGCGGCGAACGACAGCGGGCGGCCGTGGCGCGTGCGCTGGTCAACAAGCCCGCCTGCGTGCTCGGCGACGAGCCCACCGGCAACCTCGACGAACGCACCGCGGCGACGGTGTTCGAGCTGATGCTCGAGCTCAACCGCGCGCAGCACACCAGCCTGGTGCTGGTGACCCACGACCGCCGTCTCGCGCGCAAGCTCGACCGGGTCATGGAGCTGCACCAGGGCAAGCTGCGCGAGGTCGCCAAGGACGACGTCTGAGGCGTGACCCGTTGAGGGCGCGCTGGGACCGCGAAGAGGCGTTGCCGCTCGGGTCCGGCGCGGGCGTGCAGCGCTATTCGCTCGGCTTGGCCGCTTCCGACGGGCGCTGGCTTGCGGCGCGTCGCGACAGCACCGCTTCGCGATGGGCGATGTAACCGTTCGCGCCGAACACGATGCCGGCGCCGATGGCGGTCCACATGTCGATGACTTCGCCGAACAGCCACCAGCCGAACAGCACGACGATCGGCAGCTGCACGAAGCTGATCGGCTGCAGCGCCGACACCTCGCCCAGCCGCAGTGCCCGTGTCCACAGCCACTGGCCCAGCGTGCCGAGCACGCCGGTGGCGACCAGCCACCACCACACCGTCGGACTCGGCCAGACCCACTGGAACAGGGCGGGGACCAGCGACAGCGGGACCCACAGCAGATACGTGTAGAACACGATCGTGTCGGGTGCGTCCAGCTTCGAGAGCTGCTTCATCTGGATCGCCACCAGGGCCGCGAGCAGCGCACCGATGACCGGCACCAGCATCGCCGTCGTGAACGCCACACCCGGCCGCAGGATGACCAGCACGCCGAGAAACCCGGCCGAAACCGCCATCCAGCGCCGGATGCGCACGACTTCGCCGAGCCAGATCACCGCGGCGATCGTTGCGAACAGCGGCGCCGCGTACGACAGCGATACCGCTTGCGACAGTGGCAGATGACCGATGGCCCAGAACGCGCACAGCATCGAGCCCAGCCCGACCACGGTGCGGACCACGTAGCGGCCCAGGTTGCGCGTGCGCGGCAGCCCGGCGCCGCCGCGCAGCAGGATCGGCAGCAGCGCTAGCAGGCCGAAGAAATTGCGGAAGAACGCCACCTCGGTGGTCGGAATGGTGGCCGAGGCGTAGCGGATCGCGATCGCCATCAAAGCGAACGCCGAGGTGCTGCCGAGCATCAGCAGCGCGGCCTGTCCCTGCACGGTCGCGGGTCGCCAGCGGAGCAGGGCACGCGCGTTCACCACGCCGCCCCGACGATCCTCGGTTCGGGTTCCAGCGCGATGCCGAAGCGCATCTGCACCGAGGCCGCGATGCGTCGCGCCAGACCCAGCAGTTCGTCGCCGCGCGCAGTGCCGTGATTGACCAGCACCAGTGCGTGCCCGTGCGCCACGCCGGCGTCACCGTCGCGGTGGCCTTTCCAGCCGCTGCGGTCGATCAGCCACGCCGCCGAGAGCTTGCGCAGACCGTCGTCGACCGCGAACACCGGGATGCCCGCATGCGCGGTCACCAGCGCGGCCGCCTGTGCGGCGGGCACGATCGGATTCTTGAAGAAGCTGCCCGCGTTGCCGATCACGGCAGGATCGGGCAGTTTGCTGCGGCGGATGTCGATGACCGCTTCGGCCACGTCCAGCGGCCGGGGCGTGCTGACGCCGCGCGCGGCCAGTACGTCGCGCAGGCCCGCGTAGTCGAGCACCGGCTGCGCGAAGCGGTGCAACGCGAACTCGACCGCGGTGACGATCCAGCGATCGGGCGTCTGCTTGAAGACGCTGTCCCGATAGCCGAACCGGCAGGCGGCGGGGTCTAGGCGTACGAAAGCGCGCGTGTCCTGGTCGAACGCGTCGACCGCGACCACGTGTTCGCCGACCTCGACGCCATACGCGCCGATGTTCTGGATCGGCGCCGCGCCGACGGTGCCCGGAATCAGCGCAAGGTTCTCCAGTCCGCCAAGTTCCTGGGCCAGCGTCCACAGCACGAAGCCGTGCCAGTCCGCGCCGGCTGCAGCGCGCACGACGACCCGTTCGCCGTCGTCGTCCATCACGCTGCGGCGGGCGTCGACGATGGTCAGCGCGTCGCCGGCATCCCCCGCGAACAGCAGATTGCTGCCGCCGCCGATGACCAGCGGCCGCGCGTCGGTATCGAGTGCGGCGAGCGCCTGCGGCAGCGCGGCCGCGTCCAGCACTTCGATCAGACGATGCGCGCGCGCCGCGACGCCGAAGGTGTTGCGCGGTCGCAGATCGGCCGGCTGCAGCAGGCGGAAGGTGTCGGGCATCGGACCGATCAGAGGCTGGGCAGGTTGCCGCGACTCGGGGCTTCGCGGCGTCGGCGGATCGCCTCGACGCAATCGCCGATCAGCGCCGGACCGCGGTAGACCAGCCCGGAATACACCTGCACCAGCGATGCGCCTGCGGCCATCTTCTTCACCGCATCGGCGCCGGAGACGATGCCGCCGACGCCGACGAGCGGAATTTCGCTGGCCAAGCGCGTGCGCATCATCCGCAGCACGGTGGTCGACTTGTTCATCAGCGGCTCGCCGGACAGGCCACCGGCCTCGCCGGCGCGCCGGTCGTCCTGCACGCTGATGCGCGAGATCGTGGTGTTGGTGGCGATCACGCCGTCGACGTGCAGATCCGACAGCACGCGCGCCGCGGCCTCGATGTCGTCGTCGCTCAGATCGGGTGCCACCTTGACCAGCAGCGGCACGCGCTTGCCGTGCTTTGCGGCCAGGCGCTCCTGCGCCTCGCGCAATGTGCCGATCAGCCGGCGCAGCGCCTGCTCCTCCTGCAGTTCGCGCAGGCCGGCGGTATTGGGCGAGGAGATGTTGACCGTGATGTAGTCGGCCAGCGGATACACCCGCTCCATGCAGAACAGGTAGTCGTCGGCCGCCGATTCGTTCGGCGTGTCCTTGTTCTTGCCGATGTTGATGCCGAGGATGCCGGCGCGCTTCGCGCGTTCGACATTGGCGACCAGCGCATCGACGCCCTGGTTGTTGAAGCCCAAGCGGTTGATCAGCGCACGGTGGCGGGGCAGCCGGAACATGCGCGGCTTCGGGTTGCCCGCCTGCGGCTTCGGCGTGATCGTGCCGATCTCGACGAAGCCGAACCCCAGCGCGAACAGCGCATCGATGTGGTCGCCATTCTTGTCGAGTCCCGCGGCCAGACCGACCGGGTTCGGGAACTGCAGGCCGAAGGCCTCGGTCGGCAGCGTCTGCGGCGGTGTCGCGACCAGCGACGACAGGCCCATGCGATGCAGCGCGTCCATCGCGGTGAGCGTGACGTCGTGCGCGCGTTCCGGATCGAGCCGGAACAGCAACGGACGGACGCCTGCGTACATCAGGACGCCGCCGCGATGACGGCCAGCAGGCCGCCGAAGAAGAGGATGGCGACCAGCAGTCCGAGGATCGCCATCGCCACCATGAGATAGCCCAGCACGAGGCCGGCTACCGCGAGGCCATCGCCCTCGAGCATGTCGGGACGGCGGCGGATCTCCGCACGGGCCAGATGCCCGGTGATGATCGCGACGACGCTGCCGATCACCGGCAGCAGCGACCAGCCCAGCAGCCCGGCGACGAGACTGACGATCGCCATCGCACTGGACTGGCGGGGGACGGCGGGCGCGTTCATGCGCCGGCACCCCGAACGGATACGGTGGGCATGGCGATGCGCACGACGCGTTCACGCAGTGCGACGGACGAACGGGCCGGAATGCGCGGCGCCATCGGCGGCGGTCCAGGGGAAACGGGGGAAGACACGATTATTCAGACCTCGGGGCGCCGCGTGCAAGCACGAAGACGCCGCGGACCGTGTCCGCGGCGTCCGGAATCGACCTCAGAGATCGAACTTGATGCCCTGCGCGAGCGGCATGGCGTCGGAATAGTTGATCGTGTTGGTCTGGCGGCGCATGTAGGCGCGCCACGCGTCCGAACCCGATTCACGGCCGCCGCCGGTTTCCTTCTCGCCGCCGAACGCGCCGCCGATCTCGGCGCCGGAGGTGCCGATGTTGACGTTGGCGATGCCGCAATCCGAACCCCAGGCGCTGAGGAACCGCTCGGACGCGCGCAGGTCGGTGGTGAACAGCGAGGACGACAGGCCCTGCGGCACGTCGTTCTGCAGGTCGATCGCTTCTTCCAGGTCGCTGTACTTCATGACGTAGAGGATCGGCGCGAAGGTCTCGGTCTGCACGACCTCGGCATCGTTGGTCAGGCCGCTGATCAGCGCCGGCAGCACGAAGTTGCCCGTGTGCTCGGTGAGCGCCTTGCCGCCGCTTTCGATCGTGCCGCCGCTGGCCTTGGCCTTCTCGATCGCGTCGAGATACGCCTGCACGCCGTCGCGGCTGTTGAGCGGGCCCATCAGGTTGGCGGCATCGGTCGGGTCGCCGATCTTCTTCTCGACCTGGCCGTAGGCGGTCTTCAGCTTGGCCAGCACGTCATCGAAGATCGACTCGTGCACGAACAGGCGGCGCGTCGTGGTGCAGCGCTGGCCGGCGGTGCCGACGGCGCCGAAGACGATCGCCGGGATCGCCAGCTTCAGGTCGGCGGTGGGGTCGACGATGATCGCGTTGTTGCCGCCCAGTTCCAGCAAGGACCGGCCCATGCGCTTGGCGACGCGCTCACCGACGTGGCGGCCGACCTTGGTCGAACCGGTGAAGCTGACCAGTGCGATACGCTTGTCGTCGACGAAGTTCTGCGCGAGATCGCTGCCGGCATCGTTGAACAGGAAGAAGATGTCCGGGAAACCGGCCTTGTTCAGCGCTTCGTTGCAGATCTTCATCGACGCGATGGCGGAGAGCGGCGTCTTGGGCGACGGCTTCCAGATCGAGATGTTGCCGCAGACCGCGGCGACCAGCGCGTTCCAGGCCCACACCGCGACCGGGAAATTGAACGCGCTGATGATGCCGATCACGCCCATCGGGTGCCACTGCTCGTACATGCGGTGGCCCGGACGCTCGGAGTGCATGGTCAGGCCGTAGAGCTGGCGCGACAGGCCGACGGCGAACTCGCCGATGTCGATCATCTCCTGCACTTCGCCGTCGCCTTCCGGCTTGGACTTGCCCATTTCCAGTGCGACCAGCGAACCCAGCGCGTCCTTGTGCGTGCGCAGCGCGTCGGCGCACAGGCGCACGGCTTCGCCGCGACGCGGGGCCGGGGTCTTGCGCCAGATCTTGAACGCCGCCTGGGCGCGTTCGACGATCAGGTCGTAGTCGGCCTGCGAGCTGGCCTGCACGCGGGCGAGGACTTCGCCGTCGGTCGGGTTGACGGGTTCGATGACACCGGCGTCGCGGGTCTTCGACCACTCGCCGTTGCCGAGATACGTGCCCGATTCGGCGCCGGACAGGCCGAGCGCGGTGAGGACGGAATGGGTCATGGACGGAACTCCTTGTGAGCGGACGCCGCCGATGGGGCCATCGGCGGACGTACGGTGGGAAGCGGCGCGACGCGGCGCAGGGCCGGCAGGGGAAGTCGCGGTTGGTGACCCCGGCCCGATTCGAACGGGCGACCTTCCCCTTAGGAGGGGGACGCTCTATCCAGCTGAGCTACGGGGCCGTGAAGCCGTACAGGATACCGGACTGCCGCGATCGCACGAAACCACGCCCCTGACCGGACCGCGTTGCTGGCTCAACGGCTCGAAGACAGTTCCACGCAGTCGCGGCCATTGGCCTTGGCCGCATACAGCGCGCCGTCCGCGCCGCCCAGCGCCTCGTCGACCCCGGCATCGGTCCGCGGGTCGAGCACGTGCACGCCGAGGCTCGCGGTGACCCGGATGCGCGTCTCGCCGCTGGTGCAGGCGTCCTCGCCCAGCGCACGGCGGATGGCCTCGGCGACCGCGCCTGCATCCGCCAGGTCGCAGCCTGGAAGCGCGGCGACGAACTCCTCGCCGCCGAACCGGGCAAGCAGGGCGTCGTGCGGGCGCAGGATGCGGCCGATGCAGCGCGCCGCCCAGCGCAGGCAGTCGTCGCCGGCGAGGTGCCCGTGGCGGTCGTTGATCGATTTGAAGTGGTCCAGGTCGATCATCAAGACCGCGAGCGGTGCGCCGGTCTGCCGCGCCTGCTGGACGAGATCGCGGAATGCCTCATGGAACCAGGTGCGGTTGTAGAGCCCGGTCAGGCCGTCGCGCCGGCTCGAATCGCGCAGTCGCGCATGCGCATCCTCCAGTCGCAGCAAGGCGCTGCGGACTTCCTGGGTGCGCTGCGCGACCTTGCGCTCCAGCCGCAGGTTGGCCTCGGCGGTGATGCGCAGGTTCTCCTGCCGCAGCGCCGCATAGCGATGGCCCAGCGCGACCGACAGCAGCAGCATTTCCAGTGCTGATCCGATCTGCACGCCGTACTCGGTGACGAAGTTCTTCGGCAGCAGGCCGAAGGCGAGCAGGGTGAACGCCGCGGTGCCGAGCAGGAACACCGACCAGGCGAGCAGCAGCAGCGAAGCGGGAGCGTATCCCCGACGCAGCACGACGATGGTCGCGATGACGATCCCGATCACACCCGCCAGCACCGCGCGCGAGGCGACGGGGGTGGAGATCCGCACCGGCAGCCAGATCGACGCGATGCCGAACAGGACGAAGAACAGCATCAGCGCGAGCAGCAGCACGTTGCCCGGCGGCCAGCGCCGCGGCAGTTCGAGGAACGTGCGCGAGAACTGCAGCATCGCCACGAGCGCCAGGCAGATCGAGATCGGCACCATGTGGTCGGCCATCCACGGCGCGCCCGGCCACAGATATTCGAATCCCAGACCGTTGAGCGTGAACAGCACCAGCCCGAACGCGGACACGTGGCACAGGTACCAGAAATAGCTCGCATCGCGCAGCCACAGCCACAGCACCAGGTTGTAGACGAACAGCGCCAGCATGATCCCGTAGTACACGCCGATCGCCAGCTGGGCGTCACGCGACACCTCGGTGAACGCTTTCGGCGTGTAGAGCTGCAGCGGCACCTGCATCGAGCTCTGGCTGCGCACCCGGACCAGCAGGTCGACGGGCGCGCCGAGCGGCAGTTCGAAGCTGAAGTTCGGATGCCGGTAGCGCACGCTGCGTGCGGCGAATGGGCGATGGTCACCACCGGCGAAATGCCGCACGCGACCGTCGGCGTAGCGCACGTGCAGATCGACTTCGTCGCTCAGCGGATATTCCTGGACCAGCATCCAGCGCGGCTCGTGCGGATCGCGGTTGACGACGCGGGCGTGGAACCAAAACGTGCCGCGCTGGAACCCGAATGCCTCCGCGCCGCCGGGCAGCGGCGCCATCCGGGCGTCGTCGACCCGGCGCCAGACCATGGCCAGGGTGTCGGCATCTTCCTGGTCGTGGTAGTGGCCGAGCTGGGGTGCCAGCGCGACGCGCGCGATACCCGGCGTCAGCGCGACATCGGTCTGCGCGAATGCCAGGGCCGGCAGCAGACAGACCAGCCATGCCAGCATCCGCCAGCGCCGCCATGTCTGCATCGCCCCGCCGATCCGCGTCATCCCGTCGCCCCATGTCCATGGCTGCCGTCCCCGGCCGCGCCCATGGCCTCACAACGCGTGAACCGCCCACCAGCGGCCGGCCGAAATCGCGTGACGGCATAATCCCGCGATTCCCGTTGTCTGCCAGGTGTTGCTGATGCTCCCCATTCACAATCGCCGGGTCCTGTGGATCGCGCTCGGTCTGTTGCTGTCGAGCGGCGCCACCCTGGCCTGTGATGCCGGCCGCGTGCTGGGCATGCAGGCGGACGGGCCCCTCGTGGGCCTGGCAGGCATCCGCGTCTCCGACGGCCGGCGCATCGTCGAGACGGACGCGGCCGGGCGATACCACGGCCTGTCACGCGCCGCGCCGGTGTTCGTGATCAAACCGGCGGGCTGGACGCTGCCACGCGCCGGGGCGCATCCGGATTTCTGGCGCGCGCCCGGCCGCCGCGGCGGCGCCTGCACGTTCACGCTGCAGCCCGGCGAGGCGGGCGGCCCGCTGGATGTGGCGGTCTTCGCCGACCCGCAGACCGGCACCGCGGAGGAGGTCGGTCATTACGATCGCGCCGTGGTCGACGCCGCGCGTCGCGCGGGTCCGTTCCAGTTGGGCCTGATGCTCGGCGACGTCACCAACGACGTTCCAGCGCTGTATCCGCTGATCGACCGCGCCACCGCGCGCCTCGAGTCGCCGTGGCTGCATGCCCCGGGCAATCACGACCTGGATTTCGACGCGACCGACGACGTGGGGTCGACCGCGTCGTTCCGCGCCGCCTATGGTCCCGAAACCTACGCCTGGGAAACGCCACAGGCGAACATCCTCGTGCTCGACAACGTGATCTGGCAGCCGGACACGCGGCCGGCCTATGTCGGCGGTCTGCGCGAGGATCAGTTCGCGTTTATCGAGACGTATCTCGCATCGGCGCCTGTCGATCGCCTGCTGGTCGTCGCCGCGCACGTGCCGTGGTTCGACACCGCGGCCGAGGGCGCGCCGGAAACCATGCGCAGCGCGGACCGCGCGCGCCTGTTCGCGGCCCTGCAGCGGCATCCGCGCGTGTTGCTGCTGACCGGCCACCGCCACACCCAGCAGCACGTGCGCCACGGCGCGGCGATCGGCTGGCATGGCGCGACGCCGCTGCACGAATACAACGTCGGCGCCGTCAGCGGCGCGTTCTGGAGCGGCGCCCCCGACGCCGCCGGCATCCCCGACGCGACGATGGCCGACGGCACGCCGAACGGCTTTGCGACGCTGCGCATCGAAGCCGACGGGGGCTACCGTCTCGCCTGGCATCCCGCGCGCATGTCCGATGATCCGGCGACCACGCAGGCGATGGCCCTGCATGCGCCACGCGTGTTGCGGCAGGGGGCCTATCCGGCCTGGGGTGTCTACGCCAACGTCTACATGGGCCAGCCCGATACACGCGTCGAATTCCGCGTCGGCGAGGGCGCATGGGCACCGATGCGCCGCGTCGAGCGCGCCGATCCGCGCCTGCTGCTGGAGAACGCACGCGACGACCTCGCCGACGCCTTGCGCGGTCGCGACCGCTCGCCCGAAGCGGTGCCGTCGATGCACCTGTGGCGCGGCGCGCTGCCGACCGATCGCGCCATCGGGGAACACGCGGTCGAAGTGCGCGTGTTCGACGCCTGGCAGGGCGAACAGCGGGCGCGCACGATGTATCGCCTCGACCGCTTCGACGGGGCAGGTCCGGCGCGATGAGCGCGGCGCCCCCTGACGGTTTGCCGATACACGCGTTCGCCGACGAGGCCGCGTGGGACGCCTGGTTGCTCGCGCATGCCGACGCGGCCGGGCTGTGGTTGAAGATCGCCAAGCGGGGCAATGCGACGCCGTCGGTGACCTATGCGCAGGCGCTGGATGTCGCGCTGTGCCATGGCTGGATCGACGGACAGAAGCGCGCTTTCGACGCGGCCTGGTTTCTGCAGCGCTTCACGCCGCGGCGCGCGCGCAGCCTGTGGTCGGCGCGCAACGTCGCGCATGTCGAACGTCTGCAGGCGGCCGGGCGGATCGGGCCGGCCGGTCGACGCGAAATCGACGCGGCGCAGGCGGACGGTCGCTGGGAGGCCGCGTACGCGGGCGCCGCATCGATGGACGCGCCGGACGAACTGTTGGCTGCACTTGCGACGACGCCGGGAGCGCGGCCCGCATTCGACGCCCTCGACCGGGCCAACCGTTACGCGGTGTGTTTCCGGGTGGCGACGCTGAAGACCGCGGCGGGGCGTGTGCGACGGGCGCAGGCCCTGGCGGACATGCTCGCGCGTGGCGAACGTCTGCACGGCTGATCCGCGGAATCGCAGGCGTTGAAGGCTCGCCCGGCGCGAATTCCGACGTCGCCGACGCCTGTCCAGCGGGAGCCGGCCCTGATGGCGGCCAGACGAACCCGCAGCGGGGGTGCTTCGAAGATGACCGGCTGGCGCGCGAAGGCTGGCGGGCGGGTCGTGTGCGTCGCTGGCTGGCGATGGCTGGCGTGCGGCGCGGCGCGATTCTAGCGAGGCACCGCCGGGCGATGACGAAACGAGAATCACTGTCAGGATCGCGTATCGCGCGGTTCTTGCTGACTGGAGGCGCGCGATGGTTTCGGCGAACCGATGCGAGTGCGCGCGGGCGCGTCAGCGACAGGCCGCGTGGCGATCGCCGCGCTGCGCTCAGGGCGTGATCGGGTACGGATACACCGCCGCAACGGGTGCGGCCGGCAGCGTCGCCCGCCAGCGCGACAGTGTTTCGCCGATGCGCGCGCCTGCCGCGATCTGCGGGTTCGAGCGTTCGTAACCCAGCTTGCGTTCGCGCTGTTTGATTGCGCGCGCCGCAAGCCGGTAGGCGTTGACGAAATCGGGATCGGCGTTGAGGCCGTCGAGCAGCCAGGCGTGGCCGAAGAACGTGATGGTCGAATCGCTGCCGCAGCCGAACGACGGTCGGTCGGCACGCGCAGCGGTCAGCACCAGCGTGTCGGGTGTCTGCAGCGCGGGGATGAAACCGCCGGAATAACAGGCCGAGATCACCACCACACGATGCACGATGCCGGCATCGTCGAGCGCGGCACGCAGCGCGTCCGGCGTGATCGTGTCCTCACGGCCATCGGGCAGCACCAGTCCCAGGGCGTGATCGGGCGAGCCGTGCATCGTGAGGTAGAGCAGCAGCACGTCGCGCTCGCGGTCCATGTGTGCACCCAGCGCCGCCAGCGCGTGTCGCAGGTTCGTCGGGGTGGCGAGCGGTGTGCCCGCGCCCGTCAGGCTGTCGGCGTGATTGACGAGCGCGAGCGTGCGCGCGCCCGCGCCGAGTCTCGGCGCGACGCGCTCGCGGAGAAAACGCACTTCGTTGCGGAACACGTCCTCGCCGGCGTCACCGGCCACCCCCACCACGTAGAGCGCCGGCGCGTCGCCGGTGGCGGCCGGCATCGCGGCGACGGTGTGCGCGATCAGCGCGTGGTCGCGTGTTGCCTGCGGGTGCGCCGCCTGCAGCGGTGCGCAGGCGAGCAGGCACAGCAGGGCCGCCGTCCGCGTCCAGGGCTGAAACCAGGGCCGACCGGACGCCGGCCGCATGTCAGCGGACCGCGTCGATCTGGTCGAACGCAGTCACCCGCGTGTGACCCTTCGCGGCTGTCGCGTCGCGCGGCTGCGGGTAGTCGTCGAGCCGGTCGACCAGCACCGTACGCAGGCCGGCCTCGCGCGCGGCGTCGAGTTCCTCGACCACGTCGGACAGGAACAGGATCTCCGCCGGCGCCACATCGAGCGCGTCGGCAATGCGTGCATAGCTCTCGGATTCGCGCTTGCCGCCCACTTCGGTGTCGAACCACGCAGACACCAGCGCGGTCAGGTCGCCGGCGTCGCTGTGGCCGAAAAACAGCTTCTGCGCCGGCACGGAACCCGAGGAATAGACCGCCAGCGTCTCGCCGGCAGCGTGCCAGCGGCGCAGCGCGTCGGCGGCGTCGGGATAGATGTGCGCGGTGAAATCGGCATCCCGGTAACCGGCCGACCAGATCATGCCCTGCAGCGCCTTGAGCGCGGTGTGCTTGCGGTCGGCGTCGATCCAGCCCTGCAGGGTCTCGACGATCACCGCATCGTCGCAGATCGCGCCCTGTTCGGTCGCGACCACGTCGAGCCAGCGGCGCACCTCGGGATCATCGCGATGCGCGGCGACGAAGCCGGGCAGGGCGCGGCGCGCATACGGAAACAGCACATCCTTGACGAAGGAAATGCTGCTGGTGGTGCCTTCGATGTCGGTCAGGATCATCCGCGCGTCAGCCGGTGGTCGGGGGTCCCGAAGTGTACGGCGGAAGCGGTCTGCCTCGGGCGCCCGACCGGGCACATGGCGTCGTGCCTCAGCGCGAACCCGGCTCGTATCGCGGAAATTTCCGCGCGATGTCCGAGCCGGTGAAATGGCCGATCCAGCCGTCGGGCTGTTCGAAGAAGCGGATCGCGACGAAGCGCGGCTCGCTGCCCATGTCGAACCAGTGGGTCACGCCGTCGGGCACGCCGATCAGGTCGTCCTTGACGCACTCGATCTCGTAGACCTTGCCCTCGACGTGCAGGGTGAACAGGCCCGAGCCGTCGACGAAGAAGCGCACCTCGTCTTCCTTGTGGAAATGCTCGTCGAGGAACTTGGCGCGCAGCTCGTCGCGCTTGGGGTTGTCGGGCGCGATGCTGATCACGTCGACGGACTTGAAGCCGCGCTCGGCACTGATGCGGTCGATGTCGGCCTTGTAGGCGGCGATCACCTCGTCCTGCGACGCGCCGGCGCCGACCGGTGCGGCGGCCTGCCAGCGTTCGAAGGTGACGCCGATCGTCTGCAGTTCGCGGGCGATCGCGTCGCCGTCGCGGCTGTCGAACAGCGGCGTGTCGGGGGCGGTGGCATCGAAAATGCGGAGGCGGCTCATGGCGGTCTGGCTCGGCGCGGGCGTGGGCCGGTCAGCCTAGCAAAGCCGCACTGCGCGAACGTTGACCGCGGCGGAACGCTGCCGTTCCACCGGTGGCGGGGCGGCTGCCTCAGTGGGCCGCGCGCAGCCGGCGCAGTTCGAGTTCGCAGTGCAGCAGGAACTCGAAGGCTTCGAGATGGCGACGCGCCTCGGCCATGTCCCGGCCCCAGGCGTAGAGACCGTGGCCGTCGATCAGATAGCCCCACATCGGGCCGGCGTCGAGCAGCGACTCGACCTGCGCCGACAGAATCTGCATGTCCTGGCTGTTGGGCAGTACGGGCACATCGACCGCCATCTCGTGCGTGCGGTTGCCGGCGAAGGCCTTCAGCAGCTCGTAGCCTTCGAGGCGCACGTGGCCCTCGGCGGCGAACAGGCGCGACGCGATGGTCTGCGTGGGCGAATGCGTATGCAGGATGCAGCCGATGTCGGGGAACCGGCGGTAGAGCTGGGTGTGCAGCAGGGTCTCCGCCGAGGGCCGGTGATCGCTGCCGACCGCAGCGCCGTCGAAGTCGACGACCATGATGTCGGCTTCCTTCAGCTTGCCCTTGTCGCGGCCGGAGACGGTGATCGCGGCATGGCGGTCATCGAGGCGGCGCGAGAAGTTGCTGCTGGTGGCGGGCGTCCAGCCGGACTGGGCGAGTTCGCGGATGTTGACGATCAGCTCGCCGGCGAGCTCGCGCAGGCGGTGAACGTCGTAGGGCGTGTGCGTATCGGACATGGCGCGGATTCTAGCGCGCCGCCCGTGGCTCAGCGTGTCCAGCGCCAGCGGGGCGGCTCGCCCTTCAGCGCGCAGACCGCGACCAGCAGCACCGTCGCGACCAGGAGGCACACGCCGAACGCGACCGGCTGCACCGACGGCGGACAGCGCCAGGCGCTGAGCGCGATCGCAGCGAGGTAGACGGCCAGCACCACCCAGCCCGGCCAGCGTCGCGGCAGTCCCCAACCGTAGCCGCGTGTCTTCGCCGGAAACCAGTACGCGTCGTCGCGGCTCATCGTGGTGTCGGGTCCTCGCGTCGGCGCGAGAAGCCGCGGAACGCGGCCAGCGCCAGCAGCGCGATGATCGCCGCGCCCATCAGGGTCTCGATCGGCGTCGACCAGACCAGCAGACCGCAGGCGATCAGCGCGCCCATGCCGAGCAGGCGTTCGCGTCGGCCGGCCGGATGCGCGCGGTTGCCCAGCAACAGGCTCAGGCCGGCGGCCGCGTAGGCCATCACCACCAGCGTCACCGCCATGTTGATGATGGTCTCGAACTGGCTGCCCACCGTGTCAGATACCGTGGTGAAGGCGATCAGCGTCATCGAGATGACCACGATCAGCAGGCCCGGCCCGGCGGCGCCGTTCTTCAGCAGTCGACCGAAGATCGCCGGCAGGAAGCCGCGCTGCGCGGCGCGCGCGCCGGATTCGCCGGTGACGAGCATCCAGCCGCCCAGCGTGCCGGTGGCCTTGAGCGCGGCGGCCGCGGCGATGACGGGGATCGCCCAGACGCCGAACATCTGCCCGGCGACGAGTGCGAACGGTGCACTCGAACTCGCCAGCTGCTCCACCGGCACGATGCCCATCATCAGCACCGAGGACACCATGTAGACCACGCCGGCGAGCAGGATGCCGCCGAGTGTCGCGATCGGCACGTTGCGCTCGGGATTGCGCACCACGCCGGCGACCATCGCGCCGGTTTCCAAGCCGATGAACGCCCAGAACACGGTCGCCAGCGAGCCGATCGCCACCGCCGCATCGGACTCGCCGCTGACGTTCCAGCCGGCCCGGTAGATGTCGGGATCGAAATACGCCCAGCCGGCGATCAGGATCGCCGCGACCGGCAGCAGGCCGAAGACCACGCAGAACGACTGGAAGCGCGCGATGTTGCGCGGGCCCAGCAGGTTGAGCGCGAACATCGACCAGATCAGCAGCACCTGGCCCGCGAGCTGCACGCCGGCGCCGTCGCCGACCGGCAGCAGGATCACCAGATAGCCGACCGCGGCCACGGCGATCGCATTGTTGCCGACCCACGACGACAGCCAGTAGGCCGTGGTGGCGAGAAACCCCATGTCGCGGCCGAGGCTGGGACGGATGTAGTCGTCCGGCGAGTTGAGATCCGGGTACTGGCGCGCGAGGCGGGCGAATGCGCCGCCCAGTGCGACCGCGAGCAGGGTGCCGATCAGCCACGAGAACACGGTGACCGCGCCCGAGCGCGCGAGCGTGGCCGGCAGCAGGAAGAAGCCGGAGCCGATCATGTTGTTGGCGACCATGAAAGTGGCCAGCACCGGACCGATCTTCTTGGCCGTGGCAGTCGTGGACATCGTGCGATTCGCGTGGAGGCGGCGCGCGGCCGCAGGGTGGGAAGCTCAAGGAAACACGGCCCGCTGAAGGCGGGCCGTGCGGTCGGGGCGGGTCAGCGCTTCGGCAGTTGCTGCCGGAGCTTGCTGTGCTTGTAGCCGTAGGTGAAGTAGATCGTGAAGCCGATGAGGGTCCACACCAGCAGCACGATCCAGTTCAGCAGCGGCATCGTCGCGACCAGGCCGAGGCACGCGGCCACGCCGAGGCTGCCGACGATGAACACGGCAGGCACGCGGAACGGGCGATGCAGGTCCGGCTGGGTCCGGCGCAGCACCATCACGCCCAGGCACACGGTGGCGAACGCGACCAGCGTGCCCATCGAGACCACGTCGCCGAGCAGCTGGATCGGCAGGAAGGCCGCCATGACCGCCGCGACCAGCGCGACCACCACCGTGCCCTTGTGCGGGGTACGGAAGCGCGCGTGGATCGCGCCGAAAAAGCGCGGCAGCAGGCCGTCCTGCGCCATCGAGAAGAAGATGCGCGGCTGGCCCATCAGCATCACCAGGATCACCGTGGTGAGGCCTGCGATCGCGCCGATCTCGACCAGCGTCTTGAGCCACGCCAGCGCCGGATAGGCTTCGAGCGCGGTGGCGACCGGCTTGGCCGTGCCCAGCGTGGTGTAGGGCACCATGCCGGTGAGCACCGCGGAGACCGCGATGTAGATCAGCGTGCACAGGAACAGCGAACCGAGGATGCCGATCGGCATGTCGCGCTGCGGATTCTTGACCTCCTGCGCCGCGGTGGAGACCGCGTCGAAGCCGATATAGGCGAAGAACACGATCGACGCGCCACGCAGCACGCCTTCCCAGCCGAAGCGGTCGCCGCCCTGGTTCTCCGGCACGAACGGCAGCCAGTTCTGGGTGTCGACGTACTGCGCGCCGAAGCCCAGCAGCAACAGGATCACCAGCACCTTGATCGACACGATGATCGCGTTGGCGGTCGCCGACTGGGTGATGCCCACGTAACAAAGCACGCCGACCGCGCCGATGATCAGCACCGCCGGCAGGTTGAACAGCGCGCCGGTGGTGACGAACTTGCCGAACTCGCACAGGCCCGCCTGCGCGGCTTCGTGCGTACAGAAGTTGATCGGCGCCTGGGTCAACGCCGCAGGCAGATGCACGCCGAGGCTGTCGAGGAAACTCACCGTGTAGCCCGACCAGCCGACCGCGACCGTCGATGCCGCGAACAGGTATTCGAGCACCAGGCTCCAGCCGACGAACCAGGCGAGCGCCTCGCCGAGCGTCGCGTAGGTGTAGCTGTAGGCGCTGCCCGAGGCCGGGATCATCGCCGCGAATTCCGCGTAGCACAGGCCCGCCATCGCGCAGGCGAAACCGGCGATGACGAAGCTCAGCATGATCGCCGGGCCGGCGTGGTTCGCCGCCGCGGTGCCGGTGATGACGAAGATGCCCGCGCCGATGACCGCACCCAGGCCCAGCATCACCAGATGCTTGGCGGTCAGCGTGCGCTTGAAACCGACTTCGCCGCCGAGGCCGCCTTCGACCGGCTCGCCCGCATCGACATGCGGTTGCGCCGCGATCGGCTTGGTAATCATCAGGTTCTTGAACATCGGTGTCCCCGGTTGGTCGTTCGGTGCGGTCCGCGCTGGCTGACGGACGTGCCGTCGAGTCCCCGCGGCCACGCGGCAATCGCCGTACCATGCCAAACGCTGCGTTCCGGCACAAGCAACGCAATCGCCGCTTGTGCGCACGCGTGCGAACGCCGATGCTGCGGCTCCCGTCACGCCGCGTTGCAGCAAATTTTCCGATGTCGCATTCCGTCGCGCACGACGCCGAACACCTCGCCGGCACGCCCGCCGCACTGCAGACGCTGGCCCGCGCATTCGTCGCGTTCGGCGTACGGCATCCGGCGCAACAGACGCTGGCCTGCGAATTCGTCGATCTGCTCGGCGATGCCGAGGATCCGTTCCAGCGCGCACGGCTGGCCGGCCACTTCACGGCGTCGGCGCTGGTGGTCAGCGGCGACGGCGTGCGGACGCTGCTGACCCATCACCGCAAGCTCGGCATGTGGCTGCAGCCCGGCGGCCACGCGGACGGCGACCGCGACCTCGCGCGCGTGGCGCTGCGCGAAACCGAAGAGGAAACCGGACTGGTGGGCGTGACGGTGGCGCCGTACATCTTCGATCTCGACCGGCACTGGATCCCCGAGCACAAGAGCGTGCCGGGTCACTGGCATTACGACGTGCGCTACGTGGCGCGGGCGGGCCAAGACGAGACGTTCGCCGTCAGCGAGGAATCCCACGCGCTGGCCTGGGTGCCGCTGGACGAGGTCGCCGAAGGTGCGGCCTACGATGCGTCGCTGCGGCGCATGGCACGCCGCTGGCGGGACGTACCGGCGGGCTGAGCGTCGCGTCCGCAGGATCGGCGGTGCGCGGCAAGACCCGGCCGCACGCGCATCGGCCCTCGATCAGTACAGCACGCGCGTGCGCATCGTCCCGTCGATCTTCTGCAGCTCGCTGCGCAGATGCGCGGCCTGCGCTTCGCTCGCGGCGACATCGATGACCACGTAGCCGACGTTCGCGTTCGTGCGCAGGTACTGGCCGTCGATGTTGATCGCTTCGCGCGAGAACACCTCGTTGATCTTCGACAGCACGCCCGGCACGTTGCGGTGCAGATGCAGCAGGCGATGGCTGCCGATGTGTTCGGGCAGCGTGACTTCGGGGAAGTTGACCGCCGACAGCGTGCTGCCGTTGTCGCTGTAGCGCACGAGCTTGGCCGCGACCTCGATGCCGATGTTGTCCTGCGCCTCCAGCGTGCTGCCGCCGACGTGCGGGGTCAGCAGCACGTTGTCGTGGCCGAGCAGCGGCGATTCGAAGGCATCGTCGTTGCCCTTGGGCTCGACCGGGAACACGTCAATCGCGGCGCCCCCGACCTGGCCGCTGCGCAATGCGGCATCGAGCGCGTCGATATCGACCACCGTGCCGCGCGAGGCGTTGATCAGGTGCGCGCCGGGCTTCATCGCCGCCAGTTCCGCGGCGCCGAACATGAGTTTCGTCGCCGGTGTTTCCGGCACGTGCAGGGTCACCACGTCGCTGCGCGCGAGCAGTTCGTCCAGCCCCGTCGCGCTGCGCGCATTGCCCAGCGAGAGTTTGGTCTCGATGTCGTGGAAGAGCACCTGCATGCCCAGCGATTCGGCGAGCACGCCGACCTGGGTGCCGATGTGGCCGTAGCCGATGATGCCCAGCGTCTTGCCGCGCGCCTCATGACTGCCGAGCGCCGATTTGCTCCAGCCGCCCCGGTGGCACTGTGCGTTCTTCTGCGGGATGCCGCGCAGCAGCATGATCGCCTCGGCGACGACGAGTTCGGCGACCGATCGCGTATTGGAGTAGGGCGCGTTGAACACCGGAATGCCGGCCAGCTCCGCGGCCTCGATGTCCACCTGGTTGGTGCCGATGCAGAAACAGCCGATCGCCATCAGCCTGCGCGCGTCGGCCAGGACCTCGGCGCTCAGGTGGGTGCGCGAGCGGATGCCGATGATGTGCGCTTCGGCGATCTTCGCCCGCAGCTGGTCCTCGGGCAGCGACTTGGGATGGACCTCGACCTGCGAATAGCCGGCGGCGTGGAAGGTGTCGACGGCGCTCTGGCTGACGCCTTCGAGCAGCAGGACGCGGATGTCCTGCCGGGGAAACGAGGTCTTCATCGATGGGATTCGCGCGTGGGGGACAGCGCGGGCCATGGTGCCAGAATCGCGACGGACGTGTTGCGCCGCAGCGCTGGACGCGTCCCGGGCACGCTGGCACGCTGGCGGCCCGTTCGTTCCGGCGCCCCACGATGTCCGATTCCCGCATCTCCAGTCTCCAGGCCGCCGTGCCGACCTTGCGGCTGCTGACCGAGCCTGCGGATCTCGCGCATTACGGCGTCGACTGGACCCGGCGCTGGACGCCCGCGCCGATGGCGATCGCGCTGCCGGCCAACGTCGAAGAAGTGCAGGCGACGATGCGCTGGGCGCATGCGCAGGGCGTGGCCGTGGTGCCGTCGGGCGGACGCACCGGCCTGTCGGGCGGCGCGGTCGCGGCGAACGGCGAACTCGTGCTGAGCCTGCAGCGCATGCACAAAGTGCTCGGCTTCGATGCGGCCGACCGGCTGCTGACCGTCGAGGCCGGCATCGCGCTGGAAGCCGTGCAGGAGGCGGCGCGGACGCACGATCTGCAGTACCCGGTGGATTTCGCCGCGCGCGGCTCGTGTTCGATCGGCGGCAACATCGCGACCAACGCCGGCGGTATCCGCGTGGTGCGCTACGGCAATACGCGCGAGTGGGTGGCCGGCGTCAAGCTGGTCACCGCGACCGGCGAACTGCTGGATCTCAATCGCGGCCTGGTCAAGAACTCCAGCGGTTACGACCTGCGGCACCTGGTCGTCGCGTCGGAAGGCACGCTCGGTGTCATCGTCGAGGCGACGCTGCGGCTGGCCGCGCCGCCGCCGGAGACCCGGGTGATGCTGCTCGCGCTGCCGTCGTTCGAGGTGCTGATGGAAGTCTTCAAGGCCCTGCGCGCGCGGCTGCCGCTGGAAGCGTTCGAGTTCTTCACCGATCGCGCGCTGCACCACGTGGTCGCGCACGGCGCGCAGCCGCCGTTCGAGGCGGTGTATCCGTATTACGTGGTGGCCGAGTTCGCCTGCGAAGGCGAGGCCGGCGAGGTGCAGGTGCTGTCGGCCTTCGAGTACTGCATGGAGCAGGGCTTGGTCGAGGACGGCGTGATCAGCCATGGCGACAGCCAGGCCGTCGCACTGTGGCGCCTGCGCGAGGGCATCACCGAAAGTCTCGCCCCGCACGTGCCCTACAAGAACGACGTCTCGGTGCGCATCTCGGCGATGCCGGCGTTCCTCGCCCGCACCCAGGCGCTGCTGCGCGCCGAATATCCGCAGTTCGACGTGGTCTGGTTCGGTCACATCGGCGACGGCAACCTGCACATCAACGTGCTCAAGCCGGCCGACATGGCGAACGCCGATTTCGTCGTCGAATGCGAGCGCGTGACCAAGCTGTTGGCGGCGACGCTGGCCGAACACGGCGGCAGTATCTCGGCCGAGCACGGCATCGGTCTGGTCAAGAAACCCTATCTGGACTCGACGCGCAGCGCGGCGGAGATCGCGGTGATGCGCGGCATCCGCCATGCGCTGGATCCGGCCGGCATCCTCAATCCCGGCAAGCTGTTCGATTGAGCGAGCGGTTCAGGCCGCTGCAATACACCGACGCTAGAGTGTCGGCTGTCGTTCCCGCTCCGGAGATGCCCCGCATGGTGGTCCGTACCGCACTCGTTCTTCTGCTGACCGGCCTGTCCGCGTCGGCCTTCGCCGGCAGTTTCGCTGGTACCAGCGCGGGCGCTTCGTCCGGTGGCTCGTCGGCCTCGTCGGGCAGCACGTCCGGCGACGACAAGGTGATCGCACAGGCGCGCGAGGACGCCGCCGGCTTCGTCGCCAGCGACGGCCGGATCCGTGGCGCGCGACTGGAAGCGGCGATGCGTCATCTGCGCGAAACGCAGAGTGCCGCGCGTGACGCGTCCGATCTCGCACTCGCCCAGGCGATCCTGGCGCGTTGATCCGGCAGGCGCGTGTGCAAGTGCGCGCCGCCCTGTCCGTTGTCGCCTTGCTGCTGGCGCCGATCGCGTCGGCGGCGGGCTGGTCGGTTGCACAACAGGCAGGCGGTGCGCCGCTGACGGCCACCGAGTCGGCGCGTGCCGATGCCGCGATCACCGACGCACAGGCGCGATTGCCACCGAACTGGCGTGACGCGCCGGAACTCGATGTCGTCATCGACTGGCGTGACGACCTGCCCGACGCCGTGCACGGCCGCACGTTCGGCCCTCATTTGCGTCTGCAACGTGCGCTGCTGAAAGACGACGCGGCGACGGAGCCGTTACGGTCCGCATTGCTGCACGAATTCGCCCATCGCTACGATCGCTCGTCCGATGGCGGGCTGTCACGCGATCCACGGTTGCTCGATCTCGCCGGCTGGCCGCAGCGGCCGTTGCGTTTCGGTATGCGCGTGCGCGACAGCGCGATGCGCGATCGCAGCCCGGACCCATACGAGCGCACGTCGCCCGCCGAGTTCGTCGCGGTCAATCTCGAACACTTCCTGCTCGACGCCGAGTACGCCTGCAGGCGCCCCGCGCTCCATGCGTACTTCGCCGCGCACTTCGACTGGGCGCCGCCGCAGGCAAAGTGCGCGCCGACGCTGCCGTTCGTGGAGGCCGAACCCGGCGCCGATGCCGCACCGCTGCTCGCGCTGGATCCGGCGCGCGTGTACGCCGTCGATTACCTGCTCGCCGAGGGCAACGCGCGGCCGATGAGCCGCTGGGGCCACAGCATGCTGCGGCTGGTGGTCTGCGCGCCCGGGCGCGCGCCGGGGCCGGATTGCCGCCTCGATCTCGCCCACCATCGCGTGCTGTCGTTCCGCGCCTTCGTCGACGATGTGCAGATCTCCAGCCTGCGCGGATTGACCGGCCGCTATCCCTCGCGCCTGTTCGTGCTGCCGTTCGACCAGGTCATCGACGAGTACACGCGGATCGAACTGCGCGGCCTGCAGTCGATTCCGCTGCAGCTGTCGACCGGCGAGATCGACGCACTGCTGACCCAGGCCGCGACCCTGCACTGGAGCTACGACGGCCGCTACTACTTCGTCGGCAACAACTGCGCGGTGGAGACCTGGAAGCTGCTGCAGACCGGTGTACCGAGACTGCGCGACGCGCGGCTGCGCAGCATCACGCCGACCGGACTGCTGCGGAAACTCGTACGCAGTGGCGATGCGGATCCGGCGGTGCTCGGCCGCGAGGACGCCGTGCGGGCGGGGTTCTACTTCCCGTCCGCGGATGCGGAATACCAGGCGCTGCTCGATATCGCGCGCGCGGCGCAGCCGTTGCCGGCCTCGCGTGTGGACGACTGGCTGGACCTGCCGCCGGATGCGCGCGCGCCCTGGCTCGCGGACGCGCAGCTGCGCGACGGCGCGGCATTGCTGGTGCTCGAACATGCGGCGCGGCGACGGGAAGCACTTCGGCTGCGTGATGTGCTCAAGCGCCAGCTGCTCGATCCGCGGCACGCGGCGGGAGCGGCGCCGGCCGCCGCGACCCTGCGCGCATTGCTGGCGGCAGGCGACAGCCTCAGTCGGCCGGCGCAGTTGCTGACCGAGGGCTACGGCTTGCCGCAGGCGGCGGAACGCGAGTCGCTGCAGGAAGACGTGGAAGCGCGTGCGCAAGGGCTGCGGGGACTGCGTGGACGGCTCGAGGATGAAGCGCGCGTGGCGTTGGCGCCTGAGGCACGGACACGGATTGTGGCGCTGGACCGGAATGTGGATGCGCTGGGTGCGCGATTGCGCGCGCTGCATCGGGAGGCCGGTGGGCTGCAGCTGGACTGAGCGATCGGCGATGGGTTTCGCTGCGCTCTACCCATCCTACGAAGGCGCATCATGCCGTTTGCAGGGTTGGGTCGCGCTCGCAAACAGCCACGCGCACGCGCGTCGTTCGCGGAACAACGGCGCGCTGTCTCTGCAGCGCGCCGCCGCAGCGCGTCTTCAGTCCGCGCGACCGCCGAACTCGCCGGTACTGGTGCTGACCAGAATCCGCTCGCCGTTGCTGATGTACTCCGGCACCTGGATCTCGATGCCGGTGTTGAGCCTGGCCGGTTTCGGACGCTTGGTCGCGGTTCCACCCTTGAGCTCGGGCGGCGTCTCGATCACTTCCAGCACCACGCTGGGCGGCAGCTGCAGGCCGACGGGCTGTTCGTCGATGATCTGCACGTAGCAGCCCGACAGCGCGTCGGTGATGTAACCGCTGGCCTCGCCCACCACGTCGGCGTCCAGGGTGTAGGGCGTGTAGTCCTCGTCATCCATGAACACGAACGCCTCGCCGTCCTTGTACGAGAACGTCGCCTGCCGGCGCTGCAGCTCGACTTCCTTCAGATCGTCGTCGCCGCCGATGTTGAGGTCGAACTTGTTGCCGCCCGGCACGCTGTAGAGCGTGAAGCGCATCTTGAGCCCGCCGCCGCGACCCTGCGGCGCGCTGCGCTCGATGTCACGCACCTGGTAGACGGTGCCGTTGTGCTCGATCACGTTTCCTTTCTTGACGTCGTAGGCTTTCATCGTTGTTCGTTGCTCGATGGTGAGGACGCTGCCGGTTGCGCGGCAGCCGGAGTGCGGAGATAGAGCCGCAGGTTGGGATAGTCGATCACGGCGCCGCCGCGTTCGAGGATGTCGGCGCCGATCACGCCGTCGACCGGCGCTTCGCCGCGTTGCGAGAACGCCGCGTTGACGTGGTCGAGCGCGAGGAAATGCACGGTGAACGCATCGTCGCGGTAATCGCCGATGCGCAGGCGGTTGCCGGGCAGGGCGCGGATGGCCATGCCGCTGCCACCGGCGCCGGTCGCCCGGCCTCCCGCACGCGTCGCCCGCCCCTGGTCGAAGCGCGATTGCGCGGCGCGATCGATGACCGTGCGGCCGGCGCCGGTGTCGAGAATGAAGGTGCCGGCGACGTCATTGATGCGCACCGACACCGTCAGATGCGCATCGCCGTGTCGCGTCATCGGCACCGCGGTGTAGCCCGCCGGCGCGAGCGCGCGGGCGAGCGCGGTGGGCGCCGTTTCACGCGCGAGCGCGTGCGGGCCGCACAGCAGTGCAGCCAGCGTGCAGGCGATCACCGACGTGGAAACGGCGCGACGCATCACTTCGGCGCGAGACGCACCGCACCGTCGAGACGGATGGTCTCGCCGTTGATGTAGCGGTTGCCGACGATGTAGGCGACGAGATCGGCGAATTCATCGGGACGGCCCAGACGCGACGGGAACGGAATCGAAGCCGACAGCGACTGCTGCACCTCGTCCGGCATGCCATCGACCATCGGCGTCCAGAAGATGCCCGGCGCGATCGTATTGACGCGAATGCCGAAACGCGCGAGTTCGCGCGCCATCGGCAGGGTCATGCCGACCACACCGCCCTTGGACGCCGAATACGCGGCCTGGCCGATCTGGCCGTCATACGCCGCCACCGACGCGGTATTGACGATCACGCCGCGCTCGCCGTCTTCGCCGGGCGCGTTGCCCTGCATGGCGGCCGCTGCGGCCTTGGCCACGTTGAAGCTGCCGACGAGGTTCACCATCACCGTGCGGCTGAAGGTCTCCAGCGGCATCGGCGCCTCGCGGCCCAGCACGCGGCCGGCGCCGAGGATGCCGGCGCAGTTCACGGCGACGTTGAGCCCGCCGAGGAATTCACGCGCGGCGTCGACGTTCGCGACCACGCCCGCTTCGTCGGTGACATCGGTGCGCAGATAGCGCGCATTGGTCTCGCCGAGCGCGGCCACCGCTTCGGCGCCCTTGTCGTCGTTGACGTCGAACAGCGCGACCTTGCCGCCGCCGGCGACGAGGTGGCGGGCGACGGCGAGGCCGAGGCCGGAAACACCACCGGTGATGAGGGCGCGGACGGAATCGGGCGTCATGTGCGGATCCTTGGACGGAAAACCCGCAGTTTAACCGGCCGGCCCCGCGCGCCGGCGCGCGCGTTCAGACCGTTGGGCCCGGCCCGCCCTGCAGGTGTCGCGCGAATTCGTCGGGCGACAGGCCCGGCGCGAACAGGAAGCCCTGGCCGACCGGCACTCCCAGATCCAGCAGGAACCGCCGCTGCGCTTCCGACTCCACGCCTTCGGCCACCAGCCCCAGGCCCAGACTCCGGGCGATGCCAGCGACGGCCTGGCAGACGGCGACGTCGGAGCGGTCGCCGGGCACGCCGCCGACGAACAGCTGGCTGAGCTTGAGCCCGTGGATCGGGAGCCGCCGTAGATAGTTCAGGCCGCTGTAGCCCTCGCCGAAATCGTCGATGCTCAGCAGCACGCCCATGTCGCGCAGCGCGGCGAACGTGCGCACGGTGTCGGGGGCGTCCTCGATCAGCACCCGTTCGGTGAATTCGAGTTCCAGTGCGCTGCCCGGCAAGGCGAACTCGGCGAGCACGGCGCGGACGTTGGCGGCGAGTTCGTCGCCGAGGAACTGCCGGTAGGACACGTTCACCGCCACGCGCACGATGCCCAGCCCGGCATCGCGCCATGCCGCGGTCTGGCGGCAGGCCTCGCGCAACACCCAGGCGCCGATACGGACGATGTCGCCGGTGCTCTCGGCATGGTCGATGAAATGATCGGGCCGCATCTCGCCCAGTTGCCGGTTGCGCCAGCGGATCAGCGCTTCGGCGGCGATCACGCGCCGGCTGCGCAGGTCGACCTGCGGCTGGTAGACGAGATGGAACTCGTCGTTGTCGATCGCGCGGCGCAGGTGCGTCTCCACCCGCAGCCGGTCCTGCTGGCTCTGCGCCAGCGCCGGGGTGAACAGCTGCCAGCCGTTGCGGATGCGCCGCTTGCTCTCGTACATCGCGGCGTCGGCGTTCTGGATCAGCGTCTGCGGCCGGTCGCCGTCCTCGGGTGCACGCGCGATCCCGATGCTGGCGGTGATCGAGAACTCCTCCTTGTCGAAGCGGAACCCGTCGCCGAATCCGTCGAGGATGGCATTCGCCACCCGTTCGGCATGGCTGGCGCCGGCGCCGGCATCGCAGATCACCAGGAACTCGTCGCCGCCGAAGCGCGCAATGTGGCCCGCCGCTCCGACGGCCTGGCGGATGCGATGCGCGGCCGCGATCAGCAGTTCGTCGCCGGCGCCGTGCCCCAGGGCGTCGTTGACGAACTTGAACCGGTCGAGATCGATGTACAGCACGGCCACGCCCGCACGGGCGGGGTCGGCCATCCGCGCTTCCAGCTCGCACAGGATCGCATCGCGGTTGAGCAGGCCGGTCAGCGGATCGGTGCGCGCCTGCGCCCGCAGGATCGCCTCGTCGTGCTTGTCGCGGGCGATGTCCTGCAGCGTGCCGGTCAGCCGGGAGGTCGCTGGATCGCCCTGGCGCGGGCCGCCGATCGCGCGCACCCAGAACGTGCTGCCGTCGCTGCGCACGCCCTGCAGTTCGAGATCGAAGCCGGCCGCGTCGAGCAGGGCCGCGCCGAGCGCGTCGCGCAACCGGCCGCGGTCGGCCGGCAGCAGCAGCGCGACCAGCGCTTCCATCGTCGCGGGAGGCTGTGCGCGATCGAGGATCTGCGCCGCCTCGGCGGTCAGGTACAGCCGGTCGGTGGCGCAGTCGAGTTCCCAGCCCCCGATGTGCGCCAGCGCCTGCACCCGGTCGAACATCGCGCTGTCGCGCTTGAGCGCACTGACGTCGGAGAACAGCGACAGCACCTGGTGCGGCCGATCACCGCCCGGCGGGTATTGCGGCACCGCGGTGACCGTCAGCCAGTACAGCTCGCGGCGCATGCGGTGGTAGAGACCCACCAGCGTGCTCTCGACGATGCGGCCGTCGCGCAGCGCCCGCACCGGCGGCAGCGCATCCCACGGCATCTCGTTGCCGTCGGGCCCGATCGCGACCCAGTCACCGAGGTTGGACGTGTCGCCGAGCGAGGTGCCCTGGCGGATGCCGAGCAGGCGCAGGGCCGCCGGATTGCCGTAGACGAAGCGGCCGGCGACGTCGTGGATCGCGATGCCCCGGTCCATGACGTCCATCAGTTCGCGATAGCGCACCTCGGCCTCGCGGCGCTCGCTCAGATCGCGTGCCACCGCGACGAGGCAGGGCTGGCCGTCGTGTTCGAAGCCTGCGGTGTGTACCTCGACCGGGAAGCGCGAGCCGTCGCCGCGCATGTTGGTGACTTCGATGACGTAGGTGCGGCCGCGGTTGACCGCGTCCCAGACCGGGGCGAGATGGTCGCGCGGGAGATCCGGATTCAGCACCTCGATCGGCTGGCCGACGATGTCCGTGCGCGGCCGGCCGTAGGCCTGCTCGCCGGCGCGGTTGAGGTCGAGCACGATGCCCCCCGCGTCGAGGATGCTGACCGGGTCGGGCACGGCGTCGAACAGGGCGTGATACCGCAACGCCGCGGCGTCGGCCTCTGCGCGCGTCGCCGCCAGCGCATCGCGTGCCCGGGCGAGCAGGGCGCGTACGTCGGCCGGCAGGTCGGAATCGTCCGCGGCCAGGGAGAGCGCGTCGGGCAGCGCCAGCGCTTGCGCCTGGCGCTCCAGCAGTGCGGTGGTACCCGAGCCCGATGGGTGCGTCATGTACGCGGCGCCAGCGCCTGTCCGAAACCGGGAGGAGTGGCCTCCGTTTTAGCGCTGTCGCGTGACGGCGTCCAGACAGGGAACGCCCGGTCCGACGCGCGCGTCTCGCCCAACCGGATGTCGTGGGAGTCCATGTCGTGCAGAGAACGGCCGATCCCGGACCGATCGGCCACCGCGCATCGGCCGGGGCACCGTTGGAACGCACTGGATCCGCAACGCCTCGGCGCACATCCCGCCACCGCACGCCCGTGGGGCGTAGAATTGCGAACCATTCTCGATACCAGATCGCCCCGTGAACCTCAGCCAGTTGCCACGTCGTACGCCCGCCCTCGTCGAAGACATCGAGGCGGTCGGCGCTGTCGATCCCATCGCGCGGCGGCTCGGAGAGCTGGGTTTCGTGCCCGGCGAGGCGGTGGAAGTGATGGCGGCGGGCCCGTTCGGCGGCGATCCCCTGCTGGTGCAGGTGGGCTATACCCGCTTCGCACTGCGCCGCAGCGAGGCCGCGCGCGTGCGGGTCTGCCTGGCGCCGGCCGCATGAGCACTGCGATCGCAACGCCCCGTTTCGCCTTGGTCGGCAGCCCCAATGCGGGCAAGACGGCGCTGTTCAACCTGCTCACCGGCAGCCGGCAGAAGGTCGCCAACTACGCCGGCGTGACCGTGGAACGCAAGGAAGGGCGCATGCACGGGCCCAACGGGGAGGGCTGGGCGCTGCTGGATCTGCCCGGAGCCTACAGCCTGCAGCCGGCGAGCCTGGACGAGGCGATCACCCGTGACCTGTGCCGCGGGTTCTATCCCGGCGAGCCTGCCCCCGACGTGCTGGTGTGCGTGGTCGATGCGACCAACCTGCGGCTGCACCTGCGCTTCGTGCTGGAGCTGCGCACGCTCGGCGTCCCGATGGTGGTGGCGTTGAACATGGCCGACGCCGCCCAGCGCCGCGGCATCGTCATCGATCGCGCGGCACTGGAGGCCAAGCTCGGCGTGCCCGTGGTCGAGACCGTGGCGATCCGGCGCGACGGCGCGCAGGCGCTGCTTGCCCGGCTGGCCGAGATTGCGGCGCATCCGCACGTGCCGCCCGCAGCCAGTGCCGATGGTGACCTGCATGCCGAAACGCGTGCGCTGCTCGCGGGCGCGGTGACGATGCCGCGTCCCACCGCGCGCATCGACGACGCGCTCGACCGCTGGCTGCTGCATCCGGTGTTCGGTCTGCTGGCGCTGGCGACGATCATGTTCCTGATTTTCCAGGCGGTGTACGCGTGGGCTGCGCCGGTGATGGACCTGATCGATGCCGGCACGTCCGCGCTCGGCGCGTGGGTCTCGACGACGCTGCCGCCGGGTCCGCTGACCAGCCTGCTGGCCGACGGCATCATCGCCGGCCTCGGCGGCGTGATCGTGTTCCTGCCACAGATCCTGATCCTGTTCCTCTTCATCCTGGCGCTCGAAGAGTCGGGATATCTGCCGCGCGCGGCCTTCCTGCTGGACCGGGTGATGAAGGGCGCGGGGCTGTCGGGGCGTTCCTTCATCCCGCTGCTGTCGAGCTTCGCCTGCGCGATCCCCGGCATCATGGCGACGCGTTCGATCCAGGATCCCCGCGACCGGCTGGCGACGATCATGGTCGCGCCGCTGATGACCTGCTCGGCGCGTCTGCCGGTGTACGCGCTGCTGATCGGCGCGTTCATCCCGCAGCAACAGGTCTGGGGCGCGTTGAACCTGCAGGGACTGGTGCTGTTCGCGCTGTATGCGGCCGGTATTCTCAGTGCGCTGGCGGTGTCGTACGTGATGAAGAAGTGGCGCCGCGACACGCGCGAACATGCGCTGCTGCTCGAGCTCCCTTCGTACCGCATGCCGCACCCGCGCGACCTCGCGATCGGGCTCAAGGAACGCGCGATGATTTTCCTCAAGCGCGTGGGCGGCATCATCCTCGCGCTGACGGTGCTGCTGTGGTTCCTGCTGTCGTATCCGGCGCCGCCCGACGGCGCGACGGGTGCTGCGATCCAGTACAGCTTCGGTGGCCGGATCGGCCACGCGCTGGCCGTGCTGTTCGCGCCGCTGGGATTCAACTGGCAGATCTGCATCGCATTGATTCCGGGACTCGCCGCGCGCGAGGTCGCGGTCGCATCGCTGGCCACCGTCTACGCCCTGTCGGCCGCGGACGACACCGCCGCCGCGCAGGCGCTCACCCCGATCATCAGCGACGGCTGGTCACTCGCGACGGGTCTGTCGCTGCTCGTGTGGTTCATCTATGCGCCGCAGTGTCTCTCCACCTGGGCGACGATCAAGCGCGAAACGGGTTCGTGGCGACTGATGGCGATCAACGCCGGTTATCTGTTCGCACTGGCGTATCTCGCATCGCTGGTGACCTACCAGGTCGCCCGCGCGCTGGGCGCAGGCTGAGCGGACGACGATGACCGCCGGGCTGTTCCTGCAGTACATCGTCGTCGCGCTGGCCGTGCTGCTCAGCGCGTGGGTCGTACTGAAGCAGCAGGCGCCGAATGCGGCGCGACGGCTGCGCATCGCGTTCGCGTTGCCGCTGCTGCGCGACGGTCGGCCGGCGTGGATACGCGCAGTGGGCCGGCGCATCGCACCGGTGCCGATCGCGGCGAACACATGCGGCGGTTGCGACAGCTGCGGCCCGCCCAGGCGCTGAGCGGCCGGCTGGGTTCTCAGGCGGGCGGCAGCACCACTACGCCACCGCCGACATCGCGACCTCCTTCGACCAGCACGAACGCGCTCCCGTCTTCGAGTGCAACCGGCGCCTCGCATTTCAGGTGCGCGGCGACCGTGCTGCCCGGCTCGACCGGGCCTTCCGCATCGAATCGCAACGCACACAGCGCCGTCGCCACGGCCTCGCCATCCGTGCCGAGGAAGCGGACGTTGGGGCGATAGTGATTGAAGACCGCGCTGCGGCGACCGCCCTCCGACTGCGCGCGCAGGTGCACGCAGGCGCGGATGTCGGCGCGCAACGCGAATGCATGCGAGCGGGGCGGCGTATCTGCAGCGCGCGCGGTGCCGTTTTCGAGAGAGGCGCACGGTGCGTCATATGTGGGCGCGACAGTCGATCCGGTCGACGACGTCTCGGCAGCAGCCCTGGTCGACGCGGCACGGTCTGCACGGGTCGATGACTCGACCGATGCGTCGGTTGAAGGCGCAGAAGGCGCGCAGGCGGCAAGTGCGGACGCAACTGCGAGCAGGCAGACGGAAGAAACGGAGTGGGTGGAAAAACGCATCGGGCATCCTTGTCTTAGCGGCGCGCGTCATTGCGCGGTGTCGAACCGGAGGCGCTAGTGACGTCCCCGGCTCAGGGGCGACCGTGTGGGTCGGCGGACATCGCTGGTCGGTGTGACTTCCACCGCCAGACTGAAAGTGCGTTCGTCACCCACCAGCAATGCACCGACACCAACGACCTGGCGATTGAGTTCCTTGCCGTCTTCGTCGCGGATCACCAGCACGACGGAATATTCCCACGCGCCGCCTTCCGAAGGATGCCGGATGCACCCCTCGACCTGCAGCGCGGTGGTGGTGTCCTCACGCTTGACCGTGTTGCGCGCCACGATCGGCGAGCCGGGCGCGGCATCGATCTTGAGCGAATGCTGGCACGCCGGACAGCGCAACGCGCTCTCCAGGATCAGGGTTCTGCAGTGCGGGCAGGTGCGCGTGGCACCTGCCGCGCCCGGGCGACTGCTCACGGTCAGTCGCTGGACTTGTCGTTGGCGGCCTTGTCCTTGGCATTGCCCGCAACGGCCGGTTTGACGTCGCCCCAGCCGCATTCGATATGGCCCCGGATCTTCGAGCCGGACGCGACTGTCAGCGAGCCCGCCTTGAGATCACCGGTGAGCACTGCCGAGTCGCGCAGCTCGACCAGCGAGGCCGATTCGATATTGCCCTCCAGCTCGCCGGACACCAGCACCTGCTGGGCACGCACGCCGCCATTGAGCTTGGCGCCGTGTTCGATGGTCAGGTTGCCCTGTACGTTGACGTCGCCCTTGAAGCGGCCGGCGATCCGAACGTCGCCGGTACCCTCGATCTTGCCCTCGATGGTGAGGTCGGCCGCGATGATCGATTCCTTGGCGGTCGGCGTCGCAGGACGCGGCGCGGGCGAGGCAGCCGGCGCAGGCGTGGTCGCAGCGGACGCGGGCGGAGTCGCGGTCTGGAAATCGGCGATCGCGGGCGTCGGCGTGTCACGCGCCGGTGCGGGCGGCGGGGGAGCGTCGGCGCCAAACGAGGGGGTGTCTTTCTTGGCGGTGCCGGACTGCTGGAAAATGGCCATGTCGCGCGTTACCTCGGAAATGACAGGAGAGCGGAAGGGACCGCTCGAACAGGGGATTTCCACGCCGCCGCGATGGGGCAAACGCGGACACCGAGCCTAGCACGCAACCGCCGGCATCCAACTGTGACCGCCGGAGCGGATTCGAGACACGGCAAGGACTTGCCGCATGTTCAAGAAGCGTTACGCGAGATGTCGAGCTTCGGACATGGCAGCGACGCAGCCTGTCCCGGTCTCGCGATCGGACGGACACGTCGCTGCGCGGGCCGGCGCCCCGTCGGGCGTTGGATGTGCTGACGACGCAGTGCGCAAACGGGGCGGCGAATGTGCGTCTTCCAGACAGACTTGCAGATGGACAGCGCCGCCGCGTGGGTGCAGAGCCTGCGCACTGGGCGTGCGCGCCGTAGCGACGCCGGCCGTTCTGCAGCACGGCCGCGCGGGTCCGCGTTCGCCAACGTTTCGTCGGGTCGTTGGATCGCCGCGCTCACGCCCAACAGAAAGCCCGCCATGGGGCGGGCTTTGTGGTCGATCAGATGACGCGATCAGCGGTCGGCGCTTTCTTCCACGCGCTCGCCGGCATTCTCGATGGCCTGGCCAGCGTCCTGGGTCGCCTGGCCGGTAGCACGGGCGGCTTCGTCGGCCGCAATGTCGGCCCGGCGCGCGGCGTCCTGCGCGGCGACCTCGGCTTCCTGGACAGCCTCGCGGGTTTCCTGGCCGGCTGCATCGGCGGTGGCGCGGGCGGCATCGGCCGTGGCAGACGCGGCATCGGAAATCGCCTGGCCCGCGCTCTCGGTGGCAGCAGCGGCTTCGGCGCGCTCGCGCTCCGCGTCGTTGGAGTTGCTGCAGGCGGCCAGCGCCAGCAGGGATGCGGCGGCGATTGCGGTCATCGGCTTGAAACGCATGTCGTGTCTCCTGTGAGCGTTGAGGACGGCGAAGATTGAATGCGCGCGTGTGAGGATCGCGAAAAAGCGCGGACGTTGGCCGGGCGCAGGTGCATCCAGCGTTCTCCTGTCGTGGCGACCAGAACCTGGCGCATTAAAAAAGGCCGCCGGGAAACCCGGCGGCCTTCGAATCCACTCACGATGGCGCAAGGCCATCGAAGCAAATTACGGCGTCACTTCTTCAGCAGCGTCCGCGGCGTCTTCGGCCTTGGTCTCTGCGTGGTCAGCGGCGTCAGCAGCGTGCTCGGCGGCAGCGTCGGTACCGGCGGCACCAGCCTGGGCAGCAGCGTCGGCAGCGGCGTCGGCAGCAGCAGCGGCGTCGTCAGCAGCAGCCTGCGCGGTGCCGGCAACGGCCGGATCCTGCGCTTCGTTGGCAGCAGCCTGCGCGTCGGCAGCTGCGTCAGCAGCGCCTTCAGCCGAGCTGTTGGCCTGGTCGGCGTTGCTGCAAGCAGCCAGAGCCATACCCAGAGCCAGGGCAAGCAGAGCCTTGTTGATCGTCATTGTGTCTTCCTCGTCTGAAAGTTTGGGCAACGCGCTTAATGCGCGCCGCCGACATGATGACAAGCCTCTGACGGCTGTCAAGCGGGACGTGCGTGGTATTTTCGTAAAAAACACGTTATCCGAAGTTCACGCCATTTCCACGGCAATTGCCGTCGCTTCGCCACCCCCGATGCAAAGCGTGGCCACACCGCGTTTCAGGCCACGTGCCTTGAGTGCGTGGATCAGCGTGACGATGAGCCGCGCGCCGCTCGCGCCGATCGGATGACCGAGCGCCAGTGCGCCCCCATTCACGTTCAAACGGTCGTGGGGGATGCCCAGATCCTTCATCGGCGCCATCGCGACGTTCGCGAACGCCTCGTTGACCTCAAACAGGTCGACGTCGCCGATCGACCATCCGGCCTTGTCGAGCACGTTGCGGATCGCCGTGACCGGGGCCGTGGTGAACCACTCCGGCTCGTGCGAATGGCGGGCGTGGGCGACGATCCGGGCCAGCGGCTTGAGGCCGTGGGCGGTCGCGCTCTCGGCCGAGGTCAGCACCAGCGCCGCGGCGCCGTCGGAAATGCTCGAAGAGCTGGCAGCGGTCAGTACGCCGTCCTTGCCGAACGCCGCGCGCAGGGTCGGGATCTTGTCGGTCTGGATGCGGCCGGGCTGCTCGTCGGTGTCGTAGGACACCTCGCCCTTGCGCGAGGCGACCGTCACCGGGGCGATCTCGTCCTTGAATGCGCCGGATTCGATCGCGTGCTTGGCGCGCGTGGCGCTTTCGACGGCGTAGGCATCGAGGTCTTCGCGGCTGAAGCCGTACTTGTGGCTGGCGACATCGCCGAACACGCCCATCGACTTGCCGTCGTCAGGGTTGGTCAGGCCGTCCCACGCCATGTGGTCGAGCATCTCGGCGCTGCCGTAGCGGATGCCGGTGCGCGAGCCGTTGAGCAGGTGCGGCGCATTGGTCATCGACTCCATGCCACCGGCGACGACGAACTTCGCGGTGCCGGCCTTGATGAGGTCGTGGCCGAACATCACCGCCTGCATGCCCGAGCCGCAGACCTTGTTGATGGTCACGCAACCGGCCTTGTCGGGAATGCCCGCCGCGCGTGATGCCTGGCGCGCCGGCGCCTGGCCCAGACCGGCCGGCAGCACGCAGCCGATGATGGCTTCGTCGATGAGATCGGGCGACACGCCGGCGTGCTCGAGCGCCGCGGTGATCGCGGTCGCGCCGAGGGTCGTCGTGGGAACGCCGGTGAACTGGCCGAGCATGGAACCGATGGCGGTGCGCTTGGCGCCGACGATGACGATGTCAGTCATGGGGGAGGTGACTCCAATTGGGTGAACTGCACAGTCCGTCGATTATCGCACCCGGGGCCTCGATGTGCGGTACGGGCCAACGCCCGATGGCACGGTCCGGCGATTGCGGGTATAGATGCGGCGACAGGGGTACAGGCGGACGCGGCGCGTCCGCATCCAAGAGGGAAGACATGATGTCGAGAGCGAAGATCGTGCGCGGCGGCGCGCATGCATTGCCTTGCACGCTGCTGGCCTGCGCGCTGGGGACGGTCCTTGCGGGCTGCGGCGGCGGCGGGTCTGGCGGGGGTCTGGTGATGCCGACGCCGCCACCACCGCTCGCGCCGCCACCCACGTCGCCACCGCCGACGGTCGTCCAACCGCCCAATCCCGCCTACAGCCGCCATCTGGTCGATACCAATGCCATCGCGGCCCAGGAAGCCGGGTTCACCGGCCGCGGCGTCCGCATCGGGTTCCTCGACAGCGGCGTCAACCGCAACCATCCCGCGCTGCGCGGCCGTGTGGTGGCCAATCTGACCTATGTCGGATCCGGCAACGATCTGTCGGTGGACGATGCGGACGGGCACGGCACCGCGATCGCCCAGACGGCGGCCGGCCAGCCGTTCGGCACCTGGCCGGGCGGCGTGGCCCAGAACGCGGAGATCGTGTCGGCGCGCATCATCAACGACAAGCCGCCGGTCGATGACGGCACCGGAAACGGCAATCCCGTGACCGGGCGGATCGGCGTGGAAGCGATCCATGCCGACCTGATCCGTCGCGACGTGCGGGTCATGAACAACTCCTGGGGCGGCCTGTATCTGACCGGCGATGCCGCCGCGGGCGCGATCGCCGGCGAGTACCGGCCGTTCGTGATCAACCACGGCGGACTGGTGGTGTTCGCGTCCGGCAACTCGAGTCGTCCGGATCCTTCCGACCTCGCCGCATTGCCGAGCCAGCGCGGCCCCGGCGGCAGTCTGCCCGCCGCCGATCTGGAACGCGGCTGGCTGACCGTCTCGGCGCTGGCGGAGAACAGCACGACGACGCTCGCGAGCTACTCGAACGCGTGCGGCATCGCGATGCGCTACTGCCTGGCCGCGCCGGGCACGGTCATCGTCACCGGTACCAACGATGCACCGAACGCGCCGACCTACTTCCGCTACAGCGGCACCTCGCTGGCTGCGCCGCTGGTCTCGGGCGCGGCGGCGCTGGTCTGGGAAGCGTTCCCGTATTTCGACAACGATCTCGTGCGGCAGACCCTGCTCGGGACCGCGACCGACATCGGCGCGCCGGGGGTCGATCCGGTGTTCGGCTACGGCGCACTCAATGTCGGCAAGGCCGTCCTTGGGCCGGCGAAGTTCGACTGGGGCGATGTCACCGCCAACATCGGCAGCGGCAGCTCGACATGGGCCAACGACATCCGCGGCGCAGGCGGATTGATCAAGCGCGGCGCCGGTACGCTGCAGGTGACGGGCACGTCCACCTACGGCGGCGCGACACGGGCCGAGGGCGGCACGCTCGCGTTCGCTTCAGCGATTCCCGGGCCGGCGACAGTTGCCTCCGGCGCGGTGCTGCAGTTCGCCGGTGTGCGCGTGGGCGGCAATCTGGTCAACAACGGCACGTTCGCGGTGACCGGCAACACGCCCGCCCGCACGATCGCCGGCAATTTCCAGCAGGGGACCGGCGGCCGCCTGGCATGGCAGATGGGCGCGCCGCTGCAGGTGAGCGGCACCGCCAGTCTGGCCGGTGAGCTGCAGGTCACCGGCGTCATCAGTGGCTATACGACCCAGCGCCGCGAGAATGTCATCGAGGCCGCCGGCGGCATCAGCGGCGTCTTCGGCAGTCTGACCAGCGGCCCCGGTGTGTTTCTCGAAGGCAATCTCCGCTACGACACGAATCTCGCCTGGATCGACGTGATCCGCCTCAACGTGACGGCCGCCGCGGCGTCGTTCTCGGCCATCACCGCGCAGTCCCTGGGCGCCGCGACGCGTGTCGAAGGGGCCTTCGAGCAGATCGATGGACAGACTTCGGTGGCCGACGGTCCCATCGCCGATGGATTCATCCGCTTCGCCGGCGAGCTCCAGCGCATCCAGAGCGAGGCGGCAGCGGTCGCCGCGCTCGAGAGCCTGTCGGGTGCGCAGCATGCGGCAGCGCTGACGGCGACGTTCGACAACGTCGACATGGGGCGTCGTGCGATCGCGTCCCGCGTGGGCGCATTGGCGGCGCGCGATGCGGCGGCCGGCGTGTGGAAGACTGCGCTGGGGCAGGGCGGCAATGGCGGCTTCGCGCGCGACGGCTTCAGCGTCGATGGCTGGAGCATCGGACGCGACCATCTGCTCGGCGAGGGACTCGTCGCCGGCTTCGCGTTCGGTGAATTGCGTGGCGACGGGATCGCCGCAGCCGGCGGGGACCGCAATCGCGACCGGCAGACGCAGGCACAGGCGTATCTGGCGCGCAGCATCGGCAACAGCTACGTCATGGCCCAGCTCGGCAGCGGGCGGTACGACCGCGACGTGCAGCGCCAGTTGTTCGCCGGTGCCGGCCGGCAGGGCGTGTCCGCGCGCTACGCCGGCCGCTACACCCAGGCCGCGGTCGAAGCGGGGCACCAGTGGCGCTTGGGCGCGACGGCGTTCGGCCCCTATGTCGGCGCGGAACAGGTGCGCCTGCGCAGCGACGGATTCGACGAGCGTGGCGGCGACGGGTTCGCGCTGCGCAGTGCAGGCTGGGATGTCGCACGCAGCCAGGCCATCGCCGGCCTGCGCGCACGCTGGGATGCCCCCGGGTTCTCGCTGCACGGCTATGGCGAGTGGCAGCACACACTCTCGTCGCGCGGATTCGATCTGCAGGCAAGCTTCACCGGCATCGACAGCTGGGCGCCGATCGCAGGCTTCGCGCCCGAACGATCGGGCGGACTGCTGGGGGTCGGTTTCGAATCCTGGCTGACACCGCGCGCACGCATGCTGCTGGGCGTCGACCAGCGCTTCGGTCCGCGTGGCAATGACCGGATGGCATCGATGCAGGTCGCGGTCGGCTTCTGAGCGTCACTGCGTCGAAAAAGCGGCCACCCTCGGGTGGCCGTTCTTTCGCGAATGCGGTGATCTGGAATTCCGCAGCACACTTGGCGGTCTGCAGCACCGCGCCCGCCGGGAGAAGTGCTGCGCGAGAAGCGAGGCCGCCTGGTCGATCCCGCACTCAATGCGCCGCGTAATGGATCAACGGGCGCTCGTTGAGCGGCTGGACCTTGCGGTTGTTGTGGCTGTAGCGGGCGTTGAAGCCGGCGATCTGCGCGGGCGACAGCGTCACCGGGGTGTCGAGCACGTACCACTCGACGTTCTCGGTCAGCGGCGGCGTGGTGAGTGAGCCCAGATAGTGGTGATAGCTCTTGTCGCGCGGCAGCATGATGGCGATGTCCTCACGTTCGATCTCGCCTTCGCGTGCATCGCCCAGTGCGTCCAGCACTTCGCCGGCAAGGGTGTTGGCATCGCCTTCGCGATACATCACGCCGACCACGGCGAGGCGGCCGTCCTTCGCCTTGAACACGAAATGGCCTTCGAGCGGAAACGATTCGCCGTCGATCGTATGTTCGCTGGCGGCGTGGAAATGGAACTGCATCAGTTCGAAATGACGTCCGCGGATCAGCGCGTCCGGACCGTGCGCTTCCACTTCGACCGAATGCCCGTTGTCGACGACCCGCAGTGCGGCTTCGGTGTCACGCAGTTCGATCGCCTGCGCTTCCTCCATGTCGCCTTCGCTCGCCGCGGTCCGCTGGATATCGATCGGGGACTGGCCCAGGGACGCGGGGTACTGCCACGTCTCCTGTCGCTCGTAGTCGTACTGCTGGGCGAACGCGAGCGTCGGCGCGAGCAATGCGGCCATGGCGACGACAAGTACGCGGGAACGGGACGAACGCAGCATGGAACTCTCCGGATGGGTGACGTCGTGCGACGTCGACGCGCCAGCCTACCGCTGCAGTCCCCGTGCGGCGGATGCCTCGCGCGAAACCGCCAGATCCGGCAAGCAACGCGAGCGCTGCAACGCACAACGCCACCCGGAGGTGGCGTTTTCGTGACAGCGTCGGGCGGGTGGATCAGCCGCCGCGCACACGGCCCTGGAAGCGGGGCTGGGCCCGGCCCAGCGGCAGCTTGAGCTTGCCCATGGTCTCGATGCGCTCCTCGGCGAGGCGGTCGGCGGCCATGTAGGTCGGCACGCCGTCGCGGTCGGAGATCTCGAAGATGCGCGTGAGGTTGTGGTAGATCGTGCGCATCATGCGCATCGCGCGCTCGCGGTTGTAGCCGTCGATTTCCAGCGAGATGTTCATCACGCCGCCCGCGTTGACCGCGTAGTCCGGCGCGTAGAGGATGCCGCGCTTCTCCACTTCGTCGCCGATCGCGTTGTTGGCCAGCTGGTTGTTCGCCGCGCCGCAGATGATCTTGGCTTTCAGGCGCGGCAGCGTCTTTTCGTTGACCGTGCCGCCGAGCGCGCACGGCGAATAGACGTCGGCGTTGACGTCGTAAATCTCGTCCAGCCCCACGGCCTCGGCGCCGTACTCGTCCACCGCGCGTGCCACGCGGTCCTTGTTGATGTCGGTGACGAACACCTTGGCGCCGCGCTCGGCCAGCAGCTTCACGAACTCGATGCCGACGTGGCCCAGGCCCTGCACGGCGTAGCTGTAGTTGCCCACGTCCTCGTTGCCGAACTTGCGGTTCAGCGCGGCCAGCAGGCCCTGCATGGTGCCGTAGGCGGTGAACGGCGACGGATCGCCCGAGCCGCCGTGCACCTGGTGCACGCCGGTGACGAACTGCGTCTCGCGGTAGACCAGTTCCATGTCGTTGACGTCGATGCCGACGTCCTCGGCGGTGATGTAGCGGCCGCCCAGCGATTCGACGCACTGGCCGAACGCGCGGAACAGGCCTTCCGACTTGTCGGCCGCCGGGTCACCGATGATCACGGCCTTGCCGCCGCCGAGATTCAGGCCGGCGACCGCGTTCTTGTAGGTCATGCCGCGCGACAGGCGCAGCACGTCGTTGAGCGCATCCTGCTCGGAGTCGTACGGCCACATGCGGGTGCCGCCCAGCGCCGGACCCAGCACGGTGTTGTGGATCGCGATGATCGCCTTCAGACCCACGTCCTTGTTGTGGCAGAACACGACCTGCTCGTGGCCGTAGGTGTCGAGGTGCTCGAAAATCATTCAAAACTCCGTCACGGGCGATAAGCCCGACGTCTGGTGGCAGAAGGCGGCGTGGGGGCTGTGCGGGTCGGTCGAGGCGACCGGAGGGGTCCGGCAGGGCCGCTGGGTAGGGTGACCGCGGCATTTTACGCCCCTGTCCGGGGAATTGGTTGAAGATGCAACTGCCGGGTCGAAAGGGCTTCAGGATCAGGTGGTTGGGGGATTTCGGAACTGCGCGGCCTGCCAGGTATCCGGGCGCTGGCCCACTTCAGCCGCTCCGCGGTTCGCCCGGGAACGGCCTCCCGGCGATGCCGGGCGCCCCCGAGCGACACGGCCCATTGCGGTCGTCTGGTTCGAGCGCTGCACCGTCGCACCGTGCGCTTCCACCCAATGCGTCGGCCCGGTGCCGCGCCGGTTGTTCGATCGATGCGCACGGCGGCAGTGCAAGCAGGCCGCTTCAACCCTCGAGAGCAGGAACGCCTCAGCTCAAAGCTGCGATTCCACCGGCAGCCAGCGCACCACGTTCGCGCCCACGCGCTGCAGGCGCGTGCTGTCGGGTTCCACCTTCAGCGGCGCCGGCGGATCCCGGGCGCGGTCGAGCCAGCGGGTGTCGCCTTCGCCATTGAGATAGACCCAGTAGCTCATGCCCGGGCCGGTCAGGTGCCGGTACTCCTCGAACAGCGCCGCGCCCAGCGCGGGGTCGTTGAACAGCACGCCCATTTCGGTGTTGAGGTTGGCCGAGCGCGGATCGAGGTTGAACGAGCCCACGAACCCGCGCTGGCCGTCGACCAGGATCGCCTTGGTGTGCAGGCTGGCGCCGCTGCTGCCGAACAGGCTGCTGGCCGCCTTGGTCTCCGCGCGGCTGCGGGCTTCGAACAGGTGGACGCCGCCTTCGAGGAGCGTCGTGCGATACCGCACGTAGCCGCCGTGTACCGCGACCACGTCGTTGGCCGCCAGCGAATTCGTCACCACCGCCACGTGCACGCCGCGGCCCGCCAGATGGACCAGCCCGCTGGTGCCCTGCTCGCCGGGGACGAAGTAGGGCGAGATCAGCAGCGCGGAGCGGTCGGCCGCCACGATGTCGCCGACCAGACGTTCCACCAGCCAGTCCTCGCGATTGTCGCCGCGCCACTTGATCGGCGGGTCGGAGAGGATCTGGATGTGCTCGCTCCAGATCGGCGTCAGCGCCTGCGAGAAGTAGCCGCGTACGCTGGGCGACAGCTCCATCGCATCCAGATACCGGCCCGCTTCCTCGCTGCCCGCTTCCTCCTGGATCTGCGCCAGCACCGCGCGGATCGTGGACCGGGGCTTGCGGTTCAGCGCCTCGATCGGAATCGCCGCCTCGCTGTTCCAGAAGTCGTCGAAGATTGCGCTGGCATCGGCCACCGCCGGTCCGAACAGCACCATGTCCAGATCGTGGAAGTTGAACTCCTCGGCCGCGCTGAAGTACTCCACGCCCACGTTGCGCCCGCCGACCACCGCCACGCGGCCATCGGCGATCCACGCCTTGTTGTGCATGCGGTGGTTCACGCCCCACGCGCGCTGCACCATTTCCAGCACACGCATCACGCCGGTGCGGTTGCGGAACGGGTTGTAGACGCGCAGCTCGATGTTCTCGTGCGAGTCCATCGCCAGCAGCGTGGCGTCCATCTTCCCGATGCCCATGTCGTCGAGCAGGATGCGCACGCGCACGCCGCGCTCGGCGGCCTTCCAGGCTTCGTTGGCGAGCATCCGGCCGGTCAGGTCGTCGTGCCAGATGTAGTACTGAAGATCGAGGCTGCGCCCGGCCTGGCGCGCGGAGATCGCACGCGCGGCGTAGGCGTCCACGCCATCGGGCAGCATGATCGCGCCGGTCTTGCCCGGGTGGCGCGCCAGCAGCGGCACCAGTTCGCGGTCCAGCGACGTGGCGGTATCGGACAGCGGCAGCGTCTGGCTGGGCCGGCCGCTGGCCGGCGGCAGCAGGTGGTCGGCCACGAAGATGCTGCTCACCGCCATCACCAGCAGCGTGAACAGGCCCCAGCCGATCAGTCTCTTGACGCGTGTCTTCATGGGCGCAGGCCGGTGGTCATCCGCACAAGCATCGCAGATGCGCGGCGCGCGCGCCTTCGCACTTAGGGTCGCGGCGCCTGCGACCGCCGGCGCGCAGGCTCGCCGCCAGCGCGACGGTCATGGATCCGTTGCACACTGCGGCGGGGGGATCCGTCGCTGTCCGTCCGGCAGGCCCGGGCGCGTTCGATAGGCGGACCACGGAGGCTTCATGGCGACCAGGAAGACCACGCGCAGCACCGCGCGCACGGCAGCGGACCGGCGACTGCTGGACGCGCGCCCCGACACCGCGGATTTCCGCGACCGCATGTTCGAACCCACGCTGGTCGACGTGCCCAGCGAGATGCCGCTGGCGCACTTCGTCGCGCTGCGCGTGCCGGTGCTCGACCAGGGCGAGGAGGGGGCGTGCACCGCCTACGGCCTGGCGACGGTGGCGCACACGCTGCTGCGCCGACGGCGACCCGACCCAGTCACGCAGCGCATCAGCACCCGCATGTTCTACGACATGGCCCGCCGCTACGACGAGTGGGAAGGCGAGGACTACGACGGGTCCAGCTGCCGCGGCGCGATGAAGGGCTGGCACCGCCACGGCGTGTGCGCCGAGGACTGCTGGCCCGACACCACAGGTCCGCTGGACGAGGTCTATACCGAGGAACGCGCCCGCGCCGCGCAGGCACATCCGCTCGGCGCCTATTACCGCGTCAACCACAAGGATCTGGTGGCGATGCACGCCGCGTTCGCGGAAGTCGGCGTGCTCTATGCATCCGCCGCCGTCCATGCCGGCTGGATGGCGCCGCCGAAGTCGGGCGTCATCGATTGGCGCGAACAGCCGGTCGCCGGCTATCACGCCTTCGCCATCGTCGGCTACGACCAGGGCGGGTTCTGGATCCAGAATTCCTGGGGCACGCGCTGGGGCAAGCGCGGCTTCGGCTGGATCAGTTACGACGAGTGGCTGCAGCGCGGCACCGACGTCTGGGTGGCGCGGCTCGCCGTGCCGGTGCACCTGCAGCGCGTGCAGGCCGTGGCCGCCAGCAACTCGGCACTGGCGCGGCAGTCGAACGGCTACTCGCAGGCCGACCTGCGCCCGCATATCGTCAGTCTCGGCAACGACGGGCGCCTGCGCACCGGCGGCCGCTTCGGCACCAGCCAGGAGGCGGTGCGCAACCTCGTGCGCCAGGACCTGCCGCGCATCACGCAGGACTGGCCGACGAAGCGCGTGATGCTCTATGCCCATGGCGGCCTCGTGCCGGAACAGGCCGCGATCCAGCGCGTCGCCGATCTGCGCGAACTGATGCTGCCGCAGCAGATCTATCCGCTGTGCTTCATCTGGAAGACCGACTTCTGGAGCACGCTCGGCAACATCCTGCGCGACGCCGTGCGCCCGCGCAGCGAGGGCCTGATGGACAAGGCCAAGAGCGTGCTGCTCGACCGCATCGACGACACCATCGAGCCGCTGGCACGCGCGCTCGGCGGCAAGGCGATGTGGAGCGAGATGAAGGAGAACGCGTTGCTCGCGACGACCGCCGTCATCCGCAACGGCGACCGGCTCACCGAAGCCGGCGGCGCCGCGCAGGTCGCACGCCTGCTCGGCGAATGGAGGCAGGCCGATCCCACCGTCGAACTGCATCTCGTCGGCCACAGCGCCGGTTCGATCCTGCTCGCGCCGCTGGCGCAACTGCTGACCACCGACGGCCCCGTCACCGCGGGCCCGGCTGCCGGCATGCAGGGCATCGGCCAGCGCATCGCCAGCCTCAACCTGTGGGCGCCGGCGATGACCCTGGCGCTGTTCGAGCAGAGCTTCGCGCCCGCGCTGGCCAGTGGTGCCATCGCCCGCGCCGGGCTGTTCACGCTGAGCGATCGCGCCGAGCAGGATGACCACGTCGCCCGCGTCTACAACAAGTCGCTGCTCTACCTCGTTGCCCACGCATTCGAGGCACGCGCCCGCAGCTGGGTGCGCCCCGAAGACCGCCACGGCACGCCGCTGTTGGGCATGGCGCGTTTCATCGAATCCAACGGCGCCCTCCGCGATCTGCTGGCGGCCGGCACGCTCGACTGGATCCAGGCGCCGGTACAGGGCGACCCCGCCCGCGACACCGATGGCAGCGCGGCGACGAGCCACGGCGGGTTCGACGATGACGCCGCCACCCTGCAGGCCACGCTGTGCCGCATCCTCGGCCAGCGCAGCACCCAGGCGCCGGTGCGCATCCACCGCTCGGAATCCGGACTGGCCGATTGCCGCGCCCGCCTGCACGAGGCGCTGGACCCGTCCGGGCAGCGTTGAGCACGCCTGGCGGGGTCGCCTTGCGCGCGACCTCGCCGGGTCCGAGCCCGAGACGGGGCAACCGCGCGCTGTCCGCCCATGCGGGCCAGCGGTGCCGCGCCGGACGCTGCGATCAGCGCGACGCCAGCGATGCCTGCAGCGCAGTCGCCAGCGCGGCATCGCCGCTGGCCAGATCGGTCCAGCGCAGCGCCAGCCCCTTGCGCTTGCCCTTGGGCACCAGCTTGAGGCCGTCGGGATCGAGGGTCAGCGAGTAGAGGTCCTCGCCGATGCGCACTTCGCGCTTGAGCGGCTTGTCGAGTGGAGTCATGGGCGGCGGTCCGGCGGGCAGGCCTGCAGGCTGCGCCACACGTTGTGGAGACCAGGCAAGGGCCACCGCCGCGACCAGTCCCGCGATGCGCGCACCGGGTGCGACACCGCCCGTGTTTGTCGCACCGCAGCATATTTTCAGGCGAAACAGCTCTGCGCCTCGCCGCTACAATCGACGCATCTTTTTCCCCCGCAGGAGCGCGCCATGAGCACGCCGGCCAGCCAGATCGATTCCACCGCCACCGACCGTCAGCCAGAGTCCTCGCCGCTGCGCTTCGTCACCGCCGCCAGCCTGTTCGACGGGCACGACGCGGCCATCAACATCATGCGGCGGCTCATCCAGTCGCAGGGCGCGGAGGTCATCCACCTCGGCCACAACCGCAGCGTCGAGGACGTCGTGCGCGCCGCGCTGCAGGAAGACGCCGACGGCATCGCGCTGTCGAGCTACCAGGGCGGGCACGTCGAGTACTTCAAGTACATGGTCGACATGCTCAAGGAACGCGGCGCCGGCCATATCCGCGTGTTCGGCGGCGGTGGCGGCACGATCACGCCCGAGGAGATCCGCGAGCTGCAGGGCTACGGCGTCGAGCGCATCTATCACCCGAACGACGGCATGAAGATGGGCCTCGTCGAAATGATCGAGGACGTCGTCCACCGCGCCGCATCCGCGCGCGATGCCGCCGTCCGTGACGACTCCGGTCACGCGCCCGACATCGACGACGAAATCGGCCTGGGCCGCGTGCTGTCCGCGCTCGAAGACGGCAGCATCAGCGAGGCCGAACTCGGCACGCTGCGCAAGACCTGGCAGCTGGCCGGCGGCAAGACGCCCGTCATCGGCATCACCGGCACCGGCGGCGCGGGCAAGTCCTCGGTCACCGACGAACTGCTTAACCGCTTCCTCGCCAGCTTCCCGCAGATGCGCATCGCGGTGATCTCGGTCGATCCCACGCGTCGCCGCAGCGGCGGCGCGCTCCTCGGCGATCGCATCCGCATGAATTCGCTGCGCAGCCACCGCGTCTACATGCGCTCGATGGCCACACGCCGTCAGAACGTCGCCACCAATGCGGTGCTCAAGGACTGCATCGGCTTTCTCAAGAGCCTCGCCTACGACCTCGTCATCGTGGAGACCGCCGGTATCGGCCAGTCGGATTCGGAGATCGTCGATCTGGTCGATTTCCCGATGTACGTCATGACCAGCGATTACGGCGCGGCCAGCCAGCTCGAGAAGATCGACATGATCGATTACGCCGAGCTGATCGTGCTCAACAAGTACGACAAGCGCGGCGCCGAGGACGCGCTGCGCGACATCCGCAAGCAGTGGAAGCGCAACCGCGTCGCCTTCCAGACCGCCGATGCCGACGTGCCGGTGTATCCCACCATCGCCAGCCAGTTCAACGATCCCGGCGTGACCTGGATGTTCGACAACCTGTGCCGCCTGCTGCGCGAGAAGACCGGCGCCGGGAAGAAGAAAGGGGGTCAGAGTCACTTTTCCCCCGATCAGTCCGCACCGGGCGAGGGCGCAGCGGGGAAAAGTGACTCTGACCCCCTTTCTTTCTCTTCCCCCCACTGCGACTTCCGCCCCCACCTCGACACCTCGCTCAAGGAACCGCGCGCCACCGTGCTGATCCCAGGCGCGCGCGTGCGCTATCTGGCCGAGATCGCCGAATCCGGCCGCCGCATCAACAGCGACATCGAGCGCCAGGCCGAAGCCGCCGACCGCGCCCAGGCCATGTGGCAGGCGCTGCAGGAACTGGGCGACGACAAGCTGCCGAAGGCGTTGGACCTGTACCACTCCGATGCGTTGCTCACCTCTCCCCCCGCGGGAGAGGTCGGCGCGCAACGCGCGCCGGGAGAGGGGGCGGGGATGGCCACCGTCGTCGATAGCCCGTCTCCGGCCGTGCCCGCCGAACCCGAGCAGGCCGGCGTCGTCGCGTCCAGCGCGGTCGACCGCTCCCTCCTCACCCTGCGCCAGCGCTACAACGACGCCATCCAGGCCCTCAGCAGCGAATCGCTGAAACTCCTGCGCGACTGGCCGCAGCGCCTGAAGTCGATCACCGACGAGTTCACCGAGTACCAGGTGCGCGACAAGTCGATCAAGGTCGACAACTACCGCGATTCGCTGAGCCACCAGAAGATTCCCAAGATCGCCGCGCCCACCTACAAGAGCTGGGGCGAGCTGCTGACCTTCCTGGGCAAGGAAAACCTGCCGGGCAGCTATCCCTACACCGGCGGCGTATACCCGTACCGCCGCACCGGCGAAGACCCGATCCGCATGTTCGCGGGCGAGGGCACGCCCGAGCGCACCAACCGCCGCTTCCATTACCTGTCCGTCGGCCAGCCGGCCGCGCGCCTGTCCACCGCCTTCGACAGCGTCACCCTGTACGGCGAAGACCCGGCGCCGCGCCCGGACATCTACGGCAAGATCGGCAACTCGGGCGTCAACATCCCCACGCTCGACGACATGAAGAAGCTCTATTCCGGCTTCGACCTGTGCGCGCCCACCACGTCGGTGTCGATGACGATCAACGGCCCCGCGCCGATGATCCTGGCGATGTTCATGAACTGCGCCATCGACCAGCAGATCGAGAAGTACCTCAAAGCCGACGACGCCCGCTGGAAGGATGCCGAAGCCAAACTCGCCAAGCTCTTCGAGGGCCGCGAGCGCCCGCGTTACCACGGCGAACTGCCGCCCACCAATGACGGCCTCGGCCTGAGCCTGCTGGGCGTGTCCGGCGACCAGATGGTGGACGCCGACACCTACGCCGACATCAAGGCCCGCACGCTCGCCACCGTGCGCGGCACCGTGCAGGCCGACATCCTCAAAGAGGACCAGGCCCAGAACACCTGCATCTTCAGCACCGAGTTCGCGCTGCGGATGATGGGCGACATCCAGCAGTACTTCGTCGACCGCAAGGTCCGCAATTTCTACTCGGTCAGCATCTCCGGCTATCACATCGCCGAAGCCGGCGCGAACCCGATCAGCCAGCTCGCTTTCACCCTGAGCAACGGCTTCACCATCGTCGAGTACTACCTCGCGCGCGGGATGCGTGTGGACGACTTCGCGCCCAACCTGTCGTTCTTCTTCTCCAACGGCATGGACCCCGAGTACACCGTCATCGGCCGCGTCGCCCGCCGCATCTGGGCAAGAGCGATGCGTGAGCGCTACGGCGCCAACGAACGCAGCCAGATGATGAAGTACCACATCCAGACCAGCGGCCGGTCCCTGCACGCGCAGGAGATCCAGTTCAACGACATCCGCACCACGCTGCAGGCGCTCTACGCCCTGTTCGACAACTGCAATAGCCTGCACACCAACGCCTACGACGAAGCCATCACCACGCCCACGGAAGAAAGCGTGCGCCGCGCCGTCGCCATCCAGATGATCATCAACAAGGAAATGGGGCTCAACTTCATCGAGAATCCCTGGCAGGGCAGCTTTGCCGTCGACTACCTCACCGACATCGTGGAGGAGGCCGTCTACAAGGAGTTCGAAGCCATCAGCGAGCGCGGCGGCGTGCTGGGCGCCATGGACACCATGTACCAGCGCGGCAAGATCCAGGAGGAGTCCATGTACTACGAGCACAAGAAGCACGACGGCTCGTTGCCCCTGGTGGGCGTGAACATGTTCCTGCCCAAGGAACACGCCGGCGAGATCGCCACCGAGATCGAACTGATTCGCAGCACCGAAGAAGAGAAGGGCCAGCAGATCGAGAACGTCCGCAACTGGCAGCAAGGCCGCAATGCCCTCGCGCCGAAGGGCGAGACCTCACACGCCCATCAGGCCGACGCCGACGAGCAGGCGCCGATGGTCCACGACGGGCATGGTCTCGCGTATCTTCAGAACGCGGCGCGGGAACGGCGCAATGTGTTCGAAGCGCTGATGGAAGCGGTGAAGACGCATAGCCTGGGACAGATCAGCCATGCGTTGTATGACGTGGGTGGGGAATATCGAAGGAATATGTGATGAATGTTTGGCACGCCGTAATGCCTAGTGCCTACTTACGCGTGAAAACGCATCGATCAGGACAGATGGCGCGCGAAGTTCTACTGAGCGACGGCTCCGAAAAGGAATTGAACTAGGGGGGTTTCATGAGCTTGTCAAGCATTTTTACAAAAGGTGGCGCAAAAATCCCCAAGCTTTTCTTGGGCTGCGCGGAGGCAGAAGGAGAGGCCGATAATCGACGGATGCCGATATCTGAAGTCTACGAAGATTATCAGAGAATAGCCGAACAGCTTGATCACGAAAAGTTCATTCTTATAGGCAGGAAGGGGTCCGGCAAAAGCGCGTTTGGAACTTTTGTGTGCGAGCATTCGAAAAGTCACCCAACCATTTTTGCAAAGTTCGTAAGGCGGCATGACTACGATATTGAGCTAATAACTCGCGGCGCGGCGGAGGCTGGGGTCGAATTCAATGCTTCCGTCTTTGTAAAATGGCTGGCACTGACGCAGGTAATAAAACTATTTCTGGATAATGAGGCGGCTAGATCGAGCAATAAGTTTAACTTGCTTGAGCAGTTTCTCCGAAAGAATTCTGGGTATATAGATATAAATCGCGCTAATGTTGTTAGCGAGATTAAAAAGCACCAATTCACAGTGTCGACGGACATTTTTAAAAGATTTCTAAAAAATCACTACGGGAAAAATTTAGAGATTAAAGAGGAGCGCGCGCACTATTCGCGACTTCTTCCGCACTTGGAGGAGGTGGTCCGCGACGTGCTAAATAGCAGATATGTGCGCGAAAATCAAAACTCATTCTACCTATTTTTTGACGATCTCGATCTCGGTTATGTGGGTGACGACGCATCAAAGCTAACGGTGGTCGAGCTGCTTAGAACTTTAAAATCTCTTAATCTTGATACGTTTGCAGGGACGGGCGCAAAAGCCGTTATGCTGCTTCGAGATGATATTGCTCTGCAGTTAAAAGATTTTGCCGATACCGCAAAAATTATCGATACGTATAGTTATCGAATTTCTTGGATTCGAGAGCGCGAGCTGAAGGACTCCGGGGAAAGCGAAATTTTCTTGAAGCAAATGATCAATCGAAGGATATCTTTCGCGTTTAAGTATGCAGGGATTCCATGTCAAGTGGATGATCCATGGAAGTCACTGGTGTCCTATGTTCCGGAAAATAGGTCCAAAAGTACTTTCCGAGAAATCCTTGAACATACTCTATTCAGGCCTCGGGATTTGATTGTTTTCTTTTCTCCGCTTAACGATTTCGAATATACAATACCACTCGGCTACCAGGACGTTAGGCGGCTTAAGGAGCAGTATCAAGCTGCATTATACTTGGAAGTATGTAATGAGATGTCTGCGACCTACTCCTCTTTAGAGGTAGATCATATATTCGATGTTCTTTCAGGCGTTAGGCAATACATCTCATACGTTGACCTGCGTAATAGTCTGCGCAAAGTTTTGCCTACGCTAGATGTAGACGCTCTTATAGAATTCCTTTACTCAAGATCCCTGTTGGGAAATGTGGACAAGGGCGGGCGCTATTGGTTCTCTTGCAGGTCAGTTCCCGGGGCCGAAGGGTATGAGATTGATAAGAATCTGCCGTTGCTCGTGCAGACTGCAGTCCGTAATCACTTGCGCGCTCGACGCGGAGCTCACGGGCTCGCTAGGCCAAAGAATAGAGATAAGGGGAGATAGAGGAATAACGGCTAACGGGGTCAGGTTCTAAGGTTTCCCCACGTTTTCATGGCGCCAGCGCCATCTGATCGAGGACGGCTGGCGGCAGAGATCAAAGGGGACGGAGGGAATTAACCCCCCCCCTAGATAGTCTCCATCCCATTCTGGTCCTTTTGGTCCATGAGAAAGATGGAGGCGAAACCTCAGGGTCAGGTTCACTTAGTCGCGCGGTCGCGAGTCAGCCTCGTTTGCCGGGCTTGCAGGGATGTTGAACCTGACGCGGTCGCGAGCTTGTAAGTGGACCCCGTTACCCGTTACGTCCCCGGTAGGCAGGCGGCAGCCGATGCCCGATACTCGCTCTGCGCCAGATCCAGGCGCCAGCACGCGGTGCCCGGTTTCATGATGACAGTGGAAATGATGCAGACGTTCTTCTCCGACACGCGGCAGAAGAACATCGAGGCGGGCAAGGACTGGAGCATCGACGAGGTCTGCCGCTGGTCGTTCTTCTTCGTCGACGAGGATGGCGATGCGCTGCTTCCGGTGGCGCAGCACATGGAGTCGCTGGGCTATACGGTGGTCGGCGTCACCGAGCCGGTCGACGAAGAGGATCCGTTCTTCTACCTGCAGGTGGACAAGCTGGAGCAGCACACCCCGGAATCGCTGCAGGCACGGGTTGAAGCGCTTTACGCCATCGCCGAGCAGTTCGAGATCGCCGACTACGATGGCATGAACGTGGTCGCTGCCTGAGGGTGCCGGCTGTGCGCGTTTGTGTCCGTGTTCACCTGGTCCGATATCAGAGAAGTGAACTTGGCACCGTTTTTCGCTCCACCTACTGCGAAGAAGTGCTGGATCAACATCTGTTCGCCCGCCTCGACGACGTCCGCGAAGCCACCCACTGGCGGATGATCGACTACAACGAAGCACGACCCCGCGACTCACTCGGCGGGCCGACGCCCGTCGAGTACCGCCGCCAACACGCCCGAAGTTCTACTTTTGATGTGTCTGCTTGACGGTGGAGCTTACGGGTTCAGGGTTTGTCTAGTCTGCCCTGTTCCAGAGAGAAAATGAGACACCATCATGTGGAAGTAAGGTGGCCGCATGGGTCTTCATCTTATCCACGAGGCGGGAAGCGAGCTCGCAAGCTGGTAACCCTTGGCCTTGCAGTGCTGCGAATTCATCTATTCTGTATAAGAGGTCTGATTCATCCGGGCTCTTACCCAGATTGATCTTTGCCAATCGAGAAGATAACGGTGCCAGGTTCACTTATCCCGCTTTGAAGGGCGATGCGCAGGACGCGTGCCTGCGAAGCGGCGGGTCTTGGCTTCGACCATTGCGCGGAAATCGTCCCGTCCCCAGGCGCGCTGTTGTTGGAGGTAGGCCCGGATCTCGACAAGCTGCTCATCGGTGAGTGCTTCATCCAACAGGTCGCGCCAAATCTTCGATCGGCTGACCGGATTGGCATCGAGCGCGAGCCAGGCGGGGTGGGGCGTCAGCATCGAGCCAATGCGCTGTCCCAGATGGGCGGCGCAGCTCGACCAGCGATAGGCGAGGGGATCGTCAGTGATGCGAGCGCGCACCGGGTTGAGTTCGATGTAACGCTGGCAGGCGAGGAGGTAGCGCTCGTCGCCGATCAGACAGGCTTTGTACCGGCCTTCCCACAACGTGTCGGTGCGGCGATGCCGCGCGTTGAACAGGCCGACGTACTGCCGTCCGAACTTCTGCATCATCCGGCTCAGGTCGCCGGGGCCACCGGGCGTCGCCAGCAGGTGGACGTGGTTGTCCATCAGCGCATAGGCGTGCAACCGCACGCCCGTCGCCGTCAGCGCTTCCCGCAACAGGTGGAGATAGTCCAGCCGGTCGCGGTCATCGAGAAAGCACGGCAGGCGGTTGTTGCCGCGCTGCACGATGTGCTGCGGAACGCCCGGCAGATCGAATCGCGGTGTGCGGCCCATGCTGACAGCATCGCTCGGCAATGAGAACGCATGTGGTCAGCCTTTGACGCGCGCAGGCCCTCTTCGAAGCCCGCCGCGATCTCGGGAAAGTGAACCTGGCACCGTTCTGCCGTTGTTTCCACGCTGCACGATGTGCTGCGGAACGCCCGGCAGATCGAATCGCGGTGTGCGGCCCATGCCGACAGCATCGCTCGGCAATGAGAACGCATGTGGTCAGCTTTTGACGCGCCTAGGCCCCCGTCGAAGCCCGCCGCGATCTCGGGAAAGTGAACCTGGCACCGTTCTGCCTCCGGCTGAAACTGCAGCCCGCTGGCGGATCGAACGATCGCCGCGTCGGCGAAGCGGGCCTGACCTCATCAGAAGGCTGTCCGAAATTCGCATCACAACCCGTTATTCCCGGCATCTAGGGCACGCCCTAGGTCGGCCATCCGGTGAATTTCACATCTCGTTTATGTACTCCAATTTCGCCTGAAGGCGCACGAAATCCGCGGCAAAAACGCCGCTATATTCCGGACTCCCCCGAAGCAGGAGAACTGAAATGTCGCTCATCCAACAGCATAAGAAGACGGCACAAATGGTCGGCGTGGCGCTGGTCGCGGCCGTGGGACTTGGTGGCTGTGCCACCTACAAGGACGACTTCGCCCGCATCGACACGCGCCTCGACACCCTCGACTCGCGGGTGCAGGGCGCGGCCCAGAGCGCGGAATCCGCCAACCAGTCCGCGACGCAGGCCAACCAGCGCCTGGATCAGATGGAACGTCGCGTCCAGCAGCTGGAAACGGCGCCGCGCCGCACGCCGCGCGGTTGATCTGATCGGACCGGGACCCGTGGGCCTTCGGGCCACGGGTCCCGGTGTATTGCCCGTTCTTTCGAGGAGTTGTCCCATCGCCAGGTCCACACACCCTGCCATGCGGGTTTTCCACGGTGCGCTGCTGCTGGCGCTGGCCAGTGCGAGCGTTGGCGTCGCTGCAGCCCAGGAGGACGCCGCCAAAACCGTGATCGCCTCGGACCAGCTGCCGTCCGGCCAGGACGTGTCCGACGCGGTGATCGAGCTTGCCGGCTGGGTCATCGCCGCCAATGACAACCAGGGCTATCCGTTTGCGGTGATCGACAAGGCCGCCGCGCAGGTGCTGGTGTTCGGCGGCGACGGCAAGCTGCGGGGCGCTGCCCCCGGGCTGTTCGGGTCGGCGGTCGGCGACCATGCAGCGCCCGGTATCGCCGGTCTTGCGCTGCGCGAGATTCCGGGCCGGGATCGCACCACGCCGGCCGGTCGTTTCGTCGGCGGATACGGTCCATCGATCGACGCCGGGCGCGTGCTCTGGGTGGACTACGATTCCGCCGTCTCGATGCACCCCACGGCCAGCGGCCTTCCGGCCGAGCGACGCGACGAGCGCCTGGCATCGCCCACGCCCGACGACAATCGCGTGACCCACGGGTGCATCAACGTCGCGCCCACGTTCTACGAGCAGGTCGTCAGCACGACGTTCGAGAAGGGCGGCGTGTTCTATATCCTGCCGGACAAGGATTCGATGGCCGAGACCTTCCCGGAATTCGCGCAGGCCCGAGAGGCGGCGAAGAACGACGACTGATTCGAGCAAGGCCCACGGACGTCGCGTGGGCCCACCTGCAATGGCGGATCAGTACAGGATTTCCTTGATCACGTAGGCAGCGAAGACCAGCGGCAGCACCGGCTCCCCGGGTGCGATGTCCACCGCCAGTTGCGTGCGCAGGGTGAAGCGATGGGGGTGGAACACGGTGGCGACCGGGCGATGCGCCGAACGCAGTGCGTACCGCCGGTTCCACATGCGGCCCTGGGGTTCGCACTCCGCCTGGATCGGCAGCCGCACGCGCACGTCCGGGAACCGTCGCCACGGCATCGGGAGCACGTCCACGCTGGCCAGGATCTCGCCCTGGCGCTCCAGTGTGTAGCGGACCTCGGGATGCCGGCTTCTGCGCAGCAGTTCCACGCAGGCCTGGTAATCGACGCCGTCGAACGCGAACCCAACGTTGCCCGCCGTCGAGCCGGGCGGATGCCACCTAAGCGCGCGTTCTTGTACTGGAACACGGTCGGCGAGCGGATCTCGCCCATCTTGCGACCGTGCCCGTCGACGATGTCGAGGACGAACGCACTCCACATCGATGTCTGGACCAGCGTGTATCGCATCGCCCGAGCTTGCCGCCTGGGCGAGAACCCGGTCAATCCACCGAGGGATCGGCACGGTGCGCGCGATGGACCGGCAGTGGGCCGGCACCATTCGGTCGATGCATCGCCTTTCGTTCGGGGCTGGTGGCCCGCCTGCTTTCCCCATAGAGTCGGGGCGTCGTCGGATTGGGGCCGGCGTGGGGGCACACATGCAAACGCGGCACGCTGCAAGGCAGCAGGCTTCAGCCTGCGTGGATGAGACGACTGCGACGGCCTCGCCGCGCGCCTGGTGTCCGGTTGCACAGGCCTGTGCCTCCGTCAGCCGACACGCGTGCAGGGCGGTGCTGGTCAGCGTGCTGCTGATCGCCGGGCCGGCGCTTGCCCGCGATGATTCAACGATCAGCGACGCGGATGCCAATGCAACGGCCGAAGTGTCAGGCCGGACGATCCACACGCACTACCGCGCGATCGAAGCGGTGCGTGCGGCCATGGCGGCCGACCCGGCCATGCGCGCGGACGACCGCGTGGCAGGCGAGATCACCCTGGGGTATGGCGGTCAGATCCACGTCACCGTGCTGGACGACGCGTCCGCTGCGCTCTATCGCGCGCCGGTCTCGGCCGAAGGCGTCCTTAACGCGCCGGTCGAAGCGCTGCCGGAGCCGGCCAAGCTGTCCCCGAACGAGCGGGCGGCCGCACAGGCCCGAACGACCGCATTGGGCTTCGAATCGCCGCGCTGCGGCGAGGCCTACGACACGGTGGTGTTGCCGTCGAGCGTGGAGGCGCAGTGGGTCGTCTTTCTGATTCCGCGGCCCTCCAAAGGCCTGGTGCGGCTTGGGGGCTCGAATCGCGTGGAAACCGAAGGCGATGTCGTGACCGCGTGGCGCCCCTATACGCGCAGCTGCATCGATCTGAATCCGGCACCCGACTCGGTCGGCATGATCGTGACGCATCTGCTCGATCCGACGCCGACCGAGATCCATGTGTTCTGGAGTCTCTGGAAAAGCAAGCCGTTCTATGTCTCCACCATGGAGAACGGTCTCTGGAAAATCGAAGACGGCCGCATCAGCGCTGTCGAAGACTGACGGATGCGACGCCGCGCACGCGTCGCATCGCGCCGGACACGACTGCCGGCGCAGACATCGAGCTGGACGCGCATCGGAACGCGCAACCATCGATGTGGGGTTGCGGGCAGTTGCGCTCCGGTCTGCACGCCGAGGCTGGACCGGCCGCTCGCGCTTCGGTGACCATATCGCCCTCATGCCCGCCGTCCCCACACCCGCCGCACACCTGCTGCAGCTGCTGCCCGATGCGGTGGTGCAGACGGACGCGGTCTGGACGATCACCTATCTCAATCCCGCGTGGCAGACGCGCACGGGCCACACGGTGGGCGAGTCGGTCGGGCAGTCGCTGCTGGGGTTCGTGCATCCCGACGACGTGGGCACGCTGCGCTCCGGCATGCCGGTGTTCCGGCTGCGGTTCGCCGAGGGTGACTACCGCTGGATGCGGCTGCAGCTGCAACCCGAGACCGATGCGGCGGACCGGGTGCTCAGCCGCCAGGGCGTGCTGATCGAGATCACCGATGTCACCGAGCAAGTGCTGGTGGAGGTGCGGCAGCGCTTCCTGCGACTGCTGGAGACGATCGACGGCGTGGTCTGGGAAGCCGAGCGCGGCGTGGGCAACACCTTCCTGAGCCCACAGGTGGAACGCCTGTTCGGCTTCACGGTGGAGCAGTGGCGCGCCGATCCGGGGTTCTGGCGCTCGCGCGTGCATCCCGACGATCTGCCGGCGGCGCTGGCGATCGACGATGCCGCCTACGACGCCACGCACAGCTACGCCTACGAAATGAGTTACCGGTTGATCACGCGCACCGGCGAGGTCGTGTGGGTGCGCGATCTGTGCCGCACGGTGGTCGAGGCGGGGCGGCCGAACCGCATGATCGGCCTGATGATCGACGTCACCCGGCAGAAGACCGCCGAACTCGAACTGCTGCGCTCCGACGAGCGCTACGCGCTGGCGACGCGCGGGTCCAACGACGGCATCTGGGATTGGGACCTGCGCACGGACGTGCTGCATGTGTCGGCGCGCTTCCACGAGATTCTCGGATTCGACGACGCCGGGCACGTGCACGCCGACGGCTGGCGCTTTCTGCGACAGATCATCGACCCCGACGACCGCGACCGCGTGCAGTCGGCGTGCCGCAGACATCTGTCGGGCGAGCGTCCCAACTTTTCCGTCGACTTCCGCGCCTGGCACGGCTCGGGCCGGCTGGTCTGGGTGAACTGGCGCGGCGTGGCCCGGTTCGAGGACGGCGTCGCGGTGCGGATGGCGGGCTCGCTGAGCGATCTGGCCGAGCGCGGCAGTTCCTATGACGCGCTGACGAACCTGCCGGGCCGGCCGCTGTTCCGTGCCCGGCTGGAGCACGCGATTGCGCTGCACGCCGATGGCGCGTCCGCAGGCGGTGTCGACACGCGCTTCGCCGTGTTGATGCTCGACCTCGACGGCTTCAAGGCGGTCAACGACACCCACGGCCACCACGTCGGCGACCAGTTGCTGCAACAGGTCGCACGCCGGCTGGAACGCTGCGTGCGCGCGGTCGATCTGGTGGCGCGCATGAGCGGCGACGAGTTCAACGTGCTGCTGGAATCGGTCGACCCCGTCGATGCCGCCGCGCGCGGTCAGCAGATCGCCGCCGCCCTGGCGGCGCCCTATGCGATCGAGACGTTGACGGTGCGTGCCGGCGCAAGCGTCGGTCTGGTGTGCAGCGATGCCGGTCTGGTGACCGGCGACGACTACCTGCGCGCGGCGGATGCGGCCATGTACCAGGCCAAACGTCAGTCGAGCGGGCTCAGCGTCTTCGTGGCGGGGACGTCACCGCGCGATGCCGCTGCGCCGGGTGCGCGGATCGCGTCCTGACCGGAGCGGCGCGGTGCGCCTGATTGCGAAACGATGGACGCCAGATGGCGCGTTCTGTCGTGGCAATCGCGCGCGGTCGTGCTCGGGCGCCGTGCAGATCGGCGCACTGCATTTGGCTTCGGAAATCGTCTCGCGGCGTGGTGACCGGGTTGTGCCTGAACGTGCATGACGGTGTGAAGCGATCTTCACAAATCGCCGCTGTAGCATCCGCTCTCGCAGCCGTTAACGTTTTCATAAGGTCTTTGCAGGGCGTCGGACATCCGGCACTGCGGGACTGCTGGACGCGCTGCCGCAGGGCGGGCGCACACATGAACAGGGGAACTTCGATGTCGAAGATATGGGCGTTGCTGGCCGCGGTCGGGCTGGCGTGCAGCGCGTGGACGGTTGCGGCGGCGGATCAGCACGTGGGATTGATGAAGGCCGTTTCCGGCGGCGTCAGCATCGTGCAGGCCAGCGCCACGCGCGCGGCGGAAGCAGGCACGCAGTTGCAGATCGCCGATCGCATCGTGACGGCGCCGGGCGCGACGGCATCGATCGTGTTCCGCGACGGCACCATGCTCACGCTCGGCGGCGGTGCGGATGTCCACGTGCGCGACTACGTGTTCGAGCCGAAGGCCAACCGGTATGCGTTCTCGGTCTACATGGGGCAGGGCTCGGCGATCTACGAGTCCGGCAAGATCGGCCGCCTGGCGCCGGAATCGGTGCAGGTGGAAACGCCGCAGGCCACGGTGGGCGTGCGCGGCACGCGCTTCCTGATCGAGGCGAACTGAGCATGCGGCATGTCTGTCGTGGTCGCTGGCGCGCACTGGCGCTGCTGTCGCTGGCCGCCGTGCTGTCGGCGTGTTCCGCCGCGCCCACGCGCGTGACCCTGCTGCCCGACCAGGACGGCAACGTGGGCGCGGTGGTGGTGCGCAACGCACAGGGCGAACAGCGGCTCGACCAGGCCTACGGCCGTGTCGACGCCGGCACGTCGGGAGCGCCGGCGCAGGCCAGGGCCGAGACGCGCGAGGCCTTCGAGGCGAAACATCGCGCCTTGCTCGATGCGCAGCCCACGCCGCCGCTGAGTTTCGTGCTGAATTTCCGCTTCGACAGCATGGAGCTCACGCCCGAATCCCGGCGGATGCTGCCCGAGGTGCTGGCCGCGGTGCGCAACCGCCTGCCGACGGAAGTGACGGTGTTCGGCTATGCGGATTCCGCTGGCGCGCCTGCGTACAACCTGCAGCTTTCGGCGGAACGCGCGCGCGCGGTGGCTGCGCTGCTGCGCCAGATCGATCCGGCGTTGCCGATGCAGCTGGACTGGTTTGGCGACAAGTCGCCGCTGGTGCCCACGCCGCCCGGCAAGCCCGAGCCGCGCAACCGGCGCGCGGAGATCCTGATCCTGTGAGCGTGACGGCCCTTCGGCTCTGCCGTCGCGCGGCGTGCGTCCGATGCGCCGCATAGACGCACGCGCGCAGCCGCCGGGCATCGGGGCCGCGCAGAGTCGCCGGCAGGACCTGCTGTTGCTGGTGCTGGGTGTGTCGATGGCGCTGGCAATCGGTGTCGCCGGGCTGCTGCGCGCTGCGCCGGTCGCGCGGCTCGACAACGCGCTGCTCGACACGATGATGCGCGCCACGGCGACCGCGTCGCCGGCGCCGAGCAGCACCGTCGTCGTCGATATCGACGACGTGAGCCTGTCGGCCGTGGGGCAGTGGCCGTGGCCACGGTATCGACTGGCGGCACTGGTCGAGCGCATCGCCGCCGAACGCCCGTCGGCGATCGCGCTCGACGTGCTGCTGCCCGAGGCGGACCGGGTGTCGCTGGCCGATATCCAGAAGACCTTCCAGCGCGATTTCGGCCTCGATGTCGCGATCACCGGCGTACCCGATGGCCTGCTCGACAACGACGGCTACCTGGGCCAGGCGATGGCCGATGCCGGCGTCGTCGGCGCGCGCTATTTCTATTTCGACCACGCCACCCGCGAGACCGCGCCCACGCGGCCCGGCGTGGGCTTCGAGGGTGCGCTGGACGCACTGGATCTCGACAGCGCGCGTGGCGTTCTCGACAACGTCGACGCGATCGGCGCGCAGACCCGCGTCAGCGGGTTCGTCAACATGCAGGTCGATGGCGACGGTGTGCTGCGGCGCCTGCCGCTGCTGATCGAATACCGCGGTGTGCTGCAGCCCAGTCTGGCACTGGCGACGACGATGCAGGCGCTGGGCGTGTCGTCCGGACAGGTGGTGCGCGGTCGCGATGGCGCGTCGCTCGTCATCGGCCCGCACGTGGTGCCGATCGATCGCCGGGGGCATGCGCTGCTGCGGTTCGACGGTCCGCCGGCGCGCTATGCCAGCGTGCCGGCGGTGGACGTGCTCGCGGGCCGGCTTGCGCCGCAGGCGCTGCGCGACAAGATCGTGGTGATCGGCTCGTCGGCGGTGGGGCTCGGCGACCGGCACGTGACCGCGTTGAGCCGCACGTTCTCGGGCTCGAAAGTGCAATCGGCGCTGATGCAGAACATCGTCGACGGACGCGTCCTGCGATCGCCGACCTGGGGCGCCGGCGCGGCGCTGGCCTTCGGACTGTTGATCGCGTTGCTGCAGGGCGGTCTGCTCGTCGCAGGGCGCAATCTGCTGACGGTGGCGATCGTGACGCTCGGTGTGATGCTCGCGCTCGGTGCGCTGGCGTTCGTGGGCTTCGACATGCTGGGCCTGGTGCTGCCGGTCGCGGCGCCGGCACTCGTGGCGGCGACGGTGTTGCTGACCGCTTCCGCGATCCGCGTCTGGGCGCAGCAGCGACATGCGCGCCGCTGGCGCCGGCAGCTCGAGAATGCGCGGCAGGTGACCATCGAATCGATGTCGGCGGTCGCCGAAACGCGCGATCCCGAGACCGGCGCGCACATCAAGCGCACCCAGCATTACGTGCGCGCCATCGCGCAGCGCCTGCGCGACACCGGCCGCTACGTCGACGTGCTGACCGACGCCTACATCGACCTGCTGTTCCTGTCGGCGCCGCTGCACGACATCGGCAAGGTCGGCGTGCCCGACCACATCCTGCTCAAGCCGGGTCCGCTGACCGAGGCGGAATGGGTGCTGATGCGCCGGCATGCGGAGTTCGGCCGCACCATCATCCTCAGCACGTCGCGCCACATCGAAGGCGACAACTTCCTGTCGGTGGCGGCCGAGATCGCCGCCACGCATCACGAGAAGTGGGACGGCTCGGGGTACCCGGCCGGCCTGAAAGGCCCGGCGATTCCGCTGTCGGGCCGGATCATGGCGGTGGCCGACGTCTACGACGCGCTGGTCAACCGGCGCTGCTACAAACCGCCGTTCCCGCACGCACAGGCGATGGCGATGATGCACGCGCTGCGCGGGACGACGTTCGACCCGGTGGTGCTCGACGCGTTCTTCGAAATAGAGGAGACGATTGTCCGCATCGCCGGCGAGTTCCGTGACGACGCCGCGGCAGCCGCGGCGGGCGGCGGCGCCCATGTCGGCAGTGACGCGTTCTACGACGGCATCGAAGCAGGCGCGGGCTTCGCGTCGCCGGCGCTCGCGGTCCAGGACTAGGCACCAGGCGCGGCGCCCGGTGCGGGAACACCGCATCTGCGCGTCGATGCAGGTGCGAATAGACTCCGGCCATGACGACCATCGACCAGACCCGACTCGACCGCATCGTCGCCGAAGCCCGGCGCAGCGCCGAGCAGCGCAATGCCGGCTACCGCGAGCGCGCGCTGCGGATGTACCCGTGGATCTGTGGCCGCTGCACGCGCGAGTTCACCCGCGCCAACCTGCGTGAACTGACCGTGCATCACCGCAACCACAACCACGACGACAACCCGGCCGACGGCAGCAACTGGGAGTTGCTGTGCGTGTACTGCCACGACAACGAACACGCCCGCCAGCTCGACTACACCGGCGTCAGTGCCGGCAACGCGGAGGACGCGCCCGCCGCGGCCACGTCCAACCCGTTCGCGGATCTGAAGGCGCGGCTCCAGAAGCGCGGCGCCTGAAGAGCACACACATGGCACTCGGCAATCCACGCGCGATCTTCCCGTACCCGGCCCATCTGGCGCGCGGACTCGCACTCACGGCGGCGTCCTGCGTGGTGGCGTGTACGACATCGAGCGATCCCGCAAGAGCGGAATGCGGCCTGATCCAGACGACGGGCGTCGTCGCGTCCATCGACACGCAGCCCTGGACCTACGACGGCAGCGCCATCGTGGAAGTGGACACCGTCGACCGGGAACGGCTGCAGGTGCAGCTGCCGGCGCGCTGGAACCTGTGCCAGGCCGCGCCGGTCGATGTCGAAGCCCTCGCGGTGGGCACGCGTGTCGAGCTCGTGGCCGCTGCTACGGACGAAGAGGACGTCGTGGTGGTCTGCGCGGACGCCGCGCATCGTCTGGCGCCGGTGGCGGCCGGCTGAGGCGAGGCGTCGGCAAGGGCATGCGCGCCGGCGCCGCCGTCGCGGCGCCTGGACGATGCGGATCCAGGACGATTGCGCAACTGCAGCGGGTGGCGCGGCAGGTGCCGGAAAGTGCACGCCGGCCCCGGTTTGCCGCCTCGTGTTTGCGTAGCCTGTGCGTCCTTCCACAACGCTTACAGGGTCGAACGCATGAGAGCCACCGTCGTCGGTCTGGTGACGCCGCATCTGATGCGCGTCGTCGATCTCGCCAACGAGGCCCAGAAGGGCATCAACGTGCACTTCCATCTGCAGGATGCCGTGGCCCGGTCCATGGCCGAGATGGCCGACCAGTACAACGCTTCGAACCTGGTGTCCGCCTATGTGGGGGGCCTGGACACCCTGGCGGCGCAGGCACCGAAGGCCCGCGCGGATTATCTCCGCGTGGTGCAGGATGCGGCGGCGGCTGCGCGACGTCTCGGCCGTGACTGAGCGCCCGAAGCGCGATCAGACGCACGCGGCCACGTGTGGACCTGCGTGCGACGGCGAAGGACGCGCGAGCCCGCGTGGCCATGCGCTTCAGGCTATGACCAGAGAACAGCTGTGTCTCCGGACCGGTGCCCAGGGAACATGCATTGCGCGCTCAGGCGAGCAGGCCGTCGATCGCGCGCACGCTGCGGCTGTCGGGGAACACCCGGGTTTCGAGCGCGGATTCCGTCAGTTGCAGGTGGCCGGCCAGCAGTGACTTGAACAGTGCACGCAGGTCGGTCGTCGCCTGGAGGTCCCGGCCTTCGTTGAGTGCATGGTTCGCCAGTCCCGGCCAGTCGCCGGCCACGCGGCCGCCACTTACCGCGCCGCCCGCCAGCAGGGCCATGCCGCCGGTGCCGTGATCGGTGCCGCCGGTGCCATTGACCGCGGCGGTGCGGCCGAATTCGGTCACCACCGCGATCACCGTGCGGCCCCAGATCGCGCCGGCGCCGGCGTGGAATGCCCGCAGGCCCGCGTCGAGTTCGGCCAGCTTGCGCTGCAGCACCTGCGCCTGACCGGCGTGGGTGTCCCAGCCCGAATCCTCGACGAAGCCGATGCGCGGGCCGTCCGCTTTGGCCATGAAGCCGGCGGCCGCGGTCATCGCCTGCGGCAGTCGCGCTCCGCGCGGGCTCGTTTCGCCGGCTTGTCCCTGCATTGCGACGGCACGTTCGAAGGCGGGCGCGAGCACGGGATCGTCCGCGTACAAGCTCTGCAGCCGCTGCAGCAGGATGGGATTGACGTCTTCGGGCAGCGGCGGCGACCACGTGGTGGCAGGCCCCGGCCCGCGCATGATCAGCGGCATCACCGTACTGACCGCCAACGCATCGCCACCGTGCAGCGCGGCTGCGCACCGGTTGAGCCAGCCGGTGGACGCGCCGCCGGGACGGCCGGTGCCGTTTTCCACGCAGTCCTGCGCGTCGAAATGCGAACGCTCCCGGTAGGGCGGTGCGATCGCCACCACCGGCAGCAGCTGTCCCTGTGCATACAGGCCGTGGGCGAATGCCAACGCAGGATGCAGCGCGAAGCTGCCATCGAGTGGCAGCGTTGCCTCCGGCGCCAGTGCGCCGCGCAGACGCGCGTAATCGGCGTCACCGCGTGGCACCACCATGTGCAGGCCATCCAGTCCGCCGCGCAGCAGGACCACGAGCAGTCGCGTCTCGCCGGGGCTCGCCTGTGCCAGCGCGGGCCACAGGGTCAGCGTGGTGGCCGTGCCGGCTGCGGCCAGCGCACTGCCGAGGAAATGGCGTCGGGTGATCGGCATCTCAGCTTCTCCACTGGAAGGCGGGACTCGCGAACAGCAGCGCCAGTCCGTCGCGTGCGGATTCGGCGCGACGCAGCGCATCGAGCGTGGCCGGGTCGACGCGGTCACCGAAGACGGTGCGCGCGGCCGCCAGCGGATCGATGCGATCCTCCGGCAGCGTCTCGGACAACGCTTCGGCCGCCTGCACCCGTTTCCACAGCGCATCCGGTCCACTCCATTCGTCGGCCGCATCGGCGAATCCCGCCGGCGAGCGCGGCGTGAACGGCGGCTGCCCCATACGCGTGAGCAGATTGAACAGGGCGCGCGGTTGCGCCCGGCGCAGCGTGCCACCGGCGCGGATCGCCGAGACGACGAAGTCGTCGGGTGTCTTGAATTTGCGTGCCTGCGCGCCCCACGCGGCAGGGTGCAATACCAGCGTGCGGTAGACCGCGGCCAGGGCGCCGCCGGTCTCGCGCCAGGTGCGGGCCATCGCATCCACCAGCGCGGGTGGTGGCGTGTCGCTGACCAGGTGACGCGCCAGCTTCCACGAGACGTGGTGGGCGGTGGCGGGATGCACGGCCAGCGCCGCTAGCATGCGTTGCCCCTGTTCCAGCCCGCCATCGGCATAGGACTGCCCCAGCAGCGTGCGGGTGCCGCCTTCGTGGGCGAGCGGGCGGAAGGCGAACGCGGCGTCGACACCGCTTTGCGCCAACTCCTGCGGACGCGGCACGCCCCAGCCGGTGATCGCGAGCGCCAGTTCGGTCACATCGGCCTGCGTGTAGCCGCCGTCGACGCCGACCGTGTGCAGTTCCAGGACTTCCCGCGCCAGGTTTTCGTTGAGGCCCGGTGCCCGCTTGGCCTGCCGCCTGCGCGCACGCTGCGCGAGCGTCGAACCGGTGCCGACCGACTGCACGTTGTCGAGGTATCGCAACATGCCCGGATGCGTTTCCACTGCAAGCAGCATGTCGCCGAAGCGGCCCGTCAGATGCGGACGGATCGCCTCGCGCTCCATTGGCGCGGCGTAGAGGGCCGCGGTGCGCTTGTCGACGGAAATGGCGAAGTGATTCGACCAGAAGTGCACCAGCCGTTCCGCGAACGCGCGCTCGCTATCGACGGCGGCGGCATAGCGCGCCGCCAGTTCGCGTGATTGTGCCTGCTGGTACAGGCGGCGGTTCTGCTGTTGCACTGCCTGCGCGTCGCCAGGCGCATCGCTGCCAGCGCCGGCGCGCTTCGCCTGTCGCGTTTGCGCACGTTGTCGCTGCAGCCTGGCTTCTTCGCGCAGGTAGTCGAGGCTGGCAGGCAAGGCGGCGAGGACGTCGGCCATGGGCCGTGGCTCGAGCTGGGAGAGCAGCCAGTCCTGTGGCGCGCGAATCTGCTCAAGCTCGCCCGGGCGTGCACCGAGACCGAACCTGTTGGCAGCGCTGACTGCATCGGCGGTGGGCATGCCGTACTCCGGGATGTTCTGCGTCGACGGACTGACAACGCGGGCGCGGGCCTGCGGTTGACGCCACCGGGGCCGCGTTCAGCCCGCGGCCCTGCGGTCCGGGTCGCTGGGCGGTCCGGGCTCGCTGCATGCATCCCCAGGCCGCTGCGTTCGTGGGCCGGCAATCGCTGCCGCGGGGCCGCGCCGGCGTCAGCCCGGGGCGAGTGTCAGCGCAGCGATCACCAGCACCGTCACCACGGTCAGCACGACCGGCCCCCAGGTTCGCAGCGCGGAGCGCGGACGCGGCGTTGCATCGATGGAGGTAGGCGAAGGTGACGCATCCATGCCCGCCGCGACGAGCACGAAGCGCACGGCGTCGAGCCGGAGCTCGTCGCCGGGGCCGAGAAACCCCTGCTGCACGCGGCCCGCATTGATATAGGTGCCATTGGAGGAGTCGAGATCCTCGACCGACAGGCCGTCGCCGACCGGCTTGACCCGCGCGTGGCGCCGGGAAATCTCGTCGACGTGGACCGTGATGTCGCACTCGGGCGCGCGGCCGATGACCACGGCGCCGGTGACCGGGAACAGCTTGCCCGCCACGGCCTCGGATTCGCCGCGCAGCACGAAACGGGGCAGCGCGGCGCGCACGCGCGTGGCGCCGATGTCGTCGTCGCCGCGTGGCGCTGCGTCCGTGGTGACCTGCGCGGGCGCGAGCGGGGCGAAGGTCGCCATGACGCCGCCGATGTCGATGTCGTCACCCGCGCGCAGCGCCATCAGATCGGAGACGGGTCGCCCGTTGATCGACACCGGTCCGCCGCCGGCGGGCACCTGCAGGTTGGCGCCGGCATCGGTGACGTGGATCTCGCAGTGCAGCGGACGGATGCCGTCGTCGGTGAGGTGCACGGCGCTGCCGGGCAGGGCGCCGATCCGGTTGACGCCTGCGCGCAACAGGATCTGGCCATGCGCGCCATTGGAAAACACCAGTTTCATCGTCGCCCCCCGCGAACGGATGCGGGCGGGAGCGCCGACATCGGCGCGTATTCTGCCACCGGTGCGGGCGTGTCGATGTGGTCGACGCGCAGGTCCGTGGCACGCGCAGCCATCGATCATCGATACATGCCGCTCAGGCGTCGGGCGGATCCCCCGCCGCAGGCGCGAGACTGCGCCAGATCGCCATCACCGTCGGCAGTGCCGCGTCCTCGACGCGCGCCGTGAGCACGACCGTGTGCGCTTGCAGATGCGTGCGGGCGAGGACGTGAGACATCCCACCGGTCCCGCGCACGATGCGTACGCCGTCGTCGGTCGCGATGGTCGGGGTCGCGCGCGTCTCCATCTCACGTTCCAGTGTCTCGATCCTTGCAGCGCCCGGATCCACCAGCAGGTCGATCGTGCCGGGCGCGCCGACGACGCGATAGCCACCGTCCTGCGCGCGCAGCTGCCACCCGGGGGGCAGGGCGATGATCAGCTGCCCGGCTGCAAGCGTGGCGCGCGCGGTCAGCGTGCGCGGCGCGCGGCGCAGGGTGTCGAGAGGGGCCTGATGGGATGCGTCCGACGCGCGCACCGACGCCTGGGCCGCGTCGCGCAGCCGACGGACGTCCGCCAGCGCCGCACTGTCCGCGTCCACCCGGCGCCAGGTCAGGCGGTGCGTCGCGAACGCGCGCACCCGCATCCCGAAGCGATCCGCGTCGACGTGCTCGATGCGCATCGGTGCGGTGTCCGGCTCCTGCGGCACCAGACAGCTGAAATCCGGGGTGAAGACCGCGCGGCGCGGCCCGGACTTCGCAGTGCCGACGACGACGACGGTGCGCGCGTCGGCGTCTACCTCCACCCAGCTCAGCCGCGAGCTGGCCTCGATCTCGGCTTCGATGTCGCGGGCGATCCGATGTCCGAGGGTGGACAGCGCGGCCTGGCCCAGCGCGGCCGGATCCAGCGCCTCGTCCGGTGACAGCGGCGATGCGACGGGCTGTGCGGTCACGTCGTCGAGCGTTTCGAAGCGCTCGAGAATATAGATCCCGGTGGCGGGACGGATGGCCGCGGGTGCGCGTTCGGCCGCAGCGGCGCAGTCTTCGGCAATGGCGTGCCGGCTCGGCATGCGGGCCTGCGCGGGCAGAAGGATGAGCGGCACCAGCACGGCGGACAGCAGCAGACGCGTTGCGGGCATGACATCTCCTCGCGGAAAACCGGTCATGGTGGCAAGTGCGCGCACGCCGCGGCAACTCGTGCCGCGACCAGCGGTGTCATGCGGGCCGCGCCGGGACCTGTGCGGCCCGGTGCACGGCGGCAACGCAATGCGCATCGAGACGGCGATGGCGTCACACGCCGACGGGCGTACGGTGGCTAGGCTTGCGTGTCGATCACGGCCCACGCCAGGAACCTGCCATGCACCAGCGCCCGACCGCCGTCGTCTTCATGCTGCTGCTGGGTGTCGGCACGGCCTGCTCGCAGCCGCCCGCTCCGCCGGTGCCGGTCGCGCCGGCCACCGCGCAATCGGACGCTGCGCCGGTCTATGGCGCGGTTCGTCCCAGCGCAGACGGCATCGGCAAGACCTACCAGGGCCGCGAGATCTCGGCGGTGATGGGCTGGCAGGGCGCGGCCTGGCTTGAGCGCGAGGCACGCGAGCGCGAGGAGCGCGGCAGTCTGCTGCTGCAGGAACTGGCCTTGGAACCGGGGATGGATGTCGCCGATGTCGGGGCGGGCACCGGTTACTACGCGCGTCGCATCGCGCCGCGGGTGGCACCCGGCGGAACGGTCTATGCGGTCGACGTGCAGCCGCAGATGGTGGCGATGCTCACGCAGGCCGCTGCCCGAACGGGACTCGCCAACCTGAAGCCGGTCCAGGCCAGCGTGACCGACCCGGGCCTCGCGCCCGAATCGGTGGATGTGGCGCTGATGGTCGATGTCTATCACGAGCTGGAATACCCGCACGAGGTGCTCGACGCACTGGTGCGTGCGCTGCGGCCGGGCGGGCGTCTGGTCTTCGTCGAATACCGCGCCGAGGACGACGCCGTGCCGATCAAGCCGCTGCACAAGATGAGTGAAGCGCAGATCCGCCGCGAGGCCGCACTGCATGCGCTGGAATGGACGCGCACTGCCGAGACCCTGCCATGGCAGCACGTCGTGGTGTTCCGCAAGCGCTGAGCGGCGCCATCCGGTCAGCGCGTCACAGCGCACTACCGGGCTCCACCACGCGATCACGACATGCCGAAGCCACGATGCGTGCATGGCGTCGCGGCCCGACGCGCCGACGCGACGCCTGCACACGGCATCCGGACCGTGATGCGATGATCGGCGCAACCGCTTTCCGTCCCGCTTCCGGAGCACTGCCATGGCCGAACGCATCCTCGTCTTCTACGGGTCCTATCGTGCCGATCGCATGGGGATCCGCCTGGCCGACTACTGCGTGCGGGCGCTGCAGGCGCGCGGCTGCGATGCGGAACTCGTGGATGCGAAGGCGGTCGACCTGCCGATGCTGGACCGCATGTACAAGGAATACGCCGATGGCGAAGCGCCGGACGCGATGGAGACGCTGGCGCGCAAGATCCGCGATGCGGACGGTTTCGTGTTCGTCACCGGCGAATACAACTGGGGCGTGCAGCCGGGGCTCAAGAACCTCACCGATCACTTCCTCGAAGAATGGTTCTGGCGGCCCGCCGGCGTGGTCAGTTACTCGGCCGGACGGCTGGCCGGTGCGCGCGCGAACGTCGCCTGGCACGGCACGCTGTCGGAGATGGGCATGGTGGTGATTTCCAGCACCGTCACCGTCGGGCCGATCGGCGACACGCTCGACACCGACGGGCAGCCGGTCGGACCGGCGGGCAAGTCGCTCGAGAGAAGCTTTGCCCGGTTCGCGGATGACCTCACCTGGTGGAGCGAGGCGACGCGCGCGCAGAAGACACGCCGGCCGCCGCCTTACTGAGACGGCGGCCGCGCGATGATGCGCCGGGCACGCTCGCACCGCCGGCGCGCCACGAGACCGGACGCGCGCAGCCGGCGATCCGCCCGCGCCGTTACTGCCGGATCTCCAGCAACTCCACCTCGAACACCAGCGACGCGCCGGGTGGAATCGCCCGGCCGGCGCCGGCATCGCCGTAGCCCAGCCATGCGGGAATGTGCAGCTCGCGCGTGCCGCCCGGTTGCATGCCGGCCACGCCTTCGTCCCAGCCGCGGATGACGCGGCCCGCGCCGAGCTCGAACGTGAAGGGCTGTCCGCGATCGCGTGAACTGTCGAACTGCGCGCCGCGCCTGTCGGGCGCGTTCTGGTCGTAGAGCCAGCCGGTGTAGTGCACGCTGACCGCGTCACCCACCGTCGCCGGCGTGCCCGCACCCACCGTCCGATCGATACGCTGCAGCTCGGCCACGTCACCGCCGGTGTAGGGCGGCGGACCGCCGCACGCGGCGAGCAGCAGAACGGACAGCAGGGCGATGCGGCGGAGCGGTGTGCGGATCATGGCGTGCAGCCTTGGCAACGGGATCGAAGCTGCAGGATAGAGCCTCGGTGCCTGCGTCGATCGGGCCGGGCGGCTGGTCGCGAATTGCGGCGGGCCAGCGCCGCGGGAGCGGTTACGCTGGCGTCGCCGGACGGGTCCGGCCCCGGGAGACGTGCGGTGGACTGGCTGGGCTTCACGCTTGCGGTTCTGCTGGTGGAGATCACGCCCGGCCCGAACATGGCCTGGCTGGTCTCGCTGACGCTGGCGGAAGGCCGACGCGCGGGCCTCATGGCGATTGCGGGTGTCGCGATCGGACTGACGCTCAACGCCGCGCTTTCCAGCCTGGGTCTCAATGCGCTGCTGGTGAATGTCCCGGCGATCGGCACCTGGGTCGGCGTGGCCGCGGGCCTGATGATGCTCTGGCTAGCCTGGCGCGGCTGGCAGGCCAGTACCGACGCGTCGGCCGCACACGTCGCCGGGCTCGCACCGCAGCGGATCCTGTGGGCGGGCGTGGCGATCAATCTGTTCAACGCCAAGGCGGCGCTGTTCTTTCTCACCGTGGTGCCGCGCTTCCTGTCCGGACCCGACGCCCCGCTGCGCGAGATCCTGCTGCTGGGCCTGATCAGCGTGGGCGTGGCGACGGCGGTGCATCTGGGCCTGGTGCTCGGTGCCGGACGTCTGCGCCACGCGCTGTCCCGGCCCGAGCGGATGCAGCCCGTCCGCCGTGTGCTGGCACTGGGCATGATCGGGGTGGCGGGCTGGTTCTTCTATGCCGCGTTTGCCTAGGACACCGGCCACCTGATCCGGCGCGTCCGCATCCGGACCGCCCGGCGGGTGATCACGCTGCGTCGGGACGTGTCACGCGGCGCTTGACCGCGTACATCTCGCGATCGGCGTGGGCGAGCAGGGTCGCGGCGTCGCTGCCGTCGCGCGGGCACCAGGCGATGCCGACGCTCGCGTCGAGCTGGAACGGCCGCTCCGCCAGCCGGTAGACCATGCGCAAGCGGGTGCGCAGGGCGTCGGCGACATGGCGTGCCGCCTCCGCGTCGCGACACGCGGGCAGCACGATCACGAACTCGTCGCCGCCGACACGCGCGGCCGTGTCGCCATGCCGCAGCGATTCCGTCAGGCGCGCCGCGACGTCCTGCAGCAGGCGATCGCCCGCTTCGTGCCCGCCCAGATCGTTCGCGGTCTTGAAGCCGTCCAGATCGACGTACAGCAGCGCCAGGCCGTCGCCCGAGACGCGCGCCTGCGCGAGCGCACGCTCCAGCGTCTGCTGGAGTCGATAGCGGTTCGGCAATCCGGTCAGCGCGTCGTGCGCGGCCAGGTGTTCGAGTTCGCGTTCGACCCGCCGCAGCTCGGTGACTTCGCGTCCCACGCCGATGCGGACGCCATGCGCCGGATGCCAGTTGGCCGACCACAGCATGTCCACCGCATGCCCGTCGCGGTGCAGATACCGGTTGCGGAAGTGACGCTGGGCGATGCCCGACATCACCTGCACCGCCTGCTGCCGGGTGTCGTCGCGATCGTCGGGGTGGATGAACTCGAAGGTCCGACGGCCGAGGACCTCGTCGGGGCGGTAGCCGAGAATGCGCTCGAAGCCCTGGCTGACGAACAGGTAGTGCCCGTCCTGGTCGACCACGCACACCGCATCGGGCAGCAGGTCGAGGATTTCGGCGGGTATCGGCAGAGTCGGCGTCATCGCGGGTGGGCAGGCAGTCGGCGGCGGCCAGAGTGCCAGAGTGCACGCACTGGCGGAACGCGACACGTCGGTCCGCCGCGACCGCCGGTCGGCCGCGCGCGCGCCGCCGGCCGGGTTCGGGACGCGTGCGTCGCGCGTATCCTGTGCGCCGCGCGCGCACTGCCGGCACGCGCGGACCAGACACGAGGATGCGGAACATGGCCCGAATGAAACGCGACCCGACCCGGGAGCGGAACCTGACACACGACTACGCCAAGTGGCTGTTGACCGAGAAGCGCGAGCGGACGGATGCCAACGGCAAACTGTTCGCGCGCACGCACACCACGCGCGGTCGTCGCTTCCACGGTTACAACGAGGAAGAAGTCTGCAGGATCATCGGCGTGGATTTCTACGGCTGATGCGCACGCGGCGCAGCGGCATGCCGACGATGTGGCCGCGGCGGACGACCGGCCTGCCACGTGGCCGGTGGCTGCGCGCTTGTCTTCTGACCTGCCTGGTGCTGCTGCCGGTGGCGCAGGGCGCCGCGCGCGAGCGCTACCGGGTGGGCGGTGAGACTTGCGGCGGCTATCCGCGGCTGTCGATCGGCACGATGCGCGGCATGTGCGCAGGCCTGGTAACCGGTCCGACCACGGCCGATCCGGCACGGACGCTGCGGCTGCCGCGCGCGCTGCTGCAGCTCGATGCGGCGACGTGGCTGGTTACCGACCTGGGCGCCTGGGACGGCACGCGCGGCGCGGTCTGGCGGCTGCGCACCGCTGACGACGGCAGCGTGGATGTGCAGCGCGTGCTCGACGGCCTGCATCTGCCGCACGCGATCGCACGCGGACCGGACGGGCGCGTGTACGTCGGCGAGATGAGCCGGATCTTCCGTTTTGACCCGGACGCGCAGACACCCGCCGGGACCATTGAGACGGTGGTCGACCAGTTGCCCGACAACCGTCTGCATACGCACCGCCATCCGCTGTCGATGTTCGTGTTCCTGCCCGGTGGCGACCTGCTGGTGAACGTCGGCGCGCCGAGCGACCAGTGCACGGGCGACGACGCGCGCAGTGGCGCCGGTCTGTGCGCGCAGAGCGAAGGCGACGCGGACGCGGCGAGCCTGCGCCGCTACCGCTATGACGGCGACGGCCGCTGGGCGCCGGACCATACCGTCTTCGCGCGCGGCTTGCGCAACTCGCTGGCGCTGGCGGTGCATGCCTCCGGCACCGTGCTGCAGGGTGAGAACAGTTACGACTTCGACAGCCGCTGGTCGCCCTTCGAGGAGCTCAACGTCATCGAAGCGGGCCGTCACTACGGCTGGCCCTACTGCGCCGATGCCGCGCAGGCCACGCCGGCGTGGCCGGAGAAGGCGGACTGGTGCCGCTCCGATGCGCACACCGCGCCCGCGCTGCTGCTGCCGCCGCATGCCGCGCCGCTCGACATGCGCTGGTACGACGGCGCGATGTTTCCCGCGTTGCAGAGTCGCCTGCTGATGAGCTGGCATGGCCACCGCTCGGTCGGCGGCCACATCGCGAGCTTCGCGGTCGATGCGCGCGGTGTGCCGCGCGCCGATGCGGACGCGCGGTTCCCGGTCTACGGCCAGGGCATGCGGGCCTACGGCGCGGGTCCTGCGGCGACGCCGGTTACGCTGACGCCGGGCTGGGGACTGCAGCGCGGCGCCCGCCCGCAGGGTTCACCGGTGGGCCTGGCGGTCGCGCGCGACGGCGCGATCTGGGCGACGGACGATCGCGCGGGACTGGTGATCCGCTTCGCCAAGGACGATTGATCCTGCGCGCGGTCGCCCGCGTGTCGGGCGTCCGGCGCGACGTGATGCCTGGCGTGCCGCGTAGCGCAGCGTCGACTAGTCTGTGCACCCGCATCCGACCGAGTCGTGCCCGATGAAGCTGCAGCTGTCCCTGGAATGGTTCCTCAATCCCGACCATCTGCCGCTGATCGCCGGGATCCAGCTGGGCTGGTATCGCGAGGCGGGCCTTGAACTCGAACTGCAGGTGCCCGACGACCATTACGACGGACTGGCGGCGACGGTCAGCGGCGAGATCGCGTTCGCGTGCAACGAACCGCTGCACATGATCGATGCGGACCGGCCGGGCCTTAAGGCGCTGGGGTGCTTCTTCGAAACCGACGGCGGCATCCTGCTGCAGCGCGCAGCGGGCGCGCGCCTGCTGGCAGGCGACGCGGTGCGTCTGGCATCGCCGGTCGCCGGCGGCGTCACCGATGCGATCGCGGTCGAGATCCTGTCGCGCTGGTGCACGCAGCAGGGCGCTGCGTTCGACCCGGCGCAGGTGGTGATCGAAAGCGCGGGCTTCGAGCATCTCGCCAATCTGCGCGCGGGCTTCGACGGTGCGTGGCTGTGTTTCGCCAATTTCGAGGGTGTGGAAGCGCGGCTCGACGGCATGGACGCGCACTTCATCGCCACCCACGAGGTCGGCCTGCACAACTTCTCGGCGCTGGAACTCTTCACCTCGCAGGCGTTCCTGGTCGAGCACCCCGACGTGGTGGACACCGTGACCCGCCTGATCGGGCAGGGCGCACAGTTGTGCCGCGATGACCCCGAGCAGGCGGCCGCGCTGTGGTACGCCTACAGCGGCACGACCCCGGCGCCGTTGATGGACGCGATCATCGCCGATACCTGTCCGCGCCTGGTCGCGCCGGTGCGGCGTGATGCCGCGCGCTGGCACGGCATGTGGGCGCAGTTCGATCACCTGGGCCTGCGCCAGGTCGATGCCGCGGGCTACGCTGCGCTGTACACCTGAGCCGTCCGTCGGCCATGGCGTGCGGTACGGCCGCGCGCGTGCGCCGAGCGCAGGATCCGACGACGGACCGGATGCAGCCCGAAGTCTCGCGGGTACGGCGCGACACGCAGCGCGCCGCTGAACGCCGCAACTGCGTGCGTACGCGCTCAGCGCCCGTCGCGCCAGGCGGCGTGACGCCGACGCCAGCTGCGCGCCAGTGCAGCGGGTGATTCCGCATACAGCCGTACACCGAGCGCATGCGCCCGCGCCTCGGACAGGCGTTGCGCCTGCGCGATGCGGGTCCGCAGTGCGGCGATCACGGCCTCGTCCACGTCGCGCATGCACTGCAGATGCGTGTCCAGTACCGCCAGGTCGTGGTGCAGCCCGAGCGTATCGCCCAGCTGCGCGGCGCAGACGTGGATCGCGCGCATCGGGCCGGGCCAGACGGGTTGCAGCAGCCGCAGATGGAAACCGTGATCCTTGGTGCGCTTGCGCCAGGTGTGGAAGGCGTCGTCCTTGCCGGTCTCGCGCGCGGCGCGCATCGCCTTGCGGGCGCGGCGGTAGCTCGCCTCCAGTCCCTGCGCGAACGCCGCGAATCCGTCTTCGGCCAGCCGCCATGTCGCGATGCGCCCCAGTGCAGCCTCGAGCCCGACGCGCGCGTCGGCGCGCAGGGCGGTGGGATCGTGCGCCCTTCCGATCGTCCTGCCGTGCTGCACGAGTCGCTGCCGGACCTGCGCGACCGAATCCGGCACCCCGGGACCGGCCGGGTCGAGCACGCTGTCGAAGGTCTCGATCAGCACGTCGGCATCGCGCTGCGGTCCGAGCGGGGCGGCGATCGCCCGGAAGGCCACGTTCTCGTCGCGGTAGCCGTCGAACGACGGACCCACCAGGCGCAGCAGGCTGCGGATCTTCTTGATGCGCTTGCGGACGTCGTGGATGGCGTCCGCGGTGCTCGCGTTGGTGTCGAGGGACCGGATGGCGGCGTGGACCTGTTCGCGCGCGATGCGGCGCAGCGCGATCTGCGCCTTCGAATCCTTGCGTCTGATGCGATACGCCATGTCGCCGCTTCCCGTCGTCCGGTTCCGAGACCCGCCGCCGCCGCGCGTGCGCGGGGCCGCGCCGACGTGGCCCGCTAGGAGCCGCCGGTGTCGGCCTCGTGTGCGCCGTCGCGCGTGACCCGCCGCACGCGTGCGCGGTAGGCGCCCACGTTGTCGCCCTGGATCCGCGTGGCCTGCGTGCCGGTGATCTTGCCGACCTTCGATTCGCTGCCGGTCACCGGCTTGGCATCGATCTGCGTCTCGCGCTCGAAGGCGTGCGATTTGTCGGTGTTGCGGTAGAACCGGTACAGCGCCCAGTACATCGCCGTCGCACCCGCCGGGCCGGCGAGCAGCAGCCAGAGTCCGTTTTCGTCGCTCATGACATGCCCACCAGGATCGCGATCGCGATGGCTTCGAGGAAGGTGCCTACGGTCATCGCGGCCAGCAGCAGCTTCCACTGCTGCACCGGGACACTGCCCATGGTCTCGCCGGTGCGGCCGTTGACCGCGATGTAGTGCAGCAGTCCGCCATTCCTGCCGGGCTGGTGATACGAATACAGCCACACCGGCAGGTACATCGAGACCCAGCGCGTGCCGTGCACGTCAAGCGCTTCCTGTTCCCAGCGCACGCCGCGATCGAAGCGGCGCGTCGAGTCCGCCACCTGCGCGCGGGCGATCGACAGCAGTTGGTCCTCCAGCCGCGGCTGCAGATGCGCGACGTTGCTGTTGCGCTTCTCGGACGTGAAGCCGTTGAGATAGGACGCGTTCCACTGCACCGCGTTCTTGGTGTCGAACGGCAGGATGGTGTTGATGATGTTGTTGGTGTTGACGTTGACGTCCAGGTTGCCGCGCTCGGTGGACGATTCCAGCGGCAGGTCGTCGACGGTGAACGCGACGTGGCGTTCGATCTGGTACACGTCGGCGTCGTAATACGTCTTCCTGTTGTTGTTCGTGCCGCGCGTGTACTGGCGTGTCTTGATTTCGCCCTTGCCGGCCACCGACGCGCTCGCGCTGCCGTCGACGATCATGTAGGGCAGGTAGACGCCGACGACGTTCTCCGGCGTGAATTCGTCCTTGAACGCCTTGAGCGCGAACAGCCGGCGCTTGTCGACGAACTGGCGGATGCGCGCGACGGCGTCGTCCTTGCGGATGTGGAACGGCAGCACCGCGTCGGGCACCGCGCCATTGGCGATCTGTTCGTTGACGCCGAACACGTGGCGGCACCAGTGGCAGCGCGCCGTCATCGTGCTCTCGGTGTTGACCGTCACTTCCGCACCGCAGCCGGCACATTTGAAGGTCATCAGGCTGGCGGCGTCGGCCTCGATGTCGCGCGCGCCCGACGCGATGACGGTGCCGCGCAGGTCTGCGATGCCGTCACCGAAGCCGAAGGCTTCCTCGACGCGCGTCCCGTGCCATTCGTTGCGGCAGTACAGGCACACGAGGAGGTCGGTGCCTGCGCGCTGCCGGATATCGGTCGCGCCGCATTTCGGACAGCGGTTGAGGCCGTCCTTCAGTGCATCGGCGGACGTGTCGATCGCCAGCGGATCGGGCGCTTGGAGCTCGTCGCGGATCGGGCCGGGCAGCGTGGCCGGATCGACCGGCACCGTGCCCGGCAACGGCGGCACGTCACGCGGCGACCCCGGGCCGTCGACGGGACGCACCGGCAACGGCGGCGGCAACTTGGTGTCGGACATGGTCGACGGACTTCGGGTGGCTTACAGGCCGAGCGCCTTGGCCTTGAGCGCGTCGTAATCGTCCTGGGTGATCAGGCCGAGGTCGAGCATTTCCTTGGCCTTCTTGAGCTTGGCCACCGGATCGTCCGCCGCAGGCGCGGCAGGCGTGGCCGGCTGCTGCAGGCTGCCGATGCCGCCGGCCATGCCCGAGGCCATGCCCAGGCCCACGAGACCCGCCGCGCCGCTGTGTTCGCCGGCCGATTGCATGCCCTGGGCGACGCTCGCCTGCAGGTTGGAATTGCCGCGCGAGCCGGCGAGGGCGTCGGCGCGCTGCACGGTCTTGAGCAGTTCGCGGGTATTGGCGTCGTACTCGATCGAGACGATGGCGGTCTTGACGATGGCCAGGCCGCGATCGGACTTCCACTGGTACCCCTGTTCGACGGCTGCCGACAGGCTCTGCGCGAAGCCCAGCGAATCCTGCTGGATCTTGGTGATGCGATTGCCCTTGGCCGGATCGTTCGTGTACAGGCTGAACGCCGGGGCGAGCGAACCCACCACTTCGTTGAAGAGCTGGCTCGCTGCGGCATTGTCGATGTCGGTGAAATCGAACACCTGGCCCGGCGCGAGATACGTGGCGGGCACGAAGTTCTTCACGAACAGGATCGGATCGACGATCTTCAGCGTGTACGTGCCGCGCGTCAGCGCACCGACCTGGGTGTTGAGAAAGCCGTCGTCCCAGTAGATCTCCGACTGGGTGCCGAAGCGGTTGTCCGGCAGTTCCTTGAGCGAGACGAAGAACGCCGCCTGCTGCGAGCCCGGTTGGCCGCCGAACTTGAAGCGCTCCCAGCTCTGGGTGATGAAGGTCGAGACCAGGCCGTCGCCGGCGAAGATCGACTTGGAGTTGAGGTCGTCCGAGCGCCACTCGTAGCCGCCGGGTTCGGCGACGAACGCGGTGATCGCACCGTCCTGCATCAGCAGCAGGCCGTAGCCCTCGGGCACGACGATCTTCGAGCCGTTGGTGATGATGTTCGACGAGCCGCGCGTGTTCGAACCGCGTCCGGCGTTGGTGCCCTGCGGCACCGCCGCGAACAGTGCCGCCGTGGACGGCAGTCCCGCGGGCACCGTGTAGAAATCCTGCCACTGGTCCGCCAGCACGCCGCTGACCGCACCCGCCACCGCCTGTACGAGACCCATGACCATGCCCTTTTCGTTCGTGGCCCGGCACCATGCCCGCCATGCCGACGGATCATAGCGTCGCGACCGTAAGACGTTGCGAGTGCTGGTCGTCATGTCCGGCGTGGCACGGACCCGATGACCGGATACGCTACCAGAGCACCGCGAGCAGCCACGTGTCCGCCGCGGTGCCCGGCATCAGAAACGCCGGCGCCAGATGGACGACGAGGAAGAACGGTACGCCCCACAGCGTTTCGTGATGGATTCGGCGCAGCGTGGCCAGGTCGTGGACCACCACTGCGATCACTAGGGCCAGCAGGCCGCCGATCGTCACAAATACGCCGTCGAGTCGGCCGAAGACTGGCAGATCGGCGAGGCGGATCAGCGCAGGCGAGATGATCGCCAGCGAGGCCAGCAGCATCAGGCGCCGGTGCGCGTCGGATCGACGGCGCAGCCACAGGCCGCGCACGAGCAACACGCCGTAGGCAGTCAGCGCGCCAAGATCGCCCCAAAGAATCAGGCTGAGCAGCGAACGCTGCGCCGCCACATCGACGCCCTGTGCGCGCCAGCTCTGCACGAGCTGCGCGAGCGTCCCCAGCGAAGTCACCACGACGCAGAGCGCGAGCACAGCACCGAGGACGCCGAGCCTGCGGTGCAGGGCGATACGGGCATTCGCGACCAGCAGGCTCTGGACGGCGAACAGCGCGAACCACGCCGTCACCACACCGCCGTGGATCTGCAGATGCAAGGCGAGCGGTCCGCTGGCTGCATCGCGGAAGAAGAACGTGTTCCAGAAGCCGGCGAGCACGGCCGCGAGCAACAGCAATGCCATCGCAGGAAAAAACGCACTGCGGTTGGGCGCTGGCGCGTCCCGCATGAGAGTCGGACGCAGATCGGGTTGAGACACGCAGCACTCCAGGACAGGCGGGCAGAGCATTGCCGCATCCCGGAGGACAACGGATAAACCGATGCGAACCTGCCAGGCGAGGCCTGGCGCAATGCACGTGGCGGCATTGGGGCGCGTTCCGGCTGCGCTCCGACGCGTAACGCGGCATCGCGCCAGGCGGCTGGAACCGCGAGCGGATCGCGCATTGCACGCTGCTGCGATCAGCGGCGCCGCCGCGCGTGCAGAGGGCGGCTCATCGTGCGGCAACCGCAACCCGTCACGATCGGCCGTGCGCCCGCGTCAGCCGCGAACGGCAGCCTCGATCGCCGCGATGTCGATCTTGCGCATCGTCATCATCGCGTCGAAGGCCCGCGCCGCCGCTGCGCGGTCGTCGTGCGTGATGGCCTCGATGAGTACCCTGGGGGTGATCTGCCAGTTCACGCCCCAGCGGTCCTTGCACCAGCCGCATTCGCTTTCCGCGCCGCCGTTGTCGACGATCGCATGCCACAGCCGGTCGGTCTCGGCCTGGTCGTCGGTGGCGATCTGGAACGAGAACGCTTCGGTCTGCGGGAAATGCGGTCCGCCATTGAGGCCGATGCACGGCACCCCGCAGACGGTGAACTCGACGGTGATGGGATCGCCCGCCTTGCCGTCGGGGTAGTCGCCCGGTGCGGCGTGCACGGCGTGGACCGCGCTGTCGGGAAACGTCGCCGCGTAGAACGTGGCCGCGTCGAGCGCGGTGCCGTCGAACCACAGGCAGATCGTGTTCTTCGCGGTCATGGGCGGCGCTCTCGTGAACGGTGCCGACAGCAGGCCACCGGAGCGGTGAAAACCGCGTGGCGGGCGCAATACGTCGCGCTGGCGTCTCCGCGGCGGGTCCAGGGCGTCAGCGCCCCATGGGTCGAAACGCCGGCAGCTCACGCCGTCCGCACGCCGCGCGGCGGGAGAATCGCGTCTTTGATCCGGAGTGGACCATGCGCCTTCTGACCTTGCTGATCGCGGCCGGCCTGTCGGCACCCGCTGCGGGCGCCGATGTGCCTGCGCGTCCGAACACCCCAGTGGCGGCCGTCGATCTCGCGCGCTACGCCGGCACCTGGTACGAGCAGGCGCATCTGCCGATGTTCTTCCAGCGCAAGTGCGTGGCCGACACCACCGCCGAATACAGCGTCAATGCCGATGGCACGGTGGCCGTGGTCAACCGGTGCCGCCACAAGGACGGCAGTTTCGACGAGGCGCGCGGCGTGGCACGCGTGGTCGATGGCAGAACGTCGACGCTGAAGGTCCGGTTCGCGCCGCAATGGCTGTCGTGGTTGCCGATGGTCTGGGGCGATTACTGGGTGATCGCGCTCGACGAGGCGGACTACCGCTGGGCGATGGTCGGGTCACCCGGCCGCGACTATCTGTGGATCCTCTCGCGCGAGCCGCAGCTCGATCCGCAGATCCGCGGCCGGCTCATCGATCAGGCCCGCGCGATGGCGTATCCCGTCGACAAGCTGGTCGACACGCCGCAGCGCTCGCAGGATCCGATGCCCCGCAGCTGACCCGCAGAGGCCGTCGCCGGCCCCGTTCGTCCACCCCCGAGAGTCGCCGCCCATGACGCGCCTGATCGAACGCCTGTTTGCCGCCGGCTATCTCGCCGTGATCGTCCTGTTCCTGTGTGCGGGCGCCGCGCTGGTCGGCTTGGCGGCGGTCGAGATGTGGGGCGCGCTCGCCCCGTCCCGGACGCTGGATCTGCGTGCACGCTTCGACTCGGTGCTCGACGCGATCGGCATCGTCACGATCGCGCTGGTGGCCTTCGAACTGGCGCAGACGGTGTTCGAGGAAGAGGTGCGGCGCGAGGTCAAGATCAGCGGGCCGACGCGCGTGCGCCGCTTCCTGTCGCGTTTCATGGTGGTGCTGGTGGTGGCGCTGTCGATCGAAACCTTGGTCGCCGTGTTCCGCCTGCTGCACGAGGCCCCCGAACAGTTGCCCTACGCCGCTGCGATCGGCGCGACCGCCGCGCTGCTGCTGGTCGGCTGGGGCGTGTTCCTGCGGCTCAACCGCAGCGTCGAGGAACTCGAACCCGAAGCGATGGCGGCCGCCAAGGACGAGGACGGCGAAGTCGCGGCGGATGCCGATGCCGACGCCGCGAGCCCGCCACCGAAGGCCGCGCGTCGACGGCGGCCGGCCAGGAAAGTGCCTGCGGCGGAGTAGCGCGCGACGCGGTCGCGCGTCAGATCACGAAGGCGCGCAGCTCGGCCATCCTGCCGTCGTGGAAGCGCCAGACGTCGGAATAGGCATAGCGCGTCTCGACGCCATCCGCCTGCCGCACGGTGAGGCTGCCCAGCGCGATGACGAAATCGTCCTCGGCGATCAGATGGTCGACCGTGAACTGCGGCGGCTCGACGTAGGCGTCGACCATCCACGCACGTACGGCGGCCTTGCCGTCGAGGGTGGATGCACCGACCGTCGTCCACTGGATGTCGTCGGTGCAGTACGCGAGAAATCCGTCGATATCGCCCCGGGTGAGCGCCGCGTTGGCCTGGCGCAGGGTGGTCTTGTGCTGGTGGGACATGGGGGGCGGTTCGGTCGATCGGGACGCCAGACGATACCGGCAGCCGGACCGGCGCGGGTGAAGCCATGCGCGGTCCGCGATGCAGGATTCAGGCTGCGCCCGCAGCGGGCCGCGCAACCGCAACACGGTGTGCCGCGGGGCGCAGGCTCGACCCCGTGTCCGCGGCAGTCCGCCACGCATCCGACGCGCCGCGCGGCGGCGGATCCCACCGGGGCCGCGCGGCGGCCGTGGCGGCGTGCGCGGCGCTCAGAATCGGTCTTCCACCGGCAGGTAACGCCACGCACCGACCGGCATCTTCGAAAGTGCCACGCGCCCGATACGCAGTCGGCGGATCCAGACCACACCCAGTCCGACCTGCGCGCACATGTCGCGCAGCTGTCCCGGCCGCACGCCCTTGATGGCGAAGCGCAGGCGCACCTCGTTCTGCCAGCTGACCTTGCAGGGCGGCAGCGTGTGGCCGTCGTACTGCAGGCCGTGCTTGAGCCGCTGCAGGCCATAGAACGGCATCTCGCCGGTCACTTCGACCACGTATTCCTGTTCGATGCCGTCGAGATCTTCGGTCAGGCGCCGCCACACGCGACCGTCCTGGCTCAGCACGATCAGGCCACTGGCTTCGGGTTCCAGCGGCGCGAGCGGTGTCAGCCGGTGGAAGTGCCGCTGCAGCAGACGCACCTCGGTGGGGTCCTCGCTCCAGCGCGTGGTGGCATCGACGTAGGCGAGGGCGGCGTCGGAGGTAGCGAACGCATCGAGGCCGGCCGGCTTGTGGAACAGGATCGTCGCCGGTTCGGCGACCGCGAGGCGCGCGGCGGCGTCGAGCTCGACGGCTTCGGTGGTCACCATGTGCTGCGGCATGTCCACGACGCGGCCATCGACCGACACCCAGCCGCCCTCGATGTACTGCTCGGCTTCGCTGCGCGAGCAGCGGACGAGTTCGGAGACGCGTTTGGCCAGTCGGACGGGGGCGGACATCGGGGAGTGCCGTGCATCGGGCCGGGCAGTGTAGCGAGCGGGGCGAAGCGGCGCGTGCCGCGATCGGCAGGCGTGATCGTCCATCGCGGGCATGCGCGCGGCGATTCCGGGAGCAGATGCACCGGCAGCGGTAGAATCGCGGCTCTTTCCGAACCCTCTGCTGGATCGATGATCACCAACGACGTCCTGCGCAGCATCCGTTACATGCTCGACCTGAGCGACCAGATGGTCGTCGATCTTGCGAGGCTGGTGGACCCGGCATTCCCGCTCGAGAAGGACGACGTGCGTCCGTTGCTGCTGAAGGAAGACGAGCCCGGCTACGTGGCGTGCAGCGACAGCGTGCTCGCGCACGTGCTCGACGGGCTGATCGTGCACCGCCGCGGCCGCGACGAGCGCCAGGCCGCGCGCCCGGTCGAGTCGCGCATCAGCAACAACGTGGTACTGAAGAAACTGCGTGTGGCGTTCGAGCTGACCGACGTCGACATGCACCAGATCTTCGCCGACGCCGGCTTTCCGATTTCGAAGCCGGAGATGTCGGCGCTGTTCCGCCAGGCCGGGCACCGGAACTTCCGCCCGTGCGGCGACCAGTTGCTGCGCAACTTCCTCAAGGGGCTGACGATGCGGGTGCGCGGAGGCTGATTCCGCGGCCTTCGGTCGGCAGCCGAAGCGTCAACTAGGACCCGACGTGTGCCTTCTCTAGTAGGAAGCAAGCACGGTTTCGTCTCGCAGGACGTAGGCACCGCTCCTTTCGGGAAAGTGCCCGCCCCGGACTCGATCCGGGGTCGATGCTGGAGGCGCGTCGGGTGAGGTCAGGAGTTCTACCTGGAACGGCCCGGCAGACGCACGCTATCCGCCCTTGAAGCGCCTCGGCCCGGAAGGCAAGACAGGCCGGATCGCGCCTCAGACATGGTCGAGTTCGTAGTGGATCAGCACCACGCACTGCGAGGCGAACAGCATCTTCGGTCCGAGTGCGATCTTCTGCGCGCCCAGACGCTCGAGGCCGGGAATCGACTTCTTCGGCATCGGAATGTGGTCGGTCAGCAGGAAGCAGGGGTTGTCCGCGAAGACCTGCGCGCGGATCGGCGTGCCCTTGCGGTCCATCAGGAACAGCTGGTGATCTTCGGAAAGGATCTGCACCAGCCGCTCGAAGCTGGTCGTGCGGACTTCGACACCCGATTCCACCGGGCGCGTCTCGTCCTTGCCCATGCCGCGCGAGGCATCCAGTGCCCGGGCGACCTTGCCCAGCAACGCCCGCTCGTCGAAGCCGCCGATGTCGTGCATGGCGTTGACGTCGAAACGGATGGTGCGGGAGAAGTCCCGGGTGCTCTCGAGCACCAGATAGACCGTGACATCGGGCCGGTGCGACTGCGCGACGAACATGGCGTTCATCAGCGTGTGCGCCAGGATCTCGGTATGCGCGTCCTGGCCGACGGCGGCCAGCAGCGCCTGGCTGTCCGTGGGCGCGGCGCGTGCCCGGAGTACGAAAGTTCGCATGCGTGTCGTGCCGTCCGTCGTCCGGTGGGGCCCCGGCGATTGCCCGCGCAGTGTCGGTGGAAACGGTCTGACGGGTGGGATCACCACATCACGGGTGCGCGCGGCAAGACGCGCAAACGACGGCGTGTGGCGGCGGTCAGACGCGGTGCGGGCGGCGCAGGCCGCCCGGCACCCGCTCAGGCCGGCTCGGAACCGGCGTCCTGCTCCGGCGCCGCGTTGCCCTTGGCGGCCTCGCGTTCGGCACGCTTCTTCGCGTCCTTCTCATCCTGCTTCTTCTTCTTGGCGAGTTCGCGCTGACGCTTTTCGAACGAATAATTGGGCTTGGCCACGGAGACTCCCTTGGATTGAGCGGCCTAGTGTCGCATCCGGGGGGCGATCACAGCCAGTTGCGCCGTTCAGGTTCGCCGGCGGCGCGCGACCCGCCATCCGGGCGGCTCACGCCCACGGCTCAGCCGCGCAGGCGCACGATCTGGTTCTGCAGCGTTTCGATCTGACCGCGCAGGTCCGCGTTCTCGCGTTCCAGCTCGGTGACGCGGCGCTGCAGCGCTTTCGCATCGGGCGCGCGTGTCGCGTCGCCTTCGGCTGCGTCGGTCTCGCCGCCGGGCTTCGGACGCTTCTTCGCATCGCGCGCGCGCTTTGCCGCCTGCTTGAGTTCTGCCGCGCCGGCCTGTGCGGCGCTGCGCTGCTCGTCTTCCGGCAGGCTGGCGACGGCGGCGGCCGCGCTCATGGAGATCGCGCCGGACTTGAGCGCTTCGACCAGCTCGGGTGTGGCCTGGGCGTGGATGCGCTCGATCATCGCCACCTGGTTGCTGCTGAGCTTGGCCTCGCGCGCGAGCTCGGCGCGGCTGACCTGCGACGGCGCGTCGTCCCACGGCGGACGGTCGTCGGTGTCCTCGACCGGTGCGCCGGCCGCCGAAGGTGTCTCCAGCGCCGCGATGCGCTGCGCCTGCTGCCGCGCCGCGACGATGTCGCGCTTGCGCAACGCCAGCACGCCACGCTGGTAATCGGACACGCTGCGACGGCCGAGATGCTGCTCGATCATCCACAGATGCACGTCTTCCATCGACTGGAAACGCGTGTTCTGGATCGTGTTGAACGGGATGCCGTGCTTCTGGCAGATGCCGTAGCGGTTGTGGCCGTCGACCAGGACGTCGCCCCACAACACCAGCGCATCGCGGCAGCCTTCGGCGAGCAGGCTGCGCTCCAGCGCTTCGTACTCGTCGGGCGTCAACGGATCGATGTAGGCCTTGAGTGCTTCGAGTACCACGATGTCCATGCAATGCGACCGCGACAGGGGGCGCGCATTGTAGGGGCGCGCGTTCGCGGATGTTGAGACTTGCGCCGGGTCGCGGGGCGTGCGTCTTCGTCAACGCGGTGACGCGACAGGCATCGACTGCAGTGGCGGCGCGGTCCGGTGCGGACTGCGCCGCGCGGGCCCGGGATCAGCGCAGGAATCTACGCCGCTTCGGCGCGGCGCTGCGTGCGATCAGCGTGGCGCTGCCGACCGCGATCGCATCCTCGACGGCGCCGGTCGCCTTCTGCCCGAACCGGCGCATGGCGCGGACGCGCAGGCTGAACGTGAGGTAGGCCATGCCGACCGCGGCACCGGCGCCCAGGACCGCGGCCAGCGGCCGCTGCTCGCGCGGCGCCAGCGCCATGCCGACGATCGCGCCGGTGGCGACCCGCGCCAGCATGCCCGCCGGCACGATGCGGTCCGGCGCGTGCTCCATCTTGTCGCCGGCCAGTTCACCGGCCGCCAGCAATTTCGCCCCGGTCGAGGTCAGGCGGTTCGACATCAGTGGCGGCGCGCCATTGTTCCGGGGCAGGGTGCCGTTGCAGGCGGCGTTGGTGATCGTCGCCAATGGCGTCATCGCGCGCATGCCGGCGACGGCGCCCATCAGGATCGAGTGGATCAGTGCCATCGGGCGTATCCGTATGATGCCCGCGACTGCGGACCGAACCGGATCAATGCCAGTCCGGTGGTGAATCCGGCGTCGTCAGACGCGCCGCCGCCGTCATGTCAGTGCGAGAACGGCGCCTGCGTGCCGTCGCCCGGGCCTTGCCAGCGACCGGAACGCTCGGCTTGCGGGCAGATGCGCAGATAGGTGAAGAACGCGGCGATCTCCTCCATCGTCCAGCCACGTTGATACTGGCAATAGAGGGTCGGCCACGGGCAGTAGCCCGGCGTCGGACGGGGAATCGACGTGGCGTAGTCGGGCACGGTGTACCAGGCCTTCGGACTGTGTTGCATGCCGTGCCGGCAGAACACGAACGGATCGCCGGACCGCCACAACAGACCCTGCTCGCCGGTCTGCGTCTGGGCGTCGGACCGGCCGGACGCCGCCACTGCGAGCATGAAGACGAGTGCGACAGGGGCGCTGCGATGGGCCATCGATCCGGTGCTCCGGCAACGGGAGCACCAGCGTAGGCAGCCGCGGCCGGGTGCCGTGCCGGGACTCGCCCGGCGCACGTGTCAGGGCTTGCCGTGGCCCGGCGTCGGGCGTGCCGGGTGGCGCCACCAGTCGCGGCGGGCCTCGGGTCCCTGGAAACTCCAGGCCAGGAACCGGCTCTGCTTGTTGCCCTGCGCCATCGCCACTTCGCGCACGTCCACCGCTCCGGCCTTGCGTACCTCGGCACGCAGGCCCGGCAGATGCGCCGACTTCGAAACCAGGCTGCTGAACCACAACACCTGGGCGCCGAAGTCCACGCTCTCGCGGATCATCTTGCGCACGAAGCGTGCTTCACCCCCCTGGCACCAGAGTTCACCGTCGCGGCCACTGAAGTTCAGTGGCAGCTTGCGCGACGCGCGCGGCGGACCGTCCGAACGCGCAGCCAGATTGCGGCGCTTGTCGCGACCGCTGCGGTTGGCTTCCGCCGCGGACGCGTGGAAGGGCGGGTTGCACAGTGTGGCGGCGTACCGCTCTCCCGGACGCAGGACGCCGTGGAACAGATGGCCGCGGAGTGTCTGTGCGCGGACTTCGATCGCGTTGCCGAGCTGGTTGCCGCGCACAATGGAATCGGCGATGCGCACCGCGGTCTCGTCGATGTCGGATCCGACGAAGTGCCAGCCGTATTCGGTGTGTCCGAGCAGCGGGTAGATCACGTTCGCGCCCGTGCCGAGATCGAACAGCCGCACCTCGTCGCCACGCGGCAGGTCGCCGTCACGGTCGCCCGCGAGCAGGTCGGCGAGTCCATGGACGTAGTCGGCGCGGCCCGGCACCGGCGGGCACAGGTAGGACTCCGGAATCTCCCAGTGCGCGATGCCGTAGTCGGCCTTCAGCAGCGCCTGGTTGAGAAAGCGCACCGCGCGCGGATTGGAGAAGTCCACGCTGGTGTCGCCGGCGGGCGTACGCACCAGAAAAGGCTGCAGTGCAGGGGTGACCCGGGAGAGCCGCTTGAGGTCGTACCGACCCTGGTGGCGGTTGCGCGGATGCATCAGCTGCGGTTCTGTGGGGGGATGGGGACGTGACATGCCGTCATTGTGGACCGCACGGGCGGCCTGCGGGAGGGTGCGTGTCCCGCGTGGCGTGCCGTCAGCGCCGGTCCGGCCGAGGCGACGATGCGGCGTGTCAACCCCGCTTGCGCGCCGCGATCCACTGGTCCAGTCGGCTGGCGAACGCCTGCCGGTCGCGCGCATGCAGCGCTGCAGGACCGCCGGTCTGCACCCCGGCGCCGCGCAGTTCGTCCATGAAATTCCGCATCGACAGCCGTTCGGCGATGTTGTCGGGCGTGAAGCGTTGGCCACGCGGGTCGATCGCATCGGCGCCGCGTTCGACCACGCGTGCGGCTAGGGGGATGTCCTGGGTGACGACGAGATCGTCCGGGCGCGCGCGTTCGGCGATCGCGTCGTCGGCGACGTCGTAGCCGCCCGCGACCTGCAGCGCGCGCAGGTAGCGCGAAGCCGGTGTGCGCACCCACTGGTTGGCGACGAACGTGACGTGGACCTGCGCCCGCTCGGCAGCGCGGAACAGGATGTCGCGGATCACCACGGGACAGGCGTCGGCATCGACCCAGACCTGCGGCGGGGGATCGGTGTCGGACACGTCTGCGTGCATCGCAACTCCAGCGAAAGTGGGACGGATGCGCGCGTCGGCCGCGCGCCGTCGAAGTGTACAAACGTCGAATGCGCACGACCGCAGGTTTGCGCCGACGTGCCCCGGCCGGTATCGTGACCGGCGTTCCATCGCTGCTGCACCGTGCGTTCTACCGGTGCCTTCTGCTGCATTCCCTTCATTCTGTCCATCCAAGGAGTTCGTCCATGGAGATCGTCGCTGCGCGCGTCGCCTCGTTCCATTACACCCTCACCGACGACGACGGCACCGTCATCGACAAGTCGGCCGAAGGCAATCCGCTGCCGTACTTCCATGGTGGCGGTAACATCGTCCCGGGCCTGGAGCAGGCGCTGGAAGGCCGCAAGGCCGGCGACACGCTCAAGGTCGACGTGAAGCCCGAAGAGGGCTATGGCCTGCGCAACGACAGCCTGGTCCAGGCGGTCCCGCGCCAGGCATTCCAGGGCATCGACACGATCGAGCCGGGCATGCAGTTCCAGGCCCAGGGCGGCGCCGGCCCGATGCTGGTGACCGTGGTCGAGGTCGGCGAGACCGAGGTCAAGATCGACGGCAATCATCCGCTTGCCGGCAAGACCCTGCATTTCGCGATCGAGATCGTCGACGTGCGCGATGCGACCGAAGCGGAAAAGGAAGTCGGCCAGGTCGTCCAGCAGGCTGCCTGATCGTGTGACCCGTCCCGGCCCAGATGCCGGGACGGTGCGGGCGGTCCACGCGGATGACGCGTGCGCACGTCCACTCGACGATGCGGCGACCCGCCGCAGCGATGCCGAGTCGCCACGCCGCGGCGTTCACTGGGCGCTACAGCCCCACGTCGCAGCCTCCGTGCTTCAGACAGACGGAGAGGCGAGCATGATCCGGATCACGGCGATGAAATGGGCACCGCCCTTCGCGGCCGGGCAGGTGCGCGACCACCGCGCACGCTGGGTGCTGCGGGAAGTCGGTTGGCCCTACGACGTGCGTCTGCTCGATGCACCGGCCATGAAGTCTGCGGACTACCGGCGCGAACAGCCGTTCGGCCAGGTACCGGTGCTCGAGGAGGACGGCCGGCCGGCGCTGTTCGAATCGGGCGCGATGGTGCTGGATGTGGCCACCCGCGCAGGCATGTTGTTGCCGGATGATGCCGGCGAGCGCGCGCTTGCGATCTGCTGGGTGATCGCGGCGCTGAACTCGATCGAGCCGTCGCTGATGAACGTCGCCGAGGTCGCGTATTTTATGAAGGACCCGGCGCAGAAGGCTGCGCGTCGTCCGGTGGTCGAGACCGCGGCGTGCAGGCGGCTGGGCGAACTGCAGGATGCGCTCGGCGCGCGGACGTGGATCGTCGGCGACGCGTTTTCGGTCGCCGATCTGATGCTCGCTTCGGTGTTGAAGATCGCCCATCGGCTGGATCTGCTCGACGGCTTCGACGCCCTGCAGGCCTACGCCGCGCGCTGCTGGGCGCGACCTGCGCATCGCGAGGCGATCGCCGAGCAATGCGCGACGATCGATGCGCACCGGATGGAAGACATGCACTACAACGCGCTGAAACAGTCACGGACCTGAGCCTGGACGGCCGCGCTGGTCAGCGATGCGATCAGCGCCCGGCCGCGTCCAGGCCCATCTGCCAGAAGTCGGCTTCCAGACGCGAGGCCTTGGCGAACAACGCGGCCAGTTCTTCGAAGCGGCCGGGACCGAGATACCGTGCGCCGAGATCGTCGAGATGGCGCGAGGCATTCGCAGCGATCGTCTGGTAGGCGTCGCCGGCGTATTCGGCGATCCAGTCGCGGTACGGATGCCCGTCGAGTGCAGGCACGCCGGCCGACGCCAGCGCGCGGCCGATCTCCGCATAGCCCAGCACGCATGGCGCCAGCGCGACGTGCAGGTCGAGCAGATCGCCGGACATGCCGCAGTCGAGCACGAAGCGGGTGTAGGCCACCGTGGCCTGATGCTCGGGCGCGGCTTCGATGTCGGCCGGCGCCAGATCCCAGCGCGCGCAAAGCCGCACGTGCAGATCCAGCTCCACATCCACGATCGCCGACAGCCCGTCTTTCGCTGCGCGCAGGTCGGCGAGCGTGCGGCTCTTGTAGGCAGCCAGCGCATTGGCGCGCGCGAACTGGATCAGGAACAGGTAGTCCTGCACCAGGTACGTGCGGAACGCGGCTTCGGGCAGCGTGCCGTCGCCCATGCCGCGCACGAATGCGTGATCGACATAGCTGCGCCATTCGGTCGGGGCGGCGGCCTTGAGGCGTTCGAACAGCGCCATCAGGCGTGGCCGTCCGCATAGGCCGCATCGAAGAATGCGAGCTCGAGATCGACCGCGCGCCTGAAGAAGTCGTCCGCGCGGGCGGCATCCCCCGGTCCCACGCGATCGAGTTCGGCCCGCAGGAACGCGACGAAGTCCACGAACATCGGGTTGTCGTGCAGCGTGACCCACTCGGCAAGAACGAAATTGTCGGGCAGGGGACGCGGCACGCGCTGCGCCCAGTCGAGATAGAGCCCCTCGGCGACATTGAGCACGGCCAGCGTCGCGGCATAGGATCGCGTGGCCGCGGCTTCGCGCATGAGTGCCTTGAAGCCTGCGGTCGGTGCGGTATCGGGCACGTGGGCCCGGGCGTCGACGTCCACGCCCAGCGCATCGAATGCGCGCAGGAAATAGGTGTTCTCCTCGCCGCACACCACGCCGAGGAAGCGGCCCAGTACCAGTCTGGATTCGAAGCGGTCGCTGCTGGCGATCGCCGCGCCCAGCAGCACCAGAAAGCTGTCGATGAAGCGGTGGTCCTGGATCAGGTAGCCGGCCATCACGTCGTCGCCGATGCTGCCGTCGCCGAGTTCGCGGACGAAGCGGTGCTCGACCGCGCGCGTCCAGTGGACCGCGCAGGCCTGGCGCAGGGATTCGCTGAAACGCAGGGTCATGCGCACTCCGGGGCAACGCGCGGCAGGCAGGGCGCCGGCCGCTGGGGAGGCGTGATTGTGGTGCAGCGCGGCGCGTGCGTCCAAGGCGACACCAGGGACGCGGCGGTTCATCACCGCGTGGACACTGCGCTCAGGACGTGGCGGACGATGCCGGTCGCGTCGCCGCCGAGCGGCGCGCGCGACGGATCAGGCCGTGAATGTAGGCCATCTTCTCGACCACCGGTGGTGCGATCACGAACGGATAGATGTCGGGATGACCCATCGTGCGGTTGAGACTGTTGATTGCCCAGGTCAGCGGCAACCAGGCGTCGACCAGACGCTGAATGTCGGCGACGCGATGCGGATCGAACGACAGGTCGGTTTCCATCGACGGATCGTCCGCCACGTCGGGCGCGATGCGGATGCCGAAGGCCGAGGCCATCTCCAGCGTGTCGACGATGTGCAGGTAGTGCGCCCAGGTCTCGGCCCAGTCCTCCCAGGGATGCATCGTCGCGTAGGGGCTGACATGCGCGGTCTGCCAGTCATCCGGCGCACCGTGCGCGTAGTAGTGCTGCAGCGCGTCGCTGTAGCTGCGCCGGTCGTCGCCGAACAGCGCGCGGCACCGCGCGAGCTCGTCCTCGCCCGCATCGCGCACCAGCCGGTCCCAGTAGTAGTGGCCGATCTCGTGACGGAAATGGCCCAGCAGCGTGCGGTACAGCTCGCCCATCGCGATGCGCGTGGCCTCGCGCGCGGCGTCGTCGGCTTCGGCGAGCGCGATCGTGATGTGGCCGTTGTCGTGCCCGGTCATCACCTTCGGGCCGGTTTTCGGATCGGCGAGGAAATCGAACGACAGCGGCTGCGGATCCCCGCTGCCCGGCGCAGGCGTCGGCAGTTGCAGGCGCAGCAGCGTGTAGAACAGCCGGCGCTTGGCCACCTCGATCTTCTGCCAGTCGGCCAGCCGTTCGGCATCGCCCAGATTGGGGATCGTTCGGTTGTGCCGGCAGGCGAGGCAGAAGCCGTGCGGATCGCTGGTCGGCAGCAGCCAGTTGCACGCCGAATGCGAGGCGTTGCGACAGAACTTGAACCGCGCGCCCGGCCGCGCCGGCGTGACCCACTCGCCGGCATCGAGATCGAGGGCCTCGAGCGTCAGCGTCTGCGGCAGGAAACCCAGTGTCTTGCCGCAACGCAGGCATGCGGTGTTCTCGAAATACAGCACCTGCTCGCAGTGCGAGCATTTGAACAGTTGCATGGCAAGGTCGCTCCGGGATCAGGCCGCGTGGCCGAGATCATCGTCGAACGTCGAAGCGGCGGATGATTCGAGATCGGCCCAGACGCGCAGCGACAGTGTACGCAGCGGGCGGTAGCTGGTCAGGAACGCGACATCCGCCGCATCGCGACCGTGTGCGATCACCACGCGTCCGCCCCGCGGGGCGGACTGGGTGGCGTCGAAGGTGTACCAGGCACCGCCGAGGTAGGCCTCGAACCAGGCGTGCATGTCCATCGGCTTGAGGTCGTGCAGCCAGCCCACGACCATGCGCGCCGGAATGTCGAGCGCCCGGCACAGGGTGATGCCCACATGCGCGAAATCGCGGCAGACGCCGGCGCCGTGCGCCAGGGTGTCCTGGGCGTCGGTGCTGGCGTTGCTGACGCCGTAGCGGTAATCGAGATGCGCGGCGATCCAGCGCCGGATCGCCTCGGCCTGCGCGTAGCCGGGCGTGGCGTCGCCGACCACCTTGCGCGCCTGTTCCCACATCGCGCCGCGGTCGGACGGGCAGTAGCGGCTCGGCAGCAGGAACTGCAGGGTGTCGGACGGCAGCGATCCCGGATCGACGGCCGGTGCATCGGGCGTCACCCGGATGTCGGGCGTGGTATCGACGGTCGCGTCGATCCGCACGCGGGTCAGTCCCCTGGGCACCACGAAACGCTGGCAGCGGTTGCCGAAGCTGTCGACGTGCTCGTCGAAACCGTGGCTGCGGTCGAACCCCGAACGGTCGTTGATGCGCCAGCGTGCCACACCGTCGCGCGGATGCAGCATGGCGACGACCGGGCTGTCGATGTCGGTTTCGATCGAGAGTTCGCAGCCGGCCTGGACACGCATTGCAGAGGGATCTCCCTTCGAGGTGCGCCACCGTAGGCGCGGGTTCGTGCAGCGGACGTGGAGGACGCCGGTTCAACCGGCGCACGCCACGGAGAGGGGGTCGGCCGCGACCGTCGAGGACGGGCGCGCCGGATCGGGCATCGGTCTGGATCGACGCGCGTACGAAAAAGCCGGCGCTCGGGCCGGCTTTCTCGCACACGCGATGGTGTCTGGTGGGCGGTACAGGGATTGAACCTGTGACCCTTGCCGTGTGAAGGCAATGCTCTACCGCTGAGCTAACCGCCCGGATCGTTCGGAGGGGCGGGCAAACTGCCTGGGCCGTCTCCGCAGCGCTGGACCCGCAAGGGGTGGCGCGATCGGGACGCGAATTCTACGGGTGATTCGCGTTGCCGACAAGCGGGTGGTGCGGATGGATTGCGGGACGACGTGCCGAGCATTCGGTGGCGTGACGAAAACCGGAGCCGTCATCCCGGCGTAGGCGGGGAGCCAGCGCCTCAACGCGGTCAGCGAAACCAGTCGTGTCCCTGAAGGGCGTCGCCTGGCCCCGGCCTGCGCCGGGACGACGGGCTGTGGCTGCCGGGTGGGAGCGATCGCGGTCTTCGACCGCTCGTTCAAGCGCCGGGGGCATCACTCGATCTGTTCCGCCGCATACGCCGCGTCCAGCGCTTCCATCGCATCGGCCGGTTTCAGACCCGCGGCCTTCTCGTATGCCGCTGCCGCGGCGGTTTCCTTCTTCTCGCCGTGGAGCAGCATCAGCACATTGCCGTGTTCGATATGGGCGATCGGGGACTGCGGCGTGAGCTTGAGTGCGGTCGTGATGTGCGATTCCGCTTCGGCGGCTTTCGCGCCGTAGGTCAGACCGCCGATCATCGCGCCGATCTTGCCGATAATCTCGGCGTGGTAGAGCGCCAGCGCGGTATGCGCTTCTGCATGTCTGGGCGCGAGTTCGAGCGCGGTGTGCAGCGAGTCGCGGACCTTGCCGGCGATGCCCTGCTTGAGCGCCTTGGCGATGCTCAGGCCCTGGCTGTAGCGGCCCAGCGCATAGGCGCGGCGGTAGTGGCTGTTGGCTTCATCGGGCAATGCGGCGATCGCGGCCTCTGCCAGCGCGGCGGCCTGCTCGTAGCGCTTGAGCTGTTCGGACTCCGAGGTCACCAGGTGCGTGGCGTGGATGCCCAGCGCCTTCACCGCGACGGTGGCGCCGACCGGTCCGAGCGCGCTGCCGGCATCGAACGCGGTCTTGAAGTCGCCGGCATGGAACGCCCGCCAGGCGTCCTGCAGCGCGGTCGCCAGTGCAGTGGCATCGAGCCCTTTGGGCGCCGCCTTGCCGGCGGCATCGATCAGCGCCTGCGCACGTTTCGCATCGGGAAACGGCTCGACGTCACCGGCATGCAGGCGCGGCCAGGCCTTCTTCAGGGCGTCACCGGGATAGGCGAAGTTGGCGGACGGGTGGGGACAGGGCGCCCATGTGGACTTGGCCATCGTGGTCTCTCGAAAAGGCGCGGCGGCGCCGTCAGTGGGTGTAGGCCTGGACCAGCGCGTTGAGGTGCACGCGCTCGGCATCGCGCAACGCGGGGGAGAGCAGCATCATCACCTGCACGATGCCCTCGCGGATCGCGACCTGTTCGTCGCGGTCGCCGCGCGCGGCGCTGTAGTTGAGCCAGAACGTGGCGACGACGATGAGGTTCGTGGCCGCTGCATCGATTTCCGCGGGGGACGCGCGCAGGACCCCGGCCCGCGCCAGCCCTGCGATCACCGCATGCGCGCGTTCGCTGGCGCGGCGCAGAATGCGCGAGAAGCGCACGCGCAGCCGCCGGTTGCGGCTGAGAATCTCGAGCAGGTCGCGGTAGAGGAAGCGGTAGTCCCAGATGCACTCGAACACCAGGTGCAACTGCAGCCAGATGTCCTCCAGCTCCGGCAGCCGGCCGTCGGGCACCACGAGCGCTGCATCCATGCGTGCATCGAAGCCCGCGAACAGCTGCTCGATGATGTCGTCCTTGTTGCGGAAGTGGTAGTAGAGATTGCCCGGACTGATGTCGAGTTCGTCGGCGATGTGGTTGGTCGTCACCCGCGGCTCCCCCTGGGTGTTGAACATCACGAGTGCGCAGTCGAGGATCCGTTGCCGGGTATCGCGTGCCATCGAGGCGCCGGTCAGCCGGCGAGCGTGTCGACCAGCGCGATGTACTGCTGCATCGCAGCAGTCCTGTCCGTGCCCGACAGCTTCGCCCAGGCCTCGTACTTGGCCGTGCCGACGAAATCGAAGAAGCCCGGCTTCGGCCCCTGCACATCGCCCTCCGACCCCTGCTTGTACAGCCCGTAGAGCCGCAGCAGCGTGTCGTTGTCGGGTCGCGCCTCGAGTGCCTGCACGCGTTGCGCGGCCGCTTCGAACGCCTGCGTCGGATCGGACATCGTGAAGCCTCCCGGGAGCCGGCCGTCATCACAGCATCGTCGCCGCGGGGAATCAACCGGGGCCGATTGTCGGCCGTCGCCCGCTCTGGCACCGTAGCCGCGGGAACGACGCCCGGCACCGTGGCGCCGTGGAGGGATGCGATGGCTTACTTCGTGACCGGTGCGACCGGCTTCATCGGGCGTCACCTCGTGGGCAACCTGCTCAGGCGCAAGGGCACGATCCATGTGCTGATCCGCAAGGATTCGCGCAGGAAATTCGACGCACTCACGCGCGAGCTCGGCTGGGACGCCAAGCGCTTCGTCGTCGTCGAGGGCGACATGACCGCCGAACGTTGCGGGGTGTCCACCGCGCAGCTGCGCGCGCTCAAGGGCAAGGTGAAGCACTTCTTCCACCTGGCCGCAATCTACGACCTGGCCGCGTCGCTGGACGCGCAGCGCACCGCCAACATCGACGGCACCCGCCATGCGCTCGATCTCGCTGCCGCGCTCGAGGCCGGCTGCTTCCACCACACGAGTTCCATCGCCGCCGCGGGCCTGTATCCGGGCATCTTCCGCGAGGACATGTACGCCGAAGCCGAAGGGCTCGACGATCCCTACCTGCGCACCAAGCATGAGTCCGAAGGACTGGTGCGCCGCGAGACGCGCATCAAATGGCGCATCTACCGGCCGGCGATGGTGGTCGGCCATTCGAAGACCGGCGCCATCGACAAGATCGACGGGCCGTACTACTTCTTCACCCTGATCAAGAAGCTGCGCGACGTGTTTCCGCCATGGATGCCGATGCTCGGCGTCGAGGGCGGGCGCATCAATATCGTGCCGGTGGATTTCGTCGCCGATGCGATGGACCACATCGCGCACAAGCCGCGGCTCGACGGGCACACCTTCCACCTCACCGATCCCGAGCCGCTGCGCGTGGGCGAGGTGCTGAACCTGTTCTGCCGCGCCGGCCACGCGCCCGAGATGACGATGCGTCTCGATGCACGCATGTTCGCGTTCGTGCCGCCGTCGATCCGCGGCGCGGTCGGCGCGCTGCCGCCGGTGCGGCGCTTCGTCGGCATGCTGCTGCGCGATTTCCGCATTCCCAAGCAGGTGATGAAGTTCATCACCTATCCCACGCGCTTCGACAACCGCGAGGCCGAACGCGCGCTGCGCGGCAGCGGCATCGAAGTGCCGAAGCTCGAGGACTACGCCTGGCGGCTGTGGGATTACTGGGAGCGCCATCTCGACCCGGACCTGTTCATCGACCGCACGCTCAAGGGCAAGGTCCGCAACAAGGTCGTGGTGATCACCGGCGGTTCGTCGGGCATCGGACTGGCGACCGCGCAGCGTGTGGCCGAGGCCGGCGCGGTGACGGTGATCGTCGCGCGCCGCGAGGAGGAACTTTTCGCCGCGCGCGATGCGATGCGCGAGGCGGGCGGCAAGGTGTTCGCGTACACGGCCGACCTGGCGGATCTCGCCGATTGCGACCGCCTCGTGCAGCAGGTGCTGGACGAACACGGCCACGTCGACATCCTCGTCAACAATGCCGGTCGCTCGATCCGGCGATCGATCGAACTGAGCTACGACCGCTTCCACGATTTCGAACGCACCATGCAGCTGAACTATTTCGGCAGCCTGCGCCTGATCATGGGGTTCATGCCGTCGATGACGAAGCGCCGCAAGGGCCACATCATCAACATCAGTTCGATCGGCGTGCTGGCGAACTCGCCGCGCTTCTCGGCCTACGTGGCGTCGAAGGCGGCGCTGGATGCGTTCAGCCGGTGCGCGCAGGGCGAGCTGTCAGGCAAGGGCATCAGTTTCACCACCATCAACATGCCGCTGGTCGCCACGCCCATGATCGCGCCGACCAAGATGTACGACAGCGTGCCGACACTCACCCCGGACGAGGCGGCCGGGTTGCTGGTCAAGGCGATCATCGAGAAGCCCAGCCGCATCACCACGCGCCTGGGCGTGTTCGCCGCACTGGTCAACGCGGTCGCGCCCAAGGCCTACGAGATCGTCATGAGCACGGCGTTCGAGCTGTTCCCCGATTCGGCCGCGTCGAAGGGCGACCGCTCGGCGCTGCGCGACGAGACACCGAGCCAGGAGCAGATCGCTTTTGCCGCGATGATGCGCGGCGTGCACTGGTAGCCCAAGCAGGTGCCGGCGCGTTAGAAGCTCCGGCACTGCAGGAAACGGGTGGGCTGACCACTGTTCGCGGGCGGCGTGAGCTGCAGGCGGGACGAGGTCAGGTCGGGGTGACGCAGCACCAGCGCGCAGATCGCGTCCACGCTGGCCTGATCGTCCACGCGGGCGACGAAGACCTGCAGCGTCGAGCCGGTCGCCCAGATCGCGCGGTCGACGTCGGGCAGGGTGCCGAGCGCGCGCGCCAGATCGCTGCGCTGGGTCTCGATGGGGGCGGGTGGCGGCGCTTCGATCCGGACCGGCGCAGTCGGCGCGGGAGGAGCCGTGGATGTCGCCACGGTCGCGCTGGCCGCCGGCGCGGCGTCGGGCATCGCCAGATACGTCGCCACACCGGCCAGCAGTGCGAACAGCCAGGCCAGCAGGACGCGCTGGCGGGCCGCGTCACCGGTCTTCGCGCGGATCGCTTCGAGTTCGCCGGCCGGCATCAGGTCGCGCAGCTCCGGCCACAGCGTCGCGCCGTCGAGCAGCTCGATGCGCTGCTTGCCGGCCGCGCCGCGCGCGTCGGCGTCGATCCTCCCCTGGGTCACCAGCAGGCCACCGGCCGCGCTCTTGAGCAGCACTTCGCTCGACAGGGCCTGGACCGCATTGCGGCCCAGCACGTACGTCGACGCATGCTTGCAGGACAGCAGCCAGCGCGCGCCATCGCGCTCGAGCATGTAGTCGCGGTCCCCGGAGACGTCCTGCAGATCCACCACCTGCACGTACCCCCGGCGACGCAAGGCCTGCAGCACCATGCCGATGAACCCGCGCCAGGAGATCGCCGACAGCGCGACGATGCCGGCGGCGGCCTCGTCGCGGCGGCGCTGGAAGGTGAGGAAATAGAACGATGCCGCAGATCCGATGGCGATCGCCACTCCGATTGCGGCGATCCACTGCGTGGTCATGCCGGTGTCCGTGTCCGCTTGCTGGGCGGCAGGATACCCGAGCGCGACGCCCGGTCAGTATCGGACCGCACTGACCTCGGACGCCGAAGCCCTCCCGCGTAAACGGGGAGGGCGGGGTGGGGTGATCCGCCGGTGGTCGGGACACACGACGCCGCCAAGACCGCGCCAACGCGCGCCACTCCGACCATCGGACGGTTCGACGATCAGGCCGCCGTCGACGCCTTCTGCGTCGCCCGCTTGGCCGGCGCCTTCGCAGTCCGCGTCGCCGCCTTGCGCGGTGCCGACTTCTTTGCGGTGGTCTTCTTCGCCGGCGCCTTCGCCGCCTTGCGCGCCGGGGCGGCCTTCCTGGCCTGCAGGGCCGCGGTCAGCGCATCGACGCGCCTGCTGAGCGACTGCACGTCGTCGCGGCCCGGCACGCCGAGCTTGACGAGTGCGCGCTGCACGCGGTCCTCGAACACCTTCTCCAGGCGATCCCAGGTGTCGGCCGCGCGATCACGGGTCTGGCCGACGCCGGTCTCGACCACGTTGCGGACCGTGCCCGCGCGCGTGTTGGCGTAGGCGCGCGCGGTCTTCTCCAGGCTCGCGCCTTCCTTCATCAGGCCATCGAACAGGCGCGTGCCTTCCGCCTGCGCGCGGCCGAAGGCGCCGACGCCCGCCAGCCAGATCTGCTGCGCGGATTCGCTGATCGACTTCGACAGCGCCTCGCCGCCGGCAGCGTCGCTCTTGGCGGACCTCGAACGCGGCGCGGTCTTCTTGGTGGCTTTCTTGGCGGTCTTCTTGAACGTGGCCATCGGTGTCTCCGGACGTGGTGGACAGGACGATCGCAGCCTCGTGCCGCGATCTAGAGTTTTCACACCATCGCTCAGCGCGGTGGCGTGTCGATCAGGCGCTCGACGTCGTCGAGCGCGCGGTGCAGGCGGGCCGTGGTTTCGGTCCGCCGGGTGCGTCGCGGCGGCAGGCCGTCGAGCAGGGTGCGTTCGAGGTCGGCGACGATGTCCGGGCGCAGGCGGATGCCGTGCGCGCCCAGTACCGGCGCGAGCTCGGCTTCGCGCGCGTGCAGATCATCGAGTGTCTGCCGGTAGCCGAGCGCGCACACCCGGTGCCGGGTGGAAAAGCTGAAGGCGTTGAGGAAGAACAGTTCCGAGGCCCCTTCGCCGGGTTCGAACACCAGCTGGTCCACGTCCGGGTATTGCTGCGCGTACTTCGCCAGCCCGACCTGCATGCGGGATTGCAGCAGGGTGCGGAAGGTCTGCGAGAGCACCGCCGGCAGCCCGCCATCGGCAAGGGGACGACTGCGGCGCCTGCGCGGTGCGGCGCCGTCCGGACGGTCGCTGTAGGGCACCAGCGGATTGAGGCCCAGCATGAGGTCGATGTCGCGCTCCAGCACGACGGACGCATGCATTGTCCGCCGCAGCGCGCCATCGACATAGTCGCGGCCGTCGATGCGCACCGGCGGATACAGGCCGGGCAGGGCAGCGCTGGCCTGCACCGCGCGCGAGATCGGTACTTTCGCGTGATCCTCGCTGCCGAACACCGTGGCCTCGCCACTGTCGAGGTCCACCGCCACCACGTGCAACGCGGCCTCGAGTGCGCGGAAATCGTTGCTGCGCCCGCGGCGCGAGAACACGTCGGCCAGGAAGCGCTCGACGCCGCGGTTGTCGAACACGCCGGTCGGCACGGCGCCACCGAACAGCGCCGGCCGGGTCGCGCCCGGCAGCAGCGCACGGCTCCAGTCCAGCGCCAACCGCGGCAACCCGCCGATGCGGCGCGCGTACTCGCCGAAGGCCGGACGCAGGAAATCCTCGGCCCGGAACGCCAGATCGTCGCTGTCGCCGGTGATGAACGCGCGGCACATCTCTTCGACATCGAGGCGGTTGGCGAGCCCCGCGGCGAGAAATGCGCCGCTGCTGATGCCCACGTAGCTGTCGAGCCGGGTCAGGTCGAGGCCGTCGAGCGCTTCGTCGAGCGCCCGCAGCGCGCCGAGTTCGTACATGGCGCCGATGGGACCGCCGCCAGCGATGGCCAGGCCGATCTTCGGCGCGCGGGTCGACGTGCGTGTGCGACGGTGCCGGGCGGGATGCAACGACAGCATGGCGTGGCCTGCAGATGGGTCCGCCGAGTCTAGCGAGCCGGTGTTGAAGGATTGCTCCAGACGCGGCGAGCACCGAAGATGCGCCGATGACGGCATCCGACATTTCCGCCCGCCTCGCGCGACGGCTGGCGTGGCACCAGGCCCTGCACGATCCGGACTTCGACCCGCGTGCCCGCTCGCACTGGCTGGCCGAACTGCGCCGCTGGCAAGCCGCGCGGCTGCGGGTCAGTTTCGCGCATTTTCTCGAGGACCCCGCGCGTGCGCCGGCGGCGAACTTCTTCCTCGGCGACGTCTACGGCGATCGCGATTTCACCCGGCGTGATGCGGACATCGCGCGCGTCCTGCCGACGATGCGCCGACTGCTGCCCGCGCCCCTGCTCGCCACGGTGGCGGATGCGATCGAACTCGGAGCGCTGAGCCAGGCGCTGGACCTGCACATGGTCGATGCGTTGCAGCGGCTGGCGCCACGCCGGCGCAGGCTCGACGATGCGCTGTACGCCGAGGCGTATCGGGCGGTCGGCCGTGCAGGGTTGCGCAGACGTCAGGTGCGCCTGATCGGGCGCGTGGGGCGCGGCTTCGGCAAGGCTCTGAAGATGCGCGGCGTCTCCGCGCTGCTCGCGTTCTCGCGAGGCCCGGCCCGGCTGGCGGGCCTGACCGAGCTGCAGGGATTTCTGGAGCGCGGCTACGCCGCGTTCGAGGCGCTGGGCGACCCGGATGCGTTCGTCGCGGAGATCGAGCGGGACGAGGGCGAAGTGTCGCGGCGTCTGCTCGCCGGACACCCCGCGCCGTACGCGCTCGACGACTAGCTCAGAACTTCTCGGACAACACTCGGCGGATCTCCGCCTCGATGGGGCCCTGCATCGCCGACAGCAGGAAGCCGAGCTTGGCGGTGACGTGCAGGCTCTGCGGCAGCAGCGCGATCGCGCCGTCCACGCCCGAGCGGCTGAAGTTCAGCGTGTCGCCGTCCCAGCTGTACTGCATGTCGAAGCGCTCGGAGAGCTTCTTCGCGACGGCCTCGACCGCGGTGCGGGCCTTGGCCGGCGGCAGCGAGTGGGGATGGGTGATGTCGATACCAGCCATGCAGGGCTCCGCGCGTTGTCGTGAGCGCGCATTGTGCGTCCACCGCGCGCGGTGACCAAGTGATGGCGCGTGCAGCCGCGCGGGCTCGTGCTAGATTGCCGCCGCATGACTGCGCTCAAGCTGCGATTCCCCACGCCCGACGAACCCGAACTGCCGCTCGACATCGGCGTGCACGGCATCGGTCGTGGACGCGCGGGCGCTCTGGCCCCGGTAACGGACGGCGGAGCGCCGAGCGTGCGTTTCTGTGTCGATCGCCGCGGCGTGTGGCTGACGGTCGCCGAGGGCGTGCAGGGCGTGCACGTCAACGGCCGCCAGGTGCGGCGCATGGCGATGCTGCGGACCGGCGACGCGATCTTCGTCGACGGGCAGGAACTCCGGCTGGTGTCGACGGCACCGCTCGCGTCGATCACGGCCGCCGACGCGACCGACGGCACTGACGGCGACGCGGATCCCCGGATCGTGCTGCGTGGGGTCGGCGGCCGCTATCACGGCCGCAGTTTCACGCTCGATCGCCCGCGTCTGGTCGGCCGTCATGCCGACGCCGACATCCGCATCGACGAACCGGGCTTCGCCGACCGGCATGCACGCCTGGAGCGCGTCGGCAGCATGGTGCAGCTGACCGATCTCGGCTCGGCCGACGGCAGCGTGGTCAATGGCGAATCGACACGTGATGGCGTGCTGCAGGCCGGTGACCAGGTCGTGTTCGATGCCCACCATCGCTTCGTCGTCGAGGCCCCCGCGCGCGCCGGACGCAGCGCGGGCTACGACCGCACGCCCGAACCCCTGCCGCTGGCCGACGCCACGTCCGATTCGAGCAGCGGCGGCCTGCCGCTGCCCTGGCTGCTGTTCGCGGCGGTCGTGCTCGCGGGTCTGCTCAGCGTACTGTTGCTGTTCGGCGCCGCCTGAGGCATCACGACACTGGAGGTCACACCATGGGAAGTTTCAGCATCTGGCACTTGATCATTCTGCTCGGCGTCGTCGCGCTGCCGATGATCGCTGTGATCGGGCTCATCGTGTGGGCGGCGCGGCGCGGACGTTCGCGCTGACCAGGCGCTTCTTCTGGACGGCCTTCCAGACACGCCAGCCCAGCAGGGCTGCGAGGATGGCCGCATACAGCGCGGGCTCGCGCCAGTCGGATTTCACGATCCACCAGAAATGCAAGACGGCCAGCGCGGCGATCGCGTAGATCGCCTTGTGCAGCTGGCCCCACCTGCGGCCCAGACGGCGCATCCAGCCCTTGGTCGAGGTGGCCGCGAGCGGCACCAGCAGCAGCCATGCGAGGAAGCCCACCGTGATGAAGGGGCGGCGCGCGATCTCGGTTGCCACCTGTGACAGATCACCGACCAGATCCAGCGCCAGCCACACGCCGAAATGCAGGCTCGCATAGACGAACGCGTACAGCCCGAGCATGCGCCGGAACCGCAGCGCCGTCGCCCAGCCGGTGAGCTGGCGCAGCGGCGTGATCGCCAGGGTGATGAGCAGCAGGCGCAGCGCACCGATGCCGAGCTCGTGTTCGATCGTGACCACGGGCTCGGCGCCCAGCACGTCGAAGTTCGTGCCGCCCAGCACCTGCCACACCCGCCAGCCCAGCCACGCCAGCGGCGCCAGGCACAGCAGATGCACCAGCGCTTTCGCGGCAACAACGCCGGCCGGCGTCGAGGGCCGCGCCGGGCGTGCCGCAGGTCCGGCCTTCAGTACCACTTGCGCAGATCCATGCCCGAATAGAGCGAAGCGACCTGGTCCGCATAGCCGTTGAACGGCTGTGTGTCGATGCGATTGGCGCGCAGACGGTTGACGGTGCCTGCGATACGCCGCTCGGTCTTCTGGCTCCAGCGCGGATGATCGACCGCCGGATTGACGTTGCTGAAGAAGCCGTACTCCGACGGCTGCAGATCGTTCCACGCGGTGCTGGGCATGCGTTCGACAAAACGGATCGCGACAATCGACTTGATGCTCTTGAAGCCGTACTTCCACGGCACGACCAGTCGCAGCGGTGCCCCGTTCTGCTGCGGCAGCGGCTTGCCGTACAGGCCGGTGGCGAGGAAGGCGAGGGGGTTCATCGCTTCGTCGATGCGCAGCCCCTCGCGATAGGGCCAGTTGATCGAGCGGAAGCGCAGGCCGGGCATCTGCTCGCGGTCGGCCAGCGTGGTGAAGGCGACGAACTTGGCCTTCGAATTCGGTTCGAACTTCCGCAGCACCGACGCCAGCGGCACGCCGCTCCACGGAATCACCATCGACCAGCCCTCCACGCAGCGCAGGCGGTAGATGCGTTCCTCGCTGGCGACGCCGCGCAGCAGATCCTCGAAGGACACGCGGCCCGGCTTGGCGCACTCGCCACCGACCTCGACCGTCCACGGCGAGGTGCGCAGTGTCTTCGCCGCGCTCGACGGATCGCCCTTGCCGGTGCCGAACTCGTAGAAGTTGTTGTAGCTGGTGATGTCCTCGAAGCGCGTCAGCGGCTCGTCGGTGCGGAAACCGCTACGTGCCTGCGCGGGCGTGACCCGCGTGGTCGACGCCGGCGGCGGCTCGGCTTCGGCGCATCCCGCCAGCGACAACGCAGGCGCGGCGGCCATCAGGGCCAGCAGGCGTCGCCGGTCGCGATAGACGGCTTCGTCGGTGATTTCGGACTCCCGTATCCGCAACGCATCGCGCAATGACATGTGGAGCTCCTCGGCGCGACGCGCCTGTTGTAGACCAGTGACATACGTTGCCAGCGCAACCATCGGATGCACGTCAAACTGTTGCGCTGCGGCATACTGGCCGCCTCCGAAATCCGTTCCGTGGAGTGATCAGAATGGCGCGTGCGTACAACTTTGCCCCGGGACCGGCCGCCCTGCCTGAAAGCGTGCTGAAACAGGCACAGGCGGACATGCTGGAGTGGGGAAGCGCGGGCGCGTCGATCGTCGAGATGAGCCACCGCGGACCGGAGTTCATGGAGGTCGCCACACGCGCCGAAGCCGATCTTCGCACGCTGCTCGGTGTGCCGGATGACTATGCCGTCCTGTTCCTGCCCGGCGGTGCGACGACGGCGCAGGCACTGCTGCCGCTGAACTTCGCGAACCAGGGCGACACCGTCGATTACGTCGTCACCGGCCACTGGGGCAAGACCGCGCTCAAGCAGCTCACACCGGCGGTGTCGGTGAATGTCGCCGCGAGCGGCGAGGCCGACGGCTACCGCATGATTCCCGCCCGCGAATCCTGGCGACTGACGCCGGGCGCGGCGTACGTGCACATCACCGCGAACGAGACGATCCACGGCGTCGAGTATCGGCCGGCGTGGGGCGAGCCCGCGCCCGATACCGGCAACGTGCCGCTGTTCGCCGATTTCAGTTCCAGCATCGCGTCCGAACCGATCGACATCTCGCGCTACGGCGTGATCTACGCCGGTGCGCAGAAGAATCTCGGGCCGGTCGGCATTTCGGTCGTCATCGTGCGCCGCGATCTGCTCGAGCGCGCCGGCCAGCCGCGTGCCGAGATCTTCAATTACGGCGCGCAGCTCGCCAACGACTCGATGCTCAACACGCCGCCGACCTGGAACTGGTACGTGGCCGGCCTGGTATTCCGCTGGATGCTCGACGAAGGCGGCACCGCGGAATTCAACCGCCGCAGCGACCAGAAGTCCGCCTTGCTCTATGCCGCGATCGACGAGTCCGGCGGCTTCTACCGCAACGACATCGACGCCGCCGTGCGTTCGCGCATGAACGTGCCGTTCTTCCTCGCCGACGAAGCGCGCAATGCCGCGTTCCTCGACGGCGCGCGCGAGGCGGGCCTGATCGGCCTCAAGGGCCATCGCGTGCTCGGCGGCATGCGCGCGTCCATCTACAACGCGATGCCGGTCGACGGTGTCCGTGCTCTCGTGGCGTACATGCAGGATTTCCAGAAGACCCATGGTTGATTCGAAGAAGAAGGTGTCGGCCGCGCGGACGAAGAAGCCGCCCGCCCAGCAGGTCGACGCGGTGAAGGCCGCTGCAACGGCAGGCGTCGCCAAGCCGAACCTCGATGCGGTGCGCGCGCAGATCGACGGCATCGACCACCAGATCCAGACGCTGATCGCCGAGCGCGCGCAGTTCGCGCGCCAGGTCGGCAAGGCCAAGGGCAAGCTCGCCGCGGCAGTCGATTACTACCGGCCCGAGCGCGAAGCACAGGTGCTGCGGCGCGTCGTCGACCGCAACGACGGTCCGCTGTCGGACACCGAGCTCGTACGCCTGTTCCGCGAGATCATGTCGGCCTGTCTCGCCCAGCAGGAGCCGCTGAAAATCGGCTACCTCGGCCCGGAAGGCACGTTCTCCCAGCAGGCCGTGCACAAGCAGTTCGGCCACTCGGCCAAGGGTCTGCCACTGGCGAGCATCGAGGAAGTCTTCGACGAGGTGGCGGCCGGCAATGCCGACTTCGGCGTGGTGCCGGTCGAGAACTCGGGGCAGGGCACGATCCAGTCGACCCTCGACATGTTCCTGACCTCGCCGCTGAAGATATGCGGCGAGGTCGAGTTGCGCGTGCACCAGTACCTGCTGTCGCGCACGGGTCGTATCGAGGACATCGAGCGCGTGTATTCGCACGGCCTGTCGCTGGCGCAGTGCAAGCAGTGGCTGCGCGAGAACCTGCCGGGCGTGGAGAAACACGCGGTGGTTAGCAATGCCGAGGCCGTGCGCCGGGCGAAGAAGTCCGATGACGCGGCGGCGATCGCCGGCGAGAACGCTGCGCACGTCTACGGCATGCAGGTGCTGGCCGGCCCGATCGAGGACCGCAGCGACAACACCACGCGCTTCCTGGTGATCGGCCGCGGCGCGTTCCCGACGTCGGGCAACGACCGCACCTCGCTGATGGTGTTCATCCGCGACCAGCCGGGCGCGCTGTACCGCATTCTCGAGCCGCTGGCGCGTCGCGACATCAGCATGAACCGCATCGAATCGCGCCCCGCGCACGGTGCGCTTTGGCAGTACGCGTTCTTCATCGAGGTCAACGGCCACGTCGACGAATCGCCGCTGAAGGATGCACTGGGCGAGATCGATGCGTTCGCCGGCGAGGTCCGCGTGCTCGGGTCCTACCCGGTCGCCGTGCCGTGAGCGCGGCGTCCTGGATCGCGGCGCCGGGGGTGCCGCTGCGCGGTGACATACGGGTGCCGGGCGACAAGTCGGTGTCGCACCGCGCGATCATGCTGGCCGCGCTCGCCGACGGCACCTCGCGCATCGAGGGGTTTCTCGAAGGCGAGGACGCGCGTGCGACCGAAGCCATCTTCAGGCGGCTGGGCGTGGACATCGAGACGCCGGCGCCGGGCGTACGCATCGTGCACGGTGTCGGCATCGACGGCCTGCGCGCGGCCGACGGTCCGCTCGACTGCGGCAATGCTGGCACCGGCATGCGGCTGATCGCGGGCTTGCTCGCAGGACAGGCATTCGACAGCACGCTCGTTGGCGATGCGTCGTTGTCGAAGCGACCGATGCGCCGGGTCACCGAGCCGCTGGCGCGAATGGGCGCGCGTATCGAGACCGGCGAGGGCGGCGTGCCGCCGCTGCATGTGCATGGCGGCGCCCCGCTGACCGGCATCGCGTTCGACAACGTGCTCGCCAGTGCGCAGGTGAAGTCCTGCCTGCTGCTCGCCGGCCTGTATGCCGATGGCGAGACCGTCGTGCATGAAGCCCGTCCGACACGCGACTACACCGAGCGCATGCTCGCCGCGTTCGGCTGGCCGATCGACTTCGCGCCGGGCATCGCGCGCCTGCGCGGCGGACACCGTCTGCGTGCGACCGACGTGCGGGTGCCGGCGGATTTCTCGTCGGCGGCGTTTTTCCTGGTCGCTGCGTCGATCGTGCCGGGTTCCGACCTGCTGCTGCGCCGTGTCGGCATGAACCCGCGCCGCACCGGTCTGCTGCACGTGTTGCGCCTGATGGGCGCGGATATCGTCGAATCCGATGCGGGCGAGGAGGGCGGCGAGCCGGTGGCCGACCTGCGCGTGCGTTACGCACCGCTGCACGGCATCGACGTGCCCGAGCAGCACGTGCCGGACATGATCGACGAGTTTCCGGCGCTGTTCATTGCGGCCGCCTGCGCGCATGGCGCGACCCGGGTGACCGGCGCGCACGAACTGCGCGTCAAGGAATCGGACCGCATCGCGACGATGGCGGCCGGCCTGCGCGCGCTCGATGTCGACATCGAGGAAGCGCCGGATGGCGCGACGATCACCGGACGCGCGGATGGCGTCGGTGGCGGGCGCGTCGACAGCCACGGCGACCATCGCATCGCGATGGCGTTCGCGATCGCCGGCCAACGCTCGCGCGGCGAGGTGGTCATCGACGACACCGCGAATGTCGCGACCTCGTTCCCCGGATTTCTGGAGCTGGCGCAAACCGCAGGGTTTTCGCTGCGCAACGGCTGACCGGCACGCGCGTTCGCGCACCACATCGCCGATACGAAAACGCCCGCATCCGAAAGATGCGGGCGTTCTGCGTTCAGCGCATTTCGAGTTGGCTGGATCAGCCCGGGTCCTGGAGCGTGAACTCGATCGGCACGCGCACCGCACTCGCGGTCGGCTTGCCGCCCTGGATCGCCGGCTCGAACTTCCAGTCGCGCACGGCCTGCTGCGCGGCGCGGTCGAGATCACGTGAGCCGCTGCGCTTTTCCACCGTCACATCCGTGGCATTGCCGTTCGCATCCACCTGCACCAGCAGGATCAGCGAACCCTCTTCCCGGCTGCGCGCCGCGGCAGGCGGATACGGAATCTCCGGCTGCGCGACCGGGCGTGCTTCACGATCTGCCGGACGTGCGGACGCTGCATCGGAACGTGGCGCGGTGCGCGCGGTGGGTTCGCGCTCCGCCGGCGGCGCAGCCGGATCATCGATGACCGGTGTGGGCGGCAATGTGGTGGTCTCGCTGGTGCCGCGCTGGGTCAGTGCGTACCAGCCGAGCGCGACGAGCACGACCAGCAGCAGAATCCAGACCAGCGGGCTCGACCCCTTATGCGGCGGCTCCTGCGGCGGCGGATCCTGCAAAGGTGGGGCAACGGGACGATGCAAGGGGTCGTTCATGGGCCGCACTCCTTCCTGAATGGGAGTGGCGAGACTCCCACGCGGGATGTGGACGCGACGTGCAGCGCGGCAGGCCGGTCAGCCGCCCTCGGGCGCGAACGAAAACGGGATGCGCAACTCGCCGGCCACGGGCTGGCCGTCGCGCATGGCAGGCTCGAACCGCCACCTGCGGACCGCGGACATCGCGGCGCGATCGAGGCGCCGGTGCTGGCTGCTGCTGACGACGTCGACTGCATCCACACGGCCGTCGGCGCCGACCTGGACCCGCAGCACCACGTCGCCGCGTTCACCACGCCGCATCGAAGCCCGCGGATAGTCGGGCTGTTGCGTGGACACCGGGCGCGGCACGCTGGTCGGCAGATCGGAGGCGGCAGTCGTGACCGGCGATGGCACCGGCTGATCCACGGGCGCAGCGACCGGCGCGGGTGCCGGTACGGCCTGCGGCACGTGTGCATCGATCCGCACCGGGGTGCGCGTGTCCTGGGGACTCGCATAGTCGAAGCCCCGGTCCGCGCTGCCGGCAGCAGGGAGCGGCGCGGGCAGTGGGGCCATCGACGGGTCGCCCGCCACGGCCGGCAGATCGGGTCCGCCGGACGCAACCGGAGACGATGGACGCAGCAGCCACACCGACAGGAACAGCAGAACGCCCATCACACAGCTGCCGGCCACCCACCACCAAGCGCGTCCGCGCGGCATGGCACTGCGCGCGCCGCGGCGCAGGCGCGCGGCGAAGGGTGTGGACGACGCGGACATGGCGGGCTCCTCGATGTGGCGCCGCATTCTTGCACACGCCTCTGTGCGCGCCGTCCGGCGCGTGGACGCAGCGGACGCGTCCTGCGGAAATCCGGGCGATAATGCCGATTCCGTTATCGATAAGCCGAAGCCCCGTCATGCTCGATCCCAGCCTCCTGCGCCAGCACCTCACCGATACCGCCGCGCGCCTGCGCGAGACCCGCGGGTTCGAGTTGCCGGTGTCGCGGATCGAATCGCTGGAAGCCGAGCGCAAGCAGCTCCAGGTCCGCACGCAGGAACTGCAGAACCTGCGCAACACGCGCAGCAAGGCGATCGGCCAGGCCAAGGCCAAGGGCGAAGATGTCGCGCCGCTGCTGGCCGAGGTGGCCGGATTCGCCGATGCGCTCAAGGCTAGCGAGTTGCGACTGGTGGAGATTCAGGCCGATATCGAGGCGATCGTGCTCGGTGTGCCGAACCTGCCCGATGCCGGTGTGCCGGTGGGCCGCGACGAGGCCGACAACGTCGAACAGTCGCGTTGGGGCACGCCTCGCAGTTTCGATTTCGAGGTTCGCGATCACGTCGCGCTCGGCGAACGTCACGGCTGGCTGGACGCCGAAACCGCCGCCAGGCTCAGCGGCGCGCGCTTCACCGTGCTGCGCGGCAAGCTCGCGCGCCTGCATCGTGCGCTCGCGCAGTTCATGCTCGACCTGCACACCGTCGAACACGGATACGAAGAAACCAGCGTCCCGCTGATCGTCAATGCCGACACCATGCGCGGTACCGGCCAGCTGCCGAAGTTCGAGGACGACCTGTTCGCCACACCGTTCGGCGACGAGACGCGCTACCTGATCCCGACCGCCGAAGTGCCGCTGACCAACATCGTGCGCGACACGATCGTCGAGGCCGAGCGTCTGCCGCTGCGCATGAGCGCGCACTCGCTGTGCTTCCGTGCCGAGGCCGGCAGTCACGGCCGCGACACGCGCGGCATGATTCGCCAGCACCAGTTCGAGAAGGTCGAGATGGTGTCGATCGTGCGGCCCGAGGACAGCGACGCGGAGCTGGAGCGCATGACCCGCTGCGCCGAGACCGTGCTCGAGAAGCTCGGCCTGCCGTACCGCAAGTTGCTGTTGTGCACCGGCGACATGGGATTCGCCGCACGTCGCACCTATGACCTCGAGGTCTGGCTGCCGTCGCAGGACACGTATCGCGAGATCTCCTCGTGCTCGAACACAGGCGACTTCCAGGCGCGGCGCATGCAGGCCCGCTGGCGCAATCCGGAGACGGGCAAGCCCGAACCGGTGCACACCCTCAACGGCTCGGGGCTTGCGGTCGGCCGCACGCTGATCGCGGTGATGGAGAACTATCAACAGGCGGACGGCACGATCGAGGTGCCGGAAGTCCTGCGCCCCTATCTGGGTGGACTGACCCGTCTGGACTGACCGCGGCGAGGCGTGACGGCGGCACACGTCCGCGCACGCCGGCGTTCCATCGGTGCAACCTATCGCAGCCATTGACCCTCTGTGTTGCGTATTTGGAATGTAAGTGGTGGAATACGCCGCATTGTTCCGATAGTGAGGCCGCCCCATGCAGGATCTCAACGATCTCTATTACTTCGCGATGGTTGTCGAACACGGCGGCTTCGCGGCCGCGGAACGCGCCCTGGGCATTCCGAAGTCCCGACTGAGCCGACGTATCAGCCAGTTGGAGACGGAACTGGGCGTGCGTCTGCTGCAACGCTCGACACGCCGCTTCGCGGTGACCGATGTCGGACAGAGCGTGTTTCGGCATTCGCAATCGATGCTCGCCGAGGCCACGGCCGCGCGCGAAGTGGTCGATCGCCTGAGCGCGGAACCGCGCGGACTGGTGCGGGTCAGCGTGCCGGTCAGCATCGCCCAGCAGTCGATTCCACAGATGCTGCCCGAATTCCTCGCGCGCTATCCGCAGGTGCGCGTGCAGCTGCACGTCAGCAATCGCCGCGTCGACGTGATCAACGAAGGCTTCGACGTCGCGGTGCGCGTGCGTTCCAAGCTCGACGACGACGGCAGCCTGGTGATGCGCAGCTTCGGCCAGATCCAGGAACTGCTGGTCGCCAGTCCCGCCTATCTCGATCGCATGGGACGTCCGAAGGATCCCGATGAACTCGACCAGCACACCACGATGAGCATGGGCGAGGACGAGGTGAAGCAGCGCTGGGACCTGCAGGCCAATGACGGCACCACGCGCCGCGTGGAGCTCAAGCCGCGTGTCGCCGGCTTTGATTTTCCGATGCTGATGGCGCTGGCCAAGCAGGGCCTCGGCATCACGATGCTGCCTGAAACCCTGTGCGCGGAAGCCGTGCGCAATGGCGAGCTCGAGGTCGTGTTGCCCGACTGGCATCTGCCGCAGGGCATCGCCCACGCCGTGTTCGCCTCGCGGCGCGGCCTGCTGCCGGCCGTCCGCGTCTTCATCGACTTCCTCGCCGAAAAGCTGCCGCCGCTGATCGAGGCCTCCAGCCTCGACTGCCGCAACTGCGAGAAGAAGCCGATGCCGGGCGCGATCGCGCCACCGCCGCGTATCTCCACCGCTGCGGTGCGTGCGACAATGGCGTGACGTCGCAAGCGTGACGTCGCAAGCGTGACGTCACCGGCGTCATCCGCGCATTGGGCGGCATCGCCGGTCATCCGCAGGTCCGCGCGCTGCACGTCGGCGGATGTGACACATCGGAGAGATGGCCGAGTGGTTTAAGGCAGCGGTCTTGAAAACCGCCGAAGGGTCAAACCTTCCGTGGGTTCGAATCCCACTCTCTCCGCCAATACGCGCAGCTCGAGTTGTACGCCGCGTCCTTCAGCCCGCTTCGGCGGATGCCTGCTCAGCCCAGCGCCGTTGATTCGTCGTACGGCAGATGGATCGCGCCCGCGGCGCGCAACGCGGTTTCCGCGGCCGCCAAGGCATCGCCTTCGCCGTCGATGACGACCAGGATGCGCCCGGCCTCGATTTCGCGGTCGAACTTCTGCCGGACCGGATCCGGCAACGACGCGCCCACCAGCGAGGACGCCCAGGTTCCCACGGCGGCGCCGCCGAGCGTCGTCAGCGCGACGCCGGCCAGCGTCAGTCCCAGTGGCGGTACCGCGACTGCGACGAGTCCGGCCAGCAGGCCCGTCGCACCGCCGATGCCCGCACCACGCACCGCGGCATGCTTGAAGTCGGTCGGCGCGTCCTTCTGGTGTTCGGGGACGGTATCCAATTCGATGTCGCCACGCGCCACGAGCGAGATGTCGTCCTCGGGAATGCCGGCTTCCCGGACCGCCCGGACCGCGGCTTCGGCGTCGGGCAGGGCGGGGGTGCTGTAAACGCGGCGGACTTTCACGGGCGGCTCCTTGCCGGGCAGATGCCACGAGCTTCCGTCGCGTTTCGTCAGGCGGCCGTGAACCCCGCGGACACTCATCCGATTCCGATGCCACCGCCCTTGCCGGCGAGGTGTTCATAGAGGATCACGATGCCGATGACGATCAGGATCAGGCCGCCGATGATTTCCGCGCGCTTGCCGACGATCGCGCCCAGCGCCCGGCCCAGCATGATGCCCGTGGTCACCATCACCAGGGTGCAGAGACCGATGACGGTTGCGACCAGCAGGATGTTGACGTCGAGAAATGCAAGACCGACGCCGACCGCCATCGCGTCGATGCTGGTGGCGAAACCGGTGGCGGCGAGATTCCAAAACCCGTGGGGACGCGCGGCGGCATCGGCGTCTTCGGGTGCGTCCTTGCGGACGCCGGCTGCGATCATGCGGGCGCCCAGCACGCTGAGCAGGACGAAGGCGATCCAGTGATCCCAGGCGGTGACGTACGCGGCGGCTGCAAGACCGAGTGCCCAGCCGATGATGGGTGTGACGGCTTCGATCACGCCGAAGATCGCGCCTGCGCGCAGTGCTTCGGGAAATCGCGGGCGTTGCATCGCCGCGCCCTTGCCGATAGCGGCGGCAAAGGCGTCGGTGGACATGGCGAAGCCGATCAGAAGGATCGAGAGAAGGGACATGCGAAAGACTGCTTCGGGTCGGGCCTGGACCATGCACGGCACGCCGGCACGCCCAACCGCTGTTGCGCCGATATGCCGCTGGTCTCGCCAACCCTGACTGGTTGCCTGCACCACGATCGCAACGGATCGAGTGTGTTGATACAGGCGCTTCCGCATCACGGAAGCCGGCTACTCCCCAAGGGGACGCGCATGCTAGCAGCGCCCTTGCGGCAACGCACACGTATAGCCGATGACATGACCGGTGCGCGTGCACCTGCCTATCCGGGTGTCGCGTCGACACCGCTCCACACGCTGCCTGTGAACCGCGGTTGCCTGCACGCCGGCTAGCGCTTGAGATACGGCGCACCGGCCCTATACTGCTCGGGTCAGAGCGACTTCTGACTCCCGGGGGTGCCCAGGCTTCGACGGGGGTTGCGAAATTGCCTGGTGCATGCCGAGGGGGCGACTTTCCTCGTTAATCCAGTAGCAAACTTTTAGTTGCCAACGACGACAACTACGCTCTCGCCGCTTAAGGCGTAAGCCCCGAACCTACTTGTGCCCGTGCTCGTAGATGTAGGGTCATTATCACGGAACCGGCTGTGATGGCTGTCTGTCAGTCACGGCTTGAACAAAACAGACTGGTCCTGGGGTGCGCTTTGCACACCGTGCTGCCACAGGGCGAGATCCAACGGTGAGCTAAGCATGTAGTACCGGGGATGGAGTGCCTTCGGACGCGGGTTCGATTCCCGCCACCTCCACCAATTGTTGAAAGACCGGACCTTCGGGCCCGGTTTTTTTTTTGGTCGATGCGGGCGCGCTCGTTATGCTGTCGTGATGGCCGCGAACCCGCCGCATTCCACGAGTCCTCCGAGTCCGGTGCAGTCCGCCTGGCGGCTTCGCCGGAGCCATGTGCTGGCAGGCCTGGTGCTGCTCGGTTCCCTGCTGATGGTGACGCTCTACGCGCGTGGCGCGGGCGAGCGCGAACGTCGTCTCGCGGAGGCGAGCTTCGTGGCCGATGCCGACCAGCTTGCGGAGGCGGTCCGCCAGCGGCTGCTGCAGTACGAACTCAGTCTGCGGGGCGGGGTAGCCCTGCACAGCGCCGCGGTCGAGACGCCGACCGCGCGGCAGTGGCGCGGCTATGTCGAAGGGCTGGATATCCGTCGCCAGCTGCCCGGCATGATGGGCATCGGCTACGTCGCCTATCTAGATCCGCAGTCGCTGGCCGAGTTGCAGCTGCGCCAGCGGGCGGCCGGCGAGGGGCTGTTCACGCTGACCCCGCGCGGCGTGCGTCCGCATTACGGCGCGATTCTCTACTTCGAGCCCGAGATCGATTCCAGCCGGCTGGCCATCGGCTACGACCAGTACAGCGATCCGACGCGGCGCGCCGCGATGGACGCCGCCCGCGACAGCGGTGAAGTCCGGTTGAGCGCGCCGGTGCGCCTGCGGCAGTTCGGTCGGGAGGGGCAGGCGGGCGTGCTGCTATTCTCGGCGGTGTACCGAACCGCACGTCTGCCGATGTCGCGCGCCGGTCGCGAAACCGCGCTGGTCGGCTGGGTGTATGCGCCATTTCGCACGGCGGAGTTCATCGACCGCTCGATGATTCCGGTCGACCACGCGTTGGCGTTCCGGATCGTCGACGTCAGCGACGGGGTCGAGGCGCCGCTGCTCGCGTCCGACGGCTGGACCGAGGGAGATGGCCCGGGTTCGGAGGTGCTGCACACGGTGACCCAGCAGCTCTACGGCCGCAGCTGGCGCTACGATTTTCAGCACGTCGGTCCGCTGGCATCGGCGGGCATGCGCGAGCTGCAGGCCACCTTGATCACGGGCGTCGTGGCATCGCTGCTGCTGTTCGCGGTGGTGATGACGCTCGCGCAGACCCAGTCGCGCGCCGAGACGCTCGCACACCGCCTGAGCGATTCGTACCGGCGCAGCGAACAGCGTTTCCGGAATGCGATGCAGTACTCCGCGATCGGCATGGTGCTGCTCGACCGCAACGGCACGATTCTCGAGAGCAATCCGGCGATGGCCGATATCGCCGGTGTCAGCGGGACCGCCCTGACCGGGACGTTGTTCAATGGCTACTTCGTGGACGGCAACGACGATGTGTCGCGCTCGCGAGAGATGGAAGCGCTGCGCGAAGGCGTGCACCGCAGCACACGCCGGCTGCGCCGGGACGACGGCGACATCCGCGAGGTGCACCTCGCGTCCACCCTGATGCCCGGCGACGGGGGCAGCGACGTGGCGCGGCTGGTGCAGGTCGACGACGTGACGGAGCGTCTGCGTGCCGAGGCCCAGGTGCATGCGCTGAACCGGACGCTCGAGTCACGCGTGGAGCAGCGCACGCGTGAACTCACCCAGGCCAACCAGGAGCTCGAGTCGTTCGCCTACATCGTCTCCCACGATCTGCGCGCGCCGCTGCGCAGCATCGACGGGTTCGGACGCATCCTCGCCGAGCGCTACGGCGCCGTGATCGATGCGCAGGGGCAGGACTACCTCGCGCGCGTGCGCAATGCCGCCGCCCGCATGGACCAACTGATCGACGCGCTGCTGAAGATGTCGCGGATCAGTCGCGGCGAGTTCAAACGCGTGCCGCTCGATCTCAGCCGCATGGCCAGCGAGGTACTGTCCGAGCTCCGCCAGACCGATGCCGGACGCGAGGTCGCGGTGCGCGTGGCCCCGGACCTGCAGGCGGACGGGGATCCGGCCCTGGTGCGCAACCTGCTCGAGAACCTGCTGGGCAACGCCTGGAAGTTCACGGCGAACACGGCGCGCGCGACGATCGAGTTCGGCGCCGAGCCGGGTGGGGTGTTCTACGTCGCCGACAACGGGGCGGGATTCAATGCCGAGTACGCGGGCAAGCTGTTCCGGCCGTTCCAGCGCCTGCATCGCGACGACGAATTCAAGGGCCACGGCGTGGGGCTGGCCTCGGTGCGTCGCATCGTCGAACGCCATGGCGGCACGATCGACGCGGTCGGCCGGCCCGATGGCGGCGCCACGTTCCGGTTCTCGCTGGCCCCGTCCGCGCAGCGCCGCTGAGGTCGGCATTGCCGCCAAGGCGTGCGGGAACGGCGCCCGTCAGGCGTTCTTGTTGTGCGCCCGCATCGCGCGCTGCTTGTCACGCGCCCAGTCCCGGTCGCGCGCGACGTCGCGCTTGTCGTGACTCTGCTTGCCTTTCGCCAGCACCACTTCGGCCTTGACCTTGTTGCCCTTCCAGTAGAGCGCCGTGGGCACCACGGTGTAGCCGTCGCGCTGCACGCGTCCGATCAGCGTGTCGATCTCGCGCCGGTGCAGCAGCAGCTTGCGCGTGCGATGCGGATCGGCGATCACGTGCGACGAGGCCTGGCTGAGAGGCGTGATCTGCGCGCCGATCAGGAACAGCTCGTTGTGGAGGACCATCGCGTAGCTCTCGCCGATGATGGCGCGGCCTGCGCGGATCGCCTTCAGCTCCCAGCCCTGCAGCGCCAGGCCTGCTTCGAAGCGGTCTTCGAAGTAGTACTCGTGGCGCGCGCGCTTGTTCAGCGCGATGGTGCCGGTGCTGTTTGCCTTATCCTTGTCCTTGCCGCTTTTCTTGCTCATCCGTCCATTGTCCTCGAAGCAGGTCCCCCAGGCGAGTCATGCCCAAGATTGAACGTAGTGCCCTCGTCGGGCAGCCCGCCGAGCGCATGTACGCGCTGGTCAACGATGTCGCCGCCTATCCGCGCCGTTTCGCCTGGTGCGATGCGGCGCAGATCCAGGAGTCGACCGAGTCGCGCATGGTCGCGCGTCTGGATCTGGGGCTCGGCGCCCTGCGGACGTGGTTCACGACCGAAAACACGCTGTCGCCCTTCGACAGCATCGACATGCAGCTGCGCGACGGTCCCTTCAAGTCGCTGCACGGCCGATGGACCTTCGCCACGCTCGGTGACGGGGCCTGCAAGGTCACGCTGCTGCTGGAGTTCGAACCCAAGAGCCGTCTGATGCTGCCCGCGCTCACCATCGGCTTCAAAGGGCTCGCCGATCGCATGGTGGACGACTTCGTGCGGGTGGCCGAACACGAGCCCGTGCCGTGAAATCCGTGCGGGTGGTCCGCGCCTGGCCCGGCCGCCACGCGCACTGGACGCTCCAGCTCGACGACACTGCGACCGTGGCCGAGGCGGTGGACGCGATCCGGCGAACGGCGCCGCACGTGCTGGATGCAGTCGCCGGTTATGCGGTCTTCGGTGTGCGCGTGCAGGAGGCGTCTCAGCTGCACGACGGCGATCGCCTGGAACTGCTGGAAGCGCTGCAGGCCGATCCGAAGGAAGCGCGTCGACGCCGGGCGGCGGCGAGCCGGACCCCGGGCTGACGCGCGCGCTCAGCGGCGCTGGTTGCCCTTCTCGCGCGGGAGGTTGCCGAACTTGCGCATCTCCGCGGCCAGTTCTTCGTCGCGCTTCGGGAAATACTCGCCTTCCCAGCGTGCGAGCTGGTCGTTCTCGAAGAACACGGTGAAGTTCTTGATCTCGGTGCGGCCACGACGGTCCACGCGCTGCGAGGCCGTGTAGTCCCAGCGCTGGTGGTGGAACGGGTCGGCGATCGACGGCGTTCCCAGCAGCGCTTCGACCTGCGCCTTGCCCATGCCGACCTGCAGCTGTTCGACCGCGGAACCGTCGATCAGGTTGCCCTGGTAGATCGGCTGCTTGTACAGCAGGCCGCAACCACTGGTGGCGAGTGCGAGAAGCGGAACGAGCAGAAGCTTGTGCATGGCGTGGATGACGGCCTGGAATGACCGCCCGATGATACACTGCGCGCCACGCCGCAACCGCGATCCAGGCAGCTGGCGTTCAACCCCCAGTGGCATGCCTGCCTGTATTCGGAGACACCATGGAATCGCTCGACCTGCGCAAGGCCGGATTGAAAGTCACCCATCCGCGGATGCGGATCCTGCAGTTGCTCGAGCAGCGCACGCCGCGCCAGCACCTCACGGCCGAAGACATCTACCGCCAGTTGCTGGACCAGGGCGACGAGATCGGCCTGGCCACGGTCTATCGCGTGCTGACCCAGTTCGAGGCCGCCGGCCTGGTGCTCAAACACAATTTCGAAGGCGGTCATGCCGTCTATGAACTCGATCGCGGCGGCCACCACGACCACATGGTGGATGTGGACACCGGCAAGATCATCGAGTTCGAAAGCGACGAGATCGAAGCCCTGCAGCGGCAGATCGCCGAGCAGTACGGTTACATCCTCGAAGAACACTCGCTGGTGCTCTACGTCCGCAAGAAGCGCTGAAGCCTCGCTGCTCGCTCGACGCGCCTGGCGCGCCGTGAAGTGAGCAGCCGCGGGCTCGAGCGCTCGCTATTCCTCGATTTCCGGACGACCGCAGGCGCAGCAGGCAGCGCAGTGGCTGCCGTCAGACCATGCCCTGCAGCAGTTTCCGCGCCGCAGCACGGGCTTCCTTGCTGACGTCGACACCGCCGAGCATGCGCGCGAGTTCCTCGGTGCGTTCGCCGGTGTCGAGCAGGCTGACCTGGCTTTCGGTCGCACCGTCGGCGCTGGACTTGTGTACGCGGTAGTGCGTATGGCCCTTCGAGGCCACCTGCGGCAGATGGGTCACGCACAACACCTGACGGCTTTCGCCCAATGCGCGCAGCTTGCGGCCGACGATATCGGCGACGGCGCCGCCGATGCCCGAATCGACCTCGTCGAACACCATCGTCGGCACCGCATCGTGGCCGAGCGCGGCGACTTCGATCGCCAGCGAAATGCGCGACAGTTCGCCGCCCGACGCGACTTTTCGCAGCGCACGCGGTGGCTGGCCGGCGTTGGCCGACACCATGAACTCGACGCGCTCCGCGCCCTGCGGATCGGGTCGTGAAGTCTCGACCGGTTCGATCGCCACCTCGAACACGCCGCCGCCCATGCCGAGCTCGTGGATCAGCGTGGTGGTGGCCTTCGACAGCGCCTTGGCCGCCTGGCGGCGTGCCGCACCGAGGCGATCGGCGGCCGCCCGCCAGCGACCCATCGCGGCGTCGATCTCGCCGTCGAGCTGCTTCAGGCGTTCACCGGCGCCCTCGAGCTGATCGTGCTCGCCAGCCAGACGTGTCTGCACGTCGATCAGTTCCTCCGGCGTCACGCGGTGCTTGCGCGCGAGTTCGTGCAATCGCGCCAGGCGCTGTTCGAGCGTCTCCAGTTGTTCCGGGTCGATGTCGAGATCGTCGCGCACCTGGCTCAGCAGCAGCGTGGCTTCGTCGAGCTGGATCGCCGCGGCGTCGAGCATCGCGTCCACCTCACCCAGTCGCGGCTCGTGGGCGCGCATCCGCGACAGATCGTGGCGCAGCGCCTGCAGCGCCTGCGGCAGGCCGAGATCGTCGTCGCCGCGCATACGCTCCAGCGCGGTGTCGCAGGTCTGGATGAGGCCTGCGGCATTCGCGTGCCGGCGGTGGCTGGCGAACAGCTCGGCCACCGCATCGGCGGCGAGCGATTCGCCGTCGAGTTCTTCGAGTTGATGACGCAGCCAGTCGCGGCGCTCGGCCACATCGCCGATGCCGACCAGCGCGTCGCGCTCGTCGTGCAGCGCGCGCCACGCCTGCGCGGTCGCGCGCACCTCGGCCAGCAGCGCGCCGTTGCCGGCCTGCGCGTCGAGCAGCGCGAGCTGGCTGCCGCGGGCCAGCAGGGCCTGGTGCTCGTGCTGGCCGTGGATCTCGACCAGATGCCCGGCCAGTTCGCCCAGCTGGGTGATCGTCGCCGGTCGCCCGTTGATCCAGGCGCGCGAGCCGCCGTCTGCACGCAGGGTGCGCCGCAGCTGGCAGGTGTCGCCGTCGTCGAGCTCGTGTTCGCGCAACCAGCGCAGCGCAGGCGCGGCATCGTCGAGTGCGAATTCGGCGTGCAGTTCGGCGCGCTCGGCGCCATGGCGCACGATGCCGCTGTCGGCGCGCTGGCCGGACAGGAAGCCCAGCGCATCGACCAGCAGCGACTTGCCGGCGCCGGTTTCGCCGGAGATGACGGTCAGGCCGGCGCCGAACTCCAGATCCGACTGGCTGGCGACGGCGAAATTGCGGATGGCGAGATGGGTCAGCATGGGTGCGGATTGTGCCTTGGCGCGTCTCGCGCGAGTAGATCGCCGAGCGAATCGGCCTGCGTGGAAACGCTGGATACCGTGCATCCGTCTCACGGGCGGAGACGCCGGCGCTTGCATCACGGGTAGGCGCACCGTATACCGCCCGCATGTCCTCCGATCCCCGCCATCCGCTCGATCCACGCGCCCGGCACCTGCTGCGCACGCTGATCGCGCGGCACATCCAGGAGGGTGGGCCGGTCGGATCGCAGACGCTCGCGCGGCACGCCGGTCTCGATGTCAGCGCCGCGACCATCCGCAACATCCTGTCCGATCTGGAGGAAGCGGGACTGCTGGCCTCGCCGCACACGTCGGCAGGCCGCGTGCCCACGGCGCAGGGCTATCGCGTGTTCGTGGACTCGCTGCTGCAGGTCAAGCCGCTGCGCGCGCAGGAGATGGAGCGGCTGCGCGGCGAACTGGGCGGTGGTGGGCAACAGTCCTTGCTGGGCAGCGCGTCGGAGCTGATGTCGGCGATGACGCATTTCGTCGGCGTGGTGTCGGTGCCGCGGCGTGAACAGCTGGCGTTCCGGCACATCGACTTCGTGCCGCTCGACGGCCAGCGGGTCATGGCGATCATCGTCTTCGCCGACCATGAAGTGCAGAACCGCATCATCCAGACCCGGCGCAGCTTCGAGACCGGGGAGCTGGAACGGGTGGCCAACTATCTCAACCAGCAGTTCGCCGGTCGCCCGCTGGGTGACATCCGCGCGGCGCTGGTCGAGGAACTGCGCCACGCCCGCGACGAGATGGAGGCCTTGCTGTCGCAGACGATGGAGCTGGCCGAGCAGGCGCTGGTGCCGGGCGACGACGACATGCTGCTGGCCGGGCAGAACCGGCTGATCGGTGTCCAGGACCTGTCGGATCTCGATCGCCTGCGCGAGCTCTTCGACGCCTTTTCCCGCAAGCGCGAGATCCTGCAACTGCTGGAGCGCACGATCCGCGCGCCGGGTGTGCGCATCTTCATCGGCGAGGAGACCGGCCTGGCGCCGCTGGAAGGCATGTCGCTGGTGACGGCGCCCTACGGGGCCGGCGGCCGCACCCTGGGCGTGCTGGGCGTGATCGGCCCCACGCGCATGGCCTACGAGCGGGTCATCCCGGTGGTACAGGCCACCGCCAGCGTGCTGGGCGCAGCGCTGCATCCCGAGCCTTGAATCGCGGGACCGCGGCCCCATAGCTGGTGCCGTCGGCGGCCAGACGACCGCCCCGGAACCCGACATGACCCAGCAGCACGATTCGCAGTCCCCCGTTTCCCACGAGACCGATGGCCCGGACGCGGCTCCGGTGGAGCAGCAACTGGCCGAGCAGGTCGAGCGTCTGAGCGCCGAGCTCGAGCAGCTCCGCGGGCAGGTCCTGCTGGAGCGCGCCGACCTGGAGAACCAGCGCAAGCGCCTGGCCCGCGAGGTCGAGAGTGCCCGTCGCTTCGCCAACGAACGCCTGCTGGCCGCGCTGGTCCCGGTGTTCGACGCGCTGGAAGCCGGTCTCGCCAATGCATCCGACAGCGATCCGCTGCGCAGCGGCGTCGAACTGACCCTGCGCGAGCTGACCAAGGCCACCGAGTCCAACGGACTGGCCACGCTGGCGCCGGCCCCGGGCGATCCGTTCAATCCCGAGCATCACCAGGCGATGAGCATCGTCGAGGTGCCGGGCGTGCCGCCGGGCGCCGTCGCCCAGGTGTTCCAGAAGGGCTATCTGCTCAACGAGCGCCTGCTGCGACCGGCCATGGTCGTCGTCGCCAAGGCTGACTGAACGCCGCGGGCCCCGGTCCGATCGCGAATTCGGATGCGTCTCACCGCTTGAACGCTGTGTTGCGTGTCCCCAGATCACGGGCATCGACGGCACCGGCCGTCACCCAGACACACATCTTCTAGAGGAAGCACTGCAATGGCAAAGATCATCGGCATCGACCTCGGCACGACGAACTCGTGCGTGGCGATCATGGACGGCGGCAAGGCCAAGGTCATCGAGAACAGCGAGGGCGACCGCACCACGCCGTCGATCGTTGCCTACACCAAGGACGGCGAAGTGCTGGTGGGCGCGTCGGCCAAGCGCCAGGCGGTCACCAATCCGAACAACACCTTCTTCGCGGTCAAGCGCCTGATCGGCCGCAAGTTCAAGGACGCCGAAGTCCAGAAGGACATCGGCCTGGTGCCGTACAAGATCCTCGAGCACGACAACGGCGACGCCTGGGTGTCGACCAGCGACGGCAAGCGCCTGTCCGCGCAGGAAGTCTCGGCGCGCATTCTCGAGAAGATGAAGAAGACCGCCGAGGACTACCTGGGCGAGAAGGTCACCGAAGCCGTGATCACGGTGCCGGCCTACTTCAACGACAGCCAGCGCCAGGCGACCAAGGACGCCGGCCGCATCGCTGGTCTGGACGTGAAGCGCATAATCAACGAACCCACCGCGGCCGCACTGGCCTACGGCCTCGACAAGTCCGGCGGCGACCGCAAGATCGCCGTGTATGACCTCGGCGGCGGCACCTTCGACGTGTCGATCATCGAGATCGCGGAAGTCGACGGCGAAAAGCAGTTCGAAGTGCTGGCCACCAATGGCGACACCTTCCTTGGCGGCGAGGACTTCGACGCGCGCGTCATCGATTACCTCGTCGACGAGTTCAACAAGGACCAGGGCATCGACCTGCGCAAGGATCCGCTGGCGCTGCAGCGCCTGAAGGATGCGGCCGAGCGCGCGAAGATCGAGCTCTCGTCCTCGCAGCAGACCGAAGTGAACCTGCCGTACGTCACGGCCGATGCGTCGGGCCCGAAGCACCTCAACATCAAGCTGACCCGCGCCAAGCTCGAGTCGCTTGTCGAGGAACTCGTGCGCAAGACGATCGAGCCCTGCCGCACCGCGCTCAATGACGCCGGCTTGCGTGCGTCCGACATCAACGAGGTCATCCTCGTCGGTGGCCAGACCCGCATGCCCAAGGTGCAGGCGGCGGTCGCCGAGTTCTTTGGCAAGGAGCCGCGCAAGGACGTGAACCCCGACGAGGCTGTGGCGATCGGCGCTGCGGTGCAGGGTGGCGTGCTGGCTGGTGACGTCAAGGACGTGCTGCTGCTCGACGTGACCCCGCTGAGCCTCGGCATCGAGACCCTGGGCGGTGTGTTCACCAAGATCATCGAGAAGAACACGACCATCCCGACCAAGGCCTCGCAGACGTTCTCCACCGCCGACGACAACCAGTCGGCCGTGACCGTGCACGTGCTGCAGGGCGAGCGCGAGCAGGCCCGCTTCAACAAGTCGCTGGCCCGCTTCGACCTGACCGGCATCGACGCCGCGCCGCGCGGCATGCCGCAGGTCGAGGTGTCGTTCGACATCGACGCCAACGGCATCCTGCATGTGTCGGCCAAGGACAAGAAGACCAACAAGGAGCAGAAGGTCGAGATCAAGGCCGGTTCGGGCCTGTCGGACGACGAGATCGCCCGGATGGTCGCCGACGCCGAAGCGCACCGCGAGGACGACAAGAAGTTCCAGGAGCTGGTCGGCGCGCGCAACCAGGCCGATGCGCTGGTGCACGCCACGCGCAGTGCGATCAAGGACAACGGTGACAAGGTGCCGGGCGACGTGATCGGCAATGCCGAAGCCGCGATCGCCGAGGTCGAGACCGCCATGAAGGGCGACGACAAGGCGCAGATCGAAGCCAAGTCCAAGCACCTCGAGGAAGTCGCGCAGCAGCTGTTCGCCGCCGCCGGTGCGGCCGGCCAGGGCGACGCCGGTGCGGCGTCGGGCGAGGCGCCGAAGTCCGACGACGTCGTCGACGCCGAGTTCACCGAGGTCAAGGACGACGAGAAGAAGTAAGTCGGTACCGCCGCGGCCCTGCCGCGGCGTTTCGGCCGGAACCCCGGCATCGTGCGCGCCCTCGGCGTGGCGGTGTCGGGCGACCGGCTTCCGTTTTTAACGAGACCGTCGCCACGACGGTCCCTGCGACCGGTTTTCCATGAGCAAACGCGATTACTACGAAGTGCTGGGCGTCACCCGCAGTGCCACCGAAGACGAACTGAAGAAGGCCTATCGCCGTTGCGCGATGAAGTACCACCCTGACCGCAACCCCGGCGATGCGAGTGCCGAGGCGGCGTTCAAGGAGTGCAAGGAGGCCTACGAAGTCCTGTCGGACGGCGGCAAGCGTCGCATGTACGACCAGCACGGACACGCCGCGTTCGAGCACGGCATGGGCGGCGGCAACGCCGGCCCGGGCTTCGGCGGCGGCGCGGACATGGGCGACATCTTCGGCGACATCTTCGGCAACATCTTCGGCGGTGGTGGCGGTCGCGGTGGTCCGCGTCGCGGCGCCGACATCGGCTACGTGATGGAGCTCGATCTCGAGGATGCGGTCGGCGGCGTGGAGAAGCGCGTCGAACTGCCGACACTCGCCGCATGCGACGAGTGCGACGGCAGCGGTTCGGAAGACGGCAAGCGCGAAACCTGCTCGACCTGCGCCGGTCGCGGCCAGGTGCGCATGCAGCGCGGCATCTTCACGATGCAGCAGGCGTGTCCGCATTGCGGCGGCCAGGGCCAGATCATCGCCAACCCCTGCAAGACCTGTCACGGCGCCGGTCGCGTCGAGGAAGAGAAGGTGCTGTCGGTGAAGGTGCCGGCGGGCGTCGACACCGGCGACCGCATCCGTCTCGCGGGCGAAGGCGAAGCCGGTCCCGCGGGTTCGCCGCCAGGCGATCTGTATGTCGAAGTGCGCGTGCGACCGCATACCATCTTCCAGCGTGACGGCGATGATCTGCACTGCGAAGTACCGGTGCGCATTTCGCAGGCCGCGCTGGGTGACATCGTGCGCGTGCCCACGCTCGGCGGCGAGGCGGAGATCCGTGTGCCGGCGGAAACGCAGACCGGCAAGGTGTTCCGCCTGCGCGACAAGGGCGTCAAGTCCGTGCGCAGCCGCAGCCCGGGCGATCTGTATTGCAAGGTGGTCGTGGAGACGCCGGTCAATCTGACCAAGGAGCAGCGCGAGCTGCTCGCCCAGTTCGAGACCACTTTCACCGGCGAGAACGCGCACCGGCATTCGCCCAAGTCCAGCACCTTCATCGACGGGGTCAAGGGCTTCTGGGACCGCATGACGTCCTGATGGGAGATACCGCTTCGATCGACACGCCCGGCCCAGCGCCGGGCGTCGTCGTTTACGGCGTCGGGACAGCGCGGGGAGAGGGGGCGCGCCAGGCAGATCGGCGGTCCGGGGACTGCCGGCAATGATCCACAGGCAGTGTGGATCGACGGTAGACAAAGCTGTGGATAAGCACGCCAAGTGTCCGTCCGCATTAGGCGGAGCCGGCCTGGTCACGGCATCGCCACTGTGATGCACGACACGGGACGCCGTCACCCATGCCGCATGCCGCGCGAGGCGCCATGGCGGGCTTGGAGGCAGGGCGGGCGCAGAAAACGCTTGACGCGCGCACCGGATACGCCTAGCGGGACGGCTGTCCACAGGTGATGTGGACGAGCTGTGGGTCAAGGTGTGGATAAGCGCGCGGAAGGGCGTCGCACCGGGCGCGCAGAATCGTGGCCAATTTCTCGTCAGCGCCGTGGCAACGTCGTCCCGCCGCGCTTGACCTGCGCGGCCCGGAATGCAGTCCGGCCCCGCGCCGCACCGTGCGGGACCCGGCCTGCACAAGTCGGGTGCCCGGCGCACGGACGATGGGCACGGGTTCGCATCCGGTTCGCGGCCCGCGGCGGTCGGGCGCGCGCGTCTTCCTGACGTGCGGCGCGTCGCTAGAATGCAGGCATGGACATCTCCCGACCCTATTCCAATCCATCCGTCGCGCCGCGCACAGATGACGCCGGTCTGCCGGGCGCGCAGGCATGAGCGCCCGACCGCGGGTGCTGGTGCATGGTGCGTCCGGCCGTATGGGCCAGGCGCTGCTGCGGCTGGCGGCGGGACGCGAGGACCTCGACGTCGTGGCGGCTGTGTCGGGCCGCGCGCCGAAGCAGCGCGTCATCGACGGCGTGCCGTACTTCGGCGCTTCGGAGCTCGGCGGCGCGCCGACGTTCGACGTCGCGGTCGATTTCAGTCTGCCCGGCGGCTTCGATCCGCTGCTCGCGTTGTGCGTCAAGCGTGGCGCGGGACTGGTGTCGGGCACGACCGGGCTCGACGACGCGCAACGCGGCGCACTCGACGCGGCCGCCGCGACGATTCCGGTCGTCTGGGCGTCGAACTTCAGCCTCGGCGTCGCCGTGCTGCAGGACCTGGTTGCACGCGCGGCGGCGGTGCTGCCGGGCTGGGACTGCGACATCGTCGAATCGCACCACACGCGCAAGCTCGATGCGCCGTCGGGCACTGCGCTCACGCTGGGCGAAGCGGCCGCCGGGCAGGGGGCCACACCGCATTACGCGTCGATCCGCGCCGGCGATATCGTCGGTGAGCATCTGGTGCAGTTCACCAGTCATGGCGAGCGCGTCGAGCTGGTGCACCGGGCGACGAACCGCGACATCTTCGCCGGCGGCGCGCTGCACGTCGCCGCGCGTCTGGCCGGTCGCGCGCCGGGACGCTACGCGATCGCCGACCTGCTGGGCGCGTCGTAGCGCCGACGCCACCGCGGGTCCGCTGAACGTGTCCTGCGCGTCGCTGGCGCGACGGGGGTCGCATCGGTACAATTCCCGCTCGCCTGAACCCCAAACCTCCGGACCGGTTTCCACCGCTCTGGCGGTTTCCTGCAACCTGACGTAGGCGAAGACCTCGTGACAGATTCCGCAATCCTCGTCCTTGAAGACGGCACCGTATTCGAGGGCGTTTCCGTGGGCGCCCCCGGGCTTTCCGTCGGCGAAGTGGTGTTCAACACCGCCATGACCGGCTACCAGGAAGTGCTGAGCGATCCCTCGTACGCGCGCCAGCTGGTGACGCTGACCTATCCGCATATCGGCAACACCGGGTGCACCGATCAGGACGACGAAGCGTCGAAGATCTGGTCGGCTGGTTTGATCGTGCGCAACGTGCCGCGCCGTCCGAGCAGCTGGCGCAGCGAACTGTCGCTCCCCGAGTGGCTGCGCGCGCGCGGCATCGTGGCGATTTCCGAGATCGACACCCGCAAGCTGACGCGCCTGCTGCGCGACCGCGGATCGATGAACGGTGCGGTGATGGCCGGCGACGTCGACGTCGAGCAGGCGCTCGAGGCCGCGCGCAAGTTTCCCGGCCTCAAGGGCATGGACCTGGCGAAGGTCGTCAGCACCACCGAGCGCTACGGCTGGACCGATGGTCAGCTCGATCTCGACAGCAACGCCTTCGTCACCGCGCCGGCGAAGTTCAAGGTCGTGGCCTACGACTACGGCGTGAAGACCAACATCCTGCGCATGCTGGCCGAGCGCGGCTGCGAACTGACGGTGGTGCCGGCGCAGACGCCTGCAGCCGACGTACTGGCGCTGAAGCCCGACGGCGTGTTCCTGTCGAACGGTCCCGGCGATCCGGAACCCTGCGATTACGCGATCGACGCGATCCGCGCACTGCTCGACGCCAAGCTGCCGGTCTTCGGCATCTGCCTCGGCCACCAGCTCCTGGCGCTCGCCGCCGGCGCGAAGACGCTGAAGATGCCGCACGGCCATCACGGCGCGAACCATCCGGTGCAGGACCTCGACTCTGGCAAGGTGCTGATCACCTCGCAGAACCACGGCTTCGCCGTCGACGAGGCCTCGCTGCCGGCCAGCGTGCGCGTGACGCATCGTTCGCTCTTCGATGGCACCAACCAGGGCATCGAGCTCACCGATGCGCCTGCCTTCAGCTTCCAGGGTCATCCGGAAGCCTCGCCCGGTCCCCACGATGTCGCGCCGCTGTTCGACCGGTTCGTGGCCCTGATGCACAACAAGAACGCCGGGAGCCGCTGACATGCCCAAGCGCACTGATATCCAGACCGTCCTCATCATCGGCGCCGGCCCGATCGTCATCGGCCAGGCCTGCGAGTTCGACTATTCCGGCGCCCAGGCCTGCAAGGCCCTGCGCGACGAGGGCTACCGCGTGGTGCTGGTCAACAGCAACCCCGCGACGATCATGACCGACCCGGAGATGGCCGACGCCGTCTACATCGAGCCGATCAACTGGCAGACGGTCGAGAAGATCATCGCCAAGGAAAAGCCCGACGCACTGCTGCCGACGATGGGCGGCCAGACTGCGCTCAACTGCGCGCTGGACCTCGCCGACCACGGCGTGCTCGAGAAGTACGGCGTCGAGCTGATCGGTGCCAAGCGCGACGCGATCCGCATGGCCGAAGATCGTGAGCTGTTCCGCGTGGCGATGGGCGAGATCGGTCTCGAATGTCCGCGCGCCGAAGTGGCGCACACGCTCGAGGAAGCGCTCGACATCCAGACGCGCGTCGGCTATCCGACGATCATCCGGCCGAGCTTCACCCTCGGCGGTTCAGGCGGCGGCATCGCCTACAACCGCGAGGAACTGGTCGACATCGTGACCCGCGGTCTCGAGCTGTCGCCGACGACCGAAGTGCTGGTCGAGGAATCGGTGCTGGGCTGGAAGGAATTCGAGATGGAAGTGGTCCGCGATACCGCGGACAACTGCATCATCGTCTGCTCGATCGAGAACCTCGATCCGATGGGCGTGCATACCGGCGACTCGATCACCGTCGCGCCGGCGCAGACACTGACCGACAAGGAATACCAGCGCCTGCGCAATGCATCGGTCGCGGTGCTGCGCAAGATCGGCGTCGACACCGGCGGCTCGAACGTGCAGTTCGGCATCAATCCGAAGGACGGCCGCGTGGTCGTCATCGAGATGAATCCGCGCGTGTCGCGGTCGTCGGCGCTGGCGTCGAAGGCCACGGGCTTTCCGATCGCCAAGGTCGCGGCCAAGCTCGCCGTCGGCTACACGCTCGACGAACTCAAGAACGAGATCACCGGCGGCAAGACCCCGGCCTCGTTCGAGCCGTCGATCGACTACGTGGTCACCAAGATTCCGCGCTTCGCATTCGAGAAGTTCCCGCAGGCCGATGCGCGCCTGACCACGCAGATGAAGTCGGTCGGCGAAGTCATGGCGATGGGCCGCACCTTCCAGGAATCGATGCAGAAGGCGCTGCGCGGGCTGGAAACCGGCAAGGTCGGTTTCGATCCCACCGGGCTCGATCTCACCGATGAAGACGACATGGCCACGCTGCGCCGCGAAGTGCGCGAACCGGGCCCCGAGCGTCTGTTCTTCCTGGCCGATGCGTTCCGCGCCGGTCTGTCGGTCGAGGACGTCTATGCGCTGTCCTACGTCGACCACTGGTTCCTCGACCAGATCGAAGAACTGATCACGACCGAAGCCGAAGTCGCCGCGGCCGGCATCGACGCGCTCGACAAGGCGCGCGTGCGTGCGCTCAAGCGCATGGGCTTTTCCGATGCGCGCCTGTCGCAGCTGCTGGGCACCGACGAGCAGGCTGTGCGGGCGCTGCGCCGTGCGTTCGGCGTGCGCCCGGTCTACAAGCGCGTCGACTCCTGCGCGGCCGAGTTCGCCACTGACACCGCCTACCTGTATTCGACCTACGAGGACGAGTGCGAGGCGCAGCCGACCAGCCGCGACAAGATCATGGTGCTCGGCGGCGGTCCCAACCGCATCGGCCAGGGCATCGAGTTCGACTACTGCTGCGTGCACGCGGCGCTCGCGCTGCGCGAGGACGGGTACGAGACCATCATGGTCAACTGCAACCCGGAAACCGTGTCGACCGATTACGACACGTCCGATCGTCTGTACTTCGAGCCGCTCACCCTCGAAGACGTGCTGGAGATCGTCGAGGTCGAGAAGCCCAAGGGCGTGATCGTGCAGTACGGCGGCCAGACCCCGCTCAAGCTCGCGCGTGCACTCGAAGCCAACGGCGTGCCGATCATCGGCACCTCGCCGGACTCGATCGATCTGGCCGAGGACCGCGAGCGCTTCCAGAAGCTGGTCGACGAGCTGGGCCTCAAGCAGCCGCCGAACCGCACTGCGCGCAATCCCGAGGAAGCGCTGGTGCTGGCGCGCGAGATCGGCTACCCGCTGGTCGTGCGTCCGAGCTACGTGCTCGGCGGCCGTGCGATGGAAGTGGTGCATGCCGACAGCGATCTCGCGCGCTACATGCGCGATGCGGTCAAGGTCTCGAACGATTCGCCGGTGCTGCTCGACCGCTTCCTCGACAACGCGGTCGAGGTCGACATCGACGTCATTGCCGATCGTGCAGGCAACGTGCTGATCGGCGGCGTCATGGAGCACATCGAGGAAGCCGGCGTGCATTCGGGCGACTCCTCGTGCTCGCTGCCGCCGTACTCGCTGTCGGCGGAGGTGCAGGCGCGCCTGCGCGAGCAGGTCGTGGCCCTGGCGCGCAAGCTCAAGGTCATCGGCCTGATGAACACCCAGTTCGCGGTGCAGACCGACGACGACGGCGTGGATACGATCTTCCTGCTGGAAGTGAATCCGCGTGCCTCGCGCACGGTGCCGTTCGTGTCCAAGGCGATCGGTCTGCCGCTGGCCAAGATCTCGGCGCGCTGCATGGCCGGCAAGACCCTGGCCGAGCAGGGCGCGACGACCGAGATCGTGCCGTCGTACTACTCGGTCAAGGAAGCGATCTTCCCCTTCGCCAAGTTCCAGGGTGTCGATCCGATCCTCGGGCCGGAGATGCGCTCCACCGGTGAGGTCATGGGCGTGGGCGAAAGCTTCGGCGCGGCCTTCGCCCGTGCGCAGGAAGCGGCGAGCATCCGCACGCCGCCGACCAGCGGCAAGGTGTTCGTGTCCGTGCGCGACCCCGACAAGAAGCGCGTGTTGCCCGTCGCCCGCGACATCATCGCGCGCGGCTACACGATCGTCGCGACCGCCGGCACCACGAAGTGGCTGCGCGAGCACGACATCGCCTGCGAGCAGATCAACAAGGTCGTCGAAGGTCGCCCGCACGTCGTCGACCTGATCAAGAACGGCGAGATCGCGTACATCGTCAATACGACCGAGGGCAAGCAGGCGATCGCCGACTCGTTCTCGATCCGCCGCGAGGCCCTGCAGCACCGCGTGACCTATTCGACCACCGTCGCCGGTGCGAAGGCGTTGCTGCACTCGCTGGAATTCCGCGGCAGCGGCCCGGTCTGGGCGCTGCAGGAACTGCACGCGCAGCTCAAGGGCGACGCGGCAGCCATCTCAACACACTGACGGAGGCACGCCCATGCGCGCACCCATGACACTGCGCGGCGCCCAGCGCCTGCGCGAAGAACTCGAAGAACTGAAGTCGGTCAAGCGCCCGGCGGTGATCGAAGCGATCTCCGAAGCGCGTGCCCACGGTGATCTCAAGGAGAACGCCGAGTACCACGCCGCCCGCGAGCAGCAGAGCTTCATCGAAGGCCGCATCAAGCAGCTCGAAGGCGAGCTGTCGCACGCCGACCTGATCGACGTCGCCAAGCTCAATGCCGGCGACAAGGTGGTGTTCGGTGCGACGGTGGTGATCGCCGACACCGAGACCGACGAAGAGAAGCGCTACCAGATCGTCGGCGACCTCGAAGCCGACATCAAACAGGGCCTGATCGCGATTTCCTCGCCGGTGGCGCGCGCGATGATCGGCAAGCACGAGGGCGACAGCATCAGCATCGATGCGCCTGGCGGCTCGCGCGAGTACGACATCGTCAGCGTCGAGTACGTCGGCTGAACCCAGGCCGCGCCCGGGTGGACTCGGCCACGTTCCTGTTGCCCGCCGCGGCACGCTTCGGCGCGCAGCGCTGGCACCCGGACGTGTCGCGCGCGCTCGGCCGTGCCGACAGCGCGTCACGGGCAGCCGGTCGGCGCGCGCAGCTCGCCCGGCACATCGAACTGCCGGGTGGCACCTGGCCGCTCGCGGCCCTGTCGCGGCAGGTCGACGTGGGCGATGCCGGCGGATCGGACAGTGCCTGGTTGCGCGCCGATCCCGCCTGGCTGCGGCCCGACATCAACGGCGTGCGCCTGATGGCCCACGGCGACACGCTGGGCCTGACCCGCGCAGACTGCGACGCATTGCTGCCCGCACTGCAGCCGGTGTTCGGCGATGCAGGCTTCGCGCTCGATGCACCCGATCCGGCGCGCTGGTACCTGCGTGTGCCGCGCGCGAGTCCCTTGCCCGAATTCCCGGATCCGTCCGAGGCCCTGGGCACCGATCTCGCCGATCACGACGACGACAGCGCCGCGGCGCGCCGCTGGCGTGCGCTCGCGACCGAGGCGCAGATCACCCTGCACAACCATCCGTGGAACGCGCGCCGTGTCGCGGCTGGTATGCCTCCGGTCAATGCCCTGTGGTTCTGGGGCGGCGGACCGCTGCCGGACGCGCGCGTGCACGTACGTAGCGTGCAGGCACAGGTCCACACCGACGATCCCACCCTGCGTGCCCTCGCGGCGAGTGCGACGACGGTCGCGGCCCTGCCGCAGGCGTTCCCGCAACCGCACGACGCGATGCTGTTCGATCTGGTCGGCGAGCGCGATCTGCGTCGCCTGCAGACCCACTGGCTGCAGCCGGCACTCGCCGCGCTCGCACGCGGGCAACTGCGCACGCTCTCGATCGACGACGAGGACGGCCGGGTGCTGACGTTGCGGCGCTGGCATCGTCTGCGCGTCTGGCGTCGCCTGCGCGCCGCATCGCCGGCGGCCGCGTCTTGAGCGTGCAGGCGCCCGTGATCCGCCGCCGCGAGGCCACGGTCGGTGCGGACTGGCCGTCGAGCGTGCCGGCGCTGCTGCGGCGGATCTACGCCGCGCGCGGCGCGCATGATCTCGATGCCGCGCAGCCGAAGCTCGCCGGCCTGCTGCCCCCCGACGGGCTGTCGAACATCGACGCCGCCACCGTGTTGCTCGCCGATGCCATCGCCAGCGGCGAACGCATCCTCGTCGTCGGTGATTTCGACTGCGACGGCGCGACGGCGTGCGCGGTCGCGGTACGCGGGCTGCGCATGCTCGGCGCACGCGACATCGTGCACGCGGTGCCCAATCGGGTGACGCATGGCTACGGCCTGTCGCCGGCGCTGGTCGAATCGCTGGCGCCCCTGGCGCCGTCGCTGCTGGTGACCGTCGACCACGGCATCGCCTGCCACGCCGGCATCGAAGCTGCGAAAGCGCTGGGCTGGCGCGTGCTGGTGACCGATCACCATCTGCCCGGCACCGGGCTGCCGCCGGCCGATGCGATCGTCAATCCGAACCTGCCGGGCGACACCTTCCCCAGCAAGATGCTCGCCGGCGTGGGCGTGATCTTCTACGTGCTGATGGCGCTGCGCGCGCGGCTGCGGGGTCAGGGCGATGCACACGCCGCCGCTGCGGATCTGGGCAGCCTGCTCGATCTCGTCGCGGTGGGCACGGTCGCCGATCTGGTGCCGCTAGACGCCAACAACCGCGCGCTCGTCTCCGCCGGGCTCCGCCGCCTGCGCGCGCGCCGCGGCTGCGCCGGGCTCCATGCGCTGATCGAGATCGCCGGTCGCGACGCCGCGCGCCTGACCGCGGCCGACATCGGGTTCGCGGTCGGCCCGCGCATCAACGCGGCCGGCCGGCTCGAGGACATGGCGATCGGCATCGAGTGCCTGCTCAGCGACGACGGCGCGCACGCGCGCGATCTCGCCGACACGCTGCACCAGATCAATGCCGAGCGCCGCGCGGTGCAGCAGTCGATGCTCGACGACGCCGAGAACGCCGTCGCCGGTCAGCCGCCGGTCGATCCGGCCAGCGCCGGCGTGTGCCTGTTCGATGCGGACTGGCATCCGGGGGTCGTCGGTCTGGTGGCGTCGAAGATGAAGGACGCGCTGCATCGTCCGGTGATCGCGTTCGCGCCGGCCGAACCCGACAGCGACCAGCTGCGCGGCTCGGCGCGTTCGATTCCGGGGCTGCACATCCGCGACGTGCTCGCCGCGGTCGACGTGGCGCATCCGGGTCTCGTCGAACGGTTCGGCGGGCACGCGATGGCGGCGGGACTCACCCTGCAGCGCGATCGCCTCGACGCGTTCACCGAAGCCTTCCGCGCGACGGTCGAACGGATGCTCGATCCCGCGCTGCTGCGCGCGGAGATACTCACCGACGGCGCCCTGCGCGGCGAGGAATTCGACATCGTGCATGCCGCGCATCTGCGCGATGCCGGGCCGTGGGGGCAGGGCTTTCCCGAGCCGCAGTTCGATGGCGAGTTCGCGGTCGTCGACTGGCGCGTGGTCGGCACCCGCCATCTCAAGTTGACCCTGCGCGCGGACGGGCATCCGAAGCCGCTGTCGGCGATCCACTTCGGCGGCTGGCGCGAGATCGCACCGGCCGCGCGCGAACGCGTCGTCTATCGGCTCGCCCCGGACGACTACCGCGGCGGCGATGCGGTGCAGCTGGTCGTGGAGCACCGCGAGCCGCTCGCCCGGGACTGAGTCCGCGGCGCACCGCGTGCGCAATCGTGAATGGGGGTGCAAAATGGGCTGCCGCGCATGCGGCGCGCCCGCGGCCGCTGCCATGCAATGCCGCCCACTTCTGTACAGGGAGACGTTCTTGAAGACTGTCCACACGCTGGCCCTTGCCATCGCACTGGTCCTGGCACCGCCCATCGCCGCGCACGCCGCCGGCCCCGGCGACGCCGCCGAATCCGTGACCCTGGGAACCGAACGTCGCGGCGAGATCACCAGCCGGTCCAGCCTCAACCACCAGGACGGCTCGCGCAGCCAGCTCTACCGCATCGACCTGCGCGAAGGCCAGGTGGCCTCGTTCAAGCTCGAAGGCGCGCTGCGCGGGCGGCTGACCGCGTTCCACGGCGGCGACCTGGTCGCCACCTCGAATCCGGACAACGAGGCGGCTGCCCTGGTCGTCCGCGCCAAGCGCGCCGGCAGCTACACGATCGCCGTCAGCGGCGTCGACGCCAGCGCCTACGGGCCGTTCACGCTGCAGGCGGCGGCGATCGACGCCTACAACGGGGAAACCCTGCGTGTGGGCGCGGCGATCAACGACTGGACCGATGCCAGGCGCCAGCTGCCGCTGCGCATCGACGAAGCCGGTTTCTACACGATCGACATGCTGTCCGACGATTTCGATTCGGTGCTCAAGCTCGACGGTCCCGGCGTGTCGCTCAGCAACGATGACGGCGGCGACGGCAGCAATGCGCGCATCAGCGCACGCCTCGCGCCCGGCACCTACACGTTGACGGCCGAGGGCTACGGCAGCGACCGCATCAACGGCATGTACCAGATCCGCGTGGCCGCGCGTCCGCTGCCGGAAGGCGGTCTGCGCGAGGGCGGCGCCCTGGAAGTGGGCAGCACGGTGACCGGCCTCTACGAGGGCACTGCGCACGCGTACACGTTCACGCTGCCGGCGCGCCGCGTCGTCCGCATCGACATGCGCAGCGAGGAGATCGATCCGCTGCTGCACCTGGCGGGCCAGGGCGTGGAGAAAACCGACGACGACGGCGGCGACAATCTCGACTCGCGCATCTCGATGCTGCTCGAGCCGGGCGCGTACACGGTGCGCGCGGATGCCGCATCCGCCGGCGCCGGTCTGTACACCTTGGCATTCGCCGCGTCGGAAGCGCCCGACAACGTGGGTGGCGGCACGCTGGCGGCGGGCCGTCCGGCCGAGGCGATGCTGTTGCCCGGCATGACCGACCGCTGGACGCTCAGCCTGCGCAGCGCGGGCGAATACGCCATCACGATGCAATCCGACGATCTCGACAGCTACCTGCGCCTGAGCCGTGACGGGCAGGACGTGGCGACCGACGACGACGGCGGTGGCGGCCTCAACGCACGCATCGCGCAGCGGCTCGATGCGGGCACCTATGTCGTCGAGGCGTCGTCGGTCGACGGTGACACCGGCGGCAGCTACCGCATCTCGCTCGAGCGTCGCTGACCCGGATCTCCGGCGCCGCTCAAACAGGCGCCGGGGACTCCCGTCCACCATCCGCCGCGGTGCCGCGCGCCTGCCAGCCGGGGGCGGCATTGCCGGGTTCGCTGGCCCGCCATTCGATCGGCGCCCGGCTGCTCACCGCGGTGACGTGCCCGGCGCGGATCGCGGCCTCCGGATCACGCAGTACGGCCTTGACGTCCAGCACGTCGGCATCGCACCACAGTCCGGTCCAGGCGTCGCGGCCGCCGCGCTTGGATGCATAGAGGGCGCGGTCGGCCAGGTCCACGGCCTCGCGCCACCGGTCCTTCTTCGCGAGGCCGACCGGCGGCGCCGTCGGCCAGCACGCGAATCCGATCGAGACCGACAGCACGGCCTGGCCGCCATCGAAGTCGAAGGGCGCATTCGCGACGACCGCGCGCAGGCGCTCGGCGACGTCGCAGGCGCGACGCAGATCCAGGGCGGGGCAGGCCACCAGGAACTCCTCGCCGCCCCAGCGCGCGACCAGATCACCCGGCCGGCAGCACTGGCCCAGTCGCGCCGCGATCTCGACCAGGATCGCGTCGCCGGTGCTGTGCCCGTGCTGGTCGTTGCTGTGCTTGAAGTAATCGACGTCGAGCAGGAACACCACCTGCCGCCCCGCGCCGGCCGCCGCGCCCGACATCACGCGCAACGCATGCGTGGCCGCGCCCCGGTTGAGCAGACGGGTCAGGCTGTCGACCGAACTGAGCCGGTACAGACGACGGTTCACCCGGCGCTGGTACCCGGCGAAGGCCAGCATCAGCACGACGAGAATCGCGAGACCCGCGATCGCGGCACTGCGCAGCCTGCGCGCATGCTGCGCGTTGAGCACGTCGACGCGGCGCTGGTCGTGCAGGCGCGCCAGCTCGTTCGCACTGTGCCGATCCTCCAGCCGTGCCTGCAGGCCGGCCAGCGTACCGAGGTTCTGGCTGCGCAAGGCGCGCACCTCGACGTCCCGCAGTGTCTGCTGCACGTCGAGCGCGGCCTCGAACGCGCCGAGCGCGCGCAGGGCCGCGACTTCGTTGCGCATCGCATCGCGGTACTCGATGCGGAACGCGCCGAGCCGGGCGATCTCGACCGCATCACGCGCATGGGCGAGGGCCTGCGTCGCGTCGCCCGCCTCCAGCGCCAGGCGCGACATGCGCATCAGGGTGACCGCGGCCCCGGAGGGATCGTCGCGGCGCTGCGCATCGGCGATGCGCGCCAGCGTGGGCAGCGCGGCGAGGCCGGCGCCGTCGAGCGCGGCCAGTTCGGCGCGCGACCGTTGTTCGATCACGCCCAGCGCGATGGCCTCGGCCTGGGGCAGGGCGACGGCGAATGCGTCGCGCGCGTCCGCCACGCGTCCTGCACGCAGATGGTTCAGGCCCTGGTTGTACAGCAGCACCGGCTCGGCCAGTCCGCCGGCGTCGGCGATCGCCTGTGCCCGCGCGAAGAGGCGCGTGGCGTCGTCGAACGCTTCCAGCTCCTCGCTGTGGATGTTGCCCACGTTGTTGAGCATCTTGACCTGGGCGATCGCCGAATCGCCGGTCTCGGCTGCTTCGAGCGCGCGCGTGTACAGCGCCAGCGCGCGCGGCACGTCGCCGGCCAGCTGCAACGCCGCGCCGGCATTGGAGAGCGCACGCAGCGCGAATTCGGGCGGTTGCGGCGACACGGCGAGCAGGCGTTCGATCCGGTCGACCGCATCGATGGCGGTCAGCGCATCGCCGGTCAGCGCCGCGGCGCGCGCGAGACAGGCCTGCAGCTTGATCGCCTCGGGCGCAGGCAGATCCTCGCCCGACAGCGCGGCATGGGCGATCGCGACCGCTTCGACCGGCCGCCGCTCGCGCAGCTCGAAGCAGCGCTCGACCTGCGCCGCCAGGGCGTGGCCGGGCTCGGCGTTCGGTCCTGCCGCCTGCGCGGCCGTCCAGCCGAACATCATCGCGCCGGCCAGTAGCCAGCGGCGCGCGTCGCGCGTCCTCATTCCGGTCGATCCCCTTGCCAGTGCCCCCAATGGCGTCGGCGATTCTAGCGGCAAAGCGGCGTGCCGGGCGCGCGCTGCGGGGACGCCGCGGGGCGGACTTGCTAGAATCGTGGGTTTCCCCGGACGTCATCGGCCATGCTTGAACTCAATCCCGTTCGCCAGCGCATCGTCGACCTTCGCGGTCGGCTGGATGCGCTCAGGGGGTTTCTTTGACTACGACGCCCGTCGCGAGCGTCTGGAAGAAGTCGAGCGCGAGCTCGAAGACCCGACCATCTGGAACGACCCCGAGCGCGCGCAGGCGCTGGGGCGTGAGCGCTCGACGCTCGACAAGACCGTCAACGGCATCCGCAATCTGACCGAGGGTCTGGAAGGCGCGAACGAACTGCTCGAGCTGGCCGAGTCGGAACAGGATGCGGACACCGCACAGGCGGTCGTCGACGACGTCGAAGGCTTCGCCGTCGAGGTCGACAAGCTGGAATTCCAGCGCATGTTCTCCGGCGAACTCGACTCGGCGAACTGCTTCGTCGACATCCAGGCCGGCGCCGGCGGCACCGAGGCCCAGGACTGGGCCGAGATGATGCTGCGCATGTATCTGCGCTGGGCCGAGAACCGCGGCTGGAAGACCGAACTGATGGAAGTGTCGGGCGGCGAAGTCGCGGGCATCAAGTCGGCGACCGTGCGCGTCGAGGGCGAGTTCGCCTACGGCTGGCTGAAGACCGAGATCGGCGTGCACCGTCTGGTGCGCAAGTCGCCGTTCGACTCGGACAACCGCCGGCATACGAGCTTCACCTCGGTGTTCGTCTCGCCGGAAGTCGACGACAACATCGAGATCGACATCAATCCGGCCGACCTGCGCACCGACGTGTACCGCTCGTCCGGCGCCGGTGGCCAGCACGTCAACAAGACCGAGTCGGCGGTGCGCATCACGCACATCCCGACCAACACCGTCGTCGCCTGCCAGACCGGCCGCAGCCAGCACCAGAACCGCGACACGGCGATGAAGATGCTGGCCGCCAAGCTCTACGAGCTGGAAGTGCAGAAGCGCAACGTCGAGAAGGACGCGCTGGAAGCCACCAAGTCCGACATCGGCTGGGGCAGCCAGATCCGCAATTACGTGCTCGACCAGAGCCGCATCAAGGATCTGCGCACCGGCGTGGAGCGCAGCGATACGCAGAAGGTGCTCGACGGTGATCTCGACGAATTCGTCGAGGCCAGCCTGAAATCGGGTCTTGCGGCGGGTTCCAAACGCACTGACGCCGTCTGATCGCTCCATTCGCCGACGCGCCGCGTCGGCCCGGCGCGACCGGCCGCTCCGGTCGCGCATGATTTCCCCTTCGAAGACCAACGAACCGCACCCATGACCGACGCTCCCGCACCGCAGACGCCCGCCGACGAGAACGCCCTGATCGCCGAGCGTCGCGGCAAACTGTCCGCGCTGCGCGGGCAGGGCGTGGCGTTTCCGAACGACTTCCGTCGCCGCGACGAAGCCGGTGCGCTGCAGGCCTCGCGTGGCGATGCCGAGCGCTGGACCGGCGAGGCACTGGAGGCCGAAGGGGTGCAGGTCGCCGTCGCCGGCCGCCTGATGGCGAAGCGGGTCATGGGCAAGGCCGCGTTCGCGACCGTCCAGGACGTCAGCGGCCGCATCCAGCTGTTCCTGCAGTCGGCGACGCTCGGCGAGCGCTACGACACATTCAAGGGCTGGGACGTCGGCGACATCGTCGCGGCCGAAGGCACGCTGATGCGCACCAAGACCGGCGAACTGTCGGTCAAGGCGTCTTCGCTGCGCCTGCTGACCAAGTCACTGCGCCCGCTGCCCGACAAGTGGCACGGCCTGAGCGACGTCGAGCAGCGCTATCGCCAGCGTTACGTCGATCTGATCGTCTCACCGGACGCGCGCGCGGTCTTCGTCAAGCGCTCGCGCATCATCGCCGCGATCCGCCAGTGGCTCGACACCCGCGACTTCCTCGAAGTCGAGACGCCGATGATGCATTACATCGCCGGCGGCGCTGCGGCCAAGCCGTTCACCACGCACCACAACGCGCTCGACCTCGATCTGTTCCTGCGCGTCGCGCCCGAGCTGTATCTCAAGCGGCTGGTCGTCGGCGGCTTCGAGCGCGTCTACGAGATCAACCGCAATTTCCGCAATGAGGGCGTGTCGACCCGGCACAACCCCGAGTTCACGATGCTTGAGCTCTACGAGGCCTACGTGGCCTACGAAGAGGTCATGGACCTGACCGAGACCCTGATCCGCGATGTCGCGGCGCAGGCGGTCGGCACCACCGCGCTGGAATGGGACGGTAACGCGATCGACGTCGGCCCTGCATTCCGGCGCTGGAAGCTCGAAGAAGCCGTACGTGAGCTCAATCCAGAGATCAGCGTCGCCGACTGCCGTGACCGCGAGGCACTCGCCGCGCATTGCGCGCGCCTGGGCGTGCACGTCAAGACCGGATACGGTTGGGGCAAGCTGCTGCTGGAGATCTTCGAGAAGACCGTCGAGACCGGTCTGATCCAGCCGACCTTCATCACCCATTACCCGGTCGAGGTGTCGCCGCTGGCCCGCGAGTCCGACAGCGAGGCCGGCATCACCGACCGCTTCGAACTGTTCATCGGCGGCAAGGAGATCGCCAACGGCTTCTCCGAGCTCAACGATCCCGAGGACCAGGCCGCGCGCTTCCGCGCCCAGGTCGACGCCCGCGAGGGCGGCGACGACGAGGCCATGCACTACGACGCCGACTACATCCGCGCGCTCGAGGTCGGCCTGCCGCCGACCGGCGGGCTGGGGATCGGCATCGATCGTCTGGTGATGCTGCTGACCGGTTCGTCGTCGATCCGCGACGTGCTGCTGTTCCCGTACATGCGCCCGCAGGCCGACGCCTGAGGGCAGTTGCTGCCGTCCGGCGGCAAGCGCTCCGGCCGTTGTTAACATCGGATCGGGCCCCGTCGGCGCGTAGGAATTTTCCTGGCGCTGGCGCGGGACTTGCTTCGGATGGAGATGGCCCGCGATGATGCGGGCCAGGGCAACCGGGAGGAGACCCGCCGCATGAACATTGTCATCGTCGATGACCAGACGTCCGCACGGACGATGCTGCGGCACATCCTCGAGGACATCAGCCCGGAGCTCGAGGTCTTCGACTTCGGCGATCCCGAGCACGCGCTGCGCTGGTGCGACGATCACCGTCCCGACCTGCTGCTGCTCGACTACCGCATGCCGGTCGTCGATGGCCTGGAGTTCGCGCGCCGCTTCCGTCGTCCGCTGATGCACCGCGACGTGCCGATCGTGCTGGTCACCGTGGTCGGCGACGAGCCGATCCGGCAGGCTGCGCTGGAAGCGGGCGTCATCGATTTCCTGGTCAAGCCGGTGCGTCCGCGCGAACTGCGCGCGCGCTGCCGCAACCTGCTGCAGCTGCGCCAGCAGTCCGAGTCGGTCAAGCAACGGGCGCTGTCGCTCGAACAGCGGCTGCTCAAGAGCATGCATGAGGTCGAGGAGCGCGAGCGCGAGACGCTCACCCGGCTGGCGCGCGCGATCGCGTATCGCGATGCCAGCACCAGTGCCAATCTCGAGCGTGTGGCGGCCGTCGCCGGCATGGTCGCCGAAGCGATGGGCCTGTTCGAAGACGAAGTGCGGATGATCGAGCTTGCCGCGCCGTTGCACGACATCGGCAAGATCGCGATTCCCGATGCCATCCTGATGAAGCCCGGCCCGCTGACGGCCGAGGAAACGGCGGAGATGCGCCAGCACCCGCAGATCGGCTACGAACTGCTGAGCAACAGCCAGAACCGCTTCATCCAGCTCAGTGCATTGATCGCGCTGCGCCACCAGGAACGCTACGACGGCAGCGGGTATCCCGACGGCTTGGCCGGCGAGCAGATCCCGCTGGAAGCGCGCATCGTCGCGATCGCCGACGTGTTCGACGCCCTGATGTCCAAGCGCCCCTACAAGCGTGCCTGGTCGATCGAGGAAGCGCTGGCCTACATCGGCGAGAACAGCGGCCGTCATTTCGATCCGCGGTGCGTCGAGGCGATGCTCGCCAACGTGCCGCGCCTGCAGCTCATCTGCGCCCAGTTCGGCGGTCGGCCCGTCGGGCCGCTGCAGTAAGACGCCTGCGATGAACGCCGCGATCGGCTGGCTGCGCGCGCGTCTGTCGGACCGCTCTGACAGCGAACACGGCCAGGCCACCGTGCGCCTGGTCATGCTGGTCGTGATCTACGCCTATCTGCAGCTCTTCGTCGGCGGCAAGCCCGAGGTCGCCCGCGCGCTGTGGCTGTCGGAGGCCTATCTCGCGATCGAGTACGCGGTCGCGCTCGGCATCTTCGGCTGGCTGCTGTGGCGTCCGGGCGTGTCGCATCCGCGGCGTGTGCTGGGCATGGTGGCGGACTACAGCCTGATGGGCGTGGGTCTGTTCCTGCTCGGCGACCTGCTGGCCTGGCTGTACGTGGTGATCATGTGGGTCACCGTCGGCAACGGCCTGCGCTTCGGACCGCGCTATCTCTACGCCGCGATCGGTTTCGCCGTGGTCACGTTCGGCACTGCAGTGGCGATCACACCGTACTGGCAGCAGAACCTGTCGCTCGCGATCGGCCTGCTGGTGGGGCTGGTCGCGGTACCGCTGTATCTGAGTTCGCTGCTGCGTGCGCTCACCGAGGCGACGCGCGCGGCAAAGGCGGCGAGCGAGGCGAAAAGCCGGTTCCTGGCCAACATGAGCCACGAATTCCGCACGCCGCTCAACGGCATCATCGGCATGTCGGACCTGCTGGTGACGACGCCGCTGACCGCCGAGCAGCGCGACAGCGCGCACGTCATCCAGACCTCGGCCAAGGCGCTGCAGGTGCTGGTCGACGATGTGCTCGACATCTTCAAGATCGAGGCCGGCAAGTTCCGCAGCAGCCACGCGGACTTCTCGCTGCCCGAACTGGTCCGCGGCATCCAGGTGATGCTGATGCCCAGCGCACTGGCCAAGGGCCTGCAGTTCGAGGCCCAGGTCGCCGACAAGGTGCCGACGCTGCTGCACGGTGACAGCAACCAGCTGCGCCAGGTGCTGGTGAACCTGTTGTCGAATGCGATCAAGTTCACCGACCAAGGCAAGGTCACGCTGTCGATCGAGGCCATCGACGGCGAACAGTCGCCATCTCGCGTGCAGTTGCGGTTCTCGGTGCGCGATACCGGCATCGGCATGCCGCCTGAAGCGCTGGACGGCATCTTCGATGCGTTCGAGCAGGTCGAGACGGGTCTGGGCAGGCGCTTCGGTGGAACCGGCCTCGGCACCACGATCGCCAAGGGGCTGACCGAGCAGATGGGCGGGCAGATCCACGTCGAGAGTCGACAGGGCGAGGGCTCGCACTTCTGGATCGAGATTCCGCTGGGCGTGGTCGAGCGCGACGCCGCGGCGCCCGCGTCGGCCAGCAACGTCATCTCCTTCGACGATCCGTTCGTGCGTCACCGCGCACGCGTGGAGCCGATGCGGATCCTCGTCGCCGACGACCAGCCGGCCAATCGCATGGTGCTCAGGCGCCTGCTCGAGAAGGCGGGGCATCGCCCGCACATCGTCAACGACGGCGACGACGTGCTGACCGCGCTCGAGGCGCAGACGTTCGATGCGGTGATCACCGATCTGCACATGCCTGGCGCGGACGGCCTGGACATCATCCGTCAGACCCGTTTCATGGAAGCCGGCAGCGGTCGCCGCACACCGTTCATCGTGTTGACCGCCGATGCGACCGCAGAGGCGCGCGAGGCCTGCATCCGGGCAGGCGCGATGGCCTACCTCACCAAGCCGATTGTCATCGAGCGGATGCTCGAGAAGCTCGCCGAGATCGCACTCGGGACAGCGGCGGCGCCGGCGACTCCCGCGTCGTCGCAACCGTCCGCGCGCGTCCCGCAGGCACCCGAAGGCGGCGTGATCTCGCAGGACATCCTCGACGAGCTGCGCGAGATGGGGCTGGGCGAACAGTTCGTGCAGCGGTTCCTGGGCGAGTGCACGCGCGATGCCCGCAAGTGCCTCGTCGACTTCGAGGAAGCCGCGCAGCTCGGCAACTGGGATGCGGCCCGCGACGCCTGTCACGCGCTCAAGGGCGCGGCCGGCAACATGGGCGCGGTTCGCCTGGCCGACAGCGCGTCGAGCGGCATGCGCATGCAATCGGCCGAACTGCAGAAGGCGTGGCAGGCCCTGCTGCAGACGCTGGGCCAACAGCTCGACGAGGCACTGGTCGCGTTGCGCGAGCGCGGCGACCTGCCGCGCGCCGGCATGCCCGGGTCCGAGAAAGCCTGACCCGGGCGTCGCGCCGCCGTCAGCCGACGTCGGCCGCCTTGTCGTCGTCCACCGCATCCGGCCGGCGCAGCTGCGCGCGCACCAGGCGCTCCATCGTGCGCAACTGGCGCTCGCCCAGCTGCAGCGCGGTATCGACCCAGATGCGGGTGATGCGCATCAGTTCCTCGTGCGTGACGGGGTGCGCGCCCTCGCGTACGTCGTGCAGGGCCAGACGCGCGGCGGCGATGCGACGGTTCTGGCGGATGACCTCATGCACCGCGCGCGTGCCTTCGCCCTTCGGTACCAGCACATCGACGATGCCCATCCTGTAGAGCTCGTCGCTGTTGTACATCACGCCGTTGAGCATCATCTGCTCGGCGACCTTCGGGCTGACCTTCTGCGCGAGCAGCGAATAGGCGCCCATGCCCGGGAACAGACCGAACAGCACTTCCGGGAATCCCATCTGCACGCCGCTCTCGGCGACGATCGTCTGGCAGGCCAGCGCCAGCTCGAAGCCGCCGCCGAGGGCATCCCCTTCGACCAGCGCGACCGTGTGCGCGTTGCGATGCAGGCGCGTGTGCAGCAGATGGATGTTGTCGACGCACTCGGTCGCATAGCGCAGCAGCCCGTCACGGTTGCGGTCGCGGATCAGCGATGCGAAGAGCTTGAGATCGCCGCCGAGGTTGAAGACATGGCTGTCGGCGCCGAGGACGATATGCGAGACATGGGCCGGTTCGGCTTCCGCGCGGCTGGCGATGCGGTCGATCGTCTGCTGGGCGAACAGGCGCAACTCGCGCAGCAGGGCGGGGGAGAAGCAGGCCCGATAGGTGGGATCGGAGAACGCCTGCTGCGCATGCATGAAGCACCAATGCGAGTCATTGGAGGTGTCATGTTCGATACGGATGGTGGACAGTGCGGCGGTTGCGTCACCGTGCAGCAGCTCGACGTTGTGCATTGAAATCCCCTGAAGCGGACTTCCCGCCGGTCGGGCGCCGGCAGGCGTCCCGTAGAAAATATTCGCCCGATGCGGGCTCTATGCGCGCATCGGGCGAAAAGGGCAAGAATTTCAATGGTCTAAAAGCTGAATGCCAATTCCGTCACCCGGAATTGGGAACTGCGTCACACTTGTGGCGCTTTGTCTCGCAGTTCGCGGCGCAGGATCTTGCCGACGTTCGTCTTGGGCAGTTCGGTCCGGAACTCGACGATCCGCGGGTGCTTGTAACCGGTCAGATGCTCGCGCGCATGCGCCTTGACCTGGTCCGCGGTCAGCGCGGGATCCTTGCGCACGATGACGACCTTGACCGCCTCGCCGGACTTGTCGTCGGGCACGCCGATCGCGGCGACTTCGAGCACGCCCGGCATCATGGCGATGACGTCCTCGACTTCATTCGGATAGACGTTGAATCCGGACACCAGAATCATGTCCTTCTTGCGGTCGACGATGTAGAAGAAGCCCTTCTCGTCCATCTTCGCCATGTCGCCGGTGTGCAGCCAGCCGTCGGCATCGATCGCTTCCGCGGTGTCTTCGGCCCGCTGCCAGTACCCCTTCATGACCTGCGGCCCGCGGATGCACAGCTCGCCGACCTCGCCGACCGGCAACTGCGCGCCGTCCTCACCCTTGACGCAGGCTTCGGTCGACGGAACGGGCAGGCCGATCGCGCCGTTGTACTCGGCCAGGTCCATCGGATTGATGCAGGCGGCGGGCGAGGTCTCGGTCAGGCCATAGGCTTCGACGAGCGTGACGCCGGTGGTCTGCTTCCAGCGCTCGGCGACCGAACGCTGCACTGCCATGCCGCCACCGAGGGTCAGCCGCAGCGGACTGAAGTCGATGTCGGAAAACCCCGGCGTGTTGAGCAGGCCGTTGAACAGCGTGTTGACGCCGGTGATCGCGGTGAACGGTTCGCGCTTGAGCTCCTTGACGAAACCGGGCATGTCGCGCGGATTGGTGATCAGGATGTTCTTCGCGCCCAAGCGCATGAAGACCAGGCCGTTCGCCGTCAACGCGAAGATGTGGTACAGCGGCAGCGCCGTGATGATCGTCTCCTGGCCTTCGCGCGCCAGTGGCCCGATCCAGGCCGAGGCCTGCTGCATGTTCGCCACCAGGTTGCGGTGGGTGAGCATCGCGCCCTTGGCTACGCCAGTGGTGCCGCCGGTGTACTGCAGGAACGCGATGTCGTCGTGCGTGATCGAGACCTTCGGCAGCTCGTGCTTCGCGCCCGCGGCAATCGCCTCGCGGAAGCGGACGGCGCCGCGGATCGCATAGTCCGGCACCATCTTCTTGACGTGCTTGAGCACGAAATTGACGATCGCGCCCTTCGGGAAACCGAGCAGGTCGCCCAGGCCCGTCGTGATGACCTGCTTGACCTGGGTATCGGCCAGCACGTCCTGCACGGTCCTGCCGAAGTTGTCCATCACCAGCACCGCGGCGGCGCCGGAATCGACCAGTTGATGACGCAGCTCGCGCGGCGTGTACATCGGGTTGGTGTTCACCACCGTCAGGCCCGCGCGCAGGATGCCGAACGTCGCGATCGGGTACTGCAGGCAGTTGGGCATCATGATCGCGACGCGATCGCCTTTCTTGAGTTTCAGTTCGCCGAGCAGGTAGGCAGCGAAATCACGGCTGCGCGCGTCCAGTTCGCCATAGGTGATCGTCTGTCCCATGTTCGAGAACGCGGGCCGGTCGCGGAATTTCGCGATGGCTTCGTCCAGAACCGCCGGCACCGAGCTGTACTGCCCGGGATCGATTTCCGCAGGCACGCCTGCAGGGTAGTTCGCCAGCCACGGACGTTGATCGGTCATGCAATCCTCTCCCTGATTGAAGGCCGTCACTCGAACTGGTGACCGTACCTGTGCAATTCGCTCGATTGGAGCATAGGCTCTAGGGGGAGGCAAGGCGCGATGCGGCGGAGTCCACGCCGCTTGCGCGCCCGTGCTTCGGGCCAGTCACGGGGAGTGGAGACATGCGGCGAACGCACGGCGACGCGCGTCGGATACGGGGCATGATCGGGCTGCTGCTCGCGTGCGTGCTGGCGATGACAGGCTGCAAGCGGGCGGCGCCCGAAGAGGCGATCCGCGAGCAGGTCGCGGCGCTGCAATCGGCGATCGAGGCGCGCAGCGCGTCGGATGTCGCGGCGGTGCTCGACGACGATTTCATCGGGCCGCAGAACATGGACCGCCGCGCCGCGCGGCAGCTGGCGGCCGTGATGATGCTCCGGCACCAGCGCATCGGCGTGCTCACCGGCCCGCTCGACATCACGCTGCAGGGCGAGGACCGCGCGATGGTGCGCACGCGCGCCGCGGTGAGCGGGGCCGACGGCAGCGCCCGGCTGCCCGACAGCGCGCAGGCGTGGCGCGTGGAAAGCGGCTGGCGTCTGCGCGACGGGGTCTGGCGGATCAACCGCCTCGACTGGACGCCGGTCCTCGAGTGAGGCGCGGCGCCAGGCGGCGCCACGCACGCTTCATTCGAAGTCGTAGTGCATGCCGGGGCTGGCGGCTGCGAGAAAGTTGCCCTGCACGTAATCGATGTCGGCGCCGAACAGGATCGACATACTGGCCGCGTCCTGCACGAATTCCGCGATCGTGCGGATCCCGACCTGGCGCGCCCGCCGTGCGATCTCGCCGATCCGCGCCTGGTTCTCGCCGTTGCCCGGCAGATCGTCGGTGAAGCTGCGGTCGAGCTTGAGCAGGTGCGGCTGCAGATGACTGAGCAACTGGAACGAGTCCAGTCCGACACCGAACTGTTCGAGCGCGAAACGTCCGTCGAAGCGGGCGATGCGTGCGGCGAACGCCTGCGTCGCCTTGAGGTGGGTGAACACCTTGGCCTCGGGCAGCTGCAGGACCAGGTACTCGCCGGGCACCTGGTGCTGCGCGAGCTGTTCGCCGACGAAATCCGCGAATGCGTCACCATCGAGCGAGGCCTGGCTGACCTTGACCAGCAACGTCGTCGGATGTCCGGCGCGCAGCCGCTCGCCGATCGCCGCGATGGCGCGGGCCGCGACGTGGCGATCGATCTCGCCGAGCATGCCGTTGTCTTCGGCGATCTGCAGGAAGGTGCCCGGCGCGATCAGTTCGCCATCGCCGCCGTCGAGCCGCAGCAGCACGTCGTAGACGGCCGCGTTGTCGCCCTGCAGATTGATGACCGGCTGGTAGTGCAGCACGAAGCCGTCGCTGTCGAGCGCGCCGCGCAGACGTGTCACCCAGGCCTGGATGCGCTCTTCCTCGACGCGATCGACCGCGCTCGGATCGAACACCTCGCAACGGTTGCCACCGGTGCCCGACGCCGATTCCAGCGCCGCCGTCGCGCGGGCCAGCACCTGGGCGACATTGGCGATCTTCTCGCCGACCTGGACGCCCCCGATGCTGACGGTGATGACGCTCGAGCGTTCGCCGACGTCGAAGACGTGATCGGCGAACCCGGCCCGGATGCGTTCGGCCGTCGCCGCCGTGGCGTGATAGTCGTGACCGCGCAACAGGATCGCGAGCGTGTGGCCGGCATACCGGGCCACGGTGGCAGTGTCGTCGACGAGCGTCTGCAGACGTCCGGCGACGGCAGCGAGCAGGTCGTCGGCGTGATCGAGGCCGATATCGGACAACAGCTGCTGGTGATGATCGGGCTCGAGCATCAGGAAGCCGTACTGGCCGTCGGACTGCGCGGTGTCGTCGACGGCGTCTTCGATCGCGCGCAGGAACGTCGGCCGGTTCAGCAGGCCGGTGACCTGGTCGCGATGGCGCAGTTCCTCGAGTTCCAGCGCCAGACCGGCGTCCAGTTCCTCGCGGCGGCGGAACACCACCTGCAGGCAGGGCTCGCCCTCGTACTGCGCGGTGGTGAACTCCATCGCGGCCGGGAACGCGTTGCCGTCGATGTCGCGCGCTTCGATCTCGTGGCGCGGCGGCGGTGCTTCGCCCTTGCTCATGGACTTCAGCAGCGCCTTGAAGGCTTCCACGTGCTGCGGCGCGACCATGTCCAGCAGCGAGATGCCTTCGATGTCCTCGAAGCTGTCGTAGCCGAACATTTCCAGGTACGCCGCATTCGCGCGGATGTGCATGCCTTCGTGGATGTAGGCGATCGGATCGCGCGAGGAATCGATCAGGGCGTCGCACCGGCGCTCGGTCTCGCGCACACGCGCTTCCAGGCGGCGCAGGCCGCGTCGCGCGTCGCGATCGGCCCAGGCCTCGCGCACGCAGGCCAGCACCTGCTGCGAAGCGTGGCGCAGGGCGACGGCGCGGGCGCCGGACTGGATGGCGTCGATGTAGTCTGCTTCGACCAGCGTGTCGACCAGCGCGATGACCGGCAGGTCGCGTCCGCTGTCGGCGACGCGCTGCATGACCTGCGCGAACGGCAGCGTGGACGCGCTGCGCGCCGCGATCACCACGTCGGGCGACTGGCTGCCGATCATGCGGCCCAGATCGTCATCGGATTCGGGCCGCAGCGGGCGCACGGCGATGCCGGCGTTGCGCAAGCCGCTGGCAAGCGCCTCGGCATCCTCGACGCGGTCGTCGACGATCAGCAGGCGCAGGGCGGTGTCGGCTTGTGTCGACATTCGGGTCTCCAGGGCAGACCGCGTTATGCCATGGAGGGGTTGATCCGTCCATCGCTGCGGCCGGTCATCGGGCGCTTGGATGCGTCGCCTGCGACCTCGCGCACAAGACGCGGGACGAGATAGCCGGACTGGCGAGCGACGAGGGCGGCGTGCAGATCGAGTGCGGTCGCGTCGTCGACCTCGAAGTGTGCCGTGCCCGACACCCGGTCGAGCTGGTGCAGGTAGTAGGGCAGCACGCCGGCGGCGAATCCCCGTTCGGCCAGCGCGGCCAGCCGGTCGACATCGTCGTTGACACCGCGCAGCAGGACGGCCTGGTTCAGCAGCACCGCACCGGTGTCGCGCAGGGCGCGCATCGCACGGTCGACGTCGGCGTCGAACTCGTGGGCGTGGTTGGCGTGGACCACGATCGCGACCGGCCACGGCAACGACGCCAGCCAGTCGCACAGTTCGGCATCCACCCGTTCGGGCAGGACGATCGGCAGGCGGGTGTGGATGCGCAGGCGGCGCACGTGGGGAATGGCGCGCAGGGTCTCGGTGAGTTCGACGAGTTTGGCCGTCGCGAGCGACAGTGGATCGCCCCCCGACAGCAGCACTTCCTCGATGCTCGGATCGGCCGCGATCGCGGCCGTCGCCTCGCGCCAGCCGTTCGCGGCCGCGGTTTCCTCGGCGTAGGGGAAATGCCGGCGGAAACAATAGCGGCAGTGCACGGCGCAGCTGCCGGTGGTGACGAGCAGGGCGCGGCCTTCATATTTATGGATCACGCCGTGACCGGCCTTGGCAGCGCCATCGCCGACCGCATCCAGACCGAAGCCGGGCACCGGGCGCATCTCCGCATCCAGCGGCAGCACCTGGCGCAGCAGGGGGTCGTGCGGATCGCCGTGGCGCATGCGCGCGACGAAGCTGCGCGGCACCCGCAGCGGGAACTGGGCGGCCGCGGCGTCGGACAGGCCCAGCGCGGCCTCTTGCAGTCCGAGCAGGGCCAGCAGTTCTCGGGGATCCCGGACGGCCTCGCGCCAGGCCTGCTGCCAGCGCCGCGGCTGCATCGGAAGGGGGGCAGCGGGTATCATGTGCGATTGAATCCGTAGAGCCGTCCGCGCGTGTCGCGGCCCGGGAACCCCACATTGTAGCCGCCGGCGCGCCCGGCCCAGCAGGAGCGAAAGATGGCCAGTTATGGCATGAACGACGTCAAGAACGGCCAGAAGATCCTGGTCAACGGCGAGCCTTGCGTCATCATCGACACCGAGTACGTGAAGCCGGGCAAGGGCCAGGCGTTCACGCGCATGAAGTACCGCAACATCAAGTCGGGCCGCGTCGTGGAACTGACGATGAAGGCGACCGACTCGGTGGAAGTGGCCGATGTCATGGACACCGACATGCAGTACCTCTACAGCGACGGCGAGTACTGGCACTTCATGAATCCCGAGTCCTTCGAGCAGGTCCAGGCCGACAAGGCCGGCATGGGCGGCGCGGAGAAGTGGCTCAAGGGCGAGGAGCAGTGCGTGGTGACGCTGTGGAACGGCACGCCGATCCAGGTCACGCCGCCGAACTTCGTCGAGCTGCAGATCACCGAGACCGATCCGGGCGTGCGCGGTGACACCTCGGGTGGTGGCGGCAAGCCGGCGACGCTGGAAACCGGCGCCGTGGTGCGCGTGCCGCTGTTCGTCGGCCAGGAAGAAGTGATCAAGGTCGACACCCGTTCGGGCGAGTACGTCAGCCGGGTGAAGTGAGCATGCGGTGTGTGCGCCTGCGGCTGTGGGCGGGTGCGCTTGCGCTGCTGTCGGTGGCGACCGGCGCACATGCGGTGGAGACGGGCGCGCCCCGCGATGCCTGTCCGCTGCAGACGATCTATGCCTTGAGTACGGCGGGCCTGCTGCCTGCCGGAGGCGACGCGCCGATCGTTGCACAGGCCTGCCGGGTATGGCCCTACGACGATGCGCTCGCGCTCGCTGCGGTCGCGTATGCGCCCAGCGGGCAGGCGCCGGTCGGCGAGCGGGCCCTTCGCTTGGTGGTCGCGGTACTCGACGCGCAATCGTCCGAGGTGCTGGCGATCCACGAGCGCGAGATCGGCGAAGACGCGGCGTTCGCGCTGCTCGACGGCGGCGTGCTGCTCGACACCGCGCGTTACGACCTGGCCGAAGGCACCCGTGCATTCGGCGTCGTGCTGCGCAGCTCGGCGCCGGGGCCCAGCTGCCCGGACGGCCGATTCAACGACGCACTCACGCTGTACGTGCGCGAAGGTCGCGTGCTCCGGCCGGTCTTCGCATCGCACATGGATTTCTGGTCCCGGGTGCTCGGCGAGCCCTGCAGCTGGGCGCGTGACCAGCGTCTGGTGACCGAGGAAGCGGCGTTCACCATCGGCGTGGAGCGGAGCACGCACCACGGGTTCGCCGACCTGCGCGTGACCGCGAACGTGACGCGGACCGAAAGCGCCGCCGACCGCGAAGACGAGAAGACCGTGCGCCGCCGCGACAGCCGGGTCGTGCGCTACGACGGCACCCGATACGACGTGGCCGCGCTGGAGAACGGATTCTTCTGGACCCTGTCCCCCGAGGAGAACTGAACATGCATGACGCGACCCCGCAAGCCATCGACCTGCTGATCGAAGCCGCGCACGTGGTGCCGGTGGAGCCGCACGCGGTGGTGCTCGACGACCACGCGGTCGCGGTGCATCGCGGCGAGATCGTCGCGGTGCTGCCCATCGCCGAGGCGCGGCAGCGGTTCGCACCGGCCGAGACGGTCTCGCGACCGCAGTCGGCGCTGTTGCCCGGCCTGGTCAACGCGCACACCCACAACCCGATGACGCTGCTGCGCGGCATCGCCGACGACCTGCCGCTCAAGGTCTGGCTGCAGGAGCACATCTGGCCGATCGAGGGTGCGGTGATCGGACCGGAATTCGTCGCCGACGGCGTCACCCTGGCGCTGGCGGAGATGATTCGCGGCGGCACCACGTGCGTCAACGAGAACTACTTCTTCCCCGACGTGCAGGCCGCGGTCTACAAGCGTCACGGGTTCCGCGCGCGCGTCGGTCTGCCGGTGATCGATTTCCCCACCGCGTGGGCGAAGAGCGACGACGAGTACTTCAACCGGGCCGGCGAAGTGCACGACCAGTGGCGCGACGATCCGCTGATCGCGATGGCGTTCGCGCCGCATGCGCCCTATACGGTCAACGATGCGAACTTCGAGCGCATCCGCATGCTTGCCGACCAGCTTGATCTGCCGGTGCACCTGCATCTGCACGAGACCGCGCAGGAAGTGCAGCAGTCGATCGACGAACACGGCCAGCGCCCGCTCGCGCGTCTGGAGCGTCTGGGCCTGGTCAACGACCGCCTGATCGCGGTGCACATGACCCAGTTGACCGAGGCCGAGATCCACCTGTGCGCCGAACGCGGCGTCAGCGTGGTGCACTGCCCCGAATCCAATCTCAAGCTGGCCTCGGGTTTCTGCCCGGCCTGCGCCCTGGAACGCGCCGGCGTGAACCTGGCGATCGGCACCGACGGCGTGGCCAGCAACAACGATCTCGACATGTTCGGCGAGACCCGCACCGCGGCGATCCTGGCCAAGGCAGTCGCCAACGATGCCGCGGGTTTCGATGCGTTCACCGCACTTCGCGCGGCGACGCTGGGGGGCGCGAAGGCGGTCGGCTTCGGCGATCGCATCGGTTCGATCGAGCCGGGCAAACAGGCCGACCTGATCTGCGTCGATCTGTCGCCGATCGAGACCCAGCCGCTGCACCACGTGGTCTCCCAGCTGGTGTACGCGACCGGCCGCCACCAGGTGGGCGATGTCTGGATCGCCGGGCAGCCCAAGCTGCAGTCGCGCACCCTGGTCGGATTCGATCTCGAGGCCATCACCGCGAACGCGCGTCAATGGCGCGAACGCATCGCCACCCTGCGCAACGGCGCATGAGGACCCCGCAATGACGGCAGCACGCGACAACTTCCACCAGGCCGAACTCGACAAGTTCGGCGCGCTCGCCAACCGCTGGTGGGATGCCGACGGCCCGCAGAAGGCGCTGCACGCGCTCAATCCGGTGCGTCTGGACTACGTGCGCGAGCGCACCCGCCTCGACGGCGCACGCGTCCTCGATGTCGGATGCGGCGGCGGCCTGCTCAGCGAGGCATTGGCGCAGCGCCATGCGCACGTCACGGCGATCGATCTGGCCGAGGATCTGGTCAAGGTCGCGAAGCTGCACGGGCTGGAGAGCGGCGTACAGGTCGATTACCGCGTGCAGTCGGTCGAAGCGCTGGCCGCCGAGCAGCCGGGCAGTTTCGATGCGGTGACCTGCATGGAAATGCTCGAGCACGTGCCGGACCCGGGCGCGATCCTGCAAGCCTGCGCCACGCTGCTCAAGCCGGGCGGCTCGCTGTTCGTGTCCACGCTCAACCGCACGCCGGCCGCATTCGCGCTGGCCATCGTCGGCGCGGAATACGTGGCGCGCCTGCTGCCGCGCGGCACGCACCAGTACGCGGCTTTCATCAAGCCCTCCGAACTCGGTGGCTGGCTGCGCGAGGCCGGTCTGGAGCTGCAGGACGTCACCGGTCTGATGTACGAGCCGTGGCGCAACGGCGCGCGGCTGATCCCGCGCACCGACGTGAACTATTTGGCCTGGGCGCGGAAGCCGCAGTGAGCGATTCGACGTCCGCAGCCCGCTTTCCTGCCGGCGCCCTGTTCGATCTCGACGGCACGCTGCTCGACAGCGCGCCCGACATGCTCGCGACCGTCAACCGGATGCTCGCCAGCCGCGATCGTCCGCCGCTGGCGCTGGCCGACATCCGTCCCGTGGTCTCGCGCGGTGCACGCGCCATGGCCTCGGTCGCGTTCCCCGAGCTTGATGCCGACGGCGTGGCGGCGCTGGTGCCGGAGTTTCTCGCCGTCTACGACGAGGAACTCGGCCGCCACAGCGTGCTGTTCGACGGCGTCGAGCCGATGCTGGCCGCGCTGGAATCGGCGGGCACGCCCTGGGGCATCGTCACGAACAAACCGGAATATCTGGCGGTGCAGATCCTGCCGCAGCTCGGCTGGCAGACGCGCTGCGCCGTGCTGATCGGCGGCGACACGCTCGCCGAACGCAAACCGCATCCCATGCCGTTGCTGCACGCCGCCAACGCGATCGGCATCGCGCCGGAGGCATGCGTTTACGTCGGTGACGACGCGCGCGACATCGCCGCGGCGCGTGCAGCGGGCATGCCCTCGATCGTCGCCCTGTGGGGGTACCGGCTCGATGACGACGACCCGATCGCCTGGCAGGGTGACGTGATGCATGACGCAGTCCAGGCGCTGTCCGATCCGGCTGGCTGGCCGCAGCCTTGAGCACGCAGATGCAGTCGTGCGACGAGGATTTCGTCGGCAAATGGCAGGCACGCTGGCCGGAATGGCGCATCGGCATGGCCTTCGTCGCACCCGCGCAGCGTGAGCGCGCAGCGCCCTGGTTCTCGCTGCTCGACGAACTGTGCGATGCCGCCTGGGCAGGCACCGATGCCACGCCGGGTCTTGCCAAGCTCGCGTGGTGGCAGGACGAGCTGCAGGGCTGGGCCAAGGGCGCACGCCGGCATCCGCTCGGCGCGCAGTTGCAGCGCGTGGATGCGCCGTGGCAAACGCTCGCCCTGGCGCTGCGTCTGTTGCCCGCCACCCGCGAACATCCTGCCGATACCGCGCGCAATCTCGCCCAGCTGCAGGATCTCGCACTTGCGATCGCGGCCTGCGAGTCGCGCCTGTTCGGCGACGGCAGCCGCGACAGCGGCGATGGCCGGATCGACGCCGCGCCGCTGCTGGCGATGCAGGCGTTCGTGCGCACGGACCAGCCGCTCGCCGCGCAGCTGTTGGCCGACTGGCCTGCATCCGCAGCGGGCACGCGGCCGCGCCGGATTGCGAATGCGATCCTCGGCGCACGTCTGCGCGTGCTCGCGCGTGAGGGCGTGAGCCGTCCGGTGCCGGGCCCGCGGGTGCTGTGGTCGAGCTGGCGCGCCGCGCGTCCGCGCTGAACATCGCCTGCGGGGACGGGCGCGGAAACGCAGCGTTGCGAGGATCGATGCGGTCGAGCCGGTAGACTGGAACCCTCGACGGGCGCCGGACACCAGCGCCCGTCGCGTCATTCCCGCCCAACGCCACGAGTTCCGTCTTGAGCACCGCATCTTCCACCGACCGCCTTCCCGATGTCGCCGGCGACCAGGCCCAGGCCGCGCGCCTGCTGGACTGGGTGGGCATGGGCAACATCGCATTGCCGCTGCGCATCGAGGATGCCGATGGCGGCGCGGTGACGGTGCCGGCATCCGCCGACATCGGCGTGAACCTGGTCGATCCCGACGCGCGCGGCATCCATATGTCGCGCCTGTACCTGCATCTGCAGGATGCGCTGTCGCGCCAGGTGCTGGATCGCGGAACCATCGCGGGCGTGCTGCGCGACTGCATCGATTCGCAACGCGGCCTCGCCGATCGCGTGCAGCTCACCCTGTGCTACGGCCAGCTGCTGCGTCGCCCCGCGCTCGCCAGTGCGCACAGCGGCTGGAAAACCTATCCGGTCGAGATCGACGCCGTGCTCGGCCCGGATGGTCTGGCGCTGACGCTGTCGCTGTCGGTCGAGTATTCCAGCACCTGTCCGGCGTCGGCCGCGCTGTCGCGCCAGCTCAATGCCGCGCGCTTCGCCGGGGATTTCACGCCCGAGACCAGCGGTTACGACGCCGTACGCGACTGGCTGGCATCCCCGCGCGGACTGGCCGCGACGCCGCATGCCCAGCGCAGCCGCGCCGACGTGCGTCTGACCCTGGGTGCGGACGTCGACACGTTTCCGATCCTCGCGATCGTCGATGCGCTGGAACACGCGCTCGGCACGCCGGTGCAGACCGCGGTCAAGCGCGAGGACGAACAGGCCTTCGCCAGCCTCAATGCCGAGAACCTGATGTTCTGCGAAGACGCCGCCCGCCGCGTCGCCGCGGCGCTGTCGGCCGATCCGCGCGTGGCGCGTTTCGAGGCCAAGGTGTCGCACTTCGAAAGCCTGCACGCCCACGACGCGGTGGCGCGCGTGCGCGGCTGAGCGCGCGCATCCGGACGCCTGCCGGCTCCCCGCGGCGGCGCGATCGAAACACGGAGCGGTCGGAACGCTCCTTTTTTATGCCGGCAGTGTTATGCCGGCAGTGATCGAACCGGGACTGTGCGACGACGGCGCTCGCGGGCGCCGTCGACTCAGCGCTCCAGCACCAGCTGCGGATCCACCCGCACGTCCAGCCAGTTCATGCCCCAGTGCAGATGCGGCCCGGTCGCACGCCCGGTCGCGCCGACGGCGCCGATCACCTGGCCCTGTTCGACGCGATCGCCCACTTTCGCGTCGATGCGCGACAGGTGCAGGAAGTTCGAACTCACGCCGTGCCCGTGATCGAGCAGCAGCGTGCCGCCGGTCAGATAAAGATTGGGACCGGCGAAGGTGACGATGCCGGCAGCCGGCGCCTTGACCGGCGTGCCGGTGGGGGCGGCGATGTCCATGCCCGAATGCGGTGCGCCCGGCTGGCCGTTGTACGCGCGCGCGCGACCGAAGCGGCCGCTGATACGGCCTTCGACCGGTCGGATGAAACCGTTGCCGAAATCCACGCGGTCATCGTCGCGCACGCGCGCTTCGGTGACCTGTGCCTGTTCGCGGCGAATGCGTTCGGCGATCGCCGCCGGCGGATTCACCGTGGCCGGCGGCACGCCGTTGACGCGCTCCACCGGCCAGTCGCGGGGCGTGATCGCGATCGTTGACGACTGCCGGCTGCCGTCCGCGCGGGTGATCTCGAGCTGCACGGGGCCCGCCTCGTCGCGGCCCACGCCGAGCACCACCGTGCCGTAACCGCTGACGCGCAGCGCGCGGTCGCGATACTGCACCTGGCTGCCGGCCGGCACCTTGCCGATGACGAGGCTGCCCTGTTGCACCTGCGCCGGAAACCGCACATCGCCCGCGTCCTGCGCCTCCAATGGCGCTGCGGACACCAGCGAGTAGAGGATCAGGCAACACAGGAGGGGCAGGCGGCGGAGCAGGGACATGCGGTGGTCCGGGCAGGAAGGGAAGGCGCCGGGCACGCTACGCACCCGGCGATGAAGAGGCTGTTCCGCCGGGGCCTCAGCGCGAGAACGCGAGTCGCTGGCCGGCCGCGTCGCCAACCAGCTGTGTGCCGTCCCACGCCAGACGACCGTTGACCCAGGTCGACGCGATCCGCGAGCGGAACGTCGTGCCTTCGAACGGCGACCAGCCGCATTTCGACAGCACCTGCTCGCGCGTCACGGTGAACGGCGTGTCCTCCACCATCACCAGGTCGGCGAAATACCCTTCGCGCAGGAAGCCGCGCTCGGCGACGTCGAACAGCTGGGCCGGCGCGTGCGCAAATTTCTGCACGACGCGAGCGATGTCGAAATGCCCTTCGTGCACGCATTCGAGCGCGGCGTTGAGCGCGAACTGCACCAGCGGCAGGCCGCTCGGCGCGCGCGTGTACGGATTTTCCTTTTCGCTCAGCAGATGCGGCGCGTGGTCGGTGGCCAGCACGTCGATGACGTCGTCGGCCAGCGCGCGCAGCAGCGCTTCGCGGTCGGACGCATCCTTGATCGCCGGGTTGCACTTGATCTTGTGGCCCAGGCGCGCGTAGTCGGCGCGGTCGAAGCGCAGGAAGTGGATGCAGGTCTCGGCGGTGATGCGCTTGCGCAGCTTGCCGGCGGCATCGACCAGTGGGCCGCGTTCGAACAGGGCCAGCTCGTCGGCGGTCGAGATGTGCAGCACGTGCAGGCGCGTGTCGTGCTTGCGTGCCAGCGACAGGGCCAGCTGCGTCGACTTCATGCAGGCCTCGCGCGAGCGGATGTCCGGGTGGCATTGCGCCGGAATGTCGTCGCCGTACTTGGCCTCGTATTCGCGCTGGATCGCGTCGATCGTCGGCGTGTCCTCGCAGTGCGTGATGATCGGCACCGGGGTCTCGCGGAAGATGCCGTCGAGCGTTTCGGGGTTATCGACGAGCATGTTGCCGGTGGAGGCGCCCATGAATACCTTCACGCCCGGCGTGGTCAGCGGGTCGATCCGGCGCACATGGTCGAGGTTGTCGTTGCTCGCCCCCATGTAGAAGCCGTAGTTCGCGCGGGCCCGGCCGGCGGCCCGGTCGTACTTGTCCTGCAGCACGTCGGCGCTGAGCGTCGGTGGGCTGGTGTTGGGCATGTCCATGAAACTGGTCAGCCCGCCGGCGACGGCGGCGGCCGATTCGGTCGCCATGTCGGCCTTGTGCTCCATGCCCGGCTCGCGGAAGTGCACCTGGTCGTCGATCATGCCGGGCAGCAACCAGCGGCCGGCGGCATCGACGATCGTGTCGCCGTCGCGGGCGGACAGGTCACCGCCGATCGCGGCGATGCGGCCATCGGCGATGCGCAGGTCACCGTCGAAGATGCGGCCTTCGTTGACGAGGCGGGCGTTGCGGATCAGGGTCGAGGTCATGGCTTGGGGTCCAGGTTCGGCATCGGGACGGGGTCGTGTCCGCCCGGATGCAGGGGATGGCAGCGCGACAGGCGGCGCAGCGCGAGCCAGCCACCACGCAGCACGCCGAAGCGGGCGATGGCGACCATCGCGTACGACGAGCAGCTGGGATGGAAGCGGCAGCGCTGGCCGAGCAGGGGGCTGAGGAAGCGCTTGTAGCCGCGCAACAGGAAGATGAGCAGGCGCGCGATCACGGCAGGTCGGCGGGGGCGATGAACACGGTGGTCGGGACGGTTGCCGCTGCAGGGGCATGCAGGGTATAACACGCCGCTTCCCCGCCCAAGGGAATGACAAGGAACGCAGCACGTGGCAGTCAAGAAACCCGCAAAGAAGGCCGTCAAGAAGGCCGCAAAGCCCGCCGCGAAGGCCGCCGTCGGGAAGAAGGCTGCCACCGCCACCAAGCCGGCAGCGAAGAAGCCCGCCGCTGCCAAGAAGCCCGTCGCCAAGTCCGCGTCCGCCAAGCCGGCAGCGAAGAAGGCGCCGGCCAAGGCACCTGCGAAGAAGGCCGCTGCGTCCAGGCCCGCGCCCAAGGCAGCGCCGGCGAAGGCGGCTGCGAAGCACGTGACTGCGAAGAGCGTGCCCTCGAAGAAAATGGCGAAGGCAGCCCCGGTGAAAGCCGCGGCCACCAAGCCTGCGACGAAGCCCAAGGCCGCTGCTCCCGCAGCGGCGAGCAAGCCCGTTGCGAAGAAGGCGGCACCGGCCAAGTCGATTGCCGACAAGTCCGCTGCCGCCCCGAAGACGGAGGCCGCGAAGAAGGCCCCCGCTCCGGCGAAAGCCGCCGCGCCGAAGCCGGTGCCGGCATCCACTCCCACGAAGCGTCCACGTCCGGTCGGAAAAGTCGCCGTCGCGGGCGTTGCGCGCCAGCAAGAGCCGGCGCCAAGAACAAAGGTGAAGGTCGTGCAGTACAAGACCGATGCAGAAACAGGTCGTCCCATGCTTCCGCAGGGCTACAAGCCCGGCGCCGACGAGGAGTACATGAGTGCGTTGCAGCTCGAGTACTTCCGCCAGCGGCTGCTGAACTGGCGTGCGGACCTGGTCGAGGAATCCAAGCAGACGATCGAGAATCTCAAGGACGAAGTGCGTGACGTCGGCGACGAAGCCGAACGCGCCACCCGCGAAACCGAGAACTCGCTCGAGCTGCGCACGCGTGACCGCTACCGCAAGCTGATCGGCAAGATCGACAGTACCCTCAAGCGCGTCGATTCGGGCGAGTACGGCTACAGCGTCGATTCGGGCGAGGAGATCGGTCTCGACCGTCTCGAAGCGCGTCTCACCGCCGAGCGTACGATCGACGAGCAGGAGCGCTGGGAGCATCTGCAGAAGCAGATGGGAGATTGATCGCCCCCGCGTCTTGAGCAGAGAAAGCCCGCGCAAGCGGGCTTTTTTCATGTTTCATGGGGTCTGCCGCAGCGCAGGCCTGCGGCGCCGCGAGGATCGCGCGTTCGGCCTTCCTTCTGCCGGCGGCCCGTGCGCAATCGCCGGCGGCGCCTACTGCAGATCGCGCAGATCCAGCCGGCGCAGGCGGGGCGCGCGCCATGCGGTGGTCGCGACCACGCCCATCGTCACGAAGCCACCGACCACGACCGCCGGCACCAGACCGAGCAGACGCGCCATCGACCCCATATAGAACGCGCCGATCTCGTTCGACGAACCGACGAACAGACCGTTGATGGACGACACGCGACCGCGCATGTGGTCCGGTGTCGAGAGCTGCATGATCGTCGAGCGCATCACCACCGACACGCCGTCGCACATGCCCGACAGCAGCAGGAAGAACGCCGACAGCCAGAAGGCCGTCGACAGGCCGAAACCGATCATGCACAGGCCGAAGCCCGCCACCGCGCACAGCAGGAAGCGGCCCGCGTTGCGCTGGACCGGATTGCGCGCCAGCCAGATGCCCATTGCCACCGAGCCCAGCGCCGGCGCGCTGCGCAGGATGCCCAGGCCCTCCGGCCCGTAGTCGAGAATGTCGTGGATGAAGGCCGGCGCCAGCGAGATCGCGCCGCCGAACAGCACGGCGAACATGTCGAGCGCCAGCGCGGCGAGCAGGATCTGGTGGCCGAACACGAAGCGCGCGCCCTCGGCGATGCTGGCGAACACCGGCTCGCGCTGCAGCAGCTGCGCCGGCTCGGTCACCTCCATGCGTCCCAGAAAGACGATCACCACCAGCGCGAGGATCGCCGCCAGCAGGAACACGCCCGGAATGCCGAGCGGCTTGATCAACAGGCCGCCGATCGCCGGCCCCAGCACCATCGCACTCTGGAACACGATGCTGCCGAGGCTGGCGCCGCGCACGAACTGGTCGCGCGGCAGCACACGCGCGAACAGCGCGTTGTACACCGGTCCGAGGAACGCACGGACCATGCCGGTCAGCATGATCGGCAGATACAGCAGCCAGACACTTCCGGCGATCAGGCCCGAGGTCAGCAGTGCGAGCAGCAACGGGGTGATCGCCAGGCCGGCGGCGGCCGCCATGCCGAGCCTGCGCCGCGGGAGATGGTCGACCAGATAGCCCGCGAACGGCGCGACGCAGAAATAGGGCAGCACTTCCGCCAGGCCGATCAGCCCCAGCATCCAGGGGTCGCCGGTCTCGGCATAGATGTGCCAGCCGGCCGTGACCGCGACGATCTGGTACGACAGGATCGTGAAGATGCGGTAGCCCAGCAGGGCGCGGAAGTTGCGGTTGCGCAGCGGCGCGGCGCGACTGCCCTCAGCGACGGTCGCTGGGTCGGACTCCGACGCTGGCGCGCCGCTCACGCCAGCGCGTGCTGCGCGCGGTCGCGGATGAAGGCGATCAGGGCCGCCAGCCCGTTGTTGCGCGTCGGGGAGAGGTGCTTGGCCAGTCCGATGTCGCCGATGTAGTCGGCATCGGTCTCGACGATCTCGCGCGCACTGCGGCCGCTGTAGACGCGCAGGGCGAGATAGATCAGGCCCGACACGATAGCCGAATCGCTGGCGGCGGCGAACTCGAGACGGTCCGCGTCGCCGGAGGCCACGATCCACACCATCGACTGGCAGCCGTGCAGGCGGTGCGTCTCGGTCTTCAGCGCATCGGGGAACTCGGGCAGCTTGCGGCCCAGATCGATCAGGTACTGGTAGCGTTCGGACCAGTCGCCGAAGAACGCGAATTCCTCGGCGATCGCGCGCTGGGCGTCGGCGGGGCTGGATTCGAGGGGAAACGGGGTGGGGGTCACGTGGGCTGGGCTCTTCTCGGGCGCGGACACAGGTTCGCAGCCGATATTGTGACCGATCCCGCCGGCGCACTGTCCCGACCGGCGTCAGTGGATCGCGGCGCCGCGGCGCGCAGACACGGGAGACGCCCGGCTTTCTCAGGATCCTCACGCGCATTCAGAGACTGTCCGCGGCTCTATTCGGCGCGCGGGGAGAAGCGCTTTGGCGACTGCCATCGTCTGGTTCCGGAACGATCTGCGACTCGATGACAATCCGGCGCTGCGCGCCGCGCTGGATGCGGGATTCGCGCCGGTGTGCGTCTACATCCATGCGCCGGACGAAGAGGGTGACTGGGCGCCGGGCGCGGCATCGAACGCGTGGCGGCATCATTCGCTGGCCGCGCTGGACGCTGCGCTGCGCAAGCGTGGCAGTCGACTCCGCCTGTTCCACGGACCCAGCCAGGCCACGCTCGAGACCCTAGTCGACACCTGCAGCGCCGAAGCCGTGTTCTGGAACCGGCGCTACGATCCGGCGATCGAAGCACGCGACACCGCCATCAAGCGCGATCTGCGCGAATCCGGCGTGCGTGCCGAAAGCCACAATGGCGCGCTGATGCTGGAACCGTGGTCGCTGCAGACCGGGCAGGGCGGTCCGTACAAGGTGTTCACCCCGTTTTGGCGCAAAGCCTTGACCGAACTGCACCTGCCAGACCCCTGGCCTGCGCCCCGCAGCCTGCCCGCGGTCGAGGACGGTCCCTCGGGTGTGGCGCTCGAGGAGTTGGAGCTGGCGCCCGCGCTGGACTGGGACGCCGGCTTCTGGAAATTCTGGGTCCCCGGTGAAGCCGGCGCCCACGAGGCCCTGGAGGTTTTCATCGACGGCGCGCTGCGCGGCTACCGCGCCGGTCGCGATCGTCCCGACCAGGCCGGCACGTCGCGCCTGTCACCCCATCTGCATTTCGGCGAGATCTCGCCGTGGCGCGTGGTCGCCGCGCTCGAGGCCGAGCGCACCGCGGCGAACGCCTCAGACATCGATGCCTACGTCCGCGAACTGGGCTGGCGCGAGTTCGCCCATCATCTGCTGCATCATTTTCCGAAGACGCCCGACGAGAACTTCAATCCGCGCTTCGAGCGGTTTCCGTGGGCGCGCGTCCAGACCGCTGCGCTCGAGGCCTGGCGCCGGGGACGCACCGGCGTGCCGATCGTGGACGCCGGTCTGCGCGAGCTCTGGCATGTCGGCTGGATGCACAACCGGGTGCGCATGATCGTGGGCAGCTGGCTGTGCAAGCACATGCGCATCCACTGGCGCGAAGGCGCGACCTGGTTCTGGGACACGCTGGTCGATGCCGACCTCGCCAACAACACGCTGGGCTGGCAGTGGATCGGTGGCACCGGCGCGGATGCATCGCCGTACTTCCGGGTGTTCAATCCGGTCACGCAGGCGCAGAAATTCGATCCCGACGGCAGTTACATCGCACGCTGGGTGCCCGAACTCGCCGGCCTGCCGGTGCCGCTGCGCTTTAGTCCATGGACCGACCCCGACCGGCTGAAGTCGGTCGCACCGGAATATCCGTCCTCACCGATCGTCGATCTGGCAGCGGGCCGCGAGGCCGCGCTGGCCGCCTACCAGACGTCGCGCTGACGTCTGCGTGCGCGCCCTGGCGCGCGCATCGCGTGCGGCAGCGTGCACGTCCACAGCAGTGCCGTGCAGCCGCGTGCTGCGCGGTCCGCGTGACCTCATGCAGCGCCGGCGACGCATGCGACGCGCCTGCGGTCGCGTGCGCGTTGACCCTGCCGCACCCGCGTGATCCACTCGGGCGGCTGACTGCCTGGGAGGGAAGATGGCCGAGACCGCCGCACCGCCACGCCGCAAACGCCTGCGCCGACAGCCGATGACGCGCGTCGACACCGCCTGGCTGCGCATGGAGCGGCCGACCAATCCGATGATGATCACCGCCGTACTGGTATTCACCGAGCGGATGTCGGTGGAGGCCCTGCGCGCGCTGGTCGATACGCGCTTTCTCGCCTACGCGCGGTTCCGCCAGAAAGCCGTCGACGCTACGACGGGGGCGACCTGGATCGAGGACGGGCACTTCGACCTCGACTGGCATGTGCGACGCGCCGCGCTGCCGGGGCGCGCGACCGTGAGCAGCGCGGCCGAAGAAAAACGCGCGCTGGAAGCCTTCACCGGCGAACTCGCATCGACGCCGCTCGATCCCGGCAAGCCGCGCTGGCAGTTCCATCTGGTCGAAGACTACGCCGGCGGCTCCGCGCTGGTCGCGCGCATCCACCACTGCTATGCCGACGGCATCGCGCTCGTGCAGGTGCTGTTGTCGCTGACCGATACCGAACGCCATCCACGGCCCGCGGAGACCCTGCCGCAGGCCTGGCTCAAGGCCGATGGCGCGGGCGTGGAGCGGCGCGTCAACGCAGTCGCGCGGTACAAAAAGCTGGGCGGACAGGTGCTCGACCGCGGCATGGCGATGTACCGCGACCCCACGCTCGCGAACATGCTGGCGCGGGAAGGCGGCGAGATTGCCCGCGAGCTGCTGTACGCACTGTCGCTGTCCGATGACCCGCCATCGCTGCTGCGGGGCGAACTGGGCGTCAGCAAGCGCGTCGCCTGGGCGGAGCCGCTGTGTCTGGACGAGGTCAAGGCGGTCGGCCGCGCGTTCGACTGCACCGTCAACGACGTGCTGATGGCTGCTGCCGCCGGTGCGTTGCGCGGCTACATGCGCGAGCGGGGGACTGACCCCGACGGGATGACGCTGCGCGCGACGGTGCCGGTCAACCTGCGGCCGCTGGAGCACGCGAAGAAGCTCGGCAACCATTTCGGTCTCGTATTCCTCGACTTGCCGGTCGGCGAAGCGAATCCTGCGCGCCGGCTCGAACGCGTGGCTGCGTGCATGCGCGAACTCAAGGGTTCGCGCCAGGCGATCGTCGCCTTCGGACTGCTCGCCGCACTGGGCATGGCGCCGCAATCGGCGCAGGGCATCGCGCTCGATCTCTTCAGCCGCAAGGCGTCGGCCGTGGCCACCAATGTGCCCGGCCCGCAACAGCCGCTCTATCTGGCCGGATGCGCACTGCGCGAGATGATGTTCTGGGTGCCGCAGACCGGATCGATCGGCATCGGCCTGTCGATCCTCAGCTACGACAACCGGGTGCATTTCGGTCTCGTCGCCGACGCTCGCCTGGTGCCCGATCCCGACGCGGCGATCGCGCATTTCCGGCGCGAGTTCGACGCCTTGCTGTATCTGGCGATGATGGGCGACTGGTCGCAGGCGCTCGATGCGGAGGCGGCCGAGGCAATGCTCGACTGAAGACGCGCTGCGTGGATGTTCGTGCTGAACGATGTCCGTCCGGGCATGCACGCCGTCACTCCGCATGCATTCTGAACACGCTACTTTCGGCTCCGCTTTCAACGCTCCGGGCATCTTCGCCCGTACCGGACACCAGGAGACCGATACCATGCGCCGACTCACCACCGCAGGCCTCACCACCGCGCTCGCCAGCACCCTGCTGCTGTCCAGCTGCGCGACCTATACCGGTCAGACGAATGCACCGGACGATGCGAACCGCACCCGTAACAATGCGCTGATCGGTGCGGGCATCGGCGCCGTCGCCGGTCTCCTCAGCGGCGGCGACGCTACCGAGCGCCGTCAGCGCGCCATGGTCGGCGCCGGTGTCGGCGGCCTGGCCGGCGGCGCTGTCGGCGTCTATCAGGACCGCCAGGAAGCCGAACTGCGTCGCCAGACCCAGGGCACCGGCATCCAGGTCGACCGCGACGGCGATGTCATCAAGCTCAACCTGCCGGATGGCGTGACCTTCGACTTCGGCAAGGCCGATCTCAAGTCGCAGTTCTATCCGGCGCTCAACAACGTCGCGCGGACGCTCGCCGAGTACGACCAGACGATCGTCGAGATCTCGGGTCACACCGACAGCGTCGGCACCGACGCGGTCAACCAGCGTCTGTCGCAGCAGCGTGCCGACTCGGTGGGCAACTATCTGATCGGCCAGGGTCTTCTGCGCCAGCGCTTCGAGATCGTCGGCTTCGGCAAGACCCGCCCGGTCGCGGACAACAGCACCGAGCAGGGCCGCGCGCTGAACCGTCGCGTCGAGATCCGCGTGATTCCGCTGCAGTCGTAATCCGCAGCGCGCTGCAAAAAAAGCCCCGGCAGTGCCGGGGCTTTTTGTTTTTGCGGGGGCGCTCGCGCGCGCGCAAGGCTTTTTCGAAGAATCGGCGAGCGTCAGAACCCCATCGCGCGCGAGCGCGCTTCGAGGAAAAACCGCGGATCTCAGAGCGCTTCGATCACACCCGCCGCGCCCATGCCCGTGCCGATGCACATCGTCACCAGACCGTAGCGCTTCTTGCGACGGCGCATGCCGTGGACGATGGTCGCGGTGCGGATCGCGCCGGTCGCACCCAGCGGATGGCCGAGCGCGATCGCGCCGCCCAGCGGATTGACCTTGGACGGGTCGAGCCCGCTGTCGCGGATGACCGCCAGCGCCTGCGCGGCGAAGGCTTCGTTGAGCTCGATCCAGTCGATGTCGTCGAGGGTGAGGCCGGCCTGCGCCAGCGCCTTGGGAATCGCCGCGATCGGGCCGATGCCCATGACTTCGGGGCGCACGCCGGCGACCGCGAAACTGACAAAACGCGCCAGCGGCTTCAGACCGTAATCCTGCACCGCCTGGCCCGAGGCGAGCAGGATGCCGGCCGCGCCATCGCTCATCTGCGAGCTGTTGCCGGCCGTCACCGAACCGCCGAACTGTCCGTTGCGGAACACCGGACGCAGCTTGGCCAGGCCTTCGATCGAGGAATCCGGGCGCGGACCTTCGTCGGTGTCGACCAGCAGCTTGCGCAGACGCACCGTGTTGCCGGCGAGGTCGGGCTGGTGCGAGACGATCTCGTAGGGGCTGATCTCGTCCTTGAACTCGCCGGCCTCGATCGCGGCGATCGCCTTCTGGTGCGAGGCGAGCGCGAACGCGTCCTGGTCCTCGCGCGAGACCTTCCACTCCTCGGCGACCTTCTCGGCTGTGATGCCCATGCCATAGGCGATGGCCACGTGGTCGTCCTTGAACACGCTCGGGGCGAGCGCGACCTTGTTGCCCATCATCGGCACCATCGACATCGACTCGGTACCGCCGGCGAGCATCAGGTCGGCGTTGCCGAGACGGATCTCGTTGGCGGCCAGCGCGAGGGCCTGCAGGCCGGACGAGCAGAAGCGGTTGACGGTCTGCGCGGCCACGGTGTCGGGCAGGCCGGCCAGCAGCACGCCGATGCGCGCCACGTTCATGCCTTGCTCGCCCTCGGGCATCGCGCAGCCGATCACGGCGTCGTCGATGCGGTCGACGTCGATGCCCGGCGCCTGCGCGACGACGGCCTTGAGCACGTGCGCCAGCATGTCGTCGGGGCGGGTGTTGCGGAATACGCCCTTCGGCGCCTTGCCCACGGGTGTGCGGGTGGCGGCGACGATGTAGGCGTCCTGGATCTGCTTGCTCATGGGATGTTCTCGTATTTGAGTGAGGGGGTGAGGGCGTCAGCCGGGTGGCCTCGACTGACGCTTCGCGCGCACTGCGCGCCTGACGTCCTCACTAGTTCCGAAGCGGCTTGCCGGTCTTGAGCATGTGGCCGATGCGCGCCTGGGTCTTCTCCTGCTGGGCAAGCTCGACGAAGTGCTTGCGCTCCAGGCGGATCAGCCAGTCCTCGTCGACGACCGCGTTGCGGTCCACGTCGCCGCCGCACAGCACGGTGGCGATGCGCTCGGCGATCTCGTAGTCGTACTCACTGACGAAACGGCCTTCGAGCATGTTGACCAGCAGCATCTTGAACGTGGCGATGCCGACATCGCCGGCGACGCGGATTGCGCGCGCGGGCAGCGGCGGGCGGTAGCCGGCTTCGGCCAGCGCCGATGCCTGCTGGCGTGCGACATGCAGCAACTCGAACGCGTTGAAGGTCACGATGTCATCGCTGCGCAGCAGGCCGAGTTCCTGGGCGTTGACTGCCGAGTTCGACACCTTGGCCATCGCGATGGTCTCGAAGGTCTTTTTCAGCTCGGCGAACACGTCGCCGTTCGGGCCGGCGGCTTCCGATGCACGCACCGCCAGTTCCTTCAGGCCGCCACCGGCCGGCAACAGGCCGACGCCGGCCTCGACCAGGCCGATGTAGCTTTCGAGATGCGCGACGGTGCGCGCGCTGTGCATCTGGAACTCGCAGCCACCACCCAGCGCCAAGCCGCGGACGGCCGCGACCACGGGCACCAGCGAGTACTTGATGCGCTGGCTGGTCTTCTGGAAGTTCTCGACCATCGCCTCGAACGCATCCACCTTGCCGGCCTGCAGCAGGCCCAGCGCGCCGGCGAGATCGGCACCTGCGGAGAAAGGCTCCTTCGGCTGCCAGATCACCACGCCCTTGAACTTGCGCTCGGCGATGCCGATCGCTTCCTGGATGCCGTCGAGCACGTGGTCGGAGACGGTGTGCATCTTGGTCTTGAAGCTGATCACGCCGATGTCGTCGCCGTCCGTCCACAGGCGGATGCCGTCGTTCTCGTACACCGTTTCGCCCGGCTCGAAGCGCTCACCCAGCAGCGGGTCGGGGAAACGCTGGCGGCGGTACACCGGCAGCGCCGAGCGCGGCAGCTTGGCGTTCTTGGACGGGCTGTAGCTGCCCTCGGCGGCATGCACACCCTCGCGGCCGTCGAACACCCAGTCGGGCAGCGGCGCGCTGCTCATCGTCTTGCCGGCGACGATGTCCTCGGCGATCCAGTCGGCGACCTGCTTCCAGCCCGCGGCCTGCCACAGTTCGAACGGACCCTGCTGCCAGCCGTAGCCCCAGCGGATCGCCAGGTCCACGTCGCGTGCGGTCTCGGCGATGTCTTCCAGATGCACGGCGCTGTAGTGGAACAGGTCGCGCAGGATCGCCCAGACGAACTGCGCCTGTGGGTGTTCGCTCGCGCGCAGCTGGGCCATGCGTTCGGCGGGATCCTTGGTCTTGAGGATCGCGACGACCTCGTCGGCGGCCGTGCGGTCGGACGCGCGGTAGTCCTGCTTCTCGAGATCCAGGACCAGGATGTCCTTGCCCGCCTTGCGGAAGATGCCGGCCCCGGTCTTCTGGCCCAGCGCGCCCTTGTCGATCAGCGCGGTCAGCCACTTGGGCGAGGCGAAGTATTCGTGCCAGGGATCCTCGGGCAGCGTGTCGGCCATGGTCTTGATGACGTGCGACATCGTGTCCAGACCGACCACGTCCGAAGTGCGGTAGGTCGCCGACTTCGGACGGCCGAGCAGGGGACCGGTCAGCGCGTCGACCTCGTCGAAGCCCAGATTCGATTCCTGGGTGTGGTGGATCGTCGACAGGATCGAGAACACGCCGATCCGGTTGCCGATGAAGTTCGGGGTGTCCTTGGCGTAGACCACGCCCTTGCCGAGCTGGGTGGTCAGGAAGGTTTCGAGGCCTTCCAGGACCGCCTTGTCGGTGGTCTTGGCCGGAATCAGTTCGGCCAGATGCATATAGCGCGGCGGGTTGAAGAAGTGCACACCGCAGAAGCGGTGACGCAGTTCTTCGGGAAGCACATCCGCCAGGGCATTGATTCCGAGGCCCGAAGTATTGCTGGCCAGCACCGCGTGTGCCGGCACGTGCGGGGCGATCTTGCGGTAGAGGTCCTGCTTCCAGTCCATCTTCTCGGCGATCGCCTCGATGATCAGGTCGCAGCTTTCGAGTTCGGCCAGGCCGGTCTCGTAGTTGGCCGGCACGATGGCCTCGGCAAGCGACTTGCTGCTCAGCGGGGCGGGGCTCAATTTGGCCAGGTTCGCGAGCGCCTTGCGCACCACGCCGTCCTTGTCGCCTTCCTTGGCCGGCAGGTCGAACAGGACCGTGTCGATGCCGGCGTTGGTCAGGTGCGCGGCGATCTGCGCGCCCATGACACCCGCGCCAAGCACCGCGGCGCGACGTACAAGCAGTTTCTCAGACATTTGCTCCATCCCTTTGTTTCAAAAAAGAAACCCGACACAGGCCGGGCTGGTGGTCAGGCGCGGAACCCGGCAGCGGCGAAGCGGATCAGTTCGCCGGCGATGCGGGTCCGGTGCGCGTGTTCGGTGGTGCCGGGCGGACGCTTGATCAGGCCGAAATCGGCCATCGCGTACGTCAGTGCGCCGGCGAGGAAATCCAGGCGGCCATAGAGCTCGGCCTTGCCGAGCTGCGGCACGCACACGGCGAGGGCGCCTGCGAACTCGCGCGGCACGTGGCCGTACTGTTCGGAGAGGAACTTGCGCAGGGCGTCGTTCTTCTCGACATAGGCCCGTGCGATCACCCGGACGAACGCGCCGCTACCGGCACGGCCACTGGCCATGTCCAGTGCGGGCTCGACGAAGGCGGCGATGATCGGCTCGATCTCGCCGGGCCGCTCGGCCATCGCCGCCTTGAGCTGGGCGAGCCGCTGCGCGCTCATCTGGTCCATCCGGCGTCGGAACACCTCGTTGACGAGGTTCTCCTTGCTGCCGAAGTGGTAGTTGACCGCCGCGATATTGACGTCGGCCCGGCTGGTCACCTGGCGCAGCGAGGTCCCCGCGAACCCGTGGGTCGCGAACAGTTCCTCGGCGGCGCCGAGAATCTTGTCCTTGGTGGAGAACTGGGCGGTACTGGCCATGGCGAACTGGGTGCCTCGATCAAACGCTTGTTTGGATTCTGGGGGCGGGGCGGCTGACGCGTCAATGACCGGAGCCCGGTCCGTTCTCGGCGAAGTTGCGGCAGATACGTTAGAATTGTCGCAGCCATGTTGGCTAAACCCGCGTTTCGGCGCGGGTTTTTCCATGTAGACTCGGCCGTTCCGGAGTGGACGGCCCCATTCCAGACCGGAGAACACCAGATGGCGCTCGAGCGCACTCTTTCCATCGTCAAGCCCGATGCCGTTGCCAAGAACGTGATCGGCGAGATCTATTCCCGCTTCGAAAAGGCCGGCCTGAAGATCGTGGCCGCCAAGTACAAGCAGCTGACCCGTGAAGAAGCCGAGGGCTTCTACGCCGTGCACAAGGAGCGTCCGTTCTTCGGCGCGCTGGTCGAGTTCATGACCTCCGGCCCGGTGATGATCCAGGCCCTGGAAGGCGAGAACGCCGTGGCCGCGCACCGCGACCTGCTGGGCGCCACCAATCCGAAGGACGCCGCGCCGGGCACGATCCGCGCCGACTTCGCCGACTCCATCGATGCCAACGCCGCCCACGGCTCGGATTCGGTCGAGAACGCGCAGACCGAGATCGCGTACTTCTTCAAGAACGACGAAGTCGTTTCCCGCTGAGGGATGCCATCGTGACCGAGGTCGCCATCGACGCCACCGTCGCCAAGCAGAACCTGCTCGACCTCGACCGCGAGGGCATGGAGCGCTTTTTCGCCGAGACCCTCGGCGAAAAGCGCTTCCGCGCCCACCAGATCATGAAGTGGATCCATCACCGCTACGTCACCGATTTCAACGACATGACGGACCTGGGCAAGGTGCTGCGCGCCAAGCTCGAGGCGCATGCTGAAGTCCGCGTGCCGCAGGTGCAGTTCGAGAAGCCCTCCACCGACGGCACGCACAAGTGGCTGCTGGCGATGGACGGCAAGAACGCGATCGAAACCGTCTACATCCCCGACAAGAACCGCGGCACGCTGTGCGTGTCGTCGCAGGTGGGCTGCGCGCTCAACTGCCAGTTCTGTTCCACCGCGACCCAGGGCTTCAACCGCAACCTGTCGACCGCCGAGATCATCGGCCAGGTCTGGGTGGCGGCGCGGCATTTGGGCAACGTGCCGCACAAGCAGCGTCGCCTGACCAACGTCGTGATGATGGGCATGGGCGAGCCGCTGATGAATTTCGACAACGTCGTCCGCGCGATGAGCATCATGCGCGACGACCTCGGCTACGGCCTGGCGAACAAGCGGGTGACGCTGTCGACCGCCGGTATGGTGCCGATGATCGACAAGCTCGCCGAAGTCAGTGACGTGTCGCTGGCGGTGTCGCTGCATGCGGCCAACGACGCGTTGCGCACCGAACTGGTGCCGCTCAACAAGAAGTACCCCATCGCCGAGCTGATGGAGGCCTGCGTACGCTACGCCCAGCGCAAGCGCGGCGAGTCGATCACCTTCGAATATACGTTGATGCGGGACGTCAACGATCAGCCGCAGCACGCGCGCGAGCTGGCCCGGTTGATGCGCGAGTTCGACAACCGCCTGCAGATGAAGGATGCGGCGAAGGTCAATCTGATTCCGTTCAATCCGTTCCCGGGTACGCGTTACGAACGCCCGGACGACGCGACGATCCGCCGGTTCCAGAAGCTGCTCAACGAATCGGGTCGCATCGCACCGGTGCGTCGCACCCGTGGCGACGACATCGATGCGGCCTGCGGTCAGCTCAAGGGCCAGGTCGCCGATCGCACGCGTCGGCAGGCCGAACATCTCAAGCGTCTCGAATCCCAGGGCGGTCCAGGTGTCGATGCGGCTGCCTGAGGCTGCCGTCTCCGTCGTTCTCCTGCTGGCGTTGGCCGGCTGTTCACGCCTCGATTTCGTCAAGCCCAGCGGCAAGAGCGATTTCCGCCCCGACGTGCGGACCTACGAGACCCGGGGCAATGCCCAGTTCCGTCGTGGGGAAGAAGCCCGTAACCAGCTGGCGCTGGCGTCTCGCGCATTCGACGCCGGCGACTTCGATGCTGCCGCGCGCGCGGCCCGCGGCGCGCTGAAGGGCGAAGGCACCGCGGCCGATGCGAATACGCTGCTGGCGGTGATCGAAGACCGTCGCGGTCGCAGCGCGCAGGCGGGCGGCTACTACAAGGCGGCAGCAGAGCGTGCGCCCGACCAGGGCGCCTACCTCAACAATTACGGCACCTGGCTGTGCCGCAATGGTCGCGCAACCGATGCGCTGGCCTATTTCGATGCCGCGGTGCGTGACCCCGCCTACGGTGATCCGTCCGGCGCCCTCGCCAACGCGGGTGCCTGCGCCATGACGGCGGGGGAGATGACGCGCGTGGAACGGGATCTCCGCGCGTCGCTGGAGCTCGATCCTGTGAACCTGGTCGCACTCGACACGATGTCGCGCTACCTCATGGGCGAACGTCGGTACTTCGACGCGCGGGCTTTTTCGCAGCGACGGCTTGCCGCGGCCCCCGCAACTGCGGCAGCATTGCAACTTGCGGTGCAGATCGAAACCGCGCTCGGCGACACAGGGGCCGCCGACCGATACCAGCGACGCTTGCAGGCGGAGTTTCCGGCTGCATCGAACCTACAGCCAAGGGAAACCAGTCCACCATGAGTTCTTCGAGCCAGACCATGCCAGCGACGTCGCCTGGGGTCGGAGAGCGTCTGCGCGAGGCGCGCATGGCGGAAGGGCTGGCGATTGCCGATGTCGCGGCCCGTCTGCGGATGCAACTGCGTGTCGTCGAGGCGCTCGAAGCGGAGAACTGGGACCGCCTCGGCGCCCCGGTGTTCATTCGTGGCCAGCTGCGCAGCTACCTGCGCTTGCTGAAGCTGCCGGAATCGTTGGCCGACGGCGTTTCGGACGCCCATGCCCGTCAACCGGTGCTCACCCCGCGCACCTATACCCCGCCGATGCAGCGGATGCTCGACAAGGCCATGGGCCGCGCCGTCTATGTGGTGATCACCGCGCTGATCGCGGTGCCGGTCTGGGTGGCGACGCGTTCGCACGTCGACAACACCCGTCCGGTCGAAACCGCATCGCTGGGCCTCGACGGAAACCTCCAGAGCGCCGTCGAGGACGTGCGGCCTGCGCGGCCGACGCCGGTGACCGCCTCGCTGGGCGCATTGCCCAAGCGCGCGCCTGCGTCGCAGGCCGTCGCCGAGTCCGGCGCGCAGAATTCTGGAGCGCTCGTCCTGCGCTTCAGTGGCGACAGCTGGATCGAGGTGATCGGTCCCGATGGCGCGCAGGTCGAACAGGCGCTGGTGCAGGCCGGCCAGGAACGCCGCTTCGAGGCGGGCACCGTCAGCCGCGTCAAGCTCGGCAATGCCACTGCCGTCGAAGTATCGAGCGGTGGCGACGTTCAGGATCTGTCCCGGTTCCAGCGGGCCAACGTGGCACGCTTTACGGTATCCTCCGACGGCGCGCTGGCGCCGGCTGCCGAATAACCCGGGCGACCGCGCCGGGTTCCGGACCACCGCGTCGATGCGGGGTCCCGCGCGCCTTCTTTTTTCCGTTTGACCCGCATCCGATGGCGGGCGTAGAGACCATATGGCGATTGACGAGTTGCTGGACGAACGCGAGCAAGGGGAGCGGGTCAAGGCCTGGCTTCGCGACAACGCGCTGGGACTGCTGGGTGGCCTGGTGGTCGGCGCCGCGATCATCGGCGGCTGGCAGTACTGGAAGAACCGCACGCACGCAGAGGCCGTCGAACAGCACACGGCGTACCAGCGTGCGCTGCTGGACATCCGCTCCGGCGAGTTCGACAAGGCCTCGCAGACCGTAGCCGGCCTGCCGGACACCGCGTATAGCGAACTGGCCGCACTGCAGCTCGCCAAGGCGCAGGTGGACAAGGGGGATCGCGACGCTGCGATCGCGACGCTGGAAGCCGTCAAGGGCGCTGAGCCGGGCGTAGCGGCGGTCGTCAAGCAGCGTCTCGCGCGCCTGCTGACCGATGCCGGCCGCGGCGAGGACGCGGTCAAGCTGCTCGCCGACGCCGAGGATGCCGTGTCGCTGGAAGCCCGCGGCGACGCGCATTTCGCACTCAAGCAGACCGAGCAGGCCCGCACCGATTACGCGCAGGCCCTGCGCCAGCTCGACAGCGCCGCGCAGCAGCGCGGCCTGCTCGAACTCAAGCTTTCCGAAGTCGGCGGTACGCCGGACGAACCCGAGGTTGAATCCTGATGACCGACCAGACCGCGCGCGCCGCGTCTTTCCTTGCGCCGGCCCGCGTTACGCGGATTGCGGCGATCGCGCTGTGCGTGATGACCGTCACCGGCTGCAGCACCGTGCGTGGCTGGTTCGGCAACAGCGAGAAGGCCCAGGCGAAGGCGCTCACCGAGCCTGCGCCGCTGACCGACATCAACGAGACGCTGAGCGTGTCGCGCCTGTGGTCGGCCAACGCCGGCAAGGGTGAAGGCCGCCTCGGCGTACGCCAGTCGCCGGCCGTGGCCGATGGCCGCGTCTACGTCGCCGCGATCAAGGGCGGTGTGCGTGCATTCGATCTGCAGACCGGTGCTTCGGTCTGGAGCTACGACTCGGACCTGCGATTGAGCGGTGGCCCGGGCGTCGGCGAGGGTCTGGTCGTGGCCGGCAGCCTCGATGGCGAAGTGGTGGCGCTCGACGCCGCCACCGGCGCCGAGCGCTGGACTGCCAAGGTGTCCAACGAAGTCATCGCCGCGCCCGCGATCGGGCAGGGCGTCGTGCTGGTGCGGTCCAACGATGGCCGCGTGACCGCGTTCGACGTCGCCAGTGGCGAACGCCGCTGGTTCTGGGTGCGCGAGCTGCCGTCGCTGACCGTGCGCGGCAACGACGCGCCGGTGCTCGGCCCGGGCTTCGTGTTCGTCGGCAACGACGACGGCACCATCGCCGCGCTGTCGCTCTCCGACGGCCGTACGCTGTGGGAACAGGCAGTGGCGCAGCCCGACGGTCGCACCGAACTCGAGCGCATGTCCGATGTCGACGGCACGCCGGTGCTCGACGAAGCCGTGCTGTTCGCCAGCAGCTACCGCAACCGCACGATGGCGCTCGAAGGCCCCAGCGGCCGTCCGCTGTGGGTCAGCGAACACGGCGGCGCGAACCGTCCCGGCCTGTCGCCGCAGCGCGTGGTCGTCACCGATGCCAGCGGCACGGTGTGGGCGCTCGACAAGTACAGCGGCACCGCCGCGTGGCAGCAGCCAGCGCTGGCGCGTCGCAACCTGACCGGCGCGGTGATCCAGGGTGACTACGCCGTGGTCGGCGACTACGACGGCTATCTGCACTGGATGCGTCTCGACGACGGCGAATTCGTCGCGCGCCAGCGTGCGGGACGCGACCCGATCCGGGCTGCGCTGGTCGTCGCCGACGGCGTGCTGGTGGTCCAGAACGTCGACGGCGACGTGACCGCCTGGCGTCTGTCCCAGTAATTCCGCCGCAAGTGCGACAATAACGGCCCCGGGCAGCTTTCCTGCCCGGGGCCGTGTGTTTCCGGGCCTGCCCGCGCCACACGCAACACCTATTCGAACGGAATCCGCCGCATGCTTCCCCTCGTCGCCCTCGTGGGCCGCCCCAACGTCGGCAAATCGACGCTGTTCAACGCGCTGACCCGCACCCGCGACGCGCTCGTCCACGACGAGCCGGGGGTTACCCGCGACCGCCATTACGGCGTGTGCAGGCTCAACCCGGACGTTCCGTTCGCGCTGGTGGACACGGGCGGTATCGCCGGCGAGAACGTGCATCTGGAAGGCACCGGCCTGGCCGGTCCGACCGCGAAGCAGTCGCGCGCCGCCGCGGCCGAAGCGGATCTCGTGCTGTTCGTCGTCGATGGCCGTGAAGGCGCATCCGCGCTCGATGACGAGATCCTGCGCTGGCTGCGCAAGATCGACAAACCCACCTTCCTGGTCATCAACAAGACCGACGGACTGGATGCGCGCGCGGCCGAGGCCGACTTCTCGCGCTACGGCTTCACCGACACGCATGCGATTTCGTCCGCGCACCGCCACGGCATCGACGAGCTGGTCGACGAGATCCTCGAAAAGCTGCCGGAAGTGGGCCAGTCCGAGCAGCTCGACAGCGACCCCGAGCGCGTCCGCGTGACCTTCGTCGGCCGCCCGAACGTGGGCAAGTCGACGCTGGTCAACCGCATCCTCGGCGAAGAGCGGATGATCGCCTCCGAAGTCGCCGGCACCACGCGCGATTCGATCGAGGTCGATCTCGAACGCGACGGTCGCAAGTACCGCCTGGTCGACACCGCCGGCATCCGCCGCAAGTCGAAGGTGGACGAGGCGGTCGAGACGTTCTCCATCATCAAGACGCTGCAGGCGATCGAGCATTCGCAGGTGTCGGTGGTGATGATCGACGCCAGCGAAGGCGTGACCGACCAGGACGCCAGCGTGCTCGGCGCGGTGCTCGATTCCGGCCGCGCGCTCGTCGTCGCGGTCAACAAGTGGGACGGCCTGACCGACTACCAGCGCGAACAGACCGAAGCGCTGCTCTCGCGCAAGCTGGCCTTCGTGCCGTGGGCGGAAGCGGTGCGCATCAGCGCCAAGCACGGCTCGGGCCTGCGCGAACTGTTTCAGGCGATCCACCGCGCGCATGCGTCGGCCAACTACAAGTTCGGCACCTCGGAAGTCACCAAGGCGCTCGAGATCGCCTACGAGACCAATCCGCCGCCGGTCGTGCGCGGTCACGCGCCGAAGCTGCGCTATGCGCATCCGGGTGGTGAGAATCCGCCGACGATCATCGTCCACGGCAACCGCCTGCGGACGCTGCCCGACAGCTACAAGCGCTATCTGGAGAACTTCTTCCGCAAGCGCTTCAAGCTCGTCGGCACGCCGGTACGCTTCCTGTTCCGCGAGGGTGACAACCCCTACAAGGACAAGAAGAACGTCCTGAGCGATCGCCAGCTGGCGAAGAAGAAGCGGCTGATCCGGCACGTCAAGCGCAAGTGATCCCGCCGCCGTCCCGCGACACGTTGACCGTCGGCCTGCTGGCCGGCGGGCGCGCGACGCGACTGGGCGGCCTGGACAAAGCGTGGTTGCTGCGCGATGGCATGGTCCAGGTTGAACGGCTCCACGACGGTTTCGCACCGCGCGCCACGCGCGTGCTGGTCAGTGCCAATCGCGACCTCCAACGGTATGCCGGGATCGGCATCGACGCGATTCCCGATCGCCATCCCGGGACCGGCCCCTTGTCCGGTCTCGACGCGCTCGCGGCGGCGGTCACGACCCCGTGGCTGTTCACGCTGCCGGTGGATGCGCTGCGTGTCGATGCGTCGGTGCTCGCGCGGTTGATCGATGCGGCCGGCGACACCGGCGCGCGCGCCGAGAACGACGACGGTCTGCAACCGCTGGTCGCGCTGTGGCTGGTCGACGCCTTGCGCGTGGCCGCGGCGAACGCGTTGACCAGCGACGACTTCTCCGTGCGCGGTCTGCAGCGCGCACTCGGCATGCGGACCGTACGCTTCGCGCAGGTGCGCTTCGGCAACCTCAACACGCCCGGCGATCTGGTCCGGGCCGGAGTCACCCATGACTGAGCCCACATTCCCGTTCCGCGTCTCGTTCACCGAGGCCTGCGCGATCGTCGATGCGGTTGCTGCGGAGCGTCGCCTGCAGCCGCAGACGGTCTCGCTGTCGCGCGCGCATGGCCATGTGCTGGCGCGCGACATCGTCGCGACACTGCCGCAGCCGCCGTTCGACAACTCCGCGATGGACGGCTTCGCGCTGCGTCATGCCGATCTCGCGACTGATGGCGCGCCGACGCGGTTGCGCCTTGCGGGCGAGCAGTTCGCCGGCCCCGACGCGGCGCTGACCGTCGAGGCGGGCAGTTGCGTGCGCATCACCACCGGCGCGCCGCTGCCGGCCGGCGCCGATACCGTCGTAATGAAGGAGAACACCGCACTCGACGGCGATGACGTCGTCGTGCGGATCGCACCGCGTCTCGGCCAGCACGTGCGCCGAGCCGGTGAGGATTCGAACATTGGCGATCTGCTGCTGCAGGCCGGCGACACGCTGACGCCAGCGCGCATCGGTCTCGCGGCCTCGCAGGGCCTCGCGCAACTCGACGTCGTGCGCAGGCCGACGGTCGCGGTATTCGCGACCGGCGACGAACTCGTCGAGCCCGGCATGTCGCTCGGTCCCGGGCAGATCTACAACTCCAACCGCGACCAGCTGATGGCGCTGCTGCGCGCCGAAGGTCTCGAGCCGGTCGCGTTTCCGACCCTGCCCGACGACGCCGCGCAGGTGACCTCCGCGCTGCGCCATGCCGGCGAAGCCTTCGATCTGGTGCTGACCTGCGGCGGCGTGTCGGCCGGCGAGAAGGATCTGCTGCCGGAACTGCTGCAGCGCCGCGGCCGCGTGCGGGTCTGGAAGGTCATGATGAAACCCGGCATGCCGCTGCTGCTGGCCGAGGGCGATACGCTCGGCCCGGCGCTGTTCCTGTGCCTGCCGGGCAATCCGGTCTCGGTGCTCGCGACCTGGCTCGCGCTCGGGCGTCGCCTGGTCGACGGTCTCCAGGGCAGGGCACCGCGGGCGCCGCGACGCGCGCGTCTGGCGTCGGACTGGTCCAAGACGCACGAGCGCCTCGAGCTGCTGCGCGGCCGCTGGTGGGTCGACGACGACGGCATTTCCTGGGTCGAGCCGAATCCGGCCGACGGGTCGCACCGCATGCAGGCGGCCGCGGATTCGGACGCGCTGATCGTGCTCGACGCAGGAACGCGCGCGTACGCGCGCGGCGCGCCCGTGGATGTGATGCCGTACTGAGTGCGGCGGCGTCTGGGCCGCGCGGACGCGCGGGCGTTTGGCCGTCCTGATGCATGAGCACAGTCCGGTTTGCGCGGATCGCGGAACCTGAGCCACTCCCTCCTGGAAAGGTCGACGCGCAAGGCGCGTCGGGTGAGGGGTGGGGCTCTGCAGAGGCGCGCGAAGGCGCGCGTCTGCTCTTCGAGCGGGACCTCGCGCCCGCAAACCCCGGCGTTCCCCGCGCGTCGCCCGCGTCCGCGCGATAATCGCGTCATGGCCATCCAGGAACTCACGCCGGCGCAGGCCCGGCAACGCCAGCAGCAGGGCGTGCGCCTGATCGACGTGCGCGATGCGCACGAACGTGTGACCGGCATGGCCGAAGGCGCGGACGGCGTCGATCGCGCGGTGCTCGAAGCCGCGCCGCTGGCCCACGCGCCGGACCTGCACGCCCCGCTGCTGCTGATCTGCCAGAGCGGACGCCGCTCGCTGCAGGCGGCGGACACGCTGGCCGCGCTCGGCTACACGCGCATCGCCTCGGTCGCCGGCGGCACCAGCGCCTGGCAGGCCGACGGACTGCCGACGGTGCTCCCGGACGGCGACGTCGATCTCGATTTCCACGAGCGCTATTCGCGGCATCTCAAACTGCCGGAGATCGGGCTCGCCGGCCAGCGGCGGCTCGCCGGGGCGACGGTGCTGGTGATCGGTGCCGGTGGCCTCGGTTCGCCGGCCGCGTATTACCTCGCCGCGGCCGGTGTCGGCACGCTGCGCATCGCGGACGACGATGTCGTTGACCGCAGCAACCTGCAGCGGCAGATCCTGCACGCGGAAGACCGCATCGGCCAGTCGAAAGTCCAGTCGGCGGCCACGACGCTCGGCGCACTCAATCCGCGTACGCGGATTGAAGCCATCGGCGAGCGCGTGACCAGCGACAATGTCGACCGCCTGCTCGACGGTGTCGACCTGGTGCTCGATGGCGCGGACAACTTCCCGGTGCGCTATCTGCTCAACGATGCCTGCGTGCTGCATGGCGTGCCGCTGGTCTACGGCGCGGTGCACCGCTTCGACGGGCAGGTCAGCGTCTTCGATGCCGGTCGCCGGCGCGGCGCATGTCCCTGCTACCGCTGCCTGTTTCCGGAACCGCCGCCGGCCGAAGCTGCGCCCAACTGTTCGGAAGTCGGCGTGCTCGGCGTGCTGCCGGGCGTGATCGGCCTGCTGCAGGCGACCGAAGCGCTGAAACTCCTGCTCGGCATCGGCGCGCCGTTGGCCGGCCGCCTGCTGCAGTTCGACGCGCTGCGCATGCAGTTCCGCGAGACGCGGCTGTCGCCCGATCCGGAATGCCCGGTCTGCGCACCCGGCCGCGCGTTTCCCGGCTACATCGACTACGCGGCGTTCTGCTCGGGCTGACTGCGCGAGCGGACCTGTTCTTCACGGGCTGCTGAGGCACGATGGCGGCGGCCGCGTGTTCCGCGCGGAATGGAAACCCCGATGCGATCGACGCGCCGCCTGATGCTGCTCGCCTCTCTGTTGCTGTCCGCGCCGCTGTCGGCGCTCGCGGCCGATCCCTGCCCGTGGCTGCGCGCGCAGGTCGATGCGCCCGATCCGGCAACGCGACTCGCGGCTGCGGCCTGCGAGGAACACCAGCTCTGGGACCGGCCCTTCATCGACCTGGAAGGGCGATACGCCAGTTCGACGGTACGCGAGGCCGAGACCACGTTGCTGACCAATGGCGAGCAGGCCTGGCGCCGTGTCGCAGGATACTGGCGCGGGGCGGATCAGCTTTCTCGCCTGCAGCATCGGTCCGGTGCCTACGACTGCATGTTCGCGCCACAGAGCGCGCAGCCGTCACCTGCCTGCCGCAGCTTCGTCGTCGACGTGCCCTGGTCGGCGGCGTTCATTTCGTGGGTCGCGCGGCGCGCGGCGCTGCCGGGTTTCAACGGGTCTCCCAGCCATGTGGATTATGTGCGCGACGCCTATCGCAACCCGGAGACGAGCGCATATCGCGTCGCCGATCCACAGGCCACACGGACCGCGCGTGGCGACATGCTGTGCTACGTGCGTGCGGCGAACCGGGTGTTCGGCTTTGCCGGCCTGGCGTCGCTGCTGAGCAGCGAGGACGGCGGCCTCGGCATGCATTGCGACATCGTGGTCGGCGCCGAACGCGGGCAGGCGTATCTGGTCGGCGGCAACGTGCTCGACGCCGTGACCATGCGCCTGATGCCGCTGACCGCGGGTGGGCAGTTCGCGAATCTCTCCCAGCGCAGCCTCGACGATCCCCTGTGCACGCCGGATACGCCGGAGGCCTGCAGTGCGAACCGGCAGGACTGGGCGGTGCTGCTGCAGCTGCGTCCGGCCGCGGAACTCGCGACGCTGGCGACGTCGCCGGGCTTGTATGTCGCGCCGCCGCCGATGCCGGTGACGCCGGATGCATTGCTGCCGGGGCAGGCGACACCAAGGCCGCAGACCTCGCCTTGCTGTGTGGAGTGCAGCGTGGGCGATGGGCTGCCGCGCTGCCCGGGTGCTTGATTGAGGGGTTGCCTCATCGGACATGGTGTCCGACTTCGAAGGCAGCGGTGTGCCGGCCGGGGTTGCTACTCGTCCCGGTCGGCACGCGTTGCCACGCAACGCTCGCCCGGCCCGGCGTAGCACGCCGGGCGTTCGCAACGGCTGCGCGGCAGTGCTGCGCGAGCAGCCGCTGCTCACCCATGGCTGACTCGCCGCCGCGGGCCATGCATGGCCCGCTCTCCGCAACCCCCGGCCGGCACGACGCGCTGCGGCCCGGAGTTCCCGATGTCTTTCCGATTGGGCGCTGCGTGCTGTACGAAGTCGCGCTCTGAAAGTTCGAAGCAGCGGACTGGCGGCTGGTGGCCGCGCCGAGCGCGCCATGGATGGCGCGCGCCCGAGTCAAGGCAGGATGCCTTGACCGAGGGGAAAGCGGCTTCCGGCCGACGGGCTGATTCCCAACCGAAGGAAGTGCCTTATCTCCAGCCCAGAAACAAAGAAAAAAGACCTGCGTTTGCAGGTCTTTTCCGTTTTCAAACGCGCAGCATTCTGTAATCGGTATTAGGCCGCTTTCTTGGCGGCGAGTTGCCGCGGCACGTCATGCAGCACACCGCCGTGGTGGGTGTGCCGGGCGCGCTCGCGAAGCACTGCTTCGCGCGCCCGGCGAACGCCCGCCGTGCTTCGGCGGGCCGGGCTTCCGCCCGCTTCGAAGTCAGGCGGCCTTCTTCGCGGCCAGCTGCCGCAGCACGTAATGCAGCAGACCGCCATGGCGGAAGTATTCGACTTCCTTCGGCGTCAGCAGCAGCACATCGACCTCGAAGCGGATTTCGGTACCGTCCGCGCGCTTGGCGACGATCTGCGCGGTCTTCGACTTGCCGTTGTCGAGCCCGGTCAGTTCGACGGTTTCCGAACCGTCGAGGCCGAGACTCTGTGCGGTCTCGCCGTTGCGGAAGCTGCAAGGCAGCACACCCATGCCGACGAGGTTGGAGCGGTGGATGCGCTCGAAGCTCTCCGCGATGACCGCCCGGATGCCCAGCAGGTTGGTGCCCTTGGCCGCCCAGTCACGCGACGAACCGGTGCCGTATTCCTTGCCGGCGAACACCACCAGCGGCACGCCGGCCGCCTTGTACTTCTGCGCCGCATCGTAGATCGGCAGCTTTTCGGGCTCGCCTTCGCCGAAATACAGCGTGTTGCCGCCTTCCTCGCCGTCGAAGAACAGGTTCTTGATACGGATGTTGGCGAAGGTGCCGCGCACCATGACGTCGTCGTTGCCGCGGCGCGAGCCGTAGCTGTTGAAGTCGCTGGGCTGCACGCCGCGCTCCTGCAGGAAACGGCCCGCCGGCGAATCGCCCTTGATGTTGCCGGCCGGCGAGATGTGGTCGGTGGTGATCGAGTCGCCGAACAGGCCCATGATCCGCGCCCCGTGGATGTCGTCGATGCTGCCGACGTCCATCGTCATGCCGTCGAAGTAGGGCGGGTTCTTGATGTAGGTGGAGGCTTCGTCCCATGCGTAGAGATCGCCGTCGGGCGATTCGATCGTGTTCCAGCGCGTGTCGCCCTTGAACACGTCGGCGTAGTTCTTGGCGAACATCTCCGGACCGATGGTCTTTGCGATGAAATCGCCGATCTCCTGGTTCGTCGGCCAGATGTCGCGCAGGTAGACCGGGTTGCCGTCCGCGTCCTTGCCGAGCGCATCGTGGGTCAGGTCGATGTCCACCGTGCCGGCGATCGCATAGGCGACGACCAGCGGCGGCGAGGCGAGGTAGTTCATCTTCACTTCGCCGTGGATGCGGCCTTCGAAGTTGCGGTTGCCCGACAGCACGGCGGCCACCGCGAGATCGTTCTCGGCGATGCCCTTCGACACCGCATCCGGCAGTGGGCCCGAGTTGCCGATACAGGTCGTGCAGCCGTAGCCGACGACGTAGAAGCCGAGCTTCTCGAGGTCATCGAGCAGGCCGGCCTTTTCGAGGTAGTCGGTCACCACCAGCGAGCCCGGGCCGAGCGAGGTCTTGACCCACGGCGCTGCCTTGAGGCCCTTGGCCGCGGCGTTGCGCGCGAGCAGACCGGCGCCGAGCATCACCGCCGGATTCGAGGTGTTGGTGCAGGACGTGATCGCGGCAATGACCACCGAGCCGTCGGTGAGTTCGTGCTCGCCGTCATCGAGGGTGATCGTGGAGACCGGCTTGGCCGCCAGGCGCTCGGCCTGCGGCTGGTCGCCGCCTTCCTTCTCGAACCGGTCGACCTGCGGATCCTCGCTGCCGGCCTGGCTGCGCTTGGCGATCAGCGGGCCGACGTTGTCGCGGAAGTTCTGCTGCACCTTCTCCAGCAGCACGCGGTCCTGCGGGCGCTTCGGCCCGGCCAGCGACGGGCGTACGTCGGCCATGTCGAGCTCGAGCACACTGCTGTACTCGGCCTCGGGTGCGCCGGGTTCGTGCCACAGCTGCTGCGCCTTCGCATAGGCCTCGACCAGTGCGATCTGCTCTTCGCTGCGGCCCGACAGACGCAGGTAATTCAACGATTCGGCGTCGATGGGGAAGATGCCGCAGGTCGCACCGTACTCGGGCGCCATGTTGCCGATCGTCGCGCGGTCGGCCAGTGGCAGATGCTGCAGGCCCGCGCCGAAGAACTCGACGAACTTGCCCACCACGCCGTGCTTGCGGAGCATCTCGGTGACGGTCAGCACCAGGTCGGTCGCGGTCGCGCCTTCGGGCATGCGCCCGGTGAGCTTGAAGCCGACGACCTGCGGAATCAGCATCGACGACGGCTGTCCCAGCATGGCAGCTTCGGCCTCGATACCGCCCACGCCCCAGCCCAGCACGCCGATGCCGTTGATCATGGTGGTGTGCGAGTCGGTGCCGAACACGGTGTCGGGATACGCCCACTGCGCGCCGTCCTCGCGCTCTGCGGTCATCACCACGCGCGCGAGGTGCTCCAGGTTCACCTGGTGGACGATGCCGGTGTTGGGCGGGACGACCTTGAAGTTGTCGAACGCCTTCTGGCCCCAGCGCAGGAAGCCGTAGCGTTCCTTGTTGCGCTGGAATTCGATCTTGCCGTTGAGGTCCAGCGCATCGGGGCGGCCGAAGACGTCGACCTGCACCGAGTGGTCGATCACCAGTTCCGACGGGATCAGCGGATTGATCTGCTCCGGACGACCGCCCAGGCGGACCACCGCGTCACGCATGGCGGCCAGATCCACGACGCAGGGCACGCCGGTGAAATCCTGCAGCACCACGCGCGCGGGCATGAAGGCGATTTCGGTGTCCGGCGTGGCCTTCGGATTCCATTTGGCGACCGCTTCGACGTGGTGCGCGGCGACGGTCTCGCCATCCTCCTGCCGCAGCAGGTTCTCGAGCAGGATCTTCATCGAGTAGGGCAGGCGGGCGATGTCGAACTGCTTGCCCAGCGCGGGCAGGCTGGCGTACTTGAGCCGGCGTCCGCCGACCTCGAGTTCGGCATGGGTGGAGAAGGAATCGGTCATTCGGTGGCTCCTGTCGCGGAATGCTGGCGATGACCCCAAAGGGCGGTCACGGCGGGCGGGGAACGGTTCGATCTCGCGGCGGCCGTCGACGTAAACGGTTCAGGCGGTCTGCGGATCGGCCGGGGCAGTGTAGGCGGATCCACGTGGCGGATTTGTGGTCGTGTGCTGCAGTGAGCCGCTCGCAACCGGATGGATTCGGCCGCCGCGACGCGGGCTCCGGCGCAGTTTCTTGCATCGCGTCCCGCGTCTCCCGGCTGGAGTATGCCGGTTCAGGTATGTATAATGCGCGCATACTTTCCGGAGGTTCCCGATGGAAGCCACTGTCGCCGAACGCGGCCAGATCACACTGCCCAAGGCCGTGCGTGATGCACTGGGATTGAGCAAAGGCACGATCCTGAAGGTCGAGCTGGAGGGCAGCCGCATCGTGCTGCGCAAGAGCGTCGACGATGCCGTCTCGCGCGCCCGGGGTCGCTTCCGCCTGGAAGGCTTCGACGACACCGATGCGGCGATGCGTGCGGTGCGTGGCCAGCCGACCGGTGAGGTCGAGATCGAAGTCGCCACGGATGGAGACGTCGAACGGTGATCGCCGTCGACGCGCCCGTGCTGATCGACCTGCTGGCCGATGGTCCGCACGCGGACGCCGCTGAGGCCTGCCTGCGCCAGTACCTGAGCGCGGGTCCGGTCGTGGTCTGCGAGGTCGCGCTGGCCGAAATCTGCGGCGCGCTGCACGACGGCGCCGACACCATGTCTGTGCTCGAGGACATGGGCGTGCGCTTTTCGGCGATCGAAGCCAAGTCGGCATTGCGCGCCGGCGAGATGCAGCGCCGGTCCTGGCAGCGCGGCGACATCGCCGGCCGCCCGTCGCGCGACTTTCTGGTCGGCGCGCATGCGCTGTTGCAGTGCAATGGCCTGATCACCCGCGACGACGCGTTCTTCCGCACCTATTTCAAGGGTCTCAAGCTGATCGTACCGTCGGCCTGAGACCGGTTCTCCCGGTACCACACGAACAAGACACTGGAGTTGCCCGCATGTTGGAAGCCTACCGCCACCACGTTGCCGAGCGCGAAGCGCTGGGCATCCCGCCGCTGCCGCTCGATGCGCAGCAGACCGCTGCCGTCATCGAACTGCTGAAGAATCCGCCGGCCGGTGAGGACGCGTTCCTGCTCGACCTGCTGACCCACCGCGTGCCGGCCGGCGTCGACGACGCCGCCAAGGTCAAGGCCTCGTACCTCGCCGCCATCGCGTTCGGCACCGAGCCCAGCGCGCTGATCACCCGCGCGCGCGCCACCGAACTGCTGGGCACCATGCTCGGCGGCTACAACGTGCAGCCGTTGGTCGACCTGCTGGACGACGCGGACGTCGGCGCGATCGCCGCCGATGCGCTCAAGCACACGCTGCTGGTGTTCGACGCGTTCCACGACGTCGAGGAGAAGTCCAAGTCCGGCAATGCGAACGCCAAGGCCGTGATCCAGAGCTGGGCGGATGCCGAGTGGTTCACCAGCAAGCCGGAAGTGCCCGAGTCGATGACGCTGACGGTGTTCAAGGTGCCGGGCGAGACCAATACCGACGACCTGTCGCCCGCGCCCGATGCGACCACGCGTCCCGACATCCCGATGCACGCGCTGGCGATGCTGAAGAACAGGCGCGACGACGCGCCGTTCGTGCCCGAGGAGGACGGCAAGCGCGGTCCGATCCAGGCGATCGCCGACCTCAAGCAGAAGGGTCATCTGGTGGCCTACGTCGGTGACGTCGTCGGCACGGGTTCGTCGCGCAAGTCGGCGACCAACAGCGTGCTGTGGTGGACCGGCGACGACATTCCCTACATCCCGAACAAGCGCGCCGGCGGCGTGTGCCTGGGCGCGAAGATCGCGCCGATCTTCTACAACACGATGGAGGACGCCGGCGCGTTGCCGATCGAACTCGACGTGTCGCAGATGGAGCAGGGCGACGTGATCGAACTGCGTCCCTACGACGGCAAGGCGCTCAAGAATGGGGCGGTCATCGCCGAGTTCCAGGTCAAGTCCGAAGTGCTGTTCGACGAAGTGCGCGCCGGTGGCCGCATTCCGCTGATCGTCGGTCGTGGCCTGACCGCCAAGGCGCGCGAGTCGCTGGGCCTGCCGACGCTGGAACTGTTCCGGCTGCCGCAGCAGCCGGTCAATACCGGCAAGGGCTTCTCGCTGGCGCAGAAGATGGTCGGCCGCGCGATCGGTCTGCCGGAAGGCCAGGGCGTGCGTCCGGGCACCTACTGCGAGCCGCGGATGACGTCCGTGGGGTCGCAGGACACCACCGGTCCGATGACCCGCGACGAGCTCAAGGATCTCGCGTGCCTGGGCTTCAGCGCGGATCTGGTGATGCAGTCGTTCTGCCACACCGCGGCGTATCCCAAGCCGGTCGACGTCAAGACGCATCACACGCTGCCGGAGTTCATCTCCACGCGCGGCGGTATCTCGCTGCGTCCGGGCGACGGCATCATCCACAGCTGGCTCAACCGCATGCTGCTGCCCGACACCGTCGGCACCGGCGGCGATTCGCACACGCGCTTCCCGATCGGCATTTCGTTCCCGGCGGGCTCGGGTCTCGTCGCGTTCGCGGCCGCGACCGGCGTCATGCCGCTCGACATGCCCGAATCGGTGCTGGTCCGCTTCAAGGGCAAGATGCAGCCCGGCGTGACCCTGCGTGATCTGGTCAACGCAATTCCGCTGTACGCGATCAAGGCCGGTCTGTTAACCGTCGCCAAGCAGGGCAAGCAGAACATCTTCTCCGGCCGCATCCTCGAGATCGAAGGCCTGCCGGATCTGAAGGTCGAGCAGGCGTTCGAGCTGTCCGATGCCTCGGCCGAGCGTTCCGCGGCCGGCTGCACGGTGCACCTCGACAAGGCGCCGATCATCGAATACATCACATCGAACATCGTGATGCTGAAGTGGATGATCAGCGAAGGCTACGCCGACGCGCGTTCGATCCAGCGCCGCATCGAGAAGATGGAAGCCTGGCTCGCCGATCCGCAGCTGCTGCAGGGCGACGCCGATGCCGAGTACGCAGCCGTGATCGAGATCGATCTGGCCGACGTGCACGAGCCGATCGTCGCGTGCCCGAACGATCCGGATGACGTCAAGACGCTGTCCGACGTCTCCGGCGCGGTCATCGACGAAGTGTTCATCGGCTCGTGCATGACCAATATCGGCCACTTCCGCGCCGCGTCCAAGCTGCTCGAAGGCAAGCGCGACATCCCGACCAAGCTGTGGGTCGCGCCGCCGACCAAGATGGACGCTGCCGAGCTGACCAAGGAAGGCCATTACGGCACCTTCGGCGCGGCCGGTGCGCGCATGGAAATGCCGGGCTGCTCGCTGTGCATGGGCAACCAGGCGCAGGTGCGCGAGGGCGCGACGGTGTTCTCCACGTCGACCCGCAATTTCCCGAACCGTCTGGGCCGCAACTCCAACGTGTATCTGGGCTCGGCGGAGCTCGCCGCGATCTGCTCGCGCCTGGGCCGCATTCCGACCAAGGCCGAATACATGGCCGACGTCGGCGTGCTGGATGCGTCCTCGACCGAGATCTACCGCTACATGAACTTCGACCAGATCTCGGAGTACGTGGACGCGGGCGAGAAGACCGCCGCCTGACGGCAGCGGTTCGCGCACACGAAAAACCCGGCCATGTGCCGGGTTTTTCGTGTCCGGGTGGCCGCAAGGGTCAGGCGATGGCGGCGATGCCACGCGCCAGGTTGGCGCGATGGAACAGATGCCAGTGGCGGTCGCTGCCCGTCAGCTCGTACACCGCGCAGTTGGGCATCGGCAGCGCGACCTGGAAACGTCGGAAGGCGCGCATGTCGTCGGGGATGTCGGCCGCGAACCCCATCAGGCGCCAGGCCAGCAGTCCGAACCAGATGCCGTGGCCGAACAGCACGCTGTCGTCGTCCAGCGTCGGCATCGCATCGATGAATGTGTCGATGCGCGCGACGAACTCGGCGAACGTGTCGGCCTCGTCGCCCATACGCGCTTCGCGGTCGCCGCGGGCCCAGTAGGCCTGGGTCAATGGACGGCGCTGCGCTCCGTCGAGCCCCGCGATTCGCGCAGGATCGATCGCCGAGAACTCGTGCAGCAGCGGATGCACGTGCGCGTCGCGCCCGGTCCGCGTGCAGAACGCCTGTGCGGTTGCGCGGGCGCGATCGAAATGCGAGACATGGACAGGCCCGGCGATCGCACCCGCGAGTCGCGCGGCCAGCCAGTCGGCCTGGGTATGTCCGCGTGCGGACAATGGAATCGTGGCGCGCGGCAGCGTCTGGCCGCCGGCGTTGGCCACACTCTCCGCATGGCGAACGAAGGTCAGACGCGCCATGCGGATCAGATCACCTTGAGCATCTGCTGCCGGCGCAGCAGGAAATCCCACAGGCTGCCGCCCATCTGCCGCCACAACACCGCCGAACGCAGCGAGGCGAGCAGCACCGCGCGGATTTCGGCGACGACGTGCGCCTGCCCGAGGTAGTGCGGATTGCCCTGGACCATCACCTTCGGCCGCAGGTGGCTGACGGTGTCGGCGTAGAGCGCGCCGAGCGCCGCGATGACTTCCGGGTGGGTATGCCCCAGTTCTTCGGCCTTGGGCTTGATGTCGAGGATGCCGTGGTGGACCTCGCCGCTGACGGCGCTGTCCTGCATGAAACGGCGTTCGAGCTGCACGACCGCGAGGCCGAGCTTGGGCAGCAACGGGTCGCTGCCCTGGTTGCCGAAATAGTCACGCAGCAGCATCAAGCCGGGCACGACCGCATCGCGGCCGCCGTAGACGTCGGCGGGCGAAGTGGCGTCGATGCGGAACACGCTGTCGAGCGCGGTGGAGAGCACAGCGGCGTCGGCCTGGCCGGTCTCGGCGATGCGACGGACCTGCTTGAGCGCCTGCGCCATGCCGGCCAGCGCGAGTACGCGCTGCTCCATCATGCCGCCACCCCGCGTGCGCGCTGATCGAGCGGCGCGTCGGTGGACGCGATGACCGCGCCGCCCAGGCACACCTCGCCGTCGTAGAGCACCACGGACTGTCCGGGCGTGACCGCACGCTGGGGGCGGTCGAACCGCACGTCGAGCTGGCCGGTGTTCGCGTCGATGGTCACTTCGCAGATTTCCTCGTGTTGCCGGTAACGGGTCTGGGCGGTGCAGCGGAAGCGCTGGGCCGGCGGATCGCCGGCGATCCAGTGTGCGGGTTCGCTGGTCAGATGCGACGACAGCAGATACGGCGTGTCGGCGCCCTGGGCGACGAAGAGCACATTGTCGCCCACATCCTTGCCCACCACATACCAGGGCGCGGCGTCGAAACCGCGCACACCGCCGATCTGCAGGCCTTCGCGCTGACCGAGGGTGAAATAGAAGACGCCCGGATGCGTTCCCACGCGATGGCCGTCCGGCGTGCGCATGTCGCCTTCGCGGGCGGGCAGGTACTGGCCCAGGAAACTGCGGAAGTCGCGTTCGCCGATGAAGCAGATGCCGGTCGAGTCCTTCTTCTCCGCGGTCGGCAGGCCGGCGGCACGGGCAAGGGCGCGGACATCGGTCTTGGGCAGTTCGCCGAGCGGGAATACGGTGGCGGCGAGTTGCGTCTGGCCGAGCTGGTGCAGGAAATAGCTCTGGTCCTTGTTGCGATCGCGCGCGCGCAGCAGGCGCCAGCGGCCGCCTTCGCAGTCGACGCGGGCGTAGTGGCCGGTCGCGATCTTCGCCGCGCCCAGATCGTGGGCCGCATCGAGAAAATGCTTGAACTTGATCTCGCGATTGCACAGCACGTCGGGGTTGGGCGTGCGGCCGGCGGCGTACTCGGCGATGAAGTGCTCGAACACGCCGGCCCAGTACTCGCCCGAAAAATCACGGAAGTGGATCGGCACACCCAGACGGCCGGAGACGGCCACCGCATCCCGGCGGTCGTCCTCGGCCCGGCAGTCGCCGCTGCCGTCTTCGGCCCAGTTCTGCATGAACAGTCCGGCCAGCGGCGTGCCGGCGTCGCGCAGCAGCAGCGCGGCGACTGACGAATCCACGCCGCCGGACATGCCGACGATGACCTCCGGGACGCTCACGGAATCTGGCGCACGGCCGACAACGGGAAGCGCTGGCCGGCGAGGCAATCGGCGACGACCTGCCAGACCAGCGGACTGCGATGGCGCGCCGACTCGGCCTGCAGCTGCGCCGGCGTGAACCAGGTGGCACTCACGATGCCGTCGTCGAGCGTGCGCGCCGGATCGTGCGCCAGCGGGCGCGCCGCAAACGCGAAGCGCAGGAAGTGCCGGCCGTCGGCATCACCCGGTCGCGGCGCGGACTTCCACAGATAGCTGCCGATGAAGCCGGTCAGCTCGACCGTCCAGCCCGATTCCTCGAGCGTCTCGCGCACAGCGGCGTGCAGCAATGATTCGTCCGGCTCCAGATGCCCGGCAGGCTGGTTGATCACCAGGCGCCCCTCGATGCGCTCCTCGATGCACAGCACGCGGCCGCCATCCATGACCACGGTCGCGACGGTGACGTCCGGCTGCCAGAAACGCGGATCGGCGGACATCGCCATCACATCGCGTCCTCGCCGGTGAGCTGCAGTTCCATGTCGTCCGCGAGCTCGGCCGCGACTTCGAGCGCCTGCTCGAAGCGCGCCCCGTCCGCATCATCATGCAGCTTGATCACGTAGAACAGTGTGTCGCCGGCGATCTCCCAGCTGCCCAGCACATTGCGCTGGCTGTCGCGCATCAGCATGTCGGCCTGTGCGGCGCTGAAACCGCCCTGGGGCACCGGCGCGGCGGGCGAGAACACCTCGCGGACCGCGCTGTCGCCCAAGACATGGGCGGTGCCGGCGACGAATGCGAGCTGGCTGCGGTCTTCCTGCTGCCAGGCGAAGACCACCCGGTAATCGCCGTCCGCATCGCGCTCGTAGCGCACGCCCTGCGCATCCAGCCGCTGCGCCAGCGTGTCCTGTGTGTCGGGCAGGAGCCCGGCCACAGGCGGCAGCGCACCGGCCACGTCATTTGCCGCTGCGGCGGACGGCGGCAGCGCGAGCAGACAGGCGAGCGGCACCAGCAGCGATGCCCGTGGAAAGCGACGGTCGTGATGCATCGAGGCACCGGGTCGGGGGAATGCCGGCCATTCTGACGACCGGGCCCGGGGGCGTCCATCCGCGACGCGGCCGGTATAATCGGCCCATGAGTCGCCGACACGAACACGAATACCACCAGGATCGCGATCACGGCACCGCCGTGGCGCCCGGTCGCCCGGAAGTCGCGCCGCCACCGCTGTACTCGGTGCTGCTGCTCAACGACGACTACACGCCGATGGACTTCGTGGTGGAGATCCTGGTGCGGTTCTTCGCACTCGATCTCGAGCGCGCGACCCAGGTCATGCTGCATGTCCACACCCGCGGACGCGGCGTGTGCGGCATCTACAGCCGCGAGGTCGCGGAGTCGAAGGTCGCGCAGGTGAACGAATACGCACGCCTCAATCTGCACCCCTTGCTCTGCACGATGGAAAAGGCCTAATAGGTTCACGGGGGCAGGGTTTGTTTGCCGCAATCGGGCCCCATCTAGGGTGTCAGTGAAGCCGGAGGCGACCGCCCCATGTTCAGCAAAGATCTCGAGTTCACCATCGGCCAGTGCTACAAGCGCGCCCGCGAGGCCCGGGACGAGTACATGACGGTCGAGCACCTGCTGCTGTCGCTGCTCGAAAACCCGTCCGCCGAGGCCGTGCTCAAAGCCACCGGCGCCGACTTCGAGCGCCTGCGCGGCGACCTCGAGCAGGCCATATTGACCTCGGTCACCAAACTGTCGGAAGACGACACGCGCGACACCCAGCCCACGCTCGGGTTCCAGCGGGTGCTGCAGCGCGCGGTCTATCACGTGCAGTCCTCGGGCAAGCAGGAAGTCACGGGCGCGAACGTGCTGGTTGCGATCTTCGGCGAGAAGGATTCGCACGCGGTCTACTACCTCAACCAGCAGGACGTGACCCGGCTGGACGTGGTCAATTACCTCTCGCATGGGATCGCCAAGACCGGCGGCGAGGACGCCGACAGTGCCCACGAGGATCCGGCGCAGACCAAGGCCGAGGGCGCCGAAGGCGAAGGCAAGGGCGACGCGCTGGCCGAGTTCGCCAGCGACCTCAACCAGGCCGCCGAGGAGGGTCGGATCGACCCGCTGGTCGGGCGCGCCGACGAGGTCGAGCGCACGATCCAGGTCCTGTGCCGCCGCCGCAAGAACAACCCGCTCTACGTGGGCGAGGCCGGCGTGGGCAAGACCGCGATCGCCGAGGGGCTGGCCAAGCGCATCGTCGACGGCGAGGTGCCGGAGGTGCTGGCCGATGCGACGATCTACTCGCTCGACCTCGGTGCGCTGGTCGCCGGCACCAAGTATCGCGGGGATTTCGAGAAGCGTCTGAAGGCGGTGCTGACCGCGATCAAGAAGCATCCCGGCGCGATCCTCTTCATCGACGAGATCCACACCATCATCGGCGCCGGTTCGGCGTCGGGCGGCACGATGGATGCGTCGAACCTGATCAAGCCGGCGCTGGCGTCGGGCGAGCTGCGATGCATCGGCTCGACCACATTCCAGGAATACCGCGGCATCTTCGAAAAGGACCGTGCGCTCGCGCGTCGCTTCCAGAAGATCGACATCGTCGAGCCGACGGTCAGCGAGACCTACCAGATCCTGCAGGGCCTCAAGCCACGCTACGAGGCGCACCACGACGTGACCTACGCCGACGAGGCGTTGCAGGCCGCCGTGGACCTGTCGGTCAAGCACATCGCCGACCGCCTGCTGCCCGACAAGGCCATCGACGTCATCGACGAAGCCGGCGCCCGCCAGCGCCTGCTGCCCGAAGGCGTGCGCAAGGCGCTGATCGACGTCGAGGAAGTGGAAACCATCGTCGCCAAGATGGCGCGCATTCCGGCCAAGCAGGTCAGCGCGACCGACAAGGACGTGCTCGAGCATCTGGAGCGCAACCTGAAGATGGTGATCTTCGGGCAGGATCCGGCGATCGAGATGCTGACCTCGGCGATCAAGCTGTCGCGCTCGGGCCTCGGCAGTCCGGACAAGCCGATCGGCAATTTCCTGTTCGCCGGCCCGACGGGTGTCGGCAAGACCGAGGTCACGCGCCAGCTCGCGCTGCAGCTCGGCATCGAGCTGGTGCGCTTCGACATGTCCGAATACATGGAGTCGCATTCGGTGAGCCGCCTGATCGGCGCGCCGCCGGGTTACGTCGGTTTCGACCAGGGCGGTCTGCTGACCGAGAAGATCGTCAAGACGCCGCACTGCGTGCTGCTGCTCGACGAGGTCGAGAAGGCGCATCCGGACATTTTCAACATCCTGTTGCAGGTCATGGATCGCGGCGTGCTGACCGACACCAACGGCCGCGAGGCGAACTTCCGCAACGTGATCCTGGTGATGACGACCAACGCAGGCGCCACCCAGGCGGCGCGTCGTTCGATCGGCTTCACCAAGCAGGACCACAGCACGGACGCGATGGAGGTGATCCGCAAGAGCTTCACGCCGGAATTCCGCAATCGCCTCGATGCGGTGGTGCAGTTCCAGTCGCTGGGCTTCGAGCACATCCTGCGCGTGGTGGACAAGTTCATGATCGAGCTGGAGGCCCAGCTGCACGAGAAGAACGTCTCGCTGTCGGCCACGCCGGCGGCGCGCGACTGGCTCGCCCAGCACGGCTTCGATCCGCAGATGGGCGCACGTCCGATGTCGCGCGTGATCCAGGACAAGGTCAAGCGCCGCCTGGCGGACGAACTGCTGTTCGGCAAGCTGTCGAACGGCGGCCGGGTGTCCATCGATGTCCAGGACGGCGAGCTGACCGTCGAGACCTGGGCCGAGCCGGAGCGTCTGCTGACCGCATCGGTCGACTGATCGCGAGCGTGTCGCGTGGAACGAGGAAGGCGCCCGAGGGCGCCTTCTTTTTTGCATTGCGACGCGATGCGATGGCGACGGCCAGTCCCGCAGCCGTCGCCCGTGCGCAGACGGCCACGCCAGGGGCGTCGCGTGCGGTCGCGCGAGGGCGATCAGCGCGCCGAGGCGTCCACCCAGGCATCGACGCGACGTTCCAGCAGATCCAGCGGCAGGGCGCCACCGCCCAGCACCGCATCGTGGAAACCGCGCACGTCGAAGCGGTCGCCGAGCCGCGCTTCCGCGTCCCGTCGCAGTTCCTGGATGCGGATCATGCCGATCTTGTAGGCGGTCGCCTGGCCGGGCCATGCCAGATACCGCTGCACTTCCGAGCGGATCGTCGCTTCGGGAAAGCCGCTGTTGTCGTTGAAATAATCGACCGCCTGCTGCTCGGTCCAGCCCTTGGCATGCATCCCGGTATCGACGACGAGGCGGATCGCGCGCCACAGCTCCGAGCTCAGCTGTCCGTAACGCGAATAAGGGTCGGCGTACGTGCCCGGAATCTCCTTGGCCTGCCATTCCGAATACAGGCCCCAGCCTTCCGAATACGCGGTGGTCCGGTACTGGGTGCGGAACTGCGGCAGGCCGGTGAGTTCCTGCGCGATCGCGATCTGCATGTGATGCCCGGGCAGACCTTCGTGATAGGCGATGACTTCCAGTTCCGGCTTCGGCATGGCATTCATGTCGGACAGATGCGCGTAGTAGATACCGGGCCGTGAGCCGTCCGGGCTGCTCGGGAAATAATGCTGCGCCGCGCCGGGTTCTTCGCGGAACGATTCGACGCGGCGCACGACCAGATCGGCCTTCGGCAGCAGGCCGTAGAACTGCGGCAGCTGCTTTTTGATGTTGTCGAGTAGGCGCGTCGATGTGTCGAGATACGCCTGACGCCCGGCGTCGGTGTTCGGGAACTTGAACTGCGGATCGGTCGCAATGAAGCGGAAGAAGGCCTGCAGATCACCGTCGAAGCCGACCTCGGCCTTGATCGCTTCCAGATCCTTGTGGATGCGGGCGACATCCTGCAGGCCGATGTCATGCACCTGCTCGGGCGTCAGGTCGGTGCTGGTGTTGCGGCGCAGCTGCGAGGCGTAATACGTCTTGCCGTTGGACTGCGTGGTGCCGACGCCGGCGGGATTCTCCGGCGCGTTGCCGATGTCGCCCGCGTGCCACGCGATCACGCGCTGGTAGGCGGGACCGACGGATTCGAGCAGTGCCGCGCGGGCCTGTGTCTTCAGCGCGTCGGCCTGCGCGGCATCGATCGTGCCGGCCTCGCGCAACGCGTCGGCCTTCTCGACCAGGTCGGCCCACAGCGCGGTGTCGTCGCCGTCGCTGAAGGGCGCGCCGGTGATCACGTTGCGCGACTGTGTGATGACGCCGGTGTAGGCGAACTTCGGCGCGCGCATACCGGCGTCCGCGCTGGCCTGCGCATGTCCGAGCAGGGTGTCGAACATGGTCGGCAGCGCGCGCAGACGGGCGATGTAGGCGAGGTAGTCGGCTTCGGTGTCGACCTTGTGGAAGTTGATCAGCAGCGTCGGCAGCATCGCCTGCGGCCCCATCATCTGGGTGAAGGCGTAACCGTTGCGGCGGTACTCGAACTGCTCGGCCGCTTCACGCGCCTGCTGCGCCCACAGCTCGTAGGACAACCTGCCTTCCAGATCGAGCGCGTCGGCGTCGAAGCTGCGCTCCATCTCGGCGACGCTGGCGCGCTGCCAGGCCAGCTGTTTTTCCACCGCGGCATCGGACACATCATCGAGCTGGTCGTACAGTTCCTTGCGGCCTAGGAACGTCAGTCCGATCGGGCTGAAGCGCAGCGAGGTTTCGTATTGCCGGTCGAGCCAGGCATTGAGACGCGCGGTCTCGGCCGTCGGCGGTGCCTGGGTCATCGCCGTCGGCGCGACGCCCGGGGTGGGCGCGGGCTGCGCATGGGCGGGCAGGGCCAAGGCCAGCGCAAGGGCGAGCGTGGTGACAGCAGGCAGTCGGGGCATCGGAGGCATCCGTTCGGTCGTGTGGACCGAGCCTACCGCTTGCGACGCCGTGTGCGCATGCGCACCGGGCGGATGACCTGCCGGACACGACGAAGGCGGCCATGGCCGCCTTCGGAAGAGGGTGCTGCGCCGCGATTACTTCATGCGGTAGGTGATGCGGCCCTTGGTCAGATCGTAGGGCGTCATCTCCACCTTGACCCGGTCGCCGGTCAGGATGCGGATGTAGTTCTTGCGCATGCGTCCGGAGATGTGCGCAATGATTTCGTGGCCGTTCTCGAGCTTCACCCGGAACATTGTGTTCGGGAGGGTCTCGGAGACCGCGCCTTCGAACTCGATGACGTCGTCTTTCGCCATGCGTCTGGAATATCCGTTGTCTGAGGGATGCGGCGCGCAGATGTGGCGCCAGCAAAGCGGGGTATTGTCGCACGCGGCGAGGGGCGATGCAAAACGCGCGGCGGGGGAATTCAGTCCGGGGCGCCGAGGCGCGCAGCGGGACTGTCCCCGAACGCGGCCGTCCAGCGGCCCTCTACCGGCGCCGGATCGTCGACCAGCCGCCTGGCCGTTTCGATGAACCGTTCACGCGGCCAGTGGTCGGCGCCCAGGGCGACGAGATGCGGGTTGCCCACCTGGGCATCGATCAGGGGCATGTTCCAGTGGCGCATCTGCCGCGCGAGCGCGAAAAGCGCGGCCTTCGACGCGCCGCTGCGGGCGCTGAACATGCTTTCGCCGAAGAACATCCGGCCGAGAGCCACGCCGTAGATGCCGCCGACCAGCGCATCGCCGTCGAACACTTCGACGCTGTGGGCGGAGCCTGCGGCGTGCAGCGCGGTGTAGGCATCCCGCATGGCGTCCGTGATCCAGGTGCCGTCCTGTCCGGGCCGCGGCGCCTGCGCGCAAGCGGTCACCACATCGGCAAAGGCGGTATCGGCACGCAGCGTCCAGCCGCTGCCTCGCAAGGCGCGTGCGAGGCGCCGGTTGGGCCGCAGGTCCGCGGTCTCGAACACGGCGCGGGGATCCGGCGACCACCACAGGATCGGCTGGCCCTCGGAGAACCAGGGAAACACGCCGTGACGGTAGGCGTTGCGCAGTCGCAGTACCGACAGGTCCCCTCCGAACGCCAGCAGGCCGTCGGGGCGGCGCAGTGCGCGGTCGACAGGCGGAAATGGCGCGTCGGGTTCGACGCCGAGGCGCGGCAGATGCAGGCTCACGGTGTCGCGGGTTTGAAGGGGCTGCTGGCCGCCAGCGTCGCGGCATACCCGCGGATCGACTGCGCTTCCTGCGCGCACCACTCGCGCAACGCACGCCGGAATTCCGGATCGGCGATCCAGTGGCGGCTGTGCACCAGGGTCGGCAGGAACCCGCGCGCGAGCTTGTGTTCGCCCTGCGCGCCGGGTTCGAAGCGACGCAGGCCCATGCGCAGGCAGTAGTCGATGCCCTGGTAGTAGCAGGTCTCGAAATGCAGGCCGGGCAGGGTGGCGATCGCGCCCCAGTAGCGGCCGTAGAGCGTGTCGCCGTCGCGCAGGCACAAGGCGCCGGCGACCGGGACGTCGCCGAGATCGGCCAGCACCAGCACCAGCTGGCGCGGCATCGTGGCGGCGAGATGGCGCAGGAAGTCCAGCGTCAGCGCGGGCGAATTGCCGTACTCGGCGAAGGTCTGCAGGTAGAAGCGGTGCATCGTCGCGAGATCGTCGTCGCTGGCCTCGTCACCGTGCACGACGCGGAAGCTCACGCCGGCGCGCGCGACCCGGGCGCGCTCCTGGCGGATGTTCTTGCGGTGCTTGTGGTCCATCGCGGCGAGATAGTCGTCGAACGTCGACCAGTCGCCCGGATTGCGCCAGTGGTACTGCACGTCGATGCGCGGCAGCCAGTCGGCATCGAAGGCCGCCGCCTCGGACTCGGTGTGGAAGTTGACGTGGGCCGACGACCAGCCCGCATCGCCGGTCGCACGCTCCAGGGCGATGCGCAGCGCCTGCCGCGAGCGGGCGTCGGTCGCGAGCAGCCGCGGCCCGGTCACCGGCGAGTAGGGCGACGCCACCAGCAGCTTGGGAAAGTAGTCGTGGCCGTAGCGTGCGTAGGCATGTGCCCATGCATGGTCGAACACGAATTCGCCGTGCGAATTGGTCTTGCGGTAGCCGGGCGCCGCGGCGACCAGCCGGTCCCCGTCCCACAGGGTCAGATGATGCGGGGACCAGCCCCACTCCGCGCGCAGGCAGCCGTGCCGCTCCAGTCCCGAGAGGAACGCGTGGCTGACGAATGGATTGCCGTCGTGCAGCGCATCCCAGTCGGCTGCGGACACGTCCGACAGCTGCGCCAGCACACGCGAACGGGTCATCCGCCGCGTCCGTCGACGCTGTCGCCCGCCTCGATGACCGTGCGTCGCAGCAGCTCGCGATCGGGTTCGAACTCCAGGGCGCCCATGGCCCGCGCCAGCGCCAGGCCGGCATGGTGGCGTGCGGACGCCGCGAAGACAGGGTTGCCGCACGCCGCGATCGCCGACAGGCTCTTCTGCATGCGGATTCCGATCTCCACCAGACCCGCGCCGTCCCGCGCGATGGTCGGGTAGAGATCGCCGAACACGTCGGCGATCTCGATCGGCGGCACGAACACCCGGGCATGCCGGACCTCGATGGCGCCGGCCGGCGGTGCACGCCGTGCCCAGTCGCACAGCAGCCGCGTGGCGGTGCCCATGATGTCGATCGCGGTGCCGGCGTCGTTGACGCTGGGCGACAGGGCGCGACTGCCGATCTCGGCCAGCACGACGAAGCCGTAGCGCGGATCCTGCTCGAAGCTGCGCTGGTCGCTGATGGTGAACGCTTCGCACAGGCGCGACCGGACGTCCTTCGTTTCGGGCAGTCCACGCGAGGCGAGCAGCGCGCGGCCCGGCGAAGCGAACGCGCCGGGCAACGCATGCACGTGGATCTCGCCCGCGTGCTCCGCCGCGATCGTCGCCAGCAGTTCGACGTCGATGTGTTCGACGTAACCGATCTCCCGCGACTCGAACACCGTCGCATCCACCGGCGCGCCGGGCGAGGGCGCGGCGCCGAGATAGGGGTCTTCGGTGTAGCGCTGCACCGCGCGGCGGGTGACGCCTTCGACCAGATCGATCGTCTCGCCCAGCCGGCCGAAGCTCGACAGCTGCTCGATCCAGCGCAACAGGGTCAGGGTGATCAGCACGATGACCAGCACGGTCGCTGCGAACAGCACCACGCGGCCACTGTCGCCGTAGATGCCGGTGCTCAGCGCGATCAGTCCGACCACCGAAAACAGGAACGCGCCGATGAAGGTCGCCAGCGCACCCTGCGCGGAACTATCGGCGATCAGCAGGCGCGTCGCGCGGGGCGTCGCACTGGTGGAGGCCGAGCTGTAGGCCGAGACCATCGTCGACAGAGAGAACGTAGTCACCGCCAGCATCGAGGTCGCGAGAATGCCGAGCAGGTTGCCGACCGAGTCGGCGCCGATGCGTCCGGCCAGCGACTCGGGAATCCAGGTCTTGACCAGGGCGCCGACCAGCGCGGTGACGATCGCCAGCCCGCAGTAGATCGTCGCGCGCACCCACATGCGCCGCAGCTCGCGGCGCAGGATCAACTTCAACTGGGCCAGCGTCACGCGCGGCGCCCCGCGTGCGGTGCGGCAACGCCTGCGCCGGACATCGGGATCAGCCCTGCTGGTCGAGGAAGCGTTCGGCGTCGAGCGCGGCCATGCAGCCGAAGCCGGCCGAGGTGATCGCCTGGCGGTAGTGCTGGTCGGTCACGTCGCCCGCGGCGAACACGCCGGGCACGTTGGTCGAGGTCGCATTGCCGTCGATGCCCGAGCGGATCTCGAGGTAGCCGTTGTTCATCGCCAGCTGGCCTTCGAACAGCGTGGTGTTGGGCGTGTGGCCGATCGCGACGAAGAAGCCGTGCACGGCGATCTCGCGGGTGCTGTCGTCCTGCACGGACTTCAGACGCAGGCCGGTCACGCCGGCCTCGTTGCCGAGCACCTCGTCGACGGTGTGGTGCCAGACCGGCACGATCTTGCCCGCCTGGATCTTCGCGTTGAGCTTGTCCTGCATGATCTTCTCGGCGCGCAGCGTGTCGCGGCGATGGACCAGGTAGACGGTCTTGGCGATGTTCGACAGATACAGCGCTTCCTCGACCGCGGTGTTGCCACCGCCCACCACCGCCACGTCCTGGTCCTTGTAGAAGAACCCGTCACAGGTGGCGCAGGCGGACACGCCGCGGCCCTTGTACGCCTCTTCCGAGGGCAGGCCGAGGTACTTCGCGGTCGCGCCGGTGGCGATGATGATCGCGTCGGCCGTGTACTCGCCGCTGTCGCCCTTGAGGCGGAACGGGCGCTGCGACAGATCCGCGGTGTGGATGTGGTCGAAGATGGTCTCGGTGTCGAAGCGTTCGGCATGCGCCTGCATCCGCGCCATCAGGTCCGGACCCATCAGCCCGTGCGCATCGCCCGGCCAGTTGTCGACCTCGGTGGTCGTCATCAGCTGGCCGCCCATCTGCATGCCGGTGATGACCACCGGCTTGAGGTTGGCGCGGGCGGCGTAGACGGCGGCGGTCCAGCCGGCGGGGCCGGATCCCAGGATCAGCAGACGCAGGTGGCGGGGGCTGGTATTCGGAACGCTCATGTATACTCGCGGGCTACGGCACTGCGGCCTGACGTGACCCATAGCTTGGCGGTGCGCCCCCCGCAAAACAAGGTTCGGTCACGTCAGCCGAACGAAACAATCCATCCGCGACACGCCGCCGAAAGCGGCGTTTTTTTGTGCAGGAGTCGGCGACATGCGTATCGGTATTCCGAGTGAGACCAAGACCCTCGAAGGCCGCGTGGCCCTGGTGCCGGAAGCGGCAGGCGATCTGGTCAACCGTGGCCACGAAGTGTGGGTGCAGCAGGGCGCTGGCCTGAAGTCGGGCTTCAGCGACGAGGCCTACACCCGTCTGGGCGTGAAGATCGCGCCGGACGCGGCCGCGCTGTACGAAAAGGGCGAGCTGATCGTCAAGGTCAAGGAGCCGATCGAGGGCGACCTCGCGCTGCTGCGCAAGGACCACCTGCTGTTCTGCTATCTGCACCTGGCGCCGCTGCCGGAGCTGACCAAGCGCCTGCTCGACATCGGCCTGACCGGCGTTGCCTTCGAAACCGTCGAACTGGACAACGGCGAACTGCCGCTGCTGGCGCCGATGTCGGTGATCGCCGGCAAGATCGCCGTGCAGATCGGCACGCATTACCTGCACCAGCCGCTCGGCGGCAAGGGCAAGCTGCTCGGTGGCCTGCCGTCGACCGAGCGCGGCAAGGTGGTGGTATTCGGCGCCGGTGTGGCCGGCGGTGCGTCGGCGGCGCTGGCCGCGGCCGGCGGCGCCAACGTCGTCGTGTTCGAGAAGCGCCAGGACCGCATGGAACAGATGATGCGACTGGGCAACAACGTCACCGCGCTGTATCCCTACGACGACGTCGTCGCCCGCGAAGTCGCTTCGGCGGACCTGGTCATCGGCGCGGTGCTGGTGACCGGCGCGGTCGCGCCGCACGTCGTCACCCGCGAGATGATCAAGTCGATGGAGGACGGCAGCGTGCTCGTCGACATCTCGATCGACCAGGGCGGCTGCTTCGAGACCTCGCGTGGCACGACCTGGAAGGAGCCGGTCTACGTGGAGGAGGGCGTGACCCACTTCTGCGTGACCAACATGCCCGGCGCCGTGCCGCAGACCTCGTCGCAGGCCATCTGCGCGGCGATTCTGCCGTGGGTCAACAAGCTGGCGTCGGGCCAGTGGCGCGACAATCAGGCGCTGGTCCGTGGCATCAATGTCGAAGGCGGCAAGCTCGTGCATCCTGCGCTGCAGGGCATGAAACTTTGACGTAAGATCAAAGGCCTGTACTGACTTTCTCAGGTAAAGACGCACGGTGGCACGACCGCTTTCAGACCGCGCCAAGCGCACGCGCAGCGCAGCCAAGGACGCCGCACCGGCGGCGTCCGCCAAGGCGGCGCCGAACCCGCGCCGCCAGCGGCTGGTCCGCGACATTGCGCTGATCCTGATCGCGCCGCTGCTGCTCTACCTGCTGGCGTGCCTGGTCACGCATTCGCACACCGATCCGAGCTGGTCGTCGCAGACCGGCGTGCTGCCCAGCGAGATCCACAACATCGGCGGCCCGGTCGGGGCATGGATCGCCGATGTGCTGCTGCAGCTGTTCGGCTTCATGGCCTATCCGCTGCCGCTGATCCTCGGCGCGATCGCCTGGATCGCGCTGTTCGGCATGGACCGGGACGGCGATGGCCGGGCGGATTTCGGGCCGGCGCTGCGCCTGGCCGGCATCGTCGGCTTCCTCATCACCGGCGCCGGCCTGCTGGCACTGCGTTTCCCCAGCCTGCTGAACTATCCGGCCGGCGGTGGCGGCATCCTCGGACGGCTGGTCGGCAATACGCTCAAGGCCGGACTGGGCGCGTTCGGCGGCAATCTACTGCTGCTCGCGCTGTTCCTGGTGTCGGTGACCCTGGCTACGGGTCTGTCCTGGTTCGCGGTCATGGACCGCATCGGTGGCTGGGTGATCCAGCTGCCGGCGCTGTTCCGCCGCAGCAGCAAGCAGGCCACGGACTGGAAGGAAGCCCGCGTGCACCGCGAGGAGCGGACCGAGGCGCGCAAGGTCGACACCGAACTGCGGGCCAAGCGCGCGCCGGTGAAGATCGAAGCGCCGGTGGTGCCGCCAGCGGTGGAGAAGAGCGAGCGCGCCAAGCGCGAACAGCAGATCCCGATGTTCCACGGCGTCAATGCCAACGGCTCCGACCTGCCGCCGCTGTCGCTGCTCGACGATCCCAAGCCGCAGCCGCAGGGCTACGACGAGGAGACGCTGGAAACCCTCTCCCGGCAGATCGAGTTCAAGCTCAAGGACTTCCGCATCGATGTGGAAGTGAAGGAGGCGCAGCCGGGTCCGGTGATCACGCGCTTCGAGATGGAACCTGCGCCCGGGGTCAAGGTCAGCCAGATCAGCTCGCTGGACAAGGACATCGCGCGCGGCCTGTCGGTCAAGGCCGTGCGCGTGGTCGATGTGATTCCGGGCAAGTCGGTGATCGGTCTGGAAATTCCCAATGTGCGCCGGGAGATGATCTATCTCTCCGAGCTGCTGCGCTCCAAGGAATACGACAAGTCGCCGAGTCCGCTCACGCTGGCGCTGGGCAAGGGCATCAGCGGCCAGTCGGTCGTCGCGGATCTGGCGCGCATGCCGCATTTGCTGGTCGCGGGCACCACCGGCTCGGGCAAGTCGGTCGCGGTCAACTCGATGGTGTTGAGCCTGCTGTTCAAGGCGTCCCCGAAAGACCTGCGCATGTTGATGATCGACCCGAAGATGCTGGAGCTCAGCGTCTACGAGGGCATCCCGCATCTGCTGGCGCCGGTGGTCACCGACATGAAGGAGGCCGCGAACGGCCTGCGCTGGTGCGTGGCGGAGATGGAACGTCGCTACAAGCTGATGAGCGCGGTCGGCGTGCGCAACCTCGCCGGCTTCAACAAGAAGGTCAAGGATGCGGAGGACGCCGGGCAACCGATGTCGGACCCGCTGTTCCGGCCGAACCCCGAATCGAGCGACGTCGCCGAACTGCTCGAGCCGCTGCCCTACATCGTCATCTTCATCGACGAATTCGCCGACATGATGATGATCGTCGGCAAGAAGGTCGAAGAGCTCATCGCGCGTCTGGCGCAGAAGGCGCGTGCGGCCGGTATCCACCTGATCCTCGCCACGCAGCGGCCCTCGGTCGACGTGATCACCGGTCTGATCAAGGCCAACATCCCGACCCGCATCGCGTTCCAGGTCAGCTCCAAGATCGACTCGCGCACCATCCTCGACCAGTCCGGCGCGGAGACGCTGCTGGGCAATGGCGACATGCTGTATCTGCCGCCGGGCACCGCGATGCCCGAGCGCGTGCATGGTGCGTTCGTCTCGGACGATGAAGTGCACCGCGTCGTCGAACACCTCAAGCAGAGCGGCCGGGCCGACTACATCACCGGCGTGCTCGACGAGGTGCAGACGATGGGCGACGGCACTGTGGTCGGGGCGACCGGCCTGCCGGAATCGAGCAGCAGTGGCGGCGGCGACGAGAGCGATCCGCTGTATGACGAAGCGGTCAAGATCGTCACCGAAACCCGCCGCGCGTCGATCTCCGGGGTGCAGCGCCGGCTGAAAATCGGCTATAACCGCGCCGCACGTCTGGTTGAAGCCATGGAAGCGGCAGGCGTGGTGACGCCGCCCGAGCACAACGGCGATCGCAGCGTGCTCGCGCCGCCGCCTCCACCGCGCTGATCCGAAGGCAGACGCGGATTCCGCGATGAATCGGCGATGCACGGCATCGACATGAAGCTGCGCCGTCATTGCCGCATTCAGCTGGGAATTCGCACACTCCGGTCCAACGTCACACAGCATCCAGAGGTTCCGTACATGCGCTCGATGATCCGTCATTCCCGCTGGTTCGCCGCCGCTGCCGTACTGATGGTGGGCGGTCTCGCGCAGGCTGCCGATGCGCGCCCGCAGCTCGAGCAGTTCACCCGCGGCCTCAAGGGCCTCGAAGCCCAGTTCACCCAGCAGGTCGCCGATGGCAACGGCCGGGTCAAGGAAAGTTCGAGCGGCACGCTGGCACTGTCGGCGCCGCGGCTTTTTCGCTGGGAATACGTGAAGCCGTATCCGCAGCTGATCGTCGCCGACGGCCGCACGGTGTGGGTCTATGACCCTGACCTGCAGCAGGTCACGCGCCGCTCGCAGGGCAGCGAGGAACAGGACAGTCCGCTGGCCGCGTTGATCGATCCGTCGAAGCTCGACCGTGATTTCAGCGTCGCCGAAGCCGGCAGCGCGGGTGGTCTGAACTGGCTCGAGCTGCGCCCCAAGCGCGCCGAGAACGCCGCGTTCGAGCGCGCGCGTCTGGGCTTCGGCAGCGACGGCAGCCTGTCGCGCATGGAAATCCACGACACGCTGGGCCAGCGCACGACGATCGGTTTCAGCGGCTGGAAGCGCAATCCGACGTTCGCCGCCGACACTTTCCGCTACACGCCGCCGGCGGGTGTGGATGTGGTGGGCGAGGAATAAGGTTTTCGCGTCCCGCGCTGCGGGATGCCTGAGACCTCGTATCGAGCGGCCGCCTTCGGGCGGCCGTTCGTGTTTGCGTTTGCGTTCTAGCCTGATCCTGCCATCACCCGACGGTGGGTGGGAGGCGACGGCGTACTCAAGTGCGTGCTGCGCAAGTATGTCGATCGGTCTTGCCGCGCCGCGTTGCGGTTGTGATCACGCGTGAATGTCGCAATATCCTCACTCCGGCATCTGTCTACAGGCCAACAGGTTCAACGCGTGCCCCGTTCCCGCCCATCCCGCGCCGACGGCGGCGACCTGCTGCAGGTCGACCGCAGTGCCATGCGTCCGCTGGCCGAGCGCATGCGCCCGGCGACGCTCGACGAAATGGTCGGGCAACGTCGCCTGCTGACGGAAGGCACGGCGCTGCGCACGGCGGTGGAGGCCGGGAAGATCCATTCGATGGTGCTGTGGGGGCCGCCGGGCTGCGGCAAGACCACGCTGGCGCTGCTGCTGGCGCATTACGCGGATGCCGAGTTCAAGGCGATCTCGGCAGTGCTGTCCGGCCTGCCGGAGGTGCGCCAGGTGCTGGCCGAAGCGGCGCACCGGTTCGATGGCGGGCGCCGCACGGTGCTGTTCGTCGACGAAGTGCACCGCTTCAACAAGACCCAGCAGGACGCGTTCCTGCCGCACATCGAGCGCGGCACGATCGTGTTCGTCGGCGCGACCACCGAGAACCCTTCGTTCGAGCTCAACTCCGCGCTGCTGTCGCGGTGCCGCGTGCACGTGATGGAGTCGGTGTCGCCCGACGACATCCTCGAATCGCTGCACCGTGCGCTGGCCGATGCCGAACGCGGACTCGGCGATCGCGGGCTGCGGATCGCCGACGATCTGCTGCGGCTGATCGCGGTCGCGGCCGACGGCGATGTGCGCCGCGCATTGACGCTGTTGGAGATCGCGGCCGAACTGGCGGGCGAGGGCGGGGAAATCACGGCCAGCACGATCGAGCAGGTGCTGGCCGACCGTACGCGCCGGTTCGACAAGGGCGGCGAGCAGTTCTACGACCAGATCTCGGCGTTGCACAAATGCGTGCGCAGCTCGAATCCCGATGCCGCGCTGTACTGGCTGACGCGCATGCTCGACGGCGGCTGCGACCCCGGCTATCTCGCCCGGCGCATGACGCGCATGGCGGTGGAAGACGTCGGCCTGGCCGATCCGCGTGCGCTGCAGATGTCGATCGATGCCTGGGACACGTACGACCGCCTCGGCAGTCCCGAGGGCGAACTCGCGCTGGCGCAGCTGGTGATCTACCTGGCCAGCACCGCGAAATCCAACGCCGGCTACATGGCCTTCAACCAGGCCAAGCGCGACGTGCGCGAATACGGCACGCAGGACGTGCCGATGCATTTCCGCAATGCGCCGACCAAGCTGATGAAGGAACTCGGCTACGGCACCGGCTACCAGTACGACCACGACAGCGAAGGCGGCATCGCGCTCGACCAGACCGCGTTTCCGGATGCGATGGGCGAACGGGTCTACTACCAGCCGGTGGCGCGCGGCATGGAGATCAAGCTCAAGGACAAGCTCGACACCTTGCGCGCCGCGCGCACGGAGGCGATCCGCAAGGCCCGTGAGGCCGGAGACGACTGATCGCCTGCGGATTGCCTGACGACGCTTGCGGGCGGCGACCGAAAACGACGCGGGCGTTCGCACGATGGTGCAGCCCGGGGCACACGCGCAGGCTCACAGGCGGTTCTTCCATGGAGGGCATGCCGATGCGGCCCTATGCAGTTCTGCTGCTGCTCGTCGCGTGGCCGGTCGCCGCGCAGTCGGTGCACAAATGCGCCGATGGTCGCGGCGGACACAGCTATCAATCGCAGCCCTGCACCGAGGGCGAGACGCTGCGGACGTGGACGGCCGACGAGGTGCAGGACGCGCCTGCAAGCGCGGCATCGCAACGCACGGTGCAACCGCCGACGCAGCGTCGTCCGGCGACATCGTCCCGGGCGCGACCGGCACGTGCGACGACGCCCCGCCGCGACGATCAGCACGCGCGGTGTGTGGCCGCTCGCGCCAGTCGCGAGAACAGCTTGCGCAAGCTCGGCAGCCAGCGCCGCTACGACGATCTGCGCCGGCTCAACGAGCGCGTGTCGGCGGTCTGCAATCACCGCGGACGCGGCTGAGGCGCCGGGTGATCAGGGATTGCAGGGCCGGTTGGTGCCTTCCCAGCCGTTCGGCAGGCGGCGGATGACCTGACCGCCGGCGCAGCGTTCGCCGGCCTCGAGCGGCGTCGAGCGATAGGCCACGAGCTTCTGCGCAGCGGGCGCGACGACGGCAGGTCTGGGGTATTCGTAGATCACGCGTTCGGGCGCAGGCAGATGGCCGATCTGACGGGAGAACCGAGTCGCATCGTCGTCGCTGCGGCTGGCATGCAACCAGGCCGCATTGGATGCCACCAGCAGGGTCAGCAGCACGATCACCATCGCCTGCCAGGTCGAACGCCGCCAGCGGGCGGGAAACAGGAACACGTTGCGTTGCCGATCCACGAGGCGCTCCGGAGTCCAGACAGACCGGATTCGATGCTAGGCGCCAGGGGCGGGGCAAACCACTAGGGACAACCCTGTAAACGTTTTCCTGCACACCCGATGCGGTGCACCTGTCGCGCGGCAAAAGGCGCCCGCATGAACCGGTCAGGCGCATCCCGGCAGCCAGCACGAAGCCAGCCGAACGGGTGGAGACCCCACTCAGCAAGCGATGGCGTATCGCCTTCCGAAGGTGTACAAATGTACACCATGCATGATCTGACCCCCCAACGTGCCGCCGTCCTCGAGTTCCTGCGCGAACGTATCGCCGCCGGTGCGCCGCCGAGCCTGGCCGAGATCGCCGCGGCCTTCGGCTTCGCCTCGCGCAATGCCGCGCAGAAGCACGTCCAGGCGCTGGTAGCGGCCGGTCTGGTGGAACTGCAGGCCGGGCAGAAGCGCGGGCTGCGGCTGCCGGGGCAGGGCGAGCGCATGGCCGCCCTGCCGGTGCTCGGACGTGTGGCGGCAGGCGTGCCGATCGGCCCGGACACCGGCAGCGACCGCGTGCTGTGGCTGGACCGCAGCCTGTTCTCGCTGCGCCCCGATTACCTGCTGCGCGTCGAAGGCGATTCGATGATCGACGACGGCATCCTCGAGGGCGATCTCGTCGGGGTGCACCGCAGCCGTGACGCGCGCGACGGCCAGACCGTCGTCGCGCGGCTGGACGATGCCATCACCATCAAGCGGCTCGAACACCGCGCAGGCGGCGTGCGCCTGCTGCCGCGCAATCCCGCGCATGCGCCAATCGTGATCGCTGCCGACGCCGACTTCGCGATCGAAGGCCTGTATTGCGGCCTGGTGCGGCAGGGCTGACATGGCGGCTGCTCTCCAGTCGCTGGATGCCCTGCTCGCCGCGCGCACGGTGTGGTCGGCCGGGCGCGGCACGCGCTGCGCCGACATCGGCCAGCCGACCGGCCATGCCGCGCTCGATGCCGCGTTGCCCGGCGGTGGCTGGCCGCCGCGCGCATTGACCGAACTGCTGCTGCCGGCCGAGGGCGTCGGCGAAATCTCGTTGCTGTTTCCAGCGCTGTCGCGCATCACCGCCGCAGGCGGCCGCGTGGTGCTGGTCGCGCCGCCGTGCATTCCCTATGCACCGGCGTGGCAGGCGGCGGGCGTGCGACTGGATGCACTGGATGTCGTCGAAGCGTCGCCCACCGATGCGCTCTGGGCGTTCGAGCAATGCCTGCGCAGCGGCGCCTGCGCGGCGGTGCTGGGCTGGCCGGAAACCAGTGATGCGCGGTTGATGCGGCGTCTGCAGGTGGCGGCCGACAGCGGCGATTGCCACGCCTTCGCGCTGCGCGACCGGCGTCATGCGGCGAACCCATCGCCGGCGGCGTTGCGGCTGGAATATCTACCCGACGTGCAGGCCTGGCAGGTGCGCAAATGCCGCGGCGGACAGGTGCCGTCGCACCCGGTGCGATTGGCGAGCTGAATGATCCTGCGATGCTCTGGGCCTGTCTTCTCCTGCCGCAACTGGCGCTCGACGCCGTCCTCCGTCGTCTGCCCGAACCCGACGCGCCCTTCGCGCTGGTCGAGGGACCGGCGCAGCTGCGCAAGTTGCACAGCGTCAACGCAGCCGCCGGCGCGCATGGACTGAAGGCCGGTATGCGCCTGTCGGCCGCGCATGCGCTGCTGGCCGACGTGCGCACCCAACCGCACGATCCGCTGGCGGAATCGACGGCACATCGTTTTCTGGCCGCCTGGGCGTATCGCCACAGTTCGCTGGTGAGCCAGCAGTGGTCGCGCGCGATCGTGCTGGAAGTGCAGGCGAGCTTCCGCCTGTTCGGTCCGTGGTCGCAGTTCGAACGCACTCTGCGAGAAGAACTGAGCGCGCTGGGATTCGCGCATCGCATCGCGCTGGCGCCATCGCCGACGGCTGCGCGCGTGCTGGTCGGTCTGCGCGATGGCTTCGCAGTGACCGGGCCGGCGGAACTGTCGGCGCTGCTGGACCGCACGCCGGTGCGCCGCGCCGCATTGCCGGGCGATGCCGGCGAGCGCCTCTACCGCATGGGCGTGCGGACGCTCGGCGCCTTGCGCGAACTGCCGGGCGCGGGCGTGCAGCGCCGGTTCGGGGCGGAGGTCCTGGCGCACGTGCGCAGGCTGTATGGCGAAAGCGACGATCCGGTCGCCTGCTACACGCCGCCCGACCGGTTCGACATGCGCGTCGAGCTGGGCTACGAAGTGGAAGCGCATCCGCCGCTGCTGTTTCCGTTGCGGCGCCTGATCAACGACCTGTGCACGTATCTGTCCGCGCGCGACGGGGGCGTGCAGCGTTTCGTCATCGCGCTGGAACACGAAACGGGCAGTACCGATGTCGAAGTCGGCCTGCTCGCACCCGAGCGCACGTCGACGATGCTGTTCGAACTCGCGCGCAACCGGCTCGAACGCACCGGGATCACCCGGCCCGTCGTCGCGATGCGCCTGCTCGCGCGCGAACTGCCGCCGTTCGTGCCGGCCGCGCGTGATCTGTTCGACACGCGCCCGCAGCAGGCACTCGACTGGCCGCATCTGCGTGAGCGCCTGCGTGCGCGGCTTGGCGACGAGGCGGTGTACCGGGTGACGCCAGCCGGCGATCCGCGTCCCGAACGCGCATGGTCGCGCCGGATCGGCGATGGCGGCGGCGCGATTCCCGAGGGGCCCGCGCGCCCGCCGCGTCCGGCCTGGCTGTTGCCGCAGCCGGTGCCGCTGCACGCCCCCGGCCTGCGCATCGTGTCCGGGCCGGAGCGACTGGAAAGCGGCTGGTGGGACGACGCGGACGCGCGCCGCGATTACTACGTCGTCGAAACCCGCGAGGGCCAGCGCGGCTGGGCCTTCGTGCCGCCCGGACGCTTCGACGGCTGGATGCTGCACGGCTGGTTCGCATGAGCTGGGACGATGCGATCGACGGCGTCGACCGCGACACGCCGGGCAGTCATGTACCGCGTGCGCTGCGCGTGGCGGGGCGCCTGCGCGCGGCCGCGAACGACGACGTCGCCCACGACACCCGCGACGATTTGCCCGCGTATGCCGAACTGCATTGCCTGTCGGATTTCTCGTTCCTGCGCGGCGCGTCCAGCGCGGAGCAGCTGTTCGCACGCGCGGTGCACTGCGGCTACGGCGCGTTGGCGATCACCGACGAATGCTCGCTCGCCGGCATCGTGCGCGGGCTGGAGGCGTCGGAGGAAACCGGGCTCAAGCTGATCGTCGGCAGCGAGTTCCGCCTGCTCGACGACACGCGTTTCGTGCTGCTGGTCGAAACCCGCGCGGGCTACACGCAACTGTGCGCACTGATCACCCGTGGCCGCCGCGCCGGCACCAAGGGCCACTACCGGCTCTCGCGCGCGGATGTCGAAGCCGAATTCCGTGGCACGCCACCCGGCGTGTTCGCCGTGTGGCTGCCCGGTGCGACGCCCGATGCGGGGCAGGGCGCCTGGCTGCGCGACGTCTTTCCCGGCCGCGCACATCTGGCCGTGGAACTGCACCGGGACCGGGACGATGCCGAGCGGCTCGCATCGCTGATGGCGATGTCTCGCACGCTCGGGATCCCTGCTGTCGCCAGCGGCGACGTGCACATGGCGACGCGGCGCGAACGCATCCTGCAGGACACGCTGACCGCGATCCGCCACACCCTGCCGATCGCCGACTGCGGCGAACACCTGTTCCGCAACGGCGAGCGGCATCTGCGGTCGCGGCGCGCACTCGGCAACATCTACGGCGTGGATCTGATGCAGGCCGCCGTCGATCTGGCGGCGCGCTGCACATTCGGCATGCGGGAATTGCGCTACGACTACCCGGTGGAGCTGGTGCCCGAAGGCCACACGCCGACCAGCTGGCTGCGCCATCTGACCGAAGACGGCATCCGCGTCCGCTGGCCCGATGGCCCGCAGCCGAAAGTGCGCGAGCTGATCGAGTTCGAACTCGCGCTGATCGCGAAGCTCAAGTACGAGGCGTTCTTCCTGACCGTGGCCGACATCGTCCGTTTCGCGCGGGGCGAGGGCATCCTGTGCCAGGGCCGCGGCTCGTCGGCGAATTCCGCGGTCTGCTACGCGCTGGGCATCACCGCGGTGAATCCGGACGACACCCGTCTGCTGATGGCGCGCTTCCTGTCGGAAAACCGCAACGAGCCGCCCGACATCGACGTCGACTTCGAGCATGAACGGCGCGAGGAAGTCATCCAGTACGTCTACGCCAAGTACGGCCGCGAACGCGCTGCGCTGGCGGCGACGGTCATCGCCTATCGCGGCAAGAGCGCGGTGCGCGATGTCGCCAAGGCCTTCGGCCTGCCGCCCGACCAGATCGCATTGCTGGCCAACTGCTACGGCTGGGGCAATGGCGAGACGCCGATGGAACAGCGCATCAGTGAAGCCGGGTTCGATCTCGACAATCCGCTGATCGGCAAGATCCTCGTCATTACCGAAATGCTGCGCGACCACCCGCGGCACCTGTCGCAGCACGTGGGCGGGTTCGTGATCTCCAACGAGCCGCTGTCGCATCTGGTGCCGGTGGAGAACGCGGCGATGGACAACCGCACGATCATCCAGTGGGACAAGGATGATCTGGAAACGATGCAGCTGCTGAAGGTCGATTGCCTCGCGCTCGGCATGCTGACCTGCATCCGCAAGGCGCTGGCCTTGGTGCGCGGTGCGCGCGGACGTGACTTCGAAGTCGCCACGCTGCCACGCGAGGATGCGCAGACCTACGAGATGATCCAGATCGCCGACACCGTCGGCGTGTTCCAGATCGAATCGCGCGCGCAGATGGCGATGCTGCCACGGCTCAAGCCCAAGGCGTTCTACGACCTCGTGGTGGAAGTCGCGATCGTGCGGCCCGGTCCGATCCAGGGCGACATGGTGCATCCGTATCTGCGGCGCCGGCAGGGACACGAGCAGGTGACGTATCCGTCCGAGGGCGTGCGCGAGATTCTCGGGCCGACGCTCGGTGTGCCGCTGTTCCAGGAGCAGGTCATGGAACTGGTGATCCACGCGGGCTACAACGCCGACGAGGCCGATGGCCTGCGCCGTTCGATGGCGGCCTGGCGTCGCGGTGGCGACATGGAGCCGCATCGGCTACGCATCCGCGGACTCATGGAAGCCAAGGGTTACGCGTCGGAGTTCATCGACCAGATCTTCGAGCAGATCAAGGGCTTCGGTTCCTATGGATTCCCGCAGAGCCACGCCGCGTCGTTCGCGAAGCTGGTCTACGCCAGTTGCTGGCTCAAACGGCACGAACCGGCGGCCTTCTCCTGCGGCCTGCTCAACGCGCAGCCGATGGGCTTCTATTCGCCGAGTCAGATCGTGCAGGACGCGCGTCGTGGCAGCCCGCATCGTGCCGCGGTGGAAGTGTTGCCGGTCGACGTGATGGTCAGCGATCGCGACTGCACGCTGGTCGGCGGACGTCCGTGGCGCAGCGACGCCGATCCCGGCACGCAGCCCGACATCCGGCTGGGCCTGCGTCTGGTCGCCGGGTTGTCGGACACCATGGCCGAGGCGATCGTCGCTGCACGCGCGCGCCGTCCGTTTTCCAGCGTCCAGGACCTGTGCCTGCGCGCGGGGCTCGATGAAAAGGCACGCAGCGTCCTCGCCGAATCCGGTGCGCTCGCCTCGCTGGCCGGCCACCGCAATGCGGCGCGCTGGGCGGTCTCGGGCATCGAGCGGCAACGGCCGCTGCTGCCGGGCAGTCCGGACGAAGAGGTGGTCGAGTTGCCGATGCCGCGTGCGGGCGAGGAGATTTTGTCCGACTACCGCAGTACAGGTCTCACGCTCGGCCAGCATCCGATGGCCCTGCTGCGCGCGCAGATGGCGCGGCGCCGGATCATCGGCCTGCAGGATCTGCAGCAGCGACGGCACGGCAGCGGCGTACACGTCGCGGGCCTGGTCACCCAGCGTCAGCGACCGGCGACGGCCAAGGGCACGATCTTCGTCACGCTGGAAGACGAGACCGGCATGATCAACGTGATCGTCTGGCCGCATCTGGCGTTGCGACGTCGCCGCGCCCTGCTGGAATCGCGGCTGCTCGCGGTGCGCGGGCGCTGGGAGCGCGTCGATGGCGTGGCGCATCTGATCGCCGGAGATCTGGAGGATCTCAGTGGCATGCTCGGCGGCATGCAGCTGCCGTCGCGGGATTTCCACTGAGCCACGCATGCGCGCGGTGCGCTCAGTGGCGCTCCGTCCGCGGCAGCAGTGCGGTGGCGACACCGAGCAGGGGCAGGAAGGCGGTGAGCTGGTACACCCAGACGATGCCGCGCGCATCCGCCAGCTGGCCCAGCGCGGCCGCGCCGATGCCGCCGATGCCGAACATCAGGCCGAACATCACGCCCGACACCATGCCCACGCGACCGGGCACCGCTTCCTGCGCATAGACCACCAAGGCGGCGAACGCGGACGACATCACCAGGCCGATCACCACCGCGAGGATCGCGGTCATCGCCAGGCCGACATGGGGCAGGGCGAGCGCGAACGGTGCCACGCCGAGGAAGGAAATCCAGATCACCGCCTTGCGGCCGATGCGATCGCCGATCGGACCACCTGCGAACGTGCCCAGCGCGATCGCGCCCAGGAACAGGAACAGCACCACCTGGCTCTGCTGCACGCTCACGCCGAAGCGTTCGATCAGATAGAACGTGAAATAGCTGGTGAAGGAGGCGATGTAGACGAACTTCGCGAACATCAGCACCGCCACCACCGCGATCGCCTGCACCACCTTGCCGCGCGGCAGCCCTGTGCCGCGGTTGACCGCCAGACGCGTCAGCCGCGCCTGGCCGTGCACGACCGTCCAGTTCGTCAGCCGCAGCAGCACGAACACCGCGAGCGCCGCGACCAGCAGGAACCAGGCGATGGCGGACTGGCCGTGCGGAATCACGATCGCGGCGGCCAGCAGCGGTCCGATCGCCGAGCCGGTATTGCCGCCGACCTGGAACGTCGACTGCGCCGTGCCGAAGCGTCCGCCCGAGCCCATCCGCGCCACGCGCGAGGCTTCGGGATGGAAGGTGGCCGACCCCACGCCGACGATGGCCGCGGCGACGAGCAGCATCGCGTAGCTGTGCGCCATCGCCAGCACCCCGACGCCCACGAACGTCACCGCCATGCCGGTGGGCAACAGCCAGGGCAGGGGACGTCGGTCGGTGTACAACCCGATCCACGGCTGAAGCAGGGACGCGGTGATCTGGTAGGTCAGGGCGATGACGCCGATCTGCCCGAAATCGAGGTCGAAATCACCTTTGAGCATCGGGAAGATCGCCGGCAGCATCGCCTGGATCAGATCGTTGAGCAGATGCGCGAACGCCGCCGCGCCGACGACGCGGACCGCGAAGCCCTGGTGCGGTGTGGCGTGATCAGCGATGGCCACGGTCGCGGGTTCGTCACGCGCGGGGGAGTCTTGGACGGGCTTGGACATCAGGTGGATGGCGTGCGGGTACCGTCGCCTCGGCTGCGACCGAGTGCGGCGCATGGGGGCTGCAGATTAGACCCTCGTGGTGTCCGCGTCCCGCGTGATCGCGATACGGTCTGTCGCATTGCGGGCGTGCAGCTACGGATCCACACGCAACGAGCGGATTGCTGACCTGGGAAGACTTCCAGACCGCTTCGCCAACGGGGTTCGGAGGTCGTCACCGGTGCGATGCGTGCACGATTTCTTGCGATCGCCCGCTTCGGGCCCTCGAGGCGGCACGTCGAGAACGTGATCGATACCGGCAGAAACGCCCTAACGTAACAACACGTGTTACGTTATAGGCTCTTGCGCCTGGTTTGAATCCCGCATGCCTTTCTCAGACCCTGATGCAGTGGCCGACTACGTGAGCAATGTCATCCGCCAGGTGCCCGGCGTCCACGCACTGCACCGGATGGCGCACCTGCTGCTGGCCGAACGCGTGGCAACGGACGGGCATGTCTTGGTGCTCGGCGCAGGTGGCGGCATGGAACTGGCTGCATTCGCGGACGCCAGTCCCGAATGGCGATTTACCGGCGTGGACCCGTCCGCGGAGATGCTGGCGCTCGCGGCGCTGACGCTCGGATCGTCTGCGCCGCGTGTCGACCTCATCCGGGGCTACATCGAGTCAGCGCCGGACATCGCGTTCGACGGTGCGAGCTGTCTGCTGACCTTGCACTTCCTGGACCGCGAACAACGCCTGCACACATTGCGCGAACTCAGACGGCGCCTGAAACCGGGCGCGCCGCTCGTGATTGCACATCACAGCGTGCCCGACGATCCCGCAGAGAAGCGGCTCTGGTTTCGACGTTGGGCGGCGTTCGCTTCCGTCGGCACCGTCACCGACGCGGACACCGAAGCGCGCGCCGATCTGATGGCCAGCTGTCTGCCGACGTGTGCGCCCAACTTGGAAGTTGGAATGCTCGAGGCAGCTGGCTTCGAACGACCAAGCCTGTTCTACGCGGCGCTCACGTTTCGGGGCTGGGTCACGTATGCGGGGTAGTGTCCGGAAAGCACCTTCACAGTCGAGCTAGAACTTCGCATAATGTACATTATGTAAATTAAGGCATGCACCTGTTGGGCAGCGCTGTTGCTGCATGACCGCCAGTGTTCCAACTGGTCACGCTCGAGCCGCTGCTCCGGAGCTGATCAGGTTTGTTGCCGCGAAGCAGCCCATGTGCGGTGCCGGTGTTCCGCTGCGCGCATGGAGGCTGCGACTGTGGTCCTTATCAGGTCACGTCATTTAGCCCATCGGTACGATCGATCTGCGGAGTTCACCACTGCAACCGCGGATCAGCCTGTGGTCACCAGAACCAGGCATCTCCGGAGATCGGGCCGGTCACGTTTGACCGGCCCGGGACTCGCCGCCCGTTGAAGCTGCAGCGGCGCGCGTATCGGGCGACCCGGACCACCGGATCGCCCTCGCCTCACGCCTCGGCGAACCCCGCCGGCGTTACTTCAGTCCGCGGTTGCGCAGTAGCGCGTCGGCGGTCGGCATGCGGCCGCGGAACGCCTCGTAGCTTTCGGCCGGGTCGCGGGTATTGCCGACCTCGTAGACCTCGCGGCGCAGTTTGGCCGCGAGCTCCGGGTCGAACACGTTGCCGGCTTCCTTGAACGCGTCGAAGCCGTCGGCGTCCATCGCCTCGGCCCAGGTGTAGGCGTAGTAGCTCGCCGAATAGCCGCCGTCGAAGATGTGGCTGAAGTGCGGCAGCCGGTGGCGCATGCCGATTTCCTCAGGCACGCCCAGGTCGCGCAGCTGGGCGGCTTCCCAGGTCCGCGCTTCGAAGTCCTGTGGCAGCGCGGTCATCTGGTGCAGACGCATGTCCAGAATCGCGGACGAAAGCTGCTGCACGGTCAGGAAGCCCTGGTTGAAGGTCTGCGCTTTCAGCAGCGCCTCGAGCATCGGCTCGGGCATCGGCTCGCCTTCCGCATTGCGGGCATGCGCTCGCAGGATCGCCGGCTCGGTGATCCAGTGCTCGTAGACCTGCGACGGGAATTCGACGAAGTCACGCGGCACGGCCGTGCCGGAGAGGCTCGGATAGCGCGCCGTCGACAGCAGTCCGTGCAGGCCGTGACCGAATTCGTGGAACAGGGTCTGCGCCTCGTCCAGCGAAATCAGCGCACGCTCACCGCTCGCCGGCGGCGTGATGTTCTGGTTGTTGACGACGATCGGCGTGTCGCCGAGCAGACCGTTGGGTACGCGGATGCTGTTCATCCACGCGCCCGGGCGCTTGGTCGGACGCGCGAACCAGTCGGCGTAGAACAGGCCGACCTTCCGCCCGTCGGCTTCGCGGATCTCGAACACCCGCACGCCGTCGGCATAGACCGGGATGTCGGTACGCTCGTGCGCGGTCAGGCCGAACAGCTTCTGCGTGGTCTCGAACATCGCATCGACGATGCCGTCGAGCGGCATGTACTGCTTGACCTGCGCCTCGTCGAGCGCGAAACGCTCGCGGCGCACCTGCTCGGCGTAATAACGCCAGTCCCAGGGCTGGACTTCGGTCACGCCGTCCTTCGCGGCCAGCGCTTCGATGTCGCGCAGTTCCTCCTGCGCGCGCACCAGCGCCGGCTGGTACACCGCCATCAGCAGGTCCATGGCGGCGTCGGTGGTCTTGGCCATCGAGTCCTGGAGCACGTAGTCGGCGTGGCTCGGCGCGCCCATCAGCTCGGCGCGCTCGATGCGCAGCGCGACGAGCCTGGCGATCTCGTCACTGGTGTTGTTGGCGTTGTCGTTGTCGCCGCGGAACGTGAAGGCGCGCCAGATCTTTTCGCGCGCCTCACGATTCGGCGCCGCCGTCAGGAACGGTTCGGCGGACGAACGCGTGGCCGGGAACAGGTAATGCCCGGGCTTGCCGGCCGCTTCGGCCGCCGCTGCTGCGGCGCTCGTCTGATCGGCCGGAAGACCTTCGATCTCGGCCGCACTCAGCAGCACGTCGTTGGCCTTCTGGTCGGCGAGCAGCTTCTGACCGAATGCCACGCCCAGATTGGCGAGTTCCTCGTTGATCGCGGCGACGCGCGTGCGCGCCTCCGGGCTCAGCGCCGCGCCCGCACGCACGAAGCGACGGTGGGTTTCTTCGAGCAGACGCGTCTGCTCGGGCGTGAGCTCGAGCTGCGCGCGGGCCTTGTACAGCGTGTCGACGCGCTGGAACAGCGCCTGGTCGAGCATGGTCTCGTTGGACAGGCGCGCGAGCTTCGGCGCCACGTTCTTCTGGATCGCCTGGTTGGCCGGCGTCGCGTCCGCAGACGCCACGGTGAAGAAGGTGCTCGCGACACGGGAGAGCTGGCGCCCCGCCCGTTCCATCGCCTCGATGGTGTTCTCGAACGTCGGCGCGGCCGGATCGTTGGCGATGCGCTGGCTCTCTGCACGCGCCTCGGCGATCGCGAGGTCGAACGCCGGCTCGTAGTGTTCGGGCCGGATGCGGTCGTAAGGCGGCACGCCGTCGGGGGTATTCCATGCGCCCGTCAACGGATTGGCGGCCTGCTCGGCGCGTGTGTCGGCGGGTTGCGCTGCGCTCGGCAGGCTGGTGACCAGAAGCGTCGCCGCGATTGCGGTGGACAGAAGGCACGCGCGTAGAACCATAGTGTTGCTCCGAAGCTGGGCGTCTCGAGTGGTATCGATGCGACATCGTCGATCGACAGGTATTCGTGTGAATTTATAACATTCGACCCGCGCGTCGCCACGTGCGGATGGCATGAAGCGGCGTATCGGGTGCCTCGCGGACCGCCCTGCTCTGTCGGCCATCGCGTGCACGCGTGCGGGTGTGACCGGACGCGCGCGCGATCGCCCGCCTGCGTCGGCACGCATCTGCACACAGGCGGTTCGGCGTCCTGGCCCGAATCGGGAGGACTGTTCCGGCGCAGCGCGTCATCGACGCGTGCGGGGCATGGGCCGACGCAAAGTCGGCGGAATCGACGCGGCACGCCGACGGACGCAGACAGCAAAACGGGCAGCCCTTGCGAGCTGCCCGTCTGCTTGAAAAGTGGCGTCCCCACGGGGATTCGAACCCCGGTGTCCACCGTGAAAGGGTGGTGTCCTAGGCCTCTAGACGATGGGGACGCAGAAACCTGCATCATTCTATCGATCGGCCTTTGATCGACAGACAAATTGTGGTGGAGCCAGGCGGGATCGAACCGCCGACCTCCTGCATGCCATGCAGGCGCTCTCCCAGCTGAGCTATGGCCCCACGTTTGGGAGCGCGAAATTGTAGTGTTCCGTGCCGGCAACGTCAACAGAATTTCGCACTTCCTTCGTTCGCTTCGATTCGTTCCGGAGAACGTCTCAGCCGGTGGCGCCGGCCTTGCTGCGATCGAGCCGCGCATCATCCGGATTTGGACCCAGAGTTGCAAGCCCATGTCCCTGATCGTCGAGATACTGCAGCCACTTGCCGAGAAATGTGTTCATGCGCAGGCGGTGATCCACCACTTCGTCCGGCGGTGGAAACATGCCGATCACGTCCTGCCAGCGGCGCCCGACATAGCAATGCGTGGCTTCGACCTGCCCTGCATCGCGGTACAGACGCAGATGCGCGGACGGGTCCGGTTCGCCCGTGACCGGGTCGAGCATTGCGTAGCTCAGGCGCAGCTCCGTTGTGTATGGATGCTGCTCGACGACATCCAGAAGCACCGTCAGCGCGCCGGGCACATCGGAGCGGTAGCGGCCGGGTGCGAGGCTCGCGGGATCGAACAGGCGCACCAGGCGCTCATGGTTCTCCGCGTACAGCGCCATCAGCCAGCCGAAGCGCCCCATCGAGGGCACGCGCGGGCGGCGGCGGGTCAGGACTTTTTCCATGGATCGATGCTACATCCGCGGCGATGAATCCGTCAGGATCGAACGACGGCGTGCGGGATGGGGTTCCGGGTCCGCCATCCCCATCTCCGAAACGACGTCCTCAGTACATGACGCGCTCGATGCCCAGGGTCGACAGAACCTTGCTGGAGATCTCCTCGATCGAGGTGTGCGTGGTGCTCAGAGAGGGCATGCGCTCGGCGCGGAACAGGGCCTCGGCCGCGCCCACTTCGTGCTTGCAGGTCTCCAGCTTCGCGTAGCGCGAATTCGGCCGGCGTTCCTGGCGGATCTGCGCCAGGCGCACCGGATCGATCGTCAGCCCGAACAGCTTGGCGCGATGCGCGCGCAGCCGCGGCGGCAGGCGGTCGTGTTCCAGGTCTTCCTCGGTCAGTGGATAGTTCGCCGCACGCACGCCGTGATGCAGCGCCAGATAGACACAGGTCGGCGTCTTGCCCGCGCGCGACACCGCGACCAGGATCACGTCGGCCTCGTCGTAGTTGGTCGCCATGCCGTCATCGTGGGTCAGCGCGAAGTTCATCGCGTTGATGCGGCGGTGGTAGGTCTCGAAATCGACCATGCCGTGCGCCCGGCCCACGCGGGATTCGCGCGTCTCCAGCAGTTCGCGCTCCAGCGGTTCGATGAATGGCGCGAACACGTCGAGCACGAGCGCCCCGCTCTCCCCGAGCACCAGTGCCAGTCCGGTGTCGACGCAGGAGCTGATGACGATCGGACGTACGCCCATCGCCTCGCCGCGGGCGCGGATCAATCCCGCGACTTCGCGCGCGCGCGCCTCGTTGTCGACGAACGGGATCCGGTTGGTGCTGAACTGGGTGCCGCTGAACTGGGTGAGCAGGCTGTGGCCGATGGTTTCGGCGGTGATGCCCGTGCCGTCGGACACGTAGAACACCGGGCGGGGACTGGACATGCGGACTCCGGAAGTCACGGATGAGCGCCGCGGCGCCCGGGAGGGCTAAAATAGCCGTTCGATGCCGGGCTTGCCCGACCTCCTTCTCGATCAACGCGACACGGAGTCTCACCTTGAGCGCCAACATCCTGTGGCTGCATGACCTGCGCCTGTCCGACCTCGCCCAGGTCGGCGGCAAGAACTCGTCCCTCGGCGAGATGATCGGCAACCTCGCCAAGCTCGGCGTTTCGGTGCCCGGCGGTTTCGCCACCACGGCGGATGCATTCAAGGCGTTCATCGCCCACAACGATCTGCACCAGCGCATCTTCGATCGCCTGGCGCCGCTGGACGTCGAAGACGTCGCTGCGCTGACCGCGGCCGGCAAGGAGATCCGCGGCTGGGTCATCGACGCGCCGCTGCAGCCCGATCTCGATGCGGACATCCGCGCCGCCTACGACAAGCTGGCGTCCGAGAACGGTGGCGGTGACATCGCCGTGGCCGTGCGTTCGTCGGCGACTGCCGAAGACCTGCCCGATGCCTCGTTCGCCGGCCAGCAGGAGACGTTCCTCAACGTCACCGGCGCCGACGACGTGGTGGTCAAGGTCAAGGAAGTCTTCGCCTCGCTCTACAACGACCGCGCGATCGCCTACCGCGTGCACCACGGCTTCAAGCACGAGGACGTGTTCCTGTCGTCGGGCGTGCAGCTGATGGTGCGTTCGGACATCGGCGCCTCCGGCGTGCTGTTCACGCTCGACACCGAATCCGGCTTCCGCGATGTGGTGTTCGTGACGTCCAGCTTCGGTCTCGGCGAGATGGTCGTCCAGGGCGCCGTGAACCCCGACGAGTTCTACGTCTACAAGCCCACGCTGCGCGCCGGCAAGCCGGCAATCCTGCGTCGCGGCATCGGCAGCAAGCAGCTGCGCATGGTCTATTCCGATGTACCGGGCGAGCGCGTGCGCATCGAGGACACGCCGGCCGATCTGCGCGACACCTTCTCGATCTCGGATGAGGACGTGCAGGAACTCTCGCGCCAGGCGCTGATCATCGAAGCGCACTACGAGCGCCCGATGGACATCGAATGGGCGAAGGACGGTGCCAGCGGCAAGCTGTTCATCGTGCAGGCGCGCCCGGAGACGGTGAAGTCGCGCGCCAAGAACACCCAGATCGAGCGCTTCTCGCTCGAGCAGCGTGGCGACGTGGTCTGCGAAGGCCGCGCGATCGGCCAGAAGATCGGCGCCGGCGTGGCGCGCGTGGTGCGTTCGCTCGACGACATGAGCCGCGTGCAGCCCGGCGACGTGCTCGTCGCCGACATGACCGATCCCGACTGGGAGCCGGTGATGAAGCGCGCTGCGGCGATCGTCACCAACCGCGGCGGCCGCACCTGCCACGCAGCGATCATCGCCCGCGAACTCGGCGTGCCCGCCGTCGTCGGCACCGGCAATGCGCTGGACACGATCGAAGACGGCCAGGAAGTCACGATCAGCTGCGCTGAAGGCGACACCGGCTTCATTTACAGCGGCATCCTGCCGTTCGAGCGCATCACCACCGATCTGACCTCGATGCCCGAGGCGCCGCTGAAGATCATGATGAATGTCGCCAACCCCGAGCGCGCGTTCGACTTCGGTCAGCTGCCCAATGCCGGCATCGGCCTGGCGCGCCTGGAGATGATCATCGCCGCGCACATCGGCGTGCATCCCAACGCCCTGCTCGAATACGACAAGCAGGACGCCGAGACCAAGAAGAAGATCGACGCCAAGACCATCGGTTACGGCAGCCCGGTCGACTTCTACGTCAACCGCCTGGCCGAAGGCATCGCCACGCTGACCGCGTCGGTCGCGCCGAACCCGGTGATCGTGCGTCTGTCGGACTTCAAGTCCAACGAATACGCGAACCTGATCGGCGGCACGCGCTACGAGCCCGAAGAAGAGAATCCGATGATCGGCTTCCGCGGCGCCAGCCGCTATGTCGATCCGTCGTTCACCGAGGCGTTCGCGCTCGAGTGCCGCGCGGTGCTCAAGGTCCGCAACGACATGGGCCTGGAGAACCTCTGGGTCATGATTCCGTTCGTGCGCACGCTCGACGAAGGCCGCCGGGTCATCGAAGTGCTGGAGAAGTATGGTCTCAAGCGTGGCGAGAACGGCCTGAAGATCATCATGATGTGCGAGCTGCCGTCGAACGCGCTGATGGCCGACGAGTTCCTCGACATCTTCGACGGCTTCTCGATCGGCTCCAACGACCTCACCCAGCTCACGCTGGGCCTGGACCGCGATTCGTCGATCGTCGCGCACTTGTTCGACGAACGCGACCCGGCCGTCAAGAAGCTGCTGTCGATGGCGATCAAGGCTGCGCGTGCCAAGGGCAAGTACATCGGCATCTGCGGCCAGGGCCCAAGCGACCACCCGGATCTCGCCCAGTGGCTGATGGATGAAGGCATCGAGTCGGTGTCGCTCAATCCCGATACGGTCGTGGACACGTGGTTGAAACTCGCGAAATCGCGGGCCAACGCGAAAGCCTGACGTTTCGTTGACCCCGCATCACGCATCCTGATGTGGCGAAGAGCCCCGCTCCGGCGGGGCTTTTTCGTTTTTTTCATCTGATCGACGGAGGAAACCCGTGTTCCAATTCGACCGCGTGAACTGGGAACAGCTTGCGATGCTGTGGGCGCCCACCCTGCTCAAGGCTGCCGCCGTGCTGCTCATCGGCCTGTGGCTGGCGCGCAGACTGACCAACCTGGTGCCCAAGGCGCTCGGGCGCTTCGGCCTCGACCCGATGCTGGGCGACTTCACGCGCAACGTGGTCTACATCGCGTCCGTGGTGATCATCGTCGTGGTCGCACTGGGCACGCTGGGCGTGCAGACCGCGCCGCTGCTGGCGGTGATCGGCACCGCGGGCCTGGCGATCGGCCTGGCGCTGAAAGACTCGCTGTCCAATATCGCCGCCGGGGTCATGCTGGTCACGCTGCGGCCGTTCCGCGTGGGCGACGTGGTGAACGTGGCGGGCCAGACCGGCACCGTGCGCGAGGTGCGCATCTTCCAGAGCGTGCTCGAAGGTCCCGACAAGCAGCTGTTCACCATCCCCAACAACCTGATCACCGCGGACGTCATCACCAATCTCACCACGCAGGGCGTGCGCCGCGTGGAGCTGGTGATCGGGATCGGCTACGGCGACGACATCGAGCAGGCGCGTCAGGTCGCGCTCGCCCAGGTGCGCGCGGACGCCCGCGTGCTGGACGAGCCGGGCGCCGATGCAGTGGTCTACGAACTGGGCGACAACTCGGTGAACCTGGGCATCCGCTGCTTCGTGCAGTCGTCCGACTGGTTCGGGACCAAGACCTCGCTGCTGGAGCGCATCAAGGTCGCGTTCGACGGCGCTGGGATCAACATCCCCTACCCCCAGCGCGATACGCATCTCTATCTCTACGACGAGAGCGGCAAGCGCACGTCGCTGCCCGCCCCCGCACCCGCCAACGACGCGCCGGACGCCGCCTGACCGGTGCCGAAGCGCCCGCGCCGCATCGCGGCCGGGCGCGACCGGCTACAGGCCCGAGAGCGGCCCCATGCTGCGACGATAGTGACGCAGCTCGTCGATCGAATCGCGCACGTCACTGAGCGCGGTGTGGGCCGAGTGCTTGGTGAAACCCGACAGCACCTGCGGCGCCCAGCGCCGTGCCAGTTCCTTGATCGTGCTGACGTCGAGATTGCGGTAGTGGAAGAACTGCTCCAGCGCCGGCATCTGCCGGTGCAGGAAACGACGGTCCTGGCAGATCGAGTTGCCGCACATCGGCGACTTGCCCGGCGCGGCCCACTGCTGCAGGAACTCGAGGGTGCGCGCCTGCGCTTCGGCAAGCCCGACACCCTGTTCGAGTGAGCGTTGCCACAGCCCCGAACGGCGGTGCTGGCTGCGGTTCCAGTCGTCCATCGACTCCAGCACGTCGAGCGACTGGACGATGGCGAGTTCCGGACCTTCCGCGAGTACGTTGAGCTCGGCGTCGGTGACGATGGTCGCGATCTCCAGGATCCGGTCATGGTCGGTATCCAGACCGGTCATTTCCAGGTCGATCCAGATTAGCCGGCCCTCGATGGCCTTGTCGGCATTCATGCGTGCATTCGCCTTACGCGGAGTGACGGCGCATGATATCGCAGCCGCCCGGATGACCTGCCCGCGTGTTTCCCTCCGAGATCCTGTCGAATCCTTCCGTGACGCACTACGCCATCCTCACCGCGATGCTCGCCCCGGCGTTCTTCCTGACCGCCACCGCCTCCCTGCTGGGATCCGCCAATGCGCGGCTCGCCCGCGTCATCGACCGCACGCGCTCGCTGCTGCGGGATCTGGCGGAAGACGAAGGCAACGATCCCGAAGACCGCCGCGTGCTCGAGGCGCGCATCCTGCTGCAGCGCCGTCGTAGCCGCATCATCCTGCGCGGCAGCCAGCTGCTTTACGTGGCCATCAGCTGCTTCGTCGGTACCAGCCTCACGGTCGCGGGCGATTCGTTCTTCGACCACCGCTTCGGCCAGGCGCCGACCATCCTCGCCGCGCTGGGCGTGCTGTCGATGTTCGCCGCCAGCCTGCTGCTGGCGCGCGAGGCGTCGATGGCGGTGCATGCGGTCAACGAGGAGATGGACGATGCCCACCGCAGGGCGAACCGCCGCAGTCCACTGATCTGATTTTCTGTCTTGCTCCCGTTGGAGCGACGTGCCCGCCGGGATGGAAGCTGCACGATAGGCGGATGAGGGTTTTTTCGCTTTGGCCGGAGATGCGCTGCCCCCACCCGACGCGCTGCGCGCGGATAGAGGCGCTGGGTCCGGCTGGTCTGTAGAGCGCGCCTTGTCGAATTGAACCGCGCGCGATCAGCGCGGCGGCAAGCCTCGCTTGGCGCGGAAGTAGTTCGTCAGCATCGGTCCGGCGACATCGGCCAGAACGCCGCCAAGGACCTCGATGCGATGGTTGTGGCGCGCATCGCCGAGCACATCGAAGACGCTCCCTGCGGCGCCGGTCTTGGGATCGAACGCGCCGAACACCACCCGCGCCACCCGCGCATGAATCATCGCCATCGCGCACATCGCGCAGGGTTCGAGCGTCACGTACAGCGTGCAGCCGATGAGCCGGTGGTTGCCGAGCGCGGCGCCCGCACGGCGCATCGCGACGATCTCGGCGTGCGCACTGGGATCATGCTCGGCGATGTTGCGGTTCCAGCCTTCGCCGAGGACCGCGCCGCCGGCATCGACGACCAGCGCGCCGACCGGAATCTCGTCGTCTTCCTGCATCGCGCGTTCGGCCAGGGCCAGGGCGCGCGTCATCCAGACAGCGTCGGAGTCCGCGGCGTCGGGGCTGTCAGGTGTCGACATCGGCCCCTCAGCGCGCATTGCGGAGATGCGCGGCAGGCGCGAGTACGAAAACATTCGCCAGCGCGCGCGCCGCTCCGGCGTCGCACGCCGGGCTGCCGTGCAGCGAGGTGGCGTCGATCGTGCGGTGCCCGCATGCCAAGGCCCGCGTGGCGTGCGACCGGCGCGTGTTGCGGGCGGCGCGCAGGCTGCCGGAAACGCCGAGACTCCTGACCATGTCGCACCTTGCCGTCGCGCTGACGGCGACGTGCCGCAGTCCGGCGGCGACTTTACCGCAGCGCGATGCGGCGGCGCGGCTCAACGCGAATCGCGACGCCATTGCGCGGCTTCCGCGCGGATCAGCGCGCGCTCCGCCGCGTCCAGGCGTTCCAGGCTGCGCACCTGCTGCGCGGTGCGCGGATTGGCGGCCAGCAGTGCTTCGTGGCGCAGCATGAAATCCCAGTACAGGCGCGTGTACGGGCATGCCTGCGGACCGGTGCGCAGGCCCGGGTCGAACGGACAGCGGCGGCAATAACTGCCGGCGCTCATGCGCTCGATGTAGCGGCCGCTGGCGATGTAGGGCTTGCTCGACATCAGACCGCCATCGGCGAACTGGCTCATGCCGAGCACGTTCGGCATCTCCACCCATTCCACCGCATCGACATACACCGCGAGAAACCAGCGGTGCACCTGCGCGGGTTCGACGCCCAGCAACTGTGCATACAGACCGATGACCATCAGGCGCTGGATGTGGTGGGCGTAGCCGAGGTCAAGCGTCTGCCGCAGGGCGTCGGCCAGGCACGGCATCGGCGCGTCGCCCGCCCAGTAGAAGCCGGGCAGATCGCCGCTCGCCTGCAACGCATTCGACTCCGCGTAGCGCGGCATCTGCGTCCAGTACACACCGCGCACGTATTCGCGCCAGCCGAGGATCTGGCGGATGTAGCCCTCGGCCGCCGCGAGCGGCGCCCTGCCCGCCCGCCATGCGGCCTCCACCGCGTCCACGACTTCCCGTGGATGCAGCAGCTTGAGATTCAACGCCGATGCGATCTGCGAATGCCACAGCCACGGCGCGTCCGGCCACAGCGCGTCCTGCCAGCGGCCAAAGGCCGGCAGGCGCTCGTCGATGAAGCGCTCGAGCGCGTGCAGCGCCTGCACACGGGTCACCGGCCAGGCGAACGCATCGAGACTGCCGGGGTGATCGCGGAGACGCGCGCGCACCAGATCGAGCACGTCGCGCGTGATCGCATCGGGTTCCACCTGTGGAGGTGCGGGTACGGCGCCCGGCCCCTGTGCGTCGAACGGCGCGCGGTTGTCGGTATCGAAGTTCCAGCGGTTGCCCGCGGGCGCGTCGCCGTCCATCAGCACGCGATGCGTGCGGCGCATGTGCCGGTAGAAGGTCTCGAGCCGGAGTTCAGGCTGGCCACGCGCCCACGCGGCGAATGCGCGGACGTCGCAATAGAAGTGCCGGTCCGGTTCGATGACCAGTTCGACATCTGTGGCCGATGTCGCGTCGCGGATCGCCTGCAGCACGCGCCAGTCGCCCGGCGCGGTCATACGCACCGTCTGCGGCCGCAGGCGGGCGATCGCCGCGGCCAATTCCGCGCCGAGGGCGCCGCGGTTCTGCGGATCGTCGAGCGTGCGGTAGTCGACCGTCCAGCCGTCGGCACGCCGGTCCTGCGCGAAGTGCCGCATCGCGCTCAGGAACAGCGCGGTCCGCATCTTCGTCGACCACACATGGGTGGATTCTTCGGCGACCTCCGCCATCCAGACGACATCGCACGCCGGATCGCAGCCATCGAATGCGGCCGCGGACGGGTCGAGCTGGTCGCCGAGCACGACGATGAGATGGCGCAAACGGGACTCAACCATCGCGGGATGTCTCCGGCGTGGTTGCAGCGCGCTTGTTGCGCCTGCAGCGTTCCGAGCAGTAACGCACCTCGTCCCAGGTCTTCGCCCATGCACGGCGCCAGGTCATCGTGCGCCCGCAGACCGCGCAGGGCTTGCTGGGCAGATAGGCCTTGTTGCCGGCGAACTCGTTGTTGCGCTTGCGTGGCATCGCTACCCTGCCCTGTCCGTGCAACGACGCGATGATCCGGAGCCGCGTCGCAGCGCCTGCGATTGTCCGGGCGCCGAGCGCTCGAACGCCGCGCCGCCGCTGCGGGCAGCGGGACCATGCGGGCTCAGGCGCCGCATGCGAACACCAGGAACTGGTGCAGCGCCTCCGCTGGCGTGGACAGGGCGTCGTCGGTTCGCCAGACCAGACCGACTTCCATCGGCGGGATCGCGTCGTCCAGCGTCCGCACGTCGATCCGCCGGCCTTCCAGCGACCACGGTCGATACACCATGTCCGACAGGATGCTCACCCCGAAGCCATAGGCGACCAGGCCGCGCAGCGCTTCCAGCGAGGACGTGCGGAAGGCCACGTTGGGTTCGCGCTGCACCGACTGCCAGTACCGAAGCGCGGAGGCCTCGCCCTCGTCGACCTTCAGCATGATGTAGGGATGCGCGGCGACATCGGCCAGGCTGATGACCGGCAATGCGGCAAGCGGGTGCGACTCGGCCAGCCACAGCTGGCGGCGCGAGCGGATCAGCAGCTGCCGCTTCAGCGTGTAGGGCTCGACCATGTTGGAGATGATGCAGAGCCCGAAGTCGAGCGCGCCCTCGGCGACGCCGCGCTCGATCTCCTCCCGGTCCATGTCGATCAGGTCGATCTCCACCAGCGGGTACGAGCGCTTGAACCGCGCCAGCAGGCTGGGCAGGAAGTAGCCGAGCACCGTGTAGGACGCCCCGACCCGCACCGTGCCGGCCAGGGTGTTGGCCAGGAACATCGGCTCGCTGAGCGCGTCCTGCAGGGTGTCGAGGATGTGGCGCACGTGCTGGTGGAAGCGATGGCCTTCCGCGGTCAGCGCCACGCCATGCGGCATCCGGTCGAACAGGCGCAGGCCCAGCAGGGTCTCGAGCTGCGCGACGGCGGTCGTGATCACCGACTGCGAGACATGCAGCTTGCGCGCAGCCTGCGAGAACTGCCCCAGCTCCGCGGCCTCGGCGAAGTAGCGCAATTGCCGCAGGGACATGTTGGCGGGAATCTGCATGTCGGCCTCCATCCGGCCCGGGTATCGGAATTCACGATACCTCATAGTCAATTAAACAAATTTACGATGCAGGTCGCCCCCCGTAGACTGCACCGCTGGCGGACTGCGTCACCGTCCATGCCGCCTCGAAAGCCGCGGGCCGACGCCCGCACGACCGGGAGAAGCGTTCTTTGTACCGTGCCCCGCTCCGTCCATGCCTGCGCGCGCTGCCTGCGCGTGCCCGCCCGTCGCACGCGGCGCTGGCCCCTGCCCGTTCCGCTTTCGCCATCGCCTGCGCCCCCCGCCGCCGGCATGCCTGCAGCTCCATGACCCATGCCCAGCGAGGCCCCTGACATGTCCACATCCCCGAATCCGGCCGCGACCGAGCCCTTGCGGTTGCACGTGCCCGAGCCGAGCGCCCGCCCCGGCGAGGCGACCGACTTTTCCTATCTGCAGCTCAGCCCCGCCGGCGCCGTCGAAAAGCCCGCGCTGGACGTGCCCGCCAGCCAGACCGTGCCGCTGACCAGCCAGCTGATCCGCGTGCTCGACGACAACGGCGACGCCGTCGGTCCGTGGGCCGCCGACATCGATGACGCCGTGCTGCTGCAGGCGATGCACGCGATGCTCAAGACCCGCGCATTCGACGCGCGCATGCTGATCGCGCAGCGGCAGAAGAAGACCTCGTTCTACATCCAGTGCACGGGCGAAGAAGCCATCGCGGTCGGCCAGACGCTGGCGCTGCGCGATGGCGACATGCAGTTTCCGACCTACCGCCAGCAGGGCATCCTGATCACGCGCGAGGTCCCGCTGGTCAGCATGATGTGCCAGATCCTGTCGAACGCCGCCGACCCGCTGAAGGGCCGCCAGCTGCCGATCATGTATTCGTACAAGGACGCGGGCTTCTTCTCGATCTCCGGCAACCTGACCACCCAGTACATCCAGGCCGTGGGCTGGGCGATGGCCTCGGCGATCAAGGGCGACACCAAGATCGCGACCGCATGGGTCGGCGACGGCGCGACGGCCGAAGGCGACTTCCACGCAGCCCTCGTGTTCGGCCACGTCTACCGCGCGCCGGTGATCCTCAACGTCGTCAACAACCAGTGGGCGATCTCGACGTTCCAGGCGATCGCCGGTGGCGAGAACACCACCTTCGCCGCGCGCGGCGCCGCTTACGGCATTCCGTCGCTGCGCGTGGACGGCAACGATCTGCTGGCCGTCTACGCCGCGTCGCGCTGGGCCGCCGAGCGCGCGCGCAGCAATCTCGGTGCGACGATGATCGAGTGGGTGACCTACCGCGCCGGTCCGCACTCGACCTCGGACGATCCGTCCAAGTACCGCCCGGCCGACGACGCCCAGCACTTCCCGCTCGGCGATCCGATCGATCGCCTGAAGCAGCACCTCGTCAAGCGCGGGCTGTGGAGCGACGAACAGCACGAACAGGTACGCGCCGAACTCGACGCGGAAGTCTCACGTGCGTTGAAGGAAGCGGAAACCCACGGCCTGCTCGGCAGCGACAACCGTCCCGGTGCGGCCGACATGTTCGAGGAGGTCTACAAGGACATGCCCGAGCACCTTCGTCGCCAGCGCCAGCAGTTGGGAGTTTGACCATGAGCGAAACCCAGAACAACGGCGGCTCGCCGATGACGATGATCCAGGCGCTTCGTTCGGCGATGGACGTGATGCTTGAGCGCGACGACAACGTCGTCGTGTTCGGCGAGGACGTCGGCTACTTCGGCGGCGTGTTCCGCTGCACCGACGGCCTGCAGGCCAAGTACGGCAAGCAGCGCGTGTTCGATGCGCCGATTTCCGAAAGCGGCATCGCCGGCGCCGCGATCGGCATGGCCGCCTACGGCCTGCGCCCGGTCGCCGAGATCCAGTTCGCCGACTACATCTATCCAGCCTACGACCAGATCGTCTCGGAGGCCGCGCGCCTGCGCTACCGCTCGGGCGGCATGTTCACCTCGTCGCTGGTGTTCCGCACGCCCTGCGGCGGCGGCATCTACGGCGGCCAGACGCATAGCCAGAGCCCCGAGGCGATCTTCGCCCACGTGGCTGGCCTGCGCACGGTCATGCCGTCCAATCCGTATGACGCCAAGGGCCTGCTGATCGCCTCGATCGAGAACGACGATCCGGTGATCTTCCTTGAGCCCAAGCGCCTCTACAACGGCCCGTTCGACGGCCACCACGACCGCCCGGTCGTCGCCTGGTCCAAGCACGCCGACAACCTGGTGCCCGAGGGCTACTACAGCGTGCCGCTGGACAAGGCCGCCATCGTCCGCGAAGGCAAGGCGGTCACGATCCTGACCTACGGCACCACCGTGTGGGTGGCGCAGGCCGCGGCCGAGGACGCCGGCATCGACGCCGAGGTCATCGACCTGCGCAGCCTGTGGCCGCTGGATCTCGACGCGATCACCGAGTCGGTGAAGAAGACCGGCCGCTGCATCGTGCTGCACGAGGCCACGCGCACCTGCGGCTTCGGCGCCGAGCTGGTCGCGCTGGTGCAGGAGCACTGCTTCTATCACCTGCAGGCACCGGTCGAACGCGTCACCGGCTGGGACACCCCCTATCCGCATGCGCAGGAATGGGACTACTTCCCGGGCCCGGCCCGGGTCATCGAAGCGTTGCAGCGCGTGCTGGAGGACTGAGCCATGGGACATCACGTCATCAAGATGCCGGACATCGGCGAAGGCATCGCCGAAGTCGAAGTGATCGCCTGGAAGGTCGAAGTCGGTGGCCAGGTCGCCGAAGACCAGGTCGTGGCCGAGGTCATGACCGACAAGGCCATGGTCGAGATCCCCTCGCCCGTCGCGGGCACCGTCGTGTCGCTGGGCGGCAAGCCCGGCGAGATGATGGCCGTCGGCAGCGAGCTGATCCGCCTGGAGGTCGAAGGCGCCGGCAATCTGAAGGCCGGTGCGGCCGAGCCGGCACCGGCGGCCGCCAAGCCTGCCGAAGCGAAGACTGAGACACCGAAGGTCGAGGCGCCGAAGCCAGCACCGGCGCCCGAGCCGAAGCCGGCCGCTGCACCTGCGAAAAGCGCGGCACCTGCACCGGCGGCAAAGTCCGATACGCGCGGCGCGGTCACCAACAGCGTGCTCGCGGCCGGCGAACAGCCGCTGGCCTCGCCTGCCGTGCGTCGCCGCGCCTGGGATCTGGGCATCGAGCTGCGCTACGTGCCGGCGACCGGTCCGGGCGGCCGCATCCTGCACGCCGATCTCGACGCCTACGCCGAGGCCGGCGGCAAGGCGCAGCCGGTCGGTGGTGGCGCGGGCGGCAGCGGCTATGCGCGTCGCACCGGCGAAGAACAGGTGCCGATCATGGGCCTGCGCCGCAAGATCGCGCAGAAGATGCAGCAGTCGTGGTCGAACATTCCGCACATCACCTATGTGGAAGAGATCGACGTCACCGAAGTCGAGGCGCTACGCGCCAAGCTCAACGACCGCTGGGGCAAGACGCGCGGCAAGCTGACCCTGCTGCCGTTGCTGGCACGCGCGGTGGTGCTCGCGGCCCGCGACTTCCCGCAGATGAACGCCCGCTTCGATGACGAAGCGAACATCGTCACCCGCTACGAGGGCGTGCAGCTCGGCATCGCGACGCAGAGCGCAGTGGGTCTGTCGGTACCGGTGATCGCGCATGCCGAATCGCTGGACCTGTGGCAGACCGCGGCCGAGATCGGCCGTCTCGCCGCCGCCGTGCGCGAAGGCAAGGCGACGCGCGACGAGCTGTCCGGTTCGACGATCACCATCAGCAGCCTCGGCCCGGTCGGCGGCGTGGTGTCGACGCCGATCATCAACCACCCGGAAGTGGCGATCGTCGGCGTCAACCGCATCATCGAACGCCCGATGTTCCGCGAAGGCCAGGTCGTCGCGCGCAAGCTGATGAACCTCTCGTCTTCGTTCGACCATCGCATCGTCGACGGCATGGACGCGGCCGAATTCGTGCAGGCGATCCGTCAGCGCCTGGAAACCCCTGCACTGCTGTTCGTGGAGTAATTGATGAGCCAGACCCAGACCATCGAAACCCAGCTGCTGGTCATCGGCGGCGGCCCCGGCGGTTACATCGCCGGCATCCGCGCCGGCCAGCTCGGCGTCAAGACCATCGTCGTCGAAGGCGTCAATGCGGGCGGCACCTGCCTCAACATCGGTTGCATTCCGTCCAAGGCGCTGATCCATGCTGCCGAGGAGTTCGCCAAGGTCGCGAGCTACGCGGCCGGTACGTCCCCGCTCGGCATCAGCGTGCAGGCACCGGCGCTCGATCTGGCCAAGACCGTCGAGTGGAAAGCCGGCATCGTCAGGAAGCTCACCGGCGGCGTCAGCGCGCTGCTGAAGAAGAATGGCGCGCAGCTGATCAAGGGCTGGGCCACGATCGTCGACGGCAAGACCGTCGAAGTCGCGGGCGCCGGTGAAGATGGCGGCGCGCTGCGCATCAAGTGCGAGCACCTGCTGCTGGCGACGGGTTCGGACGTCGTCGAGCTGCCGTTCCTGCCGTTCGGCGGCAAGGTCATCTCCTCGACCGAAGCGCTGTCGCCGACCTCGCTGCCGAAGCATCTGATCGTCGTCGGTGGCGGCTACATCGGCCTCGAACTCGGCACTGCCTACCGCAAGCTCGGCTGCGAGGTCACCGTGGTCGAAGCGCAGGACCGCATCCTGCCGGCCTACGACGCCGAACTCACCAAGCCGGTCGCGACTCACCTGCAGAAGGCGGGCGTCAAGGTGCTGGTCAAGCACAGCGTGCTGGGCCTTTCGGACAACGGCGCGCTGCGCGTGCGTGATCCCGACGGTGCCGAGCTGACGCTCGACGCCGACCAGATCCTGGTCGCGGTCGGTCGTCGCCCGAAGACCGATGGCTTCAACCTCGAATCGCTGGGTCTCGATCTCGCCGGCAAGGCGATCAGGATCGACGACCAGTGCAAGACCTCGATGCGCAACGTCTGGGCGATCGGCGATGTCGCCGGTGAGCCGATGCTCGCGCACCGCGCGATGGCGCAGGGCGAACTCGTCGCCGAAGTGGTCAGCGGCAAGAAGCGCCACTTCATGCCGGCGGCGATTCCGGCGGTGTGCTTCACCGATCCGGAAGTCGTCGTCGTCGGCCTGTCGCCGGACGACGCCAAGGCGCAGGGTATCGAGATCAAGACCTCGATGTTCCCGTTCGCCGCCAACGGTCGCGCGATGTCGCTGGAATCGACGGACGGCTTCGTGCGCGTGGTCGCGCGCGCGAACGATCACCGCATCCTCGGCTGGCAGGCGGTCGGCGTGCAGGTGTCGGAACTGTCGATCGCGTTCGTGCAGTCCATCGAGATGGGCGCGACGCTCGAAGACATCGCCGGTACCATCCACCCTCACCCGACGCTGGGCGAAGCCGTGCAGGAAGCCGCACTCCGCGCACTCGGCCACGCCCTGCACATCTGAGTGTCCCGCGCATGACTGATGCAACGTTCCCGACCTTCCGCCACGTCCCCTCGCAGCAGGCGCGCGCGCAGGCCGACCGCGAGAAGATCCTTGCCGATCCCGGTTTCGGCACGCACTTCACCGACCACATGGTGGCCATCGACTGGACGGTCGACGACGGCTGGCACGACGCGCACGTGCGGCCCTTCGGCCCGCTGACGTTCTCGCCCGCCGCCGCGGTACTGCACTACGGCCAGGAAATCTTCGAAGGCATGAAGGCGTTCCGGCATGCCGACGGTTCGGTGTGGACCTTCCGTCCGGCGTCCAACGGCCGTCGCCTGCAGCACTCGGCGCGTCGCATGGCGCTGCCGGAACTGCCGGTGGATCTGTTCGTGGAATCGATCAGGCAGCTGGTCAGGACGGACGAAGCCTGGGTGCCGGGCGGCGGCGAGTCGAGTCTGTACATCCGGCCCTTCATGATCGCCAACGAGGAGTTCCTCGGCGTGCGCCCGGCGCGTCGCGTGGCCTACTACGTGATCGCCAGTCCCGCCGGCGCCTACTTCAAGGGCGGCATCAAGCCGGTCTCGATCTGGCTCTCGCGCGACTACGCGCGCGCAGGCCGCGGTGGCACCGGCTCGGCCAAGTGCGGGGGCAACTACGCGTCGTCGCTGCTGCCGCAGCGCGAGGCCGTCGAGAACGGCTGCGCGCAGGTGCTGTTCCTCGACGCGGAAACCAACACGTACGTCGAAGAACTCGGCGGCATGAACGTGTTCCTCGTCCAGAAGGACGGCAGCGTCATCACCCCGTCGCTGACCGGCAGCATCCTCGAGGGCATCACCCGCGACAGCGTGATCCAGCTGCTGCGCGATCGCGGCCACACCGTGACCGAGCGCCGCGTCGAGATCGCCGAGTGGATCGAAGGCGTGCGCTCGGGCGAGATCGTCGAGGTCTTCGCTTGCGGCACGGCGGCCAGCATCTCGCCGATCGGCGTGCTCAAGGGCCACGATTTCAGCGTCGGCGATGCGGACGCGCAGCCGGGGGAGATCACGATGGCGATCCGCAAGGATCTGCTCGACATCCAGTACGGCCGCGCGCCGGACCGGCATGGCTGGCTGACGCGACTGGTCTGATCCATCGCGTCACTCGATAAGAAAACGGCCCGCCTTGCGGGCCGTTTTTCTGTGTGGTGCGTGCGCCACCCGGGCGTGTTCCCGAGAGGCCCGCGCTGACCGGCGTGAGCGCGGCGCGGGACGTCGGAGCGTGGTCGGAGCCCGGTTCGCGCAGGCGATCCAACCGGGCACAGGATCGAGGATGTCGTGCATGGCCGCTTCCGCGCGAATCATGTGTTGACAGCGCGACGGGGCGGCCCGAGGCTCGCCGGCATGAAGATCGATGTCGATGCACTTACCCTTCGCGAGCTCGATGCATTGCTGGCCGCTGCCGAGCGACGCAAGACGGTGCTGGCCAGCCGGCGACCCGTCGCGGTCGTGCGCAGCGCACTGATCGCATATGCCGAGTCGCAGGGGTATGCGATCGACGAACTCGTCGACGTCGCGTCACCTGCGCCCGCCGCCCGCAGGCCCGCGAAGAAGCAGAAGCGCGCGAAAGCGGCGGTGAAGTATCGCGATCCGCAGAACAAGCGGCACACCTGGTCCGGTCGGGGCCGGATGCCGCGCTGGCTCGCAGAAAAGACGAAGCGTGGCCAGAGCGCCGCGGACTTCCTCATCCCGGGCCTCGCCCGACCGACTGCGAAGAAAAGCAGTCCGATCGGGCAGCGGACCGTCTACAAGCAGGGCTGACTCCCGGCAACGGCCGCAGCAGGCCGGTCGGATCAGGCCGCCGCGTTCGCCAGTGCCACCGTCGCCAGCTTGCTGGCCGGCTTGCGGCCCAGTTCGCCGCTGATCCACACCGCGGTGTCGGTCACGGCCGGCAGATCGATACCGGTCCGCAGGCCGAGGCCTTCGAGCATGTACAGCAGATCCTCGGTGGCGAGGTTGCCGCTGGCGCCCTTCGCGTACGGGCAGCCACCGAGTCCGCCGACCGCGCTGTCGACGACGCGCACGCCGGCGTCCAGGCACGCCAGCACGTTGGCCAGCGCCTGGCCGTAGGTGTCGTGGAAGTGCACGGCGAGCTGCGCCATCGGCACGGCCTGCGCGCAGGCCAGCAGCATCTCGCGTGCCTTCGCCGGCGTGCCGACGCCGATGGTGTCGCCGAGCGAGATCTCCTCGCAGCCCATCGCGTGCAGGGCGCCGGCGACGCGTACGACGTCGGCGAGCGGCACATGGCCCTGGTAGGGACAGCCGAGCACCGTCGACACGTAGCCGCGCACCGACACACCCGCAGCGCGTGCCTGTTCGACGACCGGCGTCAGCCGCTCGAGCGAACCGTCGACATCGATGTTGGTGTTCTTGAGATTGAACGCGTCCGAGGCCGCGGTGAACACCGCGATGTGGCGCACGCCGGCGGCCAGTGCCCGCTCCAGACCTTTCGCGTTCGGCACCAGCACGGGATAGGCGACGTTGTCACGGCGCTGGATGCCGGCGAGTACGTCTTCGGCGTCGGCCAGCTGCGGCACCCATTTCGGGCTGACGAAGCTGGTGGCCTCGACCACCTGGAACCCGCAGACCGACAACCGGTCGATCAACGCGATCTTGGTCCCGGCCGGTACCAGTGCCTTCTCGTTCTGCAGGCCGTCGCGCGGACCGACTTCGACGACACGGACGAAGTCGCTCATGCCGCGGACTCCGCATCGCCCTCGACGAAATCGACCAGCACCGCGCCGTCGGCCACCAGATCGCCCTGTTTCGCGAGGAACGCCTTGACCACGCCGTCGTGCGGCGCCTGCAGCGTGTGTTCCATCTTCATCGCTTCCATCACCAGCAGCGGGGTGCCTTTGGTAATCGGCGTGCCGACCGGCGCCAGCAGTTCGACGATGCGGCCCGGCATCGGCGCGATCACGGCGCCGGCGTGCGCTTCCGCGCCCGCGTGTTGATGCAGGGGATCGACGTGTTCGAACACGAAGCGGTCTTCGCCGCGATACAGCACCACCTGACTGCCCTGCACCAGCACGTCCACGTTGCGACGCACGCCGTCGAGGGCGGCGGTCAGCGTCGGCGAGGACCATGCGACGGTCGCGGTCTGCATCGGTGACCCATCGAAGCCGATCTCGACGCGATCGGCATGCGGTTGCAGGGCGAGCTTGCGGGTCTCGCCGCCAGCGGACAGTTCGATGTAATGCGGCGCGCTGGCGCCGATCCGCCAGCCGTCGCGCAGCGCCCACGGCGACGTGTTTTCGCCAGCCGACAACGCATGCGTCCGCGCCCACAGGCCGAGTGCCGCGAGCATCCACGCCGCGTCGTCGGCCACGGGCAACGGCGCCAGCAGCGTGTCGATCTCACGCGCGACGAGGCCGGTATCCAGACGCGCGGCGGAGAAATCCGCCTGGCGCGCGAGGCGCCCGAGGAATACCGCATTGGTCGTCACGCCGACGACGCGAACCGCATCGATGGTCTGCCGCAGACGCTGCAGGGCACGTGGACGGTCCTCGTCCCAGACGATCAGCTTGGCGATCATCGGGTCGTACCACGGGCTGATCGCGTCGCCCTGCTCCACGCCGGTGTCGATGCGCACATGCGCGCTCGCTTCGGGGAACTGCATGACCTGCAGCGTGCCGGTCGACGGCAGGAAGCCCTTCAACGCGTCCTCTGCATACAGACGCGCTTCGATCGCATGGCCGCGGTGGTGGATCTGATCCTGACGCAGCGGCAGCGCCTGACCGGCGGCTGCGCGCAGCTGCCATTCGACGAGATCGATGCCGGTGACCAGTTCGGTGACCGGATGTTCCACCTGCAGCCGGGTGTTCATTTCCATGAAATGGAAGTCACCGCCCTCGCCCACGATGAACTCGATCGTGCCGGCGCCGATGTAATCAACCGCGCGCGCGGCCGCGACCGCAGCCTGTGCCATCGCCTCGCGCTGCGCATCGCTCAGCTCCGGCGCGGGCGCTTCCTCCAGCACCTTCTGATGCCGGCGCTGCACCGAGCAGTCGCGCTCGAACAGATGCACCACGTTGCCGTGGCTGTCGCCGAAGACCTGCATCTCCACGTGGCGCGGCCGCACGATGTAGCGCTCGATCAGCACGCGCGCGTCGCCGAACGAACTCTCGGCCTCGCGCTGGCACGACAGCAACGCAGCGGCGAAGTCCTCGCTCTTCTCGACCAGTCGCATGCCCTTGCCGCCGCCGCCGGCGCTGGCCTTGATCAGCACCGGATAACGGATTTCATCGGCACGCTGCTGCAGGAACGCGGGATCCTGGTTGTCGCCGTGATAGCCCGGCGTCACCGGCACACCGGCGGCCTGCATCAGTGCCTTGGCTTCGCGCTTGTCGCCCATCGCCTGGATCGAAGACGGCTTCGGTCCGATGAAGACCACACCGGCATCAGCACAGGCCTGCGCGAACGCGGCGTTCTCGGACAGGAAGCCATAGCCGGGATGGATCGCCTGTGCACCGGTGCGGCGTGCAGCGTCGAGCAGCTTGTCGGCGCGCAGATAGCTTTCGCGCGCAGCCGACGGGCCGATGTGCACGGCTTCATCCGCCAGCCGCACATGGCGCGCATTGCGGTCGGCGTCGGAATACACCGCTACGGTGCGGATGCCGAGCCGGCGACAGGTGGCGATGATGCGGCACGCGATCTCGCCGCGATTGGCGATCAGTACGGTGTCGAACAGCGCGCCTTCGGAAATTCCAGTGGTCATCGGGCGTCCTTTGCGCGGCGCGCGGACAGGAACGCATCCAGGCGCGTGCGGGCTTCGTCGGTGGCGCGGATGTCGGCGATGCGCGCGGCGGTGTCGGCGATCAGCGCATCGCCGATGGTCTGGCCATCGAGATCGCGGATCAGCCGCTTGGATTCGGCCTGCGCATTCGGACCGCCCTGCGCCAGCGCCTGCACCAGCGTGTCGATCGCGGCGTCGAGGGCGTCGTCTGCGACGATCTCGTGCACCAGTCCGATCTCGTAAGCCTTCGCCGGCTGGATGAGTTCAGCGGTCAGGAAATAACGCGCGGCCTGGCGCGGGCCGATCGCGCGCAGCACGTAGGGACCGATGGTCGCGGGAATCAGGCCGAACTTGACCTCGGACGTGGCGAATACCGCCTTGTCGCTGGCGACCGCCATGTCGCAGGCGGCGACCAGCCCCAGACCGCCGCCGATCGCCGCGCCATGCACGCGCGCGATGGTCGGCTTCGGCAGCTCCGCCAGGCGGCGCAGCATGCACGCCAAGGCTTCGGCCTCGTCGCGATTGCGCGCGACGTCGTAATCGGCCGCGCGGCGCATCCAGTCGAGATCGGCGCCGGCGGAGAAACTGCGGCCGCGTCCGGCCAGCACGACGACGCGCACGCTGTCGTCGGCGCCCAGCGTCTGCAGGCCGCGATCGATTGCATCGATCAGGTGTTCGTCGAACGCGTTGTGACGCTCGGGGCGATCCATCCACAAGGTCGCCACGGCGCCGTTGCGTTCGATCCCGATGTTCGGTGTGTCGGTCATTGCGGTGTCCTCGTCGCGCCCGGTCACATCCGGAAAATGCCGAACCTGGTTTCTTCGTTCGGTGCGTTCAATGCCGCCGACAGGGCCAGCCCCAGTGCGCGACGGGTCTTGGCCGGATCGATGATGCCGTCGTCCCACAGTCGTGCGCTGGCGTAGTACGGATGGCCCTGCTGCTCGAACTGTTCGCGGATCGGCGCCTTGAACGCATCCTCGTCTTCGTCCGACCACGTGCCGCCCTTGGCTTCGATGCCATCGCGGCGCACGGTGGCCAGCACGCCGGCCGCCTGTTCGCCGCCCATCACGCCGATGCGGGCGTTGGGCCACATCCACAGAAAGCGCGGCGAATACGCACGGCCGTTCATGCCGTAATTGCCGGCGCCGAAACTGCCGCCGATGACGACGGTGAACTTCGGCACTTTCGCGCAGGCGACCGCGGTGACGAGCTTCGCGCCATCACGCGCGATGCCGCCGTTCTCGTATTTCTTGCCGACCATGAAGCCGGTGATGTTCTGCAGGAACAGCAGCGGAATGCCGCGCTTGGCGCACAGCTCGACGAAGTGCGCGCCCTTGAGCGCGCTCTCGGAGAACAGGATGCCGTTGTTGGCGACGATGCCGATCGGATAACCGTGCAGATGCGCGAAACCGGTCACCAGCGTGGTGCCGTAGCGCGCCTTGAACTCGTCGAAACGCGAGCCATCGACCAGCCGCGCGATCACCTCGCGCACGTCGTACGGTTTACGGGTATCGGCCGGAATGACGCCGTAGAGTTCTTCGGCCGGATACAGCGGCTCTTCCGACGGCTGCGTCAGCAGTTCGCCCTGCTTGCGCCAGTTGAGCGAAGCCACGATGTCGCGCACGCGCGACAGGGCATCGAGATCGTCTTCGGCGAAGTGATCGGCCACGCCCGAGATGCGCGTGTGCACATCGGCGCCGCCCAGCGATTCGGCGTCCACTTCCTCGCCCGTCGCGGCCTTCACCAGCGGCGGGCCGCCGAGGAAGATCGTGCCCTGTTCCTTGACGATCACCGTCTCGTCGCTCATCGCCGGCACGTAGGCGCCGCCGGCGGTACATGAGCCCATCACGCAGGCGATCTGCGGAATGCCCTGCGCCGAGAGATTCGCCTGGTTGTAGAAGATCCGGCCGAAATGATCGCGGTCCGGGAACACCTCGTCCTGCATCGGCAGGAACGCGCCGCCGGAATCGACAAGGTAGATGCACGGCAGACGGTTCTGCTGCGCGATCTCCTGCGCACGCAGATGCTTCTTCACCGTGATCGGGTAATAGGTGCCGCCCTTCACCGTCGCATCGTTGGCGACGATCATGCATTCGACGCCGCTGACCAGGCCGATGCCCGCGACGACACCCGCACTCGGTACCTCGCCGCCATACATGCCGTGCGCCGCCATCGGCGCGACCTCGAGGAACGGCGCGCCGGGATCGATCAGTGCATCGATGCGATCGCGCACCAGCAGCTTGCCGCGCTTGCGGTGCTTCTCGCGCGCGGCCTCGCTGCCGCCCTGGGCGATGCGCGCATGGGTGGCACGCAGATCGTCGAGCGCCGTCTGCATCGCGGCCGCGTTGGTCTGGAAGCTCTCACCGGCCGGATCGATCCGGCTCTGCAGGATGGCCATCGGTGCGCGCCTCAGCTGGTCTGGCGGAACAGTTCGCGGCCGATCAGCATGCGCCGGATCTCCGACGTGCCCGCGCCGATCTCGTAGAGCTTGGCGTCGCGCCACAAACGGCCCGCCGGGTACTCGTTGATGTAGCCGTTGCCGCCCAGCGCCTGGATCGCCTCACCGGCCAGCCATGTGGCCTTCTCGGCGGCGTAGAGGATCACGCCGGCCGCATCCTGGCGGGTGATCTTGCCGGCGTCAGCCGCCCTGGCCACCGCGTACACATAGGCGCGGCAGGCGTTGTAGGCGACGTACATGTCGGCGATCTTGCCCTGCATCAGCTGGAAGTTGCCGATGGCCTCGCCGAACTGGTGGCGCTCGTGCACATACGGCAGCACCGTATCCAGGCCCGCGGCCATCAGGCCGAGCGGACCGCCCGCCAGCACCAGGCGTTCGTAGTCGAGACCCGACATCAGCACCTTGACGCCGCCGCCGACCTCGCCGAGCACGTTCTCGACCGGCACTTCGCAATCCTCGAACACCAGCTCGCAAGTGTCGGATGAGCGCATGCCGAGCTTGTCGAGCTTCTGCGCGGTGGAGAACCCCTTGAAGCCCTTCTCGATGATGAAGGTGGTGATGCCCTTCGGGCCGGCGGCCGGATCGGTCTTGGCGTAGACCACCAGCACGTCGGCGGTGGGCCCGTTGGTGATCCACATCTTGTTGCCGTTGAGCACGTAGCGGTCGCCGCGCAGTTCGGCGCGCAGCTTCATGCCCACCACGTCCGAGCCCGCGCCCGGTTCGCTCATCGCCAGCGCGCCCACGTGCTCGCCGCTGCACAGCTTCGGCAGGTACTGCTGCTTCTGCGCCTCGCTGGCGTTCTTGCGCAGCTGGTTGAGGCAGAGATTCGAGTGCGCGCCGTAGGACAGACCGATGCCGCCCGACGCGCGCGAGATCTCCTCCATCGCCACCACGTGGGCCAGATAGCCCAGGCCGGTGCCGCCGTACTGTTCCTCGACGGTGATGCCCAGCAGGCCCTGCGCGCCGAGCTTGGCCCACAGCGCGTGCGGAAACGCATTGTCTTCGTCGGCGTGCGTGGCGAGGGGCGCGATCTCCTGCGCGGCGAAGTCCTGCACGGACTCGCGGATCATCTCGATCTCTTCGCCGAGTTGGAAATCGATGGACGGAATACGCATGCTGGACTCCAGGTTCCCGGGACGACGACCCGCACGGCAGCACGCCTGCGTGGTGGTCCTGACCGGGACAGGCTAACGGGTTCCGGGCAAAAATTGAACTAGAATTCAACAATTGAACCAAGGATCACGATTTTGAGTTACCGGCGTTCGGACCTGATGGAAGAGCGGATGACCCGCAACCGTGAGCGGATCGTCCAGGCCGCGCGCACGCTGGTGTCGGTGGGCGGGTTCCGGGGTGCGCAGGTGGCGGCCGTCGCTGCCGAGGCCGGCGTGTCGACCGGGCTGATCTACCGCTACTTCCCGTCCAAGACGGAACTGTTCGTCGAAGTGCTGACCGTCGCCATCGATGCCGAGATCGTGATCCTGCGCGGCGCGGCCGCCGCCCACACCGATGCCCGCGATCAGCTGGGCGCCGCCATCGAAGCCTTCGTGCGCCGCGCCCTCGCTGGCCCGGCGCTGGCCTACGCCTTCATCGCCGAGCCCGTCGACCCCGAAGTGGACGCCGAACGTATCCGCGGCCGCCGCCGCTTCGGCGAAGTCTTCCGCGACATCCTGCTGGCCGGCATCGAACGCAAGGAGTTCCCTGCCCAGGACGCCGACGTCACCGCCGCCTGCATCGTCGGCGCGTTCACCGAGGCTTTGGTCGGACCGGTCGCGCCGATCCTCAAGGAGAAGACATCGGGGCCGGCGCTTGTAGATTCGATCCGGGCAGTGTGCTTGCGGGCGGCGGGGTCCATCCGGTAGCCCGCACCACCTGATATTGGCGATAGCGTCCATCCGGCTGGTAACAAGAACGTCGCGACGTTTCCACCACCACGAAACTCAGAATCGCAGCCGGTGCACGCCGCCGATCTGCTGGATCTGCTGCGCGTCCACCCCGGCCTGAACTGCGAACGCCGGCCAGTCTTCAACCGCGGCCCGCACGTCCTCCAGCATCTTCTTCTCGCGTCCGCGCGTGAGGCCGGCGACCGCCGCTGCCGCCTTGAAGTCCTCCAGCGTGAACCCATCGCGCTTGCCGTTGACCCGCATCTGGTGCGTAGCGGTCCAGTCACCGTCGGGGTTGTAGCTGTAGCTCACGTCGAAGGCCGGCGCCAATGACCACTGACCCTGCCTGTCCATCAGGAACGCGATGTTCTTGACGTGGTCGTCCTGGTTGCGCGCCACCACGTTGAACAGCATGCGGCGGAACTGCTGTTCGAGGGCCGCCATCGGCAGGCCCAGTTGCCGGATGACGAGGAAGGCCTGCTCATAGGAATACGCGCCGGGCAGGTTGTAGTCGAAATGCGCCAGCGCGCCGAGCGACTGCATGTGCAGCTTGTGGCCGTCGTCGAGCCGGTCGAAGCGGCGCGTCATGAAATGGCGGCGTCCGCCCTCTTCCAGCAGACGGCACTCGCTCATGTCGATGCCGGCGGCCTGCGCCATCAACGCGTAGGCGTATTCGATGGCGCCGTAGCCCTGTGGATCGAGCAGTTCCTTGTCCTTGTTGCCCGACACCCCGTCGAACTTGAGCAGCCAGTGACTGAAGCCCGGATCAGCCTGCACCTGGCCCGAGCGGACCTCGTGGGTCTCCGCATTCCAGGCGATCAGCGCTTTCGCGCGCGCACCACCGGCCGATGTGCCCACGCGCAGGATGTCCTGCATGGCCTTCTGTCGTGCAGGACGTTCGAGGCTGGCGGCGAGCCCTTCGCGATGGGTCAGGATGTCGGAGGCCAAGCCGACCAGCGCGGCGACGTCGAGCGTGTCGGAGCGGCTGGCCTTGGGGCCGCTGACCGGCTTGAATTCCAGCGCGCCCATGCCGCGCGCGCCGGTGTAGCAGAGGCGTTCGACGGCGTTGAAGCTCTGCGGCGTGCGGCCCTGCATCGCCAGCCATTGATCGATCAGCGCATTGCCGAAGCGATCCGGCAGGGAATCGGCCAGCAGGCCCGGCAAGCCGTGGAACGCGGGCTTCGGCAGTTCCGGGAAGGCGTAGATCCGCGGCTGCAGCGGCATGTGCAACGGCGAAAGCTCGACACCGCTGCCGAGGAACTCGGGGACGTAATCGAATGCGGCCGTGGTCTCGCCGTCCTGCACCGAAACGGCGCCGATGGTCCGGCCCCAGAGCTGGACTTCGGCGATGGTCATGCCTCCCAACTCCAACCTTTGCCCGGCTTCGCCTTCGCTGCCGGAGCATCCTTGCCAGTCCCCGATGCGCGCTGGCGTGTGCGGCGCTGCTGCCGCAGCTGGGCCACGGGGCTGTCCACTGGTTCGGGTACCAGTTGCGCAAGCCTGCTTTCCAGCCCGAGCACCCCGCAGACCCGCAGGAACGTGGACAGTTGCGTGGCCGTGGCCCCTGCTTCCAAGCGTTCGACTGTTCGCTTGGACACGCCAGCCTGTTCGGCCAGTTCCGCTTGGGTCAGGTTGCGCGACACGCGCAGGGCTGCCAGCTGGCTGCCCAACTGAGCGAGCGACACGACATGATGGCGGGCAGGAGTGCTCATATGTCGCCGAATATGACGACTAAAAGCTGAATAGTCAAATAAATCGACATTTAAGACGATTTATAGAGCCGCGTAAAATATCTTGATTCCTCATGGCGCCGCCTGCCCTCACCGACAGCCGCGAACAGTTGGGCGTCGCCATCGAAGCTTCCGTGCATTGCGCCCTCGCGGGCCCAGTCTTGGCCTACGCTTTCATCGCCGAGCCCTTCGACCCCGAATTGAACGCCGAACGCGTCAGCTTCGGCGAAGTTTTCAGCGACATCCTGCTGGCTACATCGAACGCAAGGAGTTTCCCACCAAGACGCCGACGTTGCCGCCGCCTGCATCATCGGCCCGCTCACCGAAGCGCCGGTCGGGCAGATGGCGCATTCTCGAAGAGAAGATGTCTGGGCCGGCGCAGCTGGTGCAGTCGATTCGGGACATATGTTTGTGGGCGACGGGTCTGTTGGATAGCCACGGTGTATCCGCGCGCTCCGAGCAAGAGGTGAACTCGGAGCCGTCCCCCCTGTCTGTTGACTCCTACAACCTTCTCACCTCAGGAACTTCGATCACGGCAGACCCAAAATTGGACGACCTGATCAATTCCCAGCATTCCTGCTTCTTTGCCCACTCAGACACCATGCGGCCATTCGAACTCTCGTGAAGAGCCCGGTTGACTTGGGGCGCCAGAGTACGGACCACCTCTTTCAAAGCCTCAGATAAGTCTTGCTGCAACCAAATCCGATCCAGATCGATCTGATCGCCATATTTGTGAGCCAAGGCTGCTATGACGTAGGTCGCCACATTTCCTTGAAAGGCCGGAAACATCGGCCGCACCAGTGCTTGAACTTTTCGATACAGGATTGCCTTCGCGACCATGTGTTTGAAGATTCGAACGTCTGGCAAGACTAGAAGGCTGTCTTCTTTATCCTTCAACCCAGCGGTGAATTCAGTGAAGTTCTTCTGCGATCCTAAGCTCACCAAATGCGGCTTTCCATCCCATGCGTTCAGATACTTGGCCAGATCGGTCTTCGTGATCTTCCGAGAAGGCGGGATGACAACCGACTTGAGTTGGCGATAGCGAGCCGGCGTTGCGCCCTCCCTAGCAAGCGTGGTCGAGTAACTACCGGCTGCACGTTCGTAGAACCAGCGCCCGACACCGTCCGGACAATAGGTCGTGGCGGCCAGTTTTTCGAGCTCAACATGGAAAGGCGTGTTTGCAGAGAGATCAGACTGTCTGACCGCGTTCTGGCTGTTCGCATAGCGCGATATGTCCGCGATCATCGCCTCCTCAGCAGCTGAGTCATCCGACTTCAAAATAATTACCTTGGCAGGCACTCGTACTTTCGTCAGATCCACGCCGGAGTGTTTCTTGGCGGTGAAGTAGATGGACGCCGTTGTCTGTCCACCATTGACGATCTGCATACCTTTAAGCCATGCCAAACCTGGGCTCCCGTCATCGGCCCTCGCGAGATGCGCCTCGTCGGCAACGATGACGATGCCGTTGTTGTAAGCCATGAACCTGTCGGGATCGGAGCGCAGCGTTTCTCGGATTCCACGATTGACCTTCCCTGTGGCACTGAGGAAGGACCGTACGTTCGCCTCCAGAAGTCGAGCACCGAACTTCTCATAGATGAATCGAAGAGCTTCGCCTGGAATTACTGTCAAGGCGTAGTCGTAATCCGATTCACCTGGAACGTAAACGCACGGGATTGCGCCGCCTGCCAAGTCCAAGAAGTTCACTACGAGTTCGTCACGGGGCTTGCCCTCCGACCAATGCCTATGCAGACGCTCGATGTCCATGACCTCAAGTTTGATGGTCTTGCCTTGGATATCCCTCGACTTGAAGCTCTTAGACTTCGCTACTGCATCAGTCAGAACATAGATCCGGATCTGGTCCAGTTTGGCGTAACTCTTCTGGATCGTCATAGCCAGTTCAAAAGCATCGTTCGCCGGATCGATAGCTGACGCAAGCTTCCCTTCGGCGCACTTCGCAAGAAAGCGTAAGCACTGCTCTGCCGCCGCCTTGGTTTCGCTGTCAGGTATCGATTGGACGCTCTCCGTCCCACTGTAGAGGCTCACGAAGAGATCGATCTGATCAGCCTCTTCCGAGATCGAGTAACCGCTGATCTTGACGTTCGCATTGCCCGACTTCGCCGTGTAGTGACAGACCTGCGGCTCGAAGGTCATCCCAATCTCAGCCATGTGCGTCATGACAATTTCGGCGTACACAGACTCCTCGTATGGATAAGGGGATCCGGATTCCCCAAGCCGCTCCGCTATCTCTTCCTGTACGTCCAACCTCGTCTGGACGAGGAATTCTTCGAGATCCATCTTCAGATCACTCCAGTTGAGGCAAGTATGCTTTCCAGATCGTCTTTGGATGATCCAGGATCAAGTTCGATCTCATATCGTGCCGCTCGTACGCTCGACGGAACATTTGCATGCACGAGACGAGGAAATTCTTCGTCCACGGTCAGATAGCGGATCTCAACTAGATTGAATCGACGTTGGTAGTGATCTGACACCTCATCAATGTATCCAGCAAGACCAAGACGCTGCTCAAACAGTGCCAGCGTATAAGAATCGATCCCGACTCGATTTCTTGTACGTTCAACCAATTCTGGCAGGGAGGATCCTGCGGCATCGACTTCCAGCCGCACTGCGGCAATGTGAAGCGGGGACACGATGACGTTGTCGAGCTGCTCAAGGCTTCCGATCTTCGCGAGGAAGGAGCCGGACGAGACCGTCGTCTTCACCTCGATAGCACCGCTCCCCAGCACGAAGTCGTGCAGACCGCCGCCGGGACCAGACCAAGATTCAAGTGCAGGATGCAGATCCAAATGACGCTCCAGTTGATGCAACACCATGAGCTCTCCATAAAGACCTGTCTCCTCCTCGGGCGACAGCACGCCGTCACTGGCCCGGCGCATGAACTCTTGCCACGCAGACACGCGCTTCAACGTCGCAGATGCGAGGTCATCACTCCCTTTGAGTTCCGACTCCCTTATGACTTGGATGATATCTACCACCATCATCTCGAAGAAATGCAGTTGCGCTCCCGGATGGCGATAAATGGCAAGCCAAGGTCGCTGGGCGTCAGCAATCGTTCTGGCTAGTACGACGCGGAAGCCACGGCCTTTCGGAAGCGCCTTCTCTTTGGGCAGCGTTGCACCTTTTAGATCGAGAAGGACGGCCTCTGCATTCTCGGGAAATCGACGTGCAACGTAGACCCTGTATCGCTCGCCCTCTTCGAACGGTATCGAGGTCCATCCAGCTTCAGCGTGATCTGCGTCCAGAGCCCTCCACGCCGAACTGATCTGCGCCACATCATCCTGCGGGTGCATATTCTTGCTCCCAGAGGACATTGTTCACCTTGTACTCGACCTTCCGGTCCGACTTGCTTCCAGGAAAACTGATGCCGAAAGCAACAACCGGAACCCCGACCTTTGATTCGTTGGCCCCCTCTGGATCGAGTACATAAAGGATCAGCAGACCACGTTCTGGATGGGCAGACACACCTCCCCCTTCCGTTCCAAGACCCTTCACCTTACGGATGGCAGGTCCTGACGGATGGGTGGGCTCCTTGACCGACTCTGCGTCCTGCGTGTCTGGCTTCCGCGCAAGCTTCGTTACGTCGAGTGCCGCCTGCCATTGATCAGCGTCAAGATCTATCGACTCGTCCTTAGGGTCGAGAAGAACGCCGATGGCATATCGTCCGGGAATACCCTCGCCCTTGCGATTAACCATGTTGACGTCGACACCCGGCGCGACAGCGAGTGTGGTTCCGCTTTGGTTCCCCAAGACCGCTACTGTCCATTCCGTAAGCTCATTCCCAGCAATCATCGAGCGGATGAACTCCGCGAGAACCGCGCTTTGTACGCGGTATGCCTGCGGGTGTGTTCTCAGTGAATCGATGAAGTCTGCAACTTCTACACCGGGCACACTCTTCCAGAGATATCCGGCCCATCTCTGTTTATCGCCGTTTCGTAATCTTTCCGGATTCGTCTCCGATGGAACTCCCAGTGACTTCAAGAAGCGTTCCGTAGTCTCCAGGTTCTTTTCCAGGATTTCCTTTTCCTGAAACAACGATACGGATTGCATGAGCTGCCCACTAAACGAGACCATCAGACTTCTCGCCGTCCGCATCTTCAATTGGGAAGTCACCGTGAGCACGGAATGCGACTGGACTTTCAAACCATACTCCCGGGGCGTACCACCCGAGCTCGCCATCAGGTCGAACTCCTCCCTGAGCTCGGCGGCCGCGTCGGTGATGTGACCAAACCATTCGACAAGATCGTCTGTCGTGTACAGACGACAAAGATCAACGTAGCCGGGGCGATAGCCAAACCAACGCCCCATCTGCATCAGTGTGTCGTACATCTTGGAGGCGCGCAGAAAGTAACTGGTGCAAAGCCCTTCCAAGGTAAGGCCCCGCGCAAGCTTGTCTCCGCCAATGGCGATGACTTTCAAACCCTTGCCGTCGTTTTCGGCGTAGTCGAGCACATCCTTCGCCGTACCGTTGATGGTCCGGACTTCGATGTCTTCGATGACCTCGGGCAGGACAGCGACTAGCCGCTCCCATGCGATCTTCAGATTCGCGGGGACCATATCCCTGTCCACCAAGGCGTCAGTCGCAGGCACGAATTCAATTTCCCATTGCCGGCGAAGGCGCTCGAGGATCGGCTGGTGATCAATCCTTCGCACGATCCTTTGTTTCAACCGTTTTATGTACTCATCCACCTGCGCATAGACTTCGTTCTGCACCGAGGTGAAGCGCGTTACGTGGATTAGCATCGAACTGTGCTCACGCCCCTGATCTCTGCAGACTCTCGCAGCACAGGCCAGCAGGAAGGATTCGATCGCCTTCCGCAGGCTGGGCGGAAGTCCTTCTTCCGCGCTCCAGCGAGGAACATGGCCGTTACGATGCTTCTGTGGCATCCACCCGGAATCTTCGCTCTCGGTCGCGTAGTCGTTCACCGTATGGATCAAGGGAAGCGCGCCTTCGCGCCCCGCAGGTGAGGGTCTGCCGAACAGCACGGATGGCCCTATGTAGTCCGAGGGTGCGGCGAGGTTGTGGATGAAGGCCGCGGGAAAGAGATCAGGCCCCTCTTGCTTCGTCTCCCCACGCTCATGGATGAAGATATTGGCGAATGGCGTAGCGGTGTATCCCACATAAGCCGACCGTGAGAAAGAATTGAGAATTCGTCGGATCAGCTTGTTGATTGCTGTCGGATTGTGCTCTTCATCAGGCTTTCCCGTATCGGGATCGAAGGTCTGTTCTTGGGTATCCACAGATGCGTGATCTGCTTCGTCATCAATCACCAAGAGCGGAAGCTTGGTCACGATCTTCCTGACGCGTGGAAGCTTGTCTCCAGAGACATCCACATCTTCATCGTGAGTTTTCGTATCGGCCACGTGGTTTTGTATCCATCTCAGGAGCTCGCTGAGAACCGATTTGTTCTTCTTGACCACAAAAAGCCAAGGACGCTGCTCAGGCGATATCGCGAGATGCTTCGCCACCTTCTTGCCGAAATCGCCCGAGTTAGCGCGCGTCGTCGCGCAGTTGGGCGCGATGCTCTTGTCAAAATCACGTTCACCCACACCGACAGGACGGAGGGAATCTCTTGCACTTGTGTCATACCCGAGGAACCCTTCCTCCAACCTTATCTGCGTCTGGGACCTCAGATTGTTGTGTAGGCCGGCAAGAACGATGATCACCTTGTACTGGGCGTCAGCAGCCTTACTAATCAGACCGGTGTAATGCGCAGTTTTCCCAGACTGGACATGGCCCACGACAAGCCCTCGCCTGTCCCAAGGTCCATGTCGCAAAGGATCCTCCAGCAGTCCGAGCACCTTGTCCGTCGAAACGTCGACAGCATCGACCGCGGTCCAAGAGAGCTTTCTCTCTAGCATCTCGCGGTAGCGCTGCCAGTAGAGCCAATCCCTCTTTCGAGCCGAGTCCAACCACGCGACATGCCCGACATTGCTAGCCATGGTCACGTCCTCGCCAACCCAGAGGCTGAAGCGCCTGATGAGTTCTTCTGTCACCGCATCGCGGTCCAGCCCATCCTTCCACTTCGGCATCATCTGGAGGACAAAGTCGATCTTTTGGCTGATGAGAGGCGGCGTAATTGGTTCACCTTCGGCGACCAAGAGCTCTTGGACGAACTTGACCACCGTGATCTCGTTTGCGGTCAGCATGACGGCGAATCTCCGTATTCGGGTACCAGATCAGGCAGTCTCTCAACCAGATCAAGGTGAAGGTTGAAGGGTTCGGTAAGCGCCAACTGCCGCTTCGCCGCTGAAGGGGACATGCCTTTGCGAAGGACAAGGTTCCGGTACATCACCGCTAGGACTCCACTTACTTCTTCGCTGGGCTGGTCGGCAAATCCGGTACGCGGCGTCTCGGTCGCCTCGGCGGTATCCAGCCAGATGCGTTGAACCGGGATGGTCTCCTCAAGTACGCGCAGCATCGCTACGACCTGGGCTGAAAGATCACCTGCATCCTCCAGAACAGCTTTGACTGCTGGATGTTCGCGTTGGACGCGATAGCGGATGCCTCCTAGAAAATGCTCCGCGAGCCAAGCTTGTCCAACCTCATCTCCACTCGTACGACGCAACGGCTTCCCGCGATGAGCGAAGACCTTCCTGGCCCGATCCCTGATGTCCTCCGCAAGCCGGGCAATGCGCTCGCGAATCGCGACTGGTGGCCTCGCCGTCGATTTGCGTATGTCGATCTTCCAATCAGCATCCGCGCTGTTGGGAATGTCGAGACGAATACGGGCGAGCCGGAAAGACTCCTCTTTCGTCCACGAACGCCCCTTCCCAAGCCCAAGCCAGCTGCCTGCAAGCAGCAGCCGTTGGTTCCGGTAGACATAGAATCCTTGCTGTGCAGTCCACCCGTCTGGCCCTGCGGCTTGTTCCAGCTCCTTCGCACGAAGCTTGTCCTTGTGGGGAAGGACATGCCCTTGGAGCCGGATTACTCCATACGCGGTCTCGATACTGACCGGAGGTGAGGTCCAAGTCGCCGGATGGGATGCGAGAAATGGATCCCAAGGAGCGATGCGTTTGCCATTGATGCTGATCAGAAGATCCTGACCGCTCCCATCTAAGTAGCGATGAAACACCATCGCGAGATGTCGCTCGACACGATCAATTAGCTCCAGGAAGTCTTGTTCTGTGCTGCTCTTGGGGACAAGGCGATCCAGAATCTCCCATACAACCAAGGTTCCGGTCTCGGTCGACCGCTCAACGTTGACCCGCGTCTCCGATCCAGGCGCCGCACTCTCTAGAAGGTCCCAGCCGCCATCATCCCCGGCGGCAAGTAAATCAAGGTCCCAGCGGAGTACGGACTCCTCAGCATTCTTCCAGCTCGACACGGTAAGTCGTCGACACTGTGAGAAGGACGCCGTCTTGAGCCCTAGGCCGAACCGGCCAAGATCTGTGGTTTCTCGATCGTGTATCGGATTCTTGTCACCCAGCCGCATCGCGGACTCAAGTTCGGCATCGTCCATGCCCACCCCATCGTCCAGAACAGATACCCAGCTGTCCTGTCCAGCCCAACCAAAGGTGACGTCCACAACGCCGGCGCCAGCGGAGATGCTGTTGTCGATGATGTCCGCCAACGCGGTCCCTGATGTGTATCCAAGCCCTCGCAAAGCCTCGATCATGGCGCTTGCGCGCGGAGGAACCCGACGCCTTCCAGCGCGTAGTCCAGTGGTGCTCATATGGCTAGTCCTTTGAGCCGCTTCGGCCGCTCTTCGCCAAAGAAGGAGCGGAGGACTTCTGCCCTAGAGGGGTGGCGCAGAAGGCTAAGCGCCTTGCTCTCAATTTGTCTTATGCGCTCTCGCGTGACGCCGTAACGCTGCCCTACTTCCTCCAGCGTTCGATGATTTCCATCATCCAATCCAAATCTGAAACACAAGACCTCAGCCTGTTGTGGCTTGAGAGTGCCAAGGACGTCGCGGACGGAATTTGCAAGTGCCTCGGAATTGGCAAATGCATCTGCCACCTGCGTTTCATCGTCCAACTCAAGCGCCTCCTCCAAAAGACAACTAGCTTCATCCCAACTGCATGCGTTGGGGATCGTAAGCATCTTCATAACCTCTCGTTCCGGATAGCCAGTGCGCTCCGCCAACTCGGTGACCGAGGGTTCGGCAGCACCTGATTGCTCCAATGCGCGACGCACAGCATCGAGCTTGTTCATTTTTTCCCGCATGTGCACGGGTACGCGGATCGAGTGCGCCGTATCGGCTATCGCCCGGGTGATAGCTTGACGGATCCACCAGGTTGCGTAGGTAGAGAACTTGAAGCCACGGCGATGATCAAACTTTTGAACAGCCCGCAGAAGGCCCAGATTGCCTTCCTGTATGAGATCCATGAGTGGGTAGCCCGATCCCAAGTATCGTTTCGCGATAGATATGACCAACCGATAGTTGGACTCGGTCATCTCGTCGTGGAGCCGTTTGATGGCGTCGATGGATTCCGCGAGGGCGGGAATATGAGTTCCCGCGAGATCTGCAGCTCTGCTTACTAACCGGATGAATTCTGCCGTCGGCTCAAGTGCCTCCAGAGCGATCTCGATGCGATACGGCAGATGTCCAGCATCAACAGAGGCCGCTATCTCATGCCGCAGGTGTTTCGTCCGCTCAAAAAATTCTTCCCGAGGTCGCTCGTCATGCGGCGAATCGCTTCTTCCAGTTGGGGGAGTGTCTTCTTCATGTTCGACTGAAGCAGCATCTTCGTCTGATGACGCCTGCTCTCCTTCGCTGAAGATCCGACTGAGTTGCGCCTCCGGCTGTTGGCCGGAAAGAATTGACTCAGCCAGTTCGAGTGCCTTGATGCTGGCTGCTGGGGACGCTGCGATAGCACCGATGGCGCGACGCACTGCCGCTTCAACTTCTCGACCGATGCGCTGTTCGTCCTCACGTGAAAGAAGACGCTTCGTCCGAATGTACGAAATGAATCCGGAGAGGGGATCGTTCACCTTGGATGACATGTCTCCCAGATAGGCGAATCCTTCCTCCAGACAGTCGACGTACGAGTCGGGCACATCGACCCATTCGAACGGCGAGAGCCATTCCTCCGGCTCATCGTCAACAACTGCTCCCAACTCCCCGATCAGCCTCATGAGGTGATCATGGAACTCCGCGTCGCCGCAAGATTGGTCACTACTTACCGGCGCATAGTCCGAGAGCCGGTCTGCCGCCACGACGCCGTACTCCAACGCGTCAAGCAGAACCGACTCGATCATCTCCCTCTCGTACCTGCCAAGAGTTCTGAGGCGACGACGATCACGAAGCACCAGAGGCAGATCCACCTCAACGTCGGACCAGCCTTCATCCCAATCGACAACTTCGTGATCGGCCATCAACTGATGGACCAGTACTGTCTGCTTCACAAGCAGTGCATCGTTACCGGGTGACGAACAAGCGTCCTCAGTCTCCCAGTCTCCGAACAGGAGTTCGGAGCTTGGTTCGACGACATCCTTCTCGACAGCGGTCTGTCCGACTGGCGGAAAATGAGACTCCACCACTCCCCCCATCTTTCCCAATGATGACGAGTGCTTCTTAAGAAGCTCAGTCACCGCCGAGAATCCATTGGCTTCCGCGTACATCTCCGCGTTGCGTCCTGCGTCGTCCCTCGCTTGCACATCCGCCCCTCGGCTAATCAGCAAGGAACACAACGCAAGGCTGCCCTTCTCGGCCGAAATGATCAGGGGCGTTCTGCCCTGTATGTCCCGACCTTCAATCGGGCGACCTGCGTCGAGATGCTGCCCGACGGCTTCCAAGTCTGTGTGGGACAAGGCGAAGCGCAGAAGCGGATGCATGACGTTATGGGCAGATGGTTTCTTTGCCTTCATTCACGCGCGCTCGCGAACAAGCTATCGGGCTCAGGAGCAGCGAAGTACAAGATGTTCCCTTCAATCCATTCCGACCATCCATGCTCCATACGCCGAACCTCAGTACAGCATTGCCCAGACCACCTTGGCGATCTGACGAGCCAATCTGGGCGGCACTGCATTTCCGACCTGGACAAATTGCTGTGTGCGGTTCCCCAGGAAAAGGTAGTTGTCAGGAAACGTCTGAAGTCTTGCCGCTTCCCGTACCGTCAGGCTTCTGCACTGGGTAGGGTCCCAGTGAATGAACGCGTGTCCATCCTTTGAGAGGTGACTGGTGACTGTGCTGGAAGGAGAACCCCTTTTTTGCACACGAAACCTGTCGGCAAAATCACCTGACATCCAGTTTTCATGGTTGGGAGCGAGAACATTCGGAAAGTCGACACTCTTGGGAGACACACCGTAGGCCTGTGCATACGCCGCACAGAACAGATAACGCCCCAGATCAGATTCCATGTGTCCGCGCGCACGATGGTTGAACACGATCCCCGGGCCTTCGCCACGCAACTCCAATGCCAAAGCGCCGGTGCGACCCGGGAGGTACTTCGTGGACTCCCTAGGAAGATCGTATGCAGGCAGTATTTCGGACAACACTTTCGCCACAGGACCAAGCGGTCCCCGCGTCGCTGCGATGACCTTCTTGCGTTCTCGCTGCACGGCATCGAACCATTCGAAAGAGTCATCCGGACGTCGGCTCAATCCGCTGCGCAGCTTGGGCAGCCCGGCCAAGGCGTGTTCCACCTTGATACTGTCGTCTTCATCTAATCCTTTAGCGGATGCGACCTCCGGACGGAGACAGTCCTCACGTATCCCCATGATGATCACGCGATGCCTTGCCTGGGGCAGACCATGGCTCTCACCACGAATGATAAAGGCAGCCGGATCAGCGGCAACAAGATCGCCTGTACGTTCGGTACCTTCCGGAACATGGATTGGCAGCAAAACATAGCGTGCGGATTTCCCAGCACCGAGTGTTGGATGTCCTAACGCAGCTGACGGATTCGCAAGATCCCTCTGGATTGCGGAGAACATCTCCTGACTTCCCACTCTCGAAGAAAGGATGCCCTTGACGTTCTCCATGATGAAGACCGCCGGCTTGAAGCGCGCAAGAATTGCGAGATATTGCTGGTAGAGGAAATGGCGGGGATCTCCTTTTGTGGAGAAGCCCTCCACCTTGCGCTGGCGAGCCCGACCCACCAGCGAGTAAGCCTGGCACGGCGGCCCTCCAATGAGGATCATCTCGTCGTAGCCATCCCGCACGTCATTGATCCTTTGGAATAGCGCTTCGTTGTCCGCGGGTCGGCCCAGAGTGAGATTCAGCGCTTCAGCATTCGCCTCCCGCCAGAGTGCCGCGAGTCTTCCGGACTTGAAGTGCTCCTGCGGCGTTACTGCCGAGTCTGAGGCGACAAGCCGAAGATAGTCCCAGTACTCGTTCGGGACCTCATCTTCGTGCTTCAGGAGCAGTCTGTAGAACGCCCGCAGGCGGAGCGTGGTATGCGCCGAGACTTCCATCTCCGCCGAGACAGCAAGCTCGAAGGGATGCAGTCCAGAGCCCTCCACAGCTTCAAAGCTGCTGAAGCCTTCTCCAAGCCCTCCCGGTCCCGCGAAGATGTCGATCACACCGATCGTGCGGTGGTTGTGCTTACGTGCTACTGACAAGACTGGACTCTACGAAATGGTTGACGTCATGAGCGCTGAGAAGCGCTCGCTTCTGATGAGTCGGATCCGAGGCAAGGACACTATGCCGGAGATCACTATCCGTCGGATCCTCTGGCGGGACGGGTTTCGCTACCGCCTCCATACCAGAGCGCTCCCTGGACGACCGGACCTCGTTCTCCCGGGACGACGGGCGGCGATCTTTGTTCATGGCTGCTTTTGGCACGCGCATAGGGGCTGTTCCTACTTTCGACTGCCCAAAACGCGGCCGGAGTTCTGGGAAGAGAAGCTGCGGCGGAACAGGGAGCGCGACAAGGCGGCGACAAGAGACTTGGTGGACGCAGGCTGGCGAGTCGCCATTGTCTGGGAATGTGCGGTGCGCGCGGACGCAGCAGCCGTCGGCTACCTGCTCGGAGCTTGGCTGAGACAAACTGCTCAATATTTGGAGCTAGGTGCTGTCGACCACGCAGTTGTCGGGAGCAGCGAAGCTCCCAACGATCACAATCCTTCGTACTGATCACGCACCGCCCCTGCAGTGTGACTTGCTCTCATTCTAGATCGGCGTCGTCTCACCCGCCGATACCGCGCGCAGCGTTGTGGTCAAGCATACGCTTGACAATTGCACAGCATCTCCTAGAAGCGTCAACTTGACGACCTAGTCCAAAGAATCCCTAGCAGACGCGTGAAGACCTGCGATATGCAACCTCAAAGGTTGCTGATAAAACGCTGCCTCACTCCCACTCAATCGTCGCCGGCGGCTTCCCGCTGATGTCGTAGACCACGCGCGAGACACCGCGGACTTCGTTGATGATCCGGTTCGAGACGCGACCGAGGAAGTCGTACGGCAGGTGCGCCCAGTGGGCGGTCATGAAGTCGATGGTCTCCACGGCGCGCAGCGAGATCACCCACTCGTAGGCGCGGGCGTCGCCGACGACGCCGACGGACTTGACCGGCAGGAATACCGCGAAGGCCTGACTGGTCTTGTCGTAGAGGTCGGCGCGGCGCAGTTCTTCGATGAAGATGTGGTCGGCCTTGGCCAGGATCTCGGCGTACTCGGCCTTGACCTCGCCGAGGATGCGCACGCCCAGGCCCGGGCCCGGGAACGGGTGGCGGTAGACCATCTCGCGCGGCAGGCCGAGCTCGACGCCGAGCCTGCGCACTTCGTCCTTGAACAGCTCGCGCAGCGGTTCGACCAGGCCCATCTTCATATGCTCGGGCAGGCCGCCGACGTTGTGGTGGCTCTTGATGACGTGGGCCTTGCCGGTCTTGCTGCCGGCCGACTCGATGACGTCGGGATAGATGGTGCCCTGCGCCAGCCACTTGGCGTTGGTCAGCTTGTTGGACTCTTCGTCGAAGATCTCGACGAACAGGTTGCCGATGATCTTGCGCTTGGCTTCCGGATCGCTGACGCCTGCGAGCGCACTGAGGTAGCGGTCGCGCGCGTCGACGCGGATCACACGCACGCCCAAGCCATGCGCGTTGGAGGCATCGGCGAAAGTCGCCATGACCTGGTCGCCCTCGCCCTGCCGCAGCAGGCCGGTGTCGACGAACACGCAGGTCAGCTGCGTGCCGATGGCCTTGTGCAGCAGCGCGGCGACGACGGACGAATCCACGCCGCCCGACAGGCCGAGGATCACCTCGTCGCTGCCCACCTGCTCGCGCACGCGCGCGATCTGGTCGTCGATGATGTTGGCCGCGGTCCACAGCGTGGCGCAGCCGCAGATGTCGACGACGAAGCGGCGCAGCAGCGCGAGGCCCTGTTTGGTGTGCGTGACTTCGGGATGGAACTGCACGCCGTACCAGCGCTTGTCCTCGTTGGCGAACGCGGCCACCGGCACGCGGTCGGTGCTGGCGGTGACGGTGAAGTCCGGCGGCGCGGCGCTGACATGGTCGCCGTGGCTCATCCACACGTCGAGACGCTGGGCGCCGGCGTGATCGCTGAGGCCGTCGAACAGGCTGTCCTTGGCGACGATGGCGACTTCGGCGTGGCCGTATTCGCGCGCGTCGGCGGCTTCGGTCTCGCCGCCCAACTGCTTGGCCATGGTCTGCATGCCGTAGCAGATGCCGAGCAGCGGCAGGCCGGCGTCGAACACCTGTTGCGGCGCGCGCGGTGAGCCGTGTTCGGTGGTCGATTCCGGGCCGCCCGACAGGATGATGCCCTTGGGCGCGAACGCGGCGATCTCGGCCGGATCGTGGTCCCAGGCCCAGATTTCGCAGTAGACGCCCAGCTCGCGGATGCGGCGGGCGATCAGCTGCGTGTACTGCGCGCCGAAGTCGAGGATCAGGATCTTGTCGCTGTGCAGGTCGGTCATCGGCGTGGACTTTGTCTGGAGTGTGGTGGCGCGTGGCGCTGGGAAATACGGTGTGTGGAGGCCGGATACGAAACGGGATCCGCTTTCGCGAATCCCGGATCGGTGCGTGATGCCGCGGCCTCAGCCTGCCTGGTAGTTCGGCGGCTGCTTGGTGATCGTGACGTCGTGCACGTGACTCTCGCGCTGGCCGGCGCCGGTGATCTTCACGAACTTCGGCTGGGTGCGCATGTCTTCGATCGTCGCGCAGCCCACGTAGCCCATGGTCGCGCGCAGGCCACCGGCGAGCTGGTGGACGATGCCGCCCAGCGCGCCGCGGTACGGCACGCGACCTTCGATGCCTTCGGGCACGAGCTTGTCGGCGTCGGACGAGTCCTGGAAGTAGCGGTCCTTGGAGCCCTGCTCCATCGCGCCCAGGCTGCCCATGCCCCGGTAGCTCTTGTAGCTGCGGCCCTGGAACAGTTCCACTTCGCCCGGGGCTTCCTCGGTGCCGGCGAACAGGCCGCCGATCATCACCGTCGATGCGCCGGCGACCAGCGCCTTGCCGATGTCGCCCGAGTAGCGGATGCCGCCGTCGGCGATCAGCGGGATGCGGTCCTGCAGCGCCTCGGCGACCATGTCGATCGCGGTCACCTGCGGCACGCCCACGCCCGCGACGACGCGCGTGGTGCAGATCGAACCCGGACCCACGCCCACCTTCACCGCGTCCGCACCGGCATCTTCGAGCGCCTTGGCCGCGTCGCCGGTGACGATGTTGCCGCCGATCACCTGCACCTGCGGGTAGGTCTTCTTGACCCAGTTCACGCGGTCCAGCACGCCCTGCGAATGGCCGTGCGCGGTATCGACGATGATCACGTCGACGCCGGCCGCGACCAGCGCTTCGACGCGCTTCTCGGTGTCGCCGCCCACACCCACCGCGGCGCCCACCAGCAGCTGCTCGTCGGCATCCTTGGCGGCGTTGGGGTTGTCGACGGCTTTCTGGATGTCCTTGACGGTGATCAGGCCGCGCAAGGCGAAATCCTCGTTGACCACCAGCACCTTCTCGATGCGGTGCTTGTGCAGCAGCGCCAGCACCTCGGTGTCGCTGGCGCCTTCGCGCACGGTGATCAGCCGGTCCTGCTTGGTCATCACGTTGCGGACCGGATCGTCGAGCTTGGTCTCGAAGCGCATGTCGCGCCCGGTGACGATGCCGACCAGCTTGCCGCCGTCCACCACCGGCACGCCGGAGATGTTGCGCGCGCGGGTCAGGCGCAGGACCTCGCCGATGGTGGTGTCCGGGCCGACGGTGAAGGGCTCGCGGATCACGCCGGCTTCGAAATTCTTGACCTTCGAGACCTCGGCGGCCTGGCGCTCGACGCTGAGATTCTTGTGCACGATGCCGATGCCGCCCATCTGCGCCATCGCAATGGCCAGGCGCGCTTCGGTGACGGTGTCCATCGCCGCGGAGACGATCGGCAGGTTCAGGCGCAGGTCGCGCGTCAGGCGGGTGGCGAGCCGGACATCCTTGGGCAGGATCAAGGAGTGGGCGGGGACGAGCGAGACGTCGTCGTACGTGAGTGCTTCGGCCTGGATGCGCAGCATGCGGGGTGCCGGGGAGGAGGAAGCGCGCCATTCTAGCGCGTTTGCCCCGTTCACGCAGGCAACGCAGCGGTCCGCCGGCGTGCCGATCCGCGGGCCGGCAGGGCCGGCGCGAGGCGCCTCAGTGCGCCGCTTCGGCGGCTTCCAAGGTGTTCTGCATCAGCGTGGCGACGGTCATCGGCCCCACCCCGCCCGGCACCGGCGTGATCCAGCTGGCGCGCTGCGCGGCGGCGTCGAAGCCCACGTCGCCGACCAGCCGGCCGTCCTCGATGCGGTTGATGCCGACGTCGATCACCACGGCGCCCGGCTTGACCCAGTCGCCGGGAATCAGCGACGGGCGCCCCACCGCGACCACAAGGATATCGGCCTCGCCCACGTGCCGGCGCAGCACGTCCGGCGGGGTGAAGCGGTGGCAGGTGGTGACGGTGCAGCCGGCGATCATCAGTTCCAGCGCCATCGGCCGTCCCACGTGATTGCTCACGCCGACGATCGTCGCGCTGGCGCCGCGCACCGGGCGGTCGGTATAGGCCAGCAAGGTGGTGATGCCGCGCGGCGTGCACGGGCGCAGGCCGAACTGGCGCAGCGCCAGGCGGCCGACGTTCTCGGGGTGGAAGCCGTCGACGTCCTTGCGCGGATCGATGCGGTGGATAATGTCGGTCGCGTCCGGAATGCCCGGCAGCGGCAGCTGGACCAGGATGCCGTGCACGGCGGGATCGGCATTGAGCGTGTCGATCAGCGCGATGAGTTCGGCGTGCGTCGTGCCGACCGGCAGGTCGTAGTCGAACGCCTGGATGCCCACTTTCTCCGCCGCCCGGCGCTTGTTGCGCACGTAGGACTGCGAGGCCGGATCGCCGCCCACCAGCACCACGGCCAGGCCCGGGCGCGAGCCGCCGGCGGCGACGCGTGCATCCACGCGCACGCGCAGCTGGTCGAGCAGGGTGTCGGCAATGCGCTTGCCGTCGAGGATGCGGGCCGGGGTGGGATCAGCGGCGGTCATGCGGAGGTCGTGCTTCGAGGGGCGGCTATTGTCCCCGATTTCGCGGGTGGGAGCCTCGCGGCGCTGTGTATGTCCCTCCGCGGGAACGCGCGCATACGGGAGCGCGCGCGCGCGCGGTGCCTCTCGACTGGAACGCCTTTCGCGCGCGAGCGCGCGCCCACGCAGGTTCAGTCTGACTTGCAGGGGGTGTGCGACGCCCCGATCCTGTGGGGCTTCCCGCACCCGGAGTTTTCCCATGGCCGATGCCATCCCCACCCTGTCCGACGACGCCCGCACCCGCGTCGAAGCCGCCGCGTTCCGCCGCCTGCTGTCGCATCTCAACGAAGCGCGCCCGGACGTGCAGAACATCGACCTGATGATCCTCGCAGGCTTCTGCCGGAACTGTCTGGCGGACTGGTATCGCGATGCGGCCGATGCCGAGGGCGCGTCGATGGACAAGGCAACCGCGCGCCAGGCGGTGTACGGGATGCCGTTTGCGGATTGGAAGGCGCAGCACCAGAAGGATGCGACGCCGGAGCAGCTGGCGGCGTTCGAGGCGGCGCAGAAAAAGCACGCGGACGGCTGAAGAGCGCTGCGATTTGCTCCTTCCCCCGCGAGCGGGGGAAGGCTGGGATGGGGGCAAACGGTCAGTCCACTCGCGCCGCTGAGGTCTTGGTAAACACAGCGCCCCAATTTGGGCGCTCTAGACCTGACGGTTCGCCCCCACCCAACCCTCCCCCGCGCGCGGGGGAGGGCTTCAAACAAAAAAAGCCCGCCTTTCGGCGGGCTTTCGTTTAGATCAGTACGGACCGATGAATCAAGCCACGATCCCCTGACGCACCGAGTCGCGGCTCGGCGGCGCGTTGCGCAGCGAGGCGATGCGCTCCTCCAGCGGCGGGTGGCTCATCAGCAGCTTCTTCAGACCGGTCCCGACGCCACCGCTGATGCCGAACGCGGCGATGGTCTTGGGCATCGTGCTCTGGCCGTAGGTCTGGGCCAGGCGCTCGAGTGCGGCAATCATCTTCTCGCGGCCAGCCAGTGCGGCGCCGCCTTCGTCGGCGCGGAACTCGCGATAGCGCGAGAACCACATCGCGATCATCGACGCGAACAGGCCGAAGATCATGTCCAGCACGAACACGATCGCGAAGTACGCCAGACCACCACCGCCATTGTCGCGGCCACCACTCAGGTAGCCGTCGATCGCGCGGCCGACCACGCGGGCGAGGAAGATCACGAAGGTGTTGAGCACACCCTGCAGCAGGGTCATGGTCACCATGTCGCCGTTGGCGACGTGCGCGACTTCATGGCCCAGCACGGCTTCGGCTTCATCGCGGGTCATCGAACGCAGCAGGCCCGTCGACACCGCGACCAGCGCGTTGTTGCGGTTGGCGCCGGTGGCGAAGGCGTTGATCTCGGGCGCGTCGTAGATGGCGACCTCGGGCATGCCGATGCCGGCCTGCTCGGCCTGGCGGCGCACGGTGTTGACCAGCCAGCGCTCCGACTCGTCGCGCGGGTCCTTGATGACATAGGCGCCGGTCGCGCGCTTGGCCGACCACTTCGAGATCGCCAGGGTGAAGAACGCACCGCCGAAACCGAACAGGGCCGCGAACACGAACAGGCCACCATAGGTGGACGGGTTGATGCCGAAGATCGCCATGACGATGCTGACGAGTGCCAGCACGGCGAGGTTGGTGGCGATGAGAAGACCGAAACGCTTGAACATGGATGACCCTTGAGTCCGGATGACGCCTGCGCCAGGCGGAGGATGGATACGTGACGCACCAATCTGCGTGCACCGGGCCGCGATTTCAATTCGCCGTGATGCAAGGCACAGTGCGGGGCCCATGACAGTTCACGTGCCAGACAGTTTGTCGCCAACGCCGAGTGCGCCGACCTATCGCGGCCGCTATGCGCCCTCGCCCACCGGTCCGCTGCATGCCGGCTCCCTGCTGGCTGCACTCGGCAGCTGGGTGCTGGCGCGACAGGCGCACGGACACTGGGCAGTCCGCATCGAAGACGTCGACCGGCTGCGCGAAGTCGCCGGCGCGGCGCAGGGGCAACTCGCCACGCTGCAGGCCTTCGGCCTGGTGCACGACGGCGACGTGCTGGCGCAGCACACGCGCGACGCACGCTATGCCGCCGTCGTCGACGATCTGCTGGCCAAGGGCCACGCGTTCGTCTGTCATTGCAGCCGCGCCGATCTCGCCGCGCACGGCGGTCGCCACCTCGGCGTGTGTCGTGCAAGCGGCACGCGTCCCGACCCGGCGATCCGTCTGCGCGTGCCGGCGGACACGCGCGTCGACTTCAACGATGCGATCCGCGGGCCGCAATCGCAGCAGGTGGACGTGGCGGTCGGCGATTTCGTGCTGCGCCGCGCCGACGGGTTCTGGGCGTATCAGCTGGCGGTGGTCGTCGACGACGGCGACCAGGGCATCACCGACGTGGTACGCGGCGCGGATCTGCTGGACTCCACTGCGCGCCAGATCCTGCTGCAACGCATCCTCGGCCTGCCGACGCCGCGATACGCGCATCTGCCGCTGCTGCTCGATGCGCAAGGTCGCAAGCTGTCGAAATCGCTGCAGGCCGTGCCCGTCGATGCACGTGATCCGATGCCGGCCCTGCGCTTCGTGTGGCAGGCACTGGGCCAGGCCGCGATCGAGGCGGACACACCCGCCGAATTTCTCGCAGGCGCCGTCGCGCGTTTCGAGATTGCGCGTGTGCCGACGCGCGACCTCGTGATTGCTGCGTCGCACAACACTGCTGCAACCCACGATGCATAGACTGCAAAACCCGCTGTCGCACCGGCAGCACCCCCCACAGACGAGGACGGCATGAGCGGACGCGTGGCATTGGTGACAGGCGGCACGGGTGGTATCGGTACGGCGATCGTCAAGCGACTGGCCGACAACGGATGCCGCGTTGCGACGAACTACCGCAACGCGGAGAAGGCGCAGGCCTGGCAGGCGCAGATGCGCGAAGCCGGCTACGACATCGCGATCGCGCCGGGCGACGTGTCGCATCACGAGGATGCCGAACAGATGGTGCGCGCGGTCGAAGCGCAGCTCGGTCCGATCGACGTGCTGATCAACAACGCAGGCATCACCCGCGACGGCACCTTCCACAAGATGGAAGCGATGCAGTGGCAGGACGTGATCAACACCAACCTCAATTCGGTCTACAACGTCACGCGCCCGGTGATCGAGGGCATGCGTCAGCGCAAGTGGGGCCGGATCATCCAGATCAGCTCGATCAATGGCCTCAAGGGCCAGTACGGCCAGGCGAACTACGCTGCGGCCAAGGCCGGCATGCACGGCTTCACGATTTCGCTGGCGCGCGAGAACGCCAAGCTCGGCATCACCGTCAACACGGTCTCGCCCGGCTACGTCGCCACCGACATGGTGATGGCGGTGCCGGAAGAAGTGCGCGCGAAGATCGCCGCCGACATCCCGACCGGCCGCCTGGGGCGTCCGGAGGAAATCGCATACGCGGTGAACTTCCTGGTGGCCGATGAAGCCGCGTGGATCACCGGCTCGAACCTCGACATCAACGGCGGTCACCACATGGGTTGGTGAACCGGTCTGCGCATCGCGCGCGAACCGTCCGCACCATACGTGCGCGGACGTTTCGCGGCGCGACGCGGAGGCGCCCTGTTCAGCACCAGAGTCCAGTTGCGCCCCCCACCCCGCTACGCCATGCTGCGCGGCACCAAAGGATCAGAGTCTTCGCTTCATGAGCAATGCCGTGCGCATCATCAAGAAGTACCCGAACCGTCGCCTCTACGATACGGAAATCTCCAGCTACATCACCATTGAAGACGTCCGCCAGTTGATCGTCGACGGCGAGGACTTCGAAGTCCGCGACGCCAAGAGTGGCAACGACATCACCCGCTCGGTGCTGCTGCAGATCATCTCCGAGCACGAGTCCGATGGTGAGCCGGTGCTGTCGACCCAGCTGCTGAGCCAGATCATCCGCTTCTACGGCGATTCGATGCAGGGCTTCATGGGCAACTACCTGGAGCGCTCGATGCAGACGTTCCTCGACCAGCAGCAGCAGTTCCGCCAGCAGATGGGCGGCCTGCTCGGGCAGACCCCGTGGGCGATGATGAACCAGCTGACCGAACGCAATCTGGAGTTGTGGAAGGAATTCCAGAAGACGATGGTCCCCGCCACGGCGCCGGGCACCAAGCCTGCCGATCGCGATCCGCCCAAGCGCGGTCGCTGAGTTTTTCGCAATACCGACACGGCGCGGACACCGCGCCGTTTTCGTGTCCGCTTTCCGGAAACCGCACATGACCCAGACACCACGCGTCGCCCTCGTCACCGGCGGCCTCGGCGGCATCGGCCGCGCCATCTGCCGCCAGCTCGCCGAGCGCGGCGTCCATGTCATCGCCGCCGATCTGCCTGCCGATACCGCGCGGCTCGAGGCGTTCGCCGCCGACATGACCGACCTGCCGGTCACCACGCTCGCCGTCGACGTCGGCGATGCCGCCGCCTGCGCGGCCGCGATCCGGGAGGTCGAGACGCAGCATGGCCGGCTCGACATCCTCGTCAATGCCGCCGGCATCACCCGCGACGCGACGCTGCGCAAGATGGACACCGCGCAATGGAACGACGTGCTGCGCATCAACCTCGACAGCGCGTTCCATCTGTGCCGCGCCGCGGTCGAAGGCATGGTCGCGCGCGGCTTCGGCCGGATCGTCAACATCAGCTCGGTCAGTGGCCAGACCGGCAACTTCGGCCAGACCAACTACGCCGCTGCAAAGGCCGGTCTGCACGGCCTGACGATGTCGCTGGCCCGCGAGGTCGCGGCCAAGGGCATCACGGTCAACAGCCTGTCGCCCGGCTACGTCGAAACGCCGATGACTTCGAAGATGCCGCCCGACGTGCTAGCGCGCACCATCGCCAGCGTGCCGGTCGGCCGCGTCGGCCAACCGGACGACATCGCGCGCGCGGTCGTGTTTCTGACCGCAGACGACGCCGGTTACATCACCGGCATCAACCTGCCGGTCAACGGTGGCTTGCTCATGGGGTTCTGAAGCAAGCGACGCCTGACTCTCCGCTTCAGAATGCCTTCTGGACAGTATCCGGGTCGTAAGGGGAACACACTCCGTTGAAAGTCCCGGCCCCGCTGACGAGTCGAAGTTCGCCGTGAACGCGATCGATCTCCACGCGAGGAGAGCTCAGCGCACCAGCCCGATAGCGCGCACTGATCTCGTCTGCCCCAACGACGACATCCCGCAACGGGAACCACGTGTCGGCTTGGCGGAACCCGCCGACAATCTGCCGAGGGATCTGGATCTCCCCGCCCGTGCCGTTGATATGCACGAAGAGGCGGGCGTTGTACCCGTTTTGGGTGCCGGTTAATCCGCCGCCTTCGCATGCAAGATTAAGGACGAGCGGCTTGCCACTGTCTGGATCCTGAGCATAGGAGGTGTGGGACGTGACGAGTGCCGTCGCCACAAGTGTCAGCGCCAGGACGTAAGCGGTTCTCATAAGCTCTCCATGTTCGTAAGGGCCGGGGCTTCTGTGTCGAGCTGTGATTCAGTTCCGCTGCGGGAGCGACGCTGAATTTCCCTGCGCGTCTTCGCAGAATTTCGCGCGGTATTCGAGCGCCTTGGGCATCAGCGATTCCAGGGTCTGGATGCGGGTGCCGGGGTTGGGATGCGTGGACGAGAATTCCGGTGGCGCCTGGCCGCCACTGGCTTCGGACATGCGCTGCCACAGCGGCACCGCTTCGCGCGGATCGAAGCACGCGGCGGCGGCCAGCATCAGGCCGATGTTGTCGGCTTCGGTCTCGTGCTTGCGCGCGTAGGGCAGCAGGTAGCCGTAGCCCATCGCGGCCATGACCATCTGTTGCTGCTGCGGGTCCATGCCGCTCATCGCGCCGGCCATCTGGCCGACTTGGGTCAGCTTCTGCTGGGCCATGCGCTGGGCGCCGTGACGCAGCAGGGCGTGGGCGATCTCGTGGCCCATCACGACGGCCAGCGCATCGGCGTTCTCCGCGACCGGAATCAGGCCGGTGTAGACGGCCATCTTGCCGCCCGGCAGACAGAACGCGTTGGCCTGGTCGGATTCGAGCACGTTGACTTCCCAGTCGAAGCTCTCCGAGAACCGCGTGGGTTCCAGCCCGTGCTCCCGCGCGAGTTCGGCCTCGACCACGTCGACCTTGGCGATCAGGCGCTCGGCGATCAGGCGGACCTCTTTCGAGATCTCGCTGTCGGGATCGACGGGGCGCTCCTGGCCGAGGATTTCCTGGTAGGCCTCGAGGCCCAGCGCCTTCTCCTGATCGACATCGAGCGCGCGATCGATCAGCACGGTCTCGCCGGTGACCGGGTCGACGCTCTGGTTGGAGAAGTAGTAGTACGCGCCGTAGCCCGCGAACAGCAGCAGGACGATGAAGCGCATGCCGAAGCGGCGCCGCGGCGCGCGACCGGGCTGACGACGGTCACCGCCGCCGAATGGATTCTGTCTCATCTCGTCTCCCCGGAGCCGGTCGCCCGGCCTGTCGTCAAAGTTCGCGCACTACGCGGAAGCCGAGTCTGGCATTAGTCGTGTCAACCTGCGCGAGTGCCCGCCAGCTGGTGCGGGTCTGCGCCGGCGAACTGGCCCAGGAGCCGCCGCGGATCACCTGGTCGCGGCAACCGGGATTGACCCACGCCGACCCGTCACCGGGCGCGCGCCGGTAGGTAGCATGCCAGCAGTCGGCCATCCATTCGCTGACATTGCCGGCCAGGTCGTGCACGCCCCAGGTGTTGGGTTCGAAGCTGCCGACCGGCGCCGGGCCCCAGTAGCCGTCTTCGTAATCGGGGAAGGCATTGCCCCAGGCGCGGCCGCCCGGTGAGCGGTCCAGTGCGCCGGTCATGTTGCCGGCGCCGTCAGGGGGCGTGCCCTCGCCCCATGGATAGCGTTCCGCGGTGCCGTTGCGGAACGCGTATTCGAACTCGGCCTCGCTCGGCAGCCGGTAGCGACGACCGCTCTGCGTCGACAGCCAGTCGACGTAGGCCTGGGCGTCCTTGGCGCTGACGTGCAGCACGGGCATGGTGTCGCCGGCCGGTCGGCCGACGTAATCGGAGCGCCAGTCCACGTTGCTGCGACGCAGGAAGTTGCCGGTGCGCTCGTCGTAGGCCAGCGAGAACCCGCGTCGCACGGCGCGCGACTGGTAGCCCGTGGCATCGACGAAGCGCCGGAACTCGCCGACCGACACTTCGCGCACGCCCATCGCGAAGCCGCGTTCGAACCGCACCGCGTGGCGCGGCGATTCGTTGTCCGCGGCATCGCGATCGCCGGGCAGCGCGCCCATCATGAAACCGCCGTGCGGCAGCACCACGACCTGCGGGCCACGGGCACCGCCCTCGAGCGCATCGGTGAACACCTGGCCGGGGCGGAAATCGCCGTAGTGCACGGCGCGGTCGATGCGCTGGCGCAGATCGCTGACCACCGGATCGCCGGTCCGGGCGATGCCGATGATCTGCGCCAGACGCTCGCGCGCGACGACGACGCCGTTGATGCCGCCCAGGGCATCGACACCTTCGTCGCGGAGCCTGCGGATATGCGCCTCGCGCATGCGTTCCAGGCGCTGCCCGGCGTCGGAGACGGTGGGAAAGCCGGGCCGGATCGTCGCCGCATGCGCCAGCCAGCGGGTGCCGCCGCTGTAGTCCGCGGCATCGGCGGCCACTTCGGCGCGCCGGATCATCGCGCTCTCGACCGCCGCCATGCCCTGCAGGGCGCGCGGCTGCCCGGGACGCAGCGTCGCCGCCTCGCGGAACAACGCCAGCGCGCCGCCGCCCGCTTCGCCGAGTTCGCCGGCCTGCAGGGCGCGTTCGGCGCCGCGGTTGAGTTCCCAGAGACGGTCGCTGACGTCGACGCGTTCCAGATAGCGCACCACGTCGGCGTCGCCCGCATCGAGATAGCGCGCGACCGCGGCGAAATCGTGTGCGGCGCGCAGGCCGGCGATCGAATCGAGCGTGTCGGCCTCCACCAGCGCCTGCGCGCCGAGCGCGAGCAGACGGGTCCGAGCCTGCCGCAGGCCGCTGAGCGCCGCGTCCGCGCTGTCGGGGCGCCGGGCGAGTGCCAGATAGAGCGGGATCGCCGAGGTCGACGTGGCGTAGAGATCGTCGGCGTCGAGCGCCGCACGCGCCTGTGCCAGCGCATCGGCGTCGCCGTCTTCGGCGATCACCACCGGTGGCGGCGTCCAGTTGAGTTCGGCCACCACGGCGTCGTCGCCGCTGATGGTCACGCTGCCGTCGACGGTCGTGGCCTCGCTGTCGGAGCGGTCGCCCCGGCAGCCTGCCAACGCGAGCACGCCCATCAGGCCGACGACGAAGAAACTGCGCAAACCGGGCTCCCTGGACCGCATCGCGCCAGATTAAGCCATCGCGGCTGTGGCGGCGATGCGACAGCGCCGGCGATTGCCGCCACCGGTCCGCGCCGCTAGGCTTTCGCGCATGTCATCTCCCAACTCTGCCTGGATCGACGATCCAGCGACCCTGCGGGCCCGTCTGCCCGGCGCCCCCTGCCGTATCGGTCTGGACACCGAGTTCATTCGCGAACGCACCTTCTGGCCGCAGCTCGCGCTGGTGCAGATCGCGATCGAAGGCGCCGACGGCATCGAAGTGCTGCTGGTCGATCCGCTGGCCCCGGGCATCGCCGAGGCGCTGCGCCCGATGCTCGCCGACCCGGCGATCCTCAAGATCATGCACAGCGCCAGCGAGGATCTGGTGGCGTTCGGACACGCCTGTGGCGCGGTCCCGGCCCCGCTGTTCGACACCCAGATCGCGGCCGCGCTGTCGGGTACCGGCGCCGGGATGGGCTACCAGCGGCTGGTGCAGGACGCGCTGCGCATCGCGCTGGCCAAGGGCGAGACGCGATCCGACTGGCTGCGGCGCCCGCTGTCGGCGACCCAGCTCGAATACGCGGTCGACGATGTCGCGCATCTGTTCGCACTCCACGACGTGCTCTCCGGCAAGCTCGACGCGCTGGATCGTGCGGACTGGCTGGTCGAGGACTGCGCGCGCCTCGTCGCCACCGCCGGCAACATGGACGGCGATCGCTGGCCGCAGCTCGGCGGACGCGCGGGCCTGTTTCTCGATGCCGACGCCCAGCGTCGTCTGGCCCGCCTGCTGCGCTGGCGCGAAGCCTACGCGCGCACCACCGATCGCCCGCGCAGCTGGATCCTCGACAACGAGCTCGCCACCCTGCTCGCCCGCGATCCACCCGCCGACATGACGGCGCTGCAACAGCGGCTGGACACCCATCCCAAGGCGCCGCGCAAACTCGCGGGCGTCGTCTGGCAGGCGCTGACCACCGAGCTGCCGGACGAAGCCGAGATGCCGCTGTCGCGCGGCGAAGAACCCGACCGCAAGCAGCTCAAGCGACTGCAACAGGCGGTGGCCGCGCGCAGCGCCGAGATCGGTCTGCCCGACGGCGTGCTCGCGTCGCGCAAGTGGCTCGAAGCGCTGGTCGAAGGTGCGGACTGGCCCGGCGCGCTGTCGGGCTGGCGTCGCGGTCAGCTCGAGCCTTCGCTGGCGCCGTTGCTCGACAGGGCTGGCGAGCCCGCGACGGGAACCGTATAATCGCCACGCACCATATGGGGCCATAGCTCAGCTGGGAGAGCGCGTCGTTCGCATCGACGAGGTCAGGAGTTCGATCCTCCTTGGCTCCACCATATTTCGAAAGCCCGCCTCACAGCGGGCTTTCTGTTTTCCGGCATGTGTCGATCTGGCCCGTGGCGCACCGACGCGTCATCGCGTGCGCCGCGTCGGCGTCACTTCACCGCTCGCGCGATCCGCTGCACCGTCGCCGGGGCGACGCTCGACATCCAGATGAAGGCGAAACACGCGCGTCGTGCAGTCGATCACCGTCCCGCCCCACGCACCAGCCGGCCAGCTGCTCGATCCGGCCCAGCGCCAGACCCTGTCTCGGGTGGTGGGCGGCGTGTCAGCGGTACTGCTTCTCTTCGACGAAGCGGGAACCGGCCAGCCGGTTGATGCGGTTCTTGACCTCGACCCGGTCGCCGTTGTGCCGCGCGACCGCGCGCGCGAGCTCGATGAACTCGTCGCCGAAATCCTGCGCCGCTTCCTTCGCGCGCAGGGCGTCCTGCACGTCCCACATCCGCGTATTGGCCGCGCGCAGCGCGGTCTTCAGGTCCGACATTTCGGGCTGCGACTGCGCGAGTGGCGCCCACAGCGGCAGCAGGCCGTCGAGTTCGGTGCGGACGTTGGCCAGCTTCTGTGCATCGCCGATGCGCTCGGCCTTGATCTCGAGGATGGTGATCTTGTCGGCGAGTTCGCCGATCGACACTGGGGCCAGAATCGTGCTCACGGGATGTCCTCTTGTTCGCGTGGGTCGTGGGCCGGTGATGGTAACGCGGCGCTGAAGGCGCTTCGTTCGAAACGCGCCCGGACGCGCGCGCGGTGGGGCGTGTGCTGCATCGCCGCGTAAACTGTGCGGCGGCGCGAATGGCGCCGTGCGTGGAGCTGCCGTGCGTCTCAAGGATCGCCTGCCCGTGTGGCTGCACGACTGGCTCGACATCGTCGTGCCGGTCGGCCAGATCCTGCTAATCCTGCTCGTGGCCTGGCTGCTGCGGCTGCTGGTGCGCCGCGTGATCGAACGCATCGGACACCGCTACACGCTGCCACCCGAGGCCGTCGTCGGTGGCCGGCGCGTGACCTCGTTCCTGATCTATGCGGCGGCGCTGCTGCTGATCCTCGAACGCATGGGCGTGTCCGGCACGGTGCTGTGGACGGCCTTCACCGGTTTCGCCGCGGTGGCGGCGGTGGCGTTCTTCGCCGCATGGAGCGTGCTGTCGAACATCTTCTGCACGATGCTCATCCTCACCACGCGCCCGTTCCGGCTCTACGACCATGTCGAGCTGCTGGAGAACGGCGAGAAACCCGGCCTGCGCGGCCAGGTGGTCGACATCAACCTCGTCTACACCACCCTGCGCGAGACCGACGACGGCGATGGCGCGGGCACCTGCCTGCAGATTCCCAACAGCCTGTTCTTCCAGCGTGCGCTGCGCCGCTGGCGCGGTGGCGCCCTGCCCGCCGCGCGGCAGGGCAACGGCGCGTACGATCCGCTGGACGTCTGACCCGCGCGCCCCGTCAGATGCGCGCGGCGGTCACGATGATCTCGATGCGCCAGCCCGGATCGGCGAGCCTGCCTTCGATCGTCGCGCGTGCCGGCGCCTGGCCCGGCACCACCCAGCGGTCCCACTCGGCGTTCATGCCGGCGAAATCGCCGATGTCGGCGAGCACGACCTGCGCCTGCAAGATCCGGGTCTTGTCCGTGCCGGCCTGTGCGAGCAGCGCGTCGATGGCCGCGAGCACCTCGCGTGTCTGCGTGCCGATGTCCGCCCCCGGGGTTTCGGGCACCTGCCCGGCGCAGTAGACGGTGTCGGCGTGGATCGTGGCCTCCGACATGCGGGGGCCGGCATCGATGCGCTGGATCATGGAAGTGCCTGGACGTGCGGGGGCCCATGCTGGCCGGCGCGCGCCGCCACGGCAAGCCGCATGCGCGTCCGGTCTTAGCCGTGCTCGCCGGGCACCGCGGTCTCGCCGCCCAGCAGCTCGCGCACGTAGAGCCGCTTGACCAGCACGTAGACCACCACGGTCAGCGGCGCGGCGAGCAGCAGCCCGGCGGCGCCCTGCAGGCTGCCGAAGATCACCAGCGAGAACAGCAGCAGCGCGGGCGGCAGTTCGACGGCGCGCTGCTGGATCAGCGGCTGCAGCACGTTGCTCTCGAGCTGCTGCAGCACGACGTAGAGCGCGATCGTCGCGAAGCCCACCTGCGGGCTGACGGTGAACGCCAGCAGGATGCCGGGAATGGCCGCGGCGATCGGCCCGATGATCGGCACGAAGTCGAGCAGGAATGCGATCAGGGCGAGCGCGAATGCCGCCGGCACCCCAAGCATCCACAGGCCCAGGCCGGTCAGGATGCCCACCGCGACCATCGCGACGAGCTGCCCGCCCAGCCACAGGCGCAGCGCACGGCCGCTGGCGTCGAGTGCATCGGTGGCGGCGGCTTTCGCCGATGGCGGCACCAGATGCAGCAGCCCGTTGCGGTACATCTCCGGCTGCGCCGCGATGTAGATCGCGCCGACCAGTACGAGGAACAGGTCGATCGTGCCGCTGGAGACCGTCATCGCGATCGCGCCTGCGCTGCTGGCGATGCGCCCCATGTTGTCGCCGATGGTGGCGAGCTGCTCCTGCACCAGGCTGCCGACGCTGGTCTGGCCCAGCCACTGCTGGAACTGCGCGTAGGCGGCCGGCAGGGAGTCGGTGAGCGTCGCCAGTTCGCGCGTGGCCTGCGCGCCGAACATCCACAGCAGCAGGCACAGACCGCCGGTCGACACGACGAGCACGATCGCCAGCGCGATGCCGTGCGGCATCGGCACGGCATGACGCAGCAGACCCGACAGCGACAGCAGCAGCGCGGCGACGACGATCGCGCCGAACACCAGCATCAGGACCGGCGTGAGCGCCCAGAACAGCACCAGCACCGTCAGCAACGCGAGGACGATCAGAACTTGACGGGTGAAGTACGCGAGGTCCTGCTGCGCGGGCATGGAGGCTCCGGTGGAAGGGGGGCGCGTCGCAACGCGGCGCCCGTTGTCCCATACCGCCCGTGCAAGTCCGGTGGAGCGCTCAGCGCAACTGGCTGTCCTTGCTTCCGCGACGGTTGAAGCCGCCCTGGGTGTCTTCGGCATCGTGCGCAGCCTGACACGCGACGCACAGCCGCACGCCGGGGACCGCCTGGCGGCGGGCCTCCGGAATCGGTGCATCGCATTCTTCGCAATGCGTCAGTCCCGGTCCGCTGCGCAACTGCCGGCGGGCGCGTTCGATCGCATCTTTCACCGTGGCGTCGATCTGGTCCTGCACCGCGCCATCGCCTGCCCAACCCGTGGCCATGACGGCCTCCTGCATGTCGCGTCTGGACGAGAGGCCGACGCTATCAGGCACCACGTTGACTCGGGATGAGCAGTGCCCCCGGTCATAATGGCCTCGTACCCGATGGAGGACCGTCATGGCCCTGACCCTGCTGCTGCGCTGTACCGATCTCGAACGCACCCGCGCGTTCTACACCGCCCTGCCCGGCTTCGCCGCCGCGCCGTCGACCGGTGACACATTGACCATCACCGGACACGGCGCGCGTCTGGTGTTCACCGCCGCCGATCTCTGGCATCGCGCACCGACACTGACCGGTACGCTGTACTTCACCGTGGACGATGTCGACGCCAGCTTCGCCCAGGTGCAGGGCCGCGCGCAGCTCGCCTGGACGCTGCAGGACATGCCCTACGGTGCCCGGGAGTTCGGCATCGTCGACTGCAACGGTTACATCCTGGCCTTCCAGCAAGGCGCCTGAAATGTCTGATGTGCGCACGCCGCGGCTCGCCGTCATCGGTGGCGGTCCGGCCGGCCTGTTCGCGGCCGAGCGCGCGCGCGCGGCGGGTCTGGACGTCGATCTGTTCGAGGCCAAGGGCTCGGTCGGACGCAAGTTCCTGATCGCCGGCAAGGGCGGCCTGAATCTCACCCACTCCGAGCCGCGACCGGCGTTCGATGGGCGCTACGGCGCACGCGACGCGGCAGTGGGCGGCTGGCTCGACCGCTTCGATGCGCAGGCGCTGCGCGACTGGGCGGCGGCGCGCGGCGTGCCGACCTTCGTCGGCAGCTCCGGGCGCGTATTCCCCGAGGACCTGAAGGCCGCGCCGCTGCTGCGCGGCTGGGTCCGGCAGTTGCGCGAGGATGGCGTGCGTTTCCATGTCCAGCATCGCTGGACCGGCTGGGACGACAGCTGCGCGCTGGTGTTCGAGACGCCGGATGGCCACGTGCACCACGTCGCCGATGCCACGCTGCTGGCGATGGGTGGCGCCAGCTGGCCGGAACTGGGGTCCGACGGGCGCTGGCAGCCGGTGCTGTCGGCGCGCGGGATCGACGTGGCGCCACTGGTGCCGACGAACTGCGGATTCGACATCGGCTGGAGCGCGCATCTGGCCGAGCGCCATGCCGGCGCGCCGCTCAAGCCGGTGGTGCTGCACTGGACGGACCTCGACGGCACGCCGCATGCGCTGCAGGGCGAGTGCGTGCTGACGGCGACCGGTCTCGAAGGCAGCGCGATCTATGCGGTCTCCGGCACCTTGCGCGACACGATCGCGCGCGACGGCAGTGCGGTGCTCGAACTGGACCTGGCCCCGGGGCGCGATCTCGCGCGCCTGCAGGCCGACCTGTCGCGCGCGCGGGGCCGTCGCAGCATCGGCGAGCACCTGCGCCGCGCGACCGGACTCGATGCCGCGAAGACGGCGCTGCTGTTCGAACTGCTCGATCGCGCCGCGCTCGACGATCCCGCGCGCGTGGCGGCCGCGATCAAACGTCTGCCAGTGCGCCTGCGGGCGCCACGCCCGATCGCCGAAGCGATCAGCAGTGCCGGCGGCGTGCGTCTGGAGGCGACCGGCGACACGCTGATGCTCGATGCCCTGCCCGGCGTGTTCGTCGCCGGCGAAATGCTCGACTGGGAAGCGCCGACCGGCGGCTATCTGCTGACCGCGTGCTGGGCGAGCGCCGCGGTCGCGGTGGACGGGGTGCTGGCGTGGGTGGGGCGCAACGCCGGCACTGCATGAGTGGCGTCCGGCGTGCGGCCGGTGTCGGGGGCCGCGTGCGACGCCCGCTCGCGCACGAGCGCGCGCCTGCAAACGCAGGCACAGGCCTTTCTTGCAGGAGCGGCCCTGGCCGCGAAACCTCGGGCACACGCGAGCGATCTGCGGAACGACCCAATGCCGACGCAGCGGACGCAGCGCGCTACTCGTCCAGCGAGTCCGAAAGCTTGAACTCCGATTCGAAAACGCGTGGACGCCCATCGAGCGGATCGTCGAAGGCGACCGCGCGGGCCAGCAACTGCAGCGGGGGTCGCATCGCATCAGCGTCGTCCCGCAGCGCCGGATACCAGGGATCGTGCAGGATCGGCGCGCCGAGCGCGGCCATATGCACGCGGAGCTGATGTTTGCGTCCACTGACCGGTGACAGCGCGTAGCGCCAGAGCCTGGCGCCGCGTTCGTACACATCGATGCGAGTCTCGCTGTTCGGCGTGCCGTCGGTTTCGCACATGCGGAAGAACGGGTCGCCGCGTTCGATGCGGCTGCGGCGCGTCAGCGGAAACACGAGGTCGGGCAACGGGGACGCCAGCGCTTCGTAGGTCTTGCGGATGCGCGACTCGCGGAACAGCGCCTGGTAGCGCGCGCGGCTCGCGGGATCGGCCGAGAACAGCACGAGCCCGGCCGTGCCGCGATCGATCCGGTGCAGCGGGACGAGATCCGGATTGCCGAGCGTCGCCGCCAGCCGCGTGAGCAGGGTCTGGGTGACGAAGGCGCCGGTGGGCGTGACCGGCAGACCGTGCGGCTTGTCCGCGACCACGAGGTGATCATCGATGTGGAGGATGCGCTCGGCCGCATCGATCACCGGCTCATCGACGACTTCCCGGTAATAGCCGATCTCGGCGCCGACGCGATGCGGCGTCTCCAGCGTGATCGGTTCGCCCTGCGCATCGAGCACCCGGCCCCGTTCGATCCGGTCCCGCCACGTCGCGGCATCGACCTGCGGAAAGCGTGCGACCAGCGCATCGACCACGGTGGCCCAGTCACCCGCCGGCAGCTGCAACCGGCTTGCCGGCACGCCGCCCTGCGGCGGAAACCGCGGACGGCTCATGCCCGCGGCGCGCCGTCAGTCGGCCGCATCGGCCTCTTCGCGACCCTGCTGGCGGATCACCGCTTCCTGGCGCGCATCCTCGATCGACCACAGGATCGCGCCGGTGTCGGCCTTGCGCGTGTCGAACACGAACCGGCCGGTCAGCGGCGAATCGGCCTGCAGGTCGCCGGCCTCGTACAGCGCCCACATCTCTTCGCCGTAATGGGTGTCGGCGAGTTCGGGGGCGAAGCGCGCAAGCGTGTCGCGGACGTTGTGCACGTCGCGCAGCAGCATGTCGCGCGCGGCATTGTTGCCGGCCGCGCTGACGACCTGCGGGAAATCGATCAGCACCGGACCGTCGGGCGTGGCCAGCACGTTGTACTCGGACAGATCGCCGTGGACCATGCCCAGCACCAGCATCCGCACGATGTCGCGCACCAGCATCAGGTGCCACTCGCGGGCCTGGTCGGGTTCGAGATCCACTTCGGCCAGACGCGGCGCGCTGAAGCCGTCGGCATCGGTGACCAGGTCCATCAGCAGCACGCCGTGAAAGAACCCGTAGGGCTGCGGCACGCGCACGCCGGCATCGGCCAGGGCGTACAGCGCATCGACCTCGGTGGTCTTCCACGCGGCTTCCTGCTCGCGGCGGCCGAACTTGGTCGCCTTGCCCATCGCCCGCTGCTCGCGGCTGCCGCGGACCTTGCGCCCTTCCTGGTACTGCACGCGCGCTTGGAAACTGCGCTGCGCCATGTCCTTGTAGACCTTCGCGCACCGCACCTCGTCGCCGACCTGGACGACGTACACCGACGCCTCCTTGCCGCTCTTGAGCGGTCGCAGCACGGCATCGATGATGCCGTCCTCGATCAGTGGCTGCAGTCCCTGCGGGATCTTCATGGTGCGATGGGCGTTCGGGTTCGGCCTGCCATTGTGCGGCCTGCGCCGGCCGTGCGCCCGAACCGCACCCGACCGGCGACACGCATCAACGCGCCGGCAATCCCATTTCCTCGAGCAGCGCCGGCGCCGGATACACCTTGTCCATCAGCCAGCGCATGTAGCGCATGTCGACGTGGATCGCGCGCTTGGTGCGCGGGTCGAACCACCAGCTCGCGCTGACCGACTCCCAGTTGCTGTCGAAGTTCAGGCCGACCAGCTCGCCGCGTGCGTTGAGTACCGGCGAGCCGGAGTTGCCGCCGGTGGTGTCGAGGTTGGTCAGGAAGTTGACCGGCTGGGTGCCCAGCGAGGCTTCGGCCGTGCCTTCGAAATCGCCTTTGGCGATCGCATCGAGCAGCGGCTGCGGCGCGTCGAACGGCACCTGCCCGGTGTTCTTCTCGACGATGCCGGCGACCGTGGTCACCGGCGCGAACGCCACCGCGTCGCGCGGCGCCAGCGCTTCGACCCTGCCGTAGCTCACGCGCAGCGTGCCGTTGGCATCCGGATAGACCGCGCGGCCCTGCTGCGCGCGCCATGCGAACAGGGCGCGCATGTAGGCCGGGCGCAGCCGCAGCTGTTCGCCTTCGCGGGCCTTGCGCGCGTCCTCGGCGTCCAGCTGCGCGGCCACGATCTGCGAGGCCAGTGCCAGCAGCGGGTCCGCCGCCAGCGGCCGGCCGGCGCGCGCATCGGCGAAGCGCGACAGGCGCTCGCCCTCAGTGCCGAGTGCCGTCCCGGCGTACACCTTGTCCAGTGCGGTCTTCAGCGATGCCGGCGTACGGCCGAAGGCCGCGTCGAATGCCGGCAGGCGTTGCGCGTCCGACAGCTGCTGGTACCGGCCGACCAGCACGCCGAGCAGCGCTTTCTCGGCGGCCGGTGCATAGCGGCGCTGCACCTGTTTCAGCACCCCTTCGATCAGCGCATGGTCGCGTTGCTGGTAGCCGGTTTCGCGCGCGGCGTCGTCCGGCTTCGCCGATTCGATGCGCAGGCGCTCGAGCAGCAACGCCGCGCGCAGCAGCTGGGTCTGGCTGGCGACGAGGCCCATCAGCAGGTCGCGCGCGCCGGCGGCGTCGGCCTCGCCCAGGATGGTCTGCAGTGCGGCGATATCGGCCGCGTCCGGCCCCGTCGTCGCGGCCAGCATCGCCGCCTCGTCCTCGCCGCGCAGGCGCACCGCGTCGCTGCGCTGCAGGCCCTCGAGCTCGCCGGCGGCGCGTTTGCGGTTGTTCTTCAGCGACTGCAGCTGCGAGGCGTAACGCGTGCGGATGTCCGCGTCGTCGGCGCCCGCGGACTCGACCGCATCGATCAGGGCATCGAACACCCCCACGCGCTGCGGCAGGACGCGCGCGACCTGGGCGTCGAACTCGGCCGCGGTGCGGTGGCGGAAGGTGGTGCCCGGATAGCCGGCGAGCATCGCGTAATCACCGGCGTGCAGGCCGCCCCGCGCGATCTGCAGGTGCGCCGGCGGGACGTAGGGCACGTTGTCGGCATGATAGTCGGCCGGCTTGCCGTCGCGGCCGACATAGGCGCGCAGCAGGGTGAAATCGCCGGTGTGGCGCGGCCACATGAAGTTGTCGATCTCGTCGCCGTAGTTGCCGATCGCGCGCGGCGGCGCATAGACCAGGCGCACGTCGCGCAGCTCCAGCTGGCGGATGCGATAGAAATCGGTGCCGTAATACATGTTGGCGACGCTGCAGCGCACTTCGCCCGACTGCTCGCACTCGGCCACGATGCGCTTGCCGGCGGCGTCCACGGCGTCGAAATACGCACGGCCGCTCTTGCCGCGGGCATCGGCCAGCACCGCGTCGGTCACCTTGTCGAAGCCCACCGTCACCAGCACGCGGAAATCGGGATTCGAGGGGCGCTCGTCGGCGCGGCCGTCGGCGATGAAGCCGCCATCGATGATGTTGCGCTCGGCGCTGCTGTTGTACTGGATCACGCCGTAGGCGACGTGGTGGTTGGTCAGCAGCAGGCCTGCATCGGAGACGAAGGCGCCGGTGCCGCCGCCGACCTTGACCACCGCGCTGAGCGGCGGCGCGGTGACATCCGCCAACGCGTCGGCGCGACCGCGGAAACCGGCCTCGCGCATCGGCTTGGCGATGTCGGGCAGCTGCGTCGGCATCCACATGCCTTCATCGGCGTGTGCGGTCACGGCGGACAGCGCGAGGCCGGCGGCGAGCGCGGCGGTGACGGGACGGCGGAGCGACATGCGGGACTTCCGGTAAGAACGTGGCGAGCCGCGACCTTAATCAGCGCCCGCGTCCACGGCAACGGCTGGAGGTCACGCGTGGCCGTTCAGCTGGCCGGACGCACCCGCCAGACCGGAGTCATCGTGACGGTCTCCGACTCGCTCATCAGCTGCAGTTCGCCGTCCTGGATCATCGCGGTCAGGCGCATGCTCCGCTGCAGCAGGCCGACCGCCTCTTCGATCTTCGCCGGATCGAGATCGACCACGGTGAGGTTCTTCAGGCGCGTGAGCGAATTCGCGATCCGGTCCCACCAGATCTGCGCGGCGTTGCCGCTGTAGTTCACCACCACCACCTGGCGCGCGCGCCCGCTGGCCTTGCGGATGCGGCTTTCGTCCGGCTGGCCGAGGTCGATCCACTGCTCGATGTCGCCGGTGTAGTCGCGGCGCCACAGGTCCGGTTCTTCCTCGTTGCTGAGGCCGCGACCGAACTCCAGGCGTTCGTCGGCGAACAGCGCGAAGGTGATCAACCGCACCATCAGCCGCGCTTCGGTCTCCGATGGATGCTGCGCCAGCACGAGGTCGCGCGAGGCGTAGTAATGCCGGTCCATGTCGGTGACCTGGAGTTCGGCTTTGTAAACGGTGGCCTTGGGAGACATCGGAAGAGCGCCAGGCGCGGAGAAGGCGCGATTGTAGGTTAAACGGCCGTCAAGGCCGGGTACCGATGTGGTCACGACCGCATCATTCGTGGATTGCGAGCATGCGCGCCATGCCTGATCAACGCCGTATCGCCCCCGCCCCCCTTTTCTCCGATACCACCCCGCCCGCTTTGCTCGAGCGTGTCGACGCCTGGGATCTCGCCGTCGCCGACGGTCCGGTCATCGCGACCGCGATCCACGATGGCCATGCGCTGCGCCCGTCGCTGCGTGCATGCGTCGCGCTCGACGACGATGTGCGCTGGCGCGAGGAGGATCCGCTCACCAGTCTGCTGACCCAAGTCGGCGACACCCGCCTGCGCGTGCGCCAGTCGCGGTTCGAGGTCGATCTGAACCGCGCGCGCGCCGAAGCCGTCTACACCGGGCCCGACGCCGCGTGGGGTCTCGATGTGTGGAAAGCGCCGCTCGAGCAGCGCGAGCTCGACACTTCGCTCGCCTTGCACGACCGCTTCTACGACATGATCGGCGAGCTGATCGACCGCACCGTGGCCCGTTGGGGCAGCGCGTTGCTGATCGACATCCACAGCTACAACCACCGCCGCGACGGACCCGACGCCGCGCCTGCCGCGCAGGACGCCAATCCCGACATCGAGCTGGGCATCACCACGCTCGATCCCGTGCGCTGGGGCGAGACCGCGAAGCGCTTCGCCAACGTGCTGCGGCGCCACCCCGTCCGCGGGGCGCTGCCGGATGTGCGCTGCAACGTGCGTTTCCCGACCGGCGGCCATTTCCCCGAGTGGGTCTACGCGCACTGGGACGATCGCGTGTGCACGATCTCGCCCGAATACAAGAAGATCTTCATGGACGAATGGACCGGTCAGGCCGACATTCCGGCGCTGTACGCGTTGCGCGACGGTCTGTCGCACGCAGTCGATGCCGTGCGCCCGGAGTTCCTCAAGTGAGCGCCGGCGTCGCCCGGCGGCCGGTCGCACGACCGTTGCCGCCGGTGGCCGCGCATGTCGACGAGGCCCTGGCTGCGCTGGATGCACGCCTCGACTGGTTGCTGGCGCTGTCACCGCTGGACGGCGTGGGCCTGTGGAACGACTTCGAGACCTCCGGTCGCAGCGTCGAACCGCGGCTGCGCTACGTGGACCTCGACACCGATCTCGTCGAAACACGCCGGGCGCTCGAGGCCCTGCCCGTGGCCGGCATCGAATCACCGGCGCTGCAGGCGCTGCTGGCGGAGAAACAGGCCGAGCTCGGCCGCATGATCGATCTGGTCGAGCAGCGCGACCGGCCCGGTTTCGTCGACGCCAGCGTGGCCCTGTTCGGCGCGGTGGAACCCGAATTGCTGGCACTGGCCGAGCGCATCCTGGGACATGTCGGCAGCGGCGAGCCGCTGGCGGCCGATTGCGGCATCGACGAGGTGCGCAGCCAGGTGGACGCGGAAATCGCCTGGTACCGCGCACAGTCGCCGGATTTCCACATCGACGTCGTCGTGGACACCGACATCAGTTCGATGCTGATGGTCTCGCACGGCACGTTCTACATCGACGGCAACATCCGTCTGCCGCGGGCGCGCGTGCAGCCACTGATCCAGCATGAGATCGGCACGCATGTCGTAACCCGCCACAACGGCCGGCGGCAGGCGCTGCGCCAGCTGGAAGTGGGTCTGGCGCACTACGATCCGATGCAAGAAGGCCTCGGCGTGCTGGGTGAGTTCCTCGCGGGTTATCTGCCCGGCGAGCGCCTGCGCATCCTCGCCGCGCGCGTGGTGGCGACCTCGATGGCGGCACAAGGCGCGCAGCTGCCGGCGATCTTCGCCTGCCTCCATGAAACCCACGACATGCCCACCGACGATGCCTTCGACGTCGCCGTGCGGGCCCGGCGTGGCGGCGGTCTGACCAAGGACGCGGTATACCTGCGCGGGCTGCGCGATCTGCTCGCCTATCTGGATGCCGGCGGCGACTTCGAGGCGCTGTTCCTGGGCAAGTTCGCGCTGCCCCAGCTCGGGTTGCTGGACACGCTGCTCGACGACGGCTGGATCGTGCCGCCCGAGCTGCTGCCCCGCTACACCACGCACGACGATTTCCACGACCGCCTCGACACCTGCCGGCGCACGCCGGTCGAGCATCTCTTCCATACACACCGCACCCCGGAGCACGCTGCATGACAGACGGACACCCCCTGCGTTTCGGCTTTGTCGTCAACGATGTCGACACCGAGCAGGACAACTACACGACGATCCGTCTTGCCCGCCGCGCCCTGTCGCGCGGCCATGAGATCGCCCTCATCGGTCTCGCCGATTTCACCTACGACGCCGACGGCACCGTGCGTGCCTGCGCGCACATGCCCTGCGGTCAGGACTACGCCGACGATGCGGCGCTGCTCGCCGACCTGCAGTCGGATGCGTGCCCGACCGACCGTATCTCCGTCGACGATCTCGATGTGCTGATGCTGCGCAGCGATCCCGCGGACGAGATGGTCGAGCGTCCCTGGGCGCCGGGCAGCGGCCTGCTGTTCGCCCAGCTCAGCGCACTCAAGCACGCCCTCGTGGTCAACGACCCGATGCATCTGACCGACGCCTCGAACAAGACCTACTTCCAGCATTTCCCCGAGGAAGTGCGTCCGGTGACCTGCATCAGCTGCGACGTGGAAGAGATCAAGGCCTTCATCGAAGCGCGCGAAGGCTATGGCGTCATCAAGCCGTTGCAGGGCTCGGGTGGCCAGAGCGTCTTCGTCGTGACGCCCGAAAGCGGCGGCAACCTCAACCAGATGATCGATGCGGTCCTGCGCGACGGTTATGCGATCGCCCAGGAATACCTGCCCCGGGCGAAGGACGGCGACCTGCGCCTGCTGATGCTCAACGGCCGCCCGCTCGAAGTGGACGGCACCTACGCCTGCATCCGCCGCTACAACGACAGTGGCGATGCGCGCAGCAACATCAGCGCCGGCGGCAAGTACGAGATGGCCAAGCCCGACGCGGACGCCCTGCGCCTGGCCGAGCTGGTCGCGCCGAAGCTGATCCGCGACGGCATGTACTTCGTCGGCCTCGACATCGTCGGCGACAAGCTGATGGAGGTGAACGTCGACACGCCCGGCGGCATCAACATGCTCGAGGAGCTCACCGGACTCGACTTCTCCGGCCGCATTCTCGAAGACCTCGAGCGCAAGCTGCGTCTGCGCAAGCACTACGGCAAGACGCTCAGCAACGTCGAACTGGCGATGCTCTGAGCGACGCCCGCCGCGGCAGCACCGGATGGCGATCCGTCAGGATCCGCCTTCCGGTGCTGCCGTCCGGTGATACGGTCGGGAGCTTGGTGTCCCCGCGGTACCCGTTCGACACCAGGCGACGCGCGAGCCGGGACACCTCGGCCGTGTGACCGCGCGGGACCTGATCTCAGGCACGCGGCCGACCGGATCGCCGCCGCGCTCAGTCCGGCGCCGGCCCCGCGGGAATCGGCGCCGTGCCACCCCGCACCACCCGCACCGGCACCGACTTGCCCGCCGGCACGTGGCTGTCGATCGCATGGTGCGAGACCGGGATCAGCGGATTGCACTCGGGGTAGTACGCCGCGATACACCCGCGCGGAATAAGGTATGGAATGACGCGCAGGCCGCCCACCTCGCGGACCTCCGGGTCGTCGTCGAAATCGGTCGCGAGGGTGATCTGCTCGCCCTCGTCCAGACCCAGATCGGCGATATCATCGGCATGCATCAGCACCACGCGGCGCGTGCCGTCGATGCCGCGGAAGCGGTCGTGGTAGCCGTAGACCGTGGTGTTGAACTGGTCGTTGGTGCGCACCGTCATGAGGCGATAGCGCCCCGCCTTGTCGGCGAACCCGGTTGCGCAGAGCACGTCCGGCACGTGGAACTCCGCCTTGCCGCTTTCGGTGGACCAGCGGCGTTCGCGCGCCGCCACCGGACGCGGAAAGCCCCCCGGCGTATGCAGGCGCGCGTTGAAATCGCGGAACTGCTCGGGATAGGTCGCTTCGATCGCGTCGCGCACCCGCGCGTAATCGCGGGTCCAGTCCTGCCACGGCACGCACGCGGCGCGCTCGGGCGGCAGGATCGCCTGGGCGAGCGCCGCGACGATCGCCGGCTCCGAACGCAGCATCGGTCCTGCCGGCGGACTGTTGCCGAACGAGGCATGCACGCAGGTGGTGCTGTCCTCGATGCTCACGCGCTGCGCGACGCCGTCCTGCACATCCTCTTCGATGCGCCCCAGGCATGGCAGCAGCAATGTCTCGCGTCCGCACAGCAGATGGTTGCGGTTGAGATGCGTGGCGATCTGCAGACTCAGCGCAAGTCCGCGCCAGGCCGGCTCCAGCCGTCCGGTATCGGGCGCGGCACGCGAGAAGTTGCCGCCCAGCCCGATGAAGGCCTCGACGCTGCCGTCGAGAATGCCCGCCACCGTGCCGACCGTATCGAGTCCCTTCGTGCGCGGCGGCTCGAACCCGTACTGCGACGCGAGCCGGTCCAGCGGCACCAGTTCGGGCTTTTCGGAAATGCCGACGGTGCGCTGGCCCTGCACGTTCGAATGCCCGCGTACCGGACAGATACCGGCCCCTGGCCGCCCGACATTGCCCCGCATCAGCGCGAGGTTGCAGACCATGCGCACGTTGTCGACGCCGTGGCGGTGCTGGGTCAGCCCCATGCCGTAGATGAGGATCGTCGATTCCGCGCGTGCGTAGATGCCGGCGACGCCTTCGATGTCGGCGCGGGACAGGCCGCTCTCGCGTTCGATGTCGGCCCACTGCGCCGCGCGCAGCCAGGCTTCGAATGCGTCGAAACCATGGGTGTGGGTCTCGATGAACGCCACGTCGAGCACGCGGGGCCGACCCTCGGCTTGGGCGGCGTCGTCCAGGTCCAGCAGTGCGCGCGCCAGGCCCTGCATCAGCGCGATGTCACCCCCCGCGCGGACCGGAAAGTAGGCGTTGCTGATCCGGGTCGACGCACGCGTCGCCATCGCCAGCGGTTCCTGCGGATTGGTGAAGCGCTCCCAGCCGCGTTCGTAGAGTGGATTGAAGGTGACGATCTCGGCGCCGCGCCGCGCGGCTTCCTGCAATGGATGCAGCATGCGCGGGCTGTTGACGCCGACGTTCTGGCCGAACGACAGGATGCAGTCGCAATGATCGAAATCCTCGAGCAGCACCGTGCCGACCGGCACGCCGATGCTGCGCGGCAGGCCGACCGAGGTGCTCTCGTGGCACATGTTGGAGCTGTCGGGCAGGTTGTTGTTGCCGTACAGCCGCGCCATCAGGCCGTACATGTAGGACGTCTCCAGCGAGGCGCGACCCGAGGCGTAGAACACCGCGCGCTCGGGCGCCATGCCGCGCAGCACGCCGCCGGCGAGCTCGAAGGCCTGCTCCCAGGACACCGGCACGTAGCGGTCGCTGGCCGCGTCGTAGCGCACGGGCTCGACCAGCCGGCCGGCGGCTTCGAGATCGTGGTCGGCCCAGGTCAGCAGTTCGGTCACGGTGTGCTGCGCGAAGAACGCGGCATCGGCGCGGCGGGTGTCCAGTTCCCACATCGTGGCCTTGGCGCCGTTCTCGCAGAATTCGAACGCGTGCGGTTCGGCCGGTTTCGCCCAGGAACAGCTGACGCAGGCGAAGCCGTCGATCTTGTTCTGCCGCTGCAGCTGCCGCGTGCCTTCGACACCCTGCGCGCCGTCGCCGGTCACATACCGCATCAGCGATTTCACCGAGCCCCAACCGCCCGCCGGCGCGTCATAGGGTTCGAACGAAGGGGGCGACTCGCGCATGACAGACTCCTGCTTCGGGGCTCCAACTCCCGGTCACCGTCTCCCAGCGCGCCTGCCCCCGACGTGAAATCGCCGCTCACGATGCGCGAACGCGGGCGTCGGCATGCTTGACGCATGCAGGATGTCGCCAAATTGCGCTGCCCGTGGTGCGGCGAACGCTTCGAGACGCTGGTCGATGCCAGCGTCGGCGATGCGGACTACGTCGAGGACTGCCCCGTCTGCTGCAGGCCGATCGAAATGCACCTGGCCGTCGACGACGACGGCATCCGGCTCGATGCCGGGCGGGAAGACTGAAATCTCAGCCGGGCGCGTCGCCGGCTGGCGTGAGGTCCCAGAACGTCCGCACCAGCGGCGCCGCATCTTCCCAGCGCACGCCGGGATCGCGCCGCAGCCGGTGCCAGCCGTCGCGCAACTGCGCTTCGCACTCGCTCCAGGCGCGATCGCCCAGATATTCCCGGGACATCTGTCCGTAGACCCGGCACAACTCGACGTCGTCTGCGTTCAAGCCGGCCTCCCTGTTGAAAAACCCGTCGCGCCACCGCTGACAAGGCGCACCGCGTCGACAGCATGTGAACGGACCGCATACAGGTCTGTTCGGTAACGCACGTAATGCATTCAGCTGTATGCGCGTTGCCGTACATACGGGGCCGCATTCAGTCGAGAAAATCCATACTTGTTCATCCGATGGACCTTTCGCTGCGCATGAAGAAGAAAGCGCCCTGGGCACCGCTCAATGGATTGCTGCAGGACCTCCCCGACGACGTCTGCGACCGCGTCGGCGATGAGCTCCAGCTGGTCGACATGCCGGCCGGCAAGGTGCTGCACGAAGCCAACGTGGCCCAGTCGACGATCTACTTCCCGCGGGAGGGCATCGTCTCGCTGATGTACGCGCTCGAAAGCGGCGACACCAGCGAGTTCGCGATGGTGGGCAACGAGGGCATGGTCGGCGTGGGCCTGCTGACCGGCGCGCGCAGTGTGCCGACGCGCGCGGTGGTCAAGGTCGGCGGCGAAGCGCTGGCGATGCGTGGCGAATTCGCGATCCGCGAGTTCCAGCGTGGTGGCGCGCTGCAGGAGATCCTGCTGCGGTATTTCCAGGCCCTGATCACCCAGACCGCGATGACCGGCGTCTGCAACCGCCACCACACCGTCGACAAGCAGCTCTCGCGCTGGCTGCTGCTGGTCAACGACCGCGTCGGCTCGGTCGAGATCAAGATGACCCAGGAACAGATCGCGCATCTGCTGGGCGTACGCCGCGAAGGCATCACGGAAGCGGCGCGGCGGCTGCAGGAAGAAGGCTGCATCCGCTACAGCCGCGGCGTGATTCAGGTGCTGGATCGCGAATGCCTGGTGGCACGTACCTGCGAGTGCTACGGCGTCGTGCGCACCGAGTACGACCGCCTGCTGCGGCCCGCACTCGAGGCCTGAGCGGCCTGGGCGCCGGGGCGCCGCGACCGGTCGTCACGGTCCGTTGCGCGGGCGGCGCGAGCATGGTGCTTTCTCCCGCAGGAGTCGCCCATGCGCCACATGCCGCCCCAACTTCTCACCAGTCGTGAGGATCTCGACGCGCTCGAGGCGCGCATCACCCTGCTCGACGACGAGGCGCGGGTGCGCGTGACGCTGCACGACGGCAGCGTCGTCGAAGGCACCGTGTCCGCTCGTCCGACACTGGAAGTGTTCCGCAACGCCGATGGCGACGAAGGCCACAACGCGCGTCTGCGTCTCGACGATCTGGTTCAGCCGGAGACCGCGCACCATGTCTGGGTGGGCGACGTGCGTGACATCGAGCGGCTGGGGTCGGCCTGACGGACCGCCGCAGGCTCAGGTCTCGCAGCGCACGCGACGCGTCACGTTGCCCATGGCGTCCTCGACCAGCAGCACATCGTCTCCCTCCAGGGTCAGGGTGCGCGTGTCGGTCCAGGTATCGCCCTCGCCTGCGTAGCGCGCGTCGAGCTGCAGGCTGTGGTCCTCTGTCGCGCGTACACGCACCGGCGTGGCGGTGCTTTCGTAGAACTGCAGGGCATCGGGCCTGATCCACAGCGCCAGCTCGCCTCGGCCTGCGTTGCAGCGCTCGGCGGCAGCGTCCCAGCGGCCGACGAAACGCGCCGGCAGCCGGTCGGACACGGTCCCGTCTTCCGCCTTGCCCGCTCCGTCCGTTTCGCCCGCCTCGTCCGCTGGCATCGGCAGCGGCATCGCGGCCGGACGCGCGCAGCCCCGGTACGGCCCTTGGCCATCGATGGTCAGCAGGCCTGTCATCGGAAAGCGGGCGCCCGACATGTCGTCCTCGCAGCGCATCTTGCGGACGATCACGACCAGATCGCCCGCGGCGTCGGTGGCATCGATGCGCCGTCCGTCTGCGGTCATCGACGTGCGCACGTCGGTGAACCGGCGCTCGGCCGCCCCGACGCCCTGCAGGACGACGGTGCCGCCGGCAACCGTGGCCTGCCAGAACGGCTCGTTGGTCAGCACGATCACGTCGTCCTCGAGCGCATCCCCGGCCGCGGACGCGCCGGTCCCCGACCCGGGCGTCACCGCGGCGCCGTCAGTCTCGGTCGGCGCGGCGTCCGGGCCGCAGCCGGCCAGCAGCAGGGCGGCAGGCAACAGCAGATGGGGAATGCGGTATCGCATGACAGGTCGTCCTCGTAACGGCGGGCGCGCAGCATCGCGCGGTTGATGTTCATTCGGGGTCATGCACGCGTCGGCGACCGCAAGCGCATGATTGCATTGCGGTTTTCGTTGCGGTGCAGCATTTGTGGCGGGCGCAATTGCGCGTGAAAATATTCAATATTTTCAATGTGTTATAGTTACACACCTTCGCTGGATGCCGTGGAGGTATCGCCATTCCTGTCGTTCGCAATCTTGCCGCGCTGCTCGCCGGCGTCGCCCTGCTGCTGATGGGCAGCGGACTGCTGGGCACGCTGCTCGCCGTGCGCGGTGGGCTGGAAGGCTTCAGTGACCAGACGCTCGGCCTGATCATGTCCGGCTATTTCGTCGGCTTCTTCCTCGGCACCTACATGGCGCCGGGACTGATCCAGCGGATCGGCCACATCCGCGCCTTCGCGTTCTACGCCGCGCTGTGCGCGGCGGCGATCCTGCTGCATCCGATCTTCATCGACCCCTGGGCCTGGGCCGCGCTGCGCGTGGTCACCGGCATCGCGTTGGTGGGCCTGTACACGGTCATCGAAAGCTGGCTCAACGTCGAGGCGCCGCCGGAAAAGCGCAGCCAGGTCTTCGCGGTCTACATGGCGGTGAACCTGCTGGCGCTGGCGGCCGGCCAGTGGCTCATCGGCCTTCAGGATCCCGCGTCCTTCGCGCTCTTCAGCATCGTCGCCGTCCTGATCTGTCTGGCCGCGCTGCCGGTCGTCGCCAGCCGCATGACTCAGCCGACGCTGCCGGTCGTGCCGCGGCTGGCGCTGGCCGCGCTCTGGCGTACCGCCCCCGCCGCGGCCACCGGCGCGTTGCTGGCAGGGCTGGCGATGGGCGGCTTCTGGGGCATGGGCGCCGTCTACGCCGCCGGGCTGGGGCTCGACCTGCAGGGCATCGCCTCGCTGATGAGCGCCACCATCCTCGGCGGTGCACTGCTGCAGTGGCCGATCGGACGTCTCTCCGACGGCGGCGACCGGCGTACGACGCTCGCGCTGATCTGCGCCGCGGCCGCGATCATCGGCGTGGCGATGATGTTCGCCGCCGACCGGTCGCAGCTGGCGCTGTTTGGCCAGTTCTTCCTGTTCGGCGGGGTCGCGTTCGCAATCTATCCGATCTGCGTCGCCCATCTGCTCGATCACCTGCCGACCGAGGACACGTTGTCAGGATGCTCCAGCCTGTTGCTGCTCAACGGCGTGGGCTCGGCGATCGGTCCGGCGATCGTGGGCGTGGCGATGTCGCGATTCGGTCCGACCGCTCTGCCCGCCTCGTTCGCGGTGATCCTGGGCGCGCTCGCGCTCGTCGCCGCCGGCCGCCGCCTGCTGCGCCAGCGCGACAACGACCATCCCTCGGTCTTCCATCCGATGCTGCGCACCACGCCTTCGGCGCTGGAGCTGCTGCCTGAAACCGGCCCTGCACCCGAGGGCCCCGACCTTTCCGATCCACATCACAAGGACCCACATTGACCCAGGACACCACCACTGCCGACCTCACCCCCGCCAATACCGCGTTCGTGCCGCGACTGATGCTCGCGACCGACCTCGACGGCACCTTCCTCGCCGGATCCCCCGCGCACCGCCAGCAGCTCTACCGTCTGGTCGACCGCCATCCCGAGATCCGCCTGACCTTCGTCACCGGCCGCGGCCTCGAAGCCGTCATGCCGCTGCTGTCCGACCCCAGCCTGCCGCGTCCCGACTACGTGATCTGCGATGTCGGCGGCACCGTCGTCGACGGCCACACCTTGCAGCCGATCCAGCCCCTGCAGACGCGCATCGACCGTCGCTGGCCGGGTGAGCGCGCAGTGGCCGATGCGATGGCCGGCTTCAGCGGCCTGGTGCGCCAGGACGTCCCGCAGGAGCGCCGCTGTTCCTACTTCTGCGAGCCCGAGGCGCTGAACGAGGTCCGCGCCGACATCGAAGCGACCGCGCGCAAGCTCGGCTGCTCGGTGCTGTATTCGGCCGACCGCTACCTCGACATCCTGCCGCCCGACACCGACAAGGGCCGCACCCTCGCCGCGCTCGCCGACCACCTGGCGCTGCCGCGCGAGCGCGTGCTCGTCGCCGGCGACACGCTCAACGATCTGTCGATGTACACCTCCGGCTTCCAAGGCGTTTGCGTGGGCGAATCCGAGCCCGCGCTGGTGAAGGCGACCGATCAGCTCTCCAACGTCTTCCACGCCAAGGCGCCGGGCTGCGGCGGCATCCTCGAGGCGATCAGCCATTTCGATCTGCTCGAGACCGACGATCCCTACCTCGGCCAGACCGTCGAAACGGCCACCGGCCAGTCCGACCTAGTGATGGTCTACCACCGCCTGCCGTACGAGGAGTACGTGGAGGACGGCCAGCGCAAGCGCCGTCGCCCCACCTCGCCCAACGGCATCATTCCCAGCCTGCTCGGCTTCTTCGGCAGCGGGCAGAAGGGCTCGTGGGTTGCGTGGAGCGTGGACGATCCCAAGCTCGGCAAGTTCGAGACGCGCACGCCGGTCGACGCCGACGCTTATCCCAACCTCACCGTCGCGCGGGTGCCGCTGACGCATACCGAGGTGGATGCGTTCTACAAGCGGTTCTCCAAGGAAGCCTTCTGGCCGATGCTGCACACGTTCTGGGAGCGCGCGCGCTTCAGCGAGGACGACTGGAAGATCTACCTGCGGGTGAACCGCAAGTTCGCCGAGGCCACCGCGGCCGAGGCCGCGCCCGGCGCGACCGTGTGGCTGCACGACTACAACCTGTGGATGGTGCCGGCCTATCTGCGCGAACTGCGTCCGGACGTGCGCATCGCGTTCTTCCACCACACCTACTTCCCGTCGGCCGACGTGTTCAACGTGGTGCCGTGGCGCCGCGAGATCCTCGGCAGCCTGCTGCAGTGCGACTACATCGGCTTCCACATCCCGCGCCAGGTGGAGAACTTCGTCGACGTGGTCCGCGGCGCGATGCCGACCGAAGTGATCAAGCGCGAAGGCTGCGCGCCGCGCTTCCTCACCTACGGCTGCGCGGTGGGCATGGACGAGATGAGCACGCGCATCCGGGTCGGTGACCGCGAGGTGGGTCTGGGCGCGCATCCCGTCGGCACCGACCTCAAGCGGATCGAGACCGGTCTGGCGCAGCCCCGCGTGCGGGTGCGGCTCGAACAGATCCGCCGCGAATTCTCGGGCCGCAAGCTGGTGCTGTCGGTCGAACGTCTCGATTACACCAAGGGCACGCTGGAGAAGCTGCTCGCGTTCGAGCGCCTGCTCGGTGAACAGCCCGATCTGCGTGGCAAGGTCACGCTGCTGATGGTGTGCGTGCCGGCAGCCAAGGAAATGACCGTCTACCAGGAACTGCAGACCCAGATCGAGCAGGCCGTCGGCCGGATCAACGGGCGTCACGCGATGCTGGACTGGTCCCCCGTGCGGTTCTTCGCGCGCGGGCTGCCGTTCGAGGAAGTGCTGGCGCATTACGCCGCCGCCGACGTCATGTGGATCACGCCGCTGCGCGATGGCCTGAATCTCGTGGCCAAGGAATTCGTCGCGGCGCATGGCATCGAAGGGTCGTCGGGCACGCTGGTGCTGTCGGAATTCGCCGGTGCGGCCGCAGAGCTCAAGGGCGCCGTACTGACCAATCCGCACGACCTCACCGATCTGGTCGCCGGGCTGCGCCAGGCGCTGTCGATGCCGGAACACGAAGCCGTCGGCCGCCAGCGCCAGCTGTTCGACATCGTGCGCTACTACGACGTGGAACGCTGGGGCCGCGATTTCCTCGACGCCGTGGACACCGCGGGCAGCGGCGCGGACCAGCACCGCTACGCCGCGCGGGGGCTCGCCGCCTGAGGTCGCGGGCGCGCTTCGGGCGAACGCCCGACGCGTGCCCGCATGCCCCGGCATCGCAGGATGCGGGCCGACGATGTGCCGGGCGTCGGCCTCGCGTCGCGGGCTGCACCTGTTTGCCGCATCGCGTCCCGTGACGACCTCGCAGCATCGCGGCGTCCGGCACGTCGCAGGACGTCGGACGCCTTGCCCGCGGGTGGCCCAGGCGTCGCGTCCCGACGACGCCACCCTGCGTTCACCGTTTCCTGCCTAGCCTGCCGTTTCCTGCCGGTCTTGACGCCGGCACCCGCCTTCAAGAGGACGCCCCATGCGCGCAGCATCCGCCACCGCTCTCATGCTCACGTTCGCACTCGCCGCCTGTGGCGGTGAGTCGACGCCCGCCGATCCGGTTGCGCAGACGCCGCCGCCTCCGCCACCTGCTGCCGCGGAAGAAGCGCCGCCCACCGGCTCGCTCGCCGCCCGCGAAGCGGAGACCGCGCCGTCGAACACCGTCAACTACGATTGCGAAGGCACACGCATCACCCTCGCGCAGGACGGCGAAGGCGAGGATGCGCGCGTGCAGTTCGTGGTCGACGGCGTGACGCTCGACCTGCCCCGTGTGGAGACCGCCCAGGGCGACCGCTTCGCCGACAGCGACGGCAACATCTTCTGGAGTCATGGGGCCGACGAAGCCCGTCTGACCCTGCAGGGCGAGCACGAACGCAACTGCGCACGCGTCTACTGAGACGTCGGCGCACGCAGGTCGCCTCCGCCGGCCGGAGGCGACCGCCTAGACCATCGTCCAGCAGGCATGCCGCGTCTGCGCCGCTAAGCTGCCCGGTCGTGCCCCACGACGGTATCCGCTATGTTCCAGCGCGCCACGCGCCTGTCCGTCCGACTCGTCGAACGGTTCCTGCCCGACGCCTATGTCTTCGTCCTGATCTTCACCGCGCTGGCCGCACTGGCGGCGTTCGCGATCGAGCAGACACCGCCGCTCGAACTGGTCCGCTACTGGGGCACCGGGTTCTGGGAACTGCTGGGCTTCTCGATGCAGATGCTGCTGGTGCTCGTCACCGGCTTCATCCTGGCGAAGACGCCACCGGTCAAGCGCGGGCTCGCGTCGATGGCCTCGCGCGCCCGCACGCCGAAGAACGCCGTCGTGATGGTCACGCTGGTCGCAATGGCGGCGAACTGGATCAACTGGGGTTTCGGTCTGGTGATCGGCGCCCTGTTCGCGCGCGAAGTGGCCCGGCATGTCCGGGTCGATTACCGCCTGCTCGTCGCGAGCGCCTATTCCGGCTTCATCGTCTGGCACGGCGGGCTGTCGGGCTCGATTCCGCTCACCATCGCGACCGAGGGCCACTTCATGCAGGCGGCGATCGGCCTGGTCCCCACTGCCGACACCCTGTTCGCGCCGTTCAATCTGCTGATCATCGCGTTGCTGGTGATCGCGGTGCCGCTGATCAACCGCTCGATGACGCCGTCGGCGCAGGACACGGTGCTGTTCACGCCGCCCGAGGATGCCGAACCGCCCGCGCTCGAGGGTGACGCCTCGCCGGCCGATCGACTGGAGCACGGCTGGCTGCTCTCGCTCGCCGTGGGCGTCGCCGGACTGGTCTTCCTGGCCGACCACTTCATCGCCGGCGGCGGCCTCAACCTCAACATCGTCAACTACGCCTTCCTGATGCTCGGCATCGTGCTGCACCGCACGCCCGCGCGGCTGCTCGCGGCATTGCAGGAGGCGATCAAGGGTGGCGCGGGCATCGTGATCCAGTTCCCGTTCTACGCCGGCATCATGGCCATTCTCGTCGGCTCGGGCCTGGCGACGACGCTCTCGGGCTGGTTCGCGTCCATCGCCAGCGCCGACACGCTGCCGTTCCTGACCTTCCTCTCGGCCGGCCTGATCAACATGTTCGTGCCGTCGGGCGGCGGCCAGTGGGCGGTGCAGGCGCCGGTGATGATTCCGGCCGCGCAGGCGCTGGGCGCCGATCTGCCGCGTGTCGCTATGGCGGTGGCCTGGGGCGATGCCTGGACCAGCATGCTGCAGCCGTTCTTCGCCCTGCCGCTGCTCGCGATCGCGGGCCTCAGGATCAAGGACATCATGGGCTACTGCCTGATGCTGCTGTTCGCCTCCGGCGCGATCATCGGGCTGGTGTTCCTGCTGTTCTGAGTGTCGGACCCGCCCGGCGCACGCAACACGCGCGGCGGATCTCCACTCACTCCGCGTGACGCGCGGCGATCTCCGCCAGTCGCGCATCGAGCGCCTCGCGCGACCACCAGCGCCCGCGTGCCATGACACCCAGCGGCGCCCGGGCATGCGACAGATCCGCGCGCGGATCGCCGGCCAGCAGCACCAGATCCGCGCGGCGGCCGACTTCCACGGTGCCGAATGCATCCGGCGTCCCGAGCGCGCGTGCGGCGTTGCGCGTTCCGGTGACCAGCACCTCGTACGGGGTCAGGCCCGCGGCCTGCATCATCGCCATCTCGCGATGGATCGAGAAGCCCGGCACGTTGAAGAACTGCGGTGCGTCGGAGCCGAGCACGATCGGGGCGTCGCCGTCGTGCAGCGCCTTGAGCAGCTCACGACGCAATGTCACGAGTGCCTGCGCCGCCTCCGGCTGGAAGGTATCGCGCGCCGCATACGCGTGCTTCGCCACGCGCCAGCGTTCGCGTTCTGCGGCTGGCATGTAGCGCATTTCCGGCCATTGCAGCATCGCTTCCGGGGATTCGGACGAGGCCATGTGCTCGACCAGGCTCAGGGTCGGCACGTTCCAGACGCCGGCGTCGCGGGGCCGGACGACGGCTGCTTCGATGCGACCGCGATCGGCCCACTGCACCCAGCCGCTGCCGAACCAGCCCGCGTCGCGATCGCCGGTCCTGGTGCCCGGCGGCACGAGGAATTCGACGTAGCGGTCGAGATGGTCGATCGAGGCCTGCTGCGCGTCGAGCGCCATCTCCAGCGTCACCCCGTCGGTAATGTGACCGGCGAACGGCATTCCGATCGCCTGCGCCGCGGCGGCCATGGGGGCGTAGGCATCGGCCGGCACGCTGCCGAGCTTGACCAGGTCGAAACCGGCCGCGTGATGCGCGCGGACATCGCGCACCGCGGCGTCTGCATTCGCGCTGGCCAGCCACGGACTGGCGACGACGAGGGTCGGACCGTCGATCTCGCCCTCCCTGATCTGCGCCCGCAGCTGGGGATGCGACGCATCGCCCGACATGTTGCGTACCAGCGTCACCCCGTTCGCGAGATACAGGTGCAGGGTGTCCTGCACGGACGCCGGATCGTCTGCACCGGGAATATGGCCGTGGAATTCCGCCAGGCCCGGCATCAGCACGTGGCCCGTGCCGGCGATACGCGTCGCATCCGCGGGCACGTCGACTTCGGCACGCGCGCCGATCGCGACGATGCGTCCATCGCGCACGACCACGGTCTGCGACGGCAGGCGCACGTCGCGATCCATCGGCAGCACGTCGACATCGACGAACGCGTACGTGCCCGCCGCCGGCGCCACGCCCTGCGCAGGCTGTGCCCAGGCGACGGGCGTCGCCAGCAGCGCAACCGCGAGGGCGTGGCGCCATGCGCTCATGTGGCGGGGTGCGCGTGCAGTGCGACGTTGAGCTGGTCGATCACGACGATCCAGTCGGCGTCCTCGATGCGCTCCTCGCGCAGCAGCTGCGCCTGCGAGTCCGTCCAGAACGGCGCTTCTTCCAGCCGCATGTCATCGGGCAGCGGCCCATGCTCGGCAATGAACGCCCGGATCGCGGCTTCGTCGTTGGGCAGGCCCAGCTGGGCGAAGAGTTCGGAAAACGGATGGACGGTGGATTCCACGATGCACTCCAGGGGGGGCGTGCGCCGAGCGTAGCGCGGCCTGCGTCAACGCCACTGCAGGCGCGGCGCGATTTCCGGGGCCGGACACGCGAACCGCCCGGCAAGCGGGCGGTTCGGACACAACATGTGCGGGGCTGCGTGCTAACTGGCGACTTTCTTGGCGACCGTCAGACCCAGCACGAACAACACGACGGCGATGATGACCGCTGCCCAGAACAGGAATTTCGCGATGCCCATCGCGCCGCCGGCGATACCACTGAAGCCGAGCGCGCCGGCCACGAGGCCGATGACTGCGAAGATGATGGCCCACTTGATCATGCAACATTCTCCTTGCGGGGCGACGCGAGCGCGCGTCACGAGTGGCCGAAATCTTCAGCCGCGCGCAGTGCGGGCCGCGTGAACGGATGACATCGCAGCATCAACGCACGCGCAGGGCGAGCGCGCGCAGCATGCAGAGCATCCAGCCGAGGATCAGCACGATCACGGTCTTCTGCGCGAGTCCGCGTGGCGCGTCGTGCCATACCGCCAGTCCCCACACCGACGCGAAACACAGCAGTGCCAAGGGCAAGGCCCAGCGGGCCGTGCGCCGCCACGCCGGATCACGCAGGCAGCCGAGCGCCTGGACCACCATGCCGGTCGTCGCGAACAGGAACGCGCCCTGCGCGGACACGCCGTGGATCAGGCCTTCCAGTGATCGATCCACGCCCGGCATGTCCATCCACGCATACGCGGTGACCGACAGCGACGTGCCCGCGAGCACGAACAGCAGCAGCGCCGCTGCACTGCGCGCCGGCGGCGCATGCGCTTCGCGCAGCGCCCAGGCCAGCGTCACCATGCCGATGCCGAGTGCGACGTAGGCGACCTGCAACAGCGGGCCCCACGGGCCGATCAGATACAGACTCATCTGGCTGGCGACCGGATCGAGGTCCGGCCGCAGCCCATGCAGCGCGACAGCGGCGGCGATGAAGAAGGCCAGACCCGCGGCCGCGACATGGCGCGCGCGGCGAATTGGCGGGCGGTAGGGAGAGCAAGCGGGTACGGACATCGGCGACTGACTTTCGAAATTCGCGACGGATGCTACCGGAGCCCCGTGCCGCGAACGGCAGACGATGCCCCGTCGCGCCGGGACGCAGCAGGCGGACGCGCGAGGCCTGTGTCGCGCTCTGGGCGCGCTGGCCCCGGGCAGGGCCCGGGCCACGTGCACCGCAGCGACCACCGCGCCTGAACCGCGCCGAGGCCGCCGGGCCGGGGCATGGCCCCCGGGTGCTATGCTCGATCCTCGGGCCGCGCCCGATCCGTGCGCTCCGCGCGACCTGAGCCGTCGCCCGCCTCGCTTTCCCTCCCGCGTGACCGCCCCTTCCGGGGCTCCGCTCACAGGAAGCTTCGTGCCCGGCTACTCCACCCGAATCGTGACCGTCCAGGTCGGTGACCACGCCTACCGCCTGCGCGTGCTCGGTGATCTGCAGCAGTTCGCCGATCCCGATGGCCACGGCGCGAGTCTGGGTATTTCATCGGCGCAGTGGTCGTTGTTCGGCCAGCTCTGGCCTTCGGGCCGTCTGCTCGCGCAGACCATGGCGCGCGCGGATGTGGCCGGCAAGCGGATACTGGAAACGGGCTGCGGCATCGGCCTGTCGAGCCTGGTCCTGCAGCGGCGCGGCGCGATCGTGGTGGCGTCGGACATCCATCCCCTGACCGAAGGATTTCTCGCCTACAACGCCGCACTCAATGCGCTTGACGCGGTGCCCTACCGTCAGATGCGCTGGGACGTGGCGCTGACGACCCTGGGCCGGTTCGACATGATCATCGCGTCGGACGTGCTCTACGAACGCGCACACGCGGCGCTGCTCGCCGATGTGGTCGAGCGCTACGCGCAGCCGGACGCCGAAGTCGTGATCAGCGACCCGGGGCGCGGCAACAGCGCGGCGTTGAGCCGGTTGCTGGAAGCGCAGGGATTCACGCTGCACGAGTCCCGCGCCGGCATCGACGACGAGGCCGGGGTGTTGCCACGTGGTCGTGTGCTGCACTACACCCGCACCATCGGCCGCCTGCAGTGAGCGAGCGCGCCGACTGCGACCGGTGCGATGCCGTGTGCTGCCGCCTCACGGTGGTCCTGCAGTCCGGTGATGACGTGCCCGAGCGCTTCACCGACGTCAACGACGCCGGCCTGCGGGTCATGGCGCGTGACGAGGAAGGCTGGTGCGTCGCGATCGACGGCGCCCGCATGTGTTGTTCGATCTATGAAAGCCGTCCTGACGTCTGCCGACGTTTCGTCATGGACGGTCCCTACTGCCGCGACATCCGCGCCGATTACACCGAGCGCGGCAGTCGCGGCATCCCGCTGGCGATGTATTGACGGAGTCCACCGGATGTCCCGCACCAAGAACCCGAGTCCCCCACAGTCCGACACGCGCCACCTGTTCGCAGGTGCGCGCAAGCCCAACGAGCGTGGCGCATCGCTGACCAGCGATCGCATCGCCGATGATCTGGCCTCGTTCCGCAAGTCGGGCGGCAAGATCGAAGTGCTCGGCAACACGCGCACCCTGACGCGCATCGACGGCCCTGCCGCGCCGCCACCGGTCGAAGCCGCGCCGCGCAAGCGCCGCGCGAGCTGAATCCCGCGCTGTCGTCCTGACGACGGCGCGTCGATCCACCCCGCCGTATCGTGTGGGCCTGTGCTCCAGGAGCTGCCCGCATGTCGCTGACACCACCGATCCGGCCGTTCGACGCCAGTCCCCTGCTCGATCGCGTGGTGCTGGTCACCGGCGGTGCGCAAGGCATCGGGCGTGGCATCGCCCAGGCCGTGCTGGGCGCCGGCGGGCGTGTGGTGATCGGCGATCTCGACCGCGCCGCGGGCCGGGCCTGCCTCGTCGAATGGGACGTTGGCGACCGTGCACGCTTCCTCACCCTGGACGTTTCCCGAGAGGCATCGGTGCGCGCGTTCGTCGGGAAGGCGCAGGCCGCGTTCGGCCGCATCGACGGCCTCGTCAACAACGCGGGTCCCGCGGATCCGGCGATCGACGACGTGTCGGCACTTGCACTGGCCGACTGGCGGCGCTTCATCGACGCGCATCTGACCGGCACGTTCCTGTGCAGCAAGCATGCGCTGCCCGCGTTGCGGGACGCGCACGGGGCGATCGTCAACATCGCGTCCAGCCGGGCGCTGCAATCCGAGCCGCACACCGAAGCCTATGCATCGGCCAAGGGCGGCGTCGTGGGCTTCACGCATGCGCTGGCGATCAGCGAAGGTCCACGGGTGCGCGTCAACGCGATCAGTCCAGGCTGGATCGTCACCGACGACTGGCGCAAGCCGACTGCGCGTCGTGCGCCCGCACTCTCGAAGCGCGACCACGTGCAGCATCCCGCCGGACGCGCCGGGGTCCCCGACGATATCGGCGCATTGGCGGTCCATCTGCTTTCCGACGCGTCCGCGTTCATGACCGGCCAGAACATCGTGGTCGATGGCGGCATGAGCCGCGTGATGCACTACGTCTGACGCCGGCGTCACGCTGCACCCCGGGAGATGAACTGCGGATTCCAGATGCGCACGATTTCACCTCGGCCGCCGGTTCCCACTGCAAGCATGCGGACCTGTCATCCGTCTGGAGCACTGCCATGAAGCCCATCCGCACCCTTGTCGCCTTCGGCCTGCTGTCGCTGGCCGGCACGACCCTGGTCCACGCCCAGAGCTATGGCCCGGAAGACGAAGGACGCCGCTTCGACGACGGCAGTCGTGTGGTCTGCGACGAGGTCGAGGTGCAGCGCAATACGAGCGATCCCAACCGTATCGGCGGTACCGCCGCAGGCGCCGTCATCGGCGGACTCGTCGGCAACCAGATCGGCAGCGGCAACGGCCGCAAGCTGGCCACCGTGGGCGGCGCCGTCGCCGGTGGCGCAATCGGCCGCAACGTGCAGGGCAACCGTCAGGAAGCCAACGGCAACCGCGTCGTCGAAACCCGTTGCGAGCGCGTACGCCGCTGACCGCTTGGCGGCACGCGTCAGGACATTCCGATTACCCGGACGGGTCGGCCACTGGCCGGCCCGTTCGTGTATAGGCGTGCGTCACCAGAGCAGATCGTCCGGCACTGCGTATCTGGGGTCGGCGTAATCGTCATCGACACTCTGCGCCGAGGCGTCGCCCGCATGGTCGAGCACGATGGCCTGCGGATCCCGTTCGCGCACGCGTGAAACGACGGCGCGCGGCAACAGCACGAAGCTGCCGTCGAGCAGTGCGATCACCAGCACGCCACTGGCCAGCTGGCGCGCCTGCGCGTCGTCGACCACGACGCTGCGGATGCCGCCATCCACATCGAACCGGTATGCACGCTCGCCCGTCGATTTGACCTGGTGGTCGACGACCAGCTGCCGCGCCTGCGCGCGACGCTCGCGCTCGCGGGCCTCCTCGTTTCGGGCCTGCGCCAGCGCGCGATCGCGTTCGACCTTGTCCTGGCGCACGCGCTCGACCTCGCGCTGCGATTCGGTCTTCGCCGCGGGCTGTTTGCCGTGTCGCGCCTTCGTCTGCTCGCGCGCGATTTCGGCAACCTTGCCCTTCTTGACCAGGCCGGCCTTCAACAGCTGTTCCTGCAGCGGATTGCGCATGCCACATCGTCCACGGTGTCCGGCGGTCGATGATACCGGCTGCGCGATGTCCGCTCCGTCGGTATCGTGCCGCGATGGATCCCCTGCCCTATCTCGCCGGCTATCCCGCCGATGTCCAAACGCGCGTGCGTGCGTTGCGCGACGCCGGACGCCTGGGCGATTACCTCGCCCGCCGCTATCCCGAACCGCATGCCGTCCGCAACGATCGCCAGCTCTACGACTACGTGCAGGCGCTCAAGGACCGGTATCTGCGCCAGTCCACGCCGCTGCACAAGGCGGTCTACGACGGCAAGCTGCAGGTGCTCAAGCACGCGCTGGGCACGCATACGACCATCTCGCGCGTGCAGGGCGGACGGCTGAAAGCGAATCGCGAGATCCGCGTCGCCAGCGTGTTCCGCGACGCACCCGCCGCGTTTCTCGAGATGATCGTGGTGCACGAGCTGGCGCATCTGAAGGAAAGCGACCACAACCGCGCGTTCTACAACCTCTGCACGCACATGTTGCCGGATTACCACCAGCTGGAGTTCGATCTGCGCCTTTATCTGATGCACCGGGAAGCCCAGAGCGCCGCTCCGAGCGGCGCAGAGGACGACGTCGATCGTTGACCCAGATGCAACGATCCTTCCCGATTGACCGGGTCGTTCTACTGATGAGACATCGCCAGACTTGTGGGGAGGCCGCAGCACGCGGCATCGACCCGCCTCCCTCGAGTCCCGAGCATGTCCAACACCTTCATTGCCGCCGCCACCCGTCGCCGTAGCCAGTACGCCCTGGGCAAGTCCCTGCCGGTGTCGCAGACCGACGCCACCGCGCTGATCCAGGAAGCCGTGCGCCAGGCGCCCTCTTCGTTCAACTCGCAGAGTTCGCGCGCCGTGATCCTGTTCGGCGACGAGAGTCTGAAGTTCTGGAGCTTCGTGAAAGATGCGCTGCGCGAGATCGTGCCGGCGGATGCGTTCGCCGACACCGAAAAGAAGGTCGACAGTTTCGCTGCGGGCGCCGGCACCGTGCTGTTCTACGAAGACATGGCGACCGTGCAGGCTTTGCAGGAGAAATACCCGCTCTACGCCGACAATTTCCCGGTCTGGTCCGAGCACTCCACCGGCATCGCGCAGTACGCGGTGTGGACCGCACTGGCCGAAGCCGACATCGGCGCGAGCCTGCAGCACTACAACCCGCTGCCCGATGCGGCCGTCGCGGCCGAGTGGGACATCCCGTCTACGTGGCGCCTGCGCGCGCAGATGCCGTTCGGTTCGCACGAGGCCGGTTTCGGCGAGAAGACCTTCATCGACGACGCGATCCGGTTCCGCGTGCACGGCTGATCGCCGCCGCGCGTTCCGGCCATCGGCAGGCCCTGCGTAGAATCGCAGGGCCTGCCTTCGTCTGGAGTTCCGATGCGTTTGCCGATCCGTCCCGCGTCTCTCGCGCTCGCGCTTGCCGGCGCCTGCCTGCTCACCGCATGCGCGCCCATGCAACGTGGCGAACCGGTCGACACGCACGCCAGCGTCGAATCGCCGACACAGGCGTCGATCTTCTTCGAACGCTTCACCGACGAGTGGATGCGACGCCAGCCGTCGGCATCGACCGCGAGCCGCTACTTCGGCGATGCCGAACAGGCGCGCATGGACCGCGAACTCACGCCGCAGACGCAGGCGTTCCGCGCCGGGACCATCGCGCTCGCGCAGCGCGGGCTGACCGAACTCTCGGCGCTCGACCGCGGGTCGATGAACGATACCGACCGCGTGTCCGCCGAGCTGATGGCGTGGCAGCTGCGCAGCCTCGTCGAAGGCGATCGCTTCGACGACTACGGCTTTCCGCTGCAGCAGTTCAGTGGTGCCAACGTCAATCTGCCGAATCTGATGACGGTGGTGCATCCGCTGCGCAGCGCCGCCGATGCCGAGAGCTATCTCGCGCGCCTGTCGCAGTTCGAGGCCCGCATGGATGAGGCCACCGCGCGCGCCGCCGAACTCGCCGCGCGCGACGTGTTGCCGCCGCGCTTCATCGTCGAGGCGACGATCGCGCAGATGCGTCGCTTCATTGCCGACGCGCCCGCGCGCAATCCGCTGGTCGCGACCTTCGACACGCGCCTGCAGACGGTCGACGCCATCGATGCAACCGCGCGTGCCGCGCACGTGGCCAAGGCGACGCAACTGGTCGAAACCGGCGTGTATCCCGCCTGGTCGCGTGCGATCGCGGAACTCGAACGCCAGCTGCCGCGCACGACGGCCGATGCCGGCCTGTGGCGCTTCCCCGATGGCGCGGACGCGTACGCCTTCCAGCTGCGACGCTTCACCTCGACGGCGCTAGGCGCGGAGGAGATCCACGCGATCGGCCTGCGCGAAGTCGCGCGCATCGAAGCGGAGATGGACACCATCCTGCGTTCGATCGGCCGCGGCGACGGCAGTGTGGAAGCGCGTCTCAAGCAGCTGCGCAGCGATCTCGCCTATCCCGATGACGACGCCGGCCGCGCGGCGATCATGGCCGACATCGCCACGATGATGCGCGATGCCGAGCGCCGCAGCGATGCGCTGTTCGACATCCGTCCGCGCTCGGCCGTGATCGCGCAGCCCTATCCCGAATACCGCTGGGACAGCGCCGCTGCCAGTTACACCGCGCCGCCGCTCGACGGTTCGCGCCCGGGCGTCTACCAGATGCCGCTGCGCAAGGACCGCCTGACCCGCTTCGGCCTGCGCACGCTGGTCTACCACGAGACCGTGCCGGGCCATCATTTCCAGGTCGCGCTGTCGGTCGAGAACGCCGCACTGCCCAAGTTCCGGCAGACGCGCGCGCTCGGCGGCATCTCGGCCTTCAGCGAGGGCTGGGCGCTGTACGCCGAGCGTCTCGCCGCCGAGGAAGGCTGGTACGAGGGCGACCCGGAGGGCCGCCTGGGCCAGCTGGATGCCGAGCTGTTCCGCGCGCGCCGCCTCGTCGTCGACACCGGTCTGCACGCGATGCGCTGGACGCGCCAGCAGGCGATCGACTACGGCATTCCCGCATCCGAGGTCGACCGTTACGTGGTGATGCCCGGACAGGCGACGTCGTACATGATCGGCCAGCTCGAAATCGTGCGTCTGCGCGACAAGGCCCGCGATGCACTCGGCGAGCGCTTCGATCCGCGCGCCTTCCACAACCGGGTGCTGCTGACCGGCGTGGTGCCGCTGGACCTCCTGGAGCGCGAGGTGGACGACTTCATCGCGCAGGCGGCGCGCGGCTGAGGCCTGCGGGGCGCGCCTCCGGCCTGCCTGAGACGCGTCCGCAGCGCTTGCTAGACTGGCTGGCCACCCGACACGGCAGGCACGATGACTTCACGCAAGGCGGCTGGCCCCGCGTCTCCTCCTCCGCGCAGCGCCATCACGCGGCTGCTCAACGGCGTCGAGTTCCTCGGCAACCTGCTGCCGCATCCGGTGACGCTGTTCGCCCTGCTCGCACTGTCGATCGTGCTGCTGTCGGGCATTCTCGGCGCCTACGGCGTGTCGGTGCCCGATCCGCGTCCCGTGGGTTCGAGCGGACGCGCCGACGACGGGATCATCCGGGTCATCAGCCTGCTCGACGCCGAGGGGCTGCGCCGCATCGTCACCGGGCTGGTGACCAACTTCACATCCTTCGTGCCCCTGGGCACCGTGCTCGTCGCGATGCTCGGCGTCGGCATCGCCGAGCGGTCCGGCCTGCTGACCGCGGCGATCAAGCAGCTGGTGCTCGGCGCGCCCAAGAGTCTGGTGACGGTGGTCGTGGTGTTCGCCGCGATCCTGTCCAACACCGCGTCGGAAATGGGCTACGTGGTGGTGATTCCGCTGGCCGCAGCGATCTTCCACGCGCTGGGGCGCCACCCGCTGGCAGGTCTGGCCGCTGCGTTCTCCGGCGTCTCGGGCGGCTACAGCGCCAACCTGCTGATCGGCACCGTCGATCCGCTTCTGGCCGGCATCACCCAGGAAGCGGCACGGCTGATCGACCCCGCCTACGAGGTGCATGCGGCGGTCAACTGGTACTTCATGATCGCCAGCACCTTCGTGGTGACCGCGATGGGCTGGTTCGTGACCACCTACATCGTGGAACCGAAACTGGGCGCCTTCGATCCGAAGGATCTCGACCCCGATGCCGAGCCGGTGAACATGGATCCGCTGGCCGCCCGCGAACGCCGGGCGCTGCTGTGGGCCGGCCTGGCTGCGCTGCTCGTCGCGGCCGGTATCGCCGCGCTGGTGGTTCCGTCGAACGGCGCACTGCGCCTGCCGGGCGTTGAGGACACGCTCGGCAGCCTGCGGCCGTTCCTGACCGGCATCGTGGTGCTGGTGGCGGTGTTCTTCGCGGTGGCGGGCATCGTCTACGGCGCGCTCACAGGATCGATCCGCAACGATCGCGACGTCATCGACGCGATGGCGAAATCGATGGGCACGCTGAGCCTGTATATCGTGCTGGTGTTCTTCGCCGCGCAGTTCGTCGCGTTCTTCAACTGGACCCAGCTGGGCCAGGTGATGGCGGTACTCGGCTCCAGCCTTCTGGAGTCGATCGGCCTGACCGGACCGCTGGTGTTCCTGGCCTTCATCGCCCTGTGCGGCCTGATCAACCTGTCGCTGGGCTCGGCCTCGGCGCAGTGGGCGGTGACCGCGCCGATCTTCGTGCCGATGCTGATGCTGGTGGGGTACAGCCCCGAAGTGATCCAGGCGGCCTACCGCATCGGCGATTCGGTGACCAATCTGATCACGCCGATGATGAGCTACTTCGGTCTGATCATGGCCTTCGCCGCGCGCTACAAACGCGATCTCGGCGTGGGCACGCTGATCGCGATGATGCTGCCCTACTCGATCGTGTTCTTCGTCGGCTGGACGCTGCTGTTCTTCGTCTGGGTGTTCGTGCTCGGCCTGCCGGTCGGACCGGGCGCCCCCACGTACTACGCGCCGGGATGAACACGCGCGTCGGCTGACGGCGCGGCGATGTCCGTGGCAGTGTGAATCGAGGACGGCCATCACGGCCGTCGGTTCCGGAGCCCCCGACATGACCGCTCGCGCCCGACTCGACGCACGCACCGACGGTGTGGATTTCCGTGTCGCGCTGGAAGACGGCGCGGGTCACCGATGGGCCGCCGACGAGCCCGCCTCGCTCGGTGGTGGCGACAGCGCACCGACGCCCGACCACCTGCTGCTGTCGGCGCTGGGGGCATGCACCGCGATCACGCTGCGGATGTACGCCGCGCGCAAGCAGTGGCCGCTGGAAGGCGTCGACGTCGAACTCCTGCTCGATCCGGATGGCAAGCCGGCCGCCGGCACCGACATCACGCGGCACATCACCCTGCGCGGACCGCTCGATGCGGACCAGCGCGCACGACTGTTGCAGATCGCGAATACGTGCCCGGTGCACAGACTGCTGACCGGCGAGGTCCGGATCGCGAGCACGCTGCACGACTGAATCCACCGCCGCATGTTGAGTCGATATACAGAAAAGGGCCGGGAGATCCCGGCCCTTTTGGTCACTCAGCGATCGTCGCGGATCACCAGATGCGCACACGATCTTCCGGTGCGATCCACAGCGCATCCTGCGCGGTGATGTCGAACGCGTCATACCACGCGTCGACATTGCGCAGCGGCGCGAACGCGCGGATGTGTCCCGGCGAATGCGTGCCGTTGACCAGCTGCTGACGCAGCGCATCGTCGCGCCACAGGGTGCGCCACACCTGCGCCCAGCCCATGAACAGACGCTGTTCGCCGCTGAAGCCGTCGAGCTCCGGCGCCGGCTTGCCGTCGAGCGAACGGCGGTAGGCCTCGAGCGCGATCGTGATGCCGCCCAGGTCACCGATGTTCTCGCCCATCGCAACCTTGCCGTTGATGTGCATGCCGGGCAGCTGCGGGAACTCGTAGGCCTCGTACTGGGCGCCGAGCTTGGCGGCCTGGGCCTCGAACTTCGCCGCGTCCTCGGCCGTCCACCAGTCGCGCAGCACGCCTTCGCCGTCGGACTTGCGGCCCTGGTCGTCGAAGCCGTGGATGATCTCGTGGCCGATCACGCCGCCGATGGCGCCGTAGTTGACAGCCGGATCGGCATCAGGATCGAAGAACGGCGGCTGCAGGATCGCGGCCGGGAACACGATCTCGTTCTTGACCGAGTTGTAGTACGCGTTGACGGTCTGCGGGGTCATGCCCCACTCGCCCTTGTCGACTTCCTTGCCCAGGCGGTTGCGACGGTAGTCCCACTCGAACGCCATCGAGCGCTCGGCGTTGCCGAATACGTCGCCACGTGCGACCTGCAGGCCGCTGTAGTCGCGCCAGGTATCCGGGTGGCCGATCTTCAGACCGAAGCCTTCGAGCTTCTTGTGCGCCTCGGCCTTGGTTTCGGCGCCCATCCAGTCGAGCTGGTCGAGACGCGCGCCCATCGCCACCTTCACGTTGGCGACCAGCGCGTCCATCTTGGCCTTGGAATCGGCCGGGAAATACAGCTTCACGTAGTCGCGACCGATCGCCTCGCCCATCGTGTTCTCGGCGAACGACACGCCGCGCTTCCAGCGTTCCTGCTCTTCGGGCTGGCCCGACAGGAACTTGTTGCGGAATTCGAAGCGGGCGTCGGAGAACGCCTTCGACAGCAGTGGCGACGCGCTGTCGATGGTGCCGAATGCCTGCCAGGCCTGCAGCGTGGCGATGTCGGCCTCGGCGAAGATCGCCGCGAGCTTCGGAATCGCGGTGCTCTGGCGCACGACGGCGCGCGGCGCCTGCGGCACGCCGGCGGCCGCGAAATACGTGGCCCACGGGAAGCCCGGCGCCGTGGTCTCGAATGCGGACAGCTCGACCGGGTTGTAGGTCTTGTCGCGGTCACGGCTCTCGGCACGCGTCCAGTGCGCCTCGGCGATCCTGGTCTCCAGCGCGAGGATGGCTTCGGCGTTCTGCTGCGGGTTGTCCCAGCCGCCGAGCTCGAGCATCTGCGCGATATAGGCCTGGTAGCGCTCGCGCTGCGGTGCGAAGTTCTCGCGCAGGTACATTTCGCGATCGCCCAGGCCGAGGCCCGACTGGCTCATGTACAACGTGTAGCGATCAGGGTCGCGCTGGTCGTCGGACACGCCCAGGCCGAAGAAGCTGCGGCCGAAATCACCCTGGCTTTCGCCCATCAGCGTGGCGAGCGCCTCGCGATCGGTCGCGGCGCGGATCGCGGCCAGCTTCGGCTCGAGGGGCTTGGCGCCGAGCGCTTCGATCGCGGCCTCGTCCATGAAACCGGCGTACAGCGCGGCGACCTTGGCCTGGTCACCGTCGGTCGCGGGATCGCCGGTCGGATAGCCCTCGACCAGCTGGCGCACGCGCGCCTCCGACAGATCACGCAGCACCAGGAACGCGCCGTAGCTCGACTTGTCGGACGGAATCTCGGTCTTTTCGGCCCAGTTGCCGCTGACGTAGCGGAAGAAGTCCTCGCCCGGCCGCACGCTGGTATCCATGCCGGCGGTGTCGATGCCCCAGGTGCCCATGCGCTTGGCGGCGACCATCGCGTCGGCGCTGCCGGCGGCGGACGTGTCGGCCTGGAACAGCGACTGCAGCTGGCACAGGTCGTCGAGGCAGGTGTGCGCGTGGTCGTGGGCGATAGCGGACGAGGCCGCCATCGTCAGCGCGACGGCGGTGGCCGCGGACAGCAGGGTCTTCTTCAAGGTCGATCTCCGGGAATTCGTTTCGGGTCCGGGCTCGCGGTTGCACACGAAACCGGTCACCCAGCATACCGGCCCGGGCGTGCACGCCGCCCTGACCCGGGACCCAACGAATGGCACTCGCGGTGGCGGCTTTTGCTAGCGAAAGCCAGCGAGCGCAGGTGCCAGGACGCGCTTGCGAAGACTCAGTCGCGCGGGAGAACCCGCACGCGCTGTGTCAGGCGGTGCGTCTTTCCGGGCGCCAGACGCACGATATCCGGCCCGGCATTCGCCGCCTCCAGGCACAGGAAGTCGCGCCAGGCGCCATCATTCATGTCGCTGCCGCGCTCCGCGGAGGCCTCGCCCGGATTCCAGACGACCAGCGTGTGGCTGCCCGACGTCGTCAGCTCAATGCGCCGGTCGAGTCCCGGGTCGTCGAGCCGGTAGCGCCCGCCTGCGTCGGTATAGATGTAGTCGCTGCGGCCGGGATCGCGGTCGTCGTCCAGGACCCAGTCACCGGTCTGCGCGTGCGCGGCGTACGCGTCGTTCTTGTCGAGGAAACGCAGCCCGTCGAGGCCTTCGACCTGGACATCGGCGACATCCGACACGCGGAAATAGCTGTGCAGCGCCTGGGTGAACGCGACGGGTACATCCCCGGTGTTGGTGGTCTCGAGCGTCTGTTCGAGCGTCCTGCCGATGCGCAGGTGCATGAGGAGCGCCAGCCCGAGGTCGGCATGGCGGGGCGGTGCGAGGGTCAACGCCACGCTGCCGTCGGCATCGCGCGCGGCATCGACCAGATGCCAGCGCAAGGTCCGCACGAAACCGTGCGATGGCACGTCGTCGTTCTGGCCCTGGCGCCCGAAGAACGGCCACACCACCGGCACGCCCCCGCGGATCGCGGCCGGCGCATCGGCAAGCCGCGGCGACAGCCAGAACACGTCCTCGCCGCCCGTCGGCACATAGGACAGCAGATGACCGCCATGCAGCGCGATCGCGGCGCGCGCGTCCCCGGTGTCGACCAGCACCGCCGGGTAGCCGGCGAACCGCCCGATCCGCACGCCCTCCACATCGGGCGCCGCCTGCGGCGGCATGGAGGATGCGGCGGCGGCGACGTCGTCCAGGTAGCGCAACGGCGTCGGGAAACGGGTTTCGATCGGGTGCGGGGCGTCGGTCATGGCATCGGGATGGAGGTGCGGGGTCGCGGGGCCGCCTGCAATGCAGCCGGTGAGTGCGGCCAGCAGACAGCACACGGACAGGCGTCGGACACGGTGCATGCGGGAACTCTCGGGGAACGGCCGCAGGGTAACGCAGGTGCTGCGCGCCGGATCCGGACGCCGCGCAGCGCCAGCCGTGGACGGTGGACTGCAGGTCCGCGCGTCGACCTGCGTCACTCGGCCGATGCCCATGGCGCCTGCGCAAGCTTGCGCGCCAGATGATCGACCAGCGCCTGGACGCGCGCGGGTCGTCCGCGACCCGGTGGCATGACCACGTGCACCGCGATTTCCGGCGGCTGCCAGCCGGGCAATGCCACCTCGAGCGCGCCGCGGCGCAACTCGCGCCAGACCAGGAATTCCGGCTGCAGCGCGAGACCGGCACCGGCCAGCAATGCCGGGGTCAGGGCTTCGGCATTGTTCGCGCGCAACACCGACGGCACGCCCACCGAATAATCGCCGTGCCGCGCGTGGTGGAAGCGCCAGGCGGCGCCCGACCGGGCATACGCATAGGTCAGGCCGCGATGCGCGGCGAGATCGCGCGGATGCTTCGGCCGCCCGGCACGTTCGAAGTACGCCGGCGCGCCGACCAGCAGGATGCGCACGCCGCACAGCCGCCGTGCGACGAGACTGGAATCGTCGAGCGTGCCGATGCGCAATGCGAGATCGAAACCACCGCCGACGATGTCGACGGTCTCGTCACTGAGCGCCAGCTCCAGCGTCACGTCCGGAAACTTCGCCATGAAGGCCGGCAGCAGCGGCGCCACATGGGCCACGCCGAACGACATCGGCGCGGCCATGCGCACGTGGCCACGTGGACTGATCGCCTGCGCGGTGACCGCGGCCTCGACCGCTTCGCCCTCGGCGAGCAGACGGCTGGCGCGCTCGACCGCCGCTTCGCCGGCCGCGGTCAGCGTCATCCGGCGCGACGTACGATGCAGCAGCGGCGTGCCGATGCGCTTCTCGAGCCGTGCGATGGCTTTCGACACCGTCGGCTGGGTGATGCCCAGCACCTCGGCGGCCGCGGCGAACGAGCCGAGTTCCGCGACACGCGCGAAGATCGCCCAGGCTTCGAGATCGGGGAGCTGCATGACACCCTAAATGGAATGGATGATGTTCCATTCTTTCCGTTCCCCGCATGCGGCGCAAGGCGTAACGTGGCGCCATTCCCGACACGCACTGGAGATCAACATGATCGAACGCCGCCCCTTCGACACCCTCGGCGCCGCCAACCACGGCTGGCTCGATGCGCACCACCACTTCTCGTTCGCCAGCTACCACGAGCCGGCGCGCATGGGCTGGGGCGCGCTGCGGGTCTGGAACGACGACCTGATCGCGCCGCGCACCGGCTTTCCGCCGCACCCGCATTCCGACATGGAGATCATCACCTACGTGCGCGAAGGGGCGATCAGCCACAAGGACAACCTCGGCAATGCCGGTCGCACCGGCGCCGGCGATGTGCAGGTCATGAGCGCGGGCACCGGTATCCAGCACGCCGAATACAACATGGAAGGCGAGCAGACCCGCATCTTCCAGATCTGGATCATTCCCGATGCACGCGGCGGCGCGCCGGCCTGGGGCACCAAGCCGTTTCCGAAGGACGCGCGCAGTGGTGATTTCATCGCGCTGGCCAGCGGCTTCGACGGCGACGACGATGCCCTGCCGATCCGCGCCGCCGCGCGCGTGCTCGGTGCGACGCTCAAGGCCGGTGATACGGCCGAGTACGCGTTCGCCGATGGACGTCTGGGGTATCTGGTGCCGGCGTCGGGCGCGGTCGAGATCAACGGCACGCGCATCGAAGCGCGCGATGGCGCGGCCATCCGCGACGAGGCGGTGATCCGCGTCACGGCGCTCGAAGACGCGGAGCTGGTGCTGGTCGATACCGCGCCATAACCGCGTTCATCCAGACGCGTCTCGCCACACGCGTTGCGCGTCGTCATCGCACGCCGGTGCTGCATGCGCAGCATCGGCGTTGTTGTATGCGCGCGATTTCACAGGGTGTGAATGCAATTCCGTGACTTCGTGCCCCGAACGGCACATCGGTGCGGCGAGGTTTTGACAGCGTTGTCAATCAACGGCAGCGTCGGGGCCGGTCCAGCGCAGGGGGTGGGCCACAACCCATCACGCAAGGAGCCCACATGGATCGCACGTCCCGCATCGCCCTTCCGATTGCCGCCTGCGCCGGCCTCGCCGCACTCGCCCTGTCCGCTGCCGTGCAGGCGCAGACGCCGGTCTGGGAGGAGAACTTCAACGGCGCCTCGATCGACGGCAACACCTGGACCTACGACGTCGGCACCGGCTGCCAGATCGGCATCTGCGGCTGGGGTAATAGCGAGCTGCAGTACTACACCAGCCGTCCCGAGAACGCGCGCGTCGAGAACGGCAATCTCGTCATCGAAGCGCGCCGCGAGAATTTCGAGGGCAGTCCCTTCACCTCGGCCCGTCTGAAGACCGAAGGCCGTGTGCACTTCAAGTACGGCACGCTGGAAGCGCGCATTAGGACGCCGCAAGCGGGCAACGGCCTCTGGCCGGCGTACTGGATGCTCGGCGCGATCGGCGTGTGGCCCGACCGGGGCGAGATCGACATCATGGAGATCGGCCACGTCGACGGCATCGCGGCCGGCATGGCGAACCGCCGGGTCGGCGGCGCGGTGCACTGGAACTACGGCGGTGGCCATGCCAGTCACGGCGATTTCGCGGATTTCCCGACGAATCTGCATGACGATTACCGCACCTACCGCATGACCTGGGATCCGCAATTCATCCGCGTCACCGTCGATGGCCTGCAGTACTTCGAGATGGCGATCTCCGACATCGAGGGTGCCTCGCTGCACGAGTTCCACCAGCCGCATTTTCTGTTGCTCAATCTCGCGGTGGGCGGCACCTACACGGGTATCACGGATCCGAACGCCATCACCGCACCCCTGCCCGGCCGGATGCTGGTCGACTGGATCCGCCTGTACCAGGACCATCCCGACAGCGAGCTGCAAATCGGCGGCGACAGTGCCGTGCCGGCGGGACGCTTCGGCGTCTACTCCGAACAAGGCGGCCTGGCGGGTGCACTGGATTTCGGCAGCGATGCGGATCTGTTCGTCTGGAACAATCTCGCGCCGATCAATGCCGCACCGTTCGAGGGCAACGAGGCGATGGCCTTCCGCGCAGGCGCGGGGCAATGGTTCGGCCTGGGCATCCTGACCGACTACCGCAACATGAGTGCCTACGCCGGCGGCGCGCTGAAGTTCCACATGCGCACGACGACGTCGTCGACGTTCAAGATCGGCATCAACACCTCCTTCGGTGACAGCTGGGTCGACTTCGCCGCCGGTGGACCGGACTACGGACTGGTCCGCGACGGGCAATGGCACCAGGTGACGGTGCCCTTCAGCGCGTTCTACGAGCTCGATCTGCATGCGGTGAAGCAGATGTTCATGGTGGTCGCGGATCCGCCGGCGCAGGACGTCGAACTGGTCGTCGACAACGTCTACTACGAGAGTCCGTGAACCCGGGACCGGGCGCGGTGCGCCGCGTCCGGTCTCAGAACACCGACAGTCCCGTCAGACGGGTGAACCGGTGCAGCGCGTAACCGCCGAGCAGGGAGTTGCCCTTGTCGTCGAGCGCAGGCGACCAGACGCACAGGTTCAACACATGCGGCACCACCGCGACGATGCCACCGCCCACGCCGCTCTTGGCCGGCAGGCCCACGTGGAACGCGAACTCCCCGGCGGCGTCGTAGGTGCCGCAGGTCATCATCACCGCATTGGTGCGCCGGGCACGCTCGATGCTCGTCACCTGCTCGCCCGACGAGGGGCACCTGCCGCGGTCGGCCAGGAACTGCAGACTGCGCGCCAGGTCGATGCAGTTCATCTTCAGCGCGCACTGGAAGTAATAGAAATCCAGCACCGCCTGCACGTCGTTCTGGATGTTGCCGAAGCTGCGGATGAAGTTGGCCAGCGCCACGTTGCGGTAGCCGCTCTTGCGTTCCGATTCCCAGATCTCGTCGTCGCGTCCGAGGTCCGGGTTGCCCGAGCGTTCGCGCATGAACGTCAGCAGCGCGGCTTCCGGGTCGTCGTAGTGCGACAGGATCACGTCGGCGACGACGATCGCGCCGGCGTTGATGAAAGGGTTGCGCGGAATGCCGCTCTCGTGTTCGAGCTGGATCAGCGAGTTGAACGGATCGCCCGACGGCTCGCGACCGACGCGCTTCCACAGGTCGTCACCGGCCTTGTCCAGCGCCAGCGTCAGCGTGTGCACCTTGGAGATGCTCTGGATCGAGAACGGCGCGTGCGCCTCGCCGACGGTATGGACCTCGCCGTCGAGCGTGACGACCGCCATGCCGAAGGTATCGGGGGACACCGACGCCAGCGCGGGAATGTAGTCGGCGACCTTGCCCTTCTGGTGCCCGAAGCGCTCGCGGACCTCGGTGTGGATCGTCCGCAGGATGTCGGGGATGTCGTGGCGTCCGAGGTCGTACGGATTCTGCGGCGGGCTGCGCATGGCGACTCGGCTGGGAAGGAGGCCATGCAGCATGGCGATGGGGGCGTGACCATGCGGTCACAGCACCGCCCGCGTCAGTCCGGCGACCAGGTCGCCTCGAGCCGACGGAACGATGCGGGCAGGCGGATGCCCTGCGCATCGAACGTGCGCACATCCACGCCATCGACGGTGACCCGTTGCGGTCGCGTGCGTTGCGGCCACGCGACCCGCACCGCACTGCCCGCGCGCAGCCCGTCGCCGAGTGCGATCTCAAGTCGCTCCGCATCGCCTTGCGCCCGGAGGGTCAGAGGCCCGTAGGCAGTGGGCAACGCGTCGAGGCGCAGTCCCTCGCCGGCCAGCCAGTCCAGCGGCGTGCCGGGCAGCAGTTGCAGCACCGCGTCGTCCTCGCGCATCAGCATGCCGAACATCGCGCGCGCGTATTCCGCGCCAATCCAGGTGTGCGGCATGTCGCCCAGATAGCGCGGGAACCGCAGCCGCGAATGCACGACCTCGCCCCAGACGTGCCAGGGGCGCGGGCGCCGGTCCTCGAACATGCGCGAGAGCATCTCCCAGGCCGCCTCCGGCTGGTCCAGATGCACGAAGGTCAGCACGTTGCGCAGTTCGTAGGGCGAGTACGCGTACAGCGCATCCGGGCCGGCATTGCGCCGGAAGTCGGCGAGGTAGCGATCGAACGTCGTGCGCAGCGCATCGGCCGGCAGCAGGTCCTGCTGACCGGTGGGATCGAGGGCGATCGACACGCTGGTGGGGTCGTTGCCGCCAATGTCGGCGGCCGCCGGCACGGTGTCCTGGCCGCTCCAGGCCATGGTCGCGCGGATCGAGGCGGCGACATCGGTGCGCAGCGCGTCGTACTGGCTGCGGGCCCAGGCCGCGGTCTCCGCATCGCCGAGTTGGTCGGCCAGCCAGGCGCCGTCATGCCAGCCCTTGAGCGCCCAGTAGTCGTCCCAGTAGCTGTGCGTGGGGCTGGAATAGCCTTCGTGGCTGATCGACGGCGCGATGATGCCGCGGAAGCGCGCCGGCGCCGGCGCGTCGGCCATGTAGCCCGGCACCAGCGTGCGCTCGCGCAGGGTCTGCAGGAAGCGCATCGCCGACGTCACCTGGGGCAGGTAGTGGCGCACGGTCTCCGGGCCACCGTCGAGCCGCGCGACATCGGCCACCAGCGCGATGTACTGGCCTTGGGCGTCGAACTCGATGTCGGAGCCGAAGCCGGTGAACAGCGTGCCGTCGTCGTTGATGATCGGCGAGACCAGACCCGAGTCGCGCACGGCGTGGTCGGTGTACCAGCGCAGGAAATCGCGGGCCACGTCGGCCTGCCCCATGCGCAGCAGCACGGCGGCCGTGGCGGCACCGTCGCGGATGAAGGAGCGGTCGTAGTTGCGCGGCCCCGGCTGCATCGCCTGACCGGTGCGGTTGATCAGCATGTACGCCGCCTGCGTGCGCAGCGCATCGAGCAGGTCGGCGTCGGGCAACGCGATGTGCACGTTGCCGAAACGCGCGCGCCAGTCGTCGGCCACGCGCGCGGCCAGCGCGTCGAAGCTCGCATCGGGCGTCGCCGCGACCTGCAGGGATGCCGGCACCAGCGCCGGCGCTTCGGGCAGCGGGCCGTCGTTGCGGTCCGTGCGCGCGACGCCGAGCGGAAACGCGACGACGACCGACTCGCTCGCACCTGGCGCGAGTCGCATGCGATAGCCGAGCAGCGACGCGGCCAGCCCGGCATCGTCGTGAGCGGACACGGCATCGGGCGCCGTGCCGGCCGCGGCATGCGGCGTGAGTTCGGTGGCGCCGTCTTCGCCGAGCGGTGCCGCGCCCTGGTGCGTCGGCGGGGTCAGCGACGTCAGCAGCGTGCGGTCGTTGACGCGGACCGCGGTGCCCAGTGGATCGCGCGCGATCGCGACATCGGAGATCGGCGACAGCCCGCCGTTCTGCCACGGGGGATTCATCTGCATCGGTCGCACCAGCAGCGACAGCGTGCCGTCGATCGCGGTCGCGCCGCGATTGGTCACGCGATGACGCAGCAACGTGACCGGCTGGCCGTCGAGCGTGGTGGTGAAGGTCTCGCTGCGCACCGCGATATCGGGCGTCGCGGTCCACTCGACGGCCGGCATCGGCATCCAGCGTTCGCGCAGCGTATGCACCGGCGTTCCGCCGGCAGCGCTGGCCGCGCCGCGCGCATCGCGCCAGATCGCCTGGACCAGCGGCGCGCCCTTCCAGGCCTCCAGATTGCCCCACTCGTCGAAGATCGATTTCTGCAGGCCACCGTGCACGCCGACGACCGTCCAGTAGGTCTGCTGCATGCGCAGCGACGGCGGGAACAGGGCGGCCGTTCCGCGCGCAGCGGCGGCCTGGTAGGCGCGCATCGGCGTCATCACTTCGCCCGGCCCGAGCAGGCGCAGCCGCGCGACGGCCGGCGGCGCACCGTCGCCGGCAGAGACGCGAACGCGCAAGTCGCGCGCATCCAGCGCCACCGGGCTGGCGAGCGTGGACATGCCGCCGTCACCCGGGAACGGATCGCGCGCCACGACCTGCCACGCACCGGCGGCGTCGCGTGCCTCCAGCATCGCGCCACTGCGCGTGCCGGCCCATTCGACGCGCACGCCGGCCGTGGGCTGTGGCGCGGCGAACGACAGCGTGACGCTGCCGGCATCGCCGTCCATCGCGACCGGCACCGGCGCGCCGTCCTTGCGCCAGACACTCGCAGTGTCGGGATCGTCCAGCCCCGTGATCCGCGCGGCCTCGGCGACCGGCAGCGGTTCGAACTCGAAGATCGAGACGCCCCAGTCGGAGGTTTTCGGTAGCGCCGCCAGCCGCAGCCAGCGTGCACGCACCGGCGCGAAGAACAGGGTTTCGACCCCGCCCAGCGAATCCGGCTGCAGGTGCACGTCGCGCCACTCGCCCTCACGCTCGGCGGCCTGCACCACGAATCCTTCGGGGTTGGCGAGATCCCAGCGGATCCGCACGCCACCGATCTCGCTCGCACGGCCCAGATCCACCTGGAACCAGTGCCCGGCGCTGAACGCGCCGCCGGTCTTGGTCGCGAAATCACCGTCGACCAGATGTTCAATGGCCTCGGCCTGGACCTGCGTCGACGAACTCGTCGCCGTCCACGCCGCGCGCGGCGGCAGGCCGTCCTGCGCATGCGCCGACGCGCCGCCCAATGCACACACAACCCCGCACAGCCACCGCACCCGGTTTCGCATCGTCTCTCCGCGCTGTCTTCGCACGCCCTCCCCAGGGTCGCGACGCCGGCAGGTGAACCGTCGCGTGGCGCAGCGTAACCGTTTTCATCGGCGCGGCGGTGGGCCTCTTGCTGCCGGTCCGGCGGCAAGCCGCGCGCCGGGATGCGGAGAGGGGGACGTCGTCTTGATGCCCGATCGGCGAGGCTCGTCTTTCATCGCGCGTCGCGCTGCAACCGCACACAGGACAACCACCGCATGGGCATGCTGATCGAAGGCCGCTGGGAACCCGATGACGACAAGCTCGTCGGCGAAGACGGCGCGTTGCAACGTCCCGAGTCTGCATTCCGCAACTGGATCACCCCGGACGGCGCGCCCGGCCCCACCGGGGAAGGCGGATTTGAGGCCGAACCCGGCCGCTATCACCTCTACGTGGCGCGCGCCTGCCCCTGGGCCCATCGCGCGACGCTGTTCCGCGAACTCAAGGGCCTGCAGGCGATGATCGGCCTGTCGGTCACCCACTGGCTGATGGCGGACGCGGGCTGGACGTTCGCACCCGGCCCCGGCGTCGTGCCCGATCCGCTGCACGGCGCCGAGACGGTCTGGCAGCTCTACGTGCGCGCCGATCCGCACTACACCGGGCGGGTGACGGTGCCGGTGCTGTGGGACAAACAGCGCGAAACCATCGTCAGCAACGAATCGGCCGACATCATCCGCATGTTCAACAGCGCGTTCGACGGCGTCGGCGCGATACCCGGCGACTACGCGCCCGATGCGCTGCTCGGCGAGATCGACGCACTCAACGCGCGCATCTACGACGGGCTCAACAATGGCGTGTACAAGGCCGGGTTCGCGACGAGCCAGTCCGCCTACGACGCGGCGGTGCGCGGTGCGTTCGAGACCCTCGACTGGCTGGAATCACACCTGTCCGGACGGACCTGGCTGTGCGGCGACGTGCAGACTGAAGCCGACTGGCGGCTGTTCACCACCCTGCTCCGCTTCGACGCGGTCTACCACGGGCATTTCAAGTGCAACCTGCGGCAGCTCCGGGACTATCCCGTGCTGCTGGCCTATACCCGGCGGCTGTACGCCGAGCCCGCGGTCGCGCCGACGGTGGACTTCGATCACATCCGCCGCCACTACTACCAGAGTCATCGGCAGATCAATCCGACCGGCATCGTGCCCGCCGGCCCGGAACCGGTGTTTCCGGCAGCCTCCTGAGCCGCGCGCGCCTGCGAGCTCAGGCGACCGTGGGCGCTTCGTAGAGTTCCAGCGGCAAGCCGTCGGGATCGGCGAAGAACACGAAGCGTCGTCCGGTGTAAGGGTCGACGCGCGCGGGTTCCAGCGCGACGCCCTGCGCGGTCAATCGCGCGCAGGCCGCGTCGATGTCGTCGACGGCGAATGCCAGGTGGCGCAGGCCTTGCGCCTCCGGCCAGGACGGGCGCGGCGGCGCGCCTGGGAAGGAGAACAGTTCGATCTGGCTGCCGTCCGGCAGGGCGAGATCGAGTTTCCACGAATGCCGGTCCGCGCGGAAATGCTCGGACAGCACCTGCAGGCCGAGCGTCTCGACGTAGAACGCCTTCGACACCGCGTAGTCGCCGCAGATCACGGCGACGTGGTGGATGCCGCGCAGCATCGTCAGGCCGGAACTTTCAGCGTGCGTGCGAACAGCGCCAGCATCTTCGACCAGGCTTCCCTGGCGGCCGCCTCGTCATAGCGCGGCGTGGTGTCGTTGTTGAAGCCGTGCTCGGTGTCGGCGGGCTGGTACAGCGTGAACGTCTTGCCGGCCGCCTGCAGCGCAGCTTCGTAGTCGGGCCACTGCGCGTTGACGCGCGCATCGTTGGATGCCAGCACCACCAGCAGTTCGGCGGCGATCTCCGGTACGTCCTCCAGCGGCGCGGCCGGCCCATAGAACGGCACCGCTGCGCGCAACGTCGGCAGCCGGGTCGCCAGCCAGTTGGCCATGCCGCCGCCGTAGCAGAAGCCGACGACGCCGAGATGCCCGTTGCCGCCTTCGACGGCCTGCAGCCAGTCCGCTGCCGCCACGAAATCCTGCCGCGCCTTGTCCTGGTCGAGCGTCGCGAACAGGGCGCGCGCCGCGTCCTCCTCGCCCGGGTAGCCGCCCTTCGGGAACAGCGCATCCGGCGCGAACGCGATGTAGCCCTCGAGCGCGATGCGGCGCGTGACATCCTCGATGTGCGGATTGAGTCCGCGGTTCTCGTGGACCACCAGCACCACGGGCAGCGGACCGTCCGCTTTGGCCGGTTGCGCGAGATAGCCGCGGCCGCGGCCATTGCCCCTAGGCGCGTCGAATTCGAGGTGGCGCGTCTGCAGGCGCGCGTCGTCCGGTGCGATCTGCTGCGCCCGCGCGAACTGCGGGCTCAGTGCGGCGAGCAGGCCTGCCGCGCCTGCGGCGCCGGCGATGCGGCCCGCGCGGCTGAGGAATCCGCGGCGGTCGATCGCCCCGTGCACGTAGTCGTCGAACAGGGCGAGCACATCGGGATCGAAGTCGCGTGCGGTCTGTCTGGGCGGTGTGGCCATGGCGTGCTCCAGCGGCGGGTCGGACCCCGATGGTAAGCGCGACACCGGGCGGGCGGTACGTCGCGCGCCGATGGCGCCTGTCCGCGAGACCGGCACGATGGCGCGTCGGCACAATTCCGCATGCCGGGTGCGGCCTTCAGCGATGCGCCAGCGCGTACTCGAGTGCCGACACGATCGAGGCGACCTGCGCTGCATTGCATTCGGCCGGCGTCGTGCGCGGACTGTCGGGATAGACCTCCGTCGTGGTCACGTACCGCGCGCCGGTGATGCCCGCGCACAGGCCCAGCTCGACGACCGGATACTCGATGACGCCGTGGGCGACGACGGGGGAGCCGATCATCTCGCCGTCGGCATCGGCCGGCGCGATATGCGTCACCCGCTCCACCGCGGCGATCACGGTCTGCTGGAATCCGGGCTGCGGGCGTTCGCTGTCGTCGACCAGGTAGAACCCGTCGGGAATGCCACCCGGCTCGAACGCCACGCCGTCGCGCGCGGCCAGCGCGGGCCGGAACTCGGATTCGTCGGTGTCGGTGGTCTCGTGCAGGTCCACGTGGACCAGCACCTCGCCCCGCAGCGGCGCGAGCAACGCGACCAGCGCCGCGGATTCCCGGGCCGGGCTGCCCGCGCGGAACGACCGGTTCGGATCGATCGCATCGATGTTCCAGCGCTGGACATGCTCGTAGCCCCAGGGACTGACGCAGGGCACGACCAGCAGATTGATCCGCCCGGCGAAGTCCGCAGCGGATTGCTCCAGGAATTCCAGCGCCCCGACCACGCCGCTGGTTTCGTAGCCGTGCACGCCACCGGTGACCACGCCGACCGGCAGGTCCGGTCGCCAGTCGCGGCTGCGGATCGCGAGCAGCGGATAGCAGCGGCCGCCTGCGTCGAGCTGGTCGTAGACGGCGACATCGAAGCGTGTGCGCAACGCGTCCACGCGGGCGACCACGTCATCCGCATGGCTGCGCTGGCGCGTCTGCGCCGTCCGCCACGCCGCCCGTTCGGCGTCGCCCCACGGCTGGCCTGGTGTGCCGATCGGGTAGAAGCGGGTCTGCTGCATGGCGTGCTCCGGTGCTGTGAAAAATCGCGGGCACTCTAGCATCGCGTCACTGCACCGCCCGCTCAGAACGGTGCGGGTCGCCCATAGAGATAGCCCTGCGCGTACTGGCAGCCGAGCTCGTCGAGCATCTCGCGCTGCGCCCGCGTCTCCACGCCTTCGGCGATCGTGTCGATGCCCAGCGTGCCGGCGAGCGCAAGGATCGCGCGGACCAGCGCCAGACTCTCGGCGTGCAGGTCGCTGCCCAGTCCCTGCACGAAGCTCTGGTCGATCTTCAGCGCCTGGATCGGAAAGCGATGCAGGTAGGACAGCGCCGAAAATCCGGTGCCGAAATCGTCCAGCAACGCCATGACGCCGCGCTCGCGCAGCAGACTGAGCATGCGCAGCGCACGGGGCGCGTCGTCGAGCAAGGCGACCTCGGTGATCTCGATGCGCAGGCGCGATGGATCGGCGCCGGCGCCGTCCACCAGGGTCATCAGCCGTTCGACGAAATCGTCGGAGCGGAAGTGGCGCGGCGAGACGTTGATCGACACATAGCCCGGCGCCTCGAGCGTCGCCATCATGCCGATGACCTTGCGGTACATCAGCCAGTCGACCTGTTCGATCAGGCCGCTGTCCTCGCCCACGCCGATGAAATCGGCCGGCGGCAGGATGCCGTGGAGCTCGTGGCGCCAGCGCAGCAGCGCCTCGTGGCCGATGACCGCACCGTCGGACAGGCGCACGATGGGCTGGAAGAACGGCTCGAATGCATCCTGCAGGATCGCCCGGCGCAGATCGGCTTCCAGGTCCAGCAGGCGCGTCGCCTCGGCGCGCATCGCTTCGTCGAAGCGTTCGCTGCGATCGCGGCCGCAGGCCTTGGCGCGATACATCGCCGCGTCCGCGTCGCGCAGCAGGCCGTCGCCATCGGCGCCGGGATGCGACATCGCGATTCCGATGCTGGCCGAGGGATACAGCTCGCGCCCGGCCACCCACATCGGCCGTGCCAGCGTGGCCAGCAGCGCGGCCGCCATCGTGTCGGCGACGCCCGCGTCGTCGACGCCGCCCAGCACCAGCGCGAACTCGTCGCCGCCCAGACGCGCGGCCATGTCCTGCGGCCCGAGCAGCGCGGAGATGCGCTGCGCGATCTCGACCAGCATCGCGTCGCCCGCCGCGTGGCCGACGCTGTCGTTGACCAGCTTGAAGCGGTCGAGATCGAGGAACAGCACGGCGAAGGGTTCCTGCCGGCTTTCCGAGGACGCGAGTGCGGCATTGAGTCGCTCGAGCAGCTGTACGCGATTGGGCAGTCCGGTCAGCGGATCGTGTCGCGCCTGGTGCACCAGGCGTTGCTGTGCACGTACGCGCTCGCCGATCTGCGCACGCAACTCCCGGTTCGCCTCCTCCAGTTCGCGGGTGCGCGCGTCGACCCGGAACTCGAGTTCGGTGTGGGCCGCCTTGAGCGCTTCCTGCGCGCGTTTGCGTTCCAGCGCGCTGTCGATGTGATGCGCGACAAAGGTCAGCAGCGCCTGGTCGCTGTGCGTGAACGCGATCTCCGGATCGTAGCTCTGCACCGCGATCGCACCCACCGGGCGCCCGTCGCGGCTCAGCGGCACGCCCAGCCAGCACTGCGCGTGGGTGCCGCGGCTCTGCAGCTCACCACTGGCCTCGAGCAGCGCAATGCCCTCGCGCCGTGCGAGCAAGGGCTCGCCGCTGTCGATCACGTACTCGGTCAGGCCGTTGGCGCGGTCGCGCGGACGACGCGCGGCGTCGCGCTCGTCGACCGAATACGGAAACTCCAGCCGCTCGCCGTCCTGGCTCAGCATCGCGATGTAGAAGTTCCGCGCGTAGAGCAGCTCGCCCACGATCGCGTGCAGATCGCCGTAGAAGCGCTCCACGCTGCCGGCGGCGACCGACAGTTCGCTGATCCGGTACAGCGCCCGCTGCAGCCGTTCGGCGCGTCCGCGCTCGGCGATCTGCGCCTGCAGGCCGAAGTTCGCCTCCTGCAGTTCCAGCGTGCGCGAATCCACGCGGCGTTCGAGCTCCGCGTGCGCCTGCTTGCGGTCGAGCGCGGTGAGGATGTGCTGGGCGACGAACTCCAGCAGCGCCCGGTCGTCCTGGCTGTAGCGGTCGGGCCGGTCGTAGCTCTGGACGACGATCGCGCCGCAGACCCGGCCGTCGCGGCGCAGCGGGACGCCCAGCCAGTCCGCGCTGTCGGGGCCGTGCAGCAGGTTGCCGTCGTCGACGCCGTGGACCTGTCGCAATTGCGCCGACGGGCCGAGCATCGGCTGGCCCGCGCGCAGCAGCGCGATGGTCAGGCTGTTGGGCATGTCGTTGACGTGCAGTTCCCGCGTGGGATCGGCGGTCCAGGGATCCAGCGCATCGACGAAATACAGGAACCGCAAGGTCTCGCTGAGATCGTCGTAGAGCACGATGTAGAAGTTCTCGGCCGTCATCAGCGTGCCCACGACGGCGTGGATCCGGGCCAGCATGTCGCCCATCTCGAGCGCGGAGCCGGCGAGATCGGCGATCTCGTACAAGGCCTGCTGCAGCCGTTCGGAGCGCTGCAGCGTGGTCACGATGTGCTCGGTGACCAGCGTGTCCAGCCCGTTGAGCATGGCGTGCGCGGCGAGCTGCGCCCAGGCATCGCGCGAGGCCTCGTCGGCGCCGGCGTCGACCGCGACGACGACGCGCGTGTCCCCGCGCGCGGCGCGCTGCATGCGGATATCCGCCGAGGCCGTGTCCGCGGCATCGAGTGCTGCCGTGGCCGACCCGCGCATCGCAGCGCCGGCGTGCGCGGCGTGCGCGGCGGCGCGACCGGTCAGCGGGCAATGCCAGGCGATCGCCGCCGCCAGTCCGTCCGGCGCGGTCCGCAGGATCTCCCGCGCACGCGTGGCCGCGTCGACGGGCGGTGGGCGTTGGAGTTCGGCGGGCAGGCGATCGGGCACGGCGGCGTTGGCGGAGGCTGGCTGACGCGAGCATAACCAAATCGTCACAGCGCTCCCGGTTTCGACCCCGCTGCGTCCCGCGGCACGTTCGTCCGTCCATGCACGCGACCCCCGCACCTACGCTTCCCTGTCGACCGGTCTTCCCGGTCCCGTCGGCAGCACGTAACCTGCGGGCCATGCCCGACATCGACAGCCAGCCGGCGCCGCCCGGTGACGATGCCCTGATGCAGGCATGGGTCGCGGGAGACGTTGCCGCGTTCGAGACGCTCTACCGGCGTCACCGCGACAAGCTCTACCGGTTCCTGGTGCGCCAGCTGCGCAACGGCGCGCTGGCCGACGAGATGTTCCAGGACATCTGGCAGCGCGTGATCGCCGCGCGCGCCGACTGGACACCGGACGCGATGTTCACCACGTGGCTGTACCGCATCGCCCACAATCGCCTGGCCGACCACTGGCGCGCCGCGCAGCACCGGCCGCCGCCGCCCGAGGATGCGGCGCAGCGCACCGCGCGTATTGTCGATCCCGATTCACCCGAGCGGCAGCTGTCGCAGTTCGAACAACGGCGCCAACTGCAGCTCGCACTGGCCGCGTTACCGGACGAGCAGCGCGAGGTGGTGCTGCTGCGGCTGGAACAGGAACTGACGCTGGAGGAGATCGGCGCGATCACCGGCGTCGGCCGCGAAACCGTGAAATCGCGACTGCGCTACGCGATGGACAAACTGCGCACCTTGCTCAACCCATGAACCGAACCGACCGCGAACCGCTGACGCCCCAAGAACGCCTGCTGGCCGACCGCCTGGCAGGTGACGGCACGGCCAGGTCGCCGTCGGCCGCGCTGGACGCGGCGGTCCTCGGCGCGGCCCGCAAGGCCGCAGGCGCGTCCCGATCGACCACCGACGCGGGCATGCGTCGCCGTGCGCCACGCGCGCGCCGGCGCTGGCCCATGGCGGCCGGCATCGCGGCATCGCTGGCCCTGGCGGTCGGCATTGCGTGGCAGCTGCGCCCGGTGCCCGAGACCGGGATGCGTCCCGCATCCGAGATGCCTGCCGACGCGCCGGCGGCGGCCGCGGAAGCCGCGCCCGCGCGCCCGGCGCCGTCGGATGCCCGCCGCGGTCGCGCGATGGCGCCCGCCC